>CAVYGE010000001.1:0-228776 GCA_963767985.1 uncultured Chloroflexia bacterium
TCGAGCGCTCGATTGAGCGAGGGGACGACGACTGGGCGTTGGGCATCAAGCATCGGTTCGAGGCTCTTACCGATGCCATGCGGCGGCTCGATACGGCGAGCGATCAGGACGATGACACCCGACGCCGGCTCAGCGCTGAGGCCGGTGAAGCCCACTGGGACTTCCACAATGCACTCTACCGTGCCTGCGACTCCCCCTGGTTGATGCGGTTCGTCCAGATGCTGCATGCCCACTCGGAGCGCTATCGCCGATTGTCGCAGCACGCCGGCCCACACAAGCGGGACACACTGAGCGAACACGGCGAGATCATGGATGCGGCCGTGAGCCGAGACAGCACGGCTGCGATTTCCGCGCTGCGGGAGCATCTTGCGCGCACCGTCCGGCTGCTCGTTGACGCCGTGGGAGACGGAGTGCGGGCCCGCCCCTGAACGTGGGACGACCATATGTGCTCATCCTGGTCGCCATCGCGGTCCAGACGCTCGGAGCGGTCGTCTACCAGTCACTCGGGGTCGTCGGGCCATTTCTCGTCGATGACCTGAAGTTGAGCAATGTGGCGTTCGGCCTCCTCCCGAGCGCCATGCACATGGGAAGTCTCGTGGCTCTCATCGTTGGTGCGTCGCTGCTCGATCGCCTCGGGCCGACTCGACTCCTTGGGTTCGGCTCGCTGCTGTGCGCGGCGATGCTCGCGATCGGCGCGATGGGCGGCTCGTACTTGGTGCTGGCCGCATGTCTGACCGTGGTCGGAGCCGTCTGGGGCCTGTCAGCGATTGCCGGCGGCGAGACGATCATCATGTCTGCGCCACCTCGGCACCGGGCGACCGTCACGAGCATCCGTCAGCTTGCCCTGCCCGCGGGAGGTCTGATCGCCGCCACCTGGGGCCCGTCGCCGTCCTGGTCGGGTGGCCGGGCTTGATGGTTGGGCAGGCAGTCGCTTTTGCCCTTGTCGCCGGGTTCATCCTTCGCACCCGATTGCTTCCGACACATCGGCGTCGCCGTACACCGTGGCTGCAGGCGCCCACCCGGCGCGGGGCCGTGCTCGGCGGCCTGGCCATCGGCTTGACGGCTGCACAGGCGGCCTTCCTGGTCTATGCCGTGCTCGAGCTCACCGGCCGCGTCGGCCTCACGTTCGGTGAGGCCGTCGTGCTGTTCGTTGCTGCCCAGGCGGTGGGTGCGATCTGCCGGGTCCTCCTCGGAGTGATCAGTGACGCGGTTTCGGTCTCACGGACCCGCTTGCTTGCGCTCAACTCGCTCGCGGCAGCGGTGGCGGCCGTGGGGTTCGGCCTTCTCCAGCCGGACTGGCCGGCGTGGCTGATCGTCGGCTGCGTCCTCGCAGCGTCCGGGCTGATCATTGGTTGGAATGGCGTCCTCGTCGTCGCGATCCTGGAGGCAGACGCCTCCGGTGAGGTGAATCGCAACCTGAGCGGAGGGATGATGCTCATGCGGATCGGAATCATCGTTGGTCCGCCGGTGTTCGGCCTCATGCTCACCTGGTTCGGCTCCGCGGTCGCGTGGTCAGCTGTTGCCACCATCTTCCTCGCTGTCGCAGCCCTCTTCGCCGTCATGACCCCAGGGACAATGGAGCGAAAGGCGCTGGCGTAGACCAGCCCGGCCGCCTAGGCGGATCTGCCCAACGGCTGACGCAGGACCGCGGAGGTGAGGACCTTCGGGTTGGCGATGGACTCCGGACGCTGATCAGCAAGCAGCGACGCGACGGCCTCCACGCTTCTCCGGGCTAGCTCAACGTCGGCCGTCTGACTGTACGCGGCCGAGTGCGCCGTCAACAGGAGGCGTGCTTCGCCGACAAGAGGATCATTGAGGGGAATCGGCTCGCCCTCCGTGACATCGAGCCCAGCGCCCGCGATCGTTCCAGCCCTCACGGCGTCAAGGACTGCTTCTTGGTCCACCACGCCGCCCCTTGATGTGTTGACCAGCACGGCGCCTGGGCGCAATGCGTTGATCGCCTCACGTCCAATGAGGTGACGCGTCCCCGGCATCAACGGGGTGTGGACGCTGAGATGGTCCGCGTGTTCCAGCAGCTCCTCGAGCGCAACAAGCTCGACGCGGAACCTGTCAGCCGCCGACCGGTCGGGGGCCGGGTCGCTGGCAAGGACTCGGCGGTAGAGGCCGCCTGCCTTTCGAGCCAGTGCCTGACCGATGCGCCCGAACCCCACGATCCCCAGAGTGAGTGTGCTCATGCGGCGCATTGGCGCCCGCAATGCGATGATCGCCGCGGGGTCCTCTACCCAGGCGCCGGCCCTGACGGCCCGATCGAGCAGGTGCACCCGACGTTCGGCTGCCAGAAGCAGCGCGAGTGCGTGGTCGGACACTTCTTCGACGGACGCATCGGTGACGTGAGCCACGACGATCCCAAGGCGCGTCGCGGCATTGAGATCGACATTGTCCGTTCCGACGCCACGCCGAACGATCGCCTGGAGTGCCGGGAGCGATTCGAGGGCAGCGGCGTCGAAAGGCTCGACGGCCCCGAGAATGATCACTCGAGCGGACGCACCATTCGCGCGGATGTCTTCCAGGGTCCAAAGCGGTGCGCCCTCGATCCGTGCGCCCAGCCGCGCAAGGCTCGACTCAAGCTCGGTTACCGGCCCCAGTCGCTGCGAGAGCAGAACGAGGTGTTCCTGAGTCACCCGACTCAGCGGACGCCGACGATGGGATCGGTGCCACGGGCGCGGCCCGTCGTCTCGTCGAGGGGATGGAGATCCAGGACGAGCCGCTCGTCAAATGGGTACCGGGTATAGATCTCAACGCCATCCGCCGTGACGATGTGGTCGTTCTCCAGCCGAATCCCGCCGATCTCCTCTGTCCCGTAATACGGCTCGATGTTGAACACCATGTTCTCTTCCAGGGTCGTCGGATCCTCCTCGTTGAAGGGCGAGAAGAATGGTGGCTCCCAAGGATTCGTGCCGGCGCCGTGACCCAGGGCCCCGTCGAGCGCGTGGCCGTCGGCGGCCGCGTACACGTCCGCGTTCGTCGCGCCCGGCCGAGTCGCGGCGGCCGCATTGAAGACGGCGTCGTACACCTTTTGATGCGCTTCCTGTTGTTCTCGCGTCGCCTTGAGGTTGCCCGCGATGTAGACCCGGGTCAGGTCACCGTAGTAGCCGTTGTAGCAGGCGCCGATGTCGATGATCACCGGGTCACCGATCTGGATGATCCTGTCTGACGTGAACCGGCGATATGGTGCCGTGTAGGGACCCGATGTCACGATGTTGGCGCATTGGGTCCACTCCGAACCCAGCGCGGTCATCGTCCGCCACGCCTCAGCCAGGACGTCGCACTCGCGGACGCCGGGGCGCATGAACCGCAGGGCGGCGTCCATCGCCGCCTCGGTCATGGCATTTGCCATCCGGAAGCAGTGCAGCTCGTCGTGCGTCTTGATGATCTTCGCGTTCATCAGAACGCCGTAGTAGCCGTCGACGAAGGTCGTATCGGGGAAGGCTTCGCGCAGCTCGCCCTCGAGCAGCGGGCTCCACAGGTCTACCCCGACGGTCTTTCCGGCGAGCGGGCCCGTGATCGCCTCGACCTGCTCCGCCCAGCGCTTCATGCCGACCTTCTCGCGGAAGTTCGCGCGTGGATGGATCTGTTCCGGGTCCATCCAGGTCATCCGCTGCTTGCAATGGACGTAGTCCATGGTGAAGAGGTGCGGCTCGCCATCCCGCGGGAGCACGACCGTGGCATTGCCGGCGATGTAGGCCGGTCCGAGATGGTGCCGGTAGCCCGTCAGGTAGCGTGCGTCTTCGGCGCGGAAAACAAAGAGGGCATCGACATCCGACGCCCGCACCGCGTCCTTCGCTCGTTGAAGGCGGTCGCGGTTCATGCGGATCGGGTCGAACCGCTCCTCCCAGTCGACAGGCATCATTCCCAAGTAGGACATCTCACCGCTCCTTGCTACCCGGACCTCGCGTTCTGGAGAGAATATACAATATCCATCTAGGTCCGACCACGCCTGACCTGGATGGAGTCCGGACGCACGACAAAGATCTCGCGCTCCACGGTGCGGCGGCGGTAGGGCGCTCCCACGTAACGCCGCGAGATACGGTCGATGTGAGCGAGTCCGATGTCCGGATGAGTCGCCACGACGCGACCCCGCACGACCACGAATCGCCACGGGTCTGAATGGTCGACCACCGAAATGGAGACCTGTGGATTCAGCGCCCAGTTCCTTGCCTTCTGGGAGCCGATGGTTGAGCTGACCATCACGTGCTCGCCGTCGTAATCGATCCACATCTGATACATCGCAATCGAACCGTCCGGGCGAAGGGCTGCCACTGTCGCAACAACGTCGGTCGTGAGGAGGTAGGTCATGTCCTCCGGAATCACCGACTCGATGAAGGCGTTCATCGCACCCCGTGCTCTGCGTTCTGGTATGTTCGTAGAATATAGAACGTCAGCACCTGGAGTGGCGATGCCGGTCAACGTCCGCGATGGAGGGCCACCCCTCCCGGCTGAGTTGCTCGAAGCGCTGCATGGGCTGGATCTCCCAACGATCGGGCACTTCCTTGAGGTCGGCTTCGCCTCGCCGGCGATTCGTCGGCTGACGGGGACGGGCCTGCTGGTCGGAAGGGCAGTGACCGTGCGCATCGTGGCGCCGGACTCGGCGCTCGTTCATCGGGCGACAGAGCTCCTCGATGCCGGTGATGTCCTGGTCGTCGACATGGGCGGTGCCCGCCGACATGCACCGGTCGGCGCCGTCGTGGCGGAGGCTGTCACGGCGTCCGCCGCTGTCGGGATCGTCGTCGACGGACCGGTGACGGATTCTCGTGACCTCAATCGCCTTCCGATCAGCGTCTACGCACGTGGGCGGTCTGCGTTGACGACAAAGTTGCACGCCCTTGATGCGGGGGGCATCAACGTTCCGGTTTCTGTGGGCGGAGCACCCGTGCTGCCGGGGTATGTCGTGATCGGCGACGATGATGGGCTGTTGCTGGCGGATCCCGATGACGTGATGTCCGTGGTCCATCGTGCTCGGCAGGCGGCCGACGCCGAGCCTGCAAAGCTCGACCGCCTCCGCGAAGGTGCAGCGCTCACCTCTGTCTCGGCCGCAGGCGCACGCCTGAAAGCCGTATTGGAGCATGAGGGCGGAGGGACATGATGCGAGTTGCGATCGGGCAGACCGAGGGCAGTCCAAGCAAAGAGCAGAACCTGGGCGTCATCGCCGGCATGGTGCAGCGGGCGGCCGAGGGAGGTGCCAGCCTCGTCGCATTCCCCGAGTACGCGATGTTCAAGCAGCCCGTGCGGGACACACTCTTCCTCGACGAGGCAGAGAGCCTTGACGGACCATTCGCGGACGCCATTCGCGCATTGGCTCGAGACAACGCAATCGCGGTGGTCATCGGCATGCAAGAGGCGATCGCCGAAGAGAATGGGCGTACAACACGCTCCTGCCTCGTCGGCGACGACGGCAACGACATCGGCGCATATCGAAAGATTCACCTCTATGACGCGTTCGGGGGGAGCGAGTCGACCTGGATTCGACCCGGGGAGCTGACCCAGGACCTCGTGTTCGACATCGGCGAGTTTCGGGTTGGGACCATGACGTGTTACGACCTCCGGTTCCCCGAGATGGCTCGTCATATCGTGGATGCCGGTGCCGAGGTGCTCCTCATTCCATCGGCATGGACTCCGGGGCCCCGCAAGGAGGACCACTGGTCGACCATGGTCCGTTCGCGAGCCATCGAAAACATCGCGACGGGGTGGCGCCTGGGATGGCGACGCCGCTCGCAACGGGTGGGAGCCTCATCGTCGATCCGATGGGCGTCGTCCTGGCCGAGGCCGGAGAGCAACCCGAGGTGGTGTTCGCCGACCTCACACGGGAACGCCTGGACCATGTGCGACGAAAGAATTCCGCTCTGGGGCATCGGCGGTTCGACACCGTGAGGAGCCCGCAGAGCGTCGCTCCCCGATGAGCGAGGCTGGCGAAGCGACCCACGCCTTGGCCGATCAGCTGGCCGACCTCCGCCTCGAGAGCGTTCCGTCGGAGGTTCGCGAGTTCGCTGAGGATCTCCTGTTGGACGCAATCGTCTGCGCGCTGGCCGCGGACCATGCAGAGGACATCGAGCCCTTCGCCCGGATGGCCGACGTGGTCGGAGGGGCGGGGGAGACGACCGTGATCGGCCGCGCCGAGGGCGAGTCGATGGCCGCCGCCGTGATGGTCAACGGCTTTCGGATCACTGCGGTCACGGCCTGCGATGTCTACGCACCGGCCGAGATGCACGCGATGCCGGCGGTCCTCCCGCCGTTGCTCGCCATCGCGGAGCAGTGTGGCGCGACCGGGGCCAGCCTCCTGCGTGGGGTGATCGCCGGCCTGGAAACCGTGGTTCGGCTTGCCAACAGCTTCGATCGGAATGAGTACAAGGAACGCGGTTGGCACAGCCCGGGCGTCATCGGGCCATTCGGAGGGGCTGCCGCCGCCGCCTCGGTTCTCGGCCTCGACGCCGACGGAACCGCCGAAGCGCTCGCGATAGCCGGTAGCCAGGCGGCGGGGACCTCGGCCGCACGTGGGACGCCGACGGTGAAGTTCCACCAGGCACGCGCCGCATTGGCCGGTGCAACGAGCGCTCTGCTTGCAGCCGAGGGCTTCACAGGTGCGCGCCGCATCCTCGAGGCCGAAGAGGGCGGCATGCTCCGTGCCTATGCCGGCGGGGATCCCGAGATCTTGACGGCGATGTGGGGCGATCGGTGGTTACTGGAAGGAATCTCACTGCGACTGTGGCCGGGCGGTGCCCGGGTCCAGCCGACGATCGCCGCCTCCCAGCAGATCGTCCAGTCAGCGCATCTGAGCTTCGACGACAGTCGAGCGTTTGGAGATTCACGTAGCGCCGCAGATTGCCTCGGCGCAGGCTTGGGCCGCTCGGCCTACCACGACGTTTGCGGCGCTCGCATCGATCCCGTTCACGGCGGCGCTGACCTTCAGGTCTGGCGCCGCCGACGCCTTCGCGCTTCACGGCGTCGAGCTACCTGGATCCGACCCTTGTGTCATTCCTGGAGTCGCACGTCGATGTCGTGCCAGACAACGCCGTGCCCCCGCTCGGATCGCGCGTAGTCGTGACGAGCCGGGATGGTTCAACCGCCGAGGCGACCGTGGACGTTCCGCGGGGAGATCCGCGAAGTCGCGCGACGCGGGCCGAGCTGGCAGCGAAGGCGCACCTGTTCGCGGATGATCGTATTGGGCCCGAGCACGTTGACGAGCTCATCGCGCACGTCCGCGGCATTGCCGAACATCCGACGCTCGACCGGCTGATTGCCATCGTGCGTCGTCACTCACGGCTTGGCTATACGCGTTCGGGCTGAACCGGGCGGTAGAAGGCGCGATCCATGCCGGCCATCGCGGGGACCATTCGCTCCCGCCAGGGCGTCATCGGGCCAGGTCCCACTCTGGGCCGTCGGCGACGTCGGGATGATCGATTCCCCAGAAGTTCATGAACGACTCCCGTCCCCCGATCTCCTCGTACCCGACGTACCAGCGGTTGCCGGCTACCTCGAGCTGGCGCTGGCTGTGCTCGAGCTCCAGCCAGCTGCGAAACTCGTCACGCGTTTCGGGCGGCACGAATGTCCGCGTCAAGAGCATGCATGCCGTTGCGTCGAGGTCGGGGGCGTCAAGCGGCGCATCGATCTGACGCAGTCGGAACTCGGCGGCGAGCTGGTCGGTGCACCACGTCGGCGGGTCCACGGAGTCGTCCGTCCCCGCAGCGTGGAGCAGTAGTGCGCCGCGCCCTCCGGCGAGCCGGCCCCGGCCCGGCCCTGTCTGTGACATCGCCGTCACTTCGCGGCCAGCGCGGATGTCGCGAATCCATGCTTCGATGTGGTCCCCAGACACCGAACCGTCCGCAATGAGCCATCGAACCAGGAGATGCTCGGGGATCATCGCTGAATCGGCCGGGCTCGTCGTCGGACGGATACGCCTCGCGGCTCGGGCGGAAGCCCTTGCGCGCCAGCATGGCGCCGAGCGACATGCCGATGGCCATCACGTCCAGGACCGTCGTGCCGACCTCGTCGGCGAGCTCCTCCGCGGAGAATGCGCCGGGCACGATCATCGTGCCGAGGGGAAGGATCAACTGCGCGCCTTCCTCGTCGATTGCCCGCCGCGCGAGCTGTATGAACTTCGTGCGCATCTCCTCACGTGAGGCGAGCTGCTGCGTCAGGGGGACGTCGATGGCGCGGATCGACGTGATGTCAGCATCCGCGCCGTCCCACTCGCGAAGCAGCTTTCGGTACATGATCACGTGCGGGTAGTCGTAGCAGATGATCGCGAATCGCCGCGCCAAGATGCGCGCCGTTTGAATGCCCGCCCGTCCGGTGCCGATCGCCGGAATGCTGAGGCGATGGCGCATCTCCTCGATTCCGAGGTCGAGCGTGCCGAAACCCACGACCGCATGGACGCCCTCACGCTCACCCTCGAGTGCCTTCTCGACGTACATCGGCGCGATGGTCGTCCGGTGATAGTCGTTCATCTGTGCGCGGAAGACGCTCTCCCGGTAGTGCTTGAACACGACCTCGGTTCCCGGTGGTGCCGCCTCGCGAATGATTCTCTCGCGCAGCTCACGCTCGTCATCGGGGTACTCCCCCAGGATCGAAAGGATCTTGACGATGTCATTGGGTCCGGGGGCCGTCATGGGAAGCTCCTTCGTCGCGCTCATCCGTTGGCGAATTATGACAGAATATATTCTGCCCAAGGAGGAACGGATGCGCATCGCGAGGTACCTACGCGACGGCAGCGTCGGCTACGGGGTTGTCGACGGGAACTCGATTGAGCCGCTTCCCGGGATGACTTCCGTGGCCGACGTGGTGACTCGCGGCGTGAGGCGCCGTGCCGATCCGCTCCCGATCGCCGATGTCCGCCTTCTCTCGCCGGTTCAACTGGCACGCAACCCGTTCTGCGTCGGCTGGAACTACGACGATCACTTCGCGGAGGGGGCGTCAGTTCGGGGAAGCGACGCCACACTGCCTGACCACCCCACGTTCTTCACGAAGGCCACCACGTCGGTCATCGGTCCAGATGATGAGATCACTAGGCACGCGGACGTGACCGATGCCCTCGACTGGGAGGTGGAGATGGTCGTCGTGATCGGCCAGCCGGGCACGAACATCGACGAAGCACGGGCACCCGACCACGTCCTTGGCTTCACGATCGCCAACGACATATCTGCGCGAAACGTGCAGCGCGAGCACGGCGGCCAGTGGTTTCGAGGCAAAAGCCTCGACGCGACGTCGCCGCTCGGTCCCTGGATCGTCACGCCGGATGAGCTCGGTGATTTCGCAGGGAAATCAATCAGGTGCCGGGTCAAGGCGGAGAGCTCGTACAGAACGCGGTGCTTGGCGAGATGCACTTCGGGATCGGCCGCATCATTGCCGAGCTGTCTCGCGGCCTCACCTTGCTGGCCGGCGATGTCATCCTGACCGGCACGCCGTCCGGGGTCGGCTTCGCCCGGACACCGCCTAGATTCCTGAAGAGCGGCGACGTAGTCGAGTCCGAGATCGAGGGCATCGGACGCCTTCGCAATGTGGTCGGCCCATGAGTGACGGAAGCGTGGACCCCTTCGCCGACCCCACGGTTCGAGCGCTGACGAACCACATGTCGATCCGGAAATACCAGGACCGGCCCGTTGACGATCGGACACTCGACGCAGTGCTCAGCTGCGCGCAATCCGCACCGACATCGAGCCACAAGCAGGCGTACAGCGTCATCCGCGTCTTGGATCCTGCGAATCGGGCTGCCCTGGCCGTCGTGGCTGACGATCAGGAGTGGGTTGAAGAGGCGCCAGTGTTTCTGGTGTGGTGCGCGGACCTCTACCGGGTCCGGCGCGCCGTGGAGATGGCTCGGTGCATCGGCTGCCTACGACAACATGGAGGAGTTCGTCGTCGCCCTGGTGGACACGACCCTGGCGGCCGCATATGCATTCGCCGCGGCAGAAGCGCTCGGGCTGGGCGGCGTGATGATCGGCGGCATGCGGAACGATCCCGACGTTGTCACGGACATCCTCGGCCTACCGCCGCTCGTGTTTCCGATGTACGGCATGTGCCTGGGCTACCCTCGCGAGGACCCGGGACTCAAACCGCGGCTCCCTCGCGATCTCGTAGCCTTCGACGATCGCTACGATCCCGACCGGATCGTCGAGAGGCTGCCTGCCTACGATGACGACGTTCGGAGCTACTACCGCGTTCGCGAGAGCAACTCGCGCGAGACGACCTGGACGAGCGAGATGGTTCGCAAGTTCGCGGAGGCCAACGCCCACACCTCCGGGCATATCTCGATCGGCAGGGGTTCAAGTTCGAGGTGAGAGCCCCTGGCGGCCAAGTCGGCGAATTGGCTTCAAGGCCTCGCAGTGGGGCGTCGACTGGGAGCTCTCTTGGCGATCTGGGAGCTGGGAGACGCGCTGCCGGAATTCGACTCTGGTTGGCTTTCGATCGCTTCAGCGCTGTCCGTGATCGCCCCGACCAACGACGGGGTTCACAAAGCGCTGACAAGCGCCGCGGCCCTGGCTGCTCGAACCAGGCCGGGCTCAAGTTCGGCCACATCGTGCTCGGCAACACGCACCGCCATCCTGCGCTGCTTGCCCGAATGGCCACCACGGTCGATCACATCGCGGGTGCCGACCGATTCGTGCTCGGTCTTGGCACCGGGTGGTTGGAGGCCGACCACCGAGTACGGATCGGCCCCTGCCATCGATGGCCGCGCGGATGGAGATACTTCGCCCGCCGTGCGCGTGATCAAGACGATGTGGCAGCGCCGCGGGGCGCTTCGCTCGCTGCTCCTCCGTACGAGCTGCGCGAAGCACGACAATTCCACCGCCGGTCACGAGCGGCGGTCCGCCAATCTGGCTTGGCGTTAGGGTCCTCGCGGGCTGGACTTGGTGGCACGCCTTGCCGATGGGTGGAACGCGAACGGCTCTTTGGATGAGTTCCGCGAGCGCCGCGACCGACTGCTGGGTGCTTGCGAACGACACGAACGCGATCCCGCCGGGATCGAAGTCTCCGCGCAGGTGATGTGCATCGGGCGACGGCCCGCCGAGATTGCCGCCGTGGCCGATGCGCTTGTCCGCGAAGGGGTCGACCACCTCGTCTTCGTGATCCTCGCGGCTGACGGACCGGATGGCCTGCACCAGCTGTCGCGCGAGATCGTGATGCCGCTTCGCGATCGCTATGCCTGAGCTGGCCCCTCCTCGCGGGGCCGACGTCGTCGCTCCCTGCTTGAGCTCGACGACGACGAGCGGCGGTGCCTCGGTTGTGAGTAGGCGCGCCCGTCGGCGGCGACTCCTCGTGGCCGCGGCAGGGCAAGCCTGCCCGCGCACCGACCACTCAAGGCCCCCAGCGGTTGACTGGACTGGTCTGCGTCTGGTTCAGACCTTGACAGATATCTGGTACGTACCAGATACTCCCCGGCCATGGGTCATCCTGCGCTCGAAGGGGCACCGGGCCAGCCGCTTTACTCTCGGTTCGAGGAGCTCGTTCGTGAGCGCATCGAGGCGGGGGAGTGGCCATCCGGAACGCTGATTCCGTCTGAGCGAGAGCTCAGCACTGAGTTCGGACTGAGCCGCGCGACGACCCGGAAGGCGCTCGACAGGCTGGTGGCGGAGGGCGTGCTTCGCAAGGAGCCTCGGCGCGGCACCTTCGTCGCGGAGCCGAAGACCGTCTTTGAGGCGCTGACGCTTCGTGGCTTCAGCGCACAGGCGCTGGAGGCCGGCGCCTCGCCGGCCAGCCGACTTCTTCGGTTCGAGCGAGTGGTCCCATCTGCCCAGGTGGCCGCTCGCCTCGAGGTTCCGACATCGCAGCTCGTGTTCCTGATCGAACGGCTGCGAACCGTGGATGGAACGCCCGTGGCGCTCCATCAGAGCTACGTACCGATGCACCTCGCGCCCGAACTCCAGCAGGAGGACCTGGAGCAGCGGTCGCTCTACGAGGTGCTTGGCAGTCGGTATCGGCTTCGGGTCGACCACGCACAGGAGACGCTCGAGTCGGCGCTTGCGACCGAGTACGAGGCCCTTGTTCTCGGCGTGCAACCGGGCGCGCCGATGCTGCTCCTGAACATTCGGCTGTCGAGTGATGACGGTCGACCGCTCGAGGTGGTGAAGGTCGCCTTTCGAGGTGATCGCGTCACGCTGCGCCAGGAGATCTAGCCCGGAGGGGGCACTGGAGGAGTGAAGTGGAGTTCAACCTCGGCATCGCCAATCTCGTCGGCCTGCTGATCATCGTCGGGGGAATCGTCCTGCTCGTCGCCGCTGGACGGCGGCTGTCGAACCGCTGATAGCGCGCACGAAGGAGGGTCACTGACGTGTTCATGGATCAGGTAAACGCCATCGTCGAGGCGATCGGCCTCGAGATGATGAATGTGATCGGCGCGATCGTGTTCATCCTGGCAACCATCGTCTTCATCATGGAGCTCGCCGGCTTCCGGCCGCATCTCTCCGCACCGTTCATTCGGCGTCACGGGACGAAGTGGGACGCCATGGCGCTCATCAAGGTCGCCATCGTGGCGGCGCTGTTCGGAGGCGGGCTTGCGATCTTCGCCGGCGTGGTCTTCGTCCCCGGCATCGCCTACCTGCGGCCGGCGCAGGCGTTCACAACCGTGTTCGGCATCCTGTTCGGGCTCCCGGGAGCGCTCGGCTCCGCGGTTGGCAACTTCATCGGCGACATCTTCGCGGGGACGCTGACACTCGGCTCGGTTGCCGGGTTCATCGGCAACTTCATGAGCGCCTATGTGCCGTATCGAATCGTGTACAAGGCGCGGCACGCGGACCTCAGCTCGTTCGGCGACGTGGCGCGATACGCCTGGGCCGTCGTGGCCGGTGCCTTCGTCATCGCCTTCTACATCCCGTGGTGGCTGGCCGTGCTGGGCATCATTCCGGCGGTGGTGGCATGGACCGGCGTGTTCGGCAACATCTGGCTGAACGGCCTGTTCACGCCGTGGGTGCTGGGCTTCATCCTGCTGAAGGTGCTCTATCCCTACGTGAAGCGCTGGAACATGTACTGGGCAGATTCCGAGAACGCCGACGCCGATCTGCGCGACGACGATCTCGAGGACACGCCAAAGGTTCGCAGCACCTACGCGGAGTCTTGAACCTCGTCGAGATGCGGGACGCCGAGTTCCGCTACCCAGGAACATCGACGCCCGCTCTCGACGGCGTCTCACTCTCCATCGCGGATGGCGAGGTCGTTGGTCTTGCCGGTCCCACCGGGGCCGGCAAGACGACGCTCTGCCTGGCGCTGACGGGGCTCGTCCCGCACAGCACGGGCGGAGTTCTCACGGGCAGCGTCAAGCTCGGAGGGCGCGAATCTCGCGAAACTCCGCTCGGCGAGCTGCTTTCACCCCTGGACGCTGACCGCGCGCTGGTCGCGGTCACGTTTCAGGATCCCGAATCGCAGATCGTGGGCATGACGGTCGAGGAGGACCTCGCCTTCGGCGCGGAGAACCTCGGCGTTCCCCGGGAGGAGATCAACCGCCGGATCGACGAGGCGCTCGCATTCGTCCGCCTGGACGGGTTCCGAGAGTCATTCCCGTACTCGCTGTCGGGGGGCCAGAAGCAGCGCGTCGCCATTGCGGCGGCGATCGTCATGCGGCCGCGACTCCTCATCCTGGACGAGCCCACGTCGGAGCTCGATCCGCAGGGACGAGCCGAGATCTTCGAGCTCATCGGACGGCTGGCCGCGAGCGGCGAGTACGCGGTGCTGGTCGTGGAGCACGCGCTCGACGACCTGGCTGCCGCAGTTGATCGGCTGGTCATTCTCGAGAGCGGCAAGGTCCTGTTCGATGCGCCGCCGGCAGAAGTGCTGCGAGATGTCGACCGCCTGGTCGAGATCGGCGTGCGACCCCCGGATGCGAGCGTGATCGGGATCGCTGCCGAGCGCGCTGGACTCCTGCCGCCGTCGCCGATCGCCTTTCTCGACGACGCCGCACTGCTTGCTGCGCTGGCCCGATGACGAGCGCGATCGCGGCGGAGAACCTCTGGTTCCGGTACCCGGGCAGTTCGCATGCGCTGGCCGATGTCAGCCTGGAGATCGCCGAGGGCCAGTTCCTGGCGCTCGTCGGGCAGAACGGATCGGGCAAGACCACGCTGGCGAAGCACTTCAACGGACTGCTCCGTCCCGAGAAAGGCCGCGTGGAGGTCAACGGGTCTGACATCGACGGTCGCGCCACGGCCGACCTCGCGTCGACCATCGGCTACTGCTACCAGAACCCCGACCACCAGATCTTCGCGGCCACCGTGTTCGAGGAGATCGAGTTCGGCCCTCGCAACCTCGGCGTCACGGAGGAGGAGGTGGTCCGGCGAACCGGCCGCCTGCTCGACCTCGTGCGGCTGCGAAGTGAAGCCGATCGATACCCGTTCAGCCTGGGTCGCGGACAACGTCAGAAGCTTGCGGTCGCGTCGGTGCTGGCCATGGAACCGCGAATCGTCATTGTCGACGAACCAACCACCGGTCTCGATTGGCAGGGCGGCGAGGCGATGATGGAGGTCATGGCCGAGCTCCACCGCGACGGCAGAACGGTCGTGATCATCACGCACGACATGAACATCGTGGCCGAGTACGCCGAGCGGGTGGTGGTCATGGCCAACGGCCGCATCGTCGCGGACGGCGAGCCGGCGGACGTCTTCGTCCAGGAGTCGGCCCTGCGGGAGGCGTTTCTCCGACCGCCGCAGGCCTTCCGCATCGCCCGGCAGCGGCCCGACCTGTTCGCAGCTGCGCTGACCGTGACCCAGGCAACCGATGCGCTTCAGCCGGTGTCCGTGGGCGTCGCGGCCGGGGGTGAGTCATGACGCAGCAGTTCCGGCTCTACGAGGACGGGTCGACCTTCCTCTATCGCCTCGATCCGCGGGTCAAGCTGCTCGCCGTGCTCGCGGTCTTCTACCTCAGCATCCTGTTCAACGACCCGCGATACCTGGCGCCGGTCTTCTTCACGATCCTCGCGCTCATCATCATCGGCCGGGTGCCGCTGCGGCGCGTGGTGCTCCTGCTCCGATCCCTCTCGATCCTCGTGATCATCTCGCTGATCCTGTGGCCGCTGATCTATCAGCAGGGCCCCGTGGTGTTCCGGATTCTCGGGTTCAACATCACCGAGGGCGGCATCGCGTTCGGCTTCGGGATGGCGTTTCGGATCCTCGACATGGTCATTGCGCCGATCGCGTTGTTTCTCACGACGACGCAGCCGGACTTCATCGCCGGCCTGCGGCGGCTGGGGTTGCCGTACAAGGCTTCGTTTGCGCTGGCGACGGCATTCCGCTTCCTGCCGACCGTCGTGGGCGTCGGCCAGTCGATCGTCGAGGCGCAGCGAGCCCGCGGCCTGGACCCGAGCCGCGGCTCGCCCGTGCGCCGCATGAAGAGCTACGGACGGATCGTCGGGCCGCTGATGATCACCTCGATCCGGATCGCGCAGCAGCTCGTGCTGGCGGTCGAGGCCAAGGCATTCAGCATCGACCGCAAGCGCACCTTCTATAAGCTGCTGGTCTACGACCGGCCCGACTGGATCGCGCTGTTCGTCATCGGGTCCGTCGTCGCGGTGGCGACCACCGTGCGACTGCTGGGATACGGGACCCTGTCATGACCCGCGTGATCGCCTGCGGCGGGTTGACCATCGACTGGCTGCAGACCGCCATCGGGAGGTTCGGGCCATCGCTGGGCGGCAATGCGGCATACGCGGCGGCCGGCGCATGGCTGGCGGGCGCCGAGGCGGAGGTCGTGGCGGTCATCGGCGACGACTACCCGGCCGACCTGCTCGCGCAGCTCTCCGGCGTCGGAATCGGCGTCTCGGGCGTCCGGACCTCTCCAGGCCCGTCGTTCCGCGTGCTGCTGGACGAGTCCGGCCCGCGACGGACCATCAGCTACCTGCCCGATTCGGGCCACAACGACCGCCTCGATCCGCTGCCATCCCAGTTCCCCGATCTCCAGGCCGGTGACGGCGTCCACCTGTGCGCGATCCCAACCGCGAGCCAGCGTGCGCTGATCGACGCGATCGGCGATCGGCCGGCCGTCGTGACGCTCGACAGCGTCGTCATCAGAGGTGAGATCGAGCCCACGACGGCCGAGCTCATCGACCTTGCCCGCCGCGTATCGGTCTTCATGCCGAGCCGGGACGAGGTCGAGCACCACTGGCCCGGCGGGGTGGAGGAAGGCTTCCGGGTGCTCGCGGACGCCGGCTGCGCTCGCGTGGTCGCCAAGCTTGGGGCCGAAGGCTCGATCGGGCGGGACGGATCAGAGACGATCCGGGTCGCAGCCGCGCGCGCACGCGTGGTCGATCCGATCGGCGCGGGCGACGCATACTGCGGCGCGGTCTGCGCCAGACTCGCCATGGGTGACTCGCTGCGCGCGGCCATGTCCTGGGGCGCCGGAGCGGCATCGGTGATCATCGAGGGACATGGAGCGGCATTCGGGCTCACGGCGGCCGGCCGAGCCCGTGCCGCGGAGCGCGCCATGCAGGTGGGATCGGCCGCAGCCACTAGGTCGATAGCGTGAGGGATATGAGCACGAACGAGGTCAATGCCGAGGGCGTGGAGCACGCTCCGGACGCCATCCTCTCCCGGATGGAGATCGAGCTGAACGGCGCGGCGAGCGCGGGAATCGAGTCATGGCCGAGCCTGCGGGACGCGGCACGCGGCGTCCCGACCGGTGAGCTCGACGCGATCATCCTCACGGGCTGCGGAGACAGCTACTACGCCGCGGTTGCCCTTCGGGGTCTCATCGAGGCGGCCGCCGGCGTGCCGGTGCTCGCCGTTCCAGCGATGGAGGCCGTGGCGTTTCCCAGCGCCCTCGCGAGCCCGCGAGCACTCGTGGTCGGCATCTCGGTCTCGGGAAAGGTCGAGCGGACGATCGAGGCGGTCACGGATCACCGTCAGCGCGGCGGCGCCACGGTATCGATCAGCGCGCACGCCGACAGTGATCTCGGGCAGGCGGCCGATGCTGCGATCGCGACCGGCTTCCGAGGGACGCCAGGGCCGGTGCCCGGCACGGCGAACTTCCTCGGGAGCATGCTGGGGTTGGTCGCCGTCGCCGCGGAGCTGGGTGCGCGCCGCGGGTCGCCTCTCGTCTCGGACTCCGCGGTGGTCGCAGCACTGAACGCGCTCAACCAGTTGATCGCCACCGGCCACGACCGGGCTCGGGCGGAGGCGGCGGTCCTGGAGCCTCCGTTCTTCTCGATCGGCAGCGGTCCGGACTTCGGAACCGCGTGGTTCGGGGTCGCGAAGTTCATCGAGGCGGCCGCGACCGTGGGGGTGGCCCAGGATCTTGAGGAATGGGCACATGAGCAGTTCTTCATCACGCGCCCGGAGACGACGGTCTTCGTTCATGCGACGACCTCCGCCGTTCGCGAGCGCGCGCGCCGGGTCGCCGGGTCGGTCGTGAAGGTTGGCGCCCGACTTGTCTCGATCGTCCCGGAGCCGCTGGGCGTTGCCGATGAGCAGTACTGGGCCTTGCCCGTCGTCGACGAACGACTCGCGCCACTGATCTCCTGGGCGCCGGTCACGATGACCGCGCTCGCCTACGCGCGCCTTGCGGGCAGGTATCCATTCGGTATCGATCTTCCGGGTCGCATGCGGACGGTCGACGAGGACATCTATCTCGCTCAGCCGAAGCGGGCCTGACATGAAGGCGTTCGATGGCGTCGACAAGCCCCTGGTGGCGATGATTCATCTCCCGCCACTCCCGGGAGCCGCCAACTACGACGGACGGTCGGTCCGCGACATGGCACGGATGGCCGCCGATGAGGCGCGTCTTCTGGAAGGCGCCGGATTCGACGGGGTGATGATCCAGAACACGCATGACCGCCCGGCACGCGTGAGCCTGCCCGCCGGAAGCACCGCAGCGCTTGCCGCGGTGACCACCTCGGTTCGGGATGCGGTCTCATTCGAAGTGGGAGTGAACGCGCACAAGAACGACGCGGAGGCTGCCCTCGCAGTGGCCGCCAGCTGCGCGGCGTCATTCGTGCGGATCAAAGTCCTGGTCGGTGCCGTGGTCGGTCCCGAGGGCATCGTGCAGGGGAGCGCTGAGCGCGCTCTCGACGTGCGTCGGGAGTACGCCTCTGGCATCGAGATCTGGGCGGACCTGTACGAGCTGACCAGCTGGCCGCTCGCTTCGACTTCGCTCGAGAACCTGGCCGACCTCGCCACGCGATTCGGAGAGGCCGATCGCCTGATCGTGACGGATCCCACCGTCGAGGCGAGTCGCGCCGCCGTCGGACAGGTGCGCACGGCGTCGCCGCTCCCGGTGCTCATCGGCGGCCGGACGAACGCGGCCAACATCCGCGAGGCGCTCGACAGCGCCGATGGGGTGATCGTGGGCACGTGCTTGAGGCAATCAGCACGCACTGATCAGCCACTCGACCCCGAAGCCGTCGATGCGTTCATGCGAGCCGCGCGCTTGGGCTAGGGACTCGGCTTGCTGGGTAGCCCATTCCCGGCAGGCGCCGCGCTACCGATGGCGAACGCGAGCAGGTGCGCAGGGGCATCACAAATCGGGCAATCCGGTTGCGAGGGATTGGACGAGCAGCCTAGGATCACCGCCTGAGCGGCGTGCCCGAGATCGCCGTCGGAGGGAAGAGGGGAATATGGGCCACGTGCTTGTTGCCCTGGCACTGGCTGTCATCGGCCTGGCGCTGCTGATCATCGTTGCGCCGATCCTGTTGGTCGTCGCACTCGTCTTCATGGTCGTTGCCTGGCGGCTGCCGACGGCCGCGTCCCGCGTGTCAGCCCATCCGCGGTTGGCTCCCGTGCCATCGTCGGTGCGGTCGACGCCGATGCGCTTCGCGAGCTCGCTCGTGGTGGCGTCGTCGCACTGACCGTCGCGTCGGTGGCAATCCGAGGGCCCCGGGATGCGGAGCCCGCTGTCGCCGCAGCGACTGCGACACCGACGGCCACCGCGTCGCCCACCGCGACGCCGGAGCCCACACGGACCGAGCGGCCGACGGCCCGCCCGACGCCTCGTCCCACGCGCACCCCGAGCCCGGAGCCCACGCCGGTGTTCGGGGAGGAGCCCACCGGCCCGACGGAGATCGGTCTTGTCGTGAACGTCGTCGATGGCGACACGATCGACGTCCTGGTCGACGGCGTCGAGATGCGCGTGCGCTACATCGGTATGGACACACCGGAGGTCCACAGCGGTGTTGAGTGGCTCGGTCCCGAGTCCAGCGCGGCCAACGCTCGCCTGGTCGAGGGCAGGGAAGTCGTACTCGAGAAGGACGTGTCGGAGACGGACCAGTACGGGCGCGCGCTCCGCCATGTCTGGCTGCACGATGGCGGCGAGTGGCTCCTGGTCAACCTCGAGCTCATCCGGCTGGGTTTTGCGGTCGTGACGACCTACCCGCCGGACGTGAAGTACGTGGATGACCTCTACCTGTCGGCGCAGGAAGTTGCGCGCAACGCCGGGCTGGGCCAGTGGGGTGCGCCCGCCGACGCCGGTGCCCACGCCGGTGCCCACGCCGGTTCCGCCGCCTGCCTCCACCTGCACCGACGCGGCGCCGTCGAACTGTGAGCCTTCGTATCCCGGAATCTGCATTCCGCTTGGATCGGCGGATCTCGATTGCGGCGAGATCCAGTGGCGGCGCTTCCAGGTCCGCTGGGATGTGCCCAATCCGGACCCACACCGGTTCGACGGTGACGGGGATGGCATCGGCTGCGAGTCCTGAGGCGGAAGCGGCCGCGCGGATCGGGAGTCACTAGCCGCCGGGCGGGCGCCTCAAGACCCGCGCATGTAGGTCGATATCCTGTTGCGCATGGCGAACATCGTGCGGAGCGGGTACTCGAGGATGACGCCGTGGTCGTTCAGCTCGGCCTGGTCGAGGAGCATCGAGAGCGCCATGAGGCTGTTCTGCCAGCTGGCCACCTCGGACGGCGCCGGCCGATGCCCAGCTCAGGTCCGTGCTGGTCGCCAACTGAGCCGGGAAACTGCCCAGGAACCGGGAGGCGATCAGGGGGTCGAGCCGTATACGCGCAGCCCGAGCGCGGCTTCGTCACGCTCACTGGACGCGCCGCGCCGCCGGCATCATCGGGCCCTCGTTCCTGTGGAAGCTCATCGTCGATCAGCGTCACCAGGGTCGTGGCATCGGGCGCGCGATCCTCGAGGAGATCGTCAGGCTCATCCGCGCGGAGGAGCGAGCGAGCTGTTCACGAGCCACGTGATCGGCGACGACGAGTTGCCCAGTGGCTTCTACGATCGCCTCGGATTCATCCCGACCGGCGAGCTCGACCCGAACGGCGAGCGCATTCTCCGGCTCGATCTCGAGAGATTCGGCCTGACGACGGACGGGCGCGAGCTTCCTGGCGATGGATTCGTGTGGTGTGCCGGGCGGCCAGATCGGGGAACCACGATGGCTGGATCCGGCGCCGCGTGCGAAGGCGTGGGTGAAGCTGGCGCCTCACCCACGCACTTGGGTCACTCCCCCGACGCTGGCTGGAAGAGCCCGAACGTCGCCTCATCGGGATCCCGCAGGACGGCAACCCGACCGGTGCCCGGGATGTCGAGCGGGCCCAGGAGCACTTCGCCGCCGAGCTCGCGCGCGCGGACTGCGGCCGCGTCGACATCCTCGGTCGCGAGGTAGCCGACCCAGTGGCCGCCTGGCCCGCCGGAGGGCCAGACGTCGCTGTCCGGCCGATTGCCGGTCAGCCCGCCGACCGGCCGCCCCCCGGCCAGCAGCATTCGGTAGGCAGCCGGGCCGTCGCCCAGGGTCTGCACCGTCAGGCCGGCCACGTCCCGGTAGAAGCGCTGGGATGCCTCGGGGTCCCGAGACATGAGCTCGTGCCAGATGAATGCGTCTCTCGCCATGGTCATGATGTGCCTCCTCGTCGCTGGGTGATGGGTTAAACTGGACAATGTCCAATAGGAACTGTACGGTGTCCAATAGTCCGTGTCAAGCCTTGGAGGTGCGCAGGTGGCGAGGGTCAGTCGAAAGGGGAGTGCGGCCGCACGCGGCCCTGGGCATCGCGCCGGTCTCGACGCCGGGCAGGTCCTGGCTGCCGCCCGCGGAGTCGTGCTCGAATCCGGCGTTGAGCAGCTCACGATGCGGCGCGTGGCGACCGAGCTCGGCGTCGCGCCGAACGCGCTCTACAGCCACTTCGCGGACAAGGCCACGCTGGTGGACGCGGTCCTCGACTCGCTGCTGGGTGAGATCCAGGCACAGGGCCTCGATCGCGTGGACTGGCGGGACGGCCTGGTGCGCCTCATGGAGGACTCGCGTGCCATGCTCCTGGCGCATTCGGAGCTCATGCCGCATCTCATGTCGCGGCCGATGCGCGGACCCAACGCGAGCCGCCTGGGCGAGGTGACGTTGGCGCTGCTCGAGCGTGGCGGCATCACCGGGGCGCCGGCGGTTGCCGCACTTCGTGCCCTCCTCACCTTCACCTTCGGCTCGGTCATCCTCGACGCCCCCCGGATGCAGGATCCGGACATCGCCCGACGCGAGGCGGAGAGCGAGGCGGCCTTCGCGAGCCACCGCGAGCTGCCGCGGGTCGCGGGCTTCGCGCCTCTGCTGGCCCGGCGCCCGAAGGAGGATGCTTTCACCACCGGCCTGCGGTGGCTGATCGATGGGTTCAGCCCCACGTAGGATCCGTCAAGCTGGATCGTTTTGGGCTCAGGGTGGTGGACGCAGCCGCTCGACGATCGAGGCGATGAAGGCTCGCCATCGCTCGTGGAATGCCGGATCCTCGTGGTCGAGGCCGGTGACCGAGCGGGTGACCTGCGGCATCGCCCCCGGATACATGCTCATGGCGATGGTCAGGAGCAGGTAGAGCTCGGGGTCGAGGGTCGAGTCGAGGAGGCCCGCCTCCTGGGCCGATCGGATCCAGCCGATGGCACCGGCGTAGTTGCTGCGCAGCTCCTCTGCGCCGATCGATCCCTGGCTCTGCTCCGTCAGCGCCTCCCATCCGAGGAGACGCGTCCATTCGGGGTCGCTGCTCACCTCGTCGTACCAGTAGGGGAGTGCGGCCACGGGGTCCGGCGGCATCTCACCGGTCACCTCGCCATGGGCGAGCACCTGCCGGTGGTAGACCTCGCGGTACAGCCCGCGCTTGTCGCCGAAGTAGTGGTAGAGCATCCGCTTGTTGACGCCGGCTGCCTCGGCGATGGCATCGACGCGGGCGCCGGCAAAGCCGACGGCGGCGAACTCGATCTTCGCGGCGTCGAGGATGCGTGCGCGCGTGCCCTCCGGGTCGCGACGACGGGGCTGCGATGGGTCCATCGTCTCCGATCCTACTCTTGCGTAGTAAGTATCTAGATGGTTACTATCGGCCTGAATGGTCCGGCAAACGGACTGATAGGGAGGCACAAGCCGATGAGCCGGGTGGCAATGATCGTGAAGTCCCGGACGCAGCCGGGTCGCCGTGACGAGGTGCAGGCGGCGTACGAGCAGATGCTTGCTCCGCGCGCGGAGGCCAACGATGCCCAGGAGCTTGTCGTCTGGTCGGCCGACGCGGTGGATCCTGACGCCTTCTACCTGTTCGAGATCTACCGGGACCGCGAGAGCATGGAGGCCAACGGCCAGGCACCGTGGTTCTTCGAGTACCTCGGGGCAGTCGGCCCGATGCTCGACGGCCAGCCGGAGGTGATTCTCGCCGATCCGCGCTGGGCCAAGGGCGCGACGCTCTGACCGGTTCAGGTGGTCAGCACGCGCCATGAGCAGCGAACCCGCGGGCCGATATCCTGTCGGGCATGGCCAACATCGTTCTCGTCACGGGTCCGCAGGCGGCCGGCAAGACGACCGTGTCGGCGTTGCTCGCCCGTCGATTCGCGCGCGGTGTGCACCTCGAGGGCGATACGTTCCGGCGATTCATCGTCGCCGGTCGTTCCGAGATGACGCCGGACCCGTCCGGCGAAGCGCTGGCGCAGCTCCGCCTTCGATACCGGATGACCGCATCGGCCGCGCATGACTACGTCGGGGCGGGTTTCGACGTCGTGGTCGACGACGTGGTGGCCGGACCGATGCTGGCCGAGGTGGTCGAGCTGCTCGGGATCGATGCCCGCCGCGTCGTCGTGCTCCTGCCATCGCGTGATGTCATCGCGGAGCGTGAGAAGGCACGACGCGAGACGGGCTATGACCACTGGTCGGTCGATCAGCTGTTCGACGTGTTCGAGACCGACACGCCACGGATCGGTGCCTGGATCGATACGTCAAACCTGACCGCGGACGAGACGGTCAGCGCTGTCATCCGTGCGATCCGGACTCGGATTCGCCATTGACAGGGCCCAGATGAAGTGACACGATACCCAGGTGAGTGACACTGGTGTCGTATCGGTGGGACCCAAGGGACGAGTCGTCATCCCGGCGGGCATTCGTCGTGAGCTGGGGATCGAGGAGGGAAGCGAGCTCGTGGCGCTCGTGGAGGGCGAAGCCGTGGTCCTCGTGCCGCGATCGGCGATCAAGACGCGGCTGCGATCGATGTTTGCCGCCGCCGAGGGCAGCATGCGTGACGAGCTGATCGCGGAGCGCCGGGCGGAGGCGGCGCGCGACGCGGACTCCGGGGCGTGACCAGCGTCGTCGATGCCTCGGTCGTGCTCGCCTGGCTCCAGGACGAGCCGGGGGCTGACGAGGCCGAGCCATGGCTGATGGAGGGCGTCATCGGCGCCGCGAACTGGTCCGAGGTGCTGCAGAAGGTGCGGCAGCACGGGGCGCCGGCGGGCGTCGTGGCGCGGCTGCTCGCATCGTTCGGGCTCACGGTGGTGGAGGTCACGCGCACCGATGCCGAGATCGCGGCCGACCTCTGGCAAGGTGAGAGCTCCCTCTCGCTGGCAGATCGCCTGTGTCTCGCGCTCGGCGTGCGGGTGAATCTGCCGGTGGTCACCGCGGATGCCGCCTGGACACAGATCGATGGGGGACCGGACGTGGTTCTCGTCCGCTGAAATGGAGAGGAACTGATCGCGGAAAATCGAGCCCTTCCACTTCATCGTCGAGCAGCCCGAAATTCGGCCGCTGTCAGCGTCAGATACGCCAGTAATCGCCGGTGAGGCCCAGCCTCGCGAAGTGATCCAGCAGCTCCTCGCGGGTTGGGCGCGCGTAGTCGAGCTCCAGCTTGCGGCGGTAGATAGGTCCGCTGAGAGCATGCACTTGATCAGGCGTCAGGGACGCGGCCCGCTCCGGCGCGGCGCCGAGATCGTCGGCGTCCCGGTGCTCGGGCGAGGCGAAGAAGACCATCGTGTTCGAGCACGTCGCGACGATGTTCTCCCACCACTCGGTCGGGCGCAGGGCCAGGTACACGAGCGTCTCCTCGGGCTCCACCCGCGTCGCACGTCCGTCACGAAGCTCAACTGTGACCGGAGCGGCGCAGTGGTGGCAGAACGACTCGACCAGGACGTCGCTGCCCAGCATGGCGTGGAAGGCCACGGCGTCCCAGGCACAGTTGGCGAAGTACCGCTGGCCTCGCGTCGTCACGCGGAACGGCGTCGTGATCGCGGAGAATGGGAAGGCCATGAGGATGCGCGCGCTGCCTGGCACCAGCGCGATGTGGCGGGCGGCCACCAGGTCGTCCAGCGCGGCCGTCACCTCGTCACGGTGCAGGGAGAACGCCGTCATCAGTTCTTCGACAACTGGAGCCTGCGCACTGGAGAGGAAGCGTTCGAAGATGAACAGCCGCATGCGCGCGACGGCCTGGGAATCAGCCATGGTCGGCGTCCATTGAGGCTCTCCGCTTGACAACATCCGCGTGAAGGGCGCGCGCAGACATCCTAGGCCATGGGATGGGGTTCGATGGTCCACCGACCAGCCGCTCGACCCTGAAGCCGTCCGGCTAGGAACAAGGAGTTCGAGGCCGCTAGCGGCGGTCGATGACGGACCCGACGTGATCCTCGTCCGCTGAGGGCTCCGACGCCTTACGGTATGGCCTCATCGACTGAGGTCCCTTCGGAGGAACGAGCCACATGGAACCGTCGGTAGCCGCGGATGAACTGAACGAGGTCTCCGTCCTCGTCAACGTCGCGCATCGGCTTCTGCTCAGCATCCGCGACGAGGCGGAGGCCTCCGCGTCCCTCCAGGATGTCCTCGAGGACCTCGATGCCGCGCATGACCAGCTGGACCTGGCGCTCGAGCGGCTCAGTACGGCGATCGACCGCGCCGATGCCGAAGCAGGTACGCAGCCACGCGAGCAGCGGCCGGCCATCCACTGACCGCCACCTCAGCGCGTCGCGATGGGGATCGGCGATTGGGACTGCGCGTCCGGTCTAGATCGGCTCGCGATAGGGGGCTCGCCACTCCGGCGCTGGAATGTCGGGAGCGAAGTACACGCGCGTGCGGGCGACGAGCTCACCGCGAAGCTCGATCACGTTGACCGCGAACCACCAGGAGCCATCGGGGTAGCGAACCCGGGTGATCCCGGTCATGTGGTCGCCGCTGCCTTTCACCGCCACGACCGTGTACGTGGGGGTCAGGGCATAGGTCGTGCCGCCGATCACATCCTCGACCCGCGAGGAGCCGGGCTGCAGGTTCGGGTAGTTCGCGAACTGTCCCCGGATGTTCTCGAGGCCGCGGAAGACCTCCCGAGACTGCGGAATCTCGAACACCGCATCGGGCTGAAAGACCTCGCCCAGCCGGTCCCACTGATGGTTCGAGATCACGTCCGCCATGGTGCGCATGACGCGCTCGTGGACCTGCTCCGTCATGGCTCGGACCGTACGGTCGAGGCAGGCGCCTCACCGGCGACGCCTGCGCCGAGTGCGCCGATGGCCCTGGCCTCCGTCCGCGTGAAGGCGCGAGCCTGGAGCCGGCCAAGCGCGCGTTCGTGGACCTCGAGGAATGTGCCGAGGATGGATTGGCGAACGTGGTCGGGGAGATCGTCCCGCGAGCTGAGCTGGCCGTACCCGGCATGGGTCATGTACGAGTCGACGACGGGCCGCAGGTCGACCGGAGGCAGGAGCGTGGCCAGCTCCGGCAGGAGGCGCTCGAATGACGATCGATCGAGGGGGGTGAAGAGGCCGTGCTCTCGCGCCACCGCGATCGTGGCGCGGTTGACATCGAGCTCGAAGTAGACCGCCTTCGCGGCGTTGCGGGCCTGTCGCAGGAACTGGCGGCGCTGGATGTAGATGCCGACGACCAGCCACCCCATCACGCCGACGAAGGAGCCGATGACGCCGGGAAGCAGGTCCCGCCAGTCCACGACGGCGAGTATCGTCCCGGCGCGACGTCAGCACAAGAGATCGAGCAGATGAGGCTTCGGAGGGAGGCTAGGATTCGCCGGTGACCCCCAGGCAGGTGATCGGGACCGGCATCGCGTGGGTTCCGCTGGCCTTCATGGTCGACGGCGTGACGATGCTGCTGCTGCCGGTGCGCCTTGTCGGCGCCGGTGAGACGGCGAGCGCGATCGGCTTCGTCTCGTTCATTGGCCTTGGCGCGGCGCTCCTGGTTCAGCCCTTCGCCGGCCAGCTGAGCGACCGCGTGCGACACCGGTTCGATCGGCGATGGTTCATGGCAGCGTCGGGGCTCGTCGCCGGTATCGGCCTGTGGTTGCTCGCGAGCCCGGTCTGGGTCGGGATGGCGGTCGTCGGATATGTCGTTCTCCAGGCCGGAGCGAGCTCGCTCCAGGCGGCGCTGCAGGCGCTCATCCCGGATCAGGTTGCGGCCGCCGTCCGCGGGCGTGCCGCGGGGTGGAAGACCGCGTTCGACGTCGGCGGCGCCTTCCTGGCGTTCGCGGTGCTCGGGCTGCTGCTGGCCGACGGGAACGTCGTCGCTGCCGCCGCCGTCACCACCGGCCTGCTGATTGCCGCCCTGGTGCTCGTCGCGGCGCTCGTTCCCGCCCGGCCTCCTGTCGTCGATGAGCCGCGGATGCTGATGGCGTCCGCGACCGCCAGGGTGCGCCTGCCTGCGGGGTTCGGGCGGCTCATCGCCGCTCGGTTCCTCTTCATGTTCGGCGCGTTCGGCGTCAGTCGCTTCCTGATCCTCCTCGTCGCCGATCGGCTGCAGATCGACCCTTCGCGAGCTGCCGACGAGGCGGGTCTGCTGCTTGCCGCCCTGGCGCTGCTGACCGTCGTTGCTGCGGTGCCGCTCGGGCGGCTGGCTGATCGCCGCGGCAGGCGGTCGGTCATGGCGATCGGCGTGGTCCTCTCGACCGCCGGCATCGTCGTCCTCATCCCGGGCTCGGGCGTCGCCGGTGTCCTGCTCGGCGGGTCGCTGATGTCGATGGGAACGGCGGGCTTCGTCACGGCCAACTGGGCGGCCCTGACCGACCTCACGCCGGCTCCGGACGCCGGCCGGCTGATGGGCGTCGCGAACCTGGGAACCGGGGGCGCCGCGGCGTTGGCCGGGCTGCTCGGGCCGTTGATCGATCTCGCGGGATTTGGCCCCGCCCTGACGGTCGCCGCAGCGGCGACGGCCCTCACCCTGCTGCCGCTTCTCGCCGGGTCAGCGTCCCGGCACGGATCGGCTCCAGGAGGGAGTCGCCCAGGCGTCAGGACCGCGGGGTGATGGAGATCTTCGTCGCCCGACCGGTCGCCGGCGGAATGCTCTGCTCGAAGTGGAAGAAGTCGTCGGGATCCATGGCGCGCTTGACCGCGCGCAGCCGGCCCACGGCGTCGCCCCAGTACGCGGTCTCGTAGTCGGGGAGTCCGCGCCACGGGTAGTTCTGGTAGACGTGGCCGTTGAAGAAGGGCTGCATCACCTCCATGTAGCCGTCGATCCAGCGCTTGGCCGCGTCTGCCCCGTTGTCCTTCCACTGCGGTGAGAAGAACGAGTCGATGAAGAAGTCCATCGATACGTCACGATGCACGAAGGCGTTCTTCGAGGGCGGCTTCGCGATGGCGCCGCCGTACGGCTCGATCCCGACGATGTTCCAGCGGTTCGGCGTCTTCTGGAAGTAGTCCAGCACGGTCTGCCAATCGCCGAGCTTCATGGTTCGGGCGATGTACCCGCAGCGCTTCAGCTCGTAGGTCGTCTGGCCGTGGGCCTCCGGCACGCCGGGCAGCGCGCCGATGAGGCTCTCGTTGAGCTCGAAGTAGGTGGACTCGCGGTCGATGAGCAGCTGCGGGGAACCCACGGCGCGGAGGTCCGCGATCGCCTGGAGCCCGGCACTGCGCGAGCCGTGGTACATCCCCATCATGACCACGGCCGGGCCGCTCGCCTGGGTGGCCAGGACCAGCTGATAGCCGACCCTGGTATCGCCCGCCGACCCCATGAAGTCACGCTGGAGCGCAGCCAGCGCCTCCGCGCCTTCGTCCATCGGCCATTCGAGCGCGAAGCCCCACATCTCGCGGAGCGGGGCGAGGCGGTAGACGATCTCGAGGAGGACGCCGAAGTTCCCGCCGGTCCCGCCCCGGATGGCCCAGAAGAGCTCGGGGTTCTCCTTGTCGCTCGCCACCACCAGGGCGCCGTCGGCGCGCATGATGGTGACCTCGATCACGTTGTCGCAGTTCATGCCGAACTCGCGCGACGTGAACCCGTACCCGCCGCCCTGCATGTAGCCGGCGATCCCCACCGTGGGGCAGCCGCCTCCGGGGACATGGAGCCCGTAGAGGTCGAGCGTCGAGTTGATGGCGCCGAACTGGGCGCCTGCGCCGATGCGCGCCGTCGCGGCGACCGGGTCGATCCCGATGCCGTTGATGCCGCTGACGTCCAGGACCATGCCGTCGCTCAGCGAGAAGCCCGCAGTGCTATGGCCACCGGATCGGCAGGTCACCGGCCAGCCGTACTCGTGCGCCCAGCTCAGCGCGAGCCGCACGTCGCTGAACGTCGCGCACTTGATGATGATCCGGGGACTGGCCGGGTAGAGCGGGTTGCCCTCGCGATCGGTGTCGTAGCTCGGGCTGCCGGGCAGGACGATGCTTCCGGTGAGCGCGGCGCTCATTGCCTGGAGCTCGCCGTGCGAAAGCCCCAAGGGGGCGAGCGCGTCGCCGGGGGCCCCGGGCCATTCGGTCTCCGGGACGGCGGCGCGGCTCGCGATGCGGGGATGTCCCAGTCGTGGCACGGGTCCTCCTCAGGTTTGGCTGTAGGGGATCTGAAGGCTGCCCGAGAGCCAGGCGCACAGGAGGTCGGGGTCCCAACCGCCGAGCCAGAAGCTGACCATCCATGGCAGCTTGAGATCGAGCGCTCCCCCGTATCCCTTCGGTGGTCCGCTGGCGATCGCATCGGCGCCCATCATGGGGAAGGCGAAGCGCTCGACGAACGAGTGGGCCATGGTGCGACGGTCCTGCCTGCCGTTGTTCGACGCGGGGAAGTCGACGGCGAACTGGAGCTCCGCGATTCGACCCTCGAGGATGGCGACGGCGGCGGGGTCCTTCTCCTTCTGGAGATCCGCCTTGAGCAGCTCGAGACGCTCGGCTGCCGCGCCGAGCTGATCCCAGACGCGCGTCGCCTGTCCGACCGTCTGCGGTTCGAACTCCATGCCGCGCGCGCCGTGCTGGAGCAGCAGATCCTGCGGGACCTCCCACAGCGGCATGTCCGGCTGCGTGGGGTCGAATGGCGCGGAGCGTCGGATCTCGAGCCCGTCGCCGGCGATCCTGAGGTCGAACGGATAGATCGGCTCGAAGCCGGGCAGGGTCAGGGTCCAGTTGCGGTTCTCCAGGCGAGGCTGGCCGAGCAGCTCGACCGTCGCCCCGCGCAGGGCGTCGACCGGGGCGGTCTCGCTTCCGACCACGCGTTGCGCACTGCTCACCCGAACGCCGAGCGGAGTCGGACCGTGGGAACGCGGGGTGAAGCCGGCCGGGGGTTGGAGATGGACCACGCGATCCAGGTCCGGCTCGTCTCCGAATGCGAAGGTGTAGCCGCTGATGCCCCGGGCCTCGTCTGCCGGATCGGGATCGGTGGGCAGCCGGATGATGCACCAGCCCGAGAACTCGATGACGAGACTGGCGCTCACGGATTCGCAGCCCCCGCCTGCATGGCCGCGCGGAAGTTGAGTGCGATCCGTGCCAGGTTCTCATGCGCGAACCCGAGGCGGGTCTGCACGGTGCCGGGATAGCCCGATGCGGTGCTGAGCCGCGCTGCGTCCGCCGCCATGCCGTCCAGGTGCTGCGCGAACAGGCTCCATGCGGCCTCGCGGTGGGGGACGAAGGCAAGGCGCCGCGGGAAGCTGAAGGAAGGACCGGCGCGCACCCCCGGGTCCGTCCCGGCGGGAAGCTGGGTCAGGATCTCGCCGAGCGGGCGAATCACCGTGGTCATCATCGGGAAGAAGGCCGCCTGCTGAAGTGCCGCGACCTCCGGCGCGGTCTCGTCGGTCTGGCCGAAATAGCGCATCAGGAGGAGGACCGTGACGGCGTACGCGTCGTCGAACAGGTCGAAGATCCGCGCGGCGTCGGCATTCGTGATCTTGTCGCGCGTCGGGTCCGTCATCACCGGTCGAGCCGGCTCGAACGACGGATCGTCTCCGGTCGCCGCCTTCAGCTCGGCGGCGATCTCGAGGAGCCGCCCGAAGTGGCTCGTCGTGCGGCTCTTCGACGAGCCCTCGCCCTCTTCGACGATCTGCTTGATCACCACCAGGGCCGTTTTGAGGTCGGTGACCGCGTTGAGCGTGACGTCATACAGCGTCGTGTTGGGTGGGAGCGTCACGCCGCGGAGCGGAACGGGGATGACCTCGAGCGTCACGCGCTGCGCGGACGGCGGACCGATCCACAGGTCGGGTCCGTCCAGCTGCCGGAACAGACCGCCGATCTCGTCGTAGAGCTGGCCGACGGACCGCTCCGTGGGCGTGTCGAGGGCGAGGTCCATGCTGGCCGCGAGCGTCTCGTGGGCCTGGCTCAGCGCGGCGGGTTGCTCGAGACGGATGAGCCGCTGGAGGATGTGCGGACCGAAGCGCTCGAGCGAGGGCGGATCGTCGACGGGGTAGTAGTCGGACGGGATCGGAAAGGGCGGGCGCAGGAAGTGGGGAGCCTCACCGATGGCGGTCAGCAGGTTGGCCACCAGGCCGAGGTGCTCCATCTCCTGCCTGGCAATGAGGAGCAGATCCGCCTCCCAGCGTCGCATGAGCTCCAGCTGCGCCCAGGAGACGTTGCCCTCGCTGGTGTCTCGCTTCATGGAGAAGGCAGCAAACAGGTACTGGCACACGACGCCGTGCTCGAGCTCGGCCGCGGCCACCAGCAGATCGGCCAGGCGGTTGCGCAGGTCCATCTGCTCGTAGCCGGGTGGCGGAGCGGACTTCCGTCGGGGGGCCATGCTCAGCGGCTCGCCCGGTCGGCGATCTCCGGCGCGGACAGGATCGCCCGTGCGGCGGCGATGTCGCGTGTCTCGGCCTGCTCCGGGAGCCCTTCGAGAGTCTGCCGCAGGACCGCTGCCGCTTCGCGCCCATCACGGCCGCCGCCCTGGAGGCGAGCTCGGCTGGTGGCGGCCCGCAGCTCGAGCGATTGCTGGCTGCGGCTCCGAGCCAGCTCGAGCGCGGCCGTGTACTCCGCGTCCGCCGCATCCTCGTCCGATCCGGTGGTGACGAGCAGATCGCCCCGCTGGCGACGCAGCTCGGCCTCCCAGAAGCGCTCGTTCGTGCGTTCGGCCAGGGCAAGGGCCGAGTCGACCACGTCGAGGGCGCCATCGGCGTCATCGTTCATCCGCAGGCCATCGGCCAGCAGAGAGAGCAGGTAGGTTCGGAAGAGCTCGGCGCCGGTCATCTCCCACAGGCCGAGCCCGCGTCGCATCAGGTCGGTGCCCCGCTCGCCCTCGCCCATCGCGGAGAGGGCCCAACCCAGGAAGATCTGGCCCTGCGCCAGCCAATTCGGGAAGACCTGCTCGACGGATTCGGACACGATCCAGTCCGCGACCTTCGCCACGGCCGGGGCTTCGCCGCGCACCTGGTGCGCGAACGCCTGCCCGACGCCGGTCCACAGCGCGCTGAACGGATGGAACCAGGTCTCGGACAGCGCGCGCGCCGCGTTTGCGGTGGCCAGACCGCGATCCGGCTCGCCCAACAGCCACAGGGCACCGGACAGGTGCACCATGGCCACCGCGCCGGGATCCTTGCCGTACATGAAGACATGCGGGTGATGCCGTGGGGCGTCGTAGAGGGCCGTTGCCCGCTCGAGGTGGGTCCGTGACTCGATGGAATTGCCGAGATAGTAGGACGTGGTCCCGCGGTCCAGCTCCGCCTCCACCTGGAAGTCGACCTCACCGAACTGGTCGGCGAGCTCGAGGTCACGCACCGACAGCTCGTGGGCCGTCGCGAGCTGCCCGCTGACGAGGTAGTAGGTGAGGACGCCGACGCGCGTGGGGAAGAGCTCCGGCACGGCTGCGACCTGCTCGGTCAGCTGCGCCGCCCGCTCGTACATCTCGCCCACCTCGGGATGCGCCCAACCGCGCGTGAGCGTCATCGGCACCGCGGTGAGAACCCGCAGCCCGAGTTCCTGGCCGTCGCGCTCCGGCGATTCGGGCAGAGTTCTCAACTGCTCGAGCGCCGTGGTCAGATGCGACACGGCGTCGAGGTTCGCCGACCGACCCATCGCCTCCTGGCCTGCCGCCATCCAGTACGGGATCGATGCGGCGGCCTGGCCCGCCTGGGCGAGGTGGTAGGCGATCGTCTCGGGACGGCCGGCGGTGGTATCGGCGAACTGCTCGACCAGGACGCGGGCGATCCGCGCGTGATGTTCGTGCCGCGTGCTCCGCAGCAGCGATTGGTAGGCAGCCTCCTGGATGAGCGCGTGCTTGAAGGTCAATCGCTCGCCATCGGCCGAGCCGGACACGATGAGCAGGTCTGCCGCCACCAGCGCATCCACCGCCTCGCGGATGGCCGCGTCCTCCCACGACGTCACTGCTCGAAGGAGATCCAGGGCGAACTCGCGACCGATCACCGATCCCAGCTGCGCCAGACGCTTTGCCGTGCCGAGTCGATCGAGGCGAGCCATGAGAGAGTCGTGGAGGGTGGCCGGCACCGCCATCGCCGGCATGGGCGCAATGAGCTCCCATTTCCCGTCGACTCGCGCCAGCAGTCCCGATTCCAGAAGGTTCTTCGTGAGCTCCTCGACGAAGAGAGGAACGCCATCGGTTCGATCGACGATCTGCACGGCAACCGGTTCCGGCAGTTCCATGCCGCCGGCGACTCGCTCCATGATCGCGGTCGACTCGCGTGGCGCCAGCCGCTCGAGCCTCAGCTCGGTCGCGCCGTCGCGATCGGCGATGGGTGGGCGTCCATCCTCGCGGTAGGTGATGACGGCCATCAACCGGTTCGCGGTGGTGCGATCCAGCAGGCTGCTCAGCAGGTCGAGCGTCGTCGGATCGGCCCAGTGCGCATCCTCGAACACGAACAGCACGGGCTGTGTCTCCGACCGCCGCACGAGGGCCGAGACGAGCGCCTCGATCGTGAGCTGCTTCTGACGCTCGGGAGTGACGCTCGGGGCCGGGTACCGGGGATCGGCGGGCAGTCCCAGCAGCGTGGTGAAGAGCGGCGTCGCGCTCGCCAGGTCGAAGCCGTTCTGAACCAGCCAGCCCTCGAGCCGCTCCGCACGCTGCTCCGCCGTATCACCGCGATCGAAGCGGAAGATGAAGCGCTCGAACAGCTCGATGAACGGATACAGAGCGGTCGCCCCGTGGTACGGCGAACCCTGGCATGGCGTCAGCCAGGCGGATGGCTCCGATGCGACGTGCTCCTCGAGCATGCGCACGAGCCTCGATTTGCCGATGCCGGCCTCGCCCGAGATGAAGACCGCCTGGCCGCTCCCCGATACGGTCCGGCTCCACAGATCGAGCAGGGTGCGCCCTTCCTCGTCGCGGCCGACGAGCCGCGTCAGGCCTCCGGCCGGAGCTGCCTCCAACCGCGACCGCGCCGCACTCTCGTGGATGGCGCGATAGACGGGGACGGGGTCGCTGATCCCCTTCAGCTCGTGCGGACCCAGGGGCTCGAGGTCGAAGTACCCGGAGACGAGATGCTGGGTCGCCTCGCTGATGAGGACGGCATTCGGGGAGGCGAGAGCCTGCAGCCTCGCCGCGACGTTGGGGGTGAGGCCGACGGCAAGGTCCTCACGTCGCCCGCCGCCGCCCATCTCTCCCGCCACGACCATGCCGGTGTGGACCCCGACCCGCACCGCGATGCTGACGCCTCGCGCCGCATGTAGCCGTTCGTTGCCCCGTTCGATGGCCTCGACGATGCCTAGGCCGCTGCGCACGGCCCGCTGTGCATCGTCCTCGTGCGCCGTCGGGTACCCGAAGTAGACCAGCAGGCCGTCCCCGAGATACTGGGCGATGTGCCCGTCATACGCGGCGATGACGGCGGCGCTCGTCGACTGATAGTCGAGCACGACGGCGCGGAGATCCTCGGGATCCAGCTGGTCGGCGAGCTCGGTTGACCCCACGAGATCGCAGAACAGGACCGTCAGCTGGCGCCGTTCAGCAAGCCCTTCCTCTGGGGTGAGCGGGGTCGTGTCGCGGAATCCACTCGGCTCAGACGTGGCTCGGACACTCCAGGCACGGAGCTCAGCCAGCGCATCCTACATCCGCAGGCGTGAAAGCGGAATAGGGCAACACCCCTCGTGGTCATCGGCCTGGTGACCCTTGCAGGCGCCGAATTGTCATGTGCCCACGTGGTTCGCATTAGCCGGCCGCCGGCGGGATTCTTCGACGCACTCACGCTCACCGCGCGGCGGGTCGGGGCCCCTGGGGTCGCTAACGCGAATGGTGAGGGCACTTGGCAAGCAGCGAGCGGGCGCCGGACGGCCCGTGTGAGGTGCCGGCAGGCTGCAACGGAGCCGCCGGGGCGATGAGGCCCGCGTCGATGAGCAGATCTCGGATCACGTCGCCATGGCGCTCCGCGTGGGTCACCCGTCAATCTAGCGCGGCGTGCTCCGCCTCCACGGCCCGCGCGATGAGCGCGCGGGCCAGGCGTCCCACGCGAGGTAGAGGGTTCGACGCCGGGGGCGTACGCTCCGTCGTGTCGTCGAGTAGCCCCGGATGTGCACTGGATGGGCTCCTCGTCGGACCGATACGGAGGAGGAATCGATGCGCGTCGGACTCATGGCAGAGAATCCGCTCGAGTCGGCCGTCGTGGCGAGCGGCATCGTGCCGACCGCGATGTTGGAGACGTACTCCCCGGTGTACGCCCGGGCGATCGTGGTCGCGACCAAACTCGGACTTTTCGACGCGCTACGGGATGGCGCGCGGTCGGCCGCATCGGTGGCCGAGACATGCGGCACCGATCCCGTAGGTACCGAGAAGCTCCTCAACCTGCTGGTGACGATGCGCTACCTGCGTCATCGCGATGGCACGTACACCCTGGGTCGCCGGGCGCGCCGCTGGCTGCTGGCCGATGCGCCCGGGTCGATCCGCGACATGATCCTCATGAAGGAACTGGAGTGGAGCTGGATCGACCGAATGGAGGAGTTCGTTCGCGACGGCCAGCCGCTCGATGTGCACGGGGCGATGTCGACGGACGATTGGCGGGCCTACCAGCGAGGCATGCGGGCCCAGGTCAACCCGCTCGCCCGGTTCCTTGACCGCCGGATTCCTGTCCCGGATGGTGCGCGGGAGATGCTCGATATCGGCGGGTCGCACGGCTACCTATCCGTCCTCCTGTGTCGACGCCATCCAGGGCTGCGGGCCACCGTGCTCGATCTCCCGGCCGCCGTCGAGCATGCGGCGCCGCTGCTCGAGCGCGAGGGGATGGGGGATCGGGTGCGGCTGCGCGCGGGCGATGCCCTGGCCGACGACCTTGGTGAGGCCGCCTACGACGTGGTGCTCATCTTCAGCCTCGTTCATCACTTCGACGACGCGGCGAATCGGCAGCTCGTGAGCCGAGCGGCGCGCGCCCTTCGGCCCGGGGGCTACCTCGTCATCGGCGATGCCCTGCGCCCGTCCGCCCCGGGCAAGGGCGGTCAGCAGGCCGCGTTCTTCGATCTCTACTTCGCGCTGACCAGTCGGTCGGGCCTCTGGTCCGTCGACGACATGCGTGCGTGGCAGGAAGCGGCGGGTCTCACGCCACGCCGGCCGATCTCGGTCGTACCGGGCGGCGGCAGCTTCGTCCTCCAGGTCGCCGAGCGGCCGGCGAGTGTGGCCTGACCAGACGCCTCGGCTTGCTGGATGGCGTCCGACCGCGCTGCCCGCCGGTGCGCGGATGACGGGGCCGCATCGGCATCGAGTGGGTCCAGGTCGAGGACGAGGTGGGTTCGACGTCGATGTGCTGCGGCGCGACGACCTGTGGATCGCTGACAACGACCGGCGCGTCGACGGCCTCCACCCCGATGAGCTGGAGCGGTTGCTCGTCGGGCTCATGCGGATGCCGAACGTCCGAGCCCTGACGCTGACTGAGGTCAACCCCGACCGCGCCGATGACGAGACAGTGGCACTCGAACGGCTCGTCTCGCTCCTGGCCGCCGCGCTTGACACCTGCGATGTAATGCACCGCAACGGGGGCGGGCAATGATGCGCGGGCCGCAAACGGTCGCCGATCCACCGCGCGGAGCCACTGGCGAGACCGAGCCGCCGGTCAGGGAGGGAACCCGAATGGTTCGTCAGCTGGCACGTGGTGCCGTCCTGGTGCTCGCGCTTTCGGCCTGCAGCGCTGATCCGTCATCGTCGGAACCGCAGACGGAGCCGGTCGCCGCCAGTGGCTCGCCCGAGGCGAGCACGGAACCGTCGAGCTCGGAGCCCGCGGCGTCGGGCGAAGGCGTTGGCTGCACGCCGCCGGAGCTCTGCGGCGAGGCGCTGGCGCCCGGCGACTACGTCTCCGCGGTCGGAGCGACCGGGATGACGTTCACGGTGGGGGAGGGCTGGGGCGGCACCCAGTACGGCGAGCTCGGATTCGACCTGGTCCGTGTCGACGCGGACGTGCCCCACGTGATCTCGACGGCACCCTACGCCGGCGTCGTCTATGCCGATGTCTGCAGCGGCGCGGAGACCGAGGAGATCGGCGCGACCGCGGCCGACTTCGTCGCCTTCATCGCCGATCGACCCGGCATCACATCGCGTGGCGACGCGGTCGAGGTCACCGTCGGCGATCGCACGGGGCTGCAGATCGACGTCGACGCGGCCGATCCCGGCTGTGTGAGCGAGCCGCCGGACCGCCTCTGGCTGTGGGATCTGGCCGGTCTGACCGACTTCCATCTCAACGTCGGCGAGGCAGCGCGGCTCATCGCGCTCGACGGCGACGATGGAGTGATCGTGTTCGTGATCGAGACCTTCGACCCGGACCAATTCGACGCGCTGCTCGATCTGACCCAGCCGGTACTCGACTCGATGACCTTCGAGTGACGCTGCCTGATCCTGGGCTTGTCAACTGCCGCTGTGGTTCGCCGTAGCGGGTCGAATGGCCGGTCGGCGGCCGATTCCACGCTCAGGGCACCGTGCCCGTGATCGGCTGCGCCGGCTAATGCAAACGAGGAGAGCGGTTGTCAGGTAGGGGATCCGATGCTCCGCCGAACAGGCGGGGCAGATCGGTCGCAGCCTGCCCGGGTTAGGTCCCGCATCGGAGACTACGCGAGCCGCGTGCGGCGGATGAGCCGCCATGCTTCGAAGGAGGATCCGGATGTCACGAGAGATTCACTGCCCGCTCGGCGACGGCGATCTCCGGGCCGATGACGACGAGCAGCTGCTGGCGAAGGTCCGCGCGCACGCGGCCGAGGCCCATCCCGAGCTCAGCGAGGAGCAGATCCAGCAGGTGATGGCCGAGGGAGCGCACGACAGCCACTGACCGATGACCGTCGAATCGGGCGAGTCTCTCAGCCGATGCCGGCGACCCGATCCAGGTGCTGGAGGAGGTCGTGGGCCGCCAGCTCGACCGCCTTGTGTCGCCACTCGGCGGCGCGGTACTGGCAGGCGATGATGCCGCTTCGATGGATCCGCCGAAAGTCGCCCATCACGAACGCGTAGCGGCCCTTGGTCTCGTCGGTGGCGTCATCGGTCAGGCCCAGGTGCCATTCCGCGTAGTCGTCCCAGGAGTGCGACTCCAGGAATCGATTCTCGGCGTCGGCATCGGGCTGGACGTCGCCCCAGCTGCTGTCGAGGACGTACTGCCGGGCATCGATGCGCTCCTTGGCGCGCTTCAGGGCCTTCGTGTTCACCGAATAGGAAGCCATGGGGGTCCGTGCCTGCACAGGCGCTGCCAACCTGGGCGATGGATCCTGGTCTTGCTGCGTGACCGTGGCCAACCCGTCGATCGGACTCCCATTCAGGCGGCGAGCGCAACCAGCCAGCCAACGAAGGCGCGAGTACGCCGAACGCGACGGTGGTCAACGGATCCGGCCGGCTCATATCGCCAGTGTGGGCCATCAGCCGATCCTTTCACGAAGCGCGTGCACTGGCAGAGCTCCGGCCGGGCCGAGCCGACTTCTCGCCATCGGCATCGAACATGTGTCCGACGAGGTAGGCAGCGTCTCGCCCGACTCCGCCGAGCAGCGCGCTGGCGCCGGAGTACATGAACGGCAGGCCGATGAACGACAGCCCGGGGACGCCCGTGACGATCCCGCGCCTCTGCATCGGCCACCCATCGGGGCCGGTGACCGGGAAGTGGATCCATTCATGGTCCGGACGGAAGCCCGTGGCCCACACCACGTTCGCAACCTCCATCGTGCGGCCGTCATCGAGGAGGGGCATCCCGTCACGGACTCCCTCGACTCGGGCATGGATGCGCTCCACGCCGGCGTCGACGAGATCCTGCGGCTGAACGCGCTCGAGGGGCAGACCGTGGTCACGGATGTCCAGCTGCGCCTTGCGGCCCATCGGCGTGTCCATGGTGGCGATGTGGTTGATGAAGAACCAGAAGAGGGTGTCGAAGAGCCTGGCCAGCCGATCTTCCGGCCGGAACGGCATCTTGCCCACGTTGCGCCCGCAGAGCGCGGTCTTGTGGCCCCCCGCCGCAAGCAGTGCGATCTCCGCGCCCGAGTTGCTGGCGCCGACGACGAGCACGGGCCCGTCGCGCAGCTGCGAGGCGGTCCGGAAGTCACGCGAGTGGACCTGGAGGATGGCCGCATCGAGGTCGCTCGCAACGTCGGGGATTCGAGGACGGTCGTATGCGCCGGTTGCGACGACGACCTGGTGTGCGAGGTATTCGCGCTCGCCGGCCGCGACACGAAATCGGTATCCGTTCGTGCCGGGCCACACGTCGTCCACCCGCACGCCTTGGCGCACGGGCAATGACCACCTCGCCGCATACGCGCCGAGATAGTCGGCCACCTCGTCCTTGGTCGGAAACCCGTGCGGATCACCGGGGAACGGCATTCCGGGCAGGCTGTCCAGGCGGGCCGAGGTGAAGAGGCTGAGTCCCTCCCATCGAGTTCGCCACGCGTCGCCCACTCGTGCGTGCGCGTCGAGGATGACGAAGTTCCGCCCCTGCTTCGCCAGGTGGTGGCCGACGGCCAATCCCGCCTGTCCGCCGCCGATGACCACGGTGTCGTAGCGCTCCTGCACCATATCCCTATCCCTAGTGCGAAATGATGCGGATCACGATCGGCAAACGGAGCCGATGGCGCATCGGGCGAACGATCCATTCCACGAAGCACCCTGAATGGGTCGTTCTATGCAGGCGGTCGGATGAGGTCGTGCTCGTAGGCGTAGCCCGTCGCCGCGGCGCGCGAGGAGACGCCGAGCTTGTCGAAGATGTTGCTCAGGTGGCGCGCGACCGTCTTTTCGCTGATCACCAGGTCAGCCGCGACGGCCCGGTTCGTCATTCCGGCCGCCACCAGGCGGAGCACTTCGACCTCCCGCGCCGTCAAGCCACCAGCGAGGGCGGCCGGCTTCCCCGCCTCGAGCCGGTCCACGGCCGCGAGGTCGAGGGTCGCGCCGAGGCGTGCGAACACATCACGCGCGGCGTCGAATTCCATGGCTGCGGCATCGTCGTCACCCAGCCGGCGGCATGCGAGCCCGATGAGGACCCGGGCCCGTGCGGCCTCGTACGGGGCATCGAGCTCACGCCAGGCAGACCACGATGCACGCAGAGCCATCAACGCGGCCCGCGGATCATCCTCGACCAGGAGCACGGCACCCTTGCCCCGCTTCGCCATGGCGTTCAGCTGCATTGAGCCGATCTCGTCCGCGACCACGGTCATTTCGTCCGCCGCCCGGCGTGCCGCGTCGACCGACCCAACGGCGAGCATGATCTCCACCAGCGGGCCCAGCAAGCGGGCTCGCGCGAAGACATTCGTGGTCTCATCGATCGCGCGACGGATGGCGGCAGCGGCAGCCCTGGTGCGGCCCTGGGCCAACCACAGCAGGGCGATGCCCGGTTCGGGGCTACGGCCCAGGCTGCTCGCGTGCCGATACGCGGCCTCGGCCTCGGCAAGCTCTCCCCGCAGCCGATGCAGGTCGGCGGTCTGGTAGACGGCCTCTCCGAGGGCCGGGTCCGACTCGGGTTCGGCGAGCCGCTGGCTGGCCTCCATCGCCTCGGCCGCAGCCTCCTGCCATGCCCCGTGGAACTGCTTGAGCTCGGCGCGACTCAGCAGGCACTGTCCGCGGAAGGACACGAGCTGCGGTTGTGCCTCGCACCAGCGGTCGAGCGCCTCGGTCCACTCCTGCGCCCGCCGCAGGTCAAAGACCTGTTGGCACGATGAGATGACCGAGCAGTAGGCGATGCCGACTACGACGGGCGACACCTCGTCCGACGTGGCCGAGACCATGACCTCGTCCATGAGCGCAAGCCCCTCCTCAGGCCGACGGAGCTCGATGAGCGCCTCGCCCTGGCCAAGTCGTGCCAGCACCAGGAGGTCGGGATCCGAGAATGTGGTGGCGATGCGCTCGCCCCGCGCGTAGTCATCCAGGGCCGCGGCCGGGTCCCCGCGTGCGAGAGTTCTCGCCGCGGCGGCGATGATGAGATAGCCCGACTCGACCCGCTCACCGTCCTGGCCGACGAGGCGCTCTGCGCGTGCGAGCCACCCCGCGGCCGGCGCCATCTCGCCGCGCTCAAGATGCTCGACCGCGACCCAGAATGCGGCGCGGACCGCCCGTCCCACGTCTCCGGTGCGCACCGACTCCTGGTACGCACGCCGGGTTGCCGCCGCGCTCTCCTCGAATCTTCCGAGCAATTGCGCGGCGAGGGCCAGCCGCTCCAGGTCCTCCGGGGCCAGCGGCTGGTCGTGGTCCGAGGCGGACAGCAGTGCATTCGCATCGGCCCACGCCCGGCGGCTGAACGCCTCGCGTGCTTGCCGCAGGGTCGTCCGTGGCTGGATCTCGCGTGATGCCATGGCGCGTCAAGTGTCTGCCATGGATCGTGCCCTGCCAAGGTGCTGATCGCGCGAGCCAGGGTGGACGTCTGCGATGGCCTGCCGGGCGGGCGCGTTGCCGGGGATTCGCTCCGCTAGTCTGGGCCGATGGCATCCGCTCACGCGTCCTCGCCGGATCCGGGTGGTCCGGACGTACTCGACCGCATCCGTGCGATCTGCCTGGCGTTCCCGGAGGCGACCGAGGGTGCGGGCGTCGGAAATCCGGCATGGCGAGTCCGCAACAAGATCTTCGCAATGCGCCATGATGCCCACGAGGGTCGGTGGGGCATCTGGTGCAAGGCGCCCGATGGCGCGCAGCAGGCGCTGATCGCCGGCGAGCCCGATCGGTTCTTTCGGCCGCCCTACGTCGGCCAGCACGGCTGGATCGGCATCTCCCTGGAGGGTGAGATGGACTGGGGGTTCGTCGCGGACCTCATCGAGGACTCGTATCGGATGACCGCGCCGAAGCGTCTCGTGGCGCAGCTCACCGCCGGCGTGAACGGCGACCGACCCGGCTGATTCGGGTCCTCGCCGCGCTGACCCGATGCGCCGGGCGGTTCTAACCGCGAATATCCAGCCAGTTCATTCGCCAGCGACATGCGGCAGCAACGCGATCGGCCTCTGCGTGGCGGCCCCAGCCGTCCTGCGCATATTCCAGCCAGGATGAGGCCGTTAGACCCGTCCCACGCATAAGACGCCGGATACAGCGCACGGCCGTCGGGGATCGCGACGATTGTCGGTCGGCGGGCGCGGTGCGCCCGGCTACATTCGGCGCATGAATGCATATCCTCCTTCCTCGCCGCCGATTCCGGCGTTCGCGCCGCTCCGCATCGGCGTCCACCTGCTGATCGCCGTGGCGATCGGGGTCGTCAGCCCGTTCACCGGGCTGGCCTGGCCCTTCGCGATCGGCGTCGGCATGCTGCTGGGATCGGCCCAGGCGCGCCGGATGCGTGGCGAGAGCGTGGGCATCGCGGACGACCTTGCAACCGGGCTCATCGCTGGCATCGGGGTCCTCGCCATGCTCTTCTTCGGGGCCCTCATCGGCGGGATCGTGGCGATCGTGGTCCTCGTTCTCGCGTCGTTCTCGGAGCGGGCCGCCGCGCTGGCCTCGCCGATCGACCGCGGGGTGGCCCGGATCCTTCTCTTCCTCGTGCCGTTGATCGCCTGGCTGATCGTGTTCCCGCTGCTCGGCTTCAACGTGGACATCCGCTTCGGTTGACGGACGGCGCGGCGGCTGCGCACTCCCAGACGGTTTACGCGGCGCCGCGTACCATCGGCGCATGCGACGCTCGGCCCGTCAGCCACACCCACGATCGCTCATGCCGGTTCGTGCCGGGCCCGGCGCGCCTGCAATCGCGTTGATCGCGCTGATGGTCGCGGCCTGCGGGGGCCCGTCCGATCCGACAGCGTCGGCCGTGCCATCGATCGAGAATTCCGCGCCGGCCGCCGCATCCGGGTCCCCCACGGCACAGCCGACGGCACGTTCGACGGCCGAGCCGGAGCCCGCTGAGCCGACGTTCAGCGTCGAGACCTACGCTGTGCCTGCCGGCTCGCGTCCGCACGACGTCGCGCCGGCCGCGGACGGCGGCATCTGGTACACGGCCCAGGGAAGTGGCGAGCTCGGCTGGCTGGACCCGGCGACCGGGGAGGTGCGCGAGGTCGCGCTCGGGGCGGGATCGGCGCCGCACGGGGTCATCGTCGGGCCGGACGGCGCGGCATGGGTCACCGATGGCGGGCTCAACGCGATCGTTCGTGTCGATCCCGACACCGATGCGGTCGAGGCTTTCCCGTTGCCGTCATCGGCCCCGAATGCGAACCTCAACACCGCGGCGTTCGACGGCGACGGCGTCCTGTGGTTCACCGGACAGGCCGGCTGGTACGGGCGACTCGACCCGGCCACCGGTCAGCTCGAGGTCTTCGCCGCACCGCGCGGGACGGGCCCGTATGGCATCAGCGCCACGCCGAGCGGTGATATCTACTACAGCTCCCTGGCCGGGAGCTACCTCGGAGCGGTCGACCGCCAGACCGGCGAGGTTCGCGTCATCGATCCGCCCACCGCGGGTGCCGGCCTGCGCCGCGCATGGCCCGACAGCGAGGGCCGCATCTGGGTCAGCGAGTGGAACGCCGGCCAGGTCGCCCGCTACGACCCCGAATCCGACGCGTGGCAGGAGTGGCCGCTCCCGGGAGGCAGCCCGCAGGCGTACGCGGTCTACGTGGACGATACCGATGCGGTGTGGCTCACCGACTTCGGCGCGAACGCCATCGTCCGCTTCGATCCGGAGTCCGAGACGTTCACCAGCTTCCCGGCGCAGAGCCAGCCCGCAAACGTGCGCCAGCTGCTCGGGCGTCCGGGGGAGGTCTGGGGCGCCGAGTCCGCCGCCGATCAGCTCGTGGTCGTGCGCTCGACGCCGTAGCGCGATCCCGGGACCCGGTCGGCGTTGGGCCAGATGGCGATCCACCGCCCTCCGGTCGGTGTCCGCAGCCCGTGCTCGGTGTCGGGCGGGATGAAGACGACATCGCCGGGTCCCAGGTGCTCGATGCCAACCGCTCCGTGGAGCTCGACACTGCCCTCGAGGATCATCATCGCCTCGGGGTCACCCGCCGCATTGGACCAGACGCGGCTGTGCCTACAGAGATCGAATGGCCGCCACCACGCGGGCGTCGTACGCCGCGTCGACCGGAACACGCGGCCGGATGGCCGTCCTCCGGACGTAGAGAAGCTCACGCGGGCTGGACGGCGAGTCCTGGTACCGCAGGAGCCGCCACTTGCCATCCGCGGACTCGGCAATCGTCACGAGTTCCGCCGCTGCGGTGAACTGCTTCGGGCGCCCCATGCCCGGGCCATCGGTGAAGAACGTCGTCCCGGCCGGGACCGAGCAATGCTCATACCGCTCTCGGAGTGGGAGAGGCATCCAGTCCTCCTTTCGTGGATGGTTCTGCTCGAGCAGCGGCCACGGGTCGCGGCGCTGACCGTGCAGGCTGATGTCGAAATGAAGGTGAGGTGCCGTGACGAAACCGGTGCCGCCCAGCGTCCCGATCGGCTGGCCCCGGATCACGGTGCGGCCGACTGCGACGAGGAAGTCCTGGAGATGGGCGTATCCGGTGCTGAAACCGTCGGCGTGCGCGATCCTCACGATCTTCGCGCCGCTGGCGTCGAGACGCACGACGCTGACCTTGCCGTCCGCCATGGCAATGATCGGATCTCCCGACGGGGCGCCGTTGTCAATGTCCAGCCCGTCATGTGGCCCGAACTGCGGAAAGGACCCATCGTTGAATGCGCGGGTGACGACGAAACGCGACACCGGGTCAGGGTGCCCCAGCCGGCCGATTCGACCACGAACGGGATTTCCGAACAGCATGGCCGCAAACCTCCCCTTGGCGGGAAGCCGATGGATGTGATGGGAGAGGGATATCGCCGGGATGTCGGGAGCGCATCGGCCATTTGACGTACGTGTCACTCCCTTATTGACCAGCGTTCTCAGCGGGCGTAGCGTCGCGCCAGTCAGACGGCGGGAACCGGGAGGAGGACCGAGATGGCGACGACGGATGCGACTCGAGCAGAGCTACCCATCATCCTTGTCCGCGGATTCGGTGGACTCGGTGTGGAGGACGAGAAGAAACTCGCCTACTACGGCTTCAATGATGGGACGGTCTATCCGCAGAAGCGCGGCGAGAATTACATCTACGAAGGGCTCATTCTTCGGTTCCTGAAGTCAGCGTGGCGCTACCAGGACGCAACCAACGTCGTCGGCTTCTACGGCAAGCCGATCACCGACGTGCGCGACATCCCGAAGGAGCTCAAGGACCTTCCGAGGGAGTTCTTCGTCGGCGACAAGATCGTCGTCGACCCGGCGATGGCGCGCGCACTTCGCAACCAGTCCGATCCCAACCGGACGCTCTGGGTCTTCCGCTACTACGACCTGGACGACCGCAACTTCGAGCAGTACGGCCGGGCACTGAAGCGTCTGATCGAGCTGGTCCGATCGCTGGTCACCCTCAAGACGGGTGAGGAGCAGCCCAAGGTCAACATCATCGCGCACTCCATGGGCGGGCTCATCGTCCGGGAGACGCTCCAGGTCGAATACGCGCGCGGCGAGGCCCCGAAGGCCGTGAACAAGGTGGTGACCCTCGGAACGCCGCATCAGGGAATCACCTTCCAGCGCCTTGGCAATCTCAAGTGGCTGCCGATGCTCGAGGCGAAGTCTGAGATCTCACGCTTTGACCCCGACGAGCAGGCGAAGACGTCAAACCGCGCCGGCTACAAGAATCTCGCGAAGGCATTCCCGCTGGACCGCTTCCTGACGGTCATCGGCACCAACTACCGCACGTTCGGCGTCGGTCCGGCCACGTTCCTCAACAAGCTCTTCTCTGTCGACGACGAGTTCGGTCTCAACTACAACCGCAGCGACGGCCTGGTGAAGATCGCCCATGCGGGCATCCCCGGGGCTCCGCGGGCCTTCGTGCACAAGTGCCATGGAGGCGCCGACTCGCTCATCACGTCGCGGGAGGCGTTCGAGATCTCCACACGGTTCTTCCACGGTGACATTCACGCCAATCTGCGGCTCATCGACGCGCGGATCACCAAGGGCGGCGACTTCCTCGGAAAGAGTGAGTTCTTCATCGGCACCTCGCTGAAGCCGCGAGGCGTGGACTTCGAGCTCTTTCATCAGAGCAGGGAGGCGGAGAACTGCTACGGCCCGTTCAACAGCGACCGCCTTGACGACGACACGGTCGCCTTCGACTGGCTCGGACCGGACCGCAGGCGGCGCGTGCTGTACTCGGGCTGGCTGGATTCCGGCGCCGCGCCCGCCGATGCCGATGACCTGGTGATGCGCGTCGAGACCTACGTGGGCGAGCGAGATCTCTTCGGGATCGGCTTTTCCGACAACCTCATCTACCACGGGCATTGCTTTGTGCAGGCAAGGTTCGACCCGGAGCTGCGGCTCGCGAAGCACGTCACGGAGAGCTTCGCCGACGATGGCGTCCCGCTGGCGCAGACCGAGGACCGGACCTGGCTGCTCCCGATCGAAGGCGATGGGTTCCGAGCAACCTTCGGCATCGAGCTGAGCTTCGTCCCGGATGTCGGGTCCCGCGCTCTCGTGTAGCTCGTGATCAGCGGGACAATTGGCCGATGCGTGTCCCTGCCCACCCCGCCACGATTCGCGCGGTGGCGATGATCGATCGTACGCGCGAGTCGGGGCTGATCGCGTCGTTCCTCGACGAGAACGGCCCGCGTGCGCGTGCCCTTGTGCTCCATGGCGAGGCCGGCATCGGCAAGACGACGCTCTGGAATGCGGTGCAGCAGGCCGCGACGGAGCGCGGGTATCGAGTCGTGTCGGCTCAGCCGACCCAGGCGGAAGCCCACCTGCCGTTCGTCGGCCTCAGTGACCTGTTCGCCGAGCTGGCCGACGAGCATCGCGCGGAACTGCCGCCGCCACAGCAGGCCGCGCTCGACGTTGCCCTCATGCGCGCCGATCCCAACGCCACGCCGATGCAGCCGCTGGCGCTGTCGCTGGCCGTGCTCGAGCTTCTCCGTCGCGCCGCAACCAGCGGGCCGATCGCCATCGCGGTGGACGACTGCCAATGGCTGGATGCACCGTCGGCCGGAGCGCTGCGATTCGCGCTCCGCCGGATCGAGCGCGAGCCGATCGTGGTGATCGCCGCGCAGCGCACCGCCGAGGCTGCTCCGCTGCCGTCCCTCGATTGCCGACCTCCCCCCGGAGGGGATCGTGCGCGTGCCGCTGAAGCCGCTGGCCCGCGACGAGGTCGATCGGCTGCTCGAGCACGCTCTCGGCCTGCAGCTCGCGCCCTCGGGCCTGACCCGCGTCCTCCGGCTGTCGGGAGGGAACCCGATGCATGTCCTGGAGATCGGACGCGCGGTGCTGGCGTCCGATGGCGGCGGCAGCCTCGAGAACCTTGCGTTGCCGGACTCGCTGGCTGGCCTCGTGCGTCAGCGCATCGCCGCGCTCTCGGAGGATGCCTGCGCGGTGGTCGTGCACGCCGCCGCCCTCGCACAGCCGACGTCCGCGCAGCTCGAGCAGGCGCTCGGAGCGGAGCGGACCGCCCGGGGCATCTCCGCCGCACGCGAGGCCGACGTCGTGGTGGCATCCGACGGCCCGCTGCGGTTCACCCATCCGCTGCTCGGCGGGGAAGCGTACGCGAGCCTCGGCGACGAGGAACGTCGCACCGTCCACCGCCGGCTGTCGGAGGTCGTCACCGAACCGGAGGAGGTGGCCCGCCACCTGGCGCTCGCGTCGTCCGGGCCCGATCCCGAGGTCGCGGACGTGCTCGACGGGGCTGCCCAACGGGCCAGGTCGCGCGGCGCACCGGACTCGGCCGCCGACCTGTGCGAGCTCGCCGCACGGCTGACGTCGACCCTCCGACCCCGGCTGGGCGCATCGGCTGGCGGAGGCGGCTCGGCACCGGACGGTGGCCGGCGACCTGGGCCGCGCTCGCGCGCTGGTCGAGCATGCACTGGAGGAGCCAGCGCTCGCACAGGACCAGGGCCGCGGCGAGCTCCTGTTTCGCCTCGCGACGGTGCGGCAGCTCATGGACGACTTCGATGCCGCCCGCGAGATCGCCACCCGGGCCCTTTCCCTGGTGCGTGGCGACGTTGCGCTGACGATCGAGGTCAACCTGCTTCTCGCCGGCGTGGCGTTCATCACCGGGGAAGGCTGGCCCGATGGTCTCGCGCACGTGCGCGATGCCATGGAACTGGCCGAGCGGTCGCAGGATCCACGTCTGCTGGTGATGGTGATCGGGAAGCACGCCCAGTGGAGCTACATGACCGGGGGCGGGTACGATCCCGACGTTGCCGCGCGAGCCGCGGAGCTCGACGCATGGACGTCGGAGTTTCGCGCGCTCGATGTCCCCGAATTCGACCTGGCGGGCATTCGGATGTCGGAGGGGATGACGGCGGCGGGGCAGGCCGAGCTGCACGCTCTGACGGAGCGCGCGGAACGCGAGGGTGACTATTCGAGCCTCCCGTTCCTGCTGGCGGTCGAGGCCATGGACGCGTTCCTCGACGGACGCGCCGCCGAGGCCCGCGAGCACCTCGCGCGTGCGATCCGGCTGGCGAGGACGACCGACCAGCGCGTGGCCCTGGCGCACACGCTCGTGGCAGAGGCGCGCATCGAGGCACGCCTCGGAACGCGAGAGCGGGCGCTTGCCGCGGCGGACGAGGCCTTTGCCCTGATGGAGGCGACGAAGTGGCGCGTTGGCGAGTGCGCGCTGCGCGCCGACCTTGCGCTGCTCGAGATGAGTCGCGCCGATCCGTCCGCCGCCCTGGACATCGCGGACGCGGCGCTGGTGCTGCCGGCCCCCGACGAGTCGCCGCGTCGGCTGTGGACCGTGCCGACTCTCGCGCAGATCCTCGTGGCACTGGGACGGCACGACGAGGCGCGCCGGATCCTCGACGAGCTGGATGCGCAGGAAGCCGCGCGTCCACGGATCCTGCGCGCCGACGCCCTGCGTGCCCGCGCCCAGCTCCTGGCGGCAACCGGAGATCCGGAGGGTGCCGTTGCGGCGATCAGCGACGCCGAGTCCGAGCATCGGCTGATGGAGAACGCGTGGGAGCTCGCGCGAACCCTGCTCGTTGCCGGCGAGATCCATCGCCGATCCCGGCATCGCGCCCAGGCCCGGTCGGCCTTCCGCGAGGCGCTGTCGATCTTCAGCGTCCTGGGCGCCGGCTCATGGGTTCGCCTGACGCGCGAGCAGATGGGACGCGCCGGCGCCGGCCGTCGTGAGGGCGGACTGACGCCCGCCCAGCGCGGCGTCGCGGAGCTCGTCGCCACCGGCCTGACGAATCGGCAGGTCGGCGACCGCCTGTCGATGAGCACGCACACCGTCGAAGCGCACCTCAGCGAGGTGTATCGCTCCCTGGGCATCCGCTCGCGACGCGAGCTGGTCCCGCTTCTCGCCGCCGGGGAGATCCGGGATACGGACGGCGCGATCCGGGATAGGACTACGTCGTAGATCCCGTCCCGCGCGGAATTTCGGTCGATCGCTCCTGAGCCGATGCTCGACGCAGAGTCGCCGGGCTGGCCGGCGGACCGCACAGGAGCAACGATTGACATGGCACAGACTCGACCGGTGGCGCGGTATCAGCCGCACCCCATCATCACGTTCACCGCGGGGGCCCTGGCCGCCGTGATCATCACGGCGCTCGTCGCCGTCGTCGCCTTCGTCCCGTTCGGTTCACCGCGCGTGACGAGCGAGGACCTGGCGTGGAGCCCTGCCGTCGTCGCATCGGCGCGACGTGGGAGCTCGAGCGCCGGCAGCAGAGCGTCGTCATCGACTGGGTTGCTCGGTCCGCACAGGACTGGGAGGTCCAGCGCCGGCAGCAGGGTGCATTCGAATGAGCCCGGCGCGCCCCGGCCGCGGGAGCGATCCCCGGCCGGGCACCGGCGCTCGCCGGAGCCTCAGGCTTCATGACTGATCTGCTGACGCGGACCATGCTCGAGCTGGCGGAACAGCGTCAGCGCGCCCTTCTCGACGAGCGGGAGGCGCTGCGTCTCGCCGCGCGCCCGGGGAGTCGGGCGCCGCGGACCGATGCCGCGGTTGCCCCACGCCCGGCCTGGCTCACGGTGTGGGGGCGGCTCACTTCGAGGAGCCCTTGGCCGGTGACGCCGCGCCGGGCGATCTCGGGCCGAGTCAGGGCTCCGGATCGGCGCGCGGGGCGTATCGGCCGTGGACGTGGATCCCGGTGATGGCGCCTGATCCCGGATCGCGCAGGAAGAAGCCGCGCTCGCCATCGTGTGATCCGTCGGTGACGACGTAGCGATCCGAGCCGGGAAGCATGCGCAGCGGAATCGACGGCTCGCGGTGATCGGCATCTTCTCCGAGCTGCGCGATGAACTCCTCGGAGGGCGACGACGTCCATGCACAGGTGGTCGCCGTCGACCGACCACGTCGATGAGCGACGCGACGGTCTCGTAGCGGCCGGCATAGGGCTCCAGCTCGCCGGCGGAGCGCGGCTCGGGCACCGGCTCGTCCTCGACCAGGCCGAGGAACGCCTCGAGCGCCCAATCCCGGATGCGGCGGTTGAAGAGCGGACCGTTCGGCTCGGCGTTCGTCAGCGACACGACCGCGAACCGGTGCGCCGGCACCATGGTGAAGCCCGCGTACTGGCCGTTCGTCGATCCGCCGTGACTCACGACCGTCGTTCCGCCGATCTCGCTCACGCAGCCAGGAGATGCCCACCGCGTCGCCGAGGTCCGAGCCGGGTGACGTGACGCTGGGCTCCTGCATGCCGCGCGATGAGGTCGGCACTCACGATCTGCGTTCCGTCGGCCGCTCTTCCGTGGTCAAGGTGGAAGCGCGCCCAGCGGAGCTGGTCCGGCGCCGTCGCGGACAGTCCCCCCATCGGGTTGCCGCTGCGTGCCATCGCCCACGGGCGCAGCACCCGGATCGTCCCATCCTCCTCGAGCCGGTGGCCCGACCGCGAAGCGTCGGGTCATGATGTCGTTCGGGAAGAACAGCGTGTCGCGCAGGCCGATCGGGTCGAGCACCAGGTCGGTCATCGCACGCTCGTAGGTCTGGCCCGTGACTCGCTCGATGACGCGGCCGGCGAGGCTCAGCGCGGCGTTGTTGTAGGACACCACGGAGCCCGGCGGCGTGACCTGGCTGCAGTTCCGCCATGTGCTCGACATAGCGCGCCACCGCATCGTCGCCGTCGCCGGTGTCGGTGAAGTCGTCGCCGTCCCAGCCGGCGGTGTGGTTCAGCAGCTGGAGGACGGTGACGGTCGCCGCAACCCCCTCGTCGCGCAGGCGGAGCTCCGGGACGTAGGTCCGAACCGGTGCATCCAGGTCGATCCGTCCATCCTGCACCAGGCGCAGGATCGCCACCGAGGTGTACGTCTTCCCGGTCGACCCGAACTGGAACAGGGTCGTTCCGTCGACGGGCAGGGGATTCTCGACGCTCGTGACGCCGTGGTACGCGAACACCTCGTCCTCGCCGTGGAGGATGCCGACGGCCACGCCGGGGACGGCAAGGTCCTCGGCCAGGGCACGCACTCGGGACTTCGTCGTGATGTCGATGCGGGAATGGTAGCCAATCCGGCGCAACGCCCCGCAGACGCTCCCGGCGTCAGCCCGCGGTCTTGGCCTTCTTCGGCTTCTTGTGCTTCTTGTCCTTGCTCTTCGAACCAGGTCCCTTATCGCCCATCAGCGTTCTCCTGTGCCGGGGTCGACGCGGCGCGCCGGCCCGCTCATGGATATCGTGCGCCGCACGTCAAGCGCGGGCAGCTAGAGTGAGCCGATGCGACTCGGATTCGGGCTGATCACCGTGCAGCACCACCCCGATGATCAGCGTTCGGATGGCGAGATCTACCGCGAGGCGATCGAGATCGCCGAAGAGCTCGACGTCGCCGGGTTCGACTCCATCTGGACCAGCGAACACCACTTCGTCGACGACGGGTACCTGCCGTCGCAGCTGCCGCTGATCGCGGCGATGGCGGCGCGAACGACCCGCATCCGGCTCGGCACCGGCGTCCTGCTGGCCCCGATGTTCGATCCCCTGCGGCTGGCCGAGGACGCCGCGGTCGTGGATCTGATCTCGGCCGGCCGACTGGAGCTGGGGCTCGGCATCGGCTGGCGCGAGGAGGAATTCGACGGCTTCGGCGTGTCGATGCGTGAGCGCGGTGCGCGGCTCGACGGGCATCTTGCGGTTCTGCGCCAGGCCTGGTCCGCCGAGCTCGTCACCGGCCACGACCCGCATTTCGCCTACCCGGGCCTCAACGTCACACCGAAGCCGGCACAGCCCGGCGGCCCGCCGATCTGGCTCGGCGCCGGCGCGGAGGCCGCCGTGCGACGGGCGGGCAGGGTGGCCGATGGCTACCTGGCCGGCCCGGCCTCCCCCGACGGCATGGCTCGCCGTCGCGGCTGGGTGCGCGAGGCGGCCGAGGCCGTCGGCCGCGACCCGGACGCGGTCCGCATCGGGCTGTATCGGCCGACCTTCGTGTGGCGTGACGGCGATGCCTGGAGCACGCTGCGGGAGGCGGCGTGGTACATGGACTGGAAGTACGGCGACATGGAGTCGGCACGCGGGAAGCGTCCCGGAGAGCGACCGCCCCCGATGCCGGCCGACGACGAGGAGCGCCTCCGGCGCCAGACCACCGTCGGCACGCCGGAACAGGTCGTCGAGGAGCTGCGCGCCTACGCCGAGGTGCTCGGGCCGACCGGCCTGTTCGTGGCTCGGGGCCATTTCCCGGGGCTCGACCGCGAGGTCGAGGCCGAATCACGACGATTGCTCGCCCAGGAGGTCCTGCCGCACATCCCAGGTGGCTGAGGCGGCGAAGCGGGTGGTACGGTGACCCCGTGGTTGACACCGGGGTCCACGAGCAGCTGGATCAGGCGCGACGCGCCTTCGATGGTCGGCGCTGGGTCGAGGCGGTCGATCTCTTCGAGCGTATCGACGCCACCGGCAACCTCGAGCGCGAAGACCTCGATCGGTACGGCGAGGCCGCGTGGTGGACGGGCCAGCTGAACACGGCGATCACCGTTCGGGAGCGAGCCCATGCCGCGCACGTGGCTGCCGGCGACCCGCTGCGGGCCGCATCCGCGGCGCTCTCGGTGGCCGCTGATCACAGCCATAAGCTCCAGAGCTCGCTGGCGGGGGGATGGGTGCGCCGGGCCGAGCGCTTGCTGGCGGACGTCCCCGAGGCGCCGGTGCACGGCTACCTGGCCCGGGCGCGACTCGCCGGCGCCCTCGGAGCGGGGAACCTGGAGGAGGCGCTGCGCCAGGCCGAGGAGGTGCTGTCCATCGGCGTTCGAACCGGAAGCGCCGATATCGAAGCGCTCGGCCTGCAGGACAAGGGTCGCGTCCTCGTCGCCATGGGAGAGGTCGACGAGGGCCTTGCCCTTCTCGATGAGGCGATCGTCGCCGCCGTGGGAGGCAACCTCAACCCGTATCCGACCGCGATCGTGTACTGCAACGCGACCGTCGCATGCCAGGACCTGGCCGACTACCGTCGCGCCGTGGAATTCGCCGAGGCGGCGCGACAGTGGTGCGACCGCCAGGCGATCACCGGGTTCCCCGGGATGTGCCGCGTTCGACGGGCCGAGGTCACCCGGCTGCGCGGGTCCTGGGCCGAGGCCGAGACCGAGGCGCGCCAGGCATGCGTCGAGCTCCAGGACTTCTGCCTCGACTACGCGGGCGAGGGCTTCTACCAGGTCGGCGAGATCAGGCTCCGCATGGGTGACCTCGCGGCGTCCGAGGAGGCCTTCCGGCAGGCTCACGAGCTGGGCCGGGCTCCGCTGCCCGGGCTCGCCCTCCTGCGGCTGGCGCAGGGCAGGGCCGCGGCGGGCATCACGATGCTGAAGCGGGCGCTGGACGACCCGTCGACGATTCCGCTCACGCGGGCGAGGATCCTGGGCGCGTACGTCGAGCTGGCGTCGGGCGGGAGCACGGTCGATGACGCTGCGGTACGAGCGGCGGAGCTGGAGGTCCTCGCGGAGCGTTTCGGGACGCACGCCCTGCTGGCGACGGCGGCAATGGCCAATGGCCAGGTGGCACTGGCGCGGTCCGATGCGGCTGGCGCGACGACCCATCTCGAACGCGCCCGACGCCTGTGGCAGGAGACCGACGCCCCGTACGAGACGGCACGGGCGCGCGAGCTGCTCGGCCAGGCTCATGCCGCGACCGGCGACGCCGAGGCGGCCGCACTTGAGATCCAGGCCGCACTGGCCGCGTACCGGAAGCTCGGCGCCGTGCCCGACGCCGACCACGCCGAGTCCACCCTGCGCGACCTGTCCTCAGATGCGCCGAGCCGCGCGGTGACCAGGACGATGATGTTCACCGACATCGTTCGCTCGACCGAGCTCATCGAGGCGATCGGTGACGAGGCATGGACGCGCCTGCTGCAGTGGCACGATCGCGCGATCCGCGCGCTGATCGCCGAGCACGAGGGCGAGGAGATCCACCATGCCGGCGACGGGTTCTTCGTCGCGTTCGCCGACGCCGGCCGCGCCATCGGCTGCGCCATCGCGATCCAGCGGCGCCTGCGCGATCATCGCCGGGAACACGGGTTTGCCCCGAGTGTGAGGATCGGCCTCCACGTCGGCGATGTGGCGCAGCAGGGCGCGAGCTACGAGGGGCGGGCGGTCCACCTCGCCGCGCGGATCGGCGCACTCGCGGCAACGGACGAGATCCTGGCCAGTCGCGACGTGCTCGATGCCGCGCCGGGCGGGTTCACGCGCGGTGTCGAGCGCGAGGTCGAGCTCAAGGGACTCCGCAACCCCGTCGCGGTGGCCTCGATCATCGAGGAACTGCCCCGCTAGTCGCGGTCGTCCGATGTGACGCCCGGCACGGGTTCCACGGGCCGCTCGGCACTGATGCGCATCTGCGCATGTGCGAGATCGTGTCGCCATGGACGACATCTACGAGATTCAGGCGGATGTGCTTCGTGCGCTCAGCAACGGGCGGCGGCTCGAGATCATCCACTGGTTGGCCCAGGGTCCGTGCGACGTCGGCACGCTCGCCGATCGCATGGCGATCGCCCAGCCGAATCTCAGCCAGCACCTGGCACTCATGCGTTCGACCGGCATCGTCGAGGGGGAGCGACGGGGTCGTGAGATCCGCTATCGGCTGGTGGACCCGGACATCGTTCGGGCCTGCGGACTGATGCGCGGGGTCATCGAGCGTCGAGTCGCTCGCCTGGCCGACGCCACGCAGACGACCGGATCCGTCCCGATCGCCCCGCCCGACTCAACGATCACACCGAGGTAGCCCCCATGGACGAACCGCTCGCCATTTCGCTCTTCTCCGGCACCGACGACAAGCTGCAGGCGGCAGCAATCCTGACCGCCGGCGCGGCGGCAGTCGGACGCCCGGTCCACATCTTCCTCCAGTACTGGGGCCTCGACGCCTTCCGTGCGAACGCGGCGCTCACGCGAGCGCCTCCTCGCGCCCGAGGCAGGATCCGACGGTCTGGCCGCGGTCGAAGCGCTGGCCGCGGCCGGGCAGGCCAGCTGGCGCGACACCCTTGCGCAGGCAAAGGAGATCGGCGACGTCGATATCCAGGCCTGCTCCCTCTCGATGGACCTTCTCCACCTGGGCCCCGACGATCTCGACCCGATGGTCGACGGCGTCGAGGGCGTGACCGCCTTCTGGATGGCCGCATCCGAGGGCCAGGTGCTCTTCATCTAAGGAGTGATGACATGACCATTTCCATTTCGCAGTCACTGGACGCGCGAAATCTCTCGTGCCCGATGCCGATCGTGAAGACCGCCATCGCCATCAAGACCCTTGCAAGCGGCGAGGTCCTCGAGGTGCCGGCGACCGATCCCGGATCGGTCAAGGACTTCGACGCATGGTCGAAGGTCACCGGCAACGAGCTGATCGAATCCGACGTGCAGGACGGCGTCTTCCGCTTCGTCCTGCGCAAGAAGTGAGGCATCCACGATGACCGTCAAGACCCGTGACGCCGAGACATCACGCGCGACACCGAAATGCCGACCAACGCCGAGGCGGAGGCCGCCGCGGCCCTGCTGAACGGAGCACCCGACGAAGACGAACTCGCTCGTCATCATTGCCGAGAGCGGTGATCTGGAGAAGACCTGGGCAACCACCATCATGGCGTCCACCGCGGCCGCCTCCGGGATGGAGGTCTCGATCTTCTTCACCTTCTGGGGTTTCTTCCCGCTCGTCCGGCCTGAGAAGCGGATCACCGGCACCAACTGGATGCAGCGGGCGCTCTCGATCATGAATCGACCGGGGATCGACCACCTGAAGCTCAGTCGCATGAACTTCATGGGCATGGGCCCCTGGATGATGAAGCGACTCGCGCGCCAGTACGGCGTCGCGTCGCCCGGCGAGCTGCTCACGGCGGCCCAGGCCATGGGCGTGAAGCTCCTGCCCTGCCAGATGAGCATGGACCTGCTCGGCTTCTCCCGCGACGACCTGATCGATGGGCTGGAAGAGCCCGTCGGCGCGGCCACGGTGCTCCAGCTGATCGCCAGCGGCACGCCGGCCATCTTCATCTGAAAGGACAAGGACATGCTGCAGACCGATACGCACTCCCGTGACTCGCACCATCGACGCCCGCGGCAGCTACTGCCCGGGGCCGCTCATGGAGCTGATCCGAGCGATCCGCGAAGGCAAGGCCGGCGATGTCATCGCCGTCCACTCCTCGGATAGCGGGTCCCGAATCGATATTCCCAAGTGGGTGGAAAAGGCGGGCCATCGGCTCGTCGGCGTCACCCACCGCGACGGCTACGACGAGATCGTGGTCGAGCAGAAGCGATAGGAGGCCCTTGATGAAGCACGTCGTAGTGGTTGGCGGCGGGGTCGGGGGAACCCTGTCCGCCAACCTCGTGTCCCGGAAGCTCTGCGCGCGAGATCGACCGAGGCGACGTGAGCGTCACCGTGGTCGACATCGCCGGTGAGCACGTCTACCAGCCCGGCTACATGTACATCGCCATGGGCAACCAGAAGCCCGAGGGTCTGGTGCGCCCGGAGCGCGGCCTGCTCGATCGCCGCGTGCGGCTCGAGGTCGGCGAGGTGACTCGCATCGACGAGGCGTCACAGCTCGTCGAGCTGGCGGACGGATCTCGTCTGCCGTACGACGAGCTCATTCTCTCCCCGGGCGCCCGAATCCTCCCTGAGCTGATCGACAACTTCGCCGAGGAGGCCCATCACTTCTACGGCCCGGAGGCCGCGCAGCGTCTACGCGAGGCGCTCGACGGCTTCGAGGGCGGCAAGATCGTCATCGGCATCGCCGGGATGCCCTACAAGTGCCCGCCCGCGCCACTCGAGGTCGCCTTCCTCATCGAGTCCGAGCTTCGCGATCGCGAGCCTGCGCGATAAGAGTGAGCTGCACTTCTGCTCGCCGATCGGCCGCGCCTTCACGATCGAGATCCGTCAGCGAGATGGCGACGCCGATCCTGGCCGAGAAGGGGATCGAGCTCCACACCTTCTTCAACGTCGAGACGATCGACCGCGAGCGGAAGGTCGTCGAGAGCCTCGAAGGAGAGGAGCTGCCGTACGACCTCCTGATTCTCGTGCCGCCGCATCGCGGTGCGCAGTTCCTCATCGACTCGGGACTTGCTCCCGCGCCGGGCGGATGGCTCCCGACCGACAAGCACACCCTCGAGGTTGGCGGACGCGAGAACATCCACGCGCTGGGCGATGCCACTGACCTCCCGCTGTCGAAGGCCGGCTCGACGGCGCACTTCGAGGCTCCGATCGTCGCCGAGCGCGTCGCCGCCGCCATCCAGGGCCGCCAGCCTGACGGGAAGCATGCCGAGTACACGGGCAAGGTCATGTGCTTCTTCGAGGTCGGCGACGGGAAGGGGACCCTGCTCCAGTTCGACTACGACAACCCGCCGAAGCCGCCGACGCCGAACCGGCTGTGGCACCTCGGCAAGGTGGCGTTCAACAAGGCGTACTGGATGACCGTGCCGCGCGGCCGCGTCTGACGGCTCCTCGTGGGTGGTTCGTTCGTACACTGTAAGACGCTAGTCGTACGGTGTAAGATTGTCAACCATGAGCCAGAGCACGGCGAATGTCGCGTCACGGGCACCGATGAGCCGCGAGCGGGTGCTCGAGGCGGCCATCGGCCTCGCGGATCGGGGTGGGATCGCCTCGTTGAGCATGCGCAAGCTCGCGCAGGAGCTCGGCGTGGAGGCGATGACCCTCTATTACTACGTCGCCAACAAGGACGAGATCCTCGACGGGATCGTCGACATGGTGGTCAGCGAGATGGAGCTGCCGCCCTCCGGCCTGGGGCTGGAAGGTTGCCGTCCGCCAGATGTCGATCTCCGCCCACGAGGTGCTCCGCGCCATCCGTGGGCCGCCTCGCTGCTGCTGTCACCGAAGCGGGTGAGCCAGGCGCGCCTGCGCTACATGGATGCGCTGTTGGGGACCCTGCGCGCAGCGGGCTTCTCGGCGGAGATGACCGACCACGCGTACCACGCGCTCGACAGCCACGTCATGGGCTTCACGCTGTGGGTCGTGGGGATGAACCTTCACGAAGCCGATCTCGAGGAGATGGCGACCACCTTCCTCGCCGAGCTGCCGCGAGAGGAGCTCCCGCACCTGGCGGAGCACGTCGAGCAGCATCTCAAGCCGCGTGATCCTGACGACGAGGGCGACTTCGCCTTCGGCCTGGACCTCATCCTCGACGGGCTCGAGCGGCTCCGCGGCTCCAAATGACGACCCGCGCGATCTGACCGATACTGCGCCACATGCTTTCTGAGGTGACGAGGCTCCACCTCGGTGGATTCCGGGCGCCGGAGTCGTACGGCCCGAACGAGCGGCTGGTGGTGAACGCGTGGCTGGTCCGCCATCCGGACGCGACGCTCCTCATCGATACCGGGATCGCGCCGAATATCCCACCCGAGGATTTCGAGGAGCTGAAGTTCGTTCGGATCCCGATCGGCGAAGCGCTCGCCACCATCGGCGTCACCCCGGACGACATCGACATCGTCATCAACTGCCACCTGCACGCCGACCACGCGGGAGGCAACGCCGAGGTGCCGCGCGCACGGATCCTGGTCCAGCCCGCGGAGCTTGCCGCGGCACGAGGCTCGGACTACTCGCTTCCCGATGCCCTGGATCTCGACGGCGGCCGCTACGAGGAGCGAGACGGCGAATATGAGCCGCTCCCCGGCGTCCTGGTCATCCCGACCCCGGGGCACTCGCCCGGGCATCAGAGCGTGTCTGTCGAAACGACCCGCGGCAGGCTGCTGCTTGCCGGCCAGTGCTACCGGGATGCTTCCGGCTTCGGACGGGCGGTGACGGCGCTCGAGCTGGCCCGCGCAGGGCATGCCGATGCTCCGGAGACTCCCGCCTGGCTTCCACGTTTGCTCGATCTCGGGGCCGACAGGATCGCCTTCGGCCACGACCGCGCGATGTGGATCGCCGACGCCTAGCCGCCCAGGGTGACGCGCCGGGGCCTACTCCTCGCCGATGTCCTCGTTCCAGATGTCGGGGTGGGCCTCGATGAACTCGTTCATCAGGTCCACGCACTCCTGCGAGTCGAGGTTGACGACCTCGACACCCCGCGAGCCGGAGGTAGTCCTCGCCGCCCACGAACGTTCGGTTCTCGCCCATGACGACGCGCGGGATCCCGTACAGCAGGATGGCGCCGGTGCACATGTCGCAGGGCGAGAGGGTCGTGTACATCGTCGAGCGGCGGTAGACCGACGCCGGCAGCCGGCCGCCGTTCTCGAGCGCGTCCGTCTCGCCGTGCCGGATCGCGCTGTTCTGCTGGACGCGGCGGTTGTGGCCGACGGCGAGCACGGTGCCGTCATCGGCGATCAGGGCGCCACCGATCGGCACGCCGCCCTCGCGCGCCCGATCTTCGCCTGCTCGATGGCGTGCTGCAGTCCGGCGTGATCTCGGTCGACGGTCTCCATCGGTCCTCCTGGGGGTGGTCAGCTGCGACGGTAGGGCTTGAGGTAGGCGCCCGGATAGGCGACGTTGCGGCCGGAGAGCGCCAGGGCGCCGATCACGACGAGGTAGGGGAGCGCCAGGAGCAGTTCGAACGGGATCTCGCCGAAGCCCGGAAGGATGCGCAGCCGGAACTGGAGCGAGAATACGAGCGAGAAGATCAGGGCTCCGGCCACGCCGCGGAAGATGCGCCAGCGGCCGAAGATGACCAGGGCGACGCACACCCAGCCACGTCCGGCAATGATGTCGAGGGTGAAGCTGCCGAGCAGCGCCAGGGTGATGAACGCGCCGCCCACCGCCATGAGCGCGCCACCGATCATGAGGGCCAGGTAGCGCGTGCGAATGACGCTCACGCCTGCGGCATCGGCTGCCTCGGGGTTCTCGCCCACGGCGCGGATCTCGAGCCCGAAGCTCGACCGCTGGAGGAGCCACCAGGCAGCCGGAACGACAAGCAGGAAGGCCACCCAGGTGAGGGCGTATTGGTCGAAGACCTTGCCGATCTCGCCGACGGCGCCGAGAGGGTTGACGATCGACATCGGCTCGATGCGCTGGAGATCGCCGCCCTGGAAGATCAGGCGGTTCGCGAACTCCGACGCACCGATGAGCCCGATCGTCAGGCCGATCCCGGACACGTGCTGGTTCGCCCCGAAGGTCACGGTCAGGAGAGCCATCAGCGCACCCGCTCCGATGCCGACGGCGATGGCGGCCAGCAGGCCGATGAGTGGCGAACCGGTGGCCCACGCCGCCGCGAAGCCGGCGAACGCGCCGGCGTACATCGTGCCCTCGATCCCGAGGTTGAGGACCCCACTCCGCTCGCTGTACGTTTCGCCGACCGTGCCATAGACGAGGGGCGTGGCGTTGCGCAGCGTGGCGGCCAGAAGGTCGATGAGGAAGGTCATCCCGGCTGTACCTCCGCCGCCGGGCGTGGTCCCGCTGTCGCCGGTCGTCGCACTCGGGATGCGGCCGGTCTGACGCCGTCGCAACGTCAGGAGGGCGATGGTGGTGAGGAGCAGCACTCCCTGGACCACCGCACCGAGCTGCGAAGGGATCCCCAGCGATCGGGCGGCGGAGCTGGCGCCGACGGTGAGGTCGCCGAGGAAGAGTGCGGCAAGGGCGACGCCGGGCATCGTGAGGGTCCCGAGCGTGGCAACCACGATGCCGGTGTAGCCATAACCCGGGGGACAGCCCGCCCGTGAGGCGGTTCTGGATGCCAGCCACTTCGCTGACGCCGGCGATGCCCGCGATGGCGCCGCTGACGAGTGCCGCACCGAGCAGCGTGCGGGAGACGTCGATGCCGGCGAACCGAGCGCCGTGCGGGCTCAGACCGGCCGCGCGAAGCCGCAGCCCGGCAGGGTGTACGTGCCAATACGTACCACGCGACGGCGACCGCGACGATGGCCAGCAGGAAGCCGAGGTGGAGGCGGGATCTCTCGATGAGCGCGGGGAACTCGGCCGACGTCGCGATCCGCTCGGACTCCGGGAACCCGGTCACCGGATCGCGCCACGGACCGTGAAGGAGCCCATTCACGAACAGCAGGGCGACCGGGTTGAGGAGGAGCGTCGTCACGACCTCGTCGATCCCGAATCGCACCCGCAGGAGTGCGGGCAGGAGGCTCCAGGCCGCTCCCGGCCACGGCTCCGCCCACCGATCATGATCGGCAACGCCACGAGCGGCGGCAGGTCGCCGACCATCGTGCCGATGCCGGCCGCGGCCACCGCTCCGAGAAGCAGCTGGCCCTCCGGCGCCGATGTTCCAGTAGCCCGCACGAAACGCAATCGCCACGGCGGCGCCGGTGAGCATGATGGGCGTGGCGCTGACCAGGACCTCGAGCAGGGTGAACTGCGAGGTCAGCGGCACGACGAGGTACGCCGCATAGGCGGCGATCGGGTTGGCGCCGGCAAGCAGGATCGGGACGGCGGTGATGGCGAAGGTCAGCAGGACCGACGCGAGGAGAAGGATCGGCGTCGACCACGGCGAGATGCGCATCAGGCGGCGTTCCCGCGACCGGCCATCAGCATGCTCAGCTGGTTGAGGTCGGCTTCCGCGACTGACATCGCACCGACGATCGCGACCCTCGTACATCACGACGAGGCGGTCGGATAGGGCCAGCAATTCGTCGAGATCCTCAGACACGAGAAGAAGGGCGGCGCCGGCTCGTCGTCGTTCGAGCAGCTGACGGCGGACGTACTCGGTTGCGCCGACGTCGAGTCCACGGGTCGGCTGCGAGACGACGACGACGCGCGGGTCACGCGACAGGACGCGGGCCAGGAGCACCTTCTGGATGTTTCCGCCCGACAGCGAGGCCACCGGGTCGTCAGCGCGTCGCGCGGATGTCGTATCGCTCGATCAGCTCCCTGGCGTGCTCGCGGACGCGGCGCTCATCGATGCGCCCGCCAATCCGGAAATCGTCGAGGTGCTCGAGCACGAGGTTGTGGGCCACCGACAGATCACCGACCAGGCTCGCATGGCGGTCCTCCGGGATGCGGCCGATGCCGGCGGCCATCATGCCGGTCGGGTCGGCGCCGGTGAGCTCGTGCTCGCCCACGTGGATGGTGCCCGCGCTCGGCCGCCGCATTCCGCACAGGACGTCGATGAGCTCGGTCTGTCCGTTGCCCGAGACCCCCGCCACGCCGACGATCTCGGCGCCGCGAACGTCGAGATCGAGGTCGGTCAGCAGGTGACGTCCCGCGGGATCGATGGCATGCAGGCCCCGGATGCGAAGGACTGGCTCCGTCGCCGCGTCCGCCGTATCGGCGTCGCGCTCCACACCGAAGCTCGGCCGTCCGACCATCATGGCCGGCGAGCTCGCGCTCGTCCGTCTCGCCGCCAACGGTCGCGACCAATCGCCCGCGCCGCATCACGCTGACCCGGTCGGAGATCGCGCGCACCTCCGCGAGCTTGTGGCTGATGAACACGACCGACAGCCCGTCGGCCACGAGGGAACGCAGCGTGTCGAACAACGCCTCGACCTCGCTCGGCACCAGGACGGCGGTCGGCTCGTCGAGGATCAGCACGCGACAGTCGCGGGAGAGTGCCTTGAGGATCTCGACCCTCTGCCGCTGGCCGACCGAGAGGTCGTCGATCGTGGCGTCCGGGTCCACGCGCATGCCGAAGCGGGTCGCGGCATCGGCGGTGTGGCGTCGGGCATCGTCGAGGTCCAGCCGCAGGCCGGTTGCCCTGCCCAGGGCCAGGTTCTCGGCAACGGTCATCGGGCCGACCAACGCGAAGTGCTGCGTCACCATCCCGATCCCGGCGGCAATCGCATCCCGCGGCGATCGGACGTTCAGCCGACCGTCCGCCGACGAGGATCTCGCCGCCGTCGGCCTGGGTCAGCCCGTAGGCAATCCGCATGACGGTCGTCTTGCCGGCGCCGTTCTCGCCGAGCAACGCGTGAACCTCGCCGTTGCCGACATCGAAATCGACGGCGTCGTTGGCGACGAGGTCACCGAATCGCTTGGTGATCCCGCGAAGCTCCAGGGCCGGTGAGGTGCCGGTCACGCCAGCCGCCGGCTAGGCGTCCGGGATGGTCGAGCCCGGAGGCGTTCCCTCGTTGATGTCGACGCGGAACGTGCCCGCCTTGATCGCGGCTTCCTTCTCGGCCACCTGTGCCGCCAGGTCGTCCGGAACCCCGCCCGGCACGTCCGTGTTCACCTCCGCCAGCGCTGCGCCGCCTTTGCCGACCATCGAGAAGTCCTTGAGATCCTGAGACGTGTAGGACCCGGCAATCACCTGGTCGATCACGTACGCGACCGTGGGCTCCATGTTCCAGGTGACGCTGGTCGCCACGTTGGCCGGGCGCCAGCTCCTTCTGGTCGCTCATGTTGCCGATGGCGACGAGATCGTTCTCCTGCGCAGCCTCGATGACACCAAAGCGCTCCGCATACAGGACGTCGGCGCCGGCGCCGATCTGGGCCAGCGCCGCTTCCTTCGCGGCTGCCGGATCGAACCAGCTGTTGAGGAACGTGACCTTCACGTCAACCTCGGAGTTGGTCTCCTGGGCACCCGCGATGAAGGCATTCACGATGCGGTTCACCTCCGGTACCGGATAGCCGCCGACCACGCCGATCACGTTCGACTCGGTGACGCCACCTGCCAGCATGCCCGCGAGGTAGGCCGGCTCATGGATCCAGTTATCGAACACGCTGAAGTTCGGCTCGGCCGGGCCGCCCCCCGATCCAAAGACGAACGCGATCTCGGGGTAGTCGGCGGCGACGGCACGGGCGGCTTCCTCGTTGCCGAACGCGTCTCCGAAGATGATGTCGGGCTGATCCTGGTCGGCCGTCTCCCGCAGAACCCGCTCCATGTCCCCGGCATACCCGATGTCGTCGGTGAAGGTGTAGGTGATCCGGCCGGCATCTGCCTCGGCCTGGAGCGCACTGTGGATGACGCCATCCCACGGCTCCTCGATCTGCGTGGCGTAGGCGCCGAAGACGGTGACCGCATCGCCCTCCGCGCCCCCGGAGCTGGGGGTGGCCGCGCCTCCGCACGCGCTGAGCACAAGGATTGCGCTGAACGTGACCCCCAGCAGGGTGCCGCGCCGCCGTGCTCGAGGGAATTGGCGAGCTGCGTACAACGTCCATGTGACCGAAACCTCCTGCAGAACGGCTCGGGAGCCACAGCCGGAATCAATCGGACCTAGCCTACGCCTGTGGAGCCAGGGCCCGCTGGGGATTCGGGCTTGACGCAGGTGTCGTCCTCGCCGGTCAGCGGGGCTCGAGGATGACGACCGCGGTCTCCTGCGGCCGGCGCGCCGCCCAGGCGTCCAGCTCGTCGCCGTCGTATCGGCGCCACATGTCCCACAGCCGCGGGCGCTCCCCGGCCGTGGCGGCCCGCCCGTGGACCGCGAGGGTCCGGTCGTGAAGCTCGACGGTGGTGTCGGGCGTGGACTGGAGGTTGAGCCACCAGGCCGGTTCTGGAGCGCCCCAGCCGTTCATCGCCATCGTCACCAGGTTCGGACCGTCCTCGAAGTAGCCCAGGATGGCGGCGCGCTGCTGCCCGCTTTTCCGGCCGATGGTCTTCAGCCGCATCATGCCCCAGGTCTTCTCGGTCGCCGGCCGCAGACCCATGCGTCCGCCGCTGAGCCGATGGATGCCACGGTGGATGGCCCATGCGGCGTGGATGACGAATCGCGGGGGCAGCCGGCCGCCCGGGGTGCGCTTCGTGTCGGTGGACGTGGTCATCGGGATTCCTCCGTGGAAGTCGTGGGGTACTGAAAGACATCGTCGAGCGCGACGCCGAACGCGCGCGCGATCTGAAAGGCCATCTCGAGAGAAGGGGAATAGCGGCCCTGCTCGATGGCGATGATCGTCTGGCGGGTCACACCGACCCGCTCGGCAAGCTCGGCCTGGGTCATCTCTGCTGCCGCGAATCGCAGGCGTCGAATCTGGTTCGTGACGCGTGTCGGTCTGCCCATCGGTCAGAAGCCGCGCCGGTAGGCGATCAGCTTGATCGCCGCCCCGACGATGGCCTGCGCCACGAAGACGAGGTACATCGCGTTCGCGATCCAGAAGTGGTCGAACTCGGCGAGGGCGAGGATGAACGGCACGACCATGCCGACGCCGAGGATGATGCCTGCCACGTACTCTCCGAAGCGGCCGATGTCGCGATCGCGGACGTCCCCGCGGTGCACGTCGCTTGGCCTGACGATCTCGATCGCGGTGCGACCGACGATCGATCCGACGATCGACGCACCGATGGTCCACAGCAGGATCGGCTGATAGTCGATCTCCGTCAGCGGCGTTGCGCCTGCGCGGCCCAACATGAGCACGAGGTAGGCCCCGTAGGCGATCGTGGTGCTCGCGAGGTAGACCCACTGGCCCTTCTCTTCGTACGACATCCGCGCTTGCTCCGATGTACAGAAAACTTGACATGGGCACTGTAAAGCGCATGCGACACCATGTCAAGAGTTCTATACATCGACATGTGAGCTCGATGTCGGCCGCGCGCCGGCAGGACTCAAGCAGACTCGCGGATCGCGACGCTCAGCCCGAAGAGCTGGGGGTCCGCCATGAGGGTTGCGGCAGCGCGGTGGCCGAGCGTCGTGAGGGCCGCCGCCAACGCCTCGCGAGCCGTTGCGCCGATCCCGACCTCGGGCTCTCCGCCGAAGTCGGCGACGGCCAGCCATCGGCCGTCGAGCTGGCGCAGACGGATCTCAACGTCAAGACCCAGCTCGGCCGCGGTGAGCCGGGTGTTGACGCTGACGAGGAGCGGCTGCGAGTTCATGCGACGAGCATCGATGGCGGTTGTGACAGCTGTCGGTCGCGATGGTGCCGGGTCGTCCCGTCAGCGAGCGTCCAGGGCAGCCGACGTGTCGAAGTGCGCCTCCCATCGGCGTAGCTTGCCGTCGGCGACTGTCATGACGTGGACGAAGCGCGTAGACCACTCCCGGCCGGTTGCCCGCGCCCGTCCGCGGAAGTCGCCGAGGACGACGACGGTGTCCCCATCCACCATCATCGCGTCCGGCTCGAAGGCGAGGATCTCTTCGGCTTCCTCGTGGGTGTCGAGAAAGTCGCCGATGCCGGCTCGGCCCCGCCACTCGCCGCCGTAGGGGAGCTTTCCCGCTGCCGGGTAGCGCACCTCGACGTCGTCGGCGCAGAGGGCCAGCATGCCCTCCACGTCATCGGCTTCCATGGCGGCGTAGAACCGTTCGACGACCTCGCGGCTGGACCCCATGGTCAGGTTTCGCGACCGACGTGCTGCTCGGGAACGTCGGCAACGGCACGTCCGCTCGCCCTCTCCGGATTCCAGTACCGGATGGATGAGCTGAAGAGAATGGGGCCCATGCGGTGTCCTCGGATGCCACGGTCGGCGCGATCGCGTCGGCCTGCTGTCATCGTGCGCCGCGGGGTCAAGCGACCATGCGCGTTCTCCGCTAGACTTGCTTCGTAAACACCGAAGCATTCGGGATGCATGAACAGTTTCGACGAAACGAAAGATCGAGCCGTCGTCGACGCTCTCGATGCTTTCGATCGCTTCCATGAGCGCATCGTGGCGCTCCACGCGCCCGCCATCGCGGAGCTCTCGCTGACCGTCGCGCAGCTGAAGGCCGTCTACCTCACGGCCGCCGCCGGACCGCTCCGGATGGGAGCGCTGTCCACCCGGCTGGGCACGGCGCTGTCGACGACAAGCGGGGTCGTGGATCGGCTGGTCCAGATGGGGCTGATCGAGCGTGCCGAGGACTCCGCCGACCGCCGGCAGGTGCTGGTCCATGCGACGGGCAAGGCCGTCGCGCTGCTCGAGGACATGTCGGAGCTGGGCCGCGGCCGAATGCGCGAGCTGCTGATGCAGATCGATGACCCGAACGATATTCACACCGTGGAACGTGCCGTCCGTCTTCTGACCGCGGCCGCAGCCAGGATCAGCAAGGACACACCTTCATGAATTGGCTCTCCCGCGCCTCGGTCGACCGTCGGAGCGTGACCCTCCTGCTGGCGGCGGGGCTGTTCGCCGCCGGCATCGTCAGCTGGACCAACCTCAAGCAAGAGCTGCTTCCTGACGTCAGCTTCCCCGTCGCGACCGTGATCGCGCCGTATCCGGGGGCCGCAGCCTCGGAGGTGGCCGACGAGGTCGTCGCACCGGTCGAGCGTGCCATCCAGTCGGTGGCGGGCATCGACCAGGTGAGCTCCACCTCCGCCAACTCGATCGGCTTCGTGATCGCCCAGTTCGAGTACGGCACCGACGTCGACGAGGCCATCGCCTCCATGGAGGAGTCGATCGCCGCACTGAGTCTGCCCGCGAACGTGGCACCGGACGTATCGGCGCTCGACATCAATGCGTCACCCGTGCTGATCGCCTCCATCTCGTCGGAGACGGCGACCCTCACCGAGCTTGGCCAGGTTGCGGCCGACGAGATCGTGCCCGAGCTCGAGGGCGTGCCCGGCGTGGCGAACGTCGAGATCACCGGTGGCCTGACCGACCAGGTGACGATCACGCTCGATCCCGTCGCGGTTGCGCGCACCGGGACCTCGTTCCAGGCGATCACCGGGGCGCTCGGCGCCGCCAACATCACGATCCCCGCCGGCGAGCTCACGCTCGGCGACGACGCGGTGCCGGTGACCGTCATCGGCGCCATCGAATCGACCGATGAGCTGGCTGCCATCGTGGTCGGCGTCGATCAGTCGGGCGAGATCCCGGCACCTGTCACGCTGGGCGACATCGCCGAGATCGAGACGCGCGAGGTCGCGACCACCGGGTTCGGGCTGCTCAACGGCCGCGCGGCGCTCGGGCTGGCGGTGAGCAAGACGACGACCGGCAACACCGTCGACGTCTCTGCTGCGGTGACCGAGCGCCTCGAGGCCGTGGTGGACCGCAGCGCCGCCGGGCTCGAGATCGACGTCGTGTCGGACCAGGCAGACTTCATCATCGAGTCGCGCGACGGGCTCCTCCGGGAAGGCGGACTCGGTGCGGTCTTCGCCGTCCTGACGATCTTCGCCTTCCTGTTCAGCCTGCGCTCGACGTTTGTTGCGGCGCTGAGCATCCCGCTCTCGCTGCTCATCGCGCTGGTCCTCATGCAGCTGACCGGGATCACCATCAACATCATGACCCTGGGCGGCCTGGCCGTTGCCGTGGGCCGCGTGGTCGATGACTCGATCGTGGTGCTCGAGAACATCTATCGCCATCGGGCCATGGGCGAGGATCGACTGACCGCGGTCCTGCGCGGGCCGAGCGAGGTCGCCGGGGCGATCACCTCGAGCACGCTGACCACGGTGGCCGTGTTCCTGCCACTCGGCTTCGCCGGCGGCCTCATCAGCCAGTTCTTCCTGCCGTTTGCGCTGACCGTCTCGTTCGCGCTGCTGGCGTCGCTGCTCGTCGCGCTGACCGTGATCCCGGTTCTTGCCTTCTTCCTGGTGGGACCGCCGGGCGGTGACGTCGACGAGTCGGGGGAGCCGCGCCGATCCTTCTGGGTCCGCGTCTACGACCCGACCATCCGCTTCGTGCTCTCGTCGCGGTGGACCTCGATCGGCGTGGTGGTGGGCGCCTTCGCCCTGTTCGTCGCCTCGCTGTTCATCGTTCCGTTGCTCCCCACCCAGTTCCTGGACTCGGGGTCCGAGAAGATCCTGTCGGTCAGCCTCTCGCCGCCGGCCGGAACGACCTCCGAGGCGGTCCGCGACCGCGCCGCCGATGCCGAGGCCCTGCTCCGGGACGATTCCGAGGTCGAGCTCGTGCAGACGACGATTCCGCCCGAGGGTGACACCGGCTTCCGGACCCTCATCGCCGCCCAGTCGGGCCGTGCGGCAAACTCCGCGACCATGGTCGTGCGCCTCGACTCCGAGGCTGACCTCGTCGACGCTGCCCTGCGCCTCGAGGATCGGCTTGGGCCGATCGAGACCGATGGATGGGACGCGGTGGTCCAGCAGACGAACGGCCCCGGTGGCGGCGGCAACCTGTCGATCGTCGTGAGCGCCGCGGATGGGGACGCCGTGGAGGCCGCCACGGCCGCGGTCACGGATGCCGTGTCCGCTCTTCCCGGCCTGGGCAACGTCACGAACGATCTCGTGGCGGCCGCCCCGCAGATCGAGGTGCTGGTCGACCCGGCGCGCGCCGCGGCCGCCGGGGTCAGCCCGGCCCAGGTCGGCGGTGTCGTGCGCGGCATCCTCACTCCGACGCCGATCACCGCAATCTCGTCGGAGGCCGGGGACGCGCCGGTCGTGCTCCGCTTCGACCCGGATGCCGTCGCGTCGGTTGATGCGCTTGCCCGCATCCCCGTCGGACCCGGCGTCACCCTGGGTGACGTTGCGGACGTCGAGGAGACCCTCGTCCGCGCCACGATCACCCGCGTGAACGCCGCGCCGTCCTCGACGGTAGGCGGCGAGATCCTGGACGAGGACACCGGCGCGGTCTCGGCCGCGGTCGCGTCAGCGGTCGACGACCTCGAGGGTTCCGGCGATCTGCCGGCCGGGGTGTCGATCGCCATCGGCGGGGTGAGCGAGCAGCAGGCCGAGGCGTTCGGCGGGCTCTTCACCGCCATGGGCGTCGCCGTGGTCCTGGTCTACGTCATGCTCGTGCTGGCGTTCAACTCGCTGATCACGCCGTTCGTCATCCTGTTCAGCCTGCCGTTCGCGACCATCGGCGCCTTCCCGGCGCTCCTGCTCACCGGCCGGCCCATCGGCGTGAGCGCGCTCATCGGCTTTCTCATGCTGATCGGGATCGTCGTCACCAACGCGATCGTGCTGCTCGACCTCGTCGAGCGGCTGCGCGCGCAGGGCGTGCCGCTGCGGGAGGCGATCATCCGCGGCGGTCATACCCGCGTGCGGCCGATCCTCATGACCGCGATCGCCACGATCCTGGCGCTCGTGCCACTCGCCGCCGGCCTCAACGAGGGTTCGATCATCGCCGCCGAGCTCGGCACCGTCGTCATCGGCGGACTCCTGAGCTCGACGTTCCTGACGCTGCTCGTCGTGCCGGCCGCCTATCGGCTGGTCGAGGGCGCCCGGGAGCGGATCGGCCGGCGACGGGGCGATGACCGCGAGCACGTCCCCGCCGAAGCCGGCTGAGCACCGCCCGGTCGCCGGCCAGGGGCAGGTGACCCCGAACGAGCCGGTCTCCACTTCGTCCCCTCACGGCGTTCATCGTTCGTCCACATTCGACTTGCAGGCTTGTCCCATCGGCTCCCGAGGCGGAGCCACCCAAGAAGGAGTGACGAGCGATGAATGGACGGACGATGTTCCGCGTGCTGGCGGTGCTGCTGCTGATCGCGGTGGCGGTCGGTGCCGGCACGGCGGTCTACAACGCCGGCGTGGGCACCGGGCTGGCGGAGGCGGCGCGGCAGGCGGCGGCAGCCGGCGAGCCGGTGGCCGTGGTGCCCGGCGGGTACTACGGGTGGGGTGGCCATTACGGGCCGGGCTTCGCGGGATTCGGGTTCTTCGGGATCATCTTCTGGATCCTCGGCATCTTCCTGGTCATCGGCCTGGTCCGGGGTGCGTTCGGCCGCGGCCGATGGGGCGGCCCGGGCGGAGGTCGCCGCGAGATGGTGGAGGACTGGCACCGTGAGCTCCATCGTCGCGAGGGCGGACACGAGGAGCCGGCGGCCGGCGGTCGATGAGCCGGCCTACCATGGCCGCACCATGCCCAAGATCCTGATCGTGGATGACGAGCCGAAGATCGTTCGGCTCGCCCACGACTTCCTCGAAGCGGCCGGATTCGGCGTCCGGACGGCAGCATCGGGCGACGAGGCCCTGATGCGGATCCGTACCGACACGCCGGATCTCGTCGTGCTGGATCTCGGGCTGCCCGGCATGGACGGCCTTGATGTCGCGCGGGCGATCCGTCGCGCGGGCGAGCTGCCGATCATCATGCTCACCGCCCGCGACGACGAGACGGACAAGCTCATCGGCCTGGAGCTCGGCGCGGATGACTACATCACCAAGCCCTTCAGCCCGCGCGAGCTCGTGGCACGCATCCGGGCCGTGCTGCGCCGGCATGGAGCGACCTCCGATCCCGAGACGCTGCGAGCGGGCGACCTCGTCCTCGACGTGCCGCGCATGCGTGTCACGCGCGGCACTGAGCCGGTCGAGCTGACCGCCACAGAGTTCGGGCTTCTGGCCCACCTGGCCCGCCAGCCTGGGCGGGTCTTCACGCGTTCGCAGCTCCTCGACGCCATTCACGGCGTGGCGTTCGAGTCGTACGAGCGCGCGATCGACGCGCACATCAAGAACATCCGCCGCAAGCTCGAGCCGGATCCGCGCGTGCCGCGCTACCTGCTCACCGTGTATGGCGTGGGGTATCGGCTTGCCGAGTGAAGATGGCGGCTGGCACCGCGGTGGTGGCTGGCGTCGGTCTGGCCGTCGTCCGCCGTGGTGGCCGGAGGGCGAGGCCTTTCCCCCGGAGCGCCCCGAGGCGTGGCGAGCGATGCGCGGCAGGTTCGCACGACGGGCGGCCATGTTCATCGGCGCACTCATCGTCGTGCTCCTGGTGGCCACGGCCGCCATCGCCTGGCTCCTGACGTCAGTCTTCGGGGGAGGCTGGGTGTCGGTCATCCTCTTCATCACGCTGGCCGTCGTTGTCCTGGGTGTCGTGCGTCGCGTGGTGCGAGCGGCCGGCGTGGCCATCGCTCCCATGGGCGAGCTGATCGAGGCGTCCGGCCGCGTCGAGGCCGGGGAGTACGGAACCCAGGTCAGCGAGCGTGGACCACGCGAGCTCCGCAGCCTCGTGCGCGCCTTCAATGCCATGAGCACCCGCCTGGCCGAAACGGAGCGCGAGCGTCGCCGACTGATGGCGGACGTGAGCCACGAGCTGAGGACGCCGCTGACGGTCATCCAGGGCAATGTCGAGGGGATGATCGACGGGCTCTATCCAGCCGACCGGGAGAGCCTGGAGCGCATCCTGGTCGAGACCCGGCAGCTCGAGCGGCTGATCGAGGACCTTCGCACGCTGTCGCTGGCCGATGCCGGCGCGCTGGGCCTGACCCGCGAGGCAACCGACCTGGGCGCGTTGGCCGCGGACACGGTCGCGGCCTGGGAGCCGCAGGCCGACCAGGCCGGCGTCCGGCTCGAGACAACGGCCGACGCGGGGCTGCCGAGCCTCGAGCTCGACCCGCTGCGCCTCCGCCAGGTCCTCACCAACCTGGTTGCCAATGCCCTGCGCCACACGCCTGCCGGCGGCAACGTGAGAGTCGTCGTGCGCGCCGCCGCGTCTGGCCAGCTGGTCGAGGTCATCGACAGCGGGACCGGCATGGACGCCGACGCCGCCTCGCACGCGTTCGACCGATTCTGGCGCTCGCCTGAATCGACGGGCGCCGGGCTCGGCCTGGCGATCGTGCGCGACCTCGTCGCGGCGCACGGCGGGACGGTCGAACTCGACACCGCGCCGGGGCGGGGAACCACCGTGCGGATCCGCCTGCCGAGCGCTGACACGACGGAGGCCGAGTGACGAGCGCCGACCTCGTCTTCCGGGGAGCGACGGTCCAGCCGATCGTCCGTCTCGACCGACCGGCCGATGCGGTCGCGGTCTCCGGCGGCAGGATCGTCGCGGTCGGGGAGAGCGGGGCGATGGCGGACTGGATCGGGCCGCGGACCGAGGTCGTCGATCTGTCGGGCGAGACGCTCCTGCCCGGCTTCCAGGACGCCCACATCCACCCGATCGAGGGCGGGCTGCTCGCGGAACAATGCGACCTGCACGACATCGTCGGCGCCACCGCGTACGTCGACGCGATCGCCCGCTACGCCGCCGCCCACCCCGAACGCGGATGGATCGAGGGCAGCGGGTGGTCGCTCTCGGCGTTCGCCGGCGGTGAGCCGTCGCGGGAGCTGCTCGATCGGATCGTCCCCGACCGGCCGGTGCTGCTGGAGAGCAACGATGGCCACGTCGCCTGGGTCAACACCCTGGCGCTCGAGCTGGCCGGCGTCACCGCCAGCACGGCCACGCCTCACGACGGCCGGATCGCCCGCGACGATGCGGGCAACCCGGCCGGCGCCCTGGTCGACGGCGCGATCGCGCTGGTCGCGCGACTCCTTCCGGAGCCGACGCACGCTCAGCTCGTGGATGGGCTGCGGGCGGCGCAGCGGCACCTTCACGCTCTCGGCATCACGGCCTGGCAGGATGCGCACGTCGAGCCGGCGAACCTTGCCGTCTATCGCGAAGCGGCACGCGACGGATGGTTGACGGCGCGGGTGGTCGCCGCCCAGTGGTGGAACCGCGAGGCGGGACTCGAGCAGATCGACGCGTTCGACGATCAGCGCGCCGCGGCGGCACTCGGCAGCTCTGCGAGCCGACAGCGTCAAGCTCATGCTCGACGGCATCGTCGAATCCGGCACGGCCTTCATGGGAGCGCCATACCTCGGCGGCTCCGAGCGGGGGTCGCCGTTCATCGACCCCGATGCCGTGCACCGGGCGGTGGTCGAGCTCGATCGGCGCGGATACCAGGCGCACTTCCACGCCATCGGCGATGCGGCGGTGCGGCTCGCGCTGGATGCCGTCGCCGAGGCGCGGCGCTGAACGGCGCGTCGGATCGGCGCCATCACATCGCCCATCTGGAGGTCGTCCACCCCGATGACCTGCCGCGGTTCGCGGCGCTCGATGTCGTCGCCAATCTCCAGCCGTTCTGGGCCGTGGACGACGATCAGATGCAGGACCTGCGGATCCCCGCACTCGGTTCCGAGCGGGCTGCGTGGCAGTTCCCGTTCGGCAGCCTGCGGCGTGCCGGTGCGAGGCTCGCGGCGGGCAGCGACTGGACGGTGACCACGGCGAACCCGCTGCTCGAGATCGAGGTCGCCGTGCACCGCGTGGCGCCCGATGCCCGCGGCGGCTCGCCCTTCCTGCCGACCGAGCGGCTGACCCTGGACGAGGCCCTCGCGGCATTCACCCTCGGGTCGGCCTTCGTCAACCATCTCGACCACGAGACCGGCTCGATCGAGGTCGGCAAGCTGGCGGACATCGTGGTGCTCGATCGAAACATCCACGAGCCCGATGCGGGTCCGATCGGCGACGCATCGGTTCGCGCCACTTATGTCGCGGGACGCCGCGTGGCATGATCCGTCGCCCTTTGTTCGACCGTACTCGGCGCGCCCGGTAGGCTAGGCGGCTCCGGGCGACCTGCCCCAATCTGATCGCGAAACCCATCACGGAGGAAACGGTGTCCACGGACGTGCTTCGGCGCAACAATGTCCAGCTGTTCGGGCGCGGCAACGCAGCCGATGCTGTTCGCCCACGGCTTCGGCTGCGACCAGAACATGTGGCGGTTCATGACGCCCGCCTTCGAGGACGACTATCGGATCGTCCTGTTCGACTACGTCGGGAGCGGGAAGTCCGACCTGTCCGCGTACGACACCGATCGATACGGCAGCCTGGACGGGTACGCCCAGGACATCGTCGACATCGTGCGCGAGCTGGACCTGCGCGACGTCATCCTGGTCGGCCCACTCGGTGAGCAGCATGATCGGCGTCCTCGCGGCCATCGCCGAGCCGGACCGCTTCGCCCGGCTCGTCCTCATCGGACCGTCGCCCAGCTACCTCAACGACCCGGACGGGTATCGCGGCGGATTCGAGCGGGCCGACATCGAGGGCCTGCTCGACCTGATGGACAAGAACTACATCGGGTGGGCGAACACGCTCTCGCCGATGGTGATGAAGAACGACGATCGTCCGGAGCTCACGAAGGAGCTGAACGACAGCTTCTGCTCGACCGATCCGGTCATCGCACGCCAGTTCGCCCAGGTGACCTTCCTGTCGGACAACCGCGCCGATCTCGCGAAGCTCCGGGTTCCCGCGCTCGTCCTGCAGTGCACCGACGATGCTCTCGCGCCGGAGAGCGTCGGCGCCTTCGTGGCGAGCTCGGTGCCCGACGCGGCCTTCCGGCAGCTGGCTGCGACCGGCCATTGCCCCCACATGAGTCATCCGGACGAGACGATCGCCGTCATTCGCGAGCACCTGGCAGCGGTCGCCGCCTGAATCGATGTCGGCGCCAGCCACTCTCGACCCGATCCTGGACCGTGCTGCCTGCGGCTACCTCTCGGTCGACGAGACCGGCATCGTGCAGGCCGTCAACACGACCCTCGCCGATCTGATCGGACGGCCCGCGGGAGGGAATCGAGCTTCGCCACGTGGATCACCTCCTGTCACCGGCCGGGAGGATCTTCTACACCACCCATCTCTTCCCGCTCCTCCAGCTGCAGGGCAGGGCCGAGGAGGTCTACCTGCCGCTCCGCACGGAGGACGGCTCCGACCTGCCGGTCATGGTCAACGGCGTCTCGCGGGACACATCGGCGGGGACGGTCCACGATCTCATCGTGGTGCCGATGCGCCAGCGCAACGAGCTGGAGAACGAGCTGATCGCCGCGCGCCACGTGGCCGAGCAGGCCGCGTCGGCCAAGGATCGGTTCCTCTCGATCGTGTCGCACGAGCTGCGGACCCCGCTGAGCGCGGCGCGCGGGTACGCGGAGCTCCTGCTTCGCGATCCGAGCGGCACCCTGAGCGACCGCCAGCGAACGTATGTCCAGCGCATCCTGGACTCGACCGTGTACCAGGCCTCGCTCATCGAGGATGTCCTGGACTTCGCCGCGCAGCACGGACAGCGTCGGACACTCGAGATCGTGCCGCTCGAGATCGAGGACGTGGTCGCCCGCGCTGAGACCCTGCTCGCGGTTCGTGCCGGCGAGGGGGAGTGCACGCTGCGCCGCGAGCCGACCCCGGCTCCGGGAGCCCTGTCCGGCGATCCACGCGCCGTCCAGCAGATCCTGCTCAACCTGGGCACCAACGCGCTGAAGTTCAGCCCACCCGGCGCCGAGGTTCTGCTGAGCGCCGCGCTCGATGGGGATCGCGCTGCCATCGCCATCCAGGACCGCGGACCGGGCATCGCGCACGACCAGCTGGGCCGCATCTTCGAGCCGTTCGTGCGCCTGGAGGGAGGCACCGGAGCGCGCACCGAGGGCCTGGGCCTCGGACTCGCCATCAGCCGCGACCTCGCCCGCTCGATGGACGGAGACATCACGGTCACAGCGTCGTGGGCCAGGGATCGCGATTCACGCTGGAGCTGCCAGCCGTCCTCTGAGCCGCGGTCGCTATCCTTGGCTGCATGGACACCGGACTCGGCGGACGCGTCGTTCTCGTCACCGGCGCCGGTGGCGGCGTGGGACCCACGCTGGCGTCGGCCTTCGCCGCCGAGGGCGGCAGCGTCGCCCTGCACGTGCGGGACGCCACGCGACGGGGTCGCGCACACGACGCGGCCGATGAGATCCAGACGGGCCGGCGGCCGCGCCATGGTGGTCGGTGCCGATCTGCGATCGACGGCCGAGATCTCCGCGATGGCCGCCACGGTCGGCGCCGAGCTCGGGAGCGGTGGCCGTGCTGGTCAACGCCACGTCGGCGTTTCGGACGGAGTCCGTGGCGGAGATCGATGACGAGAGCTGGGGCAGCATGCTCGACGACATGCTGGGGGCCGTCTTTCGCGTCACGCGCGAGGTCGCGCCGGGCATGCGCGAGGCCGGTTGGGGACGCATCGTGAGCTTCGCGTCGCGATCGGGGATTGCCGGGGTCGGGCGCGCCGCGCACTACGCGGCGGCGAAGGCCGGAGTCATCGGCCTCACCGCGTCGCTGGCCAAGGAGCTCGGTCCCGACGGCATCCTGGTGAATGCGGTGGCGCCGTCACAGATCCTGACCGAGCGCGACGGCGAGCCATCGATCCCGGCCGAGCGCGCCGAGAAGATGGCGAAGTCGATCCCGCTGCGCCGGCTGGCCACGCCGGACGACGTGGCGAACCTCGTCGTGTGGCTCGGTTCGGCCGCGAACACCTACGTGACGGGCGAGACGATCTCGTTCACGGGGGGTGCGCGCACCTGAGCGGATCGGCGGCTAGCTGCCAGGCTGCGACGATCACCGCCACGATCAACAGTCCGATGGCGTGGTAGCTGCCGTTGATCGCGAACCAGTTCCACGGGTGCGGCTTGTTGGGATCGAACGCCGCATCGACCAGCGTGTGCATCAGCGACAGGCCGATGCCCGCCACCAGGCCAAGGACCACGCCCTCCCCGATCGTATCCGTGCCGGATGCCACGGCCAGCAGCGCGATCGCCGCGGCCATCACGAGGTACGCGACGAACGGAATCGCGTAGCTCATGGGGTTCATCTCCGGCGGGGTCGCCTCAGGGTCCCAGCCGATCGAGCGCTGCCACGGGCGGCCGAGCAGCACCGGCGAGTACCACAGGGCGCCGAGGACGAAGTAGATGACGCCCCCCACGATCACGGCCAGCCAGTTGACCTGGCCCAGGATGTCGAGACTCACGAGCTTCCTCCGAATGCGTGCGACCGCAAGCCCGGTCGACGTCAGCCTACGCCCGGGAGCAAGCCGTCATGTATCGGAGGCTTCGCTCCGTCGCTCCATGGCGTGCCGTGGTGCCTCGTGGATCGCCGTCTGGCGCAGCGGTCCCTCGCCCGAGCTCGTGAAGGAGTGCCACGCGTTGGCTGGCACGATCACCACGTCCCCGGCAACCGCATCGAACGTCTCGTCGCCCACCTGGTAGCGGCCCTGTCCGTCGTGGAGCACGAACACCTCGGCGTATGGGTGCCGATGGGGCGGTGGTCCTGCACCGACGGGGACCTGTGAGTGGTAGGCGGATGTGGCGAGCCCGTAGCGCTCGCCCTCCAGGTAGCGAACGCCACCGCCGGCGCGGGTGACCTCGATATCGAGCAGCTCGAGCTGCGAGCTCGGAACGTGGGCCGGGCGTGTCTCAGGCGCCATCGAACGCGATCCTCCTCGTGAGTCCCGGCACTCCATCAGCCGGCGTCGTCGCGGCACTCTAGCCGCTGCGACGATCTCGACCGGCCGATCGGGTGCACTCCGGCATCGCCGCCGCACGTAGACTGCGCCGCATGACCCGTGACGCCTCGGAGGTCCCCTGTCGCCTCCTCCTTGTCGGCATGATGGGCAGTGGCAAGTCGACCATCGGGCGGCTTCTCGCCGATGCCACCGGCTGGGCATACCTCGACAACGACGAGCTGGTTGCTCGGACGCAGGGAGCGACCTCGCGAGCCATCGCCGAGCGCACCGGAACCGAGGGCGTCCGCGCGGCCGAGTCGGATGCCCTCGCCATCGGCCTCGCCGAGGAGCCGCCGTGCATCGTCGGCGTCGCGGCAGGCACCGTCCTCGACCCGCAGAATCGCGCCAGGATGCGCGACGCGGGGATCGTGGTCTGGCTCGACGCCGACCCGCGGACGCTCGCGACGCGGGCGGTGGGCGGCACGCATCGACCGTGGCTCGACGACGATCCGGAATCGTGGATGCGAGAGACCGCGGAGCGGCGGGCGCCGCTGTACGCCGAGCTGGCCGACATCCGTGCCGATACCGGATCGGTGGGCCCGTCCGGCTCGGTCCGCTCCATCATTCACCGTCTCGACGAGCTTGCCGGGTGTCGGCGCGTTCCACGTCGGGATGCCATCCCCACCGCATCCGAGGCCGCATCGTGAGAATTGCCCGCACCGCATCGACAGCGTCGGAGCCGATGGCGACCGAGACGTTCAGCGGCACCGTCCGCCGTCGCGACCTCGGTCGCATCGAGCACGCCGGATGGGGCCGCCCTGGCGGTCACCTTCGAACCCGGCGCGCGCACGTACTGGCACCGGCACAGCGGTGGACAGGTCATCCACGTGGTCGACGGCGTGGGGCGCGTCGCGGTTCGTGGCGCGTCGGCGATCGAGATCGAGCCGGGCGACCTCGTCGAGACGCCAGCCGGGCGAGGAGCACTGGCACGGTGCCTCGCCCGATTCGCCGATGACGCACGTGGCGCTGAGCTTCGGCGAGACGGAGTGGCTCGAGCCCGTCACCGACGAGTGAGCGGGCGAGTGAAGCTCCGCGTCCCGGGCGCCGCCGAGCCGGCCTATCCGCCCCCGGACGAGCGGGCTGACCGAAGAGGCGAGTCACATGCTCGACCGGATCGATCCGGGTCGGCTTCGGACGCTCGTCGAGGCCCTGCCGGGTCCCCGCAACCGGTTCGACGCCGCGGAGGCGATGCGCGCGACCGACGCGATGCTGATCGACGCCTGGCGCGCCGCCGGCTGGAGAACCGGTCGCCAGCCCGTTGCTCCGGAGGGATGGAATCTCGTCGCCATCGCGGAGGGGACGACCCGCGAGGCGATCGTCGTCGTCGCGCACCATGACACCGTCGCGGGCTCGCCCGGCGCCGACGACAACGGCGCGGGCGTGGCGGCGTTCGTCGAGCTGGCCTCGCTCCTCGGCGGCGGCCGCCGTCGCCGGACGGTGATCCTGGCGGCACCGGATCACGAGGAGATCGGCCTGCTCGGATCGCGTCCGCTCGTCGCCTGGCTGCGGCGCCACTACCAGGTCCGCGGCGCGATCGTCTTCGATCCGATCGGGTTCATGGACCCGCGTCCCGGAACGCAGTCCGTCCCCAGCCGGCATCGATCTCCTCTATCCGGGCCAGGTCGCTCGGCTCGACGCGCGTGGCCGCGCGGGCGACACGGTCGTCTCGATCTACCGTCGTCGTTCGCTCGATCTCGTCCGGAGCGTGGGCCACCTGCCTGGCCGCCTGCCTCGACCCCGATCGGATCCTGCTCCTGCGCGATCCGGCGGACCTGCCGCTGATCGGACCTCCGATGCTCGCGCTGCCGCTGGTGCGCAACTTCTCGCGCAGCGATCACGTGCGGTTCTGGCAGGCGGGCCTGCCCGCCATCCAGGTCACGAACACCGCGAACTTTCGGAATCCGAACTATCACCGCCCGAGCGACACGACCGAGACGCTCGACTACGAGACCCTGGCGCGCATCACCGCCGCCACGGCCCTCACCGTCGATCGGCTGGCCGCTGGCTAGACTTCGCCCATGCTCCGCACCGTCGACATCACGCGCTACATCACGCCGCTGCGCGAGGGCAGCTCCCTTCCCGGCTCTCGTCGAGGCCGACGACGGCCGGGAGTACGTCGTGAAGTTCCGCGGCGCCGGACACGGCGCGAAGGCGTTGATCGCCGAGGTCATCGTCGGCGAGATCGGCCGCGCCCTGGGTCTGCCGGTGCCGGAGATCGTGATCGCCGCGCTCCCGGAGGAGATCGCGCGAGCGGAGTCGCACGACGAGATCCGGGACCTCCTCGGCTGGTCGGTGGGCCTCAACGTCGGGCTCGCCTTCGTGCCCGGCGCCCTGGCGACGGACATGACCCGACCACCGGTCGAGGGCGCGGAATGGGCTGCCGACGTCGTCTGGTTCGACAGCCTCACCGTCAACCCCGATCGCACGCCGCGCAACGCCAACCTGATCATCGGCGCCGGGTCGCGATCCTGGCTGATCGACCACGGCTCGGCGCTGTACGTCCACCACGCCTGGGACGAGCCCGATGCGCATGCCGCGCGTCCGTTCGAGCTCATCGGCGAGCACGTCCTGCTTCCGTTCGCCGCCTCGATTGCCGACGCCGACGCGCGGCTCGCGTCGCGCCTCGACGCGGCGACGCTGGACCGCATCGTGGATGACGTGCCCGAGTCGTGGTTGCGCGATGCCCGGTTCGACGGATCGCCCGCCGAGCGTGATGCCTACCGCCGCTATCTCGCCGCACGCCTCGCGGCCCGTCCAACGTGGGTGGCGGCGGCCGACGATCTTCGGCTGGAGGCTCAGCGTGACGCGGTCGCGTAGCGCGTTCTCGTACGCGGTGCTGCGGGTCGTGCCCGACATCGAGCGCGAGGAGTTCCTCAATGCCGGGCTCGTCCTGTTCTGCCGTGAGCGCCGCTTCCTGCGCGCGTCGACGTCGCTCGACACCGACCGGTTGGGTTCCCTGCGGCCAGGCGTGGATCCCGACGCCATCCGCGAGCAGCTCGAGCTCGTGGAGCGCATCGCGTCGGGTGAGGTCGAGCGCGGACCGCTGGCGACGATGTCGCAGTCGGAGCGCTTCCACTGGCTGACCACGCCCCGCAGCACGGCCGTTCAGCCCGGACCGATCCACGGCGGGATGAGCGACGACCCCGCCGCCACGTTCGGTCAGCTGTTCGCCACCCTGGTGCGGCGGACGTGACCCGGGATCGGTGGCTGTGGGTGGCGGTCGCGGCCGGGCTCGGGGTGTTCGCCCTCTCGTTCGTCAACGGGTGGATCTTCCACGACCGCGAGCTGCGTGGCGAGGGATACCGCCAGGTCCACGTCTATCTCAGCGCATGGCGTGGCGTGGCGATGCCGGTGACATCCGCGGCGGCCATCGGCTCACTTGCCACGGCGGCGGCGGCCGGGCTGCTCCTCGCACGCCGTTCCGTGCCCGCGTGGCTCCCGGTGCTCGGCGCCGCGCTGGTGATCGGCCTCATCGTGGCCTCGGCCGCGCCGGTGACCAAGGATGGCCACGCGTCGACCGTTCGCCTGAGCGCATGGTGGCTGCTCCCGCTGGGGCTGGTCCTGGCGGCGGTCATGGCTGCGGGGGTGCTGCGCGCCGTCCGCCCGTCACGACGTGTCCTGCTCGCCGCCGCCGCACTCGGGATCGTGGCGCTGGGGGCTGGCGTCGGCGCGCGCTGGATCGGGCTGCAGTGGGCCGAGGGGACCGGCCGGCACTGGGAAGTCGGGTCGTACACCCGTCCGCCCGTCGGGGACCGGGCCGAGCTGACGCTGACGCTCACCGGTGACCGGTTCGCGATCGGCGACCGATTCGCCGGCGACTTCGAGAGCTCGGGCTGGACGGTCACGCTCGACAACGACCCGGCCTGCCCCGACGCCCGGGGCACCTACCACGCCCACGGCGAGAATGAGGCCGATCTGCGCTTCGTGATGGTCGTCGACCCGTGCCTGGACGGCGAGCGCGCCGCGGAGCTCGAGGCGGGGATCTGGATCCGGGACCCTTAGGCGTCGGCGTCCGGCGTGCGAGTTCGCGACAGGAGCATGCGGGCCGCCACCCCAAGAATCAGCAGGGCGAACAGGCGACGCAGCAGCTCATCGTCCAGCGAGAGCGCCGTCAGGCTGCCGACCAGCGCGCCCGCAGCGCCTCCGGCCGCCAGGACAACGGCATCGCGCATCACGAAGCGGGCCCGGCGATGATGGGTCCAGGTCCCGAGCATGGCCGACGGGATGATCACGAGCAGTGACGTCCCCTGCGCGACATGCTGGTCGAAGCTCGCCAGCAGCACCATGGCCGGAACGATGACCACGCCGCCGCCGATGCCGAACAGCCCGGCCAGCAACCCGGCCCCAAGCCCGATTGCCAGCAACAGGCCGATCTCCGCGGGGCTCACGAGACGAGCATGACGACGGCGACGACGACCATGAAGATGCCGAAGCCGACGCGCAGCCGATCATCTCCAACCCGCGGCATGGCCCACGTGCCGGCCTGGACGCCCGCCAGCGAACCGATTGCCACGATCACCGCGGCACCGGCGTCCACACTGGCCGCGCCACCGAAGACGAGGGCGCCCACCGCGGCGATCGGGATGATCGCGGCGAGCGAGGTCGCCGAAGCGTTGCTCTGCGCCATGCCTGCCAGCAGGACCATGGCCGGCACCATGATGATCCCGCCGCCGACCCCGAAGAGGCCGCTCAGCAGCCCGGATCCGAGGCCGATTCCGGCCAGCGTCAGCGTCAGCCGGCGATCCATGCGCGGCTACTGCGTGGTGCGACGGTTGTAGAGCCAGATGCCCAGGGGCAGCGAGACGACCAGGAATCCGAGCGACCACAGGATGGCCGGGACCGCGGCCGGTCCTGGCTCGCCCGTGAGGGTCAGGCTGCGGACGACATCGATGACCAGCGTCATCGGCTGGCGATCGGCGAACCAGGCCAGCCAGTCCGGCATGCTCTCCGTCGGCACGAACGCGCTGCTGACGAAGGTGAGCGGGAAGACGACGGCAAAGATCACGCCCTGCAGCGCCTCCGGCGTGCGGACCAGGGACCCGGCGGCGACGCCGATCCAGGACAGAGCGAATCCGAACAGCAGCATGATCCCGATCGCGGCGATGCTCGGCAGGATGCCACCTGTCGGGCGAAAGCCGACCGCCATGCCCACGGCCCACATGATGGCCACGGCCAGCAGCGCGCGCAGCAGGTCGGTGAAGGTCCGACCGGTGAGCACCGACGACTGCGACATCGGCAGCGATCGGAAGCGGTCGATCATTCCCTTCTGAAGGTCGTTGGCCAGCAGGACCGAGGTGTAGATCCCGGCGAAGGCGATGGTCTGGACGAAGATGCCGGCCATCAGGAAGCTCGTGTAGTCGACCCCTGGCACGTCGATCGCCCCACCGAACACGAGGCTGAACAGCAACACGAACATGATCGGGCTCAGCGTGACGTCCAGCAGCAGCTCGGGGGTGCGCTTGATGTGGATCAGGTTGCGACGGATCATCTCGACGGTGTCGCTCAGCCACCATGACACGCCGCTCATGACTCCACCTCCACGGCCTCCTCCTCCGCCGGCCGACCGGTGAGGGACAGGAACACCTCGTCCAGGGTCGGTCGCCGAAAGCCGATGTCGTCGACGTGCACACCCGCCGAGTCGAGCTCACGGATGGCGCGCGTGAGGACGCCGTCGTGAGCGGTGACCGCCACGGTGACGCGCCGCTCGCCCTCGATGACGTGTGGCGGCCCGCTGCCCAGCGTCTCCATGACCTGTCGCGCGGCGCCGAGGAGGGCCGCGTTGTCGATCGTGATCTCGAGGCGCTCGCCACCGACCTGGCGCTTCAGCTCGCTGGCGGTCCCCCGCGCGATCACCCGGCCATGGTCGATGACCGCGATGTCGTCGGCCAGCCGATCGGCCTCCTCGAGGTACTGCGTCGTCATCAGCAGCGTCGTGCCGCCGCGTGCAAGCTCGGCGATGAGCTCCCACATCGAGAGCCGGCCCTTCGGATCGAGCCCGGTCGTCGGCTCGTCCAGGAAGATCACCGGGGGCTCCGCGATGAGCGCCGCACCGAGGTCGAGCCGGCGTCGCATGCCACCGGAATAGGTCTTCACCGGGCGGTTCGCGGCTTCGCCGAGCTCGAAACGCTCGATCAACGCCGTGGCTCGCTGCCGGGCGACCCTGGGTTCCAGGCGATACAGGCGTCCCACCATCAGCAGGTTCTCGAGACCGGTGAGCAGCTCATCGAGCGCCGCGTACTGCCCCGCCACGCCGATGCGCGTCCGAACCTCGGCGGGCTGGCGAACGACGTCGATTCCCGCCACCGTGGCGTGGCCGGCGTCGGGCCGGATGAGGGTCGTGAGCACCCGCACGGCGGTGGTCTTGCCGGCGCCGTTCGGCCCGAGCATTCCGAGGATCGTCCCCTCCGCGACGTCGAGGTCGAGACCGGCCAGCGCGTGGGTGTCGCCGAAGGATTTGTGGAGGTCGACGGCCTCGATCATCGCTCGCGTCATGCGCGAATCAGCCTACCCGACTTTCCTTTTCGCTTCATGAGGCGCACCCTTGGTCGATGGCCCTGCCCCTGGGTGAACCGGACCGACCGCGACCCGATGCCGTGAGCCCCGCCGCGGGCGTCGTCGTGCCGCACTGGCGCAGCGGCTTTTCGCATGCCAGCGACATCGAATTCCGCGAGCTGCTCGAGCAGCTGCCCGCCGCGGCCTACACCACCGACGCCGATGGCTTGATCACCTACTACAACCGCCACGCTCTCGAGCTCTGGGGGCGCGCCCCTCTCCTGCGGGATCCGGTCGACCGCTATTGCGGTTCCTTCCGCCTCTTCGAGCCGGACGGGGACCCGATTCCCCACGAGCGATGCTGGATGGCCCTGGCCCTCCTCGAGGACCGCGCGTACAACGGCAAGGAGATCGTGATCGAGCGCGCCGATGGCAGCCGTCGGACGGTGCTCGCGCACGCCAACCCGATCCACGACGACGGAGGCTCGGTGAGCGCCGCGGTCAACGTGCTGGTTGACATCACCGATCGCAAGCTCGCGGAGATCAAGCTGCGCGAGGCGGACGAGGCGAAGACCGAGTTTCTCGCGATGCTGGCGCACGAGCTCAGGAATCCTCTCGCCGCCATGCAGTCGAGCGTCGAGCTCGCGGTCCGCAGCGCCGACGACGCCGCGCGCCGCCGTGCCGCGGAGGCGCTCGAGCGGCAGGTCCATCACCTGGGCCGGATCGTCGGCGACCTCGTCGACATCGCCCGCATCACGCGACGCACCCTGGAGCTGCGCCCCGAGCGCGTCGACCTCTCCGCAACGCTGGAGCAGGCCGTGGACACCGCCCGATCGTCGATCGCGGCGGCCGGGCAGCGGATCGAGCTGACCCTCACCGCCGAGCCGATCCACCTCGAAGCTGATCGCGTACGGCTGGTCCAGCTCTTCGGGAACCTCCTCGCGAACGCGTCGAAGTACAGCGACTCGGGCCAGGTCATCGGCCTTGAGGCAGCCCGCCAGGGGAGTGACGTCGTGGTCACCGTCACCGATCAGGGGATCGGGATTTCTCCCGAGCACCAGGCGCGCATCTTCGACATGTTCACGCGCGGGCCCTCGACCGGCCAGGACGGGCTCGGCGTGGGCCTGACGCTCGCCGATCATCTCGCCCGCCTGCATGGTGGCTCGATCGAGGTGATCAGCGATGGAGCCGGCCGCGGGAGCCAGTTCCGCGTCCACCTGCCGGTCATCCTCGCGGCGCCGGGGGACCAGACGCCTCCCGTCGCGCTGCAGCCGCCTGTGCCCCAGAAAATTCTCGTCGTTGACGACAACCGCGACGCAGCGGACGCGATGGCCGGACTGCTCGAGCTCGACGGCCACGAGGTCCACCTCGCGCACGACGGGCAGACTGCCCTGGTCATGGCCGAGGCGCTGCGTCCGCAGGCCATCCTGCTCGACATCGGCCTTCCACAGCTCAACGGCTACGAGGTGGCGGAGCGGATTCGGGCAACCGAATGGGGGGCGTCGATCCTGCTGCTGGCCCTCACCGGGTGGGGGCACCCCGACGACCGGGCCAAGTCGGAGCGGGCCGGCTTCGACGAGCACCTGATCAAGCCGGTCGAGTTCGAGGTCCTCACCGAGCTGCTGGCCCGGAGCGCGTCCCAGCGCTGATTCGGGCCGGGCCGGCAGCCATACTGGCGGCCATGGCGCGCGTCGCGGTCGTCTTCACCGGTGGCACCATCTCGATGCGCTCCGACGTCGGGAGCGCCGGCAATGTCCCGACCCTGCGCGGCGCCGACCTCCTCGCGTCGGTCCCGGACCTCGACGCGATCGCCGAGATCGAGCCGATCGACTGGGGTCTCGTCCCGGCGTCCCACCTGAGCTTCGCCCAGGTCCTGGAGCTCGGCCGCATCCTTGCCACGCAGCTCGCGCGGCCCGAGATCGACGGCGCCGTCGTGGTGCAGGGCACCGACGTCATCGAGGAGACGGCATTCGCCTGGGATCTCCTTCCGCTCGGCAGCAAGCCGGTCGTGGTCGTGGGTGCCATGCGGTCGGCCACCCAGGACGCCTACGACGGGCCCGAGAACCTGCGGTACGCGATCGCCGCGGCGGCAGATCCGCAGCTGCGTGGCCAGGGCGTCGTGGTGGCCATGGCCGGGGAGATCCACGGGGCCGATGACGTGCGCAAGACCCACACCCACGCACACGCCACCTTTCAGAGCCCGAACGCGGGGCGCCTCGGGATGGTGGCCGCCGGCAGCGTGACCCTGCTGCGACAGCGAACCCCGGTGCGCCTGCCATCGATTCCGGAGCGCGCACATCTGCCGATCCCTCTGCTGACAGTCGTCCTCGACGACGAGCCGCACCTCGGTCCACGGCCCGCCGGGGTGGTGGTGGCTGCCGCCGGTGGCGGCAATACCCCGGAGGCCTACCTCGAGCTCGTCCTGCCGCTCATCGACGAGGGGATTCCGGTGGTGGTCGCCCCCCGCGTCGGATCGGGACGACCCCTTCCGGGATACGCCTTCCCGGGTGGCAGCTCGGCATGGTGGGACGCCGGGGCGATCTTCTCCGGCACGCTCCATCCGCTGAAGTGCCGCGTGCTCCTGGCCCTCGGCCTCGGTGCGGGCCTCGACACGTCGGCGCTGGCCGCGTGCTTTGCGCCCCATGGAGGAGGGCGCGCGACCCCCTGATCAGGCGGGGACGCGGTGGACCTCGAGCAGATTCGGGCCGCTCCCGGCGCGCGCGGTCGAGGCCACCAGCACGACCGCGGTATCGGGCTCCAGGGATCGATCCTCGCCGATGAGCCAGGCCATGAGGCCCAGGCGCTCCCCCGAATCGCCTGGCGGCACACAGGGCCGGGCGCGCACGCCGTGGACGAGCGCCAGCCGAGCGACGATTCGGGGATCGGGAGAGAACGCGTGGATCGGCACCCGGGGGCGCAGCGCCGCGAGGATGCGTGCCGTTCGCCCGGTGCGGGTGTAGCAGGCGATCGCGGAGACGTCGCGGTCGGCCGCCGCCAGCGCAACCGCGGCGTACGCAAGGGCATCGGCGTCGGTCTCGGCGCCGGCGGGCGCTCCCGCGGCGAGATAGACCGCGCCCTGCTCCTCGCACAGCCGGCTGATCCGGCCCGCCGCCTCGGCCGCCAGGATCGGGTGCTCGCCGATGGCGGTCTCGCCGGAGAGCATGATCGCGTCGGCTCCGTCGAAGATCGCATTCGCAACATCACTCGCCTCGGCGCGGGTCGGGCGCGGCGAGCCGACCATCGACTCCAACATCTGCGTGGCCACGATCGTCGGCGTGCCGCGGTCGAGGGCACGCCGCACCAGCTGCTTCTGGAGGATCGGCACTTCCTCGTACGGAAGCTCGACGCCGAGGTCGCCCCGGGCGATCATCACGGCGTCGGCGGTCTCACAGATCGCGTCGAAATCGGCGATGGCCGGTCGCGTCTCGATCTTGGCCACGATGGGTGGACCATCCGGGCCCAGCAGCTGCCTCAGCTCAGCCACGTCGCTCGCTCGGCGTACGAAGGACTGGGCGACGAAGTCCGCGCCCAGCTCGATGGCGCGTGGCGCATCGGCGCGGTCCCGCGAGGTGAGGGATGGGCTCGACAGACGATCGGAGGGCACGCTGACCCCGGCATGCGCGCGGACCGGGCCGCCGCGCACAACCTCGGTCGCCACGTCGCCACCATCCAGCGCCGTGACGCGAAGCTCCGCCGCCCCATCAGCCAGCAGGATGCGATCACCCACCTCGAGGTCGTGTGCGAGACCCGATTGGCTCACGTGCGCCCCGGTGACGTCGCCGGGACCATCAGCAGAACGGAGGTGAAACTCCGCCCCGGGTTCGAGGGCGATCTCATCGCCAAGGAGGTCGCCGAGGCGGATCTTCGGGCCGGACAGGTCGACCATGATCGCCACGTTCTTCTCGGTCGTTGCCACGGCCTCCCGGACCCGCCGCGCCGCCATGGCGTGCTCGTCCGGGCTGCCGTGGCTGAAGTTGATGCGCGCGACGTCCATGCCGACCGCCACCAGCTCGCCGACGCGATCGATGCTGGCCGGGCCGATGGTGCACACGAGCTTGGTGCGGGGCTGCGTCACCCTCCGAGTCTAGGTCACCCGACTCCGGCGCCTGTCTTGTAAGCGGCGCCGGCGGCGCGCCGACGCTCGTGCTGGCCCAGCAGCCGCTTCCGCAGCCGGATGGCCGACGGCGTGACCTCCACGAGCTCGTCCGCCGCGATGAACTCGATCGCGGATTCGAGGGTGATGACCCGCGGCGGGGTGTGGATGCGGTAGTCGCCGTCCGTCGCCTGGGTCCGCATCTTCGACAGCGCCTTCGACTTCGTGGGGTTGACGTCCATGTCGCCGGGTCGCGAGTTCTCCCCGATGATCATGCCCTCGTACACCTCGGTCGACGGACCGACGAACAGCTCGCTGCGCTCGACGAGCGAGGACAGCGCATAGGCACGGGTCTCACCGGAGCGATCAGCGACGAGCACGCCGCTCGTCCGATGCGTGACCTCGCCTGCCCACGGCCCGTATCCCTCGCCGAGCTGATGCAGCAGGGCGGTGCCGCGGGTGTCCGACAGCAGCTGGCCGCGATAGCCGATCAGTCCGCGGGTCGGGATGATGAACTCCATCCGCACCCGGCCGTCCGCATCGGTGCTCATCTGCTCCAGGCGTCCGCGTCGGCCGGCCAGCGCCTGCTGCACCACGCCGATGTAGTCGGGTGGGATGTCGATCGTCACCCGCTCGTACGGCTCCTGCGTCTCGCCGTTCTCGCTGCGCAGGATGACCTCGGGGCGGCTGATGGTGAGCTCGAAGCCCTCGCGCCGCATCTGCTCGATGAGCACGGCCAGCTGAAGCTCGCCGCGTCCGCGGACCTCGAAGGTCTCCCCGGATTCGGTGGGGTGGATCTCGATCGCCACGTTGCCGAGCACCTCGCGATCGAGCCGGGCGCGGATCTGGCGCGAGGTGAGGAACGTGCCGTCGCGCCCGGCCATCGGCGAGGAGTTGACGCCGAAGGTCATGCGCAGGGTCGGTGCGTCGACGTCGAGGCGGGGGAGGGGTCGCGGGTCGGCGGGATCGGTCAGCGTGTCGCCGATCGTCACCTCCGGCAATCCGGCAACCGACACGATGTCACCGGCCACCGCCTCGGTGATGTCGACGCGATCGATGCCATGGGCCGTCTGGAGGGCGGTGACCGTGCCCGTCAGCGTCATGCTGCGCCCGGGCTCCACCGATCCGTCCGGGTCCTCGGGCTCCTCGCGCACGATCGTCACGCGCTGGCCGACCCGGATGGTGCCGTTGCGGATGCGGCCGACGGCCATGCGTCCCACGTACTCGTTGGCCGAGAGGTTGGTGACGAGGAGCTGGAGTGGATGGCCCTCTTCATGGGTCGGTGGCGGGGTGACCTCGACCAGGATGTCGAGGAGGGGTCGCAGATCGGTTCCCGGATCGGCCAGGTCCATGGTCGCCGTCCCTGCCTTGGCATTGGTGTAGACCACCGGGAACTCGATCTGGTGCTCATCGGCGCCGAGGTCCATGAAGAGCTCGTACACCTCGTCGAGCACCTCGGCCGGGCGGGCGTCGGATCGGTCGATCTTGTTGAGCGCGACCACAACCGGGAGGTGGCGCTGCATCGCCTTCTGGAGCACGTAGCGGGTCTGCGGCAGCGGTCCCTCGGCCGCGTCGACGAGCAGCAGGACGGCATCCACCATGAGCAGCGAGCGCTCCACTTCGCCGCCGAAATCCGCGTGCCCGGGCGTGTCGACGATGTTCAGGCGCACGCCGTCCACGTCGACGGTCGTCTGCTTGGCCAGGATCGTGATGCCCTTCTCGCGCTCGAGGTCGCCGGAGTCGAGCACGCGGTCCACCACGGCCTCGTTGGCACGGAACGTCCCGGTCTGGCGCAGCATGCCGTCGACCAGCGTCGTCTTGCCGTGGTCGACGTGGGCGATGATCGCGAGGTTGCGCAGATCGTGGCGGGTGGCGGTCGTCATCGGCCCCATCGTCGCAGATGAACGGCAAGACCGCTGTCGTGCTCCGGAAGTACCACGCGGTACCGGCCCGATCGGCTATGGGAGGGCCGCCGACTGGCCCGTACGGTGAGCGTGCCCGATCGCCCCAACCGATCCGGCCGTGTCACCCCCCAAGAACCCGGAGCCCCCGTTGCCACCCCTGTTCCGCGCTGCCCTGGCCGTGCTCTGCCTGGCAGTCGCCCTCGGCCTGCCCACCGCATCGGCCCGCGCTGCGTCTCCCACCAAGGTCGCCATCATCGTCGGACCCGTCGGTGAGCTGACGCCGACCTATCTCGCCCTCGCCGATGCCGCCGCTCGCGCGGCGCAGCAGCAGGGAGCCCATGTGGCGCGGGCCGTCTCACCGCACGCCACCAGAGGCCAACGTTCTCGCCGCCGTCGCCGATGCGAACGTGATCATCTACTTCGGCCATGGCTACGGTCATCCGAGCCCCTACGGCGGCCTCAACAGTGCCCGGCAGAATGGGTGGGGCCTCCAGGGTCCGCGGGCACGCGGCACGCACGGCGACAGCCTGAACGGTGAGCTGGAGTACGTCGGCGAGGATTGGATCGTCGCCAACGCACGACCCGCCCCCGGATTCGTGATGATCTACTCGAACACCTGCTACGCGCCGGGCGCGTCGGAGGGAGGCCAGGCCGCGGCGACACCGGCCGTGGCCGCCCAGCGCGTCGCCCATTACTCGCGCAAGGTGTTCACGATGGGCGGGTCCGCCTACTTCGCCACGGACTTCGACCGCGGAGCCGCGGATCTCGTGACCCGTCTGCTCGGCAATCGCTTCGCGTCGTTCGGCACGGCGTTTGCGTCCGACGCGCGATTCGTCCCCTCGGCCTTGACGTCCCAGGCGCACCCCTTCGCCGCGGGTCAGGCCGTATGGCTGCATCGCTCGAAGTACACCGACGGACCGCCGAACTACTGGTACGCCTTCGCCGGAAACCCGGATCTGTCGCCGGCGCTCGCGTGGGACCGCGCCGCGCCGACGGCCACGCTGTCGACACCGCTTGCCGATCACGCCGCGGACTCGCCGATTCGCCTCCAGTTCTCGGAGCCCGTATCGGGAGTCGACGCCGCGTCCCTGCTCCTGCGCGACGCCGACGGCGCCCCGGTTCCCGCGACAGTCGACTACGACGCCAGCACGCGCACTGCGACCATCTCACCGGCTTCTCCGCTCGAGATGAGTGCGAGCTACAGGCTGGAGGCGGGGACCGGCATCGCCGACGAGGCGGGCAGGTCCATGACGGCCGGCTCGTGGCCGATCATCACCCGCATCGATGCCGACCCGATCACCGACGACCTGTCGGTCATCCTCGAGGCCGGGACGCACGAGCTGCTCCGACTGGGGGCCGATGGGACGACGGTCGAGTCCCGCTCGCTTGCCGTCGGCGATCGTCGGTGGGTCCTTGCCGACGGACGGGCCCGGCTCATCGGCCGCGACGGCTCCTGGCTGCACATCGACGACGCCTCCATCGGCGCATGGTGGGTCGCCGAATCCGCCACCGCGCGGGTGGTGGGGCTGGTCGAGGAAGCCCGGCTCGAAGCCGGGAGCACGATCGGTCTGTCAGCCGGCAGGCACGCGCTGCTGTCGCTGGGCCCCGATGGCCCGGAGCGCCATCACCTCACCGCGATCGCCGGCGGAGTCGATGCGGAGATCGACCGTCGCCGCATCCACGACGGCCGCACCTTTGTCCACCTGGTCGACCCGCGCTTCGGTGGCGCATGGGTCGAGGCGGGCGCCGGGAGTCACGACATCGAACGTGCCGCGAACCGCGTGCTCGCGTCGGAGCCTCGGGCGACGCCGGCGAGATTGATCCCGGGCGATCCGGTCATCACGGCGTTCCGCTTCGATGACCGTGGCCGCGTCGTCGAGCGTCGATCGGTCGCCGTGGCCGATCTTGCGGCGGCTGCTCTGCGGAGTGTCGAGACCCTCCGCGTCGGGACGCGATCGTTCGCGCTGATCGAGGGGGGCGAGCTGTCCGGCTGGGGCCTGCCCGAAGGTCCGCCACTCCAGGCCGTGCCGCTGACCGATGGCCCGACTCCGCCGGGCTAGACGCGTGGGCCGAATGACGTAGACCGGTACAGGACGGCTGCCTGATCCGAGCGCCGAGACCGCGGCGTAGGGTGACGAACATCACCCCAGCGGGATTGCACTCAGATGCTCCGTCATCAGCCGAAGCACACCACCGTTGCCGATTGGGAGCTCGGGATCGCCGCCGTGCTGCTGATTCTCGGCGTCGCGCTGACCACGCTGCTCCTGCCCGGCCTGATCTGATCGATCAGCCTCCCAGGCGGTAGAACCGGAAGAAGTCGTTCTCCACCGCCAGGACCTCGAAGCTGCCGAAGCCGGCGTCATCGGCGTACCCGCGCAACGTGGCAGGTCGCATGACCGTTCCGGTCGCCACGCTCGGCGATCGCGACCGCCCATCCGGCAGACAGGTCGTGATGCTCCACCCGTACATGAAGCGCTCGACCTCGTCGCCCGGCGGGCTGAATGACTCCGCGACCCGCTCGTCGACGACGATGAGCGGGGCATCCGGTCGCAGCGCGCCGCGGATCGCGCGCAGCACCGGCACCGGGTTCGCCATGTCGTGGACCGCTTCGATGATGATCGCCGCGTCGAATTCGGCGCCGTCGAGCGTCGCCGCATCCCCGTGGCTGAACTCGACCCGGCCGTCAACGCCCGCGGCGGCGGCGTGCTCGCGTGCGGCCACGATCGACGGTTCGTCGAGGTCGATGCCCAGCACGCGGACGTGCGGGTAGGCCCTGGCGATGGCGATCGTGGACCAGCCCTCGCCGCATCCGACGTCGAGCACGCGCGCCGCAGGTGCGGCCGACAGGCGCTCGTGGAGGTCCGGAACCGCGGGCAGCCATTCCGCGCCGAGCAGATGGGTGAACGCCGGGCGGTTGAAGGCTGCCTGGCCCTCACGCATGTCCGCGCCGTATCGCTCCCAGCCCATGCCCGCGCCGGACCGGTAGGCGTCGACCAGCTCCGGCAGGCGAGCGAACGCGGCGACCAGCATGCGCGTCAGCGGCGCCATCAGGTCCGGGCTCTCCGGATCGACGAGGACGGCCGCATGCGCGTCGCTCAGGGCGAAGCGGCCGGTCGCCTCGACGTCCAGGATGCTCGCGGTGGCCTGCTGCTCGAGCCACTCGCGGATGTATCGCGCGTCGGTCCCGGTGCGATCGGCGAGCTCATCGGGGTGGGCCGGACCATCGGCGGCCAGGCTGGCGTACAGGCCCAGCCGATCGCCGAGGTACACGCCGGCAAGGTCGAAGGCCCCGACGGCGTCGGTGAAGAGCCGGTCCCCGAGGGATGGGGCGGGCGTGGTCATGCGGATCCTCCTGCGTGGCTGGGGCACGGCGAGCGACCGTTGGGTCGCCCGCAGCGGGCCGTCATCGTGCCCGTGTCACGGCCGTCCAGCAAGCGTCGGATGACGTACCGTCGATCGGCGGTTCGACGCCACGTCCGGCCTGGCGGCTCAGCCGCGAACAGCCTGCGAGCGATAGCGCAGCGCGATGAAAATCGTGGCTGCCCCGATCACCAGCGCCACGCTGTTCGGCACGGCGATCACCGCGTTGCGCAGCGCAATGCCGTAGGCGATCCACAGGCTGAAGCCGATCTCGAGCACGCCGAGGTAGGCGATCGAGACGTCGGCCGAGGATCGTCGCTCGAGGATGCGACGAATCTGGAGGAGCGGGGAGAGGGCCATCAGCACGCCCCAGCTGGCGGCGGCAAGGCCGAGAGTATCGGTCATGGGGACTCCGGGTTCTCGAGGCGCTCTGACCGATCGGCCGCGTTCGCTGGGCGGGTGCGACCATCGAGGAGCGCGCGCGCGGCAGATCCATCCTACCCCGGATCGTCGCCATCGGCCATTGCGGCTCCCAAACCTGCCGGACGACCACCCGGCCGTTGATTGCATGTGGATACCTTCGGACCGAGCCGCAAAGTTCGGGGATAAGTGGGCTTGCGCAGGCTCACCGTCCCACCCGATACTGTGGTCGTCCCGAAGGGGCAAGCGACCGGATCACAAGGTTTCGATCATGAGTTCCGGCAGCGGAATCGGAGGCTTCGGCCAACGGTTCTGACGACAGCGGTGGCTTCGGCCGCCGAGGTCGGACGCCTGTTCCTTCGGGACATTTCCGTGCCCTCCGAAGCATCGGAGGACGCGAAGACCGGCCCCACGGGCGTGGAGCCGGTCGTGTCGCAGGGGCTGCGAGCTAGGGGACGATCGTGTTGCTCGTCGCCGACTTCGCCGCCGCGTACACGTCGGCCGTATCGGCGTTGAACTTCGGACCGTGCATCGCCGTCACGCCCGAGTAGCCGTACGAGTTCAGCGAGCTCAGCGACCCGGAGCCGGATGAGGTTGAGAAGCCCGACAGCCACGGTCCGCCGGACGAGCCACCCGTCATGTTGCACGGCACGCCCCATGTCAGATCGTCGTTGTACGGGTCCGCGAAGATCGACCCGGCACAGTAGACGAGGTCCTTGCCCTTGTACTTCTGCGCGGCGGGGTAGCCGAAGGCGTACGACGTCTGACCCGCAGCCGTGAAGCCGGGGATCGACACGGCAAAGGCTCCGACTGCCGCATCGAGCTGGGCGCCGCCACTATGGCCACCCGGACCGACCACCGCAAATGCGTAGTCGTGGACAGTCGCCTGCGTGTTGAAGCTGCCCGCCGTCGCGTAGCCGCTGTGGACGACCAACGCCTGGGCCGTCCAGCACCCGTACTCGGTCTGCGAACAGGTGAAGGTCGGGGACTGGTCGAAATCGGGGATGAACAGCCAGTTGGTCGCGAACTGCCCGGCAGTCTCGTCGTAGGCGCAGTGTCCGGCCGTGAGCACGAGCGAGTATCCGCTCCGCGTATCGGAGGCCACCGCACCGGAGCAGACGTACCCGCTGCCGCCCATCTCGAAGTAGACCTTTCCGGCTCGCTCCTTGATGGCGCCTCCGCCGTTCCAGCTGGCACCGGTGGTCGTGCCACCGCCGCCGCTGCCCGGCTTGCCACGAGGGGTGAAGCCACGGCCTGGGTCGCGCACGAAATCGCGCGGCGTGGCCGCCGCCATGCGCGCGGCCGTCCAGTGGGCCACGACCTCCTGGTGCCGGGATCTGTCCGGCTGGCGTGCCTGGAGCGGCGCCGCCATCGTGACGACCAGCAGGGCTGCGCTCAGCAGCGCGAGGACACGTCGACGCATGGGATCCTCCCTCTCGATGTCCGGGGTGGGCGTCCGGATCGGTCGCAGTATGGCGCGGGCTCGCGTCGCCGCACCAGACCAAAGTGCGTGGGGTCACCACCGAACCGAATCATCGGGAGCGGAGTACCTTCTGCGACGGTCGCGCCCCATGGAGGAACGATGAGCAGCACGCCCGAGCGCCTCGACCCACGCGTGGACGACATCAGGCTGCCGGACGGCGGCGAGGCCTTTCTGGTCGAACCCGACGGCGGCGGCCGCGGTCCGGCCCTGCTGTTCCTGCACTGGTTCGACACCGAGGCTCCCGACGGCAACCGGCAGCAGTTCGTGGATGAGGCGGAGGAGCTCGCCCGCGAGCTCGGAGCGGTGTCGATCCTGCCGCAGGGGCGGTTCCCGTGGGCGGCTGCCCCCGCCTCCTCGGTCGAGGACGTCGCGCGGATTCGAGCCGAGGTCGCCGCGCATCGTGCCGCCATCGAGCTGCTCACGGCGCGCGCCGATGTGGATGCCACGAGGATCGGCCTGATCGGGCACGACTTCGGAGGCATGCACGGCGTGCTGGTGGCCGCCGAGGACCCTCGCATCGCATGCGTCGCGCTCCAGGCCGTCACGCCGCGCTGGGGAGACTGGTTCCTGCCGTTCTGGCGGATCGCCGAGGATCGCCATGACTACCTTCGAGCGCTCGCGCCGCTGGATCCGGTCACGACGATCGCGGATGTCGCGCCGAGGCCGATTCTGCTGCAGTTCGCTCGGAATGACTTCTACATCGCCGCGATGTCGGGACTCGAGCTTCGGCACGCCGCCGGTGACAGCGCGGAGCTGCAGGCGTACGACACCGACCATGCCATGCGCGACCCGCAGGCACGAACCGATCGGCTTGAATTCCTCCGCCGAGTGCTCGTCCGGTGATCCCCGGGCGGGGTTGCACCGCGGGCGTATGCTGGCCGGGCCGTCATGCCCTTCGGCACCAGTGGGGGTCCATCAATCCTCGGCGGGAGGTGCACGGGTGGAACTGGCAGTCGGACGGGAGCTCCTGGCAATTCTGCTGCTCAGTGGGGCCGTGATGGCGACGATGTGGATCCTGTCCGCGACGCGACGCTCCCCGCGCTGATACTCCAGCGCCCTTGATCAGCGAGGGACCCCGTAGGGCGTTGTGATGATCTCGAGGATGTGACCGTCCGGATCATCGAAATACACGCCGCGTCCGCCATCCTTGGTGTTGATCTCATTCGGTTGCCGGTGCCCGGGATCGGCCCAGTACGGGCAGGCCGCCGGTTCGGATCCTCCCGAAGATCGCGTCGAACGCGTCGTCACTCACCAGGAAGGCGTAGTGCTGCTTCGCGATGTCCCCATCGGCGTCGCGGTAGTCGAGTGTCACCTCGTTGTCCACCTCGACCGCGAGGAACGGCCCGAAGGGCACGGGCGCCGGCAGCCCGAACAGGTCGGCCAGGAACGTCGATGACACCCGCTTGTCTCGCGCGGCGACGATGGTGTGGTTGAGCTTGATCACCCGCCTGTCGCCTAGACCTGCTCCATCGGCGCCGCCGCGGCAGCCGGGACGCCCAGCCCGACCGGGCAGGCGACCCCGGTCGAGTGATCGGGGCAGTAGCCGCGCGGGTTCTTGGCGAGGTACTGCTGGTGGTAGTCCTCCGCGTAGTAGAACTCCGGTGCGGGGGCGATCTCCGTCACGATCTGGCCGTAGCCCGCCTTCGAGAGCTCGCCCTGGTACATCTCACGCGACGCGTCCGCCGCTGCACGTTGCTCGTCGGAGTGGGTGAAGATCACCGATCGGTACTGGGTCCCGACATCGTTGCCCTGGCGCATCGACTGGGTCGGGTCGTGCTCCTCCCAGAATGCCTTGAGCAGCCGCTCGTACGAGATCCGGGCCGGATCGAAGACGACGCGCACGACCTCCGCATGCCCGGTGCGGCCACTGCACACCTCCTCGTAGGTGGGATTCGGGGTGATCCCACCCTGGTAGCCGGCGCTGGTGACCAGCACGCCGGGGAGCTGCCAGAACGTCTTCTCGACACCCCAGAAGCAGCCAGCACCGAAGTCGGCGATCTCGGATCCGGCGGGGTGAGGACCCTTGAGCGATGCGTCGTTGATGAAATGGCGCTGGGCCGTGGGTAGGGCGGACTCTCGCCCGGGCAGTGCCGAGGCGGGGTCTGGCATCTTGGTCTTGCTGCCGAAGAGAAACATGGACCAAGTCTACGCCGCATTCGTGACGATCTCGTGAAGGCGTCAGCCGACGTTTGGCAGCTGCTCGGGCAGGTCCTCCTCGGCCGGCACGGAGCGCACCGGCTCGAGGGTCACGGTCGCGAACGCGCTCGACGGATCGGTGTCGCGCATGACGCCGCGCAAGCGGTACGTGGTGGCCAGGCCATCCTCGACCATCGTGATCGGCTCACCTGGGCGCCACGGGCGGTCGCGGGGCCACGGGATGTGGCGCTCGACGCTGGGATCGGGCAACGGGTCCCTCGGGCGTGGATGGACAACCGCGCGATCCTACCCTGCCCGGCCCGATGCCCGAATGGTTCGATCTGCGAGCCGTGCGGGTCATCGGCCGATACCATCGGCCCATGACGAACGAGGTACCCGATTACCCCGAGGTGCGGCTGGCCGAGCTGATCATGCCGAATCGCACGAACCACCACGGCACCCTGTTCGGCGGGCATGCCCTTGGTCTGATGGACCACGCGGGATGGGTTGCGGCAACGCGCTGCGCCCGACGCACGATGGTCACCGTGGCGTCCGATCGTGTCGAATTCAAGGTCCCGGTGCGGGCGGGCCAGCTCGTGGAGCTCGTTGCGCGCGTCACGGCGGTCGGTCGAACGTCGGTCACGGTCGGTGTCGACATGTTCGCCGAGGAGGTCGCGAGCGGCGAGCGCCGGCTCGCGACGTCGGGGAGCTTCGTGTTCGTGGCCATCGACGACGACGGCGCACCGACCCCCATCGCGCGGCCGTGAGCCCTGTCCATTCCGGTTGAACGTTTGGCCGCCCGTGCGCGTATCCATGACACGAGGCGGGTGGGTGCGACGCGGACCTGACGCACTGCCGGCACGGATCGCGACACGGAGCGTCGCAGTGGCCTGAGCGATCCGCGAGATCCGGCAGTCGATGGGCCCGAGACGCCGTCGCAACCCTCCTCGTCCGTTCAGCCAGTGACATCGCGGCGCGGCCCAGGGGCGTGGGTCGCGCCGCAACCCTGCCCTCCCCACGTCCGATCGCGACCTCGGGACGTCACCTGATCACGCGCCGGGGAGATGGTCCGTTCGGTCGCCGATCACGAAGACGATGGCGCGCGCCTCCCGCGTCCCCTCGTTCCGCAGCTGGTGCGGCTGGTTGTCCCCGAACCCGATGGAGTCTCCTGCGCTGAGCCGGTGCTCGGCGAACCCCACCCGGAATGTGAGCTCGCCGTCGAGGACCACGAACAGGTCGCGGCCCGGATGGGTGAGCATGTGCTCGCCGCTGGTCGCGCCGGCCGCATAGCGGATCTCCATGAACCGCATGCCCGGCTCTTCTCCGGGCAGCAGGTTCTCCCAGGTGACCCCGCCCTCGAGGACGATGCGCTTGCGCTCGCGCGCCGTGACGACCCACGCGCTGCCAGGATGCGGCGCGGCCGCGGCGTCGCCGAAGAACGAGGCGATCGGGACGTCGAGCGCATGGGCGAGCAGATAGAGGGTGTCGACGGAGGGCGTGACCTTCCCGTTCTCGACCTGGCTGAGCAGGCTCGGACTTGCCTCGATCATGCGCGCCAGCTGGCGCAGCGAGAGGTTCCGGGCGGCACGCAGGGCTCGCAGCCGTGCCCCGATCTCGGCCGCCTTCGGGCCGCGGGGCTCGGTCATCCCTGGAGGACGTGTTCAGTAGGAATGAACCCCATGCCCTGCAGGACCGTATGTTGTTCAGCCTGGCTGACGATACGACCAGGCAATGGCACGAGGCCGGTCGGGCGGGTCATCGGCAGGGAGTCCTGGTCCGTCTCATCCGCGTCGATCATCCGCCCGACCGCGCGCCATCGGGGAATCATGGAGGAACGCGCAGTCATGCAACCACGTACGTGGCGGTTCGCCGCGCTGGTCACGATCTTCGGGTTGGTGCTCGCCGCCTGCGGCGGTGCGGGCACGGACTCGTCGGGTGGTGCCACGGGATCCGATTCGCCCTCCACTGGTCCGGGGTCCTCAGGGGATCCTGGTGGGGAGACCGGCTATCGCGATGCTATCACCTGGGTTCTCGACGGCCAGCCCGGCAAGATCAGCAACGGGGCCGATGACGACCCGACGGCCGACCTGTCGGCATTCATCTACGACGCCCTGTACCAGTACAACGACAAGATCGAGCCGGTCCCGAACCTGGCCGAATGCGAGCCGGACGCCGACGAGCTGGTCTGGACGTGCTCGCTGGTCGACGCCACCTTCCACAACGGCGATCCGATGACGGCCGAGGACGTGAAGTACAGCTACGACCTCGCCATCAGCGCGAACTGCACCTACAACCCGTCGATCTGCCTGGCGGGATTCGTGGACACCGCCGAGGTCATCGACGACCACACCATCGCCTTCAATCTTCCGCAGCCGTACTCGCCGTTCGTGACCCTCATCCTGCCGACGCTCGGCATCGAGTCGAAGGCGGTCATCGAGGCCGCGTATGCCGACTTCACCGGCGCCGCCGAGTCCCTCGACCCGGCCGCGGTGCGTGCCGCTGCCGCGGCGATCGACGAGCCCGCCGGGGCGGACGAACCCGACGCTGCCGGGTGCGAAGCGGCCCTGGCGGAAGCGGAGCAGCTGCTGACACAGGCGAGCGTTGAGCTGCCGCGGCGCGAGGATCACACCTTCGACGGTGCCTTCGACGCCTGCAGCTACGGCACGACCCTGTCCACCGACCTGCTCGGCGTGGCCACATCCCTCGAGGCCGATGGGCTGGATGCCGTGGCGGCCGTCTACAGCCTGCTGCCGTTCAACCGTGAGCCGGTCGGCACCGGCCCGTACAAGCTCGTGGACTTCGAGGTCGGCCAGAGCGTCGTACTCGAGGCGCACGCCGACTACCACGGTGGCGTGCCGGCCACCGCTCGCATGAATTTCGTGATCATCACCGACCTCGTCGCCGCCGCCAGCGCGCTGTCGGCGGGGCAGGTGGACTACGTCGAGGAGATGACCCCGGACGCATACGAGGCGGTGCGCAACTCCGAGAACGTGAAGGTCGCCGAGTACCCCGGATTCCTGCACCTCGAGCTCCAGTTCAACGTGCGCGAGGGCCGGATCTTCGGTGACGTCAACCTGCGCAAGGCGATGCAGCTGTGCATCGACAAGGCGGGCACGGTCGACGCGGCCACGAACGGCACCGCGCTGCCAACCGAGTCCGAGACGCCACCCGCGTCGTGGGCGTTCAACCCCGACGTCCAGGGCGTCGAGCGCGACGTCGACGCCGCGAAGGCGCTGATCGAGGACTCCGGCTGGACGATGGGGGACGACGGCATCTACGAGAAGGACGGGCAGCGCCTCGAGGCGACCGTGCTCGTCCGCGCCGGTCAGAGCGACCGGATCAACTTCATGCAGCTGTTCGCCGAGCAGGTGCGTGAGTGTGGTGCGGAGATCACCGTCAACCCGGCCGACTTCCAGACCGTGCTCCTGCCGGCGCTCGACCGCGCCTGGGCCGCGGATGGCTTCGACGCCTACTTCGGCGGATGGTCCGCCGCCGTCGATCCCGATCCGTTCAGCCTGTGGCACTGCAGCCAGGTGAGCACCGAGGAGCGTCCGGAGCTCTTCAACTACATCGGGTTCTGCGATCCCGAAGTCGACGAGATCATCGAGGCCGGCCTGGCCACGAGTGATCAGGAAGAGCGCAAGGAGCTGTACTTCCGATTCCAGGAGATCCTGGCGGAGCAGCAGCCGTACCTGTTCGCCTACGCGCCGCTGGTGCGTGACGGCATGGACCTGGGGCTCACGTTCACCGACGGTGAGCTGAACCTCGAGTCCCCGACGTGGCTGTGGCAGCGCCACAAGATCGTGATCCCGGAGTCGTAGACCCGACTCTCCCGGCCGATGGCGTCCGCCCCGCGCGGGCGTCATCGGCTCGACCATCTCCGCAGCGAAGGCCGTCGACATGGCAGGCTACATCGCGAGACGCATGCTCCAGTCGGTGCCGATCCTGTTCGGTGTCGCGATCATCAGCTTCGGCCTGGTGCACCTGGCGCCCGGCGACCCGATCGACCGCTTTCGGACCCCAACCGTCCGTCCCGAGCAGCTCGAGGGCCTGATCCGCCTCTACGGGCTCGACCGACCGGTCCACGAGCAGTTCTGGAACTGGATCACGACCTACGTCCAGGTCTGGCGACCCGAGGCGTGGGGCTACTCGTTCCTCGACGGTCAGCCGGTGATCTACAAGATCGCCGAGCGCCTGCCGGCCACCCTGCTGTTGGGAGGCACCGCCCTGCTCGTGACCATCGTCCTCGCGATCCCGCTCGGGATTCTGGCCGCGGTCCGCCAGTACAGCTGGGCGGATCGGCTGATCAGCAGCCTGGCAACCGTCGGCTACGCGATCCCGTCGTTCCTGCTCGGCCTCTACCTGCTCTTCTTCGGTGGCGTGGTGTTCGGCTGGTTCCCGCTGTTCGGCATGGAGAGCTTCGGCAACGAGGGCGATCCCCTCGACATCGCGTGGCACCTCGTGCTGCCCGTCGCGAGCCTGGCGATCCAGCAGGTCGCCGGCTGGTCGCGCTACGTGCGGGCGGCGATGCTCGAGGTCCTGCACCAGGACTACGTGCGAACGGCTCATGCCAAGGGGCTGCCCGCCCGACGCGTCACCTTCAAGCACGCACTGCGCAACGCGATCATCCCCGTCATCACCCTGCTCGGCCTCACCATCCCGACGCTGCTCGGTGGAGCGGCCATCACCGAGGCGATCTTCAGCTGGCCGGGCGTCGGTCAGATGGGCGTCGACGCCGTCGCGAACCGCGATTACCCGGTGGTTCTCGCCTTCGTGATGATCGGTGGCATCGGGGTCGTCATCGGCAACCTGCTGGCCGATGTCTTCTACGCGGTGGCCGACCCGCGAATCAAGCTCGGCTGAAGGAGCGATACGAGTCATGGCCCATGCCGATGCGCTCGCCCCGCGCGAGGAGTCGCAGGACGCGGATGCCGACCTGCTCGACCAGACGCCGATTCGCACGTACTGGCAGCTCGCGCGCCAGCGCTTTCTCCGCAACCGGCTCGCGGTGGCGGGCCTGGTCGCGCTGGCGGTGCTGGTCGTCGGCTCACTCGTGCTGCCTGCCATCACCGGGGATGCGTGGCGGGCGGCGATCCTGGCCAAGGTGAACGCGCCGCCCGAGATCGGCACCGACGCCGCCGGCGAGTTCCGCTTCGCGCCGCTCGGCTACAGCGATATCGGGCAGAACGTGCTCGCGCGCCTGGCCAAGGCGACCGGCACCAGCCTGTCGATCGGCACCGCCGCCGTCATCATCATCGTGGCCCTGGGCATCGGCGTCGGCTCCGTGGCGGGATACGTCGGCGGGTGGGTCGACAACGTCCTCATGCGCTTCGTGGACATCGTGCTCAGCCTCCCGGCGCTGTTCATCATCCTGGCGCTCGTCAGCTTCTGGGGCGGGGGCAGCGTGTGGGTCATCATCATCGCCATCGGCATCACCAGCTGGACGCTGGCCGCGCGGCTGGTGCGCGCCGAGTTCCTGCGCCTGCGCGAGGTCGACTACGTGGCAGCCGCGCGTGCCCTCGGTGCCAGCCCGTTGCGCATCATGGTCCGCCACATGCTCCCGCCGGCAATGGCGCCGATCATCGTCGCGGCCACGCTGGGAGTGGCCGACTCGGTGGTCATCGAGGCGGCGCTGAGCTTCCTCGGCTTCGGCATCAGTCAGCCCGAGGCGAGCCTGGGCAACATGCTGACCGAGGCGCAGACCTACTTCTTCCGCAACCCATGGCTGGTCGCCTGGCCCGGCCTGGTGCTGATCACCATCGTCATGAGCGCCTCGTTCCTGGGCGACGGCCTGCGCGATGCCCTCGACCCGCGCCAGCGCTGATCGCATCCGGGCCGCATCACGAACATCCCGATCGGTCTGGGACCGATCGGGATGTTCGACTGGAGGGAGGTTGGGCCGCCATCAGTGTCGGACAGGCCGGGCTGCTGCGATAGCGACATTGGCCGCATCGTCGCCTACGTCAAGTGTCCCGGTCTTGCGAGGCGCGGCCGTGCGCTCGCATCACCGCGACCAGCCGCTCGTGGTCGAGCGCGTGCGCGGTGATCCCGTCGCGTCCCGTCATCGTGGTGGCGGCAAGCAGTGCGTTGACGATCGCCTCCTCGGTGGCCTCGACCGTCGCCTCGAGCAGGGGATTGATGCTCTCGTCGACCACCATGCGCAGCTCGACGGTCGCGCGCGGATCGGCCTCGCCGGCGTCGCGCGACAAGCCGCGGTTTCCGGTGGCGAAGGCGAGGAACAGGTCGCCGGAGCCGTGCGACGCGTAGCTGCCCATTCGGGCGACGCCCATCCCGACCCGCTGTGCCAGCCGGGCGCACTGGTGGGCGAGAAGCGGAGCGTTGGTCGCCACGATCCCGATGATCGAGCCGCCTTCCGGACCGGCGCGACTCCCGAGCGCCTCGACCTGGTCCCACGGCGAAGCCACCTCCTCGCGGCCGACGGCCGAGCCGACCGGGACGCCGTCGATGCGCAGCAGCTCGCGCGTGCCGTAGTTCGCCTGCACCAGGACCCCGACGATCCACTCAGCGGCATGCCGCGACGCGGTGCCGATGCCGCCCTTGAACTCGTGGCAGATCATCCCTGTTCCGCCCCCGACGCTGCCCTCCGCCACCGGTCCCGTCGCTGCGGCGTCCAGTGCCGCGGCGACGTGCTCCGGCCGGACATGGAACCCGTCGATGTCGTTCAGCGCCCCGTCATAGGTCTCGCCCACGACGGGCAGGGACCAGAACCCCTCGTTCGGGCCGTGCGATCCGGTCGCGGCCGCAATGAGCGCGTCGTGCACCACCCCGACGCTGTGCGTGTTCGTGATACCGATCGCTCCGCCCATCATTCCCGACTCGCGGACCCACTCGAGGCCGGTGAGCTCACCGTTGCCATTGAGCCGATGCGCGCCCGCGAAGACGGGCTCCGTCCAGACGTCGCCGTCGTGCGGAACGACCACGGTGACGCCGGTGCGGATGGGCCCCTCTCCCCGGCGCAACGATCCGTGGCCGGAAATCAGGGTGGTATGTCCGACGCGGACGCCGGGCACGTCGGTGATCGCGTTGTGATCACCGGGGTCCATCCGACCGATGCGGATCCCGAGCTCGCGTGCACGCATCGGCGCAGTCTACCGGCGGTCCCTCAGGCGCGACTGGGGTCGGGGGTCGGCACGGGCGATGGCGCACGACTTCCGGCGCCGCGGTGCTCGACGATCCACAGTCCCGCCAGCACGATGATCCCGCCCACGAGGGTGAAGGGTCCGAGCGTCTCGCCGAGGAGCGCGACCGATGACAGGACGCCGATGACGGGCACGAGCAGCGCGAAGGCGCTGGCTCGCGCAGCGCCGATGCGGGCCACGCCGAGATTGAACAGGACGAAGGCGGCGACGGTACCGAAGACGGCAAGGTAGCCGATGCCGGCCAGCGCACCGAGCGGCGCGGCGAGAACCCGGTCCACCCCGCCCTCCGCGATCGCCGGCGGCAGCAGGACCAGCGTTCCGAGCGCGGTGCCGTAGAGCGTCGTGCTGACGGCATCGAACCGCCGGTGGGCGAGGCGAGCCAGCACCGAGTACACGCCCCAGAACAGGGCGCCGGCGATGAACAGAAGGTCGCCGAGGAGACGGCGATCGTCGGTGGCGCCGCTGGGGCTCACGACGAGCAGCAGGCCGACGGCCGCAACCGCCAGACCGAGCACGCCGCGCCGGCCGAGCCGCTCGCCGAGGAAGAGCCCGGCCAGGATCAGCGTGAAGACCGGGGCAAGGCCCGGAACGATGATGGCCCCGTCGGAGGCGGGCGCGAGCGTGAGCCCGGTGAGGAAGAGCCAGTTGTAGCCGGCCACGGCGGTGAGCGCCAGGCCGATCACGATCGGGATGTCGGCTCGCCGAACCGGCGACAGCGGGCGGTTCGTGATCCGCGCCCACGCGTAGAGCAGCACGGACGCGATTCCGAACCGGATGGCGGCAATCGTGAACGGCGGTGCGGCATCCACGGCGACGACGGCCGCCACCCAGGTGCCGCCGAAGGCGACGGCCATGCCGCTCAGCATGAGATAGGCGGTGCGGTCGGATCGGTCCATGTCGTCCTCAGGGTGTCATCGGCGACCGTGTGTCGCATCGGTCAAACGTCCCACGCCGTCGGTTCGTGAGATGTCGTGGACGACGTGTGGACAGCGCGCCGGCCGGCGTCGATATTCGGGGATAACTGGGGTTGCCGGGTGGGGCCGCGCGACCCGATACTTGGGTCGTCCCGAAGGGGCAAGCGATACCGGATCACATGGCTTCGGTCACGGGTTCCGGTACCGGCAACGGAGGCTTCGGCCGCCGAGGTCGGACGCCTGTTCCTCCGGGGCATTTCGTTGTCCGGAGCTACGCGACCTCGATCCGAACCCCCTCGATCGCCGCCGCCGAGCGCATGACGTGAACGGCGGCGAACCCCTCGCTTCCGAGATCCGCGATCGATACCTCCAGCAGCCGATGCTGACGCCGGATGGCTGCCGGCGGTGGTCGCGGCGCCGCCCTCGCGGCGTTGCGTTCGAGCGCGATCTCGAGCGGCAGGTCGAGGACGATCGCCACAGCCGGGCGCCGATGGCGACGCGCCACGGCCACGATCTGCTCTCGGGCCCAGCTCTCGACGTTCGTCGCGTCCACGATGGTGAGGCGACCACGTCGCAGCCGCATGGCGATCAGTCGGTGAAGCAGGTCGAAGGCGTCATCGGTCGCTTCCTGCGCGCCGGGGTCGTCCGCGATCATCGCGCGCAGGGCATCCGAGGACACGATCCGGGAAGGGGCGAAGTGGCGCGCCGCGAACGTGCTCTTGCCGCTGGCAGCCACTCCGACGAGCACGACGAGCGCGTCCGAGGGCAGCGTGATGGGTTCGCCGGAACCAGACCGGCCGCCGAGGTCATCGGCGGCCGGTTTCGTGGTCATGGAGCGCGGGTCAGCCCTGCGCGTCGCAGTCCGGGCACATCTCGGAATCGGGGATCGGCGCCTTGGGCTGGCCGATGGCGCGCGGCAGCGCGCGTCCGCAGATCGTGGAGCCGGGCTCGCCGACGAGATGGACCTTGCTGAAGTGGCGATCAGGCAGCCGCCACGTCACATAGCGGCGCTGGCGTGTGGGGGTCGAGGACACAGGGCGGACTCCGGTTGCGGAAGAGAATTCTGCCAGATTTCGCCCCTTTTCACAAATCGGCCTCCGATCTGGCAGCATGGTGCTCAACCCATGAAACGCATCGGAATTCTCACCGGCGGCGGCGACGTCCCCGGCCTCAACTCGGTCATCAAGAGCGTGGTGTATCGGTCGAGCGAGGTCGGCTGGGAGGCCCTCGGGATTCGGCGGGGCTGGCAGGGCCTGACGCACGTCGACACCTCGCTCGAGGACGGCGGCGGATTCCTCCGACCGCTGGACCGGGTGTCCACGCGGGCCATCGACCGCACGGGCGGGACGGTGCTCCACACCTCGCGCACCAGCCCGTCCTCGATGGGCGAGGACGCGCTTCCGGACCATCTCGGCGCCAAACGGCGCGCGACGCTCGAGATCGACGGTGGGCGGTACGACCTCACGCCGCTCGTCCTCGACAATCTCCGCGCCCTGGAGATCGATGCGCTGGTCGCCATCGGCGGCGATGACACGCTGAGCTATGCGGCCCGCCTCGGGCGCGAGGGATTCCCGGTCATCGCAATCCCGAAGACCATGGACAACGACGTGCACGGCACCGAGTACTGCATCGGCTTCTCGACCGCTGTCACGCGGGCCAAGGAGCTCATCAACCGGCAGCGGACCACCCTCGGCAGCCACGAGCGCATCGGCGTCTTCCGCATCTTCGGGCGCAATGCCGGCTACACAGCCTGGTATGCCGCCTACGTCACCAGCGCGCGCTGCGTGATCCCCGAGGCGCCGTTCGACCTCGAGGCGCTGTCGGACGTCCTTGCCGACGATCGCCGGCTGAACCCCTCGGGCTACGCCTTCGTCATCGCCAGCGAAGGCGCGATCTGGCAGGGCGGCGAGCTGACGGAGGTCGGGGAGGCCGATGCCTACGGCCACCGCCACAAGGCCGACGTCGGCGAGGCCCTCGCCGATGAGCTGCGGCGCCGGACGGGCGTCGAGACGGTCCACTCCGACCTGACCTACGACCTGCGCTCCGGCGATCCGGACGCCCTGGATCAGATGGTCGCCATCACGTTCGCCAACGTGGCTGTCGACCTGTTGGCCGATGGGCAGTTCGGGCGGATGGTTGCCATCCGCAATGGCAAGTACGACCACTCGCCCCTGCCCGAGCGGTCGCTCGGGGCGCGAACCATCGATGTGGCCGAGATGTACAACGCGGCGCGGTTCCGCCCGCGCTACGAGGCCAAGCTCGGCTCCCCGTTGCTGCTGGGGCCGGCGGTCATCGGGTGAGCGAGGGGGAGGGGGCTTTCGCGCCGGAGCGGCGTCTGCTGACCATCGGCCTCATCGGCCTCGTCACGATCGCGGCCTTCGAGGGCATGGCCGTGCCCACCGTCCTGCCGGCGCTCGTCGGGGAGCTTGGAGGGCTCGACCTCTACGGGTGGGCCTTCAGCGCGTTCTGGCTCACGAACATCATCGGGATCACCCTGGCGGGCTCCGATGCCGACCGCCGCGGACCCGGGCGCGCCCTGGGCATCGGCGTTCTCCTGTTCGGGGCCGGAATGGTCGTCTCGGGCATCGCCAACGACATGTCGGTCGTCATCGCGGGCCGTGCGATTCAGGGGTTCGGGTCGGGAGCGATCGGATCGGTGGTCTACGCGTCAATTGCGCGCGCCTACCCGCCATCGGTGACGCCGCGCATGATCGCGCTGATCTCCAGCGCCTGGATCGTGCCCGGGCTGGTCGGGCCGGCGCTCGCCGGCTGGGTGGCAGACGCCATCGGGTGGCGATGGGTCTTCCTCGGCATCGTGGGGCCCCTGCTCGTGATGGGGCTCGCCGTCTATCCGCAGCTCGCTGCGCTGGGCCCGGCACAGCGATCGGTCGCGAGGTCGCGCAGCGACGCCCGCCGCGGGTTCGACGCACTGCGCCTGGCCCTCGGCTCGACGCTGCTGCTCGCGTCGCTGTCGGTCGGGACACTGACAATCCCCGCTCTCGGCATCGAGCTGCCGCGCCTCGTTCCGGCGACCGTCAGCGCCGGGCTCGGTGCGCTGCTGGCGCTGACGTCGCTCCGGCACCTGCTGCCGGTGGGGACGCTTCGGCTGCAACGTGGCCGGCCCTCGACATTCGTCGCGATCTTCGCCATCGCCTTTGCCTTCTTCGGCACCGAGGCGTTCGTCCCGCTCACGGTGGTCGAGGTGCGCGGCGGAAGCGTCACCCTCGGCGGGCTGGCGCTGTCGGCAGCGGCGGTGTCGTGGTCGACCGGTTCCTGGCTTCAGGCGCGGGCCGCCGGTGCCGGGACGCGTCGCACGCTCGTCGTGGTGGGTGCCGCGCTGATCGGCGTGGGGATCGCGATCACCGCGCTGGTCCTCCTCCCACAGCTGCCCGTGCTGGTGGCGGCCGCAGGGTGGATGGTGGCCGGCCTGGGAATGGGGCTCGCCTACTCGATGCTGTCACTGCTCGTGCTCGAGACCGCAGCCCGCGGGGAGGAGGGCTTCAGCTCGGCCGGACTGCAGCTCATGTTCACGTTGGGCACGGCCTTCGGGGCCGGAGCGGGCGGGGCCATCGTCGCCATGGCCGATGCGGGGCAACTCAGCCTGCCGGCCGCCATCGGCCTCGTCGATGGACTGATGCTCGTCGTGGCGTTCGCGGCCGTTCTCGTCGCCGTCCGGGTGCCGAAGCTTCCGTCGGGACGCGCCGACTCGACTCCGGCGCCGGTCGGGGTCGCCGTTCCGGGCTGACATCACCGCTCGGCCGCCGATCTGTCGACGGATCCACGCCATTGCGGGCGTTTGGGCGTCGTTTCGCCGAGATATCGGCTCTCGCGCGGCCTGGAATCGGGTTTCTGGGGCGTTCGGGCCACCTGGGAACCGATTTATCGGCGAACCTGCGCCGTGACGGGCGATTTGGCGCGATCTCGCCGATGTATCGGCGACCAGGCTGCTCCGAGCGAGCCACAACTGCTCGCCCGCCGATCTGTCGGTGAATTCGCGCCGCAGCAGGCACTCTGGCGCTCTCGCGCCGAAATATCGGCTCTCACGCGGCCCGAAGTGGGGACTTCCGGCCCGCGAGGCCACCTCAGAACCGATCGGTCGGCGAACCTGCGCCATGGCGGGCGATTTGGCGCGATCCCGCCGATCTATCGGCGGCCACGGACCTCAGGGCCGGCCACGCCGTCGCCCAGCGGCCACGACCCCATGCCGCCCATCATGACCGACACCTGTCACGTGGCTCGGTCACCATGGACCCATGCGACGCATCCTCACGATCGATGGCGGTGGAGTGCGAGGGATCATCCCCGCGGTTCTGCTGGCGGACCTCGAACGCCGCACCGGGCGACCGGCCCGCGAGACGTTCGATTTCGTCGCCGGCACCTCGAGTGGCGCGGTCGTGGCGGCAGGCATCGCGGCCGGGGTCCCGGCGCAGCGCATCGTCGAGCTGTATGTCGAGCGCGCTCCTGAGCTCTTCCGAAGCATTCCACTCATCAGTGGGCTGCGCCGCGTGCTGACCGGCACCCTCTACGACGCGGAGCGGCTGCACGGGCTGATCATCGATGAGATCGGCGCGAATGCCCGCGAGTGGAGGCTCAACGACAGCCCGATCGACCTCTTGATCACCGCCAAGCGCCTCGCCGATGGGATGCCGTGGTATTTCGTGAAGGATCGACCCGCGAACTCGTGCCGGGCGGGCAGCGTTCGCCTCGCCGATGCGGTGACCGCGTCGGCAGCGGCCCCGACCTACTTCCGGCCCTGGGTCATCGAGCCGATCGGCGAGCTGATCGACGGCGGCATCGGCGTGGCGGGGAACCCGGTCTACCAGGCCTGTGTCGAGGCCTTCGCCTACACCGACGACTACGATCCCGCCGCGACCACCGTGGTGAGCCTCGGCACCGGCACCTTCCTCCACCGTGACCGCCCCCGATGGCTGTGGGCCTGGGTCGGGTGGCTCCTGTCCGAGCTCCTGCGCTCGCCCTCCGAGCAGCAGACCGAGCTCGTCCACCGCCACTACCCGCAGACGCCGCTCTACCGATTCGACACCGCGCTCGACCGGGAGATCGGCCTCGACGCCGTCGGGCGGCTCGGGGAGCTGCGGGCGCACGGTGAGCGCCTCGCGGCGAGCATCGACTGGGACGCCGTGCTGAGCGGGCGGGACATGCAGTTTCGCATCACCGACGACCGGACCCACCCGCGCGAGTACTGCCGCCTGGGTCCCGACTGACCCGGGACATTCGCCCCTTGCCCGCCCTCCGGCCGAGGTGTCAGATGAGACCGGCAGTCGTTGCCGGGAGGATCTCCGATGCTCGACCAGCGCCACCTGACCCGCCGCTCGTTCATGCGTCGCGTGCTCGGCGCCGGCGTCGGGCTCATGTCCCTCGAGTTCCTCGGCGGCACGCTCGCCTTCCTGTGGCCGAACATCAGCGAGGGGCTCGGCGGGCGGCTGCGTGTCGGCACGATCGACGCGATCCTCGACGCCAGCCCACGATTCGCCGAGGGCTATCCGCATGCCGTCGTCGCTGCGCGCAGCTTCCTGGTGAACGTGCCGGCCGCGCGGGCCCTGGCCGACGGCAGTCCGAGCCCGAACCCGGCGCCGGGTGCGAACGAGATGATCGCCCTGTGGCGCAAGTGCCCGCACCTCGGATGCATGGTTCCCGACCTGTGCGAGTCGGTGAAGCGCTTCGAGTGCCGATGCCACGGGAGCACGTACAACATCCTCGGCGAGAAGCTCGAGAAAGGCCCGGCCGAGCGGGGGATGGACCGCTTCGCCGTCGTCATCGAGGACGACGGCACGGTGGTCATCGACACGTCCGAGATCCTGCGCGGCGCCCCGGAGGGAACGGTCACCTTCACCGACCCGCACCCGGCTGATGCCGGCTGCGCGTGATGGCTCGACGCGTCAGATGACGTTGAGCTCGCGCTCGTGTGCGTCCCGCGCGAGGCGGGCGAAGCCGAGCGGCGCCAGGTCCAGCGTCTCGTAGCGCCCGGTCGCGATCCACTCCGCCAGTCCACGACCGACGGCCGGCGCCTGCTGCAGCCCGTGGCCGGAGAAGCCGTTGGCGAACAGCAGATTCGTGATCGTCGGATGCGGGCCGATGACGGCGTTGGCATCGACGGTGTTCACCTCGTAGTGGCCGGCCCACGTGTCGAGCAGGCGCACCGCGTCGAACGCCGGCACCCGGTGCGCCAGGGTCGGCCATACGAACGACTCGAACGGGCCGTGGTCGACGCCGAGATCGAGGGTGTCGGGGTCGGGATCACCCGCGCGGGGTGAGAAGCCCGCCAGGTACGCCGGGCCCTCGGGCCGGAAATAGACCCCCGCCGGATCGATGGTCAGCGGCGCGGCGCCGAGCCGGGCGGGCGACGAGAGGTGGTACACGAGCCGCTTCCGGGGCCGGACGGGGAGATCGACGCCGGCCATTGCGGCCAGCTCGGCGGCGCGCGGGCCGGTCGCATTCACGAACCAGTCGCCGGTGATCGTCGTGCCATCGCCCAGCCGAACCGACCGCACGCGCTCCCCGTCGCGCTCGATGGCCGTGACCTCTCCGATGCGCTCGACGACCCCGAGAGATCGCGCCCTGCGCCGGAAGCCCTGGAGCCAGGCGTAGGCGTCGAACCAGCCCTCGTCCGCCAGGCCCAGCGATCCTGCCGCGAGGTCGTCGACGTTCATCCAGTCGAATCGGCGGCGGAGCGCTGGCGCATCCATCAGCTCCACCTCGACGCCCAGGGAGCGCTGCATGGCGTGGTTCCGCTCGAGCGTGGCGAGGCCGGCGTCATCGGCCAGGAAGAGGTAGCCGTTCTCGACGAAGTCGATCTCGGGGACGGCGCCGTCGACCGCGAGATGGCGCTCAGGGTGCTTGATGACCTCGACCCCGAAGCGGCTGATCTCGATGTTGAGCGGCGTGCTGAACTGCAGGCGGATGCTCGCGGCCGACAGGGTGGTCGACGACGTGCGGAAGGTCGGGTCGCGCTCGACGACGACGATCCTCCCGTCGAAGTCGGCTCGGTTCGCCAGGAAGGCCGCGACGGCCGAGCCGATGATCGCTCCGCCCACGATCACGACGTCCGCACGCTCCGCCTGGCTCATCGCCCCGATCCTAGCGGCTAGCATGCACCCATGTCCGAGCCCGCCGTGCGATTCGCCGATGCGCTTCCGAGCACGGCTGACGTCGTCGTCATCGGCGGCGGCGTGGTCGGCTGCGCGACCGCCTTCTTTGCCGCGCGGGCCGGTCTCAGGGTCGTGCTGCTCGAGCGGCGTGCCGCGCTCGGGACGCTGACGACGCCGGTCTCGACCGGTGCCTTCCGGCTCCAGTTCGACAATCCCGAGGAGATCGCCACCGTGCGCGAAGGCGTCGAGCTCTTCGATGCCTTCGCGGAGCGCACCGGTCTCGATGGGTGGGACCTCGGCCTGCGCCACGGCGGGTACCTGTTCTGCTCGCTCACCGATGCGACCCTCGACCGATCCCGCGCCCTCGTCGCGCGGCAGCGTGAGTGGGGGCTCACCGACGTCGAGCTGCTGTCCGGCGACGAGGCCCGCGCGCGCTGGCCGTGGCTGTCCCCCGACGTTCGGGGGGCGCGCTACCGGGCGGCGGATGGCTGGCTGGACGTCAAGCGGCTGACGGCCGGGTATGCCACCGCCGCGTCGAACGCGTCCGGCATTCCCGATGCCGTTCCGGGCGGTGGCGCCACGTTCCTGGCCGGAACCGCGGTCGGGAAGATTCGCGTGGACGGGAGCCGCGTGCGCGGCGTGAGCACCTCCCGCGGCGAGATCGACGCCGATGCGGTGATCGTGGCCGCCGGGCCGTTCAGCGCGGTGCTGACCGCCACGGCAGGCGTGGAGGTCGATATCGCCCCCACGGCCCGCCAGAAGCTCGTGATCCCGGACCTTCCATCGGTTCCGGCGGATGCGCCGATGACGATCGAGGAGGAGACGGCGGCGCACTGGCGACCGGCGATGCGGGGCTGCCTTGCACTGTTCACCGACGCGTCGGCGCCACCCGGACCGCCGCTCGACCCAGTCCCGATCGAGCACGACTGGGCGTTCGGCCTGCTCGATCCTGGGTCCGATCACGCGCTGGCCCGGGTTGCGCCCTTCTGGCGTGATGCCTGGGCCGGAGGTGCGCCGTCGGTCCACTGGTTCCTGCAGGCCGGCCAGTACGAGGTCACGCCGGACCGTCGCCCGTACCTCGGGCCGGTGGGACCTGGCGGGCTGCACCTCAACGCGGGGTACTCGGGCCACGGGATCATGGCCGGCGCCGGTGGCAGCCGGCTGGTGGTCGACCTCCTCACCGGCAAGGCCGATGTGGCGGCGAATCCGTACCGTCCGGACCGTCGATTCGTGACCCGGGAGCACGACATCCTCTAGCCGAACAGGACCATGGGGGCATTGAGTCCGCGGCCTGATTCGCCACCATGGGGTCGTGCTCTCGCCATCGTGGCCCAACCCAGCCGATGCTCGCCGCTTCGTCCCGCCGCAGATCCGGCGTCGGGTCGCGGTTGCCGAGCGTCGCGCCATCCGCCGCGCCGTCACACTCAGCGCGGGGCTGATGGCGGTGCTCGTCATGGCCGACCTGGCCGCCGCGATCGTCATCGGCGCAGAGAACGTCCTGGCACTGGCCCCCTTCTCCCTGATCGCTGCCGGCATCGGCGCCGCCGCCAGCTTCCTCGCGCACCGAGGCGTTCGCGCCGAGCCGCTGGCCTTCGCCGCGCTCGTGGCGGTGTTCAGCGCCGGGCTGCTCGGTCACGGCCTGATGCCCGACGGTCGACTGCTCGGCACCGCGGAGCTGGCGATCATCGTGGTCGGTGCCGGACTGTTTCTGCCGTGGCACCACCGCTGGCACGCCGCAGCGCTGTTCGCGACCTTCGGGCTCGCCGCCGGATTCGCCCTCAGCCCGCTGGCGGTCGACCTCACGCCGACCGAGCGCGGCAACCTCGTGGTGGCCGTGGCGATGGCCGGTGTGACGAGTGGCATCGGACATCAGCTGTGGCAGCGTCGGCTGCGCGGCATGCTCGAGCAGCAGTTCGCATTGCGCCAGCTGAGCCGCTATGCGCAGCGCCAGGAGGCGCACGTCCGCGAGCTCAACCGCGAGCTCAACCACGTGGCGCGGCGTGACTCGCTGACCGGCGTCGGCAACCGCCTGGCCCTGGACGAGGCGGTGGCGCGTCTCCTGGACCAGGGCGATCGGCTGCGTCCCCTGCCGTTCGCGATGATCCTGTTCGACATCGACCACTTCAAGGCCTACAACGACGAGCACGGCCACCTGGCGGGCGATGCCGCCCTCGGCCGCCTCGGCGAGATCCTGCGCCAGGCGACCCGTGGCACCGACCTGGCGTTCCGCTACGGCGGCGAGGAGTTCCTGCTGCTGCTGCCCGACGTCGACCTTCCCGGGGCCATGGCGGTCGGAGAGCGGGTGCGGGCAGCGGCGCTCGAGGCCCGGGACCTGCCGCCGTTCACGGTCTCCGGCGGTGTCGCCCTCTGCGACCCGGCCGATGGCCGGGACCCGGAGCCGCTCATGCGTCGCGCCGACGCGGCGCTCTACCTCGCCAAGCGGGCCGGGCGCGACCGGATCGCAGCCGACGAGCTGTCGGTCGCCATGCAACGGCACGAGATGGCGCTGGCCTGAGCTCCCGCTTCGGCGTGCCCGGTGGCACGATGGTGCCGTGAAGCTCGGTCTCCAGCTCAACCAGTTCACCTGGCCCGGGGGCGCGGCCGCGATCGGTCCGACGTTGGCGCGAGTGGCGCGCAGCGCCGATGACGCCGGCTTCGACTCGATCTGGGTCATGGACCACTTCTTCCAGATCCGCGGCCTGGGGCCGCCCGAGGCGCCGATGCTCGAGGGCCAGACCGCCCTCGGCTTCCTGGCCGCCCATACCGAGCGCGCTCGCCTGGGCCTCATGGTCGGCGGCGTCCACTACCGCGCGCCGGGATTGTGGATCAAGGCCGCGACCACGCTTGACGTCCTGAGCGGCGGTCGCGCCTGGTTCGGCATCGGCGCCGCGTGGAACGTCCACGAGTCGAAAGGCCTCGGGTTTGCGTTTCCGCCCCTGAAGCAGCGCTTCGAGCTGCTCGAGGACACCCTGCAGATGGCGCATGCCATGTGGAGCGGCGGCAGCGGGACGGGCGAGGGCCTCGAGGGCCGGCAGGTCACGGCGACGCACCTCATCAACTCGCCGCAGTCGCTGAGCCGGCCACGGGTGCCGATCCTGGTCGGAGGCGGCGGCGAGCGGAAGACGCTGCGGCTGGCGGCGCAGTACGCCGACGCGTGCAACATCTTCGGCAGATCGCCCGAGTTCGTGCGCGGCAAGCTCGCCGTCCTGCGCGAGCACTGCGAACGGCTCGGCCGGCCCTACGAAGAGATCGAGCGCACCATCCTCACGTCGTATGACATCGGCGCCGAGTCGCCGGATGCCTTCGTCCAGCGCCTCGGTGAGCTCGGCGAGGCCGGTGCCCAGCACGCGATCTTCAGCGTCCGCGGCGTGGCCGATGCGTCGCGCCTCGAGCGGATCGGCCGCGAGGTGCTTCCGCAGCTGCGCTGATCGTCGCCCTCGGGGTACGTCACCGCTCGCGGTCAGCTCGATGCCGGACGCGGCAGACCGGGGCGGACGCCCACGAGATGCTCGGAGCCGCGCAACCAGCGAAGCGGGATCAGAGCCACGACCAGCAGGCCGGCCGAGACGAGCAGCAGCCCGTCCATGCCGAGCACCTCGGCTGCGCCGCCACCGCTCAGCGACCCGACGATCTGGCCGACGGCGAGAAAGACCGAGTACAGCCCCATGATCGCGCCGCGCTGCTCGGGGTGCTCCTCGCTGATGTCCGCGAGCATTCCCAGCGCGGCCGGCGTGGCACCGGCGAGCACGAACAGGCCCGCGGCGGCAACGAGACCGAGCCCGATGAGGCCGATCGGTCCCCACGCGGCGGCATGGTTCAGCCCGAAGATCGCGCCGACCATGAACATGCCGCCGATGATGCCGATGGCCATGATGGTGGTCCGCCGAAACTTCTTGAAGCGGTTGCCCCAGTAGAAGAGACCGGCGAAGAACACGAGCATCGCCACGGCAAGGCCGATGCTGACCTGGACCGGCGCGAAGCCACCCATCAGCAGCTGGTCCTCGAATCCTGGCTTGGGCTGGTCCACCAGCTGGAAGATCGACTGGCTCGTCCAGGCGCCGATGAAGGCGTTCACGGCGATCCACGTCGGCGCAAGCAGCCAGACCGATGAGCTCGTCAGCATCGTCCGGTACTGCGCGAAATCGAATCGGCGCGCGACGGCCGGGCCGCCGATCGCGACCGCCGCCGGGTCGGCGCTGTTGGCCTCGTGCGGCGTCGGGGCGTCCTCCTCGCGCACGCCGTATCGATAGATCAGGAAGCTGACGCCGTAGAGCACGGCGTTGAGGTAGAAGGCGTTGCGATCCATGACCGCCCACAGCCCTCCGCCGGCGACCAGCCCGAGGCCGATGCCGGCCAGGGTGGCCGCCTCGAACCGCGCCACGATGCGACCGCGCAGACCTTCGTCATGCGCCGTCGCCAGGGCGATGAATCCAAGGATGGACGGAATGCTGGCGGCGGCGGCGGCGCCCTCCAGCCAGCGCGTCGCTCCCAGGATCACGATGTCCGTGGTGAGGGCGGTCATCACCACCGCGACCGCTCCGAAGATCGGCCCGAGCTGCATGATGGGTCGCGCCCCGAATCGATCGGAGAGCACGCCGAAGATCGGCGAGAGAATGAGCTCGGCCAGGAAGAAGGCGGCCGTGAGCACCCCGAGCTCGAATGGGGAGACCGGCCGGCCGGATTCGAATCTTTCGAGCTCGGTGAGGTAGTACACCAGCAGCGCCCCGGTCAGGCCCGTGCTGAACCGGAGCGTGAAGGTGCCGATGAGGACGGCGTTGAGGGAGCCACGCATGAGGCGCGCAGTATGCCTCAGGACATCGGTGGTCCACGCCTCGGTCGTCGCGCCCGAACAGCACGATGCCCCCGCTCCCGATGGAGCGAGGGCACGGTGCTCACTGGAGAGAGCGTCAGGCGGTGGCGCCGTTGCTCATCGCGGGAAGGCCGAATGCCTCCTCGAGGGCTTCGGCGGGCCGGAAGCCCACGGCGGCCTTGGGGGCCTCGCCGGGCGCGAAGAGCGCGACGGTCGGGATGCTCATGATCCCGTACTTCATCGCGGTCTGCGGGTTGGCATCCACGTCGAGCTTGCGAACCTCGACGGTCCCCTCGTACTTGGCGGCCAGCTTCTCGATCTCCGGGGCGACCATACGGCACGGGCCGCACCACTCGGCCCAGAAGTCGACGACCACCGGCTTGTCGCTCTGGAGGACATCGGCCTCGAAGGTCGCGTCGGTGACTTCACGAACGTTGGCGGACATTGGGTTCCTTTCGGGACTTGGACGCCAGGCTCAGCCGGCGACGAATTGCAAGGCTCGGTAGGCATCGAGGACGCGCTCGTCCGCGAGGCGGTAGAAGACCGTGTTGCCGTCACGCCGGCTGGCCACGAGGCCCGCGGCGCGAAGCACGCTCAGGTGCTGGCTCATGTTCGGCACCTGGCAGCCGACGTCGTGCGACAGCTCGCTGACGCTCCGCTCACCCTGGGTGAGCTGCTCGAGCACGCAGAGCCGCTTCGGATCTGCCATGGCCCGGGCGATCAGCGCCGCGCGGGTGCGGGTCGCATCGTCGACGAGGATGGTCTCCATGGCGCACAGTATCTCAGAACTTGCGCAACCATGCAAATGGGTCCCGGTCAGGCGGGCGCCGGTTCCGCCTCACCGCCGATGGCTCGGGACCGGGAGACCTCGGTCGTGCGGGCTGCCGCGAGCCGTCCCACCGCCGCGCTGGCGAAGAGAATCGCGAACGCCGGATACCCGCCGAGCAGCATGACGATCGATGATGCGACCGCGCCTCCGGTGTAGGCACCGACGTTGCGCACCACGAAGTGGCTCTGGAATGCGAGCACGCCCGGCCCGGTCGCCAGCCGGAAGAGGCGCTCGTTGGCCGCAAGCTGTCCCGCGGTGTCGCCGACGGCCATGAGGACCGCGACGACCACGAGGACGAGCGGGGCCAGCGGGTTGGCCGGGTGCGCCGCCAGGCCGAGCAGCAGTGCCGTCCCGCGCAGCAGGAACGAGCTGCGCAGGAGGCGCGACGACGACCCGCCACGAAGATGGGTGCTGACCCACAGCGAGGCGAGGACGAGCGTTGCCGAGCTGATGGCGCTGAGCGCGATCGCGAACCCGGCGCCGGTCCCCAGAACGCTGATGGCGTAGACGGACAGGAACGGCGAGAGGCCGGCCGACAGCAGGGCCAGGGTCATCACGTTGCCGTGCCGCCGAAGCCGGGCCTGCTCGTCGCTTCTCCAGGCAGTCTGGCGCGGGACCCGGATGCGGCCGGGCGGCGGGAGGCGTCGCAGGACGACGAGCGGGACGAGGCCCGCCAGCCCCGAGACGAGCAGCGGTCCGGCGTACGCCCACAGGCCGATCGTCTCGACCAGGGTGTCGATCGTGAAAGCGATCGGCAGAAGCACGACCGACCCGATGCCGAGCGCGATGCCGCCGAGGCGCGGCGCGATCAGCCGTCGCTCGTCATCGGGAAGGATGATCTGGTACCACGACTGCTGGAGGCTGTAGGCCGTTGCGCCGAGTGCGCCGAGCAGGCCGCTGATGACGCCGATGAGCACGATGGCAGCGATCGGCGCCAGGATGCCGGTCGCTGCGAGAGCCACGACGGCTGCCAGGAGGAGGCCGCGCGGCTCCCCGATCGTGGCGAAGAGCACCACCAGCCCGCGCAGGTTGCCGTCAGTGCGGTCGAGCCAGCTGGGGAGCCAGCGCTGCGACATCGTGCCCACGGCAGGCAGGACGGCGATGGCGGTTGCCAGTGCCGGGTGTGCCCCGAGTGCCAGCAGCAGCGGAATCGTGATGGCCGGGCCGGTCAGGGCGCCGATGAAGCCCTGGGCGACGGCGAGGACGCGGAACGGGCGGTAGTGGCGGGCGGCGAATGCCCGCCAGTCGCGGAGCGCCGGATGATTGGATACAGAATGCGCGCGCACGGAAAGAGGAGACCTTGTCCGGGAGCGCGCGTACTCCGTCCAGACCTGCTCTGGACGACGTCGGTGCAGGGCGTCCCAGCCGGGCATCCGACCTGCTCAGCATACGACAGCCATCGTGCCGATGACATGGGACGTTCGTCCTGTCGGGCCCGCGCATCGCGACACCAGAGTTGTCACGACCGGAGCTCATGGTTGCGAGCATGAACATTCTTCTCGACTGCGCATGGTGCGAGGACGAGGTCGTCTTCACGGTCCACGAGGCCGAGGACGAGCTGGTCTGCAGCGCCTGCAACACCCACATGGCCTTCGCGCCCGACCCGGCCGCCACCTTCGCCCTCCTGTACGAGGGCGCGCAGGCGGCCTGACCAACGGCAGGAGTGCGCCGCGCCCGGAGTTGTGGCACGCTCGGGCGCATGGCACCGGCTCGGCGCGCCTCGGCAGGGCGACGCATCGGATCGACCGTGCTGGCGGCCGTCCTGCTCGTCGGCCTCGGCGCCGTCGCCGCGTACTCGCTGGGCCGTGCCGACCTTGTTCCACCTTTCGGCGGGCGCATCCCGCAGGTCGCATACGACGCCTACCGATCGGCCGAGCAGGCTGCCCCGACGGTGACCAGCTCCTGCGCCGTCGATTGGCCCATCGTCGCGGGCATCGCCCAGGTTGAGTCCCGCCACGGACGGCTCGACGATCATCGGCTGGATGTCGACGGCAACGTCGAGCCGCCGATTCGCGGCCGTCAGCTCGACGGGACGCGCGGAACGCAGACGATCGTCGACACCGACGAAGGCGTCCTGGACGGGGACAGCGAGTGGGATCGGGCCATGGGCCCGCTGCAGTTCATCCCGACCACGTGGCGCGAGCTGGGGCGCGACGGCAATGGCGATGGCACCGCGGACCCGGACAATCTCTACGACGCGGCGCTCACGGCGGTGGCGCACCTCTGCCTGCGGGAGCCGGGAGACTACACGTCGCGTTCGGAGCTGCGACGGGCGCTCATCGCCTACAACGCGTCGGGTCAGTACGCCGACGATGTGCTGCGCTGGGTTGACCGCTATCGGACCGAACCCCTCGACGACATTCTCGAGGCAGCGAGCGCCGAATCCTGACGCCTCAGCTTCCGCCGGCGCCCGACACGTTCAGGCGCCAATAAAACGTTCCTGTGCCGTCCCCATCCGCAAACGTGAGGTCAGCGCGGAGGACCCACTCGCCGTCGGTGACGGGGACGCACAGCACCTCGCTGGCCCCGTCGCCGTCGACCCACGCGGCCCCGGGACCGGGTCCCTGCGTGCGGAACTCGTCGGCCGGCTGCGCCTCGACGCGCCATGCGGCGAGCTGAACCCCGTCGGTCATCCGGACCGAGACGTCGTCGATCCCGCTGACCTGGAGGACGGTGAATCGCTCGCGATGCACCGGGCGCGCCGCCGTCGTGGCGACGGGCTGCGAGCCCCCGGACCACGCGATGGCACCGACCACGGGCGGAAGGTCGTCGCCGTTGACGTGGAGGACCGCCACCGGGTAGTCGACTGGCGATGTGCGTGCCGGCAGGGACGAGGAGCACGCTCCAGGTTCCGACGGCGAAGGGTCCACGGCCGCGGTGCACGCGGCGAGAATCGTCCCGACCGCCAGGATCGCGGCGACGCGCGGGATCATGCCAGGATCAGGATTCGCTGATCTCGATCGTCTCGATCTTGTCGCCCGGATCGCGGTCGCGCTGGGGATCCCGCTCGCGAAGCGCCATCACGACATCCATGCCCTCGCTGACCCGACCGAAGACGCTGTGCCGGTCGTCGAGGTGCGGCGTCGGGCCGTGGGTGATGAAGAACTGGCTGCCGTTCGTCCCGGGTCCGGCGTTCGCCATCGACAGCGTGCCGGGACCGTCATGCCGCAGCGATGGATCGAACTCGTCACCGAACTGGTAGCCCGGGCCGCCGGTGCCGGTTCCCGTGGGATCGCCACCCTGGGCCATGAAGCCGCCGATCACGCGGTGGAACGTCGTGCCGTCGTAGAAGCCCGCGCGGGCGAGGTTCACGAAGTTCTCGACCGTGAGCGGGACGCGGTCGGCGTAGAGGTCGACGACGATGTCGCCCTTCTCGGTCTTGAATCGGGCGGTGTAGCTCTTCGTGGTGTCGAGCGCGCCGGACGGCGGGCCTGGTCGATCGGCCATCGGTTCTCCTGTGGTTGGCTGTGCAGGGTCGATGCTAGCGGACATCGCCCGCTGCGGTGGCGACCGGGGTCTGCCGGCGTGCCTCGCAACCGCGGCCGGTGAATCACGGCTCGATGTCGATCACCAGGCGTGCCGGCCCGTCATCGGTGAGCAGCAGCGCCCGCACGCAGGCCTCGCTCGTCAAGCCGAAGTACCACGTGCTCTGGGCCTCGAAGTCGCCGCCCTCGACGAGCTGCACGAGGCCGGGCAGGCCGGGGCTGAAGTCGGTCGGCCCGTCATAGCTGCTCGATCCGTCCGGGGTCTGCTTCGTGCCGCCCCGCAGGGTCAGGCGCAGGAAGCTCGACCCCGCGACCTCGATCGGCATGCCGGAGGCGTCGTGGGTGAAGGGTGGGGAAGCGCGGTCGAGGGTCATCTCGGGCAGGCCGTCGGCGAATTCGAACACCACGCGGTCGTATCCGGAATGCGCGCCGATCCGGACGTCGGTGAGGTTCGCCAGCGCCACGGTCCCGCCCTCGACGATCGGGAGCTCGCAGGAGAACTCCGCCAGCTCGTCCGACGGCACCGGCTCGGCACTGCCCACCGACGAGCTTGGGGCGGAAGAGGACGTGACCGGCGGGCTCGCCGACGTCCCTGGCTGGGGATCCGCGCAGGCGGTCAGGGTGAGGGTCATGACGATGACGCCGGTGGCGATCGAGGTGCGCATCCTTGGCGGTTCTCCTGCTTCGGTCGGGGAGGTATCGGAGCCGTGGACGCTCGGGCAGCCGCCATCGTTACGCCGCCGGGCTAGACTTGCCGAGCATGAACGAGAGCGAACGAGCCTACGCACCCGGGCTGAAGGGCGTGCTCGCCGGGGAGACGGCGCTGGCCCGCGTTGACGGTGAGAACGGCCGGCTGCATTACCGCGGCTATCCGATCGGGGAGCTGGTCGAGCGCGGATCGTACGCCCAGGTGGCCGAGCTGCTGTGGACGGGCGAATGGAACGCCGATGCGTCCCTGTCGTGCGCGCCGCTGCCGGGGGAGGTGCTGGATGCGCTCCGCGTCCTGCCGACGTCGACGCACGCCATGGATGCCCTGCGGACGGCCCTCTCGGCCTGGGGTGCGGTGGAGGGCACGCTGTGGCCGCCCACGGTCGAGCAGGCGCGTGCCCTGACGGCGGTCGCGCCGTCGGCGTTGGCCGCGTTCGCGCGAATCCGTGACGGCCTCGAGCCGATCGAACCCGACGCGGGCCTCGGCCTGGCCGAGGGGTTCCTCTACCAGCTGCGCGGCGAGCGGCCGGATCCTGCCGCGGCGCGGGCCCTCGACGCCTACTTCGTCGTCGGCGCGGAGCACGGCTTCAACGCTTCGACCTTCGCCGCGCGGGTCATCATCTCGACGCACTCGGACATCGCCAGCGCGGTCGTCGGGGCCATCGGCGCGCTCAAGGGCCCGTGGCACGGCGGGGCCCCCGCGGAGGTCGTCGACCAGCTCCACGAGATGGGCGACATCGACCAGGCCGAGGCGTGGATCCGTGCCACGCTCGAGCGCGGCGAGCGGCTCATGGGCTTCGGCCACCGGGTCTACCGTGCCTACGATCCTCGCGCCGCGGCGCTGCGCCGCGTGGCGGAGAGCCAGGCCCACGCCGCCGATTGGCTGCAAAAAGCGGTCGCGGTCGAGGAGATCGCGCTGCGGGTGCTCGAGGAGTTCAAGCCGGACTACCCGATCAAGACGAATGTCGAGTACTACGCGGCGGCGGTGCTGCAGGGCGTCGGGCTGCCACCCAGCCTCTTCCCCGCCACCTTCGCCCTGGCGCGCCATGCCGGGTGGACCGCGCACTGCCTCGAGCAGGCAGAGGTCGACGTGCTGATTCGCCCCGACGTGCGCTACGTCGGGCCCTCGGAGCGCCCGCTTCCCGCCTGAGCGATCCTCGCCGCCAGCAGGCGGCGCTCGGCAGGATTGGCCGTCAGATCCAGGGCGCGCTCGTCGGCCGCTCGCGCATCGCGCGGACGGCCCACACGTCGCAGCAGCTCGGCGCGGGCGGCGTGGAACAGGTGGTAGCCCGCGAGTCGATCGGCCAATGGCTCCACCTCGGCCAGGGCGACGATCGGTCCGTCGCGTTCCGCGATGGCCAGTGCCCGGTTCAGGGCCACGACCGGCGTCGGCTCCAGCCGCTGGAGCGTGTCATAGAGCTCGACGATGGCGGCCCAATCGGTGGCCGGCCAGGTGGGGGACGCGGCGTGGACGGCGACGATGGCCGCCTGCAGCTGGAACGATCCGGGCCGGTTCATGCGCTCGGCGCGTCCCAGGAGCCGGGTGGCCTCGGCGATCGCGGCGCGGTCCCACAGCGCGCGGTCCTGGTCGGCCATCAGGATGAGTGAGCCGTCGGGCCCGAAGCGTGCATCGGATCGGGCGAGGTGCAGCCGCATGAGCGCGAGGAGCCCGATGACCTCGGCCTCGTCCGGCATCAGGCGCAGCACGAGCGACGTCAGCCACTCGGCGTCCCGGGCCAGGTCACGGCGCTCCGATGCGTCCCCGGTGGAGGCGAGATATCCCTCGTTGAAGATCAGGTACAGGACGCGGAGCACCTCCTGCAGCCGGCCGGGGAGCTCGGACGCATCGGGAACGCGGTACGGGATGGCGGCATCGCGGATCTTGCGCTTGGCGCGCACCAGCCGCTGTGCGACCGTTGCCTCGGGCACCAGGAACGCCCGCGCCACCGCGGGGGTCTCGAGCCCGCCGATGGTCCGCAGCGTGAGCGCGATCTGCGCCTCGCGGTTGAGCGCCGGATGGCAGCAGGTGAACAGCAGCCGCAGCCGGTCATCGGCTCCCATGGCTCCGTCGGTCGGGACGCGCGCGCTCATCTGGGTCGCCTCCCGCGTCAGCTGCTCCATCCGCTCTCGATAGCGTGCCTGGCGACGCAGTCGGTCGACCCCCTTGCGACGGGCGGTCGTCATCAGCCAGGCTCCCGGGTTGTCGGGGATGCCATGCGTCGGCCAGTCCCCGATGGCGGCCATGGCCGCGTCCTGCACCAGCTCCTCTGCCGCGTCCCAGTCACCGAGGATGCGGACCAGGGCGCCGGTCAGGCGGCCGCGCTCATCGCGCAGGACCTCCGCCAGGCGCTCGTCGACGATCGATCGATCAGTCACGTTCCACGATGGGACGGATCTCCAGCACGTCCGGCGCCGGCCACGACGACGCGATGGCGATGGCCTCGTCGAGGTCGGCCACATCGAGGATGCCGTAGCCTCCGACGACCTCCTTGCCCTCCATGAACGGACCGTCGGTGACCGTCGCCGCTCCGTCGCCGTTGCGGCGCACCGTGGTCGCCGTGGCGACCGACTGGAGCTGGTGGCCCTCGATGATCCGTCCGGCAGCGGAATGCTCGCCCCACCAGCCGCCGATGCGCTCCATCATCTGCTGCGACTCGTCGGGACTGAGCGCGTCCCACGCCTCTTCGCTCCCCGCGATGAGCATCATGTACTTCACCGGTGGCTCCTCATGCGTGTCGTCCTTCACCGATGACGACGATCGGCACCGACCGCGATCGACACGGTATCGATCGTGCAACTCCCGGATCATCATGAATGACAGGCACAAGACCGACGTCCCGACCGGCGCGATCGAGGGCACCGACGAGGCCGCACTCGGGACCGACGGGCCGCCGACGTCCGCACCACCGGGCGCTCAGGTGACCGACGATGTGCGCCTGGTGCCCGGCGCCGGAACCGACGATGTCGAACCCGATCAGGCCAAGCCGTGGTTCACCTCGCTCGCCGCAGCGAGCGACCAGGCCGGTGTGGGCAACGAACCCGACGATTCGGCCGAGGACGATTAGCCGCACAATGCGCGGGTGAATCCCGCGACCTCCTCGCGGCCGTCGACGCTGGCGGTCGCGATCGCCCTGCTCATCGTCTACGTGGTGTGGGGCTCGACCTATCTCGCGATCGCCGTGGTGGTCGAGACCCTGCCGCCGCTGCTGTCGGCCGGCGCGAGGTTCGGCGTGGCCGGCACGGTCATGATCGGCGCGCTGGCCGCGCACGCTCGCTTCCGACGTCGGGTCGCGCTCGAGCGCCCGACCGGCGCCCACTGGCGCTCGGCCTTCGTCATCGGCGCACTGCTCCTGCTGGGAGGCAATGGGGGCGTGGTGCTGGCCGAGCAGTTCATCGGCTCCGGCGTCGCGGCAGTGCTCATCGCGACGGTGCCGATCTGGCTCGCCGTGTTCGATGCGATCCTTCAGCGGCGGAGGCCGACCGGGCTCGTCATCGGCGGCCTGGTAGCCGGCATCGTGGGCGTGGGAATCCTGTTGGCGCCGGTCGAGGGGGTGGGAGCCCTGGATCCGCTGGGGGTCGGCCTCGTCATCGTTGCGGCGATCTCGTGGGCCGCCGGGTCGCTCTACGCCCGCCGTGCCGCGCTCCCGCGCTCGCAGCTGCTCGGGACCGGGATGGAGATGCTGGCCGGAGGGGTCGTCCTGGTGGTCGCCGGGACGGCGATCGGGGAGGTCGGGCGCACGGACGTCTCGGCATTCTCGGTCCAATCGCTGGTGGCGCTCGCCTACCTCGCGGTCTTCGGGTCGCTGGTGGCCTTCACCGCCTACTCGTGGCTGCTGGCCAACGTCCCGGTCTCGACGGTCGGGACCTACGCCTACGTCAACCCGATCGTTGCCGTCGCTCTGGGCGCGGTCATCCTGTCCGAGCCCGTCACCCCGCGAACGCTCCTTGCGACCGCCATCATCATCGGCGCCGTGGTGGCCATGGTCTCCGGGAGGCCGCGCCAGACGGAAGAGCCGGGTCCCGTCCCGGAGGCCGCGCCGCTCGAGGCGGAGTGAGGCTGGCACCGATCCTGCGCGGAGCGTGACCATGAAGAAGTTTGCAACCATCGACGTCGACACGCTGCGCGAGCGGCTCGCAGGCGACGATCGACCCGTCCTCGTCAATGCGCTGGCGCGCGAAGCATTCGATGACGAGCGCATCCCCGGATCCATCTCGATTCCCGCCGCCGATGCGCTGCGCCTGGCGGGCGACGTTCTCGCCAGGGACCAGCCGGTGGTCGTCTACTGCGCGTCGCGCAGCTGCACCGCCAGCCCCACGCTCGCCCAGAAGCTGGTCGACCTCGGATTCGACGACGTCTCCGACTTTGACGGCGGCCTCGAGGCCTGGGAGCGTGCGGGTCATCGAGTGCAGCGCACGCGCGTCGCCGTGGGCGTCTGACGCACCGGTGACCGAACGCACCATCAACGTCACCTGCATCCCGCGTGAGACCGGCTGGCGCTGCCACGTCGTGGTGGGTGCCGACGCTGCCGCGACCGAGCACGAGGTCGACCTCTCGAACGACACGCTGGCGGACATTGCTCCGGGCGCCACACCCGAGGATCTCGTCCGCGAGTCGTTCGTCTACCTCCTGGAGCGCGAGCCCCGCGAGAGCGTGATGCGCTCGTTCGACCTGCCGATGATCGCGCGATTCTTCGGCGACTATCCCGACGAGATCAGCCGCCGGCTGCGCGGAGAATGATCGTGTCGGCTGGAGGCCGTGGCCGCACCGCACGGCCACGGCCGACGGTCACCTTCGGGAACCCCGCCGGAAAGATCACGAGGTTCCAGGCATCGGGTCGCGCCGCGGACGGCACGATCATGCCGTGCGCGCCGCTGGCTTGGGCTCGCGGCGCAACCGCCTGAGCCATCGCACGCTCGCCGGTGAGGTCCTCGAGGCGGACGCCCAGCGCGGTCCGAGTCGCGGCATCCCGCAGGTCGAGCACGGGCAGGTCCCTGACCTCGAGCTGCCACAGCCGCCGACGCTCCGAGCGCGGATCGATCGCGCCGCCCGTACCCGCCGACCATTCGGCCCACGCAGTTGCCGGCTCGAGCGACGCGTAGAGCGGCCACGGATCGCCGATGCGGTGGTAGCGGGCATCGGTCGGGGCCGGCCGGTCGGGAGGAAAGGCCGGGGTGTCGACGCCCGTCTGGCGATGGACGCGTCCGCTGAACTGGCTCAGGACGCTCAGGCGTAGTCACCGACGACGTATGACTCGGCGGCGCCGCGCACGTCATCGAACGCTCCCTCCGCCATCCGATCGAGAGGGCGCGCCCAGCCCAGTGCCGGACTGGGCGCTTCGAGCCAATCGCGCTTGGCGGCATCGGTCATGCCGCTGCCCAGGATGTCGAGAACTCCCTGGAGCTCGTCGATGCGGTCCCGGAACCGGGTCTGCGGCCGTTGGCCGGCCCGCCAGCGCTGGGCGCTGCGCACGCTGGCCCCCGTGACGCGGGCGATGAGGTGGGCCGGGAAGAGTCGGACCACGCGCAGCGGGGGAGCGATGCCGATCGTCATGCGAGGACCGTAGTGACGGCCCCGAAGGCGGTCAAGGCGCCGCGCCGCAGCACAGTCCGGACGCCTCGTAGATCCGATACAGCACGTACTGGCCATCGGTCTCGGGGTCGGTGAGATTGGTCTGCGCCTGCTCGAGCATGATGTACGGGTGCATCCGTGCCTGGGCCACGGTCGTGCCGCGGAAGGCGAGCTCGAGGATGACGCCCTCCTGGGTCTGCTGGCTCCACTCCTGCCCGAACAGGAAGTTCCCGTGGCTGACCATCGTCACCGCGTACCGGCCGTCCTCGAGGGAGCCGATCTCGATCGGCCCCGACCAGTGCGTGCCGTGACCGATGACGTGGTCGCAGCCTGCCTCGAAGAAGACCTCCTGCTGGCGGCGCATGTCGCCGATGAAGGCGGCGTGGTACTCCGCGCCGCCCCACCACTGGGGCACGCAGAACACCAGGTCGGCACCGGCGCGAGCGCGCGTCACGGCCTCGCGGACGTTCTCATCCCGCAGCCACAGGACGCCGGGCTGGGCCGGACCCGCCTCGAGCGATCCGGGGATCTCGTTGAAGGCCACGAACCCGAAGGTCAGCCCGTTGACCTCGACGAACGCGGGCTCCAGGGCGGCCTCGATGTCGGGACCTGCGCCGGTGGTCGCGATGCCCGCGGCCTCGAACTGCGCGAGGGTCTCGAGGAATCCCGGGGTGCCGCGGTCGAAGAGGTGGTTCGCCGCCAGGGTCGCGACGTCCACGCCGTACGTGTCGCGCAGCCGCGGCAGGACGGCCGGGTCGATGCTGAACACGACCCCGTCGTTCACGGTGAAGTTGTCGACGACCGGGCACTCGAAATCGTCGAGGGTCACGTCGGCCCCGCTGACGAGCTCCGCCACGGCACCCTCGTTGCCGGTGCGGACGGCGTCGACGATGTTGAACCCGTTGCCGACCTGCCCGGGGCCAACGGGATTCGGGAAGACCGCCCGATAGGCGGCGGTCCCGCCGCCGAACACCCAATCCCAGCCGCGGCCCTGGGTGATCGCCGCGAACGCCACGCCACGATCGGGACAGGAGTCGCCGAGGCTGATGAGAGTACGGATGTCGTCCGGCTCGTGCGGTTCGACCCCGATGGCGCGCCCGGTGATCGGATACGGGAGCCGGCGGGCTTCGGCGTTCCCGAACAGATCGGCCCCGTCGACCGGCAGGACCTTGAACGTCGGAACCACCGCCGATGGAGGAAGGAGCGCCAGCAGGTCAGGATCGAGGTCCATGGCGTTCTGGATATCGGGAATGGACGCACAGTCCGCGTCGTCGCGCCGCTCGCCCATGACCTCGACGACGTCGCACGGAACGAGGATGGTCGCCATGGCCGCCTCGACCTCGGCGAGCGAGATGGCTGCCGCGTCGCTGGTGTAGCCGGTGACCACGGCGAGAGGCACCTCGACCTCGGGGACCGGGGTCGGGGAGGGGGATGGTGTCGGGGCTGCCGTCGGCGGCGTCTGAAAGGATGGGTCTGGCGTGGCCGAGCTTGGCTGGCCCGTGGGGGAAGCGTCGAGGCTGCCGCACCCGACGAGGACGGCGAGTACCGCGGTCGCGGCCAGGGCCGGGCCGTTTCGGACTATTGGCATGGATCGGCAAGTATACGAAGTCCGACGCATTGCCCCGGGATGCGCGGCGAGGGCTACCTGAAGGTGCCGAGCTCGTTGAGGGCCGGGAGGCAGTCCGCGTGGGACGTCCGCTTGCACGACCCTGTGTGGTCCCGGTACCCGAGCCAAAGGACGTAGACCGCCTGGGCGTTGGTGTGGACGTCGAGTCGCGCTCGCAGTGCGGCGAGATGGTTCTTCAGCGTCCGCTCGCTCATGTCGAGGGCTGACGCGGCGTGGAGCTGGCTCCCGTGATTGAGGTACGCGCGCAACGCCTGGAGCTGTCGCGCCGTCGGCGCGAGCGGGCGGTGGAGGGCGCGAGTGCCCTGGATGACCATGGTGAGGATCCCCCTCCGTCTATGTCGTGGATCGATCCTACCGGCATGTTCCAGGATTGACGAGCCTCGGCGGTGCGCACGGGCAACTGGTACCGATGTACCAGGCCCTTGGGCGGTAGACGGAAGCATGTACGGTGGTTGCACGGATGGGGGATGCAGCGCGGTCCCAATAGGAACACCTTCGCGCTGGTATCGTCGAATTTGCCGCGTTCTCCCATTCAGATGGTCCGTGCCCGAGGGAGAACGCGTTGCCCGCCCGAGCTTCCCAGCGTCCTGATTCCCAGTTGCCTCCCCGGGAGAGGTCCACCACGCGGCGTGGCAGAGCGAGGCGGCGCATCGGCACCGTGGCGCTGTCCCTGATGCTCGTGGCCGGTTCGGTCAACTGGTCGGGTCCGGGTCCGCTGGCCGCCGCGCACTGGAGCCACGTCGGCAGCGGGCCGCTGGCCCAGTCGTCGGCCAACAGCGACAGCGTCAGCTACCCGGCCGGCGTCGCCAGCGGTGACCTGCTGCTGCTCGGCTGCCAGGGCCGGCGCAATGCCCACGACTGGTCGGCGACCGGCTACACCAGCCTGACCTACGCCGACAGCCTGGGTGGCCTGCGCTTCGAGATCCTGTATCGCTGGGCCGATGGCAGCGAGGGGGCCGCGCTCAGCGTCAGCACCCCGCAGGGCACCATCAACGGCTGGTCCTGCGAGCTGACGGCCTTCCGCGGTGGGGTCGGCTCCGGCTCGCCGCTCGACGTGCCGGTGGCCCAGGGCAGCGGCAGCGGCAGCAGCATGCTGGCCCCGAGCGTGACCACCACCCAGTCCGACGTGCTCGTCACGCGCTGGTTCGCCTCGATGGATGACAACACCCACGGCTCGCCCTCGACCGGCAGCCTGGCCTTCGGTGGAGCCGCCTACAACGCCGACGTCGGCGTCGATCACGCCGCCTCGATGAGCTACCTGGTGCAGGCCGCGGCCGGTGCCAGCGGCTCGTCGAGCATGCAGCAGACCACCAACGCCTCGGACGGCTGGAACGGCCTGACCCTGGCCTTCGCGCCGGGTGCCGGGGGACCGCCGCCCGTCAACACGCCACCCACCGCTCAGAACGACGACTACGCCACCGCCGTCGACACCCCCCTCAATGTGGCGGCGCCCGGCGTGCTCGGCAATGACACCGACGTCGATCCCGGCGACACCCTGACCGCGGTGCTTGGCACCGATGTCAGCGATGGCAGCCTGACCTTCAACGCCAACGGCAGCTTCAGCTACACCCCCGACACCGGCTTCATCGGTGACGACACCTTCACCTACACCGCCAACGACGGCACCGACAACTCGACACCGGCCACCGTCACCATCAGCGTCAGCAGCGTGCCGCCTCCGCCTCCGCCCGGTGACTGGAGCCACGTCGGCAGCGGGCCGCTGGCCCAGTCGTCGGCCAACAGCGACAGCGTCAGCTACCCGGCCGGCGTCGCCAGCGGTGACCTGCTGCTGCTCGGCTGCCAGGGCCGGCGCAATGCCCACGACTGGTCGGCGACCGGCTACACCAGCCTGACCTACGCCGACAGCCTGGGTGGCCTGCGCTTCGAGATCCTGTATCGCTGGGCCGATGGCAGCGAGGGGGCCGCGCTCAGCGTCAGCACCCCGCAGGGCACCATCAACGGCTGGTCCTGCGAGCTGACGGCCTTCCGCGGTGGGGTCGGCTCCGGCTCGCCGCTCGACGTGCCGGTGGCCCAGGGCAGCGGCAGCGGCAGCAGCATGCTGGCCCCGAGCGTGACCACCACCCAGTCCGACGTGCTCGTCACGCGCTGGTTCGCCTCGATGGATGACAACACCCACGGCTCGCCCTCGACCGGCAGCCTGGCCTTCGGTGGAGCCGCCTACAACGCCGACGTCGGCGTCGATCACGCCGCCTCGATGAGCTACCTGGTGCAGGCCGCGGCCGGTGCCAGCGGCTCGTCGAGCATGCAGCAGACCACCAACGCCTCGGACGGCTGGAACGGCCTGACCCTGGCCTTCGCGCCGGGTGCCGGGGGACCGCCGCCCGTCAACACGCCACCCACCGCTCAGAACGACGACTACGCCACCGCCGTCGACACCCCCCTCAATGTGGCGGCGCCCGGCGTGCTCGGCAATGACACCGACGTCGATCCCGGCGACACCCTGACCGCGGTGCTTGGCACCGATGTCAGCGATGGCAGCCTGACCTTCAACGCCAACGGCAGCTTCAGCTACACCCCCGACACCGGCTTCATCGGTGACGACACCTTCACCTACACCGCCAACGACGGCACCGACAACTCGACACCGGCCACCGTCACCATCAGCGTCAGCAGCGTGCCGCCTCCGCCTCCGCCCGGTGACTGGAGCCACGTCGGCAGCGGGCCGCTGGCCCAGTCGTCGGCCAACAGCGACAGCGTCAGCTACCCGGCCGGCGTCGCCAGCGGTGACCTGCTGCTGCTCGGCTGCCAGGGCCGGCGCAATGCCCACGACTGGTCGGCGACCGGCTACACCAGCCTGACCTACGCCGACAGCCTGGGTGGCCTGCGCTTCGAGATCCTGTATCGCTGGGCCGATGGCAGCGAGGGGGCCGCGCTCAGCGTCAGCACCCCGCAGGGCACCATCAACGGCTGGTCCTGCGAGCTGACGGCCTTCCGCGGTGGGGTCGGCTCCGGCTCGCCGCTCGACGTGCCGGTGGCCCAGGGCAGCGGCAGCGGCAGCAGCATGCTGGCCCCGAGCGTGACCACCACCCAGTCCGACGTGCTCGTCACGCGCTGGTTCGCCTCGATGGATGACAACACCCACGGCTCGCCCTCGACCGGCAGCCTGGCCTTCGGTGGAGCCGCCTACAACGCCGACGTCGGCGTCGATCACGCCGCCTCGATGAGCTACCTGGTGCAGGCCGCGGCCGGTGCCAGCGGCTCGTCGAGCATGCAGCAGACCACCAACGCCTCGGACGGCTGGAACGGCCTGACCCTGGCCTTCGCGCCGGGCGACTTCACGCCGCCGACCGGCATCGGCGCGGCCAGCATCACGATCAACGGAAGTGCCGGGATCGACGCAAGCACGTTCGAGACCGGATCCTTCTCGGTCACGAACACCTCGACCGAGACCCTGGAAATCGACTCGGTCACGATCGATCTGTCGACGTCCGTGCTGCCAGACCTCGTGTTCGACCCGTCCGGCTCGGCCGGCGATGCCGCCGGCAAGTGCCTGACAATCGACAGCGGCGGCGGCGTGACTGGCTTCCAGGCACCCGCCAACCTGTGCACGACGCCGTTCTCATCGCCGCATGACGGCAGCGCCGCCGATGGCTACGACGTGCTCACGCTGACCTTCGCCGACTTCGACCCCGGCGAGACGATCGCGTTCTCGGTCGATATCGACCCCACGAGCATCAAGGACGCAGCCGGGACGGGCAGCTCAGGATCGGTCTCGGGCCTCGAGCTCACCGGAGCCTCCATCGGCATCGAATTCACGGACGGGAGCCAGTCCAACCACGCCTTCGCCGAGCTGACCGCTGACGGCGGGTCGGCGGCGCTCTTCCAGGCCGGCGCACCTGTGGCACCGGCACTCGCCGTCGACGGCGTCCCCCTCGCCCCGACGACGCTGTCAACGCGCCACAGCGCCGCGAGTGTGACCGAGGCAGCCCAGGAGATCGTAGTGAGCGGTCCGGCGGGGGCGTCGGTCCGCCTGCTCCACCTGCACGCCGGCCTCGCGGCAACGCCCGGATACGACATCGAGCCGTTCGAGGCGAACACCGCCGAGGATGTCACGCGATACGCCGCCACGATCGGCGGTGGCGGATCGGTCGCGATCCCGGTCACGCTGACGAACGCAGGCGCGCTCAACTACTTCGTCGCGACCCTGGTCGCGACCGGAGGCCACACCGGGCCGACCTCGAACATCGTGATCCTCGACCTGACGCCGGAGCCCGGGACCGGAGCCGCCACGTTCGAGATCACTCCGAACTCGTCCATCGGTGCGTCGACCTTCTCCGGCGATTCGTTCACGCTCACGAACACCGGCGACAGCGCCATCTCGTCCGCTTCGATCGACCTCTCGACGGCGTACTTCCCGGACGTCCGGTTCGACCCGGTAGGCCAGGCAGGTGACGCAACCTCGGGCTGCCTGGTGCCGCATTCGTCATCGAGCGCGGTCGGGTACGCCGCCCCTGCGGACAACTGCACGACGCCGTTCTCAGGCGGCAGCGCAACCGACGGCTACACGACCGCGACGCTCAACTTCACCGACTTCGACCCCGGCGAGCAGTTCGTGTTCACTGCCGACGTCGATCCGACGACGATCAAGGGCTTCAACTCGGCGGGCAACGCCGGCGCGATCTCCGGCCTCGAGCTGTCGGGCTCGACGGTCGATGTCACATTCGCGAACGGGCTCCAGACGTCCCGCACGTTCGGCGATGGGTCGGCCGGTGGTTCGGCAGCGGTTGTCCCGAGCCCAGTCACGACGGCGGTGACTCTCGGGGTCCAGGGCGTGACCGCCGTCGACGGTGGCTTCAGCAATGACGCCGCAGTCGCCGCGGTCCCCTCCGCCGCGCAGACCGCGGTGGTCTCGGGCCCGGCCGGCACCCCGGTGACGCTCATCGTGGTCGACGCCGTTCTCGAGGACGAGCCAAGCGGTGGGTATCACGACCTCGATCCGTACGAGCGGAACAAGGCGGTCTCGGTGACCTATCTCCCGGGCACAATTGGCGCGGGCGGGACAATCGACATTCCGTTCGCTGTCAGCACGGACGCCGGTGAAACGACCTACATCACCGCCGCCGCGACGAGCGCCGGTGGCGATGGACCGGCAGCTGCGCCCATCTATCTCGAGATCGGCGCCGGTCCGGGGACCGGCAGCGCGACATTCGACATCACGCCGGGGGCGGCCATCGGGGCCTCGACCTTCGACGCCGACGCCTTCCAGATCACGAACACCGGGACCGTGCCGATCACGGACGTGACCGTCGATCTGTCGAAGACGTTCTTCCCGGACGTCCGCTTCGACCCGGTCGGCCAGGCCGGCGACAACACCGCGAAGTGCCTTGTGCCGGACGCTTCCAGCGATGCGGTCGGTTTCGACGCCAGCGGCGACGAGTGTGTCGATCCGTTCTCGGGCGGTAGCGCCACGGCCGGCTATACCACCGCATCGATGTCATTCACGGACTTCGGCGCCGGAGAGCAGTTCGTCTTCTCGGTCGACGTCGACCCCACCACCATCAAGGGCTTCAGCTCCGCCGGAAACGCCGGCGCCATCTCCGGCCTGGAGATGGCGGGTACCCAGGTCACCGTCACCTTTGCGGATGGCGTGGTTGTCGCGTCGACGTTCGGCGATGGGTCCGATGGAGGTTCGTCGGCGGTGGTGACGGCAGCCGCGCCAGCCCCGGTCTCCCTGGCGGTCGACGGTGTGACAACGGCCGACGGCGGCTTCTCGAACGGGGCGCAGACTGCGACCGTCACCGATGTCTCGCAGAACGCGGTCATCAGCGGTGCGGACGGGACTGACGTCACGCTCATCGTCGTCCACGCCGACCTCGAGGACGAGCCGAGCGGCGGTTACAACGACCTCGATGACTTCGAGCGGAACCAGGCGAACTCCGTGACCTACGCCAGCGCGACCATCGGCCCGTCCGGATCAGTCACGATCCCGTTCTCCGCGAGCAGCGTCACCGGCGAGGCGACCTACCTCATCGCTGGCGCCATCGCCGTTGATGGTGCGGCAGCCGTCACCGCTCCGATCTACCTGGAGCTCGGCGACGAGCCCCCGGCACCGGGGGCGGCGATCTACCGGGTGAACGCGGGTGGTCCGCAGATCGGAGCAACCGACGCGGGCCCGGACTGGTCGGCCGATACGACCGCGGCACCATCGACATACCTCAGCCCGTCCTACGGCGACAACACGACGTTCGCCGATGCCGACGACCCGGTCACCGCTGACGCCAGCGTTCCCGCATACGTGCCGAACGACGTGTTTGTCACCGAGCGGTATGACCCGGCGAACGCACCGCAGGACGAGATGACCTGGGAGTTCCCGGTTGCATCCGGTACGAGCTACGAAGTGCGACTCTACCTGGCGGAGATCTGGGACGAGATCGCCGCGAATGGGCCTCGGATCTTCTCGGTCGACATCGAGGGCACCGTCTACGGTCCGTACGACATCGAGGACGAGGTCGGCACCGAGATCGGGACCATGAAGGCGTTCTCGGCGTTCGTGGCCGACGACTCGCTGACAATCACATTCCTGCGCGACTCGCAGAACCCGGCGGTGAAGGCGCTCGAGATCCTGGCCGGCGGCGAATCGGTCACCGCGGACGCGCCCGCGGGCGGGACCGTCACCACGGACACCGAAGGCGATGGCGCCACGGCACTCGATACAGTCGAGACGACGCTCACGACGCCGAACGCCGGAACGGTCTCGCTGTTCGAGGGCGGGATCACGGGCTCCCCGCCGACCGGATACCAGTACTTCGGACAGCAGGTCGACATCACGGCCCCCGATGCAACGGTCGGCGACCCGCTCGTCATCATGTTCGAGCTCGACAGCAGCATCCTGCCCACGGGCGGACCGGTTGAGGTCTTCCGCAACGGCGTCCTGATCGACGCGTGCAGCGGGGCACCCGACGCCATCCCCGACCCGTGCGTCTCGGACGTCACGACGCAGGGTGATGGCGACCTGCAGATCACGATCCTGACCTCGACGGCGAGCGCGTGGAACTTCGGGTATGCCCCGCCACCGCCGACCCCGGGAGATGTGCTCCACCGCGTGAACGCCGGCGGCCCCCAGCTAACGGCCAGTGACGGCGGCCCCGCGTGGAGCGCCGACACCGCGCTGGCACCGCACGGGTTCCTCGTGGAGCCGGGCAGCAACGACACCGCGACGTTCCCAGCCGTCGAGCCGGGGCCGAGCGTGCCGGCCACGACTCCAGGCGAGATCTTCGACACCGAGCGCTGGGATGCGGCCGGAGGTGAGGAGATGGCCTGGGCATTCCCGGTCAGCGTCGGGACCCAGGTCGAGGTTCGCATCTATATGGGCAACGGCTATGACGGCACGAGTGCGCCCGGCCAGCGGGTGTTCGACATCGTGGTCGACGGGAGCGTCCCTCCCAATCTCGACGGCATTGACCTCTCCGGCGACTACGGCCACACCGTGGGAGCGATGGAGGCGGTGACTCTCGTGTCGGACGGTGTCGTGAACATCGATTTCGTCCACGACGTCGAGAATCCGCTGATCAACGGCATCGAGATCGTCGTGGCCGGGCCCACGCCGGACACGCTGTCCGTGTCACCGCCATCGATCGATTTCGGACCGGTGGTCTTCAGCAGCGGTGCGGAGACCCAGGCGCTGACCCTCACGAACCTTGGCGCGAGCGGCGATCCGAGTATCGACGTGACCGCGCTGACCCTCGCCGGATCCGGCGACTTCTCGATCAGCAGCGCACCCGCCCTGCCATTCACGCTCCTTCCCGGCGCGTTCGCGACGGTCGAGATCACCTACGACCCGGGGAGCACCGGCTTCGACGTCGGCACGCTGACCGTGGCCCACTCCGGCCTGAACAGCCCGGTCGTGGTCGACATCGAGGGCGAGGGCGTCAGCAACCTGCCGGTCGGCTTTGGATCCAGCGGGCTCGCGGGTGAGGGCGTCACCAACCCGACGTCGCTCGACTTCGGGCCCGACGGGCGGCTCTACGTTTCCGAGCAGGACGGCGACATCTGGGCCTTCGAGGTGGTTCGCAACGGACCGAACGACTACGACGTGACCGCGACCGAGCAGATCACCGACATCAAGGGCATCCAGAACCACAACGACGACGGCACCACGACCGGTGTGCCGGGCCATCGCCAGGTGACCGGCATCCTGGCAACCGGAACCGCCACGAACCCGGTCCTGTACGTCACGTCGTCCGATCCCCGGATCTCCGTCGGTGACGACTCCGGCCTGGACACGAACTCGGGCACGATCTCACGGCTGACCTGGACCGGCACCGATTGGGAGCACGTGCAGCTCGTCCGCGGCCTGCCGCGCTCGGAGGAGAACCACTCCACCAACGGGATGGACCTTGACGCCGCGACGAACACGCTCTACGTCATGCAGGGCGGCCACACGAACAAGGGCGCTCCGGGAAACAACTTCTCCGGCACGCCGGAATACGCGCTGTCCGCGGCAATGCTGTCCGTCGACCTCGACACGATCGAGGTGATGACGACGTCCACCGACGTGCACGGACAGTCGTACAAGTACAACCTGCCCACCCTCGACGATCCCACGTCGAGCGACAGCGCGGACCCGTGGGGCGGCAACAACGGGCGCAACCAGGCGATCATCGACTCCGGCGGGCCGGTCCAGGTCTTCAGCCCCGGATATCGGAACGCCTACGACGTGGTCTTCAGCGAGTCCGGCCAGCTCTATACGTTCGACAACGGCCCGAACACCGGCTGGGGCGGAATCCCGGTGGGCGAGGGATCGGGCGGCACGTGCACGAATGCCTTCAACGAGGCGACGAGCACGGGGTACGGCGACGGTCTCCACCATGTCACCTCCGGCTACTACGGCGGGCATCCGAACCCGACGCGCGCAAGCGCGGACTCCGGCCTCATCGTCTACGTGGAATCCGGCGGCAGCTGGGTCGTGCAGGACAGCTATGACTGGTCCGACTTCGCGACGCCACCGGTTCCTTCTTCCCTCCTCGATCCGATCCAGTGCGACTATCAGATCCCGGGCACCGAGAACGGCGCCCTGGCCATCATCGGTGCGTCGACGAACGGGCTGGCCGAATACACCGCATCGAACTTCGGTGGATCGATGCAGGGTGACCTGCTGGCGGCGGCATTCAACGGCAACATCTATCGCTTCGAGCTCAACGCCGCAGGCGATGACGTCGCCGCGCAGCAGGCGCTCTTCAGCGGTTTCGGATCGCAGCCGCTCGACCTGATCGCGCAGCCCGACGCCGGCCCGTTCCCAGGCACGGTGTGGGCCGTCACCTATGGGTCCAACAACGTCACGGTCTTCGAGCCGAACGATTTCGACGGCGGCGGTGGGTCGTGCACGGGCGCCGACGACCCGACCCTTGACGAGGACACCGACGGATACGACAACGCGGACGAAATCGACAACGGCACAGATCCGTGCTCGGCGGCTAGCGAGCCGCACGACTTCGACGGTGACCTCGAGTCAGACCTCAATGACCCCGATGATGACGACGACGGGCAGCCCGACACATCCGATCCGTTCGCGATCGACGCCCTCGACGGGCTCGGGACCGCCGTCCCGGTCGCCTGCCCGGCCGACGAGCTCGCGACGACCGAAACCTGCCTGCGCTTCGCGCCGGGATCGATCCCCGACACGATCCTTGACCTGGGATTCACCGGCCTGATGACCAACGGGACGAGCGACTGGCTCGACCTGTACGACCCCGACGACATCATTGCCGGTGGGGCCGCGCCCCTGCTCGGCCTGCAGGTCGTCGGTCTCGGCGACGCGCACCTGGCGGGCAACGACCAGGCGAACGGATTCCAGTTCGGCATCACCCCACCCACAGCGCCGTTCGTGGTCCACGCCCGCGTCGTCGCGCCGTTCGACGATGACTCCGATCCACAGAACTTCCAGTCGGCGGGCCTCCAGATCGGCCCGGGCGACCAGGACAACTACCTGAAGCTCGTCGCGAACGCCAACGGCGGCGCTGGCGGGCTGCAGCTGGCGCTCGAGACGGACGGCACATTCGTCGAGAAGCCCACGACGACCGAGGCCGGCGTCCTCGGCAGCGGCGCCGCCATCGACCTCTATCTCATCATCGATCCGGGCGCGAATACCGCCACGGCGCGCTATTCGCTCGACGGTGGGACGACGATCCAACCGTACGGTGCGGACTCGACCTTCGCCATTCCGACTTCGTGGCTGGATGGGACGCAGGGCCTCGCGGTCGGTGTGCTTGCGACCGCCAACGGCTCGTCATCGGCGTTCAGCGTCGACTGGGATCTTCTGGAAGCCCATCTCTCGAGCGAAGCGCCCGAGCTCAGCGCCTCCGACGAGTCGCCCACGGTCGAGGAAGGCTCGACCCTCGACGTGACGATCAGTGCGACCGACCTCGAGGGCGACACCGTGACCTTCACGACGGTCGGTTCGGTCCCGAGCTTCGCATCGCTCACCGATGCTGATCCTGGTGACAACCAGGCCGAGCTGTCCCTTCAGCCGCAGGCGGGCGACGCGGCCGGGAGCCCGTACGCGATCGAGATCGAGGGCGACGACGGCAACGGCAACACCGATTCGGTGATCGTGACGATCAGCGTCACCGAGCCGGCGGTGACCGGAACCGTCGCCTACCGCGTCAACGTTGGCGGTCCGACCGTTGCGTCGACCGATGCCGGTCCGGACTGGGGCGTCGACACCACCACGTCGCCGTCGCTGACCTGGGTCGCGAACGGGCTGAATCTGTACGACACCACGAGCGGCGACTCGACTGGTGACGTGGGCTCCGGCCCGCCCGGCGTTCCGCTGGCGGTCTTCAACACCGAGCGCTGGGATCCAGGTGGGATCGGCGATCCGGCCGACGATGAGCTCACGTACAGCTTCCCGGTCGCGGCGGGTGCCGAGGTCAAGGTGAATGTCTTCGTGGCCGAGATCTACAGCGGGGTAGCGGCTGCGGGTGATCGGGTGTTCGACATCGCGATCGACGGGACGGTGCCTCCGCCCTTCGCTGACGTCGACCCATTTGCGCTCGGTGGCGGCGCGGGTTCGGTCGGGTCGGTGGTCAGCGCAACCGTCACCTCCGACGGGGCCGTCGACCTCACGTTCCTGCACCAGGACGAGAATCCCAATCCGAAGGCCATCGAGGTCATCATCCTCACCCCCGCGGGTGCCGACCTCGTCGGCCCGGCGGACGTGGACTTCGGCGACGTGGTCGTCGGCGACACGGCCTCGGAAACGGTCTCGATCACGAATCCGGTTGGCAGCGACGGCCCCGTGGAGATCACGGCACTCGCGGTCGGTGGCGACACCGCCTTCACCATTCCGGCTCCGCCGGCCCTGCCTCTGACGCTCAACCCGGGCGAGACGGTCGACGTCGACGTCCAATTCGCGCCCACGGCAGGAGGATCCGTCGCTGGATCCCTGGACGTGACCCATGACGGTGCGTCGGCGCTGGCCGTCGGCCTGGCCGGAAATGGAACGGAGCCCTCGCCCGTCCTCTATCGCGTGAATGCCGGTGGACCGGAGCTCACATCGCTGGACGCCGGACCGAACTGGGCCGCCGATACCGACGCGGCACCGAGCCCGCTCCACAACGCCGGGAGCACTCAGGGAGCATTCCCGAACACGAACGGGGTGGACGCGACCGTACCGGCGAGCACGCCAACCAGCGGGACGGCCGAGGGCAGCGCGAACGTCTTCGTGACCGAGCGCTGGGACGACATTGGCTCCAGCGAGATGGAATGGGATTTCCCCGTCGCCGCCGGCGAGTTCGTCGAGGTCCGCCTCTACCTGCACAGCGGCTGGGACGGCGCGAGCTCTGCCGGCCAGCGCAAGTTCGATGTCACGATCGACGGTGTCGTGAAGCTCAACGACTACGACATCGTCGCCGACGTCGGGCATCGCGTCGGAACGATGAAGTCGTTCGTCATCGCGTCCGACGGAAACATCGACATCGACTTCTTCCACCTGAGTCCGGCGGTCCAGAACCCGCTCGTGAACGCCATCGAGATCCTGACGACCGAGGCCGAGCCGCCGCCGCCGAACAGTGCGCCGCAGTGCACCGATGGATCGGCCAGCGTGGTCTCGGGGGAGACGCTCAATGGGTCGGTCGACTGCGTCGATGACGACGCTGACGCGCTCACCCACACCGTTGTCGACGACGTCGACCATGGGTCGCTGGCGCTCGATCCAGACGGCTCGTTCAGCTACATCCCCGCGGCGGGCTATCTCGGCCCCGACAGCTTCACGTTCCTGGCCGATGACGGCACCGACCCGTCGAATGTCGCCACGTACTCGCTGACGGTGCAGCCCCCGCCGGGCACGATCCTGTACCGCGTGAATGCCGGTGGGCCGGTTGTCACGGCGATCGACGACGGCCCGGACTGGGAAGTCGACACGCTTGCAACGCCGAGCGGCCTGCATAACGCGGGCGGAAGTGTCAGCGATCATGGCGCGGTCCCGATCATCGACACCTCGGTCGCGCCGACGACTCCCGCGGCCATCTTCTCCCACGAGCGCTGGGACGGGGCGGCAGCGCCAGAGATGGCGTGGGACTTCCCGGTGCCGGCCGGGACCGAGGTGGAGGTCCGGATCTTCTTCCGCAACGGATATGCCGGAACATCCACGAATGGCACGCGAGTCTTCGACGTTCTCATCGACGGAGCGAACGTGCTCGACGACTACGACATCGTGGCGGACGTGGGCCACAACGTCGGCACGATGAAGTCATTCAGCATCACGAGCGACGGAACGGTGGACATCGATTTCGGGCACGAGACCGAGAATCCGCTCTTGAACGCGATCGAGATTCTCGTCCCCGAAGAGGATCCGGCACCGGAGATCGTCTATCGCGTGAACGTGGGCGGCCCGACGCTCAATCTCGCCGGCCCGAGCTGGTTGGTCGATACCTCCGCGACGCCGTCCCCGTACCGGACCGCGGGCGGGACCAGCCTGTTTTCGACCGCCGACGCGATCGGCCTCGATGGATCGGTGCCGGACGGGACGCCGATGGCGATGTTCCAGACGGAGCGCTGGGACCCGGCAGGCGACCCGGAAATGCAGTGGGCCTTCCCTGTCGATAACGGCGCCACGTACGAGGTTCGGTTCTACGTCGCCGAGATCTTCATCGAGAACGCGGCATCAACCCGGGTGATGGACATCCTGGTCGAGGGTACCGTGGCCGTCGACGACCTCAACCTGTTCGCCACCTATGGTCACGACGTGGGGGCCATGATCGGCTACCAGGTCACGATGGCCGACGCTTCACTCGACATCCTGTTCGGACACGTCGTGGAGAACCCGAACATCAAGGGCATCGAGATTCTCAAGCTCCCCTGAGGGATCGACGAGAGTTCACCGGTCCGCGACCGAGCCAGCGGCGCCCGGCGCCTTCGGTGTCGATCGCTCGGGTCGGGCGCGCTACCATCCCTCCATGGAGCAGCACGCCGCGTCACTCGACCTCGGGACGATCACCCGAGCCCCGAAGGTGCTGCTCCACGATCACCTGGACGGTGGCCTGCGACCCGGCACGGTGATCGAGCTTGCCGCGGACGCCGGCTACCGCGAGCTCCCGACGACCGACCCGGACGAGCTGGCCCGGTGGTTCACGCTCGGCGCGGACCGGAAGTCGCTCGAGCTCTATCTCGAGGGGTTCCGCCACACGGTGGCGGTCATGCAGACCCGGGACGGGCTCGAGCGGGTCGCGAGCGAGTGCAGCCAGGACCTGGCCAATGACGGGATCGTGTACGCCGAGGTGCGCATGGCGCCGGAGCTCCTGACCGACGGGGGACTGACCCTCGACGAGGCCGTCGGCGCCATGCTCGATGGCCTGCGTCGCGGGGCCGAGGGCACGCGACTGACCGTCGGCCTCATCGTCACCGCCATGCGCCAGGCGGCCCGCTCGGTGGAGATCGCCGAGCTGGCCGTGCGGCACCGGGACGCGGGCGTCGTGGGCTTCGACATCGCGGGGCCCGAGGCGGGCTACCCGCCGACGCGCCACCTCGACGCGTTCAATCTCATCGCCCACGAGAACTTCCACTTCACGATCCACGCCGGCGAGGGCTTCGGGCTGCCGTCGATCTGGGAGGCCCTCCAGTGGTGCGGCGCCGAGCGACTGGGACATGGCGTGAGGATCGTGGACGACATCACGGTGCGCCCCGATGGGCGGGTGGCCCTCGGACGGCTGGCAACCTACGTCCGGGACACGCGTGTTCCGCTCGAGATGTGCCCGACCTCGAACGTTCACACCGGAGCGGCGGCGAGCATCGAGGAGCATCCGATCGACCTCCTGCGCCGGCTGCGGTTCCGCGTGACGGTGAACACCGACAACCGGCTGATGAGCGGCATCTCCCTGAGCAGCGAGTTCGCGACGCTGCAGCGCGCCTTCGGGATCGGCCTGGACGACATGGAGTGGCTGACGTTGAACGCCATGAAGTCCGCCTTCTGGCCGTTCGATGGACGGCTGAAGATCATCAACGAGCAGATCAAGCCGGGATTCGCATCGCTTCGAGCGGCGCAGGCGGCAGCGGACCTGGCGACCGCCTGATCTATCGGCGAATCGTGGCCCGAGCGGCTGGTTCGGCGCCGCATGCGCGATCTATCGGCTCCAGAGTGGCCCGAACGCTCCGAAAGGTCGGATCTGGCCACCTGAGAGCCGATCTATCGTCGAATCAGAGCCTCCGTGATCGGTTCGGCGCGATTCCGCCGATTTGTCGGCGCCCTCCCCACGACGCACGGCGACCCGGCACGATCCGTGCTCTCCACGTGCACCATGGGACGCACGATGCACGGCATCGCCACGGGTGCCGTCGCCGGATTCGGGGCCACGCTCATGATGAGCGTCGTGATGCTGACATCACGTCGGCTCGGGCTGACGCCGCAGCTGCCGCCGGATCGGATCGCCGAATCCGCGGTGGAAGCCATCGCCGATCGGCCGCCGGGCGACGCCGAGCAGGGCGCAGTTGCGACCGGCGCACACCTGGCATTCGGCTCGGTGGCCGGCGCACTCTTCGGCGGCGCGGTCTCGCCGCTCCGGATGCTACCCGCTGCCGCGCTCGCGATCATCGGCGCGATCTACGCCATCGGCATCTGGATCATCAGCTACCAGGGCTGGATCCCGATGCTGCGAATCATGCCGCCGGCGTCACGCGACGACGGCGGCCGGGTCGGCACCATGGCCGCTGCGCACCTCGTGTACGGCTCGGCACTGGGGCTGATGATCCGGGCGCTGCGCGACGGGCGTCAGAGCTGAGCGACGCCCTCGAGTGAGTGCTCGAGCTCCGCGCGCTCGGCCTCGGTCAACGTCCTGAGCGGCGCGCGGAGCCACGGTCCGACCGGGACGCCGCGCAGCCCGAGCACGTGCTTCGCCGCCGCGATGAACTGCCCCGATGCCTCCATCGCCGTGCGCAGGGAGCCCAGTCGCGCGGTCGCCTCGTCATCGGCCGCATCCAGGCAGGCGCGAACGACGTCCGGAAACGCCGATGCCATGCCCGAGACCGTGCCGATCGCGCCTCGTTCGAGGCCGGCGGCGATGAGCGGCTCGTTGCCGATGAGAACCGGCAGCCCCAGCTCGAGGTACGGCTCCACGCGCTCGAACGGCGACTCGCTGACCTTCAGCCCGGCGAGGTTGTCGGCCTCGGCGGCGATTCGTCGGATGACGTCGACCGGCAGGGGGTAGCCGGAGCGCGCGGTGAATGCGTAGCAGAAGAAGGGCAGGGGGGCGCAGGCACGGGCCGCAGCGATGAAGTGCGCGGCGAGCGATGCATCATCGAGGCCGTAGTACGGCGGTGGGATGACGGCCACCGCATCGGCGCCGATCTCGGCCGCGTGGCCGGCGAGCGCCTCCGTGTCGGCCGTCGTCTGGGCTCCGGCGTGCACGACCAGGAATCCCGAGAGCGCGTCGCGGAATGCGGACGCGGCGCGTCGGCGCTCGTCGGAGCCGAGGAGGACGCCCTCCCCGGTGGTGCCGCACGCGAACACGCCGTCCGCGCCATGGGACACCAGGAATTCGACGTAGGGCGCGATCGCATCGGCGTCAACGGCATCGCCGCCATCACGGAGGGGCGTGACGGCGGCGACGATGAGTGGTCGGTGTCCGAGGTCGGTGAGCTTCATCACCGCGCCATGCTAGACGTGACGAGAGGGCCCCGCAGCCGCGAGGCCTTCTCGGTTCCGCCGTACGGGTCGTGTGACGCGCCGCCACGTCGCTACTCGCCGTCGGACGGTGCGACCTCCGTCGTGGCGTTCGCGCGCAGGATGTTGCCGTGGACCATGCCGCGCTCGGTCTCCAGCGTTGAAAGGTCGCGCCCCGGGACCACGCCGCCGGCGAACAGCGCGGCGATCACGAGCGCCGCCAGCAGGACGGCCAGCGCGGCGAGACGAACGGTGGTGTTGATGCTGATGCTCATCGGATGTGCTCCTCATGCTTCGGTGTCTCCCTCCACCTGGCGGAAGCGTACGAACACGCCGCGCAGCGACCTAGCAGCGTCGCGACAGGCTGGCTGTCGTCTTCCACACCCGTGGGTCGTCGCCCGACGAGCGCGTGAGATGTCATCGAAATTGCACCGCTGACGTCGGTGTAGACTCGTCACCGACCACCCACACAGCCCATTCACGAAGGCATCGTTCATTCATGACGTACGTCATCACCGAACCATGCATCGGCACCAAGGACGCAAGCTGCGTCGACGTGTGTCCGGTCGACTGCATCCACGCCACCGACGACGACCCGCAGTTCTACATCGATCCCGACGAGTGCATCGACTGCGGAGCGTGCGAGCCGGAGTGCCCGGTGACGGCGATCTTCGCGGAGGACGCCGTCCCCGACAACCAGGTGCAGTACATCCAGATCAACGCCGACTACTTCGCGAAGTAGCCGATGCCGAGACTCGTCGTCCTGTACAAGCACCCCGAGGACGCGGATGCGTTCGACGCGCACTATCGCGACGTCCACACACCCATCGTCAGTCGCTATCCGAATCTGCGCGGCATGCGGCTCTCGAAGCTGGGGGGCGTCGGCGGCCGCGAGCCCGAGTACTACCTGATGGCGGAGATGCTCTTCGACACCGCCTCGGATCTCGACGACGCGCTGATGTCCGAGCCTGGTGCGGCGAGCGCCAAGGACCTGCGCAACTTCGCGGGGGCAGGGGTCTCGATGTTCATCGCTCCCGATGAGGCCGATGCCTGAGCCCGGCTCCCCGGTCCCATCCGAGCCGTCGACCCTCGGCTACGAGCGCATCCGCTACGAGCGCGACGCCGATGCGGCCGTGGCGACCGTCACCGTCAACCGCCCCGACGTCCTGAACGCGCTCGACCTGCCGACGCTGAAGGAGCTGTCCCACGCGTTCGAGCAGGCGTCGTGGGACGACAGCGTGGCCGTGGTGGTCGTGACCGGGGCGGGGGACCGGGCCTTCTGCACCGGGGCCGACCTCGACGAGCAGTCGCTGATGGGGTCGACGAGCGGCCAGTACTGGCGCTGGATGGGTGCGTTCATCGAGATGCACGACAAGCTGCGGCATATCGGCAAGCCGACGATCGCCCGGATCAACGGGGTCGCGGTCGGCGGCGGGAACGAGCTCCAGATGGCCTGCGACCTCTCGATCATCGTCGACGACGCGTACATTCGGCACGTCGGTCCGGAGCACGGCTCGGTGCCCGCCGGCGGTGCCACCCAGTGGCTGCCGATCATGGTCGGCGACCGACGCGCGCGCGAGATCATCATGCTGTGCGAGCCGATCGCGCCCGAGCAGGCTCTCGACTGGGGCCTGGTGACGCGGGTCGTGCCGCGCGCCGAGCTGGATGCCGCCGTGGCCGACATGGCGGCCAAGCTGGCGCGCAAGCTCCCCGAGGCGATGCGCTACACGAAGACGCACCTCAACTGGTGGCGCGATCTCGTCTGGTCGCAGACGATCGAGCACGCGCGGGACTGGTTGGCCGTCCACTCGGTCGCCGACGAGACCAAGGAGGCCGTCGCGGCCTTCCACGACAAGCGCAAGCCGCGCTTCGCCGAGCTGCGGCGCATGGAAACCGGCGGCGGGACGCACCTGCCCGTCGTGCGGCGCCACCGGCCTCCCCGCCGCGCATCGCTATCTGCGGCGCCTGCTCCGCGGAGCTGCCGGATCCATGGACGCTCGAATGAGCGACGAGCAGCTCGTCATCGTCGAGCGCCAGGCTGGAGCAGCGCACGGCGCTGGTTCGCCTCAACCGGCCGAAGCAGCTCAACGCGCTGAACGGCCAGGTCATGGATGCCCTGTGCACCGCCCTGGAGGAGCTCGACCGCGACGACGCGGTCCGCGCCATCGTGGTCACCGGAAACGAGCGTGCCTTCGCCGCCGGCGCCGACATCGGCGAGATGGCGAACGCCACGCCCGATCGACATGCTGCTCACGAACCGCATCGGCCAGTGGGATCGGATTCGCAGGATCACGAAGCCGGTGATCGCCGCGGTCAACGGCTGGGCGCTCGGCGGCGGGTGCGAGCTGGCCATGACCCTGGACCTCATCGTTGCCGGGCGAGGGCGCGAAGTTCGGCCAGCCGGAGATCGGCATCGGCGTCATTCCCGGCGCCGGGGGCACCCAGCGACTCACGCGCGCCATCGGCAAGAGCAAGGCGATGGAGATGGTGCTGACCGGCGAGCCGATCACCGCCGCCGAAGCGCGAGCATGCCGGACTCGTGGCCCGCGTCACGCAGGACGAGCTGGTCGTCGAGGATGCGCTGGCTCTCGCCGCCGACGATGGCCACCAAGTCGCCGATCGCGCTGCGGGTCGCCAAGGAAGCGGTCAACGCGGCGTTCGAGATGAGCCTGACCGATGCGCTCGCGCACGAGCGCCGCCTCTTCTACCTGCTCTTCGCGAGCGAGGACCAGAAGGAGGGCATGGCCGCCTTCCTCGAGAAGCGGACGCCCGACTTCCGCGGCCGATGAACCTCGGCAATCCCGATCACCCGGTCGGCGGTCTGGCGGTGCCTCGACCGCCGGGCGTCGAGATCCGACCGCTCGGACGCGACGACCTTGCCGATGCGCTGGCGCTGGCGCGCGAGCTTCACGACCTCCCGGACGCCGATGCCGCACCCCATCGCGACGCGTACGAGGCGCTCGTGAACGATGTCGACGCGGCACCGTTCCTGGCGGTCGCCGACGGATGCAGCGGTGGGGCTCATCGTGTTCCTGTTCCGGCGCCGGCTCAACCACGCCACGTTCGAGGGATGGGTCGGAGATCTCGTCGTCAGCGATGCGTATCGCGGGCGAGGCATCGGGCGGGCGCTGCTCGCCGCGGCGATCGCCGAGTGGCGACTGCGCGGTGGCCACCAGGTCATGCTCGAGGTCGCCTACGAGCGGACGGCGGCCCGTGGCCTGTACGAGGCCGCGGGCTTCGTCAACCAGGGCAAGTACTACGAGATCGGACCGATCCGGAGTCGTGGCATCGCGCCGGCCGAGGGCGTCGAGATCCGGCCGATCGTCGACGACGACGCGGATTTCGAGGCGACCACTCGCCTCCTCGCCGAGCTGGGCCGCCCGGCGCCCAGCGACGACAAGCTTCCGGCATTGCGTCGGACGTATGCGGCCCACGTGGGTCGCGACGACACCGGATCGCTCCTCGCGCTCCTCGATGGGGCCCCGGTCGGCTTCATCAGTCTCGAGATGCGCCAGCCATTCTTCACCCTCGCGCCGCAGGCGTGGATCCCGGATCTCATCGTGGCCGAGGCGGCGCGCGGTCGGAACATCGGCGCGGCGCTGCTCGACGCTGCCTTCGCGGAGTCCATGAACCGCACGGCGTACGCGGCAGCGCTCGAGTCGGGGCACCAGCGGGCCGTTGCGCATCGGCTGTACGAGGCGGCGGGCATGAGCGACGTGGGGAGCTTCTTCACGCTCGCACGCTGATGCTCGGCCGCCCGCCGGTACAATCGGGCGCGATGCCAGACCAGACGCCGGAGACCCTCCTCGTCTCGACCGAGGCGAGCGTCACGACGATCACGCTGAACCGTCCGGACGCCCTCAACGCCCTGAACGCCACCATGCGACGCGAGCTTCTCGCCGCGTTGAAGGCGGCGTCACGCGACGACGGCACCAGGGCCGTCGTGCTGACCGGCGCCGGCCGCGGCTTCTGCAGCGGCGCCGACCTGCGCGGCGGGAGCGGCGAACGGGACTTCCGCCGCGTGCTGACGCGCGAGTACCACCCCATCGATCGAGCTCCTGCGCTCGATGCCCAAGCCGATCGTGGCGTCCGTCAACGGCGTCGCGGCCGGGGCGGGCGTGAGCCTGGCGCTCGCCGCCGATCTCGTGGTGGCCGCCTCCGACGCCCGTTTCGTGCCCGCCTTCCACCGCATCGCGCTCGTTCCCGATTCCGGCCTGACCCGCACGCTGGTTCGCGCGCTGGGACGCCACCGCGCGTTCGAGATCCTGCTCGGGGAGCGGTCGCTGGCCGCGGTGGAGGCCCACGAGCTCGGACTGGTGGCCGCCGTCGTGCCGGCCGAGGACCTGGCATCCGCGACGCGTGCCCTGGCCGAGCGCCTGGCCGCCGGCCCGACGTCGACCGTCGGATGGACGAAGCGCCTGCTCAACGCGGCGGAGGATGACACGCTGGGTGACAGTCTCGAGGCCGAGGCCGCGGTCCAGGAGATCGCCGGACGGAGCGCCGATCATGCCGAGGGTGTCGCGGCATTCGGGGAGAAGCGCGATCCGGAGTTCCGCGGCCGATGAACGAGATCCGCACCATCGGCGTCCTCGGTGCCGGGACGATGGGAGCCGGGATCGCCCAGGTGGCCGCCGAGGCCGGACTCGATGTGCTGATCCACGATCCCATCAGCGGCGCGACGGAGCGTGCGCTGGATCGGATCGGCGGCTTCCTGGCGCGCAAGGTCGAGAAGGGTCAGCTGACCGAGGCGGAATGCGCGGCGGCGGTCGCGCGACTCCAGGCCTCCTCGCTCCTCGAGGGACTCGCCGCGGCCGAGGTCGTGATCGAGGCCGTCCCCGAGGACCTGGAGCTCAAGCGCGACGCGTTTCGACGCCTCGACGCGGTCGGCTCTCCGGGCACGATCCTCGCCACCAACACGAGCTCGCTGCCGGTGGTGCGGATCGCGAGCGCAACGACCCGCCCGGAGCAGGTCATCGGCATGCACTTCTTCAACCCGGTGCCGCTCATGGCACTGGTCGAGGTCATTCCCGGGCCGATGACGGCTGCCGCCGTCACCGATGACATCGGCCTCCTGGCGCGTCTGCTCGGCAAGACGCCCGTCGTCTCCGCGGACTCTCCGGGATTCATCGTCAACCGCGTGCAGCGTGCCTACTACCTCGAGGCGTGCCGCATCCTCGAATCAGGTGCTGCCGACATCGTCGCCATCGATGAGGCCATGCGCGGCATCGGGTTCCGCCTCGGGCCGTTCGAGCTGGCGGACGTGGTCGGGACGGACGTGAACCTGGCGGCCGGCACGGCGATCTTCGAAGGCTTCTACGGCGATCCCCGCTACCGGCCATGCCTCGTCCAGCGTCGGGTGGCCGACGCCGGGCGGCTCGGCCGCAAGTCGGGCGCCGGCTACTACGACTACGCCGACGACGGCACGCGCGGCGAGCCGTGGGCGGCGCTGGCCCCGGCGATCGGCAGCGGGCCGCGCATCGCGCAGCTCGACGCGGCGCAGATCGAGGCACGCATCCTGGCGGTCATCGTCAACGAGGCCGCATCGGCCGTCGCCGACCGCGTCGCATCGCCGGAGGCGATCGACACCGCGATGCAGCTGGCCACGAACTGGCCGGAGGGTCCGCTCGCCTGGGGCGAGCGCATCGGGCTCACGTCGGTCGTCCACACCCTCGAGGCCCTCAACGCATCCGTTCCCGACGGCCGCTATCGGATCACGCCGTTGCTGCGAGCGCTCGCCGATCGCGGCGGATCGCTGTTCGCAGCACGGTCCTGATGCCCCTCTCGGGCCGGTATCGGGCCGTCGTGTTCGACATGGACGGCCTTCTGCTCGACACCGAGACCCTGTGGCACGAGTCCGAGGTCGAGCTCTTCGCGCGCCACGGGGACGAGTTCACGTGGGACGACAAGCTGGCCGTCATCGGCACCAACCGCGCCATCACCGGGGCGTACTTCGCGAAGCGCCTGGGCGGATCGGTGGAGCGGGGCCTGGAGCTGGTGGACGAGATGATCGAGCTCATGCACGACCGCGTGAAGTGCGCGGTCGATGCCCGACCCGGGGCGGTCGAGCTCGTCGAGCGACTGCGGGCGCTCGACGACGTGCGGCTCGGCCTGGCGTCGAACTCGCCGCGCCGGCTCGTGGACTCGGCGCTGGCAAGTGCCGGCCTGACCGAGGTCTTCGACGCGATCGTCACCTCGGACGATGTCGAGCACGCCAAGCCGGATCCGGACATCTACCTCCTCGCCTGCGAGCGCCTCGGGGTCTCGCCCGACGAGACGATCGCGCTCGAGGACTCAGCGTCGGGAGTTGCGGCAGCGAAGGCCGCGGGACTCGCGTGCATCGCCGTGCCGCAATACGCTGCCGAGACCGACGTGTCCGCCGCCGACCGGATCATCGGGTCGCTCGAGGAGCTGCTGGTCGAGGCGTAGACTGCGCGCATGTGTCGAAGCATCAAGACCCTGAGAACCGGTGCCGTCCCGGCCACCGACGATGAGATCGCCGCCGCAGCCCTGCAGTTCGTCCGCAAGGTGAGCGGCTATCGCACCCCGTCGGCCGCCAACCAGGAGGCGTTCAGCGAGGCGGTCGTGGCGGTGGCCGCCGCATCCAAGGAGCTCCTGTCGGCGGTGGCCGTCACGCATCCGCAGGCGCGCCGCAGCGCCTGACCGCATCGGCCCGTCAGTGGCCGATCTGGTAGCCAAGGAGCCGGGGCAGTCGGGCGACCGCGCGCACGAGCCAGCTCGGCGTGCGGCCGGCGTCGAGCGCGTCGTCCTGGCGGATCAGCGCCTCGCGGACGGCACGCGCCCCGACCGATCGGATCGGTTCCGGCGGGACCAGCGGTTGCCGCTGGCCCACGAAGGGGAGGGCCACCATGTCGGGCTCGGCGCCGTCGACCAGCGACGCCAGGATGCGGCCGGCGAGCCGAGCCGGACCGGCGCCATTGCCGGCGAAGCCGTGGGCGAAGTGAACCCGTCCGCCCGCGGTGCTGCCGATCTCCGGGAAGCGGCGGCCGGTCACGTCGATGGGACCGCCCCACGCGTCCTCGATCCGCACGTCGGCGAGCATCGGCAACAGGTGACGGAAGTTCGCGTGGACCCGGGCAACCGCCCGCGCGTCGTGGGTGAAGGCACGCCCGATGCGTCCCCCGTAGCCGGCGGCACCGACGCCGGCCCCGAACGCGATCCGACCGTCGCGCGTGGTCCGGAAGTAGCTGATCGTGAACCTCGAATCGCTGAGGAGCTCGCCGCCGGTCCAACCCAGCTCCGCCAGGCGGTCGGGGATCGGCTCGGTCAGGATCATGTAGCTGCCCCAGGTCACGAGCCGATGCCGGAACCCGGGCCAGCCGGCGGCCCAGGCGTTGATCCCGAGCACCGCGTGATCGGCGACCACCTCCCCGTGCTCGGTGCCGGCACGTACGGATGCGCCCTGGGTGCGGAGGCCGCGCACCTTCGTTCCCTCGTGGACGCGCACACCGCGCTCGAGGAGGACGCGCCGCAGCCCACGGGCCAGGCGTGCGGGCTGGATCGAGGCCGCGCTGCGCATCCAGAGGCCGTCGCGGAAGGCTGGGGACGCGCAGATCTGCTGGACCTCGCCCGGATCGAGCGACTGCAGCTCGCGGGCGACACCGGCTGACGCGAGCGCCGAGACCGTCGCGTCCCAGTCTCGCCGCTGTCGAGGGAACGCGTTGACCCGCAGATAGCCATTCGGGTCGTGCCAGGCATCCACGCCGTGCTCGTCGCACCACGCGCCGATGCCCAGCACGGGCTCGTCCGCCGCCCTGGCCATGGCCAAGCCGCCCTCCTGCCCGTAGCGGCGGATCAGGTCCGGCAGGTCCTCCCACCAGCCGTGGACGAAGCCGCCGTTGCGACCGCTTGGTCCGCCGCCGCAGATGTCCTGCTCGAGGACCACGATCTGGTCGGGATCGATGCGCCCGGACAGATACCAGGCCGTCCACAGGCCGGTGTAGCCGCCGCCGATGATCGCCACGCGTGCCCGCTCCGCCCCCGTCGGTGACGGGAGTGGATCCGATTCCCCCTCGGCCGCCAACGCCTCTCGCAGCCACCAGCTGCGCTGGTCGCCCGGGGTCGGGAGGGGGGTGGCGACATGGGCGGGCACCGGCCGATCCTAGCGGGAGCGGGCCGGTGCTAGCATCCGATCGATGCCGCACACCGATCCCACCCGCACGCCCGTCATCGTCGATGGCCTCCGCACCCCGTTCGGCCGCTATGGCGGCGCCCTGAAGGAGACCCGGCCCGACGACATGGCCGCCCACGTCATCCGCGCTCTGGTCGAGCGAACGGGCATCGACCCGACAGTCATCGATGACGTGATCCTCGGCGCCGCGAACCAGGCGGGCGAGGACAACCGCAACGTGGGACGCATGGCGGCGTTGCTGGCCGGTCTCCCCGTCGAGGTGCCGGGTCAGACGGTCAATCGCCTGTGCGGATCGGGGCTGCAGGCCGTGATCGCCGCCGCGCATGCGATCGCATACGGCGACGGGTCGGTCTTCGTGGCCGGTGGTGTCGAGTCGATGACGCGCGCGCCATTCGTCATGGCGAAGCCATCGGCCGCGTTCCCGCGCGGCGAGCAGCAGCTGTTCGACACCACGCTCGGCTGGCGGTTCACGAACCCTCGATTGGCCGATGCCCACTACCCGTACTCGATGGGCGAGACCGCCGAGAACGTCGTGGAGCGCATCGGCGTCAGCCGCACGGACCAGGATGCGTTCGCGCGTCGGGTCGCAGCAGCGCTGGAAGGCGGCGCAGGACGCCGGGCGCTTCGCCGACGAGATCGTCGCCGATCGAGGTGCCCGACGGGAAGGCGACCCGAACCTTCGACGCCGACGAGCATCCGCGCCCCGATGCCACGCTCGAGTCCGCTCGCCAAGCTCAAGCCGGCCTTCAAACGCGACGACTCGGGATCGGTCACGGCCGGCAACTCGTCGGGCATCAACGATGGCGCCGCGGCCCTGCTCGTGATGAGCGAGGCCCGCGCCCGCGAGCTCGGGATGCGCCCGATCGCGCGGCTCGTCTCGTCCGCCGTGGCCGGCGTCGATCCGGCGACCATGGGTCTCGGGCCGATTCCCGCGTCGCGCCGCGCGCTCGAGCGCGCCGGTCTGGCCGTCGCGCGATCTCGATCTGGTCGAGCTCAACGAGGCCTTCGCCGCGCAGGCGGTCCCCGTGCATGCGCGAGCTGGGCCTCGATCCGGAGAAGACGAATGTCAATGGCGGAGCGATCGCCATCGGGCATCCGCTCGGCGCGTCCGGGGCCCGCCTGGCGGCGACGCTCGCGCACGAGATGCGTCGGCGTGGCGCTCGCTACGGGTTGGCCACGATGTGCATCGGCGTCGGCCAGGGGATCGCAGCCGTCTTCGAATCCAGCGAGTAGGCGTCCGTGTCGGACGTCCGGCTGATCTTCTCGGTCCAGGCGGTCCGCGCCTTCCTCTACGGCTTCAGCAGCATCCTCATCGGCGCCTCGCTGGCCGCGACGGGCCTGGATGCGGCGGCCGTCGGCGCGGTCTTCACCGCGATGCTGCTGGGGATGGCGATCTCCGCCCTGGCCGTCGGCCGTTGGGGCGAGCACCTCGGTCGCCGTCGCACGTACACCGGACTCCTGCTGCTCATGGGCGTGGCCGGGACGGTGTTCGCGCTCACCGGCTCAATCCCGCTGCTGGTCCTGGCCGCGCTCACGGGGACCCTGTCGACCGATCCGAACGAGTCGGGGCCGATCACGAGCGTCGAGCAGGCGATGCTCTCGTCGACGCCCGCCTCCGAGCGCGCCCGCGTCTACGGTCGGTACAACGCGGTCGCCTACCTGGCGGGGGCGGTCGGTGCGCTGGCAGCCGGTGGGCCGACCGCCCTGCGCGCCATCCTGCCCGGGCTGCCCCCGGACCAGCGCTGGCTGCTGCTCATGCCGATCGGCGCCGTCGTCTGCGTGGTGCTGGCGACGGCGGCTATCGACGACCGTCGAGGTCGAGCACACTCCGCTGCCGGCCGCCCGCGGCCTGCAGCGCTCGCGCGGCACGGTCCAGCGGCTTTCGGCCCTCTTCGCGCTGGACGCGTTCGCCGGCGGCTTCATCGTGCAGACCTTCATGGTCTTCTGGTTCGGCCGCCAGTTTGGCGTGACCGCCGAGGTCATGGGCCTCGTCTTCTTCGCGGTGGGGCTGCTCCAGGCGGGTTCGTCCGTCCTCGCCGGATGGCTCGGGAGCCGCATCGGCCTGCTGAACACCATGGTCTTCACCCACCTTCCGTCCAACGTGCTCCTGGCGCTTGTCCCGTTCGCGCCGAGCTTCGCCGTGGCGGCCCTGCTGCTCATGGGCCGCTCGGCGCTGTCGCAGATGGACGTGCCCGCCCGGCAGGCCTACCTGGCTGCGCTGGTCGATCCGGCCGAGCGGACGGCGGCCGCGGCGTACACGAATGCCGCGCGACACGTGGTGCGGCCCGCGGGTCCGGCGCTGGCATCGGCGTCGATGGGAATGGCGGCCGGGATCCCGTTCCTGGTGGCCGGCGGTCTTGAAGATCGTCTACGACCTGGCGCTGTACGTCACGTTCCGTCGCGTCCGGCTTGCCGACGATCCTCCTCCCACTCCGCGCGCGTGATCGCGTACTCGACGTCGCCGTGCTCGTCGCCGGGAATCTTGAAGGGCCAGTCGCCGTGGAAGAGGCGGATGAAGCGCAGCCCCGACTTCTCCATCACGCGACGTGACGCGCCATGGATCGCGAGGGCGAAGGCGTTGACGCGGGTCGCGCCCAGCTCGTCGAACGCTCGATCGACCAGGGCGCGCGAGCCCTCCGTCGCATACCCCTTGCCCCACGCCGACTTCCGGAACCGATAGCCGAGCTCCGGCTGGTCGTCATCGTCGGATCTCCGGACGCAGGTGGAACCAGCCGAGGAACTCGCCGCTCTCCTTCTCGATCGCGGCGAAGAACCCGTACCCCGGCCATCGCTCGTAGTGCGCGAGCCAGCGCTCGAGCATCTCCGCGTTCGCCTGGGGAATCCCGCCCGTGATGTGGAACGTGACCTCCGGATCACTGTCGAGCTCGACGATGCGGTCGAGGTCCTCCGCGGTGAAACGGCGCAGGATCAGGAGCCGATCGGTCTCGAGGACGACGAGGTCCATCGGACTCAGTCGAGCTTGAGGTTCGGGAGCACCTTCTCCCCGAAGGTCGAGATGAAGGAGGCCTGGTCGCGCCCGACGTTGTGGATGTAGACCTCGTCGAAGCCCATGTCCACGAATTTCTGGATCTGGGCGGTGTGCTCCTCGAGATCGGCGCTGATGAGCATCCGATCCTTGAAGTTCTCGATCCTCACCAGCTTCGCGATGTTCGCGAAGTCCTCGGGGTTCTTGATGTCCTGCTTCGGGAATGGCATGCCGCCGTTCGGCCATTCCTTCAGGGCGTTCTCTTCGGCCTCGCCCTGCGTCGGTGCCCAGCTGATGTGGATCTGGAGCTGGGTGCGCATCGCCGATGCGTCCTTGCCGGCCTCCTTGGCGCCCTCACGGAACTTGTCCCACAGCATGGCGATCTTCTCGTCGGCCGCGCCGACGGTGATGATCCCGTCCGCGAACTTGCCGGTCCGCTTCGCGTTCACCGGACCGGCGGTCGCGACGTAGATCGGCACCGGCTGCTCGGGGATGGTGTAGAGGCGCGCCGACTCCAGCGTGAAGTAGTCGCCATCGTGCTTGACGACCTTGCCGCTGAACAGCTTGCTGATGATCTCGATGCTCTCGAACATCATCCGGCTGCGCTCGCCGATCTCGGGCCACTCGCCGCCGATGACGTGCTCGTTCAGCGCCTCGCCCGCGCCGAGCCCGAGCCAGAATCGACCCGGGTACATGGCGCCGAGCGTCGCCGCGGCGTGGGCGATCACCGCGGGGTGATAGCGGAATCCGGGGCAGGTGACCGCGGTGCCGAAGGGGAGGGACGTGCGCTGGCCCAGGGCCCCCATGAATGCCCACGCAAAGGCGCTCTGGCCCTGCTGCGGTGTCCACGGGTGGAAGTGCTCGCTGACCTGGAAGCCGGCGTCGAAGCCGGCCGCCTCCGATTGTTCCGCCCAGTCGAGGAGGTCGGTCGGGTGGAACTGCTCCAGCATCGCCGCGTAGCCGATCTTCGTCATGCGCACAGCCTAGCGTGGTCCCGGACATGGCGAAGGCGCCGGACCCTCGGTGGATCCGGCGCCTGGACTATCGGCCAGTGGCCGCTGGACTATGCGTCGGAGTCCTCGGCGCCGTCCTTCGGACCGTCGTGTCCGCGGCCGCCCGGTCCGCGACCGTCGAACTGGCCACCGTTGTCGAGCCAGGTGCCGAGGTGCTCGATCGCCGCATCGGCGCGCGCCTGGTCCATGCCCTCCGCCACGGCGGCATCCAGATCAGCCTGCACCGCGGCCTGGACCGCGACCTTGACGTCGTCGTACGCCACGCCCTGCGTCTCGGCAAGCGCTTCCAGTGAGCCCGCGTCCCGTGCCTGCGCGATCAGATCGGCGCTCTCCAGGTTGAGCGCGGCTGCGGCCGCCTCGAACACGTCGCCCCGGAGGAAGCCGCGATCCATGCCGCGCTCGACGCCGGCGTGGAATCCGCGCGCGAACCCGCGGCCGAAGATGCCGCAGCCCTCACCGTCGTAGGAGTCGACTCGCTCGCGAAGCGCGGCGGCCCGCTCCTCCGTGAGATCGCCGGCGGCGACGGCAGCGTCGATGGCCGTGTTGGCCGCCGACTGTCCGGCGGTCACGAGGCCGGCGCGATCGGTGCCCAGCTCGGTGGCCAGGGCGTCCATGAAGGTGTCGCAGTACTCGCCACCGGCCGCTGCGTCCGCAGTGGCGTCATCGGTGGCCAGGGTCGAGCCGATGAGCGTTCCGCCGAGGACGGCGGACAGCACCAGGGCTCCCGCAAAGCCGAGCGTCTTGGTCAGTCGCATTGCATACCTCACTGATGTGGGTTGATGAGGGCGGTGTCGGGTTGATGGGCTCCACCATGGCGTGTGCCGATGAAGATCGCGCCAAGATCATCGGCGTCAGTCTTCACATCGTCTGAATCGGCGCCGCGTAGCATGCCGGCCATGGGAGCACGAATCCTGGTGGTGGAGGACGAGCCGCAGCTGCGCTCGCTGCTCCGCCTGTACCTCGAACGCGACGGCCACTCTGTGGTCGATGCGGGCGATGGGCCGACGGCACTGGCGGCATTCGACGCGGACGGCGCGGACCTCGTCATCCTCGATCTCATGCTCCCCGGCATGCAGGGCGAGACGGTCCTCGAGGCATTGCGCGACGCGGGCGATGTCCCGGTGCTCATCACCTCCGCCAAGCGGAGCGACGCCGAGCGCATCGCGGGCCTCCGCGCGGGAGCCGACGACTACCTGCCCAAGCCGTTCAACCCGCACGAGCTCACGGCACGCGTCGCCGCCATCCTCCGCCGGTCCCGGGGAGCGGCGATCGACGAGCCGCCGCCGATCATCAGCCTGGACGGGGGTCGCCTCGTTCTCGATCCGGGCTCGCGTCGCTTCACCGTTGCGGGCGGGCAGCCCGGCCGGCTGACCCCCGGTGAGAGCTCGCTGCTCGTGGCGCTGGCCGCCCGACCCGGGGCCGTCCTCGCGCGACAGCAGCTGCTCGACGTGGTGGCCCGCCGACCGGACGAGGTCTTCGAGCGGGTCGTCGACGTCCACGTGGCGAACATTCGGCGCAAGGTCGGGGACGACCCCGGTGCCCCATGGCTGATCGAGACGGTGCCGGCGACGGGATATCGGCTCGTCGCCAGCGTGGACCCGGTGCCATGACACGCGGCTGGCCCCTCGCCGTCCGCCTCGCCGCGCTGTTCGCCGTGGTCGTGGTGGTCGTGCTGATGCTCGCGGGGATCGTCGTCAACCGCGCCGCGTCCCGATCGCTCGACGAGACGCTCGGACCGCGCGACCAGGAGCGCTTGAGTCTCGTGGGTGCGCTGGTGGAAGAGGGCCTTCAGCGGGACGTGGACCGTCGCGGAATGCAGCGGCTCGTCGAGCGGGTCGCCGACCAGACCCGGGGCCGGGTCCGGGTCGTGGACGGGGACGGCAGCGTGCTGTTCGCGGCCGGCCGCCTGGCGCCGGACGCGGAACCGCAGACCTTCACGACCGCCCTGTCCGACGCCGCCGGGGGCGGTACGCTCGAGATCGACCTGCCGAGCGCGGCGGCGCCCATCGTGCGGGCCTTCAACTCCGCGCTGCTGGTGACGGGGGTGGTCGCCGTGGTGGCGCTGCTGCTGGCCGCCACGGTCGGGGCGAATCGCCTGACGCGGCCTCTGCGCGATGTCGCCGGCGCCGCCCGCCGCCTCGGCGCAGGCGACCTCACCGTGCGCGCTCGCGGCGGTGCGGACGCCGAGTCGGCCGAGCTGGCGCACGCCTTCAATGGGATGGCCGAGCGCCTCGAACAATCCGAGATCCTGCGTCGCCGCGCCGCCAGCGACCTGGCACACGACCTCGCCACGCCGGCGACCGTGCTCGAGTCGCAGATCCAGGCAATGGTCGACGGTGTCGTGCCGGCCGACGCCGCGCAGCTCGACCGTGCGCGAGCCGCGGCATCCGGCCTCTCGAGGGTGATCGGCCAGCTCGGCGATCTCACGCAGGCTGAGGCGGCGCCACTGCACCGTTCCGTGGAGGAGGTCGAGGTTCACGAGCTCGCGACCGAGGTCGTGGCGGCGCTGCACGGGCTTCTCCGCGAGCGGGAGGTCACGGCCTCCGTCTCGGGCGACCCCCTCGTCGCACACGTGGACCGCGCGCAGGTCGAACGCGCGCTGCGCAACGTGATCACCAACGCCGTCCAGCACTCGCCCCGCGGCGGGGAGATCCGGGTCGGCACAACCGACGGTGGGGAGATCCGGATCGCTGACGACGGAGCCGGGATCGCCCGCGAGGATCTCCCCTTCGTCTTCGAGCGCTTCTATCGCGCCGATCGTTCGCGCGGGCGGATGCCGGGCAGCGGCATCGGGCTGACGGTGGCGCGCGAGCTGATCACCGCCAACGGCGGGTCGATCGAGGTGGAAGCGACCGGCGGTCGGGGCACCACCTTCCTCATCCGATTGCCGCGCGCCGCGCGTCGCTGAGCGCCATGATGGCGCCCATGGCTCACGTGCGCGGCTCCGTCATCGGCCTGGCCGCCATCTTCGCGGCGCTCGCGGGCTGCGCGTCGCCGACCGGTGGGTCGGTCCCCGGCTGCGATGACTCGTGGGCGGACGCACTTTCCGTGATCGTCACCCCGACGGACGATGAGACGGTGATCCCGGTGGCCATCGAATGCATGAGCGAGATCGACGATCGTCGCGTCCGCATCGGCCTGCGGCTCCCGGCTGGCCCCGATTGCCATGCGCTCAGTGCGCTCCGGATGCGGGAGGGATCTGATGCCGTGTCGGTGGAGGCCGATGTCGTGGTGGTGAATGACCCGCTCGCCGGCGCGTGCTCGGATGAGCCGATGCGGGTCGTGACCGAGGCCGACCTGCAGGCTCCGCTGGGGGATCGGGCGCTGCTGGACGGCACCCGCTAGCGGTCAAGGACTGCCCGCGTATATCCGGTATATGCGCTCGGCCGGTTGGCATGTCAGCCGCTACCATCGAGGGCATGACCACCACCCAGCTGATCATCGACGGCGAGCTGCGCGACGCGCAGGCCGGGGTTACGTTCGCCACCTTCGAGCCGGCCCGAGGCCAGGAGCTCGCAACTGTCGCGCAGGGCGGCGCCGCCGATGTGGATGCCGCCGTGACCGCCGCACGGGGAGCCTTCGAGGGAGCCTGGGCCAAGACCGCTCCCGCCAAGCGCGCCAAGATGCTCAACCGCCTCGCCCAGCTGATCGACGAGCACACCGACGAGCTGGCGGAGCTCGAGAGCCGCAACGTCGGCAAGGCGAAGTGGCAGTGCGCCGCGGAGGTCAAGGTGGCGGTGGCCACTCTTGAGCTGTTCGCCGGCACGGCGCAGCACCTCTACGGGCGTTCGCACGTCGTCAACCCCTCGGTGGTGACCTACACCCTGCGCGAGCCGGTCGGAGTGGTCGGCGCCATCATCCCGTGGAACTACCCCTTCATGATGGCCGCGTGGAAGGTGGCGCCGGCGCTGGCCACCGGCAACACCCTGGTCCTCAAGCCCGCATCGGCGACCCCGCTGAGCGCCCTGCGTCTCGGGGAGCTGGCGCTCGAGGCCGGTATTCCGGCCGGCGTGCTGAACGTCGTGCCGGGCCCGGGGGCGGAGGTCGGCGAGGCGATCGCCGCGCACCCCGGCATCGACAAGGTGGCGTTCACCGGCGAGACGTCGACCGGTACGGCGCATCGCGGAGACCGCGGCGAAGACCCTCAAGCGCGTCTCACTCGAGCTCGGGGGCAAGAGCCCGAGCATCGTGTTCGCCGATGCGGACCTCGATGCCGCCGTCCTCGGCTCGCTGTGGGCCATCTACTACTCGGCCGGGCAGTCGTGCGAGGCACGCTCGCGGATCCTGGTGGCTGACGAGGTGTACGACGCGTTCGCATCGGCCTTCGCGGAGAAGGCGAAGGCGCTGACCGTCGGCGATCCACTGGCCGACGACACGAAGGTCGGCTCGCTCATCAGCCGCGCGCACGCCGAGAAGGTGCGCGGGTTCGTCGAGATGGGCGTCGCCGATGGCGGCGAGCTGCTGGCCGGCGATGCCCGTCAGCCTGGGCGACGGCCTGGACGCGGACGCCTTCGTGGCCCCGACGGTCATCGGGGGCGTGGCGAACGACTCGCGAATCGCGCAGGAGGAGGTCTTCGGCCCGGTCGTGACCCTCACCCGATTCGGTGACGAGAAGGAGGCGGTGGCCTTCGCCAACGACATCCGCTACGGACTGGCGGCGTCGATCTGGACCGGCGATGCCGCGCGCGGTCATCGGATTGCGCAGCGCATCCGCTCGGGCGCCGTGGGCATCAACACGCCGTTCGTCGCGTTCCCGGGCGTGCCATTCGGCGGATTCAAGGAGTCCGGCTATGGCCGCGAGCAGTCGATCGAGGCGCTCGACCTCTACACCGAGACGAAGGCGATCCTGCAGGGCACATCGCCCAAGCCGATCAATCCCTTCGGCGTCTGATGCCGATCCTCCACACCCGCAGCTGGGTCCCCGCCCCGATCGACGAGGTGTTCACGTTCTTCGACGATCCGGGCAACCTGGGACGGCTGATGCCGCCGCCGGTCGCAGATCCGGCTCGTGCGAGTCGAGCCCTGCTCCGCCGCAGCCCGGGTCGATCTTCGAGTTTCGCTACGGGCTCGGCCCGTTCCAGCGCACGTGGATCGTGCGGCTGCTGGATCGGGTGCCGGGAGAGCGCTTCGTGGACGAGACCGTCAGCGGGCCGATGGCCAGGTTCAACCACAGCCATGGCTTCCGTGCGGGGACGACCGGGACCTGGATCGAGGACCGGATCGACTTCCATGTCGGCCCGGACGGGGCTGTGGGCGCGGTGGTTGATGGGCTGGCGGGCATCGTGATGCGCATGACGTTCGTGTGGCGCGCCATGCGGCAGCGTCAGATCCTGAGAGGTTAGGGATCTCGCTGCGGGCCGGCGTATATCGCGTAGATACGAAACGCAGGGTACCTAGTCCGCGACCTCGGTGGCACCTTCGCGACGCGTTGAGATCTCGGCGAACAGGACGAGCGCGAGGCCCCGTACAGTGCCGCAACGGTCGGTTGCGCCCGGGAGGGACGCCGCGTACCGTGGAATGACGATGCCCGGTGCCCTCGCTGCATGGTTCGATCGGTTCCCCGAAGGATGGTGGGGATACCACTGGGCGCCACCGCGGCCGATGAGCGCGGTCGAGCTGATCGGAACCCCGACGCTCGACGCGCGGCTGATGGCGACCCTGTGGGCCGTCGTCGGCCGCCGGCGGAGCGTCATGCTCAGCTCCGAGGCACCGCAGGCCGGAAAGACCACGGCGCTCTCGGCGCTCGTCGACTTCCTGCCCGACGACACCACCGGCATCTTCGTGCGCGGTTGGGCCGAGGACTACGCCTGGCTCGACGAGATCCCGACCGGAACGGGCTACCTGCTCATCAACGAGATGAGCGACCACCTGCCGATCTACGTCTGGGGCCGAGCCGCGCGCGGGGCCCTGATGCTCGCCGGCAAGGGCTGGGGCATGGGCGCGACGATGCACGCTGACTCTCTGCCCGAGGCGCTCGACCGCGCTGCGCGGGGAGCTCGGCGCGACCGACGCCGACCTCGCCGGGATGACGATCTACCTCCAGTACTCCGCCTACCAGACGCCGGCCGGGATGTATCGGCGCGTCGAGGAGGCATGGCACCTCCGACTCGACGACGACGGCGCCCTCGCACCCGTGCGCCTGGGGGCGATCGCCGGCGACCGCTCACCGAGCCTGACCGGCGCCCAGCGGCTGCCGGCGCCGCCGATGCTCCCCGACGACGGCGGCCGTGCGGGCCGTCCGTTCGAGCATGATCTAGCCGCCTACGCCGTCCTCGCCACGTCGCTGGGGCTGAGCGCCGATGCGCTCGAAGCGGAGCTCGCCGCCCGGGCGGCCTTCCTGACGGACCTCGCGGAGCGCGGCGTCTGCGATCCGCCATCGGTCGCGGTGGCTGTCCGAGCGTACTCCTCACCCGCCTGAGCGAGACCGGCCGGGGTTGGCGTGCCGCGTGCATAGGCAACTGGCCTGCGCACCAGCCCTCGCTCAGGAGACTTTCATAGCCATGCCCCGAACGCTCGCCCTCATCGTCGCTCTCATGCTCATCCTCGTCGCCTGCGATGCGGGCTCCGACGACAGCCCGGACCCCACCGACCCGGCGAGCCAGCCCGCCTCGGCACCGGCCAGCTCGGAGCCGCGAGGCCACCGAAGAGCCTGCGGCCGGCGGCCCTACCATGACCGATGAGGCCCTGGGCGTCGAGATCGCGGCCTCGGGCTTCGAGCAGCCGACCGGGATGGCGTTCATCGGCGAGGACCAGTACTTCGTCATCGAGAAGGGTACCGGCGAGGTGCACCGGGTCGTCGATGGTGATCCGGGAGATCCTGTCCTCGACCTGGCGGTGAACTTCTTCGACGAGCGTGGCCTGCTGGGCATCGCGGTCCACCCGGACTTCGACGCCAACGGGTACGTGTACCTGTACTGGACCTCGAGCGGCGAGGGGGAGGGCGAGCAGTCACTGCTCGGTCCCGACACCGAAGAGGAGTTCGCGGTTCCCGAGCTGGGGAATCGCGTCGATCGGTTCGTGTGGGACGGCGAGCAGCTCGCGTGGGACCTGAACATCATCGAGATGCGCAGCAACACGCTGGAGACCGACACGTCGGACCGGATCCGCGGCAACCACGACGGGGGCCAGATGGTCTTCGGGACCGACGGCACCCTCTTCTTCGTGAATGGTGACCAGAACCTGCGCGGTGAGCTGCAGAACATCGAGGGCCAGGGTGGTCTCGACGATGCCAACTGGACGGGCGTGGTCGTGCGCGTGAACGATGACGGATCAGTCCCCGAGGACAACCCGTTCGTCGAGGCGGCGAGCGCGCTCGATGGACCGGCAGCCGAGAACCTGGCCCGCACGTGGGCGTACGGCGTGCGGAACAGCTTCGGTCTCGCCGTCCACCCGGAGACCGGCGCTCTGTGGCAGACGGAGAATGGCGACGACAGCTTCGACGAGGTGAACATCTTCCCGGGCGGGTCCAACTCCGGCTGGTGGCAGCTCATGGGTCCGTCGGGCCGGTTCGACGAGTACCGTCAGCTGGAGGTCGACTCCGAGGACGGAACCGACGTGGCGTCGTACCCGCCGGACCAGCTGGCCGAGTCGGCCGACGAGGCGCTGTCGCGACTCGTGGCGTACGACGGCAGCCAGTTCGTGGAGCCGGTCTTCGCGTGGGTGTACCCGCCGGCGGCAACCTCTATCGCCCTCGTCACCGGAGACACGCTCGGTGAAACCTCCGCGAACACCGCCTGGATCGGTACCGTGCTGACCGACTCGATTTATCGCTACCCGCTGGCAGCCGATGGATCGGGTTTCGACTTCGGTGATGACGAGGGCCTGGCCGACGGTGTCGACGACAACATCCAGAAGGGCGACCTGGGCGAAAGCGCCGACTATGCCGTGGGCAGCGGCTTCGGGATCGTCACCCACATCGTCCCGGCGCCCGACGGCCTCCTCTACGTCACCAGCCTCGATTCGGGAACCGTGTACCGCATCGGACCGGCCGACCAGGTCGGCTCGGGTGGACCATCAACGTCCGCGGCACCGAGCGACGGTGGAGCGGGCGGCGAGGTGGTCGAGATCACCGTTGGCACCGATGCGGGGACCAAGCTCCTCTTCGACCCGACCGAGGTCAGCGTCCCGGCCGGCGCCACCGTGCGCCTGACCTTCGTGAACGAGTCGACCGTCCCGCACAATCTCACTTTCGGTGAGCCGATCAACGCCGCGACGGCCACGATCGTCGATCCCGGTGCGGAGGAGACAATCGAGTTCACCGCACCTGAGGCGGGGGAGTACACCTACGTGTGCACCCTGCATCCGGGAATGGATGGCACGCTCACGGTCACCGAGGGCTGACCGGACGGCGGGTCCCGGGGACCGGTGGTAGCCTTTCGGCATGAACCTCCCGGCCCCTCGACCCGACGACACGACCCTCGGTGAGCTTCGCGCGGCGGGGTACCGTCCCCGCAGCGTGAAGGAGGAGATGCGGGCCAACCTGCTGGCGCGCATCCGCGAGGGAGAGGCGTTCCTGCCGGACATCCTCGGCTACGACGAGACGGTCCTGCCCCAGCTCGAGAACGCGATCCTCGCCGGCCAGGACGTCATCCTCCTCGGGGAGCGCGGCCAGGCGAAGTCACGCATCGCGCGCTCCCTCGTCGGTCTGCTCGACCCGTGGCTGCCGTACGTCGCCGGGGCGGAGCTTCACGACGATCCGGTCGCCCCGGTCTCGCCGTTCGGGCGGAGCATCGTGGCCGAGGCCGGGGACGCGACGCCCATCGCCTGGTGGGCCGCCGAGGATCGGTACAGCGAGAAGCTCGCGACGCCCGATATCAGCATTGCCGACCTCATCGGCGAGGTCGACCCGGTCAAGGTGGCCGAGGGCCGCTACCTGTCCGACGAGCTGACCATCCACTACGGGCTGCTGCCGCGGACGCATCGGGGCATCTTCAGCCTCAACGAGCTCCCCGACCTGGCCGAGCGGATCCAGGTCGGACTGCTCAACGTGATGGAAGAGCGCGACGTCCAGGTTCGCGGCTACCGCGTTCGCCTCGACCTCGACCTGTTCGTGGTCGCCAGCGCCAACCCCGAGGACTACACCAGCCGCGGGCGGATCATCACGCCGCTCAAGGACCGCTTCGGCGCTCAGATCCGCACCCACTATCCGGAGGAGGCCTCCACCGAGATCGCGATCATGGAGGCCGAGTCCACGACCTTCGTGGAGGCCGAGGACGGCTCCGTGCCCGTCCAGGTCCCGGGCTTCATGAAGGAGATCGTGGCAGAGCTCTCGCAGCTGGCACGCCGGTCCAGCGAGGTCAGCCAGCGCTCCGGTGTCTCGGTGCGCGTGACGATCGCGAACCACGAGACGCTCGGAGCCACGGCGCTCAAGCGGGCGGTGCGACTGGGCGAGCCGGCGGCGGCTCCGCGAATCAGCGATCTGCCGGCGGTCGTCGCATCGACGGCCGGCAAGATCGAGCTCGAGACCCTGGGCGACGAGACGCGGGAGGACCGGGTCGTCGAGAAGCTCGTTGCTCGGGCGGTCGTCAACGTGTTCAACCGCCATTTCGCGATCTCCGAGCTCGTGCCGCTGCTCGAGCGGTTCGAGGAGGAGAGCCTCGAGGCAGAGGTCGGGGAGGCGGTTCCGTCGCGCTCCCACGGTGAGCTGGCGGGCGCCGTCCCCGAGCTGGGAGCCGCGATCGCTCGCCTCGACGCCGGCGAGTCTCCAGCGGGGATCGCCTCGGCGGTGGAGTTCGTGCTGGAAGGGCTGCATCTCAATCGGCGCCTCAACAAGGAGCGTCGTGGCGGCGGGGTGCGCTACGCGCGCTGAGGACTAGCCGCCGGCGAGGCGCTCGACGAGTGGCGCGAACGCGTCCATGGCCCGAGCCGGAATCCCGTACGAGCTGACGCCCGCGCGCTCGCGTCGGCGCCGCATCGCATCCTCGAGGCCATCGAGTGTGCCGTACAGCAGGTACGGCGATCCGCCGATGAGCGCCGGCCCGGCCGACTTCACGAGCGAGCGCGCCGATGCCGACAGGGTCTCCGGATGACCGACGATGCCCGCATCGCCGACGAACACGTTGAGCTCGAGCTCGTCGCTCCGATTCCCGGCCGCTTCCCGAACGAGCGCGGCGCGTCGCTCCAGCGCGGCCTCGGTGGCATGGCGGATCATCGGCCGTCCCGCGGCCGAGAACTGCGGGACCAGGCTCACGATCTGTGCCTCCCGGGCAGCGATGCGCACCATGCGCGGGCCCCCTGCCCCGAGCATGATCGGCGGGTGCGGGCGCTGGACCGGGGCGGGGTGAACGCGTGCGCGGTCGAGTCGGTAGAAGCGCCCGTGGTGCGTCACCTCTTCGCCGGACAGCAGGCGCCGGATGATGTCGAGTGACTCGAGCATGCGGTCGATCCGCGTCCCGGCAGGGTCGTACGGCATGCCGAGCTGCCGGTAGTCCCGCCGATTCCAACCGGCTCCCAGGCCGAGCTCCAGGCGTCCGCCGCTCAGCCGATCGAGCGTCGCCGCCTCCCGCGCGACGATCAACGGGTGGCGAAAGTCGTTGGCCAGCACGTACGGTCCGATGCGCAGCGTCCGCGTCACCGCCGCCGCGGCTGCGAGGGCGACCGGCGGCGCGAGCTGGTGCGACAGGTGATCGGTGACGTACAGCGCCGCGTAGCCGAGCTCCTCGACACGCCGCGTGAAGGCGGCCCAATCGTCGGCGCGGTCGGAGTTGTTGGTGTAGACGGCAAAGCGAAACGGCCGCATCGGCGGTCAGGCCGCCGGAAGAGTGCGCGCGTAGACCGCGGTCTGCCAGATCACGCCGCGGTGATGGAAGCGCCGCTCGAAGCCCGCGGCGCGAATCCTGGCGTCGACCTGGCGCTCGGGGTGGACGTGGAACTGGAATCGTCTGCGGAACAGCCGGAGGGCCGCGTTGCCCACCCGGGCAACGCCGCGGATCCACCATCGCTCCACCGGGAAGACCAGGCCGTACGTGCGTCCCGCGCGCTCGACGGAGCGATCGACGAGCGCCTTCCAGTCGCGGTAGCAGCAGATCACGTGATCGAGTGTCACGACATCCGCGGGCCCGATATCCGAGGCCTCCTCGACGAAATCGCCGTAGCGGAACGTGGCGCGCTCCGCGAAGCCTCGGCGGCCAACCTCGAGGCGCGCCGCGGCGAGATAGGCCTGTGACGCGTCGACGCCGGTCAGGCGTGCTGCGCCGGCCAGCAGCAGCTCGGTCCCGACGACTCCCACGCCGCCGCCGATGTCGAGCACCTCGGCCCCATCCACGCCGAGTGCCTTGATCGCGTCGATCAGCCGGGCGGTGCTCCCGACCGCCCCCTTGCGACGGTATTCGTCCAGCTCGCGACGCGCGGTGCGGTCGTTGAAGATCGCGTCGTACTCGGGGCGGCAGCAGGACTCGGGCATACCGTCATGATGCGCCCAGCGCTATCGGTCCGCCATCTCCGCGAATTGGCACAGCGCGTTCGCGAGCTTCATCTGCTCGGGAGTGCGCGCGCGAACGCGGAGCAGCGACGGCTCGGCCACGACGACGGTCACGCACCGAGCGCGGGAGGTCGCCACGTTGAGCCGGTTGCGTGAGTAGAGGAAGCCCATGCCGCGCGGGGCGTTCTCGGGCGAGCTGGAAGTCATCGAGTAGATGCTGACCGGGGCCTCCTGGCCCTGGAACTTGTCGACCGTGCCGACGCGGCCCTCGGGAAGCTCGCGCAGGATGGCGCCGACCTGGGCGTTGTATGGCGCCACGACGAGAACATCCCGATACGTCAGCGGGCACTCCTCTCCGTCCTGGTTCACCCAGGTGGCACCGCCCTCCACCAGGGTGCGCACCAGGGTCGCCACGGCGCGTGCCTCCTCGACCGACGCGTTGTCGTTTCCCGTGTGCTCGATCGGGAGCAGGCGCACGCCGACGCCGCCGAGCGGTTGGGTGGCGCGAAGGACCTGCTGCCCAAGGTGCTCCTTCGATTCGAGGCGGCCCTCGTAGAAGGCCGGTGACGTGAAGTCCGTGATCCTCGGATGCAGCCGCCAGGTGTGCTCGAGGAACAGGCCGCGATCGGCGGGCATCGTGTCGTCGTCGCCGAGCAGGTGGGCGAGCGCCGACCGGTCGGCCCCCGGCGGGTGCGTGCCCTGGATCGGCTGATCCAGCTGCTGTGGATCTCCCAGCAGGACCAGGCTGCGCGTGGATCCGCTCATGGCCAGGACGTTGGCGAGCGAGATCTGGCCCGCCTCGTCAACGAACAGGACGTCGACCAATCCGTCGCTCTTGGCCGATGCCCAGAACCACGACGTGCCCGCCACGAGGTTGAACGTTCCATCGGCCAGGCCGTCTCGGGCCTCGGGGTTCGACTCGGTCACGATGACCCGGTCGTCGTCGATCCCGGCAACGCCGTCGCTCACCTTCTGCGCCGGGCGAAGGTCCACCTCGACGCCCTCGGATGCCTCGAGGACCGCGCCCAGGAAGTTGCCGATGACCTTGTGGCTCGTGGCGCTGATGCCGACCTTCTTGCCGGCCTGGAGCAGCCGCACGATCATCCGCGCCCCCGTGTAGGTCTTGCCCGACCCGGGCGGTCCCTGGAGCGCCAGCGTCCCGTCGTCGAGACAGCTGACGAGGCGGACCGCGGCTTCCAGATCCGACTCGCCCGCGTGCCGCAGCGCCGCTCCCTCGCCCTGGCCGCAGCGCGGAGCGCGAGCCAGCAGCAGGTCACGTCCTGCGCGCCACTCGCCGGGCGCGTCAACCCCATGCTCGGCGACCCAGTTCCCCAGGCGCAGCAACGTGGCGCGATGATCGTTGTCGTTGATCGTGTTCAGCGGGACCAGCGCCTCCGGATGGCGGATCTCGTCGGCGGTCTGCCACACCAGGTCGACGGTGGCCCTCGCGTTGTCGATTCCGCCCAGTGCCGCGCCCACCTTCCATGTCTTCCACTCGGCGTCGGGCTGATCCTGCTGCAGTCGTGGGTCGTAGAGGACGGCTCTCGACCCGATGTCGTACTCCTGGGCGGGGATCTCGTAGCGCCAGACCTGCCGCTCCTTCGACTTCGGCGTCGGCTTGAACGGCGGACCGAGCGGCCCCATCACGCTGAGGCGGCCGAGCGCCGTGCGGTCCTCGACCAGCTCGTCCGGCCCCATGCCCATGCGATTGAAGAACTCCCAGTACGCGACCTTCATCTCCCGCCGATGCCACGACAGCAGCTGGGCAAGGAGCCATCGCGCGTGCTGCTCGTCGCTGCGCTCGGTCGGATCGACCGGGACGCCGTCGGTCAGCCGATCCGCCACCTGCTGCACCTCGGCCGCCGATTCGGACAGGCTGGCCGGCGCCTCGCCCGAGACCGGCGCCGGACGCGGGACATCGAGCCCGGTCCGCTCCGCGAGCTCGCGCCGTCGGTCCTCGAGCCAGTCGCGGAGGTGGAGCGTGCTGAGCACATCGTCGCGGTTGTAGGCGGCGATCGACTCGAGGATCGTGGAGGCCGGCCTCTCGCCGTCTCCGAGCTCCAGCCACTGCTCGAACTCGACGATGCTGGAGCCCGCGTCCCGCAGGCCCTCGGTTCGCACGAAGTCATACATCGGCTCGAGGCGCTTGATCGAGTAGCTCTCGACGGATGCGCGGAGCCCCTGGCGCACGGCACGGTACAGGTCGATCAGCACCCCGCCGCGCAGCAGCCGGTCAACCTGCTCCTCCCGAGTCGCATGCCGCCCCATCAGGCGTTTGAGCGCGGTCGGCTCATACGGCGCGTAGTGGTAGACGTGCATGTCGGGGTAGGCGTCGAGTCGCGCGGTGAGCAGGTCCATGAGCTTCTCGAACGCCCCCTTCTCGCCGGCAAGCGTGATCTCGGTCGATGCCACCGGGTCGAACGACCAGATCGGGGTGAACTCGCCAGCGATGTCGAGCACGCCGAACAGGTAGTCGATCCCGTCGTCGTACGCGTAGGGGTCGCCCTCGAGGTCGAGGAACAGGTCGCCGGGATTCGGCTCCGGCAGCACGGCGAGGCCGCGTTCGGGCTCGATCGGCTCGAGCAGCTCATGGATCGGCTTCGGAAGACCGCGACCCTCGACCTGGATGCGCGCCTGCTCGCGCACGCGTTCCATCGAGGCGGCTCCGGAGCCGTCGAGCGGCGGGTCGAACGGGATCGGGGCGGCGGCAAGTCGCTCGACCGTGTCGATCTCCCGCGCGACCAGCGACTTGCGCTGCCGCGCGCTGATGCCGGCCACCAGCGACAGGTGGTCGTCGTCACGACGCCGCTTCACGCACAGCTCCGCCCAGCGGCACACGCTGCAGTGGTCGACCGGTTCGGGGTAGGTGGCTGCCGGCGGGTAGACCGGGGCCTCGGCGGGTGCGGCCGCGGTGCCCAGCACCGCCTCCTCGAAGCGGCGCTTGGCGGCGCGGTAGTACGACATATAGTCGGCCACGCGCAGCGTCGCGACCTCGCGCGCACTCCCTCCCAGCACGACGCGCATCTCCTCGGGCTCGACGCCCTGGATGCGGGTCAGCTGCTCCACGTAGCTGCAGATCTGCAGCACGGCGCCCGCCTTGACGTGGCGCGCGAGCTTGGTATCGGCGACCTCGTAGTGGTAGGGGCCCCAGGTGGACGGCCGATGCGGCGACTCCACCCGCTGGAGGAAATCCGCGTAGCCGAGCCAGCGGCCATCGAAGAAGGTCGCCTGGAAGATGACGTCCGAACCCGACGCCATGGCCTCGAGCGTCTCGGCCGCCTGGCGCCGGATCTGCTCCCCACGGTCCTCGTCGTCGTTGCGGGCGACCTCGACCACGGCTCTGCCATCGGCGGCAAGCTCGTCGAGGTAGCGCTTCTCGTGACGGAATCCGCGTTCGCGGATGACGTCGAGCTCCGGGTCATCGCGGATCGGGCGCTTGACCAGTCCGGCCAGCGCCGCGCGCTCGAGCGCCGTCAGATGCTCGCAGGCCAGGTACCCCACGAGGTCCGTGGCCGAGAAGACGGGCTTCCCGTCGATCAGCTGCAGTGGTTGATCCTCCCCATCTGGAGAAGCCTAGCGGCTCGACATGACAGCTCGCCGGTCGCATGCGCCCGGGTGGACAATGCGCCGATGAGGGTCGCTCGCCTCCTCGCCGTGGTTTCTCTCTCGTTGGGAGCAGTGGCCTGTGCGCCGCCCGCGCAGCGCTCTGACATCCCCGGCTGCGCCGAGACGACCGACTTTGCATTCGTCGGCGAGACGACGCTCGCCGCGCTCGGCCTCCCGGAGTTCGCGGGCGGCCAGGAGTCCATCCGCCCCGGAATGATCTGGGTCACGGCCAATCCGGTTGCCGTCGACCGCGGACCGGCCTTCCCGGGGAATCCTGAGGGGATGGAGCGCCTGTCGCGCATGGTCTGTGTTCAATGGCCGGACGGAAGCGGCATGGCAGCCTCCATCGAGGACGGGTGGCAGCCGCCCGCCGGGCTGATCACCACATCGGGCGAACCGAGCGAACCTCCATTGCTCATCGTGGCCGCCGTCGCGGTGGTCGTGATCGGCGTGTCGATCTTCGCGTTCCGCCGCGACGCGGCCCGCGGGGCATGAGCGGCTTCTAGACCGGCTCGGTCGGCGGCATGGGCTCGTCCGGTGGTGGGGGCGCTTCGGCCGCGCTCGTCGTGATCGGATCCGAGCTGGCGCCCTCGCGACGCGCGAGCAGCACGAACGGGATGGCGAGGGCCTGGATCGCGCCGGCAACCACGTAGGACGCGGCATACCCGTTGAGGTCCGCGACACGTCCGAGCGCGGGCTGGATCACGACGCCACCGCTCGACCCCATGAGGGAGTCGAACGAGAGGACCGTGGCGCGCTGCTGTGACGGGATGAGGCCGTTGAGGAAGGCGCGCCGGATCGGCTCTTCGATGGCGCCGACGAGTGCCCACGTCACGAGCAGTGCCAGCGCGACCCAGAAGATCGGCATGAGGCCAAGGGTCACGAGGGCGACGCACCGCCGTGACCGCCGTGATGAGCATGGCATCGGTCCGGCGACGGAACAGGCGACGGATGCGAGTGACGCCCAGTCCGCCGGCCATCTGCGTGCCGGCCACGATGGCGGCCGCCAGTCCCGCGATGCCGTAGGCGTTCGGGTCGCCGTACAGCTCGAGCAGGTACGGCTGGAGGGCGTAGAACGCGTAGAAGCCGACGCCGGTGGTGAATGGTGCCGCCAGCATGAGCCAGCGGACCGGCCGGTTGCGGAGCCCGCCGTTCGACGGCCCCCTGCAGCACCGTCCGCACGGCCGCTCCCGCCGATGCGTCGCGGTCCGGCGTGAAGCCGATGTCGCGCATGAATCGCCAGGCGATGACCACGGTCAGGCCGAGCATCGCGGCGCGCACGATGTACGGCACGCCGAGGTTCGTGAACTGGGCGATCACCCCACCCAGGACGGAGCCGACGAGCATCGCGCCACCGCCCACGATCTGGGCCCGTCCGAAGACGCTCTCGAGGTCGCCGACGAAGCCGGTCTCGGTGAGGGCGTCGACCAGCCATGCCTCGGTGGCGCCGGAGAAGAACGTGAAGCCGAGCCCGAGCAGCGCCGACGCCGCCGCCCAGCCGATGAACGGCGCCTCGATCTGCCACATCAGCAGGTAGAGGAGCGTGGAGGCGAGGAGCGTCGCGGCGCCGAGGATGAACGAGAAGCGCCGTCCGCGCGTGTCGGCCACCACTCCGGTGGGGACCTCGAAGATCACCTGGCCGACGGCGAAGAACGCGTTGGCGGCGAAGGCCTCCGCGTTGCTCAGCCCCGCATCCAGCAGGAAGAGCGTGTTGACGCCCCAGATGAACGACGCAGCCAGGGTTGTGAGGAGGGTGAGCGCGAGATACGTGCGCTCGACGGTTCGTGCGGCCCCCGGCATCAGCGGTCAGGCGCCGTCGTCATCCGGCACCGCGAACTGGTCGTGCGAGCTGATGAAGGCGGCGCGGTCTTCGGGCGTGGCCTCGGCGATGCCGGGCAGCCCCTCGAAGTACGCCTCACGCGGCGCTCCCGGCGCGAAGAGGATGAGCATGCTCGCCGGTTCGCCGGACTCGTTGCGGAACGCGTGGATGCCCCCAGGAGGCACGTGGAGGAAGTCGCCGGGGGACGCATCGGTCCATGTCCGCCCGTCGTACACCTTCACCCTGCCGGCGAGGATGTAGAACGACTCGCTGAAGGTGCGGTGGAAGTGCGGATCCGCGCCGGTCGGCGCCGCGCTCATCTCCCAGCGATAGAGGCCGAACAGCCCGTCCGTCGACCCGCCGGTGGCGAGGTAGTGGACCCGGTTGCCGCTGCTGCTGAAGACGAGATCCGGCGGCGCCGCGGCGCCGCGCATGGTGGCGCTGGCCTCGCCCGCCTCGCCCGCGTACCGCGACTCCGGGTACGTCATTCCTCCTGCCCGACGGGCGCCGTTGCCTCCAGGGTCGCGGGGAGTCCGAAGAGGGGGAACCAGCGGGCGGTGTCAAGGAAGAAGGTGATCCCGCCGATCCGATCGCCATCGAGCTCCAGCACCTGGAGCGACCACGGCTCGAAGCCGCCGCCGGACGCCGGCTTGTACTGCGCAAAGGCGGGAGAGCCGTTGGCCATCACGGGAACGAGCCGCGAGCCCTGGCAGCCGATCCCCGGACCCAGGCACCACTTCACGACGTCCTGGTGGGTCTGGAGCCACAGGTCGTAGGGCGGCATGTTCCAGACGGCGTCCTCGCGCAGCAGCGAGGTGAGCGCATCCATGTCGTAGCGCTCGAACGCATCGACGTACCGGTTCAGCAACGTCTGCGCATCGGCGTCGATCGGCGTCGCTGGCGTGTCGGCGTCCACGCCGGTCTCGTGCAGCGTCGCGCGGGCGCGCTGCAGCGCCGAGTTGACCGATGCGACCGAGGTCTCGAGCAGCTCCGCCACCTCGCTGGCGCGCCAGCGCAGGACCTCGCGCAGGATCAGCACCGCGCGCTGCTTCGGCGGCAGGTGCTGGAGTGCGGCCATGAAGGCGAGCTTGATCGACTCGCGCGCCATCGCGGTCTCGGCAGGATCCGCCGACGACGGCACGACCCGGGAATCCGGGATCGGCTCGATCCAGACCGACTCGACCAATGGCGGCGGCAGGGGAGTGTCGGCGGACTGCGCCGGCCCCATGTCCATGGGCCGGGCCCGGCGCTGCCGGCTGCCGAGCATGTCGAGGCAGACGTTCGTGGCGATCCGGTACAGCCACGAGCGGAGCTGCGACCGTCCCTCGAACTTGTCGAGCCCGCGCCACGCCTTGACGAGCGTGTCCTGGACGGCATCCTCCGCCTCGAAGCTCGAGCCGAGCATGCGGTAGCAGTAGCCGATGAGCTCGCCACGGTACTGCTCGAGCTGCGGCTCGAGCTCCGCGTGCGAGGCGCGCTCGGCGATCGGCGCGAACGTGTGTGCGGTGGTCTCGGTCATCGCTTCGATGCTACCCCCTGACTCCGGGTGAGGTGAAGGAACGGCTCGTTCGGCGGGGGACCGCGGCGGACGGCCGACAGCCGCACCTCCCCGTCTCCGACGTTGCGGAGCGTGCGCAGCGGCAGCCACCCGAGGGCGAGCTGGTCGCCGGCGACGAACGTCCTCGACCCGCCGGCCAGGCAGTCGACCTGGAGGGTGCCGTGCTCGATCACGACGAACGCGCCCGCCCACTCGTCCGCGCTGGTCGGGCGCTGCTCACCCGGTTCGAGACGCAGGCTCCAGCGCACGAACCGCCGATGGGCATCACCATCCGTCACGACGCCGGTGGCACATTCTGGTTCCGGTGGAAGAGGTTCGTCGGGTCGTAGCGGGACTTGATCGCCGCCAGCCGATCCCACGTGCCATTCGGATAAGCTGACCGCGCCCCGGCCACCGAGTCCTCCTCGACGAAGTTGACGTAGGCGCCGGGCACGCCCTGGTCGATGGCCGCAGCGAGGTCCGCGACCCATTGCTCGCGTCGCGGCCGATCGTCGGGACCGTCGACGAAGCTCACCACGATGCCAAGGACCGGCGCCGCGCGGTGAGCGAAAGCCGTCGCGTCGGCCGGGACGCGGGCCATGGCGCCACCGAGCGCGCGGAGCTGGACCGCTTTCATCGACGCGTCCGACGCCTCGAGATGCCTGAGCATCGTGGCGGCCATCGCCTCGTCGACGTGGTCGAGGAACATCGTCTGGCCGACGGCGATCGGCCGGTAGTCGCCCTCCTCGGGCGGGAACATCTCGGCGTAGGGCATCGGCTTCACGAGATCGGCGAGTGGCTCGGCGAGCGCGCGGAATGGGGCCATGGCCGCCTCGCCGGCTTCGGTGTCGCCCGCGTGGCAGAGCATGGCGAACAGGACGAGGCTGCCGTGGTGCTCCTCGGCGACGAACGGCAGCGGAGGGCAGCCCATCACGTTCGCGATGGTGCTGAGCTCCTCCGGTGCCTCGGCCGACAGCCGCATGAAACCGGCGACCACGTCCGGCGTGGCCGGCAGGACGAGGAACCCGCCAACGATCTGATCGACCGGATGGAGCGCGTACGTGAAACGCGTGACGACGCCGAAGTTGCCGCCGCCGCCGCGGACCGCCCAGAAGAGGTCGGGATGGGAGGTCGCGTCCACCTCGAGCACGCTGCCGTCGGCGGTGACGATCTCCACGCCGAGCAGGGAGTCGATCGTCATCCCGTGCTTGCGGACGAGGTAGCCGATCCCACCACCGAGCGTGATGCCGCCGATGCCGACCGAGCCGGTGTCACCGAAGCCGACGGCCAGCCCATGCTCGGCCGCAGCCGTCGTGACCTCGATGGCCGTGAGCCCGGCCTCGGCCCGCGCGGTCCGCCGCTCCGGATCGATCTCGATGCCCTTCATCTCGCGCAGGTCGATGACCACCCCGCCCTCCGTGGTTCCAAAGCCCGGGCCGGAATGGCCGCCGCAGCGGACGGCCAGCTCCAGCCCGCTCGATCGGGCAAACCCGACCACGGCGGCAACGTCGGAGGTGTCGCGGGGCCTGGCGATCAGCGCCGGCCGATCGTCGACATGGCCGGCCACGACAAGCCGCAGCTCGTCGTAGCGCGCGTCATCGGGCGCGATGACGGGGCCCGACAGCCGCTCGCGCAGCTCGTCGATCGACGCTGGATGCTGTGTGATCACTTCATGCTCCTCCGGAAGTTCACCATTTCGTCGCCCGTAGGACGTCACACCGGCCGTGAATTCATCGGTCCGCGGCCACGGAGGCCAGCCGCGCGATCCCCGGCGCGATGCGTGCCTCGTCGATCGAGCCGTACCCGAACACGATGCCCGGGCCGAGACTCGGACGGTGACACGTCGTGGCCAGGCCGGCGAGACCAATGTCATGCGTGGCGGCGGAGGCAACGAGCCGCCGCTCGTCCACGGCTTCGGGCAGCCACGCCATCACGTGGAGCCCGGCCGAGGCGCCGGTCGGCCGCCACGTGGGGAGGTATCGCTCGATCGCGGCGAGCAGTGCGTCACGGCGGCGTCGGTACACCACGCGCATCCGGCGCAGGTGCCGGTCGAGATCACCGTGCTCGATGAAGTCGGCCATCGTCAGCTGGTCAATGGCGCTCGACCCCTGATCGGCTGCCAATTTCGCTCGCGCGACATCGTCGCGCAGGCGATCGGGGACAGCCAGCCAGCCGAGGCGAAGGCCCGGCGCCAGGATCTTGCTCGCCGTGCCGGCGTAGACGACGCGATCGCTGCACAGTCCCTGCATGGCCCCGATCGGGTCACGGTCATAGCGGAACTCGGCATCGTAGTCGTCTTCGATGACCGTCCCACCCCGCCGGTCCGCCCAGGCGATGAGCGCGGCTCGACGATCGGCCGACAGGACGGCACCGGTCGGGTACTGGTGTGCCGGCGTGACCACCACGGCGTCGACATCGGCGGCGTCGAGGACATCGGTCCGGATCCCGTCGTCATCGACCGGAATGGCAAGCACCGTCAGGCCATCCGCCTCGAGCATGTCGCGGTACTCCGAGTGCCACGGGTCTTCCACGCCGATGCGCTGGTGGCCGCGGCCATGGAGCGCCTGGGCGATCAGGTGGAGCCCCTGGGCGACGCCCGCGGTGATGACGAGGTTGTCGGGGTGAATGCTCGTGCCGCGGGCCCGGTTGAGGTACCCGGCGAGGGCGTCGCGCAGCTCCGGCATGCCGGCACCCCCCAGGTAGCCAAGCCGCTCGGACGGTGCGGACGCCAGGATGCGTCGGACGGAGCGCAGCCATGCCGAGCGCGGAAACTCGTTGACGTCGGGCCGACCGGGACGGAAGTCGGTGGCGAATGCCCGGCGCGTGGGCGTGGGTCGAGCCCCAGAGGGGCCAGGGACAGTGGCGACGCGCGTTGCACCCCCGGGGCGCGCCACGAGGTATCCCTCCGCGCTGAGCTGCTCATACGCGGCCACCACCACGCCCCGTGTGACTTCGAGCTGGGCGGCGAGCGCACGGGTCGAGGGCAGCGTCGTACCCGCCGCCAGCCTTCCGCCACGCACGCCCTCGCGGAGCTCGCGTTCGAGCTGCTGGTAGAGGGGAGTCGCGCCGCCGCGGTCGAGCGGCACGAGCAGCTCGATGTCAGAACTGGTCCGAAATCTCGCCATGTGACTGGACCTTAGCAGCGTACCGGTCGGTTGTCATCCTTGGGCCATGCACGATCGCTCGAACCTCGCCAACTGGGCCGTCTTCCTCGCGCTGGGCGTGATGTGGGGGAGCAGCTACCTGTTCATCAAGATCGGCGTCGAGACGCTCACGCCGTTCACCCTCGTCGCGCTTCGCCTCGCCATCGGTCTGGCCCTCCTCATCGGCGTGGTCGCCGTGGTCCGGGAGCGCCTCCCACGGTCGATCGGCACGTACGGGCACCTCGTCGTGATGTCCGTTTTCAACATCGTGGTGCCGTTCACCCTCATCACCTGGGCCGAACAGAGCGTCGCCTCGTCGCTGGCGGCAATTCTCACGGCCACCGTGCCGCTGTTCGTGATCGTCATCGCCGCGTTCGCGCTCCGCGACGAGCCGATCACCACCGGCCGGGTGGCGGGGCTGCTGGTGGGCTTTGCGGGTGTCGTCCTGCTCACCGGAGGCGGATCCACGGGTGCGGGCGGCGTGGCCGCCGAGCTTGCTCTCATCGGCGCGGCCGTCTCGTACGCCGTCGGCGCCGTGTACGCGCGCCGCAACGTGCGGGGCCTGCGGCCGATGATCCCGGCACTCTTCCAGGTGGGCTTCGCGTTCGCGATCAGCGCCGTTCTGGCCCTGGTGTTCGAGCGGCCGTTCGACCTCGCCTACCCGCCGCAGACCTGGTTCGCCGTGCTGTGGATCGGGTTGCTCGGGTCGGGGCTGGCATACCTCGCGTTCTTCCGCCTCCTCGCAACGTGGGGCGCGACGCGGACCTCGATGGTCGCCTACGTCCTCCCGGTCGTGGGTATCGTCCTCGGCGTCGCGTTCGCGTCGGAGACTCTCGACGGTCGCATCGTCGGTGGCACGCTGCTCGTCATCGCCGGGATCGGCCTCGTGAACGCACGGCTCACCCGCCCGAGCCTGGGCCGCCGCCTGCGCCGCCACCCGAGGCCGATCGCCTGAGCCGGGCGGCGTAGCCACCGCTACGCCATTGCGCCGATGAGTTTCGGCGACGGCTCCGGTCGAATGGACATCACCCCGACAGAGAACGACGAAGCATGACGACGACGACACCCCCCAAGGCAACCCGACGCGAGTGGATCGGCCTGTTCGTGCTGGCCCTCGCGACCCTCCTGTACGTGATGGACCTCACGGTGCTGCATCTCGCCGTGCCGGCGCTCAGCGCCGATCTCGAGCCGACGAGCGCGCAGCTGCTGTGGATCATCGACATCTACGGATTCATGGTGGCCGGCGCGCTCATCACCATGGGCACCCTGGGCGATCGCATCGGACGCCGCCGGCTGCTCCTCATCGGGGCCGCCGTGTTCGGCATCTTCTCCGTGCTTGCCGCGTTCTCCGTGAGCTCCGAGATGCTCATCCTGAGCCGCGCCCTGCTCGGGCTGGCCGGCGCGACGCTGGCGCCGTCAACGCTGTCGCTCATCTTCCACATGTTCAACGACCCGCGGGAGCGATCGATCGCCATCGGCGTCTGGATCGGCGGCTTCAGCGCGGGCAGCGCGGTCGGTCCCGTGCTCGGCGGCATCATGCTCGAGTTCTTCTGGTGGGGATCGGTCTTCCTGCTCGCGCTGCCGGTGATGGGTGCGCTGCTCGTGCTCGGCCCGCGCGTCCTGCCCGAGTACCGCGATCCGAACGCCGGTCGGCTGGACATCCTGAGCGCCGCGATGTCGGTGGTCGCGCTGCTCGCGATCATCTTCGGACTGAAGCAGATCGCCCAGGACGGCTTCGGGCCGATGCCGATGGTCGCCATCGCGCTCGGCCTCGCGATCGGCGTGCTGTGGGTGCGGCGCCAGCAGCGCCTGACCGATCCGATGATCGACGTCAGCCTGTTCAGGATCCGCGCCTTCAACGCGGCGCTCAGCGTGAACTTCCTGTCCATCTTCGTGATGGTCGGCTACTTCCTGTTCGTGGCGCAGTATCTCCAGCTGGTGGTCGGGTTGTCCCCGCTCGAGGCCGGGCTGTGGTCGCTGCCCTCGGCGGTTGCCTTCATCATCGGCTCGCAGCTCGCGCCACGCATCGTGCAGCGCGTGCGGCCGGCCGCCCTCATCGGCGGCGGGTTGGCAGCGGCGGCGGTCGGGCTCTTCATGCTCAGCCGCGTCGGGTCGACGGACGGGCTGGCACTGCTCGTCGCCGCGTCCGTCGTCATCTCGCTGGGCATGGCCCCGGTCTTCGGCATCACGACCGAGCTCATCGTCGGATCTGCCCCGCCGGAGCGCGCAGGAGCGGCATCCGGCATCAGCGAGACCGGGGCCGAGCTCGGGGGTGCCCTCGGGATCGCCATCCTCGGCAGCATCGGCGTGGCGATCTACCGTGGCGAGGTGGGCAATGGGCTGCCGGCGACTGTCCCGGCTGCCGCGGCCGATGCGGCCCGCGACACGCTCGGTGGCGCGGTGGCGGTGGCCGGCCAGCTGCCCGATGCCCTGGCCGACAGCGTGCTCACCGTGGCCCGTGAGGCCTTCGTGCACGGGATGCAGCTGACCAGCGCGGCCGCGTCGGTCATTGCCGTGGCGCTCGCGATCACCGCGGTGCTCACCCTCCGATCGAACGGTTCGCCGCCGGCGGAGTCTGCCAGCGGCGTGGACGATGCGGACGCAGCGGCCGCTGTGCCGATGCCCATGCCGAACGCCCGGCTCGAGGGCGCGGAGGGCTGACGTTCGCCGGCTGCCTACTCGCGCGTGGCGAGCCGTGCGGCCAGGGCCTCGGCGCGGTCGCGGATCGCGCGCAGCGATCCGTCCAGGTCCTCGCTCAGCAGCGGGACGTCCCACTCGAGGATCGGCCGCTCGGTCGGGATCGCAGCGCGGTCGCAGCCGATGCTGACGATGACATCGGCCCGATCGAGGTCATCCGCAATGACCCGTCGAGGCTCCCACGCGATCGCGTGGCCCTCGGCCTCGAGGGCGGCCACCACCGCCGGGATGTTGTGCTCGTCGGGCTCCGGTCCGGCGACGTCGACCTCGGTCTCGATGCCCATTCGCCCCGCGGCGGAGCGGAAGTAGGCGGCACCGGCCAGGCTCTTGCCGGCGGCATGCGGGCAGAGGAACAGGACCCGGGTCGTCATCTATGACCCGCCGCGGGCGTACGTGCCGTTCAGCGTTGCGGAGCCGAGCGTCCGGTCCGCGATCGCGCCCCGCAGCTCACCGGCAGAGAACCCCGGGCCCAGGCCGGTCGTCGACGAGAGTGCGACCAGGGTGAAGGAATAGCCATGCGTCCCGGAGGGAGGGCACGGACCGCCGTAGCCTACGCGGCCAAAGTCGTTGCTGCCCTCGACGCCCGCGGTCTCGCCCTCGGGCAGCGCCGACGCGTCGCCCGGAATATCGGCGACGAGCCAATGGACGAAGCCGCGCGCATCGGGGTCGTCCACCAGGAGCGCGTAGGCCACCGTTCCGTCCGGGGCGCCACTCCACGCCAGCGGCGGGGAGACGTCCTCGCCATCGCACGAGAAGCGCGAGGGAATCTCAGCGCCCTCCTCGAAGGCGGTGCTGGTGAGGGACAGGGTCGTCTCGGTCATGGTCGGCGCCTCGGAGCTGGAATCGGATGAGCCGCATGCGGCCAGGAGCAGCAGCACCAGCGGCAGGATCGCGGCGATCGCGGGCTCCCCGGGGTTGCTGCGTCGGCGTGGGCGTGGCACGCAACGATGATCCCGCACCCGGCAAGGGGCGACCGGCCGCGTGGCATCATGGGGGCATGGATCCGCGATGGCTGCTGGCCCTCGCCTGGCTCGCCGGCTTCACGCTCATCGACTCGAGCATCGTCAGCCTGGCTCTTCCGGACATCGCCAATGACTTCGACCGCTCGGTCGGCCAGCTGGCCTGGGTCTCGACCGGCTATCTGCTCGCGCTGGCCGCGACGCTCCTCGCCGCCGGCCGCCTGAGCGATCGATTCGGCCAGCGTCCCGTGCTGGCCGGCGGCGCCATCGGCTTCCTGCTCGCGACGCTGGCCTGCGGCATCGCGCCGACCTACGAGCTGCTGGTGGCCGCACGCGTCGTCCAGGGAATCTTCGGCGGAATCCTGTACACGGTCTCGCTGGCCATCACCGTCACCGCCTTTCCTCCCGAGCGACGCGCATCGGCGATCGGCGTGTACTTCACGTCCGGAGCGCTCGGCGCCGTCATCGGACCCGTGGTCGGCGGACTCCTCACCGATCTCGGCGGCTGGCGCCTCGTGTTCCTTGCCCAGCTGCCGCTGCCGGTGGCCGTGGCCATCGGCGCGGTGATGCTGCTGCCGCGGATCACGCGGCGCACCGGCTCCTTCGACATCGCCGGGATCGCCGCGGCGTCGCTGTTCATCGTGGCCACCACCCTGGCGATGCTTCAGCTGGCCGAGCCGGATGGCACGGCGGTGGCCGTCGTTGCCGCGGTGGTCGCCGTGGCCGCGCTGGCCGCGTTCGTGAGGATCGAGCGCCGCGTCCCCGAGCCGGCCGTGCGCCTCGGCATCTTCGGCAACCGCCGCTTCGTCGTCGCCACGCTCGCGGGGTCCGGCGCGTGGTTCGCGATCATGTCCTCGACCATCTACACCGCGATCTACCTCCAGCTGGCACGCGGCTTCTCGGCGGCGGATTCCGGGCTCATCCTGCTGGCATCCCCGCTCGTGGCGCTCGTCGGCTTCCCCTTCGGCGGTCGCTTCGTCAGGCGAGTGGGTCCGGATCGGGCCAACCTCCTGGGGGTGACGCTGATGGTGCTCGGATCGGCGCTCATGCTGAGCTGGGGCGCAGTCCACGCCCGCGTGGTGGATCGTCGCCACCGGGCTCGTCACGGGGGCCGGGATCGCGATCACGCTCGTGGCCAGCGCCACGGACGCGCTGGCGCAGTTCCGCCCCGAGGACGCCGGGACCGGTTCGGCGCTCTTCAACAGCCTGCGGCAGCTCGGCGCGGCGATGGGCGTCGCCATCCCGGCCGTGGCGTTCGAGCTGGTGGCGGCCGGCAGCCGGACCCCGGACGCATCGCTCGCCGGGAGCGCGGCGGCCTTTGCCATCCGCACGGCCGTTCTGGCCGTTCCGCTGATCCTGGTGATCGGGCAGGGACGGCGAAGCAATCCGTCCGTGGGAGAGCCCGCGCCGGCCTAGCCGTCCTGCTCGCGCGCCATCAACTCGAGTCGTCGGTCATCCGCCACGCGGCGTTGACGAGGCCCACGTGGCTCAGCGCCTGCGGCATGTTGCCGAGCGGCTCGCCCGTCTCGAGGGCCACCTCCTCCGCCATGAGGCCCAGGTCGTTGGCGCATCCGGCGGTGGCGTTGAAGCGCCCCTCGGCACGCTCGCGCTGGCCGGCCATCGCCCAGCACTCCGCGAGCCAGAAGCCGCACAGCACGAACGCGCTGCCCTCGTCGGCCCAGCGTTGCACCCCGCGCTCGGTGGCGAGCCGCTCTTCGATTCGCTCGAGCGTGGCCACCATCCGCTCGTCGTCACCGTCGACGATCCCGACCAGGGGCATGAGCAGGACCGAGGCGTCGAGCCGATCCGACCCGATGGCTCCCGTGAACGCCCGCACATCGGGATTCCAGCCTTCCTCGAGCACGGCGCGGCGGACCGCGTCGCGCTGCTCGGCCCAGGCTGCGACCCGATCCTCCGCTCCCAGCCTCGGGGCCAGCTTCACGGCACGATCCAGGGCGACCCACGACATCACCTTCGAGCTGAGGTAGTGCCGCGCCTTGTCGCGTGCCTCCCACATCCCGAAGTCCGGATCGCGCCATCCGGAGGCGGCACGCTCGGCGAGCCCAACCAGGGTCGTGCGCACCGGACCGCGCATGTCGTCGTCGAGGTACTCGCGCATGAGGTAGGCGCTGTCGAGCACCTCGCCCATGACGTCGAGCTGCGTCTGGGTCCACGCCTCGTTGCCGATGCGGACGGGCCGCGAGTCGCGGAACCCGGCCAGGTGGTCGAGGGTGTGCTCGGTGAGGTCGCGCTCGCCCTCCACGCCGAACATGATCTGGACGTGCTCGCCGTCCAGCCTGCCCAGCGCCCGAGCGATCCAGTCGAGGTAGCGCACCGGCTCGTCGGGACAGGCGGCGATCCACAGCGAGTGGACCACGAAGGCCAGGTCGCGCAGCCAGGCGAACCGGTAGTCCCAGTTCCACTCCTCGCCGATGCGCTCCGGCAGCGACGTCGTCGGCGCCGCGATCACCACGCCACTCGGCGCATAGGTGAGGGCCTGGAGGACCATCGCGCTGCGTCGCATCGCGTCCGCGTGCGGGCCGGGCAGAACGTCGTGGCTCGACGCCCACGAGTGCCATCCGGCGCCGGTGTCGCGCAGGGCGGTCCCCGCATCCCGGCCGTCGGGCTCGCCGCATGCCAGCACCCAGGACGCGTCCTCGCCCTCGGACAGGCGGAGGCGCCCGCCGATCCCGTCGCCCTCGGCCCGGTGGGGGACCGAGGTCACGAGCCGCATCCGGGTCGGGCCGCCGGTGATCTCCCAGCCGTTCGCCGTCTCGACCAGGTGCGGGTGCACGAGCCCGTATTCGGGTCGCGGGACGAGCTCTGCGGAGAGCTCGACCTTGCCACGGGTGCAGACCGCGCGCCGGACCAGGTGCGTGGCGGGCCCGCCGCTGATGTCGTGACCGGTGCTTCCAGCGGACAGCGCCAGCGCATCGGTCAGCTCGACGTCGCCATCGGCGCAGTGGAAGGTCGTGCGCAGGATCGGCCCGCCGTCGAGGTACGTGCGCTCGACCGCAGCGTCGGTGGTCGGTCGGATGGTCCAGTGCCCGGCCTTCGGATCCAGCAGGCTGCCGAAGACCGACGCACGATCGAAGCGACCGGGCGAGAACCACACGACGGAACCGCTGCGATCGGCCATGGCTGCGGTGCGCCGGTCGGAGAGCAGAGCCAGGTCATCGATCCGCATGGCGCCTCCAGGGCAGGTTGGCGACCATGCGGCCCTCAGGCTCTGCGCGCGGCGTGCAGCCGGATGGCCCCACTGATGCCCTTGAGCTCGACCGGACCGATCTCGGTGAACGCCAGGCCCGTGCCGTCGGTGGCGTCCACCACCTCCTGGCTGACGAGCACCTCGCCGGGGCGCGCGTAGTCGCTGACCCGCGACGCGACGTTCACCGTTCGACCGTAGTAGTCGCCTTCCTGGAACAGCACCGGCCCGGCGTGGAGCCCGACGTGGGCCGGCGGCAAGCCGGCAGCTCGAGCCCCATCCACCATGTCGAGCGCCGCATGCACTCCCTGTCCGGGCTGGCGGAACAGGAACATGACGCCGTCACCCATCCACTTGATCGGCTTGCCGTCGTGCTGGGCCGAGGTCCGTCGGACGAGCGTGCGGAGCTGCTCCGCGAGCTCCGCGGCCGCGGCATCTCCGCGCTCCTCGGTCAGGCGGGTGTAGCCGGTGAGATCCAGGAAGCAGATCGCAGGCGGCTGCTCGAGACGGCTGAACACACCCGCCTGGTTCAACGCCTGCTCCACGCCGAAGATGATGCTGGCGTTCCAGGTGTGCTCCTGGTGGCCGTGGTACAGACCCAGGATCACGTCGTCGAGGAGTGGCGCGAACTTCGTGGCGATTCGGTGGTCCGCGTGCTCCATCATCTCGCTGGGCGCGATGCCCTGTTCCAGCAGACGCAGCTCGACCTCCGTATGCCACCAGTCGGCCTCGGTCTCGGCGATCCTGCGGATCGACTCGCCGTAGACGCGGAGCCAGCGCTCGATGGCCGATGTTCGGAAGCCCTGCGCCACCTGGAGCTCGATCAGGGGGACGATCCTCAGCTCGTTGTCGCGGATGTGGTCGTCAGGCTTGGGCTCGGCAAAGCCGATGGCCTCGCGAACGACCAGCAGCAGCTCGACCGGGATGCCGGTCCGCTTGCTGACCGCCGTAAAGGTCTCTGTGGTGTTGGTGCTGAAGCGGTCGTAGCTGCTCGCATCCATGAAGGCGAGCGACATCACGCCGTCGCGGATGGCCTGGGCGATGCCGTCGAGCGGCAGGCCCGCCTTCTCCAGAGTCTGGACCAGCGCAATGCGGCGGACGTCGCCGATCGTCAGCGAACCGTCCGCCTGTGCCTCGAAAACGCCGAGCTCGAGGAGCCGATCGAGATACTCAACCGCGACCCCGGCGCGCCGGGCGGCCTCGGCCTTCGCGTAGCTCACCCGAGCAGGGTACCGGGTCGCCCGCCCGCGGGGTCAGCTTCCCGGCGGTGTGTAGGTCGGTGAGAGCTTCGCAGCGGCGTCGAGGTCCTCGGCGCTGAGGGTCACGACGGTGCGCAGGGCGGTCGCGCCACTGGCGCCGACCTTGAGGCTGGCAGCCGCGGCCGCGGCGTGGTCCGGGAAGTCCGCGATAACGTAGAAGTCATCGGACCCGAAGGCCCAGAAGATGTCGATGAGCGTCCCGCCGGTCGACTCGATGACCTGGGTGGCGGCCTGTCGGCGCTTGCTTCCGCCATCCCTCAGCACCCCCTTGGCGCCGTCTGCTGTGTAGCCGCCGATGAACAGGTACTTGGGCATGGGTGAATCCTCCGTTGGTGCGTCGGTCCACCGTACACCCGGTCGCCAAGCGAGCGGTCAGTACGTCACGACCCGGTCGGCGTCGACGATGAGCTCAACCAGCTTGTCCGGCGGGGCGAGCTCCACCGGCTTCCCGCCGAGTGCCTCAGGGGAGAGGTCTCGTGCCTTGCTGGACATGCCGGACGCGAAGATCGGCACGCCCGCCTCGGCCAGCGCGGTGTAGTGCTCGCGCACGCTGCCGGTGCCGATGCCGGCAGAGGCATCCATGGTGGCGTCGCGCAGGTAGCCGACCGCGTCGCCGGCCAGGAACATCGACACGTCATGGCCGGCGCCCACCGCGGTCCTGGCCACGAGGAATGCCAGCGCACCGCGCGTCGGGTTCTCCGGGCCGGTCGCGAGGTGGACGAGAAGCTTGCTCACGGAATCCTCTCTGGCGGTTGTTGATCGCCGAACGCTACCAGCCGCGATACTCCACCGATGCGCTCCACTCGACCAACGCGTTCGACCCCGGCGGTGATCGCCGTGTACGGAACGCTGCGGCGCGGGGAGCGCAATCACCCCCTGCTGGCGGGGGCCGCATTCCTGGGCGAGGCGGAGATCGTCGGCACCCTGGTCGACGTCCCGGCGACACCGTACCGCGAGTACGCCTACCCGGCCCTCGTCCCGGAGCCGGAGGGACGGGTCCGCGTCGAGCTCTATCGGCTGGTGGACGAGGCAATGCTGGCAGAGCTCGATGCGCTCGAACGCTATGACCCCGCCGACGAGGCCGGCTCCCAGTACGTGCGCCGGACGGTTCTCGTGCTTGACGGGCCCGTGCGGCAGGCGGACGCGTACTTCCATCACGGACCGCGCTCGGAGCTGGGCGAGACCATCCGCAGCGGCAATTGGCTGGACCGATAGGCGCATTGCGAACGCCGGCGCCTCAGCCGGCCGGGCGGCCCTCGGGGGCGAGGCGATCGGATGCGGTGGATTCGTCGGTCACCGACGTCGTTGGTGCATCCCCGGCAAGAGCGGCGTCGAGCTGAGCAAGGTACGGTCGGGCGCCGAGCCGCTCCATGATCGCCCGCGACTCGGCTGCCACCCGTTGCCGCTCGGCCGGCTCCAGCACCTCGGCCACGACGGCGTCGAGACCGACCAGGGCGACGATCCAGCTCAGGTCAAGCTCGCGAAAGCGGCGCATCGCTTCGAAGTACCCCGCGCGTGCCTCCGGGCGCCGCCCTTCGACGGCGGCCAGCGAGGCGGTGATTGCCGCGCGCTCCGCGTCGGTGCGGCGACCTCGGCGCGCACCGGCGAAGGCATCGCGCATCTCGCGCAGGGCATCGGCATCGCCGGTGCGGAGCGCGGCGCGGGCGGCAACCGGAGGCGCCGAGTCCGTGGCGCCCTGGCTGTTCCAGGCGATCGCCGTTCGGCACAGCGCGATGACCTCGTCATACCGGCTGACAGCCATCATCTGCGCCCATTGGGCCAGGATCGCCGTCCCGGTGTACTGCTGATCGTCGTACTCGGCCGCCAGCGCGACCACCTGCTTGATGCGGTCCTCGGTCGGCTCGCCTCGGCTCGCCAGGATCTGCGCTTCGATCGATCCGAACCACAGCAGCTCGGCGGGCTCCTGATCCTGTTCCAGCTCGTCGCGGATCTGCTGGAGTGCCCAGTCCCATTCGCCGATGGCGATGGCCCCGTCGGATGCATTCCCGATGAGGTACCGGACGGCCCACCTCTGACCCCAGCGCCGCGCCTTCTCGATGCCCTCGCGCGACACGCGGTGACCTTCGGCCGGATCCTCGGGCTCGAGCGCGTAGCCCAGGTTGACCAGGCCGCGCAGGACCGAGTTCGGCAGATTGAGCCGCTCGGCCATCGCCACGGCGCCGGTCAGTGTGGCGACCGACTCGATTCGACGGTCGATATTCACGAGCGCCACGCCGCGCGTGATGAGGAGCTCGACGGTGAGCTCGGCAAGGTCACGGGCCTCGGCCGCGGGAAGCGCGCGGTCGGCGAGCTCGACCGCCTCGGCATGGCGGTTCGTGCGCATGGCGAGCTTCGTCTGGGCCTCCGCGAGATCCACGTAGCCCTCGTCGTCCACGCTGAGGCCGGGTTCGGCGAGCGCTTCGGCGACGAGTCGATTACCACGCTCCTGGTGTCCCTCCACCAGCACGTTGCCCAGGAAGCCGATGGCGCGCCGCCGCGCGCCGTGATCGCCGATCTCGGTCGCCAGCTCGATCGCTCGCTCGAGCTGCTCGATCGATGCGTCGAGCTTGCCCGCGTCGGTCGCCGCCACGGCAGCGTCCAGGCGCAGCACGAGCTCGTCCGCGGGGTCGCTGGTCACCTCGATCGCCATGTCGATGTAGGTGAGGGCGCGTGCGTGCGAGCCCAGGCCGCGGGCGCGGGCCGCCGCCCCGCGCAGGGCCACGCGCGCCTGTGCCGCGACGGCGGCCCCCTCGTCGCCATCGGGCTGGGCGCGGTACGCCTCGATGTAGTGCTGCGCCAGGACGCCCGCCAGCTCGTCGTCGCCGAGCGTCTCGAAGTGCCGTGCCGCGGAGAGGTGTCGCGTGCGCCGATCGCGCCGCGCCAGCGTCCCGTAGGCGACCTCCTTGATCAGGCCCTGCACGAATCGGTACTGGCCCCGCTCCGGCGAGCGGGGATCGTCGTCGAGGACGATGAGCTCGCGCTGTGCGAGGTGGCGGAGTCGGTCGTCGACCTCGGACGCGGTGGCTGCCGTCATGGCGGTCAGCGCATCGGCGTCGAACGACAGCCCGAGGACCGATGCGTCCTGCAGCAGGCTGCGGTCGGTGGCATCGAGCCCGTCGAGGCGCGCGGCGATGAGCGCATGGAGCGTTTCGGGCACGGCGAGGTCGGTGAGGTCGCCGACCGGCTGATACGTCCCGTTGGTGTGGGTCAGACGTCCGTCGTTGAGGAGCATGCGCACGGTCTCGACGGCGTAGAGGGGAATGCCCTCGGCGCGCATGACGATGGTCCGAACCGCGGAGTCGGGCAGGCCCGGGACGAGGCCACTCAGCAGCTCCGTCATCTCGGCATCGGCCAGCGGCTCGATGCCGATCGAGGTGAACGATCTCTGGCCGGCCCCCCACGTCGGGCGCCGGTCGAGCAGCTCGGGTCGGGACAGGGTGATGACGTAGATCGGCCGTGCCCGCGACCATGCCAGCAGGTCCTCGATGAAGTCGATGAGGCCCTCATCGGCCCATTGGAGATCCTCGAACACCAGGACCACCGGCGCCTTTTCGGCGATGCGCTCGAAGAAGGTGCGCCAGGCGACGAACAGCTCGCCGCGCTCGGTGCCCGGCCGCTCCTCGATCCCCAGGAGCTGGAGGAGCGGTCCTGCCAGCGTCGTCCGCTCCTCGGCGTCAACCACGAACTCCTCGAGGACGGCGCCCAGGCGGTCGCGCACGCTGGCGTCAGGGTCGCCCTCGCCGACGCCGAGCCGCATGCGGACCATCTCGCCCAGCGCCCAGAACGTGATTCCCTCGCCATACGATGGGGAGCGACCCTGGTGCCAGTAGACCGTCTCGGTCACGCCGTCGATGTACTTCAGGAACTCCCACGCCAGCCTGCTCTTGCCGATCCCGGCCTGGCCGATGACGCTCACGAGCCGCACCCCCCGCTCGCGGGCCGTGCCGTGATAGAAGTCCTTGATGAGCTGGAGCTCGGCGCTGCGGCCGACGAACGGGGCCTCGAGCTGCTCGCTGCGGCCCACCCCGCCGCGTTGGGCAACGACCCTGACCGCGCGCCACGCGGCGATGGGCAGCTCCTTGCCCTTGAGCAGGTGCTCGCCCGCCTCCTCGTAGGCGATCGCCTCCGCCGATGCGTGGCGCGTGGAGTCGCCCACGAGCACCGAACCCGGTGCGGCGACCGACTGCAGGCGCGAGGCGGTGTTCACGAGATCCCCGGCGACCATGCCCATATTGCTGGCGCCGATCGTCACCGCTGCCTCCCCGGTCAGCACTCCCGCGCGCAGCGCCAGTCCGGGGACGGCCGCGCCCTCGCCGATGCGTCGCACAGCGTCAACAAGGTCGAGAGCCGCCCGAACGGCTCGCTCGGCGTCGTCCTCCTGGGCCACGGGCGTGCCCCACACTGCCATGACGGCGTCGCCGATGAATTTCTCGATCGTCCCGCCGTAGCGGCCGATGATCTCCCGGCACGTCCCGAAGTACCCGTCGAGAAGCTCGCGGACATCCTCTGCGTCGCGCGACTCGGAGATCGTCGTGAAGCCGACGAGATCCGCGAACAGGACACTCACCAGCCTCCGTTCGGCGACGGTCGGGGCGGCGTCGCCGGATGCCGTGGGAGCGGCGCCGGCCGAGGGTGCTCCCGCAGCCAGTGCGGCGCCGCACTCTCCGCAGAACTTGCCGCCGGAGGGGTTCGGCGTGCCACAGCTCGGACAGGCGGCGGCCAGTCGCGCCCCGCACTCGATGCAGAACTTCCGTCCAGCCTCGTTGGCGGTGCCGCAGGAAGCGCAGTTCACGGGGGCGTTGTCTCCAGCTCGGAAGGGCAAGTATCACCGCCGCGCGCGGGATGGGTCAACGACTCGGCGCGGACTGCCCCTTGACGCAACGCTGAATTCGGCGCTCACTGCCGCATATGAGCGACGGTGGGGGAGTACCGACCGATCCGCGCACGCATCGCGGCCTCCAGGTCGTCGGCTTCGGCCACCCCGGCAGCGACCTGCGACGGGAGCTCGTCGCCCTCGTGCTGGCCGGGACGAAGCGGGCAACCGCCGGGCTGCTGGTCGAGATGGAGCTCGAGGGTGAGACGATCCCGACGCCCGGCTTGCGCGAGGCGATCGTCGACGCCGATGGTGCCATGGTCGGGGTCATCGAGACGACCGAGTGCCGGATCCTGCGCATGGCGGACGTGGACGACGAGTTCGCAATCGACGAGGGCGAAGGATTCGCCGATGCCGCCCATTGGCGCAGCGCCCATCAGACGTACTTCGACTCCTACCTGGGCGACCTGCGCGCCCGCATCGGCGATCCGTCCTGGACGATCACCGGCGACACCCTGGTCGTGTGCCAGCGGTTCCGGCTGGCCGAGCGCTACCCGAAACCGGTCGCACCCGACGCCCCCTGAGGGCTGCGCGCGTGGGCCCTGCCACCACCAGCCCGCGCGTACCTACCTGATATATCTTCCGGGCCACGGATGCCACGGCACCAATCCCGATGCACAATGCGCCGGTGAACGTGACCATTTCCGAGGAACGCCGCCTCGTCACCGTGCTGTTCGTTGACCTCGTCGGCTTCACCACGCGCGCCGAATCCGCCGACCCGGAGGAAGTTCGCGAGATCCAGCGCGCGTACTTCGCCGCCGTCTCGGCCGAGATCGAGCGCTACGGGGGAACGGTCGAGAAGTACATCGGCGATGCGGTGATGGCCATCTACGGCGCCCCGCGCGCCCACGACGACGACGCCGCCCGAGCACTGCATGCCGCCCTGGCGATCCGGGACGCGGTCAAGGAAGCGGGGCACGAGCTCGAGGTCCGCATCGGCGTGAACACCGGCGAGGTGGTCGGTGGCGCCGGGTCCGGCCCGCAGCAGCACGAGTACACCGTCACGGGCGACGCGGTGAACGTCGCGGCGCGCCTCCAGCAGGCCGCCGAGCCGGACGAGGTGTACGTCGGCTCCACGACGCGCCGCCTGGCGGCCGAATCCTTCGAGTTCGCGGCGCTGCCGCTCATGGAGCTCAAGGGCAAGGCCGAGCCGCTCGAGGTCTGGCGCCTGGTCGGCGAGGCGGCCGAACCGGCCCTCGCGCGCGGCGGGGAGGCGCCGCTTGTCGGCCGGAACCGCGAGCTGCGCCTGCTGTTGGGTGCCCTCGAGGAAGCTGCGGACGGCCACGGCCTCCTGGTCGGGCTGGCCGGCGAAGCCGGCATCGGCAAGTCACGGTTGGCGCTCGAGGTTCGCGCTCGCGCCGAGGCCGATGGCTTCGAGACCGCGTGGGCCGGCGCCCCGTCGTACGCAAGCTCATTCCCGTATCACCTGGTCGGCGCGCTGGCTGAGCAGCTGGACGCCGCGGGCGTCGGCGATGACTCCGAGATGGATCCGCTGTGGGCGGCAGCACTCGCCGACCTGATCGGCGACGCCACCGATGCGCAGATCGACCTCCTCCGAGACGCGACTCCCGCTCGGCGCCAGCGACTGCTGGTCCAGGCGCTGGGCGAGCTCCTGACCACTCGGGCGGCCGTGCGGCCGCAGCTCGTCGTGCTCGACGATCTGCACTGGGCCGATGCCTCGAGCGTGGCGGTCCTCGACCAGCTGCTCGCTCTCGTTCCCGAGCAGGCGATCGCCGTCCTGGCCCTGTACCGGCCCGGCTGGGAGAACCCGTGGGCCGGGCGTGGCTACTACCAGCAAGTCAACCTGGCAGCTCTGCGCGAGCGCGACGCCCAGGAGCTGGTGCGCGCGCTCTCACCGACCGCGCCGATCAGCGACACCCAGACCGCCGAGCTGCTTCATCGATCCGGCGGCAACCCGTTCTTCCTCGAGGAGCTGCTTCGCAGCGGAGCAGCTGGTCGCAACGGTTCCGCCAGCGGGCTGCCCGAGACCGTGCATGAGCTGCTGCTGGCCAGGATCGATGCGCTGGGCCCAGAGGCGAGGGGCGTGCTGCAGACCGCAGCGGTGGGCGGCGTCAGCTTCAGCGAGCGCCTGCTCCACGCGATCGACCCGGACGCCGATGTCGAGGCTGCACTCGAGACCCTCCAGCGGGCTGACCTGGTCATCGCCTCGGGCGGCAGCGCCGAGGACCGGACCTTCGCCATGCGACATCCGCTCGTCCACGAGGTCGCCTACCGCAGCCTGCTCGTCACGCGGCGCCGGGAGCTGCACCGACGCATCGGCGCCTGGCTCGAGGAGAACGTCGGCGACGAGGCGCTCGCGGCCATCGCCGCGCACTACCGCGACGGGAATGAGCTCGAGCGTGCGCGTGAGCTCCTGCCGCGAGCGGCGGAGCGCGCCGCACGGCTCAATGCGCAGCACGAGGCGGTCGACGCGTACGTGCAGGCGGCGGACCTCTTTGCGGACGACCCGGCGCGGCGGGCGCTCATGCTCGAGCGGGCATCGGCGCACACGTTCCTTGCCGCGCACATCGCACGGGCGCTCGAGCTGGTGAAGGAGGCCATCGCGCTCTACGAGAAGGCCGGGGATCGGCTCCGTGCGCTGAACGGCCGGAGGCTCCTTGGCCGGTATTCGTGGCTCGACGGGCGACGCGAGGATGCGGAGCGCGAGATCGGGGCGGCCGTCGACGGTCTCGAGCAGCTCTCCCCGGGGCCCGAGCTTGCCCTGGCCTACTCGTACCAGTCCCAGCTCGCCTTCCTCATGCCGGACTTCACGCGGGGCGCGCGGCTGGCGGACCGAGCGATCGAGATCGCCGAGCAGGTCGGCTCGGTGGAGGCCATGGCGCACGCACTCAACAACCGCGGCATGTGCCGAGCGGGGCTCGGTGACCCGGCGGGCCTCGAGGACGTGCGTCGGAGCCTTGAGATTGCCCTCGAGCACAACCTGGTGGACGACGCCAGCCGCGCCTACACCAACCTCAGCGGGCAGGGGGCTGCCATCGGGTACTTCACCCCCGACGAACACGAAGCGCTGTACCACGAGATGATGGAGTTCGACCAGCGAACCGCACCGGGTGGCAACTACGAGCAGTGGCATCGCGCCGGGCGCGCAGAGCTGTGGCTGGCCCTGGGTCGCTGGGATGACGCGGAGCGCGGCCTGCGCGAGATGGTGTCCTACTCGGGCGCCAACCGCTATGTCCTGCTGGACGTCGCGTCGTTCCTGGGACTGCTCCTCGCCCATCGGGGTCAGTACGAGGAGGCGGCGAGCCTGGTCCGGCCGCATGTCGAGGTGGCCATCAGCATCGGCGACCTCCAGGCGTACGGGCCGGTCTTCGTGGCACTGGCCCATGCGTCACGAGGCGCGGGCGATCCCGATGGCGCAGTCGAGAGCATGCGCCGCGCGATCGAGATGCGCGGAGACATGCACGAGCAGAACATGAGCACCTGGTGCCTCTTCGAATGGACCGGCGTGGCGGATTGGCTGGCCCGATCCGGAGATGATCGTGGAGCCGTCTCCGCCCTGGACGCGATGGCCGCTCAGCTCGAGGCCGATGTCGCCCGGGGCGGCACCGAGCCGGAGCTGAACGTGCGCCGCGCCCTGTATCGAGCGGCCGCGACGCAGCTCCGGGTGATCGCTGGCGATGCTCCCGCCGATGCCCATGCGGTCCTTCGCTCCGCCGCAGCCGATCTGCGAACCCAGCATCGCATCTTCGAGGCGGCCCGGATCGAGCTCTGGATGGCCGAGGGGGGCGACGTCGATGCCCGAGCTTCGGCCCTCGCCACGTTCGAGGAGCTGCGTGCCGGGCCGTACGCGGAGCGGGCGCGCGGGGTCTAGGGGTCGGGCAGATCGCGGCCGGCGACCTATCGGCCGTTTCGCGCCCGAACGCCGATTCGGGCCGCGCTTCGCCGATATATCGGTCCGCGCTGAGGCTGGGTGTGGCCCGGCAGGCACGTTGATGCCACGTTTCGGCCGATAGATCGACTCCTCGTGGCCCATGCCGAGCGCGCGCCCCACGCCGGCGCCCGAGGGCCGGCTGGCGCGCCGACTGGCCAAATCGGGCAGAATTTCGGCCATGGATATGAAGCTCGAGCTCGTCTTTGTACCGGTGACCGATGTCGACCGGGCCAAGGCGTTCTATGTCGACCAGGTCGGCTTCACCGCCGACCACGATCAGCGTGTGAGCCCGGAGATGCGCTTCGTGCAGCTCACCCCGCCAGGATCCGCATGCTCGATCGCCCTGGGTGAGGGCATCACCGAGATGGAGCCCGGGTCGCAGAAGGGGCTGCAGCTGGTGGTGGCCGATGTCCGCGCGCTGCGCGATCGGCTCGTCGCCAGCGGGGTCGAGGCGACGGAGGTGGAGGACATGGCCTGGGGCTCGTTCACGTTCTTCCACGACCCCGACGGGAACGCCTGGGCCGTCCAGCAGCTGCCCGACCACTCCGGCTAGCGGGCCGATCCTGCGTCGTGGATCGTGACCGAGTCCGCGGAGGCGCTACCTTGTGGGGGTGAAGTGTCCGAGCTGTGAAGCGGAGAACCCGCCCGGCGCCAAGTTCTGCCTCGAATGCGGAGCGCGTCAGGGTGAGCAGTGCTCCGGGTGCGGCGAGGCCCGCGTCGGGGCTGCGAAGTTCTGCGCCGAGTGCGGCGCGCCGTTCACCGGCTCCAGCGCCGGGACAGGTTCGACGGCCGCCGCCGCGCCAGCCGCCAGCCAGGGGGCCGCGCCCGTCGCCGAGCGCCGGCTCGTGTCGGTCCTGTTCGCGGATCTCGTCGGGCTTCACGACCTTCGCCGAGGGGCGAGACTCCGAGGATGTGCGCGAGACACTGACTCGCTACTTCGACCTGGCCACCGATGTCATCGGCCGCTACGGCGGCACGGTCGAGAAGTTCATCGGCGACGCCGTGATGGCCGTGTGGGGCACGCCCGTCACGCAGGAGGACGATGCCGAGCGCAGCGTTCGCGCAGCCCTCGAGCTGGTCGACGCGGTGCAGGCGCTCGGCCCCGGGATCCAGGCGCGGGCTGGCGTGCTCACCGGTGAGGCGGCCGTGACCCTGGGCGCCACCAACCAGGGCATGGTCGCGGGCGACCTCGTGAATACCGCCGCACGGCTGCAGTCGGCGGCCCAGCCGGGCACCGTCCTGGTCGGCGAGTCGACGATGCGGGCGGCCAGCGCGGCGATCACCTTCGAACCGGCGGGGGAGCACGAGCTCAAGGGCAAGGCCGAGCCGATCACGGCCTGGCGCGCCATCCGGGTCGTCGCCGAGCGTGGCGGCCGCGGCCGGACCGATGCCCTGGAGGCTCCGTTCGTCGGCCGCGAGGACGAGCTCCGGCTTCTCAAGGACCTGTTCCACGCCACCGGCCGCGAGGGGCGCATCCGGCTGGTGTCGATCATGGGCCCCGGCGGCATCGGCAAGAGCCGGCTCTCGTGGGAGTTCAGCAAGTACGCCGACGGCGTGACGGAGCCGGTGTGGTGGCACGTCGGTCGATCGCCCTCGTATGGCGAGGGGATCACATTCTGGGCTCTCGGCGAGATGGTGCGACGGCGCGCGGGCCTGGCCGCCGATGACGACGACGCGACGACGCGTGCCCGCATCGGCGAGACCGTGCGCGAGCACGTGCCCGACGAGGAAGAGCGGCGCTGGATCGAGCCGGCACTGCTGGCGCTGCTCGGGATCGGCGCCGAGTCGAGCGCATCGGAGCAGCTGTTCGCCGCGTGGCGCACGTTCTTCGAGCGCATGGCCGAGACGGGGACCCTGGCCCTGGTCTTCGAGGACCTTCACTGGGCCGATACCGGCACGCTCGACTTCATCGACCACGTGCTGGAGTGGTCGCGGAACAGCCCGATCTTCATCGTGACGCTGGCCCGTCCGGAGCTCCTGGACCGCCGACCGGACTGGGGCGCCGGCAAGCGCAGCTTCACCTCCCTGTATCTCGAGCCGCTGGCCACCGACGCGATGCGACGAGCTGCTCGACGGGCTCGTGCCGGGACTGCCCGGACCACGCCGCCGATGCGATCGTGACGCGTGCCGATGGGATCCCGCTCTACGCCGTCGAGACGGTGCGAACGCTCATCGCCGAGGGACGCGTCGTCCGCGAGGGCGATCGCTACGTCCCGAGCGGGTGACCTCACCACGTTCGCCGTGCCGGAAACGCTGCATGCGCTCATCGCGGCCCGCCTGGACGGCCTGCCGGCCGAGGGTCGGACCCTCGTGACCCACGCGGCAGTCCTGGGTCAGAGCTTCACCATCGCCGGACTGGCCGCCGTGACCTCTGCCAACGAGACCGAGGTGGAGCCGCGCGTGCAGGACCTCGTCCGCCGTGAGCTGCTGGTCCATGACGTCGACCCGCGCTCGCCGGAGCGCGGCCAGTACGCCTTCGTCCAGGGGCTCATCCGCGAGGTCGCCTACGGCATGCTGGCGAGGCGCGACCGCAAGACGATCCATCTCGCCGCGGCCCGCCATTTCGAGACCCTCGAGACCGACGAGATGTCGGGCGCCCTCGCCGTCCACTATGTCGCGGCCCACGAGAATGCTCCCGACGGTCCCGAGGCCGATGCGCTCGCGGCGCAGGCCCGGATCGCGCTCAAAGCCGCCGCGGACCGTGCGTCGGCGCTCAATGCGCACGCGCAGGCCATCGACTACCTCCAGCAGGCGATCGGCTTCACGAGCGAAGCGAGCGAGCAGGCCGAACTGCTCGAACAGGCCGGCCGATCGGCGTCCCGGATCACGCGCCACGAGGAGGCGGAGTCGCACTTCGAGCGCGCCGTGGCGCTACGCCGCGAGCAGGGCGAGGGCGAGGGCATTGCCGCCGCATTGGCCGGTCTCGGGACCGTGCTCCTCGAGGGTCGGCAGATCGAGCGCGGTCGACGCCTGCTCGAGGACGCAGCCATCGAGTTCCCGGACGTCAATCAGCCCGGCGCCGCCGCGCTTCACGGTCAGCTGGCCCGCGCCCGGTTCCTCCTCAACGAGTACGCGGCGTCCCTGGCGCCCGCTGATGCTGTCCTCGCCGCGGCCGAGGCCGAAGGCCTCGACGACCTGATCGCCGACACCCTCGTCACGAAGGGCTCGGCGCTCGCCAACCTCGGCCGGATCGTCGAGGGAACGGCGCTGGTGATGGCGGGTCGGGAGCTTGCCCGTTCGCAGGGCCTCGCCACCACCGAGCTTCGAGCCGCCATCAACTGGTCCATCTTCATCGGCCGCTCGCGACCCCTCGAGGCCATGCGACTGACTCGGGCCGCCCTCGACCTCACCGAGCGGATGGGAACACGCGACCACATCCTGGCCGCGAATGCCTGGGAGATCGCTCGGCCGCTCGGGGATTGGGATTGGGCCATCGGGGTGGTCCGTTCGAGCCTCGACGCCGGCGCGGAGGGGATCGATCGCATCCTGCTGAGTTACAGCCTCGCCGCGCAGCAAGCTCTCCGCGGCGAGGCGGTGGACGAGATCCTTCCCGAGCTCGAGCAATCGGCGGCGGCCGCGGACGATCCGACGCTCGACGCCTACGTGACCGGCCTGCACGCCGATCTGCTGTTCATTCACGGCCCCCTCGACGAAGCGCTGGCGGGGCTCGAGCCCCAGGCCGACGCCGATCCCCTCAATGCGCAGGTGGTCCTGACCGACGCCGGCCGGGCCGCCACCTGGATGAGGGACCGTGCGTTCTCTTGAACGGATCCATGCGAAGCTCGTTGCGCTCCCCGACCGCGGCGGGTACGTGGATACGCTGCGCCAGATGCAGGTCGCGGGAATCGCCGGATTGAGCGGCCGCCTCGACGAGGCTCGCGCCGGCTACCGCCAGGTGGCCCAGGACCTGGAGGAGCTCGGGGTCGTCCTCGATCAGGCCCTGGTGGCCATCGACATGGGTGCGGTGCTCGGCCCGGACGATCCCGCCGCGCGGGCGCAGGCCGATCGTGCTCGCTCCATCCTCGAGGGACTGGGTGCGCGGCCGTACCTTGCACGCCTCGACAGCGTCATGGGCGGTGCCCCGGCCACGGCCGCTCCCGTGCCGGCGAGCGTCGCATCCGAAGTCGGTTCGGAGGTTCCCTGACGCACGGGACGGCCGTGACGCATCCTCATGCCAGAGCCGACCGCGCTCGGAACCTTCACCCCAGCCAGGCGAGCGTCACGAGCTCGGCATAGAGCCCCTCAACGTCCAGCTCGACGCCCCGCCGCGTGAACCACTCGCCGACGTTCGCGACATCCCGGTGCAGGAGCTCGAAGGCGTCGGTGTTCGTCGTGAACTCCACGGCCTGCGGCAGGTCGATCACCACCAGCCGGCCCTCCCACCACAGCAGGTTGTAGGCAGACAGGTCGGCGTGGACGAGGCCGGCAGCGGTCAGCGCCCGGAGCGCCTCGCGCATCTGCTGCCCACGCGGATGCCAGCTCATCTCGCCGACAGGCGCGCCTGGGCCAGCTTCGGCGCCGCCCCCTCCTCGTCGCCGATGAAGGTCATGAGGAACCCATCCTCCGACCGCTCGACCGGGAATGGCACCGGCACGCCGGCCTCCCAGGCACGGCGCAGCATCGTCCACTCCTGCATCGGCCACAGCTGGGCTGCGAGCTCGTGGCCGTATCGGCTTCGGTTGCCGGACTCGAGGGCGCGCCGGTCACGCGTGCGCAGGTTCCAGCCGGCCTTGTAGATGGCATCGCCACGGTACGAGGTCGAGTTCGAGAATCCCTTCTCTCGCAGCTCGTCCTTGCCCGGGTATCGCGGGCGATAGCGTTTGTGGGCAAGGAGGCGAGGGCCGCTCGTCGCGAATCGGCGCTCGAGCAGGAAGATCTCGGCCTCCTTGCCGGATTTCAGGGTGCCGCGTGGCTCGTCCTCGTAGGGCTCGCCATCGGGCCAGTCCATGGACGGCCCGCGCAGCGGTTTCGTGAAGGACACGAAAGGGCGCTCCCGTAGATGGGTGGAAACGACGAATCGTCCCGACCGGGGGAGCGCTGGGGTCGCCTCAGGCTAGGCCGATGAGGTCAGACGTGCTCCGCGCGGTCGGGAGGAACAACAACGGTGCTCTGCACGGCGGGTCCTCCTCGAACGGTTGGCCTGGTTGGCTGTCGGCATCATGCGCCGATGCGCCCGGCGGGCGCAAGACCCCGCGACCGGCCGATTGCGCGCCGATGACGTACGTCGTCCCGCCCCCGGGGGCTCCTCCCCTCGGCCGATGTCGGGCGCCGGGGAACGATCGAGACTGAGCAGCGTCTACACACCTGCAATCTGAACGGGAGCACACGCACCATGGCCGCTCGATACCGGCCACTCCGTCACACCACCGTCAAGCGAACGCCACGGGATCGCACGCGCCCCATCGCGGCGACTGCGCCGCGGCAGCCGGCGGAACCGGCACCGCTTGCACATCGCAGCACGCCGCTCGTCGTCCTTGTGGCGCCGCGCCGGCTTGGGCGGGTGGTCGCGGCGATGGTGGCGTCGACCTTCCGCTAGGTCGTTGACCGGGCTCTGCGCCCGGCGCGATACTTCGGCCACCCGTACTCGAGGATGGCTGTGGTGAGCACCTTCAACGTCGCGGCCGAGGTCTACGACCGCTTCATGGGCCGGTACTCCACGCTGCTCGCGCCGCAGATGGCCGACTTCGGCGGCGTCGCCGCCGGGCAGAGGGTGGTGGACGTCGGCTGCGGACCCGGCGCGCTCATCGCCGAGCTGGTGCCGCGGGTGGGGGAAAGCTCCGTCAGCGCCGTCGATCCGTCACCGCCGTTCGTCGCGGCCGCCCGCGCGCGGTTTCCCGGCGTGATGGTGGAGGAAGCACCCGCCGAGGCGCTTCCCTTTGCCGATGACGACTTCGACGCCGCCCTCGCCCAGCTCGTCGTCCACTTCATGGCCGATCCGGTCGCCGGCCTGCGCGAGATGGCCCGCGTCACCCGCCCCGGTGGCGTGGTCGCCGCCTGCGTCTGGGACCTCGCTGGCGGTCGCGCCCCGCTCAGCCTGTTCTGGGACGTGGCCCGCGAGCGTCGACCCCGGCGCCATCGATGAGTCGACGTTCGCCGGTGCGCGCGAGGGCCACCTCCGCGAGCTGTTCGAAGCCGCCGGCCTGCGCGACGTGACCGAGGCCGAGCTCACGGTCGAGCGCCAGCACGCCAGCTTCGACGAGTTGTGGGAGCCGTACATGGGTGGCGTGGGACCTGCCGGCGCCTACCTCGCTCGCCTCGACGCCGAACGTCAGGCGGAGCTCCGCGAGCGCCTACGCCGTCGCCTTCCCGATGGCCCGTTCACCCTCACCGCGGTCGCCTGGGCCGCCCGCGGCATCGTCTGAGCCGGCGAATCACTCCTCGGCGACGGCGACTTCGGGCGCCAGCGCCGCGAGGCGCGCGCGCAGCCAGAGCAGCGCGACGTCCTTCGCCTTGGCTTCGAGCATGACGTCGACCGGGCCCGCGGGCCGATCGGATCAGCTCGAGGAAGTCCCACGGCGAGACGAGGTCCGCGTGCGGACCCGAGCGCCGGCGGGACGACCACGTCCCGGCGGCGGCGCGTGCCCGGGACCGGGCGTTTCACCACGTCGACCGAGACGCGCGGGCTCGACAGGTGAACCTTGGGCCGCACGTCGTCGTGGCCATGTCGCCATGGCCGCGGCCAGGGCGTCCGCATCGGCGAGGTCCGGCGCCGGATGGATGCGCGCGTGATGCCAGTCGTACACGACCCGGACACCGGTTCGACGGTGCAGCTCCAGCACGTCACCGGCATGGAACAGGCGCTCGTCGTTCTCGAGGCCGATGCGCCCGCGAGCCGACTCCGACAGGCGCCCGAAGGCCGCGGCCCAGCGGTCGAGCGCCGACGCGCGGTCGCCGTACATCCCGCCGACGTGCACGACGACGGTCGACTCCGGGCCCATGCCCATGGCGTCGAGCAGCGCGGTGTGCGACTCGATCTCGGCCAGGGAGCGGTCACGGAGCCCCGGCTCGTCGCCGTTGATGACCGTGTACTGGCCCGGATGGGTCGACAGCCGCAGTCCCTGCGCCCGTGCTCGCGCGCCGAGCGCGGCCAGCGCATCGGCGCAGTCGTGGATCTGGCGCCGGTAGTCGAACTCGGGCAGGTCCGGATGCGTGCCGTACGGGATCACGCTGCTCGCCATGCGGTACATGCGCACGCCGATCCGGTCGAGGTGATCCCACACGCCGTGGAGCAGCTCGATCGAGTGGCGGAGATGGGGTCCGCTCTGCCACCGACGCGTGTCGGTCTCCTTGATCGGCTCGGTCCCGCCGAGCACCTTGACGGCGAATCCGAGTCGATACGGCACGGTGGCCATGAGGGTCTCCGCTGGTGACGGGTGGTGCGATCCATCGTGGCAGGACGCGTTCCACTCCGGGGTGACCCCCGCACACCAACGGAAAGGCGCGGGACCGGTCGCGCACCGGTCCCGCGCCCAGGTGTGAGGAGGCTCAGTTGCCGAGCAGGCCACCTCCGCTGACCGTGATGTTGCCCTTGTCGACCACGCCGAAGGCGGCGTAGCCGGATCCGGTCACGATCCGGAACGTATCGGCGTTGGCCGGCGGCTTCCCGAGATCCTGGACCTCGAGCACGAACGCGACGCCGGCTCACGCCGTTGACGGTGCCGCGGCCGGTGATGACGGCCTGCTTGCCCTGGATGGTCAGCGAGTCGATCGTCGTCGAGTCCACGCGATCACCGGTGTTCCGGTCGCGGAAGTGGACCTTGCCGGTCGGCGCATCGGCGCCATCGGCGAACGAGAGGTTCACCGAGAACTGGGCCCGACCACCGACCGCGGTGCCCTCGAGGATCGTGAACTCGGCGAGCTCACCTTCGAGCTGCCCGCCACCGTTGACGGAGCCCGGCGTGTTCGCCGATGGCAGCGAGATGCACTCCGCATCGACGCAGGAGTCGAAGGTGTACACGTCGAAGCCGCGCGTCATGTCGCCGGCGAAGATGTTGCCCTTGTACTCCTTGGCCGACCATGTCTCGGCGCCCGGCATGACGTTCCAGCCCAGGGTGTTGCCCCAGTCGCTGGCCGGATGCTCGGCGATGCCATCGCTGCTCGACGACGCCGCCGAGTAGTCGATCCACCACACGCCCGCGCCGTAGTGTGCGGCAACGAGCTGCGATGCGGGCAGTGACGAGACGCCGTCGAAGCCGCCCTGGATCGGGCCGGGGCTGACTGACCCGTTGCCGCCATTGCGGAACACGTGGATCGTGCACGCCCGCTCGGTGCGGCCGATGCCGGCCAGCGCCGGCTCGAGCGCATCGGCGACAAGGCCCGGGTTCGGGTAGAACCAGCTGCCGAGCCGCTGCGGCGATGACGGCGTGGTGACCGACCAGAAGTGCGCGCCGCCGATGATCCCGTTCGGATCGGTGTTGCAGGCGCTGTTGCTCAGGCCGCCGCCGCGCTCGTCGGTGTAGACGAGGACGCGGTTGTCGGAGCTGACATCGGCCTGGTGGGAGGTCGTCAGGTTGCGGGGATTCGACGAACCGCCCGGCTCGGTGTTCTGGGGGATGAAGGCGACCGTCGTCGCGTCGCGATTGAAGATGTCGCTCACGTCGACGACATACGTGCCCGTCCCCGGACTGGCCGCGTACATGGTGTTGCCATCGGCCGAGAACGACGTGTCGTGCGCCGCACCGGTGACGCCGCCGGGGATCTTGCGGACCATGGTGAGCGGCGTGGAGCGCAGGTCGACGACCTCGACGCCGGTGCGGGTTGTGTCGACGGCGAGCCACTGGCCCCCCGGATGGAGCGTTGCGTTGTGGGCGCCGTTGCCCGAGGTCTGGACGACGTAGCAGTCGACGAGTGACGTGGTGAAGGTGGCGGTCGCCTTGTTGTAGGCCAGACGGATGACGTCGGCGCCGCCCTGCTGGACCGCGCTCGGCTGCTTGGCCCGGAGGCACTCGGAGACGTGCGGGCCGACGACCACCGGGTCGAAGGACACGACGGCGGTGTCGCCCCGGACTTGAACGTCGTTCTGCCAGCCGGGATCGGTGTAGGAACCCGCGAGGAACGGATGGGCCGGGTCGGTGATGTCGAAGATGCGGAGGCCGGCGCCCATCGTGCCGAGGAACGCGTAGTCGCGGACCTTGCCGGTCGCGTCCTTGCGCGACTGGAACTCGATGTCGGTGCCGACGAACCCGCACACGTTGGCGACGTGCGTGATGTTCCGCGCCGAACGCGGCACGAGCCCCGGCGTGGCGACGGCCTCGCACGGGAGCGGAGTGTTGTGGGCGGGATCCGCCGAGATGGCCGGATCCTCCTGGCCGAAGATGGCGGCCGGGGCGGTGGCGAGCAGGACGAGCGCGGCGAGAACGGCGATGAGCCGAACCGTCGAGATGCCCGTCATGCCCGTCGCTCGCGAGCGAGTCGACATTCGGGTGAACTCCTCGATGCAACCTGGCGCCGAGGCTCGGGTCTCGGCATGTGATTCAGTGCGCGGGGCAGCCGGTCGCGTCCTCGCGCGGCTGCAAGATTCACGCCGGAGCGTGGCGCGCGGGACGGCCTCCATGCGCCGATTCGGCCCACCGGCGCGTCCTGGACCCCGTTGAACCGGCGTTTCGTCACCTGGGACGCCGGCCGCGCGCGATTCCTCCAGCAGACTGGCGCCCGCGCGCCCTCCACCCTCACAATGAACGCCGATGACCTCGACCGAGACGCTCGGCCGCGGCGCCGATGCACCAGCCGATGCCCCCGCCCCAGCCCGCGCCCATGCCAGCCGGGCCGCGCTCGGCGCCATCGCCGGAGCCACCTCGGTGGTGGCCTTCACGATCGTCCATTTCTTCGTCATCAGCGACATCTGGTGGTCGCTCGTGCCGATGCTCATCGCCGGCGCGGCCTGTGGCGCGGTGCTGGCAGCGACGTTCGGGCTCATGCCCCCGCATCGGCGCACCACCGCGGGCTGGTTCGCCTACAACGCGGTGTGGGTCGTGCTCCTCGGGGCGCTCTCGGTGGTCTCGATCCTCGTCTTCGAGCCGGTCGTCACCGTCCGAGAGCTCATCGAGGCGAACTCCGGGCCGCCCGACGAGCTCATCGGCCAGGCGCTGCCGATGACCGCCGTCTTCACCGTGCTATCGGCGGCCGTCGTGAGCCGCCTCGTCATCGGCCGGTGGTCCGCGTTCATCCCGGTGCTCGGTACCGCCGCGGTGGTGGTCGTGCTGCTGGGGCTCAACCTCTCCATCACCGGCCTCGCCGAGTTCGAATCTGGAGAGGGACTCCTCATGGCCGAGCTGTTCGGGCTGGTGGTCCTGCTGGCCGGGGTCTACGCGGTCGTCTACTGGATCATCGAGCGGCGGGCCTGAGGGCGTGCGGCGCCCAAAGTCTTTCGGCAGGCCACCGCCCGGCCGATATATCGGCGGAATCACGCACGCAGTCGGGCCGGCCATGGGCGCGCTTGGTCCTCACCCCATACTCAATACAGGATGAGCGCGAACTTTCCGACACCGGCCAGCTCCGATGACGAACGCGAGGCGTTCTGGCGCGACTACCTGACGCACCCGGACACCCTGCAGCGGGTCGGGCGTCGACTCTTCAGCCGGATCCCGGCGAACCCCCGCTGCCAGATGTGCGCCGCGCCGTTCGCGGGCACCGGCGGTCAGCTGATGAAGCTCATCGGGAAGTCGCCCTCGAGCGTGAACCCGCACATGTGCAACACCTGTGAGCGCGTGCTGCTGAAACACCGGGGCGGGGCGGAGGTCGTGTGCTCGGTCCTGTTCGCCGATATCCGCGGATCGACCGCCATGGGCGAGCGGATGACGCCGGGCGAGTTCCACGCCACCCTCACGCGCTTCTTCACGACGGCTTCGGAGACGATCTATGCGCACAGCGGCATCATCGACAAGTTCGTGGGGGACGAGGTGGTCGCCACGTTTCCGCCGTTCCTCGGTGAGGACCACGCGGCCCGGGCGGTCGAGACCGCCCGGCATCTCCTTCGTGCCACCGGCCATGCCGATCCGGACGGTCCATGGGCGCCCGTCGGCGCGGGGGTCGGCACCGGGCGGATGTGGTTCGGGGCCATCGGCGAGGGGAGCCACGTCGAGGTCACCGTCGTCGGCGATGTCGTCAACACCACCGCGCGCCTGGCCGGGGCGGCAGAGGCGGGCGAGATCCTGGTCGCGGTGGACGCCGCCACGGCCGCTGGCCTGGATCCTGGCCTCGAGCGACGCAGCCTGGCGCTGAAGGGCAAGGAGCTCGTGACCGAGGTGGTCAGCCTCCGCGTCTGACCGAGCTAGCGGAGGACGACGACCTCGACCGGCTCCGACTTCCCCTTGAGCTCGAGGCGCCGATGCTCGGTCTCGTCGCCGTCGATCCCACCCGATTCCGCCGATGCGGCAGAGACCAGAAGCTCTCCGGCTCCCGCCGCCGATGCGAGCCTGGCCGCGACATTCACGGCATCGCCCATGGCACTCAGCGTGACGTTCTCGCCGCTGCCGACGGCTCCGACGTAGGCGATGCCCGTGTTGACCCCGATGCCGATCGGCATGGGGGTTTCTCCATCCGCCGCCGTTGCGCGCAGGAGTGCGCGGCCCGCCGCGATGGCGGTGGCTGCGTGCTTCCCCCCGGTCAGTCCCGGAATGAAGATCGCGACGACCTCGTCACCAACGAACTTGTCGATGATCGCCTCGTGGTCGATGAGCCGCGCCGCCGCCACGCTGAAGAACCGATCCATCTGCGCTCGAAACTCGCTCGGCCGCAGTTCCTCCGCCATCGCCGTGGAGCCGCGGACGTCGGCAAAGAGCAGGCTGCACTCGACCTCGGCCCCTACCCGACGCGCGACCACATCACGAAAGCACCCACGGCAGAAGTGCGGGTTGTTCGGCCACGGGCCCTTGCCGATCGCATGCATGATCGGCTGCAGCGGTCCACCGAACGGACCGTTGCACATCCGGCAGCGCGGCGCGGACGGCAGCATGCGCCAGAAGCGCCGACCGTATCGGATGTAGCGCTTGTCGCCCATGAGGCGCGCGTACGCGTCCCGCCACGCCGGATCTTGGCGCGGATCGTCGGGCGCAGCGGCCCCTGGCTTCGGTGTCTCATCGACCACGGACGGCTCCTGCCGTGAGCTACATCCCGCCGAAGAACTTGTTGATGCGGTCCGTGTCGTCCGAGAAGGCCCAGCGCTCGGTGACCTTGCCGTCCTTCATGTGGTAGATCTCGGCGGTCCGATACACCAATGACTGGTCGCCCATCTTCGCCGTGGCGGTCACGAGCTGCACGACGTGGTCGTCGTCGCCGACCGTTGCGTGGGTCTCGGCCGTGATGCTTGCACCTTCCGGCATCCCGCTCCATCGCTCCATGAGCGCCTGCTTGCCTCGAACCGGCTCGTCGGATCCGATCTCGTGCCACACGACGTCATCAGCGAGGAGATCGGCGAGCGACATCACGTCGCCGCTGTCCTCCATGCGCTTCGATGCCGCCTTTGCAATCTCGACGTTGGAGTGGTCGCCCATTTTCTGCGTCCTCTTGCTCGCTTCGGCTGGAGGGCAAGCGTACTCCCGACCACCAAGAGAGCAGGGCGCACGGTGCCTCCCGGGCCGGGAGGTATCTACCGATATACCCGGCCCCGAACCAGCACGCACCGCCCGATCCGCCGATACTGCCCCGATGCGTCGCAACGCCAAGCTCCAGATCAAGATGACGACGACCGGCGCCCGCAGCGGCGAGCCGCGCCTGGTCACGCTCTACGCCTGGGCCGATCACGAGGATCCGCACGCCGATGGCTCCCTCATCCTGATCGGCTCGGACGGCGGCGCAGCCCGGCATCCGGCCTGGGTCCACAACCTCCGGGCGCATGCCGCGGCAAGTGTGAAGCGGGGAATCGAGACCATCGAGATGGATGCTCGCGAGGTGACCGAGCCTGCAGAGCGTGCCAGCCTGTGGGCCTTCTGCGCCGAACGGTTCCCGCTCTACGACACCTACCAGCGTCGCACGGAGCGCCCGATCCCGGTCTTCGTCCTCACCCCGCGCGCATAGTCCTGCGCCGGGCCCGCCGCCTCGCCGGCCCGCCCGCGCCGATATATCGGTCGTTTCGCACCGGATCCCGGAGTCGGGTGAAGCATCTGCCGATGTATCGGCTGGGCGTTGGCCTGAACCATGCTTCTGGCGCCGTTCAGGCTCCCTCAGAGCCGATATATCGTCCGATTGCCGCCCCAAAGCCGTCCAAGGCGCCTTCTCGGCGATATATCGGCGACCCGAACCCCAGACAGCGTCAGCGGCCATATCGTTGGTGATATGGCCGCTGAACGGACGCGAGGCCGGGGCGGCGCCCACAGCCGGAACGAGAGGGCCGCCACGCCATCGGCGCGACGGCCCCCAGAAAACTACCCCCGGCGTCCCCGCGCGCCGGCCCGCATGGACGCGATCGAGAACGCGCCGAGCGATCCGATGAGGATCAACGCCAGCGGGATGACGACCACGTCACTCCCTGACGCGTCGGCCATCGCCGTGTCCGGCAGCCGAGGCTTCGGCGTCGGGGTCGGATTTCCTCCGAGCGGAGGAGCCTCGACCGAGACGGCGATCGAGTCCTGGCCCTCATCGGGCTCCGTCTCGTCGGAGTCGATGACCGCAACGTTCACGGTCGGGTCGACCCGGGAGATCGACGTCGGGTCGACCGTCGTGCGGACCGTCACGCTCCCGCTCGAGCTGAGCGTCGCGAAGGTCCAGGAGACCGTCCCGTCGGCGAACGTCCCACCATCGGACGCGTCGAGGAACACCAGGCCGTCCGGCAGGTCGTCGGTGATCACCGCGTTGGTGACCGGGCCGTCCGTCAGCGTCCAGCTGATGGTCCACGTCACGATCGACGGTGACGCCACCGGTGCACTGTTCGGACCGCTGATGGTGATCAGCTCGGTGCTGGCCACCTTCTCGACCGTCAGGGTCGGGACGCGCACCACGACGGTGGAGTCGTCCTCGCAGCCGTCGCCGACGCACGGACCATCCGTGATCGTCGCGACGTTGGTGTACTCGCCAGCCGTCGCGGCAAGATTCACGACCGCCTTGTAGGTCAGGGTCGCGTCGTCGCTGACGTCGGCCAGGTTCCAGGTGATCTGGTTCGTGGTCGCGTCGTACGTGCCGCCGTTCGACACGTCGGTCACGCCACCCAGCCCATCGGGGAGCTGGTCGACGATCGTGACGGAAGGCACCGGCCCGTTCGCCACGTCAAGGGTCAGGGTGAAGTCGACGACGCTGCCCGGCACCACCGCGACGGGGGAGCCGTTGGTCTTGTCGACGCTGATGCGCTGAACGCGGGACGTCGTCTGGTCGCAGACCACGTCGTCGTTCTGGTCGGCATCAACGCAGCCAAGGTTCTTCAGCGCGCCGGTCGCATCCTCGTCGACCGTGGCCTCGTACTCGAACAGGTGGGCGCCCGAGCCCAGCGTTCCCGCGTTCCACTGCAGGACCTGGCCCGCGACCGAGAAGCCGGCCGCCGGATCGGCGCTGCTGGGAACGTAGGTCAGCCCGTCGGGGAGCTCATCGGTGACGACCACGTTGGTCGCCGATCCGCTGTTCACGGTCACCTTGAGCGTGAAGGCGATCGTCTCGCCCGGCTGGACCGCAGCGTTGTCTCCGTGGTCGCTCGTCTTGTCGATGGCGACCTGGACGCGCGTATTGCTGATGGTGCACCGAACATTGGCACCCTTCGTCACGTTGACCGCCAGCGGACCGGCACCCGGACCGGAGGCGATCACCGAGCCCTGGCCGCCATCGGCTCGGCACTCGATGGAGCTCGCGTAGTTCGCGAGGCTCGTGCCACTCGCGGCCGTCTCACCGACCTCGTACGTTCCGGTCTCGAGGTTGAGCGATCCGGTCGAGCCGCCGTCGCCGACGTTCGATGCCTTCACGACTCCATCGACCCGGAGGTTGAAGCGCCCCGGATCGGCATCCGGCTCCAGCTGCTTGACCACGGTCAGGTTGCCGGTGTGGCGCGTGTTGGTGATGGTGCAGGTCGCGGTGCCGCCATTGCCGATGGCGACGCGGTTGCAGTTGGCGTACTCCGTGTCGTAGCCGCTGGCCGAGCTCTCGACGACCGAGTAGCTGCCGGCGTCCACGCTGATCTCGTTCCGGCAGTCGTCATCGAAGGCTACGGCAGTCCCGCCGTTGACGGCAAAGCTGAAGTCGTCGCAGCTGCGGGACCCGCCCTCGATCTCCTTGACCACGATCAGCGTTCCGGGCTGATCGTCGTTGGTGATGGTGCAGGTGGCGCTGCCGCCGTTCGGGACGGAGAGCCCGCTGCAGTTCTGATAGCTGGTGACGAATCCGGCGGCACTGGTCTCGACGACCGAATAGCTGCCGGCATTGACCGTCATGGAGTTCGAGCAATCGGCCTCGAAGCCGATGGCGCTGCCGTTGTTGACCTTGAACCCGAAGTCGTCGCACGTCGCGTCGCTCCCGTCATCGGTCGACAGCACCTTGTTGACGATCAGCGTCCCGGGCTGGTCGTCGTTCGTGATCGTGCAGGTCGCGTTCTGGCCGTGGGTCACGGCGACCTGGTTGCAGGATGCATAGCTCGTGGCGTAGCCCGCCGCGGCCGGCTCGACCACGGAGTAGCTGCCGGTGGGAAGCGTCAGGACGTTCGTGCAGTCGGCCTCGAACGGGATCGTCGCCCCGCTGTTGACCTTGAACCCGAAGGCGCCGCACGCGGCCGTGCCGCCGTTGTCATTGGTGACGATCTTCGTGACCGTCAGGGTCCCGGTCTTCCGGGTGTTGGTGATCGTGCACTTGATGGCCGAGTCGCCGGCCACCGGGACCGACCAGCCACCCTGGCCGGCCGTCGCCGCCACCGGAGCGTTCTGGCTCGCGGTGTTGACGCAGGCGATGCCGCTCGTGTAGTTCGCGAGACTCGTCTCGCCGTCGGCCGTCTCCGAGACCAGGTAGGTCCCGGCGATCAGGCTGGTCGCCCCGGTCGTGCCGTTGTGCCCGGCCTCGTCGGCCCGCAGCTCCGGCCCGATCCACAGGTCGAAGCGACCCGCGTCATTGCTCGGGACAAGGTTCTTGACGACTTCCAGCGTGCCGGTCGGGCAGGCGATCTCCTCGTAGATCTCGTCGAAGAGGGCGGGCAGGCCGCTGCCGCTGGTGACGGAGCGGAAGGCTCCCGGATTGCCGGCGTTCACGTAGCCGGGCTTCGCGATCGTGCGCATCAGCGCGTACGAGACGCCGGTGCCGCCGCTGCCGAGATTGCCGCCATCGGCGCCGATCGCAATGGCGTAGGCCGTATCGGTGGCCGACAGGTAGCTCGTCGTCTCGGCCGCGTTCGGGGTGTAAGAGTCCGGATCGGGGTTGCCGTCCGACAGGAAGATCGTGACCTGCGTCACCGCGACGCCGCCGTGCATGTCGCGGTCGCCCGCGGTCATGTTCGCCGCGCCCTCGGCCATCCCGGTCTTGAAGGGCGTGCCGCCGGTCGCCGAGATGGCGTTGATGGCGACCCCGATGGCCGCCGCGTTCGCGGCGCCACTCAGCGCGACGTTGCGGCTGGCGGTCGTCCCGCCGAAGCTGCTGACGCCGATGCGATGGATCCCGCTCCCGGCGACTCCGCCGTTCGCGTCCAGGTCATTGACCAGGCCGATGGCCGCCTGCTTGGCCCAGCCGAGCCGGGTGTGGGCGCCTTCGCTGGTATTCATGCTCCCGGACCGATCGATGATCAGCACGAGATCGATGGGCCGCACCCCACAGGTGGCGGGCGGCGGCTGCGTGGCGCTCACGGGCGCCACCAGCATGGTCATCAGTGTCCCTGCCAGGAGGGACGCGGTCATCAGCAGCGCCACGGCCCGGTGCAGAACCGGTGTGTGGGCGGCGGATCCGGCGGTCGACGGTGTCATGTCGGCAGCTCCCCTGAGTGGTCCGGGCGCATATGCGCCCGGGGATGAGTCCTGGCCGGGATATCCGGCCCTGTGGCGCTTGTACGGCATCGGTACCGGCGCGCACAAGGACCTCCGGCGGCGGTCGGAGTGGGGTCCGGTGGGCTGCGTCCGACGCCGGTGGAATGCGGGTCAGTACTTCGGTCCCATTTGATGGTGCGGGGGCGCACCATCCGGGGCTGGGGCCCGCGCCGTCAGAGGGGGTGGGGCGATCGTATATACGGGATATATGATTCGGCCGAAGGCGCAGGAGCACAGCTGCCGACAGGAGATCCGCCCCCGGCCGCATGCCGCCGCACCCGCCCTGGTTCCGGCACAATGCGCACCGTGAGCATCACCGACGAGCGGCGGCTCGTGACCGTGCTCTTCGCCGACCTCGTCGGCTTCACCGGGCTCTCCGAGATGAGTGACCCGGAGCAGGTCCGCGAGCTCCAGCGCGCCTACTTCGGCGCGGTGAAGGCCGAGGTGGAGCGCTATGGGGGAGTCGTCGAGAAGTACATCGGCGACGCCGCCATGGCCCTGTTCGGTGCGCCCCAGGCGCACGACGACGATGCCGAACGGGCGTGCCGCACGGCTCTCGCCATTCGCAAGGCGGTATCGGCGCTCGACGCCGCTCTCGAGGTCCGCATCGGCGTCAATACCGGGGAGGTGGTCGGCGGGCCGGGCGGGCCGGATCAGGGCGACTACACGGTCAGTGGCGACGCGGTGAACATCGCCGCCCGGCTGCAGCAGAGCGCCCAGCCGAACGAGATCCTCGTCGGCGCCATGACGCGCCGGCTCACGGACGAGGCGTTCACCTTCGTTCAGGGCGAATCCATGCCGCTCAAGGGCCGCGGGGAGCCGGTGGAGGCGTGGCGGCTCGAGGATGCCGTCCTGGATCGCCCGCGCGTCCGTCGGAGCGAGGCGCAGTTGATCGGACGCGATCGGGAGCTTGCCGGGCTGGCGTCGGCCCTCGAGGAGGCGCGAAGCGGCCGTGGCCTAATGGTGGCCCTGGTCGGGGAGCCCGGCATCGGCAAGAGCCGGCTGGCCGCCGAGATCCTCCGCGTCGCGGAGGAGTCGGGCTTCTCCGCCGCGTGGACCTTCTCGCGCTCGTACGCATCGGTCTTTCCCTATCACCTGGTCGGTCAGCTCGTGCCTCAGCTGCTCGGTCATCCGGGCGGAGCCGCAGCGTCAACCGAGGCGGCGCTCCGCGCGGTCGCAACGGCGGCCGACGACGACACGATCGATACCTGGGCACGCGTGCTGGACGACGTGATCAGCACCGTCCCGAACCGCGCGTCGGACCTGGTCGACCTGTCACCCGCCGGCCGGCAGCGCATCCTGGTGCATGCCATCGGAGCCGCGCTGCACGCCAGGTCGAAGCAGGCGCCGATGCTCCTCGTCCTCGACGACATCCACTGGGCCGATCCGGCCAGCCTGGCCATCGTCGAGGAACTGCTCACCATCGTGCCGGAGCTCCCCGTCGCGGTGCTGGTCACCTATCGGTCCAACTGGTCCCACGGGTGGGAGGGGCGGAGCGCGTACGAGCAGATCAACCTGCGCCCCCTCCGAGCCGAGGATGCGCGTCGCATGGCGGCCGAGCTCGATGCGGACAGTGAGCTGCCGGACGAGATCACCGAGCGGGTCCTCGAGCGATCGGGCGGCAACCCGCTGTTCCTGGAAGAGCTGGTCCACGGCGAGCGCGCGCTCGAGTCCGGACCGCCACACCGGCTGCCGGCCTCGATCCACGAGATGCTGCTCGCCCGGCTCGACGCCCTTCCCGCCGAGGCCAGGCGTGTGCTCCAGCTGGCGTCCGTGGTCGGGATCGAATTCAGCGAGTCGATCGTCGCCGCCCTGGCCGAGACCGACGCGTCGGCGACCGATGGCGCACTCCGCACCCTCCAGCGCGCGGAGCTCATCCAGGCGCGCGAGGCCGCAACCGCCGGGCGGACCTTCGTCTTCCGTCACGCGCTGATCCACGAGGTCGCATACGGAAGCCTGCTGAGCAGCACACGGCGAGCCATGCACGGCCTGGTCGGACGCTGGCTGGAGGAGAACGACGGTGAGGGGCGCGTTGCCGAGCTCGCGCGTCACTACCAGCACTCGGATGACCGGGTCCGCGCGCGCCGGTACCTGCGCCTGGCCGGCGAGCGCGCCCATGCGCTGAACGCCAGTCGCGAGGCATTCGACTGGTTCACCGCCGCCGCGGATGCGTCGACTGACGAGCCGGAGGTCCGTGCCAGCCTGCTCGAGGCCGCCGCCCAAGAGGTCTACCTGCTGGGTGACACGCAGCAGGCGACGAAGATCCAGCGTGACGTGGTCGCACTCTACGAATCGGCCGACGACCACCGCACGGCCGCCGCGGCGCGCATCTGGCTGGGGCGATACATCTGGCTGCTTGGCGATCCCGATGAGGCTCAGCGGCAGAACGTCCTGGCCGTCGATGCGCTCGAGCGGCACGGGCCGAGTCCGGAGCTGGCGATGGCGTACAGCTTCCGCGCGCAGAGCTTGATGCTCGTCCCCGACTTCGACGCTGGCGCGCTGTGGGCGCGCAAGGCCATCGAGGTGGCGGAGGCGACGGGGGCAACCGCCGCCCTGATCCACGCCTACAACAACCTCGGGACCTCGCTGGGGGGCCGGTCGGAGGTGGCCGGCGTCGAGTACCTGCGCCGCGCTCGGGACATGGCGATGGAGAACCATCTCCCGGACGAAGTCGGGCGCGCCAACACGAACCTCTCCGGCCAGGGGAATCGCATCTTCCCGCTGCCCTACGAACAGATGGACCAGCACCTGGTGCAGGCGACCGCCTACTCGGCCCGGACCATCCCCGACGGAATCTTCGACCGATGGACCCGCGCGGCGCGAGGTGAGTTTCTCCTTGCCACCGCCCGCTGGGAGGAGGCCGAGAAGGTGCTCTTCGCCCTGGATGCGGAGGCCGCCGAGGCGTACCTCCGTGGGGAGCTGCTCAGCCTGCGAGGTCTGCTGTACGCGTACCGCGGGCGGTACGACGAGGCCGCAACGATGACCGCCGGGGTTTCCGAGACCGCCCTGGGCGTGGGCGATCTGCAGGCGGTCATCCCGGTTCTTGCCACCCAGATGGTGATCGCGATCGGCCGCGAGGACGACGCGCGAGCGCTCACCATTCTCCGGGAGGCGATCGAGCGACGAGGGGCAATCGCAGAGCGAATGCTCAGCGGCTGGCTGGGCTTCGAGGCCGCAGATGGGCTGACGGCGATCTTCGCGCGCGACCCGGATTCCGCGGCATTGCGGGAGGGGCTCGACCTCCTCGCCTCGTTCTGCACGCGTATTGCTCCGGACGTCGGCGCGGGCGGGGAACTCACCAACGTCGCGGTCTGCAACGCGCTGTTCGGAGCGACCGTCGAGCAGCTCGAGTCCCTGGCGCGGCGCACGGGGGTACCGGTCTCGCTGCCCGCCGATGTGCCCGAGCGGCGCTCCAGCGCGCTGTCCGTGCTCGATGCCGAACACCGGCTCTTCGACGCTGCCAGGATTCGCCTGTGGATGGCCGAGGACGGTGCTGGTTCGCCCGCCGACTTCGACTCCGCGAGGGCGATCTTTGCGGAGCTCGCCGCGCATCCCTACCTCGAGCGAGCCTTGCGCCTGGGTCGTTGACCGGCCTCGTGGCGGGTGGGGGCGATCGGGAGCACCCGCAGCCGGCAGAGGGTGGGTGCGATCGTATATACCCGATATACGATCCGGCCGCAGGCGCCTTCAGCCGACGGGCGATTGCCCCCCCGGCCCTACACTCGCGGCATGACCGACCCGTTCGTCCCCGACGACTTCCACCCGCCCATGTCCTTCGACGGCCCCGGATTCCGCATGGAGCCGCTGGGCCCCCACCACAACGAACGGGACCACGAGGCGTGGATGTCGAGCATCGACCACATCCGATCGACCCCCGGCTTCCCGGACGGGGACTGGCCGTCGCCGATGTCGCTCGAGCGCAACCTCGAGGACCTCGTTCGCCATGCCAAAGACTTCGAAGAGCGCCGCGGCTTCACCTACTCGATCCTCGATGGCGAGGACGTCATCGGCTGCCTCTACATCTACCCGAGCAAGAGCGAGGGCTACGACGCCGATGTGAGCTCGTGGGTCACCGAGCGGCGCGCCCCCCTCGACACCGTCGTCTGGTCGGCCGTGACCGAGTGGCTCGCAACGACCTGGCCGTTCTCCCGCCCGCGGTACGCAGATCGCCTCTAGCGATGTCGGGCTGCCAGGCATACCATCAGCCGTCGACACATCGCGCGAGGGTGGGATGACCATCCAGCCCACGGCCCCGGTCGCGCCCCTGCCAGCGGTCGCGCACGACTCGCGCGTATCGTCGTTGGCCATCCGCGCCACGCTTCCCCTGGTCGGACTCGGGCTGAAGATCGTCGCCGGGCACTATGGTGCGCTGCGCTGGACGCTGGAATCGGTGCCCCCGGCCGTCACCGATCGCCTGTCGCGTGAGCGAGCGATCGTCACCGCACGCCACGCCGCCCAGCGTGTTCCCGCCTACCGCGCGCTCCTCCACGAGCTCGCCATCGATCCGGACCACATTCGCGCGCTCGACGATCTGCCCGAGACCGACAAGGCCAGCTACGTCGACCGGTGGTCGCTGGTCGAGCGATGCGTCGACGGGCGCATGCCGCTGCGCGGGACCACCATCGACGAGTCGTCGGGCAGCACCGGCACCCCGTACAACTGGGTTCGATCGGCGGAGGAGCGCGCGCACGTCCGGCGCATGATCGGCTTCTTCGCGCGCTACACGTTCGGGGACGCGCCGCTGGTCGTGCTGAACGCCTTCAGCATGGGTGCGTGGGCCACCGGCATGACGACCGCCATCGCCCTGGAGGCCAACGGCCTGGTCAAGGCGACCGGTCCGAGCATGGAAAAGATCCTGGGCACCATGCGCGAGCTGGGCACCGGATACCGCTACCTCATCGTCGGCTATCCGCCGTTCCTGAAGCTGCTCCTCGACGAGGCCGAGATGGCCGGCTGGGACTGGAGCCCGTACGACATGCATGCGCTCCTCGGCGGCGAGAGCAACTCGGAGGCGCTGCGCGACTACCTCCTGCGCCGATTCCGCACGGTCTTCTCCGGCTACGGGGCGACCGACATCGAGATCGGCCTGGCCGCCGAGACGCCGGCCTCGATCGGGATCCGACGCCTGGCAGCCGAGCGTCCCGAGATCGCCGAGGCCCTGTTCGGCGAGACGGGCCGCAGCCCGATGGTCTTCCAGTACAACCCGCTGCTCCACCACGTGCAGACGAACGCCGCCGGCGAGCTGCTGTTCACGGTCACGCGTCACGCGACCCTGGCTCCGAAGGTCCGCTACAACGTGCACGACGAAGGTGGCGTGATCCGCGACGATCACCTGCGGGCGACGCTCGCCTCATTCGGGGTGCAACTGGAGGACCTGGTGCCCGGCAATCGGCGCCTGGTTCGCATGCCCTACCTGTACGTCTTCGGGCGCAAGGACTCGACCGTGTCGGTCATGGGCGCCAACATCTATCCGGCCGATATCGAGGCGGGCATCTACGCCGATCCGGCCCTCGCCGAGCAGGTTCTCTCCTTCCGTCTCTCGATCCGAGAGGACCGCCCCGGCGAGACGCGGCCGATGGTCTCGATCCAGCTCGCGCGGGGCGAGCCATCCGATGCGGTTGCCGAGGGGCTGCGGGCTGCCATCGAGGGTCAGCTGGCAGCGCACAACGCCGACTACCGCGAGGCGATGTCCGAGTACCCGGCGCTCATGGTCCCCGTCGTCGAGCTGCATGCCAACGGGACTGGGCCGTTTGCCGGCGATGCCGATCGGATCAAGCACCGCTACGTCGGATAGCCAAACGCCTTGACAGATCCGGTGCGAGAGTAGGAAAGTACGACTCTCACACGGAGCTTCGACCCATGACGCTGATGAAGATTCGCCCGAAGGGCCAGATCACGCTGCCGGACGCGGTGCGCAGAGCCGCACACCTCGCGGATGGCGACTACCTCGAGGTCACGGTCGAAGACGGCGCCATCCTCATGCGTCCGAAGAAGCTGATCGACGCCGATCAGGCCTGGTTCTGGACGGATGGCTGGCAGCGTGGTGAGCAAGAGGCCAGCGAGGATATCTCCACCGGTCGCGTGCGCCGCAGCGCCGATGCGGACGCCTTCCTCGACTCCATCGGCTAGCCGCCCGCCGGCATGCCGTCGTACGAGCGGACGCGAAGGTTCGAGCGCGACTGGAAATCGCTGGCCGATGCAGATCGCGAACGGTTTCGGAAGGCGTTCCGCCGCTTTGATGCGGATCTCACCCAGGGCAGCTTCCGGCCCGGACTCCGGGTCAAGCGCGTGGAGGGGACTGACAGCGTGTTCGAGATGACATGGGCGCCCGACGGCCGCGCCACGTTCGAGTACGCCTCCCCGCAGGGCGCTGGCGCCCACGTCATCTGGCGGCGGATCGGCCGCCATGACGTCTTCCGTCGGCCGTAGTCGAGCCGCTCCGTCACTCTCGACGGGCCGAACTGACACCGGCACCCCTGCCGGGTGTTCATTTTGTCCGATGCTCGAACGCCTACGTCGAAGCGCCGATGGGGCCGTCGGCCGAGCGCTCAATGCCGCGCCCCAACCCCGACGCCGATGCTGACCTCGAACTAGTTGCATACGCAACAAACCTCGGAAGGAGCATCAGCAGCCATGACCACGATCACCCAGCCCTCGGTCCGCGACGACCTGCTGGCGCGCGCCGCGCGCGTCATCCCCGGCGGCGCCTCCGCCGGCGGCCGGCCCGACTTCGGCGACGTCATCACCCGCGCCCAGGGCGCGTACCTGTGGAACGCGGACGGCAAGCGCTACATCGACCACCTGAACTCGTACGGGCCGATCGTCATCGGCCATGCCGACCCGCGCGTGAACGCCGCCGTCGCCGAGATGGCCAGCGACCGTCGACCTCAACTGGGTCGGACCCGCAGGCGGGGGAGGTGGAGCTCGCCGAGCGGATCGTGGGCGCCATGCCATCGGCCGAGAAGGTGGTCTTCATGAACACCGGGACCGATGCGCTCCAGCATGCCCTCCACGTGGCGCGTGCCGCGACCGGGCGGCAGCGGGTGTTCAAGTTCCACGGCCACTACCACGGCTGGGTCGGCCACCTGGGCGTCGGCGCCAGCTTCGACGTCGAGCAGGGCGTGGCCCCGCCGCCGGACGCCTCGAACTCCGGGGGTGCCGAGGCCGGGCTGGCGTCGGACGTCGACGTCGTCGACTGGAACGACTTCGACGCGGTCCGCGCCGCCTTCGCGGCCCACGGCGACGAGTACGCCGCCGCCTTCCTGGAGCCGTACCTCCACAGCTACACGAACGCGCCGCCGGCGCCCGGCTTCCTCGAGCTGCTGCGCGAGCTGACCGAGCAGCACGGCGTGGTCCTCGTGTTCGACGAGGTGAAGACCGGCTTCCGCCACCACATCGGCGGCTACCAGGCGATCGCGGGCGTGACGCCGGACCTGACCGCCATCGGCAAGGCGATGGGCAACGGCTACACGATCGCCGGGCTCGCCGGCCGGGCGGACCTCATGGACCTGCTCGGCACCGAGGTCACGATCGACGGCACCTACTACGCGAACCCGTATGGCCTGGCCGCCTCCATCGCCACCTTCGACCTCCTGGCCGATGGCGGCGTCGAGCGCCTCTGGTCCCTGGGCGAGCGGCTGCGCGACGGGCTGACGCGGGAGCTCCGCGATGCCGGCGTGGCGGCCAACGTCACCGGCATCGGCTCGGGCTGGATCATCAACTGGCGGCCCGATCCGCCGGTCACCTTCCGCCAGGCCGTGGACGCCGATTTCGAGCTCGGCGAGGCCTTCCGGGTCGGCATGCTCGACGCCGGGATCCTGCTGCCGCCGTACGTCATCACCGATGCGCGCCTCAACCTCGCCTTCACCGATGACGACGTGGACGAGACGATCGCCGCGGCCGCATCGGTCCTGCGAAACGTCGTGCCATGATGTGCTGAGTTGTGCCGGGGTTTCCGACATCCATTACGGACAGTTGCCGGGCAGGGCGGGCACTCTGCGTCGTGCCACGGGCCTAGTCGATCGAGTTCTTGCTCCACTAGATGGGCCACCGGTTCGGGGACAGGTACCGCCGAGAGTGATGGCAGATACCGTGGAAGGTTCCTCAGATCGCACCTAGGGCAGACTGGATGTCGACGGAGGCCAGCGATGACCGCTGGGGCCGACCGCCTAGGAGACCGTAGCCCCTGAGCTTCTCGCTATCATCAACCAATGCCCATCGGCGCTCCAAACGAGACGATCACATCGGCCAGAACTAGGCGGCGGACAGCGAACCCCGACTCAACTTGAGCGTGGCCGGCCTCTTTGCCGGCATCGGGGGCGTCGAGGTAGGCCTTCATGAGGCTGGGCACCACTCGGTGTTCATGTGCGAGTTCGACGAGGCCGCGAAGATCGGATTGAGTGCAAGGTTCCCGGACGTCGAACTGTGGACTGACGTCCTCAGTCTGCGACGCATCCCGGCCGCCGATATCGTCACTGCGGGCTTCCCCTGCCAAGACCTGAGTCTGGCTGGGAGGGCGCATGGGATCTCTGGTGCTCGTTCTGGGCTCGTCTGGCAGATATTCCGACTGATTGACGCGGCGAAAGAACCGCCACGATGGCTGGTGCTCGAGAACGTCCCATTTCTGCTCCAGCTGCAGAAAGGTGGTGGGATGCGACTCCTCGTTGAAGAACTGGAGCAACGCGGCTTCGAATGGGCATTACCGAGTCATCGACACCAGGGCCTTCGGACTGCCTCAGCGCCGGCGCCGCGTCATCATCGTTGCCTCCACGTCGGGGGATCCCCGCGGAGTGCTCAGGTTCCGACTCCAACGGACCCACCCTCCAGCCGCCGAATCCGGAAACCCCGTGCGGCTTTTATTGGACCGAAGGCCATCGGGGAATCGGTTGGTCCGAAGGATGGGTCCCACCGATCAAGGTCGGCTCGACCCTCGGGATTCCGTCTCCACCGGCCATTTGGTTTCCGGCAACGGGCCGAGTCGGAGATCCCGGACGTACGGGACTTGGAGCGCCTCCAAGGCTTTGAGTCGGACTGGACGAAGCCAGCCGAAGCGGCTGCGAGGCGCAACGACCGGTGGCGGCTGGTGGGCAACGCCGTGAGCGTACCCGTATCGCGCTGGCTCGGAGAGAGGTTGTCTTCGCCGAAACCGTACAACGCCGGACAGGACTGGCCTATGCCCAACGGTGGGCCATGGCCAAACGCTGGTTGGGGGGGCGCAGGTCGAGCGGTACGAATCGCCCGCCTCGATGTGGCCGACATCCGTCCAGCTCCCGCCCTTGACCGAGTTCCTTGAGCATGAAGGTCAGGACTTGTCGCCCCGAGCCGCATCGGGGCTTCTAGTCCGACTGGACCGCTTTGGAGCTAAAGTCCCGGCCAGATTTGTTCACGACCTGCAGCGGATCAGCGGAAAGGTAAGCGACGGATCCGCCATCCCGATCCATGTCGAGGGCTAGAGCTCGCAGTCTCCCCTTGATGAGGCGCTCTCATGGGCGGCCATCACCGTCGTCGGACGCCGCACAGCATCGACTAGCCGCGCAACCGACCAAGGACACCGCACCGGAGATGATGCTCCGCCGCGCGTTGCACCGGGCTGGCCTTCGATATCGGCTGCACGTCAGAGCTCTGCCTGGCCTGCGTCGCGAGATCGATATCGCCTTTCCTGGGCCGCGGGTCGCAGTCTTCGTTGATGGCTGCTTCTGGCACGGGTGCGATGTCCATGCGCGATCGAGCAGGTCAAATTCGGCATGGTGGGCGAGGAAGCTCGAGGAGAATCGCGCCCGGGATGCCGATACGAATCAGCGGCTGATGCGCGCCGGCTGGCACATCCTGCGAGTTTGGGAACACGAGTCGTCTTTGGTCGCAGCCGAGCGGATTATTCGCTCGGACGAACTAGGTCACTCGTCCGAGATCGCGTCCTCGTCTAGGGTATCTAGGTCATCCAGAGTCTTCAGTACTTCGAAACGAACACTTAACGAGCCGAAGTGGGCCTTGCCGCAGACGATCTTTCGCCGCTCCTGCGGCCGGAGCGTCGCGAGCTCGAGCGTACCCTTCGTCTCTGCGACGAGGTGGAGTGTCCTCTCGGCCTTGCCGTGCTCGTCCCGGAACTCACGCACAATCGCCCAGTCCGGGTTGTAAGCCCCCACGGGGGTATCAACCGTGAACCAGCGCGGTAGCTTGACAAAACACCTTGTTCGCTCATCCGCATCAAGCTTCGTCACAAAGGTTCGTTCGATGTCGGAGTCCACAACCACGCGGTCGTACAGACCCCTGTCAACGTCGACGACGCGTTCGTCCCAGGACTCGATCACTTGGTCGAACTGCGAGACGTCGTAGGCGGCGTCGCGCGGGGTGTAAGCAACACTGTCAACGAATTGATCTGCCAGATGCTCCCGCAGGAGCCTGACCGCAGCGGTGGCCCAGCCATGCGGATTCGCGCGGGCCGCCTCTTTCGTCTGACTCCTCAAATAGAGCGTCAACAAGGTCTGACGCGTAAGCCGCGTTGGCGGGCTTCCATGCGCGAGCAGGTGACTCATCGTGTCAACGATTTCCGCGGCTGTCGCGTTCGCGTTGGAGGTTGCGACCGTCCGACTGCCAGCGACGGTCCTAGTACCAAAACCGGCCTCGGTTGCAGCCACTTGTCCCTTCGCGACTCGTATTCGGATAGGACGTACTCCCGCATCGTCCAACCGGAGAACGACATCCCGCAGCAGCTTCTCGGTGTCCACCCGTACGTGGTAGTCGGTTCTAGTTCGAATGTCGCCCCAGATCGACTGAAAGTCGCGCCGGTTCAGGACGTCATTTCGCAGTTGCGCTCGCCCCTTCTCGCGGGCGTTGCGGATGCGTGTTCCCTGGTCGCCCGATCCGAAGTCTTCCTCGATCTCGCGCTGATACTGATCAGCGTATTGCTGATAGCTCGAGTTCGCGACTACGGTGAGCACATTGAGCTCAGGCGAGAGAACTCGCTCTCCGGATTGGTTCACAAGTAGCCGCATCCCCCGACCGATCTCTTGTCGCTTCCGCATCTCAGATATCGACTGATTCAGCGTGCAGATCTGCGTTACGTTCGGGTTGTCCCAGCCCTCGCGTAAAGCTGAGTGGGAAAAGATGAAAGCGACCGGCTCCTCGAAAGAGAGAAGCCGCTCCTTCTCCATCATGATCAACTCGAAGGCTGCCCCGGTCTTCGCCGGACTGTCCCCCCTTTGTATCGAGGAAGTTGACAGTGCCGTTCCTGCGCGTCTGCTGCGCAAAATAGCCCCGCTGCACATCCGCCGGTTCCTTGGCCTCCCAGTCCGGCAGGCCAAGCTTGAGCTCTTGAAATGCCTGGTCGAACAGGCGACGGATGAGCGCGTCGTCTCCTTGATAGTTCGCGACGCGATCGATGAAGAAAAGCGATAGGACCTTGATTCCGTGCTGCTTCAGCCGTTCTTGCTTGAGCATGTGTTCGCGGATGGTGTATCGCAACTGGCTGTCGAGAAGAGCTCCGCCCGGCTGTCTCCTCGAGTCTCACCCACCGCCAGCTGCGCGTTGTTTGTGAATCGCACGACACGGGTCGTCGGGTTGATTTCGTCGACGACGTAGCCCGCGTATTCGGGCCGGTCGCCCGTGGCCACTTGCAGTGATGTTCCCGACCTTATGGTCACGGACTTAGCGGCCACGCCTCCAGCTGCACGAAGGACGTGCACCTTGATTCGCCCGGACACGCTGGTCGATGTCGCCCGGATCGACACAAGCTCTATAAAGGGTGAGCTCGCATCCGAGTCTCGCTCTACGCCGGCAACCTCGATCTGTTTCACTAAGCCGTGCCGGTAGGCGTCCAAGGGTGAGAGGCGGTAAAGCAGATTGAACGGATCGCTGTGCGTAGCGCTGTAGCGAAGCGCCGCCGTCGGTGCAAGAGTGGCCAGCGCCTTGGTTGCCAGGGCAGTTCCCATGTTCTGCGGCTCGTCCAAGATCAAGACAGGATGGGTTCCCTGCAGCAGCTCAACGGGTGAGTCGCCCTGGAGCACGTCGGCTGGCCGGTGGATGAGGTTGCTCGCCTTGTTGAACGAGTCGAGCGTCATGATCATGAACTCGACGCTGTCACTGACTGCGAACTGACGCACAAGCCCTGGAGCTGCCGAGTCGTATTCGTAGAAGGAGTAGGGGATGTTCCCGAACTCGGCGGCGAAGTGGTCACGCGTAATCTGGGACGTCTTGAGCGCTCCCGATCGGACTGCGATCGTTGGAACAACGATGATGAACTTGCGTAGCCCATACCTACGAAACAGCTCGAGCGCCGTCCTGATGTACACGTAGGTCTTGCCGGTTCCCGTCTCCATCTCGACGGATAGGTTGGGGAACGACCACTCGACCTCACCCTCGCGCATTGAGATGGTCTCGGTTATCAGCCTCAGTGCCTCGTCAGGCGGGAGATCGTTGCGCTCCTGTACTAGGCGGATGTTGCTGAGCAGCGTCTCCTCGTCGAGTAGCAGTGCATTCGCCACGGTTGCGAACAGTGATGTCGAATCGACGACGACTCCCGAAGAGTTGGGTGATGCTCCGTCAAAGGCGTCGACAACGGACGCGATGGCATCCAGTTGATGGCTCTGCGTCGAGTCGAACTTCAGCTTCACGCTATACCGTCATCAGGCGACAACGCCGCACCATGTTGGCGGCGGCATCATCGTCGAGTGCCGAGTCGCGGCAGATGAACAAGTCGCCCGCCGACAGCTGGAGCGCATTCACGACATCGATACTCACTGTAGGAGCAAGGGTGATGTGGATGGCATGACCTCGAAGATCATCCTCGAACCGGAAAACGAGCGTCCCTGAGACGTCAAGCTCCTGGACCGCGGACGAAAGCGGAAGCCCGTTCTCAAGCGCGATCTCCCAAGCGACTTCGCTCGGATCCACGCCTGAGCGCATCCGGTCAACGAACAGGCTCGCGTTCGCCTCATCAACCTCATCAGGAGGAGGCGAGAAGGCAGATTCGGCTAGGTGGAAGTATCGGAATCCCAAATCCTCAGGAGGCCCGGCCGTCGACTGAAGGGCATCAGCGTATGAGGCAATCGCACGCCGCAGGCGCTCCCGACAAACGCTCGCGACGGAGGTCAGGCCAGAGACGCCGCCCCTCTTCCACCGCGGTGTTTGGTTCGAGAGCTTCTCGCATTTGGACAAGTACGAACCTTCGGCGGCTCTCGGAACGGCGATTCGCGTCGAAGACTGCGTGCCCGGTCGAGCCCGACCGCGCGAAGAAGTCGAGGACTATGTCCTCTTCGTCGGTTAGGTACTCGACCATGGTCCGGATGTCAGCGTAGGGCTTAGGATTGTCAATTACCTTTACGCCGTCGAAGAGGGCGTCGAATTCGTTAATCGCCGGTTGGGTGTCGCTGCTCTGGACTGTGCTCATTACCTGAACATTCTTTTCGAACAGGTAGGACTTGAGCGCCGGAACCTTCGTCTCGTCCTCCCGGAAGACTACGTTTCCAGCCGCGATCTCTTCGTCCATCCGGGCTTTCGTTGGGAATACCCACCCGCGACTTGGGAGTTTCACCGGGAGTCCCCGTCACAGGATGCAGTACGTCGTAGGTCGGGCCCCCGCCCCCGTGCCAACTGATGTCGGCGTCGTCTCGGTAGGGCCCTCGCGCGTCGTACTTTCGGAACCGCGTCAGCGGATAACGTGGGTCGTCTTGCGGAATGGTCGCTAGGTGCGTCCGCAGCTCGCCCTCGATCCCAGCGAAGTCATCTCCACGCTGTTCGCGAATGCGGTCGGTCAGTTCGCGAATCTCGTCGACGCCCTCTTTCGGGGCCCGAAGGACGGTGCCCTCCTGTCGCAGATGTCGAAGGCTCCTGGCGTAGACCACCATGTAGTCGTGGCCGGAGGAGAAGAGCTTGGCGTCGTTCTTCCGTCCGCGATTCCATGTCAGCGTCGCGAGGTGGTTCTCCTCGCCGAACGTCTCATTCAGGAGAAGTCGTAGATGGTGCAACTCGCCATCGTCGACGCTCACGCCAATGAAGCCGTCGGTGCGGAGGAGCTGGCGAGCAACAGCGAGCCGTGGATAGAGGAGTGACAGCCATCGGGAGTGGAATCCATCCGCCGATGCGGGGTTCTTCGCAGGGAGGACTCCGGCGGGGTGTTCCTCGATGGCCTGGAGATACGACCTCAGCGGTCCCGAGTAGTTGTCCTCGTATAGTCGATCGTCACCGCCGTTGTACGGCGCGTCGAGATAGACCAACCGAATCTGGCCGAAGTAGGCCTCATAGAGAACCTTCAAGACCTCTAGGCTCTCGCCTTCAACAAGGGCATTTCCGGTGGCATCCCAGTTGATGGACTTCTCGCGATCGGGTCGGAGTGTCCCGCGGCTTCGGGTTGCGAACAAAGTCGCGGCGTTGTGCTTACCCCGCCAGCGGAATGAGTAGCGCTCCGACTCGTCAACTTCACCGAACAGGGACCGCAGTCGCTCCCAGTTGACGGTCCCATCTGCGACGACCTGGAACCGCATCCGCCAGGTCAGCGAGCAATGATTCAGTTGCTGGGGCTTCGTCCGGCTGCTCGTCGGTATGTTCCAAGTCTCACCTTTGGCTTGGGCTCGTGGGGGGGACAGCACCGGATCGATCCGGCGCTATGAGGCCCGCGGAAAGTCGATCCCGGCGAGTGTACGGCTCACCCCCTTGGCAGCAGCGGCAACCTCTGTAGCCAGTCTTCGCTGCTATTGAGCTTCAAGTGTACTGACGTCGGATCGCCCGGCAACTTCGCTCCTCGACCTGCTGCGGGACCGCGAGCGGGGGATCGTCTACGTCTTCGGCGACGCGAACCAGGACCTCTACCACGCGCGCGAGCCCGATGAGCTCGGCGTCGTCATGCCGGAGCGGATCGACCCGTTCTACCTGACCGAGAACCGCCGATCCACGCGCGCCATCCACGCGTTCGCCCTGGCCTCGGCCACGACGTGTGGTTCACCGCGCCGAAGCTGGTCGGTACCGCGCTCGTCCACGACCGCCGCTTCATCCACGTTGCGCTGTTCCGTCACGCTTGACGGACCGGGGATGATGCCTCGAACGAGGGGAGAGGGGACCATGCACCACCGAGTCTTCGCCCATGGCTGTTGATGGCTGCCTCCATCGAGGCCCTCCTCGATCGTGCCCGGGCTGCATCGTCGAACGACCGCATTGACATGCGTGACGAGATCGCCGCGTATGGAGCCGAGGGCATCGACGTCATCGGGGAGAGAATGGCTGATGCCGAGTTCTGTCGCTCTGCGGTTCGAGTGATCAGCCGAGCTGCCGATCTCGGTGCGCGCGATCCGGCGATTGCCAAGTTCACCGAGGCACGCGAGGACACGACTGATGCCCAGCGAGCGGACTTTCAGCGGGCTGTGACGGAGAGCGCCCGCTCCGTGCGGCTCGAACCAGCCTGGGTCGAGCGCCACGAGCCAGAAGAGATGGGCGGTTCGGGATGAAATCCGGAGAGCAGCCCGCCTC
>CAVYGE010000002.1:0-600094 GCA_963767985.1 uncultured Chloroflexia bacterium
GCGCCTCGGTCGTGCGGTGCTCTGGGTGGTCCTCGCCTTCTCGGCCGCAAGTCTTGCCCTCGGACTTGCCACCGCCTCGCTTGCACTTGCACTCGCGCTGATCGTCGTATGCGGTGCCACCGACGTGTGGTCGGCGGTGATCCGGAATTCGATGTCCACACGACGACGCCCGACGTCCTCCGCGGCCGCATCACCGCGCTCCATACGCTCGCGACCCAGAGCGGGCCGCGAATCGGCGACATCCGCGCCTCGCTCACCGCAGAGGCTGTGGGGGTTGCGCCGGCACTGGCGATTGGCGGGGCGGTGGCGGTGGCGGGCGTCGTCGCCATCGCACGCGTTTTCCCCGAGCTGCTGGCGTATCCGGCTGAGACCATCTCCAATCCAGGTCACATCGATTCGGGCTGACTACTGGCGCCGCCGATCGAAGCGTCAGGCTGGCTGCTGTTCGCACGACCCCGGCTCAGCGTCCGGCGGGTCCGTCACGAGGGTCGCCAGGGTGCGGGCCAGGGCGCCAGTCGGCTTGAGCAGCGCACGCGCGCCGTGACCGTCTTCGCCGACGACGAATCGTTCGCCGGCGTCGATCGCCGCGATCACCTGGACGCACGACCATCGCGTCGAGCCACCGTCGGGATCCCTCGTTTCGACGAACGTCACGTGTCGGTGGCCGAAGAAGCCTCCGGGGAGCGATCGATCTCGAGGCAAGCCACCTCGTATGGCGGTACCTCATCGGCCCTCACCGAAGCTGCCGTGTGCATGTGCTTGATAATAGTTGATCCGCCGGTCACACGACGGTACTGATCGCCGCCTCCGGGTGGGCGGGCCGGTGAGCGGAAAGGGAACCCGCAATGCATCGATTCCGCTCGTACCTGGTCTCGTTCGGACTCTCGACTCTGCTCACTCTGCTGAGCGCGGCGACGGTCCTGGCGGACAGCCATCCGCCGTTTCCGCGCTAACCGCATCCCTCGCGACCTGATCGTCAGCCGATAAGTGCTCATTCGGCCGTGCCCACCCGCGATCAGCTCAACCCGGAGCCGCGGGTCCTGCCCAAAGCCTCGGCATACAGCTCGTTCGTACCGGCGACATCCCCCCATCTGGTTCGCAGGTCAGCCCACTCGGCGAGCACGTCTCGCAGCTGCGAACGCGCATTGTGTTGGCGGAGCAGATCCGTCGCAGCTCCGAACTCCGACTCGACTGTCTCTCGGTCGTCGACTCGCGCACCGAGGCGGCCGAGGGTGAGGTGAGCCCCGACGGCAGCCAGGTACGCGCACAGCCCTCGCGGCCGCTGCGGGCGAGCGCTGCGCCGGCCCGGTCGCGCGCCGTCCACATCGCCCCTCGTGCCATCGCCAGGCGGGCCTCGGCTTCTGCCACTTCGAAAGCAGAAGTGCATCGACGAGGTGCTCGCGGATCTGGCGGGATCGGCGCACCCGCCGGCCGCCCGCGCGAGGTTGCCCAGCTCGACGAAGGTCAGTCAAGGTTGTTCTCGAGCACTCCCTCCTCGCGCTCTGCAGTCTGCCGCCCGGTAGAGAGCCCCAGGCTCTCGTGCCCGGTGCGGATCGAGCGCTCGAGGTCCCCCACCCGCCGATATTGCAGCGCCAGCGAGGAGAGAAACGCCGCGCGTTGTCGGAGCGACGCATCCTCGAGGAGCGGCACGAGCCTCCTCCATGTATGTCAGCCCTCGCTGGCCTGGCCGTCCCAAGTCTCGACGATGCCGAGCGCCGTCAGTAGGCGGAATCGGAAATCCGGCGCCACCTCGAGCCCTGCCCGATTTCCCGCCAGGAGATCGACCAGGATCCCGCGTGCCTCGGCTGGGTTGTCGGCAAGGTAGTGCGCGAAGGCGAGCCAGTACCGTGCCGATGCCGCATCGGCCCCCGCAGACAGGCCATCGAACGCCTCCGCAGCCTCGGCCGCAGGACGAATAGCGTCCTCCCCGCGCTGCAGCCGGCACAGAGCCTCCGCCCGGCCACGCAGCAGCTCCGCCCGGTGGCGTCGATCGGCACCTTCTCCCGATCCGAGCAGATCGTCGTATCGATCGAGCGCTTCCTGGTGCCTGCCCGACGCCAGCAGCAGATCAGCCTCGAGCCGGCTGGCCGCCGGCCGCTCCTCCGCGACGAGATCCGTGACCGCCACCCCGAGCCTCTCGCTCAGGAACGTCAACGCCGCCATCGATGGCTTCGCCAGCCCGCGCTCCAACGCACTGATGTAAGCCGGCGTATACCTGCCGTCCGCTACCTGGGCCTGCGTCAGACCGATGCGTTGTCGCTCGGCCCGTATCCGATGCCCGACACGACGCGCGACTTCGCTGTTGTCCACGAGCCTGACGCGGCGGGTTCGCCTTCCGTCGACGGTCATGCCTCAACTATAAGTGAACGCGAACCGTGCTACTCACTCGATCCTTCGCCGCCTGCCGTTTCCCCGAGCTCCTTGCGGTACTCGTCGGCTCGAGCGGTGAGGCGCTCGATCAGGAGGTGCGGTGACAGGCCAAAGACTGCGGCGATCAGCAACTGCCCTGGGCTGTCCCCGATATGGAAGATCTTGGCGAGGCCGACGGCGTTGGTGGAGTCAGTAGCTGTCGTGCTGATCGCCACAGCTGTGAGGATCACGCCGGCCACCCCCGCGATCCCGGATGCGAGGGCGGTCTGACGCAGGCGAACAGCGGCAAGACCGTAGTCTTCGACCGCCTCGTCCTTCTCCGCGTCGGACCTCAATTGGGCGAACAATCCGATCAGCGCACCGACAAAGAAGAAGACTGAGCCGGCCGCAAGGTTGGAAGGGGTCGCGTTGAGTGCGATGGCGGCCGCCACCAAGAGGAAGACAACCCAGGCGGTGGACATCGTGGTGCGCGCTAACCTGTTCCGCGCCCGCACCAGTCCGTCCATGCGAGCGAGCCGATATTGGTTGAGCGCTTCGCGCAGGGCAACGATTTCGCCTCTTCGTCGGTTAGCGTTCGCGCCGTTGGCGCCCTGGGCAGCCGTAGGGTCGCGCAATTTGTCGAGTTGCTCTTTTAAACCGGTGAGACGCGAGCCTGCGAGGCGGTAGTGGTCGCGCTCGATCTCAGTGTCTACGTCGGATGTGCTCATGGTGCTGAGAAGGGCCTCATCAGCTCTGTGGAGCGCACTCCAGAGATCGATGTATCGGTACCCGCTTGTCCAATGCCGATCCGCTGGCCGCTTGTCGTCGCACCCCATACCGATGCAGTCTCGGAGCCAGTTCAGGTGAGCAGCCGCGGTGGTATAGCCCACAGACTCGCGCTCGGTACGCGACACCCCGTCGAGCCGCTCGCGGAGCCCGCGGTACGTTTCCGTGACGTCGGAGAAAACGCGTGAATTCACCTGTGACGGTGTCCCGCGGAGGGCCGCAACAAAGGCCAGGACCAGCCAGGTTATGAACCCGCAGGTGATGCCAGCGGCAATGGCAGCACCCCGCCAACGCATCTCCATGAGGTTTGGAACAACGAATGCGGCGACGATGACACCCAGCGTCGCAATCACCGGGGTCCATCCCGCGCTGGTCGAGAAACCAGCTGTTGCACGCCGCACAAGCCCGGACCCGAATTGCGTAAGGCCTGCAGCCACGAGGACCACGGACGCAATGACGAGCGCGCCGGCAATAGCAGTCCAGAGTGGATCGCCCTGCGCGGACACCGCCATAGGCCAGCGCCAACGAACGCGGCGATACCTCCGAGTATCAACCGAGTCGGCATGTCTTCCCTCCGCGACCTGATCGTGGACATCTTGCATCGGGGGTGGAGAATGTCAACAGTTATGTGAGGCGAATCCTTGCAGGCCAGCCCTCACGGGCTGGACAAGCATTGCTAACCTAGCCGGCAAGCTGCCCAACGCAGAGGGGACAGGGGGTTGATCCACGCGCATCCCGAGCGCGCGTCACGCCGCACCACGGCCTCGCCGCTGCATGCGCCAGACTCTGGCGATACGGCGCCCATTCATGTCTAACAACGACGACGGCGTGATCGACCGCGCTCTGTACGCCTTCGCGCGGCGTTTCCCCGGACGCGTCATGGCGGCGACAGCCCTCCTCCTCTTATCCCGGATTGGGTCTCATCCTTCCGCTGCTGGTCGGCATGCCAAACAACTGGTTCTTCTCGGTCAATCTGATTTCCGTCGTGGCCGCGGGCGCGGTAGGGCTCACCTGGTTCGTTGTTCAGCTCGAGCGCAGTCATCGGCGTCATCTGGTGGACTGGACGACCAACCTGCGGCTCCTGTCCGCCGAAGAATTCGAGTGGTTCGTGGGAGAGGTCTTCCGCCGCGAGGGCTGGACCGTCCGTGAGACCGGAAGCCAGAGCCGGGCGGATGGGAATGTCGACCTCGAGCTCTCAAGGGGGACCGAGCGTCGCCTTGTGCAGTGCAAGCGTTGGCAGTCTTGGCAGATCCCAATTTCGGAGATCCGAGCATTCGGAGGGACGCTGCTCCGGGCTGGCCACCGCGGTGCTGACGGGATTTTCGTCACCCTCTCAGACTTCAACGAGCATGCCGAGGCCGAAGCCAGGGAGTCAGGCATGGCGCTGATCGACGGGCGCGAGCTCTTCCGACGGGCCGAGGCCGTGCGACGCGCGGAGCCCTGCCCGGAGTGCGCGAAGCCGATGACGCTCGGCAAGTCCGAGCACGGCTGGTGGTTTCGCTGCACGGCTCCGAGCTGCAAGGGCAAGCGCCACCTCGACGCCGATGCGGGTCGCGCCGTCGACCTCCTCACGCCACCGACGCGTTCGCCTGAGGTCATCCGATGAAGCTGTACGCCGGCACGACCGAGCAGTTTCGGACCGATGCCCAGCTCCACCGCGTCGCCGACAAGCTGCGCACCGAGTACATCGCCACCATCGGCTACCAGCCCGGCCCGGGCGAGGTCGCGAGCTGGCAGAACAGCCTCATGGCACTCTCGATGCTCCTCGACCAGGCCGAGCTGAACGACCACGGCGTCATCCTCGAGTACCAGCTCGGCAACACCAGCCGCCGCCTCGACGCCATGCTCACCGGCTACTCCAGCACCAGCGCCGAGAACGCCGTCGTCGTCGAGCTCAAGCAGTGGAGCGGCGACGTTGGCCCCTCCCCCGCCGAGTTCTGCGTCGAGACCTTCGTGGGCAAGGCCGTCCGCCGCGTGCTCCACCCATCGGTCCAGGTCGGCGGCTACCAGCAATGGCTGCTCGACAACCACGCGGTCTTCTACGACGCCGATGCGGTCGGCCTCACCGCCGTCAGCTACCTCCACAACATGCCGTACGACCCGGCCGGTGAGCTGTGGTCCCATCGCCACGCCGATGCGCTGACCGCCAATCCCCTCTTCACCGGCACGCAGTCCGACAAGCTGGCCGCCTACCTCAACATCCACCTGGGCGAGGGCGACGGCATCCCGATCATGGCCCGGGTCCTCGAGTCCGAGTACCGCCCCAGCCGCAAGCTCCTGGAGCACACCGCGGCGATGATCGCGGCCCAGTCCGAGTTCGTCCTTCTCGACGAGCAGCGGGTCGCCTTCGAATCGGTCCTGGCCGAGGCTCGCGCCGGCTACCACGACGCGAAGAAATCGGTCGTCCTCATCCAGGGCGGCCCCGGAACCGGCAAGAGCGTCATCGCGCTGCACCTCGTGGGCGAGCTGGCCCGCATGGGCTACAACGCCCAGCACGCCACCGGTTCCAAGGCATTCACCGAGAACATCCGCCGCGTCGTCGGCCGGCGCGCCGGCGGCTCGCAGTTCAAGTACTTCCAACCAGTACGGCAACGCCGCGCAGAACGACGTCGACGTCCTCATCCTCGACGAGGCGCATCGGCTGCGCGAGACGAGCGCCAGCCGATTCACGCCGAAGGCCAAGCGCACCGACCTTCCGCAGGTCGACGAGCTCATCAAGGCCGCCAAGACGACCGTCTTCTTCATCGACGACTACCAGACCGTCCGCCCCAACGAGGTCGGCAGCACCCAGCGCATCCTCGAGGCCGCCGATCGCAACGGCGCCGATGTCAGCGCGTTCGAGCTCGACACCCAGTTCCGCATGTCAGGCTCGAAGGCCTTCCTCACCTGGGTCGACCACACCCTCGGCCTGACCGAGGCCGCCACCCCGACCTGGGACGCCGACAGCGAGACGTTCGACTTCCGCATCGTCGACTCGGTCGAGCAGCTCGACGCGCTCATCCGCTCGAAGGCCGATGAGGGCCACTCCGCCCGCCTGACCGCCGGCTTCTGCTGGCCCTGGAGCAACCCGGAGCCCGATGGCACGCTCGTCCCCGACGTCAAGGTCGGCACCTGGCAGATGCCCTGGAACGCCAAGCCCGATGCCGGCCGCCTCGCCCCCGGCATCCCGCCCTCGAACTTCTGGGCCTCCGACCCCAACGGCCTCGGCCAGGTCGGCTGCGTCTACACCGCCCAGGGCTTCGAGTTCGACTACGTCGGCGTCATCTGGGGCCGTGACCTGCGCTGGGACCCCGCCACCACCACCTGGATCGGCGACCCGAGCCACTCCCACGACTCCATCGTCAAACGCTCCGGCGACCGCTTCGCCGACCTCGTCAAACGCACCTACCGCGTCCTCCTCACCCGCGGCCTCAAGGGGTGCTACGTGTACCTCGAGGACTCTGCGACGACAGCACGCATTCAGTTAGCGAATCAACCGAGCTAGACGGAGATCCGATGCCACGAAGACGCGCTGCCCAAGCGACCGGCTCCGTAGCCGAAACAGGCGAGGAGGTCGTCCTCGAGATCGACTACGCGATCATCCGTCACTTTTCACAGCACCTGTACGGATCTCCGAACAAGGCCGTTGAGGAGCTCGTGGCTAACGGCTTCGACGCCTTCGCGACAAAGGTGTACGTGTACCTACCCGGAGCGAATACAGCAAGCAGCGTGATTGTCTGGGACAACGGTACTTCGATGGACATCGACGGTCTGAAGGCTCTGTGGTGGATCGCTAGGAGCCCGAAGGCGGTGGGAGACCGCATTGAGACCCGAGACGAAAGAACGCGCAAGCTCATTGGAAAATTCGGCATCGGAAAGCTTGCTAGCTATGCGGTCGGCAACCGAATTTCGCATCTATGCAAGACCGATGGACGCTATTTGTTGGTGGGCGTCGACTACCAACTAGTTCAGGAGACGCTACCCGATGAGGGCACGCGTCGACGGTACGCGACCGCAATCCTCGAACTCAATGAGGCCGCTGCTCGCGCTTGGGTGGCTGATCGATTGCAAGCTGAGGCAGCGGCCCATGAATTCTGGGACGAGCCCACATTCACGCTCGCGAGCATCGAGGAGCTGCATGACATTTCCTTGACGCCTGGCCGCCTAGCGTGGGTGTTGGGAAATGCCATGCCGCTTCGCCCTGACTTTCGCGTCTGGGTCGAGGACTCCGAGGTCGAGACCAGGCTAGGGCGGGATGCCACCACAACGTGGACGCTTCAAGAACAAGCAGTCCGAAACGCGATTGTCTCAGCCTGGCGGGAAGCTCGAGACGGAGGTTTAGTTGAAGGCAACGTCGACTTCGACGTAGACGCGCCGGCAGTTCGGCTGCCTCAGCTGGGCGACGTCACGGGGACCATTTCGCTGTTTTCGAATTCCCTCCAGCGGGCCGGTGAGACACGCGATGAGCGGAGCTACGGCTTCTTCGTGATGGTTCGCGACAGGCTGCTGAATGTCGAGGACGAGAAGCTCTATCTCGCTGACCCCATCCTTCGGGACTTTCTATCGAACCCAGTTTGTCATTAACGCAGATGGCCTCGACAGCAACGTTCTCGCGGATCGAGGCAGGCTTAAGGAGGACATCAAGACCCGAGAACTAGCTGTCCTCCAACGAGGAATGTATTTGGCAGCCCGCCAAGAGCTAAACCGTCAAGACGAGGAGGCAACGGCGGTTCGCGAGTACCTCACGCTCCTCCCAACTACCAGTCGCGAGCTGTTCCGCGAACCGCTCACAGCACTCCTGCTGATGCGCCCGGGTGCCGATGCGCCATTCGATCCGTCCGAAGCACGGGTGCTGCGTGCAGACGCTGGAGCCGGAGAACCGCTTGCGCGCGTCGAAGCGGATCAAAGCGCATTTCAGGTCAACACCCTGCACCCGTTGTTCGTCTCGCTGCAAAGAGAACTTGGATCGAGCCGCGCGGCGGAGCGCGCTTTAAGGGCATTCGACGCCCTGGCTGTAACCGATGTCCTGCTCGAAGGTTTTCTCATCGACATCGGCATTGACGAGGCTCGAGTACAGAGGATCGTCGGCTGGCGCGACGATGTACTGCGGGCAATCGCAGCCAGATACACCAGCACGCCCGAGGAGGTCATCGCCGAAGTTCACAACGCCTCCTTCGCGGGCGACGCCAGGTTCGAGCGCGCGCTTGCCAATCTGTTTGGTGTCTTGGGGTTTGTCGCTCGTCGAATCGGGGCAGCGGGCAATGAGGACGTTCTGGTCATCGGGCCTACTGGCCGAACTGCGACTCGCTTCACAATTGAAGGAAAGGGGTCGCGAAACCCGATCGAAAACGACGACGCGGAGATAGCCGGGGCCGCACGTCATGCGGTGTCCGCCGGAGCCACCTTGGCCGTTGTCGTGGCTCGTGAGTTTGCAGGCATGACCCGGGGAGACATGGCAGCGGTTATTGGCGAGTGTGTAGCGGTGTCAAACGATCGAATTAAGGTGAGCGTCGTCGACGTGGGGACCCTGGTCGAGTTGCTCAAGGCGGTGGATCGATTCTCGTACCCGCTCGACGTGATCTACCGCGTGCTCGCCGAGATCGAGGCGCCCGATGCCAAGAGGGTCAGAATCGAGTCTTCGGTCAGCCCAGTCGACCAATTCGATTACCGAGGATTGTTGGACGAGATTTGGGCGAGGCAACAGGATGAAGCGGAGGGTGACGCCGTTCCATACCGTGCGGTATGGCAGCGCCTGTATCGCGAAGCGGCTCCCGACTTCGAGACGTTCGCTGCTAAGCTAGTGGCCCTTGAAACGCTCGCCAAAGGGCTTATCCGCCTGGACACGGACCGGTCAGAAACGATCACGCTCCTGCAGAGTCCCGAGCGGATTGCGGAGCAGATCCGGAGGAGCTTGGAAGCTGTGCCTGCCGAATGAGGGTTTGCACCACTTCCGCTACGCCGCGCGCTAGCCGAACTGGTATGGCGTTGCCTATCTGCCGCTCTATTTCCCGATAGCGGCCCTCAAAGCGGTATCGGAGGGGAAACGTTTGCAGCAGTGCTGCTTCCCTCAGAGTGATTGGCCGCGATTCGATTGGATGTGCGAATGCGCCGGAGGCTGGTGTCGTACATCGGGTCGTGAGCGTCGCTGCCGGGCCGCGTAGCGGGATTCGTCCGTAGGACGAAGTCGCCCGTCTGTCGGTGATCGCGGTATGACACGCCAATTGGAGGTCGGCGGGCAGGTCGAACCGGTTGCCTCCCGGCGGAATTGCCTCAAGCCGACGCCGGACTAACTCGGGAATGGCGCGGACTACCTGCAGAGGATCGTTGGGTCCGGCCTGGCTAGCCCTTGCTATTACTGGAGCTGCCGAGTGGCGTCGATGTCGCAGCGCGGGTCGAAAGGCGCTTTCGAGCCTCCTCGGCATGGACCGGCCATCGATGCCCCGAACTCCGACCAAGATCAACCGCCTTCGGCGTTGCGGTACGCCAAAAGCCTCAGCATTGACAATGTACGCTCGAGTCCCATACCCGAGCCTTCGCGCCCGCGATCGAAGCCCAGCAAACCGCTCATCTCGCCTCACGCCAGGGACGTTCTCGAGGATAAAGGCATTCGGCAGAACAGCGGATAGCCACCGGCCGACTTCGGCAATTAGCCCATTTCGGGGATCGTCAGCCGAGTATCTAGCCAAGGACGACCACGTTTGGCATGGAGGGCAGGCCTGAAGGATCGCTACGTCACCGCGTGCAAGGCCCAGGTCAGCAAGCACGTCGGCGGGGTCAAGACTAAGAATGTCCGACTCGTACACCTTTACGCCCCGGTGGTTTGCGCGGTAGGTCGCCGCCGCGCTGTGATCGAGCTCGACCGCGGCGGCAACTCGAAAGCCGGCCTTCCGCAGACCCGCGGTAGCGCCGCCAGCACCAGCGAAGAGATCTAAGGCGACGAAGTCCTTCACTTGAGACTTGGGATCCGGGCAAGAACCTGGTGGATCTGTTCCGCGGCAGCATCGGCAGGCATATGCTCCCAAACGCGGACGGGAAGCCACCCCGCCGATTCGAGGCGAGCATCGGCTTCTCGATCCCGCCGACGGTTGCGTTCTATCTTCGTTGCCCAGTATTCGCGATTCCTGACGGGCTGCACGAAATGGTCGGGGCATCCGTGCCAGTAGCATCCATCCACAAACACCGCGACCCTTCCACGGGTGAACAGGATGTCTGGGGTAATGCGCGAACCAGCCAGCGGCGATTGCTGAACTCGGAAGCGGAGACCGCGTCTGTGGAGTGCCTGGCGAACGGCGGTTTCACCGGGAGTGCCCGACCGGGCCACACGCTGCATTCGCTGGCGGGTGGCCTGATCGGTCGGCACTAGATCTCGTGATCCAGCCATTAGTCGTTTCGTTGCGGCGCACCTATATGGTGCAGCCCCTTGTTCATTGCGATCAGCTGCAGCCGCTGGTCGCGCCGCAGTTGATGCACTTGTAGCAGGACCCGTTGCGGACCATGATCGAGCCGCAGTCGGTGCAGGCCGGCGAGTCGGCGGTGTCGAACACCACGGGCGCCTGGCCCGCCGCGAGCCGCTCCGCCCGCTCCTTCGCCTCCACCCCCTGCGCCACGATCTTCAACCCATCCAACAGCCCATTCGCCACCGTCTCGGTCTTCGCACTGACGGTCTCACCGCCAACCGTGTCCTCCGCAGACCCAGCGCTGGTTGCCTGCACCTCAGGCGCCTGCCCACCAGCTGATGCCTGCCGGTCAGAGGAATCGGTTGTGGATCCGGAACCCTCAGCAGACCCTCCCGGAGTTGAGTCGGTCAGTGGTTGGGTCGGCGCAGGTGCCGCGGCGCCGGTCTGAGGCGCCGTGGGACCGGAGCCGGCCTCCCCACTCACAGGTGTCGCCTCCGAAAGAGTGAGCTGTCGGTTGATGATGCCAACCCGTGCTTCTTATCGGCCTGCGACATGAACTTGGTCGCCATGTATCTGAAGATGTAGTCGACCAGCGACTTCGCCATCGGAATATCCCGGTTGCCCGTGAACCCCGCCGGCTCGAACCGCAGATGGCTGAACTTGTTGACCAGGTCCTTCAGCGGCACGCCGTACTGCAGCGCCAGGCTGATGGCCGTCGCGAAGCTGTCCATGAGCCCGCTGATCGTCGAGCCCTCCTTCGCCATGCGCAGGAAGATCTCGCCGGGCGTGCCGTCCTCGTACATGCCGATGGTCAGGTAGCCCTCGTGGCCACCCACGTTGAACTTGTGGGTGATGGAGGCGCGCTCATCGGGCAGGCGGCGTCGCAGCGGCTTGTAGACCGTCTGGACTTCCGGCGTGGCCGATGCGGTCGTCGCCGCATCCCCGCCCTCGCGCTTCATGTTCAGCGGCTGGCTGCGCTTGCTGTTGTCGCGGTAGACGGCGATGGCCTTGAGGCCCAGCTTCCAGCCGTCGATGTAGACCTTCGCGATCTCCTCGGCGGTCGAGAGCTCCGGCATGTTGACCGTCTTGCTGATCGCGCCGCTGATGAAGGGCTGGACCGCGGCCATCATCTTGAGGTGGCCGTTGTAGTGGATGCTGCGCGTGCCGTTGGCCGGCTTGAAGGCGCAGTCGAACACCTCGAGATGCGCGTCGCTGATGTGCGGGGCGCCCTCGATCGTCTCGTGCTCGTCGATCCAGGCCACGATCTCCTCGGCCTGCTTGGCGTCATAGCCGAGCTTGCGCAGCGCGTTCGGCACGCCCTGGTTCACGATCTTCAGGTATCCGCCGCCGACGAGGCGCTTGTACTTGATGAGCGCGATGTCCGGCTCAACGCCCGTCGTGTCGCAGTCCATCATGAAGGCGATGGTGCCCGTGGGCGCCAGGACCGATAGCTGGCCGTTGCGGAAGCCCGACTTCTCGCCGAGCGCCACGACCTCGTCCCATCCGGTCAGCGCCGCGTCGAGCAGCTCGGTCGGGATGAGGTTGCGATCCATCCGGTACGCCGCGTCGCGGTGCTGGTTCATGACCTTGAGGTACGGCTCGCGGTTGACCTTGTAGCCGGCGAACGGGCCGCCCTGGTCGCGGGAGATGCGGGCCGACTGCAGCGCCGCCTCTGACTGCATGATCGAGGTCAGGACCGCCGCGTAGGATCGGCCGCCATCGGAGTCGTAGGCCAGGCCGCGGTTCATGAGCAGGGCGCCCAGGTTGGCGTAGCCCAGGCCGATGGGCCGGAAGTCGCGGCTGTTCTCGCCGATGCGCTCGGTCGGGTAGCTCGCGTTGTCGACGATGATCTCCTGCGCGGTGAACACGATGCGCACCGCGTGCTTGTAGCCCTCCACGTCGAACTCGCCGTCGTCCTTGACGAAGGTCATGAGGTTCAGGCTGGCGAGGTTGCACGCGGAGTCGTCGAGGTACATGTACTCGGAGCACGGGTTGGACGCGTTGATCGGCGCCGTGTTCGAGCTCGTGTGCCAGCGGTTGATGTTGTCGTGGTACTGGATCCCCGGGTCGCCGCAGACCCAGGCCGCCTCCGCCATCTTGTTCATGAGGTAGCGGGCCTTGACGGTCTCGACCGCTTCGCCCGTCGTGATGGCGTGCGTGGTCCAGTCCTTGTCCTTCTCCACGGCGTCCATGAAGTCATCGGTGACGCGGACGGAGTTGTTCGAGTTCTGGAAGAAGACCGATGCGTACGCCTCTCCCCCGTTGAAGTTCCCGTCGTACCCGGCGTCGATCAGCGCCCAGGCCTTCTTCTCCTCGGTCAGCTTGCAGTCGATGAACTCCTCGACATCGGGATGGCCGACGTTGAGGATCACCATCTTCGCGGCGCGTCTTGGGTCTTGCCACCGGACTTGATGACGCCGGCGAAGGCGTCGAAGCCCTTCATGAAGCTCACCGGGCCTGATGCCTCGCCGCCGCCGCGGAGGGTCTCCTTGGAGGAGCGGATGGTGCTCAGGTTGGAGCCGGCGCCCGAGCCGAACTTGAAGAGCATGCCCTCGGTCTTGGCCAGGGTCAGGATGCTCTCCATCGTGTCGTCGACCGAGTTGATGAAGCAGGCGGAGCACTGCGGGTGCGCGTCGATGCCCACGTTGAACCAGACGGGGCTGTTGAAGGCGGCGCGCTGCTTGAGGAGGATGTCCTTGAGCTCGTTGCGGAAGGCCTCGGCGTCCTCATCGGTGGCGAAGTAGGCGTCCTTGATCCCCCAGTCGGCGATCGTATCGGCGACGCGGTCGATCATCTGGCGGACGCTGCGCTCGCGCTCGGGCGTGCCGAGGTGGCCGCGGAAGTACTTGCTGGCCACGACGTTGGTGGCCAGGGCGCGACCAGCTCTTCGGGAACTCGAGGTCCTTCTGCTCGAACACGGTCTTGCCGTGCTCGTTGGTGATGGCGGCTTCGCGCAGGTCCCACTCGACCGTGTCATACGGGTGGATGTCGGGGCGGGTGAATCGGCGCTCGATCTGGAGGCCCTTCCAGGTGGGCTTCTGGCCCTCGGTCAGCTGGACGTAGCCCGTCGGCTTCTTGGTCCCGTGGCCGTTGCCGTTTCCGTTGGTGGTGTGGCCGTTGTGGCCGTTGGCGGCGGGCTTCGTGGGGGCGGAGGATCGAGCCATGATTGCGATGAATCCCTCTGCGTGCTTCGGCCGATGAAGGGACCCACGGATGGTCGTTCCGTGGTCGTCGGCGGGGTCCCTCCGGCGGTCCGGCGCCTTGCTGTGCGCCGTGTTCTGTGAGACCTCGACTGTAATACGCGGGTAAGGGTGAGTCAAGCCCAAAACCACAACATCTGGTGGTAGTTTCGAGTGGCATACCACAACATGCTGGGGGTACGTGTGTCGGCTGTCCGACACGTGTGGAGCGTTTGTGGGGAAGTGGGTGTCGCGTGTGGACGGGGTGTGGAGGGGCCGGGTTGGGGCTGTGGTCCGCCAGCCGATGCGGGGGTGGGGTCTTACGGCCACGTCGCGGCTGAATATGCGGCGGGCGACTGCATCGGTGATGATGCGAGGGGGTTCGTGGCTGTTGCATGAGGGGTGCGCATTGATCGGCTGAGGGGTGGCCGTTAGACCCGCCCCACGACTCCGCGACTGGGGCTGATCAGAGCATCACGATCCCATCGCGCCCCGGATCGCGTCCCGCTGCCAGCTCAGCCATGATGCGCCGCGAGTCGAGATCGAAGCTGGAGACGAGCGTCAGCCTCGCCTCGTTGAGCACGCGACGGTTGGCATGCGTCCCGGCAAGAGCAAGGATCAGCCGCGTCGCGCCGATGTCGCGGGACTTCAGCTGCGCCGCGCGGATCTGCGCCTGGAGGTCGGAGAGTCGCGTGATGACCTCGATGGCGATCTTCACGGGCGCGGCAACGAGCAGGACATCGACGGCACGGAGGTCGCCCGGCTGAGGGATCGGGGCTTCGAGGATTACCCGCCACCGCGTTCCGATGCGTCTGACGAATGCGCCGATGTACCTGGTCTGCGCCGTGTCACGAATGCCCCCGCCGATCGGCCATAGCTTGATGGACAGCCGCAGCCCCACGGCCGCGGCATGCGTGGCAAGCTGCGCGCCGGTGAAATTTGGCGCCCGACCGCGTTCGCGGCGCGAGACCTCGGATTGCGAGACGCGAATCGCGCGACCGACCTGCCGTTGCGTGGCCCCGTTGATTCGGCGGCCGGTGCGCAGCTCATCGCCGATCTCGCGGACGAGGCGGTCCCATCGGCGACGGGCCTCGTCGGTTGGGCGGCTGCGCGTCGACATCGGCTGATCGTCGCTCGGGCGGCTTATCGGCGACGTATCGGCCCATTGCGGCCGATGCGTGGGGCGGGTCTAGCGGACACTCCTTGTCCGAATATGCGCCCGACGGCTGCGACGGCGAGGGTGAGGCCGATGACACGGCCGCCGCATGCGCCTCACGAATCGGCCAGCCAGGAAGTCGCCGCCAGACCCGCGACCCACATCCAGCGCGGGGGGGCGAGAGGCTCGGCCGGCGGCGCCCAGAACGAGGCGAGCGAGCAAGCCACTGCTCGCGGGGTGCATCGGGCCATGACCGACGGGAGGGGCACGAAAGGTACGGGGTCGGTCCGGGATTGTCACGGGCAGTGAGGGGTGCCCATTGTGGCCGGGCTGCCGAGAGAGATGAGACGCACCGTGAGGACCAGATGAAGCATTTCCGATACGTCAGCGCCATCGTCGTGACCGGGCTGATCATCGCGCTCTTCGCCGTGAGCGCCGTCGTCGCCGGCGGTCCCCAGGGCAAGACGACGATCTGCCACTCGGCGGGCCACAAGTACGTGAAGATCACCGTGAGCAACAACGCGGTGCCCGCCCACATGCGTCACGGCGACACGATGCCCGACGAGTACGGCGACTGCCCCTGAACCCGGCAGTCCGACATAGGCACGCGACAGTGCCGAATCCCGATGGCGCCCCGCACCAGGGCGCCATCGCCGTCCCACGGTCATAGAGGAGGATGACGTGACCGTCGATTCACGCGCTGCTGCCCCGCTCGAATCCGCCATTCCGTTGAAGGTCGGGGCCGCCGAGGCCGCTCACCCATCCGTCTCGATCGTCATGCCCTGCCTGAACGAGGAGGAGACGGTCGGCGTCTGCGTCGAGAAGGCCATGGGCTGGCTGGCCCGACGCGAGATTCCCGGCGAGGTCGTGGTCGTCGACAACGGCTCGACCGATCGGTCGATCGAGATCGCCACCGCCGCCGGCGCCCGCATCATCAACGAGCGACGCCGCGGCTACGGCCAGGCCTACCTGCGCGGCTTCGCCGAGGCGCGCGGCGAGTACATCGTGATGGGCGACTCGGACGACACCTACGACTTCTCCGATCTCGATGCGCTGGTCGCCCCGCTGAACAGCGGCGCCGACATGGTGCTCGGGAACCGGTTCGCGGGCGGGATCGCGAATGGCGCGATGCCATGGGCCCATCGCTACATCGGAAGCCCGATCATCAACGCCGTCATCAAGCTGTTCTTCCGCACGAACATCGGCGACAGCCAGAGCGGCCTGCGCGCGTTCCGTCGTGGCGTGACCGAGCGGCTCGGCCTGCGCTCGACCGGCATGGAGCTGGCGTCCGAGATGATCGTCAACGCCGCGCGCTCCGGCATGACGATCGCCGAAGTGCCGGCCCCCTATGCCATTCGGCGCGGCGAGTCGAAGCTGAACACGGTCCGCGACGGCTGGCGGCACCTGCGCTTCCTGCTGCTTGCCGCTCCCGACTTCCTGTTCATCCTGCCCGGGACGCTCGCCGTCCTGTTCGGGCTGCTGGCGACCGGCGTCATGCTCGGGGCGCCGCAGGGCGTGGAGATCGGGCCACTCACCTGGCGCCCGGTCTTCGCCGGCTCGATCCTGCTGGCGGTCGGCCTCAACGCGGTGCTGTTCGGCGTCATCGCCAAGCTGTACGGCGTGTCGCACGGGCTGCTGCCGGAGGACCGCATGGTCCGGCTCTATCGGCGGCTGTTCCGCCTCGAGATGGTGCTGGCCATCGGCGCGATCCTCTTCGTAGCCGGCCTGGTGCTGGAGATCGTGCTGTTCGGCGCGTGGACCTCGAGCAGCGTCGCCGTCCAGGGGCTCCAGCTCGCCGCGCTGGCCCAGACACTCATGATCGTCGGCGCCGAGATTGGCCTCGCGGGCTTCCTGGCGGTCACGATCGAGAGCCGCTGAGCCGCCGATGCGCATCGCCCTCGTCTACGACGCGATGTACCCGTGGGTCGCCGGCGGTGCCGAGCGACGGTTCTTCGAGCTGGGCCGGCGCCTGGCAGCGCGACACGAGGTGCACCTCGTCGGCTGGCGATGGTGGGACGGTCCGGCGACCGTCGAGCATAAGGGGATGATGCTCCACGGGCTCGCCCCGGCGCCGATGCTCTACGGGGGCGACGGGAAACGCACCGTCCGCGAGGCCGTCGCGTTCTCGGCGCGGCTGCTCCCATTCCTCCTGCGGCATCGGTTCGACGTCGTCGACTGCTCGGCGACGCCATACGTGCCGCTCTACCCGACCGCGCTGGCGCGACGCCTGCGTGGCGGCCGGCTCGTCGTCACCTGGCATGAGTTCTGGGGCTCGCACTGGGCCGACTACCTCCCGCACCGGCGTCGGGTCGCGCGCGTGGCGGGTGCGCTCGAGTCGCATGGGCGGCGCGCCGGCGACCGGGTGGTGGCGGTATCCGATTTCACCGCCCGCGCGATGGGCATGGCCGATGATCCGCGCCTCACGGTGGTCCCAAATGGCGTCGACGTCGAGGGCTTGACCCATGCGGAGCCGATGCCGGATGGGGCGGAGGTCGTGTCAATCGGCCGGCTCATCGACGAGAAGCGGATCGCCGTCCTTCTCGAAGCACTCAATCTCCTCCGCGACAGAGGGATGGCCCCGCGAACCGCGATCATCGGCGACGGGCCGGAGCGGACAGCACTCGAAGCACGGGCGCGCGACCTGGGGCTCACCGACGTCGTCGGGTTCCATGGACGCGTGACAGATACCGACGTCCCCCGGCACCTGCGGGCGGCGCGGATCCTCGCCCTGCCGTCGATGCGCGAGGGCTACGGCATGGCGGTGGCCGAGGCGCAGGCCGCCGGCGCGGTGCCAGTCGTCGCGCGCGGTCCGTTCAGCGCTGCGCGCGACCTCGTCCGGGATGGAGTCGACGGGATGGTCGTCGAACCGACGGCACCAGCCTTCGCCGATGCCATCGGTGGGCTGCTCGGCGAACCGGATCGGCTCGACCGAATCGCGGCCGCCGCCCGCGACATTGGCGCGAGCCGCAGCTGGGATGCCGTGGCCGACGGCATGGAGCGTGTGTACGGCGAGCTCCTCGCGACGGCGCCCGCCGCGAAGGCGGTGAGGAGGCTGCGATGGTCGTGACCGATCGGACGTCAGGCGAAGCGGCGGTCCACGAGACCGGGATTGCGCGTCCAGCCATGCCGGCCTTCGGGCCGACAATGCCCTTCCTCGTCGTGGTCGCCGTGCTGGGAGGACTCGTGCTCGCTCTTGCCGTCACCCCGATCGGCAGCGGCGACTACGGCCAGTGGCTCATGACGTCGCGCGCCTTCCTCGGCGAATCGGTGCCGGCATATCGCAACGTCGAGGACGTGCCGCCACTGGTGCCGGCGCTGCTCGCCGTGATCCGCGTTCTCATCCCGGATCCGATGACCGCGCTCCACGTCCTCACCACGATCCTGCTCGTCGGGCTGGGCGCATCCTTCTTCGCGCTCGGCGCCGTCGCTCTGGGCACGCACTGGGGTGGTGCGATCGCCGTCGTCATCGGCCTTCTGGTGACCGACCGCTACACGGATCTCTTCGCGTTCGGCGGACTGCTCCAGATCGGGGCGATGGCCTTCGGATGCCTGTCGGTCGCCGCAATCCTGCGGGCGTCCCGCGACCCGCTGCGCGAGCGCGGCTGGTGGGCGGTGGCGGCGGTGGCGCTGGCCCTCGCGGCCGTGACGCACGTGGGAACCGGGATGATCGCGGTCCCGATCGGTCTCGCTCTGGCGGGGTTCGTCGCGCTCGTCACCGTCGTCCGCGCGGACTGGGAGCTCGAGCCGCTCGTCCGTCACCTTCTGCGGCCGGGCCTGGCGTTCGCCGTGGTCGGCGCGTACTGGCTGCTCGTCCTGGTTCCCGCCGGCGGCGACTACGTCTCGAATCCCGCGAGCCTCGCGTACCGCGGTCCGGACCGGCTGTGGGCCGACCTCTTCGGCCGCTGGCCGACCGCCGTCGTCATCGTGCTGGGTGCCGGTGGCCTCGCGATCGCGGCTCTTCGGTCGGTTCTGCTGCGGCGCCTCGACGCGCTGCTGCTCGTCGCGATCTGGGCGGCGCTGGCGTGGGCCCTCCTCGGCTGGTCCCTCCTTTCGGGCTCGGCGACGGACTACCCGCGCTTCGCCACGCCGATCCTGACGCCGCTCCTCGTCGGCGCCGCCGCCGCCGCCCTGTGGGGCCTCCGCACCTTCGCCGCGTCGCTCCGCGACGTGGGCTATCGCGGGCCTGCGGCCGGCGTGGTCGGTGCCGTCGTCGTCGCGGCGGCCGTCATCGCCGGCCCCCTTACCATCGAGCGCCACGTGCGGCAGGCGGCCTTCTACGAGCTGCGCGATGCGCCGGCCCTCGCGGACGCATCGGCCTGGATGGATGCCGAGCTGCCTGACGACGCCACCATCCTCGCCGACGTCCGCGAGGCGAAATGGATCGAGGGCTTCACGGGCAACCCGACACTCTTCAGCCAGCCGGTCCGCTATGCGTTTCGGCCGGGTGAGTGGCAGCGCGGCACCGACGCCGACGCGCTTCTGCGCTCGACGCTGACCCTAACGAGCGGCTACGTCGCGGCACAGTTCCTCCGCCACACGGGTTCGGGGCCCGACGCCGTCCCGAGCGGGATCCTGGTCCGGACGAATCATGGCGGCGAGTTCGTCGACGTCCTGCGTGCCCTGCCCGCCGACACACGGATCGGCTCGCTCACCGCCTCCGCGCTCACACCGATCCGCGCGACGGAGATGCTGGAGGAGCGGCAGGCCGGCCTGCGCACCGTGTGGGGACTGAACGGTCAGCCCGCCTTCGCATTCACCCAGACAGTCACGACCTTCGCGGAAGGCACGACGCTGCGCCTCGTCCAGCGGGCGCCGGGCAACGTCGTCTCGACCGAGCTGACTCCCGCGTTCGGGATGGACATCCTCTCGCTGGACGTCCATCCCGACGAGGCGGTGGCGTGCTTCACCGAGCTCGGGGGATCGCCGCCCTGCGTGCGGTTGCGGACGACCGACGGGGAGGGTCGGCTTGCGGCGAGCGAGGACGGGATCAGCGTGACGAGCGACGGGTCGGGCGAGATCGAGCTCCACATCACCGCACTCACGGCCGGGGATGCCTCGGTCGGGCTCGGGCTCCTGGATCCGGACGACATCGTGCGCGACCACGGCGTCCGCGCTGCGCTGCTCCACGGGGCCGACCCCGCCTATCCGGCGCGGCTCGCGCGACTCGAGGCGCTGGGGTTCCGGGAGGATCGGGCGTTCGGGCCGTACCGCATCCTGCTGCTCCCCGAGGACGACCGATGACGCCGCGCGGGCGCACGCTGATCGTCGGCGCGTATGGCTACGGGAACGTCGGCGACGAGGCGATCCTGTCCGGCCTGCTGACGCGGTTCGCGCTCGACAGCGTCACCGTCGTGAGCCGCAACCCGGCCGAGACAAGGCGCATGCACGGCGTTGTGGCGATCGATGCCGGCGCAGCCGTCGGAGCGCTGCGAACGCACGGCTCGGTGATCATCGGGGGTGGTGGGCTCTTCGGCGCCGACATGGGACGGATCGGGCGCCTGCTGCCGCTGTTCGGCATCGGCGCGGCGACCCTCGGCCGATCCGTTTCCGTGGAAGGGGTGGACATCGACGAGGAGCTGAAGCCGGCGGCGCGCTGGCTCGTGCCGGCACTCCTGCGACGTGCGCGGAGCGTCACGGTTCGGGACGCCGGGTCGCGGATGATGGCGTCGCGGATGGGCGTTGCGGCGGACGTCGTGCCTGACCTGTCCGCGCTCATGTCGCCGGCCTCGGCGGGAACCGGTCGCGCCTGGCTGGCGAGCTCGGGGGTGGACTTCGAGCGGCCGGTCATCGGCCTCGCCCTGACCGCGGTCCGGCCGGAGCTTGTCGCGTCGGTCCTCGCAGCCTGCGCCGAGGCCATGGACGCGCTCTCCGATGCCGACTTCTGCTTCATCCCGATGAGCCGCCATCCGACAGTTGCCGGTCACGATGACCTGCGACTGGGTCGGATGCTCGGTGCCATGCGGCCGCGACTGCGCATCGTCGAGGAACGAGCACACCCCGCCACGGTCCTGGCCGGGTTCGGACAGCTCGGCTCGGTGATCGCCATGCGCTATCACGGCATGCTGTTCGCCGAGCGCATGGGGGTTCCGCTGGTGCCGATCGTCTACGCGGAGAAGAACCGCCGATGGCTCGCGGACCGGGCGCTGGACGCGGTGGCTCCCACCGCTGCCGACCTCACGGCGGGACTGCGGAACGCGCTTCCCTCCCCACCGCGCACCGAGCTGGCGGGAGTGGCGCCATGACCGCCGGCTGGAGGCTGACGCTGCGGGTCCTGCTGGGGATGGTCGTCCTGGTCCTCGTGTTGCTGACCGTGGATCCGATGGCGGCTCTTGCCCTCCTGGCGCGCGCCGATCCGCTGCTGCTGATCATCGGCGTCGGCGGGCTGACCGCGGTGCACCTCGTCGCCGCCACCGCGTGGTGGTCGCTGCTGTCGATGATGGCGGGGGTCCGCACGCCGTGGAGCTGGGCCGTGGCCACGTTCTATGCGGCGCAGGCGATCGGTGGCGTGACGCCGGCCAACGTTGGCGGCGATGTGCATCGGGCGGTGGCGGTCCGCGGTGCTGGTCTGAGCTGGACGGCCTCGGTGGCACCGCTGATCGTGCAGCGAGCGACGAGCTACGCGGCACTAGGCCTGCTGAGCCTGGTGGCCGTCGGGGTTCTCGTGTCGAGCAGCACGCTCGCCGTGCCGCTGGTGGCGGTCGGGGTGGGGACGGCAGGTGTCGTCGGGCTGGGCTCGTGGCTCGTGCTCGCTCCCCCGTCGAGGCTCGCCGGCGCGGGCCGCTGGCTCCTGCGACGCCTTGGCGCGCCTGAGGCGCGTGGCGCCGAACCGCGACGTCCCGCGAGGTTGGGGCAGGCGGCCGCGCTGGGGCTCGCGAGCGGCCTGGCGTTCCACGCGCTGAGCATCGGGGTCACCCTGCTGCTGATTCTCGCTTTGGACCCGGCGATCCCCGTGGCGACGGCGCTTGCCGCCATCACCGTGGCGCGGCTGAGCCTTGCGGTCCCGATCACGCCGAGCGGTCTCGGGATCCAGGAAGGCGTGCTCGCGCTGCTGTTCGGATCGATCGGGCTCGCGCCGGAGACCGCCATCGCCGGCCTGCTGCTCGGACGCCTGGCTTTGGTCCTCACCACGGGCATCGGCGTGCTCCTGCTGGCAGGATCGGGCCGCGCGCCGTTGACACCTGATCGACCGGTGCGGCCCGGGCCCGTCGTCCGCTAGCCGGGACTCAGTCGCAGGCGCTGCTGATTCGTGGGGCGGGTCTTACGGCCAAGAAGTGGCCGATACATCCCAGCGGCGCCTCTAACCGCGCCGATGCCTGCCGTTTCGGCCCGTTCGACCCGGATCCCGCATCAGGCGGGCAAGAAGCCGCCGTTAGATCCGTCGTGCGAATACGCTCGCAACCCCGGCCGCCGCCACCCCAATCGCGCATCTCGGCGGTTAGGGCTCGGTGTGCTCGACGATCTCGAACCCGGCGTCGCCGCCGCTGATGTGGCGCTCCATCACGAGGCCGATCCCGGGCGCGTAGTACTTGCGCTCGGTGACGCTGGGGCTGAGCGGAGTCCAGTCCTCGGTGACGAGCACGTCGTCCCAGGTTCCCAGCGGCGTGCTGACCGATGCGCCCAGCTCCACGACCTTCCCCATGTCCTCGGCCTGGCCGACGTAATACTCCTGGCGGTACGCGACGCCGATCGTCGGGTCCCCCGGCATGAGGATCCCGGGCTGCGCCCCGTCCACGCCCCCTTCCCACGCGCCGGCGGTGCTGACGACCTCGCCCTCCGCGTACTCGGCCGTGGCCTCGCCGAAGTACCACACGTTGCCGTCGGCATCCTGGGCGTACCAGTCGTCCGTGATCTCGATCGGCTGACCGTCCCGGGTGACGATGTCGCGCACCACCACGCACTCGACGCCCATGACGGTGCGGGTCTCTTGGAGGACCTCCAGCTCCGTCACCTCGTTCGACGTGCCGCCCGTGCCGTTCAGCACCCAGCGCGTGCCGGGGATCAGGGGGAAGTACGGGTTGTCGACGACGGTCGTGAAGTTGTCGGGGTCGATGTCCGGGGCGTACGGCTCGCCCGACGCGACGGCCGCGGGATGCGACCCGGCGGGCTCGTTCGACGGACCGGAGCAGGCGACGACGGTGAGCATGAGCAGCAGGCCGATGACCACGGGTGCCGCCGGCAGTGGGATGCGACGCGGGACGTGATGCGGGGCGCGGGATGTCACCATCGCCCGGATCATGCGACCGCTCACCCCGTCGGTCAACGATCAGCCGCATCTGCTTGAACGTGAGCCACTCGGTACGCGTGGGTCTCGACCTGCTCGACGCGGCACGTCCTGGCGCACGCGAGAGACGCCCGCGGCGCGTGCCGCGGGCGTCCCGCCGGTCAGTCAGTGTGTTGCGGGATCAGCATGCCTTGGTCCACGTGATGGTGAAGATCGCCGAGGTGGCCGGTCCCACGCCGGACTCCCCGAGGTAGCGCGCCCGATACTCCCAGGTTCCCGCGCTGGTCGACGAGAAGACCTTGGACCAGTTGTTCCCGGAGGCGCTGGATGCCACCGCCGTCGTGATCGCGGTCCAGGTGGTCGATCCCTTGGGGCGCCGGTCGATCGAGATCGAGCGGTTGGTCAAGGGATTCTTGGCGAGCAGCTTGTAGCTGGCGTGATCCGTGATCTCGAGGCGTCCGCTGGCGGTGACGCCAGTTCCGAGGCAGTCGCCGTATCCGGTTGCGCCCACGGTGAGGTCGCTGTCCAGGCCCTCCGGGACAGCGTTGGCAACGTGGTCGAAGCAGTCGGAGTACTGCCCCCCGGTGTACGAGAGGTCGTAGAGCAGCTGTGCGGCTGCCTCGTCGCAGGGCTGGATGTGGTGGGTGTTCCACCCACTGTGCGGGCTGTTCGGCGTCGCCGACGACATCACGGTGTGCGCCTGGCCCTGTTCGTTGTGCGGGGCGCTGAGCGTCACGTGGAGAATCTCGTGAATGAAGGCACGGCGCGCATCGAAGCACAGCCGGCCGGACGGGCACGTGCCGGTCCGCTGCAGCCAGGCAGCGCGCGTCCCGCTGAAGGAGACCGGGGCGTTCTCGACGTCGCGAATGTAGATCCGCCAATCCTGCTCGGCCCGGTTGCCGTCCCCGTCCCAGTCGTTGTCCGCACACATGAGCCAGGTCGGTGACCCGCTGCATGGCGAGGTCGAGTCTGCGACGAACCATACGTGGGCCGCAGCGCTTGTGGAGTAGACGAATTGCGGCATCCGCGTGTTGTTGTAGTTCGCGTCGGGGTAGTCGGTCTCGAAGACGGTCCGGACGGTCGAAGACACCCACGCCGGGGTGCCGGTCGCGAACCGGTACGGCAGGTCGAGATAATCCGCGTAGGCCTTCTGTCCGCTGATCGGTGCGTGGGCAAGGGCTGCCCCTCCCGTGACCATCACGAGAACCACCGCCGAGACGAAGCTGATGACGCGGTGTCCGCGCCATCGATGAAGCCGGTCGCCCATGTCGAGCCCTCCATTGGTACGACGCCGATTGGCGTGACACCGATAGGACCGGCAACGACGCGACATCGCCATGGGAGGATGCCCAGCACCGTGGCTTGTCCGACGCCCAGTTCTCGGCTCCCGGCGTGCCTAGGACGGAAGTTGGACCGCCGTGTCGAGCCCCAGCCGATGGGCCACACCGGCCGCCTCGACCCGGTTCGCAACGCCCAGCTTGGAAAGGATGTTCGAGACGTGGAGGCTGGCGGTCTTCACGGTGATGAAGAGCTCCGCCGCGACCTGCCGATTGGTTCGACCCTGGCTCAGGAGTCGAAGGACCTCCATCTCACGGACGGTGAGGCCGAACGGGATGGCGACGTCCGTCCCGACGTCGCGTTCCGAGGCCGGCTGCGGGGCAAGGTCGATCCTCGCGCGCGCGGCCAGTCCGGTGATCTCCCGGGCGAGCACGGCTGCTCCCAACGCCGCGGCTGCCCCCAGCGCCTCGACGAGGAGCTCGGCCGCCGCGCCGCGCTGTCGCCCCTCCAGGAGCACTTCCGCGTGACGCATGCGGCAATACGCAGCTTCGAACGGCATGGGAATCGTGTCGAACAAGCTCGTCGCGGAGACCCACGCTTCGACGTCGGGTCTGGCGCGAGCCCGCGACGACTCCGCCATGACGAGTGCAACCTGGGCGGCAAGTCGCACATTCCCGTTGGCCGACGGCATCGCGACCAGCTGTTCGACGATCTCGACCGCATCGGCGGCCCGGGCCCGTGCCTCTTCCGCTCGACCCACGTCGTGCCGCGCGTCGGCGAGCAGCGCAAGCTCCGCGTCAGCGCGGACGGCCAGTGCGGCAAGCCGCGGAACCTCGAAGGGACGGTCATCGGGCGGCATCTGAGCAATGGCCGCGTCGGCGGCTGAGCGAGCGGCCCGCCAGTCCCCGGACCACGCGGCGAGCGACGCGTGGAGGAATCCCTGCCAGGTGGCGTGCTCTGCCAGATCCAGCGACTCGGTCAGGCGGTCCATCTGCTCGATCTCGACCCGGGCTTCGTCCAGCCGGCCCTGCCCGATGCGAAGCTGGGCCAGGGAGCGTCGGAAATCGATCTCTGTCGTGCCCGACGACTGGCGCTCCGCCGTCGCGTGGAACATCGTCTCCGCCTCCGTCCAGCGACCGAGATCGTAGAGAAGCTCCCCCACGGCGGCCATCAACGTGACGCCCCACGTCCACTCCGCACCCTGGCTCTGGGCGTGCCGGATCCCCCCCTGCGCGATCTCGAGCGCCTCGTGAACGTGGCCTGTCGACCACAGCGCGTAGTTGAGGTTCAGGTACGCGCGGGCGACTTCTCCGCTTGCACCCGCACCCTCCGCGACCTCGAGCCCTCGTCGGAGGTTGCCGAGGCCGTCATCGACGCTGCCCAGGCCGGCCTGAGCCACGCCGAGGGTGATCAGTGCACTGGCCTCCGCCGCCGGAGCGGACGATCGGCTGGCCAATTCGACCGCGTGCGCGGCCAGCGGGACGGCCTCCGTGAGGTTCGAGGCGAGCATGAGGGTGCGGGCCATGGCAGCCTCGATTCGGGCGCGTTCCGCATCCGCGGGATGAGACTCGATGAGACGGGCCGCCGATCGGAGCTCGGACAACCCTCCTTCGATCTGTCCGACCTGGACGAGGTAGTCCGCCAGTCGTTCACGGAGCAGGGACTGACGACGCGGCTCCGACTGACCGTTGAGGTCCACCGCCCGGCGACCGAGGCTCACCGCTCGTTCGGCGAGGCCACCGTTCGAAGCCGCGTCGGCCGCGAGCGCCAGCAGCCCGACCCGGTCGATGCCGAGCGTGTCGGCGATGTCGGGGTGAAGCTCCATCAGGGCGAGCGCCCGCTCCATCTGGCCGAGGCCCTGCTGGAACGCATACAACCGCATCGCTTCTCGCGCTGCGTTCACCAGCGCGGGAATCGCCTCTGCCGGTTCGTGCGCCGAGTCGAGGTGGTGCGCGACCTCGGCCGCGCGACCAGCCACCGACCCCCCGCGACGAGCGGCAAGCAGTCGAGCGTACGCGAGATGCATCCGTCGTCGATCGGCCGGCAACACGCGTGAGTACACGGCCTCCTGCTGAAGGGCGTGGTGAAACTCGTAGCGCTCCCCGGTCGAGTCGACGTCCAGAACCCCCGCGTGGATGGCGCCACGCAGCCCGGCCGACAGCCGATCAGCTGGCAGGCCAGCCGCGTCCGACAGGAGATCGTGGTCGACAAGCCTGCCGGCGATGGCCGCCACTTCCACGACGATTCGCGCGTCCTCGTCGAGCTGGCTGATCCGGCTCATCACGACATCCTTGAGCGTAGCCGGGAGCGGCTCGTCGTCGCGCGCGGACGCTCCGGCAAGGACCTCGATGAAGAACGGGTTGCCGTCCGAGCGGGCCAGCATGGCGTCCACGTCCACCCGGTCGACCGGGCGACCCCGGAGGCTTTCCATCTGTGCGGCCACCTCGCTCCGGTTGAATTGGCCGACATCCACGCGCTCGACCCGCGGGTGCCGCCATAGCTCACCGAGGAAGGACGGCAGGCCGGCGCCATCCTCGCCGGATCCCCGGCGGGCGGCGAGGACAAGAACGACGCGGGGCGAACGAAGGGCAGCCACGAGGAACTGCACCAGCTCGCGGGTCGACGGGTCGGCCCATTGGAAGTCGTCGATCGTGAAGACGAGGCCGCTCTCTTCGCCAATTCGCTCGAGGAGCGACAGGACGGAGCCAAAGAGGCGCCATTGCGCGGTGTCGAGATCGCCGTGGTCGACGGTCGACTCCATGTCGGCCAGGCCAGGGAGCAGTCTGTCGAGCGGCGACGGAGCGATCTGCGCGAGGCCCAGGAGGGCCTCCTCACCGATCTCTGCGACCAAACCGGCAAGCGCCTGGACGATGGGGCCATACGGGTGGCCCCCGCTTCCGACCTGGATGCAGTCACCACCGATGACCGTCCAACCGCGCTCGCGGGAGCGTCGCTCGAACTCGCGAAGCAGACGCGACTTGCCGATGCCCGCGTCGCCGATCAGGACGAGCGTCAGCGACGCATCGGCCTGGGCGCCGCTCAGGGCATGGTCGAAGCGCTCGAGCTCCCGGGCCCTTCCGACGAATGGGGTGGAGTTTGGCCGGGCCATCACGCTCGCATTATCGCGACTCCATGTTCGGTGCCGTCGCGGAGATGTCGTCTTCCGCAGGGCCGTGGCTCAGAGAAGCTGGGCCAGCCGTTCGGCGACGAGAGACGGCGCCTGATCCGTCGCGGCCTCAAAGACGAACCGCCTGGCCGCCCAGCTGCGCGCCGACGGCAGCCCCGGTCCGAGCGGGACGTCGGGGACATCGTCGATCGAGCCGAACGCGATCGATCGGTCGCGAATGCGCGGATAGCGCTCCGCCTGCTCGAGCATCTCGGCGTTCGCATCGGCCATCAGATGGCGGCGGCGGTCGTCGGCCTCGGGCTCAGGGTGCCAGGCGACGGCATCGGCGTCACCGAGCCAGGCGTACGCCCAGCCCTTCAGCTCGGGGTTCTCGTGGAGGTGATGGTCGATTCCCCACGCGGCGTCGGCGAGCACGAGGTCGACGGGACGCTCCCGGACTGCGTCGAGCACGATCATGAACGAAAGGAACTGGCGCTCATCCGCGCTGCGCCAGGCGTCGAAACGATCCGCGGGCGCCTCGTCGGGCACGGCGGGCATGTCGACCGCCGCGGGGTGGACGGTCTCGCCGGCGCCGGTCAGGAGCGCTGCGAACGGGGCTCCGACCAGCCACTCGACCTCGAGATCGGATCGGCGCTGGCGCAGCTCGTCCGCGATGCGCCGATCCCGCTCGAGCGCCGCGCGGGTTCCCGGCACCATGACGACACGACGCGGCCGGCTCCGCGCTCTCGTCCAGACGGATCGCCTCGGGCGCCAGCCGAGCAGCTCCTCGGCGAACTCACGAACGAGCAGGTTGAAGCGCACCGGATCGCGGTTGCCAGAGCAGTGGCCCGCTCCCGCAAAGGTCACCAGGCTGCCGCCGGACACCTCGGCGAGTCGCTCGGCGCGAGCGTGGGGCTGAAGCTCGTCGCCCTCGCCGTGGATGATGAGCCACGGGCAGCGAGTCCGGCGCACGAGTGCGATCGCCTCGTCCTCGGTCATCGGGTTGGCACCCACGGTGTCGATCAGCGTCTGCGGCGTGGTTCCGAGCCCGTTGGCAACGCAGACATCGATGAGCCGCTCCGAGTGCGGCTCGGTCCAGACCTGCGCGAAGAAGGACCGCAGGAACCCGGGATAGTCGTCACGCCAGTACGCGGCGTTGAACTTCGCCCAGCCATCGGGTGAGCGGTACGGCTCGTCGAACGGGCCGATCTCCGGGCGATCGTGACCCGGCGCAAGGGGAAGGTTCGTGCCGCTGGCCACGGCGCCCAGGACACGATCCGGGTGCTCAGCCGCGAGCTGGAGCAGCCAGTGGGTGGCGAGCGAGCATGCGACCACGATCGCCTTCTCCGTCTTCGTGGCGTCCAGCACGGCCACGGCGTCCGCCACGAACTCCCGGCCGGCGTAGGCAGCTTGGCCCCGGGGACGATCCGAACGACCGTTGCCGCGCGGGTCGAACGTGATGACGCGGTAGCGTCGGGCGAGGTCGATCAGCTGGAACCGGCCATGATCTGCATCGAGCACGGACCATGTGGGCAGGATGAGGATCGTCGCCGGACCGCTTCCGTAGGCCTCCCAGGCGATCCGCACCCCATCGCGAACGATCTCGCCGGTCTCGGCCGGCTGACGATCACGCATGCCCGCACTCACGCTTCAGCCGCAGGACCCTCGAGCCTCCCGGCGTCCGGCGTCGAGCCCCACGTTCGCGCCGCCAGGAGCGCCAACGCCAGCAGCAGCGTGACGCCCATGACGGGCGCGCCGATGCGCTTGATCTCGGCGGTGTCGACGATGAGCCCCACCACGAACACCGCCAGCCCCAGGTTGACGCCCCAGAAGATGACCTGCGCCACCCACCCCGGCGCGCGGCCGCGCAGGAAGAGGACGGACAGCAACCCGAGCACGATGTTCGTGATCACGCCGATGTACACCGCGTGGTCGCTGGCGAAGAGGACGTTGAGCGGCAGCGCGTTCTCCGGATCGGCGGCGCTGATGAACGTGAAGACGATGTACATGAACAGGATGAGCGCGGCGACCGCCCAGATCGAGGCGACGGCGAAGTGCCGGGCGGGATCGGCATCGGCCCAGGCGGTGCGGATGGCCCGCGGCCAGACGCGGATGATGAAGATCACGACCGCCACGAGCTGGGTGAGCAGGTAGATCCCGCCCCCCGCCTGCTCGACGCCGAGGAGCAGCGAGATCGAGATGATCAGCCCGCCGATGAACAGCGCCGCCACCTGCACCAGCCCGAGTGTCGGGAGGCCGCGGGTGCCGAGGAGCTGCCACTCGATCAGCCCCATCGCGCACAGCACGAGATAGCCGAACGTCATCGCCGAGGCATGGGCGCCGATGGTGTCGCCGGGCAGGATGACGAGCTCCAGCGCGAGCCCCACCTGGATCAGCACGCCGATCACGGCTCCGTAGCCGAACGACGTCAGGCCCAGCACGACCGCGAGCCGGGGAAGGGTTCGCTCGCCCGCCAGGTACGTGATCCACGCCCAGTACAGGAGCCAGACGATCGCGGCGAGCAGCGCCGTGCCGGCGATGGCGCGGAACGGCAGGTTGCCGGTGTAGAACGCAACCACGTAGACCGGGACGAGGACCGCCAGGGTCAGCATCAGCCGCCGATCGGCGGCCCGCAGCAGCAGGAACGTCGAGGCCACGATGGTCAGGCTCAGCCAGCCGACGGTGCCGGAGTGCACGTGGGTCAGGAGCTGGTTCCGGTCGAACTCGACCGCATCGGCGCCGTTGAGGATGCCGATGACGATCGTCACGAGAAACACGGCCATGGCCACGAGATAGAGGTCGCGGGCGGTGGTCGCCCAGGGCGCTGCGCTGCGATCCGCGGTCATCGGGTCACCCTCCTCAGATTGTGCAGTCCCCAGCGGGACCGTCGCGGATTGTACGGCGGGAGCGCAACGCAGCGGCTACAGCGCCCCGAGCCACCGCTCGACGCCGAGCGCGTTCATCACCAGCTCCACGGAGAGAGCCGCCAGGATCATGCCCATGACCCGGGTCAGGATCGAGGCGCCGGCCAGGCCGATGACCCGGATGATCCGGCCGGAGAGCAGCATCAGGAGCAGGGTCACGCCCAGGATCGCGAGCGTGACCAGCGTTGTGCCGAGCTGCACGCCGATCGGATGGACGTGGTTGTCGGTCAGGAGGATCACCGCGAGGATGGCGCCCGGCGTGGCGGTCGCCGGGATGGCGAGCGGGAACACGGCGATGTCGTGCTCGGGCTCGGGCTCTCCGGGGCCCGGCGAGCGGGACTCCGAGCGGAAGATCATCTGCAGGCCGAACAGGAACAGGATCAGGCCGCCGGCGACCTGGAAGGAGATGAGCTGGATCCCCATCGCGGTGAGGATCAGCTGCCCGACCACGATCGACCCGACGAGCACCACGGCCGCGTAGAGGATCGCCTTGACGGCGGTGCGGGTCCGGGCGGCCGGCGAGAGTCCGGCGGTGAGGCCCGTGAAGAGCGCCATCGTGCCGATCGGATCGATGACGGCCCAGATGATCAGGGCGTCCTGGATGAGCTTCTCGGTCATGGTCGGCTCCAGTCGTGACGGGGGTCGATCGCTGGCCAGAGACGTAGGGCTCCGCACCCCACTCTACCGCTTGGCTGCCCATGCCACAAACGGGGGCGACGAGCCGGTCAGCTGCCGGCCGGTGCGGTCTCCGGCGAGGCGTCCTCGGCATGGACCACGGGTGGCGCGAGCACGAAGACGGCGACCGCGGCCACCGCCAGGACCACCGAGCCGACGAGCACCGCATCCCCCACCCCACCGACGAAGGCGTCGCGGGCCGCCGCGATGATGGGCGCCGCACCGGGAGCAGCCTGGACCTCGGGCGCGGCGGTGAAGGCAATCGACGCCAGGACGCGGTCGGCGATGGCCGGTGGGAGGGCGGCGACCGTATCGGCCATGCCGTCGCGATAGGCCTGGTTGAGCACCGATCCCAGGATGGCGATCCCGAACGCGGATCCGACCTCGCGCGCCGTGTCATTGAGCGCCGAGGCGACCCCCTGCTTGGCGCGCGACAGCGACGCGGTGATCGCGGTCGTGGCCGGCGTGCCGGCGAGGCCCATTCCGAGGCCGTAGATGAGCAGGCCGATGACGAAGAACCAGTAGGGCGTATCGGCCTCGAGGCGGCTGAGGAGGCCGAACCCGAGCGCCATCGAGAGGAGCCCGACCAGGCTCGTCCATCGGAAGCCGATGCGCGCAGCCAGGTGCGGCGCATTCCGTGCGACCGGCAGGAGCACGAACGGCAGCGGCAGGAGCGCGACGGCCGCCTCGAAGGGCGAGCGCTCGGTCACGAACTGGAGGTACTGGAGCACGATGAAGAAGAAGCCGAAGGCGGCGAAGAACTGGACGGTGATCGTCAGCGTGCCGGCGGAGAGGCTGCGGTTGGCGAACAGGCGCGGGTCGAGCATGGGCGCACGCTGGCGGAGCTCCCACAGGACGAAGGCGACGCCGCTGACCGCGCCGATGGCGAGCGCACCAATGGTCAACGGGTCGTCCCAGCCCCGCTCGGGCCCCTCGATGATCCCGAACACGAGCCCGCCGACCGCGGCGAGCGACAGCACGGCGCCGATCCAGTCGAGGGCCGGCGGCTCCTCATCGGCGGAGCCGGGAACCACGGCGAGCACGCCGACCAGGGCGAGCCCGGCGAGCGCGACGTTGAGGCCGAAGAACGACTGCCAGGCGAAGAACTCGAGGAGCGCGCCGGTGACGAACAGGCCGAGCACCGCTCCTCCGCCGGCGATCCCGACCCACACGCCGATGGCCCTCGGACGCTCGCGCTCCGGGAACGACGTGGTGATGACCGACAGGGTGGTCGGCATGATCGCGGCGGCGCCGACTCCCATGGCCGCGCGGATCGCGATGAGCTGGCCGGGCTCGGTGGCCACCATCCCGAGGGCGGCTGCGGTCCCGAACACGACGAGGCCGATGGCGAGCAGCAGCCGGCGACCGAATCGATCGCCGAGGGCGCCGGCGAACAGCAGAAGGCCGGCGAACACGACGGTGTAGGCGTCGACGATCCAGGTGAGGTCGGTCTGGCTGGCGCCGGTCTCGCGGGCCAGGCTCGGCAGCGCGACGTTCAGGCCGGCGACGGCGGAGACGACGGCCATGAGCGCCAGGCCGACGACGGCGAGGATGAGGCGCGTGCGTCCGGGGGTGAGGGTGGTGTCTTCGTGCGTCATCGGCTCGGGGGTCCTTTCGCATCGGCGAATTCGTCAACAGGGGAAATGTTATTCTCCGACTGATGAAAACGCAAGGGTCTTCCGGGACAAAGCGCGGGCGCGGACGGCCTCCGGGTGGCGAGAGCGGGGCGCGGGAGGCGATCGTGGTCGAGGCTCGGCGCCAGTTCAGCGAGCTCGGCTACGGCCGGACGACGCTGCGCGGGATCGCCCGCGGCGCCGGTGTCGACCCTCGACTGCTGCTCCACTACTTCGCCTCGAAGCAGGAGATCTTCGGTGCATCGGTGGAGCTGCCGATCGTGCCGGAACGCGTCATCGAGGTCGTCTTCTCCGGCGATCCGCGCCAGGCGGCGCCGAACGCGGCTCGCCTCATGGTGTCGGTCATCAACGACCCCGACGCACGACGACCGATGCTGGCGCTCCTCCGTGCCGCGATGACCGAGCCCGAGGCCGCCGAGCTCATCCGGACGTTCCTCACCGAGCGGATGCTCCTGCCGATCGCGTCGCACGTCGGCGGTGAGCGGCCGGAGCTGCGGGCGAGCTTCGTCGCGTCGCAGCTCGTGGGACTGATGATCGTGCGGCACGTGGTGGGCATGCGGCCACTGGCGGAGGCAACCGAGGACGAGCTGGTCCGCGCTCTCACCCCGGTCTTCGAGCACTTCCTCCACGGGGACTGGGTCGGGGTCGCCGACTGACCGCGTCGTGGATGGAGGCGAGATCAGGTGCCGCCGAAGCGGATCCACTCCATGGAGCGCACGAGGAGCATGTAGCCGGCGAGGACCACGATCGGCCCGCCGATGGCGCCGGCGATGACGGTGCCGATCCCGCCAGCGCGCCGGCGCGCCTGGCCGATGGCGAGCTGCACGTCCATGCCGGCCACCGCTCCGAGACCGCCGGCCACAGCGACGGCGAACCAGCCCTCGGGAGAGATGTCAAGGAAGGACCCCGACGCGAGGCCGGCGAGCGCGTTGGCGATGGCCGTCGTGATGCCGCTCATCCCGAGCGCGGCCACGCCCGCGCCGATCCACCAGCCACGTGGCAGCTGGCGGCGCGCGGCCAGTAGGAGGGCCACGGTCACGGCCAGGAACGCAGCGAGGAACAGGATCCCCGCGTTGTCGAGATAGAACTCCGCGACCGCGTCCATGCGCCCGAAGGCTACCGCCGCGGAGCAAGGCGAGATCAGTCGAGGGTGCCGGTCCAGATCATCGCGCGGCCGGTGATTCCCGTCTCGAGCGTCCCCTCCTGCGTGCCACCGAGCAGGTGGAGCACACCGCCATCGGTCATGTAGGCGTTGTTGAGGTAGGCATCGGGGATCTCGTCGCCGAGCTGCGCCCAGGATCGGCCGCCGTCGGTGGAGATCCACGCCACGGCGGACATGTCCCGTGCGCCGAGCGCGACGAGGCCGGCCGGCGTCTCGACCAGCGCTCGGGCCGCCCCGCCACCGCCGTCGTAGTCCGCGAGCTCCCAGGTCACGCCGTCGGTCGAGGTCCAGATCCGTCCCCCGCTGCCGTCGAAGGCGCTGCCGGCCATCACCAGCGTGCCGTCGGGAAGCGCTCGAACGTCATGGGCCTCGAAGTCCTCGAAGCCCTCGGGATCGGGCGCCAGCTCCCACGACTCGCCATCGGCCGAGGTCCACACCGCGAGATCCGGGTCCGGGTTGCGCCGCCAGCCCACGGCCACGAGGCCGGGGCCGCCCTCGGCGATCGACCACAGGAAGGCGTGCTCGAGGTCCGCCGAGATCTGCGTCCAGGAATCGCCATCGGGCGAGTGCCACACGCCGGCCGAGTCGCCGGTCGGAAGCCCGCCGACGGCATACAGGCCGTCGTCAGTGGAGATCACGTCGATGAGCTGCCCGAAGAAGCGCGTGCTGGCCGGTCGCCATGTCAGCCCGTCCTCGGACAGGTAGACGGCCGCGAGATTGGCGTCGACGTCCAGCGTGTTGCCGCGCCCGACGGCCACGATCAGGTCCTCGAGCTGCACGACGCCGGCGAGCCCGTACCCGGCGAACTCGGCGGGCGTGACGTCGGTCCAGTGCTGACCGTCCTCCGAAGCCCACAGGATGGAGCCGAAGCCACCGTCGAAGCCGATGGCGACGAGCCGCCCGTCGAGCGCTCCGATGACCGCCGTGACCGACGAGACCTCGCGTGCCTGCGGGACCGAGGCCGGACGCCACGCGACCGATGGAGTCTCGGAGGGTGCCGGAGTCGGCGAGTCGATCGGCGTCGGCGCCGGGCTCTCGGTCGGTGACTGCGGTGCCGTCGGTGTCGCCGTTGGTGCCGCCTGGGCGCTGCAGCCCACGACGACGAGCGCGAGCAACAGGACGGCGAGCCCGCCGCGGCGCCAGGAGGTGTGCGTGTTCATGTGCGCAGCATCGGATCGGGGTGCCAGAGCGTCATCGGCTCGCGAGCCGCGCTTGGGAGGGACAAGTGTCGTACGAGGATCGGCCAGCCGCGCGATGTCGGGCCGGGGTGAGCGGTCGGTACACTCCGACGATGCCACGATTCGTCTTCGAGAAGATGGGAATCACGGAGCGGCACCGTGTCCTGGTGGTGAACGACACCACGAACGCACGCGACGCCATCGGCCTCCCGTCCGAACCCGCACTGCACGCGAACGACGCAGCGCCGTTCGATCACGTCCTGCTGTTCGTCACGCGACAGGGCGAGCTCGACGAATCATTCTCACTCCAGAAGCAACATCTCACGAGCGAAGGCAAGCTGTGGGTCGCGTGGCCGAAGGGCGGCAGGTTGGGTACCGACCTGAACATCAGGGAGGTCATCCGCATCGGATACGACCATGGGATGGTCGAGAGCACGAATCTGCGGATCGATGACACGTGGACTGCGCTGAAGTTCACCCATCCGAAACCCGACAAGACGTACCACAACAGCTATGGCACGTTGCGGCGCTGATTCGCAGCACGAGATGGCTTGACACGGACTCGAGCGTGGCGGCCCGACGTCATGCGACGGGAAGCTGGAGCTCCGTGACGAAGTCGGCGGCCCGGTCCACGACGTACCCGGGCGGGACGCGCAGCTCGGCCTCGGCGCCGAACTGGAGGTAGAGCGTTCGCATCGGCGCCGATGGGGCCAGGCCGGCGGAGGCGACCCACCGCAGCAGCGCGCGGCGCGCATCGGCCACGCCGTCGTAGTCGCCCCGATGGATGACCGACGCCACCCGGACCGCGGGCAGGCGTCGGTAGTCGATGCGGTCCGTGGTCGGGATCGGCCCGGTGACCGGCACGAAGATCTCGCGCTCTGACGGGATGGCGCCGGGAGGCCGGGGAGCGCGACGGCCGGCGTCGCGGACGTGCGATTCGAGCTCGTAGAAGGCGACGTCCACCGCATCGGGGACGCGCATCACGGCGACCGGCTCGACGGCGACGGGCCGCAGCACGATGTCGGGACCGCCCTCGTCGGCGATCGAGATGTCGAGCGCTCGCAGCCGCTCCTCCGCCCGCCGACGCTCCAGCTCCAGCTCGGCGCGGCGCCGCCCGAGTGCCTCGCGCAGGTCGCCGCCGGCCACGAGCCGCCGGATCTCGTCGAGCGGCAGCCCGAGCTCACGAAGGGCGAGGATGCGCCGCAGCTCCGGCAGCTGGGCCGGCGAGTAGTAGCGGTAGTCGTTGGCCGGGTCGACCCACACCGGGCGGAAGATGCCGAGCTCGTCGTAGGCGCGCAGCTGCTTTGCGGAGACACCGCCGATGCGCGCGAACGAGCCGATCCGAAACATGGCTTGACCTTCCCTCTGGGGGAAGGTACAGGATGCGTCAATGACCACGACACGACACCCCATCCGCATCGCCGCCCAGCTCCATCCTCAGCAGGGCGCATGGCGCGAGATGCGCCGCGGCGCCATCGAGGCCGATGATCTCGGCTACGACATCCTCTACACCTGGGACCACTTCAGCCCGCTGTACGGCGACCGCGACGGTCCCCACTTCGAGTGCTGGTCGCTGCTTGCCGCCTGGGCCGAGGCCACCTCGCGGATCGAGCTCGGCCCGCTCGTCGCGTGCAACGCGTATCGCAACCCGGGGCTGCATGCCGACATCGCGCGGACGGTCGATCACATCAGCGGCGGCCGCGTGGTAATGGGGCTGGGCGCGGGCTGGTTCCAGCGCGACTTCGACCGCTACGGCTATGACTACCGGACCATGGGCGCGCGGATCGACGAGTTGGGGGACGCGGTGCCCGAGATCATCGAGCGCCTGGCAGCCGGGAATCCCCCGCCGCTGCGCCGCATGCCGATCCTCATCGCCGGGACGGGGCTGCGCCGCACGCTCCCGATCGTGGCGCGCCGCGCCGACGTCTGGCACGCGCACTACCCGGATCGGCCCGAGGAGCTCGAGCCGGTGGTGGCCGCGCTGCGTGGATACTGCGACGAGATCGGCCGCGACCCGACCGAGATCGAGTGGAGCGTGGGCCTCGAGCCGTACGACCTCGACCGCTTCCTGGCCGATGACGTCGAGACCTACGTTGCCATGGGCTTCACGCAGTTCACGCTGGGCTTCAACGGCCCGGACTGGACCGTCGAGGACGGGCGTCCGTGGCTCGAATGGCGAGATCGCGTGAACGCCGAAGCGGTCGCCTGACGGTCAGTCGTTCGGCACGTAACTGGCGTCGAGGTCGTCCATCTCGGCCAGGCGGCCACTGAGCACGGCCACGATGGTCGCCCCGAACAGCACGGCCACCCCGACCACGAGCGCCCAGGTCGCCATCAGCGCGACCCCGGCGAGATCGCCGTACGGAGTCTCGAAGGTCCCCGCCTTGGACATGTATCCCATGACGGCCTGCGCGACTCGGACGCCGATCGTCGCCAGTGCTGCACCGATGAGCGCGTGCACCGTCGACACCTCGTCCTCCGGCAGCACGCGGTACGCGACGAACAGGAAGGCGAAGAGGAGGATGGTCGGCAGCAGCTGCCACTCCAGCAGCCAGGTCTGCCCCGAATCCCCGCCGCTCAACGCGCCGATCGCCAGCTCGCCCAGACCCGCGGCGGCCAACAGCACCAGCGACAGCCCGAGCATGGCGATGCGCATGCCCTGCCGCTCCCAGAACGAGACCTTGTCGGATTTGCGCCACATGACGTTGATGCCGCTCGTCAGCGCGGCGAACGCCCGCGACCCGGAGACGAAGAGGAACCCGAGCGAGAGGAGGCCGGCAACGACAGACCCACCGGGGTCGAGTGAGAAGACACCGGAGAGGAGCTCCTCGCGGGCCGGGACGAACTTCGCGGCCTGTTCGAGGACGAACGTTTTGGCATCCTGCTCGAGCGCGAACACCTCACCCACGCGCGCGGCCGCAACCATGAGCGGTGGCACGGACAGGAACAGGTACAGGCCGACGGCGCCGGCCCAGGACAGCCCCTGGGCGCGCGTGAAGAGCCGCAGCGAGTCCCAGGTGATCCGGGCCATCTGCGCGCCGCGGTCCGTGATGTTCATGGCGTGCCAAGCGCACGCCCCGTGCCAGCCTTATGTGACGAGCGGCACGCGAGGGTCCGGGTCCATGCTCGCCCATTCACCACGGACGTGGTCGAGCACGGGGTCATAGGAGCAGGCCATGGTCCGGACGTCGCCGGCCAGCGCGTTCAGGTAGTAGGCGTCATCGCCGTGGGTGGCGACGAAGGGGTGGTAGCCGTCGGTCACGATGACCGTCTCACCGTCTCGGACCGACCACAGCAGATCTCGCGAGCCATCGGGGCGGTAGAGGCGCTGCACGCCCCACGCCTCGGGACGGCGGAAGCGGTAGGAGTAGATCTCCTCCAGCACGGCCTCGCGCGGCATGTCGTCGGTGTCGTGCTTGTGCGGCGGCCACGAGCTCCAGTTGCCCGAAGGGGTGTAGACCTCCACGATCTCGAGCCGATCGGCGGGAAATTCGGGCGTGATGATGTGGTTGATCTGCCGGGTGGCGTTGCCGGCTCCGCGGACCTCGGTCGTCACGTCTTCCGGGCCGATGCGCACCGGGCGCCGGCGCCGTCGGACGGCCCGACGCGGGGGCCCGGGCGATCGCGATGGTGACGGATGCCCCTTTCGGGACGATCGTCGCCGATGGGCCGGGCGGCAGATAGGCCGCCGATGCCTTCCCCTCCCAGACCGATGCACGCCCCGGCAGATCCAGCACCCCGACCATCGCCCCGCCACCACCCAGGATCACGATGGCCGTCTCGTGGCCGTCGTCGCCGACCGTCATCGGAGCGGTGAGCTCGTGGACGGCGAACTCGAGATAGCTCCAACCGGCACGCTCCGGGGTGACCGGCTCGCCGGGGGGCAGGCGCAGGTCCAGGTCCAGGTCCAGGTCCGGGTGGGTCATGGCGTGGGGCACCCGTCGATTGATCGTCAATTCGGCGCCAATCGGGGCGGTTGGGCGCCCAATGGCCGATATATCGGCTGTGAGGCGTCCCGAACGGTGGGTTGAGGGGCTGCCGGGCCACTCGAGAACTGATGTATCGGCGAATCGTCGCCGGAAGGGCGCATTTGGCGCGAAATCGACGATCTATCGGCTCCGCCGATACCCAGAGCGACGCTCACTTGTCGGGATCGGGCAGCAGGGCGTCTGACACCAGGTGGAGCAGCTCGTGGTAGGAGGCGACGAACGCGCGCAACGTCCGGACGGACGGGCCCCAGCTGTCGAAATCGGCCACGGCGAGGCCGTCGGGCTCGAAGGCCCGCCGGAAATCGGGCAGCGACGACGCCAGCTCGTCGAGGTGCGGCACGGGATTGTCGATCCGCGCCCGCACGTCGACCGACGAGGCGTTGAACCGCTTCTGCCACGACGACGGCATGGTGATCACCACGTCGCCGCCGATGAGCTCCGACCAATGGAGGTGATGCCGGATCGCGGCGCCCAGCAGCCGGGCGCGGAATCCCCGGGACTGCCACTCGTGGTACGCCCGTTTGAAGACGGCGACCCCCGACCAGGCCAGGGCCGCCGGATCGAGCACCAGGCCCTCGCGCTCGGCCACGACCCGCAGCCAGTCCTCGATCCGGCCCATCATGATCGTGATCACCGGGCCCATGTCGTCGGTCGGCAGGCCCTCGGCCTCGCGGCGGTCGATCCCGCGCTGCACGGCCTCGGCGGCGGCAAGTGCCTGCGCCACGCTGAAGGAGACGGTCGCGTTCACGCTGATCCCGCGGTACGACGCCTCCTCCATGGCCGCCACGCCGGCGGCGGTGGTCGGAAACTTCACGATGATGTTCGGCGCGAGCTCGGTGAAGCCGAAGGCCTGGGTCACCATGGCCGGGGCGTCGCGGAAGAGCGTCGGGTCCGTCTGGACCGAGAGACGTCCGGCCCGACCGCCCGACGCCTCGAAGGCCGGCATCAGCAACGGCGCCGCGCGGACGCTCATCTCGGCCACGATCCCCCACGCCAGCTCGCGCTCGGACCAGGTGGACTGCTCGGACGCCAGCTCACGCACGCGTGACGCCCAGCGAGCGGGGTCCTTCTTCCAGTTGTCGACCACGATCGTCGGGTTGGCGGTTGCGCCGACCGCGCCGAAGGCGACCGCGTACTCGAGCTCATCGACGGCGCAGCTGTCGTTCCAGATGTCGGTCGGGGTCTCGGAGATGGTCCGGCCCAGCGGGCTGGCAATCAGCGTCTGCATCGGTCCTCGCGGGTGTTCGAACGGGTTGACATCGCGCCTCGGGGGGATGCTAGCATCGGCGATGTAATCGATTACATGGTAGTGGATTGACGCAAGCCGCCAGCGACGCCCGGCGCCTCACCGGTGCCCAGATCATCGCAGAGTATCTCGTCCGATCGGGTGTGACGCACGCCGCCGGGATCCCCGGGCACGGGGTGTGGACGCTGACCGACGCCCTCCTCGATCGGCCCGAGATCCGGACCGTGCAGGTCATGCACGAGCAGTCCGCGGTGCACCTCGCCGACGGCTACTTCCGAGCCTCGGGCAGGCCGATGCTGGCCTTCACCTCCATCGGCCCGGGCGCCATGAACACCGTCGTCGGCATGGCCACCGCCTACGTGGACTCCACCGCCGTCCCGCTCTTCACCGGCTCGACGCATACCTACATGCGCGGCCACGGCGTCCTCCAGGAGCTCGAGCGGCGCCACCACGCCGACAACCCGCGGATCTTCGAGCCGGTCGTGAAGGAGTGGTGGCAGCCGAGCCGCGTCGACGACCTGCCGTTCATGCTCCATCGCGCCTGGAACGCCATGACCTCCGGTCGCCCCGGCCCGATCCTGATGGATGTGCCGATGGACGTGCAGGCGGCCGCCGCCGACGTCCGGATCCCCGACCCCGAGCAGCGCGAGGCCCGCGGCCGGCCACGCCCCGATGCGACCGACGTCGAGCGCGCGGCACGGCTGCTGGCGGAAGCGAAGCGACCGGTCATCGTGGCCGGCGGCGGCGCGATCGGCGCTCAGGCGACCGACGAGCTTCGCGCCCTGGCCGAGCGGCTCGGGGCGCCGGTGGTCACGACCTGGAACGGCAAGGGCGCCATCGACGAGACCCACCACCTGGCCGGGCAGACGATCGGCGACACCGGCTCGACGGTCGGCAACGCGCTGGCCGCGGGCGCGGACGTGATCCTGAGCGTCGGCAACCGCTTCGTGGACTGGTCCGCGTCGTCGTGGCGCACGGGAGTCACCTTCGCCATCCCGCCCACGAAGCTCATCCAGCTCGAGATCGACGAGCGGGAGATCGGCAAGAACTATCCGGTGGCCGTGCCGCTGCTGGGCGACGCGCGCGCCGGGCTGCGGGACCTGCTCGACGCACTCGGTGCCGGCGACCCGGACACGGCATACGGTGACGAGATCGACCGGCTGCGGGCCGCCTGGCAGGAGCAGATCGAGGTCAAGTCCGGCTCCGATGCGTCCCCGATGACGATGGCCCGCGCCGTCCGCGAGGTCCAGGCCGCCACCCGCGACGACGCGATCGTGGTGACCGGCGCCGGCCTGCCGCAGGGGATGGTCAAGCAACGCTGGGTGACCCGACAGCCGCGCACCCACATCACCTCGGGCGGATTCAGCACCATGGGCTTCACGCTCCCGGCGGCCCTCGGCGCACAGCTGGCGCAGCCCGACGCCCAGGTGCTGGCCGTGTGCGGTGACGGCGACTTCCTCCAGACCATGCAGGAGCTGTCGGCGGCGGCCATGCTCGGGTCGCGCGTCTGCACCGTCGTCCTGGACAACAGCGGCTGGATCAGCATCAAGGGTGGCCAGCAGCACCACTTCGGCCGCACCGCCCTCACCGACTTCACGCGCAACGGCGCGCCGTACTCGCCGGATTTCGCCGCCATCGGTCGCGCTTTCGACATCCACACCGAGTTCGCCGATGCGCCGGCCGGGGTGCGGCCGGCGGTCGAGCGTGCGCTCGCATCTGGCGGTCCGTCCCTCGTCCACGTCCGCGTCGACCGTGATCTGGCGGTCGCCGGCCCCGACAAGACCGGCTGGTGGGACGTGCCCGTGCCCGAGGGCCGCCCGGACTACGACGAGCAGCTCGCCGGTCGCGCCGAGGAGCAGCACCGATGAGCCTGCGCGACGCGCCGATCGGCTACGTGCCGATCGTCTGGAACAACGCCGACCTCCTGGACCTGGCACCCGAGACGGCAGCGTCGATCGTGCTCGACGAGATGGCTCGGCTCGGCTACGACGGCACGCAGTTCGGCCGCGGCTTCCCTGAGGGAGAGGAGCTGCGGGCGACACTCGGCCGAGCGCGGCCTGCGCTACGCCGAGCTGTACTCCGCGCTGGCCGCCGGTCCCGACGGCCTGGCGGACGGCGCGCGCGAGGTGGCAGCCCGCGACCTCGAGCGACTCGTCGCCGCAGGTGGCGAGGTGCTCGTGGTGGCCATCGACGGTGGAGGCGCGCGCGACGCGTGGAGTGGCCGCGTACCCGATGGGGCGCCGCGCTGGCCATCATCCGCGTACGACGAACTCGCCGACCTCCTGGCGAACCTGGCCGACGCGACGCCCGACGGGGTTCGCGTCGCCTTCCATCCGCACACGGCGACCTGGATCGAGGCACCCGACGAGGTCGACGAGCTCGCCGCACGACTGGTCGACAGCGGCGCGGGCCTGTGCCTGGACGTCGGGCACTACCTGGTGGGCGGCGGCGACCCGGTCGAAGCCATCCACCGCCACGGCAGCCTCATCAGCCATGTCCACCTGAAGGACGTTGACCCTGGCGTGCTCGCGCGCCTGCGATCGCGCGACGTCGACGGATTCGGCAACGCGGTCCGCGAGCGGATCTTCACCGAGCTCGGGAACGGCGTGCTTGACGTGCGCGGGGTACTCGGCGCACTGAACGCCATCGGCTTCGACGGCTGGATCATGGTCGAGCAGGACTCGTCGTGGCTCGAGCCGGGCGAAGCGGCCGCGGTCGGTCGGCGCGTGCTCGACTACGCGCTGCAGGAGCTCGAGCGGTGAGAGTCGCCGTCATCGGCGCAGGCAGCATGGGCGGGATGCACGCCGACCTGCTCGGGAGCATGCCGGGCGTGGACGATCTGCTCGTGGTCGACGCCGATGAGACCCGCGCCGCGGCCGTAGCGCTGCGAGCCGGCGGCCGGGCCGCCCCCTTCGAGACCGCGGTCGCCGAGGCCGATGCGATGGTCGTCGCCACCCCGCCCGAGCTCCACGCGGGTGCGGTCGAGAGGGCACTCGACGCCGGGCTCCACGTCCTGTGCGAGAAGCCCCTGACCGAGTCGCTCGAGAGCACGATTGCACTGACGCGGCGAGTCGAGGAGACGGGGGCGCACCTCGAGCTCGGCTTCCAGCGTCGACACGATGCCGGGTTCGTGGCCGCGCGCGAAGGGATCGGCGGCCGGCTCCACACGCTTCGGCTCACCGCCCACGATCCGCTGATCGCGCCGCTCCCCGCCCCGACCGGCCCCGCACCCGAGGTGGCGCCGATCTTCCGCGACTCGTCGATCCACGATTTCGACGTCGTGCGCTGGATCTCCGGCCAGGAGGTGGTCGAGGTCTCGGCCGAGGCCGGGCGGCGTGACGGCTCGCGTCCCGGCGACCCGCGCGAGATCGAATCGGCCATCGTGACCATGCGGCTCTCCGACGGGACGCTCGCGGTCCTCGAGGCAAGCTGGCTCCATCCGGCCGGCTACGACATCCGGATCGAGGCAGTGTCGGATGCCGCGGCGATCACCGGCGGGCTGTCGGTCCGCACGCCGACGGGGCACGCGGACTGGAGCGCCCCGACCGACCCGTGGCGTGGCTACCTCGACCGATTCGAGGCGGCGTACCGATCCGAGCTCGCCGCCTTTCTCGACTGCTGCCGCGGGGTACGCGCCCCCACCAGCAGCGCGCGAGACGGGCTCGAGGCGATGCGCATCGCCGTCGCCGCCACGCGCTCGCACGTCGAGGCGCGGCGGATCAACCTGGACGAGATCCCCGGGCTGGCCCGAACGCAGGTTGCGTGATGGCGGCCACGATCGACGACGTGGCCGCACGATCAGGCGTCTCGACGGCCACCGTGAGCCGCGTGCTGTCCGGCAGCGTGCCGGCGCGGCCAGAGACCCGTGAGCGGGTGCTGGCCGCCGCCCGCGATCTCGACTATCGGCCGTCACGGGTGGCGCGCGCGCTGAAGCGGCAGGAGACGCTGACGCTGGGCCTGGTGGTGACCGACATCACGAATCCGTTCTTCCCGCAGATCGTGCGCGCGGTCGAGGGCGCGGCCCACGAGCGGGGCTACGGGATCCTGCTGGCGAACGGCGGCGATGAGGCGGCCCGCGAGCTCGAGCACCTCGACCTGCTCATCGAGCGCCGGGTCGACGGCATCATCATCGTCTCGTCGCGAATGACCCGCCGGCACGCGGAGCGGCTGCGCCACAGCACGGTGCCGGTCGTGCTCGTCAACGACACGATCGCCGGCTCCGGTCTGCCGACGGTGACGACGGCCCATCGGCACGGGGCGCGGATGGCGACCGAGCATCTGGTGGGCCTCGGGCATCGGCGCATCGCGCACATCGGCGCGCCAGCCGACCAGGCGGCCGCGGCCCAGCGGCGGCTCGGGGTACGGGACGCGGTGCGCGCGGCCGGGCTCGAGGACCCGGTGCTGGAGGTGGGCGACGGCGGCGTCGAGGGAGGCGCGCGGGCCGTCGGACCGCTGATGGGGGCCGGCGTCACCGGCATCGTGGCCTACAACGATCTGACGGCGATCGGCGCGCTGCGCGCCCTGCGGCGGGCGCGGGTGGCCGTGCCCGAGACGATGTCGGTGGTCGGCTTCGACGATATCGACCTGGCGGCGTGGACGGACCCGCCACTCACCACCGTGCGACAGCCGACCGATGAGCTCGGCAGGTGGGCGGTGGCGCACCTCGCCGATCGACTGGCCGGCGGCAGCGGCGCATCCGGCCGACCGACGACCCTCGAGCCCGAGCTGGTCGTGCGGGGATCAACCGCGGCTCAGGGGACGGTGTAGGTCGCCGTCTCCGAGCGCGCCACCACGAAGTCGCCGTGCGTCGTCGTCCGGGCCGCGTCGATCCGGATGCTGTACGTCTGGCCGGAGTGCAGTCCGCTGGTCACGAGGTCCGTCGTGCCCTGGCGCGACACCGCGGTGAGCGTCGACGTGGGCGGGCCGCCACCCGGGCCGATGAGGACGCGATAGGCGCTGAAGCAGCGATTCAGGCCGCCGAACAGGCGCCAGTCGATGGCAGTGCTCCCGGGGTCCGTGCCGGGCTCGATGATCAGCGGCCCCAGGTCGACCACGTCGTGCAGTCGCGCGCGTCGCACGGGCGAGGCGGCCACCGGCCGGTTCGCAGCATCGTAGGCCATGACGCGGTAGTTCCAGATCGTGGCGGTCGGGATGATCGACGCATCGACCGCCGACGTGATGAAGCGGTCCGTCACGTACGTATCGCCCCAATCGACGGCGGGGGCGATCGGCGGCCAGGCGGGGTCGATCTCCGGGTCGGGGCCACGCAGCGCGGTGTAATGGTGGAAGGCGGCGTCCGACGTCGCCGTCCATTCGAGCACCGTCCCGCCGGGACAGCCGGTGACCTGCAGCCCGATCTCCTCGAGGCCGGCGGCGAGCGTCGGGGTCGGGCTTGGCGTCGGGGAGGGCGTGGGGGTCGGGCTCGGCGTTGGGCTCGAGCTCGGAGCCGCCGACACGGTGGCGGCGGTCACGGTGGGCAGAAAGGTCGGGGCCTCACCGCCGGCGCAGGCGGTCAGCGCCAGCAGGCCCCCGAGCATCGTGGCGACGGCGCGCATCGACATCGGGCTGACCCTAGCACGGGCTCCCCGTCGGCGACCGGGCCTTGATCGCCGGGCGGGTGAAAATCAGTCGGCGGCCAGGCCGCCGAACTGCAGCCAGCCCGCCGGGGCCGACGCCAGGAGCTCGCGCGCCAGGTCGGGATCGGCCCCCAGGCGCCAGTCGATCACCCCGCCGACCTCGGGCTCGTCCTTGCGCCACTCGAACCAATTGAGCATCGCGAGCCTCGGGAACGTCGTGCGCAGGGCCGGGTCGGTGACCTGTGACCACCACGCGGACTTGATCGCCGCCTCGTCCGGCCCGGGCGCGACCGGGTTGAAGAGCGCCGCCGTCTCGAACACCCCCATCGGCTTGCCGTGGCCCTCCGCGTACGTCGCGTAGAAGTCGGGAACCTGCACCTCACCGTCGTGGGCTCCAGTGACCCGACCGGTCAGCAGGTTGCGGAACTTGCCATCGGAGGGGAGCTCGTTCTCGCCCCACGGATATGTCACGCCCCAGTGATAGATGCTCATCCCGACCCAGTCGACGGCATCGTCGCCCGGCCAGTACGGGGCATACGGGTCGTCCAGCTTGGTGACCTCGCCATCGCCATCCGTATCGAGCGCCGCGTCACCGGATGCGTGTGGTCCTCCGGTGAATGGATACCCGGATCCCTCGTTCGGCGCCCAGGCCATGGCCGATGCGGGGGCCAGCTCGTGGATCGCAGCGGCGACCGTGCGGAAGGCGTCGACGTAGGCGTCGGGCTGCTGGCCCCAGGGATACCAGCTCCCGTTCATCTCGTGCGCGAAACGAACGATGGTCGGGACATCGCTCGTCTCCCAGTAGCCATGCAGGAGGGTGGCAAGCTCGCGAGCCGCGCCCGGCGTGACGGTCTCGAGGCCGCCATGCGGCTCGAGGGTGATGAGCCCGATCCCGTCGACGGCGGCCACCTGCTCGACGTACGCGTCCAGGTTGCCACGGCCGCCATCGTCCAGCGGGAACGAGACGAACTGCACCCAGACCGATGGCGTCGTCCCGAGCCGTGCGCTCGCGGCGTCCACCGAGTCATTGGCCCAGTCGAGATTCATGCCGAACCATGCCGTCCCCGAATCCGGCGTGAGGTCCGGCACGGGACGAGCGCTGGCCGAGGGCACGGTCGCCGTCGCAACTGGCGCCGACGACACTGCGGCCGATGGCGTGGCGGCGCCGGGCGCGGCGCAACCGGCCAGCACGATGACGAGGAGGAACACGAGGGAACGCATGCGGATCATCGTGGCGGGGTGGTGCCGCCTCGCACCAGTGGCCCGATGGTCCCGGTAGACTCGACCGATGCTCGGCCTCGCCCCGCTCGACGTTCTCCTCGTTCGCCACGCGCAGGCCGAGCGGGTCGGAACCAACGGAGTCCGTGACGATGACCGAGCGCTGACCGCCGAGGGCCGCTCAGCGGCGATCGAGCTGGCCGAGGAGCTCGACGACTACGGCGTGACCGCCATCTACAGCTCGCCCTACCGTCGCGCCGTGGAGACGGTCAGCTTCATCGGCGAGAGACGCGGGCTGGAGGTGCAGGTGCTCGACGATCTCCGCGAGCGCCTCCTCAGCGTCCAGCCCGACGACGCCTGGGCCACCACGCTCGAACGCGCCTGGGAGGACCCGGACTTCGCAACGCCCGGTGCCGAGAGTGGCCGCGAAGCCCAACGCCGCGCGATCGGCATGCTCGACCTCCTTCGATCGCGCCACCCGGACGGCGGGCGGCTGGTGCTCGGCAGCCACGGCAATCTCATCAGCCTCATGCTCCAGTCGCTCGACGGGCAGGTCGGGTACGCATTTCACATGGCGATGCCGAATCCCGCCGTCTATCGGCTGACGCACGACGGCAGGCGCTGGAAGATCACCGGCGGCCACGGGTTCGGACCGGCCACGAGCTAGCGCGACGCCGAGGCTAGCCCTCCGGTCGGTCGCGCGCGGTCACGTCCTCGAGCGTTTCGCGGCGCCGGCTGAGCCTCAGCTCACCGCCCTCGAGGACGGCCGATGCCGGACGCAGGCGGCCGTTGTAGTTCGATGCCATGGCGACGCCGTAGGCACCCGCCCGGCCGACGGCCAGGAGCGCGCCCTCCCCCGCCCCTCTTCCGAGGTCGATGTCGCGGGCCAGCACGTCGCCGGCCTCGCAGACCGGTCCGGACAGCGTCCACGAGCCGCGATCGGGGAGCCCGGCGCCCTCGGAGAGCAGCTCGACCGGGTGCTCCGCGCCGTACAGCATCGGGCGGATCAGCTCCGTCATGCCGGCATCGGCGATGAGATGGCCGCGGCCCTGGACACGAACGACCTTCGTGAGCAGCCAGCCGGCATCGGCCACGATGCTGCGCCCCGGCTCGACGATGATGCGCTCCGTGCCGGGGACGTGAGGTCGCACCGCTGCCGCCCAGTCCACCGGGTCAGCGCTGAACCCGCCTCCCATGTCGATCCAATGCGCGCCGCTCTCGTCGGCGAGGCGCGCGAGCAGCGCGGCCAGGGTGCCGAACGGAGCCGCATCGTCGATGTCCGAGCCGATGTGCGCCCCGATCGAGTCCGGTGCGCGTCCGGCGCGGCCGAGCCACGCCAGCGCATCGGGCAGCTCGTCCAGCGCGATGCCGAACTTGGAATCAGCCGCCCCGGTCGCCAGGTGCGGATGCGTGGCGGCCTCGATGGCCGGATTGACCCGCAGCCCGATGCGGCCCTTCCCACCGAGCATGAGGGCGTCGAGCGCGCTGAGCGACTCCGCGTTGACGAGCGCGCCACCGGTCATGGCATCGGCAAGATGGGCTCCCGACGGGCCGACGCCGTTGACGACCGTGCGCTCCGCAGCGGCCCCCGCGCGCCGGGCCATCGACAGCTCGACCGGGCCGACCACCTCGAATCCGAACCCCTCGGATGCCAGCCGTCGCAGCAGGGCGGGATCGGGGTTGGCCTTGATGGCATACGCCACCAGCGCCCCCGGCAGGGCCGCCTGCCAGGCACGCGCATTCGCGACGGCGGCATCGAGATCGGTCACGTAGAGGGGCGTGCCCCAGCGATCGGCGGCCTCGCTCAGCGCCTCGCGTACAGAATCCTGCATGGGCGCAGGGTACCCGGCCCTTGCAGGGGGCATCCCGGCGGTGTTCGATACGCCGATGACCCATGACGCCGACCCCCGACCTCGTGTGACCCAGATGCGCCTCGTCGTCGAGGCCGAGGACTACGACGAGGCGGTGCACTTCTTCCGGGATGTGCTGGGCCTGCACGAGGAGGGCGCGTTCGCGGCCGATGGCGATGCCCGCGTGACCATCCTCGACGCCGGCCGAGCCACCCTCGAGCTCGCGAACCCGGCCCAGAAGGCATACATCGACGCGGTCGAGGTCGGACGGCCGGTCGCCGGCAAGTACCGGGTCGCCTTCGAGGTCGCCGATGCGGCCGCGGGCACGTCCGCGGCGCTGGATGGGGGCGCCCAGCTGATCGCGCCACCCGTCGAGACCCCGTGGCGCTCACTCAATGCCCGGCTCGAGGCACCCGCCGGAATCCAGATCACGCTCTTCGAGGAGCTCGATCGGTAGCCTGCGGCGCATCCAGCGTGCGCCAATGAATCGGCTCCTCGACCTTGTCACCCGCACAGCTCACCGCGCGGGCGGGTGTGTGGCGCTCGGAGCGAAGCTCAACGTGGTGCGGCGTGCCCTGCGCGTCGGCGAGCACAACGCTGGCATCGTCGCCGCTGATCCGGGCGTCGATCAGGGTGAGGGCCGCGACTCCGGTCAGGCCGAGCCGTTGACGCACGGACTGCTCCGCCACCTGGGCCGGGGCCGGCCATCCCGACCTTCCGCGCAGTCGGGTCGGGTCGAGCTGCCCGTCGGCATAGGCGGCCGCCAGGCGTGGGCCGTCGGCGGCTGACACGCGGCCGTAGACGATCCCGTCCGGCAGGCAGACGAGGTTGCCGGCAAAGCGATGGCCGCCGAGGTGGGTGCACTCCCAGGTTCGCGCAGCGTGCTCCATGGCCAGGGCCGACATGAGCGCTCGGCCACGGAGCGCACAGCAGGCGTCGCGCTTGCCGTTGGTGCAGACGAGGAAGATCGGCTCGCGCCACTCCGCGCCGAACGACTCGATCGGGTCATCGGCGATGGCCTCGACCGCGAGGTCCGCGAGATCCGAAAGGTCCCGGGTTGCCATGCGCCCGGCGACCACGTCGACGAGGAAGACGCGACGGACCGCATCGGCGGATGGGTCAGCCTCGCGGCGCTTGATCAGGAGCACGCGGACGCCGCGCGCCTTGGCCTGGGCCGGGAGGTCCGGCCCAAGGACGTCCTTGACGGCACCGGCGCCCCACGCGCTGCGATCCTCGACCAGCAGCCACCGTCGTCGCTGCTCGACACTGCCGATCATCGGCTCGTCGAGCTCGTCGGCCAGGGCGCTGCAGCGCATCGGCGGCTGGATGGTCACGACCCCTCCGCGTCCGGGATGTTCTGCAGGCCGCGGACCGGCGACAGGAGCACGGGCAGGAATCCGACGAACGAGCCGATGGCGCCGATCCAGATCGTCGCCTGCAGGCCGATCAACCCGCCGAGGATGCCGCCGGCGATCGACCCGATCGGGATCGTCCCCCACACGATGAACCGCATCGTGGCGTTCATGCGACCGAGCATGCGCTCCGGCGTGATGGCCTGCCGGAAGCTCACCTGGTTGATGTTGTAGATCACCGCCGTCGCCGCGCCGATCACGCCGCCGGCCACGAGGAACGGGATGGCGGCGTCACGGGGCGCGATCGCCACCAGGACGAGCATGAACGGCGAGAGAGCCGCGCTGACCACGATCACCGGACCCAGCCCGAACCATCGGGCCAGGCGCTCCGCAGTCAACGCCCCGAACAGCACGCCAAGGTTGGCGAGGGCGAAGATCAGCCCCAGGGTGCCGGGGGTGATCCCCAGCTCCCGGACGATGTAGAGCACCATGATCACGCCGCCGATGTTGCCGAACAGGTTGAGCGTGCCGGTGCAGGCCGCGATGTACCGCAGGTAGCGGTGACCGAGCACGTAGCGCAACCCCTCGGTCGCCTCCTGCCGCATCGACGGCCGCGGCCCGGTCGCGGGGTCGTGCGGCTCGGGCGCCGGCTCCGGGCTGCGGATGAACACGAGCATGAGCGCCGAGCCGAGGTACGACAGCGCGTCGAACAGGATCGCGAACGGGGCACGGACCAGCTCGACCAGGAATCCGGCCACGCCCGGCCCGATGACCGTCGAGGCCGAGTTCGACAGCTCGAGCTTGGCGTTGCCCTCCACGAGCTGGTCGCGACGGACGACCGCCGGCAGGTACGACTGGTACGCGACGTCGAAGAAGACCTCGAGGCAGCCCACCGCGAAGGCGACGGCGTACAGCTGGAGGATGGTCAGCCAGCCACCCACGAATGCGATCGGAATCGACACGAGAAGCACGGCTCGCCCGATGTCGGCGGCGATGAGGATCGGCTTGCGACGCATGCGGTCGACCCACACGCCGGCCGGGATGGTCAGCAGGATGAACGGCAGGAACTGGAACGTGCCGAGCAGGCCGATCTGGAACGGCGTCGCCTGCAACGTGATGATCGCGACCAGCGGCAGGGCCAGCTGGGTGATCTCGTCTCCGAACTGGCTGATCGTGTGGGCCGACCACAGCTTCAGGAAATTGCGGTGACGCCACAGCGAGGGACGACGGATTGCGCTGGCAGCGATCTCCGATCGCGACGGCTCCCCCGGCGTCGGCGTCTCGAGCGACAAGGCCGGCTAGCGGACGCGGGCCAGGGTCAGGCCGTCGGCGAGCGGCAGCAGCACGTGGTCGACACGCTCGTCGACGGCGATCTTCTCGTTCAGCGCCCGGATGGCGCGGACGCTCTCGCCGCTTTCTCGCGTCGTCGACGACGCGTCCGCCCTGGAGGACGTTGTCGATGAGGATGAGGCCCCCCGGCCGGACGACGCGCACGCACTCCTCGTAGTAGGCGTCGTAGCTCGGCTTGTCGGCGTCGATGAACGCCAGGTCGAACCCATCGGGCCCGAGCGTCGAGAGGGTGTCGGTGGCCGGGGCGATCCGCAGCTCGATGAGCTGGGCGACTCCGGCCGATTCCCACGTGCGACGCGCGATGGCGGTCCACTCGTCGCTCACGTCGCAGCACAGCATCGTGCCGTCGGGCGGGAGGGCGAGTGCCATCGCCGTCGAGCTATAGCCGGTGAACGTGCCGATCTCGATGATGCTCCGTGCCCCGATCGCCCGAACGAGGAGCGCCATGAACGCCCCCTGCTCTGGCGCGATCTGCATCTCGTGCTCCGGCAGGGCCGCCGTCTCATCGCGGAGGGCTGCAAGGGCAGGGTGCTCGCGTACTCCGAGCCGCTGGACGTAGCCGACGAGGTCGTCGGTCAGGGTGAGGGTGCGATTCGCCATGGTGCTGCGATGGTACCGCTCAGTCGCCGAGCAGCGAGGTTTCGCGATGCGCCGCATCCACCTCCGTCCCGTCGAGCCAGCGGAGCACGAAGTACTCCGTGTCGATCGCTCCATCCGCGAGGTCGTCCGGCAGGTCGAGCAGCCAGCCAAGGTCCTGGCGCTGCGTCTTGTGGCAGTCCATGCTCCGTCGCTTCGCCTTGAGGTGGCCGGACACGTCGACGCGGGTCGTGACCTCGGCATCGGCGCGGCCGAACTCCATGGCGTCGCCCTCCTGCGACTCGATCGCGTCGCTCACCTGGGAGAGGGCGGCCGCGTTCGTCGGGTTGAGCTGGTCGGCGGGATCCGGGACCACGTCGCCGAGGTCCCATGGCAGCGGGATCCCCCGCGCCTTCATGGAACCCATCAGCTCGAACCAGCGCTCGCGGACGAAGGCGATCTCGTAGAAGCGCGCAACCTCCCAGGGCTCGTTGCGGGACGCCTGGTAGGCCTGACGCGCGATCCTGGCGGCGTTGATGTGATCGGGGTGGCCGTAGTTGCCGTTCTCGTCGTACGTGACGATGGCCACCGGGCGCGCCTCGCGCACGATCTCCGCCAGGCGCGACGTGGCCACGTCGAGATCGGCCTGCCAGAAGCAGTCTGGATGCTCGTTCGCCGGCGTGCCGATCATCCCGGAGTCGCGGTAGCCGAGCATGTGGTGATGGATAGCACCGCCCCCGAGCGCGTCCACCGAGCACGCAAGCTCACCCGCCCGGATTGCCGCCAGGCGCGGTCGCGCCTCTTCGGGATCGAGCGTCGGATCGTGGATCTCGCCTTCGGCGCCGTCGGTGCACGTGACGAGATCCACCCGCACTCCCTCGGCCACCAGCCGCGCGATGACCCCACCGGTCGCCATCGACTCGTCGTCGGGATGCGCGTGGACGAAGATGACGCCACCCATCGATTCAGCGTGCACGTGCCGGGATCCTCGTGCTCGGGTGGTTGATGGTAGCGAGTGCGAGCCGCGCATCGCGCTCTCCGATGGCAATCGCATGCGAGACGCGTCCGAACTGCAGGGCGTTCATGCGTCCGAGGCGCGGGGAGATCAGGAGGTCCGGCGGGTCGTGCACAACGGGGTCGGCCCACCGAGCGGTGAGCAACGCCAGGTAGCGCCGTGCCGTGAGGCGTTCGTGCGCATCTCGCACGCCGAGCCGCGACGACACCGTGCGCAGGAGGAGTGCGCCCGCCCTGCTGGCCAGAAAGGCGGGTTTCGGAATGTCCGCCAGGACGCCGATCACCGGATCCTCCGCGTGCCATCGGCGGGCGAGCGTCACCGGGATCCCCTCCCACGGGCCGGCATCGCACCAGACACCGTCTCGGTCGTGCCGCGGCGGGAAGAAGAGCGGGACGGCGATGCTGCGCTCCAGGGCGTCCAGCAGCCGGCCGTGGGTGATCAGGCGCGGTGCCCCGGCGACCAGGTCGTAGGTGGTCACCCCCAACGGCAGCGGGAGATCCTCGATGCGCGGATCATCGAGCTCACGCCCGAGGTGGTCGAGCATCGAGCGCGGATCGAAGAGCGCGAACCGCCCGCGGCGCGTGATGAGCCGATGCATCGGCGCGCGCAAGGCTCCGGCCTCGATCTCTTCCGGTGTGCGCCCCGCGGCGAGGGCCGCCCCCACGATGGCGCCCATGCTCGTTCCCACGATGCGTCGAGGCGCCAGACCATGGGCCGCAAGGGCTCGCGCGACGCCGACGTGCGCCCATCCGCGCGCCCCGCCCCCACCGAGCGCGAGCGTGAATCCCTCCGAGATGGGGTGCTGCACAGCCGTCAGCCGGATCCCGCGTGCTCCCCGCAGGCACAGGACTCGCGGAGCTTCGTGTAGGTGAAGAGCCCCGTGTCGTGACCATCGGCCCAGATGGGCGCCAGCGCGTAGCGGCCGATCCATCGGATCTCGTTGAGCGTGGTCTGCTGCTCGTCGAAGTACGTTTCGAGCGTGACGACGCCGGGGAGATTGCCCTCGCCGGCGCACAGGGCGCAGGGACAGGCGCGACGCAGATCCTGCCACGACCACTCTCCGAGGTGCCCGTCGTCCCACCGGATGCGCATGCGACGCGCCGTCTCGTCGAGCTCGACGCCGATCGGATTGACGATCTGGCTCATGAGTCGCGCCACACGGGCTGGGTCCCCAGCCATTCCGCGCCGAACGCGGCACCGGTGTCTGTCAGCTGCATCGGGTCGGCCTCGTTGAGATCCCAGAGGAACAGGTCCTGGAGCACCCCGCCGCCGCTCGCCGAGCGGCCAACGGTGAAGACGACCCGCTCGCCATCCCGAGCCCAGCGAAGGTGGCTGACCCGTCCGGTGACGGCCACCGTCTCGAGCTCGGCATCGGACGCGTCGGTGAGCGTGATCGCAGTCTGCCCACCGCTGTAGGCGAGGCGGATCCTCCGGTCTCCGTCCGGCGACCAGAGGACGGGCACCGTGTCGCCTTCGATCGGCGTGACCTGGCCGTCGGCGGGGTTCACGCGCCAGTTTCCGCCGCCGAGCGCCCAGAAGCGGAGGGTCCCGTCCTCCAGCCAGTAGATGCGGATCGGTCCGCCCTCGTCGGTGAACTGCGCCTCCGACAGCGCATCCTCGTCGGCCAGCGACGGGCGGGTGTAGGTGATCGCGGCCACTTCGGTCGATTCACCACTGAGAAAGTCGATCGCGAAGATCGTCGCGACGTCGTTCGCCCCGTCCTGAGCGATCCGCGCCGCGTAGACGGTCGAGCCATCGGGGCTGAACGCGATCGAGCTGATGCCGTCGGCGAGGCGGCGCTTCTCCGTGCCCGGCTCGATCGAGACGAGAACGTCGGCCAGGAGGCCGGCGCCGACCGTGCCGTCGCGCGCCCACGCGAAGTATCGGACGTCGAGCGTCGGGTCCTGCGCCAGCACCTCCTGGGTGTCGACGTCCTGAGTGAAGTCGCGGCGGAGGAGGTAGATCGGCGCGAGGGCGGCACTTCGGCCCTGGTAGACCATCTCGAGCGCTCCGTACTCGGGGACGGGCGCCAGTGTCGGGCTGGACGAGGGGGCCACGGTCGGCGAGGTCGAGGCCGGCGCATCGGTGGCCGTGGCGCTCGCGCTCGCGCTCGCGCCGACCAGGTCATGACTCGGAATTGCGCCGCTGCCGGACGGGACGGCGCCGCTGCCGCCAAGCGAGGCGTCGCCGGCGAAGATCAGGGCCATCAGCACGATCACCATCCCGGCCAGCAGGAGGATGATGCCGATGAGCCACGGAACCGCCTGCTCCGCGGTGGTCGGCTCGTCCTCCGGTGCAACGTGATCGGCGGGCTCGCCGGTCGCGGCAGAGACCGAGATGCGACCGGCGACCGGCACGAGCCCCTGATCTGGCTCAGGAGGCGCCGGCTCGCTCGGGGCCCAGGTGGAGGGCAGGACCTGTGTCGACTCGCCGCGCTCGGGCCAGGGCGCGTCACCCAGCCAATCGGGCAGCACGGGTGACGTGGGTTCCGGCTCCCCGGCTTCTGGCTCTGCCTCCGCCTCCGGCTCCGGCTCAGGTTCTGGCTCCGGCTCCGGTTCGGGCTCTGGCTCCGGCTCGGGCTCTGGCTCCGGCTCGGGCTCTGGCTCTGGTTCTGGCTCTGGTTCCGGCTCGGGTTCTGGCTCGGGCTCGGGCTCGGGCTCTGGCTCAGGTTCCGGCTCGGGCTCGGGTTCTGGTTCCGGCTGAGGTTCTGGTTCCGGTTCCGGTTCGGGCTCCGGCTCCGGCTCTGGCTCAGGTTCGGGAGAGCGCCGCGTCCACGGCGATGCGACGGACCATGACGGCGCCGGAACGTCGGGCTCGAGTGGCTCCGCCGACGCCGCAGCCTCAACCCCACCATCGACATCGGTCGACTCCGGCAGGTGCTCGGGTTCGGCCCCAGGTTCCGGCTCCTCCTCGGCTTCGAGATTGCGCCGCGACCAGGGTGACCTGACGACCCATGACGGCCGAGGCACATCGGGCTCGAATGATGGGGTCGCCGCTGCAGGCTCGGGTTCTGGTTCGGGCTCCGGTTCTGGCTCGGACGCCGGCTCCGGTTCGGGCTCCGGTTCTGGCTCTGGCTGGGGCTGGGGCTCCGGCTCGGGTTCTGGCTCGGCCTCCGGCTCGGGTTCGAAGACCGGAGTCGGCAGGGGGGCAACCGCCTCCGACCGGCGACGCGGCAGGTTCGGCGGGTTCGGCGGTCCAGTCGGAGGAGGCCGGGAGGTCGTCGTCGCCGGCCAGCGACCAGGGCTCCTCCGATGGCATCCATGGCTCGGCGCGTGCCGGCTCGCGCGAGATCCACGGTTCGGGCTCGCGTCGCGGGGCGGCTGGCGCATCGGGGGCATCGTCGGTCCACGACTCGGCCCACGGATCGGCGACCGGCAGGTCGGCCTCGTCGCCCAGGCTCTCCTCGGGTGGCGGTGGTGGCGGCCATGCGCCCCACCCCGACGCATCGGGCTCAGGGGCGGCCCAGGGGTCGTCCGAGGTCCAACGGTCGGGCTCGGCCGGCCCGGTCGTCCCCTCCTTGAGATCCTCGCTCGGCCAACTGTCGCCCGGATCGGAGGACGGCGGGCGGTCCCACGGCCCGCTCACCGGCCCACACCGTCGGGTATGCGGCTCACGCGCGGATCATAGCGAAGGGTCACCACTGCGATCCCTGCCAGCACCAGGAGCGTTCCGAGGCCGAGCCGGAGATCCAGCCGCTCCGACAGGAGGAGGACGCCGAGGCTCACGCCGACCACCGGGAAGATGTAGGTGACCATCGAGGCGATGGTCGCACCCAGGTGCTCGATCAGGAAGAAGAAGAGCACGTAGGCCACGAAGGAGCCCAGCAGCCCGAGCCATGCCACGGCGAGGATCGTGTCGAGCTGGGTCGGGGCAATGACCCCGCCGTCGGTGAGAAGGGCCAGGACGACCGTGTACAGCGCGGCGAAGACCAGCGTGCCGCCGGCCACGACGTAGCGATGCGTCGAGCGGATCCGGTGCCTCGCATAGGAGGCCCCGACCGCGTACGACAGCGCGGCGAGCACGACCGCTCCCGCGCCGATCAGCCCGGACGTCTCGGCGCGCAGCTCCAGCTCGCGGCTGGCGAGGAGGCCGGCGCCCGCGAAGCCGAGCACGAGGCCGGCCACCCGCAGGACGGTCACGGGCTCGACGCGCAGCACGATGCCGGCGATCACGAGGCTGAAGATCGGCGTGAGCGAATTCAGCACCGCCGCGGTCCCCGAATCGACGAACTGCTCGCCCCAGCTGATGAGGAAGATCGGGACGGCCGCGTTCACCGCGCCCATGAATGCGAGTGGCAGCCAGCTGCGCAACCCGCGCGGCATCGGCACGCGGATGACGGCGAGCAGCGCGAGCATGCCTGCTGCACCGAGCGACATGCGCCACGCGACCAGGCTTGCCGGTGGAATCTCGTCGACCGCGATCTTGATCCAGGCGAACGAGGAGCCCCAGATCAGGCCGAGCAGCACGAACGCCGCCGGCAGCAGCCAACGTGGATGGGTGGACATCCGGCCAAGGCTAGCGCAACCGCCCCTGCGGCGCCGCTCCCGGTTCAGGGAATGCGGGAGGGCCGATCCGGCAGCCCGACCTCCGCAAGCGCCTCGGGGAGAATCGTCTCGAGGCCGAGCCGATCTGCCAGCCAGCCCGCGCGATCGGCTACGGCCGTCGCATCCAGGGCATGCCCGGCCCCCGGGTACGTGTCGACCGTCACACCCGCCGGCGCGGCGGCAACCCACTCGGCTGCGTGGGCCGGTGTGACGACATCGTCGACAGCGCCGAACTGCAGGTAAATGCGATCGGCCGCGAGGCCCGACAGGCTCGCCACCGCATCGTACGGCGCCAGGACTTCCAGGTAGTGCTCCCAACCCGCGTCGCCCACCAGGGCCCGGGAGCCCGCGAAACGACCGGCTGCCTCGATGAGAAAGCCCGTCCAGCTGGGTCGGCCCGCGATCAGCACCAGTGCGACAGCTCGATCATCCGCCGCAGCCAGGAGGGGGCCGACGGAGGCGCCCCACGAATGACCGACGAACCCCAGGCGCGCCGCGTCGACGTCCGCCCGCTGGGAGAGAACATCGTAGGCACGCCGGATGTCGACCACGGTCTGCTCGACCAGCGCCGCCTCGGATTCCGGGGCGAAGTAGTCCTGGAGGGTGCCTGTCCGATCGGCCCCCGACCGGCGAAACGGCGCGTCGATGAGGATCGAAACGGCTCCACCCGAGGCCATGGCCAGCGCCTCGTCCACGAAATCGTCGCGGTCGGTCTCACTGCCGTGAAGGTAGACGAGACCGGCGAATGGACCGTCGCCGTCCGGCACCACCATCCACGCCGAGACGCGTCCGCCGCCCGGGCTGGCATACGAGAGATCGATCAGGTCTGCGCCGTTCATCGCGGCGTGCGGCCGTTCCTCGACCGCGAGGGGTGCATCTGGATCGTACGATGGCATCACGGTCGGCGAGCTCGATGCGGATTCCCGTGGAGGGCCGGCGGGCGCCGTGTCCGAGCTGCTCGGGACGCTAGGATCGGACGATGGCTGGGTGCCGCACGCAGCCACGACGAATGTGAAGGCGATGATGGCGCTGAGCGGCCGGCCGTACATGATGGTGGAGAATATTCCATCGATGGAAGAACGTCAATCATCTGCGGGACCCGAGCGGGATGCCACCGCCGCCGAAGCGCGCGCACTGGCCCATCCGCTCCGGCTCCGGATCCTCCGGCTGTGCATCGACAGCGCCATGACGAACCGCGAGCTGGCGCATCGGCTCGACCGGGACCCAGGGACTGTCCTCTATCACGTTCGCCGGCTGGTGACCCTGGGATTCCTCAAGGCGGAACCGATGCGCAGGGGGTCGTCAGGCCACCTCGAGCAGCCATACCGGATCACCGGGAAGAGCTGGATGCTGCGGATCACGCAGACGCCGACCTATGCAGTGGCGGCCCTGGAGGCGACGCGTGACGAGGTGATGGAGGCCGGAGCGCGGGCAGCGCTCAGCGCCCAGCGGCTCGGCGTTCGTCTGACCGTCGCCGACCGTCGCGATCTCGTGGCGCGCCTCGAGGCGATCGGGTCGGAGTTCGCCGCACGAGATGACGAGACCGGAGAGCAGATCGGCCTGTTCCTGCTGGTCCATCGGCGCAAGGGCTGACGCGTCGACGACGCCGATCAGTCGGAGGCGGCCCACATGATGAGTCCGACGGTGAAGACGCCGAACACCAGCCCGACGAACGCGGCGGTGCCCTCCGGGCCTTCCCCGCCGACCGTGGGAAGCAGCGTGTCGATCACGGCCAGGCCGACGGCCATATAGCCCAACCAGAGCACAAGGGCGACGGCGGCGATGACGCCGCGTCGGCTTCGATCTCGAACCATGCTGGGCGGAATCCTAGCAGACCGATTCAGCGAGTCGCGGCAAGCCGGGCGCGCTCCGGGACGCGGTGGAAGAGCGCCGGGTCGGCGCGTCCATCGAGCATGCGCAGCTTGGCAGCGGCGACGAGCCCGATGGTGACCTCGTGCCCATCCTCCGGCCCGGCCGCCGACCGCCGCAGGGTCATGGTGCCGATGTGCTCGGCAACCTCGACGACCTCGAAGACATGGCCGGGACGAACGCCGTTCTGCTGAAGGAACGTCAGCAGCCTCGCATCCTCCTCCGCCTCCTCGGTGACGCGCAGGATCGTGACGTCGCTTCCCGGCCGGGCCTCGGACAGCCGGAGGCCCGCCGGCCGCTCGGGCGTCTTCCCGTCTCGCGGGATCGGGTTCCCGTGAGGGCAGGTCGGCGGCTCGCCGAGCAGCTCGTCGATCTTGTCGGTCACGCGGTCGCTGAATGCATGCTGGAGGTGGTGCGCCTCCTCATCGGCCTCCGCCCACCCGAGGCCGATGACCTCGGTCAGCAGCCACTCCGACAGGGCGTGCCGGCGGAAGGTGCGCTCAGCGGCGGATCGCCCCTCGTCGGTGAGGTTCAGCTGACGGGTGTCGGTATCGACGGCGAGCAACCCCTCCCGAACCAGGCGCGTGACCATCTCGCTGACGGTCGCGGCGCTGACCCCGAGACGCTCCGCCAGCCGTGCCGCGATGACCGGTTGTCCCTCGCCGTGCATGTAGCGCACCGTCATCAGGTACTCGGCGGCGGCCTCGGTCGGTTCCTGGGCGGCGGTCTGGGCCATGCGCCGATTCTAGACCCCGCGACGCACCGACCATCTGGCCGGGCGCGCGTGCATATCGGCTCTTGACGGCGGAGAGCGCCGAGCGCAACGTCCGCCGATACGGCGAGCGGGCAGCCCGCAGATCCCCGCGGCCGAAACGGTACGGAGGACGACGACATGCGATCCACCCGAGCCCTCGCGCCCATCTTCCTCGCGTTGCTGCTTGCCGCATGCGGCGGTTCCGGTTCAAGCGCCGATGGTGGTGGGGATGGACCGGCAAGCGAGGCGGCCGGCACGCCACAACCAAACGAGACATCCGGCGGAGGCGGAGGAGGCGGCGGGGGAAACGGCTCGTCCGGAGACCTCGATCAGCTGGCGGAGCAGCTCACGCCTCCCGACGCGTCGGAGACGTCGCGAACGACTGCCGGCGGGGTCATCTTCCTGACGTTCGAATCGAGCCGATCTCCCGACGACCTCGAGTCGTTCTATGAAGGAGCGATCACCGGCGCGGGCCTCGAGATCTTCAGCCGCACCTCGGCCGAGGGCTCCTACTCGTGGATCTTCCAGGATCCGGGCGACAACTCCTTCGGTGGCGTCGTGAGCGTCACGCCGGGTGGAGACGGGTCGGGCTCACTGGTTGGCGTCCAGGTCGGCTCCGGGGAATAGCCGCTCAGTCCTCGCCCTTGCCCGACTGGTCACGGATGGCGCTGACGACCGTGGAATCCGCCAGGGTCGTCACGTCACCAAGGTCCCGCTGCTCGGCGATGTCACGCAGCAGCCGTCGCATGATCTTGCCGGAGCGCGTCTTCGGCAGGTCCGGGGTGAAGAGGATCTGCTTCGGACGTGCGAACTTGCCGATCATGTCCGCCACGTGCGTCCGCAGCTCCGCTCCGAGCTCGTCGGACGCGTCATGGCCGGATCGCAGGATGACGTAGCAGAAGATCGCCTGGCCGGTGATCGGATCGGTGCGACCCACCACCGCCGCCTCGGCCACGGACGGATGGGAGACCAGCGCCGATTCGACCTCGGTCGTGCTGATGCGGTGGCCGGAGACGTTCATCACATCGTCGATCCGACCGAGCAGCCAGTAGTAGCCCTCCTCGTCGCGCTTGCAGCCGTCGCCCGCGAAGTAGCGCCCCGGGTAGCGCGACCAGTAGGTCTGCTCGTAGCGCTCGGGGTCGCCGTAGATGCCGCGCAGCATGGCCGGCCATGGCCGCTCGAGGACGAGGTAGCCACCGCCCCCCAGCGGCACCGACTTCCCGGCCTCGTCGACGACATCGGCCTGGACTCCCGGGAATGGGAAGGTGGCACTTCCCGGCTTGAGCGTCACGATGCCCGGCAGCGGCGTGATCATGATCATGCCCGTCTCGGTCTGCCACCAGGTGTCGACGACCGGGCACCTCTCACCGCCGATCTCCTTCCAGTACCAGGCCCAGGCCTCGGGGTTGATCGGCTCGCCGACCGAGCCCAGCAGGCGCAGCGACGACAGGTCGTCATCGGCGAAGGCATCCGCGCCGTACTTCATCAGTGCGCGGATGGCGGTGGGGGCGGTGTACAGGATCGTGACGTGGTACTTCGCGGCAAGCTGCGCCCATCGGTCCTTGTCGGGGAAGTCGATGGCGCCCTCGTAGATGACGCCGGTCGACGCGTTCGCGAGTGGGCCGTAGACGATGTACGAATGGCCGGTCACCCAGCCGATGTCGGCCATGCACCAGTAGACGTCGGTCTCCGGCTTGAGGTCGAAGATCATGCGGTGCGTCGCGCTGACGCCGGTGAGGTACCCACCCGTGGTGTGCATGATCCCCTTCGGCTTGGCCGTGGTGCCGGAGGTGTAGAGCAGGTAGAGGAGGTCCTCCGAGTCCATCGGCTCGGGATCGGCCGTGGTGGGCTGGCCATCGACGAGGTCGTGGTACCAGTGGTCACGACCGTCGTCCCACGCCACGTCGTCACCGGTGCGCTTGACGACGACGCAGTGCTTCACCGATGAGGTGCGCCCGATGGCCTCATCGGCCGCCTTCTTGAGGGCGACGGTCGCCCCCTTGCGGTAGCCGCCGTCGGCGGTGATCACGACCGAGCATTCCGCGTCGTCGATGCGATCGGCCAGGGCATCGGCGCTGAAGCCACCGAACACGACGCTGTGTGCGGCGCCGATGCGGGTGCAGGCCAGCATGGCGACCGGCAGCTCGGGAATCATCGGCATGTAGATGGCGACCCGGTCGCCCTTCTTCACGCCGAGTCCGCGCAGAGCGTTCGTGAATCGGCAGACCTCGTCCAGCAGCTCCGCGTAGGTGATGGTTCGCGTGTCCCCGGGCTCTCCCTCCCAGAAGTACGCGACACGATCGCCCAGCCCGGCATTCACATGGCGGTCGAGGCAGTTGACGCTGACGTTGAGCTTGCCGCCGATGAACCACGTGGCGTAGGGCGCCTCCCAGGTGTAGAGCTCGCTCCAGGGCTCCATCCAGTCCAGGCGGTTGCCCTGCTCGGTCCAGAACGCGCGGAATCCTTCCTCCGATGCGGTGCGCTCGTAGATCTCGGCATCGCTCTCGTTCGCCTCACGGACGAACGCGTCGGAGGGGGCGAAGGTCCGATCCTCGCGCAGCAGGTTCTCGATCGCGTCGGTGCTGTCGGCTCGCTCATCGGTCGTCATCGAACGATTCTAGACCGCGGACCGGGCCGTTCCGGCTGCGAACGGCGGCCCCGGCCGGAGGTTGTCGAGCGTTCGAAGGAAGTCGGCGACGATCGTCGAGGGGTCGCCGACGTCGCGACGTCGGGCCACCACGATCTGGCGACGCACCGGCGCCATGTCGGTGATCGTCACCGGGACGAGCCGGCCGGAGCCGATCTCCGATTGCACCGACGTGCCCGGGAGCAGCGCAATGCCGAGACGCTGCTCGACCATGCGTTTCGCGGCATCGATGTTGTCCACCTCGATGAACCCACGGGGGTCGATCCCGGCCTGCCGGAAGATCGAGCTGGTCAGCTCGTGGAACGAGCTCGTCCGATCGAACAGGATGAGGTGCTCGGACGCCATCTGGGACATCTGGATCTCGCCGCGCGCGCCGAACGCGTGGGCGCGCGGGACGACCAGCACGAGCGGATCCTCGTACAGCGGCGTGAGCGACACGTCGGGGTGCGGGATCGGACGCATGAGCCCCAGCTCGACCTCCTGCCGCAGCACGAGCTCGAGGACCTCTTCGGAGTGGCCGCTGCGCACCGACAGCTGGACCAGGGGGTGCTCGGCCTGGAATTTGTGCAGCATCGCCGGGAGCACGTACGTGCTGATGGCCGGTGCCGCCCCGATCGTCAACCGTCCTCCGGTGCCGGCAACGACCTCCGCGACGGCGCGGCGGCCGGTGGCGACGGCCGCCAGCGCGCGATCCACGTGCGGGAGGAGCATGCGACCGGCATCGGTCAGGACGGTTCCCCGTCGCGAGCGCACGAAGAGGCGGCTGCCCAGCTCACGCTCCAGCCCCTGGAGGCGAGCCGTCACCGCCGGCTGGCTGACGACAAGCTCCTCGGCCGCAGCACTGATCGACTCGAGGCGCGCGACCGCCGCGAACGCCTCCAGCTGAGCCATCTGGATCGGTTCCGCCATCGGCGCATTGTATCAATCTGACTGATGGAAGTCATCCAAAGAATCATCTTGACTGATGGTCCAATGGAGGCGCACCCTCTGGTCATGCTTCCACTCACCTCCGGCACACCCCATCCAGGCCGCGCCCGCCCGGCCGCCGGCGACGCCCGCCTCAACCCCTGGCTGCTGTGGCGGCCGGAGCAGCCGGAGACGCCCGAGGTCCTCAGCGTCGCGGAGCTGGCGGAGTGTCGCTGCCCGGATCTCTGCGACCGCGACCACGCCAACGAGTAGGCCTCCCATGGCGATCAGTGAGCCGACGGCGCCCGCCGTGCGCCCGGACCAGCCTGCCGCCGATCCCGAGGCGTCTGCCTTCGCCGGCGACATCGAGACCACCGCGGACTGGATGACGAGCCCGCGCTTCGCGCAGACCGTGCGGCTCCACACGCCCCGGCAGGTCGCGGAGCAGCGCGGGCGCATCGCGGTCGACTACCCGGTCGCGCGCGTGGCTGCCGAGAAGCTTCACACGCGGCTGCAAGAGCTCTTCGCGTCGCGGCGCGCCATCACGACCTTCGGGCCGTACTCGCCGGGCCAGGGCGTCGCCATGAAGCGCATGGGCATCGAGGCCATCTACCTCGGTGGATGGGCGACCTCGGCGAAGGGATCGGCGACCGAGGATCCGGGTCCCGACCTGGCGAGCTATCCGCTGAGCCAGGTTCCCGAGGAGGCGGCCGGCCTCGTGCGCGGGCTGCTGACCGCCGATCGCAACCAGCGCTTCGCTCGCGCGCGCATGACCCCCGACCAGCGGCGGGCAACGCCCGAGGTGGATTTCACGCCCCTCATCATCGCCGACGCCGACACCGGTCACGGTGGTGATGCCCACGTTCGCAACTTGATTCGCCGCTTCGTCGAGGCCGGCGTGCCCGGGTACCACATCGAAGACCAGAAGCCGGGCGCCAAGAAGTGCGGGCACCAGGGCGGCAAGGTGCTCGTGCCGAGCGACGAGCAGATCAAGCGCCTGAACGCCGCGCGGCTGCAGCTCGACGTCATGGGCGTGCCCGGCATCATCGTGGCGCGAACGGACGCCGAGGCGGCCAACCTGCTCGACGGGGCCGGCGACGAGCGTGACCAGCCGTTCATCCTGGGCGTCACCAACCCCGACGTGCCGTCGTACAAGGTCGGCTTCCTGGCGGTCGTGCGCCGGCTGCATGCGGCCGGACTCACCGGCCTGACCGGCCACCTCCTGTACGCCGTTCCCTCCGACGACGAGGCGGCCGCGGACGAGTGGCTGCAGCGTCACGGGCTGCTGACGGCGATCGACGAGGCGGCGGCCAGCGGACGCGAGGACCAGGACGCGACGCTGGATGCCATGGCGGACCGCTTCCTCGAGGCATGGCAGTCGGACGCCGGCCTGAAGACCTACGGCCAGGCCGTGGCGGATGCCATGGCGTTCCGGGCCGACGAGGGCGACGCGGGCGAGATGAGCATCGACGCCTGGAAGGAGTTCGCCGCGACGGCCTCGTGGCGCACGGCGCGGAAGCGGGCTCGATCCATCGGGCTCGACCCGAGCTGGAGCGCCGAGATGGCGATGACCCCGGAGGGCTACTACCAGGTCGACGGCGGTATCCCGTACGCCATCGCCAAGTCGCTGGCCGTGGCCCCGTTCGCGGACCTGCTGTGGATGGAGACGAAGACGGCGGACCTCGACGACGCGCGGGCCTTCGCCCGGGCGATCCACGCGGTCCATCCCGACAAGATGCTCGCCTACAACCTGTCGCCGTCGTTCAACTGGGACACGACCGGCATGACCGACGAGGAGATGCGCGCCTTCCCCGAGGAGCTGGGACGGATGGGCTTCGTCTTCAACTTCATCACGTACGGTGGCCATCAGATCGATGGCCTGGCGGCGGAGGAGTTCACGACCGCGCTGCGCGAGGACGGGATGCTGGCCCTGGCTCGCCTCCAGCGCAAGCTCAGGCTGCTCGACTCACCGTATCGAACGCCACAGACCCTGGTGGGTGGACCCCGCGCCGATGCGGCGCTCCTGGCGGCATCCGGTCAGACGGCCACCACCAAGGCCATGGGGGCCGGATCGACCCAGTCCCAGCACCTGGTCCAGACCGAGGTCCCGACCCGCGTGCTGGCGGGATGGCTGGCGAGCTGGGCGCGACATCACGCCATCGAGGGCGACCCGACGGTTTCGCTGCGACCGCACACCGCGGGGTCCGAGGTCCTCGAGCTGAGCGTGGCGGGCGCCGACGGGGCGTCCATGGCCAACCTGATCTTCACGACGATCATCGATCGGCGCGGACGGTCGATCCTGTCGGTCCGCGACCAGAACATCCTCGATCCCGCGCTGCGCCGCAAGCGCCTGATGACGCTGATGCACGTCTTCCTCATCCACCGCTATCGCGCGTCGTCGGTCCACTACCTGACGCCGACCGACGACAACCGGCGCCAGTGCGAGCGGATGACCGAGATCGGCATCTTCAGCTCGGTGAACGACGAGATCGGCGAGATCATCGTCGCCGATGTGAACGCCGATACGATTCGCGACCTCACCGCGTCGGACGGCCCGGAGCTCGAGCGCCTGATTGCGAAGGACTGATCGCGGCCGGGGACTTGCTGAGGAGGCCGGCATGCGATCTGCCACCGCTCCCCTGCTCGTCATCCTGGGCCTCGCCAGCATCCTCCTCCTTCTCTTCCTGCTGCTGCAGACGATGGGCCTGCGCGGAGAGCTCGAGGCCACGCGCGACGAGCTGACGACGCTGCAGGCCGCCATGGAGGGCGTGGAGCGCGGCGTGCCGATGAGCGAGCTGTCGCTCCGCCTCGCCGAGCTCGAGAATGACATCGAGTCCTGGGTCATCGCGTTCAGCAGCGACGTCCCCTCCGGCGGCAGCGCCGATGGCGGCGCGGGCACCGCGGCGCTCCTGGATCGGCTCGACGAGGTCCTCGATCGCATCACCGCCCTCGACGCGCGGGTCGACGAGATCTGCGGCAGCGTGCCGGTCTGCTGACTCAGCCGGGGTCGGGCTGTGCACCACCCCGATCACGCACCGCCAGCAGCAGGCTCGCGGCCGCGATGTAGGACCCGGCCATGATCGTGAACGCGGCCGGGTAGCCGAACGTCGCCACCACGAATCCGATGATGAAAGCCCAGGCCGCCCCGATGCCGAAGGCGAACGTGAAATAGACCGCGAACGCCACGTCGCGCATCGGGCCGGTGGCGCGATCGGCCAGGTAGGCCTGGAGCACCGGTGACTCGCTGAAGACGGCCGTGCCGAACGGAAGCAGGAGCGGCACGAGGAGGAACAGGTTGGCGCCGGCCGCCAGGAACGACAGGATGCCGACGGCCGACACGAGGTAGTAGGTCACCAGCGTGGGACGGCGTCCGAAGCGATCCGACAGGACGCCGGCCAGGATCGGGCCCAGCACCGCACCGACGAGCAGCAGCGCGTAGAGAATCCCGACCGTCTGCTTGTCGAAGCCCAGCGGGCCGGACAGGTAGAGGACCATGAAGGGCGCCACGATGTCGAGACCGCGGCCGCCGGCGGCAACGAGCGACGCACCCAGGATCAGGCGCAGATCGCCACGCCCCAGGACATCGCGCAGGTGCTTGCGGACCGAGCCCGAGGCTCGGGCACGCTGCCGGTAGGCTGCATGATCCTCCCGCACGAAGACGGCGAGGAGCGCCCCGATGATCAGCGCCGGAATGCCGAACAGGGCCAGCGTCGCCTGCCAGCCGACCGCCAGCAGCAGCGCGCCGCCGACGAACGGCACCAGGATCGTCCCCACGTTTCCACCGCTGATGTGGGCGCTGATGGCGAATCCGCGGCGCTGGGTCGGGTAGAGGTCGGACAGCAGCGCGTTGCCAACCGGATGCTGCGGACTGGCGCCGATGCGCGCCACGCTGATCGAGCCCAGCAGCTGGCCGATCGACTGCGACAAGCCGCCCACCACCAGGCTCGTGCCGAACACGAGCTGTCCGCCGGCGAGCAGCAGCGGCCGCGCGACGACCCGCGTGAGGAACCCGTACGCGAGCTGCATCGAGCCGCCCACCGCAGTCGTGATGGCGATGAAGGTCCCGATATCACGCTCGTTGAGGCCGTACTCGACGATCACGATGGGGTAGACCAGCGGCATGAGGGCCGACTGCGCGTGGATCGCGGCGTGCGCGAGGGCCAGCAGGACGAGCGTGAGCCCGGCCCGGCTCGGGCTGCTACGATCCATGGCGATGCCCTCGAACGCCTCCCCGGCGCGAGCGCGCCGGAAGCGCGTGAGCGATCCGCCGCCTCCCGAGCCGCCCAGTCTCGAGGCGAGCCTGATCGGGACGGTGGGCCCGGTGATGCGGCACCTCGTGGCCCATGCTCGCCAGCGTCAGACGTGGGGAGACCTGACGTACCAGCAGTACAACGTGCTGCGCATCGTCGACACCATGGGACCGCAGCCGCAGGCCGAGGTCGCGCGCCGGCTGATGGTCACCGCCCCCGTCGTCACCCGGTTGGCCGGGAGCCTTGCCGATGCCGGGCTGGTCGAGCGCCGCACCGACCCCAACGACAAGCGGGCGGTCCTGCTTGCGCCGACGCCGACCGGCCGACGCCAGGCGCGTGCGATGCGGCAGGATCTGCTCCGGGCGGCCCGCGAGCTGCTCGAGCCGATCCCGGACGAGCGTCGAGCGGCCGTCGCCGCCGCGCTGGAGGAGCTCCAGGTCCTGCTGCCGAGCCACTCAGCGCGCCGCTGACGGCCGCACGGCCTCGGGGGCGCGGCCGGGATCGGACGGGCGCTCCGACGACGTGTCGAGTGTCGTGACACCCAGCGACCCCGTCCGAGCAGCCGCTCGGAGGCCGATGCCGACCAGCGCGACCGTGACGACCGAGAGCGCTGCCCCGATCACGAAGGCCGTCGGCGTGCCGAACGCCTCCGCGACGACGCCGGCCAGCAGTCCGCCAACCGGCGCCGAGCCAGCGAAGACGGTGACGTAGAAGCTCATCACGCGCCCGCGCAGCCCATCGGTCACGTTGGCCTGCACCGTGGCATTGATGGTGTTGATCATCAGCATGCTGAAGAAGCCGGCGGCCAGGACCAGGGGCGCGGCGATCCAGACGCTGCTTGACACCGCAATGCCGATGAGCAGAAGCGAGAACACGAGCCCGCCGCCCAGCATCATCGGGATGGCGCGACGCCGGCGCAGCACGGCCAGGGTCAGGGACCCGGCGAGCGAGCCGATGCCCATCGCGGCGAACAGCGCGCCGTAGCCATCCGCATCGAGGCGCAGCACGTCAGTGGCGAACAGGGGCAGCAGAATCTGGAAGTTGAAGCCGAAGGCGGCGACACCGCCCAGGAGCACGAGCGACCACAGCACGAGCGGTGTCCGAATGGCGTAGTGGAAGCCCTCGCGCAGGCTGTCGAGGACCGGCGGGTGGCGCTCCGGACGCTCCATGCGGCGGATCGCGGCCGGGTCCATGCGCAGCAGCGCCGTGAGGACGCCGCCGTAGGTGAGCGTGTTGAGGGCCAGGTTGATCGCCACGCCGGACAGCGCCGAGCCGGTCATGGCGGTTCCCCAGGCGATGATCACGCCGGCCAGCGCCGGCCCGACGACGCGCGCCGAGTTGAAGGCCATCGAGTTCAGGGCGATGGCATTGGCCAGCTGATGACGCGGCACGAGGTCGGCGGCCAGCGCCTGTCGCATCGGCATGTCGACGGCGTTGATGAGGCCGAGGACGAATGCCATGGCCAGCACCATCGGGATCTCCACGATCCCGGTCACGACTAGGACGAAGAGCACGAATGCCTGGAGACTGGCCGCCACCTGGGTGGCGATGAGGGCTCGTCGCTTGTCGATGCGATCGGCGATCACCCCGCCGAATGGCGCCAGGAACATGGCCGGGCCGAACTGGAGGACCGCGACGAAGCCGAGCTGAATCGGGGACCCGCCGAGCGCGAGGATGAGCCATGGGAGGCTCACCTGCTGCATCCAGGTGCCGATGAGGCTGACGACCTGTCCCGACCAGTAGAGCCGGTAGTTCCGCACGGCGAGCGCGGAGAATCCGCGGCGCAGGCCGCCGCCGGCCGCGCGCATCGGCATGGGTCGAGGTTGGTCCGGGCGTCCGCCGGTGGGAAGGTCGGGCATCGGTCAGAAGTGCGGGAAGTTGCTCATGCTAACCACCGCGCCCGATGACGTCACGCCGCCCGTTCGGTGCGCTCCGGCTTCCCCGGGCTCGGAACTCGGCGCGGTGCGCTGCCGGCCCGTCCCGGCATCTCGGCCGACCGCAGATTCCAGGCGACGAGCGCCAGGACGCCCACCGCCATCGCCGCGCCAAGGCTGATTGCGGCTGCCGCCCCGAGCGACTCGGCAAGGGCACCCGCCAGCAGCCCGCCGATGGGCGCCGTCCCGGCGAAGACGGTCACGTAGAGCGACATGACGCGTCCGCGCAGCGCATCCGGGACGCTGTTCTGGATCGTGACGTTGATCGTGTTCACCATCAGCATGGACGCCAGGCCGATGCCGGCGACGAGCAGGAATGCCGCAAGCGGGCTGCTCACGAACCCCAGGGCCAGCTCAAGGGCCAGGAATGCCGCTCCCCCGCCGATGATCAGGGTCAGCATCGGCCGCTGGCTGGTGATGAACGCCAGGATCAGGGATCCCACCAGCGATCCGGCGCCCATGGCGGCGAAGAGCGCGCCGTAGCCGCCCGAATCGAGCACCAGTGTGTCCCGGGTGAAGATCGGCAGCAGCGTCTGGAAGTTCATGGCGAAGGTCGCCATGCCACCGAGCAGCACCAGCGGCCACAGCACCGTCGGCGTGGCGATCGCGTAGCGGATGCCCTCGCTCAGGCTGGACCGAATCGACGGGAAGGCATCGGGGCGCTCGAGGCGGCGCAGCGCACCGCCATCGAGCATCCACAGCGAGATGAGCACCGACAGGTAGCTGATGGCGTTGATGCCGAAGTTGATGGCGACCCCGAAGGCCGCGATCGTCAGGCCGGCGATCGCCGGGCCGATGACACGCGACAGGTTGAAGCTCGTCGAGTTCAGCGCGATGGCATTGACGAGATCGTCGGCCGGCACGAGCTCGGCCACGAACGACTGGCGCACCGGCATCTCGATGGCGTTCACGAAGCCGACCATCAGCGCCAGCACGTAGACGTGCCAGATCTCGACCACGCCGGTCGCGGCCAGGATGAACAGCAGGCTGGCCTGGACCAGGGCCACCGCGTTGACGATCATGAGAACGCGACGCTTGTCGACCCGGTCGGCGATCACGCCGCCGAGCGGTGCCAGGACCATGGACGGGGCGAACATCAGGGCCAGCACGGCGCCGAGCTGGAGCGGAGACCCGCCGAGCTCGAGGACCAGCCACGGCTGAGCCACCGACTGCATCCACGTCCCGACCAGGCTCCCGATCTGCCCGAACCAGTACGTCCGATAGTTGCGGTGCCGCATGGCACGAAAGCCACGCGCGACGGCAGCGCCGCGGGCGCGCGGCATCGACGCCGCCCGATCGGGGCGGCGTCCGGGACGCGGGAAGAGCCGGGGAATCGTCACTAGTTAGCAATGCTAACAACATTTCGGCTGCCAGGCAAGTCGTTCGAGGTTGAGAACGACGGTGCGGATGAGCGATGATGCGCGCGGCAACGAGGATTCCATGCACCAGGCCCGAGCAGTCAGGAACCGAAGGGGGCGGCGCCGATGGCGGCTCCCCGGACTTCGCGCACCCGCGACGGCGTTCCTGCTGTCGCTGCTGGTCCTCCTCTCGCCGGATCTCACGCTCGCACCACTCAATGCCGGCGAGCCGCACCGCACCGGCCCGGTGCCGATCGACCTGCTCGACATCCGGGAGACCGGGCGCGGCACGCGCCAGATCGAGCCCGATCGCGCGCCTCCCACGGCGCCCGCAGCCGCCGCCCCGGATCCGCGCTACGGCCGGGCGCTGGAGGCGGCGCGGACTGCCGGCGGCGCCCACGGCATCGCGTTCGCGGCCGTCCGAGACGGGGTCGTCGTGTGGAGCGGCTCCGCCGGCCGCAATCGAGATGCAACCACTCCGCTCGAGCCTGACGACGCGCTGGTCATCGGCTCGGTGACGAAGACCTTCGTTGCTGCGGCGATCCTGCAGCTCGTGGACGAGGGACGCATCGGCCTCGATGACAAGCTGGCCACGCACCTCCCGGCCATGGCATCGGTGGCTCGCAACGTCACGATCCGCCAGCTTCTCGACCACACCAGCGGGTTGGCGGATGTGTTCAACGACACGACGCGTCAGGGTCTCGAGGATCATCCCGAGGTGGCGTGGACGCCGGCCCAGGTCCTCGGGAGCATCCACGCACCGTGGTACAAACCGGGCGATGGCTGGGCCTACGCCAACACGAACTACTTCCTGCTGGGGCTCGTCATCGAGCGTCTGTCAGGAGCGTCGCTGTCCGATGAGCTCTCGCGCCGCTTCATCCGGCCGCTGGCCCTCGACCACACGCGAGTGCTGACCGGTGGCGAGGACGACGCACCACTGACGCCGGCCTGGGCGACGATCTTCTGGGCGTCGGGGGCCATGAGCGCGTCGGCCGCCGACCTCGCGCGCTGGGGCGATGCCCTGTTCGGAGAGCAGCTCCTGCGGCAGGGAACGCGCGGGGCGATGATGAAGCTCAACGACCACGACTACGGGCTCGGCGTTCAGCGCATCGAGCTTCCGGGAGCGATCGGCTACGGGCATACCGGGCTGCTGAACACCTACACCACGCTCCTCGTCCACATCCCGGAGTCGAACGTGACGCTCGCGCTGCTGGTGAATCGCAGCCATGTCGACCTCGGCGGCATGCTCACCGCGACGCCGGGCGGCGGACCATCGTTGCTGACGCTGGCCAGCGACAATCCCTAGTCGCCGAACAGGATGTCGCGGATGACCGGCATCGGCGGCGTGCCATGGCTGATCACCGACTCGAGGAATGGCCGCCACTCGAAGGTGCGGCCCTCGGACTCGGCCCGCCGGCGCGCCTCCCGCTCGAGCTCGGTCATCTCGACCGACCCGAGGTAGTACTCGCACAGCTGGGTCGACGAGAGCCTGGCGCGGGCCCACTTCTCGGTGGCCTCCGAGCGCTCCTGGAAGCCGCCGTCGACCATCATCGCCATCGCCTCGTCCTCGGACATCGCCCCGGTGTGGATGCGGATGTCCATGAGCGTGTTCGTGACCGCGCGGAGGAAGTACTTCCAGTGCGAGAGCATGAGGGCGGGGTCTTCGGCGCCGTAACCGGCGTCCATCATCACCTGGGTGGTGTAGACGGCCCAGCCCTCGGCGAACACGCCGGAGCCGAATACGGCCCGCGGCAGCGAGTCACAGCGGTTCGACCAGGCAAGCTGGAGGTAGTGGCCGGGAACCGCCTCGTGGATGGTGAGGATGCGCAGGGAGCGGTCGTTGTTCTCTCGCAGCATCGACTCGACCTGCTCATCGCTCCACTCCGGATTCGGCGGCGTGATGGCGAAGAAGCTGTCGAGGCCCTTGTCGAGCGGGCCGGGCGGGATGAGCATCGCTCCCCCGAAGGCCCGCAGGAACGGCGGCGTCCAGATGATCTGGAGCGGCTCATCCGCCAGGCCGATGAGGTCGTGCTCGCGGATGAAGGCCTCGATCTTCTCGTGCTCGGCGCGACAGTAGTCGAGCAGCGCATCGGCGCTGGGGTGGTCCTGGGCGATGACGTCGAGCACGCGGCGCGTGAGCCCGTCGGGGTCGTCGGGCATCGGCTCGTCGCCGACCCGCGAGGGCCACAGGTCGCGGGCGAGGCGTGCCATCTCGGCGCGGACCTCGTCGTACGCGACGGTTGCGCGCGCCTCGAGCTCCGCCGGAGAGATCGTGGCCTTGAGCGCATGGTGGAACTTCCGCCGATAGAGGTCGGGACCGAGGCGATAGTCACCGTCCGCCGTGGGGAGCAGGTCGTCGCGCATCCACGCCACGAATGCATCCACAGCCTCGAGCGCGGGCTTGACGGCCTTCTCGACGCGGGCACGGAGGGCGGGATCGACGTCGGCCGACAGCTCGAGTGCCGTGCGGCACAGGTCGGCGACGCCGGGCATCGTGGCGACCGCCTTCTCGACGTGAAAGCCGCTGACCTCTCGGTTGCGTCCGGATGTCAGGTTGGCGCGAGCGGCGTCGAGGGTCGCCGGAATTCCCTCCATGCGACCAGCCGCACTCGCCAGTCGCACGGGCAGCGGCGCGAACTCACGCGAGAGCAGCGCGAACAGGCCCCCACCGAGCAGGTAGGAGTAGACGATCGGACTCCACGATGCTTCGTCGAGGTCCTCCTCCTCGAACCGCAGCGCGTCGATCTCACGCAGGAGAACGCTCCGGTCGATCTCCTCGTCGCGCGAGAGGCCGTCGGCGATCTCGATCGCCTGGCGCGCCTCAGCCAGCCAGGCCAGCCGTTGGGCCGCCCCCGCCTCCGTCAGATCCGGCCAGGCGTGATCATGCTCGTGGTTTCCCGCATTCGTGGCGTGCACCGGGTAGAGGCGGAAGAAGTCGGCGAAGAAGGCGTCCTGCGCCTCGGCAAAGCTCATGGCAGCATGGTGCCATGAACCGATGGTGGCGCTCGAGAGAGCCCGCCATCGTCGGCCAGCATCCCGCGATCCGAAGAGCGGCGCCGGGCCTACGGGGCAGGATCGAACCGAACCGACTCCACCGCATCGCGGAGGCCGGCAACCTGGTCAGGGTGAGCTCCGGGGTCGTACAGGGCGTCGAACACCACGCGCTCGCCACCCACGTCGAGAATGTAGACGTCGAGGAGCGCACCGGGCTCCCGGACACATTGGGACCGATGCTCGGCGACGTCGTACCACAGCGCGAATTCCTCGCAGACGGTGATCTTCGGCTCCGATGGGATCGTTATTCGCACGAGAAGGCCATCGTGGCCGTCGACGTTGATCGGACGCGGAGGCTCGGCCTGCCATCCGGTATGCGTTGCGAGCGCCTGGGCGAGGTCGTCAACCGTCGGACCCACGGGCGGCTCCATCGGCTCGCGACTGGCTGAGCGCGGGTCGCTGTACAGGTTCACCGGGTTCCAGAAGGCGAGGCCCGTCGATCCGGGCGAAGCGCCGGGGATGGTGATGGCCCAGCGCTCATAGCTGTCCCATCCTTCGGGCACCTCCAGCGTCACGCTCAGCTGGGCACGTACCCACAACCGGTAGGTGCCGCCCACGAGGTTGCCTGTTCCGGGGAGGTCCGGAACATCACTCGGGGCAGCGGATGGAAGCACCGTCGGGGCTTCCGGCGGATCGCCGACGCTGGGAGCGACCAGGCCGATGCCGAGCACGATGGCCGCCGCCGCGGCAGCACCGGCGACCGCGAAGAGCATCGCGCGCGGCTGGGGCGGCAGCAGCCATCGCCATGGCGCATGCCGCCGCTTCCGCTGCCGCACCTGCGGCAGCTGGTCGAGCACGTCGTCCAGGACGCGGTCCGGTAGCTGGGTCGTACCCTCCTCCAGCCACGCCCTGATGAGCCGATCGAACTCGTGATTCGATGTCATCGCACCATCTCCCGCGGGGCCGGCCTGGCATCGGCGTCGAGCGCGGCGCGAAGCGCGCGGATTGCGTAGTGCAGGCGCGACCGAGCGGTACCGACCGGGATCCCGAGCGAGTCCGCAACTGCCGGCAGCGGCAGGTCGAGGTAGTAGTGCAGCACGATCACCGCGCGATGCTCGAGGGTGAGGCGACGAAACCCACGCTCGATCTGATCCCGCGCGACGATCGACTGCGACGCATCGGACGCCTGAGCATCGGACGCCCGCAGGAGCCGCATGTTCGGGCTCCACGCTCGCTCATGGCGGCGCTGGGCATAGCACGCCCGCACCAGGATTCGGTAGGCCCATCCGTCGAACCGCGTGGGATCCCGAAGCTGCGGGAGATCGCGCCAGATCGCGACGAGCGCCTGCTGGGTCGCGTCTTCGGCGAGATCGAGATCGCGGAGGATGCGATGAGCGACGGCATGCAGTCGATCGCTGATGGCCACAGCAAGGCTCGCGAACGCCCCCTCGTCGCCACGCTGCGCCTGCACGACCAGCTGGCTGTCCATGGTCCTCCGCCCCGGTGCCGGATGGCCTTGCGCCGATCCATCACCTGATCGGGGAATCGCATCGGCGATGTGACTCAATCTTCGCTCGCAGCGCAAGGCCCTCATGGCACTGAGGAGAGGAGAAGCCCCGCCCCCCGGGTGGGGCTTCTCCTCGCGAACTCGATGGCCGCAGGGCTACGGAAGCTCGAACACCGCGGTCTGATAGAGCTGGCAGGCATTGGGACCCGGCGTCCCGTCCGCGATGGCCGCAGGCGCGCCCGAATGGAAGACGCCCGGCAGGCTCGCATCCGTGCAGCCGGCCCGATAGGTGTGGATCATCTCCGACGTCATCCCCGGGATGACCGGTCCGTGGTCGTTGAGGACCAGGTGGATGTCGGCCGTGGTGGGATACCAGAGACCGCCACCCTCGAACCAGCCAGCGATCGGACCCGCCCGGAAGGACCCGGCGAATGTCGCCTGACCACTGCCGCCGGCAACGTGGCCGCCCCCATACGTGACCTGCGCGTCGGTGATGAGGTGACGCGTCACGATGTCTGTCGCGCTGCACGGGTGGGCGAGACAGTTCTGCGGTGCATTGAGCACCACGAACCAGATGGTGTACGCGTGCCCCGGACGGAGGTTGTGGGTCTGGAAGCGCCAGCTGACGCCGTTCTCGCGGCGTACGACGGTGCCGGTCGCACCGTCACCGACCGGTCCGCTCAGCCCCGACGCGGCGGCCTGCGGGTGATAGTTGAGCCCAACGGTCTGGTGGTAGGACGCGTTGGCAGACGCGAGCGCCGACATGGTGAGCAGCGTGACCATGGCCAGCGCCAGGCTCCGCGCCACCATCCGGGTTGTGAACCGCCGAAGCATGGTGTGACCCCTCGTTCTATCTGCACCGGCCCGCGGTCATGGCGGGCACGTAGTGCTCCTATTCGATATGGGGGCCAAGCGGTGCGCGTCATTCAATCTTCTTGTCCGCTGGAACGTGGCGCCTCGTGCTTTCCACCCACGGCGCACGTATCCTCGCCCGATGAGCGAGAACATCTGCTACGCCGATGCATATGCGCACGAGACTTCCGCCGTGGTGGTCGCGATCGACGCCGACACGCGGGCCGCGCTCCTGGACCGCACCGTCTTCTATCCCGGTGGCGGCGGACAGCCGGCTGACACAGGGGGGCTCATCGGCGACTCCGGCGGGCCATGGCAGGTGAGCGGAGCAAAGAAGCGCGGTGAGGACGTCTGGCACACGGTCGAGGGCGAGCTGCCGGCGGTCGAGACCCAGGTCACGGCACAGATCGACTGGGAGCGGCGGTATCGGCTGATGCGGACACACTCGGCCCTCCACGTGCTGTGCGGCGTCGTGTGGCGCGACCACGGCGCTTCTGTCACCGGCGGCAACATGGAGCCGCTCTCGGGCCGCATGGACTTCGAGTTCGAGACGATGTCGGGCGAGCTCGTGAGCGAGATCGAGGAGCGGGTCAATGCGGAGATCGCGGCGGATCGCGAGATCCGGGTGAACGTGCTGCCGCGCGACGAGGCATTCGCGATCCCCGACCTGATCCGCACGAAGATCAACCTGCTGCCCGACGGGATCAGCGAGGTGCGGACGATCGAGATCGTGGGGCTCGACCTCCAGGCCGACGGCGGAACCCACGTGGCACGCACGAGCGAGATCGGGCGGGTCCGGGTCACCGGCTACGAGTCGAAGGGCCGCATCAACAAGCGCATCCGAATCGAGGTCGTCGACTGACCGGAACCGATTCAGGATCGCCGGCGGCGGATGGCTCGTCGCACGATCGGCCGCTCCGCACTGGCGTTGTTCGCCCGTCGGCGGTCGACCACCCTGAAGCCGGCGCGCTCGAACATCCCGAGCGTCCCCTTGAAGGCGGTCGCGGCGGGAACGCGTCCGTCAACCGCGTCGACCGGGTAGGCCTCGAGCAGCGTGGCGCCATGGTCCCGGGCGTAGTCGATGGCTGCCCTGAGGAGCGCATTCGCGATCCCCTGTCCGCGCGAGCGGCGCGCAACCACGAAGCAGACGATCGACCAGACCGGCCGATCGTCCACCCTTCCGAGCACCTTCGAGTGCTCGAGGCGTTCGTAGTCCTCGCGCGGGCCGACGCTGACCCAGCCGACGGGCTCACCGTCGCGATATGCGACGAGCCCGGGGGCACGGTCCTCGCGGGCCGTGGCACCGGCGGCGGCCTCCAGGATCCGTCGGTTTTCAGCCGGGGTCGCCGTCCTGAAATCGATGCTCCTGACCCGGTACCACGCGCACCAGCACCACCGCGGGTCAGCGGTCTGGTCGAACAGGCGGGCAACGTCCGGCATGCGGTCGGGCGTGGCGGGCTCGATCACGAGATCGGAGAACCCGGAATTGCTCACGTGGTGATTCTGCCATCGCCAGTGCGCCCGGCGCCGGTCTATCCTTGGCCGGATACCGGGTAAGAGGTAGTCCGGTCCACCTGCCACGTGGACCACCCGGCGTGCCGAGCTCAGAGGTGGCGATGACCCAGACCGAGGGGGCCAAGGCGCGCATCGACGACCGGAACCGATTCCCGGACGAGAACCCGAACCCGGTGATTCGGATCGGCACAGACGGTGAGCTGCTGTACGCCAACCCGGCGAGCCGCCCGATCATGGACTACTTCGGGCTCACGCCGGGAGACCGCTTCCCCGACGAGGCGACCCGCGACATCCTCGCCGCAGCCGATGCGTCCGAGGCCGCCGAGATGACCTGCGGCCTCCAAACGTTCTCGATCCTGCCGGTCCGAGCGGACGACCTCGGGTTCATCACCCTGTATGGAACCGACATCAGCGCCCGCAAGGTCGTCGACCTGTTCCCGGATCGGAACCCGTATCCGGTCATGCGGATGAGCCTGGATGGCGTCCTGCTGTACGCGAATCCGGCCAGCCGCGACATCGCGGAGGCCATGGACTTCGAAGTCGGGCGGCGCCTGCCGGCCGACCTGCTCGAGCGCCTGCGCATCGCCTTCGAGGCCGGTGAGGGCAAGCCGGTGGAGGTCAGCGGGGGCGGTCGGATCTACGCGCTGCACTGCGTCCCGATCCTCGAGCTCGGCTTCACGAACATCTACGGCGCCGATGTGACCGCGGCGCGCGCCATCACGAAGTTCCCCGACCAGAACCCGCACCCGGTGATCCGCGTCGATTCGGGCGGCACGCTCCTCTACGCGAATCCGGCCAGCACCCCGGTGCTCTCGGCGCTCGGGGCGGCGGTCGGTGAGGCGATCGACCCGGATCTCAGGGCGCGCATCCGGAAGATCGCCGAGGCCGGGACCCTCGAGACGCTCGAATGCCAATGGGACGACCGCGTCTACTCGCTCATTGCCATCGACGTGTACGAGTACGGGTTCACGAACCTGTACGGCACCGACATCACCGCCAGCCGCGAGCTGGAGCGGGCGCACGCCGAGAACGAGCGGCTGCTCCTGAACATCCTGCCCGCCAGCATCGCGGAGCGCCTGCGGCACGGGGAGCAGCTCATCGCCGACCGCGTCGACGAGATGACCGTCCTGTTCGCCGATATCGTCGCGTTCAGCCAGCTCAGCACGAAGCTCGGGCCGTCCGAGCTCGTGCAGCTCCTCAACGGCATCTTCTCCACCTTCGACGACCTCACCGAGCAGTACGAGCTCGAGAAGATCAAGACCATCGGCGACGCGTACATGGTGGTCGGTGGCCTGGCCCCGACCCCGCGGAATCACTGTGGGCGCGTGGCCGACGTGGGGCTCGAGATGCTCAAGGCGAGTGAGCGCTTCCGCGCGGAGTCGGGCGTCGACCTGCACATTCGCGTGGGGATGCACATGGGTCCGGCCGTGGCCGGGGTCGTGGGGCTGAAGAAGTTCATCTACGACGTGTGGGGCGAGACGGTGAACACCGCCAGCCGCATGGAATCCCACGGGGTGCCCGACCGCATCCAGGTGAGCGAGACGACGTATCAGCGCCTGCGCGACCGGTACGTCCTCGAGGAGCGCGGCGCGATCGACGTACGCGGACGCGGCACCATGGAGACCTACTTCCTCGTCGACCGCCGCTGAGGGCCGACCATCAGCTCGGCTCGATCTCGTCGATGAGGTCGGCGACCGACGCCACGATCCTGGTGGGCAGATAGCTGAATCGCTGTGCCTGCTCCTCGCCCTCGGTGATCCCGGTGAGCACGAGGATGGTCTCGAGACCCGCCTCGAGACCGGTGACGATGTCGGTGTCCATGCGGTCGCCGATCATGACGGTCGACTCCGAATGCGCGCCGATCTGGCGCAGGGCTGACCGGATCATGAGCGGGTTCGGCTTGCCGATGTAGTACGGCTGCACGCCGGTCGCGGCGGAGATCAGCGCGGCGACCGATCCGGTGGCCGGGATCGGACCGGCCGTGCTCGGTCCGGTGGGATCGGGGTTCGTGGCGATGAACCGGGCACCGCGGCTGATGAGCTGGATGCCCTTGGCGATGCGCTCGAAGCTGTACGTGCGGGTCTCGCCCAGCACCACGTAGTCGGGATCGGTCTCGACGAGCGTGTAGCCCGCCTCGTAGAGGGCGGTGGTCAGACCGGCCTCGCCGATGACGAACGCGCTGCCGTCCGGGCGCTGATCGTCGAGGAACTTGGCCGTCGCCAGCGCCGACGTCCAGATGCGGTCCGGGCTCACGACCAAGCCAAGTCGGCCGAGGCGCGCCGCGAGATCGCGGGTCGTGAACATCGAGTTGTTGGTGAGGATCAGGAACGGATGGCCGGTCTCGGTGAGGCGAGCCACGAACCGATCGGCGCCCGGAACCAAATGGTCCTCGCGCACGATGACGCCATCCATGTCCATCAGCCAGCTGAGGCGCTCGCGGTTCATGATGGCGATCCTACGGGTCGAAGCTCACCGCTGTCGAAGTGCCGTGCCGTGCACATTGCACAACCGGCCGTCATCGGCGCTCGAGCAGGAAGAGCGTGCGCGGTGAGTCCTCGATGGCTGCTTCGCGGACGATGCGGAACGGGCCCTCGAACGCGCGGGTGAACCCGTCGAGGGTGTAGTCGTCGAAGATGTCGCGCCGCGCGGCCAGGAGACGGCGGGTCATCGGGTCCTCCTTGGGCACGAACTCGACGATCGCCTTCGGCGCCATGCGAGCGAAGAGCCGGGCGACCGACGGCAGCGGCACGTTGTTGCCGATGGCGAGGTGATGCACCAGCGCCAGCGCCAGGATGAGATCCGGCTCGCCCCGCTCAAGGAACGAACCGCGCTCCTCGAGCGCCCAGCCGATGGCCGGCGAGGGGTTGGCGAGATCGAGGATCAGGGGCAGCACGGCGGGATTGCCGTCGCGCCGCACGCGCAGCCAATGCGCCTCGACGCTTGCCGCGTCCTGGTCCCAGGCCACGACGCGATAGCCGGCCTCGGCGGCCATCGCGCTGTACACGCCGGTGTTGGCGCCGATGTCCCACGCGGTCCCTCCCTCGGCGGCCGCCAGCATCTCCCGGACCGTGCGGCCCTTGCTGGCGGTGGCGGCCTCCGAGTACGAGGTGGTGGTCGCATATCCGGCCCAGTGGCTCTCGGGCTTCCAGCGCAGACCGGTGACCGTGCGGCGCAGGGAGTCGAGCAGAGCGCGCTGGCCGGTCTCGCTCACGCGCCGAACCGGTCGCGCATCACCCTCTGCCGGAGGAGCATCCCGCGCGGCGCGGCGTTGGGCCCCGGCATGGAGGTGAATGTGCGCCGAGAGACCAAGGTTGAGCTTCGTCCGACCCGGCAGAAGTCGTGCGGCGAGGTCGAGCGGCACCCCGTCGATGAACTCCCGCAGCAGCAGGCCGCAGCGTGCGTCGCGGTGGGCGATCAGGGCCAGCGGCGCAAGGAAGAACTCGCAGAACTGGCGGTAGGCGGGCCACGGCTCGGTCGCCGGGGCCAGCTCGAAGCTCAGGCTGTCGATGAGGATCGGTCGGCCCGCATCGAACTGGATGTTGTAGGCGCTCGCATCCTTGAGCCTCATCCCTGCATCGAGAGCGCGGCTCTGCAGCTCGAGCGTCAGCAGGGCGGCCTCCTTGAGCTGGGAGAAGGCCCACTCGTAGGGATACGAGATCATCTCGATCCGTCGCGGTCGGATGACGGCCACCGCGCCCGCGACCGCGGCACGTTCGATCGAGACCTCCTCGTGGTCGACGATCAGTCGATCGGCGACCAGGGAGTCGTAGAGGCCGGTGGAGCGAAACGCCTCCCAGTCGGAGGCGCCGGCCGACTGGATCTGTCGATACAGGACCCCCTCGCGACGGAAGACGAGACCCGATGGATCCCGGAACGAACCGGGGTCGATCGCGGGGGCGTCAGCGATCGGTGGGGGCGTCCTCGCCGCCCTCGACCTGCGTCGCCTCGCCGCGGTTTCCGCGGATGCGCTGCCAGCCGTCGCTGATCACGCGACGGAAGAAGAATGGGATCGCGAGCGCCCCAGCCAGGATCACCTGCAGCAACATGCTGCCGGAGCCCGGATCGATATAGGCCAAAAACGGCATTCCGTGTGCGCCTCGGGTAGTGTTAGCCGGATGTTACCCGCACAGCGGCGTCGGGGCCACCGTGGGCGGATCGACTGGAGCGCGACTCCCATCCACCCGCTGCTGATCGCCGCGTACCCGGTCGTCTTCCTGTTCGCGAACAACGCATCCGACCAGGTGAGCCTCGGACCGCTCTGGGTGCCCCTCGGGATGGCCGTCGGCGCCGCGCTGGTCGAGATGCTGATCCTGTACCTGGTGTTCGGGAGCTGGCGCCTGGCCGCGATGATCACCAGCGTTCTCGTCGTCGGGTTCTTCGGCTACGGACACGCCTGGAATGCGGTCTCCGGCCTGTTCGACAGCCAATGGCCGCTCATCGTGGCGTGGGCGGCGCTGGTGCTCATCGGCCTGGCCCTGGCGTGGCGATTCGGTCGCGGCGCCCGGACGGCAACGCGAGTCCTCAACGTGGTGGCGGGCATCGCCCTGCTGCTCAACGCGTGGGGCGTCGCCGGAAGCATGGTGGCGCTCGGATCCGTGGAGCGGCCGGCGGCGGACCTCACGCCGATCGAGCTGCGACCGTCCGACTCTGAGGACCTGCCGGACGTGTACTACATCATCCTCGACCGCTATGCCAGCCCCACGGCGCTGGCCGAGACCTACGACTTCGACAACGAGCCGTTTCTCAGCGCCCTGGAGTCTCGGGGGTTCCGGGTGGCGCGCGAAGCGCACAGCAACTACATCAAGACCCCGCTGTCACTGGGCAGCTCGCTGAATCTCGACTACCTCGACGCCGATGCGCTGCGCGCGGAGGCATCCAGCGGCAAGGATCGCGAGCCGATCCACCGGGTGCTGCGGGAGCATCTTGCCGTCCCCTCGGCGCTCAAGGAGCTCGGGTACCGCTACCTCCACGTCTCGAACTGGTGGCCGCCGTCCATCACCAACGTCGACGCCGACCGCACCTTCCACTACGACGGCCAGGACGAGTTCAGCACCGCGCTGGCGCAGACCACGATCCTGCGCGCGATCTCCGAGCCGGGCGCGGCGCCCACCGATCCATGGGACTGGCGCGTCCTTCGGCACCACACGCAGTACGCGCTCGACCGGCTCAACGAGATCCCCGCCACCGCGGGGCCGAAGTTCGTCTTCGCGCACCTGCTGATCCCGCACGATCCGTACGTCTTCGACGCCGACGGCTCGTTCATGGATCGCGAACAGGTGGCTGCGCAGGGCCAGCTCGAGAGCTATCGGCGACAGCTCACGTTCGCGAACGACCAGATGCTGAGCCTGGTCGATCGCATCCTGGCCGACTCGGGGGAGGACGCGATCATCATGCTGCAGTCCGACGAGGGGCCCTTCCCGGCCCGATACCGCGCCGACGAGTGGGGCTTCACCTGGCGCGATGCCACGGATGCCGAGCTCGAGGAGAAGTTCGGCATCCTGTTCGCGATGCGTGTGCCCGACGCCGATCTCGACGCCGAAGGGTTCCATGACGCGATCACGCCGGTGAACACGTTCCGCCTCATCTTCAACGCGCGGTTCGGAACCGATCTTCCGCTGCTGCCCGATCGGACGTGGGCCCACGAGGACCTCGACCACTTCTACGAGTTCATCGACATCACCGATCGCCTGCGCCGATGAGGCTGCACGTCCTGCGCGTCTTCACCGACGCCGCAGGCCGCTTCGGCAATCCTCTCGGCGTATTCCTCGACGGAACCAGCGTGCCGCCGTCCGAGCGGCTGCGGATCGCCGCCGATCTCGGATTCAGCGAGACGGTCTTCGTCGATGATGGCGCGACCGGCGTGGTCCACATCTTCACTCCGACGACCGAGCTGCGGTTCGCTGGCCACCCGACGGTCGGCACCTGCTGGCTCCTTGATCACGTCGGCGCGCCGATCGACACGCTGCGTCCGCCGGCCGGCGACGTCGCGACCTGGGTCGATGGCGACCTGCGCTGGATCCGCGCCCGCCCCGAATGGGTCCATCCGATCACGATGGAGCAGCTCGACTCGGTGTCCGCCGTCGATGCGCTGGAGCGACCCCCGGACGGCGACGGATCGTACTATCCGTGGGCCTGGATCGACGAGGCCGCGGGCATCGTCCGCAGCCGCTATTTCGTGCCCGACCTCGGCATCGGCGAGGACGAGGCGACCGGGGCGGCTGCGGTCGTGCTGGGCAGCCGGATCGGCCGGCCGATCGAGATCCACCAGGGGCGGGGGTCGATCGTGTTCAGCCGGCCCGTCGCCGGCGGGTTCGTGGAGATCGGCGGGCGGTGCACGCTCGACGAGGTCCGGGACTACCCGGTCCCCCGCTGATCAGCGGTTTTTGCGTGCCAACTGCCGGTGTGGTTCGCGTCTGACCAGCCGCAGGACGGCTGCCTGACAGCTGCCGTCCTGACTCGCTTAAGCCGCCCCTGGAACGTTCGAGGGCAGCAAGCCACGCTCGGGGATCGGCCCGGAAGGGCGCTGCTCCCCGCTTATGCGAACCAGGCGAGCAGTTGTCAGCGAGCGCGCCGGACGCGAACCGCACGCGCGCTCGGACTGACCGCGTCCGCCGATGCGGCCTCGACCCGCGCTCATTGCCCTGTGCATTCGGGAATAGCGTATGACCAGAGGACCGTCTCCGGCCCGCCAACCGCCGTTGTGGTTCGCATTGGCCGGTGTTGGGCCATTGCTCGGCGGCCGTTCACGCTCGAGGACTCGCCGGCAGGTCCGCCCTGGGCCGCTAACACGAACCAGGCGAGCAGTTGTCGAGGTGCGCGCGGGCCGCGAACGACGGTCAGGCGAGAGCCATCACGGCGCGCTCGGCCAGCGCGATCGGCAGGCCCCCGGATGACGTGATCCCGTCGTGGAAGGCGCGCAGCGCATCGGTGTCGGAGGCGCCGCGCTTCGCGAAGAATGCCTCACGAATGCGCGCGATCTCCAGGCTGCCGGTCAGGTACGAGCTTGCCTGGGTCGGCCAGGCGCAGTAGCGCGTGACCTCGGCCCGGGCCGTCGGCTCGGTGAGGCCGGTCCTGGTTGTCATGAACTCGACCGCCTCGTCCCAGCTCATCTCGCCCATGTGGAGGCTGGTGTCGACCACGATCCGCGCGGCGCGGAAGATCGTGGCCTCGTACTGGTTCATCTCGTGGCGCAGGTCGGTGAAGAACCCCTGCTCGCGCATCATCCGCTCGGCGTACAGCGCCCAGCCCTCGCTGAAGTACGGGGTGCGGAACGCCTGGCGCAATCGGCTCGGGTTCGACTTGCTCATGACCAGGTGCCAGTGATGCCCCGGGTAGGCCTCGTGCACCGAGGTCGTCGGGATGCTCGGATAGGAGTTGGATGCCAGCCGCTTCTGCACCTCGTCCTCGGGAGCGCCGTCCGGCGGGAACGGGACGAAGAAGTGGCCGAGCATCTTGTCGCTGAACGGGGGCGGGCTCATGTAGGACGCCACGGCGAGAACCGGCCGCTGGAAGGGCGGTGATGGCACGACGGCGCACTCCTCCCGTTCCGGGAAGCTCACCAGCCGATGCTCGCGCAGGTACGTGCGTGCCTTCTCGGTCCATTCCTCGTAGCCGACCCGCATGTCCTCGGGGGTGCGCGGGTGATCCTCGTTCAGCTCGTCGAGCACCTGCTTCCAGTCATCGGTGCCACGCAGCTCGCGCGCACAGCGCGTCAGCTCCTGGGCCAGATCCTCGTAGGCCGCCTGTCCGCGCTCTCGCAGGCCGCGCGCGTCGAATCCAAGGAGCTCCTTCTCGCGCAGCAGTGCGGAGTAGCGCTCCTCGCCGAGCGCCCACTCGCCGCTGGCGGTCGGACGCATCTCCTCGAGGAAGGCGACGAATCCGTCGTATGCCGATCCGGCGGCCTCCCCCGCCTCCGCCAGTCGTGCGCGCATCGGACCGTCCTCGACCTGGGCGGGGAGGATCTCGCGCAGGTATCGCGCACCGGCTCGGGCCTGGTTCGCCGCACGGTCCAGGAAGATCTCCGGCACCATCTCCGGCCGCAGGTTGCGCATCCCGTCGTCGAGGTTGCCCGGGATCAGGCGCATGCGCGCCACCGCGGCATCGACGAGCTGGTCCATCGGCCGCAGCCCATGCAGGAACAGGATGAAGATGCCCGTCATGCCCGGGTTGAGGTACGTATCGGGCTGGCGTCGCCAGACCGCGAAGTCGTCGGTGATCTGCCGGCCGCGCAGGATGCTGATGACGAGATCTCGATCGATCTGATCGTCGAACCCCAGATCCGCATCCGGGATCGCCCGGAACCACTCGAGCCAGTTGGCATCGCTCGACCGGCGCCGATCGAAGGCCGATTCGGACAGGTCGTCCAGTCGCTCGTCGTAGTCGGTGAGCCCCAGGCTGCTGGCCCGAACGGGCGAATCGGCGAACTCGGCGTCCAGGAACTCGGTGGTCAGATCGGCGAACGATGGCATGCGGCGACGGCTCCTGCGAATCGGGCGCCCAGTCTAGCCGATGGTTAGCCTGAACAAGGATCTATGCCGGCCCGATGATCTCGAGCACGGTCCCATCCGGGGCGCGGAAATGGCACCAGGCCGCCGTGTCGGTGCGCTCGATGTCGGTCAGCATCTCGAGCCCATCGACCTCGAGCGCGGCGCGGGTGACGTCGACATCGGCGACCCGCAGTCCCACGACCGGGCCGGAGGTGAAGAACGCGTGATCGGCGTCGGTATCGGCGTAGACGTGAAGCTCGGCGTCGGCACCGAGCCGGAACCGCGTCGCACCCGTTGCCTCATGAGTGACCTCGAGGCCGATGCGATCGCGAAACAGCGCGACCATCTCGTCGAAGCGAGCGGTCCGAAACCCGACGAAGCCGATGCCCGTTCGCGCGGGCGCGCTCACCGCGGCGGGGGCAGGAGCATCCCGAAACGGTCGGGGTCGGCGGCCGCGGCAGACTGGATGGCGTTGAGCGCCGCCCCCTTGCGCAGATTGTCGCTGCTCACCCACAGTGCGAACCCGCGCTCGCGTCCGGGAATCTGGCGGAGACGGCCCACGAGCACCGGGTCACGTCCCTCCACGTCCAGCGGCATCGGGTGCCGCTCGGAGCCGTCGGCGGGCCGGTACTCCATTCCGGGGGCGGAGCGGAGCGCCGCTTCGAGCTCTTCGAGACTCGTATCGCGCTCGGTCCGGATGTGCAGCGCCACCGAATGGCCGGTGTGCACCGGTACGCGGACGGTCGTGGCAGCCACGTCCAGCTCCGGCATCTCGAGGATCTTGCGGATCTCGGCGTGGATCTTCTTCTCCTCGCCGGTCCAGCCGGTCTCGTCGAGCACGTCGATCTGCGGCACGACCGAATCGGCAATCCGACCGTGGAATGGCGACTCGTCCGCTCGGTTCCGGTGGTCGGTGCCGCGCTCCGCCGCGAATGCGTCGAGACCCTTGCGACCGGCGCCGCTCACCGCCTGGTAGGAGGCGAGGTCGACGGAGGCGAGACCGGCGGCGTCACGGATGGCGACAAGCGGGACCACGACCGCGGCGGTCGTGCAGTTCGGGTTGGCGATGAGGTTGCCGGCCCGTCCCCGCGCGGCGTGGGCGTTCGCCTCGGGAACCACGAGCGGGACGTCGTCCGCCAGGCGAAAAGCGCTCGAGTTGTCGACCACCAGGGGGACCGACGCACCCGGTCCCGACATGATCTCGCGGCTCTGCGGCCCATCAACCGCCAGGAACAGGACGTCAAGCTCACCCGCGCGCTCATCGGTGAGGATCTCAACGGGAACCGTGCTTCCCGCGTACTCGAGCGATTGGCCCTGTCGGTGGCCAAAAGGACGCAGGCAGCCGGCGGGCAGGCCCGCATCGGCCAGGATCGAGCAGAACATGCCGCCGACCACGCCCCGCGCGCCGGCGACGCCGACCGTCGGCCACTCGGCGGGTGTCACGAGGACGTCCCGAACAGGACGGGTCGCTCGCCGGCAACCAGTCGCGCCAGATCGCCGTACACGGCGCCGGCCGTGACGCGTCCCCCGGCACCGGGGCCAGAGACCCGGTAGACGCCAGCCCCGGTGACCGTGATCTCCAGCACGTTCTCGATACCGGCGGCACGGGCGAGCGGGTCGTTCGCGTCGAGGGGCATCGGCGTCACCTTCATGTCGTCCTTCGTGGCTTCGGCCACCAGGCGAATCGTCTCGCCGGTGGCGACTTCGTGGCCGACGATACCCGCCGTGTCCACGTCCTGCTCCGCGCGCCACTTGCCCCATGCGACGGAAGCGAGGATGGCGAGCTTCTGGGCGGCATCGCGCCCGTCGACGTCGAAGCTCGGATCGGCCTCCGCGAAGCCGGCGTCCTGGGCCTCCTTCAGGGCAGCATCGTAGCTGCGGCCCTCGCCCATGGCGCTGAGGATGTAGGTGGTGGTGGCGTTCACGATTCCCCGAATGCGTTCGATCGCCCCGGTCGCGGCGAGGTGCTGCACCGTCTCGATCATCGGCGTGCCACCCCCGACGCTGGCACTGCCGAGGAGCGCGGCAACGCGGCGATCGGCAAGCTCGGCGAGCTCTCGACCGTGCGTGGCGAGCAGCGCCTTGTTCGCCGTGACATAGGGCTTGCCGCGGTCGAGCGCCGTGCGCGCCCACCCCAGGGGTCCCTCGATCCCGCCGGCGAGCTCAACCACCACATCGGCCTCGAACGCCGCCTCCGGCGGCCCGATCTTCACCGCCTTGGGAAGCCCGGGGCGTTGCTGGTCGCGAACCGTGACGGAGGCAAGGTCCAGTGGCAGCGGTCCGGTCCGGATGAGCTCTCCGAATGCCGAACCCACGGTGCCCCACCCGATGAGGCCGATGCGCAGTCGCTCCATCGGCTCAGTCTAGACACTCGCTCGGGCAGCACCGCACGTGAGGTGTGCAAGAGACTTGCACACTTGCCGCAGGATGCCGGGAACCCCCGTACCAGACGCTTCCCGATCGCTTACCGAAGCGGCCACGCTAGACTGGGTCCATGGGAGCAACCGAAACCGTCGATCTCTTCTTCGAGCTGATCAATGACGACCACCGCGAGAAGGCCGTGGAGCTGTTCAGCGAGAACGCCGTCCTGGGGATCAGCGTGCCCGGGTCGGATGAGCGCACGAATCTTCGCGGCCGCGACAAGGTCGGCGGATGGTTCCTGCGCGCCGGCGACGGATTCCGGATGTTCACCAACGACAGCCGCAACATGGGGGCCAGCTACATCGCCGATGTGACGGTGATGCGGCCGGGAGCCGATCCCCTTCATGTCGAGGCCAATTTCCGCGTGGAGGGCGGCGAGATCGTCGCGCTCTTCCTGCAGCCGAACTGACGCGAGCGGGCCAATTACGGCCCGACCTCAGGGGAACAGGTCCCGTTCCGGGTCCATCACCAGGGTCGACGCTCCGGCATCGGACGGGGCCCACCGATAGCCGCGGATCACCACCACCGGAAGCTGGTCGACCTTGCCCCCGGCGAGGTCAGCCGCGGAGGCGAGCTCATCGGCGACGGCGAGCAGGGTCGCCTGCATGGGACGGCCCGATGCATCCGGAGTACCGCGCAGGTCGACCAGCCCCTCGATTCCCGCCGACCCGATCGCCACGTTCACGATTCCGTTGCGCCATGGACGGCCGAACGAGTCACTGACGATCACCGCGGGCCCGGAACCGGTGCGTTCGCGCACCGCCTCCCGGATCCGGGAAGCCGATGCGTCCGGATCGAGCGGCAGCAGCGCCGCCACGTCTCCTCCGCCGACATTGCTCACGTCGACACCGGCATTGGCGCACACCAGCCCGTGGCGCGTTCGGCTGATGATCAGCCCGCCGGGAGCCATGCGCACGATCGACGCCGATTCCCGGAGCACCAGCTCCACCTGGCGCGCGTCGCGGTCCCAGCGGGCGGCCCACGAGCGGGCGAGCTCGGACGGCTCCACCGTCGCCAGCTGCACGAGTCGCCCTTCCGCCTTGGAGACGACCTTCTGCGTCACCACCAGGACGTCGGCGTCGGCGATCGCGACCTCGGAGGACACCAGCGCGGACACGATCATCGCCGCCAGGTCGTCGCCCGGCTGCACCTCGCCGATTCCCTCGAGCCCGATGAGCTCGATGCGCGAGCTCACGCGGCGTCGCCGAGCTCGAGCCATCGCGTCAGGTCGGCGGGCGTGTCGAGGTCGAACGAGAGGCCGGATCGGTTCACGGCAACGAGGGGCACGCCGGCACGATCGATCTCGACGAGATGGTTGGCGAAGCTGCCCGCGCCGAAGCGGAAGCGGATGATGCCAGGCGGGCGCAGGACGAGCCCGTTCGTCCCGGTCCCGGCGCGATCGGGCGCGATGGCCACGGCCGGTGTGTCCCCCTCCGGAAGCGCGTCACACAGGACCTGGACGTCGTGGGCCTGGAGGTTCGGGAGGTCGCCGTGGAGCACGATCAGCGTCCCGATGTCGTCGATCAGGGCATCGAATCGTGCCTGCTCGAGACCCTCGTTGAGACCCATGCCGCGCTGGACGACGAGGCGCGCGCCGGACGGCTCGACGATCTCCGCCAGCTCACGCGATGGCGAGATCACGACGACGTCGTCGCACACCTCGCGGGTGACCTTGAGGACGCGCTGCAACAGCTGGCTCGCCAGCATGATCCGCTCCTCGGGCGTCAGGCTCGGTGCCAGTCGCGTCTTGGCCGCCTCGAGGCCCCGATGCGGGACGATGATGCGCGTCGATGTCACGCGCTGAGGATATCGCGAACGGCGCCCGACGCCGAATCAGGCACCGGGCAGAAGGGCGAGAATCTCCTCGGCCAGCGCGGCGCGATCGGCGTCCGTGCGCATGACCGTCCGGGTCACGTGCGGCACCAGGCCGACCTCCTGGACCTCTGAGGCCAGCCCGGCATCCGCTTCGTCGAGCACGAACCGATCGGCGACGTCCGCGTACAGGCGCGCGACGCCGGTCGCGGACGCCTCGTGGCCGGTGGAGACCAGCATCCGGTCGGCCGGCCCCTTCAGCGCCTGCCCGCCCACGATCGGACTGACCGCGATGACGGGTGCGGTCGCTCCCCGGATCGCATCCCGCGCCCCCGCCAGCGCAAGGATCGGACCGATGCTGACGAGCGGATTGGACGGCCCGATGACGAGCAGGTCGGCATCGGCGATGGCCGCGAGCACTTCGGGCGTGGGTCGCGCCGTCGCCGCGCCGTCGAATTCCACGTCACGAACCACCGGCTGCTGGCGGCGCCGGACGAAGTACTCCTGGAAGTCGAGGGGGCCATCGTCCGTCAGCAGCCGTGTCCGGTAGCGGTCGTCCGTGGCAGGCAGGACTCGCGCCCCGATCCCGAGCGCGGCCGTCAGCTGCCGGGTGACCTCCGTCAGGCGATCGCCGTCGCGCAGCCGTCGCGTGCGCTCGATGCAGGTCGCCAGGTCGGCGTCACCCAGACCGAACCATGTCTCGACACCGAACCGTGCGAACATCGCCTGGGCGGAGTGCGTGTCGCCCGCAATTCCCCACCCGCGATCGCCGTCGGCCAGGCCGGCCAGGGTGTAGACGATGGCATCGACGTCGGGGCTGACGTGCAGGCCATGGACCTCGGTGTCATCGGCGACATTGGCAACGATCGACAGGTCCACCCGACGCCCGAGCATCGCGAAGCCGTGGGCCAGCTTCGCTCCGCCGGTGCCCCCGGCCAGGAGGGTGACCTTCATCCGGCTCGCTCAGGCGCCGGCGAGGGCTGGCTTGACCTCGGTCATGAGCCGCTCCATGGACTCGGCGTCATAGGGCGACGGAAAGCCGATGATGAAGTGACGGAAGCCGATGCCGAGGAAGGGCCGCATCTTCTCGGCCACCTGCTCCGGGGTACCGACCATCTGGCTCGCCCAGGGCTCGGCGCTGCCGTTGCGCTCGAACATCGCCTCGAAGACGCGCTGCGCCTCGGCCGGGTCGTCGCGGATGATGCAGGTGCCCATCCCCACGGTGCGCTCGATCTCCGACTCGTCGCGGCCCACCTCCTCGCAGTGACGGCGCAGGATCTCGTCCTTGCGCTTCACGTTCTCGAAGCCGCCACCGACGTTCATCGCATCGGCATAGCGCGCGACGATGCGGAGCGTCTTCTTCTCGCCGCCTCCGCCGATGAGGAGTGGCAGCCGATCCTGGACCGGGGGCGGATCGAGCCGAACCTCGTGCGTGGTGTAGTAATCACTGCCCGACGGCTCCTCGCCGCGGAGCATGCCGCGCATGATGTGCGCCGCCTCGGCGAGCCACTTGAGCCGCTCGCCGGGCGAACCTCCGAACTCGAGGCCATAGGCTCGATGCTCGGTCTCGAACCATGCGCCGCCGATGCCGAGCACGGCTCGACCGTTGCTGATGTGGTCGAGCGTCGACGCCATGTTCGCCACGAGCGCGGGATGCCGGAAGGTGTTGGCCCCCACCATCAGGCCCACGGTCGCCTGCTCGGTTCGCTCAGCCCACGCCGCCAACGTGAGCCAGCCCTCGAAGATCGGGCCCTCAGGCGAGCCGACGATCGGATACAGGTGGTCCCAGGTCCACAGCGAGTCGAATCCGAGCGAGTCGGCCCGGATGCCCGCCTCGCGGAGGGACGGCCAGTCCGTGTACTGGCCCCAGCAGTTGGCCCCGAACTTCAATGCATTCGTCATATGACCGGAGCGTAGCAGGACCCGGGCCGGGACCCGGTTACGCCGATGGCGCCGGCGCCTCCGCCGGGCCGATGCGCACGGTCTGGATGTTCGTGAACTCCCAGATGCCGTGCCGGCCCAGCTCGCGCCCGTAGCCGCTGCGCTTGACGCCACCCATCGGCATGCGGGGATCCGAGGCGACCAGGCCGTTGACGAACACCGAGCCGGCCTCGATGCGGCGTGCGATCTCCTTTGCGGCCCCCAGGTCGCGCGTCCAGACGGCCGCCCCCAGGCCGTACTCGGTGTCGTTCGCCAGCGCGATCGCGTGCTCGACATCCCGCGCGCGGATGAGTGCGGCAACGGGGCCGAAGGTCTCTTCGCGGAAGGCGGGCATCGCGTCGGTCACGCCGTCGAGGACGGTGGGCTCGTAGAAGTAGCCGCGTCCGGCCATCGGCTCCCCGCCGACGAGCGCTGCGGCCCCCATCCCGCGCGACTCGGTCACCTGGCGTTCCAGCGTGTCGCGCAGATCGCCGCGGGCCAACGGCCCGACGTTCGTGTCGCGCGAGGCAGGGTCACCGACCTGGAGCGCGCGTACCGCATCGGCGAAGCGCCGGCCGAACTCGTCGGCCACGCTCTCCTCGACGATGAACCGCTTGGCGGCAATGCAGCTCTGGCCGCTGTTCTGGTTCCGGGCCCGTGCGGCGGTCCGTGCGGCGTAGTCCAGGTCCGCATCGGCGAGAACGATGAAGGGATCCGATCCGCCGAGCTCGAGCACCTGCTTCTTGAGCCTGGCTGCCGCGAGAGAGGCGATCCGGGCCCCGACTTCCGACGAACCCGTCAGCGTCACCGCCGCGATCCGCGGGTCGTCGATCAGCCGCTCGGTGTCCGAGCCCGCCACGAGGACGGTGCGCAGCAGACCGCCGGGGAAGCCGGCGTCGCGCAGCACCTCTTCGCAGGCCAGTGCCGACTGGGGGACGTTCGACGCGTGCTTGAGGACCATCCCGTTCCCGGCCATCAGGGTCGGGGCGCCCGCCCGGAAGACCTGCCAGAACGGAAAGTTCCACGGCATGATGGCCAGGATGGTGCCGAGCGGCTCGTAGGCGACGTAGCTCTCCAGCGACTCCGTCGCGACCGGCGCCGTGGCCAGGTACTCGGCTGCGTGCTCGGCGTAGTGGTCGCAGGCCAGGGCGCACTTGTTCACCTCCGCCTCGGCCTCGACGATCGGCTTGCCCATCTCCGCGGTGATGAGGGCTCCGTAGCGTGCCGCGCGCTCGCGGAGGAGCTCGGCGGCGCGGCGCATCGGCACCGCCCGCTCCTCGATGCTCATCGCCCGCCACGCGCGCTGGGCCGAGACGACCTCGTCCACGGCGTCGTCGACCTGGGACTCCGACCACGGGTCGAACTCGGCGAGCAGCTCCTCGGTGGCGGGGTTGACCGAGCTGATCATTCGTCGGCGTTGATGGCGGACGCGGGAAGGTCGTGCCGGACCACCTTCTCGACGCGCATGCGGATGATCACGCGCTCCTGGCCCTCGTAGCGCTCCGGCTTGGCGTGGTAGCGACGGGCCAGGTCCATGATGTGGTCGAGGGCGGGCTGGAACTCCGCGTCGAGCTCGACGGTTCCGCGCATCGAGACCCAGTACAGGCCGTCCTCGAACATGAGGGAGACGCGCGGATCGGCCTGCAGCTGCCGGTACTTCAGGCGCCGCACCATGGTGTTCATGAGGATGACATCCGGGTCGTTGGGATCAAGGTCGAACCACAGCACCGACTGGGTGGGTGGGCCGTCCTGGGTGTTCACGGCCAGCACCGGGTAGCGCAGCTCGCTCAGCATCCAGTCGCGCAGGTCGTCGGTGAGAACGGTTCCCACCGAAAGATCGGGATCGCTCAATCGGGTCTCCAGGGATGGGTGCATCGCGCCCATCGTAGGCGATCTCCGGCTGGCGAACGGGCGCCCACCTATGCTACGGGTCAATGACCCGCGCCGAACTCCTCTCGATCGGGGCCGAGCTCCTGCTCGGTGAGACCGTCGACACCAACGCCGCCTTCCTCGGCGCCGAGCTGGCAACCATCGGCCTGCCGCTGCACGCCGGCCACATGCTGCCCGATGACCGCGACGCGATCGCCGGGGCGTTCTGCGGCGGCCCGCGCACGCTCGAGCGTGGTGCTGGCAACCGGCGGGCTGGGACCGACCCACGACGACGTGTCGCGCGAGGGACTTGCCGATGCGCTCGGCGAGCTGCTCGCGCCGGATGCGACGTTGACGACCGTGCTCGAGGAGCGCTATCGCGGCCTGGGGTCCATGCCGGCCAGCAACCTGCGCCAGGCGATGCTCATCCCGTCCGCCGAGGCGCTCGCGAATCCCATCGGATCGGCGCCGGGATGGTGGGTGGAGCGTGACGGCGTGATCGTGGTCCTCATGCCTGGGGTGCCGTCGGAGATGCGCCGGATGTGGGCCGATCAGGTCCGTCCGCGGCTCGAGGCGCGCTTCGCTCTGCCGGCACTCACCGTGCGCGCCGTCAAGGCGTTCGGGATCGGCGAATCGGCGATGGCGGAGCGACTCGGCAGCCTGTTGACCGCCCCGCCCGATGGGGTCGATGCCGGAATCTACGCCCGCGACGACGGCGTCCACGCCCGGTTCTCGACACGCGGCGACCCGGCCGTGCTCGAGCCGGCGATCCGGGAGTCGCTGCGGCTCCTGGGTGACGATGCCTACGGCACCGAGTCCGACGACCTGGCGAGCGTTGCCCTGCGACGGCTGGGTCAGCTCGGGGTCGAGACGGTCGCCAGCTGGGAGTCCGACACGCAGGCCGCACTGCTCGCCATCCTGTCGGCAGCGCCGGAGGTCGAGGGGTCGGCACGCTACGTGGGCGGGGTCCTCGACCGAGGGACCCCGACCGGTCCGCCCATGGCCGACGCGGTGCTCCAGGTCTCGCTCCTGCCGCAGGACGCCGGCGGCCGCAGCCGGATTCGCGTCTCGCTCAGCGGAGCGGTGGCCATGCCGGTCACGGAGCATCGGATCCACGGCTCCGGACCTCAGCGGCTGCGCCGCGCGGCGTTCGCCGCCCTCGACAGCGTGCGGCGGTTCAGCTCCAGCGACCGATGAGCCGCACGGCGCGGGGTCGGATCTCGAACGACCAGCTCGGCCGAGGTTCCAGACTGTCCCCATCGGCCTGCACCGGCACGGACGAGCCATCGAGCACCCTCAGCTCGACACGCTGGGCATCGACCCGCTCGGCATCGGGGGAGACACGCAGGGCCCATCGCGCGGCCTCGAGCGCCAGCCGTCCCGCCGGACCGGGGTAGACGCGCAGCGCCAGGCGTCCGGCATCGGGACGCGCCCCCGGATTCACCTTGAGGCCGCGACCGTAGAACGGCGTCGTGCCCACGACCAGCAGCTCCATCGGCCCGCGATGGACGACCCAGCCGTCGGCCCGGACCTCGACCACCGGACGGCGCCACAGCTCGGGCACCGAACGGGCCACGGCGGCGGCCCAACCCGGCAGGCGCCGCGCGCCGGCCTCGGCATAGCGGGCCGCGACGAGCGCGTCCCAGCCGGCCCCGGCAAACAGCGCCAGCCGTCCGTCGACGGCAACCAGGTCGACCGGACGGGCGTCGCCGCGCGTCAGCACGCCGACGAGGTCGTCGGGCGTGGCAGGAAGATTCAGGAGGTGTCGCGTGGCGTTCCCGAAGCCCGCCGGCAGGTAGCCGAGGACGAGGTCCTCGCGTCCGACGGCCACGTTGTACGCGACGCTCAACGATCCATCGCCACCAGCGATGACCGCGGTCCGATACGGCCCGATTCGCTCGCCGAGCCAGTCGGTGAGCTCCTGGACGTCGCGCGTCGCCACGACATGGAGGTCGGCGTCAAGGGCGCGCCGGGCCAGGTCCACGGCACGCCGCACGGCGGGCGTCCGTGCGCTGCCGGCCCCCTCGTTGAGGAAGACGGCAGCGCGTCCCTCCATTACGGCAGGGCGGACAGGATCTCGGTCGCCTGTGCCTCGGTCCCCGTCAGGAAGTAGACGGTGTCGTCCTTGACGTAGAGGTACACCGACGCACCGGTCGATCCGGCCGCATCGGCCGCGACCCACACGTCCTTGCCGCCCACGCTCGAGCGCTCGGCGCCCTCGATATCGCCGGCATCCTCGCTGGCAGAGAGGAACTCCTCCTCGAGCCGGTCCTCGGCGACCCCGAGGACGCGGAAGGCCGCCATGCTCAGCGAGCCATCCGGCGATCCGCCGAAGGCCACCGACACGTCATCGAGCTCGGCGTCCGTCGCGTCCAGGAAGTCCTGGAAGGTGGGGTCGATCTCGCCCGCGGCCATCATGGTGTCGCCGCGGAAGCTGATGACCTGGATCGCCTCGCCGCCGACGGTGGAAGGGAAGCGCCCGGCCAGCTCGGGATCGCCATTGATGTCGAAGGACGGAATGGCGCCGACGCTCGAGCCGGCGTCATCGCTGGGCACGGCCGCATCGGACTCGCTGGGCTCGGGCGACGGCGACTCGGTCGCGACGGGCGCACTGGCCGATGGACTGGCCTCTCCGCTCGTGCAGGCGCTGACGACCATCGCCAGCAGCGCGACGAGCAGTATGGAAATGCGATTCAAGGTGGTCTCCTATGGCATTGCAGCCGATGCAGGATAGTCGGCTGCGCCGGAAACGCCCAATCAGGTGCGGCTCAGCAGCTCCCCGGTGGGCGCTCGCTTGAGGAACCTGCCGTCGCCGCGGGCTCCGAGCCACTCGTCGCCGTCGACGATGACCTTGCCGCGCGACAGCACGATGTCCGGCTTGCCGGTGACCTCGCGGCCCTCGTAGCACGAGTAGTCGACGTCCATGTGGTGCGTCGCCGCGCTGATCGTGTGCTTCGCCTTCGGGTCATACACAACGATGTCGGCATCGGCGCCGATGCCGATGACGCCCTTGCGCCCTTCGAGGCCGAACATCCGCGCCGGGGCGGCGCTGATGACCTCGACCCAGCGGTTCGGGGTCATGTAGCCGTCGACCACGCCACCCGAGTGAAGGAGGTTGACCCGATCCTCGACGCCCGGCAGGCCGTTCGGGACCTTGCGGAAATCGCCCTTCCCCAGCTCCTTCTGGCCGTGGAAGTCGAACGGACAGTGGTCGGTGGAGACGACCTGCAGGTCGTCCTTGGCCAGCCCCTTCCACAGCTCGCCGGCATGCTCCGCCGGTCGCAGCGGGGGTGAGCACACGAACTTCGCGCCCTCGAAGCCGTTGCCCATGTCTTCGAGCGTCAGGAACAGGTACTGCGGGCAGGTCTCGGCGTAGGCCGGCAACCCCTCGTCGCGTGCGCGACGAACTTCATTGAGCGCGTCGATGGCCGAGAGGTGGACGATGTAGACCGGCACGCCGGCCACCTGCGCCAGCCGGATCACCCGGTTCGTGGCCTCGCCCTCCATGACCGGGGAGCGGCTCGTCCCGTGGTAGTAGGGATCGGTGTTGCCGGCGTCCACGTTCTGGGCGGCGACCACGTCGATGGCCATCCCGTTCTCGGCATGCATGAGGATCAGCCCGCCGTTCTTGGCGGTCTGCTGCATGGCGCGGAAGATGGCGCCGTCATCGGAGTAGAAGACGCCCGGATAGGCGGTGAACAGCTTGAAGTCGGTGACGCCCTCGTCCACGAGAGTGTCCATCTCGGCCAGCGTGTCGTCGGTGACGTCGCTCATGATCATGTGGAAGCCGTAGTCGACGCAGGCGTTGCCCTCCGCCTTGGCGTGCCAGGCGTCGAGGCCATCGCGCAGGGACTGGCCCTTTCCCTGGACCGCGAAGTCGACGATCGTCGTGGTGCCGCCGAACGCCGCCGCGCGCGTGCCGGTCTCGAATGTGTCCTTGGCGGCCGTGCCACCGAACGGGAGCTCCATGTGCGTGTGCACGTCGATCGCGCCGGGAATGACCCACTTGCCCGCGGCATCCACGGTGCGCTCGGCCTGGACGTCCAGATCGGAGCCGATGAGCGCGATGCGCTCCCCGTCGACGAGGACATCCGCCGATGTCGTGGCGTCGGCGTTGACAATGGTCCCACCCTTGATCAGCGTGCGCATCGCTCCTCCGTAGTCAGTCGGGGCCGAGACCACCCATGCTACCGCGCGATCACCGCCCGGGGACGCCGCATGCCGAAGGAGAACGACATGAACCAGCTCGACATCGACCAGGCCGCTCGCTCCAACGACGCCTTCCGGCGGGAGCTGCTCACCGGCGAGCACACCCAGGTCGTGGTCATGACCATTCCCGCCGGTGGCGAGATCGGCGAGGAGGTGCACGACGACATCGACCAGGTGCTCCTGTTCGTGGAGGGGTCGGGCGAGGCGCTCCTCGACGGTGAGACGTCGGCGGTCGGCCCGAATCAGCTCGTGCTCGTCCGAGCCGGAACGCGGCACAACTTCGTGAACACCGGGAACGGGCCGATGCGCCTCGTGACGGTCTACGGACCGCCGGAGCACGAGCCCGGCACCGTGCACCAGACCAAGGCCGAAGCCGATGCCGCGGAGCACCATTGAGTTTGACCCTCGACGCCGGGCGTAGGATGCATCGCATGGGCTCCACCACGCCGGCTGACCGGCTTCACTTCACCGGCGACGAGGCGGCGGATCGCCTGCTCGTCTCCGATCCGATGGCGCTGCTCATCGGCTTCGCTCTGGACCAGCAGGTCTCCGTCCAGAAGGCCTTCTCCGGTCCCAAGGTGCTGCTGGAGCGTCTCGGGACACTTGACGCGCGAGCCCTCGCCGGCGTGCCCGAGGCCGATCTCCTCGCTGCGGCCAAGGGACCTCCCGCCATCCACCGCTTCCCGGCGGCGATGGCTGCGCGCGTGCGCGAGCTGGCCGTCTTCATCCGGGACACCCACGACGGCGATGCGGCCCGCGTGTGGACGTGGGCCCAGGACGGCCACGACCTCCAGCGTCGCATCGCGGCGCTGCCCGGTTTCGGCGACATGAAAGTGAGGTCGTTGACCGCCGTGCTGGCCAAGCAGCTCGAGGTGCGACCCCCGGGCATCGAAGATGTCCTTCCCGAGCACCCGACCCTCGGCGACGTGGACTCGCCGGAGGCGCTCGCCGACTACCAGGCCAAGAAGCGAGCCCACAAGGCGGCGATGCGCGCGGGGCAACCCGGATAGGCGCTGCGCGGTTCCCCGGACGTGCTACCGTCCGGCCCGAAATGAACAACTCGCTGCTCGCCTGGGTCCGCATCGGCTTCGCGGTGTTGACGCTCGCCGCCATCGGCACGCAGGCGACCAGCCTGGCGAACGACGGCGTCTTCAACCCGACGCGCTTCTTCCTGTTCTTCACCGTCCTGTCCAACCTGTTGGCCGTGGCCGTGTTCTTCGAGGGCGGGCGACGGCAGCTCACCGGCGGGACGCCCGTTCCCGACCTGTGGCGCGGGGCGGCCGTCGTGTTCATGACGGTCACCTTCATCGTGTTCGCCGTGCTGCTGCGCGGGCTCCAGGAGGAGCTGCAGACGAACATCGTGTGGGTCGACACCGTCCTGCATCGGATCATGCCGGTCGCGATCATGGCCGACTGGCTGATCGAACCGCCGCACCGACCACTGCCGTACCGACGCGTGATCGTTCCATGGCTGGCGCCGCCGCTTGCCTGGACGGCGTTCACCCTGATCCGTGGCGCGGTCGACGGCTGGTACCCGTATCCGTTCCTCGACCCGGCGAATGGCGGCTACGGCGTCGTGGCCCTCTACGCGGTCGGCATCACGGCACTGATGCTGGCGGTCATGTGGGTAGCGGCCACCGCAGGGACTGCACTCCGCGCGAGACGCCGCGAGCCGTAGGCGACCCGCTCAGGCCGGGCTGAGCTGCCCGATGACCTGGCTGCCGTAGAGGTCGAGCTGCTCCTCTTCCTCGCCGTTCATCAGGTAGTTGTTGAACTGCGTGACGCCGGCGGCGCGCAACTCGGCAAGGCGCTCGTGGTGCGCAGCGGCCGGCCCGATGATCGCGAACTTGTCGGTGATCTCGTCGGAGACGAAGCGCGCGTTGTCGCTGCCGACTTCGGCGTGGTGATGGTAGTCGTAGCCCTCGCGGTCCTGGACGTAGCCCCACAGCGCTTCCGGCAGCTCGTCCTTCGGGTACTTGTTGATGAGATCCACCACGTGGTTGCTCACCAGGGCGGGGAACCAGCGGACTTTTTCGCGCGCCGCGTCGATGTCATCGCTGACGTATGCGGGCGCGGCTGCCATGACCTCGAAGGCGTCCGGGTCGCGGCCGGCCTCCTCGGCGCCGGCGCGGACAAAGCCCATGCACCATCGGATGATGTCAGGATCGGCGAGCTGGAGGATGATCCCGTCCGCGACGCGGCCCGCGGCCCCGAGCGCCTTCGGCCCGTAGCCGGCGACCCAGACCTTGACCGGGCCGCCGTTGCCCTTGGCCCAGCCCATCTGGACCTCGGTGCCGTCGAGCGTGACGGGATCACCGGCGGTGAGCGCACGAATGGCGGCGCAGGCCTCTTCCATGTAGGCGACCGTCATCGGCTTCTTGCCGGCCACGCGGACCGCGGAATCACCGCGTCCGATGCCAAGCTCCATGCGCCCGCCGCTGATCTCGTTGAGCGTGGCGAGCACCGATGCCGTGACCGTGATGTCGCGCGTTCCGGGGTTCGTCACGCACGTGCCAAAGCGCATCCGCTCGGTCGCCTGGGCCATCAGGGTCAGGAGCGGATAGGGCTCACGCCACAGGATGTGGCTGTCGAACAGCCAGCCGTAGGTGTGCCCCGTCGCCTCGGCACGGCGGGCCAGCTCGACCGAGCGCTCGAAGCGGTGCTCGGGCTTGAGCGTGAATCCGAACTCCATGGCTACGGCCGAACGAGGTCGTCGTAGGCGTCCGGGCGACGGTCGCGGTAGAACTGCCAGAGCTGCCGGACCTCGGTCACCTTGTCCAGGTCGAGGTCACGGACGATGAGCTCCTCGTCGTGGGCGTCGCCGACATCGCCCACGAACTGGCCGCGCGGATCGGCGAAGTACGACTGGCCATAGAAGTCGTTGTCACCCAGCGGCTCGATGCCGACGCGGTTGATCGTCCCGACGTAGTAGCCGTTGGCGACCGCGTGGCTGACCTGCTCGATGCGCCAGAGGTATTCCGACAGTCCGCGGGACGTCGCCGACGGGATGAAGACCATCTCGGCCCCGTTCAGACCCAGCGCTCGCGCGCCCTCCGGGAAGTGGCGGTCGTAGCAGATGTAGACGCCGACCTTGCCGACGGCCGTGTCGAAGACGGGGTAGCCGGTGTTGCCGGGGCGGAAGTAGAACTTCTCCCAGAAGCCCTTGACCTGGGGGATGTGGGTCTTGCGGTACTTGCCGAGGTAGGTGCCATCGGCGTCGATCACCGCGGCGGTGTTGTAGTAGATGCCCTGGGCGTGTTCGTCCTCCTCGTACATCGGCACGATGAGGACCATCCCGGTCTCCTTGGCGAGATCCTGCATCCGCTTCGTGGTCGGCCCGTCGGGAATGTGCTCGGTGTAGCTGAAGTACTGCGGATCCTGGACCTGGCAGAAGTACGGACCGTAGAAGAGCTCCTGGAAGCACATGACCTTGGCGCCCTGCTTGGCGGCCTCGCGGGCGTACTTCTCATGCTTCTCGATCATCGACTCTTTGTCGCCGGTCCACTCCGCCTGGAGCAGTGCAGCTCGGACAGTTCGCGCCATCTGGTCTCGACCCTCCGCAGAACCGATTCGGCTCTCAGTCACGTCTGAAGTGGAAGCCGATACTCTACACCGGCCCCATGCGTTGGCTGGCTTTGCGCAGCCCTGGCGCGCATGACCCGGCGCGGGGCATGACCCGGCGCGCATGACCGGGGAGCTTTACCGACGACACCTGTACGCCCGATGGCGGCGCCTTCATGACCGCTAGGTCATTGGCGAGGTGGACAGAGTCGGATATCGGTCATCGCTAAGACCGCTCGGTCATACCCGAGGGTCATACCGGGGATGCCCGAGTCCGAAACCGGACATGCCGAACAACCGCCGTCATCCGCGGGACCGTGACGTCCCAGCGGAGCGGCAGACGGCGACATCGGCGCCTTCCCGCTAGGCTTGGCGACGCATGAACCTTTTCGACGTCGGCGTGCTCCTGCTGCTCGTGCTCGGCGTGGTATCGGGTGCTCGCGCCGGCTTCGTGGGTCCGGTGCTCGGCCTCATCGGCGCCGCCATCGGGTTCGGGCTGGCGCTCCTGATGGCCACGCTCTTCCGCGAGCAGCTGGCCCAGATCGAGCAGCCTCTGCGCGCCATCGTCACGCTCATCGGCCTGGCAGCCTTCGTCCTCGTCGGTGAGGCCACGGGCGCTGCGGCCGGGGCAACGATGAGCCGTGGGCTGCACCGCAGCGGCCTGCGTCCGCTGGACGCCGTGGGTGGCGGGTTCGTCGGGGCAGCGCACGTGGCGCTCCTCGTCTGGATCGTCAGCGGGATGCTGGCGGTGGGGATGGCGCCGACCATCGCTGCCGTGGCGCGGGACTCGATCAGCGTGCGTCTCGTCACCGACCGGCTGCCGCCGCCGACGATCGCTGCCGGACGCCTCCTTGCCCTCCTCGACAGCACCGAGCTCCCCCAGCTCTTCGGCGGCCTCGAGCCACCGCCGGCTGCGCCCGTCGACCTCCCGCCGGACGCCGAGGCGGCCGCGCTCGCTCAGTCCGCGATCGCCAGCACGGCGCGCATCGCGAGCACCGGCTGTGGGAACGGGCAGTCGGTGGGCAGCGGCTTCTTCGTCGCCGCCTCGTCGGTCATCACGAATGCGCACGTTGTTGCCGGGGCGACGGATGCCACGGTGACCGTCGGCGGATCCGTCTTCCCGGCGGTCGTCGTGGCCTTCGATCCCGACGCGGACCTCGCGCTCCTCAACGTGCCGGGGGCGTCGTTTCCCGCCCTCCGGCTGAGCTCGGCGGCTCCCGGCCGCGGTTCGACCGGCGTGGCACTCGGCTATCCGGGCGGCGGCGACCTCACGGTGACCCCCGCCGCGGTGACGGCCAGCTACCGCATCGCGGGGCCGAGCATCTACGGCGAAGGCGCCGGTGAGCGCAGCGTGGTCGAGATGACGACCCAGATCCGGCGCGGCAACAGCGGCGGTCCGCTCGTCGTCGAGCCGGGGATCGTGGGTGGGGTGGTGTTTGGCGCATCGCGCGTGTCACCCGACGTCGGCTACGCCATCGGCTCCGACCAGGCGCTGGAGCGCATCGGCCCGTCGATCGGCTCGACCATCGCGGTCGACACCGGCGCCTGCCTGTAGGCTGGCCGCATGCCCTGGGCACGGCACGCCAAGATCGCGTTCATCGGCTCGCACTCCGTTCGAAAGTCGAACGCGGTGCACGCCTTCGCCTCGACCGTGGGGCGGGCCGGCCGCTCGGTCGAGGTCGGTCGCGAGGTCATCCGCTTCAACCCGCTCGGGCTGAACGAGGGCGCAAGCACCGAGGCCCAGCTCTGGGTGCTCATGGCACAGGTCCAGCAGGAGCTCGAGCTGGCCAGGCGCGCGGAGATCCTCGTCACCGACCGATCGGTGGTCGACAACTTCGCCTACTACCTGCGCGTCACCGGGGGAGAAGATCCGTTCGGGGTCGAGCCGCTCATTCGCCGATGGGCCGCCACCTACGACCTCTCGGTCCGGCTGCTCCCGGACGTCGACCTCCTGGCCGATGGGGTGCGGTCGACCTCCGACGCGTTCCGCGACGAGATCGAAGCCATCCTCGACCGCATCCTGCCCGCCTACCTGGCGCCCGACCGGTCGATGAGCATCGCCGCCAGCCAGGTCACCGCCGATTTCGACTGGTGGGCCGTGGCCGAGCGCCTGGCAGCGATCGTCGGGGAGCCTCTGGTCGAGGGTCAGCTCAGCGCGCCGCTCGCCTGACTCAGCTCGGGACGAGGGTCCCCGCGAAGACCTGCCAGGCCAGCGCCGACTTCGCCGTCAGGCTCAGCAGCACATAGGCGCGCTCACCGAACAGGTAGTCGCGCCACGGTCCGACCTGCCGGTACTGGAGCACCATGTTGAGTGCGAACGAGTTGAAGAACAGGAAGAGCGACACGAAGATCGCGTAGACGAAGGCCGGCGGCTCAGCCGTGGTGGTCGGACTCCACAGGTAGACGCCGATGACGACCCACGGCACGGCGCCCGCGATGGAGCCGAAGATGAAGGGCAGCCAGCCCGGACGGCCGGGGCGCTCGTACTTCTCCTGGAGAAGTCCGAACAGGATCATCGAGGCATTCACGCCAAAGATGGCGCCGAGGGCGGCGACGTCCGCGATGCCCGTGAGCATCGCGATGAGGACGATCATGAGGGACGAGCTGAAGGCGTACTCGATCCATCGGGCGTAGTTCCGACCCTCGCGCAGCTGGCGCGCGTAGAAGCCGTAGGCGGGCCCGCCGACGGTGAAGTGAGCCAGGGCCGAGAGATAGAGGAAGCCCGCGACGGCAGCGCCGACCGGGATCGAGAACAGCTCGGTCGTGGTTGCCGGGGAGCCCGGCGGCCCCTCCATGAACGCGGCGGTCACCGGCAGCGCGAAGTCGGTCGCGAGGAGCAGGACGGCGGTGCCCTGAACGGCGTGCAGGATGCCCATCACCAGGTTGTAGAGGCGCAGCCTGCCGAGGTCGGCGCTTTCGATCATGTCATTCCTCCGTACTGACCCATCATGCGCCCCCGGTCCACCGACCGGTACGTGATGCGGCCGGCGGCGCATGTCACCCCTGCCGGTATTCGTGGCTGGCGTCGCCGGTGAGCGCCTGGCGACAGCGGCGCGCCGGCATCGGCCGCGTGTCATCGGCGGCCGGTGGCAGAATGCCCGCGCCGAGCTGTGACGCTCGAACCGAGACGTGGCTGTAGGGAGGCCCGGGTGCCGAGACCGCTCCAGGCGCTGTTCAGTGCTCCCCTGCTCCGGCGCATGAGCTTCCATGCGAAGCGCATCGGCGGCCAGATGGATCGGCACTTCTTCGCGTCCCTGCTGACCGCGATCATCGGGTTCGTCGCGGTGGCCTCCATCGGCGTCACCCTGCTGGAGGACGAGAAGCAGTCGCTTGCCGGCTTCGGCAGCTCGTTCTACTGGGCCATCACGACGGTCATCGGCTCGGGCGATCCCAGCTACGTGGCCTCGCCCGGAGGCTTCATCATCGGGTGGCTGCTCGCGTTCTTCGGCGTCGCCATCGTGGCCGCCATGACCGGCGCGGTCGTCGGCTTCGTCATCGATTTCCTGCTCAAGGAGGGCCAGGGCATGGGCGCCTCGGGATACCGCGACCACATCGTCGTCTGCGGCTGGAACACCACGGCCCGCGACCTCATCGAGGAGCTGAAGGGCGACGAGTTCGCCGCCCGGGTCGTGCTCCTCCACGACAGCGACCGCAACCCCGCCGGTGACGGTGTCTACTTCGTGCGCGGGGACATCACGAACACCGACGATCTCGAGCGCTGCGGGATCCGCGACGCCTCATCGGCGGTCGTCTTCCCCGCCGATGCGAGCAACGAGGCGGACATGCGCTCGATCCTGGCCGTGATGGCGATCGAGTCGATCGCGCCGACCGTCCGGACCGTCGTCGAGGCCAACAACCCGGCCCATGTCGATCACTTCCGTCGCGCCGAGGCCGACGAGATTCTCGTGACGTCGCGGCTGGCTTCCCGCCTGCTCGCCCGCTCCGCCCTGTACCCGGGGCTGTCGGGCCTGGTGACCGATCTCGTCTCGGGCGGCGACGGGTCGGAGCTGTATCGGGTCGCCCTCCCGGCCGACTACGTGGGCCTCACGATCGACGAGCTCTCGACGAAGCTCCGCGGCGAGCATCGAGCGACGCTGTTGGCCGTGACCCGCGACGGCCACTCGCTCACGAACCCGTCGGCGGACTTCCGGCTGGCGGAGGGCGACGACGCCGTCGTCGTGGCCGAGTCGCTCGGCAAGCTCCGGCCGCTGCAGCTCCAGCACGACTGACCGATGGACCTCGGACTCGCCGGTCGCACCGCGGTGGTGGGTGGCGCCACGTCGGGACTGGGCCGCGCGTCGGCCGAGGCGCTGGCTGCCGAAGGCTGCGACCTCGTGCTGTGGTCGCGCCGCGCCGATGCGCTCGAGGCCGCCGCCGCAGAGCTGCGCGAGAAGCACGGCATCGAGGTCGCCACGGTCGCCGCGGATGCTGCCGCTGCGGACGCCGCAAGGATCGTCGCCGAGGCAGCGGCCGCATTCCGGCCGATCGACATCCTCGTCTCGAACGCCGGCGGGCCGCCGACGGTCGACCCGACGGCAACCGACGCCGAGGGATGGCAGCGCGCGTTCCAACTGCTGGCCGGAACGCCGATCGACCTGGCGACACGCCTCCTGCCCGACATGCGACGGCGCGGGTGGGGCCGGATCGTGGCCATCTTGTCGAGCGGCATCCGTCAGCCGATCCCTGAGCTCGTGTACTCCAATGCGGGCCGGTCCGCCCTGGCCGCATGGCTCAAGACGACGTCCCGCGCCGTGGCCGCGGAGTCGGTGACGATCAACGGCGTGATGCCGGGACGGATCGCCACGCCGCGCGTCCACCAGCTCGACGTGGGTCGGGCGGAACGCGAGGGAGCGACGGAGGACGAGGTTCGGGCCGCTCACATCGCGACCATTCCCTCGCGGCGCTACGGCGAGCCGCACGAGCTCGGTGCGCTCGTCGCGTTCCTCGCCTCGGAGCGTGCGTCGTACATCACCGGGCAGCTCGTGGCCGTCGACGGGGGGCTCATCGCAGGGCTGTAGGATCCGCGCATGAGTGCAGAGCTTCTTCGGCGGACCGCCGAACTCGCCATCGACTTCCTCGACTCGCTTCCCGACCGACCGGTCATGCCACGCCAGCACGTGACCGAGCTGCGGGAGCAGCTCGTCGTCGAGCTTCCGGAGATGGGAGAGGAACCATCGGCGGTGATCGAGCACCTTGCCGATGTCGGCGGCAGGGCGGCCGTCGCGATGGCCGGACCGCGCTACTTCGGCTTCGTCATCGGCGGCTCACTTCCGGCGGCGGTGGCCGCGGACTGGCTGACATCGACCTGGGACCAGAACGCCGGCCTGTACGTGGCCGGCCCGGCGGCCTCGGTGGTCGAGGAAGCGGTGGGTGCATGGCTCATCGACCTGTTCGGGCTGCCGGAGTCGAGCGGCTTCGGGCTGGTGACGGGCTGCCAGATGGCTCACTTCACCTGTCTCGCGGCCGCGCGCCAGTCGGTTCTCGAGCGCGTGGGCTGGGATCCCACAACCCAGGGCCTGTTCGGCGCGCCCGAGATCCAGGTGGTGGTCGGAGCCGAGGCGCACAGCACGCTCCACACCGCGCTGCAGTACCTCGGCCTGGGCCGCGACCGGGTCCACGTCGTGCCCATCGACGGCGAAGGCCGGATCGAGCTTCCCGGACTGGCGGAGACCCTCGACGCCCTCCCGGCCGATGCCCCGCTCATCGTGTGCCTGCAGGCAGGCAACGTGAACACCGGCTCGTTCGATCCGATCCGCGGCGCGCTCGAGATCGTGCGCCGGCGCGAGGGAGCCTGGGTGCACGTCGACGGGGCCTTCGGGATGTGGGCGGCCGCGTCACCCGAGCTGGTGGGGCTGGTGGACGGCATCGGCGAGGCCGACTCCTGGGCGACCGATGCCCACAAGTGGCTGAACGTGCCCTACGACTCGGGGCTCGCCTTCGTGGCCGATGCGGGAGTCCACGCCCGCGCGATGGCACCACCGCATGCCGCCTACCTCGAGTACGGACCGGAGCAGGAGCGCGACGAGGTTTCCTGGGTGCCCGAGTTCTCGCGCCGAGCCCGCGGGTTCACGATGTACGCGGCGCTGCGCACGCTCGGCCGTCGCGGCGTGCGCGACATGATCGAGCGCACCTGCGCGATCGCCCGCCGCATGGCCACCGCGCTCGCCGAGGCGGACGGCGTCGAGGTCCTGAATGAGGTGGTCCTGAACCAGGTGCTCGTGCGCTTCACCCCGGCCGACGGCAGCGACCCCGATGTCTTCACGCGGGAGGTGGTCCGCCGGGTTCAGGAGGACGGAACGCTCTGGCTGTCCGGGACGAGCTGGCACGGCATGGCGGCGATGCGAATCAGCGTCAGCAACTGGTCGACCACCGAGGCCGATGCCGACGCGTCCGTCGAGGCCATCCTGCGCTGCGCCCGCGGCTGAAGACGGGGTGACGGGCGCCGCCCGCTCGCGGAGCCCGTCACTCTCCCTCGTCTAGGGAACGGTGAACGCGACGCGCATGCCCAAGGCGTAGTGCGCCTCCGCCTCACCCTCGTCGTAGATGTTGCAGACGAGAACGTAGCTACCGGACTCGAGCGTCACGGAGAGCTCGGCGGTTCCCCCGACCTCGATGTCCTCCACCTCGTCGATGACCTCGAGTCCCCCGCTCTCATCCACGACACCGCGGTCATCCACCGGCAGGTCGCCGGGGGCGAGGTCGGTCTTGAGGATCACGAACTCGTGCACATCGGCAGGTCCGTCGTTCGTGATGTCGAACGTGACCTCGCCGGCAGGGGCGCTGTCCTGGTCGATCACGACGGCCCACTCCTGGAGGGTGACGTCGATCTGGGTGCTGCCGTTGGCGCCGGGCGATGCGTCCGATGCCGTACAGGCACCGATCATCAGCGTCATGCCGAAGAATGCGGCGAGCACCTGCCACCGCCGGGTTCGCGTGGGATCCATGCGGATCCTCCTGTGTACGTCTGAGGTACCCCGAGGATCCTCGATGGCCGATGGAGGCCCTAGGGCCAGATGGCCCGACCCCGGCGGACCGCACGGCACCGATGCGCGAAGCGCATTGCGCCCTGTGGTCTAATCGGTCCTTCTTCACGAACGCAACACCTGCAAGGGGTTTTCGCATGGCGATCGAGACCGATCGGGGGACGATGAGCGGGGCCGAGATGGTCGCCCTCACGAAGCGCCACACGCTGTTCGAGTGGTCCGCACAGAGCAAGGTCGACCCGATCCCGGTCGCCGGCGCCAAGGGCGTGTACTTCTGGACGCCGGAGGGCAAGCGCTTCCTGGACTTCAACAGCCAGCTGATGTGCACGAACATCGGCCACAGCCATCCCCACGTCGTCGAGGCGATCAAGCGCCAGGCCGAGACGCTCGCCTATGCAAACCCGTTCATGGCCACCGAGCCGCGTGCGCGGCTCGGTCAGAAGCTGGCGGAGCTGACCCCGGGCGACATCGACACCTTCTTCTTCACCAACGGAGGGGCCGAGGCCAACGAGAACGCCATCAAGCTCGCCCGCCTGGTGACCGGCCGGCACAAGATCATGGCCCGCTACCGCAGCTACCACGGCGGGACGGCCGGCGCGATGACCCTGACCGGTGATCCGCGCCGATGGGCCAACGAGCCGGGCATCCCCGGCGTCGTGCGGGTCATGGACCCGTACCACGGCATCCAGCGCGGCTGGGACACCGCCGACGAGGCACTCACCCATCTCGAAGAGACCATCCAGCTCGAGGGGCCGAACACGATCGCGGCGTTCATCCTCGAGACGGTCACCGGCACGAACGGCATTCTCGTGCCCCCGGACGGGTACATCGCCGGCGTCCGCGAGATCTGCGACCGCTACGGGATCCTCATGATCGCCGACGAGGTGATGGCCGGATTCGGCCGCACCGGCAAGTGGTTCGCCATCGACCACTGGGACGTGGTCCCCGACCTCATCACCATGGCCAAGGGCCTGACCAGCGCGTACGTGCAGCTCGGCGCGCTCGGCATGCGGCGCAAGTACGCCGAGCACTTCGACGCGAACGTGTTCTACGGCGGCCTCACCTACAACTCACATCCGCTGGCCTGCGCAACGGCTCTCGCCACGATCGAGGTCTACGAGAACGAGAACCTCATCGAGCGCGCCGCGCAGATGGGCGAGTCGCTCAAGCGACACCACGCCGAGCTGGCCGCGAAGCATCCGAGCGTCGGCGCCACGCGGAGCATCGGCCTGTTCGGGATCGTGGAGCTCGTCCGCAACCGGGAGACGATGGAGCCGATGGCCCCGTTCAACGGCACCTCCGACGAGATGGCGGCGCTGGGCAAGCGCTTCCGCGAGGACGGCCTCTACACGTTCGTGCGCTGGAACTCGTTCTTCACCAACCCGCCGCTGACGATCAGCGAGGAGGAGCTGGCCGAAGGCTTCGCGATCATCGATCGCGCGCTCGAGATCACCGATGCCGCAGTCGCCTGAGCGCGGCTGGGCCCGGCGGATCGCGATCTTCGTCGCGTTCGCGGCGCTGATCCTCGTCGCCTGGGAGGGCGTGAAGTTCATCGGGGGCGATCCGTGGCGAACCGAGACCTGGGTCTGGGAGCCGCCGCTCGAGATCTGGTTCGCCTCCGACCTGCTGCTGCCCCACGTCTGGGACATCGTCGGAGCCCTCGCCGCCCCCGTGCAGCGCGGGTCCGATGCGTCGCTGGCCCAGTTCCTGGTGGGGGCAGCCGCCTACACGTGGCGCGAGGCGGCCATCGGCTTCGTGGTCGGTGCCGTCATCGGCATCGGGCTGGCGGCGGCATTCGTGCATTCCACGCTGCTCGAGCGCGCCTTCGTGCCGTACGTGATCGCCAGCCAGACGATCCCGATCGTTGCCCTGGCGCCGATGATCGTGTTCGCCTTCGGGCCCGATGTGCTGAGCGTGGTCATCATCGCGACCTACCTGACCTTCTTCCCGGTCACGATCGCCATGATCCGGGGCCTGCGGTCGCCGGACCCGCGCGCGCTGGAGCTCATGCGCTCGTACGCGGCCAGCCGACGCAGCATCTTCTGGAAGCTGCGCATGCCGGCGTCCCTCCCCTACCTGTTCACCGCCCTCAAGGTCAGCGCGACCGCCAGCATCGTCGGCGCAATCGTCGGCGAGGGGCCCGGCCAGATCCGCGACGGCCTGGGTCGCGCCATCATCAACTTCAACAACCAGTACATCAGCGGGCCGGAGAAGCTGTGGGCCACGATCATCGCGTGCGCGCTGCTCGGGATCGTGTTCTTCGGGCTGATCCGGGTCGCAGAGCTGATCGCGCTGCGCGGTCGCGGTTCGGTGCCGGACGCCGCATGAGGAGCAACCGATGACCGATGCCCAGGCCCCCGTCGTCCGCATCACGGGCCTCGACAAGCAGTTCAGTGCCGGGGACCAGGCGGTGACCACAGCGCTGTCCGGGATCGATCTGAGCATCGAGCGCGGCGAGTTCGTGAGCCTCATCGGTCCGTCGGGCTGCGGCAAGAGCACGCTGCTGCGGCTCATCGGCGACCTGACCGCGCCGACGGCCGGCAGCGTCGAGGTCAACGGCAAGCCGTCGCACGCGGCGCGCCTGGGGCGGGAGTACGGCATGGTGTTCCAGGCACCGGTGCTGTTCGAGTGGCGCAGCGTCGAGGAGAACGTGAAGCTGCCGCTCGAGATCCTGGACATGAGCAGGGCCCAGCGCGACGAGCGGGCTCGAGAGATGCTCGCCCTGGTGGAGCTGAGCGACTTCGCGCGGCATCACCCGTACCAGCTGTCGGGTGGCATGCAGCAGCGGGTCGCGATCGCGCGCGCCCTGGCGCTGCAGCCGGCCATCCTGCTCATGGACGAGCCGTTCGGAGCGCTCGACGAGATGACCCGCGAGCGGATGAACTCCGAGGTGCTTCGCATCTGGCAGCAGACCGGCACGACCGTGGTATTCGTCACGCACTCGATCCCCGAAGCGGTCTTCCTGTCGACGCGGGTCGTCGTCATGAGCGCGCGGCCCGGGCGGATCACCCGTGTCGTCGACGTGCCTCTGCCGCATCCGCGCAACGACGAGACGCGCGAGGATCCGCGTTACTTCCAGGTCGTGACCGAGGTCCGCGAGGCCCTGCGCGCCGGTGAGGGATCGAGCGCATCCGAGGCGCGCCTGGCGGCCGAGGGACGCATCGGGTGACCGCCGCCGCACCGTCCGTCGGCGTCCCCGTGCCACCACGCCCGTCGCGCGTCGGTCGCATCGGGGGCGCGTTCGGCCACAACCTGCCGGCGGTCCTCGTCGGCGCGGCCACCCTCGGCGTCTGGGAGCTGCTCATCCGGCTCCTCGACGTCCGCGCGTTCATCCTGCCGGCGCCGTCGGCCATCGGGGCGGCACTCGTCGAGAACTGGGGCGCGGGCCGGTGGCCGCTGTTCGACTCCGCGATGGCCACCCTGTTCGAGGCGGTCGGCGGGCTGGTCATCGGCACCGTCGTGGGGATCGTCATCGCTTTCGGGGTGGCCCGCTGGGCCAACGCGCGGGATGCGGTCCTCCCCTTCGCCGTGGCGGCGAACGCCATCCCGATCATCGCCATCGCGCCGATCTTCAACGCCTGGTTCGGCGTCACGAATCCGTTCTCGAAGATGATGATCGCGGCGCTTCTCGTGTTCTTCCCGGTGATGATCAACGTGACCCGCGGGCTGACCTCGGTCGAGCCGTCGGCGCTGGAGCTCATGCGCTCGTACGCGGCATCGGAGTGGACGATCCTGCGCAAGCTGCGCCTTCCGAACGCGCTGCCATTCTTCCTGACCGCCATGAAGGTCGCGACGACGCTGAGTCTCATCGGGGCGATCGTCGGCGAGTACTTCGGCGGGTCGTCGACCGTGATCGGTCGCGTGGTGGTCCAATCCGCGTCCGCGCTGCGCTTCGACGTGACGTGGGCGGCGATCCTGCTCGCGGCGGTGACGGGTATCGCCTTCTACCTGCTGATCGTCGCGCTGGAGCGGGTGCTGATTCCCTGGCACGCCTCGGTTCGGAGCCAGGATCCGAGCTGACGCAGCTACCCGCTCCGGGGTATATACGGTATATACCTCCAACGGCCGGGGCGACCCCGGCGTGTGCGACGATGGGCGGGTCACACGATCGTCACACGAGTTCCATAGGCTCCCGAGCATGAACCGACCCACCTATCTCCTCGCCGTCCTCGCCCTGGCACTGCTGACGGCGTGCACGGGCGCCGCCCCGACGACGAGCCCCGCCGCAACGAGCTCGGCGCCCTCCCCCACCGCGGCGGCGACGAGCCCCAGCTCCGATCCGATGCCCAGCGAGTCCGATCCCCCCGGGTCGGAGGCCACGCCCGCGCCTTCCGAGACGGCAGAGGCCGATGCGCTCCTGGCCGTCGAGCTGACCGATGTCCGCAGTGGCGAGACGTTCACCATCGGCGAGCTGGCCGCGAGCGGCGGACCCGTCCTGCTCGAGCCCATGGCGGTGTGGTGCAGCAGCTGCCGATCGCAGCAGCACGAGATCATCGGCGCCCACGACCTGGCCGAGTTCACGTCCGTGTCGCTCGACGTCGACCTGTCGGAGTCCCCGGCCGACCTCGCCTCCTATGCGGACCGCGAGGGCTTCGACTGGGCATTCGCCATGGCCGATGCCAGCCTGTACCGCCTGCTCCAGGACCGGTTCGGGGTCGCCGCCACCAACCCGCCGTCGACCCCGCTCATCGTGATCGAGGCGGACGGCACCGTGCGCCCGCTCGAGTTCGGACGTGGCGTTCGAAGCGCGGGAGACGTCGTCGCCGAGCTCGGCGCCGGCTGACGACGATGGGCGAGCTGCTGATCGCGGTCAGCGCGGGGATCGGCGCGACGATCACGCCCTGCGTCCTTCCCCTGTACCCGGGGTTCCTCGCCTACCTCACGGCACCCGCCGCGATGACTGTCGGTGCCGACGGATCGGCCGTCGCCCAGCGACGTCCACCTCCGGCGCTGGCGGCGATCCTCGTCTGGCTCGGGGTGGTCGTCGGCATGGTCGCGATCGGCGCGCTCCTCGCACTGCTCTCGGTCAGCCTCGGCAGCGTGCTGCGCGTGGCGCTGCCGATCATCGACCTCGTGCTCATCGGCCTCGGGGTCCTGCTGCTGCGGGGCACGAATCCGTTCGCGCGGCTGCCGCAGGCGTCGCCTCGGGGACTCGGCAACGCGGGACCACTGGCCGGATCCTTTCTCTACGGCCTCATGTTCGCGCCGATCGCGCTTCCCTGCTCGGGACCGTTCCTCATCGGCATCTTCGTGGCGTCGCTCACGATCGGTGACGCGGCTCGCCAGCTCGCGTTCTTCGGGGCGTTCGGTGTCGGGTTCGGCCTCCCGTTGCTCGCACTCGGGCTGGTGGGACAGGCGCGTGCCCGTGGCCTGGCAAGCGCCGTCATCCGCTGGGAGCGGCCATTGCAGGTGGTGATGGGCGTGCTGCTCATCGGCATCGGGGCGTGGGACCTGTGGGTCAACCTGCCCCAGGTGCTGGGATGAGCGCCGTGGTCGGCGTTCGACGGCCAGCGACGTCCACGATCCTGGTGGTCGACGACGACCCGAAGATCCGGGACCTGCTGCGGCTGTACCTGACCCGCGACGGCTACCGCGTCGTCGAGGCGGAGGACGGCGCGAGCGCCCTCGACATGGCCCACCAGCAGAAGTGCGACCTCGTCCTGCTCGACGTGATGCTCCCCGGCATCGACGGGCTGGAGGTCTGCCGGAGGCTGCGCGAGGAGGCGAACACGCCGATCCTGCTGCTGACGGCACGCAGCGGCGACTCGGACAAGGTCGTCGGCCTGGACCTCGGGGCCGACGACTACGTCGTCAAGCCGTTCAGCCCGCGTGAGCTCATGGCACGGATTCGTGCCCAGCTGCGCCGTCATCGGCAGCCGGCCGATCGCGAGCCGATCCTGTCGGCGGACGGCCTGCTCATCGATCCGGGCGCCATGCGCGTCGAGCTCGACGGCGGCGAGATCGAGGTCACCGCCTCGGAGTTCCGACTGCTCTATGCGCTGATGTCACGTCCGATGCGGGTCTTCACCCGCGACGAGCTGATCAGCGCGATCCACGGCGACGACGACCCGGGAATCATCGACCGCACGATCGACGTTCATCTCGGTCGGCTGCGCCACAAGCTCCGAGATCCTGCCAGCCACCCGCGGTTCATCGGCACGGTGCGCTCCGTCGGCTATCGGTTCCTCGCCACGGTCAGCAGCCGTCAGCCCATTCCGTCATGAACACGCTTCGCGTCCGTCTGGTGCTGGCCATGCTGGCGACATCGCTCATTGCCGCCGGCGTCATCCTGGCCTCGGTTCGCTGGTTCAGCACCGAGCAGATCATGCATCTGCTGATGGACGGCGCCTACTCCGAGGCCGAGGCGCGGGCCATGGTGGACGACAACATCGCGCGGGTCGTGGCCATCGGCGCCGTGGCGGGCGTCGTTCTCGGCGGCATCTCCGCCTGGTGGCTCGCGCGGAGGGTGCTGCGTCCGGTGGCTCGACTGACCGAGGCCACTCATCAGCTCACCGCCGGCGACCTGGCGGCGCGGGTCCCCGAGCCGTCCGACCGCGAGCTGCGAGACCTTGCCCACGCCTTCAACCAGATGGCCGCCACGCTCGAGCGTGTGGAGGAGCTGCGCACCACGCTGGTCGCCGACGTCGCCCACGAGCTCCGCACCCCGCTGACCGTGCTCCGCGGCTACACGGAGGCGCTGGCCGACGGCGTGGTCGAGCCCTCCGGGGAGATGCTGCGCACCGTCCACGCGGAGATCGAGCGCCTCACCCGGCTGGTGGAGGCCCTCGACCAGCTGGCCCGCAATGACGAGCGCACCCGGGAGCGCGCGCGGATCGAGGTCGATCTCGGCGACGTCGTGCGCCGCGCCCTGTCGCTTGCCGCTCCCGACCTCGCAAACCGCTCGATCCAGGTCCGGATCGACGAGAGCCCGGACCTGCCGCGGCTCACGGCCGATCCCGACGGCATCGGCCAGGTCGTGAGCAATCTCGTCCAGAACGCGGCGCGCTACACCGCCGATGGCGGCGACATCAGCGTCCACCTGCGAGCCGAGGCCGATGGAGTTGCCTGCGCGATCGCCAACAGCGGGGCCGAGATCCCGCCCGACGAGATCCCCCTCATCTGGGAGCGATTCCACCGCGTGGATCCGTCGCGCACGCGCGCGACCGGTGGCGCGGGAATCGGCCTCGCCATCGTGCGGCAGATCGTCGAGGCCCACGGCGGCGAAGTCGGCGCGCGTTCCGGCAACGGTCGCACCGAGATCTGGTTCCGGTTGCCTCTCGCCGGCTGATCTGCGGAAAGTTGTGGATAAACGGCTGGCACGCCACGGGTTGGGTCCGTAGAATCCGCGAATCCAACCGGATCACCAACGCACCGACACACGAGGAGCCCGAGCGCATGAAGCGATCCCGAATCTGGTTGAGCGTCGCGGTGAGCGCGACGCTCCTCCTGGCGGCCTGCGGAACGCAGACCGGCGAATCTACCGCCCCGAGCGACGGCGGTGGCGGCGAGGCCGCGACGGTCCAGCTCCAGCTGCAGTGGGCGCCCCAGGCCCAGTTCGCCGGCTACTTCGCGGCCGTCGAGCAGGGCTACTACGAGGACGAGAACCTCGACGTCGAGATCCTGGACGGTGGACCGGACGTGGTGCCGCAGCAGGTCGGATCGGCGCCCGATGGTCCCGAGTTCACGATCAGCTGGGTGCCGAAGGTGCTCGAGGCACGCGTCGGCGGCTCGGACCTCGTGAACATCGCCCAGATCTTCCAGCGCTCCGGCACCCTGTCGGTGGCGTGGGCCGATTCGGGCATCACCTCCCCGGCGGACTTCGAGGGCAAGCGCGTCGGAGTCTGGGACTTCGGCAACGAGTTCGAAGTCACTGCGGCCGCATCGGCCGAGGGACTGGAGGAAGGCGTCGACTACGAGAAGGTCATCCAGCCGTTCGACATGACGCTGCTGCTCCAGGAGCAGATCGACGTCGCCGAGGCGATGATCTACAACGAGTACGCGCAGGTTCTCGAGGCCGAGAACCCCGACACGGGCGAGCTGTACCAGCCCGATGACCTGACCGTCATCAACTACAACGATGTCGGGACGGCCATGCTCCAGGACGCGATCTTCGCGCGGGCCGCGTGGCTTGCCGAGGACGGCAACGAGGACATCGCCGAGCGGTTCCTTCGCGCCAGCTTCCGCGGTTGGATCTACTGCCGCGACAATCCCGAGGCCTGCATCGAGTACACGGTCGCGGCCGGCTCGACCCTCGGCGCCGGCCACCAGGCCTGGATGATGAACGAGATCAACCCGCTGATCTGGCCGTCCCCGAATGGCATCGGCATGCTCGATTCCGACCTGTGGGACCAGACCGTCGAGATCAGCCTCGAGTCGGGGATCATCACCGAGGCGCCGTCCGAAGATGCCGCGCGGACCGACCTGGCACAGGCGGCCCTCGACGGTATCGAGGAGGAGGCCACGGGCGACGGATTCACCAAGGGCACGGTCGAGGTGACGCCCGGCGGCGAGTAGTCACCAAGCTTTCGCCAGCGCCAAGATCCCGCTCCGATCCGTCGGGGCGGGATCTTCTTCTGCCCGGCTGGGTCGGGGATGGTTGGGTGGCGATAGATCGTCGAATTCGCGCCTGAGCGGCGCCTTTGGCGCTCACATGACGATCTATCGGCTCTGCGGTGGCCCGGGATGAGGCATTCGGGCGGTTCCGGCCACATCAGAGCCGACATATCGACAGTTCGTCGCCGGAGTCGCGCTTTGGGTGACTGTTCGCCGATAGATCGCCGGCGCACCCGGCCGAGCCGTCAGGTCGGGCCGGCGCGCTCGTCAGAGCCGGTGTTCGGGATCCCATCCGCATCGTCTTCGACTCCAGGGGTCGGCCCCGGGGCTGCATCGGCATCGGCATCGGGATCGGGTTCCGACCGCGTGGACGCCCGACGCACCAGCCACGGCAGGAACGGCGGAACGATGAGGGTCGTGATGATCGCCATGCCGACGACGACGGAGTAGATCTCGCCCTCGATGGCGCCGGCCGACAGGCCGAGGCCGGCCACCACGATCCCGACCTCGCCCCGGGGAACCATGCCCCAGCCCACCAGCGCCGCGCGGGCCCGACCCTGGCCCAGCGCCCCGATGAATGCGCCCACGAACTTCGTGACCACGGCGAGCACGGTGAGCCCCAGGAGCAGGAGGAGGACGTCGACGCTGGCGAGGCCGGCAATGTCGACCTGCGCCCCGATGAACCCGAAGAAGAACGGCGTGAAGAACGCCGCCACCGGGGCCACCTCGGACTCGAGGGCGTGGCGCTCCGACGACTCCCCGACCACCATGCCGGCCAGGAACGCTCCGATGATCGCCGCCAGGCCGATGAGCGACGCCAGCGCCGCCAGGCCGAGCATGATGATCATCCCGGGCAGGAACGGGGTCTCCGCGAACTCCGGGTCGGTCAGGATCGAGCGCCGCCGGCGCAGGATGCGGGTGCCGCCGATGACGACGACGCCGATGAACAGGATGGCGATGATCAGCAGGCCCAGGATGTCGGTGACCTGGAAGCTGCCGGCGGCCACCCCCGAGGCGACCGACAGGATCATGATGGCGAGCACGTCGTCGATGACCGCCGCCCCGAGGATGATGCGGCCCCCGCGGCTCGTCAGGGCACCGAGGTCGCGCAGCACGTTCGAGGTGATCCCCACGCTCGTGGCCGTCAACGCCGCCGCGAGGAAGATCGCCAGCGTGAGGTCGCCGCCCGCAAGTTCCGCGGCGAGGAAACCGCCAGCGAACGGGAAGATCACGCCGAGGATGCCGACCATCAGGGCGGTGCGACCGACCCGCAGCAGCTCGTGGAGGCGAGTCTCGAGGCCGACCTGGAACAGCAGGAGGACGACGCCGATCTCCGCGAACAGCTCGGTCTCCGCGTTGACCTCGTACACACCGAACACGGCCGGTCCGGCGATCACGCCGCCGAGGATCTCGCCCACGACCGTGGGCTGACCCAGGCGCCGGAAGATCTCGTTGCCGATCTTCGCCGCGACGAGGATCGCGAAGAGCTGGATCAGGATCTCGGTCAGGTGGTCCATCGCGTTGGAAGAAGACTCCCGGTCGGGTGCGGCTCACGGTGGGCCGACGGGCCACGCCCTCCAGTCTAGCCGACGCTCGACGATTGACCGGTATCATCGGCCAATGCCGACGACGCCCCGCGCCGCCGACTGCCGGTTCGTGCCATGACCGGACTCGGGCTGACCCTGCTGCTGGCACTCGGTGCCGCACTGGTGCTGGGGGCCATCGCGCACCGGCTGCGTCTCCCCCCGATGATCGGGTACATCGTCGCGGGCCTGGTCGTCGGCCCCGCGACTCCGGGCTTCGTGGCCGACCGCGAGGAGGTCCTGGCCCTCGCCGACATCGGCGTCGCGCTGCTGATGTTCAGCATCGGGCTCCAGTTCAGCATCGGCGAGCTGCGATCGGTCGGGACGCGGATCCTGGCGGGAACGCCGATCCAGGTCGCGATCACGCTCGGCATCGGCACCGGGACCGGGCTCATGCTGGGCTGGTCGCTGATCGAGGCTCTGTTCATCGGCGGCGCCATGTCGGTGTGCTCGACGGTGGTGCTCGTGAAGGTCGCCGGGGAGGGCACGCTCCACACCACCACGTACGGGCGCGCGGCCCTCGGCGTCTCGATCGTCCAGGACCTGGTGACGGTGGTGCTGGTGGTCGCGCTCACCGCCCTGGGTGGCGACGAGGACCGAACCTTCGCCGATCTGCTCGTCAGCGTGGGCGTCGCGCTCGGCTTCGTGGCGCTCGTCGTGATCCTCGGCTCGCGGGTGCTTCCCCGGCTGCTGGGAATCGTGGCCGGGCTGCGCTCACGCGAGCTGTTCGTCATCAGCGTGGCGGTGCTGTCGATCGGGACGGCCTTCGCGGCGGCCGCACTCGGCGTGAGCGTGGCACTCGGGGCCTTCGTCGCCGGGTTGGCGCTCTCCGACTCCGACCTGACCGCGAGCGTGCTCGGCGAGATCGTTCCGTTGCGTGAGCTGTTCAGCGTCTTCTTCTTCGTCTCGATCGGCATCCTGCTCCAGCCGGCCGCGATCATCGCCGCCTGGCCGACGGTCGTCGCGCTGCTCCTGATCATCACCCTCGGCAAGGCGATCCCGGTGGCGGTGCTCGCCCGCTTCGACGGGCAGCGCCCGTCCTCCGCGGTGCGCGCCGGCGCACTCATCGGCCAGAGCGGGGAGTTCAGCTTCGTCCTTGCGTCCGCCGGCCTCTCGGTCGGTGCCGTGACGGGCGACACCTTCAGCCTGGCCATGGGTGCGGTCGTGATCTCGATCGTCACCGCCGAGCCGCTGCTGCGCGGTGCCCGCCGCCTCGGGGCGTGGCTCGACAGCGAGCAGCACCGCCCTGGTCCGCCCGACGAGCACCCCGCGGCCGACCTTCACCGTCACGCCGTGATCCTGGGCTACGGGCGCGTCGGTCGATCGGTGGCGCGCGTCCTCGAGTCGCGCGGCTTCGCGTGGGTCGCGGTGGATGGCGACTACGGCATCACGCGCGAGGCGCGAGCCTCCGGCTCTACCATCATCTACGGCGAGGCCGGAGCGCCTTCGGTGCTCGATGAGGCGAACGTGGCCCACTGCCACGCGCTCATCGCGGCCATCCCCGACGCACTCGCCATTCGCCAGGCGGTCGCCTATGCGCGGTTGCGGAATCCGAAGGTCGAGATCGTCGCGCGCGCCCACTCGGAGGCGGAAGAGGTCGAGCTGCGACGGATGGGCGTGAACCGCGTGGTGGTCGCGGAGCGCGAGGTCGGCAACGAGATCCTGCGCCACGCCCTCCGGCGCTTCGGCGTCAGCGACCGGGAGGCCACGGCATTCCTCGAAGGCCGGCGGCGGAGCTAGGGCCGGGTCCCCGCACCGAGGAACGCCGCCAGGCGAGCCTCAGCCGGAAGCGGGCCAGACCTCGCCGATGCGCTCGACGAGCTCGTCGAGCGAGTCGACCACGAGGGTCGGATCGGCGCCAGGCGGAAGCTCCTGGATGATGCCCCACGGCCCACGGCGGATCCAGATCGCTCGCATGCCGGCCGCCATGGCCGGAAGAACGTCGTTATCCACCCGATCGCCGACGTAGGCAAGCTGTCCGGGCGCAGCGCCGGTGAGCTCGACGACCCGATCGAAGAAGGCGCGCCGCGGGCTTGGCGACGCCGAGCGCGTCGGACATGCCCATGACGTCGGCGTGGACGCCGAGCGCCTCGAGCTGGGCGTGACGCACCGCCGGCTGGTTGGCGATGATCGCGATCCGGTGCCCCGACGCGCGCAGCGCGTCGATGGCGCGCAGCGCATCGGGGTAGAGATCAGTTTGGGCGAAGCCCCCGTGTCGCGCCTCGACATCGGGCGCGTGCTGGTCCCAGTCGGCGGCGCCGAAGAGCGCGAAGACGTCGCGGTAGTCGCCGCCGCGGGCGAGCGTGGCGCCCAGGCCGGCGAGGAAGGTGAGGCGCGGGATGCCGAGCGCATCGGCCCAGGCGGACCAGATCCGCGTCTCGTCGATCAGCGTCTCCCCGACGTCGAGGACGACCCAGCGGTCGGTCACGAGTCCGTCGCGCGGACAGCGCCGGGAGGGCAGGCGGGCGAATCGGTCACGCGGTCGATCGTAGCCGAGTCACCCGCGCGGGGGTGCCGGGCGATCCGCGCTGCGGTCCGTTAGGGTGGCCGCATGGTCTCGCTGCGCGCGCTGGTCCGCATCGGCCTGGCGCTGGGCATGGCCGGGGCCGGGATCGCTCACTTCGTCGCGCCGCGGCCGTTCATCGGCCACCTGCCGGACGGCGTTCCGTACCGTGCCGAGCTCGTCGCGGCGACCGGCGCGGTCGAGATCCTGCTGGCGGCCGGGCTCATCGGCCGGCACGGCTGGCGCCGGCCCGCCGGCATCGCCCTGGCCGCCTATCTCGTGCTCGTCTTCCCGGCCAACGTCTACGCCGCCGTCAGCCAGGTGCCGATCGACGGGGTCCCGACGGGGTGGGTCCGGTGGGCGCGGCTGCCGCTGCAGGCTCCCCTCGTGTGGGCCGCGTGGTGGAGCACCCGCTCGAGACCCTAGGCCTGCTTGACGCCCGGACGAGTGCCTCGATCGACGGCTTCGCGTCGCCGAACAGCATCGCCGTCTTCTCGTTGCTGAACAGCGGGTTCGGGATGCCGGCGAAGCCGGTGCCGCGACCGCGCTTGAGCACGACGATGTTCTGCGCCGCGTCGACGTTGAGGATCGGCATGCCGGAGATCGGCGAGCCCTCCTCGCGCGCGGACGGGTTGACGACGTCGTTGGCGCCGATGACGAGCGCGACATCGGTATCGGCGAAGTCGTCGTTGATCTCGTCCATCTCCTTGAGCCGGTCGTACGGCACGTTCGCCTCGGCCAGGAGGACGTTCATGTGCCCCGGCATGCGGCCGGCCACCGGGTGGATGGCGAACTGCACGTCGACGCCCTTGGCGATCAGGAGGTCCATGAGCTCGCGCACCGGGCCCTGCGCCTGGGCGACCGCCATGCCGTAGCCCGGCACGATGATGACGCGCTTGCCGTAGGCCATGAGCACGGCGACGTCCTCGGCGTTGATCTCGCGCAGCTGCTCCTCGCCCTTCGGCGCCGGCCGCGGCCGCCCCGCCACCGGTGCCGAAGCCGGCGAACAGGACGTTGAACAGCGAGCGGTTCATGGCCCGGGTCATGAGCTGCGTGAGGATGGCGCCCGACGCGCCGACCAGGGTCCCGGCGATGAGCAGCGCGTAGTTGCCGAGCACGAAGCCCGACGCCGCGACCGCGATGCCGGTGTAGCTGTTGAGCAGCGAGACCACGACCGGCATGTCCGCGCCGCCGATCGGCATCGTGAGCACGACGCCCGCGGCCAGCGCGATGACGCAGAAGACGAGGAACAGCGGGATGCTGTTCTCGAAGCCGACGATGTAGACGCCGATGACGAACAGCGCCAGGAACATGGCCCCGGTGATCATCTGCTGGCCCGGCAGCATGTACGGCCGCGAGGTGACGATGCCCTGGAGCTTGCCGAATGCGACGACCGAGCCGGTGAGCGCCACCGAGCCGATGACCGCGCCGAGCAGCGTCGCGATGACGAACGGCAGGGGCAGGAGGCCGTCGCCGTGGTCCGCGAACTCGAGGTACTCGGCGATGGCAACGACCGCGGCCGCGCCACCGCCGGCGCCGTTGAAGATCGCGACCATCTGCGGCATGGCGGTCATCGCCACGCGCTTGGCGCCGAGGAAGCCGGCGACCGCGCCCACGGCACCGCCGACGATGACGATCCACCAGTTCTCGAGCATGCCCGGCGTGGTGAAGAAGGTCCACGCCACGACGAGGGCCATGCCGGCCGCACCGAGCAGGTTGCCGGTCCGCGCCGTCTTCGGGCTGGCCAGGAACTTCAGGGCGATGATGAAGGTGACGCTGGCGATCAGCCAGACGAGGTAGGTCAGGACCTGCAGCGTGTCCATCTAGCGCTCACCCGCCTTATCGCCGGGGCGGCGCTTGAACATCTCGAGCATGCGGTCGGTGACGACGAAGCCACCGACGACGTTGATCGTGCCGAGGATGACTCCCAACAGGGCGAGCACGATGCGGACCGGGCCCTCGGCGCTGGCAGCCACGAGCATGGCGCCCACGACGATGACGCCGTGGACGGCGTTGGCACCGCTCATGAGCGGGGTGTGCAGCATGGTCGGCACCTTCGAAACGACCTCGTAGCCGACGAATGCGGCCAGGACGAGGATGAAGAGTGCCGACAGCAGCTCGAATGCGGAGAGCTCCATCGGGCTAGGCGTCCTTCTTCTCGCCCGCGGCGGCGGGCGCATCGGTCTTGGGCTGAGCTGGGGGTTCGCGGCGCTGCCGCCGGTGCGGGCGTCGGATCGGCGACCTCGATGCCGAGAGCCTTGGCGGTCGCCTCGTGGACGACCTTGCCGCCGTGGGTGATGGTGGCGCCTCGGGTGATCTCGTCGGTCAGGTCGAGCTCGAGCTTCCCATCGCTGACGAGATGCTTGATCAGGGTCTGGATGTTCTTGGCGTACATCTGGGTCGCGCTGCCGGGCATCGTGGCCGGCAGGTTCGTGATGCCGATGATCTTCACGCCGTGCTTCACGATCTCCTGGTTCGGCACGGTGCCCTCGACGTTGCCGCCCATCTCGGCTGCCATGTCGACGATCACGCTGCCGGGCTTCATGCTCTTCACCATCTCGTCGGTGACGAGCTTCGGCGCCGGGCGTCCGGGGATCAGCGCCGTGGTGATGACGAAGTCCGCCTCCTTGACGCGCTCGGCGATGAGCTCGGCCTGGCGACGCTTGTAGTCGTCGCTCATCTCGGTGGCGTAGCCGCCGGCGGTCTCCGCTTTGGCCTTCTCCTCGTCGGTCATCTCGACCTCGATGAAGGTGCCGCCGAGGCTCTGGACCTGCTCCTTGACGACGGGACGGACGTCCGTGGCCTCGACCACGGCACCCAGCCGACGCGCCGTGCCGATGGCCATGAGGCCCAGCCACGCCGGCACCCATGACGATGCCCTTGGCGGGTCGCACGGTTCCGGCGGCCGTCGTGAGCAGCGGCATGAACTTCGGAAGCCGCTCCGCCGCGATGAGGACGGCCTTGTACCCGCCGACGGTAGCCTGCGAGCTCAGCGTGTCCATGCTCTGGGCACGGGTGATGCGCGGGATGGCGTCCATGCTGATGGCGCTCACGCCGGCCTTCGCCAGCTTCTGCGCCAGCTCGGGCTTGGCGAGCGTGCCGAGCGTGCCGATGAGGACGGAGCCGTCGCGCAGCATCTCGACCTCCTCATCGGATGGTCTGCCGACGCGCAGGACGACGTCGGCCTGGGAGTACAGGCTGGCGGCATCGGGAACGAGCGTCGCACCCGCCTCGCGGTACGCCTCGTCGGTGTTCGAGGAGGCCTCGCCGGCGCCGGCCTGGACCAGGACCTCGATGCCGTCACCGACCAGCTGGCCGGCGATCTGGGGAGTCAGCGCGACGCGGGTCTCGCCCTCGGCGGTCTCGCGTGGGACGGCAATCTTCATCAGGGCAGTTCTCTTCGGGGGGATGCAGGCGAACCGCCGCAGCTCATCCGATGGCGCGTGGCGGTTCGGAATTCGGAGTGTAGCAGAGCACCGGCGAGGGGCGGAGGGGCTCCACCTTCGGAGGGGCGCTGGCCACTAGACCGATTTATCGGCGTGGCCGCGCCCGGAGGGCCGAGCGCTGGGCGCCGATCTATCGGCCGAAATCGCGCCAAACCGGAGCGGTTTGGGCGCCGATCCGACGAATCATCGGTTCTCACGCGGCCCGAAACCGCCTGCGGCGCCCGCTTCCGGCCACGTGAGGGCCGATAGATCGGCGTGGCGGCGCCGAAACGTCGTAATCGGACACGAATCGTCGATTGATCGGCGCCGCGCGAGCGAGCCGCACCGCCACCGGGCCCCGGCACCAAGCCCCGGCACCAAGCCCCGGGCGCCGCCGGCCAGCCCACCTGGTCCGGGCGTCCCGGGCGCCCATCGTCTAGGCTGTGCCGATCGGCCAACCCAACCTGAGCAAATCTACGGAAAGCTGCCATTCCATGTCCCTGGTCGTCGATTCCATCAGCAAGCGCTTCGGCGACGTCGTCGCACTCGACGACGTGTCGTTCACCGTCGAACCGGGACGCATCTTCGGCCTGCTCGGCGCAAACGGCGCCGGAAAGACAACGAGCATGCGGATCGTGCTCGACATCCTGCGCGCCGATGCCGGAACCGTCACGTGGCAGGGCAAGGGAAACACCGCGCTCCCCCGCCGCACCTGGGGCTACCTTCCGGAGGAGCGCGGGCTCTACCCGCGAATGCTCGTCGGCGAGCAGCTGCGGTTCTTCGCCGCGCTGTACGGAGTGCCGGATGCGACCGCGCGCGCCGAGATCGACGACTGGCTGGAGCGGTTCCGGATCCCGGAGTATCTCGAGCGCAAGGTCGAGCAGCTGTCGAAGGGCAACCAGCAGAAGATCCAGTTCATCGCCTCGATCCTCCACGATCCGCAGGTGCTGATCATGGACGAGCCGTTCAGCGGGCTCGACCCGGTCAACGTGCGGCTGCTCAAGGAGGCGTTCCTCGAGATGAAGTCGCGCGGCAAGACACTGGTCTTCAGCACCCACCAGATGGAGCAGGTGGAGGAGCTGTGCGAGTCGATCGCGATCGTCGACCGCGGACGCGTCGTGGTGAGCGGTTCCGTCCGTGACGTGAAGCGGGCCATGGGCCGCCAGGTCGTCCGGCTGGCCACCGACGGTGACGGTCGCGGGGTGGAGTGGCTGACGGAGATCCCCGGCGTGGAGCTCACGACCCGCCGCGAGGACTACGTCGAGCTCCACGTACCCGCCGATCGCGACCCCGCCAGCATCCTGCGCGCCGCGATCGACCGCGGTGAGCGGGTCACCCGCTTCGAGATCGCCGATCCCAGCCTCGAGGAGATCTTCGTCGAGCATGTCGGCCGACGGGCCGTCGACGAGTCCGAGGAGCATCTCGCCGCATCGACCCGCGAGACCGCACCGTGAGCGACCTGCTTCCCAACGCCCTGCACGTCGCACGACGCGAGTAGCCTGTTCCGGGTCCGCGGTCGGGCGTTCGTCATCACGACAGCCCTCCTGGCGTTGGCGATCGTCGCCGTGACGATGGTGCCGACGCTGCTGGGAGCGCTGGGCGTCGCCGATCCGCCGACCGTGGCGATCGACGTCCAGGCCGACGACATCACGACGGACCCGGTCCTGACCGTCCAGACGGCGCTCATCGTCGGCGCCGATCCGTCGGCCGATCCCTCGTCACCTCCGGCGGAGGGCGAGCGGGCCCGCGTGACCCGCACCGACGATCCCGACGCCGCGGCCCAGGTCGGTGCGCGATGGCGAGCTCGATGCCCTGCTGACCATCACGCGCGACGCCGATGACGAGCTCGAGTTCGAGTTCCTCGGCAGCGCGAGCCCGACGAACATGACCCGGCTCCTGATCACCCAGGCGTCTGCAGCAATCGCGATCGCGGACCGCCTTGAGCGGGCGGGGATCGATCCCCGCCAGAGCGCCGAGCTGTTCCAGCCTCCGAGCTTCACCGCGGTGCCGGTCGACCCTGACGACAGCCGGAACGCGGAGGATTTCGGCGGGGCGTTCATCCTCACCTACGCGGTCGTCATCCTCACCTTCCTGGCAATCCTGACGTACGGCAACTGGGTCGCCCAGAGCGTCGCCGAGGAAAAGTCGGGCCGGGTGATGGAGCTGCTGATCACGGCAGCCACGCCGCGCCAGCTGCTGACCGGCAAGGTCCTCGGCACCGGCGCCGCGGGACTGACGCAATACCTCGCCATCGTGGTGGCGGCGGTCATCGGACTCGTGGCCAACGGGCCGATCTCCGAAGCGCTCGGCGTGGCCGGCGAGCTGCCGTTCTCCCTGCCGTCGATCGGCCCGGTCATGCTGCTGGGCTTCGCCGCCTTCTTCCTGCTCGGCTTCCTGCTGTACGCGACCCTGTACGCGGCCGCCGGATCGATGGTGAGCCGAATCGAGGACGTGCAGCAGGCAGTCGGGACCGCTGATCTTCCTCGCCATGGGCGGCTACCTCGCCTCGTTCACGGCGCTCAACGATCCGGACGCCCAGTGGGTCGCCGTCCTGTCGCTCGTGCCGTTCTTCAGCCCCTACCTGATGCCCGCCCGGATGCTCCTGACCTCGGTCGGCATCGGGGAGATCCTGCTGGCGCTGGTGCTGCTCGTCGCCGCTGCTGGCGGCGGCGATCTGGCTCGCGTCGCGCATCTACAGCGCCGGCGTGCTGATGTACGGGCAGCGAGTCGGAATCCGCACGATCTGGCGCGCGACCCGCGTGGCTCGCTGACAACCATGGACGCAATCGAGATCGAAGGGCGCCGGCTCGAACTCGTCGAGGGTGACATCACGACGCAGCCGGTCGACGCGATCGCGAACGCCGCCAACACGGCACTGCGCGGGGGCGGAGGCGTCGATGGCGCGATCCACCGCGCGGCTGGCCCGGCTCTCCTGGCCGAGCTCCGCGAGCGCTACCCCGACGGAACGCCGACCGGCACGGCGGTCGCCACCGGTGGCCATGACCTGCCGGCGAACGTGGATCCTTCACGCGGTCGGACCGATCTGGCGCGGCGGCGATCACGGCGAAGAGGCGCTGCTGACCCGAAGCGTACGGCGCCTGTCTGCTCCTGGCCGATGAGCTGGGCGCGCGGACGGTCGCCTTTCCCGCCATCAGCATGGGCATCTACGGCTATCCGGGCCCCGAGGGAGCGCGCGTGGCGATCGACACCGTCGCGCGTCATCTCGGAAGGGGCACCGCGATCGAGACGGCCCGAATCGTCCTGTACAGCCATGAAACGCTCGCGCTGTTCCACGGACGCGCTCGCCCGCTGGCAGACCGATCGTTCGGCCGATGTGGGAGCCGGGTAGGATCAACAGCATGGAGGGCACTCCGCCAACCCCGGTCATCAGCACCCGAGCGCTGACGAAGCACTACGGGTCGGTGCCCGCGCTCACCGACCTGACGCTCGACGTGGCACAGGGCGAGATCTTCGGCTTCCTCGGACCGAACGGCGCCGGGAAGTCAACGATGATCCGCACCCTGCTCGGCTTCCTCCACGCCACGAGCGGCAGCGCGACCGTACTCGGCCGGGACGTCGAGCGACCGAATCGGTCGAGATCCGGCGACTCACCGGTTACCTGCCCGGCGGCATCGCACTGTACGACTCGCTGAACGGCGAGCAGGTGCTCGACTACCTGGCCGACATGCAGGGCCGGACGCCGCATCGACGCCAGCAGCTGTGCGACCGGCTCGAGCTGCCGGCATCGGTTCTGAAGCGAAAGGTCCGCGACTACTCGCGCGGCATGCGGCAGAAGATCGGCGTGGTCCAGGCCCTCCAGCACGACCCGGAGCTCGCGATCCTCGACGAGCCGAGCGAGGGCCTCGACCCGCTGATGCAGCAGGCCTTCTACGCGATCCTCGACGACCTTCGTCGCGAGGGACGCACCGTCTTCTTCAGCTCCCACGTGCTCTCGGAGGTCGAACGGCTGTGCGACCGGGTCGGGATCATTCGCGCCGGCGTCTCATGGCGATCCACGACGTCGGCGAGCTGCTCGCACGACGGCGACGCCGGGTCACCTTGCGCTGGCGCGGTGCGGCGCCTGACCCATCGACCCTCCCGGGCCTCGAGGACGTGCAGGTCGACGGCAACCGGCTCATCGGCACGCTCTCGGGCGAGGTCGTCCGCGTTCATCCGCTCCATCGCCTCGCCGAATCTCGACGACCTCACCATCGAGCCAGCGAGCCTCGAGGAGGCGTTCCTCGAGTACTACGCGGACGACGCCGACCCCGACGAACCGCAGAGGGACGGCGGATGAACGGCCGTCTCCTGGTCCAGACCCTGCGCTGGTACCGCGTGCAACCTGGTCGTCGTCACGCTGGCGGCCATCGCGTGGGGCGTGATCATCCCGATCATCTTCGACGCCTTCAGCGACGCGATCCGCGACCTCGCGAATTCCGGCGCGTTTCCCGAGCAGATGCTGAACATCGGCTCGGGCTCGCTGTTCACGTTGGCAGGCTCGATCACGCTGGGACTGCAGCACCCGCTGGCGCTGGCCATGCTCGGCATCTTCGCCATCGGCTCATCGGCAACTGCCGTCGCCGGCGAACGGGCGCGGGGCACCCTGGAGGTGCTGCTCGCCCGACCGATCTCGCGGAACTCGCTGTACGTCAGCATCCTGGTGGCCCTGCTGATCAGCGTCAGCGATCGTGCTGGTCGCGCTGCTCGGCGGCATGATCGGAGCGTCAGCCGCCATCGGACTGGTGGACGAGCTCGACCTGGGCCAGCTGCCGCTGGTGCTGCTCAATGGCTTCCTGCTGTGGGCAGGCTTCGTCACGTTCGGCCTGGCGACATCGGTGACGTTCGATCGCCCGGGCCCCGCCATCGGCATCTCGGTCGGTTGGCTGCTTGCTCCATTACTTCTTCGAGATCCTGGGCTCGCTGTGGACCGATGTCGCCTGGACGCAGGAGTACTCGCTGCTCCACCACTTCAATCCCGGGGAGATCCTCACCGGAAAGCTGGATCCGATCGACCTCGTCGTCACCGGCGCCGCGTTCGTGATCCCGCTCGTCTATGCGCTCATCGTGTTCCCGCGGCGTGACCTCGCGGCCCCTGCCTAGCCGCCGGGGATCGGATACGGCTCCAGGGCCAGCTCGATGGCGTCGTCGATCGGAAGCTGGCGGCCCTCCTCGTAGGCGGAGCGGAGCTCGGCGTCGTCCTGGGCGAGCTTCTCGGGGTAGAAGTTGGACCATTCCCGGTTGAGGCGACCCAGCTGGGCGCCACCCTGTGCCTGAATCACGTTCGCGGCCCCGGCCAGGCGCATTGAGCGCGGGCGCTCCCCGGCCAGGAAGGCCGACACGGCCAAACCGTCGAGGACCAGTGCGTAGCCGGACACGTCCCCCGTCTCCCGGAACAGCTGGAGCGCTCCGATGTGGTTGGCGTGCGCCTGGACCGGCCGCTCGCGCAGGTTGTCGTTGATCGCCAGCATGTAGCGCGTCCACGCCAGCATGAATCGATCGTCGGCCGCCGTGAAGATCTCGATGCACTGACCCCCGAGCTCCTCGATCCGATCGTAGGCGCCGCTCCGGGTGAGGATCTCGTTGTTCATCATGGCCCACAGGACCCGGCCCTCGCCGGTCCGGTCCCCGATCCGGCGGTAGATGGCGAGTGCCTCCGCGGACTCCTCGGATGCGTGAGCGGGAATGACGGGAGGTCCATCGGGGGTCTGGCTCTCGATGACGAAGCTCATGATGCGGTTGAACAGGGCGTTGGCGACCTCCGCATCGGCCGAGTGTTCGCGATGGATTGCCAGGGCCACACCGTAGTGCTCTCGCGCCGCCGCAAAGTCCCCCTGCCAGTACGCGATGCCGCCGGCGGCCTCCTGCGCGCGGGCCAGGCACAGCGGGTCCGCATCGATCCCCGGCATGGCCAGGATGTGGCGCGCTCGCTCACGACCCTCGACCAGGTAGCCGCGCATCTGCCAGAAGCGCCACAGCCCCGCCAGCGCACGGAGCGCGAGGTCGGTCTCCCCGAACTCGACGGAGGCCGCGATCGCGGCCCGCAGGTTGTCGCGCTCACGCTCGATCCGATCGAGGTGTTCCTTCTGGCGCGGCCCCATGACCTCGGCCGCCAGAGACTCGACCATCTCGATGTAGTGCCTCGCGTGACGCCGTCGAACGGCATCGGCGGCTCCGGACTCGACGAGCTGTTCGTTCGCGAACTCTCGGATGGTCTCCAGCATCCGGAAGCGCGCATCGCCCGCATCGTCCAGCTGGCGGACCAGGCTCTTGTCGAGCAGCGACCCGATGCCGTCGAGGGCATCGGCATCATCGATGATCGCGTCGACGGCCTCGAGGTCGGCACCGCCGACGAACACCGAGAACTGCATGAAGAAACGGCGGTCGCCATCGTCGAGGATGTCGTAGCTCCAGGCGATGGCCCCGCGCAGGGTCTGCTGCCGCTCCGGGAGGTCGCGGGCGCCGCCGGACCCGAGGTCGAGCGTGCTTGTCAGGCGCGCCAGCATCGCCTCGGGGCTGAGGATGCGGACGCGCGCGGCAGCGAGCTCGATGGCCAGCGGCAGGCCCTCGAGTCGCCGGCAGATCTCGACGATGGCGGCGGCGTTCTCCGCGCTCAGCGCGAATCCGGGCCGGACGGCGCGCGCCCGCTCCACGAAGAGCGCCACGGCGGGCGACTCGGCGATGACGTCGAGCCGGTCGCGTCGCGGGTCGGGAAGTTCCAGCGGCGCGACGGGATATTCCTGCTCGCCGTACACCCGCAGCGCGCTGCGGCTGGACGCGATCATGCGCAGGTTGGCGGTCGCGCGAAGGAGCTCACCGATGTCGGGCGCCGCCTCGATGACCTGCTCCAGGTTGTCGAGCACGAGGAGCAGCTTCCGCTCGCCGATGTGCTCGGGCAGGCGCTGCACCGGCTCGCGACCGGGGTCGGCCAGCCCGAGGACCTGTCCGATCGTGGGCAGGACCAGCTCGAGCTCGCGGATGGGTGCCAGGGCGACGAAGTGCACGCCATCGGGGAAGCGATCCATGGCGTCCGCCGCCACCTGGAGGCTGAGACGCGTCTTGCCGGTCCCGCCCGGACCGGTCAGCGTCACGAGCCGATGCGCCTCGAGCAGCTCGCGCACCTCGGCCAGCTCGCGCTCTCGTCCGACGAAGCTCGTCAGCTGCGTCGGCAGGCTGCTCGGCCGAACGTCGATCGAGCGCAATGCCGGGAACTCGTCCGCCAGTCCCGGACCCTTGAGCATGAAGATCCGCTCGGCGGCGGCAAGGTCCTTGAGCCGATGGGATCCGAGATCCGCCAGCGCGGCCCCCTCCGGCAGGGATGGCCGCACCAGCGCCTCGGTCGAGCCCGACAGCAGGACCTGGCCCCCATGTCCGGCACCCATGATCCGGGCCGCGCGATGGACGTCGAGCCCGACGTACGTGTCGTCGGAGAGAACGCCTTCACCGGTATGGATCCCGATGCGGGCGCGGATCTCGCCGTCGCTCGGCCACGCCTCCGCGGCCAGTGCGCGCTGGCCATCGAGCGCCGCACGAACTGCTGCCGCCGGACTTCGGAACACGACGAAGAAGGAGTCGCCCTCGGTGCCCACGACCCGGCCCTCGTGCGCCGCGAACGCGGCCGACAGGAGCTCCTGGTGCCGTCGCAGCAGCGGCGGCCAGCGGTCTCCGCACGCCTGGAGCAGGCGCGTCGAACCCTCGATGTCGCTGAACAGGAAGGTGACCGTTCCGGTCGGAAGATCGGACATCCGGAGGTGAAGTGTGCGTCTCCATCGGGCCGGGCACAAGGCCCGCTGCGCTCCGCTAGGCTTCGCCGGTGCGCGCGCTCATCCACCTCCTGATCGACCGGCCGATTCTCACCGCCGTGCTCGGTGCGCTGACGATCGCCGGATCGGCCATCGTCGTGCGCCTGGCTGACGTGGAGCCGTCGACCGCCGCGTTCTTCCGCCTGGCCTACGCGCTGCCACCGTTGGCCATCCTCGCCTGGCTCGAGCGACGCCGATACGGGCCGCGGGCACCGGGCCAGTCACGCCTGGCGTGGATCGCCGGCGCGTTCTTTGCCGTGGACCTGATCCTGTGGCACCACGCCATCAACCAGGTCGGGGCGGGGCTGGCCACCGTCCTGGGCAATACCCAGGTCGTCGTCGTGCCCCTGGCGGCTTGGGCGTTCCTGCGCGAGCGCCCATCGAGCCGTGTGGCGATCTCCGTTCCGGTGGTGCTGACGGGCGTCGTGCTCATCTCCGGAGTCATCGGGGTCGGCGCATACGGCGAGAACCCGGTCCTCGGCGTGCTGCTCGGGCTGGGCACCGGGCTCGCCTATGGCGGATTCATCCTCATCCAGCGCGGCGCGAATGCCGACATTCGGCGGCCGGCCGGTCCGCTGTTCGAGGCGTCGCTGTCCGGGGCGCTCGTGACGCTGGCGATCGGCCTGCCGTTGGGCGAGATCGATCTCGCGCCGAGCTGGCCGTCACACGGCTGGCTGCTGCTGCTCGCGCTCGGGGTTCACGTGGTGGGCTGGCTGCTCATCAGCCTCAGCCTGCCGCGGCTGCCTGCCGCCCTGACCTCGGTCGTGCTGACGATCCAGCCGGTCGGCTCGGTGCTGCTCGGGATCGTGATCCTGGCGGAGGCGCCGTCGTCGTTCCAGCTCCTGGGCGTCGCCTTCATCCTGGCCGGCCTGCTGCTCGCCACGCTGCGCATCCGCGTGCCAAGGGCGCGGCGCGCCCGGCTCGGGACCGGCTGACTCAGCTGACGACGTTCGGCAGCGACACGTGGAAGCAGGTCGAGGCCTCGTCGCTCTCGACCTCGATCAGCCCGCCATGACGACCGACCACGTTATGCGAGATGTGAAGGCCGAGGCCGGTGCCCTTGCCGGGCGGCTTGGTCGTGTAGAACGGCTCGAACAGGCGAGTTCGGATCTCCGCGGGGATCGGCGCCCCGGTGTTGCAGATGGAGACCCGGACTCCCGCGCCTTCACGTTCGGCGCGCAACGTGAGGATGCCCGAGCCATCCATGGCATCGATCGCGTTGTCCACGAGATTCGTCCACACCTGGTTGAGCTCGGACCCATAGGCCTCGATCTCCGGCAGGTCGTCCGCGATCTCCTGGACGACGGTCACGCCCCCCTCCCGAAGCTTGTGGCGCAGGATCACGAGCGTCTGCTCGAGGCCGATGCGCACGTCGATGCGCTGGCGGGGTGCCTGGTCGAGGTAGGCGTAGCCCTTCACCGCGGCCACGATCTCGCTGATCCTGTCGACGGCCATCGCCAGCTCGCCGAGCAGCTGATGGGCCGATGCGTCGGCCGCCAGCCACGGCAGGACCTCGAGGGGCTGTTCGCGCAGCGCGGCAGGTGTCCAGCCCGCATCGACCAGCGCGCTGGCGGCCTCCGAGCTTCCGGCCAGGGTGGCGACCTCGTCGATGAGGTCGGCCCGATCGAGCGCTGACGCTGGAGCAGAAGCTCCCGGAGGCGGCATGGGTGGCGGCGACGGACGGGGCAACGACTCCGCGGCCCGAATCGCATCGGCCAGGGACCGTGCGGAGCGTGAGGCGGCGGCGGCCGGGTTGTTCAGCTCATGGGCGAGGCCGGCGGCGAGGGTGCCGAGACCGGCCAGCTTCTCGCGCTCCCGGAGCGTGGCCTCCATCGATCGCAGCCGGCCGACCGCCGTGCGAATGACGGTGAGCGCCACGTCCGGGCCGGCCGCCAGGAGCTGACGCATGACATCGACCGGGATGCGCAGCGCCTCGGCCGGACCCACGGCGCGGACGGAGGCGAGGCGCCGACCGCCCTCCAGTGCCGCGATCTCTCCCTGGAGCGACCCCGGCCCGACACGGGCCAGCGGCACATTCGTGGTGCCGCTGCGCTTCGTGACGTCGAACTCACCCTCGAGCACCACGAACAGCGCATCGGCCACCTCCCCCTCCACGATCAGCGGGTCGCCGGGAGCCAGGTCGACGATCTCCCCGAGCTCGATGATCTGCGCCAGCTGTTCGTCGTCGAGCCCGCCGAAGAGCGCCGTGGACCGTAGACGCTCCGCAATCTCCGCGGCCGGGAGATGGTCGTGACTCACAGGGAGGCCAGGTATTCGTGGATCAGGCTCACGGCCATGGCTCCCTCGCCCACCGCGCTGGCGATTCGCTTGATCGACAGATGGCGAACGTCACCCGCAGCGAACACCCCGGGCATGCTCGACTCGAGGAGCGCCGCCGCGCGTCCTCCGCCCCGGGTCGCCACCTGTGGACCGGTGAGGATGAAGCCGCGCTCATCGCGCTCGACCACCCCCTCCAGCCACGAGGTGCGCGGCTGCTGCCCGATGAACACGAAGACGGCGGAGATCGGCAGGTCGAGGACGCCATCGGCGCCTTCGAAGGTCGCGCTCTCGAGATGCGTCGAGCCCCGCAGCTCGCGGGTCGTCACGCCGGTGTGGAGCGCGACATTGCCGAGCGCCTGAATCTGCTCCACCAGGTACGCGCTCATGGACGACTCGATGCCGTCGCCACGCACCAGCAGGTGGACCCTGGCCGCAAACCGCGCCAGGTGGACGGCAGCCTGGCCCGCCGAGTTGCCCGAGCCGATCACGCCGACCTCGGCGCCGCGATACAGGAGCGCCTCGGTGGTCGCCGCCCCGTAGTAGACGCCCGCGCCCGCCAGGTCCGTGGCGCCGGGCACGTCGAGCACTCGGTAGCTGACCCCGGTCGCGATGACGATCGACTGGCACGACAGCTCCGATCCGTCGTCGAGCACGAGGGTTCGGTAGGGATCGGCGCGCCGAATGGAGGCGGCCTCCTGGGACGACAGGATCTCGGCGCCGAGCCGTCGCGCCTGGGCGAGAGCCCGTCGAGCAAGGTCGGCGCCGGTCAGCCCGGACGGGAACCCGAGATAGTTCTCGATGCGGCTCGTGGTGCCGGCCTGCCCGCCCGGCGCCTCGCGCTCGACCAGCAGCGTCTTCAGGCCTTCGCTGGCGCCGTAGACGGCGGCCGCAAGCCCCGCGGGTCCGGCACCCACGATGACCAGGTCGTAGAAGGGCAGCGCCGCGCTGGTCGAGAGGCCGACCCCGTCGGCCACGTCGCGCAGGGTGGGGCTGCGCAGGATCCGACCGTCGGGAAAAATGACGACCGGCTCCGCCGGATCGACCGCCTCGTCGAGCGATTCCGCGACGCGGCGACCCTCGTCCTGGGCCGGATCGAGCCAGGTGTACGGCACCTGGTTGCGCGTCAGAAAGTCCCGGATCTCGTGCCCGCGCGGCGCCCAGCGGCCTGCGAGCAGGCGGACGCCCTCGAAGGCCGGCCGGAAGGTCGCCGACCAATCTGCCAGCAGGTCATCGACCACCGGGTAGAGGCGCTCCTCCGGGGGATCCCATGGCTTGAGCAGGTACTGGTCGAGCCGGATCTCGTTGATGGCGCGGATCGCGACGTCGGTATCGGCGTAAGCGGTCAGCAGGACGCGCTTCGCGTCAGGCTGGAGGGGAAGCGTCTCGCGCAGCAGCTCGATGCCGGTCATGACCGGCATGCGCTGGTCGACCAGGAACACGGCCACCGCGTCTCCACGCCGGGTGAGCTCGCGAACGAGCTCGAGCGCCTCGGCCCCCGATCCGGCGGCGAGCACGCGATACTCCTCCCCGTAGCGCGCGCGGACATCGCGTTCGACGGCCCGCAGGACCGGAGCGTCATCGTCGACAGCGAGAATCGCAGGCTTGGCGGCCATCGAGCCGAGTGTACCGGGCGCCCGAAGCGCTACGCTCCCCACATGCTGTGGTTCATCGTCGTCCTGCTTCTCGGTCTCTGGCTGCTCGGGCTCCTGCTCAAGCTGTTCGGCGGCCTCATCCACCTGCTGCTCATCGTGGCGCTGGTGGTCATCATCTACCGGCTCGTCACCCGCCGCCGCGTCTTCTAGGTCGGCGATGCTGCTGACCGGAACCGGCCGCCTGGCGCCCGCCGGTCTGTCGCCGTGGGCGCTGCTGGTCGATGGAGGGCGCATCGCGTGGATCGGGTCGCCGGCCGATGCGCCGAGGGCCGAACGCGTGGACCTGGGCGGCGCGCTCGTGACGCCCGGCCTCGTCGACAGCCACACCCATCCGGTCTTCGCCGGGGAACGGTCCGATGAGGCAGCCGCGCGCCTCGAGGGTCAGCCCTATACCGATGGCGGCATCCTGCGGACGGTCCGCGCAACGCGCGCCGCCGACGACGCAGCGCTCGAGGCCCTCGTCGAATCGCGCCTTTCCTCGGCCCTGGCCGCCGGCACGACGACGGTGGAGTGCAAGTCGGGGTACGGGCTCTCCCTGGACGAGGAGCTCCGCCACCTGCGGATCATCGCTCGGGTGGCCGGGCGAATGCCGCTGCGCGTGATCCCGACCTTCCTCGGCGCGCACGCCGTCCCGCCCGAGCAGCCGGGCATGGCCGAGTACGCGGCGCACGTCGCGGGGGACATGATCCCGGCGGTGGCGTCGGCAGGTCTCGCCTCGTTCGTCGACGTGTTCGCCGATGCCGGTTTCTTCGACGCCGCAGCCACCGAACGCATCGGACGTGCAGCAGCGGCCGCCGGGCTCGGCGTGCGTCTGCATGCCGACCAGCTGGAGCTGACGGGTGCCGCCCGGCTGGGGGTCGACCTCGGGGCGGCATCCGTCGATCACCTGGAGCAGCTGGACGCCGACGGCATCGCCGCACTGGCTGGCTCGTCCACGATCGCCACGCTCCTTCCCGCGCCGGCGACCGTCCTTCGCGATCGGATGCCGCCGGCGCGGGCACTGCTCGACGCCGGCGCGGGGGTGGCGCTGGCCAGCGACGCGAACGCCGGGACCTTCGGCGCGTTCGGCGCCATGCCGCTCGTCATCGGTCTCGGCGCGACGCTGCTCGGGATGACGGCGGACGAGGCGCTGATCGCCGCCACCCGCGGTGGGGCCAGCGCTCTGCGCCGCCCGGATCTCGGCGTGCTCGAGGTGGGTGCCGCCGCCGACCTCGTGGCCTGGGACGCCGATCACGAAGGTGCCTTCGCCCTGCGCCTCGGCCATGTCCGCGCACTGCGAACGTGGATCGGCGGCGTCGAGATCAGCGCGGCGTCATCCATCCGTCACACGACGCGGCAATGATTCAGGGATGCGCCTGCATGTGGTGATCGCGGTCGCGGTGCTCGTGTCCGCCTGCACCTCGACAGTGCCTGACCCGACGGCGCCCCAACCGACGGCACCGGACACCGGCGAATCCGGAGCGCCGGTCGTCGATCCCCTGTGGCCATCGGTCCCGCCCGCGCCCGCGGGAGGCCTTGATCCCGACGTCGGCGATGCCGTCGATCGGCTACTCCAGGCATTCGTCGACGGGTCGTTCGACGCCGGGGCGCTCGACGTCGTGGCGGCATCGGGAGATCCGCGACTGGGATGGATCGTGTCCGACCTCCTGCGCTTCGTGCCCACCGGCCAGGTCGAGCAATCCCTGGTCGATGCCTTTGCCGATCTCACCGGCGTCGATGCGCGCGCCGACGAGGGATTCGGGGCATCCGGCTGGCAGGCGGTCACCAACCTCATGATCGGCTGGGACCTTCCCGAGCCGCCGGGATATCGCGAGCGAAAGGCGATGCTCTTCCTGCGCGTCGAACCCGACTGGGCCCCGTTCTTCGCCGACGAGGATGCCACCATCGACTGGCGCTGGATCTCATGGGGTGGGGTGCTGATCGATGATCGACCGCTCGGCAACCCGGCGCCATGCCCGCGTGGGTGCATCCCGGCGCTCGACGATCCGCCGTTCACATCCGCCGCCGACGGAGCGTGGTTGCACGATGACCGCACCGTCTTCGGCGTGGTCGTGGGTGACGATGCGGTGGCCCTGCCGAAGCACATCATGGAAGTGCACGAGATGGTGAACATGACGGTCGGGGGGCGGCGCGTCGGGATGCCGTACTGCACGCTGTGCAGCTCGGCCCAGGCCTACCTGACCGACGAGGTGCCCACGGGCGTCGAGACGCCGGTCCTGCGCACATCGGGCCTCCTCTCGCGATCGAACAAGGTCATGTACGACCTCGTCACCGGCTCGGTCTTCAACACCTTCACCGGGCGTGCGGTGTCCGGCCCCCTCCAGGATGCCGGCCTGGTCCTGGAGCAGGTGACCGTGGTGGTCACCAGCTGGGGCGAGTGGAAGGCGGCGCATCCGGAGACACGCATCGTGGCCCAGGACGGCGGCATCGAGCGCGACTATTCCGACGATCCGTTGGGCGGCCGCGACGACGACGGGCCGATCTTCCCGATCGGGCAGGCCGATCCGCGACTGCCGGCACAGGCCCAGGTCCTCGGCGTGATCGGCCCGGACGACGTGCCGGTAGCCTTTTCCGTGGAGCAGGCCGCGGCGACGCTCGCGACCGATGGGGTCGTCAGGTTCGGATCGGTCGAGGTGCTCGAGGACGGCGGGGGCCTGCGCGCGCGCACGTTGACCGGTGAGGAGCTGGCCGTTCATCAGTCCTTCTGGTTCGCGTGGAGCCAGTTCCACCCCGCGACCGCGCTGTGGACCGGCTTCGAACCGACGGCGACAGCGTCGGCGCGGCCGGTGGCGACTCCCGACCCACGCACGGCGTTCGTCGCTGCCATGTGCCCGGCCCTGGACGGCCTCGGCCAGCTCGAGTCCATGCTTGACGCGGGTCGTGCCGGCCAGGCCGAGCGCGCAGATCTGTTGGATGCGATCCGCGTCGCGCGCGGCCCGATCGCGGCAGTGCCGCCCTGGCGGGGTGGCGACGGCCTGAAGGCGGCGATGCTGGGGTCGCTCGAGGCCATCGCCGCCGCCCTCCGCGCCGGCACCGAGATTCCGCACATCACCACCGACCGCGTGGAGAGGGAGCTGCAGGATGCGATGGCGGCTGGGTTCAGCTGCTAGCGCACCAACCGGCGTACGATCGGCGCATGACATTCCTGGAAGAGACCGTCGACCTTCTGCGTCGCACGCCCGAGCTTCTGCGCATCCTGCTCCGTGGGCTGCCAGATGGCTGGACCGATACGACCGACGCTGCAGACGGATGGCGACCCCGCGACGTGATCGGTCACCTCATCACCGGCGAGCTCACCGACTGGATCGAGCGCACCCAGCGCATCCTCGAGCACGGGACCGGCGCCCCGTTCGAGAAATTCGACCGCTTCGCGCATGAGTCACGCGACGCGAATGCGTCGCTCGACGATCTGGTGGATCGGTTCGCCGCGCTGCGCTCCGAGAACCTGTCGCGCCTCGATCAGCTCGTCTCGGAGGCTGATCTCGATCGCCGTGGACTGCACCCGTCGCTGGGCGAGGTGACCCTGCGTGAGCTGCTGGCGACATGGGCGGTCCATGACCTCGATCACGTGGCACAGATCTTCGCGGGAATGGCGGGATCCCACGATGCCGACGTGGGTCCCTGGAAGGCGTATCTCGGCATCCTGCTGCGTCGCGACGATCCGTCCGCCACGCCCGGCTGAGCCCGTCACCGAATCGTCACTCGGCAGCCATACCCCCGTCACGGTCGCTCCCCACGATGGCCCGAGGCCGCCTGCACCACGGCGGCCATACGCATCGAGAGGATCGACCATGCATCGACCCACGCGACGACTCGTGGGCCCGCTCCTCGGGGCGGCCCTCCTGGCCATCGTGGCCGTGTCACCCACGCTGGCGGCTCCGAAGCATCGGACCTTCGAGGTCACGATCACCAACCTGACCAGCGGCCAGGCGTTCACCCCGCCACTCATCGCCACGCACCGCGGCTCCACCCACCTGTTCCAGGTCGGTCGCCAGGCCAACCTCGGGACGCAGGAGATCGCCGAGAACGGCAACCTGTCCCAGTTCCTCGGGACGCTTGGCTCGGATCAGGCAATCTCCGACGTCACCGCCGCGGATGCGCCGCTGGTGCCGGTCGGCTCCCCGCTGTTCGGCATGTTCAGCGACACGGTTACGCTCACGATCGCCGCCGGTCCGGGCGCGCAGTTCCTGTCCTACGAGTCGATGCTCATCTGCACGAACGACGGGTTCACCGGCGTCGACGGGCTCAAGCTCCCGAACCAGGTCGGCGCGTCCGTGACGGTCAACGGCGCGGGCTACGACGCTGGCACCGAGATCAATACCGAGGACTTCGCCGACATCGTGCCTCCCTGCCAGGCTCTGATCGGCGTGAGCTCCGCCGATGCCGGCACCGGCATGACGAACCCCGACCTGGCCGAGGACGGCGTGATCCGTCACCACGGTGGGATCGCGGGTGGCGATGACCTCCTGCCGGGAGTCCATGGCTGGACCGACCCGGTGGTCGAGATCACGGTCGAGCGCGTCAGCTGATACGCGCGTTCGACTCGACGGGTGCGCCCGCGGTGGGCGCATCCGTCAATCCTGGCCCGGCATGCGCCGATAGATCGCCGGATTCGCGCCGGACGCGTTCCAGGCGCGACGATTCGACGATCTATCGGCTCTCGCGTGGCCCAAACGACGGGTTCCAGCCCCCTCCGGCCACTTGTCAGCCGATCTATCGGCAGGTGGGCGCCGGAACGTGCCAAACGGCGCGATTCCGCCGATCTATCGGCGAGCGCCACGGTCCACCGGCACACCCGCACTCCGCGGATTCCATGCATGATTGACCAATGCTGAAACGCTTCTTCGATCGGCAGGCTGGACCCGGCATGGAGCCGCCGACCGGGCCGCCGCTGACCGAGGATGACCTGAAGGTCGGCCTGCTGCGCGAGGTCGACCTGTTCGCCGGACTGTCGCCGGCGCAGCTCAAGGAGGTCAGCCAGACCCTGCCGATGCAGACGTGCGTCGTCGGCGGCATGGTCACGTCGCCCGATGACCAGGACGAGCGCCTCTACATCGTGAAGCGCGGCCGGGTGCGACTGTATCGGCTCACCCCGGACGGCAAGCAGCTGACGCTGGAGATCCTCGACAAGGGTCGGATCGTCGGGCGCATGTCATGGCTCGGCCAGGAGCTGAGTGACGTCTACGCCGAGGCCGTGGAAGAGGCCCTGATCTGCAGCTTCACCCCGGAGGAGCTTCGACGCCTGATCGATCGCTTCCCGGCCGTGGGCGTCAACATCATTCGCTACCTGTCCGACCGGCTCGCCAGCTCGGAACGCGAACGGGAGATCATGGCCTTCCGCTCGGTCGAGCAACGGCTCGCCGCGCGCCTGCTCGACCTGCTGCGCCGATTCGGCCGCGATGCCGCCGATGGGGCGATCGACGCGCGGCTGACCCAGCAGGAGCTCGCCGACATGATCGGGACGTCGCGCGAGACGCTGGCCACCACGATCTCCTCGCTCCGCGAACGCGGCATCGTCGAGATGGCCCGCCAGCGCGTCGTGGTCCTCGACCCGGACTGAGCTCGAAGCGCTGGCCGAGGGCTGAGCGGCCGTGTCGGCTCGCTTACAGCGGACTCGACCCCGTCGGCGCAGGCTGGCCCTCATGCCATCGCCCAACATGACCCCGGCCCGCTGGAAGCTTCCCGATCTTCCCTCCCCGTCGATCGGTGAGGTGTCGTTCGTGGACGGCAAGGTCATGGTGGAAGCCGATCGCATCGCGACCGACCGCATCGGCTTCAGCCTGCTCCAGATGATGGAGAACGCCGGCCACCAGCTTGCCGAGCTGACGCGTCTCACGCTCGGCTCGTCGGTGGCGGGTCGCAGCATCGTCGTCCTGGCCGGCACCGGCAACAACGCGGGCGGCGGGCTGGTCGCAGCACGCCGGCTCGCCGGCTGGGGCGCCGATGTCTGCGTCGCATTCGCCCATCCGATTCTGCGGCTGCGCCCCGCGCCGTGCGCACAGGTCGAGCCGCTGCTCGCAGCGGGCGTGCGGGCCGCCGTGGCCGGACATGATCGGTCGCACGACGAGCTGCGCGGCGAGATCGAACACGCGGACGTCGTCATCGACGCGCTCATCGGCTACAGCCTGCGGGGAGCGCCGGACGAGGTGCTTCGGCCGCTGATCGAGATGGCCGATGCGGGTCCAGGCGCCGTGATCAGCCTCGACATCCCATCGGGCATCGATGCGACGACGGGCGCGCGCCCCGGAGCGGCCGTCTCGGCCGACGCCACGCTCGCCCTGGCACTTCCGAAGCGCGGCATGTCCATCGGCGAAGGCGCGCGCCATGCCGGCGTGCCGTACGTGGCGGACATCGGGATCCCGGGCTCGGTTTTCACGGAGCTCGGGGTCGCGATCGACGGCATCTTCGACGCCGGCCCGCTCCTGCGGATTGGCTGACCGCCAGTCAGGCGAGGATCTGCGGCAGGTTGACCGAGAGATCCCAGATCCCGACCGCGATGAGGACTGCGCCAAGAACCAGCTGCAGCGGACGCTCGTAGCTGACCAGCGCCCTTGCCAGCTCCGCGCCGCGCGCCTGGCCGACGGTGCCCAGCAGGAAGAGGGGGAGCCCGAAGCCGATGCCGAAGACCCCGAAGAAAAGGATGCGCCCCAGCGCATCCCCGATCGTCAGGCTGAAGGCGAAGATCCCCACCAGGAACGGCCCGCTGCACGGAATGGCGATCGGCGCGAAGAGGAGGCCGTACAGGAATGCGCCGACTTCCGGGCCGCGGCCGCCCAGCGCCGAAGCCGATGGCTGGGGCAGCTTTGCGAACGGGTTGACCCCGGCCAGCAGGAGGATGCCAAGGCCGATGAGGAGCGCGTCAGCGATCGGCAGCACGATCCGGTTGAAGTCGCCGAGCGGCACCGCGACGGTCGCGATCAGCGCACCGATGGCGAGCATCCCGGTCACGACCCCGGCCCAGACGATGAGGGCCGCAACGGCCGGCGGCAGCGCAGGACTCGGCGGCGGCCCGCCCGCGGGAACCGCGGCCGCCTGTGCGCCACCCGTGGTCACGTAAGCGAGGAACGCCGGGTACAACGGCAGGATGCAGGGCGTGATCGTGGCACCGATGCCGGCAAGCAGCGCCCCGACGTAGACCTCCATCGCCTGCGGCGCTCAGCCGGCGCCGAGCTCGGCGACCAGCTCCTCGGCGCTGCGCACGCGGCCGAACTCGAGCGCGCGTACCTGTCCATCGGCGACCACGAACGTCGGCGTCGAAGGAGGATTGGTCACGCCGAAGCCATAGCGATCGGTGAGCAGCTTCACGAGCTCCGCATCGGCCTTGACGAAGCGCCAATCGAAGCCGTTGCGCTCGGAATACTCCGCCAGTTCGGCCGCCTCCTCGTTGGGATCGACGTCGATCCCGACCGAGTGGAACTCCGCCAGCTCGTGAGCCTGGACGACCTCTCGTTGCTGGCTGAGGCAGGTCGTGCACCAGATGGCCATCGTCTCGAGAACGACGGGCTGGTCGGCGGAGAGCTCGGCGAGGGTGAAGGTCTCGCCGCTCCGGACGTCGGTGAGCTCGTACGCGAGCAACGGCCCGGCGTCGGGCGCCTCGGTTCCGTCGGGTTGCGTGCCCGCCGAGGAGGTGCAGGCGGCAAGGATCAATGCCAGCACGAGGCCGGCCGCGGCAAATCGAGGCATGGCCCGAGCATCGCGCCTGGCCCCGCTACGCGCTGTAAGGAGGCTCACGCATCCTCGTGCTCGTGCTCGTGCTCGTGCTCGGGCGCATGGCCCGCTCGCGTCGCGGCGATCCGCTGGGCGACCGTCGCGAAGGCTCCCTGGAGCACCTCGGGCAGGGCCGGATGGATGTAGATCGACTGGGCGAGGACGTCGATCGGCAGGCGGAAGCGCATGACGTTGACGGCCTCCTGGACCAGGATGGACGCGTCATGGCCGATGATGTGGCAGCCGAGGATCTCACCGGTCTTCGGATCGGCCAGGACCTTGACGAAGCCGTCGCGCTCCTCGATCGACGAGCCATAGGCTGTGCGGTCGTATGGATAGGTGGCGACGGCGTACGCCACGCCCTGCTCTTCGGCTTCGTTCTCGGTCAGGCCAACGCCGCCGATCTGGGGTGAGCCGAAGATCGCCCACGGCATGGCGTGGTAGTCGACCTCGGCCGGCTGATCGGGATTCAGGATGTTGTTCGCGACGTGGGCCGCTTCGAGGTTTGCGCTGTGCTTGAGATGCCAGCGGCCGACGATGTCGCCGAGAGCCCATATCCCCGGGACGTTCGTCTCGAGCCGCCCGTCGGTGCGCACGTAGCCCCGCTCGTCGGTCTCGACGCCGGTGACCTCGACCGCCAGCCGGTCGGTGTTCGGGACGCGCCCGGTGGCGACCAACAGCGCGTCGCACTCCACCATGGTCGCTTCGCCCTCTCGGTCGCCGCTGGGGCCGATCTCGAGCCGGATCGTGTCGCCGTCCCGCGAAGCGGCGGTCAGCGTCGACTCCAGCAACAGCGTGAAGCGTCGCCGATACGCCTCGGTCATGGCCTCGGCGATGTCACGGTCCTCGTTCGAGAGCATCGTCCGGCCGCGCGAGATGATCGTGACCTCGCTGCCGAGGCTGCGAAAAACGTGACCCAGCTCGGCGGCCACGAATCCGCCGCCCAGGATGGCGAGGCGCCGTGGCAGCTGATCGATGCGCATGATCGTGTCGGTGGTCTCGTACCCGACCTCCTCGAGTCCCGGGACCTGGGGTGCGCTCGGACGCGTGCCCGCCGCGATCACGATGGTCTCTGCGCCGATCTCCACGCCATCCACCGACAGGCGCTTCGGCCCGGTGAACGCCGCCTCACCCTGGAACACCGCGATGTTGTCTGCCGACCGATTCCCCTGGAGGATGTTCGCGCTGTCCTCGTCGATCTCGTGGAACGTGCGCTCCACGATGAACGGCCAGTCGATCCGATCGATCGATGCGTGGATGCCGAACTTCTCGGACTCCGCGATGGACTGCGCCACGTCGGCGACGTGGACGAGCATCTTCGACGGGATGCAGCCGCGGTTCAGGCAGGTCCCGCCGAAGGGGCCGGACTCCACGACCGCGACGTTCAGGCCTCGCTCGGCGGCCGCAGCCGACACCTCGAGGCCGGATCCGCTGCCGATGACGATGAGGTCGAAGCTCTTCACCCCGGCAGGATAGCGATGGACGTCATCGGCGATGTCAGCGTGCTCACGTCGCATCTCGCGCGTTCGGCGCACAATCAGGTCGTGCCAAGCGTCCAGCCGCTTCCTGGCTGACGCCGCATCCGCATCACACATCGGGAGACATGGATGGAACGTTTCGACATCGTGGTCATCGGCGGCGGCAGCGCCGGCGAGGCCGCCGTACACCTGGCGACGGGGCGCGGTGCCTCGGTCGCCGTCATCGACAAGGAGCTCTTCGGCGGATCGTGCCCGTTCTGGGCTTGCATGCCCTCGAAGGCGCTGCTCCATGCCGCACGGGTGCATCACGGCGGTGGTGACTATGACTGGTCGAAGGCGAGCGACTTCCGCGACTACATGATCAGCCGCGAAGGGACCGACTTCCCCGATGACAACGGCCACGTGAAGTCGCTCGAGGGGGCCGGAGCGACCGTCATCCGGGGTGAGGCGCGCTTCGACGGCCCCGGCCGCATCACCGTTTCATCGGATGGCGCGGCCGACCGCGAGCTCGAGGCCGGCGCCGTCATCGTCGCCGTTGGCACGCACCCCAAGGTCATCGAGCTGCCGGGGATGGATGCGATCGAGCCGTGGACGAACCGTCACGGAACCTCGACGCGAGAGCTCCCGCGCAGCCTCGTCATTCTCGGAGCTGGTCCGACCGGTGTTGAGCTCTCGCAGGTCTACGCCCGCTATGGCGTCCCGGTCACGATCGTCCACCCGGCGGAGCACATCAACGACAAGGATCATCCCAGGAGCAGCGACCTCGTGGCCGATGCGCTGAAGGACGAGGGGGTCACGATCCGGCTCGGGGTCCGCGCCGAGCGCGTCGAAGCCGGAGCCGGATCGCGCGGCGCCCACGTCGTGACGCTGTCGGACGGATCCACCGTCGAGGGCCACGAGATCATGCTGGCCATCGGGCGCGAGGTGCCGCTCGACGCGTTGAACCTCGGATCAATCGGCGTGGATCCGGAGAAGGGGCGGCTGAAGCCCGACGAGAAGCTGCGCATCGCGGAAGACGTCTACGTCATCGGCGACGCCGGTGGACCGGAGATGCACACACACCTTGCGCACTACCAGGGCGAGCTCGCGGCGCAGCTGGCGCTTGGCGACGACGTGACGCCGGACCACACGGCAATCCCGCGCGCGATCTACACCGATCCCGAGGCTTCATCCGTCGGGCTGCAGCTGGACGAGGCAAAGGAGCGCGGGATCGACGCGGTCGAGTTCAGCGTCGACCTGGGGCCGACCGCCAAGGGTTACACCGCCCAGGCGTCGGGCCACTGCACGATCGTCGTGGACCGGGAAGCGAAGGTGCTGGTCGGGGTGTTCCTGGCCGGACCCGGCGTGAGCGAGACGATCCACGAGGCTGTCCTGGCGGTGAAGCTCCGGACGCCCCTCGCCGTGCTGGCCGATACCATCCACGCCTTTCCGACGGTGGCGCGAGTGCTCGGCACGGCCTTCATGAACGCCCACCGCGAGCTCGAGGCCGGCTGAACCCGGCTCACGATACGGGCGGGCGCCTAAAGGTACCGGTTGTGGGTGTAGCACCAGACGAAGCCGCCGCCCTTCGGATCGGCGTAGATGATCGGGTGGCCGGCTTCTCGGGCGTGGATGCGGGCGTGCCCGGACTGGGAGTCGCAGCAGCCGACGTGGCCGCAGGTACCGCAGAGACGGATGTTGAAGCCGCTGCCGCATTCCTGGCATTCATTGGCCAGTGCGGTCGGCGCGTTCGCGGGCAGATGCTCGCACGTGTCCGTCGAACCGAGGATCTGTTTCATGAGTTGCATGCATGCAGAGTCGCCCCGGAAACCCCGAACGGATGTGATGCGCATTACGGCCTGTGCTGCGTCAACCGGCGATGCTGAGTCGCATGAACTGGCCAAACGGTCGACTGATCTCCATGGTCTTGGCGGGAGGCCTTCTGCTCGCCGCCTGCTCCACGGGCGTGACGCCGGGCGAAAGCGGGCTGTCCGCGGGCGAGGGCGACCCGGGAAGGAGCGATCCACCCGATGCCTCCGGCGATCCCACCGATGCGCCAGGTCCCGGCGACCAGCTCAGCGTCAGCATGGCCGGCTGGGAGACCGACTTCAGCCGTCATGACGTCCCGCTGAACGAATTCCTCAGCGGCGGCCCGGGCAAGGACGGCATTCCGGCCGTTGACGACCCCAAGTTCGCCGATGTCTCCGCCATCGACTTCCTCGAGGACCAGGAGCCGGTGATCATGGTCGGCCTCGACGACACGTGGCGTGCCTACCCGATCCAGATCCTGATGTGGCACGAGATCGTCAACGACGTCATCGGCGACACGCCGGTGGCGGTCACGTTCTGCCCGCTGTGTCACACGGCCATCGCATTCGATCGCACGGTCGATGGCCAGGTCCTCGACTTCGGCGTCAGCGGCAACCTGCGTCACTCCGACCTTGTGATGTACGACCGCCAGACCGAATCGTGGTGGCAGCAGGCCACCGGCCGCGGCATCGTCGGCCACTTCAGCGGCACGGCGCTGGAGTTCCTGCCCTCGCAGCTCGTCAGCTGGGCGCAGTTCAAGGAGCTGCATCCCGACGGCGAGGTGCTCACGCGCGACACAGGCCACAGCCGTGACTACGGTGCGAACCCGTACGGCGGCTACGACCGGGCCGATTCGACGCCATTCCTGCTCCAGGACACCACCCTGCTCGACGGCCGGCTGAACCCGAAGGTGCGCGTCGTTGGCGTCGTCATCGACGGCGACGAGGTGGCCTACCCGCTCCCCGACCTCGCCGACGTCGGAGTCGTGAACGACGACGTGGGCGGCGAGCCGATCGTCATCCTGTGGAGCCCCGGCACCGCGTCCGGGCTCGGCGCCGCGACGGTCGCCGGCGGCGATCTTGTCGGATCCGCCGTGGTCTACGCGCGAACGGCGCCCGATGGCGGGACGCTCGAATTCGAGGCCGCCGATGATGGACGCATGACGGATACCGCGACGGGCTCGATCTGGAACGCCGGCGGCACCGCCGTCGAGGGCGAGCTGGCCGGAACGCAGCTGGTGCCGGTGACGAACGATCAGCCCTTCTGGTTCGCGTGGGTCATCTTCCGGCCCGACACCACGATCTGGCAGCCCTGAACAGCCCGTAGCATGGGGCCATGAGCCCCGATGCGCTGCTTCTGGCAGCGCTGTTCTTCGCCGCGGCGCTGCTCTATTCCAGCGTCGGCCACGCCGGCGCATCGGCATACCTGGCCGCGATGGCGCTGGTGGGTGTCCTGCCCGAGACGATGCGGCCCACCGCGCTGATCCTCAACCTCTTCGTGGCGACCATCGTCATCGTTCGCTTCCATCGAGCCGGGCATCTTCCGTGGCGCCAGCTTCTGCCGCTGGCGATCGGTTCCGTGCCCATGGCGTTCATCGGCGGCACGATTCAGCTGCCTGGCGAGATCTACCGGCCTCTGGTGGCGGCCGTGCTGGTGGCCGGTGCGGTGCGACTGGCGATGTCGCGGATCTCCGACGACGAGCCGGCACCGTCCGGCGTGCCCCTGGCGGCGGGCATCGCGAGCGGTGCCGGGATCGGCCTCCTGGCCGGCCTGAGTGGAACCGGTGGCGGCATCTTCCTGACCCCGCTCCTGGTCCTGACCCGCTGGACCGGGACCCGGGCAGCTGCGGGACTCTCCGGCGCCTTCATCCTGGTCAACTCGGTGGCCGGGATCGCCGGGCTGCTGCGTGGAGGCGTGGATGTTCCGCCGGAGATCCCAGCGTGGATCGCGGCGGTCGTGGGCGGCGGCCTGATCGGATCACGCCTGGGATCGACGAGATTCACGATCCTCAACCTGCGTCGGGCCTTGGCGTTCGTCCTGGTGCTGGCAGCCGCAAAGCTCGTCTTCTTCCCCTGATGGCGGGGGTAGGATGGATGCGATGACGGCGACCCGAGAGCCATCGATCCACGGCAGCGACCTCGTGCGCCTGGTGGGCGAGGACGTCCAGGTGCCCCTCGTCACGGGCGGGACGAGGCGCTACGTCAACCTCGACTACGGTGCATCAGCGCCTGCGCTGCAGGTCGTCCATGACGCGGTCGAGGAGCTGCTGACCTGGTACTCCAGCGTCCATCGCGGGGCGGGGTTCAAGTCACGGGCATCGACGGCCGCCTACGAGGGGGCGCGCGAGTCGATCCACCGCTTCGTCAAGGCGCGCGACGACGACGCGGTGATCATCACCCGCAACACGACCGACTCGATCAACCTGATGGCGGGCATCCTGCCCGAGGGGACGCACGTCGTCTGCTTCGCCGGAGAGCATCACGCCAACCTGCTGCCGTGGAAGCGCATCGGCGTCCGCTACCTGCCGGTGCCGGAGTCGCCGGCGGAGATGCTCGAGATCCTGGCCGCCACGCTGCGCGACCTGCCGCACTGCGACGACCCGCACCTCGTCGCCATCACCGGGGCATCGAACGTCACCGGCGAGATCTGGCCGGTCGCGGACGTGGCCCGTGTCGCCCATGAGCACGGCGCTCGCCTCCTGGTCGACGCGGCGCAGCTCGCTCCCCACGGGCCGATCGACATGGCCGGTGACGGCATCGACTACCTGGCCCTGTCCGGCCACAAGCTCTACGCGCCGTACGGCGCCGGAGCGCTGATCGGGGAGCGCGACTGGCTGTCCGCCGGGGATCCGTTCCTGCGCGGCGGTGGCGCCGTGAAGCTGGTGACGACCGACGAGACCGTCTGGGCCGAGCTCCCGGACCGGCAGGAGGCGGGCTCACCAAACGTCATCGGGGCGGTGGCGCTCGGCGTGGCCTGCGACACCCTGGCCCGGGCGGGCATGGATCGCGTGCACGCCGAGGAGGCGAGTCTGCTGGCCTACGCCCTGGACCGCCTCGGCGCGATCGACGGCTTCGAGCACTACCGGATCTGGCCCGCGGACCATCCGCGCGTCGGTCTCGCGACCTTCAACCTCCGCGGCGTGCCGTACGACCTGCTGGCCGCCGTGCTGTCGGCAGAGCATGGGATCGGCATTCGGCACGGATGCTTCTGCGCCCATCCCCTGATGATGCGGCTGCTCCGGGTCGAGCGACGCGGAGGCGCATCGGCTGCTCGACGAGACGCGGGCCGGACACCACGAGCGACTGCCCGGCGCTGCACGGATGAGCCTGGGCCTGGGCGCGACGCGGGCCGACATCGATGCCCTGGCCGATGCCCTGCAGGACGTCGCCGACTCCGGTCCGCGCTGGACCTACGCCGTCGCCGATGAGACGGACGAGTACGAGCCCGATCCGGATCCCCGCCCGCTCCCGCGTCTCGGGATGCGCATGGTCGAGCACCCGCACGGCCACGGCGAGTCGGCCTGAACCTGACGCGGCAGGCGTACGTCGTGTGCCGCTGAGCGTATGAGCAGCATGAACGCCATCGACCGGCTGCCGAGGATCCCACCGCGGGTGGGATTCTGGGTGCTTGCCGGCCTCGTCCTCGTGCTGGGACACGATGCGATCTTCTTCGTCCAGATGGGCCCCGGTGAAGCGCTGACCAGGGCCCTGCGCGACGCCGGCCATGGCTACTGGGCCGCGGCCAGCGCGGTCGTGGCTCTCGTCGGCCTGGTGGCCGGACTCGCAACTATGGCCCGGTTGGTCCTGCTCCGCCGGCGCGCCCGACGCCTCGGCGCAGCACCAGTCAGCGGACGCCTCACGCGGCTGCTGGGAACGTGGGGTCGGCTGTTCGCGGTGGTGACCGTCGGATTCGCCGTCCAGGAGAACCTCGAGCATGCGCTCGCCCACGGCCACACTCCCGGGCTCGGCGCGCTGGTCGGGGTCGAATATCCGCTCGCCCTCCCGGTCCTCGCCGTCATCACGGGACTTGCCGCGATCGTCGCCGCGTCACTTCGGGCAGCGGAGCGCGACCTCGTGGCCGCCATCGAGGCGATCGTCCGCGGAGCGACCCCTCGCTCACCGCGCCATCTGCCGCGTCCGGCGCGACGCTCCCTCGTGGCAGATCCTCCGCTCATGGCGCGCAACGCCGCCGGCCGCGCTCCTCCTCGCGGGTTCGCTCCAGCAATCTGATTCGCGAACCTGCCATGGGCCGCGCATGCGACCCGCAAGGAGATACAGACATGTTTCGACGCCTGGGACGGGCTGCCGTCCTCGGGGCGATGCTGACGATGGTCGCCAGCATCGGCTCCACCCTGGCTCACGAGAGTCGAGAGATCGACGACATCACGATGGTCGTCGGCTTCCTCGACGAGCCGGTCTTCACCGGACAGAAGAGCGGGCTGGACCTGCGGGTGACCCATGCCGACGAGCCCGTCGAGGGGCTCGAGGAGACCCTGTCCGCCGAGGTGACCTTCGGCGATCAGACGCGGGATCTCGAGATCTCGCCGCGCTTCGGGGAGCCGGGCGCGTACCGATCGGTGTTCTTCCCGACCGCGGCCGGGCCGTACACCTTCCACATCTTCGGCGAGATCGACGGAGAGGCGATCGACGAGAGCTTCACGTCCGGGCCTGACACCTTCAGCGAGGTGCAGGATGCGACGACCGGCCAGTTCCCGGTGGTGCTGCCGGCCGCAGGCGACACCGCCCGCGACGCGGAAGCGGGGGCCGGCGCGGCCGGTACCGCGACGATCGCACTGGTGGTGGGTGGCGCCGGCCTGGTGGCCGGGCTCGTCGCTCTCGGACTGGCGCTGACGCGACGCCGCGCCTGATGGTGTCGCCCGGGGCATGGCGCCGCGCCGGCGCCATCGCCCTGCTCGCGCTCCTGGTCGCCCCGGCCCTGCCGGGCGCGGCCGGGGGGCGCGTGCTGGCCCACGCGCAGCTGGTGACGAGCTCACCGGGTGCCGGGGCCGTCCTTCCCGAGTCACCCGACGAGATTCGGCTCGTCTTCAGTGAACCGCTCGAGACGCAGTTCACGTCCCTCGACGTCGTCGCCGACGACGGCACCGCGGTCGTCGAGCGTGCGGGCTCGATCGACCCCGAGGATCCGTTCGCGCTCGTGCTGCCCGCGCCCGACCTCCAATCCGGGATCTACACCATCCGATGGCGCACGCTCTCCGCCGCCGACGGCCACACCGCCGAGGGATTCCTCGCATTCGGGGTCGGCGACGTGACCGGCGTCGAGGTCGGAGCGGGAGGCGACGCGGACCACGCCGCGGCGGAGCCGTCGGCCGTCATCGGCCGCTGGCTGACGTACATCGGCCTGCTGCTGGCCCTTGGGCTCGCCGTCTTCCACCGCGTCGTCGTCCGCGACGGGCCGATGCCCCGCCTCCTCGTGCGCGGACTCGGCGCGGCGCTCGTCGTGTCCGGCGTGGCCACGCTGGGTGCGGCCGCTGTCTCCGGCCTCGAGTCGGGCGACGTCGGAGGCTATCTCGTCGACAGCCGGAACGGTGCACTGCAGCTGGGACGGGCGGCCGTCGCCGGCCTGGGCGGGATAGCGCTGGTGCTCGTCTCGGCCCGGCTGGCCGGGCTCGTCGCCGGTGGCGTGGGACTCGCCGGCATCGTGCTCCTCGTCCTCGCCGGTCACGCGTCCGCCATCCCCGGACCCGCCGCCGTCGCCAGCCAGCTGGTCCATGTCACCGGCGCCGCGGTCTGGATCGGCGGGATCGTCGGGCTGGTTGCCGTGACGCGCCGGCCGTCCCTCATCTCGGATCGGCGGCTGGCGCCCATGCGCACGCTCGTACCCCGCTTCTCGGCCCTGGCGCTCGTCTCGATCGGGCTGGTGGTGCTGACCGGAGTGCACAGCGCGTTCGTGCAGACCGGCGTGCTGATCGACCTCGAGACGGAGTACGGGCACACCCTGCTCATGAAGACCGGCTTCGCGCTCGGCGCATTGGCGCTCGGCGGACTGAACTTCCTCGACGGCGGCCGGATGATGATGTGGCTCGACAGCCTGCGGAGCCGGGTCACGATCGAGCTCATGCTGGCAACGACGGTCCTGGTCATGACCGCGGCCCTGGCCAGCACGCCGCCGGTGGACGAGCCGCTTGGCGTGGCCATCGAGCCCATCCCCGACGCATTTGGCGTGACCGCCCCGGGAATGACGATGACGGTCGTCCCCGGCCGGCCCGGCCTCAACCGAATCGCCGTGACCACGACCGATGCTCTGGCGGCATCGACGCTCGAGCTCGGCCTCGATCGCCGCGACGACGGCACGACAACCCGCGTGCCGCTGCTGCTCGACGGAGGCGCAGGCGGACACGGAGCCGGAGGTGATCACGGGTCGGCGGACCACCGGACGGGCTCGGGCGAGGTGACCTGGACAGCTGATGCGGTCGTCCTGCCCGCCGGCAGCCAGTGGGATGCCAGCGTCCGCATCGTCTCGGCATCGAACGGGACGGAGCTCGGCCGGCAGCGCTTCGCGTTCGGCCTGTCCGCCGCGACGATCGACGACGGGGGCGCGACGGCGCTGGTCGACCCGGCATCGCTCATCGCCGTTGTGCTGCTGTTGGGCGGGGCCCTCGGCGCCGGCCTGGGTCTGGGGGGCGCGCGGCTGCCCCGATGCGAAGCATCTGCTTCTCGGGTCGCCCTGCTGGCGGGTGGCACGACGGCCGCGGTTCTCGGCACCATCATCGGTGCAGGACGTCTCCTTGCCTGACCCGCGCTGGCGCCCGGAGGCATCGGCTGCCACCATGGCTCCTTCATGACCCGAGCCCCTCACCGTCCTCGACACACTCGGCCGGCCGATGCGCGACCTGCGGGTCAGCGTCACCGACCGCTGCAACTTCCGCTGCGTGTACTGCATGCCGAAGGAGGTCTTCGGCCGCGACCACGCCTTCCTGCCGCGCGCCGAGATTCTCGACTTCGAGGAGATCGAGCGCGTGGTGCGGGCGTCGGTGGCGCTGGGGGTCCGCAAGGTGCGGCTGACCGGCGGCGAGCCGCTCGTTCGCCGCGGCATCGAGAAGCTGGTGGCCATCCTGCGATCGGTCGAGGGCATCGAGGACCTCACCCTGACGACCAATGCGTCCCTGCTCTCGGATCGCGCCCAGGCCCTTGCCGATGCCGGGCTGGACCGCGTCACGGTCAGCCTCGACGCCCTCGACGACGCGACCTTCCAGGCAATGAACGACGTCGGCTTTCCGGTGTCGCGCGTCCTCGACGGGATCGCCGCCGCCGAATCCGCGGGGCTTGGCCCGATCAAGATCAACGCGGTCATTCGTCGCGGCCTCAACGAGCACGCCATCGTCGACCTTGCCGAGCACTTTCGCGGGACGGACGCCACGGTCCGATTCATCGAGTACATGGACGTCGGCGCCTCGAATGGCTGGCGGCTCGACGATGTCGTTCCGGCGGCCGAGGTGGTGGCGACCATCGGCGCCCGCTGGCCGCTCGAGCCCGTGGCGTCCGACTACCGCGGCGAGGTGGCCCAGCGCTACCGCTACCGGGACGGCGGCGGTGAGATCGGCGTGATCAGCAGCGTGACGCAGCCGTTCTGCGGCGATTGCACGCGGGCGCGGCTCTCGGCCGATGGCCAGCTGTTCACCTGTCTCTTCGCCAGCGCGGGGCACGACCTGCGCGAGCTGATTCGGTCCGGCGCCGACGATCAGGTGCTGCAGGAGGCCCTGCGACGAATCTGGACCGGCCGCGACGACCGCTACTCCGAGCTGCGCACCATCGAGACCGTCGACCTGCCGAAGGTCGAGATGAGCTTCATCGGCGGCTGACCGGCCCGATCAGCCGTGGATCGGGCCCGGCCGATCGCGCAGCGGGACGCCGGAACCGCCGCGCAGCACGGCAAGGATCTCCGCCACGATCGCCGTCGCGACCTCTTCCGCGCCATCGGCTCCGATGTCCAGGCCTGCCGGCGCGTGCACCGTCCTGAGCTCGGCTTCGGTCGGGTCGCGCTCCAGCTCCTGGAGCATGCGGTCGGTGCGGTCGCGCGGCCCCAGCACGCCGACGTAGCCGACGCCACGGCCCAGGAAGCCCTCGAGGAACGCGGTGTCGCGCAGGTAGTCGTGACTCATCAGGACGACCGCCGTCCACCGTCCGGCGTCCACCGTTTCCGCGGCGGCCGCCGGCTCCGCGTCGATCAGCTCGGCGCTCCCGAAACGGCCCGGGCTGCAGGAGGCTGCGACGCGGGTCGACCACCCGCACGCGCCACCCCATCCGGGTCCCGGCGGCGGCGAGCGGCACCGCATCCGGGCCGGCGCCACAGATCACCAGATTCAGGGGTGGGAGGATCGGGTCGAGGACCGCCTCGCCGATGAGCACCGGCCGGCCGTGCGCCACCGCCGCCGAGGCTCGCTCGCCGAGCGCCACGGCCTCCGCTTCGCTCAGCCGGCGACGATCGCCGCCGAGCTCGGTGAGCAGGTAGCTCGGCGTCCCATCTCGGGCCGAACGAAGCGCGTCGAGCGTATCGGCCGCCATCGCCGGGGGCTCCGCCAGCAGGTCGATCACGCCACGGCATCCGAGACCGCTGCCCCACACCTCGTCACCCTCGGACGAGTGGTCGATCGTGACGAGGATCGGATCTCCGTCGCGAAGTGCGGCACGCGCCAGGCGGGCCGCCTCATCCTCGAGGCATCCACCCGAGATGAGCCCGACCGGACGCCCCTCGGCCGGCACGAGGAGTCGGGCGCCCGGCCGCCGGTAGGACGAGCCGCGGACGGCGACCACCGTCGCCAGCCCGAACGGCTCCGCGCGCTCGCGAGCGCTGTCAGCGGCAGCCACGAGATCGTCGAGCTCGCTCACCGGAGTGCGGTCACTCTGCGCGGCACGCCGTCGAGGAAGGTGCGCAGCACCGAGTTGAACCGCGCAGGCTCCTCGAGGTTGATCATGTGCGCGGTGGGGAACTCCTCCAGTTGGGCGCCCGGAACGGCGGCGGCGAGGTGGCGCATCGATTCGGTCGTGCCCGGGTCATCCAGCGTCCCGAGCATGACGAGCAGCGGCACCCGCAGCTCGGCGAGCCGCTCCACGGCCGGTGGGTCGAGCGGCTGCGGATCCCCCATCTCCTTCTCCGCAAGGTAGTTCGTGAGGACCCACTCGTGGACGCGTCGCCGAACGTCCGGCACGCGGTCCACTGGCTGGTCGGGTCCATCGGCCCAGTAGGCGGTCTCCCAGTCGGCCAGCGCTGGCCAGTCCCGCGCCTCCTCCATCGCGTCGACCGATGCCCACGTCTCGGGTGGGGGCTCCGCCGGCGACTCGTAGCCGCCGATCCCACCCGCCACGACGGTCAGGGAGCGAACGCGGTCGGGAAACTCGATCGCGAAGTCCAGGGCGATCGATCCCCCGCGCGACAGTCCCACCACGTGCGCACGGTCGACTCCCAGCTCGTCGAGGAGCGCCGCAACGTCGGCCCGGTTGCTGAACGCCACGGCGTCGGACTCCGTCTCGCCGAAGCCACGCGTGTCGTGGCGAATGACGCGGTAGGCGTCCTGCAGCGCCTCGACCTGGGCGTCCCACATGCTTCGGTTGGCCACGCCGGCGTGAATGAGCACCACGGGGTCACCGTTGCCGGTGGCGTCGTAGGCGAGCCGGGCGCCATGCGTCTCGAGAACGTTCGTCATGGGTCGATGCTAGCCGCCCCGGGCCGAATCGGTGCGCTCAGCCCCCGTCGGGATTCTCGAAGAGGACCCCGGGATTCAGGATGTTCCCGGGGTCCCATGCCGCCTTGAGCGCCCGCATCGACGCCACGGCATCCTCGCCACGGTCGCGGACCAGCCAGCCGACCTTGGCCGTCCCGATCCCGTGCTCGGCGCTCACGCTGCCCGAGAGGTCCACCACCAGCTGGAGCACCGCGTCGTCGGCCGCCGTGTCGTCCGCGTCCGGTCCGAGGATGTTGACGTGAAGGTTTCCATCACCCACGTGGCCGTAGACGATGGTGCGCGAGCCCGCGGCGGCGCCAGCGGCGACCCGCGGCGCCCGCAGCACGAGCTCCGCGTAGCGCGTCAGCGGGACCGACACGTCCAGCTTGTGGGGCACGCCCTCCACGTTCATGACCTCGGTGTGACGCTCGCGCATCTGCCACAGCCGATGCCGACCGATCTCGTCGGCGGCGATGGCGGCCGAGCCATCGGCGAGCCCGAGACGACGGAGGGCCTCGAGCAGAGCATCTGTCGGATCGGCGTCGGCCGATGCGACCTCGACCAGCAGGTAGATCGGCGTTCGCGGAGTGAACGGCGCGCGAATCTCGGTGTGCTTCATGACCAGCTCGAGGCCGGCATCGGTGAACAGCTCGAGCGCCAGGACGGATGCCAGCGATCGGCGCAGTTCCGCGGCGGCATCCACCGCCGCATCGGCGTCCGAGAAGCCGAGAACGCACACGGCCCGATGGGGAAGGATCGGCACGAGTCGCAAGCGGACGCGGGTGATCACGGCCAGGGTGCCCTCGGAGCCGGCCAGCAGCCCGGCCAGGTCGTACCCGGTGTTGTCCTTCGGCATGCCGGGCATGCGCTCGAGGAGCGTGCCGTCGGCGCGAACCGCCTCGAACCCGACGACCTGTGATCGCATCGGGCCGTGGCGCACGACGTGGACGCCGCCGGCATTCGTGGCGACCATCCCGCCGATCGTGGCCGAGTCGCGCGCCCCAAGATCCACGCCGACGTCCCAGCCGGACCGCCGCGCGACGTCCTGGACGGCTGCCAGGGTCGCGCCGGCTCCGACACTCATCTCACCCGATCGGCGATCGACCTCGTCGATGACGTCCAGCCGGCGCAGGCTCAGCAGCACCTCGCCGGAGCGCGGCACCGACCCGCCCACCAGGCCGGTGTTGCCGCCCTGGGGCACGACGCCGACCCCGGCGCGTCCACAGGCGCGCAGGACATCGGCGACCTCGGCCGCCGTGCCGGGACGAACGACGGCCAGCGCCTCGCCGCGGAACCGCCTCGTCCAGTCGGTCTCGTAGGACGCCCGCAGCCCCGGGTCCACCAGACACTGCGTCTCGCCCACGATCTGCCTCAGCTCGGCGCAGGAGGGCCTCGGTGCTCATCGGGGCATCGTAGGCGGTTGGGGCGGCGGACTGTATCGTTGGAAAATGACCGGCCCATCACACGCCGCGGTCACGACCGACGTGGCGGAGCTCGAGGCACTGCGCGAGATCGTGCAGCTCGCTGCGGGCGCCTCGACCTGGGATGAGCTGATGCAGCTCATCGTGGACCGCAGCACGGCGGCCATGGGAACCGAAGTGTGCTCCCTGTACCTGGTCGATCGGGACGACGGCGGCCTGACCCTGGCCGCGACCAATGGCGTCGACCGCGAGCACATCGGCGTGGCCCGGCTCGAGATCGGGGAGGGTATCACCGGCCTGGCGGCGTCCGAGCGGCGGCCGATGGTGAGCAGCGATCTGGCCAACGACCCGCGCTGCGCGTGGATTCGCGGCGTCGACCACGAGCGGTTCACGTCGATCATGGCCGTCCCGCTCGAGGTTGGTGACCACGTCGTCGGAGTCCTGAACGTCAAGACCGTCACGCGGCGCGAGTTCAGCATGGACGAGGAGCGCCGGTTGCTGACCATCGCCACGCTGCTGGGAGGCGTCGTCGAGCGCCGGCGACTGCATCTCGAGACGGAGGCGCAGCTCGACGGGCTGCGCAGCGTCGATCAGGCACGCGCCGAGCTCATCGCCGTGGTGACCCACCAGCTCCGCACGCCGCTGGCGGTGGTTCGCGCCTATCTCGACCTGCTGGCCGAGGTCGCCGTCCCAGACCGCAGTGAGGAGGCCGCCGGGTGGCACGCGGCAGCCACCGGACAGGTGCTTCGGCTCAACGACCTCGTCGACGCCATCCTGGAGACGGTACGCGCCGATCGACTGTTGACCGTCGAGATCGGCCCGTTCGACGTCGGTCCGGTGATCGACGAGGTCCTCACCCGGCTCGCGCCGCTGCTGCGGCGCCATCGGCTGGCGCGTTTCGCCACCGGAAGCCGCATGGCGCTGGGCGATCCCGCACGCCTGGCCCAGGTTCTCGAGCTCCTGCTGGAGAACGCGGCGAAGTACGCGCCGCCCGGCGCGGAGATCGTGGTCGCGGACTGGTCGAGCTCCGGCCAGGTGCACGTGGCCGTCGGTGACGACGGGCCGGGCGTGCCGCAGGCGATGCGCGAGAGCGTGTTCGAGCCATTCGTGCGAGTCAACGACGGCGACGCGCCGGGGAGCGGCGTCGGCCTCTTCGCCGCACGCCGCTTGGTGGCGGCCATGGACGGGCGCCTGTGGATCGAGGACAAGCGGCCGACGGGCAGCCAGTTCGTCACCGCCCTGCCGGAGGCAACAGCGTGAACGCCGAGACGCCACTTCGGATCCTGGTCATCGACGACGAGCCGGCGATGATCGGAGCCGTGGCAGCCCTGGTGGGCTCGGTGGGACACCGGGTCAGCGCCGCGTACGACGGCCACGAGGCGTTGCGCCGCTTCGATGCCGATCGCCCGGATCTCGTCATCCTGGACCTCGCCATGCCGGGCCTCGACGGGATCGCAGTGTGCGCGGAGATTCGTCGGCGGGGCTCCACGCCGATCATCGTCCTGTCCGGGGAGGGCGAGGAGGCGGCAAAGGTGGAGGCACTGGATGCCGGTGCCGACGACTACGTGACGAAGCCGTTCGGAAAGGACGAGCTGCTGGCACGCATCCGGGCCGTCAATCGCCGGCGAAGCGGCGCGTCGTCGTCGAGCGCGGCGTCCGGCACGCTGCGGATCGATCGCCGGCGGCACGAGGCCTGGGCCGGCGACGTCCAGCTGCCCCTCACGCCGATCGAGTTCGCGCTGCTCGATGTCCTGCTGCGGGCCGGCGGCGACCTCGTCAGCCACGAGGAGCTCCTGCAGGCCGGATGGCGGGGCGAGCCGGACCCCGATCCGCTGTGGATCAAGCCGCACCTCGCGCGCCTGCGGTCCAAGCTGCGCGACGCCGATGCTCCGCTGCCCACCCCGGTGCGGTCGCTCGGCTACCGACTCATCGTGCCGCAGCCAGCGGTGGATCCAGGCTGACACTGCCGGCCGCATCCGCCGGCTCCACCGCCAGGAAGCGACCGGCCCATGCGTCCCACGCATCGGTGATGCTCGCCGCCAGGCGACTGCCTTCCGCGGCATGCGCGACGAGGAGATCGAAGATCACGGGGACGTCGGCCGCGTCCACCGGGCGAGCGCGCACGCTCGAGCTCAGGTGGGCCGCGCCGCGTCCGTCATCGAGTAGATAGGCGCGGCCGCCCGTCATGCCGGCCCCGAAGTTCGGGCCAACCGATCCGAGGACCACCACGGTCCCGCCGGTCATGTACTCGCAGCCGTGTGCGCCGATGCCCTCGACCACTGCCCGCGCGCCCGAGTTGCGCACGCCGAACCGCATGCCGGCGCGTCCGACCACGTGGAGGACGCCCGACGTGGCGCCGAAGAGGCAGACGTTGCCGGCCAGCGCCTGGTCCTGCGCGGCGCCATGGGGCGGCCGGATCACGATGGCTCCCCCGGAGAGCCCCTTCCCGACGTAGTCGTTGGCTTCGCCGACGAGCTCGATCCGCGTGCCGATGGCCGCGAACGCACCCAGGCTCTGTCCCGCCGACCCGCTCAGCTCGTACCGAACATGGGCGAGCTGGCGCGGTTCCGGTCGGCGGGCGAGGGCGCCGGCCACCCGCGCGCCGATGCTCCGATCACGCGTTGTCACGCTGGACCTGACGACGGCCTCGCCCACCTCGACGTCCGCCATGACACCGCTGAGTGCCCCCGCCTCGAACGACAGGTCGGCCGGACGACCGGGCCACGCCGGGCGATCCTTCGGCGCGTCGGACGCGCCCGGACACCATGGGGGCGCCGTGACGAGGGCATCGAGGACGAGCGCCGAGCCGGCACCGGCCGCGAGCAGGTCCGCGCGACCGATGGCCTCGTGCACGGAGCGCAGCCCGAGAGCGGCGAGCTCGCGGCGCACGTCTTCCGCCATGGCGCTGAAGAAGGCGACGACCTGCTCGGGCGTGCCGGTGAACTTTGCGCGCAGGTCCTCGCGCTGCGTCGCGATGCCGGTCGGGCACGTGTCGAGATGGCACTGTCGCGCCATGTCGCAGCCGATGGCCACCAGCGCCGCGGTGCCGAACCCGTACTCCTCCGCGCCGAGCATGGCCGCCACCACCACGTCGCGGCCCGTCTGCAGTCCGCCGTCAGTCCGCAGCGCGACTCGGTCCCGCAGCCGGTTGCGCACCAGGACCTGGTGCGTCTCGGCGAGGCCCAGCTCCCACGGCAGACCGACGTGCTTGATCGAGGTCAGCGGCGAGGCTCCGGTGCCGCCCGCGTGGCCGCTGACCATGATGTAGTCAGCGTGCGCCTTGGCCACGCCGGCTGCGATGGTGCCGATGCCGGCTCCGGCGACGAGCTTGACGCCGATGCGCGCGGTCGGGTTCACCGCCCGCAGGTCACTCACCAGCTGGGCGAGGTCCTCGATCGAGTAGATGTCGTGATGCGGCGGCGGGCTGATCATCGTCATGCCCGGCTGACCACGACGCAGCCCGGCGATGAAGGCCGTCGCCTTGCGTCCGGGGAGCTGGCCACCCTCGCCGGGCTTCGATCCCTGGGCGATCTTGATCTCGAGCTGCTCGGCGCGGGCGAGGTACTCCGCCGTGACGCCGAATCGGGCCGATGCCACCTGCTTGATGGCGGCATCTCGTCGATCGCCGTCGGCCGACGGCGCATACCACGCCGGATCCTCGCCGCCTTCCCCGGAGTTCGCGCTGGCGCCGAGCCTCGCCATCCCGATGCTGATCGCCTGGTGCGCCTCGGGCGAGAGCGCGCCGAGGCTCATGGCCGAGCTCACGAAGCGACGCACGATCCGGCTGGCCGGCTCGACCTCCTCGATGGAGATTGCCGAGCCGGCGGCTCGCAGAGAGAACAGGTCGCGGGGCTGGCGAGCTCCCATGGCGCCCAGCAGCTCCCGGTAGGGCGCCATCACGGCATCATCCGTGGCGACCGCCGCCTGGAGCGCCTTCACGACCTTCGGGGCGTAGGCATGAGCCTCGCCTGACCCGCGGAATCGGACGAAGCCCGGGTCCTCGAGCGACGGCGGCTCCTGGCTGAAGGCACGCCGATGCCGTTCGATCGCGGCGCGTCCCAGCGACAGCGCGTCCACCGTGCCGGGCCAGTGGTTCGCCGCCGGGAAGCAGCGCTGCACCAGCCATCCATCGAGACCGAGCACGTCGAGAATCTGGCCCCCGCGGTACGAGCGCAACGTGCTGATCCCCATCCTGCCGAGCACCTTCCGCAGCCCATGCTCGAGCGCCGCGACGGTCTGCGCCCGCGCGTCATCGGGGTCCAGGTTCTCGACGCCGCGCTCGGTTGCCTGCTCGGCCGCGATGTCGAGCAGCAGCCAGGGATGAACCGCCGATGCTCCGACGGCGATCAGCATCGCCACGTCGTGGACGTCGAAGGCGTCCCCCGCCTCCACGGCGACGTCGACCTGCGAGCGCCGACCCAACCCGACGAGCTCCTGGTTCACACGGCCGACCGCCAGCACCGTCGGGATGGCGAGGCGCCGCTCGGAAACCGCACGATCCGAGATCACGATGAGCTGGACGCCGCGTCGCGTCGCCGCCCGCGCCTGGCGTCCCAGCCTGGCGAGCGCGAAGGCCAGACCGCGGGTCCCACGGGACAGCGACCACGTCGCGTCCAGGTATGCCACGGACCGGAGCTGACGACTCAGCTCGAGTAGATCGTGGCGCTCGAGGATCGGGGAGGCGATGGTCACGGACCGCGCATCGCGCCGCGACCCGATGAAGGGACGCTGCTGACCGAGAATCATCTCGAGCGACATCACGGAGCGCTCCCGGTCGGGATCGATCGGCGGGTTGGTCACCTGGGCGAACGCCTGCCGCAGGAAGGCGGAGATGCGGCGGGGCCTTCGCGCCAACGGCGCGATCGGCGTGTCGTCACCCATGCTCCAGATTGCCTCGTGGCCCTCGACAGCCATGGGCCGGATCGCCTGGCGAACGACCTCGGCGTCGAGGCCCAGGGCAACCCTGATCCGGTCGTCGCGCTCGCCGGCAGCGGTCGTGCCTCGCGGTGCCATGCGCAGGGGCGCGGGGGTGGGCGTTGGCCCGGGTGTGCCGACGACTCGCGCGCTCCAGTCACCGCGAGCCAGGTCGGCCACGACCATCTCGCCCGGACCCAGCCTCTGGCGTCGAACGATTCGCTCGTCGGGAAGCGCGACGCTCCCCGCCTCTGACGACACCACCAGCAGGCCGTCGTCCGTCGCGGTCAGCGCGAGCGGCCGGAGGCCGTTGCGATCCAGCCGGCAGCCGACGCGGCGCCCGTCTCCGAAGGCGATCGCGGCCGGGCCGTCCCACGGCTCGGTCCGCGCCTCGGCAGGATCCGCGGGCGGGCCTCCCAGGCCCTCGGCGGCCGGGATCAGCGATGCCATCGCCTCGTCGATCGGCAAGCCGGCCAGCACGAGCAGCTCGAGGGCGTCATCCAGCGACTGGGAGTCCGATCCGGTCTCGCTCACCAGCGGCCCGATCTCCGCCAGCCGATGCGCCCAGCGGGCACGGCCGAGATCGTGTCGTCGGCCGCGCATGGCCTCGCGGTTGGAGCGGATCGTGTTGATCTCACCGTTGTGGGCCAGGTAGCCGAACGGCTGCGCCAGGCGCCACGAGGGAAAGGTGTTCGTCGAGTACCGCTGGTGGAAGACCGCGTACCTCGCGTCGAGGTCATCGGCTCGAAGGTCCGTGTAGAAGCGGCCGAGCTCGGCCCCCACGAAGAGCCCCTTGTAGACCACCTGCGACGTGCCTGACCGAGACCACGGCGATGTCCGTGGCCTCGGCCTCGACCGCGCGGCGCAGGGCGGCGAGACGGCGAGCGAAGCCGAGCCTGGTGAGGCGGCTGACCGGCCTGACGACCGCCTGGCGAATGGCCGGCGTCTCGCCGATCGAACGGCCGGCCACGACGCCGATGTCGACGGGCACGTCGCGCCAGCCGATCACAGCGAGCCCCTGGGCGACCGCCAGATCGGCGATGTGGCGCGCGGCCGCCTCCGCGGCGCCGACCGGCAGGAAGCACATGGCGAGCGCCGCCCCGCGCCCCCGGGACGCGCTGACGCCGGCCTCCGCGATCACCCGCGATCGGAAGCGGGGCGAGAGAGGAATCGAGATTCCCGCGCCGTCGCCGGTGAGGTCGTCGGCGGCTCGCGCACCCCGGTGCGCCAGGGAGTCGAGCGCCTCGAGTGCCATGCCGACGACCCGGCTCGCGTGGCGGCCATCGGTATCGGCGATGAAGCCGACGCCGCAGGCGTCGTGCTCGTGGCGCGGGTTGTAGAGCGGGGCCGCGATCGGCCCAATGGGCTCGACGTGCTCAACGTGCATGGAACGGCTCGCCGTACGGGTTCCCCAGCCACGCTACGGCTCGCCCGGGCCGCGGTCGGCGGCAGAACGGTTGAGGTTCGGGGGTCACCCGGGACGCGATCGCTCGCTACCGAATTGCAACCGTGGAGCGGGGTGACACCGCTCGCGCGTGCTGGTACGGTGACCCGGATGTTCCCCGATCACCACGTCCCGCACTACACGACCATGTGCATGCCCTGGCGGCCCCGCCGCCTGGAGGTTTCTGCCTGACGCAGCTCGGGTAGATCGGGGCCGCACCTTTCTCGGACGAGAGTGAGTGCGGTCTTTTTGTTTTCCCTTCACGCGACGCGGATCAGCCGCAGCACCCCACACATCGGGGCCGCGTCGCGCATCGACCACCGTTCGCGGACCCTTCTCCTCACGTGGTCGAGACGAAGGAACCGATACCCACCATGAGCGACACGAACGGAAATGGCGCCGCCCCGCAGCGAGCGTTCCTGACCGAGACCCTGGCACTCCACGCGGGCCAGCAGCCCGATCCGACCACGGGCGCCCGCGCCGTGCCGATCTACGCCACCAGCTCGTACAACTTCACCGATGCCGGCCATGCGGCGCGGCTCTTCGCGCTCCAGGAGTTCGGCAACATCTACACCCGGATCATGAATCCGACCACCGACGTCTTCGAGCAGCGCATCGCGGCGCTCGAGGGCGGGGTTGCCGCCCTCGGGCTCGCCAGCGGCCAGGCCGCGGAGACGCTCACGATCCTCAACCTCGCCCGCGCCGGCGACAACTTCGTGGCCAGCACCAGCCTCTACGGCGGCACGTACAACCTGTTCGCCTACACCCTGCCGCGCTTCGGCATCGAGGTGCGCTGGGTCGAGGGCAATGATCCGGCCGACTTCGTCGCGCTGACCGACGATCGTACGAAGGCGTACTACATCGAGACCATCGGCAATCCGAGGCTCGACGTGCCGGACATCGGCGCCATCGCCGATGCGGCCCACGCCCAACAGCTGCCGCTCGTCATCGACAACACGTTTGCGCCGATCCTGGCGAAGCCGATCGAGCACGGTGCCGACATCGTCATCCACTCGGCAACGAAGTGGATCGGCGGCCATGGGACGAGCATCGGCGGCGTGGTGGTCGATGGCGGAACGTTCGACTGGGCTGCCTCGCCGCGCTTCGCCGATTTCGTCGACCCCGATCCGTCGTACCACGGGGTCAGCTACACCGGGGCATTCGGCAACCTGGCCTTCATCATCAAGCTGCGGGTGCAGCTCCTCCGCGACATCGGCCCGGCGCTCTCGCCGTTCAACTCCTGGCTCTTCATCCAGGGTCTCGAGACGCTCCCGCTGCGGATCGAGCGGCATTCGGCGAACGCCCTGGCGGTGGCGAGGTGGCTCGAGGCCGATGACCGCGTCGACTGGGTCAGCTATCCAGGCCTTCCGTCGCATCCGACCTATGCCAACGCCCAGCGCTACCTGGCCGGCGGCTCGGGCGGGATCATCACCTTCGGCGTGCGCGGCGGTGCGGACGCGGGCAGGACGCTCATCGACTCGGTGAAGCTCTTCAGCCTGTTGGCGAACGTGGGCGATGCCAAGTCGCTGATCATCCATCCGGCGTCGACCACCCACCAGCAGCTCGACGAAGAGGGGCAGCGCGCCTCCGGCGTGACGGCGGACCTCGTGCGCCTCTCGGTGGGGATCGAGGCGCTCGACGACATCATCGCCGACCTCGATCAGGCACTGGCCGCGGCCGTCCGGGAGGAGGTCGGCGCGTGACATTGCTTCCGCTCAGCCCTCGGGAGCCACCGCTGCGCCTCGGTCCATTTCGGACCGAGGCCGGCGTGACGCTCCCGGACCTGCGCGTCGCGTACCGCCGGGACGGGCCTCCCTCCGAATCGGCGGTGCTCGTCGTGCATGCGCTCACCGGATCCGCCGATGCAGCCGGCGACTGGTGGGCGCCCCTCATCGGCGCCGGGCGTGCCCTCGACACCGACCACCGCCAGGTGGTCTGCCTCAACCTGCTCGGCTCGTGCTACGGCACGACCGGGCCGGCCGACGTCGGGGACTTCCCGCCGATCACGCCGCGCGACATGGCGCGCGCCCAGTGGGCCGCGCTCGACGCGCTCGGCATCGAGCGACTGGACCTGGTCGCGGGCGGCTCGCTGGGCGGCATGGTCGCGCTCGAGGTGGCGCTCGAGCGTCCCGCGGCGGTTGGCGTCGTCATGCCCATCGCCGCGCCGGCCGTCATCGGCAACCTGGCTGCCGGCTGGAACCACATCCAGCTCGAGCTGCTGGCACTGGACCGCGACCGGGGCCTCGAGCTGGCCCGGCAGCTGGCGATGACGACCTATCGCTCGGAGGTCGACTTCGACACCCGTGACGGCATCGCGTCGTACCTCGAGCACCAGGGTGTGAAGCTCCGCCATCGCTTCGATGCCGGCTCCTACGCGGCGCTGGCGGGCGCCATGAATGCCCACGACGCGGGCCGCGACCGTGGCGGCCTGGTCGCCGCGTTCACCCGCCTGGCCGATGCAGAGGTCGTCATCCGCGGCGTCGGCATCGAGGGCGACATCCTGTACGGGCCGCGCCAGGTGCGCGCGCTCGTCGATGCCGGGCTCGCCGCCGGTGCGGACACCACGTACCGCGAGATCCGCTCCGACAAGGGCCACGACGCGTTCCTGGTCGAGTGGGATCAGCTCTCGGCGATCATCGAGGACGCGCTGGACGCGCATGCGGAGGAGGTGGTCGCCGCCAGCGCGTGAAGCAGGCGCTCAGGACTCGAAGAAGGCCGCGTTGCACCTCGCCTGGCTTCCCGTGACGCCTCCACCTGTGAATCCCCCGCTGCCCAGGAAACGCCGGTGCTCGAAGACGCCGATGCCGACAGGTTCGCCGCTTTCACACACTCCGTGGACTATGCGTCGCTCGAACAAGAAGGGCGGGACCGTGGCGGGGGCGGAAATCAGGCGCGCCTCCATTCGCGCGAGTCCGTCGTCAAACCACTTCCGCACCGGCTCTTCGAGCTCGAGCGCCGACCAGTCGGCGGCCATCACCTCGTCGAGGTAGGCGTCGCGATCGTCGTCGTAGGCCGTCGCGCGGGTGTGCGCGTCGAGGCGCGACCAGCCCCGGTCCAGGTCATCGCCCCGAACCTCGGTGAGCCAGGCCGAGAAGCTGCCACCGCCGAGATCGGCGATGCCGAGGGTCGGCGCGACCAGGATCCCTGCGAGCACGGCCAGCGCGCCGACCGCCATGACCCCTGTTCGAGCGGTCATCACGTCCCTCCTGCGAGCCTCATCAGGACGCGTCGCACACCAGGTCGGTCACACGCGCGCCGGACCCAGATCGTCGGGGAGGAGGCTGAAGACCACGAGGTCCACGCGACCTGTGTGGGTGATGCCGGCGCTGCGGGCCACGCCCTCGCGCGTGAACCCCGCCTTCTCGGCGACGCGCTGAGACGAGCGGTTGCCGGTAGCGGCGCGCAGGACCAGCCGATGAAACCCGTGCTCGTCGAACAGCCAGCGGGCGACGGCCAAGGTCACCTCCACCGCGATCCCTCGCCGCGCGCCCACGGCGCCACCCAGAAGCCGATCTCGCTCGCGCCGTCCCGCCAGTCGGTCCGGCGCAGGCCGAACGAGCCCACCAGGCGGTCGTCGCTGCGCCTGACGGCCGCGGCCATCACGCCGTCGCCCATGGTCCGGATCTCCTCGGCGCCGAGGCTGCACCAGTCCATGGCGTCGGCCATCGTGTACGGGCTGGGCAACGGCAGCCAGCGCTGCGACCGCTCGTCGCCGCACGCCTCCAGGACATCGGGCGCGTCGCGTTCCTCGAAGGGCCGGAGGCTGACCCGCGCCGTCTCGATGCGCAGCTGGGGAAAGGTCGGTCGCTCCATCAGCGGCGGGACCGTCCGATCCACAGGCCGCGCCCGGTGAGTCCCTCGGGGTCGTGCTCCACCTCGAGGTCGGCCCGCTCGAACGCCCCGCGGTAGTCGACGGCGCAGAAGAGCCCGAGGGAGTGCGTCTCGACGATGTGCTCGACTGACCCGAGCGCGCCACCAGGTAGTGGAAGTCCATGACCGATCGCCCGTCCTCGACGCGCGATCCATTCGTCCGCACCGCTCGGAGCCCGGACCCCTCGACCACGAGCATGGCCGGGACATGGTCCGGATCGAACGTCGTCGGGGAGAGCCATGGCTCGACGACGAGGACGCCACCGGGAGCCAGGTGGCGGGCCAACGTCTACGCCGCTCGACCGAGTTCGTCCGGCGTCTGCATGTAGCCGATGCTGCTGAACAGACAGGTGACGACGTCGAACGTCCTCCCGAGGTCGGCGTCGCGCATGTCACCGAGGTGAAGCGGGACACCCGGCAGCCGCGCGGCGGCAACGTGGAGGAGGCCCGCGTCGAGATCCAGGCCCTCGACGTCGAACGAGGCCCGGAGCGCCTCGAGGTGGCGACCCGTACCGCAGGCGACATCGAGGAGCGTCCTGGCCCCCGGATAGCGCGCGCTCACGATCTCGCGCACGGCATCGGCCTCGGCCGCGTAGTCCTTGAAGTCGTAGAACAGGTCGTACAGGTCAGCGGTCTTGTCGAACATCGGCGATCCCCGGCTCAGGCTCGTATTGTCCACCGCCGGCGGTCGATCCGCGCGGGGACGCCGCTAGGATGGGGCGATGGTCAACCCCGCGGACCGTGTCGTGGTCGGGATCGACAACGGTGCGACGAAGAACAACGCGACCGTCCTCGACGGCGTCGGGGCACTTTCTCGTCGATCGCATGTACGAGATTCCGAGCCGCGTCGGCGAGGGGCCGGCATCGGCGATCGAGGCCATGGCGGAGACCATGGACCTCGTGCTGGCAGAGACCGGCGTCGAGCGTGAACGGGTGGTGGCCGTGGGCCTCGACACGCCCGGCCCGGCGAGCGCTGACGGCGTCATCAGCGTCAAGGGCGCTACGAACTTCGCGCAGCCGGCATGGTGGGGGTACGACGTGCGCGCCGGGCTCGAGGAGCGCATCGGCCTGCCCGTGGTCTACAACAACGACGGCAACGCGGCCGCCCTGTACGCGCATCACGTCCTGCTGGGCGCGGCCGCCGCGACCAGCTCGTCGGTGTCGGCCATCGTCGGCACGGGCCTCGGCGGGGGCGTCATCGAGGCGGGGCACGTCGTCCGCGGCGCGGCCGGCATGGCGGGCGAGCTCGGGCACGTCCGGATTGCCACCGATGGCATCCTGGCCGAGGGTCAGCCGATGCCGATCTGCGGCTGCGGCAACGCGGGCGATGTCGAGAGCATCGCGTCCCTGACCGGCATCGTTCGCAACCTGCTCCCCTACTGGCTGAGCCGATACCCCGAGCATCCCCTGGCCGCGATGCCGCCGGCCGATGCCGCCAAGGCGGTCCGCGGCTACGGCGTCGATGGCGACGAGATGGCGCTCGCGCTGTTCGACCAGCAGGCCGCCGCGCTCGGCCGGCTCTTCACGATCGCGGCCAACTACAGCGACCCCGCGGTCTACTTCGTGGGCGGCGGCGTGGTGGAGGCGGCGGCGCACTTCGGCGAGTGGTTCCTCGGCCGCGTCCGCGAACACACCCAGCTGCGGGAGGAGCAGACGGCCATCGCGCAATTCGTGCTCGTGCCGGACCGCGACATGGCCGGCGCGCGAGGCTCGGCACTCGCGGCGGCGGCGACCGCCGCGCTCTGAGCGCCGATGCTAGGCTGCGCGGCATGACAGCACAGGCAGCCGCCCGACCCCGCGTCCTTGCCGATCTCATCCCCGGCGAGCTCGTCCGCGACGTCGCGCTCGTCGTCGGCGCGGCGGCGCTCACCGGCGTGGCGGCCCAGGTCGCCGTCCCGCTCCCCTTCACCCCGATCCCGCTCAGCCTCCAGACGCTGACCGTGCTGCTGGCCGGCGCGGCGCTCGGACCGATGCGAGGCGGCCTGGCGATGGGCCTCTACCTCGTCGCCGGCGTCATCGGCGTGCCGTGGTTCAGCGAGCAGCGCTCCGGCTGGGAGTTCGCATCCTTCGGGTACATCGTCGGGTTCGTGCTCGCGGCGATCGTGGTGGGAGCCTTCGCACGACGCGGGGCCGACCGGACCGTGATCGGGACGGCCGGCCTGATGGTGCTCGGCAACCTTCTCATCTACGCGATCGGGGTCCCGTGGCTGGCCTTCTCGCGTCAGCGCGGACCTGCCCGCTGCCTTAGGGATGGGCGCCACGCCGTTCCTGCTGGGTGACGCTCTGAAGATCGTGATCGCGGCGGCCCTGCTGCCCGCGGCCTGGCGCCTCGCCGGAGATCGACGCCCCGGCTGACGCTAGGCCAGCCCGAGCGTCGGAGCGATCTCGACCGATCGAAGCAGATCCGGACCGTCCGCTGCCACGCGGTTGACGGCCGTGCTCACCGGCCACATGCGCAGATGGTCCGCCGGCGCGGGCTGCATGAGCGCCGCCACTACGGCGAGGTCGGCATCGGGGTCGAGCCATGCCTCGAGCGCATCGGCGCCCAGGATCACCGGCATGCGGTTGTGGATCGGCGCCAGGAGCTCGTTCGGTGCCGTGGTCAGGATCGCGGCGGTCAGTCCCTGCTCGTGGATCGGGCTCCAGATGCCGGCCAGCGCCAGCATCTCGCCGTCGGTCGCCGGGCCGATGGCGTAGGGCTGCCGCGGCGACGTGGTGCGGTCCCACTCGTAGAACGCGTCGGCCGGCACGATGCATCGGCGACCGCGCAGCGAACGACCGAAGACGGACGAGTCCCACGCCGTCTCGGAGCGAGCGTTGATCCAGGACTTCGTCCCAGGGCGCTCGTCCGCCGCCCAGAACGGGCGGAATCCCCATCGCGCGGCCACAAGCCGCCGCTCGTCGTCGCGCTGGACGACCATGCGGATGGTCTCGGTCGGCGGGACGTTGTAGAGGCCGTCGGGCAGGTCGTCGTCGGGATACGCGCCGAAGTAGTCGCTGATCCGATGCGACGGCTCGCCCTGGCTGAATCGACCACACATGCGTACGCCGATGGTAGCCGCCGGGGCTATGCTCCGAGCATGCGTGAGATGACGTTCAGCCCGGCGCTCGTCGGCGCCGCCTGTGACCTGGGCGAGGCCGACCTTCGCGTCCGGGTCGCCGAATGGAGGTCGCTGCGCGAGCATGCCGCGCACGTCGCGCTCATCGACGACGGCGTCGCCGTCGAGCTCGCCCCCGACCAGGACGTGCGCGCGGCTGCGGACCTTGCGGCTCGTGAGTCGGATTGCTGCCCGTTCTACGCCATGACCCTGACGATCGCCGGGCCTTCGCGTCGCCTGGCGATCACCGCCGGGCCGGGCGGCCAACCCGCCGTCCAGGCCCTGCTCGGGATGCTTCAGTAGCGACGCCCCCGCTGGCGGGCCAGGTCGAACTGTGCGGTGTCGGCGATGGCCATGACGGCCATGGTCCCCGCCTGGACCGGGTCGGACACCACGAGGTCGGCGGCATCCGCGACGGACCCGGCCATGTTCAGGGCGATGACCGGCACGCCCGTGCTCGCGCAGCTCGCGGACGGCCGTCGTGATCTCGCCGCCCATGATCGCCCCCGCCAGCACCAGGCAGCGGGCGCGAGGCAGGTCCGCGACCGCCCGCACCGCCGCGGCGATGGCATCCTCGCCCACCAGCGCGATGGTGTCGACGCTGATGCGCTCGCCGCGCAGGTTGTGGCGATCGGCCTCCGAGACGGCGCCCAGGGCAACCTGCGCGACCTGCGCGCCTCCGCCGATGACGATCACCCGCTTGCCGAAGACGCGGTCGAGGATCCGCGTCGGCTCCTGGGACTCGATGGCGGCGACTCCGGCCAGCGCGGCCGCGAGGCCGGCCTCGTCCAGCCCGATCACCTCGAGCTCCGCCTCCGCCACCCCGTCGCTGACCCGCGGCGTCGACAGCGTGCGCAGCGTTCCTCCCGCGGCGGCCACGGCCGACACGATCTGGGCCAGTGAGTCGGGTGCGTCGGTGAACCGAAGCCGGATGGCGCTCGAGGTGCCCGGGGGACCGGTCATCTAGCGCGCCGCCACGCTGTTCGCGCGTCGCAGAAAGCTCGCGACGAGGGCGTCACCGTCGTCGGTCAGGATCGATTCGGGATGGAACTGGACGCCCTCGACGGGATGCGTGCGGTGGCGCATGCCCATGACCACGCCGTCGTCGGACCACGCGGTGACCTCGAGCTCGTCGGGCAATCCGTCGCGTGCCACGGCCAGCGAGTGGTAGCGGGCGGCATCGAACGGCGAGGAAACCCCATCGAACGAGCCCGCACCGGCGTGGTGCACCGGCCGCGCCTTGCCGTGCACCGGGGGCACGCGGATGACCGCCGCTCCGTAGGCGACGCCGATCGCCTGGTGCCCCAGGCACACGCCGAGGATCGGCACCGACGATCCCAGGGCGCGGACGAGCTCCACGCTGATCCCCGCCCGTTCGGGCAGGGACGGTCCGGGAGAGATGACGATGGCGTCGGGACGCGTGGCCTCGATCTCGGCCACCGTGACCTGGTCGTTGCGCGCGACGGTGACATCGGCGCCGATGCGGCCCAGCTGGTGCACGAGGTTGTAGGTGAACGAGTCGTAGTTGTCGAGCAGGAAGACCTTCACTCCGGACCCCCGATCGCCGCGAGCATGGAGGCGGCCTTGGCTGCGACCTCCGCCGCCTCGCGGTCCGGGATCGAGTCGGCCACGATGCCGGCCCCCGCATGCACGGTCGCCACGCCGTCGCGGATGAGGGCCGAGCGGATGGTGATGGCGCACTCGACGTCGGTCGGGCTGAAGTAGCCAACGGCCCCGCCGTACGGGCCGCGCTTCTCGTCCTCGAGCTCCGCGATGGCCTGCATGGCCCGGACCTTGGGGGCGCCGCTCACCGTCCCGGCCGGGAACACCGCGCGAACCGCGTCGAAGGCATCGAGCCCGTCGGCCAGGCGGCCGTGGACCTCGGACACGATGTGCATGACATGCGCGTAGCGTTCGACGTCGCGCAGGGTGGTGACCTCGACGCTGGCCGTGGTCGCGACGCGCCCGACGTCGTTGCGTGCCAGGTCGACGAGCATGGCGTGCTCCGCCAGCTCCTTGGGATCGGCCCGCAGCTCCGCCTCGAGAGCCGCGTCCGCGACGGGGTCCTCGTCACGGCGCCGGGTGCCCGCGATCGGCCGCGTCACGACCTGGCCGTCCCGGACCCGGACCAGCAGCTCCGGCGATGCGCCGACCACGGCGGCACCGGGAGAGACGACGCTGAGGTCCAGGTAGTAGAGGTAGGGGGACGGGTTGACGCGTCGCAGGGAGCGGTAGATGTCGAGCGCGGTGCGATCGGTCGGAACGGAAAAGCGGCGCGCCAGCACCGTCTGCAGCATCTCTCCGGCGTGGATCTCCTCGACCAGCCGTGCCACGCCTCGCTCGTAGCGGTCCCGCGCATCGGGGTCGGTCTCGGGGGGCACGACGGCCGCGGGAAACTGGAGCGGAACCTCACCGGGCGCCGGCGTGCCCAGCGCCGCTGCGACATCCTCGAGTCGCTCGGGGGCGCCGGGGCCATCCAGCGTGGCGACGCGCGCGACCTGGGCGAGGTGGTCGAAGATGATGACCACCGACGGGATGTGGAAGACGGCGTCCGGCATGCCGAGCGGGTCGGCGGCAACGGCCGGAAGGCGCTCCCAGTGCGCCGTGGCCTCGTAGGCAAGGTAGCCGACTCCCGACGCGAGCGGGAATCCCGGGTCGCCGGCGGACGCCGTGACGGACGGCAGCTCGCCGCGCAGGACCTCGAGCGGGTCGCCGTCCTCGGGCCGCACGACCAGCGTTCTGCCATGCACGCCGGCGATCGAGTAGCGACCGTAGCGCGCGCCGCCCTCGACGCTCTCGAGCAGGAAGGCGCAGCGGGAGCCGAGGCGCAGCGCCGCAGCGACGGGGGTCAGCGTGTCGGCGGCGAGTTCGATGCTCGTGACGCGGGCGGGGGTCGCGATGGTCATTGGGTCCTGCTCTGGTGGGAACGACAAAGCCTCCATCCGGATCAGGGACGGAGGCTCTCTTCCGCGGTGCCACCCTTGGTTCGGACCCGGGCGGGTCCGCGCTCATTCGGGCCGATGTTAACGGGGCCCAGCCCGTCGCCGCCTAATGTGTTCGGAGCCGAGGAGTATTACCGTATATACCCACCGCCGAAACACCTCGGAGCGAGGCTCGCGGGTCCATTCACGCTCGTCGTGCCATGCCGGCTCGCACCATCCCGGCTCGCTCCCATGGCCGTGCGATCGCTACTCGTCCCAATCGTCGCCATCTGAAGTTGGAGCCGCATGCTAGGCGCGGACCGCGGCCTGGTCAAGGCTTCGCCCAGATCGCAACCGCGTCGCAACCCAAGCATCACCACCGCGTTGCCGACGTCCGGGCATCGGCGTCGTACGCTCGCCGCATGGACCTTTCCGAGCCGATCTCCATTGAGCGTGACTTCACCGCCTTCTCGGTCCGCGACGGCCGCCTTGCCCCGATCACCTGCGTCGCCTGCGGCTGCCGCCTCGAGCGCCACGCCGACGGCGCCTGGTGGCACTTCTCCGGCCGCGGGGAGCGCGACGCGCGAGGCTGTATCGTTGCCTGCGCCGAGCAGCCGCACTACGCACCCGGAGGCGTCGCCGCCGCCCTCGGCTGAGCCCGAGGACCGCGTGCCCCGATCGACCGCCGCCGAGACCGCCCGCCGAGCCGAGCCCAAGGGCATCGGCAGTGCCCATGCGCGGGACCCGCTGGCCCGCGAGGTCAAGCTCGTCGGCGCGCTCCTTGGGCAGGTCATCGTCGAGCAGGAGGGGGCGCAGCGCTTCGAGCTGATCGAGCAGCTGCGCAGGGCCGCCATCCGCCGCCGAGCGGGGGCGACTGACGACGCCTCGCATCTCGACGACCTCCAGACAGCGATCCGCGGCCACGGCACCGACGACCTCCTCGCCGCCGCCCGTGCCTTCACCGCCTACTTCCTGCTCATCAACCTCGCCGAGGAGAAGCACCGCGTGCGATCCCTCCGCCAGCGAGAGCGGTCGAGCACCCGCGACGGGCTGCCCGAGAGCATCGCCGACGCCGTCTCGCGTCTCGCGCGCGCCGAGACCTCGACCGCCGAGATGCGCGACATGCTGGACGGGCTGCTGCTGCGCCCGGTGCTCACCGCCCATCCGACCGAGGCTCGGCGCCGGACGGTGCTCGTCGCACAGCGCCGCCTCTACGCACTGCTCGACCGCTTCGACGATCCGCGGCTCACCCGGACCGAGGACGCCGACCTGCGACGGCGGCTGCGCGAGGAGATCAGCATCCTGTGGCAGACGAGCCACGCGCGGACCCAGCGGCCCAGCCCGCTCGACGAGGTTCGGGCCGCCATGGTCTTCTTCGACCAGACGATCTTTCGCGCCATTCCCCGCCTGTATCGCGCTCTCGACGCGGCTCTCGTCGACCGTGGACGCGCGAGCCCCGGCAGCGGCGCCCGCCGGCCCGCGGCCCCGGCCTACGTGCGCTGGGGCTCGTGGATCGGCGGCGATCGCGACGGACACCCCGGCGTCACGTCCGAGACGACACGCGCCACGCTGCGCATCCAGGCCGATCACGTCCTTCACGGCTACCGGAACGTCGCCGACCGCCTCCAGCAGACGATCGCCGTGGGTGATGACCGCGCCGCACTGCCGGCCGACTACGCGCGTCGCATCGCTCGCGACCGGCGGGCACTTCCGGAGCTGCGGGCCAGCCTCGATCGACGGTTCCCCCACCAGCCGTACCGGCAGGCGTTCGGGATCATCGGCGAGCGGATCGAACGGACACGCACCCGGCTCACGGGACGCCGGGGACCGCGTCGCCACGGCTACGGCTCGCCATCGGAGCTGCTGGATGACCTGCGCGCGATGCAGGCCGCACTCGTCAGCCACGGCGCGGATCGGGTCGCGTGGGGCGAGGTGCAGGACTTCGTGTGGCAGGTCGAGACCTTCGGATTCCACCTCGCCGCCCTCGAGGTTCGACAGCACGCGGACGTCCATGCCGCCGCGCTGGAGCGAGTCCGCGGAGAAGGCGATCCAGGCGAACCCCTGTCGGGCAGTGGCACGACCGCGGACGAGGTGCTCGCCACCCTCCGCGTGATCCGGGAGATCCACGCGAGCTTCGGCCCCGAGGCACTCCCCCGCCATGTCGTGAGCTTCACGCGAACGGCCGCCGACGTGACGAACCTCCTGGCGCTCGATGCCATCGCGTCGCCGAACGCCGAGCCGCTGGACCTGGACCTCGTCCCGCTCCTGGAGTCGCGTGACGCCCTGACCGGCGCGCGCGACCTGCTGCGCAGCCTGCTCACCGACCCCGTCTATCGGCCTCACCTCGTGCGTCGCGGGATGCGCCAGGAGGTGATGCTCGGCTACTCGGACTCGAACAAGGAGAGCGGCTATCTCGCGGCGGCCTGGAGCCTGTACCGCGCCCAGGAGGAGCTGGTGGCCGTGGCGCGGGAGGAGGGCGTCGAGCTCACGCTGTTCCACGGCCGCGGCGGGACGATCGGCCGCGGCGGCGGCCCGGCCAACCGCGCGGTGCTGGCCCAGGCCGGCGGCTCGGTCGACGGGCGGCTCGCACTGACCGAGCAGGGCGAGGTGATCGCCGAGCGATACCCGAGCCCGGTGATCGCGCAGCGCCATCTCGAGCAGCTCACCAACGCGGTCCTGCTCGCCAGCCGCGCCGATCACGCCGCCGAGACGGCGGTCCAGGCAGAACGCTGGCGCGCGCTGATGGACGAACTCGTCCGGCCTCGCGGAGCGGGCGTATCGGCGGCTCGTCTGGGAGGACCCGGAGTTCGAGGCGTACTTCCACGCGGCCACCCCGATCGACGAGATCAGCCGCATGGAGCTCGGCTCGCGGCCGGCCAAGCGCGGCAGCACCGGGGCGCCGCCCGGCCTCGAGCAGCTGCGGGCCATCCCGTGGGTCTTCTCCTGGTCGCAGAGCCGCACGAACCTGCCAGCCTGGTTCGGCGTGGGGGCCGCGCTGACGGCCTACGCGGAGGACCGTGCCGATGGGCGTGACCGCCTGGCGGCCGCGTACCGTGAGTGGGCCTTCTTCCGCTCGGTCATCGACAACGTCGAGCTCGGTCTGGCCCTCGCCGATCCGATCCTGGCGGCTCGCTACGCCAGCCTGGCCGGCGACTCCCCGCCGATGCGGCACATCGCCGATGCGATCGAGCAGGAGCGCATCCGGACCCTGGACGAGCTGATGAGAATCACCGGACGCAGCGAGATCCTCGAGGGCAGCCCCCGATTCCGGCGCAGCGTCGAGCTGCGGACGCCATACGTCGACGTCCTGAGCGAGCTCCAGGTGCTCGCGCTTGAGCGATTGCGCGGCGGCTCCCTGTCCGTCACGGAGCGCACCTCGGCAGAGCAGCTGCTCCAGCTCACCGTGGGAGGGGTCGCGGCCGGACTCCAGCACACCGGTTGACCCGATCCGTCACGATGTCGCGGCCATGACCGACCGTCCACGGACCGCGATCATCACCGGCGCCGCCGCCGGCATCGGCCGCGCGACCGCCACCCTGCTGGCGACCGATGGCTGGCGCGTGGTCGGCGTCGACCGGTCGAACGGCGACGGCGTGGACATCGCTGGCGACGCGGGTGATCCGGCTGTCCTGGCCGATGCGCTGGCTCGCTGCGATGGCTCGCTCGACGCGCTGATCTGCTCTGCCGGCATCCCGCCGTCGGGGCCGTGGGACAGCCGCGAGCACTGGGACGAGGTGCTGCGCGTCGATCTCTCCGCCCCGTACGAGGCGCTGCGCGTCTGCTGGCCCGCGCTCGTTTCTGCCGGCGGATCGGCGGTGCTCGTCGGAAGCATCGTCGGGGCGGCCGAGGGCTCGCTCCGTTCCCCCGCCTACGCGGCCGCCAAGGCCGGGATCGAAGGGTTGGCGCGCTCGTTCGCGGTCATCGGCGCGGCCGATGGCGTGCGCGTCAACGTCGTGGCGCCCGGCGCCATTGCCACCGACTTCGACGAGCGGCTCCTCCCCGCCGACCATCGGACCGACGTGCCGCTGGGACGGATGGGCACGGCGGAGGAGGTTGCCGGCGTCATCGGCTTCCTCGTCGGTCCGGCCGCCAGCTATGTGACCGGAGCGGTGTGGACGGTCGATGGTGGACGGAGCGTCCTCTCCTCGGCCGATGCGGCCCGCCTGCCGAGTGGTTGACACCGCGAGCACATCGGCCGTAGAGTCCGCGAACCAATGAACAGCAAGTGGTTTTATGGCTAGCGGGTACGAGGCAGGCGAGTAGAACTCGCCGGCAGAGGCACTCGTGCCCGCAGACGCAGGAAGCGAAAGCTCCTGCGTTTTTTGTTTCCCCGATGCGGGCCGGGGCGCGACGGCGCAACAACGAGAGGCGGCAACCGAATGATCGTGGTGATGCGTCCGACGGCGACGCGAGAGGAGATCGACGGCGTCAGACGCGCCGTGGAGGACAACGGGCTCGAGGCCTTCCTGAGCGAGGGCGAGGAGCGGACGGTCATCGGCGTCGTGGGCGATGTCGAGCGGGTCAACCACCTCGGCACGCTGCCCGGTGTCGACCAGGTCATCCGCGTCAGCTCCCCGTACAAGCTCGCCAGCATCCAGGAGCCCGGTGAACGGACCAGGGTGCGGGCCAACGGAACGGAGATCGGCCTGGGGCAGGAGCTGGTGGTCATGGCCGGCCCCTGCGCAGTCGAGTCGCGCGAGCAGCTGCTCGAGACGGCCCGATGCGTCGCACGGGAGGGCGCCCGCGTGCTGCGCGGCGGCGCCTTCAAGCCGCGCACCTCGCCGTACTCGTTCCAGGGCCTGGGCCTGCCGGCACTCAAGCTGCTTGCCGAAGCCCACGAGGAAACCGGCCTGCCGGTCATCAGCGAGGTCGTCGACCCCGCCGACGTGCCGATCTTCGAGGAGCACGTCGACATCCTCCAGGTCGGCGCCCGCAACATGCACAACTTCGTGCTCCTCAAGGCGGTCGGGCAGAGCCGCCGCCCCGTCCTCCTCAAGCGGGGCCTGTCCGCGACCATCGAGGAGTGGCTGCTCGCCGCCGAGTACATCCTGTCCGCCGGCAACCCGAACGTGATCCTGTGCGAGCGCGGCATCCGGACCTTCGAGACCGCCACCCGCAACACGCTCGACCTCTCGGCCGTGCCCGTGCTGCGCGAGCTGACCCACCTGCCGATCATCGTCGACCCGAGCCATGGGACCGGTCACCGAGCGCTGGTCGGACCGATGGCCCTGGCGGGCGCCGCCGTCGGTGCAGATGGCCTGATCATCGAGGTCCACCCTGATCCGGCCAACGCACGATCGGACGGTGACCAGAGCCTGAGCTTCGACGAGTTCGGCGGCCTGATGGACGAGCTCCGACGCCTCCAGTTCGTGCGCGCGCCGGAGAGCCAGGCGGCGGTCACGGCAACGGCGGCGGCCGATGGCATCGACGACGTGCGCGATCGGATCGACGACCTCGACGCTCGCCTGGCCGGGATGGTCCAGGAGCGGGCGGCCCTGGCGCTCGAGGTGCAGCGACGCCGCGCGCCCGGCTCCCACGGCCACGATCCGCGACGCGAGCGCGCGCTGCTGGAGCGGGCGGCGAGCGGGACGACCGGGCCGATGACCCCCGTGGAGCTGACGCTCGTCTTCGACGCCCTGCTCCGCGCGTCGCGCTCGGTGCAGCGGCGTCACGCGCAGTCGGTCACCGAGGCCGAGGCGGCGACCGCCGGAAACGGCCGGTGACGCCGGCGTCCACCGCCACCACCCTCCGACCCGCGGCTCGCCTCCGGGGGACGCTGACGCTGCCCCCGGACAAGTCGATCGCGCACCGCGCCTTCATCTTCGCGGCCCTCTCCGGCGGCCCGTCGACGGTGACGATGGCCACGCCCGGACGAGACGTGCTGAGCACGATCACCTGCCTGCGTGAGCTCGGTGTCGAGATCGACGAGGCATCCCCGGGCCGATGGGAGATCCGCGGCCGGCCGATGCGTCACGCGACCCTCGACTGCGGCAACTCCGGCACCACGATGCGGCTCCTGGCCGGGATGCTTGCCGGCCTCCCGCTGCGCGCCACCCTCGACGGCGACGCGTCGCTCCGCGCCCGACCGATGGAGCGCGTCGCGGAGCTGCTGCGCCGACACCGGGGCAGAGGTCGCGACCACCGACGGGCATGCGCCGATGACAATCGTTGGTCGCGCATCCCCCGCCCCTGCCGTGGTCGACATCAGCGTCTCCAGCGCGCAGCTGCTGGGCGCCTGCGCGCTCGCGGGCCTCGCGGCCACCGGTGAGACCCTGATCACGACCCCCGGACCGACCCGTGACCACACCGAGCGCATGCTGGCCTGGATGGGCGTACCGATCCGCCGCGCCGGTGGGACCACCACCCTCAGCGGGCCGGCGCGTCCGCGCCCCTTCGAGCTCGCGGTCCCCGGTGACCCTTCGGCGGCATCGGCGTGGCTGGTCGCCGCGGCGCTGCATCCCGACGCCGAGATCCGAATGGAGGACGTCGGTCTCAACCCGACGCGCCTGGCCCTGGTGGGGCTGCTGCAGCGCATGGGCGTCGAGATCGAGACGCGGATCACGGACGTGGCGGGGCCCGAGCCGATCGGGGAGATCGTGGTCCGCGGCGGCCGGCCGCTCGAGGCGGTGAACATCGGCGGCGCCCAGGTGGCCGAGCTCATCGACGAGCTGCCGCTGGTGGCCGTGGCCATGGCATCGGTGGCGGAGCCGTCCGAGCTGCACGACGCGTCGGAGCTGCGTGTGAAGGAGACGGATCGCATCGGCGCCATGGTGGAGGGCCTGCGTGCCATCGGCGCCAACGTGGAGGAGCTCGACGACGGCTGGCGGGTGAGCCGTGGCACACCGCGCGCGGGCGCCATCCGCACGCACGGCGACCATCGGATCGCGATCGCCTTCGCCGTGGCCGCCACGGCGGGGATCGCGTCAGAGGTTGAGCTCGACGACGCGGACTGCGCGGCGGTCTCGTACCCGAGCTTCTGGGACGACCTCGCCGCGGTGACGCGCTGATGCGCCGCCTCCGCCTGCTGACCAGCGGCGAGTCACACGGCCCGGGGCTGTCCGGGATCCTCGAGGGCCTGCCCGCCGGCATGCGGGTGAGCACCCGGATCGTCGACCGCGACCTGAAGCGCCGCCAGCACGGCTACGGCAGCGGGAAGCGGATGCAGATCGAGCGCGACCGCGTGCAGTGGACGGCGGGCATCCGCTACGGGCGCACGCTCGGATCCCCCGTCGGCTTCAGCGTCGACAACCGCGACTGGGCGAACTGGACCGATCGCATGTCGGTCGAGCCGATCCCGGCGGATCGACGCCCCAAGCCGATCACCCGCGCGCGCCCCGGGCACATCGATCTCGCCGGCGCCCTGAAGTACGACACGGACGACGTGCGGAACGTGCTCGAGCGGGCATCGGCTCGGTCGACCACCCCGCGGGTCGTGGCGGGCAGCCTGGCTCGCCAGCTGCTCGCGACGTGCGGGGTGCGCATCTGGAGCTTCGTCGACCAGCTCGGGCCGGTCCGGGCGTTCCCCGACGCCGATGACGTCCTGGCCGCCATCCCCGACGGCTGGGCCGATCGCGACTTGGCCGATCCCTCCCCGCTTCGCTGCCCGGACCCCGACGCGGAGCGTGCCATGCTCGCCGAAGTGGACGCGGCGAAGGAGGCCGGCGACTCGATCGGCGGCTCGTTCGTGGTCGTGGTCGAGGGCACGCCGATCGGCCTGGGCTCGTCGTCCGAGTGGGACACCCGGCTCGACGGCCTGCTGGCCGGCGCGACGATGGCCATACCCGGCGTGAAGGGCGTCGAGATCGGGCTGGGGTTCGGGACCGTCGAGCGACGGGGCAGCGCGGTCCACGACGTCATCGATGCCGAGGAGGGCAGATGGCGGCGGCAGACGAATCGCGCCGGTGGGATCGAGGGGGGCATCAGCAACGGCGAGCCGATCGTGGTCCGCGTCGCCCAGAAGCCGGTCTCGACCCTGCGCAGCCCGCTTCCGTCGCTCGACCTGACGACCGGCGAGAGCGGCCGCGCCCACATTGAGCGCAGCGACGTCACCGTCCTGGCGCGGGCGGCGATCGTGGGCGAGGCAATGGTGGCGCTGGTCCTCGCCGACGAGCTCCTCTTCTCGTTCGGGGGAGACTCCATCGGCGACCTGCGAGCGGCGGTGGCCCGCCGCCGGCGGCGGACGCGGGGACCGGGAGGGGCTCCGTGACGGCCCTTGCCGTGCTCCTGGGCCAGGGCATCGGCTATTCGGCGTCTCCGGCCATGCACAACGCGGCGTTTGCCGCGCTCGGCGCCGACGCGCGATACGAGCTGCGCGACGTGGAGCTCCATGAGCTGGCAGCCGAGGTTGCCGCCCTGCGCGACGGCGATCGCATCGGCGCCAACATCACCCGCCCGTACAAGGTCACCGTCTGCGCCCTGGTCGACGAGCTGGGACCCGAGGTCAAGCGGCTCGGCGCGGCGAACACCATCGTGCGCTACGGCGACCGGTTGGTCGCCCACAACACCGACCTCGCCGCCCTGCGCGGCGAGCTGCCCCCGGGAATCCGGCGCGCCGTCGTGCTCGGAGCCGGCGGCGCATCGCGGGCCGCGGTCGACGCGCTGGCCGCCACCGGTTGCGAGGCGACCCTCGTCCTGGATCGCTCGCGCTGGGCCAACCTGCCGGGTGCGCTCGCCACGGCGGACCTCCTCATCAACGCGACGCCGGTGGGCACCGAATCCGACGAGACCCCGGTGCCGGCCTCGCTGCTTCGTCGCGAGATGGCGGTGCTCGACCTCGTGTACCGCCCGAGCCCGACGCGACTCGTGCGCGAGGCGCGTGCGGCAGGCGCGCGGGCGCGTGGCGGGGCCGGCATGCTGCTGCGCCAGGCGGCGCTCAGCTTCTCGATCTGGGCGGAGCGCGAGGCACCGATCGACGCGATGCGCCAGGCGCTGCGCGCCGAGCTCGGACCCGGGGCCGATGTCTGACGGCATGGGCGCGGGCGTCGTGCTCGTCGGCATGCCGGCAAGCGGCAAGTCCACGGTGGGGGCCGTGCTCGCCGAACGCCTCGGCGTCCCACACCTCGATACCGATGAGCTCGCCGCGCAGCGCATCGGCATGGCGGTGCCGGAGTACATCGAACGCCATGGCGAAGCCGCCTACCGCGTCGAGGAGTCCCGGGCGGTGCGCGCGGCATGCGCCACGCCCGGAGCCGTGATCTCGACCGGTGGGGGCGCCGTGCTCGACCCCCTCAACCGATGGGAGCTGTGGCACCACGGCACCGTGGCGTGGCTGGATCCCGAGGCGGCCGTGCTCCTCGCGCGACTCGAAGCCGATGGCGTCGCACGGCCGACCCTCCAGCCCTACGGCCCGGACCGCCTGGCCGCGGTGCGTGCTGAGCGCGCGCCCGTCTACCGCGCCGCGGATGTGCGGACCGACTCCACGCAGCCACCGGATGCGGTCGCCGACGAGGTCATCGCGGCAATGGGAGCCACACCCGCCCGGCGTCTGCTGGATGCCGAGGTGGAACGCCGCCACCCGATGGGGCCGCCGAGCGCGCGGATCGTGATGGGCGTGGACCTGGACGAGTCGCCCGGCGGCGTGGCGGTGGTGGATCGACGGCTGCTCGACCTGGCGCCTGACCTCGTGCGTCGCATCCGAGCGCGAGCACAATTGCCGCTGCGCGGTGGCGAGCGGACCAAGCGGCTCGGCTCACTCGAGCGCGTCCTGGAATGGCTGGCGGCGCATCACGTGGAGCGCTCGACCTCGCTCGTCGCGGTCGGCGGGGGCACCATCGGCGACCTGGCGGGCACGGCGGCCGCGCTCTACGCGCGTGGCATCCCGCTGGTCCAGGTGCCCACGACGTGGTTGGCACAGGCGGACAGCGCCATCGGCGGCAAGGTGGCGATCGACCTGGGCTCCGCCAAGAATGCCGTGGGAGCCTTCTGGCCACCAGTGGCCGTCTACGCCGACGTGGGGGCGCTGCGCAGCCTGCCTCTCGCTCAGCGGCGGGACGGCATGGCCGAGTCGATCAAGTCCGCGATGATCGGGGACCCGCTGCTGTGGGAGCTCATCGAGCGCCGCGGGGCCGGGGCGCTCCGCGCGGACGAGCCGGCGCGCTACGCCATCGTCGAGCGCAGTGCCCGCCTGAAGATCGGCGTCTGCGATCGCGATCCGTTCGAGACCGGGGAGCGCCGAACGCTGAACCTCGGCCACACCATCGGCCACGCGGTCGAGATCGAATCGGGTTACGGGCTGTCCCACGGCGCGGCCGTGGCGCTGGGGCTGCGCGCGGTGACCGCGATCGCGGCCGGTCGCGGCGCGGAATCCGACGCTGCCCGACCGCCTCGATTCCCTGCTCGACGCCATGGGGTTCAGCCTGCGTCGCTCGTTCGACCCGGGCCGTCGTCCGCAGCGCCATGCTCGGCGACAAGAAGCGGCAGGCCGGGCGCCAGCGCTGGATCCTGCCGATGGAGATCGGGCGCGTGATCGAGGCCGACGACGTCACCGACTCCGAGGTGGAGGCCGCGCTGGCGGCGATCGCCGCGTGACGACCGTTGCCTACCAGGGCGAGCCGGGGGCGTTCGGCGAGGAGGCCGTCATCGGCTGGTTCGGGGATGACGCAACGCCGATGCCGATGCCGACCTTCTCGGCGGTGTGCGCCGCCGTCGACGACGGCAGCGCCGATGCGGGCGTCCTGCCACTCGAGAACTCCCTGGCCGGCACGGTCGGCGACGCGCTCGATGCGCTGGCCGACGGCGACCTCCGGGTGGTCGGAGAGCTCCTGCTGCCGATTCGCCACCAGCTGCTGGTGCTGCCCGGCGTGCGGGTCGACGAGGTTCGACGCGTCAGCAGCCACTGGCAGGCGCTGGCGCAGTGCGAGCGATTCCTGGCGGACCGTTCGTGGGAGGTCGTCCCGGCTGCCGACACGGCCGGCGCGGCCCGCGAGCTCGCCAGCCGCGGAGAGCGAGGGGCGGCGGCGATCGCTTCGGCTCGCGCCGCCGAGCGCTACGGGCTTGAGATCGCGGCTCCCGACATCCAGGACGCGGCCCACAACATGACGCGCTTCGCCGTTCTTCGGCGAGAGGACGGTGATGGCATCGACCCGGCGGGCTCGCTTGCCCCACCGTCGGACGCCGCACGGGAGACGCTGATCACCTTCGAGACCGGCCACACGCCCGGCGACCTGTATCGCGCGCTGGGCTCCCTCGCCGATGCGGGGATCAACCTCAGCCGGATCGAGTCGCGGCCGTCGGGGAGCGGTCCGTGGCGCTACCGGTTCCTGGTCCAGGTCTCCGGCGACGCAGCCGCCGATCCCCTGGCGGCCGCCCTGCCGGGGCTGCGGCGGCACACCAGCTCGATGCGTGTGCTCGGTTCGTTCGGCGTGGCGGGAGGAGAATGAGCCGATGCGCATCCTCGTCCTGAACGGCCCGAACCTCGGCACGCTCGGCCGCCGTGAGCCGGAGATCTACGGCACGGCCACGCTCGACGAGATCGTCGAGTCGGCCCGAGCCCATGCGCTGGAGCGCGGCTCACTGCTCGATGCGTTCCAGTCGAACCACGAGGGCGCCCTCATCGATCGGCTCGAGCAGCTCGACTACGACGCGGTCATCTGCAACTTCGGCGCGCTGTCGCACACGTCGTATGCGCTCCATGACGCGCTGCGTGGATGTGGCCGCCCGGCGGTCGAGGTCCACATCAGCGACATCGCCGCCCGCGAGCCCTGGCGCCGGGTCTCGGTCACGGCACCGGCCACCGCGCACCAGGTCATCGGTCGGGGCTGGCGCGGCTACCTCGAGGCCATCGACTGGCTGCTCGAGTCCTCCTGATCAATCGGACGCGCCCCGACAGCTGCCCGGCGATCCCCGACCCGCCGAAGTTCCAGGGAGAGCCCGAACGTCGAGCTCATTGACTCGTCGGTCAGGACCTCGTCGATCGGACCGGCAGCAACGACGCGAGCATCGCGCATGAGCAGCGCATGGGTGAAGCCCGGCGGGATGTCCTCGACGCGATGGAGCACCACCACGACGGCGCCGATCGGTCCCGACGCGACGCGCGACAGGGTCGCCACCAGCGCCTCGCGGCCGCCGATGTCGAGCGAGGCCATCGGCTCGTCCAGGAGCAGCAGCGCCGGATCGGTGACCAGGGCACGGGCCAGCTGGATCGCGCAGCTGCTCGCCGGACGAGAAGGTCTCGATGGGCGCGTCGCGAGCGTCGGACATGCCGGCATCGGCGAGGGCGCGGATCGTGCGGTCCCGGTCGATGCGGCCCGGGTCGACGTACCACGGCAGCACGGCCCCGGCCTGCGCCGCGTCGACGATCTGGCGCGGCGTGAGCTCTGGAGGGACCATGGTCGCCAGCGACGGGCTCAGGTAGCCGATCCGGGGCCGCAATTCGGCGACATCCGTGCGCGCCAGCGGACTGCCGAGGATCTCGACCGTTCCCGACGACGGCCGAAGATACGTGCTCGCGATCCGAACCAGCGTCGTCTTGCCCGCGCCGTTCGGACCGAGGACGACCCATCGCTCGCCCTCGCCGATCGTCCAGCTGACGTGCGAGACGATCTCGCGGCGCTGGCGGCGGACCGTGACGTCGCGCAGCTCGACGACGGACCCGCCGTTCGTCGGTGTGATCGAGCGGCCCTCAGCCGGTGGTCGAGACGCGCGGCGGATGCGCCCGTTCGTACGCCTCGAGCGCCGGCTCCTGGGCCAGCAGGTACCCGAGCTCATCGGTCCCGTCCAGGATCATGCGACGCGCGAACGAGTCAACCGTGAAGCCGATGCGCCCGCCATCCGGCAGCCGGACCTCCTGCGCCTCGAGGTCGACCGTGATCTCGGCATCCGGATCGTCCCGCACGATTGCCACGATGTGCCCGAGCTCCTCCGGCGAGACGGCGATCGGCAGCAGCCCGTTCTTCAGCGCGTTGTTGCGGAAGATGTCGGCGAAGCTGCTGCTGATGACCGCGCGGATGCCCCACGCGCCGAGGGCCCACGGCGCATGCTCGCGGGACGAGCCGCAGCCGAAGTTGTCGCCCACGACCAGCACGGACCGCCCCGCCATCTCGGGTCGGTTGATGACGAAGTCGGGGTTCGGCGAGCCATCGGCCAGGTAGCGCCAGTCGTGGAACAGCTGGTCGCCGAGGCCGGCGCGGTTGATCGTCTTCAGGAAGCGCGCCGGAATGATCTGGTCGGTGTCGATGTCGTTGCGGGGCAGCGGCACGACCGCCGAGGTCACCGCGCGAACGGCTCGCGAACGGCGCTCACAGCAGCGCCCTCGGATCCGACAGCCGCCCGGTCACCGCCGATGCGACGGCGGTCAGCGGCGACGCCAGGAAGGTGCGACCGCCCTTGCCCTGCCGTGCCCTCGAAGTTGCGATTGCTGGTGCTGACGCTGTACTGGCCGGGGCTGAGCTGGTCGCCGTTCATGGCGATGCACATGCTGCAGCCCGGCCTCGCGCCACTCGGCGCCGGCGTCAGTGAAGACCTGCGACAGGCCCTCGTCCTCGGCCTGGCGCTTCACCTCGGTCGAGCCGGGGACCACCATCATCCGCACGCCATCGGCGACGTGGCGGCCTCGCAGCATGCGGGCCGCCTCGCGCAGGTCGCTGATGCGCGAGTTCGTGCACGACCCGACGAAGACGACGTCGATCGGCTTGCCCAGGATCGGCTCGCCGGGGGTGAGGGCCATGTACTCGAGCGCGTGCTGGAGGGAGCTGCGCTGGTTCGCATCGGCGAGGCTGGCCGGGTCCGGGATGCGCTCGGTGATCGGGAAGCCCATGCCGGGGTTCGTGCCGTAGGTCACCATCGGCGTGAGCTCGCCGGCGTCGAAGGCGATGCTGCGGTCGAAGGTCGCGCCCTCGTCGGTCGGCAGCCGGCGCCAGGCCTCGACCGCCGCGTCCCACGCCTCGCCCTGCGGCGCATGGGGTCGGCCGTGGACGTACTCGAAGGTGGTCTCGTCGGGGGCGATCAGCCCGGCCCGCGCCCCGCCCTCGATGCTCATGTTGCAGATCGTCATGCGGCCCTCCATGCCGAGCGCGCGGATCGCCGAGCCGCGGTACTCGAACACATGGCCGGTTCCGCCGCCGACGCCGATGCGCGACAGGAGCGACAGGATGATGTCCTTGGCGGTCACGCCGGGATGGAGCGTGCCGTCGACACGGACCTCGAACGTCTTCGGCCGGCGCTGGAGCAGCGTCTGGGTCGCCAGCACGTGCTCGACCTCGGTGGTGCCGATGCCGAACGCCAGCGCCCCGAATGCCCCGTGAGTCGCCGTGTGCGAGTCGCCGCACACGATGGTCATGCCGGGCTGCGTCAGGCCCAGCTCCGGGCCGATGACGTGGACGATCCCCTGGTGCGGCGAGCCGATGCCGTGGAGCGGCACGCCGAACTCGCGGCAGTTGTCCTCGAGGCGCTTCACCTGGGCCGCGGCGATCTCATCGGCGATCGGGAGGCTGCGGTCGGTGGTCGGGATCGAATGGTCGGCGGTGGCGACCGTCTGGCCGGGCCGTCGCACACGGAGGCCACGGTCGCGCAGCCCGTCGAAGGCCTGCGGGCTGGTGACCTCGTGGACGAGGTGCAGGTCGACGCCCAGGACGTCGGGGGCGCCGTCGGTCCCGGGCGCGACGACGTGGTCGTCCCAGATCTTCTCGACGATCGTGCGCGGGCGTGCGGAGTCGGGGCTGTGATCACTCATCGGTGAGCCGACCGTAGCCGATTCGTCAAGGGCTCGCTCTGGACGACTCGGATACAGTGGCGCCATGGCCGACGAGCAGCGGGAATCTTCGCTCGACTGGGAGATGATCCTGAGCGGTCAGCACCCGGATCTCGTGCGTCAGCGCCGCATCTTCCGCCACCTGCCATCGGATCCCCGTTGCAAGATGTGCCTCGCTCCCCAGGGTGGCCTCGGCGGTCCCGTCATGCGAGCGCTCGGCTTCGGGCGCTATCCGCCGAATCCGCAGCTGTGCAACAGCTGCTTCCGTCAGTCGGAGAAGCATCCGGGCGGCGCCGGCGCTCGAGATCACCGCCCTCTTCGCCGACATCCGAGGCTCGACCGGACTGGCGGAGAAGATGTCGGCGCGCGCGAGTACTCCGCCGCCGTCAACGAGTACATCCGGGCGGCCAGCCATGCGATCCGAGAGCCGAACGGTATCGTCGACAAGCTGCTCGGCGACGGCATCATGGCCCTCTTCATCCCGGGCTTCGTCGGCGAGCGCGGCCACGCCGAGGTGGGGATCGAGGCGGCGCGCGCGATCCTGCGCGAGGTCGCGCTGCCGGTCGGCGTCGGCGTTCACAGCGGAGAGGCCTGGGTCGGTTTCGTCGGCGGGACGGACCAGGTCCGCGACTTCACCGCACTCGGCGACGCCGTCAATGTCGCGAGCCGGCTGGGCTCGGAAGCCGCCGGCGGCGAGATCCTGATCAGTGCCCGAACGGCCAGCGCGGCTGGCCTCGATACCTCGAGCCTGGAGTCGCGGCGCCTGGAGCTGCGCGGGCGATCGGAGCCGCTGGAGACCTGGTCGGAGCGGCTGGAGCGCGCGACCGCGTGAGCATCGGGCCGACGCTCGAGACCGAGCGGCTCATCCTGCGGCCGCCGGCGCCGGAGGACTTCGAGCCGTGGGCCGCCTTCATGGCCGACGCCGAGGTCACCCGCTTTCTGGGCGGTGTCCAGGGACGCGCGATGGCCTGGCGCAGCCTGTGCCAACCTCGGGTCCACGGTCCGCGGGGAGGGCATCCTGCCCGATCCCCTCAACATTCCCGTCGAGATCTGGGCGCAGACGCGCGACGAGTGGCGCGCACGCGGATGACCACGCCGCCTCACGTCCCGGGCTCCGTGTCCTCCACCTCGGGAAGCAGCGGGTAGTCCGGAATCGGATAGATCCCCAGGACGAAGCCGTATGCCGTGGTTCCAGAACGCGGCAGGCGGTCGAAGTCGTTGACCAGCTCGACAGCCCGCGCCCAGAACTCGGCCGCACGCTCCGGCGGGATCCGGGCATGACGGATGTACGACCACAGCCGATGGGCTTGATAGGCCGACTGCGACTCGTCCGCCGCCATCTCGAGATCGTTGAAGTCGAGCGGAAGGGGCTGGCCAGGCTCCCGCCGGCCGATGCCGATCGAGAACATGCGGGCCGTGCGCCCGAAGTACCGCTCGTCGATGGCGCGGACGCGACGGGTGCGCACCACGCGGACCAGCCCGGCCTCCTGGAGGACATCCATGTGGTACGCGACCGTGCTCCTGGGCTTCCCGACGGCCGTCGCGACCTCGCTCACGCTGGCGGCGCGCTCGTGGAGCAGCCCCAGGATGGTGGTCCGAAGCGGATGGCTGATGGCCTGGACCTGCATCGGCGATGACAGCGCAAGCTCGTCGCGGAGGCGGTAGTCCGGACCGGTCGACTTGTCAGCCATGATGGATCAGACTAGCATTCCCGAATGATCGGAAAATCCCGATCAATACCGCGAGGAGGCATACCATCCATGGCCGACGTCATCCTGCTCCACCATGTCCAGGGCCTCACGCCGGGCATGGCGGCGCTCGCCGACAGGCTCCGCGCCGAGGGACACACGGTCCACGCGCCCGACCTGTTCGACGGGCGTACGTTCCCCACCCTCGACGAGGGAATGGCGCACGCCAAGTCGATCGGCTTCGGCGCCCTCCAGGAGCGTGGCATCGCGGCGGCTGACGCGCTGCCGCCGGGCCTGGTCTTCATGGGCGTGTCGATGGGCGTGATGGCGGCCCAGCAGCTGGCCCAGACGCGAGATGGAGCTCTCGGCGCCGTGCTGATCGACTCGTGCATTCCCACCGAAGAGTTCGGCGGCCCGTGGCCCGATGGCGTGCCGGTCCAGGTCCACGGCATGGACGCCGATCCGATCTTCGCCGGCGAGGGCGACCTCGACGCGGCGCGCGCGCTGGTGGAGGAAGCCGACGAGGCCGAGCTGTTCGTGTACTCCGGCGCCCAGCACCTGTGGTCGGACTCGTCCCTGGCCTCCCACGACGCCGAGGCGACCGAGCTCATGATCACGCGAGTCCTGGAATTCCTCTCCGGGCGCCCATGAGCGACTGACTCGACACAGCGCCTATAGTCCGGCCCATGACCGACCCCGTCCCCTACGACCCGCGCGAGCACTCGCGCGTTCTGCTCGACGGCCCGGACCGCGCGGCCGCGCGCGCGATGCTCAAGGCCATCGGCTTCACCGACGATGACCTGTCGAAGCCGATCATCGGCGTCGGGACGACCTGGATCGAGACGATGCCCTGCAACTACAACCAGCGCGAGCTGGCGGAGCACGTGAAGGCCGGCATCCGGGCGGCGGGCGGCACTCCGATGGAGTTCAACACCATCGCCGTCAGCGACGGCGTCTCGATGGGCACCGAGGGCATGAAGGCCTCGCTCGTGTCGCGAGAGGTGATCGCCGACTCGATCGAGCTGGTGGCGCGCGGCCACCTGTTCGACGGACTCGTCTGCATCGTCGGCTGCGACAAGACGCTGCCCGGCGCGGCCATGGCGCTCGCTCGCCTGGACCTGCCGGGGCTTGCCCTCTACAGCGGCACCATTAACCCGGGCGTCGTCCGCGGGAAGCGCGACGCGACGGTCGTGACCGTGTTCGAGGCGATCGGGGCTTATCGGGCCGGCAAGATCTCGCTCGAGGAGCTGCGCGAGATCGAGGACGCGTCCGTGTCCGGGCCCCGGCGCCTGCGGCGGGCAGTTCACGGCGAACACGATGAGCACCGCGCTCGAGTTCCTGGGGATCTCGCCCGGCGGTCTGAACGGGATCCCGGCGACGGATCCGGCGAAGCTGGACGCGGCACATCGGTCCGGTGAGCTCGTGATGGAGCTGGTGAACGGCGGAATCCGACCCTCGGCGATCATGACGCGTGCCGCCATCGACAACGCGATCGCCTCGGTCGCGGCGACCGGTGGCTCGACAAACGGCGTGCTGCATCTGCTCGGGATCGCCCATGAGCTGGGGATTCCGCTGGAGATCGATGACTTCGATCGGATCGCCGAGCGGACGCCGATCGTCGCATCGCTCATGCCCGGAGGGCGCTTCACCGCGCTCGACATCCACGAGGCGGGTGGGATCGGCCTTGTCGCCCGCGAGCTGATCCGCGGGGGTGTCGTGGACGGATCCACGCGGAACGTCGACGGCCGGACGCTGGCCGAGGTCGCCGATGCGGCCGTCGAGACCGTCGGCCAGGAGGTGGTCGTCTCGATCGAGCACCCGATCAAGCCGACCGGGGGCCTCGCCATCCTGCGTGGGTCGCTCGCACCGGACGGCTGCGTCATCAAGCTGGCCGGGCACGAGCGGCGCTCGTTCCGCGGCCCGGCGCGCGTCTTCGACTCGGAGGCTGCGTGCTACGACGCGGTGCGAGCGCAGCGCATCGGCGAGGGTGACGTCGTCGTCATTCGCTACGAGGGGCCCGTCGGCGGACCGGGCATGCAGGAGATGCTGTCGGTCACCGCGGCGCTCGTCGGCGAGGGGCTGGGCGGGGACGTGGCGCTCCTCACCGACGGCCGCTTCAGTGGCGGAACCCACGGGCTGATGATCGGTCACGTGGCGCCCGAGGCGGCGCTCGGCGGGCCGATCGCGCTGGTCCAGGAGGGCGACGAGATCGTCGATCGACGTCGACGCGCGGCGGCTTGACCTGGTCGTCGACGAGTCGGAGCTGGAGCGGCGGCGCGGCGCGTGGTCGGCGCCGGAGCCTCGCTACGCCGGTGGCGTGATGGCCAAGTACGCGGCGCTCGTGTCATCGGCCTCGGAGGGCGCCGTCACGACCGGCCGCCGGCTCCGGGACGCCCTCGGGCGCGGCTGACCTGTGCCTGGTCACCGGCAATCCTCTCAGATGCTCATCCAGGGAACGTAAGAGCGACTCCGCGGCCGGAAACCCTGTCAGATGGTGCATGAGCTGAGCCGATGACAGCCTTCCAGCGCGCCGCCACGCTCGGCTACGGTGGCATGCCGTCGAGCAACCATGGATTGCGTTCCGGTGGTGAGACTCTGATAGGAAAGTCACCGGGTCTCGCCTCGCCCCTGGCCCGATCACGAGGAAACCGGCCGCGGGGTTGACAGGACTGGTAGGGTCGCCCCATGTCCACTGAGCGCGGCACCGTCGCCGCCGAGTCCACCGTGCGCCCGTACCAGGCCGGGCTTCTCGGCGTGCTCGTACTCATCAGCATTCTTCGGCTCGTCATCCTTCTTGGATGGCGGGATGGAGGACGCTCGACCGAGTAGCCGGACAGGCACCCGAAACAGCGAAGCCGCCACCCCGCCAGGCCGAGAGCCAGGCGGGGTTCTTGTTTCTCCCAGAGGACCCGAGCACCATGACAGCCCTCCCCCACCCGTCAGCCCCGCAGCCCCAACGACAGGTCGAGCCCCGCATCGGCGCACGCGCCGTGTGCGAGGGGCTCGTGCGCGAGGGCGTCACGACGATCTTCGGCTACCCCGGCGGCACCGTCCTGCCGATCTACGACGTGCTGCGCGAGTTCCCCCTGCGCCACATCCTCGTCCGCCACGAGCAGGGCGGCGCGCATGCGGCCGACGGATTCTCGCGCGCCACCGGCGGCGTGGGCGTGGCGATCGCCACCAGCGGCCCGGGTGCCATCAACCTCGTGACGGGCCTGGCGACGGCCATGATGGACAGCGTCCCGATGGTCGCCATCACCGGCAACGTGCCGCGTGCGCTGCTCGGCAAGGACGCATTCCAGGAGACCGATATCGTCGGGATCGCGCTGCCGGTCACGAAGTTCGCCACGGTCGTCATGGACCCCGACGAGGTCCCGTACGCGGTCGCCGAGGCGTTCGAGATCGCGCGCAGCGGACGGCCGGGGCCGGTCCTGCTCGACTTCCCGAAGGACGTGCTGCAGGAGGAGACGCGCGTCGCGCACCCAGAGCCATACGAGCTGCGCCTGCCCGGCCTGCTGCGACCTGTCCGCGGCGACGTGCCGGAGGCCGATGAGCTGACCGAGATGATCGCCGCGGCCGAGCGACCCCTCATCCTGTCCGGCCACGGCGTGCAGATCGCGAACGCGGTCGACCTGCTGCGCGAGGTCGCCGAGCGAACCGAGATCCCGGTCGCGCACACGCTGCTGGGCATCGGCAACATCGACGAGACGCATCGGCTCAGCGCGGGCTACGCCGGCATGCACGGCTGGATGCACGTCAACAAGATGATCCAGCAGTGTGACCTGCTGATCGGGATCGGCTGCCGCTACGACGATCGGATCACCGGCAAGACGAGCACGTTCGCGCCGAACGCCAAGATCGTGCACGTCGACGTCGACCGGAGCGAGATCGGCAAGAATGTCCGGACCGACCTCGGCATCGTCGCCGATGCGGGCGATCTGCTCGCCGCGCTCCTGCGGCGCCTGCCGCAGTCCGAGCCGCGCACCGAGTGGATGGCGCAGCTCGCCGCCTGGCGGGAGGTCAGCGAGGCGCGCTCGTGGCACGGCTCCGGCGCCTGGCGCGAGGGCCGCCTCTCGGCCGACTACGTCGTCGACCAGATCGGCGAGGCCACGGACCACCAGGCGACGCTGGTCAGCGATGTCGGCCAGAACCAGATGTGGGCCGCGCGCTACTTCGGGTTCCGCAAGCCGTTCCATCACCTGTCGAGCGGTGGCCTCGGCACGATGGGCTACAGCGTCCCCGCGGCCATGGGCGCCGCACTCGGCGCGCCCGAGCGCGAGACGTGGGCCATCGTCGGCGACGGCGGATTCCAGATGACCATGCAGGAGCTCGCCACGCTGGTGCAGGACCAGATCCCGGTGCGGATCGCCGTCCTCAACAACCATCGGCTGGGGATGATCCGGCAGTGGCAGGAGATCATCTACGACGAGAACTACCACTCCGCCGAGCTGCTGGGTCCCGACCTCGTCCGCCTGTGCGAGGCATACGGCATCCCCGCCTGGCGCGCGACGCGGCCCGATGAGGTGGCCGGCGTGATCGCCGAGGCACGCAAGGCGCCGGGGCCGGCGCTCATCGACTTCCATCTCGACGAGGCGCAGAACGTCTACCCGATGATGCTCCCCGGCAAGGGCCTGTCCGACATGGTCGAAGGCTCATCCGAGTGAGCGCGATGGCAGCCCGCCAGACCCGACCGGCCGGCGAGGCCGATGCGGTCCACCGCCGGCACGTGGTGAGCGCGCTCGTCGTGGATCGGCCCGGGACGCTCAACCGCGTCTCCGGGCTGCTCCGTGCGCGGAGCTTCAACATCGAGTCGCTGACGGTCGGCACGACCCACGAACCGGGGCGATCGCGCATGACGATCGCCATCCGCGGGGACGACGGCCACCTGCGCCAGGTGCTCGCGCAGCTCGAGCGGCTCATCGAGGTGCTCGATGTGACGGATCTCACGGTCGCTCCGCACCTCGAGCTGGAGCTCGTGCTCGTCGAGCTCACCCCGCCCCGCGGCACCGCCGACAAGCGCGAGATGGAGGACGTCCTGGCGTCCGCCGGCGGCGAGATCCTGACCCGCGACGCCGCCGTCTGGCGCGCCCGCCTGACGGCCGAGCCCGAGGCGATCAACCGCGCATTGGAGGCGCTTCGCAGCCACGGCCTGCGCCGCCTGGTGCGTGCCGGTGCCGTGGCCATGGCGGCGGATTCATCCAGCGACACCGAGAACGGAGCCACATCGGAATGACCAAGCTCATCTACGACGCCGACATCGACGCATCGGCGCTCGACGGCCAGACCGTGGCAGTCATCGGCTACGGGAGCCAGGGCGAGGCGCACGCGCGCAACCTCGCCGAGTCCGGCGTCGACGTCGTCGTCGGGCTGCGACCCGATTCGGCATCGGCCGAACGGGCGCGCGAGGCGGGACTCGAAGTCACCGACGCGGCCGAGGCCACGAAGCGCGCGAACGTCGTCATGGTCCTCGTCCCCGATACCGCGGCACCCGGCGTCTATCACGCCGAGATCGAGCCGAACCTCCAGGATGGCGCGCTGCTGATGTTCGCCCACGGCTTCAACATCCACTTCGGGGAGGTCGACCCGCCCGGCGGCATCGACGTCGGGATGGTGGCCCCGAAGGGCCCGGGCCACCTCGTGCGACGGCTGTACGAGGGAGGCGGTGGCGTCCCGGCCCTGTTCGCGGTGCATCGCGAGGCCACCGGCAGCGCGCGCACGCGGACCCTCGCCTACGCCCGCGGAATCGGCGCCGGGAGGGCCGGCATCCTCGAGACGACCTTCGCGGAAGAGACCGAGACCGACCTGTTCGGTGAGCAGGCCGTGCTGTGCGGCGGTGTCACGTCGCTCGTCCAGGCGGGATTCGAGACGCTGGTCGACGCCGGCTATCAGCCCGAGCTCGCGTACTTCGAGACCATGCACGAGCTCAAGCTCATCGTCGATCTCATGTACCAGGGCGGCATGCAGTACATGCGCTACTCGATCAGCGACACCGCCGAGTACGGCGACTACGTCTCGGGGCCGCGCATCGTGAACGAGGCGACCCGGGCCGAGATGAAGCAGATCCTGACCGAGATCCAGGACGGCAGCTTCGCGAAGCGCTGGATCGAGGAGGGCCGCCGCGGCGCACCCGAGTTCAAGCGGATGCGGGCCGAGAACGCGGGCTCGCGGCTCGAGGAGGTCGGCGCCGAGCTGCGATCGCACATGGCCTTCATCGGCCCGAAGCAGGCACCCGACGGCTGGGCCGAGGGCGGCCGCCGGACGGCCGATACGCCGAGCGGCGAGGGCCAGGAGCTGATGCCCCGGATCCGCATCTTCGACACCACCCTTCGCGACGGCGAGCAGACCCCGGGGGCGTCCCTGACCGTCGACGAGAAGGTGACCGTGGCGCGCCAGCTGGCGCGGACCCGGGTCGACGTCATCGAGGCCGGCTTTCCGGCGGCGTCGCCGGGCGAGGCCGAGGCCGTGCGCCGCATCTCCCAGGAGGTCGGCGCCGCCGACGACGCCCCGGCGATCGCCGCACTGGCGCGCTGCGTGCCGGCCGACGTGACGGTCGCCGCCGCGGCACTGGAGCCGGCGCGCAGGCGCCAGCTCCACGTCTTCATCGCCACCAGCGACATCCACATCACGCACAAGCTGCGCACGACCCGCGAGGACGTGCTCGAGCGCATCCGGACCTGCGTGGCACAGGCACGGCGCATGGTCGGGCCCGACCACGACGTCGAGTTCAGCGCCGAGGACGCGTCGCGGTCGGAGCTGCCGTTCCTGCTCGAGGCGTACGAGGCTGCCGTGGAGGCCGGCGCGACGGTCATCAACGTGCCGGACACCGTCGGCTACACCGAGCCGAAGGAGTTCGCGGCGGTCGTGAAGCAGGTCGTCAAGCTCTGCGGCAAGCGCGCGATCGTGAGCACGCATTGCCACAACGACCTGGGCCTGGCCACGGCGAACACCCTGGCGGGCATCCAGGCGGGGGCGCGCCAGGTCGAGGTGACCGTTAACGGCCTGGGAGAGCGCGCCGGGAACGCGTCGCTGGAAGAGGTCGTGATGGCACTCCGCACCCGGCCCGCCCAGTTCCGCTCGGCAACCACCGGCGTCGCCACCGAGCAGCTGACGAGCACGAGCCGCCTGGTGAGCTATCTGACGGGCATCGTGGTGCAGCCGAACAAGAGCGTCGTGGGTGCCAATGCCTTCGCGCACGAGTCGGGGATCCACCAGGACGGCTTCCTGAAGAACCCGCTGACCTACGAGATCATGACCCCCGAGTCGGTCGGCCTGTCCGGCTCGACGCTCACGCTGGGCAAGCTCTCCGGCCGCGCCGGATTCGACGAGCGGCTGCGGCGCCTGGGGATCCATGTCGAGCCCGAGACACTCGACACCCTCTACGCCGAGGCGATCACGCTCGGCGACCAGAAGAAGCAGGTGACCGATGCGGATCTGCTGGCGCTGGCCGAACTGCACGCCGATCCGGTGCCGCAGCTCGTGGGGCTCGAGCACTGGGCGGCAGCCAGCCGCCAGGGCGAGTCGAGCTCCGGCAACGTGTCGCTCTTCTACGAGGGCAAGACGTTCCGCGCCTTCGCCGGCGGCAATGGACCGGTCGACGCGTTGCTGTCGGCGGTGGACAACGCCCTGGAGCAGATCATCAGCGGCCGTCCTCAGCTCGTGGACTACCAGCTGCGCTCGGTCGGGTCCGGCGAGGATGCGCAGGGAGAGGCGACGGTCAAGATCTCGGCTCCCGCCGGCGATGGCGACGTGCCCCAGACCTTCACCGGCCATGGCCTCTCCACCAACGTCGTGGAGGCGTCGCTGCGTGCGTACATCTCCGCCGTCAACAAGCTGATCGCGGAGCACCCCGCGGCCGCGGATGCGGTGGCGGCGGCTCGCCAGCGTCGCACCGGTGGCGACCCTGATCCCGTCCCGACCCCCGCCGGAAGCCATCCATGAGGACCCATTCGGTCGCCTATCTGCCCGGCGACGGGATCGGGCCGGAGGTCTGCGCCGCGGCCCGTCGCTGTGTCGACGCGTCCGGCGACGGCGTTCGGTTTCAACGTCAGCTGGAACGAGCAGAGCGTGGGAGGAACGGCCATCGACGAGTCGGGCCGGGCCCTCCCGCCGACGACGCTCGAGGCGTGCCGATCCGCCGACGCGATCCTCCTGGGTGCGGTCGGTGGACCGCGCTGGGACGACCCGGCGGCCACGGCCCGGCCGGAGGATGCGCTGCTGGCCCTGCGTTCCGAGCTCGAGCTGTTCGCCAACCTCCGCCCCGTGACGGCGCACCCGGCGCTCGCCGCGGCCTCGCCCCTGCGTCCCGAGGTGCGCGACGGCGCCGACATCCTCATCCTGCGCGAGCTCACCGGGGGCCTGTACTTCGGCCGTCCGCAGGGTCGCGAGGAGCACGACGGTGTCGAGTCGGTGGTCGACACCCTGCGCTACACCCGCGCCGAGATCGAGCGCATCGTCGAGCTGGCATTCGAGCTGGCCGAGGGCCGGCGCGGACACCTGACCAGCGTGGACAAGGCCAACGTGCTGGCCTCGAGCCGCCTGTGGCGCGAGGTCGTCAACGAGGTTGCCGCCCGCCATCCGGCCGTGACGGTCGAGCACGCCCTCGTCGACTCGACCGCGTATCTCCTGCTGACCCAGCCGACCCACTACGACGTGATCGTCACCGAGAACCTGTTCGGCGACATCCTGTCGGACGAGGCGGCGGCGATCGCAGGGTCGCTCGGCCTCATGGCGTCGGCCAGCCTCGGGACGCGCACCACCGCCACGGGACGCATCGGCATGTACGAGCCGGTCCACGGCAGCGCACCGGGCATCGCCGGCCAGGGCGTGGCGAACCCGCTGGCCACCGTCGCCAGCGCCGCGATGATGCTGCGCCTGAGCCTTGGCGAGGCCGATGCCGCCGACGACCTGGAGTCCGCGGTGACGTGCGGCGATCGAGGGTGGCCCGCGGACCGCGGACCTCGGCGGGTCGGACGGGACCGCGGCGGTCACGGAGTACCTGCTGGGGCGCATCGGCGCCGGATTGGAAGTGACGGCATGAGCGAGCCGATCCTCCTGTATGACACGACCCTGCGTGACGGCACCCAGCGTGAGGGCCTGGTCCTCTCCCTGGCCGACAAGCTGAAGATCGCTCGACGGCTGGACGAGGCCGGCTTCCCGTACGTCGAGGGCGGCTGGCCCGGCTCGAACCCGAAGGACGAGGAGTTCTTCGCGGCGGCCCGCGGCATGACGTTCCGCAACGCGAGGCTGTCGGCCTTCGGCTCCACGCGCCATCGGTCGAATCGTGCGGGGGACGATCCGAACCTCCGTGCGCTCATCGAGGCCGAGACGCCGGTGACCACCATCTTCGGCAAGAGCTGGCTGCTCCACGTCACCGACGTGCTGGGCGCAACCGCAGAGGAGAACCTGGCGATGGTCGCCGAGTCGGTCGCCTATCTGCGCGACGCGGGCCGCGAGGTGGTCTACGACGCCGAGCATTTCTTCGACGGCTACAAGGCCGATGCGGCCTACGCCATCGCCACCCTGCGCGCCGCCGTCGCGGCCGGCGCAACCACGGTGGTGCTGTGCGATACCAACGGCGGCTGCCTCACCGATGAGGTTGCCGCCCTGACGCGGAGCGTGGGGGACGAGTTGGGCACCGATGTGACCCTCGGCATCCACGTTCACGACGACGCCGGCCTGGCGGTGGCCAACTCCCTCGCTGCCGTCCAGGCCGGTGCTCGTCACGTCCAGGGAACGATCAACGGCTACGGCGAGCGCTGCGGGAACGCGAACCTCGTCACGATCTGGGCCAACCTGGCTCTCAAGCTGGGCCTGCCCACCGTTCCGGCCGGAGACGACCTGAGCCACCTGCCCGAGCTGTCGCGGTTCGTGGCGGAGGTCGCGAACATCGCGCCCGACGCGCATCAGCCGTATGTCGGGACGAGCGCCTTCGCGCACAAGGGCGGCGTCCACGGAGCGGCCACGGCCCGCGTCGAGCAGGCGTATCAGCACGTGGATCCGGCGATCGTCGGTGGCACCTCGCGCCTGGTGGTCAGCGAGCTCGGCGGCAAGGCGAACGCCGCCTGGCGCGTCCGCCAGCTCGGCGAGGTCGCATCGGAGGGGCTTGACCCGGCGGAGCTGTCGCGACTCGTGAAACAGCTCGAGTCCGAGGGGGCCAGCTTCGAGGGGGCGGACGCTTCGTTCGAGCTCCTCGTCCGGCGACGGCGCAACGACTACGTCGCGCCGTTCCGGATCGTGGACTTCACCGTCATCGTCGAACGGCGCAACGGCGCCTCCCCGCGCGCCGAGGCCAGCGTCAAGGTCGAGGTGGACGGCGAGGTGCTCCACACCGCGGCCGATGGCAACGGGCCCGTCAACGCGCTCGACCTGGCGCTGCGCAAGGCGCTCGGCGCCTTCTACCCCGCCCTCGACGAGGTGCATCTCGTCGATTACAAGGTGCGGATCATCGACGGCGAGGCGGCGACCAAAGCCCGGACGCGCGTGATCATCGAGACCGGCCACGAGACCGGGACGTGGATCACGGCCGGCGCCGAGGCGAACATCATCGCGGCCAGCCTGGCGGCGCTCCACGACTCGCTGGAGTACGCCATCTGGAAGCTCGACGCGCAGCCGCATCGGCGCGACGAGCGCAGCTCCTCGGACGCGGCGCTCCGTCGAGATCGGCTGGCAGCCGGGGAGGCATCGTGACGGCGACCGAGCCGCGACACGCGGCGACAACCTCTGGACTGGGGGCCTGGGCCTACTTCGAGGGCGCCGTGGTTCCCATCGGCGAGGCGAACGTCAGCATCGCGACCCACACCTTCAATTACGGCACGGCCGTGTTCGAGGGCATTCGTGCCTATCGGCAGGCCGATGGCAGCAGCGCCGTCCTCTTCGCGCCTGAGCACTACGAGCGTCTCCTGCGCAACGCGCGCCTGATCCGGGCGGCCGTGCCGGAATCGGCGACCGACCTGGTGGAGATCACCCTCGACCTCCTGCGTCGCAATGCGCACGAGGGCGATGCCTACATCCGGCCGCTGGTCTACAAGTCGGCGCCGTCGATCCGCGTGCAGCTCAGCGGCATGGAGGATCGGATCGGCATCTTCACCATTCCGCTTGGCGATTACCTGCCGACCGGCGGCATCCGGGTCACCGTCTCGGGCTGGCAGCGTGTCAGCGACAACGCCATCCCCGCTCGCGGCAAGATCAGCGGCTCGTACGTGAACGCCGCGTTCGCCGCCGAGGACGCTCACGCCGGCGGCTACGACGACGCGATTCTGCTGACCGGCGACGGGCACGTGGCCGAGGCATCGGCCGCCAACCTGTTCGTGGTGCGCGGCAACGAGATCGCCACGCCCCCACTGACCGATGACGTCCTGGCCGGCATCACTCGTGCAGCGATCCTGCGCATCGCCGCCGATGCTGGCCACGACGTCGCCGAGCGCCGAATCGACCGCTCGGAGCTGTACCTGGCGGACGAGATCTTCCTGACCGGGACCGGCGTGCAGGTTGCGCCGATCTCCTCGGTCGACGATCGTCCGGTGGGCACGGGGGAGTTCCCGACCTCGCTCGACATCCAGCAGCGTTACTTCGCCGCCGTCCGCGGCAGCGATGACCGCTACGCATCCTGGCTCACGCCGATCTGACCGCCGGAGCGCGGACGACCCAGCAAGGAGACACGACCCGATGACCACTTCCCAGCCTGACGCGAACCCGGGCGCCTCGGACGGCCTGAGCATCGAGCGCTGGTCGGCGACCAGCGGCAGCGATCGCGGCAGCCGCGCGTCCCTGGTGCTCCATGGCGGCGGCCACCGCTGGCGCGCCCATGCCGACGGAAACGGCGCGGTCGACGCGCTGATGCGGGCCGTGGACGATGCGCTGGCCCCGCTGCTCGGGGAGGGCGATCTCCCTCGTCGCCTATGACGTGCACGCCCAGGGCCCCGGCCACGAGACGAAGGGCTCGGTGACCGTGGCGATCCGGGGCCGCGCGGATGACGACGGCCCGGTCTATCCTGGCGAGTTCGTGAGCGAGAACATCCTCGAGGCGTCGGTGGGCGCGTACGTGGACGCCGTCAACGCACTGCTGGTCGACACCGGCGTCGACATTGCCGCCGCCGTCCCCGCGCCCGGCAGCACCGACACCCACGAGACCGATCCCGAGCATCGGACTGGCGCCAAGGACCGGATCATGTCGGCCTACAACAACTGAGCAGGGCTTTCCGGCGCGCGCCTTGCAAGGAGCAGGGCAGAACGCAGGAGAGGGTCCGATGACTGATCGCGAACCCGACGCCAGGAGCGTCGACCAGCCGACCGACCGACCCCCGGACGAGGGGAAGACCTACGACCCCGAGATGACCGACACGGACGAGGCGAACATCCCGCCGGACTCCGACGCCGATCCTGACAGCGAGGGAGAGACGCACTCCGGCTGATCTCGCAGGCAGGCGCCACGCCGCTACCATGCGGGCGGGGGCCACTGCGGGATCGAATCAGGAGGAGATGCGTGCCCGAGTCCGAGGTCATGACGGTGACCGGCCCGATGCCGGCATCGGGGCTCGGGGTCGTCGATGCGCACGATCACCTGTTCCTGCGCACGCCCGCCATGCCCGGCGAGGAGTTCGAGGACCTCGACCGCTCGACCGAGGAGGCCCGGGAAGGGCGCGACAGCGGCATCGGTGCCGTCGTCGACCTCACCCCCATCGGGCTCGGACGCCGACCGGACCTCCTCCGATCGGTCTCGGAGGCGACCGGGCTCGCGATCATCGGAGCCACCGGGTTCCATCGCGACGCGCACTATCCCGCGGGCCACTGGGTGCGCGACGCCACGGTCGACGAGCTGGCGGACCGCGTGATCCGCGACCTTGCGGATGGCATGCACCCGGCGGACTGGGATGACCCGACCGCCGTCCCGGATCTTGCGAGGGCCGGCGTGATCAAGGTCGGGACCTCGTACCACCATGCCAGCGATGCGGAGCGCCGACGCCTCGAGGCAGCCGCCGTCGGCAGCCGGCAGGGTGGCGTCGCCATCGTCGTCCACGCCGAGGTCGGAACCTTCGGGCACGAGATCATCGACATCCTCACCGGACACGGCGTCGCCGCGAGCCGGATCGTGCTGGCGCACATGGATCGCAACCAGGACGCCGAGCTGCACGCCGAGATCGCCAGCCGCGGCGTGTACCTCGAGTACGACACGATCGGGCGAACCAAGTACGGACCCGACAGCGCCATCCTCGACCTGATCGAGGCCGTCGCCGGCGCCGGCCATCTCGATCGGCTCATGCTCGGGCTCGACCTGGGACGCAGGCTCATGCTGCGCGCCTACGGCGGCGGCCCGGGGCTTCGATATCTCATGCGAACCTTCGTTCCCCGCCTGCGGCGACGCATCGGCGACGAGGCCGTCGACGCCATCCTGGTCGCGAATCCTGCTCGCGCATTCGCGCTCACCGAGCGTGTCTCGTGAGGGACCGGTTCGACGTCGTCGTGGTCGGTTCCGGATCGGCCGGGTCGTCGGCGGCCATCGCGGCGGCCCGAAGCGGCGCTTCGACCCTGCTCATCGATCGGCTGGGGTTCATGGGCGGCACCTCGACCGCCGTGCTCGATACGTTCTACGCGTTCTACACGCCGGGCCAGGATCCGCGCCGCGTCGCCGGAGGCATCGGCTGGGAGGTGGTCGAGCGTCTCAGCGCGGACGGTGTCGCCTTCGAGCGGCCAAATACCTACGGCGCCGGCACGGGTGTCACGTATGACCAGGAGGCCCTCAAGGTGCTGTGGGAGCGGATGGCCGAGGATGCCGGCGTCGAGCTGCTGCTCCACACCTGGGTCACCGGCGTGACCATGGACGGGGATCGGATCACGGGCATCCGGATCTGGAACAAGGGCGGCGAACGAACCATCGGCGCCGATGCGGTGATCGATGCCTCCGGCGACGCCGATGTCATGCGCCATGGCCGGCGTCCCGTACGAGAACGCCCAGGCCACCGGGCAGGTGCAGTCGCTCTCGACGCTGTTCAAGCTGGCGAACGTGGACGTCGCGCGCGCCTCGGCCGTGCCAAAGGCCGAGCTGTGGGAGCTGATGCGCGCGGCTGCGGACTCAGGGGACTACCGCCTGCCGCGCATCGAGGGGTCGTGGCACCGGACCCCATTCGACGGAATCGTGCTCATCCACATGACCCGCATCCCGAACGTCGACGCGACCGACCCCGAACAGCTGACCCGCGCCGAGATCACCGGGCGGCGCCAGGTGCGCGAGTACGCCCGCTTCCTGCGCGACCGGGTTCCGGGCTTCGAGGAGTCGGTCGTCGTCGCCACCAGTCCGTCGATCGGCGTTCGGGAGAGTCGTCGCGTGCACGGCGACTACCGGCTGACGCGCGACGACGTCCTCGAGGCGCGCCGCTTCGACGACGAGATCGCGCTGTGCGGCGCCCCGATCGAGGATCACCACGCCGGCGGCGACACCGAGTGGCGCTACGTCGCCGATGCCGGGGTGTACGGCATCCCGTATCGCTCGCTGCTGCCACAGGGCGTCGAGGGGCTGCTCGTTGCGGGACGGTGCTTCTCCGCCACGCACGACGCCCATGCCTCCGCCCGCTCGATGGCGACCTGCATGGCGATGGGGCAGGCCGCCGGGACGGCCGCGGCCATGTCGGTCGCTTCGCGGACCACGCCGCGGCGCCTGGATGCGGTCACCCTGCGCGAACGGCTTCGAACCGACGGAGCGCTGCTGGAACCGCTACCCGCCGAGATGGTCCGATGACCGTCGACGAGCTGCGTCGCGGACCCGCGGCCGAGGCCATCCGCCGGCATCGGCTGGTCGTGATCCTGCGTCGAGTCGAGCCCCGTGAGCATCTCCTGGCCCTGGCCGGCGAGCTGGCCGACGCGGGTGCCAGGATCTTCGAGGTGACCCTCGACTCCGCGGCGGGCGCGCAGGACCTGGCGGCGCTGCGCGCCGATCTCGGCCGACCGCGACGACGGCCCGTTCCTGGTCGGCGCAGGTACGGTCCGGACGGCCGAGCAGCTGGCCGCCGCGCGCGAGGCCGGGGCGGACTTCGCCGTCGCGCCACTCCTCGAGCTCGACCTGCTGCGCTCGTCCACGGAGGCGGGCCTCCCCTTCATCCCCGGCGCGATGACCCCGACCGAGATCGGCGTGGCCTGGGCGGCCGGTGCAACCATGGTCAAGCTGTTTCCCGCATCGGCCGTCGGGCCGGCGATGGTCCGTGAGGTGCGCGGCCCAATGGCGGAGGTGGAGCTCATCCCGACGGGTGGCGTGGACGCCGGCAACGCGCTCGCCTACCTCGACGCCGGAGCGGCCGCGGTCGGCATCGGGAGCGCCATCACGAAGGCCGATGCGTCGGCGCGCCGCGACCTCGTGCGGATGGTCACCGCGTCATGAGCGATCCCGGCCGCTTCGATGGTCGCGTCACCCTCGTGACCGGGTCGACCGGGATGGCGGCCTCGGCCGCGCGCGCCGATCGCCGGCGAGGGCGGCAGCGTCTTCCTCATCGCGCGTGACCCCGACCGCGTCCGTTCGCTCGCGTCCGAGATCGAGTCCGGTGGCGGGTCCGTGGCGTTCGTGAGCGCGGACCTGGCGCGGGAAGGCGAGGCCGATCGCGCCGTCTCGGGGGCGGTCGAACGCTTCGGCCGCATCGACGCCGCGTACAACGTCGCGGGCATCAGCGGCCGTCGGTTCGGTGACGGTCCCGTGCACGAGGCGTCGCTGGCGGGTTGGGAGGCGGTCATCGGCGGCAACCTGACCAGCCTCTTCCTCGTCTGCCGTGCCGTCGTGCGGCACATGCTCAGCCAGGAGCCCGATGCGCGCGGTGAGCGCGGCGCCATCCTCAACATGTCGAGCGTCCTGGCACGCCATCCGTCGGATGAGCATTTCGGCACGCATGCCTACGCCGCCAGCAAGGGCGGGATCGAGGCCCTGACCCGCGCGATGGCCTCCGCCTACGCGACGCGAGGCATCCGGGTCAACGCCATCGCGCCGTCCCTGGTCGCCACCCCCATGAGCCGCCGAGCCCAGGATGACCCGGCGGTCCGGGCATTCCTCGAGCGCAAGCAGCCACTGGCGCGCGGGCCGATCGACGTCGACGACGTCACGCCCACAGCGCTCCACCTGCTGGGACCCGATGCGCGGATGATCACCGGGCAGGTGATCGACGTGGACGCGGGCTGGGGCGTGAGCGAGGGCTGACTCAGGCGCGAGATGGCTCCTCGACGTCGAACCAGACATCGAGGGCATAGCGCTCGGCCGGGTAGCGTGACTCCGTCGTCTCCAGTGGCCGTCCCTCGGCGTCGAGGATCACACGACGCTCCGCGAGCATCGGAGCCCCCGGGGTCGTCCCGAGGAGTCGGACGTCGGCATCGGTGGCTGCCGAAGCGGTGATCGTCGCGCGGCCGCGGCGCAGGACGTGGCCGGCGGACTGGAGCGCGGCGTGGAGCGACCCAGTCGCAAGATCGGCGGCCATGACCGCGTGGGCCACGCGCCGTTCGAGGACGGCCAGCTCGAGCGCGATCGGCACGCCGTCGGCGCAGCGAACGCGCTGCAGGACCACGACCGGCTCCCCTTCCCTGATGTCGAGATCGGCGGCGTCCGCCGGGCGAGCCGGCCGGATCTCGCGCGTCACGATACGCGACGACGGAACCCGCCCCCGCCGGGTCATCTCGCGCGAGAAGCTCATGAGCCGATCGGCGCGACGGTGGGTCGAGGGCTCGGCGACGAAACTGCCTCGGCCCGGCACGCGCTCGACCAGGCCCTCATCGGCCAGGACCTGCATGGCATTCCGCGCGGTCATGCGGCTCACCTCGAACTCGGTGCACAGATCGGTGTCCGATGGCAGCGGATCACCCGGGCGCAGCGTTGCGATGCGCTCACGGAGCGCCTGCTCGATCGTTCGATAGCGAGGCACGTACGACGTCGTCATCGGACGCTCGAGGTGGCGGCGACGGGCGAGCCGGCCGCTTCCATGCGCTCGGCGCCGTGCACCGCCGCGCCGATCGAGCCCGCCCATGTGCCGAGAGCGGCGCGGACGATCGACACCTGGTCGAGATCCGTCACGTGGACGCGGCGACGGACCTCCTTGCGGATCGGCTCGAGGAGCAGCTCCCCGGCCGCGGCAACCCCGCCGCCGACCACGACTCGATCCGGGGTCAGCACCACGATGAGGTTCGCGATGCCGATCCCCAGCAGCCGGCCGATCTCCCGAAGGCCGGCCCGGGCCCGCTCGTCGCCGGCATGAGCGGCGTCCACCGCACGCGCCGCACTGGCCGTCCCGCACGCGGCCGCGATACGGTCGGCGCGGGTCAGCGACTCGAGACAGCCCCGGTTGCCGCAGGTGCAGGGCGGCCCGTCGGCCTGGATCGTCTGGTGTCCGACCTCGCCGCCGGTCCCATCGTGCCCGAAGTGAATGCGGCCGCCGACGGCCACCACCCCGCCGACCCCGCTGCCAAGCGTGAGTCCGACCATCGTCGAGGCCCCACGCCCGGCGCCGAGGCGGAGCTCGGCCAGCCCGAAGGCGCGCGCGTCGTTGATGAGGGCTGCCGGGAGGCCGATACGCTCTCCGACCGGCCCGGCCATGGGACGACCGCTCCACTCGCCGGCCAGGTTCGGCAGGAAGCGCGCGGTGCCGCGCTCCGCGTCGTAGAGGCCCGGCACGCCAATCCCGACGGACCGCAGGTCAGTCCAGCGCGCCAGCGCATCGGCGCCGACCGTGCCCAGGCGAGCGATGACGGCTTCCGGTCCCTCAACCGAGCGCGTCGGGACCTGGCCGCGGTCCAGGGTCTCCCAGCCGTCCGCGCGCCGCTCGACGACCGTCCACTTGATGTTCGTGGCCCCAAGGTCGAGCCCGAGGTGGCGCGAAGTCGAGGCGCCCATCGGCTCAGGACTCTTCGGTGATGCGCGTGTAGGCGGCCGCCACCGCCAGGATGATGGCGCCGAAGAGGATCTGGCGGACGGGCTCCGGCATCGACAGGACGGTGAGGAGCGAGGTGAGCACGGTGAGGATGAGCGCTCCCACGATCGTGCCGGAGTAGCCGCCGCGACCGCCGAAGATCGAGGTGCCGCCGATGACCGCCGCGGCGACCGAAGGGAGCAGGTGGCGGTCGGCAAGCGTCGCACTGGCCGCATTCGTGACGCCGGACAGGACGATCCCGGCCAGGCCCGCGAACACCGCCGAGAAGACATAGAGCAGCGTCAGCACCTGCCACACCCGTACGCCGGCCAGGCGCGCCGCCACCTCGTTGTCGCCGATCGCGTAGAGCAGACGTCCGTAGCCGGTCCGCCGCAGTCCGATCAGGATGAGCGCGGCCATCGGGACGAAGACGACGAGGCTGTTCGGCAGATTCGAAGGTCGTGCCGCCGCCGAGCCACGAACTCGCCCGGGCGCCCGAGCCGGTCTGCACCATCTGGAGCTGCCACACGTCGGCCAGCCCCAGCACGACCAGGCTCATGCCGAGCGTCATGATCAGTGGATGGACGCGGAAGATCCCGACGCCGACGCCGGTGACCAGTCCGGCCAGCAGCTGCCGCGGCCAGCGCCACCCCAATGCCGACGGCGAGCCCCGGGCCGCCGACGAGGGTCGCGACCACGAATCCGGACATCGACGCGACGGCTCCCACCGACAGGTCGATTCCACCGGTGAGCATGGTCAAGGGTCTGGCGCCGGCCAGAATGGCGAGCGGCACGGCGGATCGCAGGATGGTCGCCGCCCAGTCCACGGTGATCACTGTGGCCGCACGGCCAGCAGGACGCCACGCACGAGGAGCCCAGCAGGACGAGCAAGGGAACGAGGGGTCGATCGCGGAAGATCGCGCCGCCAGGTCGGCCGTCAGGTCCAGCGGCTCGGCCCGCGGGCTGGGGCGCGGCATGCCGGTCATTCGGACGTGCCTGCCGCAGCGTGACGTAGGCGCCGAACATGACGACCGCGACCAGGATCCCGCCCTCGTGACGGTGGTGAGGTTGGTGTTCAGCCGCAGGAACGTCATGTCGGTGCGCAGCAGGGCGAGGACGACGACGGCGACCATGGGACCGAACAGACCGCCGCGCCACCGGCCAGGCTGACGCCGCCGAGCACGACCGCCGCGACGCTCAGGAGCGTGTACGGACCGGGGATCGGGGTGCCGATGCCGGTGTCGCCGTCAGCACCAGCCCGCCGAGGGCGGCGAAGAGCCCGCCGATGCGTAGGCGCCGATCTTCGTGCGATCCGACGTACACGCCGCTGCGGAATGCGGCCAGCTGGTTGCTGCCGACGGCGTACAGCGAGAGGCCCGAAGCGCGAGCGCTGGATCGGGATCCAGACCAGCGCAACGATGACGGCGAGCACGACCGCCGCCTTCGGGACCCACTCGGTCACGAACGAGCCGCAGGACGAGGTCCTGCAGCCAATCCGCGGACCCACCCCCCGGCGTGCTAAGGACGAGCAGAGCGAAGCCCGCCCACACGAACGAGCATGGCGAGGGTGACGACGATGTCCGGTACCCGTGTCAGCACCACCAGCGCGCCGTTGACCGCGCCGATGACGAGGCCGAGCGCGAGAACGATCGCCACGGCGAGCATCCCGACCTCGCCGGTCTGGTCATCCAGTCATGCGTCGCCGCCACCACGCTGGTGAGCGCCATCACCGAGCCGATGGAGAGGTCGATGCCCACCGCTGATGACGACGACCGCCTGCGCCGCCGCCGCGAACGCGAGCGGCAGCGCGGCGATGGCCAGGGAGGCCATGGATCCGAGGCGCCGTACGTGTCGCGGATGAGCTTCGTGAAGACGAGGAGAAGGACCAGGAACCCGAACAGCGCCGAGCGTCCACGTGTCGCGGCGGACCGCGCCCATCGGCGGGCCGACCATCCGCCGCCGGCATCGGGCGTCGCCGTCGGGGCCAGGGCGCTCACGATGCGCCGCCCGCTCGCCGATCGGCACCTCGGCATTCGATCCGCGGCCCAGCAGGCCGTAGGCGGCACGCACCAGCGACGGCTCGTCGGCATCGGCGGCCGTCGATCTCGGCCGACGATCCGTCCGCCGAAGATGACGATGGCGCGGTCGCAGACCAGCTGAATCTCCTCCAGCTCGGAGGTGTAGAGCAGGACCGCCGACTCCGGCTCGCGCCAGGTCACGCACGAGCCGATAGATCTGGCGCTTCGTGCGGATGTCGATGCCGCGCGTCGGGTCGAAGCAGAGCAGGGTCTCGACGCCACTCGGCGATCCAGCGCGCGATCGTCGACCTTCTGCTGGTTGCCGCCGGACAGGCGTCGAACCTCCCGACTGCGCACGCGTGTCGATCTGCAGTCGTTCGATCGCGCGCTGAACGCGGCTCCGCTCGGCCCGGACGCGAGATCGGTCCCCAGCTCCGCTGCGCCGGAGAACGAGGGCAAGGCGATGTTCTCGCGCACCGACCGCTGAGCCAGCAGGGCGTCGGCGCGATCCGCCGCGACGTAGACCGACGCCCGCCCGAATCGCATCGGCGGGGTGGCTGAAACGAGACGGGCTTGCCGTCGACCAGGAGCTCGCCGCCGGTCCGGCCGGCGATCACCCGCCAGGATCTCGAAGAGCTCGTCCTGGCCCTGTCCCTCGAGCGCAACGACGCCGAGCACCTCGCCGCGGCGCGACGTCGAACGAGACGTCGCGCAGCGTCGTCCCCGACTGCAGACCCCGAACCTCCAGGGCCGCGGGTCACGTCCGTCGTGGACGCCGTCGCCGATGCGCCCGCCACGGCTGCCTCCCCGGGGCCGGACGGGCCGAGCATCAGCTCCACGATCTGCTTCTCGGCACCGGGTGACATCGACCACGCCGACCGTCTCGCCGTCGCGCAGCACCGTCGCGCGGTCGCAGAGGGAGGCGGATCTCGGCATGCGATGAGAGATGAAGATCACCGATCGCGCTGCCGCCCCGTTCGTTGGAGACGCGCTCAAGCACACGTATCGCTGAGGTTCGCGGGCAGTGCGGCGGTCATCTCGTCGAGGAGCAGGATGTCGGGTTCGATCGCGAGGGCGCGCGCCAGGTCGATGATGCGGAGCGACGCCAGCGGCAGATCGCGGCGGGCCAGGCGGTCGAGGTCGATGGTCCGCCAGGCCGAGGCCGTCGAGCCCGCGCGGAACGGGTCAAGCGGCGTCTCGGTGAGCCGCAGGTTGGATCGACGGTCGAGGTCCGGCATCAGGGCCGGCTCCTGGTAGACCGAGACGATCCCGTTTCGTCTCGCCGTCTGCCGGCGAATGCATGTCGCGGGCGTCCCGCCACGACGATCGAGCCGCCATCGGGTCGGACCGCGCCGGTGAGGATCTTGACCAGGGTGCTCTTGCCGGCGCCGTTCGCACCCATCAGGGCGTGAATCTCTCCGGGTCGGACGTCGAGCGATGCGTTGCGCAGCGCGACCACGGCACCGTACGTCTTCGAGACGCCGGTCGCTTCGAGCAGCAGGTCCGTGGTCGGGGCGGCGGAGGCGGTCATTGGGTACCTGGTGTGAGGTGTGGGGAATGCCGGCGCTGAGCCGGCACTCCCCACGATTCGCTACGAACGTGGCGAGTTCTACATCCTCGCCCGGACCGGCACAGGCGATCGCCTGCTCCGGGGTGTACGTCGTGAAGCCCTCGATCTCGAGGCCGAGCGGCCACAGCGGATCGAGACCGTCGACCTGCCACGACTCGAGCAGCGAGCGACCGTCGTCCGAGGTGTTGTCGGCCACGACCGGATCGAGCAGCACGGTGTTCGGCTGATCGGCATCCTCCGCCGTCTCAACGGTGCCTCGCCATTGAGCAGCTTGAGCGCCAGGTTGACGCCGGCGCCGCCGACGGCCGCGGTGTTCGTCACCGCCGCGCCCTCGAGGCCCGGATAGTTCTCCTCGTCGAGCAGCTGCGCGACGAACGCACCGAGGTCGGCGCCGACGATCGGCACGAATTCCTCGTTCGCGGCCTGGATGGCGTCAACGACCTGCGATGTCCATGCCCGAGGTCCAGATGCCATTGATGTCCGCGTACTGACCGCTTCCGAGGAAGTCGTTGATCAGCTGCGTTGTGGTGGCGGGATCCCAACCAGTGTGGACTCCCTCCTCGTTCGGAACGACCGTGATGCCCGGGTTCTCGTCCAGCGCACGCTGGAACCCGATGTGGCGGTCGCTGTCGGCCGGGTGGCCGGCAAGACCGCGCATGTAGTACACGGTTCCCTCGCCGCCGAGCTGCTCGAACAGCCACGAGGCGCCGAGGTACGCGTACTCGACCTGGTTGTTGTAGAGGTTGTAGGTGTCCTCGTTGGTGACGAAGGCGTCGACCGACGACCGTCGTGATGCCCGCGGCCTGGGCCTCCTCCAGCGCCGGGTTCAGCGCCTCGGGGTCATTCGGGTTGAAGACGATCGCATCGACGTCCGCGGCGATGAGGTCGCGGAGGTCCGCGAGCTGGCCGGCCGCATCGGTGTTGCGGTGGATCGTGTTGAGGTCGGTGACCTGGCCGGAGGCGAGCGCCTCGCCTTGCGGTGCAGACCTGCTCCTCACGGAAGCCGTTGCCCACGCCACCGGCATTCGAGATAGCCGATATGGTGTAGCTGTCGTCTCCGGTTCCGTCGCCGGAGCCCGAGGCGCCGGCGCCACCGCACGCGGCGAGCACGAGCACGCTCGCGAACGCGAGCGCCGGCATGCGGCGATTCTGAAATAGGTTCATCGAGGTTTGAACTCCTTTTCGTGTGGACCTGTCGGTTCGCAGCTGGACACCGCGACTCTGAGACTGATGAGACGCTCCGTCCTCGGTCGTACGCTTCGTCATCCACCTCCTGGTTGCTTGTCGATCGCACGGGCGATTCGCCGAGCATGCTCTCGGTAGGCCTGGTCGAACAGCGTCCGGGATCGTTCCTCGCCGACGACCGTCGCGCGGGTGAGGACCGGCGGCATCGCATCTCGCTCCACCAGGAGCTCCGCGACCCGGACCTTGATGGCGTTGACGATCGCGACCGCCGCGATCGTCGACCCCGGTCCGACCGGGGTGTCGAGGCCGTCGATGGCGCACAGCGCGTCGGCGGCCGGAGTGCAGAGGTCGATCACGAGATCGGCCTCGTCGAGCAGGCGGCTCCCGGGGATCCGCGACGGCTCCGAAGCCATTGATTGCGCCACCGAAGTGACCGCGATGACGCGCAATCCGCGGGCGCGCCCTCCTCGTGCCATCTCGATCGGCACGGCGGACAGCCCGCTGGCGGAGAAGATGATGAGGACGTCATGCTCGCCGAACGTGAAGTTACTGAGGATGACCTCCGCCAGCCCCGGCGTGCGCTCGATGAACATCGCCTGGCGCTGTCCGTTGGCACCCACCACCTGGGTATGGAACGTCATCGAGAGCTCGACCATCGGGTTGAACCCCGGGTACGAGCCGTAGCGCGGAAACATCTCCTCGACCGGGATGCGCGAGTGGCCGGTGCCGAAGAGGTGGACCAGGCCGTCCGCGGCGATCGCATCGGCGCACCACTGGCTGGCCCGCTCGATCGGCTCCGCCTGGGTCTGCGCAAGGCGCTCGAGAACGGCCGTGGCCTCGCCGATCCATGGCATCGCCCGCGTCGTCGTGCCCACGCCGTCCACGCTCAGTACCCGCCCTCGTCGGTCGCGGAGCCGGCGGCGACGGTCGATCCGGCGCGACGCGCGCGGTACTCGTCGATGATCGGCTTGGTCTGCGTGGCGCCGATCCGCGTGACGCCGAGCGCCATCACGGCCAGCAGGTCGTCCAGCGTCCGGACCCCGCCCGCCGCCTTGACCCCGATGTGCGGAGAGGTGTGCTCGCGCATCAGCCGCAGGTCCTCGTGCGTCGCGCCGCTGGGAGCGAACCCGGTCGAGGTCTTCACGAACTCGGCACCGGCGGCCTCCGTCAGCTGGCAGGCACGGATCTTCTCCTCGTCGGTGAGGTAGGCGTTCTCGAAGATCACCTTGACGATGGCTCCCCGGCCATGGGCAACCTCGACCACGGCGGCAATATCGGCCTGCACCTCGGCATCACGGCCGGCCTTGAGTGCGCCGATCTGGAGGACCATGTCGAGCTCGGTTGCTCCGTCGTCGAGCGCCCGCTCGGCCTCGAACACCTTGGTCTCGGTCCGGTGGTTGCCGTGGGGGAAGCCGATGGTCGTCCCGACCGCGACGTCCGTTCCGGCCAGGAGCTCGTGGGCGCGTGCGACGTCCGCCGGGCGGACGCAGACCGATGCGACGTCGTACTCGGCAGCCAGCCGGCATCCGTCCTCGACGAACGCGTCGTCGAGCTCCGGGCGAAGGAGCGAGTGGTCGATCGTCTTGGCGAGCTGGCGCTCAGTGACGTCGTCGATGGACAGGGTCATGCGCTCCTCACTTGATCCACGGCCGCAGGACGTCGCGGGCGATGAGGAACCCGCGCTTCACGAGCTCGTCGGTGCCTTCGAAGTCCTTGTCCTCGTGCTCGATGATGATGTCGCCGTCGTACTTCGCCCGATACAGGGCGGAGAAGATCTCGCTCCAATCGGCGTCGCCAAGCCCGGGCAGCCGCGGAACCTGCCAGCCGATGCCGCCCGACAGCGTGCCGCGCTCGTAGAGCCCGTCGCGGTCGACCTGGACGTCCTTGGCCTGCACGTGGAGGATGTGCGGCCCGAACTCGCGGATGAACCGCGCCTGGTCGATCATCAGCCATACGAGGTGCGACGGATCGTAGTTCAGCCCGACAGTCCCGCCCCACTGGTCGATGATCTTGCGCCAGATGTACGGCGACCAGGCGATGTTGTTGCCGGCCGGCCACTCGTCGCGGCTGAAGATCATCGGGCAGTTCTCGATCGTGACCTTCACGCCGTGCTCGCGGGCGTGGTCGACGATGCTCGGCCAGATGTCGAGCGCGGACTCCCAGTTCTCGTCCTGGCTCTTGCGCGGGTCGCCGCCCATGAACGTGTTGAAGAACGGGACGCCCATCTTCGAGGCGGCCTCGATGACGAGCTTCATGTGGGCGATCGCGGCTTCCCTGACCTCGTCGTCGGGATGCAGCGGGTTCGGATAGAAGCCAAGCCCCGAGATGGCGAGCCCCGTGCCGGCGACCTCGTCCACGATCTCGGTCGCGCGCTGCGGCGAGAGGTCGGTCACGTCGATGTGCGACGTACCGGCGTACTTCCGAGAGGAACCACTTGACGGTGGCCAGCAGGCGATCTCGAGGCTCTCGAAGCCGCTGGCCGACGCCCAGGCGGCCACCTCGCGGAGCGGCGTGTCGGGGAACGGAGCGGTCAGGAAGCCCAGCCTCATCGAGGATCCTCCAGCGTGATCGGGATCATGCCGCGCGCTCCACGTCCACCCAGCGGCCCTCGCGCGCGCTGGCGGCGACCGCATCGCCGACGAGCATCTCGTCGTGGCCGTCCGCAAAGGTCGCATAGGGAGGGCGATCCGATGGGCCGCCCGCGACGACATCGGTGTAGATGGCGTTGAACAGAGCGCGGAAGGTATCGGCGAAGCCCTCGACGTGTCCGGCAGGCAGCGCGGAGGCGGCGGCGGCGGCCGGACCCATCATCGCCGGGTTGCGAATGAGGATCTCGTTCGGGACCTCGCGGTGGCCGATCCACAGCTGGTCGGGCTGCTCGGAGTCCCATGCGGCCGCGCTGTCCGATCCCGCGATCTCGTACTGCAGCGAGTTCTTGCGACCCGGGCTGAGCTGGCTGATGGCCACCGAACCGCGCGCCCCGTTCTCGAAGCGCAGCAGGATGGTGGCGGTGTCCTCCGTCTCGATGGCGCGCTCGACCGTGTCCCCGGCGCGCTCGGTTGAGAAGGTCTCGACCGGGCCGGACGGCTGCTGGCGCGTGGTGATGAACGTCGCGAGATCGGCCATGACGGACACAACGCGCTGGCCGGTGATGAAGGTCAGCAGGTCCAGCCAGTGCGAGCCGATATCGCCGACGGCCCGCAGCGCCCCGCCCCGATCGGGCTCGAGACGCCAGTTCCAGTCGGTCGCCAGCAGCAGCCAGTCCTGGAAGTAGCGCCCGGTGACGAGGCGCACGTCGCCGAGCGAGCCCGACGCGACCATCTCGCGCGCATGCTGGTTCACCGGATAGAAGCGGATGTTGAAGTTCACCGCGGCGACCCGGTTGCTCTCCGCGGCCAGGCGCACGAGATGGGCGGACTCCACGGACGTCAGGGCCAGCGGCTTCTCGCACACCACGTGGCGGCCGGCGGCCAGGATCTCGCACACCTGGTCGTGGTGCAGGTGGTTCGGCGACGTCACGTGGACGACCTCGACCCGATCATCGCCCAGAAGCTCGGCGAGGCTTGCGTATCCCTTCGGGACGCCCAGCTGCTCGGCGCGCGCCGCGGCACGCTCGGGGCTGGAGCCGAGAAGGCCGTGTACCTGCACGCCGAGACGACGAAGCGCCTCGACATGCACGGTGCCGATGAACCCACTGCCGATGACGGCAGCGCCGACGTGGCTCGGGCTCTTCACCGAGGTCCCAGGGTATCTAGCCGTCTAGATGACTCCGGCGCACAGTGAGGCCTACGAAAGCTCGGGGGATGCACGAATGCATCGTACTTCGGCCTGTCAAGCGCAAAAGTTCGCTCACGCGCGTCCTGGCGCCGTATGATCACCCCCAATGGACGAGAAGTTCGCGGCGCAGCCACCGGTCGAGGAGGCCCTCGACACGCTGTCCTCGGTCCTGGACGAGATCCGATCGGCGCGTTCGCGGTCCCGCGCCGAGATCGCGGCGCGCACCGGCCTGAGCCGCGGCGTCGTTGCCCAGCGCGTGAGCGAGCTGATCGGCGCCGGCCTGGTGGTGGAGGGCGACTACGGTCCCAGCACCGGTGGGCGGCCGCCACGCCAGATCTCGTTCCGCGCCGACGCCGGGCACGTCCTGGTCGCCGACCTGGGAGCGACGAGCATCGACGTGGCCGTGACCGATCTCGACGGCCGGATCCTGGGTCATCGCGACGAGCCCTCCGATATCGCCACCGGCCCGGAGCACTGCCTCGATCGCGTCGACGAGCTGTTCGACGAGCTCACATCGGCCACGCGCGACCTGCCCGGTCGGCTGTGGGGCATCGGCATCGGCGTTCCGGGTCCGGTGGAGTTCGGGAGCGGGCGGCCCGTCTCGCCGCCGATCATGCCCGGCTGGGACGGCTATCCGGTCCGCGAGCGCTTCGCATCGCGCCGAGCGGCGCCGGTCTGGGTCGACAACGACGTGAACCTTCTCGCCCTCGGCGAGTGGCGCTCGGGGATCGCCGTGGGCCACGACAACGTGGTGGTGGTGAAGATCGGCACCGGTATCGGGGCCGGGATCATCTCGAACGGCAGGATCCACCGCGGGGCGCAGGGCTCGGCCGGCGACATCGGCCACATCCAGGTCGTCGACGACGCCAGCGTCACCTGCCGCTGCGGCAACATCGGCTGCCTGGAGGCGCTCGCGGGCGGATCGGCCCTGGGACGCATCGGCGAGGCGCTGGCCGCCGAGGGCCGAAGCGATCGGCTCGCCGCGGCCATGGACCAGCGCGGGCGCGTCAGCGCCGAGGACGTGGCTCGCGCGGCGTCATTCGGCGATCCGGCGGCCGTGGGCCTTCTCCAGGACGCGGGCCATCGGGTCGGTCTGACCCTGGCGAGCGTCGTCAACTTCTTCAATCCCTCGCTCATCGTCATCGGCGGCGGGGTGGCGCAGAGCGGAGACCAGCTGCTGGCCGCGATCCGCGAGACGGTCTATCGCCGATCGCTGCCGCTTGCAACGCGCGACCTGCTCGTCAAGCGGTCGTCACTCGGGGCGCTGGCCGGCGTGATCGGGGCATCTTCGATGGTCGTCGAACAGCTCTTCGCGCGCGACGCGATCGCGCGCTGGCTCCATGCCGGGGAGCCCGCCGGCCTGCCGGAGGACCTCCTGGTCGCGGGCGCCTGACGCTTACCCGCCCGCGACCACCACGTCCGCGAAGTCGCCCGAGTCTGGATCCTTGAGGATCATCTTCAGCCGGCCGTCGGGTAGCGTCTCGCGCTTGATGACGACCTTGCCCTCGTGGAGCTCGGGCTCGCGGCCGATCCGCTCGGTCGTCCCGCCGCGCCACTCGAACAGCTCGACCGGCTCCCAGGCTCGGCTCTCCGCGGAGCGATAGCAGGCGTCCATGATCGCGTTCACAACGTAGCCGTCGTACATCGTCTCGCGCGGCTGCCCGCCGGCGTCGATGGCGTTGAACATGTCGCTGAACATGTCGACATAGCCCAGCTCGCTCACCTCGTCTCCCACCGGGAAGAGCCAGCCTGCGCTCGTCTCCGCCTTCTCCGCGACGTAGCCGCCCTGACCAGCCGGCGGTGAACATCTCGAAGCCGGTGCGGAGGAAGTGGTTGAGCCAGATCGTGCCGTGCGTGCCGGCCACCTCGTCGCGCAGGTCCATCCCGCCGCGGAACGTCCAGCTGACCTCGAACTGGCCCATGGCCCCCGACTCGAATCGGATGAGGGCGATGGCGTTGTCCTCGTCGTCGATCGGGTGCACGAGCGTGTCGGTGTGGCACATGACCTCGACCGGCCGGTTCCCCTTTCCGACGAAGTTGCGAATGATCTCGATGCAGTGGCAGCCGAGGTCGATGATGGCCCCGCCACCGGTGAGCCGCCCATCCCAGAACCAGGCGGAGTGCGGCCCGGGATGGGTTTCGCGCGAGCGGACCCAGGTGACGTCGCCCAGTGCTCCATCCTCGACCGCCTTGAGGGCCTTGAGCGACTTCGGCGTGTAGCACAGGTCCTCGAGATAGCCACCGAAGACACCGGCCTTCTCGACCGTCTCCAGGATCTGCTGAGCCTCCTGGGCATTGCGTCCGAGTGGCTTGGTGCACAGCACCGGCTTACCGGCCGCCGCTGCCGCCGCCACCGCCTCCACGTGGAGGTGGTTCGGCAGTCCGACGATCACGACGTCCGTGTCCCGATGGTTGACGGCCGCCTCGAGGTCGGTCGTGTGCTCCGGGATCCCCCACCGCTTGCTGAATGCGGCCCCGCGCGCCTCGGTCCGGGAGTAGACGACCTGGACCCGGTCGCGCCCGCGCTGGCCGTGCAACGTGGCGGTGTAGAAGTCACCGATCAGACCGGTGCCGAGCATCGTGATCCGGTGGGCGCGCATCGCTCAGGGGTTCCTCCAGGAGCTACCGATGAGGGTGGGGTCATTGATTCTAGCCGTGCCGATGCCGGCATTGGCATTGACCGCGGGTCCGGCCGAGTCTGATGATGCGGCCAATCAGTCTGGTTGACGCCCCGACCTCAAGACCTCGCCCGTCGTCGACATCCCGGTGCTGGCTGCCTCAGCGACGCTCCGGCGTTCCACACGGCGAAAGTTGAACCGATCGGCCCGCCACACCGCCATTGCTGGTGAGCAGCCCGGAGATCCCGGGGCAACGGAGGCACGATGGTGCAACGGGAGTTGGTCGACCTGGCGAGGTCCGGCGACCGAGAGGCATTCTCGGCGCTGGCCGCCAGCGTCGTGGATCGGCTCTACGCCACTGCCGTGCTCATCCTGCGCGACAGGTCGATGGCCGAGGACGCCACCCAGGAGACAGTTGTTCGCGCCTGGCGCGACCTGCCTTCTCTCCGCGATCCTGATCGCTTCGACGCGTGGCTTCGCCGCCTGCTGATCAACGCCTGCCGCGATGAGGGCCGGCGTGAGCGGCGGCGGAGGCCGGAGATGGCGCTGCTCCCCATCCACGAGCCCGAGGTCGGCGATTCGAGCGGGGAGCTGGCGGACCGGGACGCGCTCGAGCGCGGCTTCCGTCGGCTCTCGTCTCATCATCGTGCCGCCGTCGTGCTCCATCACTACCTCGGGCTGTCGATGCCCGAGGTGGCCGAAGCGACCGGCGTGCCACTCGGCACGGCCAAGTCGCGCGTGCACCACGCGATCCGTGCACTACGAGCCGCGCTCGAGGCCGATGCCCGCAGCGCCGGCATGACAGGAGGCGGGACGGCATGAACCGCAACGACGACTTCGACCGCGTGCTCGAGTCCTGGCTCGGTCGCCAGGCACCGCGGCAGGCACCCGATCGGGTGCTCGACGCGGCCCTCGAGCGGGTCCGGGATGAGTCGCAGCGGCGGGGATGGCTGCAGCGCTTCCGGGGAGGAACCACCATGACCCTTATCTATCGCACCAGCGCGGTGGCCGCGGTGGTCGTCCTGGCCGTCCTGATCGGTCTCCAGTTCAGCAATCTCACCGATGACGACATCGGCGCCACGCCGACGCCGAGCCTATCGCCCTCGGACGATCCGAGCGCATCGGCGGCAACGAGCGCCGAACCATCCGCGGAGCCGAGCGCGGCGGCAATGGTCTTCCGCCTCCTCGGTGGCGGCGAGGCCGGCCGCGTCCACCTCATCACCGTCATGGACGACGGGCGGGTGATCACGAGCGACCCGGGTGGCGTGAACCCGCCGCTGGAACGGCGCCTCACACCGTCGGGCGTGGAACTCGTCCGCGACGAGCTCGCGGCGACCGGCCTGGCCGAGACCTCCGCCGAGTATCTGCCGGTCCCCAATCCGGGTGCGGAGCCGCCGGGCTATGGCGGGGTCGGCCCGTCGCTGGAGGTCGGCAGGTCCGATGGCGAGACGGTGGTGGTGTCGTGGTTCCTTTTCGGAGACACGGAGGACGACTACTTCCAGCCGCAGCCGGAGGCCGAAGCGCTCGATGCTCTGGCCGCCCGCCTCAGCACCCTCGAGACATGGCTGCCGGCAGAGGCATGGGCCGATGCCACGGGGGCGCCACACGAGCCGAGCGCCTACCTGATGGCGATCGACCTCGAGCCTTGGGGCGGGAGCCTCGACGAACTCCCGGTGGAGTACGCCAGCGTGTCGTGGCCGCTGGCCGGCGAGTTGGTGAACTTCGGTGCGGAGCTGAGCCCGCCGCCGTTCGAGATCCGGTGCGGGACCGTTGATGCCCAAGAGGGCGACGCCGTCATCCGAGCCCTCGAAGCGGCGGGGGCGGAACCCGGATTCGTGGGTGGGCTCGCCTTCCGGCTGGGTGACCGTGCCGGCACCCGGCACATCACCGTCTCCCTGGTTCCGGCGCTGACCGCGACCAATGACAACTGCTGACCATGCGTCGCCGAAACTCCGCGCGGATGCTCAGGGACGCGCACCCGACGCCGATCGACGCGCTCCTCAGCCCTCCGTCACCGTCAGGGTGCCAGTCATGCCCAGGCTCTCGTGGCCGGGCAGCGAGCAGAAGATCGTGTACTCACCGGGCTCGAGCTCGCCCGTGATCGTTTCCGTTCCGCCGACGCTCAGGTCCTCGGTGGCCATGAGCACCTCGCCGCCGGCATCGCGCACCGTGAAGTTGTGCGGAGTCGGGCCGTCGTTCATCACGTTGAAGGTGACCGTGGAACCGGTGACCTCGAGGGAGGATGGCTCGAGCATGAAGTCGAGAACGCTGACCTCGATCGCATCGCCGGCGGGTGCCGTCGATTCAGATGGGGTGGTCGCGGCGGACGGAGCCGCCGACGCAGAGTCGGAGGGAGCGGCGCTGCAGGCCGCGACTCCCAGGGCGAGCAGAGGAATGAGGAACGCGCGTCGCATGATGATCTCCAGTGCATGAAGAAGGGGCGGCCCGGTCGATCCGGGCCGCCCCTCGGAGGGAGAAGCCTGCTAGAAGGCGTCCGGCTGGGCTTCCACGATCGCCGGGGCGAGCGCGTCACCGATCATGCGCATGTGCATGGCGGCGGTGCGGTCGGCATCGGCAGCCGCGGCAGCGTCACCCGATGCCTGGGCATCGACGACGGCCTTGGTCTGCAGGACGTGGTCGGTCACCAGCGAGGTGATCGCGTCCTCCGGCAGCCCGGTGGCGCCGGCCAGGAAGGAGCTGAACTCGGGCACGTAGATCGTCGTGAGATCCTCGACGGCCTTGTCCTGCACGGCCTGGTCGTCGGTGGCCACACCGGTGGTGTAGTCGACGAAGAAGCCGTTATGGGCGCTCCAGATGCGGTTCCACTCGTCCTCGGCCTCCTGGCCGTAGATCGAGCCGATGGCGGCGCCGAGATCGGTGCCGTTCGTGTTCAGCGCGGCGCCGGCCGCGGCGAACTCGTCGTTCCGGCCGCCCAGGGCGGCATCGGTGGCGAAGCTGGCCAGGAACAGGTGCTCCTGGAGGAGCTGGTTCAGCGCAACACGGAAGTCGACGCCGGCCGTGGCCGCATCGCCTTCGATGTCGTTCGTCTCGGCGATGGCCGGGGCCAACGCGTCACCGATCATCTGCATGTGCGCATAGGCGGCGCGGATGGCGTCGTAGGTCGCCTCCCAGTCACCGGCGGCCTGGGCATCCACGACCGCGGCGGTCTGGACGACGTGATCGGTCACCAGCGAGGTGATCGCGTCCTCCGGCAGCCCGGTGGCGCCGGCCAGGAAGGAGCTGAACTCGGGCACGTAGATCGTCGTGAGATCCTCGACGGCCTTGTCCTGCACGGCCTGGTCGTCGGTGGCCACACCGGTGGTGTAGTCGACGAAGAAGCCGTTATGGGCGCTCCAGATGCGGTTCCACTCGTCCTCGGCCTCCTGGCCGTAGATCGAGCCGATGGCGGCGCCGAGATCGGTGCCGTTCGTGTTCAGCAGGCCACCGTAGGCGGTGAACTGATCGCTGCGGCCGTCGAGCGCTGCACCGGTCGCCTTGGCGGCCAGGATGAGGTGCTCGCCGAGCAGGTAGTTGAGGTCGGTACGCAGGTTCGCGGCATCACTCGTGATGTCGCCACCCATGCCGCCCATGTCGTGGGACTCTTCGGGAGCCATCGACTCCGCGGCCATGGATTCGGGGGCCATCGATTCGGCCGCGGACGGCTCGGTGGATGTGCCCGGGGTGGACGTGCAGGCGGCGAGGGCCATGATGCCCGCGAGCGCCAGCGACGTCGGCTTCCAGGTTCGCACTAGGGGTTCTCCTTGGTTTCGAATGGACCGCGACTTGCGATCCCCTCCGATACGCCGGAGCGCCGGTTCTGAATCATCCGCGCATGGAAGCCCATGGTCCGGGGTGCGCGGCCCGTGTGTGGCACGTCCCCTGCATCGCGCACATCGGGTTCGAGCAGGCGCGCAGGGGGACGTGACGTGCTGATCGATACGAGAGCGGCCGCGGACGACGAACCGCGGCGGATGGCTTCCGGGGTTCCGGCCTTGGACAGCGGTGGTGAGGATGCGGAGGAGGATGCCGCCGACGGGCCCTGGACGACTGACCCGGACGAGTGGCCGCCGCACTTCGGCGCAGCTCGCCTCGGCATTCCCTGAAGGCACCGATCCGTCATCGGTTCGTCATCAGGCCGTCACACGACACTGAGACCCTCCGTGCATGGGCCTCATCGGCGACCTCGAGCGCTTCTTCGGCGAGTACGTGTTCCCGCTGCGGGTGCCCATCGCCATCGGGCTGGGGCTCGTGCTCCTCGCGCTGGCGGTGCTCGCCTGGCGACGCCGTTGGGATCGGCCCATCCGCCGGCATCCCGGACGTGCTCTCGCAATCGCGGTGCCCCTGCTCCTTGTCCTGGTTCCTGCGGGGTGGGTGCTGGGGTCACCGCTCATCATTCGCAGCGAGCTCGTCGAGGCCGATCCGATCGTGGCGTCCAGCCCGGGTGCCTCACCCGTGCTGCTGGCCGGGGAGTTCGTCGGCGCGGATGAGTTTCACTTCGGAAGCGGGCAGGCACGGATCGTCGAGACCGACGACGGGTTCGTTCTGCGGTTCGAGGACTTCAGCGTGCTGAACGGCCCCGATCTCCACGTCTACCTTTCCCCCAGCCCGGACGGCTACGCGGAGGACGCGGTCGACCTGGGGGCCCTGCGCGCCACCGATGGGAGCTTCAACGTCGACCTGCCCGCCGAACTCGACCTCGATGCGGTCGCCAGCGTCGTCATCTGGTGCGAGCCGTTCGCCGTCCAGTTCGCGCACGCAGCGCTGGGGAGCCCATAGGCCGGGCGATCTCAATTCGGAATTGCGCGGCTCACGCTGATATGTCGGCCAAAATTGCGCTTGGCGCCCGCTTCGGGCGGCGTTCCGGCGATTTGTCGTGCGCCGGGGCGCGTGAGCAGTAGCCTCGGGCGGCTATCAGGCGCGACCGTAGCCGATAGATCGTCGGAACTGCGCCCGTGCGACGCGTCCGGCGCGAATCCGTGGATAGATCGGCACGTCCGGTCGTTGGCTGGGGAGGAAGGATTCGAACCTTCGATCTCCTGATCCAGAGTCAGGCGCCTTACCGCTTGGCCACTCCCCAGTGCGCGAGGCCGACCGATGATAGCAAAGGCCGCCCGGAGCCTCAGGACGGCGCCTGGTCTTCCCGGCGCTTCGGCTTCGGGCGACGCTTTGCCTCCGCCTCTCCCGGATGTTGGTGCTCGGCGGGCCGAGGCTCCCGATCGGGCGAGTTCATCACCGCCACGAGGTGCGCCGCCAGCAGGATCACCGACGATGCGACGAGCGCCCACGTGAGCACGGCGGCCAGCCCGGCGATCGGCCCGTAAGCGGAGTCGAATCCGCCGAAGGTGCGGACGTAGGTCGTAAAGCCGACCTGCGCCACCCGCAGCGCGACGGCCCCCACGGCGGCGCCGATCAGCGCCGTCTGCCACGTCGCCGCACGGCGCGGGATGAGATAGAAGAGCAGGAAGAGCGCGGTGCCGATGAAAAGGACCGGTACGACCTGGCTCTGTGCCAGCACCCTGACCGAAGTCGGCAGATTGAGGAGCTCGCCGGCAAAGGCGAAGACCACGTCGGCCACGCCTGCCATGGCCAGCAGCGCGCCGATGGTGAGAACCATGACGATCCGCTCGACCTGCCGCTTCCAGAAGCCGGGCGGCTCGATCTCGTGCCACATGAGGTTGATGGCGGTGATCAGGCTGGCGAAGACGCGGCTGCCGGAGAAGAGCAGGAAGCCGATGGCGGCGGCCACGGCCGCACCGCTGGCATCCACGGTCTGGCCCACGATCTCCTCGATGACGCCCTGCTGTCCCGGCAGGAAGCGTGCGACCTGGTCGACCAGGAAGCTGCGTGCGGACTCGGCGCCAACGAGCACGACGCCGATCGAGACCGCGGCGATCAGCAGCGGCGGCACCGACAGGACGAGGTAGAAGGCCACCGCCCCCGACCACTGCAGGCCCTCCTCGTCGACGAAGTTGGTGATCGTGCGCCGGACGACCCGCCAGGCGGGCCGGATGCGCTTGGGAAGGTGTCGGTCGATCGCCGGTCGGATGCTTCGCCGCTCCCGCCGCGCGTGCGATGCGCGGCACTGCGTTGGATTGCGTGTCGGTCTGATGAGGATACGTCGCTCGCCATTGGTCCGGCATCGGGTAGCCATACCGGTATCTGGCGGTCCCGCCCGGCCGCCGATACGGTTCGGGCACGGGGGGATCCACCACCGCAAGGGAAGAAGTCGATGCAGCAGGTTCAGCCGGGCGAATGGCGCAGGTTCGGGTTCGGGGGACCGCCGGAGCCGTGGGATCACAACGCCCAGCGCGACCTGGACCGGCTGGCGACCTCCTACTACGTCGAGATCCTGGCCTGCCGTCGCGCGATCGTGGGAAGCGGCGCCGATGACGCGACCCGCACCCGGGTCGAGGAGCTGTTCGCGACCGCCGAGCGCCACAAGCACGAGGTGGATTTCTCGCTGCGCCACTGGGCCACCCCCGTCGAGCGAGCCCGAGTCGAGGATCGGCTCGGGTCGCTCATGCGCATCGGCATCCGCCTGCGCGAGATCCGCGACGCGCCACCATCGGATCCCGCCTCGGCCGCCTAGCTCCTCGCCACAGGAGGTAGAACGCGGCCCCGCCGCCTAGACTCACGAGCATGCCCCGCATGCCGACCCTCGCCGATGTCAACGCCGCGACGGCGCGCCTGCATGGCATCGCCTTCCACACGCCGCTCGAGCCGAGCCGCGAGCTGGCCGATGCGACCGGCGCCGCCGACGTCCGCCTGAAGCGCGAAGAGGTCCAGCCGACCGGCGCCTTCAAGATCCGCGGCGCGCACAACAAGGTCGCGATCGTGGCCTCGGAGCGGCCCGAGGCGGCGCTCGTCACGGCAAGCAGCGGGAACCACGGCATCGCAACCGCGACCGCCGCCATGCGCCACGACATGCGGCTCACCGTGCTGGTCGGGCGGTCCGTCTCGCCGGCCAAGCTCGAGCGGCTGCGCGCGCTCGAGACGAACCGCATCACGGTCGAGCTGACGGGGAACGACACCGATGACGCCGAGGCCGAGGCCCGCCGCCGGGACGACGCCGGCCACGCCATCTACATCCCGCCCTACAACGACCCCGACGTGATCGCCGGACAGGCAACGGTCGGCGTCGAGATCCTCGCCGACTGGCCGGAGGTCGACACGATCGTCGTACCGATCGGCGGCGGGGGCCTGATCGCCGGCGTCGGCCTGTGGGCCAAGGCCATGAAGCCGAAGCTGCGGCTCATCGGCGTGCAGCCGACCGCGTCGCCGCCGATGTACGCGCATCTCGAGACCGGCTCCACCGACCCCATGCCGATCGCGCCGACGCTCGCCGACGGTGTGGCCGGCAACGTCGAGAAGGCCAGCATCACCTGGAAGATGTGCAAGCAGCTCGTGGATGAGATCGTCCTCGTCGAGGAGGACGAGATCGCATCGGCCATGCGCTGGGCCATCGAGGTGCCGCACATCCTGCTCGAGGGCAGTGCGGTCCTGGGCATCGCCGCGCTCCGCCCCGGATTGCTCGATGTGCGCGGTCGGAACGTGGCCGTGGTGACCACCGGCCGCAACGTCGGCCCCGACACGCTGAGAACGCTCCTCGGCTGAGCTGGCGCGCGGCTTGCGACGGGCAACCGCATGTTCTTCGACGACTGGACCGGGATCTGGCGCACGCTGTTGGTCGGCGCGCTGGCGTACATCGCGCTGATCGCCCTGGTTCGCGTGGCGGGGAAGCGGACGTTGGCGAAGATGAATGCCTTCGACCTGATCGTGACCGTGGCGCTGGGATCCACGCTTGCCACCATCCTGCTCTCCGAGGACGTCGCACTGGCGGAGGGGGTGGCCGCCTTTACCCTGCTCATCGGCCTCCAGCTCCTCATCACGTGGCTGTCGGTGCGCACCAGGGTGGTGCCCGCGCTCGTGAAGTCCGAACCGACGCTGCTCGTCTTCCGCGGTCGGCAGCTGGACGACGCAATCCGCGCGCAGCGTGTCAGCGAGGCGGAGGTCCTGCAGGCGGTTCGGCAGCGCGGATTCGCCAGCGTGGCCGACGTGCACGCCATCGTGCTGGAGACCGATGGCAGCTTCTCGGTCATCGGTGCGGCGGAAGCGACGCAGGAATCCGCCTTGCGCAACGTCTCCGGCTGGCGGGACTAGCGGTTTTCGGGACGCTTGCCGAAGAGCAGCGCCGCCAGGACTCCGGCCACGTAGCCGAGCAGCACGAGCCCGCCGAACATGATGAGCAGGGCGACGATGCGTCCGCCCAGCGTGACCGGCTCGGACGAGGCGCCGACGGTGGTGAGCGTCGCCGACGCCCACCACAGCGCCTCGGCGTAGTCGGTGATCTGCGAGTCGGGCGCATCGGCCTCGAACATCAGCAGCACCGCCGAGCCGAGAAAGGCAGCGGTCAGCGCAAGTCCTCCTGCATAGCCGGCCCGTGACCAGGCCAGCACTCCGCGAAGGCTCCGGGCCGTCCGGTTGAACCCCGCCAGGACGCGCAGCGAGTTCGTGGCGCGCAGCACGCGGATGGCGCGCAGGACCCGGAACGCCCGCAGGAACGGCACGAGCAGGGAGAGGGCCGTCAGCCAGTTGCGGCGCAGGTAGCGGCCGCGGTCCGGGCTGATGGTGACTCCGAGCAGGAAGTGGACGACGAAGACGGCCCAGATGCCGAGCTGGATCCAGCCGAGCACCGCCGGGACGGGCGAGTCCTGCGCGGTGAGGACGATCTCGGCGATGAGGAGCGCGGCGAAGAGCAGCGCCAGGAACGTCGTCGGCCCGTCGAGCACGGCCTCGATCTCGGCCACCAGGCGGTAGCGCTCGGCCCGTGTCCCATCGGCCTCGTTCGGCGGCTGGTCCGCGCTGCGGACGGCGTCATCGGTCATGGGAATCGAGGCTAACAGGCCGGGTGGTATCGGTCTTGCGGCCCTGAGGGTCGTAGGAACATCCCAAGGAGAAGCAGTGCTTCAGATCACCCACGACGCGGCGACCTTCCTTTCCGAGCTCCGCCGCGGCCAGGACGTGCCCGAGACGTACGGCCTGCGCGTCTTTCCCGAGTCGACCGAGCCCGGCGAGATCACGATCGGCCTGGGCTTTACCGAGCAGCCGGCCGATGGCGACCAGGTGACCGAGCAGGACGGCCTGCGCGTGTTTGTGGCCCCCGAGCTGGCGACCCCGCTCGAGAGCGCGACGATCGACGTCACCGAGGAGGCCGGCGCCGAGCGCCTCGTCTTCCGCCCGCAGAGCGAGCTCCAGAACTAGTCGACGGCCGGGGTCTACTCGAGGGCCCCGGCCCACCATCCCTCATCCGCGGGCTCCGGCGAGGCAACCTCCTCGAGGACGTCGAGGCGCCGCTCCATCTCGGCAAATGCTTCCCATGCGAGCTCCGGCGTGACCTCCGAGAACCGCACCCGGTCCCCGGGCCGCACCTGTGCCACGCGGCCGATGTCGGCGCGGATCACGCACGCCGGCACCGGGTAGCCGCCGGTCACCGGCCGATCGCCGAGCATCGCGATCGGGCGACCGTCGGGCGGGACCTGAATGGCCCCGAGAGGCAGGCCCATCGACTCGACCTCGGCCGGCTCGATCCGTATCCGTGGCCCATCGAGCCGGATGCCGGTCCGGTCCGCCTGCTCGCTCACGGTCCACTCGCCGTCCAGCAGCTGCGCAACGCCATCGCCGTCCAGCGCGGGGACGACACGAATCGACCCGCCCGGCCATTCCGCGCCCCATCGGAACAGCGACCGACCGGATTGACCGGCCTCCAGCCGATCACCCGCGCGCAATGCCCGGCCGGCGTGCCCGCCGAACCCACTCCGCAGGTTGGTCGCGCGTGAACCGAGAACGATGTCCACCTCGATTCCCCCGGCGATCGCGACGTACGCGCGCGCTCCACGGCCGCGCCGCAAGCGCAGCACCGACCCGGCACGCACCGGGCGGCCGGCACCGGACGGCAGCGGAAGGCCGTCGAGCGTCGCATCGAAACGCGAGCCCGTGACGGCCACCGCCGATGGCGCACCGAAGCGCAAGCTCGGTCCGCTCATCGTGACCTCCAAGAGCGCGTCGTCGTCCCGGTTGCCCACCAGGCGGTTGGCGAGGCGCGCGCTCCACGGATCGGCGGCACCGCCGACACCGATCCCGAGGTGGCGCCAGCCCGGGCGGCCGGCGGGGGTCTGGACGGTCGTCAGGGCGCCCGGCTCCATGACCTCGATCATGCGCGCGCGAACCGCACGACGTCCCCCGGCACGAGAAGCGTCGGCGGATCCGACGCCGGGTCGAACATCGCAACCTCCGTGCGGCCGATGACCCGCCACCCTCCGGGCAGGTCGGCCGGGTAGATCCCGCTCAGCGATCCGGCAATCGCCACCGATCCGGCCGGCGTCGTCGTCCGGGGGGTGGCGAGCCGCTCGACGCGAAGCTCGTCCGGCAGGTCGCCGAGGTAGGCGAAGCCGGGCGCGAACCCGCAGAACAGCACCCGCAGCTCGGCCTGCGTGTGCAGGGCGACCACCTCGTCCACCGATCGCCCCGTCAGGCGGGCGACCTCGTCGAGGTCCGGGCCGTCGTAGCTCACCGGAATCGTGTGCCGCCGGCCAACGGGCACGGTGGCCGGCAGGCCCTGGATGCGCTCCTCGACGGTCGCTCCCAGGCCGGGCGCATCCGGGTGCATCGGATCGAGCTCGACCAACACCGACCGCAGGCCGGGCACCGCCTCGATCACCGCGGCGGGCGGATCGCGGCGCAGATCGGCGGCGAGAAGCTGGGCCCGATCAGCCGAGTCGAGCTCGACCAGGAGAGCCGCCTCACCGAAGGGTCGGATCACGATTCCCGGACGGATCCCACGCTCACGCCGCTCTCCTCGAGGACGCGGCGAACGGCGGTGGCGATCTCGACGGCCCCCGGCGTGTCCCCGTGGCAGCAGATGCTCTCCGCAGTCACGGTGGCGGGCGTCCCGTCCGAAGCGATGGCGCGACGGTCAACGGCGATCGACCGAGCCTGCTCGGCAGCCGCCTCGGGGTCCGAGATGACCGAGCCCGATTCGGCACGCGGCTGGAGCGACCCGTCGGGCAGGTACCGCCGATCCGCAAAGGCCTCCGGCACGAACCGCAGGCCCGCGTCGGCCGCCGCGTTGCCCATGGCCGCGGACGAGGCGAGGCCGAACAGGGCCAGGTCTCGGCTGAAGCTGGCGGTGGCGCGCGCGATCGCCGTCGCCAGCCGCGGGTCGGCGGCGGCAGAGTTGTAGAGGGCGCCGTGGGGTTTCACGTGCTGCATCTCGATCCGGTTGGCGCGGCAGAAGGCCTCGAGCGCGCCGATCTGGTAGCGAACCAGGGACTCGACCTCGTCCGGTGCGAACGGGATGGGTCGCCGTCCGAACCCTGCGAGGTCGGGGTAGCCGGGCTGCGCACCGACCGCGACCCCGGCCTCGCGGCACAGCGCGACGGTCAACTCCATCACCCCGGGGTCGCCGGCGTGGAATCCGCACGCGACGTTCGCGCTGGTGATCTGCCTGACCAGGCGCGGGTCGTCGCCGAGCGTCCAGCGCCCGAAGCTCTCGCCGAGATCAGCGTTGAGGTCCATGAGGCGACACATGCTAGCCGCGGGTCGTCGCTCGGCGGTAGCATCGGCGCATGAGTGATCAGCCCGCGACGCCCGAGCCGGTCCGGCGGGACGACCGCGGCCCCTCGACCATGGCGATCGGCCTCGTCCTGGTGCTGGTCGGTGCCGCGCTGCTGGCGGGACAGCTGCTCGGGATCCGCATCGAGGACATCGGCTGGCCGTTCTTCGTCATTGCCGTGGGCGCGGTGCTGCTCCTCGTTGGCCTGATCGTGATGGACGAGCAGGGAGTCGTCATTGCGGGCACCATCACGACCACCGTGGGACTGGTGCTGCTGTTCCAGGACCAGACGGGGCGCTGGGAGAGCTGGGCGTATGCCTGGGCCCTGGTCGGTCCGGCGGCGAGTGGACTGGGCCTTGCGCTGTGGGGCGTCCGCAGCGGCAACCTGGCGGACGTCCGCAATGGGATCTGGGGGATGCTGGGGGGCCTTGCGCTGTTCGCCGTCGGATTCCTCGTCTTCGAGGGCATCATCGGCATCAGCGGCGAGCGGCTGGCACTTCCCGGCTGGCTTCTGCCCGCGGTGATCATGGGCGTCGGCGTCGTGCTCCTGGTGCGAGGGATGGTCGGGCGCCGTCACACGTGATCCCGGACCGACGGGCACCGCGCCGCAAGGCGCCGTATCCTTGAGGGCGACATGTCCGACTCCGACTCGCCCTCGCGCAGGGAGCCGCTCGACGAGCTGAACCTCGTCAACGCGGGCTACGTCGCAGACCTCTACGAGCGGTACCGCGGCGACCCCGGCAGCGTCGACGACGATTGGCGCCGCCTGTTCGACTCCGGGGCCAACGGCTTCGAGCCGGTTTCCGCGCCCTCGGCTCCGTCGACGAACGGCGATCGAGGGCCCACGGCGGCGGAGCAGAACGGTCCGAGTGAACCTTCGCCCGAGAAGACCGCCTCGTCGATCCCGGATGGCGCCACCCCGATCAAGGGGCCTGCCGCGCGGCTCGCGCAGAACATGGTCGCGAGCCTGGGCGTGCCGACCGCCACGAGCTTCCGCGAGATCGACGTGGCGACCCTCGAGGCGCGACGCAAGGAGCTGAACGGCCAGATCGCGCCGCGCAAGGTGAGCTTCACGCACCTGATCGGCTGGGCAATCGTGCAGGCCGCGGCCGAGATGCGCTCGATGAGCCACTTCTACACCGAGATCGACGACCAGGCGTACCGCGTGGATCCGAGCGCCATCAACCTGGGCCTGGCGGTGGATGTTGAACGCCGGGACGGCTCGCGCTTCCTCGTCGTGCCGGTCATCAAGGGCGCGGACGACATGGATTTCGCCGGCTTTCACGCGCGGTACGAGGAGCTGGTCGAGAAGGCGCGCACCAACAAGCTGTCGCCGGACGATTTCGCCGGAGCCACCGTCACGCTGACGAACCCCGGGACGCTGGGCACGACGGCAAGCGTCCCGCGCCTGATGCCGAACCAGGGCAGCATCATCGCCACGGGCACGATCCGGACGGTCGGCGGCGATCGTCGCATGACGATCAGCTCCACCTACGACCATCGCATCATCCAGGGCGCGGAATCCGGCATGTTCCTCCGCCGGATGGATGGCCTGCTCACGGGCGACGACGGCTTCTACTCCGACCTCTTCGCATCCATGGGCGCCCGTCCTGCTGACGTGGCAACAGAGGAGCCGATGCCACCACCCGCGGAGGCGGCCGGCGCTCCCGCGGTCACGGCGCCACTCGTCCCCGATGACGGCAATGTCTACGAGCGCCTCAAGGCGGTCGCCGCGGGCATGGCCCTGGTGAAGGCCTATCGCCACTTCGGCCACATGGGCGCCACGCTGGACCCGCTCGGCGCCGAGCCGACGGGCGACCCGGCGCTCGACCCTGCGCCGCTGGGCCTGACCGACGAGAGCATGCAGACGATTCCCGCGGAGCTCATGCGCATCTACGTCCCCGGACGCACCCTGGCCGAGGCGCTTCCCCATCTCAAGGAGACGTACTCGGGCACGATCGCGTACGAGGTCGAGCATCTCGGCTCGCACGAGGAGCGCGTCTGGCTGCGACGCGTGATCGAGTCCGGCGAGCATCGCCTGCCGCTCGAGGCCGAGGACCAGGTCGCCCTGCTGGAGCGGCTGATCACGGTCGAGTCGCTCGAACGCTTCCTCCACAAGGCCTACCTGGGCCAGAAGCGCTTCAGCATCGAGGGCCTGGACGCCATGGTGCCGATGCTGGACGTCATCCTGGGCGACGCGGCCGACCAGGGCGCGCGCAAGGTGATGATCGGCATGGCGCACCGCGGTCGCCTCAACGTCCTGGCGCACGTCGTGGGCGTCTCGTACGAGGCGATCCTGGCGGAGTTCGAGGCGGGTCGGACGGGTGGCAGCGCGACGATCGCCCCGAAGGGCGGGCTGGACGACGTGAAGTACCACCTGGGAGCGGAGGGCGGCTACCTGACCGCCGACGACGAGGAGGTGCGCGTCGTCCTGTCGCCGAACCCGAGCCACCTCGAGGCCGTCGACCCGGTGATCGAGGGCCGCACGCGCGCTGAGCAGACCGACCGATCCGGCCCGGTCGCGACCACCGACCACGCCGTCACGCTGCCACTGCTCATCCACGGCGACGCCGCGTTCGCCGCCCAGGGGGTGGTGGCCGAGACGTTCAACATGGCTCGCCTTGACGGCTACGCCACCGGCGGCACGGTCCACATCATCGCCAACAACCAGGTCGGTTTCACCACCGGCCCTCGCGAGGCGCGCTCGACCGACTACAGCTCGGACCTGGCGAAGGGCTTCGACGCGCCGATCATCCACGTCAACGCGGACGATCCGGAGGCCTGTCTCGCGGCAGCCCGGCTGGCGATGATGTACCGCCAGGCCTTCGGCCACGACGTCGTGATCGACCTGGTCGGGTATCGGCGCTACGGGCACAACGAGGGCGACGAGCCGGCCTACTCGCAGCCGGCGATGTACGCGGAGATCACCCACCACCCGACCGTCCGGGAGCGCTACCAGACCCGCCTGATCGAGGCCGGCGTCCTGACGGCGGACGAGGCCGAGGCGAAGATCAAGGAGGCGCAGCGCGACCTCGCCACGCGCCAGGCGGCGGTTCGCGAGGGCAGTGGCGACGGCGAGTCGGAGGGCGAGCTGGACCGCGGCTCGGAGGAGATCCCGCAGCCCAAGGTGTCCGAGCCCAAGACCGCCGTCGGCATCGGAAAGCTCCGGCAGCTCAACCAGGCGATCTCGGCCGTACCGGACGGCTTCAGCGTGCATCCCAAGCTCGTCAAGCAGCTGCAGCGTCGCCTCAGCGCGCTCGAGGACGACGACGCGAAGCTCGACTGGGCGCACGCCGAGCTCCTGGCGTTCGCGACGCTCCTGGTGGAGGGAACACCCATCCGGCTCACCGGGCAGGACACGGTGCGCGGCACGTTCAGCCAGCGCCACGCCGGCCTGTGGGACGCCTCGACGGGCGAGCGCCACGTCCCGCTCCAGCACCTGCCGGGCGCCACAGCGTCCTTCGAGCTTCACAACTCGCCGCTGAGCGAGTACGCCGCCCTCGGCTTCGAATACGGGTACGCGGTCACCGCGCCGGATGCCCTCGTCCTGTGGGAGGCCCAGTACGGCGACTTCGTGAACGGCGCCGAGATCATCATCGACCAGTTCCTCGTCTCCGGCCTCGCGAAGTGGCGGCTGTCGTCCCGGCTGACGCTGCTCCTTCCGCACGGCTACGAGGGTTCGGGGCCGGAGCACTCGTCGGCGCGCCTCGAGCGATTCCTGGCCCTCGGAGCCGAGGGCAACATCCGGGTCGTGTACCCCAGCACCCCGGCCCAGTACTTCCACCTGCTCCGGCGGCAGGCGCGCCACCGAGACGCGCGGCCACTGGTGGTGATGACTCCGAAATCGCTGCTGCGCCTGCCGCAGGCCGCGTCACGACCCTCCGAGCTGGCAAGCGGTGGCTTCGCCGCCGTGATGGACGACACGCGCTTCGCCGATGCGAAGGCGGCCGCCGACGTCCGGCGCGTCCTGCTGTGCAGCGGCAAGATCTACTACGACCTCATCGGCTCGGACGAGATGGAGCGAGCCACGGACGTGGCCATCGTGCGTGTCGAGCGCCTCTATCCCTTCCCGGCCGATGAGCTCCAGGCGATCCTCGATCGCTACTCGGGCATCGAATCGTACGCGTGGGTCCAGGAGGAGCCGCGCAACATGGGTGCCCGGAAGTTCGTTCTCCCGAAGATCCGACATCTCGTGCCGTACCGCATCCCCCTCGGCGACATCTCGCGCCCCGAGCGGTCCCGCCCGGCCGAGGGCTACCCCGCGGAGCATCACGCGGAGCAGGCGCGGATCATTCGCGAGGCCCTGACCGAGCACTGATCGCGACCCAGCGCGCGCCTTCCATATACTTCGGCGCGTGACCGACCGCCCTGCCCCGCTCCTCGAGCGCTACCGCGCGCTGATCGCCCGCGATGGCGAGACGTTCCCGATCTCTCTGGGAGAGGGCGGCACTCCCCTGATCCACGCCGAGCGGCTCGGGGCGGAGCTCGGCCTCGATCAGCTGTACCTGAAGTTCGAGGGCACGAACCCCACCGGATCGTTCAAGGACCGCGGGATGGTGCTGGCCGTGAATCGGGCAGTCGCGGCCGGGGCGCGTGCCGTGGTGTGTGCGTCGACCGGGAACACGAGCGCATCGGCCGCGGCCTATGCAGCGGCCGCCGGTCTGCCCTGCCACGTCATCCTGCCGGCCGGCAAGGTGGCCCGCGGCAAGCTGGCGCAGGCGCTGGCCGCCGGCGCACGGCTCATCATGGTCGATGGCAACTTCGACGCCGCCCTCACCGCCGTGCGGCGCCTCGGCGAGGACGGTTTGGCCGTCGTCGTCAACTCGGTCAATCCCGATCGACTTGCCGGACAGCAGACCGGTGCGTTCGAGGTCGTGGACGCACTCGGCCGGTCACCCGACGCGGTCGCGCTGCCGGTCGGGAACGCCGGAAACATCTCCGCCTACTGGCAGGGCTTCAACGCGTACCTCGACGCCGACCGCACGCCCGGCGGTGGACTGCCCCGCATGCTCGGATTCCAGGCGGAGGGAGCGGCGCCGATCGTTCGCGGCGCGGTGGTCGACGAGCCCGAGACGGTGGCGACAGCGATCCGCATCGGCAACCCGGCCTCGTGGGAGCTGGCCGTGGCCGCTCGTGACCGCTCAGGGGGCCTCATCGACGCGGTGAGCGACGAAGAGATCCTGGAGGCCCAGCGGTTGATCGTTCGGCTCGAGGGCGTCTTCTGCGAGCCTGCCAGTGCCGCGGGCGTGGCCGGTGTCCGCACGCTCGTCGCGGACGGACGCCTCGAACGCGAGATGACGGTGGTCTGCGTCCTGACCGGACACGGGCTCAAGGACCCGGACGCGGTTCAGGCGGAGGAAGGCTCGCTGACGCCGATCGCACCGGAGCTCGATGCCATCCGCCGCGAAATGGGCCTCTAGGAACGCCAGCTCAGCAGCACGCGTCGGCGATTGCCGCCGTGAACTCCTCCGGCGTCGCGTCCTTGCTCACGTAGGCGCAGCGCGGTGTGACGCAGTGGCCCTCGACGTCCGACCAGCCGGTCCGGACGATGCGGATGGCCGGCCAGGCGCGCTGCAGGCCCGAGATGAACGCCTCGCCTGCCTCGATGTCGGGCAGGCGGGCGTCGACCAGGACGGCGTCGGGCCGCTCGCGCTCCACGAGCTCGAGCGCCGACCGCACGTCGCCGGCGGCGCCGATCACGTCGACTCGCCCGGTGAGCGCCAGAAGATCGGTGAGGCTCGCCTGCACTCGACGATCGGAGTCGACGATCACGACTCGTGGGACGACCGAGGGACGGGGCGATGGCGTCATGCATGGAGGGTCGCACCCGACGCTGCTGCCGGATAGACGACGAGTGGCGCAGCGGCGCCTACGTCATTTGGCCGATGCTGCCGTCGCCCGCGGCAACGGTGGCCTCGATGACCGTTCCCTTGCCCGGGCGGCTGTCGACACGCAGATCGCCGCCGACGAGGTCGATGCGCTGCCGCATGCCGATCAACCCAAGGTGGCCGCGCGGTACCCCGTCGGGGTCGAAGCCGACACCATCGTCGGTGATCGTCAGGCGAACGGAATCGCCGCCACCGGCGATCTGCAGCCGCACGTTGGCCGCGTTGGCATGCTTCACGACGTTGTGGAGCGCTTCCTGCCCGATGCGGTAGAGGGCCTCCTCGGCGGGCAGGGCAAGGCGCTCGATCGGCTCGGCATCGACCACGATCGCGAGCCCGGTCCGGCGCTGCACCGCGGTGACGTGGGTGCGCAGCGCCTGCACCAGACCGTCGGCCTCGAGGCTCGCTGGGCGCAGCTCGAAGATGAGGGTGCGCATCTCGGCCAGCGCGTCCTTCTGCAGCTCCCGCAGCTCGACCAGCTTGCCGCGCGCCGCCTCGACATCGGTCTCGAGCAGGAGCTCGAGGGAGCGGAGGGTGAGGCCGATGCTGAACAGCGCCTGGGTCACCGAGTCATGGAGCTCCCGAGCGAGGTGCGCGCGTTCCTGGCTCGCGGCAAGCTCTGCCGCCTGGCTGCGCAGGTCTCCCTCCAGGCGCTCGCGCTCGCTGATGTCGCGCACCGATCCGTGGGCGCCGGCAAATCGGCCATCCACGATGGTGCCCGTCATCGCGACCTCGGCCTGGCTGGTGCGGCCATCGGGCAGGGGAAGCTCGAGCCGCAACCGCTGCTCACGGTCGGGCTCGGCCCGCAGCAGCTCCCATGCCTCGGCAGCAATCGCCAGGGTTCCCTCGCCGCCCAGGGCGGTGAACGGCTGACCGAGCAGCTGCTCGGGCTTCCATCCGGTCCGCTCCTCGAGCGAGTCGCTGAAGAACGTGAATCGGCCACCGGCGTCCACGCTCCACACGATGTCCGGCGAGTTGTCGACGAGATGTCGGTACCGACGCTCCGACTCCTCGACCTCGGCATACAGCCGCGCGTTGGTCAGGGCGATGGCCACCTGGTCGGCGAGGACCGACAGCAGCTCGGCGTCCTCGGCGTCGAACGCATCGAGTGGACGTCGCCTGCACGGTGATGGTGCCGATGAGGCGGTCGGGTCCGACCAGTGGCGCCGCCATCATCGAGTGGACGCCCTGGGTCTCGATCCGCGCGTCGCCGGCATCGTGCGGGAAATGCGTCGTCGCCGAGGTAGTCGCCGGTCCAGCGCACGCGCCGTTCCGCGGCCGCCATGCCCGCGATGCCCGAGCCGATCGGCACCGGCACGTCGTCCGGCGCGGGCGGGAGAGGCGCCGCCGCAATCGGCGGATCGAGGTGTGAGCCGGAATCCGCGACCAGGTTGACCTGCGCACGGTCGGCGCGCAACAGCCGCGCCGCATCGGCCACAGCGCGCCTGATCACCGTCATCGGGTCGTGGAGGGAGGTGATCTGCGCCGCGATCTCGGCCAGGGCGCGCTGGGCGTCGGACCGCTGCCGCAGCGCCTCGTACAGCCGAGCGTTGGTGATGGCGACGGCGGCCTGGCCCGCGAACAGCTGGACCAGTTCGAAGTCGACGTCGGTGAACGCCACCTCGGAGCCGCCGCTGCGGGCGATGTTCATCGCCCCGATCACCTCGTCGCCGCTGACGAGCGGCACGATGATGATCGCCTCCTCTTCGCCGGGAGTGTTCGGAATCTGGACCAGTCGCGGGTCGGTGAGCGCGTTGTTCTGAAGGACCGGCTGTCGATGCTCGATCGTCCACCACGTGAGGCCCACGCCGCGGGGAATCGAGAACTCCATGACGGCCTCGGCGTTCCGATCGCGCGCCAGGGCTGGCTCGAGCAGGTCGCCGCCCTCCGACACTCGATACACGCTGAGGTTGTCGTACCACACGACGCCCTTCAGGCCATCGGCGATGAGCTCGAGAACATCGGCCGGATCGAGGGTCGAGAGCAGCCGTTCGTTGATCTGGAGAAGTCGACGCTGCGAGTCGGTCTGGCGCGCCAGGGCCGCCGACTCCTCGCCGAGCTGCTCGTAGAGCCGCGCGTTGGTCACGGCGATGGCTGCCTGGCTGGCCAGGACCTCGAGCAGCTCCGCGTCCGCGGAGTCGAAGGCATCCCGCGCCTGGGAGTGGATGGTGATCGAGCCGATCGCGCCCTCCTCGCCGATGAATGGGGCGCTGATGACCGAGCGAATGCCGTGCTGCCTGATGTAGTCGTCGGATGCCGCGACGTGCGCGAAGGTCGCGTCGGCGAGGTAGTCACCGGTCCGCACCACGCGCCGCTCGATGACCGCACGACCCGAGACGCCCTCATCGGCGACGACCGGGTCGAGGGACTCGTCGCGCTCGATGGGCAGATCGATGGCCGAGTGGCCCAGCGCCCAGTGCAGCCCGCCGTTCTCGGCGACCAGCTCGACGCGCCCTCCATCGGCGTCCAGCAGGCGCACCGCCTCGTCGAGGGTCCGTTGCAGCACGTCGCCGGGATCGCGAATGGCGGTGATGCGCGCCGCGATCTCGCCCAGGGATCGCTGTGCCTCGACGCGATGCTCGAGCTCTTCGTACAGCCGGGCATTGCCGAGGACGATGGCGGCGTGGCTGGCAAGCGCACCGAGCAGCTCGCCGTCGTCGGCGTCGAAGGCGTCCGATCGGGTCGAGTAGGCGCTGATCGCGCCGAGGGGACCGCCGTCGCCGATGAGCGGGGCACTGACCTGGCTGCGGTATCCATAGCGGCCGATCCACTCGTCCGCCCGCGGCGTGTGGACGAAGGATTCGTCGGCGAGGTAGTCGCCCGTTCGCGTCACCGCCCGTCCGGCGATCGCCCGTCCCGCGATGCCCTGGCCGATGCGGACCACGGAGTCGTCGAGGGGCTGCAGGCCGGACGCGACGTCGAGCGCCTCACGGAAGTCGGCGAGCTCGTGGGATCCCGAGCGCACCTGGTGGATCACGACATGCTCGGCGTCCAGCAGACGCTTGGCCTCCGCCACGGCGCGGCTCAGCACGGCGGACGGATCCCGGATCGAGGTGATCGAGGCCGCGATCTCGCCCAGCGTGCGCTGCGCCTCGACGCGCCGCGCGAGCTTGTCGGCGCTGACCTCCGCCTCGGCATTGAGCCGCGCGTTGCTCAGGACGATGGCCGCCTGGTCGGCCAGCAGCCCCAGGATCTCGGCGTCGTCCTCGTCGAAGGACCGCGGGCGCTCGGTATAGACGCCGATCACGCCGGCCGGCCCCAGCTCGCCGACCAGCGGTGACGCGATGACCGATCGGATGCGCAGGGCGCGGACGTCGCGGTCTGACAGGGCCTCGTGCGAGAACGTCTGGTCGGTCAGGTAGTCATCGGTCCAGACCGTCCTGCCGAGCTTCAGGGCCTTGCCCGACACGCCGTCCTCGGCGCGGGTGTGGTCCCGCTCGGTGAAGGCGGTCAGCTTGTCGTGCACCAGCGAGTGGCCATCGCCCCATCGCAGCTGGCCGTCCGCGTCGGCCGCGACCATGCCGATCTGGCCCCCGTCCCCCTTCAGCAGCCGGACCGCGGCACGCAGCGTCTGCTCGAGCACCGCCGAGGGATCGCGAAGGGACGTGAGCTGGGCGGCCATCTCGGCCAGGGTGCGCTGGGCTTCGACGCGATGGGCGAGCTCCTCGGTCTGCTCCCGCAGGTCCCGCTCGAGGCGGGCGATCTCGGTGATGTCGCGGTTGGTGCCGTGAGCGCCGATGAGCGTCCCGTGCTCGTCGACGATCCCGGTCCCGCGGATCTCCACCGGCAGCAGGCTGCCGTCCTTCCGCGGCTCGAGGATGCGCAGCCGATACACCCGGTTCGGATGCTGGCGCATCTCGGAGAAGGTCTTGGCCACGAGCTCGACCGATTCCGGCGCGGTGGCCACCGACACGTGCTGCCCGATGAGCTCCGCGGGCGTGAAGCCGGTCATGCGCTCCACGCTGTCGCTGATGTACGTGAAGCGCATCTCGGCATCGATCGACCACATGATGTCGACCGACTCGTCGACAAGGTAGCGGTACTGCTCGCGCGACCGCTCGAGCTCTTCGGTCAGTCGCGAGTTCGAGATCGCAATCGCTCCCTGGTCGGCAAGGCCCTGGAGGAGCGCCAATGCGTCCTCGTCGAAGCGATGCGGCTCATCGAATGACACCGCCAAGGTGCCGATCACGTCGCCGCCCGGGGCACGAAGCGGTGCGGCGGCCATGCCCCGCAGCGCGAGCCGCTCCGCCACGGACTGGTCGTCCGGCTCGTGCGGGATCCGGGGGTCGACGAGGTAGTCCTCGGTGTGGATGACCTCTCCGCGCCCGGCGGCCAGCCCGTTGATGCCGGCGTCGACCGGGAAGGCGAGCTGTGCCAGCCACTCGTCGTTCCAGGCGGCGTTGCCGCCGGCCACGACCGTCGGCGCGAGCGCCTTCCCGCCCGGCTGCATGAGCGTCAGGTGGGCGCCATCGGAGCCGATGAGCCGGCGTGCCGACTCGACGACCAGGTCGAGGATCTCGCGTGGCTGGCGGATGACGGCGATGCGCGCAGTGATCTCGGCCAGGGTGCGCTGCGCCTCGACGCGCCGCGCCAGCTCTTCCTGGGAGCGAGCCAGCTGCTCGATCAGCCGCTGGTTGGCAATCGCCGCGGCGGCATGGTCGGCCAGCGAGCGGAGCAGGGCGACGTCGGCCTCGTCGAAATCAGCGATGCGGGACGAGTAGGCGCCCAGTGCGCCAAGGACCTCGCCATCGGCGACAAGCGGTGCAGCCGCCATCGAGCGCATGTTGGCAGTCATCACGATCCGGTCGGCGACGGGCGAATGCTCGAATCGTTCGTCGCGCCGATAGTCGGCGGAGACGACCGCCTCACCCGTGGCGACCGTGTGACCGAACAGACCGACGCCGACCGGCAGCGACAGCGTCCGGATCAGCGCGCGCGCCTCGGCGTTCCGAATGCCGGCATCGCACGCGAAGCGAAGACGATTCTCCTCGGGATCGACGAGGTAGACCATGGCGCCGTCGGCGCGAAGCAGGCGAGCCGCCTCTTCCACGACATTCGCCAGCAGGGCGTGGCCGGCCGTGGGATCGGTCGGGGCCGATGGCGCCGGAGGTTCCGGGACGACCGTCTTCGCTGAGGCGGTCCTCGGAGACCGGTTGCGCGCGCGTGCTCGGGTCATGGGCGCCGATGAGGATACGCCATCCATTCGAGGCCGCCACAAGGCCCGTCGAGCGACGCGACGTACGTCATCCCGCCGATGCGACCTAGCGCCGGATGTCGCCCGTCGCATTGCTCCCTCCGTCGGATTCGTCGGCGCCGCACCGCGCCCGAGACTCACTGCCATCGACACCGGATCGTCGGCGTACGGCGACCGCAACAACAGACCGGGAGGAACTGATCCGTGACCAAGCTACTCGGCAGCCGAGCGACCGGCGCCCTGCTCACCACCGCCATCGTGGGCCTGACACTCGCGACGGCGTACATCCACCTGGGCCTGGGCGGCCTGCTGTTCACCCTCAACGGCCTCGGCTATGCCGGCCTCGCCGCGCTGTTCGTCATCGGCGTCGTCTCGCCGGTCCAGCTCGTGAAGCGGTTCAGCTGGTTCCCGCGCTTCGCGCTGATCGGCTACGCCGCCATGACGATTGCCGGCTACCTGGTGATGGGCCCGTACTTCACCCTCGGGTTCATCGCCAAGGGCATCGAAGTCGCGCTGATCGTGGCCGTCGTGCTCGACATCGTGCGCGTGTACGGAGGTCCGAAGACCTTCGTGAGCACCGCCCTGAGCTCGATCGCACCGATCCTGCCGGGACGCTTTCGGCCCACTGCCGTCTGAATCAACCACTGGCGGCGAGCCGACTCACCGGCTCGCCGCCGACACTCGAGGAGCTCAACCGTGAACCGACTTCAGCGATCGGCCGTCGCCGTCGCCCTCGTCTCCCTGCTGGCCGCTTGCGGCAGCGCGGCGGGCGGCGACCCCGGAGTGGACCCCTCAACCGCCGACGTGACCGTCACGAGCGTCGACATGGCGTTCGACGCATCGACGGTGACCGCACCGGCGGGCGCGGCCTTCACCCTCGCGCTCATCAACGAGGACTCGATGCCGCACAACGTGGCGATCTACACCGACGAGACGAAGTCGGAGAAGCTGTTCGAGGGCGAGCTCGTCACCGACGGCACGATCGTGTACGAGATCCCGGCCCTCGATGCCGGCGAGTACTTCTTCGAGTGCTCGCTCCACCCCGACATGACCGGGACCCTCGTCGTCGAGGGCTGACCCGTATTCACGAAGCGCCCCGTCCGGTCCGGGACGGGGCGCTTCTTCGTGGGACTCCTTCCCGCTCAGGGCGGGGGGATGAACCGGATCTCGCCGCAGGGGTGGAACCAGTCGTTCGGAGAGTCGAACCCGCCGCCGGCGGACACCGTGTCCCCCAAGCGCGCGACGGCCCGTCCCTCATCGTCGAGCAGAACCCTCGTCCCGTCCACGTCGGCGGCGACCCATCCGTGCGGCCACACCACGACCGATGGCTCGAACAACGGGTCACCCTGGACCGCGAGGCCGGCCACGGGATGCTCGACGAGCGTCCCTTCCAGCAGCGCCCCGGGACACGCCTGCTCGCCGATCCCGAAGCGTGGCTCCTGCGTCGGGACCGGGACGACCGAGCCGGCGACAACATCGGGCTGCGAGCCACAGGCGGCGAGAACGGCACCGAGGCCGATGACCAGGAGTGATCGCATGCTGCCCCGGACGCGCGGCGGCGCCCGATGGTTCATCGGCCTAGACGAGCTTGTGCTCGACCGCGTAGAGAGCTGCCTGGGTTCGCGAAGCGAGGGCCAGCTTTCCGAGGATGTTCGAGACGTGAGTGCGCGCCGTGCGCTCGGTGATCCCGAGCTCGTACGCGATCTCCTTGTTCGATGCTCCCTTTGCCAGCTGGGCGAGAACCTCCTTCTCGCGACCGGTGAGGGGCTCGACGGGCTCGGCGTCCTTGCGCTGCCGCAGCCGCTGCGCCAGCAGGCGCGACACGGCCGGATCGAGGTGCACCTCGCCGTTGTATGCGGCGCGGATGGCCTGGGCCACCTCGTCAGCCTCGGCATCCTTGAGCAGGTAGCCGGACGCACCGGCCTCGAGGGCCGACGTCACCTTCTCCTCCTCGATGAACGAGGTGACGGCGACGATCTCGATCTCCGGATGCGCCTCCTTGATGGCCGCGATCGCCTCGAGGCCGCCCATCTCGGGCATGAGGAGATCCATCAGGACGACGTCGGGAGCCAGTCGGTCGGCCGCGGCGACGCCCGTCGCGGCCGTTCTCGGCCTCCCCCACCACGTCGAAGTCCTTGATCAGCTCCAGAAATCCGCGGAGCCCACGCCGGACCACGGCGTGATCGTCAACCAGAAGCACGCGAATCGGTCCGTCTTCGTCCGTCACCGCATCGGTCCCCTGCGTCTCGAATTCCAGCGAGCGCGCAGTCTCCGAGGACTGCGCGCGGGAAGTATGCACCAGTGCGTAGACACGCTCGGGTGCCGGCACGTCACGAAGGCGCTGTTCCCCGAGATCGCGGAGGATCGCTCCGGCCGGCAATCGGCCGTCGCAGCTCGTCGACCGCGCTGCCGCCGAGCAGCGTCTCTCCGCCGCCCGCGAGGTCCTGCAGCCGCGCGGCGCGAAACAGCGCGACACCATAGAAGCGTTCATCTCGGTCCTCGACCTCGCCGCTGACGATGGCGATGCGGATGCGCAGCCTGCCCGACCGCTCCCCAGTCCTCGGTGGCGATGCGGCCCTGGAGCTCATCGGCGGCGATGACGGCACCCGGGGCCTCGGGGAATACGGCGTAGGCACCGTCGCCGATCCGCTCGAAGATCCGTCCACCGTGCCGTTCGCAGGTGCTCGACCACGAGCTCGTGGTACCTCGTCAGGGCGACGCGCGCGTCGACTCCGTGGTTCTCTGCCAGGCGGGTGCTGCCCTCGACGTCGGCGAAGAGAAAGGTGAGGTGCTGGCTGGTGGATTCCACCCCCACAGGATATGCGGCTGCCCGGAGCCGGCACCCGCGGACGAATGACGTATGGATCGCTCGTCGCCATGTCATGCACCACCCGCGACTTCGGGACGCTGCGCTCGGCCGATGGCGGGCGCATCGTCGAGTCATCACCCAGGTAAGGGGGAGAAAGGAGACCGGCGATGCACGCCATCACCGCACTGATGCTGTCACGGGCGATCGAGGACGAACAGAGGCGAGAGGCCGAGCGCCGGCGACGCCGCCTGATCCAGGACGAGCCGATGCGCCCGAACGACCGTCGCCGGCTCTCGTGGCTAGGCTGGATCCCGCGCCTCGCGTGGGGCTCCATGGCCTGACGATCAGGCAACAGCACCGTCCGATGCCCGGGCAAATCGCCCGGGCATCATCGCGCGACAGCGTCCCGTCTATCCTCAGGGCGTGACGCGACCCACCATCACCGGAACCCCTGACGCGGTCCCGACGATCGAGCTCGACGAGCTGCTCGACGGGGGCGACCTCGAGCTCATCGACCGCTGGCTGGGCCAGGCCGATGTCGTCCAGATCGCCGACGAGCTGTCGCGCCTGCCGCGCGAGCGACGGGCCGTCCCGTTCCGCCTCCTCGGCAAGGACCGCGCGCTCGAGGTGTTCGAGCTGCTCGACCCCTCCCTTCAGCAGGAGCTGCTGGAGGGACTGCGCGACATGAACGTCCGCCAGCTGTTCGAGGGCCTCGACCCCGACGACCGAGCGCGCCTGACCGAGGAGATGCCGGCCAAGGTCGCCCGCCGGCTGCTCGCAGGCCTCTCTCCGAACGAACGCCGGCTGACGTCGACCCTGCTCGGATATGCGGAGGACTCAGCCGGGCGGCTCATGTCCCCGGAGGTCGCCAGCCTCCGGGCCGGCATGACCGCTGCGCAGGCACTCGATCGGCTGCGCGGCGTCGGCCGATCGGCCGAGACGATCTACGCACTCCCCGTGACCGACGACCAGCGCCGGCTGGTCGGGCGCGCTGGGCCTGCGGGACCTCGTCCTCGCCGATCCCGCCACGCGCGTCAGCGACCTGATGGACACCACAGTGTTCTCGGCCCGCGTCGACGCCGATCAGGAGGAGGTGTCCCGCCTGATCCGCGAGGCGGATCTGCTGGCACTCCCGATCGTCGACACCGAGGACCGCCTGGTGGGGATCGTGACGGTCGACGACGCGATGGAGGTCCTCGAGGAGGAGGAGACCGAGGACATGGCGCGGACGGTGGCGCCGAGCCGCTGCGACGCCCGTACCTGGCCACGTCGGTGCTGCAGCTGGCACGCAGCCGGATCGTCTGGCTGCTGGTCTTCGTCATGGCCGGGGCGGTGACCGTCAACGTGCTCGCCGCCTTCGAGGGAGCCCTCCAGGCAGCGGTCACCCTGACCTTCTTCGTGCCGCTCGTGATCGGGACGGCCGGCAATACCGGCGCGCAGTCCGCGACGACGGTGACACGCGCCGTGGCCGTCGGTGAGGTGCGCCTGAGCGACCTCGGACCGGTGGTGGCCCGCGAGGCCGTGACCGGCCTCCTGCTCGGCGCGATCCTCGGGGCCATCGCCTTCGGTCCGATCGCGCTGCTGGTCGAGCCCGGGATCGCGACGGTGGTGTCGCTGACCCTGCGTCACGGCCTGCACGTTCTCCGCGCTCGTGGGATCCGCGCCTCCCCTGGCGGCCAAGCGCGTCGGCATCGACCCGGCGGTCATGAGCGTTCCTCTGATCACCGCCATCATCGATGCGGCAGGCCTCGTGACCTACTTCCTGATCGCGATCGCGGTGCTCGCCTGTGAGCGAATCCGTCACCGGATGAGGGGCCCGACACCTCCTGAAGAGCCGGTAACCGACCGCACGACAGCTGGCACGCCGCGTGCTGCGTCGAGTTCACTCGCCGGCGTATCGTCATGTCTGCTCTGGAGCTGATCAGCCTCGTCACCCAGGCCCTGTTCGTCGGGCTCTTCGTCGTGGTGCTTCGCGACACGATGCGTCACCCGACGCGCGCCGCGCTGGATACCAGCCTGCTTTTCGGCTCGATCGCGGCGCTCGTCGTGCTGGCGCGCCTCTCGCCGATCCTCTTCGTCGAGCCACCTGCCTGGGTCACGTCGGTCCTCATCCTGCTGCTCACGCTTGCCCCGTACGCGATGCTGCGTCTCGTCGACGACTTCAGTGGCACGCCGCGGTTCGTCGTCGCGGCCGGCGGCGCGGTCTATCTCGGGATTGCGGCCGTCGGGTTCGCACTCACCACCCAGCCCCAGCTCCTGCAGCTCGCGATCATCGCCTGGTTCCTCGCCGTGGGCGGCTACGCGGCCATCGCCTTCGACCGGGCACGGCGGCGCTCCCGGGGCATCACCCGTCGGCGCATGCGCGCGATCGTGGTCGGGGCAGGCTTGTTCGTCGCTGCCATCGTCGTCCTCCTTGCCGATGCAATGACCGGCGAACGAACGATCGCCCTCCAGGTCCTGGCCCAGGTGGCCGCATTCGGCGCCGTGATGGCCTTCTTCCTGGGGTTTGCGCCTCCAACGTGGGTGCGTCGCGCCTGGCGCGAGCCCGATCTCCGGGCGTTCCTGGAGAGCTCCGTGCACCTCGTGAGCGTGGGAGACGACCATCTCGCGATGTCCCAGTTGCAGCACGCCGTGGCGGCCGCCGCCGGCGCGGATGGCGCGAGCATCGGCGTGGCGGACCCCGAGCAGTCGGTCATCCGCTACGCGTCGCAGACGGGCGAGTGGCTCACCTACCCCGACGATGCATTCATCGCCGGCGCGGCCTACTCCCAGCAGCGGCGAGTGATCGCCGCGGATGCCGCAGCGTCCGATCCGGAGCATGCCCAGACCTACGCCACGACCAACGCGCGGACGGTGATCGCGGCGCCAGTCACGCGTGACGGTCGACGGATCGGTGTGCTCGCGGTCTACGCCGATCGGGCTCCGATCTTCATCGAGGAGGATCTCTGGCTGATCGAGCTCTTCGCCGATCACGTGGCAGTGCTTGCTCGAGGCTCGTGATCTCGCGCGCCAGGCCGGTCTGCTCGAGGCCCGTGAAGAGGCCGCTCGGCTGAAGGAGGAGTTCCTCTCGGCCGCAGCCCACGACCTGCGCACACCGCTGACCGTCGTCCTCGGGCAGGCCGAGCTCCTCGAGCGTCGCGTGGCGAACGACCCGGCGGCACCGGTCGACGCGGCCGGCATCGGGCGCCTGGCGAACGAGGCGCGACGCCTCCGAGACCTCGTGAGCGAGATGCTCGACGCCCAGCGGCTCGAGCAGGGCGGGATCGTCATGGATCGACGACCCGGCCGACCTTCGGAACGTCGTCGAAGCGATCGAGCTCCGCCACAGCGACGACGCGGCCGCGGTTGAGATCCATGCCCCGGGAACACCGGTGACTGGCTTCGGTCGACGCGACGCGGATCCAGCAGGTCGTCGACAACCTCGTCGAAAATGCGCTGAAGTACGGCCCAGGTGCAGCGCGACCGCAGCTCAAGCGTGTGGGCGACCGACGGCGAGGCCCGCATCGCCGTCATCGATCATGGCGTCGGCATTCCCGAGCCGGAGCAGGACCGGATCTTCGAGCGCTTCTACCGCGCCTCCAATGCGCAGGGCATCACTGACACGGGCATGGGACTCGGCCTCTACATCTGCCGGCGGATCGTCGAGGAGCACAGCGGCAGAATCTGGATGGAACCGACACCGGGCGGGGGCAGCACGTTCCAGGTCAGTCTGCCAATGGACCCCGTTCCGGGACAACGTCGGGTCAGCGGTGGACCAGCCGCGGTGGTCTCCGAGCGGCGGCGCTGAGGCGTTGGTCGATGCCTGACCTGTCGTGTGCTCATCGTCGACGACGAGCCGGACATCCGGGCCACGGTTTCCGCGATGCTGGAGATCGAGGGCTACCAGGTCCAGGAGGCGGCGAACGGGGCGGACGCTCTGCGCTCGATCGAGCGGCGAGCTGCCCGACGTGATCCTGCTCGACATGCGCATGCCCGTGCTCGACGGCTGGGGCTTCGCGCGTGAGCTCCGCGAGCGAGGGCACCGGACCCCGATCGTGGTCATGACCGCCGCACGCGACGCGGCCCGCTGGGCGGCCGACATCGCGGCATCGGCCTTCGTCGCCAAGCCATTCGGCTTCGACGATCTCGTGAATGCGGTCGAGCGCGCGCGACCCAGCTCCTGACAGCGATGCGCTCAGGTCGCCGACGACGGGGCTGCCGCCCGCCCACCGTAGCCGAGGAAGCGCCGCGGTCGCAGCACGATCGGCTGCGAGTAGATCTCGGCGAAGCGCTGGACGGTCATGCCGGCGCGCCGCAGGAGATCGCGATACTTCTCCCCGAACGCGGCAGGCATCAGGCTCGTGGCCGGCACATCGGGGAGCTCGGCGTGTGCCTCGATGAGCTCCACCTCGAAATCGGGCCCGGGCGTGCCGACCGCGATCATGACCCCGGGCTGTGAGCGGAGGTTGCCGATCTTGCGCGCGTTCGGCTTGCTGAACGCCACGATCTGCCGGCCGTCCCAGGCGAACCAGACCGGGACGAGGTGCGGTCGCCCGTTGGGCTGGACGGAGCTCAGCCAGACGACCGGATCCCGACGCAGGGCAGCCTCGACCTCGGGCCGGCAGGCGGGCCGGCACGAGGCGGTGTCGTTATCGCGTGGCGCTGTCATGACCGGAGTCTCGCCCACGACCGCGATCGACCCCAACGGAGGGACGTCGCGCCCGCCCCGGACGTTGGCTCGGCACGCCGATGGCCGGATGACGTAGCGGCCTCCGTATACTCGCCATCGCATGCCGCCCATCGCCAGCGTCGACGTCCCCGCCTCGAGCGCCAACCTCGGCAGCGGCTTCGACTGCTTCGCGGCGGCGCTGTCGTTGAAGCTGCGAGCGGAGCTCTGGCACGGCGACCGAGCCCGGAATCGTGCTCGACGCTCGCGGGGAAGGCGCCCCCGCGGACGATGAACGACCCGACGACAACCTCCTGATCCGGGCGTTCCGCGACGGCCTGCGCGTGTCCTCCGCTCCCGGCGGCGCATCGTGGAGGCTCGAGGTCTCGAGCATGATCCCCGCCGCGCGCGGGCTCGGGAGCAGCGCCGCAGCGATCGTGGCCGGGGTTGTGCTGGGCGCCGCGGTCGGGCGACGTGCCGTGGAGGCCGACGAGCTGCTGGAGCTGGCGGCGGCGCTCGAGGGCCACCCCGACAATGTCGCGGCGGCCCTGTACGGGGGATTCACCGTCGCGGTCGCCGAGCACGATCAGGTGACGCTTCGCCGCTTCCGCACGCCGGAGGCGTGGATCCCGGTGGTGTTCATCCCGCAGCGCGAGAGCCGGACGCAGGAGATGCGCGGCGCCCTGCCGGCGACCGTCACGCACGCGGCCGCCGCCCGGCAGGCGGGTCGCAGCGCCCTGCTGGCGACGGCGATCATGACCTCGGACGCCGGACTCCTGCGGCGAGCGATGGAGGACGAGCTGCACCAGGCGTATCGGCTGCCGCACCTTGCCGGCAGCCGCGAGCTGATCGACCTCGCCTACGAGCGCGGTGCCGCCGGCGCCTGCCTGTCGGGTGCCGGTCCCGCCGTCCTGGCGATCTGCGACGCCCCGGCCAGCGCCCACGCCGTCGAGAAGGCGTGGAACGCGTCCGGGATCGCGGGCATGGCGACCCGTCTTCGCTTCGACACCGCCGGGGCGAAGCTCGTCGCCGACTGATCGGCTCGTGACGCGTGCGTCGGCACGCCGTCGGCGCCTCTCGAGGTCCGCGGGTACCATGCTCGACGCCCCATGAGCCTCGTGACCATCGCGAGCGTGTCGAAGAGCCACGCCGCCCAGCATCTCTTCAGCGACGTCGGCCTGATGATCAGCGCAGGACGCCGCATCGCGATCGTCGGTCCCAACGGGGCGGGCAAGACGACGCTGCTCGAGCTCATCACCGGCGAGCAGGAGCCGGACACCGGGACCATCACGCGGGCCCGGGACACCGTCATCGGCTACCTGCGCCAGGAGGTGGCGGAGACGCGCGGCCGCAGCGTGCTGGCCGAGGTGCTGGCCGGCGCCGGCGAGGTCGAGCGGCATCGAGCGCCGCATGCGCCACATCGAGACCGAGCTCGAGGACGCGGCCGATGAGGAGGAGCTCGCCGAGCTGATGGACGAGTACGGCCGGCTCCAGCACCGCTTCGAGGCGCTCGGCGGCTACGGGCTCGAGTCCGAGGCCCGCCGCATCCTGGCCGGACTCGGCTTCGCCGACTCCGACATGGATCGCGACATGGGCGAGTTCAGCGGCGGCTGGATGATGCGCGTCGCCCTGGCGCGCCTGCTGCTCCAGAATCCCGACGTCCTGCTCCTCGACGAGCCGACGAACCACCTCGACCTCGCCAGCGTCGAGTGGCTGCAGGGCTTCCTGGCGGTGTACGCGGGCGCCATCGTGCTCGTGAGCCACGATCGCGACTTCATCAACGAGGTGGCGAACCGCGTCGTGGAGCTCCACGACAGTCGAGCCACCGAGTACGTCGGCGACTACGCCGATTTCGTCGAGCAGCGCACCGAGCGCATGGCCCAGCTCGAGGCGGCGGCAAAGAACCAGCAGCGCAAGATCGCCCACACCCAGGCATTCATCGATCGGTTCCGCTACAAGGCCTCGAAGGCGCGGCAGGTGCAGTCACGCGTCAAGGCGCTCGAGAAGCTCGACCGCGTGGCCTCGCCCGGAGCGCGGGCGCGATCGGTGAAGTTCCGATTCCCCGAGCCACCGCGCAGCGGCCGGACGGTCATCACGCTGTCGGACGTCGAGAAGCGCTACGGCGACAACGTCGTGTACGACGGCACGCTCGACCTTCAGCTCGAGCGCGGCCAGCGCGTGGCGCTCATCGGCCCGAACGGCGCCGGGAAGTCCACGCTGCTCAAGATCCTGGCCGGCGTCCTGCCGTTCGAGGGCGGCACGCGCGAGCTGGGCTCGAACGTGCGGGTCGCGTACTTCGCGCAGCACCAGATCGACGCCCTGAACCCGGAGAACACCGTGTTCAACGAGCTCAACGACGCGGCGCCGATGATGTCGACCACCGACATGCGCAAGCTGCTTGGCGCGTTCCTGTTCAGCGGCTCCGCGGTCGACAAGCAGGTGCGGCGTCCTGTCCGGCGGGGAGCAGACACGGCTGGCGCTGGCCAAGCTCCTCGCCGATCCGGCCAACCTGCTGTGCCTCGACGAGCCGACGAACCACCTCGACATCCAGAGCCGCGACGTGCTCGAGGATGCGCTGAACGCGTTCAGCGGCACGATCGTGCTCATCACCCACGACCGCTACCTCATCCGCAGCGTCGCGAACACGATCATCGAGGTCAACGACGGGGCGGCGACCGTCTACCCCGGCGACTTCGAGTACTACGCGGCGAAGCGTGGCGTCGACATCGAGACACGCGGCGCGGTGGAGGGCGCACGCTCGACGCCGCGTGGCGTCGTCGCGGCGGCACCGAAGCCACGGGAGTCGGCGACCGCGGCCTCGGAGCGCCGCCGGCGCGAGGCGGAGGAACGGAATCGGCGCCATCGCCGAACCCGTGACCTACGCGCGACGCTCGGTCGGCTGGAGGCCGAGGAAATCGACGGTCGCCACGGAGCTGGCGGGGATCGTCGGAGCGACTGGCGGATCCGTCGATCTACGCCGATGCATCGCTGGTCAAGCGGCTCGTGGAGCGCCACAACACGCTGCTGGACCGCGGCGCCGCCATCGAGCCCGAGCTCGACCGGCTGCGCCAGGAGCTCGCCGCGGCGGACGCGTCCGAGCTGGTCGCGACCGAGTGAGCCGCCCGTCGCGCGACGGTTCGTCCGGGCTTGCCGGCGCGGGCCTCGTGATCCTGGCGGCTGTCTGCTTCGGAACGCTCGGCCCGGTCACTCGCTTCGCGGACGATGCCGGCGTCGGGTCACTCGCCATCGTCGCCTGGCGTGCAGCGATCGGCGCCACCGTCATGCTCGTCCTGTTGCTCTCGCTGCGCCGGATCGCGGGGCGCCGGCCACTTCGCGCTGCGGGCGATCGCGACGCGCGACCGCTGGTTCATCGGCACGGCGTCGATGGCCAACCTCGTGCTCAACCTGGCGATGTTCGTCGCCTTCGTGCGCATCGAGATCGGTTTGGCGCTCCTCGTCTTCTACAGCTACCCGGCCTTCGTTGCCGTGGCATCGGTCCTGTGGTTCGGCGACCGTCTCGACGCGCTGCGCTGGGCGGCGCTGGGCCTGTCGATGTTCGGCCTGGTGCTGACCCTTGCGGGCTCGGGCGACGTCGGGCAACTCGACCCGATCGGCATCGGGCTGTCATTCCTGGCCGCCCTGACCCAGGCGTTCTATGTCCTCGCGGCACGGCACGGGTTCGCCCGCATTCCGCCGATCGAGTCGGCTGCCTTCACGATGGGCGGCGCCGCCATCGGCTATGTCGTCATCGCGGCGGCCACCGGGCAGCTGGCCGGCCTCACAGCGCCGACGGCGAGCATCGACGGGCTGTGGCCGGTCCTCGTCGCCGGTCTCGTCGGGGCCGCCATCCCGACGCTGGCGTTCATCACCGGCATCCGCATGCTGGGAGCGCCGCGGGCGGCGATCCTTGCCACGCTCGAGCCGGTCGTCGGGGTCGGCCTCGCCGCCTGGCTCCTCAACGAGCAGCCGGGCGACGGTGCAGCTGCTCGGCGGGGCGCTCATCCTGGTCGCGGCGGTCGTGCTCCAGCTCGGCGGCCGGCGTCCATCGGTCGCCGAGCACGAGGCCGTTGGCACCTGACCCATGGTTGACGCGTCCGAGATGTCGACCCCGCGGCGTATGCTTCGGACCAAATGGTCGTGCGCGCCAATCCCGACTTCGGCGAGCCGTTCCGACGCACCTGGGTGCGCTCGGTCGGGATCGCGGCGATCGCGCTCGTCCTGCTGGCCGGGATCACGCTGCTGATCCGGGGCGCGACCGTCGATGAAGGGCTCGGCGATCGCATCGAAGCGGCTGCGCGCGCCTCAGACGGCGAACCGGTGCTGCTTCGTGACTTCACGGACTTTGCATGGTCGCGCGTCTGTCTCTTCCCGCCGGGCGCATCGGCCGCTTTCGTCACGCAAGAGTTCGGGTACGACTGGACCCACGCGCTCTCAGCCGACGACGTCACGGTGGTCTTCGCGACCGGCCCGACCGTGCGGCGCCAGACCCATCTCGCTCCCGAGCTCGCCGAGATGCCTCCGCCTGGCGGCACCTGCCTGCAAGCGGAGGTCGCGGCGGTGCAGTTCAGATCTCCGTAGGCTCCCGGTACATGAACGACGCGTGCACCGACTGCGCGGCCGACATTGCCGATGCCAGCGGGACCTCGGCCCACACCACGCGCATCCCACCCTCGTCGAAGGCGCCCTCGCCGTGAGCCGGCAGCGGCAGGATCTCGGGCAGCATGGCTGCCGGCCCGACGAGACTGATGCGCGCCACCCGTTCCTTGCGGTCGACCGCCAGCATGAGGACGCCATCGTCGTCGCGTGAGGGCCGGACGACCGTCTGCGGGGCATCGTCCTCGAGCGCCCGGACGATCAGCCGAAGGCGGCCGCGTCGCGCACGGCGCACGGCAACGGGATGCACGACCTCGGATCCCAGCTCTGCCAGCAGCTCGAGCTGACGCGCATCGACGACGGGCAGGAAGCGCGCGCCCGGCACCAGGTGGGGGTCAGCCTCGAGGACTCCGCCCACGTCCTTGAACAGCTCGCAGCGGTCCGCCCGGAGGGCGACCGCCAGGGCGACCGCCGAGAGGTCGGTGCCGCCTCGGCCGAGCGTGGTGAGCTCGCCGTGGGTGCCGATGCCCTGGAAGCCGGCAACCACCGGCACGAGGCCCTCGGCCAGGGCGCTGCGCAACGGGCGTGACAGCACCCGCCGAACCTCGGCGCCAAGGTGCGCGGCCGCGGTCCGGATGCCCGCCTCGGCACCGGAGAAGGATCGAGCGGCGATTCCGCGACCCTGCAGCCCGAGCGCGAAGAGCGAGGCCGACAGCGCTTCCCCGGTGGCCAGGGCACGATCGGTCTCGCGCGCGAACGCCGCGTCGGCCGCGTGGCCGGACTCGCGCAGGGACTCACCCCGGTCGGGCAGCAGGACCTTCGCCGCCCCGAGGATCGTGTCGGTCACGCCTTCGAAGGCGCTGACCACCACCACCGGGCGCAGTCCGGCCGTGCGCTGGCGGGCCACGACGTCCACCGCAGCGGCAATGTCGTCGGGACGCCGCAGCACCGACCCGCCGAACTTGTCGACGACGATCTCCGAGCCGGACACGGCACTCACCGTCGGTCAGCCGTCGTACGGCACGTCGCCGCGCGGAAGGGCCGGCGCGGCGCGCACGATGTCCGGCAGCTCGGCGAGCGTGGCCACGACCCGAACGTCAGCCGGCGGCGGCTCGTCGTCGGGCGTGATCCGGATGCCATCGGCGCGATCGAGCCACACCGCGTCCATGCCGGCGCTCCACGCGCCGCGAACGTCGGCGCGGTACGAGTCACCCACCATCAGGGCCTCCGCGGCCGGCACACCCGCGCGTTCGAGTGCCATCCGGAAGAACGCCGGGTTCGGCTTGGCCAGGCCGACGGCCCCGGACGGCAGCACGAAGTCGACGTACCGATCGAGGCCAAGGTGCTGGACGATCCCCCGCAGGTTCGATCCCCAGTCACTCACGATCCCGACCTGTGCGCCGAGCTCGCGGACCTCGCGCAGCATCGGCTCGACATCCGCGTACAGCTCCCAGGCGTCGGTCGCGAACTGGCTGGCAAGGATGCGATCGAGGACCTCCCGCCGTGCGTCCACGCCCAGGCGCCCGAGCATGACGCCGTGGTACCGCCGCCAGTACTCGTCGATGCGGCCGTCATCGGTCCAGGTGTCGTTGCCCGGACGGTGGTACTCGTCCCAGAACCACCGATCGGACTGCTCCCAGGCGGCCCGCATCTCTTCCTCGGTGATCGCGTGACCATCGGCGGCCAGGACGCCGGACAGCGCGTCGCTGAGGGTCCGTCGGGGCGAGAGCACGGTGAACCCGGCATCGAGGCACAGGAGTCGATAGCCCATGCTCGCAACCCTAGCGCACGATGTGCCGGCGCCGCGCCGACACCCTCCGCTGCTACCATCGCGGCCCGTGACGGCTCATCCGTCGGCCAGGCTCGTCGGTCGCCTGCGCCGATCCCTGCTTGCCTGGTATGACATCGAGCATCGCGACTTCCCGTGGCGCGCGACCCGGGACCCCTACGCGGTGCTGGTCAGCGAGGTGATGCTCCAGCAGACCCAGGCCGCTCGCGTCGTGGATCGCTTTCCGCGGTTCATGGCGCGCTTCCCGAGCGTTTCGGCGCTCGCGTCGGCGTCGAGCGCCGAGGTCCTCGCAGCGTGGAGCGGGCTCGGCTATAACCGGCGCGCCCTCGCGCTCCAGCGGGCCGCTGCCACCGTGGCCGAACGCGGGTGGCCCCGCGACGTGAACGGGCTTGTCAGCCTCGCAGGCGTCGGACCCTACACGGCGCGTGCCGTCGCTTCGCTGGCCTTCGACGCTCCGGTCGGGGTCGTCGACACCAACGTGCGACGCTGGCTGCTGCGGCGCATCGGCGGACCCGATCGACCGGCCGCGCTCCAGGCCACCGCCGATGCGCTTGCGGCTCCGGGGCGTGGCGCGGACGTCGCGGCATGGACCCACGCGACCATGGAGTTCGGGGCGTCCATCTGCCGTGCCCGGAACCCGCGCTGCGACGTCTGCCCGGTCGCCATCGGCTGTCCGTCCCGCGGCGGCGCGGTGCGGATCGCCGTACCCCGCCAAGCCTCCCTGCGGGGAAGCAGCCGAGCGTACCGGGGCGCGGTCCTGCGCGCCCTCGCGGCAGCCGATGGCCACGCGCTCCCGGCGACCCGCCTGCGCCGTGAGCTCGCGGCCCAGGCGCAGCGCATCGGCCCCCGACTGAGAGCGGCGGAATGGAGTGCCGTTCTCGGTGGTCTCGAGCGCGACGGGCTCATCCATCAGCGGGAGGGCACCGTCCGCCTGGGCACCGCTACAATCGAGGCATGACCGCGACGATTGCCGCCGGCGACGCCTTGCCCTCCGTGGGTCTGCGCGCCACGGACGGATTCCTCCTCAACCTGCGCAGCCAGGTCACCAAGCAGGCCTCGCTGCTCCTGTTCTTCGGCGCGCCGACCCTCGAGGGCGCGGGTCGCCGGCGCGGCCTCAAGGCCGTCGAAGCGCTCGTGGCCGGACACGGCCGTCTGCGCGAGGCAGGCATAGCGGTGTACGGCGTCAGCTGCGACTCCGAGGAGCAGCAGACTGCGTTCGCGGATGAGCACAAGCTGCCGTTTCTGCTCCTCAGCGACGAGCGCCGCAGCGCCGTGGAGCTGCTCGGCATCGAGACCGTGGCCTCCGGCGCGAACGTGAACGTGGCTCAGCCGGTGGCCGTGGCCGCCGACGTCGACGGAGTCGTCCGCGCCGTCCTGGTCGGCGTCGAACCCGACACGCTGGTGGATGGCGTGATCCGGGCTCTGTCACAGCCGATCCCCGCCGCCGAAGACGCCTCAACCGGCTCGTAGCGCACGCGTGCGCGCCGTCCGCTTCCACGGTCCGGGCAGCGGCCTGCGCATCGTGGACCTTCCCCTGCCCGAGCCGACGGGCACCCAGGTGCGAGTCCGCGTGGCCGGCTGTGGGGTGTGCCATACCGATCTCCACGTGGTCGATGGCGTCCAGACGCGAGTCGTCCCGCCCGTCACGCTGGGGCACGAGGTCGCCGGCTGGATCGAGGCTCTCGGGCCAGATGCCACCGACGCGGCGCCGATCGGCACCCCGGTGGTCGTGTTCGGGGGCTGGGGCTGCGGTGACTGCCGCGAGTGCCGCGCCGGAGCCGAGCAGCGCTGCCCGGAGTCCGCGGCGCCCGGCTTTCAGGCCGATGGCGGCTACGCACCGGCCATGCTCGTCCCTCATCCCCGCCACCTGGTCACGCTGTCGACCCTCGATCCGGCCCACGCGGCTCCCCTCGCCGATGCCGGAATCACCCCGTATCGCGCCGTGACCCGCGCGGCGAGCCCTGGCTGCAGAAGGACGCGCGCGTCCTCGTCATCGGCTGCGGGGCGCTGGGACAGTTCGCGCTCCAGTATCTCCGTCTGCTGCCGGCCCACGGTCCAAAGCTGGTCGATCACCGTCCGCGAACGGGACGCATCCCGCCTCGAGCGGGCGACCGAGCTCGGAGCCGACAGCCGTCCAGCTGGCGGAAGCCGATGAGCCCGCCGGCCACTTTCGACGTCGCCTGGACTTCGTCGGCTCAGCGGAGACGCTCGCGTCGGCAGCTGCGTCGCGTCGACCCCGATGGCCTGGCGATGCTGATCGGTGAGGCGGGCGGGACGATTCCGTTCGGATTCGACCATGTGCCGATCGAGGCGTGGCTGACCACGATGGCCTGGGGCTCGGCCGACGACCTGCGCGACGTCGTACGCCTGGCCGAGAAGGGTCGCGTCAGCTGGTCGACGGAGCGCGTTCCGCTCGGCGGACGCGCTGGAGGCGCATCGGCGACTTCGGGCCGGCGAGACGTCGACGGACGGCTCGTCCTGGTGCCGGGCGCCAGACGACGAGCGGGCCTAGCTCCCGAAGAGGCGGGAGATGAGGCCCTTGCGCTCTTCTGCTCGCGCGTAGAAGGGCGCCGCGGTGGCGTCGTACATGTCGCGCAGGGCCGGCGCGCGAAGGTCCGTGACCGCGAGGAGGCGCCGTGAGCCGAGGTGCTCCGTCGCAACCGCGTGAAGTCGGTTGCGCACGGCGTCGAAGTCCGCGAGCAGGGCGTCGGGATGGAGCATGACGCCGGCGGTCCAGGCCGATCCGGCGCGCAGCAGCCACGCGCGCTGCACCTGGGACAGCTCGGTGAGGGCCGCATGCAGCTCACGCCCGAAGGGCTCGGGAATCTGCTCCGGCACCTCGAGCGCCGGCAGGTCGCCCAGCGGTCGCCGGGCGCGCATGGCGTCCGGGCGGTTCGGGTCGATCCCCGCGGCCAGGAACGGAAGAACGCCGAGCGCGATCTCGACCTGGGTCGGCGCACCCGGGTCCACGACCACGCGCTCCTGGGCCGCATCCGCGCGTTCGAAGAGGTCGCGGGCCGCAAGGCGGATGGTGTCGCTGCCCTCGCGGGCCCGTACTCGGCAAGGGACGCCGGCGAGGTGAATGCGGCGATGAACCGTTCGCCAGCCTCATCGGTGCCATGCCGGAAGGCGTCCGCCCCCAGCAGCTGGGGATCGGGGTTCGAGCCGGACGATGATCGGATCGGGATCACGAGGTCGGCGTCGAGCAGCGCGTCCAGGCGGGCCGCATCCGGCGGATAGTGTCTTCGGTGCTCATCCGGCCGCCACCGGAAGCTTGCGGAGGGCCGCCTCGACGCGCGCCAGGGATCGGTCGCGGCCCAGCAGCTCGAGCGATGCGAAGAGCGGCGGCGAGACGGTTCGACCCGTCACCGCCACTCGGATCGGCGAGAAGAAGTCGCCGGCCTTCATGCCGGCGTCATCGGCCGCCTCGCGGCAGCGCTGCTCGAGCACGTCGGCGGCGAAGTCCGCGTCGTCGAGCTCGGCCAGCACGACGAGCGCGCCGTCAAGCGCAGTCGCGAGCCTCGTCCGGACCGCCCTTCTTCGGAGTGCAGCAGCTCGGGGCGCATACCACGACGCGACGACATCATCGGGTTCCCAGACGAATCCGATCAGGTCGGGGACGTCGCCGAGCTTCACCAAGCGCTCCTTGATGAGCGGGACGACGCGCAGGAGGTCGTCGTCGGCGATCGCCTCGGGGACCCAGGGCCGGAGACGCAGGGCGAGCTGCTCGTCCGACAGGGCGCGGATGTAGACGCCGTTCAGGTGGTCGAGCCGGTCTCGATCGAAGATCGCCCCGCCCTTGTGGACCTTCGCGAGGTCGAACCGCTCGGTGAGCTCGTCGAGCGTGAAGATCTCCTCCTCGGTGCCGGGCGACCAACCCAGGAAGGCGAGAAAGTTGACGAAGGCCTCGGGCAGATAGCCCTCCTCGCGGTAGGCGGTGATGGAGGTCTGCGACTTCCGCTTGCTCATCTTCGACCGGTCGGGGTTGAGGATCAGCGGGATGTGGCCGAAGCGCGGCTCCCGGTAGCCGAGGGCGCGAATGAGGGCGATGTGCTTCGGAGTATTGCTGAGGTGATCCTCACCACGGATCACGTGCGTGATCTCCATGGCCTCGTCGTCGACGACCACGACGAAGTGGTAGAGCGGCGACCCGTCGTTGCGGACGATGACGAAGTCGCCGAGCAGCGAGTTGTCGAACTCGACCTCGCCGCGCACGAGGTCGTCGAACCGGATGGTCTCGGCTTCGACGCGGAATCGGACGACCGACGCGCGGTTGGCGGCTTCGAACTCTGTCCGCTCGGCGTCCGACAGGTTCAGGCAGCGCCGGTTGTAGCGCGGTGGCTCCTTCGCCTGCTCCTGCTGTCGCCGGACCGCATCCAGCTCCTCGGTCGTGCACCAGCACCGATAGGCCGCCCCGGAAGCGAGAAGCCGATCGACCTCGCCGGCGTAGCGCTCCATCCGGTCGCGCTGCCGGTACGGTCCGAATGCCCCGACCTCGTCGCCCCCCGCGACCTGCGGGCCCTCGTCCCAGCTGATGCCGAGCCAATGGAGGTTGTCGATGATGTCGCGCTCGAATTCATCCGTGCTGCGAGCCACGTCGGTGTCCTCGATGCGCAGCACGTACGTCCCGCCGGCGTGGCGTGATGCCAGGTAGTTGAAGAGGCTGGTCCGCGCGGTACCGATGTGGAGCGGCCCGGTCGGGCTCGGCGCCATGCGGACGCGCATCGGCGGTTGGCTGTTCGTCATTCGTCGCGAAGCGTAGCAGGGGCCGTGCCGAGCGCTTCGGCGACGACCGGGGCGATGGCGTCGACCCAGCGCGCGTACTGGCGCACCGGACGGATGGAGACCGTCGCCGGCAACCAGCCCCGGGATCCTGCGAGGCGCCCTGGCTGATCTCGAAGATCTCGGGGACGAAGGCGGCTCCCCGCGTCGCGCATGCCTCGCGCAGGATCGCGTTCACTCGCTCGATCCCCGCGCGCTGCTGGGCGGGATCACCGAACGCCGAGCCCTGTGGCGTCCGCGTGTAGTCGGGTGTGGCAACGCACACGATGCGACCGCCGGGCAGCCGCGCCAGCAATGCGTCGAGGATGGTCTCCACGTTGTCGGCGTAGATCGCCTCGGGCACGCCCTGCACGACATCGTTGACACCGATGAGCACGGTGACGAGCTCCGGCTCGAGGTCATCGAGCGAGGGGCAGCTCCCGATCGATCAGGTCGCCCGAGGTGTACCCGTTGACCGCGGGGTTCGCCACCAGCTCGAGCTGGCCGATGCGCTCAACGAGCTGGTTCGGCCAGCGCTCCGACTCCGCCACCGATGTGCCGATGGTGTAGGAGTCGCCGAGAGCCACGTAGCGCACCCCATCCTCCTGGTTGTCCGACGACGGCAGCGCCGATGCACAGCCCGCCACGGCCAGCCCGATGCCGGCGAAGAGGAGACGGGAGCCGCGACGCATTGCATCGCTAGGCTACACGCGACGATCCGGGTCGCGACCATGCTCGAGCCGTGACCGGCTAGGCTGTGCGCCATGTTCCTGACGGGCACGCTGCTCAACGTCGCCACCGTGCTCGTCGGCGCCACCATCGGGCTGCTCATCGGCTCACGCATGCCGGGACCGGATGCAGGCCAGCCTGACCACCGGGCTCGGGCTGTTCACGCTGGTCATCGGCACCTCGATGGCGATCTCGGTGTTCATCGATCCGGTCGCGCAGCCTGGCGACGACCTCGCGATTCTCGGCGCCCTCCTGCTCGGCGTCGTGATCGGGGAGTACCTCCGACTGCACGATGGCCTCGAACGGATCGGCGCCTGGTTCCAGCGACGGCTGTCGTCCGGGGAGCGCCCGAGCCGCATCGCCGAGGGATTCGTCACCGCCAGCATCGTCTTCTGCGTCGGGCCGCTGACGATCCTCGGGTCACTCCAGAACGGCCTGACCGGCGACATCCAGCTGCTGGCCGTGAAGTCGATGCTGGATGGCGTGGCGGCCATCGCCTTCGCGGCGGCGCTCGGGGCAGGGGTCTACCTCTCGGCGCTGACCGTGCTGATCGTGCAGGGCGGGATCGCGGCCGGCGCGGCGCTCTTCCGCGGCGCCCTCGACGAACCGACGATCCTGGCCATCACCGCGGCCGGTGGCCTCATCCTCATCGGCGTGGCGCTCCGGCTGCTCGACCTGAAGCCGGTCCGAGTCGCGAGCTTCCTGCCGGCGATCCTCCTCGCCCCGGTCTTCATCCGCGTGGCGGAGCTGGTGCGATCCGCTCTCGCATGATGGCTCGTCCGTCGCGGATGCTACGCTCGGTCCCACTCGACCAGGGAGCTCCATGACGACGGCCGGCCGACGATCGATGCGCGCCTCCGAACCACAGTCGGTCACGTTCGTCGAGCTGTTCTTCGACCTGGTCTTCGTGTTCGCCGTCACGCAGGTGACGGTCCTCACCGCCCACGATCTGACGGTGGGTGGAGTGCTGCGATCGTTGCTGCTCTTCTGGCTGATCTGGTGGGCGTGGACCCAGTTCACGTGGACGCTCAACCCGGCGGACACGACCCACGCCGCGGTGCGCCTGGTGACATTGGTGGCCACCGGGATGGCGTTCATCATGGCGACGATGGTGCCGCACGCGTTCGAGGAGGACGCCGCGTGGTTCGCCATTCCCTACGTGGTGGTGCGCATCCTCGGCCTGGGGCTGCAGGTCCGGATCGACACCGATCATGAGGGTTCAGGCCAGCGCGGCGTGCTGACCTGGACCGCCTTCTCTGCCGTCGGGCTCGTCCTCGTCCTGGCCGGAGCGCTGCTGGATCCTGGAGTGCGAACCGCGCTCTGGCTGCTGGCCATCGCCGCCGACCTGGTGGCCGCAGCCGTGGCGGGCCGTGCGGCACAATGGGAGCTCGATCCGCCGCACATCTCTGAGCGGCACGGACTGTTCGTGATCATCGCGCTCGGCGAGTCGTTGATCGTGGCCGGCACGGCCGTCGCCGGCGAGATACGGACCGAGGCGCTCGTCGGGGTCGCCGGCGTCTCGCTCGTCATTGCGGGATTGATGTGGTGGTCCTACTTCGGGTGGCTGCAGAAGAGCCTCGAGCACGCCTTCGCCGCCGCTCCGGCCGAGCGGATCGGGCCGATTGCGCGCGACGCCTTCAGCCTTGCCCACTTCCCGCTCATCTGCGGGATCGTCGGGTTCGCCGTCGCGGTCGAGGAAGTGGTTGCCCATCCCGACGAGCCGATGTCGGGGGCCGTGATCGCGGCTCTCGGGGCCGGCGTCGCGCTGTTCGTCGGGTTCTCGGCCGTGTCGTACTGGGTGCTTCATCGGCGCATCCTGGTGATCCGTGCCGCCGCGCTCGGGGCAATGCTGGTCGCCCTCGCGATCGTCGCGCCGCTGGCGCCGATCTGGCCGCTTGCCGTGGTCGCCGCCGCACTGCTGATCATCGTCGCGCTCGAGTCGCGACGAGAGGCCGGGAACCCGCGAGCATTCAGCCCAGGCTGAACACCGGGCGGATCTCGCCGGCCGGCTCGCCGCGCGGGTCCCGAATCATCGGCCGCGCGAAGTCGGACAGGCCCCGGAGCTGATCGTCGGTCAGCGCAGCGCCCTGCCGGAGCACCTCGCACGAGACGACGTTCACCGCGCGGGAGGCAGCCCCGCCGTCCTCGATCGCCAGGGCGATGCCTGCCGGCGGCCAACCGCCCGGTGCCGAGGCGAGGAGACCGATGGCGCCCACCCCCTCCGCGCCGCCCTTGGCCACCAGCGCGCCGCCGCCGCTTCGCATCAGCGCCGTGTCGATCCGGCGCCGCGCCCCCGCCACGAGCTCGGGGTGGGCGATCATGGCGTCCCGGATGCGCGTGAGCGCGGCGCGCAGCGGCGGATCGGCGATCGCGCTCGGATCGGCGAGCCTTGCATAGGCAAGCGCAAGGCCGCGCAGCGGCATCCCGAAGGTGACCACTCCGCATCCGTCGGTGGCCTGGACGATCGCCTCGACCGGGACGTCCGAGAGCGCAGATACCGCCTCGAGGGCCATGCGCTGAACCGGGTGGTCTGGCTGCCAGTAGTCGTCGATCGGCCAACCCGACGCCTTCGCGAACAGGACCATGCCCGCGTGCTTGCCCGAGCAATTGCCACGGAGCACGGTGGGCTGCTCGCCGTCACGGATCAGGCGCTGAGCGGTCTCCGTGTCGAACGGTGGGTGTACCTGGTTGTGGAGGACCGTGCTCGTAAGACCGGCACGCCTGAGGATCTCCTGGACCAGGCGGACGTGCTGATCCTCACCGCTGTGGCTGGCAGCCATCACGGCCAGGGCGTCGTCGCCGAGCTGGTACTCGTCGAATCGCCCCGAGGCGACGAATGGGGCGAGCTGGAACGGTTTGGCGCTCGAGCGCAGGAAGATGAAGTGCTCCGGATCGCCGACCGACGCGATGGGTGACCCATCGGGCGCGACGACGGCCACGACCCCACGATGCGCGGACTCAACCCGATCGCCCCGCCGGACCTCCACCAGTACGGGTGGCGCGGCCGTCGCGGGTCGTCGGGCGGGGCTCACTCCGGGCGGGTCGCGACCGGCCTACTGGCCGCCGCCACCCTGGCCCGCGGGCTGGCCCTCGCGCTGGCCCTCGCGCTGCTCGGCGCCGGCCTTCTCGCCGCCCTCGCCCTTGCTGAAGATGCTTCCACCGCCCGCACGGCTCGATGGGGCCGCGCCACTCTGCCCGGGCTGACCGGGGGTCGGCGCGGGGCGTGCACCGGGCTCGCGGGTCATGGTGACGCCGCCCTCCCAATGCGCGCCTTCCTTGACCACCAGCACCTGGGTCTTGATGTTGCCCTTGACACGTCCGGTGGAGCCGATCTCGAAGCGGCCGCCGCAATCGACGTCGCCCTCGTAGTCGCCGTTGACGACGACGTTGTGCGCCTTGATCGCGCTGCGGACGCGCGCCTGCGGGCTGATGATCAGCGTCCCCTGGCATTCGATCTCGCCCTGCGCCTCGCCTTCGATGCGCAGGTCGCGATCGCTGACGTACTTCCCGTTGAACCGGGCATGGGGATCGATGACGCTCTCGTTGCCGCGATCGTCGCGACGGGGAAATTCGCTGGGTGACTGTGCCACGTCGACCTCACTCGTCAAATTGTCCGGATACAGGTTCCCGACCACATCCTCGCGCGAGAGGCTGTCCGGCTTGGTATCACGCTTTGATCCGAAGACCATGCTCTCCTAACCTCCTCAGGTGGCGGATCCGAGCGACGGGCGGGCACACGGTCCATGCGCGAAAGGGTCAGACACGAACCGATAGCCTAGCAGCAAGCCGCCAGCCGAGGTAGATCCAGGCCCAGGCACCCGACGCGTACGGGCCGTCGCTCAGGCCCTGACGAGCCGCGTGCGGGACGCGATCACGACGACGAGCGCTGCCGCGGGGATGACCGCGAGCGCGACGCGGAGCCCGGCCAGCTCGCCCAGGATTCCGACCGCCGACGGGCCGAGCAGGAATCCGGCATAGCCCAGCGAGAGTACGTACGACGCTGCCCGACCGGCATACGGACCCGCTCGGCGTCCGGCGAGGCTGATCACCACCGGGACCATGAATGCAGCGCCGAGCGCGGCGGCGAACAGGGCGACGATGGCGACCGGGACCGACGAGACGGTCAGCGCCACCGTCATGCCAACGATGATCAGTCCGCCGGCCGCGAGCAGGGTCGGAGCCGCGCCCAGAGAGCCGGCGACGCCGGCACCGATGAGCCGCCCGACCAGCATCGCGGCGTGGAACGCGCCGGGACCCAGTGCGCCGACGAAGGCCGCCGCGCCAAGAACGTCGCGGAGGTAGATCGCCGACCAGGTCTCCATCGATCCCTCGGCGAGAAACGCGAGACCGGCCAGCAGGGCGAGCGGGAGCATGGCGAGCGCGACCGCCCGAGGCACGCGACCCTCCCGCACCACCGCCCGGCGCCGGCCGCTGAGCGACGTGCTGGCAGCGCCAAGGACCACGATGGCGAGGACCGGGTACACGAGCTGGAACGGCAGCCCGGCCGCGAGGGCCGCACCGGCGCCGAGGGCCCCGATCAGGCCCCCTCCACTGAATGCGGCGTGAAGGAGCGTGAGCCGGGCAGGTCGGCCCCAATCCACGTCTCCCATTGCCGACCCGTTGATCGCGACGTCGAAGGCGCCGCTCCCCGCGGCGATCAGGATGACACCGACGACCAGCATCGGCAGGGAACCGAGCGTCCCGACGACCGCGAGGCCGACGACAAGGCCGAGCGACGTCGCGACGATCCCGACCTGCGAGCCGACGCGGTCGATCAGCCGCCCCGTTGCGAGCATCACGGGTAGCGAGATGGCGAACCCGAGGGTCAGCATCATGCCGAGCGGACCGGTGCTCAGGCCGTAGTGCCCGGCGAGATCGGGCAGCAGCGACTGCCAGGCGCCCCACAGCATCCCGAAGGCGCCGAAGGCCAGGAGCAGCGGGTGGGGCGCCAGTCGCATCGGCGCATTGTGCCCAGTTCGGGCGACTAGAATCGCCAGGATGTCCTCGACCACGAGCCCGGACTCGGTCCACGTCAGCCACCACCCCCTGGTGGCGCACAAGCTCGCCATCCTCCGGGACAAGACGACCGAGCCCAAGAAGTTCCGCGAGCTCGTTCGCGAGCTCACCTGGCTGCTCGGCTACGAGGCCATGGCCGACCTCGCCACCCGTCCGGAGCCGATCGAGACGCCGCTCGAGCCGATGACGGCCGCGCGCCTCGAGCCCAAGGTCGGGCTGATCCCCATCCTGCGCGCCGGACTTGGGATGGTGGACGCGATGCTCGAGCTGCTGCCGTCGGCCGAGGTGTGGCACATCGGCCTGTACCGTGACGAGCGGACGCTGAAGCCAGTCGAGTACTACAACAAGCTGCCGGATGCCGCGACCGCGCAGGTCTGCCTCATCCTCGACCCGATGCTCGCCACGGGTGGGTCAGCCGCGGCGACGGTCGACATCCTGAAGCAGTGGGGAGCTGCTCGGATCAAGCAGGTCAGCCTCATCGCCGCGCCAGAGGGCGTTGCGACGCTGTCCAGCGGCCCACCCGGACGTCGACATCCACATCGCGGCCCTCGACTCGCACCTCAACGAACGCGGCTACATCGTTCCGGGGCTTGGCGACGCCGGCGACCGTCAGTTCGGGACCTTCGCCGGTCCCGCGTCCGAGCCCGGCCGCGGGCCGGACGACGAGACGGCCGAGGTCGTGCGTCGCCTTCAGCGCGACATCGGCGAAGGCTGATCCGCCTCGGCATCTTCTGCGACGGTCCGCTGCATGGCGATCGACAGACCGGCTGCACCGAGCACGAAGTACGCGATCGGCGGCGCGGTGTACACCGATGACGTCAGCGATCGAACGAGACCCTCGACGAACACCATCAGGATCCCGAGCGCAATCGCGCGGTGCTCGCCGCGTCGCCGAGGCCCACGTTGCGCGCCACAGGCTCACGATCACGGCGGCGATGAAGATCAGCGCGCCGCCGAGGCCGAGAACGCCGGACTCGCCCGAGGATCATCGGCCAGTACGTGTCGGTGACCGCACCGGCGCGATCGGGGCTGCAGCAGCGAGATCCGGTGGAGGCCGTACTCATCGTAGATCGGACTGTAGTCGGCGCGACTCAGGTGACTGCCGAAGCGTCCGGCTCCTACGCCAAGCGGCAGGTGATCACGCAGCGATCGCCACGGATCGACGTAGAGGGCCGTGCGCGGCTGGACGGTGCGACAGGATGAGCGCGTCGGGTTCGGAGGCGAAAGATCTGCTCGACCTGCTCGGCGGTGGCAGGTACTGACCGAGGGTCTGCGATGAAGAAGGTTTCAAGGATCGCAGCGAGGAAGCCGAGAACGATCGCCGCCACGACCGGCAGCCAGGCCCGCAAGCCGCGTCGCGACCCAGCGTCGGATGTGCCGACACCGGCCGACGCGAGGGCGACGACGAGCCGAGCAGCGGCGTTCGCCGTCCGCTGAGGATCGTGCCGACGCTGAAGCAGGAGCGGCCAGCGCGGAACGGCCCACCACGCTCGGGCACGATGAAGATCGCGCCCAGAAGAATGCCGCGAACACGGTGATCCATCCGTACTGGGCAGGATGGGTGAAGAGCGATCGAACAACGGCCGACGCTCACCACGGACGTCGGCATACGGAGGAAGATCGAAGCGGTCTGGAACGGCAGCGGGATCCAGCAACTCGATCAGGCCAAGGACTCCGATCGCGCCTCCGACCGCTAGGACCGCGCCCCCAACGATCCGTGCATCCGCAGGCCGATACGCATCCAGGAAATGACGTAGAAGAGTGCGATTGCCTTCAGGAGAAGCGGAGGCCCTGGGGATCCAGAGTCATGGGCGGAACCGAGGCACTCGACGAGGCTCGACGCGATCCCCGCAACGATGAACCACGCCGAGCCAGCCTCGGCCACCCCGAACCGAAGGCGACCGGTTCGGGATCGCGTGGCGGAGCAACGCCATCGGGACGAGCAGGACGAGGGCGATCTCGTCGAAGAGGAGCAGGTCGAACGCAGCCAGTGCTCGATCGTGGCAGCCAGCAGCGCGAACGCACCGAAGGCATCAGGCCCTCGGCGGCCGCACCAGGAGACGGCAGGGCGACCAGAGCCGCGGTGACCGGTGCGGCCGGTACGGGTGGACCGACCGTCGCGCCCGCGACTGGCCGCGCAGGCCGCAGCGGCGGCGGTCGCCACGGCGCCGAGGATGATCGGAGTGAGGCGACGAAGGGCGTCAGGAATACGACGGCACGGCGCTCGATGGTACGGCATGACACGTCGTGTCGCGGCACAACGAAATGTCCCGAAGGAACCGCCGTCGGACCGTTGATGCAATCGCTGGTGCCGTTGGCTGCCCCTTCGGGACAACCCGAGAATAGCCAGCGTAGCCGTGACCCGTCCATCCCTCTTTTCCACGAAGTTCGGACCGCCACGCCGGGTTATCCACATCCTGTCCCCAGCGACCGCGACGCGGGGGCCGGCGTACGCTACGATTGACGCATGAACGGGTCCGAGGCAGCTCGAGCGGGTGCTCTTCGTGTGCACGCACAACAGCGCGCGTAGCCAGATGGCCGAAGGCATGCTCCGAGCGTGGGCCGGCGACCGGTTCGATGCGGCGAGCGCCGGGAACGGTGGCCACGACCGTGCGCCCCGAGGCGGTGGAGGTCATGCGCGAGATCGGGATCGACATCAGCCACCATGCGAGCAAGACCCTTGAGCCGTTTCTCGGACAGGCCGTGGCGTGGCTCGTCACGGTCTGCGACGAGGCACGCGAGGCGTGCCCCACGATGCCCGGCGTCCTTCGGCAGGAGCACTGGAGCATCGCCGATCCATCGCTCGCCGAAGGGGATCGCGATGACGCGGCTGACCGCGTTCCGGGTTGCACGCGACGAGCTGCGATCGCGGATCGAGGCCTTCGTCGCCCGCTGACCGTGACTCCTGCTACCCTCGCGCCGTGACGCGGACCGTGCCCGCCTGTCCGCACTGCGCGACCGTCGACGAGCAGCCGCTGGTGTGCGACCGATGCCGGTGGCGCTGGTACGCCAATCCCAAGCCAGCCGCCGCCGTCCTGCTGGAGCGGGCCGACGACGAGGGCGAGGCGCGGCTGCTCCTCCTGCGGCGGGCAGTCGAGCCGGGTCGAGGTGCGTGGGACCTTCCGGCCGGCTACCTCGACCCCGGTGAGTCGTTCGAGATCGCGGCGCGCCGCGAGACGCGCGAAGAGTCCGGCATCGACGTCGAGCTGCTGTCGCTGGCAGGGGTGTACCACTCACCTCCGGCCAACGCCGTGACCGCCGTGTATCGGGCACGGGCCATCGACCCCGACGGCAACGGTGGCTCTCGACTTCGAGTCGAGCGACCATGCCTGGGTGGGACGATCCGAGATCGCCGCCTGGCTGCCCGCGAATCGCGTTCACGGCCATGGCGGCGGCCGTTGCCGACTGGGCGGCGGGACGGCGCGGCGAGCCCCGGCCGGACGGCTCTTGAGCCTGCGCTACACTCAGGATTGACCCAATCTCGACAGGAGACTGATGCCCGACTCCCCCGTCACGGTGGCCGTCACCGGGGCCGCCGGCCAGATCGGCTATGCCCTCCTCTTCCGCATCGCCTCCGGTCAGGCGTTCGGTGCCGACACCCACGTGAACCTGCGCCTGCTCGAGCTGGACGCCGCGCTTCCGGCCCTCGACGGCGTCCGCATGGAGCTCGACGACTGCGCGTTCCCGCTCCTCGACTCCGTCGTCTGCACCTCGAGCGCCGATGAGGCGTTCGCCGGCGCGAACTGGGCGCTGCTGGTCGGCGCCGTCCCGCGCCGCGAGGGCATGGAGCGCAAGGACCTCCTCAGCATCAACGGTGGCATCTTCACCGGCCAGGGAGAGGCCATCGCCCGACACGGGGCCGATGACTGCCGGGTCCTGGTCGTCGGGAATCCGTGCAACACGAATGCGCTGATCGGCTCGGCGGCGGCCGCTCGCCACGGCATGCCGGCAGATCGCTGGCTGGCCATGACGATGCTCGACGAGAACCGCGGCCGCTCACAGCTGGCAGCCAGGGCCGGCGTCACCGTCGACGCGGTTCGGGAGCTTGCGATCTGGGGCAATCACTCCTCGACGCAGTTCCCCGATGCGTGGCACGCCACGATCGGCGGCTCGCCGGCGCCCGAGGTCATCGACGACGAAGTCTGGCTGCGGGGCGAGTTCATCGCGAACGTCCAGCAGCGCGGCGCAGCGATCATCAAGGCGCGCGGTCAGTCGAGCGCGGCCAGCGCTGCGAACGCCGTGATCGACACCGTGCGCAACGTCGCGATGCCGAGCGGGAGCACGTTCAGCGCGGCGATCCCCGCCCCTCGTGGCGGCGGCTACGAGGTTCCCGAGGGTCTGGTGTTCGGCTATCCCCTGCGCGCCCGTCCGGGTGGAGAGCTCGAGATCGTCCAGGGCATCGAGCACGACGACTTCGCGCGCGGCCGAATCGAGATAACCACCGCGGAGCTGCTCGAGGAGCGCCACGCGGTGGAGGAGCTCTTGGCATGACGACCGACGCCGCCACTCGGACGGCCGCGGCGCTGCGCATCGGCGACCAGGAGATCGAGCTGCCGATCGTGCACGGCAGCGACGGTGATGACGCGATCGACATCAGCTCCCTTCGCGCCGAGACCGGGCTTATCACCCTGGACCCGGGCTACGGCAACACCGGGGCCTGCATCGAGCGCCATCACCTACCTCGACGGCGAGGCCGGAGTCCTTCGCTATCGCGGCTATCCGATCGAGCAGCTGGCCGAGCATTCGAGCTTCCTCGAGGTGGCCTACCTCCTCATCTGGGGCGACCTGCCGTCGCAGTCGCAGCTGGATCACTTCGTGGCCGAGGTGACCCATCACACGCTCATCCGCGAGGAGATGCGGCACTTCTTCGACTCGTTCCCGGCGGACGCGCACCCGATGGCGGTTCTGGCCTCGGGAACGGTCGGCATGAGCACGTTCTATCCCGACAGCCAGAACATCTTCGACGCCGATGCCGTCGAGGTCACGATCAACCGGCTGATCGCCAAGCTGCCGACGCTGGCCGCCTGGTCGTTCAAGAAGGCCATCGGGCAGCCGTACGTCTACCCACGCAACGACCTGGGCTACAGCTCGAACCTGCTGCACATGATGTTCGCGGTGCCGACCGAGGATTACCGGGTCGATCCGACGGTCGCCGAGGCGCTCGACCTCCTGCTCATCCTCCACGCCGATCACGAGCAGAACGCGTCGACATCGACCGTTCGCCTGGTGGGAAGCACGCACGCCAACCTGTATGCCTCCATCAGTGCCGGGATCTCCGCCCTGTGGGGACCGCTGCATGGCGGTGCCAACGAGGCAGTGATCGATACGCTGGAGGGCATCGTCGCCGACGGCGGCAACGTCCAGAAGTGGGTCGACAAGGCGAAGGACCCGAACGACACGTTCCGGCTGGCCGGCTTCGGCCACCGGGTCTACAAGAACTTCGACCCGCGGGCCAAGATCATCCGGCGCGCCGCGGAACGTGTGCTGACGGCGACGGGGGCAGACGATCGGCTGTTCGAGGTCGCCCAGCAGCTCGAGGACGTGGCGCTGCGCGACGAGTACTTCATCAGCCGCAAGCTGTATCCGAACGTCGACTTCTACTCGGGCCTCATCTATCGCGCCATCGGCTTCCCGACGAACATGTTCACGAACAGCTTCGCGATCGGCCGTCTCCCGGGCTGGATCGCGCAGTGGCGCGAGATGATGGGCTCGAAGGAATCCCGCCTGGGCCGACCACGCCAGGTGTACGTCGGTCCCGACGCGCGCGACTATGTCACGATCGAGCAGCGGTAGATGACTGACTGCCCACGCGATCGAGCCGGATGCCCAGCTGAGCCCGGACGAGGTCAACGCGGCGTACGCGTGGGTCGAGTGGCCGGAGCGCGAGGCGTGGCGGCTCGAGGCGATCGCCCGCAGCTGCACCTGGTTCGCCGCACGCGCTGAACGACGCGAGCTCGTCGGGGTCGCCCGCGTCCTCGACGACGGGGGGCTGCATGCCAGTCTGTGGGACGTCATCGTGCGTCCGGATCACCAGCGCCGCGGGATCGGCACTGCGCTGGCCAGGGCCGCACTCGACGCGTGCGCCGATCGGCGCATCGTGGCGCTCGTCAGCACGCCGACAGCCAGCGGCTTCTTCGCCTCGCTCGGATTCGTCGCCGAGTCCCATGGACACGCCGCCATGTACCTGCGGCCGCATGCACGAGGACACCACTGACCGATGCGCCTCACCGTTCTCGGGCGTTCGCCCGCACGCCCGAATCCGGGCGAGGCCTGCGCGGGGTATCTCGTCGAAGGCTCGGGGCTCGCGTGTGCTCGTCGACATCGGACCGGGAATCGTTGCGCAGCTGCTGCGCCACCATCATCCGGACGAGCTCGACGCGGTCCTGGTGAGCCACATGCACGCGGATCACATGCTCGACCTCGTCACGCTGCGCTACGTCTATCCGCTGGCGGCGGCTCGCGGCCGATGAACGGTTGCGAGTCATCATGCCGCCCGGCTCAGCGGATCAGCTACTCGACCTGGCGCGCGGAGTCGGCGGGCCGCGCCACTTCGAGGACGCGTTCCAGCTCAGCGAGCACGACGGATCGAGCACCTTTCGCGCCGGCAAGATCGAGGTCCAGCCACGCGAGACGCAGCACTACATCCCGTGCTGGGGATTTCGCTTTTCCGAGGGTGGGCGCGTTCTCTCGTACACGGCCGACACCGGACCCTGCGGCGGCCTCGACGAGCTGGCCGACGGCGCGAACCTTCTGCTCAGCGAGGCCACGCTCCGCTCGCTGGACGAAGATGCCCAGCCGCCCGAGCCACGGGGCCATCTCCTCCCCGCCGAGGCGGCGGAGGCAGCTCGGCTTGGCGGCGTCGAGCGTCTCGTGCTGACCCACCTGCCGGTCAACCATGACGAGGCGACGTCATTCCGGATGCAGGCCCAGGAGGTCTTCGAAGGGCCCGTCGAGATCGCCACACCCGGGCGAAGCTACGAAGTCTGATCCGGCTCCGGCACCCGGGCACGGGCGATCCATCGATCAGCTCCCCAGGTGGCGACTCCCCAGAGCAGAGCCAGACCGACAGCCATGCCCAGCATGAGACCCGCTGCGGCAACGGCCCCGATCCCGGGAAGTGCCCCGGCGAGCACCAGGACCGCCAGCAGGATCACGACGAGCACGATGGCAACCATGACCAGCGCAATCTTCACCCCGGTGGCCAGAAACCAGCCGAGCGTGTGGCCCTGGGCTCGGCCCGCCAGCCACAGCACGCAGGGCCCGGCGGCGCCCGCCAGGGCCGTGTAGAAGCCAAAGCCACTGAATAGCGCCCCGATCCCAAGGCGCTCGCCCGTGACGATCCAGAAGTAGAACCAGCCCGCAAGCAGCGTCGACAGACCGCCGACCCCGATGAGCCACACGAGGAGCAGGGTCGCCGTCCCGCCGGACAGCCGTTCGACGAGCTCACCGTCGGACGTCCTCGACCAGCTCGGTCGGACCGTCGTGCGCGGATGCGTTGGTCGGTCATCGCGCGGATGCGCGAGCGCCGCCTCGAGATCGTCGCGAAGGTCGTCGACGGCCTCGATGCCGACGCTCAGGCGAACGAGGCCCGGCAGGCACCGCGAGGCTCGAGCCAGCGACCGATGCGTGCGTCATCGGCGCCGGCAGCTCGATCAGTGATTCGACCGCACCGAGCGACTCGGCAAGCGTGAAGAGGCGGGTCGCCGCGGCGAGCCGTCGAGCCGCATGCCTCGCCGCCCTCGAAGCTCGAAGCTGAGCATCGCGCCCGGCAATCGCATCTGGCGCTCCACGACGTCGCGCGCGGGGTGATCCGGCAGCCCGGGGTAGTGGACGGCGGTCACGTCCGTTCGGTCGGCCAACCATCGGCGAGCGTCGCCGCGTTCGCCGACGCCCGATCCATCCGCACCGCGAGACGTCCGAATGCCGCGCATGACAAGGAAGCAATCGAACGGGCTCGGTACCGCACCTGCAGCGTTCTGGTGGAATCGCAGTCGCTCGACGAGCTCATCGGAGCTCGTCGCCACGAGGCCACCGATGACGTCAGAGTGGCCGCCGAGGTACTTCGTCGCCGAGTGCAGGACGAGATCGGCCCCGTGCTCGAGTGGACGCTGGAGGTATGGGGTCGCGAACGTGTTGTCGACGACCGCCAGCGCGCCGGCGGCGGAGGCGAGGCGCGCCACGGCAGCGATGTCGATCACCTTCAGGAGCGGGTTCGACGGGGTCTCGACCCACACCATCCGCGGCGCCCTGCCAGTGCCGATGGCGGTCTCGACCGCCGACAGATCGCGAAGGTCGACGGTATCGGTCTCGATCCCGTAGCGGCGCCAGACCTTGTCGGCGAGCCGCCAGGTGCCGCCGTACACGTCGTCGCTCATGAGCAGCCGGTCGCCGGGCTCGAGCAGATAGAGGATGTTCTGCGTCGCGGCAAGGCCGGAAGCATAGGCAAGCCCATGCGCCGCTCCCTCGAGCGCCGCGATCGTCTCCTCGAGCGCGAGCCGTGTCGGATTTCCGCTGCGGCCGTACTCGAAGCCGCCCCGGAGCCCGCCGACCCCGTCCTGCTTGAACGTGGTGCTCATCTGGATCGCGGGGACGACGGCACCGGTCTGGGGGTCGGGCTCCGCGCCCGCGTGGACGGCAAGCGTCTCGAATCGGTCGGTGTAGCTCATGCGAGCGTCATTCTTGCACTCTGTCGTCTGCGCCCCTCTCGGTCGCGAGGATTCCGTCGCCTGCCCCCATTCGTCGTTCCTTGTCGAGCTCGGCGGTGGCCGCACGAAGGAGACCGTACCCCATTGCGGCCACGGCGGCGGGAATGAGCCCGAGGAGACCGACAAACCACGCGGGCGGCGCGGCGTCGCCGCCATCCGCCGATCCGGTAAGGAGAGCGACGGCGACGACCGCCAGCATCACGAAGGCAATGATCGCCGTGAACGAAGCGACGATCGCCGCGAAGATGCGCGCCGCCACCAGCCCCCACCGATGTCGGGTCAGGATCCCCACCGCGCTTGCGGCCGCGATCCCTCCTGGCAGGCCGTAGAGGATGCTGATCACCACCACCCCCCAGCCCACCGATCTCGAACCGGAGAGCCCGACGACGGTCAACCAGAGCAGGACGGCCGCGCCGAGCGCGCAGGTGCCGGCGATGGTGATGCGGGTCGCCGTAAGCACGACGATCCCGTCCCTCTCTTCCATCACCGGCGATAGATGCTTTCCTAGCGGGTGCGCGGGAAGCCGAGGTCGACGCTGCTCGTCCCCGGATCGGGCCAGCGCGCGGTGACGACCTTGCCGCGCGTGTAGAACTGGATGCCCTCGGGACCGTACATGTGGAGGTCGCCGAACAGCGACGCCTTCCAGCCGCCGAAGCTGTAGTACGCCACCGGCACCGGGATCGGGACGTTGATGCCCACCATCCCGACATTGACGTCGAACTGGTACTGGCGCGCCGCCCCACCGTCCCGGGTGAAGATGGCCGTGCCGTTGCCGTACTGGTTCTCGTTGACGATCTTCAACGCCTCGGGGTAGTCGTGCGCTCGCACGACCTCGAGCACCGGCCCGAAGATCTCATTGCGATAGCACTCCATCTCCGGCGTCACGTTGTCGAGCAGCGAGACGCCCAGGAAGAAGCCAGCGGACTCGCTGTAGAGAACGTGCTGACGTCCATCGGCGCGCAGCGTCGCCCCCTGGGAGACTCCTGAATCGAGGTAGGAGGCCACCTTGTCGCGATGCTCCTTCGTGATCAGCGGCCCCATCTCGGAGCCCTCCTCGTGGCCCGGGCCGATCGTGATCTTCGGCAGCCGCTGCTCGATCGCATCGACCAGCGGATCGGCGACGTCGCCCACCGCCACGACCACGCTGATCGCCATGCAGCGCTCGCCGGCCGAGCCGTAGGCGGCGGAAACCGCGGCATCGGCGGCCATCTCGATGTCCGCGTCGGGCAGGACGATCATGTGGTTCTTGGCACCGCCCAGCGCCTGGACACGCTTGCCATGCTTCGTGCCGGTCTCGCTGATGTAGCGGGCAATCGGCGTGGAGCCGACGAAGCTCACCGCCGCGATGTCGGGGTGCTCGAGGATGCGGTCGACGGCCACCTTGTCACCGTGGATGACGTTGAAGACGCCATCGGGCAGGCCGGCTTCCTTCCATAGCTCTGCCATGTAGACCGATGCCGATGGGTCCTTCTCCGATGGCTTGAGGATGAAGGTGTTGCCGCACGCGATCGCGTTCGCGAACATCCACATCGGCACCATGGCCGGGAAGTTGAACGGCGTGATGCCGGCGACGACGCCGAGCGGCTGGCGGATCTGGTAGACGTCGATGCCGCTCGACACCTGCTCGCTGAAGCCGCCCTTGAGCAGGTGCGGGATGCCGGTCGCGAACTCGAGATTCTCGAGGCCGCGAGCGACCTCGCCCAGGGCGTCGGAGCGGACCTTCCCATGCTCCCGGGTCAGGTGCGCCGCGATCTCCTCGCGATGCTGCTCCACGAGGTTGCGGATGCGGAACAGGATCTCGGTGCGCTTGCTGATGCTCGTCGAGCGCCAGGCCGGGAGACGCCGCGTGCGCGGCGGCAACCGCCGCGTCCACCTCCTCGACCGAGGCAAAGTCGACGTGACGCGCGACCTCGCCCGTCGCGGGGTTGAAGACCGGACCCTGCCGGCCGCTTGTTCCGGCCACGCGGGCTCCATTGATCCAGTGGTTGACCTGCTCCTGCTCGGTCCGCCCTCCGCCCCCTGCGACCGGCGGCTCTGCGACGTGCGTCATGAAGTCTCGTGCGCTCCTGATCATGCGGTGACCTTCAACGATACTCTCCGCTGACGTGGTCGTCAGCAGCAGGCCTGCCAGTTCTGCCAGGGTTCGCTGCGGCGAAGACCTAGCTGCCGGCACCCCGTGGAATCGCGTCGCCGGTCAGCATCACGTCCGGGCGCGTGGCACGCCAGTCGTAGTCGACGGCTGACTCGTCCGGCTCGAGGATGCGCCGATCGCGGAGCCACTCGTCGTTGTAGAGCTTCGCCACGTAGTTGCGGCCACCGTCGGGCAGGAGCACCACAAAGAGTGCGTCGGGGTCGGTCACGTCGCGGGCGACCTGGAGCGCTGCCCAGAGAGCGGTGCCGCACGACTCCCCCATGAGGATCCCCTCGCGCGCGGTGGCCGCACGTGCGGTGAGAAACGAGTCGCGATCGCCGACACGCAACACGATGTCACAGACGCTGGCGTCATAGGTTCCTGGCCAGAAATCCTCGCCGATGCCCTCGGTGAGGTAGGGGTGCGGCGTGTCCCCGGAGTAGACCGAACCGGCCGGATCGGCCCCGACGATCGTGACCCGCGGATTCCGTTCCTTCAGGTAGCGGCCGGTCCCGGAGACGGTCCCGCCCGTCCCGAGCGCCACCACCAGATGCGTGACGCGACCCGCCGTCCCCTCCCAGATCTCTGGTCCGGTCGTGGCGTGGTGGGCGGCCGGATTGGCGTCGTTGTGGTACTGGTCCGGCTTCCAGGCGCCGGGCGTCTCGCGCGCGAGGCGATCCGAGACCCGGTAGTAGCTCCGCTCGTCGTCGGGGTCCACGTCGGTCGGGCAGACGACGACCTCGGCACCGTAGGCCCGCAGCAGCGCTCGCTTCTCCTCGGACTGCTTGTCGGCCATCACGAAGATGCAGCGATAGCCCTTCACCGCGGCCGCCTGGGCCAGGCCGACCCCGGTATTGCCGCTCGTCGGCTCCACGATGACGCCGCCCGGCTTGAGGAGCCCGGCCGCCTCGGCGGCCTCGATCATCGGCATGGCAATGCGGTCCTTGACCGAGCCGCCCGGATTCATGTGCTCGAGCTTGCCCACGATGCGCGGCGTCACGCCGGCGGCCAGGCGGTCGAGCGCAACGAGGGGCGTCCCGCCCACGGCAGCCGTGACATCGGGCAGGATCCCGCCCGTCCGCTCAGCCAGCGCTCGCCTCGGGCTGCGGTTGGGCCGCCGGCGCATCGGCATCCGCGGCGGCGGTCGGGCGGAGCATCGGCGAACCCCACCCCCGGCGGTGCCGGTAGATCAGCCATGCTCCGGCGAGCACGAAGCCGATGATCCCGACCCACATCGCCGTCGGAAGACCCGAGGATCGTCCAGTTCCCGACGCGATAGGTCTCGAGCAGGGCCCGCACGGCGCCGTACCACATGATGTACATGAGGGCCGCGTCACCGGCGAACAGCCGCGGCGCGAAGCGCCGGATGACGTACAGGATCACCAGCATCCCGATGAGGTTCAGCACCATCTCGTACGCGAAGAGCGGCACGAAGCTGGTGGTCTCGACCGGGAATGCGGCGGCGCCCCAGGGAGTCCCCTCGCGATGGGCGGCGTCGATCGGGATGCCGAACGGCAGACACGGCGGAAACTCGACGCCGCACAGCGAGGTCGGTGGGCCGTAGAGCTCCTGGTTCACGAAGTTGCCGAGCCGCCCGATCACCTGCCCCAGCAGGAGCGCCGGCGCGAAGACGTCGAGCCATCGCGCGGTGTTGAGGCCCTTCGACCGCGTCGCGACGAAGATCGCGATCGCGCCCCCGACGACCGCGCCAGGAATGCCGATCCCACCGTTCCAGATCTGCGGGATGAGCGCGGGATTCTCGCGGTAGAAGTCCCACAGGTGGATCACGTGATAGATCCGCGCGCCGATGACGGCCGCGATGACGACCGGCAGGAGCATGGCCCACCCGTCGTCGGGGTCCTCGCCGAGCCACCGCGCGACCCGGGTGCCCAGCATGCCGCCGATGAGGACGGCGGAGGCGATGATGATGCCGTACCAGTGCAGCTGGAACGGGCCGAGCTCGACGGCGACGGGATCGATCACCCGGGGATTCTAGGCGGCGTGGCTCGGCGCGTCATGTCGGCTGGATCACAGTCCTGTCATGTTCCCGAGGTCGATGACCACGTACCGGCCGCTGAGGGGTGCGGAATGCTGAGCCCCCGGTCCGGCCGAGCCTCGCTGGCACGCGTGGCACAGGTATCCCTCCTCACCGGTGACGGTGTCGCGGCCTCGCTTGCGCGCCGCGAAGAGACGGGTGCCGACAGCCGTCTCGCGGTGGCAGGAGATGCATGGCTCAGGCATGTGCGGTCCCTCCGGCCGGAGCATACGCCGGAGCATCCAGAGCCGTCCATGCCGCTCAGGACGCCCGGCCGCGGTCGGTCGCATCGGCCGGGCCGGGGAAGCGGTCGAGGCGCGCGAGCATCGGGAACAGCCGGGTCCACGCGGCAGCCACGCCCACGGTCGCCAGCCCGCCGATGACGACAGCCGGCACGACACCCCACCACGCGGCGGTGACACCGGACTCGAATTCCCCGAGCTCGTTCGATGCGCCGATGAAGACGGAGTTGACGGCGCTCACGCGCCCGCGGATCGGGTCGGGCGTCTCGAGCTGGACCAGCAGGTGGCGGATGTACACGCTCACCATGTCGGCGGCGCCCATGACCGCCAGCGCCGCCAGGCTGATCCACAGCTCCGTCGAGAGCCCGAAGACGATGGTCGCGACGCCGAACGCTGCGACGCCGCCGAACATCCAGCGGCCGACCCGGCGCTCGATCGGGCGGATCGCGACGAGCGCGGCGAGCCCCGCCGCTCCCACGGCAGGCATCGCGCGCATCACTCCCAGGCCGACCGGGCCCACGTCGAGGATGTCGCCGGCATAGATCGGCAGGAGGGCGGTTGCACCGCCGAACAGGACGGCGAACAGATCGAGCGAGATCGAGCCGAGCACGACCGGCTGTGAGCGGACGAATCGAACACCCGACAGCAGGGCATCCCACGAGACGGGCTCGCGCTCGCGAGAACCGGACCCACCGCCGCGCAGGCCCGCCACGAGCAGCGTGCCGATGATGATGAGGACGAGCGACGCTCCATACGCCGCATCCACGCCAACGACGATGAGGACGCCTCCCAGCGCCGGGCCGGCGATGGTCGCGATCTGGCCGAGCGACGAGTGGACGGCAACCGCGCTCGGGAAGAGCCCGATCGGCGCGAGGTTCGGAAGCAGGGCCTGGCCGGTCGGCTGGTTGAAGGCCCGCGCCACCCCGAACAGCACCATCACACCCAGCACCGGGGCGATCTCCTCGCTGCCAGCCAGCGAGAGGCCGAACAGCAGCGCCGAGCAGACGGCCAGCAGCACGAACGTCAGCAGCTGCACGCGACGGCGATCGAAGTGATCCGCTACATGGCCGGCCGGAAGGATGAGCACCACGAACGGCAGGAACTGTGAGAGCGCCACGAGCCCGAGGTCGAACGGATCGCCCGACACGCTGAAGACCTGCCATCCGACGGCGACCGTCTGCACCTGGGTCGCCACGCCGATGACGAACCGCGCCGAGAGATATCGGCGCAGGTCGGGATGCCGCAGGACGACGAACCGGCCGCCCGCCGGATCGATGGACATGGAGGCGGGAGCGTAGCGCTTCCGCACGAGGGCCGGCCGGGAGGCTCGTCAAGCGACACGCCGCCGGCGTAGAGTCAGGCAAACCCCCACGGGTGCTCGAGTCGTCGTGGAAACCGCCCAGCGCATCCGGTTGCCGATGTCGCAGCTCGTCACGCTGTCGATCTACTGGCTCGGGCATCCAGACCATCTGGGGCGGTCTCAACATCACGATCCTCCCGGGCCGTCTCGACGACGTGAGCCGCGACACGCAGGGCACGCTGCTGGCGGTGATCATGGTCGTGGGCGCCGTGGCGCCGATCCTGATCCAGCCGACGGTCGGCGTGATCAGCGACTACACGGTCAGTCGATGGGGCCGCCGCAAGCCGTACATCGTGGCCGGCACCCTGCTCGATGTCGTGTTCCTCGCCGGCCTCGCGTTCAACTCCGACTTCATCGCCATGGTGGCCTTCTACTTCCTGCTCCAGGTGAGCTCGAACCTCGCACAGGGCCCGTTCCAGGGGTATGTCCCGGACCTCGTCCCCGCGCGCCAGGTGGGGGTGGCCAGCGGTCTGATGGGTCTGATGCTGACGCTCGGGACGATCGCCGGCGTCGGGATCGCCACGCTCGGCGGCATCGTGGACAACCTCGTGCTCGCCACCCTGGCGCTCGGCGTCGTGGAGCTGGTGACGATGGTCGTGCTCGTCGCCACCGTGGACGAGGGCCGGAGCCGCGCCCCGGCGCACGCAGCGCTGGACCGCCATCGCGCGATCGGCGTGGGGACGCGACATCCTGGGCGAGCGCGACGTCCTCTGGCTGCTCGTCGTGCGGCTGCTGTTCCTCGGCGCCTACAACGCCACCCTGATCGCGATCGGCTACTTCCGACGCTCTCATGGACTCTCGGACACCGACGCCGATGCGACCGTCTTTCTGACGACGGCCATCGTCGGCGCCTCGACGGCACTCGCGGCCCTCCCCGGCGGACGACTCTCCGATCGGCTCGGGCGACGACCGGTGATCTGGGGAGCGGCTGCCATCGCCGGGATCGGGCTGTCGGGCGTGGCGCTGGCGCCGAGCCCCGCCGTTGCCGTGGCGGCGTGGATTCCGTTCGGCATTGGAATGGGTGTGTTCCTGTCGGCCGATTGGGCGCTCATGGCCGACGTCATCCCGAAGCACACCGCCGGCCGCTACATGGGCATCCTCAACGCCGGGACGGCGATGGCCGGGCCGGTCTTCATCATCGTCGCCGGACCGGTGCAGGATCTCGTCTCCGGCGGCGTTCGGCGATGGCACCGGACCACGCGCAGCGATGGGGGTCGCGGCCGTCTTCGTCGCCATGTCGGCGATTGCCCTCACCAGGGTCGATCCTCGTCGGCGAGACGATGCCACACCACGGTCACCGCCGTCGGGGCCGCGCCATGACGAGGAACGCACGACGGGCGACGGACCGGCCCGCGAGAGCTGAGCGTGTCGGTCACCGGTCGATACCGGGTCATGTGGTGGGTCAACCGTGCGGTGATTCGGATGCTCTTCGACGTTCGGGTCATCCGGGGTCGACAGCTGGCCGGCCCCGCCGTTCCAGCTGGTTGCGAATCATCACAACGGGTTCGACCCGCTGGTGATCATGGCGGCACTTCCGCTCGAGCCGCGGATCACATGGTTCGGGCCTCGCGAGGCCGACTTCAGCCGCGGCTTCAAGAACCGGGTGATGGCGTTCTTCGGCGGCGTGATTCCCGTCCATCCGGAGATGACGACCCTGACCTCTGCAGTCCGATCGGTCCGGCGCGTGTTCGATGCGAGGGGTGTGCTCGGGATCTTCGCGGAGGGCCGGATCGGCTTCCGTCGAGAGCGACCTGCTCGAGTTCGAGGAGGGCGCGGCCGCCTTCGCCATCGCATCGGGGGTCCCGGTCGTGCCATGCGCCGTCGTCGGGACGACCCATCTGTGGTTCCGCAGGCGCCTGAGCGTACGGTTCGGGCCACCGATCGTGCCGGCCGGCGCCCGGGGCCGGGAGGCGCGGTCTGAGCTCGAGCGACGCACCCACGCTGCCGTGCATGCATTACTGCCGCCCACGGAGCCCCGGCTGCCCACGCGGCAGCCCCTCGCCTTCTTGACCGACCTGCTCAACGGGCGGGACGATATCGAGCGCCGGGCGACCGAAGATCCGCTACCCTCTCTGATCATGGAAGCCATCCGCAGCGTCCTCCGTCTTGCGCACTGCCGCCGCATCGAGGCCGGATGGCTTGCGTCGCTCGCGGGGGAGATGGCCGGCACGATCGCGCTGCTCGTCTATGCCTACGCCGAAGGCGGCGCCGGCCTCGTGGCGGTCTACGGCGTGGTTCGAACGCTTCCGGCCATGATCGTCACTCCCGCCATCGTCGGGCTCACCGATCGCCTCGCGCCCGAGCGAGTCCTGCGCTGACGGTCGTCAGCCGCGCCGGACTCCTCGCTGCGGCCGGCCTTCTTGCGCTGGGCGGTGGACCGGCGCTGCTGGTCATCGGTGCCGGGGCGATCGGGTCGTGGCTGTCGGGCGCGTACCGGCCCATCCAGGCAAGCGTCCTTCCCTGGCTCGTCCGCACCCCGGCGGAGCTGACGGCAGCCAACGTCGTGGCCGCACTGGGTGAGAACGCGGGCGCCCTCGCCGGTCCGGTCGTTGCGGGCGCCATGCTCGCACTGTTCGGGGTTCCGGTCGCGATCCTGGCGGCCGCGGGATTCGTGGGAGTCGGGGTGATCGCCATCGCCCGCCTCGAGGTTTCCGGACGCGTCGCGGTCGACCACTCCGACGGCGCCGCGCCGGTCGTCGCCGTGGCGGCAGGGGCGGCCGATCTTGCGCGGCTCGTGCCGCCGGCCGGGGTGGTCGCTCTGGTGTTCGCACAGACCTTCGTGCGCGGGGCGCTTGACGGTGCTCACTGTGGTGCTGGCGCTCGACGTCCTGCTCCTCGGCGAGGCAGCGGTCGGGTGGCTGACCGCGGCCACCGGACTGGGCGGGTTGGTCGGAGGGTTCGTGGCAGGCGCGATCTTGAAGTTCGACCGGCTAGCGCGTGGATTCGTGGCGGGCCTGCTGCTGTGGGCTGTCCCGCTCGTCGTGCTTGCGCTCGTCCCGTCGCCGGCGATGGCCTATGCCGCGCTCACCGTCGTCGGCGTCGGAAACGCCGTCGAGGACGTCGCTCTCTTCACGTTGATGCCGCGCGCGTTCCGGCCACGTTTCGTGGGACGCGCGCTCGGCGCGCTGGAGCTGACGGTGTTCGCGGGCATCGGCCTCGGGTCGCTGACGGCCCCGGCGCTCGTCGACATCCTGGGCGCGCTGGGCGCGGTGGGCGCGCTCGGCGCCGTCCTCGCGGTGCTCGCCCTGGCCTATGCGATTCGGTTCGTCCGCCTCGACGCCGAGCTTCCCCGACCGGGACCGTACGCTCGCCGTTCTGCGCGAGGACCCGATCTTCTCGTCGTTGCCGATGGCGACGATCGAGCTCCTCGCCTCCCGGCTCACCGAGCACCATCTTCGACGCAGGCGACGTCGTGATTCGCGAGGGCGACGCGGGCGATCGGTACCACATCGTGGTCTCGGGAACGGCATCGGTGACCGTCGCCGGCTCCGATCGCGGGAAGGCTCGAGCAGGGCCAGGGCTTCGGCGAGATCGCACTGCTGCGGAACGTGCCGCGAACCGCCTCGGTGACCGCCGTCGGCGAGCTGCGGACCGTGTCGCTGCCGCGCGACGAGTTCCTGGCCGCCATCGGCAGCAGCCGCGCCGCTGACGGCGGCGGCAGAGCTCACGACGAGCAACCGGCTGGCGGCGGATGACGGCGCCGACCGCTAGGATCGGCGTCATGCTTCCCGTCGTCTGGACCGTGTTTGCCGTTCTCGCCGTGGGCGGATTCCTGGTGATCGCCGCCTACTGGCTCGACATCCAGGAGCGGCCGGACCTCAGCGGCCGCGCGCGAATCGGATGGTCCGCCGCCGTCCTGCTGTTCCCGATCACGATCCCGGTCTATGCGTTCGCCGGTGGACCGGGCTGGCCGACGTTCCTGAGGGCCGCGAGCCTGGTGCCGGCGGCGGCCATGGTGCTGTTCGGGGGCTTCGTGGCCGGAGCGTTCAGCTGAGCGCGACCACGGCGGAAGGCGAGCCATGACGCGACGAACACGAGGGCCAGCGCGCCGAGGATCACCGCGGCCGGAACGGGAAGACGAGCGTCGGCGTTCTCGTCGGCGTCGACCGGCTCCGCGAGCTCGAGCGGCGCTGCCATGCCCGGTTCGAGCATGACGTTGCCGGAGCACAGACCGCTGGTGTGAACGCCGTCGGCGATCGTGGTGAAGACCAGCCAGCGGTGCTCGGCGTCGAACGACATGCCGCATCCCGCACCATCGCCCCCGGCAAGGACGTCAACGCGATCGGTGATCGGACCCTTCGCCACGCCGTCGACGGCGAAGGTGTAGATCGTCGTCGCGCCAAAGGCTGGAGGGAGCCCGATGAGGCCGGGTTCGGCGCCGATGTCGCGTTGCGCGACAACGGTCCCGGCGAAGGCCGCGTCGGCAAAGCCGGCCGCCTCCGCCGGTGTCGATTGGACGCAGCTGCACGCGGCAGCTCGCTCCAGCGGAACGATCGAGAGCCCGAGGACGAGCGCGACGGAGAGCAGGATCCTCATGTCGCTCGCCAGACGCGCTGGCGGGGCGATCGGTTGCATCGGGCGCATCCCGCCTATCATCGGCCAATGACGAGCCAGATCGACGCCCGCGCCGCAACGGCCGCGGCTACCGCCTATCTCCGCGAACATGACGCGGAGCATCTCGCCCAGCTCGACGAGTTCCTGCGCATGCGGAGCGTGTCGGCCGATGCCGAATGCGCCGATGAGGTGCGCCGCACGGCGCAGTGGATCGTCGACGAGCTGACGCGGCTGGGAATCGATCGCGCCACGCTTCACGAGACATCGCATCATCCGATCGTGACCGGCGAGTGGATGGGCGCCGGCAGCCGAGGCACCCACGGTGCTCATCTACTGCCACTACGACGTGCAGCCCGCTGACCCGCTGGACGAGTGGATCCGACCGCCATTCGAGCCGCGCCACGAGGACGGCCGCGTCTACGCCCGGGGCTCGGGTGACGACAAGGGCCAGCTCTTCATGCACCTCAAGGCGGTCGAGGCCTGGATGCGGACGACCGGCAGCCTGCCGGTGAATCTTCGCTTCTTCTTCGAGGGTGACGAAGAGGTCGGCTCGGAGCCGATCGAGCAGTTCATCGACGAGCACCCGGATCTGCTGGCTGCCGACGTGTGCGTCGTGAGTGACGGCGATACCTTCGACGACGACGGCACCCCGGCCATCGGCTACGGACTGCGGGGCATCGCCTACTGGGAGGTCCGCGTCCAGGGGCCGCGCCACGACGTGCATTCGGGCCAGTACGGCGGTGGAGTCGACAACCCCGCCAACGTGCTGGTCCGGATCCTTGCATCGCTGACCGACGAGTCGGGCCGTTTCACCGTTCCGGGCTTCTATGACCGGGTGCGCGACCTGTCGAGCGAAGAGCGCGCGGCCTACGCCGCGTTGCCGTTCGACGAGGCCGCCTGGGCCGACGAGACCGGGATCCCGGCCGCCATGGACGGCGAGCAGGGCCACTCGCTGCTCGAGCGGCTGTCGGCGCGACCGACATTCGACATCAACGGCATCTCGGGCGGATACACCGGCGCCGGCGCCAAGACGATCATCCCCGCATGGGCCACGGCCAAGATCTCGACACGCCTCGTGCCGGACCAGGACTATCGCGAGGTCGAGCAGCTGGTGAAGCGGCACATCGAGTCCCTCGCCCCGGCCTCGGTGCAGGTCGAGGTGCACGTCGTCCACGGAGGCGCACCGGCGATCACGCCACTCGACCATCCGGGCGTCGCACCGGCATCGCGCGCCCTCGAGGCAGGCTTCGGTACGGCCCCGCTCTTCCAGCGCTCGGGCGGCTCGGTGCCGGTCGTGGCGGCCCTGGACGCGCAGCTCGGCCTGAAGACGCTGATGCTCGGATTCGCCAATCCAACCGGCAACTTCCACGCGCCGAATGAGTGGATCAGCCTGCGGAACATCCGCGATGGGATGGCGTCACTCGTCCATCTGTGGGCGGAGCTCGGGAGTGATGCGCAGGGACGATCTCCGCGGCGACAGTCCGGCAGGAGGCGGCTCGAGCAGCGGTTGACGGCGGCACCGACCGCACGTACCGTACGCTGCGACATAGATTTCCACAGGTTCAGCCGCCCCCGTGACGACGCCCTCGATGCCCGGCGACCCCGACGACCCGTGGCTGCCGCTCGGCGCTGCGTCGCGTTTGGTGGGTGTCGGCCCCGACACGCTGCGTCGGTGGGCGGACACCGGGAAGGTGCAGAGCTACCAGACCCCTGGCGGCCATCGGCGTTTCCTGCGGTCGAGCCTCGAGGCCATGATCAACTCGCCACGACGGCATCGCTACGGGATGGAACGACTGCCCGACTCGGCGCGCACGATGGCCGGCGAGCTTCACCGGCGCATGCAACGCACCGGGTACGCGGGTCAGCCTTGGCAGGCACGACTCACCGCGGAGCAACGGGACGAGTTCCGCCGCTGGGGCCAGCGGACGTTCCAGCTGGTGATCGAGTACGTGGCCGCGGCGAAGCGGGAGGAACGCCAGATCCTCCTGGACGAGGCGGAGAAGATGGGCGGGCTGTATGGGGGCGAGGCATCGCGCGCCGGACTGTCGCTGGCCGAGACCGTCGAGGCGTTCCTCTTCTTCCGGTCCCCGGTGCTCGACGCGATCACCGGGACATCTGCGGAGACGTTCGGCCGACGCGGCGGACCTCACCACGGCGTTCCACGAGGCCAATGCGGCGATCGACCAGGTGCTGGTGGCGCTCGTCAGCTCCGCACCGCGACCGCGGCTAGCTCACGCGACCTCGAACAGCTCCGTGGAGGTGGTGTTGAGGCGCGTGCCACCCGATTCGGTGCACACCACGATGTCCTCGATCCTGGCTCCCCAGCGGCCGGGAAGGTAGATCCCCGGCTCGATGCTGAACGCATTGCCGGCGACGAGCGGTTCGGGGTTGGACGCCACGAGGTATGGCTCCTCGTGGGTCTCCATGCCGATCCCATGACCGGTGCGATGGATGAACGCGTCGCCGAAACCGGCGTCGTCGATGATGCGACGTGCGGTGGCGTCGATCTCGCTGCACGCCACTCCGGGCTGACGGCCTGGCAGGCGGCGGCCTGCGCGTCGCGCAGCACTTCATACAGCGCGGCGAACTCGGCTGGCGTCTCCCCGACGAACGCCGTGCGTGACGTGTCGCTGGCATAGCCCGCGCGGCTTCCACCGATGTCGAGCACGATCGCGTCCCCGGCCTCGATCACGCGGCTTCCCGGGACGTGGTGAGGGCTGGCCGCGTTCGGTCCGGATGCCACGATCGCGAACCCCGCCTCGTCGTGGCCCGCGTCGATGAGCAGCTCGCGGATCCGACTGCTGACGTCGATCTCGGTCCGACCGGACAACCGCTCGGAGGTGATCGCCGACATCGCGGCGTCCGCCGCCGCCGCGGCTGCGGCGAGGCGCTCGACCTCGTCGGCGTCCTTGATCCGGCGCAGGGCGCTCATGGCCGGCCCTGCCTCGACCAGCTCGGCGGGATCGAGCGCCGCTCGCAGGCGAAGGACGAACCGCGCCCACATCTGATCCTGCAGGCCGATGCGCAGCGCGCCGTCGAGGTGCTGGCGGACCAGCCCGATCGGGTCGTCCGTCTCGTCCCAGGGCAGCAGCGCCATCTCATCGGCCAGCTCGCCCAGCTCATGTCGGGCCAGATGGCTCCTCGAGCCGGGGCAGGACCAGGGTCACCTCGCCATCCGCCGATACCACCAGGCAGGTCAGGCGTTCGAGCGCCGGAGCCCCGTATCCGAGCAGATACGCGTAATCGGGCGACGGCGTGATGAGGAGGGCATCGAGCCCGCGATCGCGCGCCGCGGCCGCGGCTCGCGCGAGGCGCCGCCGGTGGGTCGCGGGAGCAAATCCAGCCGCAACGGTCATGGCCAAAGCCTAACCGAATGCGCCATTGCGAACGGTACCTCGACGGCCCCACGCTGGATCGGCGGCGTGCCTACACTGTCATACGCTGTCATACATTCAGGAGTTTCGATGCGGGCGGTTGGGATCTTCAGGCAGCGGGTATCCGCCGTGCCACTGGCGACCGTGCTGCTGGTGTCGTCCGTCGCGGCACCGGGACAGGTCGGCGCTGCCGATCCGTCGGCCGTCCGGGGCCAGGCTCATCTCAGTCAGACGCTGGGTGGCAGCCCGGACGACTTCGAGCTCGTCTACGAGCGTACCGCGACGGTCGCGGGCAGCGCCGATACGATATGGGCGGGCAAGTTCGTGGACCGACGGACGGGGTCGATCCACGCGGTGTACGGGGACCCGCAGCGCGCCTCGGTCGCCGGTATCGAGCTCCAGACCGAACGCGTCGCGGCATCGCGCGCCGGGAAGACGCCGCTCGAGATCAAGGCGGACGACGAGCTCCGGGCGCGTGTGGCCACGACAGTCGACGACGGGCGCACCGGTGCCGGTCGGCGTCTGGCTCGACGTCGACACCTCGACCGCTGAGCGGGCGGTGATCGATCGCCACCCCGAGCTCGTGTGGGACGGCGATCGACCCGATCGTCGACGATCTGGAGACCGCACGGACCATCCGCGCGGAGCTCGCGGAAGCTCGCGCGGGTGCCCGCGCCGCCGCGCTGGATCAGCTTCGTCGCGAGGCGGAGGCGCTGGGTGCCACGGTCGGCTACGTCTCGACCATCGCCCCGCTTGCCTACGTCGACACGCCCGCCGACCGCGTCGACGAGCTCGCTGCCGCGACGGGCGTCTCCAGCATCGGCCTCGAGCGAACCTGGGCGACCACCATGTCGAGCGCCGGACCGGCCGTCCAGGCCAACTGGACCGGCGGCAGCGAGGACCAGGGGAGCGGAGTGCGGGTGGCCGTGGTCGAATACCACAACGTGCGGAACACCGGCGACCTGGCGGGCCGCGTCGTTTCGTCGCACAGCACCAGCGGCACCCTCGCCTACACCGGCGGCGGAACCTTCGATCACCCCACGTGGGTTGCTGGCGCCATCGCGGGTCGCAGCAGCTCGTACCCCGGTGTCGCACCCGGAGCGGTGATCGTCAGCTCGTCGACGGGCGCCGGCGGGGCGTCGCTGACGCGGGATCGCCAGATCATCGCGGCCGCCGACTGGGCGGCCAGCGCCAGCGGCGGCGACGCCGACATCGTGAACGCGAGCATCGGCCAGGACACCGCGACCGGCTCCGAGGAAGCACGACGTTACTTCGACTCGCTGGTCCAGGACGACGGTCGCCTGGCGGTCGCAGCAGCCGGCAACTACGTGACGTTCGGCCACTGGGACATCCTCTCCCCGGGCACGGCGTACAACGTGCTGACCGTGGGCGGAATCGACGACCGCGGCACGGCGAGCCGCAACGACGACCGTCTGTGGTTCTACCCGGGCTCCAACGGCGCGAACTACCGGGACCGCTCCGGCACCGCGTGGAACACGCATGGCGACTTCAACAAGCCGAACGTGTCGGCTCCGGCCCCGTCCGTGCGCACCGCCAACGGCCTGGGAGCAAGCGGGACGAGCGTCGCAAGCCCCATCGTGGCCGGCATCGCCGCCCAGATCATCGCTCGCGTGCCGAGCCTGGCGCTGCGACCCGAGGCGACCCGCGCCATCATCATGGCCGCCGCGATCAATCGAACCGTGATGCCCGATGGATCGCGAAATGCCGATCACGAGGGAACGGGCACGGCATCGGCCCTGTGGTCGAATCGGCTGCTGGTCGCCGGGGATGGCGGCTACGGCGGGTACCGCATGGGAAGCCTCACCAGCGGCCAGGCACTGTCCCAGGACATCGCGGTCGTTGCTGGTCAGAAGGTCAAGGTCGTCCTGCAGCTGGAACAGCCGTACGTCCGGCACGACGATCTCGAACCGCACCGATCGCCTTGCCGCCGACCTCGACCTGCGGATCACCCAGCCGGATGGATCGGTCGTCGGTTCCTACACCTTCGACAACAACTACGAGTGGGTCGAGTTCACGGCGACGCGATCGGGAACGGCGCGCATCGAGGTCCGCCAGACACGGTTCGAGGCCAGCTCGGAGCGCTACGGGCTGGCATGGGCCAAGTGGAGCGTCGGAACGCCGGGCCGCATCTCGGGTTCGGATCGCTACGGAACGGCAGCGGCGGTGTCGAGGGCGCATTTCGGACCGAACGTGCCTGTGGCGTACGTGGCGACCGGGCGCAACTTCCCCGACGCACTGGCGGCCGGAGCCGTCGCCGGGCGGCAGGGCGGACCGATCCTGCTCACCGAGCCGAACTACCTGCCGCAGGCAACGCGGGACGAGCTCGCCCGACTCGGACCCCAGCGCATCGTCGTGCTGGGTGGGACGGCGGTCGTCAATGCGGCCGTCGAGAGCGCCCTGGACGCCTACACTACGGGCGCCGTCAGCCGCATCGCCGGGAGCGATCGGTACGGCACGGCGGCAGCGGTGAGCCGCTCGGCCTTCGGGCCCGGTGTTCCTGCCGCATTCATTGCGACCGGCGACGGCTTCCCGGACGCCCTTGCCGCCGGACCCGCCGCGATGAAGCTGGGCGGGCCCGTCCTCCTGACCGCTCGGGCTTCCGTGCCACAGGCCCTCCGCGTCGAGCTCGATCGGCTCAACCCACAGCGGATCTACATCCTGGGAGGGACTGGCGCGGTGACCGATGGAGTCAAGCAGGCGCTCCAGGCATACACCCCGACGGCGATCGTGCGCCTTGCCGGCGCGGATCGATTCGCGACGGCCGTCGCGATCTCGAAGACGTTCTTCAACCGACCGGCTGCCAGCTATCTGGCGACCGGGATGAACTTCCCCGATGCGCTCTCCGCGGTGCCGGCGGCAGGCCGAGCCGGGGCCCCGCTGCTGCTGGTGCAGCCGTCGGCGGTGCCGTCCGTCGTGAGCAGCGAGCTGCAGCGCCTGTTCGCGCCGCGAACGTGGCTGATCGGCGGCGCATCGGTGATCACCGCCACCGTCGTCGCGCAGCTGAACGCGGCGCTGGGTAAGCCGTGACCCACCGCGGCGGGCTGCTGCCGCTGGTCGTGATCGTGCTCGCGGCCTGCGGTTCGGTACCTCCGGGTTCTCCGCGCGACGGGACGCCGGCCGCGACCGCGTCGGGTACGTCGAGTCCCGGGCCGGCCATCACGCCGCAGCCGTCCGCGACGTCCACGGCGCGGGTTGGTCGACCATTCGTGGCCGGCGACATCCTCGAGGCCATGAGACAGTCCCGGCGCCCGGGCGGCGTACCGGACGAGCTGGAGACGGAGGCCATCGCCGGTGCGATCGCCGACGAGATCTGGACGCTCGAGGGCGCGCCGTGGACCTCGATCGTCGCCGGAGGGTCCTGCGGCCCCACGGAGTGCACGCTGGAGGTCTCCGGGGCTCCGGCCGATGCGGTAGCGGAGGATGCCTGGGTGTTCGCGATCACGCCCTCGAGCGGTGGCGTCGCTGTCGCCAGTGCGGTCCTGCGCGGCATGTCCGCGTCGTTGCTCGATCGGGCGGATCGCGTCGTCCGGGGCTCGCCGTCCGCGCCCGCGCCGGCGGCGATCCTGGCCTCGGGGCGCTGGCTTCCGCCGCCGGATGACGGCACGGTCGTCCTCAGCTATCGGAACGGTGCGGAAGCCGGCACCTGCGGTGTCGACTACACCGTCGACGTGGAGGGCGCCGCGGTGATCGACGAGGCAACCGTCAGCTGCTGACCGCGTCGACCACGCGCAATGTCACCTCGGTACTGACGCTGTCGCGGATTCGCCAGGCGCGCAGCGCATCCGCCGCATCGGCATCGCGGTCCGCGAGCGTCGCGAGGACATAGAAGGCCTCGGGGTACTGCGCCGTGCGGCGGTCGGTGGCCGACGGCACCGCCGGCGAGGCCGTATGCGAGTGGAAGATCGCCACGAGGTCCTCTCCGGCATCCTCGATGCCGAACACGATCCGCACCAGGTCGTCGGGATGAACGTTGTAGCGCAGGGGGCTCGACTCCGCATTGCGCGCCGGATGGAACGACGAGGCGCGACCGGCCTCGAGACTCCCGCCGAGGAGCCCGCAGGCCTCGTTGGGAAGCTCGTCCATCGCGTGCGCCATCATGCGGTCCGCGAGTGCGCGCGGGATCGCCAATCCGTCCGTCACCACAGGAGGGAACCCTCCAGCTCGTCCTCGAGGTCGTCGAGGTCACGACTCCACAGGTCCGCGGACAGGTACTTCCAGCCGCCGTCCGCCAGGAGCACGACCACCGAGCCGTGGTCCATCTCGCGCGCCACCCGGACGGCCACCGCCACGGCCGCGCCGCAGGAGAGGCCGGCGAAGACGCCCTCGTCGGCGAGGAGCCGCCGCAGGCCGACCACGGCATCGCGGTTGCTGACCAGGAACTTGTCGTCGAGGATCGATTCGTCCAGCACCGGGGGGACGAATCCGTCATCCAGCGAGCGGAGGCCCTGGACGCCCTCCCCGGGAAGCGGCTCGGCGGCCACGATCCGAATCCCGGGCCGCTCGCGCTTGAGGTAGCGGCCGACCCCGGTGAGCGTGCCTCCCGTTCCGAGACCCGCCACGAACACATCGATCTCCGGGACCTGCGCCAGGACCTCGGGCCCGGTCGTCGCCTCGTGGGCGTCGGGATTCGCGGGATTCCCGTACTGGTACGGCATGAAGAGCTCGGGGTCCGCGGCGGCCAGGGACTCGGCCAGACGGATCGCCCCGTTCGAGCCCTCGACGCCGGGAGAGAACACGATCTCGGCCCCGAACATCCGGAGCAGCTGCTCGCGCTCGCGCGTCGTGTTGTCCGGCATCACGATCCGTACCGGGTGCCCCAGCCGTGAACCGATCATCGCCAGGCTGATCCCGGTATTGCCGCTCGACGGCTCGAGGATGGTCTGGCCCGGTCGCAGCGAGCCATCGGCCCGCGCCGATTCGACCATGGCGCGCGCCACGCGGTCCTTGACGCTGCCCGTCGGGTTGTTGCCCTCGAGCTTCGCGTAGAGGCGCACGCCGGGATGCGGAGCCAGGCGCCGCAGCTCGACCATCGGCGTATTGCCGATGGCGGCGATGAGATCCGGAGCCGTCCCGACCGTGGTCGGCATCGGCCTAGTGCGATCCTCCGGCCATGGCTGGCAGCAGGATGATCGTGTCGTGGGACTCGACGGCAGTGTCGAGCCCATCCCGATAGCGAACGTCGCGATCGTTGACATACACGTTGATGAAGCGACTCAGCTCCCCGTCCTCGGTGACGCGGTCGCGGAGCGCGGGATGCTTGCCGAACAGGTCGGCGAGGGCCTCGGCGACGGTGCCACCGGTCACGTCGACGCTGCGGCTGCCACCGGTGTTCTCGCGCAGGACTGGCGGAATGCGGATCGTGCTCATGGGACTGCTCAGACCGCGACCGGCTGAGCCGGCTCCCCGATCGGCGACGCATACGGCGAAGTTTCGCCGCAGGCCGGGCAGGCCGGATCGCGCCAGATGCGGACCTCGTCGAAAGTGGTGCCCATGGCGTCGAACATCAGCAGGCGGCCGGCGAGCGTGTCGCCGACCCCGAGGACGAGCTTGAAGACCTCGTTCGACTGCAGCATGCCGATGACGCCCGGCAGCACGCCGAGCACGCCGGCCACGCTGCACGCCGGCGCGAGCTCCTCCGGTGGCTGGATGGGGTACATGCAGCGGTAGCACGGACCCTCGAACGGCACGAAGGTCGTGATCTGCCCGTCCCAGCGGTAGATCGAGCCGTGGACGATCGGCTTGCGAAGCTTCACCGCCGCATCGTTGAGGACGTAGCGGGTGTCGAAGTTGTCGGTGCCGTCGACGATGACGTCGTAATCGGCGATCAGTCGCTCGACATTGTCGGCATTCAGGCGCTCGGCGTGCTTGATGACCACGGTCTCTGGGTTCAGGCCCCGGATCGTCTGCTCGCCGGAGTCCACCTTGCGCATGCCGAGCCGATCTACCCCATGGAGCACCTGCCGCTGAAGATTCGACTCCTCCACCAGGTCGTCGTCGACCAGCCCGATGGTGCCGATCCCCGACGCCGACAGGTAGAGCGCGGATGGCGAGCCAAGCGCGCCCGCCCCGATGAGCAGCACCTTCGCGTCGAGCAGCCTGCGCTGCCCTTCCTGGCCGATCTCGGGAATCAGCGTCTGGCGCGAGTAGCGGCGCTGCTGGCTCGGCGTGAGCAGCTGGCGAGGCTCCTCCCACGGGCCGCCCTGCTCCTTCCAGTGCCCGAGGGGCGCTTTCATGCTCACGACGTTCGTGTACCCCAGCGACATGAGCGTGGCGGCGGCGCGGCCGGATCTGCCCCCGACGGCGCAATGCAGGAGCAGGGGGGCAGCCTTGTCGGGTGCGACCTCGCCGATGCGTGCGCGAACGTCGTTCAAGGGGACGAGCGTTGCACCGTCGACGTGTCCCGCGTCCCATTCGCTCTTCTCGCGGACATCGATGACGTGGTAGCCGTCGCGGGCCATGGCCACCGCCTCGGCGGCGCTGACCTCGCGGATCTCGGTGGTCATGTGCGTGTGGGTTCCTTGCGGTGTCGGGTGATGGGTGTGCTCATGGCGCCGATCCGCCGGCCAGCACGTCGGCCTCATCCGGCCAGCGCGCCTCCGCGCCGATGACGGCGCCCTGAAGGACCTTGTAGCCGAGCAGCGCGCACTTCAGGCGGGCCGGGCCGATCGGCACGCCAAGGTTCTCGATCACGTCCTTCGGGTCGAGCTCGCGCAGCTCGACGAGGGACTTGCCACGCAGCTCATCGGTCATGATCGAGGCCGATGCCTGGCTGATCGCGCAGCCACGACCGTCGAAGGCGACGTCGACGACAAGCTCCTTGGCGTCGTCGAGGCGCAGCGTCATCGACATCTCGTCGCCGCAGGTCGGATTCGAATCGGCGAAGTGCAGGTCGTGCGGATCGAGGGTCCCCCGGTTGTGCGGCTCCCGGTAGTGCTCGAGGATGAAGTCGCGGTACAGGTTGTCCACGGTCACGCCACCCCGAACAGCGTCCGCGTGGCGCGGATGGCGGCGAGCAGGCGCTCGACGTCCTCGATTCCGTTGTAGACGTAGAAGCTGGCCCGCGTCGTGGCCGGGAGGTCGTAGCGAGCCATGACCGGCTGGGCGCAGTGGTGGCCGGCCCGCACCGCGACCCCATGCCCGTCGAAGACGGTGGCGACATCGTGGGGATGGACCCCGTCGATGACGAAGCTGATCACCGCCGCGTGCTCGTCGGGCGAGGCCGGACCAAGCAGACGCACGCCGGGCGCCTCGCCCAGGGCATCCCAGGCATGCTGGAACAGGAACCGCTCGTGCGCCCGCACGTTCTGCATGCCAAGGGCATCGAGATACTCGATGGCGGCATGCAGGCCGATCGCCTCCGCGATGGCCGGCGTCCCGGCCTCGAACTTGAGGGGAACCTCCGCCCACGTCGTGCCGGCGAGCGTGACCTTGCTGATCATGCTTCCGCCCGTCATGAACGGGGGCATGGCCTCGAGCAGCTCCCGCCGACCCCAGAGCGCACCGATGCCGGACGGCCCGAGCATCTTGTGCCCGGAGAGCGCCAGGAAGTCGACGTCGAGGTGCGCGACGTCGACCGGCATGTGCGGCACGCTCTGCGCGGCGTCGAGCACGACGATGGCGCCGGCCTCGTGGGCCATGGCGCTGATCTGCTCGATCGGGTTGATGGTGCCGAGCGCGTTGCTGACGTGTCCGACGGCCAGGAGCCGCGGGCCGCGGGCCAGCTTCAGACGCAGATCGTCGAGGTCGAGGTGGCCGTCATCGGTGATTCCGACGTACTCGATCGCGGCGCCGGTCTCCGCCGCCAGCTGCTGCCACGGCACGAGGTTGGCGTGATGCTCCATCTCGGTCGACAGGATGAGATCGCCGGGGCCGATATTCGTCCGGCCCCAGCTGTACGCGACGAGGTTGATGCCCTCGGTCGCGTTGCGCACGAACACGACTTCGCGTTCGCTCGCCGCGCCGATGAACCCGGCGACTGCCCGGCGGGCAGCCTCGAAGCGGGCGGTGGCGTCCTCGCTGAGCTCGTAGATCCCGCGATGGACGTTCGCGTAGTGATGGCTGTACGCATCGGCCACGGCCTCGATCACGGCACGCGGCTTCGGCGCCGATGCCGCGGAGTCGAGGAAGGTCAGCGGCTGTCCCGAGCGATGCGGGCGATCGAAGACCGGGAAGTCGGCGCGCAGCGCCACTCCGTCGAAGACGTCGGTCGCCAGCTGCTCGAGTGCCACGCCTGCCCGTCCTAGTGCTGGGCGACCGGCTCGGGGGCCGACGCCTCGTCACCCACGCCGGCGGGAAGCCCGACCTTCTCGCGGACCCAGTCGTAGCCGTTGGCCTCGAGCTGGTGGCTCAGCTCCTCGCCGCCGGACATCACCACGCGTCCGTCGAGGAGGACGTGGACGAACTGCGGCTTCACGTAGTTCAGCATGCGCTGGTAGTGCGTGATCATCAGCACGCCCATCTCCGGGGAGAGGGTCGCATTGATCCCCTCGGCGACCGATTTCAGCGCATCGATGTCCAGGCCCGAGTCGGTCTCGTCCAGGATTGCCATGGTCGGGCCGAGGATCGCCATCTGGAGCATCTCCAGGCGCTTCTTCTCACCGCCCGAGAACCCCTCGTTGACGTAGCGCGTCGCGAAGACCGGATCCATGCGGAGGAGGGCCATCTTCTCCTCCATCAGCTTGCGGAACTTCGCCAGCGGAATGCCGGTGTACTTGATCGAGGTCTCACCGGATGCATCGGGCTGCTTGGGGTGGTGGATGGCGTTGTAGATGTTGCGCAGGAAGCTGGCGACCGTCACGCCGGGGATCGCGCTCGGATACTGAAACGCCAGGAAGACTCCGAGCCGCGCCCGCTTGTCGGGCGACAGCGTCAAGAGGTCGGTGCCACGCCACGTGACCGTTCCGGCGTCCACGTGGTAGTCCGGGTGCCCCATGAGGGTGTAGGCCAGGGAGGTCTTGCCGGAGCCGTTCGGGCCCATGAGCGCATGGACCTCTCCCTGCTTCACGGCCAGGTCGAGACCCTTGAGAATCTTCTTGCCTCCGATGCTCACCTCGAGTCCGGAGATGACGAGTTCGTCGGTCATGCGTTCCTTGCTTCCTGCGGGATGGTGGTTGCCTGCTGCGCGCGACGACGCCGAACCTGTTGGGGGTACGGCGGGCCGCCGGCGGCCGCGGCCACCTCGGCCAGGTTGGTCGCGCCGAGCGAGCTGGAGAGGGATTCGTAGACGCGCTGAAAGACCTCGTGCACGCTGCACGGCTCTGGGCGATCGCAGTGCTCGAGGTCGTCGGCACCGGCGCACGGCATCTCGAGCAGCGGCCCCTCGAGGGCGCGGACGGCCTGGGTCATGGCGATCTGGGCTGCGGGCCGCGTGAGCCGGTACCCGCCGGCCTGGCCGCGCGTGGCCTGGACCAGCCCGGCACGGCGGAGGTCGCCGACGAGCTGCTCGAGATAGGCGTGCGGCAGCTTCTCGCGCCGTGCGATCTCGGTGAGCGACAGGCAAGTGTCGTCGTCGACCCGGGCCAGCGTCACGAGGACGCGGATGCCGTACTCCGTGCGCGTGCTGATCTTCATCGTCAGATCCGCACCCGGACCTCGTCGCCCTCGACGACGGTCTCGTAGGCGCTGACTGCTCGAACCGGCGGCAGCGCGAGCACGCGCCCGGTGAACAGGTCAAACCGGCCGCCGTGGCGCGGACACTCGACGCCACGGTCGTCGAGCTCACCCTCGCCCAACGTCCCGCCGTCATGGCTGCACACGTTGTCGATGGCGCCCCACTCGCCGTCCTCGGTGAGGCCGACGCACAGCGACCGGCCGTCCACCTCCACGACGCGGACGGTCCCGGGCTCGACGTCGGCGGTGCGCGCGACCGTCACGAAGCCACTCGCCCGCTGCTCGAGGGCGGTCATGCCGCCACCTCGTCAGAGGTATCGCTGCCGATTCGATCGGCGAGGGCGGCGATGATCCGTTCGCGGATCGTCTCGTCCACGATCTGGGCAACGACCTGTTCGAAGAATCCGCGCACGATCATCCGCTCCGCCTCGTCGCCGGCAAGGCCGCGCGACTGCGCGTAGAACATCATGGTCGGATCGATGGCGCCGGCCGTCGCGCCGTGCCCGCAGCGGAGGATGTCGTTGGCCTCGATCTCGAGCACCGGGATGGGCTCGGCGCCCGCCGACGGACTGAGCAGGAGGTTTCGGCATTCCTGGTAGCTGCTCGTCTGCTTCGTCCCGTAGCGGACGTTGGTGACGCCGTAGAACGACGCGTGGGCGCGGTCGTACAGCGCCGACAGGTAGAGGAGGTCGCTGGTGGTGTGGTCCGCGGCGAGGTCCTGGACCGTGTTGATGTCGATCTGCTGATCGTCGCCCGCGGCGAGCAGGCCGAGAACCTTCGAAGTGCCGCCCTTGCCGTCCATGAGCACGTCGAGGCCGAGCTTGGTGATGGACGACCCGATCTCGGCGTTGAGGGTCGTGACCGTCGCATCCTGTCCGACCAGCACGCGCTGAGCGCCGATGCGCCAGGCCCCATTCCCGAGCTGTTGCAGGTTGGCATAGCGCAGGCGAGCGTCCTGGCCGGCGCTCACGTCGACGATGCCGCCATGCCAGCCGGCCGCACCATCGGGAGACACCACCTCTTCGAGCAGGGTGGCGCTGCTCGATTCACCGGTGACGATGAGGGACACCGGGTGGAATGCCGCGTCGGCACGAGGAATCGTCTGCCGCGCGACCATCGTGCCGTCGACGACGACACCGCGCGGCACGTAGCAGAACAGTCCACCGGTCCAGGCGGCGTGCGCCAGCGCCCAGAAGTGGGCGTGCGACGCGGGTCCATCGGCCGCGCCGAGGTGACGCTCGACGAGGTCCGCGTGCTCGCGCACCGCCGTGCGCAGGTCGGTGAGGATCACTCCCGCTTCGGCGGCGCCGGGAGGCAGCTGCGTCTCGAGCTCCGGCACGTCGAGCAGGAGCTCCGCATCGCGGGGCAGTGCGTCGAGTGACGTCCGGCGCCACTCCTCCTCCTGTCCCGTCGGGAGCGGTGTGGCCATGGCGCGTTCCCACCAGCGAACGCGAAGTGCTCGCATCCAGTCGGGTTCGTTCAAACGGTCGCTGATGCGTCCGATGGCATCGGCGTCCAGCGCCGACGCGGGCTGGGTCAGGGTCATCGGATCAGCCGACCGCGCCTTCCATCTGGAGCTGGATCAGTCGGTTCATCTCGACCGCGTACTCCATCGGCAGCTCCTTCACGATCGGCTCGATGAAGCCGTTCACGATCATCGCGGACGCCTCCGCCTCGGACAGGCCGCGGCTCATCAGGTAGAAGAGCTGCTCGCTGCCGACCTTCGAGACCGTGGCCTCGTGGCCGATCGTGACATCGTCCTCGTCGATCTCCATGTAGGGATAGGTGTCCGAGCGCGCGCTGTCATCGAGGATGAGCGCGTCGCAGCGCACGGTCGACTTCGACTTCTCGCAGCCGGGGTAGACCTTGATGAGCCCGCGATACGAAGTGCGTCCGGTGCCCTTGCTGATCGACTTGCTGGTGATGAGCGAGGTGGTGTTCGGGGCCGCGTGGATGATCTTGCCGCCGGCGTCCTGGTGCTGGCCGTCTCCGGCGAAGGCGATCGAGAGGACCTCGCCATGCGCGCGCTCACCCAGCAGGTAGATCGACGGATACTTCATGGTGAGCTTCGAGCCGAGGTTGCCGTCGACCCACTCCATGACCGCGTCCTCGTGCGCCACGGCGCGCTTGGTGACGAGGTTGTAGACGTTCGAGCTCCAGTTCTGGATCGTCGTGTACCGGACGCGAGCGCCCTTCTTCACGATGATCTCGACCACCGCGCTGTGCAGGCTGGCAGTCGAGTAGGTCGGGGCCGTGCAGCCCTCGACGTAGTGCACGCTCGAGCCCTCGTCGGCGATGATCAGGGTGCGCTCGAACTGGCCCATGTTCTGGGTGTTGATGCGGAAGTAGGCCTGCAGTGGCAACTCCACGTGGACGCCGGGCGGCACGTAGATGAACGAGCCACCCGACCAGACCGCGGTGTTGAGCGCGGCGAGCTTGTTGTCGTTGGCGGGAATCACGGTCCCGAAGTGCTCGCGGAAGAGCTCGGGGTGCTCCTTCAGCGCCTGGTCGGTGCCGAGAAAGATGACGCCCTGCTTCTCGAGGTCCTCGCGGATGTTGTGATAGACGACCTCGGAGTCGTACTGGCCGCCGACCCCGGCGAGGTACTTCTTCTCCGCCTCGGGGATGCCGAGCTTGTCATAGGTGCGGCGGATGTACTCCGGCACGTCGTCCCACGACTGCACGGCCTTGTCGGTGCCGGTGACGTAGTAGTAGATGTCCTGGAAGTCGATCCCGGTCAGGTCGCCGCCCCAGGTCGGCATCGGGCGCGCCTCGAAGTGCCGATACGCCTTGAGGCGAAGATCGGTCATCCACTTCGGCTCGTCCTTGACGGCGCTGATCTTGGCGACGATCTCGGCGTTCAGCCCCTTCTGGAAGATCTGGAGAGGCTTCTCCTCATCGTGCCAGCCGTACTTGTAGCCGCCGGGGATCTCGTTCAGGGCTGGATTCGGAAGGGCCATGCGCTCCTCGTGGGCTCGCGCCGGGATTTGCCGCTGGCAATCCCGACTGAAATAGTCGGTGTTACGAGACGATTGTCCCGCAGGGCGGGCCGGAGGTCAACCGACCGGGAGCTGACGCTACATCGCCCAGGAGGGACCAGTGCTCAGGAGGGAGCAGTCACCGAGGCCGGGCGGACGCCATCGGCGTCGGCGAGGTGGACGTCGACCGGAAGGACACTGCGGAACCGATCGGCGGTGTTTCCACGAACTCGATCGAAGAGCGAGGGGCTCGCCAGGGTCGCGGGAAGAACCACGGCGTCCACGCCGAAGTGCTTCACGGCCTCCACCATCCCGGCCGGTCCGGGTTTCGGCGGAAGCCATGCACCGATCTCCGCGCCCTCCGCGAGGGCGCCGCGCAGCTGATCGGCCAGGTACCTGCGGCCGAGCATCTCGAGATCGTCCGGTGACATGAGGCGCGCGCGATCGGGCGCGCCCTCGACGTCGGCTGTCCACGTCCCGCTCGGATAGGGATCGATGAAGTACGACTCCGCCGACCGGTCGTAGAGCACGACGCTCGCTTCCGTTTCACGGGCCCATGCCAGAGCGGCCGCACGCATCTCCGCATACGCTGGGTCGCGCCCGTCGTCCGTCGTCAGGATGATCGTCCGGCTCATCGGGGCGGGCTCGATGCGGCAACGCCCTCGAGGTGTGTGACGAGGAGATCGATCACACGCCGATCCTCGGTGACGAAGCCGACGAATCGCTTGTCGGGGGCGCTGATGCCGCCCTCGCCGAAGCGTGCGGGATCCGAGATCTCCCAGCTCACGAAGGCGATCGGCTCCGGCGCGGTCGTGACGAGGAACCACTGGTTCTCGAGCCGGCTGGTCGACGGCTCGAGGCCGACCCACCGCACCCCGATGTCGGAGGCCTCGGCGGGTTCTCCGGTGCCGAACGTCACGACCTCGGCGCCGGCATTCGACAGCTCACGGTATCGATCGACTTCGTGGTCGAGCTTAGCGGCCCGCTGGAATCCGACCCAGAGCTTCCCACCCTGGGCGAGCGACGCTTCGATGTCGCGCGTCGCCCGCAGCATCTCGCGAGCGTCGTAGGTGAAGCGGGTGCCGGATAGCTGGGGATCGGCGGTCTCCGCGACGATTCGCTCGGCGATCTCGGAGATCCCCTGCGCACGGCGGTCGTCATCGTTGTCGGGGAAGGTCCAGTCCATGCCTGCTCCTACGGAAGCCTTCGGCCGCAGCATCATCACCGCCCGGCAGACGCCGGCGCGAATCAACGCATAGCATAGAGGTAGGGACGGAGGTCCGGTAGCCGCGCGCCGGACTCGACGAGGCTGCGGGCCACCTCGGCGGGCATGGCCCCATCCGTCACGGCAAGCCGGACGATGCGATCGTCCGACGCAGTCCAGGCAACCACCGCGGGCCGGCCGTCGATGGTCGCAGCGACCTCGCTCCGGTCGGCCGGGCCGGACATCCCGAGAACTTCGAGGTGGCGGTCGCCGAAGTCGCTGAAGATCCATGCGGCGCGGGGTTCGGCAAGGTGTGACCCGAGCATCGATGCGGCCGCCACCTCGCCACCCTCACGGGCCGAGTGCCAGTGCTCGACGCGACGACCGTCGACCCGCGCGACGTCACCGGCGGCGAAGATGTGCGGATCGGCGGTTCGGTGGCCCGCGTCGGTCACGATGCCATCGTCCACGGGCAGGCCCCCCGAACGTCCCAGCTCGTCGCGCGGAGCCACGCCGACGCACACCACGGTGAGGTCCGACCTGACGCTCTCGGCGCCGATCATGACCTCCGTGTCACTGATCTCGGTCACGCCGGCTCCGAGCCTGATCGCCACCCCATCGCCGATCAGTGACCGTTCCGCCCACGCCGAGAGGTCCTCGCCCAGGCTCCCGCCCCAGAGGTGCCCGGACACCTCGATCAGGATGACCTCCGCCCCGACCGCCGCCAGGGATGCGGCCACCTCGACGCCGATGAAGCCGCCGCCGACGATCACGACACGGCTCCCCGGACGGACGGACGATCGAATGCCGGTCGCGTCGTCGATCGTCCGGAGCGTCCGAGCCCGCTCGACTCCAGGGATGGCGGGGATCCGCGGAGTCGCGCCGGTCGCGAGGAGGAGCTGGTCATAGCCGATCGTCGACCCGTCATCCAGCTGGACGAATCGCTGATCACGATCGACCCGCGATGCCGCGATGCCGGTGCGCACCTCGATCGATCGTCGCTCGTACCAGTGCGCCGTCTCCGCCAGGAGGAGGTCGGCGGGAACATCGGCGCGCAGCACCTCCTTGGAGAGAGGCGGCCGGTTGTATGGCAGATGTGCCTCCTCGGCGAGGAGCAGGATGGAGCCACTGAATCCGTTGCGGCGGAGCGCCCTGGCGCACCGCACCGAAGCCACTCCGCCACCGACGAGCAGCACCTCGACCGCGCGATCAGGCATTCGCGAGCTCGGCTCGCAGGAGTGACGGCGCAAGCTGCTCCGTGAGCAGGCGAGCGAGCCCGGTGGTCTGGCCGACCCGCACGAGCCACGGACGCACGATTGCCGGTCCCGCGGCCCTCGCCACGCATTCGGCGCGTGCCAACGGATCCGCCCATGCCGCGATCGTGGCCGCCGCCGCAGTGGCATCGACCCCCAGCCGCCGCAGCGCATCGGCGTCGTGCGGCTCGGTGACAGCCGCGGCAGCGAAGGCCGGTGCCAGAGCCCCACGGGCGCCGTCCACGGCGACGATCCGCTCGGCGTGCCACCTGACTCCGATGTCGCGCCCGATGCGCCCGAGCTCGTGGGCAAGCTCGTGATCCGCCAGCAGGACTTCGCGGGCGATCGAACGCATGCCGTGGTCGATCGTCGTCTGGGGGCTCGGACCCCACGCAGGAACATCGGGACGAAGGCGGTTCGCCAGGTATCCACCCGGCACGATCGCCTCGCCCAGCGCATCGAGAACGCCGACGACGGTCCAGCGTCGATCGTTGTCGAGCACCAGACGGTCGTGCTCGAATTCGAACCGGCGCCCTGCGGCGCGGACCTCGATCCGCGGTGGCGGCACGTCGGCGGGCAGGCCAAGGTCCTCGTTGGCACGCGAGAAGAGGAGCGCCATCAACCGACCGGCGACCGCCTCGAGCCGGTCCGACGGCACGGTCATCGACGCGCGATGGGCATCCATGCGTTGTGCCAGGTCACTACCCTCGGGGAGGAGCGCGGCGAGCCGTTCCGGTGCGCCGACGTCGATCGGCGGAGGCTCGGCATCGACCACGGACGCGAGGTCGAGGGCGCCGCCCGAGGCCACCCGTGCAGCGGCCGCAAGCGCCGTCGCCTGCGATCGATACCAGCCAGGCCCAACGTTGCGAGACAGCGACGCTGCCTCCTCGGCGAGCGCGGCCATCGCGCGTCGATCTGATCCGTCCGATGCCCAACGGGCGACCAAGGCCCGATATCGAATGACGAGCTCGTTCACGTCGCCATGCTACCGGCGCCACTAGACTCGAGCGGATGACACGACCGGATGGGCCTGAGCTGCACGGCGGCCTCGTGCTGCGGGCGTTGTCCGGCTTCTACACCGTCCGCACCGATGACGGCAATCTCATCGAGGCGCGCCTCCGCGGGCGGATGAAGAAGGAGCGACAGGCCTCCGATCTGGCGGTCATCGGCGATCGAGTCTCGGTCGAGCGACTTCCCGATGGGACCGGCGCCATCGCGGCCGTCGAGCCTCGCGAGCGGCGGTTCAGCCGCCGACAGCCGGGACCGCGGGGCTCGTGGCGCGAGGATGTCATGGTCGCCAATGCGGACCTCGTGGTCGTCGTCTTCTCCTGCGACCGACCCGAGCCTAACCCGCGGCTGATCGACCGTTTCCTGGTCGTGGCCGAGTACAACGAGGTGCCGGCGATCATCGTGGCCAACAAGATCGACCTGGTGTCTCATGAGCTGGCTGCGGCACGGTTCGCGGGCTACCAGGCGATCGGCTACGACGTGATCTTCGCCAGCGCCGTTTCCGGGAACGGCCTGGAGGAGCTTCGGCGGCGCCTCGAGGGCCGGCTGTCGATCGTCACCGGCCCGTCCGGCGTCGGCAAGTCGACCCTCCTGAATGCGCTGCAGCCCGGGCTCAGGCTGGCCACGGGGGACGTGTCGGACGCCCTGAACAAGGGGAAGCACACCACCACGCATGCCGAGCTGCTGCCCGTCGAGGGAGCGGACGGCGGGTACGTGGCCGACACGCCCGGGATCCGCGAGCTTGGCCTGTGGCAGATCCCCGCGACCGAGCTGGCGGCCTGCTTCCCCGAGTTCCGCCCGCACCTTGGCGCCTGCGCCTTCAACGACTGCACGCACCTCCACGAGCCGCGCTGCGGACTCCGGGCGGCCGTCGAGTCGGGCGCGGTGAGCGACGCCCGCTACGACTCGTACCGCAGGATGCTGACCGGAGACATCGCCGCGGAGGCCTAGGAGCGGGAGATGGCGCCGCGGTACATGTCGAGCAGTCGCGTGCTCAGTCCCGGGCCCGAGCCGACCAGGTCGCGGAATTCTTCAGCGTCGAGCGCCAGCAGACGGCCGGCCGTCGTGGCGCTGACCGTCGCGGTCCGGGGCGAGCGGCGCAGCAGGCCGATCTCGCCGAACACGTCGCCCGGACCAAGGTCACGCAGGTGCGCCTCGTCTCCCGAGTCGCGGGACTGTGTCACACGGTAGGACCCCTCCCCGATCAGGTAGAAGCGATCGGCGACATCGCCCTGCCGCACGACGACCGCCCCGGCCTGCGTCGGCACCTCGACCAGCTGTCGGGTGGCGACCTCGAGTCGCGCGCGCGGAAGGCCCGCGAAGATCGGATGGATCAGGAGCCGCGCCCGCGCCGGGTCGATCTCCGGCGGCTTGTCCTCGCGGGCCGCCAGGACCAGGGCGATGCCCACGGCGAGCGCGGTGATGACCGCCGAGCCGATGAGCACGGGCGGGACCCCGATCGCTCCGGCGATGAGGGGCATCAGCAGCGATCCCAGGGAGTACAGGACGGCCGATGTCGTCTGGAGAATCCCCATGGCTCGTCCCCGGAGCTCGTCGGGCACCACCCGCTGGATCATCGTGGTGTTCACGACGTCGAGCAGCAGCAGGCCACCGACTGCAACGCCGATCGCGAGCATGGCGGTCAGCAGATCTCCGGCCAATGCCAGCCAGGCCAGGCCGGCCCCACCGGCGATCCCGCCCACCAGGTACGGAACGCCGAGCCTCCGGGCCAGCAGTGCACCGCCGGCGATCCCCGCCACGACCCCGCCGACCCCGGTCGCTGCGTTGAGATAGCCGGTCCCCGCATCCCCCGAGTTCAGGACGTCAACGGCGATGACCACCGTGAGGACGCCCACCCCGCCGCCGACCAGGCTGGTGGCCGAGTCGAGGAGGAATGGCCCCGCCAGCGGCCGCACGAGCGGCCGCCATGAGCTCGGGGCAGCGTCAGGCTCCGAGCCGCCGTCGACGACCGAGGCCCGGGAACGCGGCACCGGCAGCCGCCACAGGACCACCGCCACCACCGCGAACGACACCGCGTTCAACAGGAATGCGAATTCGAGTCCTCCGCTGGCGAGAAGGATGCCCGCCAGGGCCGGGCCGACGATGAAGGCCACGTTGTCGAGCGTCGCCCACGCGCTGTTGGCCGGCCCAAGGTCGCTCTCATCGACCAGGGTCGGGAGCAGCGAGGCGATGGCCGGCCCGAAGAAGGTCGAGAAGCAGGCGGCGAGGATCGAGACCGCGATGATCACCAGCGTCGGCGCCCCGACGATCACCGCCGCCACGAGGACGAGCATGAGGATCCCGCGCGCCACGTCCGTCACGAGCAGCACCATGCGCCGATCGAACCGATCGGCGGCGATCCCCGCGGGGACGGAGAGCAGCACGTACGGCAGGATGCGCGCGGCTCCGACCACGCCAAGGAGGACCGGGGAGTTGCTCTCCGAGTAGACGACGACGAGGACGGCGACGAGGTACAGCCAGTCGCCGATGCCGGAGATGAACTCTCCGGCCAGGAGCCGGGCCAGTGCCCGATTGCGACGGAACAGGTCGATGTAGGTCGTGATCATGCTCATGCCGGGCCGCCTGTCCGCCCTCGCGGCGCCTTTCGACGTCCGGGGTTATCAGCCACGCTGGCGAGGATGGCCTTGACCTCGAACGGGCTCAGGCCGGGGTGCTTCGAGAGGATGAGCGCCACGAGCCCGGCCACGTGGGGCGCAGCGAAGCTGTTCCCGGTGGCGACCGTCGTCCCGCCGTCCTTCCACGCGATCGGCACGTCGACGCCCCAGGCTCCGAACTCGACGGGCGGCGAGGGGTTGTAGTAGAGGCGATACGGGTCGGGCTCCGCGTGGGCCGCCACGGACATCACGGATGAGAAGAGCGAGGGGTAGCTGGGAGCCGGAACGTTGTTCGCGGCGCTGACCAGTGCAGTGCCCTGGAAGTAGGCGCGATCTGCAAGGTCGTGGAAGATCGGGTACAGCGACTCGCTCTTCGACGAGAGGCTGAGGTTGCAGACCTGGAGCCCGTGCTCGATTGCCCACTCCAGGCCGGCGGCAAATGCGCTGCCCTTGCCTCGCAGGTCCGGCCCGAGGACGCGGATCGAGACGAGCTCCACCTCGGGAGCCAGTCCCACGATGATGGCGCCGCACGCGGTCCCGTGGCCGAACATGTCGACCGCGCCGTCCGTGACGACCTCCGGCTCACCGTCGCCGATCTCGACCGTGACGTTCTCGACGACGCGGCCGTGCAGACGTGGATGATCGTTCTCGAGGCCGGAGTCGATGATGCCGACCCGAACCCCCTTGCCCGTCGCCCCACCCCACGCCCACTCACGCGTCAGGCCGCGCAGCCGCAGGCTGCGGCGGAGCGAGCCCTTCGGGTCGGCGAAGGGCTCGGACCACGCGGGGAGTGGCTCGGTCACCGACCGTACCCGGTGCGCCGTGCCCGGGTCGCGTGGTTGGCGACCACGTCGAGGACGTCGGCGAGCAGCGCGGTCTCGCGGTCGGTGAGCGAGCGCAGCCGCGACACCTGGTCGACCAGTCGCCAGAATGGCGCCTCGTCGTCCGCGTCGAGGCCCTGGGTCCCCGCTGCGACGAGGGCTTCCACCGCATCGGCATCCATCTCGGATCCGACCTGCTGGAGGACGCCGCGCAGGAGGCTCTCCGTATCTCGTTGCACCCGTGCGGCGCCGATCGCGACCGTCGCCTGGCCGGCGAAGACCGCAAGGAGCTCCATGTCGCGCAACGAGAAGGTGGGCGAGCCCCGCTTGTCGAGCACCTGGAGGACGCCCACGGTGCCCTGCTCGTCGAGAAGTGGAGCGGCGGCGATTGAGCGCGGGACGTACCCCGTCTGCTCGGCGGCGCCTCGGTTGAAACGTGGGTCATTGGCAACGTCCGAAAGCGACAGGGCCTGGCCGGTCGAATAGACGAACCCCACGATGCCCTGGGTCGGCGGAACCGTCAGGCCGATGGCGCCCGCGCCCTGCTCGCCGGCGGCAACGCGAAATTCGAGCCGGTCAGGGTCCTGCTCGAAGAGCGCGATGGACGCGGCTTCGGCATCGAACAGCTGCACCGTCGCATCCACGATGCTCTGGAGCAGCCGCGTCTCGATGTCTCCCTGGAGCCGACGTCCTACGTCAGAACGCCGCGCCGCCGCAATGAGTGCGGCGAGCGCGGCGTCGGTTTCCTGGTCCACAGGTAGCGTCCTGCTACCTGAGGTTCATCACGTGGCCTTCGGTGTCGTCGTCGTCGGTCAGGCCCTTGCGGACGCCGTGACCCTCGACATCGTCGTCATCGGAAATGCCGCGTCGGGTCGTGTGGCCCTCCACGTCGTCATCGTCAGACGCGCCACTCCGGAACCCGCTCCGGAAGTCGCTGCCCTTGGGATCGTCGGTCAGACCCCGCCGGGTAGTGTGGCCCTCGACATCGTCGTCATCGGAGATGCCGCGCCGGGTCGTGTGACCCTCGACATCGTCGTCATCGGAGATGCCGCGTCGGGTCGTGTGACCCTCCACGTCGTCATCGTCAGACGCGCCACTCCGGAACCCGCTCCGGAAGTCGCTGCCCTTGGGATCGTCGGTCAGGCTCCGGCGGACGCCGTGACCCTCGACTTCGTCGTCGGTGACTCCACGCCTGGTGGTGTGGCCTTCGGTGTCGTCGCGCTGGTCCGTCATGATGTGTATCCCTCTTCTTTGCGGTCTGCGAATGACTTGCCGCCGAGCTGGTGCGGTCGAGCGAAGCGTTCCGTTGGCCTCGGCCGCCGGTGATGTCTCATACGCCCGAACCTCCTGTGGCGGTGGCGGCAGTGGTACCGCGCTTCGCTCATCCTATCGGCGGCCCGCAACCCGTCGAATCGCACGGGCGACAGCCGAGATGTCGGAAATGCGACATCTCAACGGGCGCCACGAGACTCGAGGGCGGCCAGATCGTCGATCACCAGGGTGTCGCGGTCGATCTGGATCAACCCCTCATCGACGAGTCCGCTGAGCAGCTTGTTCACGCTCTGGCGAGTACCCCCGATCATGGCGGCGAGGTCGGACTGGGTGAACGGCCAGTCGAGCTCCACCCGCCCGGTCGCATCAGGGTCGCCGGCACGGGCAAGGCGAGCCAGCCGCATCGAGAGACGGCCGGCGAGGTCCAGGAAGTGAAGCTCTTCGACGTGGCCTGTCAGCCGGCGCAGCTCGCCGGCCAGCGCGCGGAGGAGTGCCGTCACGAGTCGTGGATCACCCGACAGGAGGTTGAGGAACTGGTCGCGGGGCAGCGACAGCGTCTCGGTCGCCTCCATGGCCGTCGCGGTTGTCGAGCGCGGCGACCCATCGAGCAGGGCGAGCTCGCCGAAGAAGTCGCCGGGCTTGAGGCTGGCGATGATCGCCTCCTCGCCCTCCGGCGATGGAAGCACGATCTTCACTCCCCCCTCCACCACGATGTGCAGGGCGTCGCCCACGTCATCCTGGTGGAAGATCACCTCGTTGCGACGGAATCGCCGGGGCCGCGTCAGGCCCACGAGGATGCGAAGCCTTTCGTCATCGACGTGAGCGAACAGCGCACAGCTTCGAAGGCTCGCGATCGCGAGGTCATGGTCAGGCACAGCAGATCCCTCCGGGCGCAGGGGCGGTCGACCGTGGGTCATGACAATGGTCAACGCGTGTCCCCGCCCCGTCAAGAGTGTCATACCCGCGACACGGGGCGTGCGGCCCAGGCGACGTCTCCTCCATCGCACAAACGACCAGCGGGAAGTCGGCCAGCCGATCGCGGGGATCGAGGCCGAGGCCCACCATGTCGTCAGACACACCACACACGAGCAGTCACCGCTGAACGCCAGCGACCCGAGGAGGCACGACCGATGTTCGCACCCAATATCAGCACCCATCAGCTGGCCGATCAGATCCACCACGAGCGCCTCGACCATGCGGCGTTGCTGCACAAGGTGGCCCGCGACCGGTCCAGCGGGTCGGCCGGCATCGATCGACAGGCCCAGCGTCGTACGACCTCACGGCGCCTGGCGGCAACCCTGACCGCCGCGGTTCTCAGCATCGGCATCGCAGCCGTGGCCGCCGCCCAGAGCCCGAGTGCTCAATCGACTGCCGGCACGACCGGCGGAAGCGTCACCCTCATTCGCTGAGCGTTCAGCCAGCGCGACGATGCCGGGCACACCGCCCGGCATCGTCGTGTTTGGCGCCCGGCGCACGGCATCGGGTAAAATCGCGGCCGGCTGGCGGGAGTAGCTCAGCTGGCAGAGCGCCACCTTCCCAAGGTGGATGTCGCGAGTTCGAATCTCGTCTCCCGCTCCATCGACTCGGTCAGAGTAATGGCTCGTCAAGCGTGCTGAGCAACGCGATCCACATCAGCACGGCAACGATCAGCGAGAGGATCTCCGCGGTAGGCATGTCTCCATGACGCGCCACGCGCCTCGTCGGATCCCTGATGATCGGGGAAGCCGGGTCTATCCTGCATTGCGATGCATCGTTTCCCGGCACCGTTCCTGGTGATCGCCCTCGGAGTCGCGGCCTGCGCCGGACCGGTCGCCTCCGACAGCCCGAGCGCACCCCCCGCCAGCGCGTCGCCCCGACCGACGGTCTCGGAACCGCCGTCGAGCGAACCGCTGTCGACACCGGAACCGACTGACCCTCCGGCCGCGCTGACCTGGGAGGTGCTGCCGGTGAACGGGCCGGCCGCTCGCGAGGACCACACCTGGACCCTGGGTGACGGCGTCGCGTACCTGTTCGGCGGACGCGACGGGGAGACTGTGTTCGCGGACACCTGGGCCTTCGACATCGACGCCGGTAGCTGGACCGAGCTCGCGCCCAGCACGCCCCCGCCGCCGCGATTCGGCCACGAGGCGGTCTGGGTGGACGGCGTCGGCGTCGTGGTCTTCGCGGGCCAGGGCGGACCCTCGACATTCTTCAATGACCTGTGGAGCTACGACCCGGCAACGAACGCGTGGGCCGAGCTGCCCGCCGCCGGTAGCCCTCCGACGCCGCGCTACGGATCGTGCCTGAGCGTGGGTCCGGACGGACGTCTGTGGACAAGCCACGGGTTCACCCAGGAGGGCTCGCGCTTCGCCGATACGCGCGCGTACGACCTTGCCGACGGGACGTGGAGCGACGAGACACCGAGCGACGGCCAGAGGCCAGTGGAGCGATGCCTTCACGGGTGCTGGTGGACCGACGACGGGACGCTCACGCTGTATGCCGGGCAGACGACGGGCCTCACCGCGCTGGACGACCTGTGGACCCTGGACTCGGGCACCTGGTCGCGAGTTCCGGCGGAGCTCCCGGCCGGCCGGAACCTCTACGCCCGCGACCGCACCACGGACGGCATCCTCATCTTCGGCGGCCAGGCGGTGGATGGCAGCTACCTGGCCGATGCGTTCCGTCTCGCCGACGACGCCACCGTCGAGATTCTTGCTCCCGGCGGCGATATTCCGGCCGGACGCGCGGGCGCCGAGCTGATCGTCGACGGAGCGAACGGCCGCGCGTTCCTGTTCGGCGGGCGAACCGCGGATTCCGCGCTGGACGACACGTGGATGCTGTCCGGCCTCTAGGTCCGATCCGGCGCGCCACGTGCTGTTGAGCCGGCATGACGATCATGGAATCCGCACATCACATCGCGACGCCGGACTGGACGATCCGCCCTGAACGTCCCATCGACCTCGACCAGATCCACGAGCTCCATCGCATCGCGTTCGGTGGCCCGACCGAGGCGGATCTCGTCGATGCCATCCGCGCGAGCTCGGACTTCATCCCGGAGCTCTCGCTCGTGGCCGTCACGAGCGACGAGAGCGTGCTGGGCCACGTCCTGCTCAGCCTGGTCGCGTTCGAACCCGCGGCGGCCGACGACCCGACTGGGTCCGCTCTTGCCCTCGCCCCGCTCGCGGTGCTCCCGCCACACGCCGGCCGCGGCATCGGCTCGGCGCTCGTCCGGCTGGCCCTGGAGATCGCCGATGCTCGATCCGAATCGATGACGGCCGTGCTCGGTGCTCCCGCCTTCTACGGGCGCTTCGGCTTCACCCCGGCGGCGTCCTCGCAGATCCATTCGGCCTACGACGGCGCCGGTGACGCCTTCCAGGTCCGCGCCCTCGGCACCAGGCCGCTCCGTCCCGGCACCATCGTCTATCCGCCGAGCTTCCGCGGCTGATCCGTCAGAAGGCGTCGCGCTAGACTCGATCGATGGCACCCGGGCCGGATCAACCGCCGATCATCCGAGGCGAACACGTGTTCCTCCGCGCCTCCGAGCGAGAGGATCTCCCGCTGTTCGTGCGCTGGTTCAACGACGCCAGGGTCACCCGCCACCTCATGGCTCGCACCCCGATGAGCTTCGCCGGGGAGGAGCAGTGGTTCGGGCGCATGCTCGAAGCCCAGGGCAAGACCGATCACCACTTCGTGATCTGCCTGGTCGCCGACGGACGCCCGATCGGAACGGCAGGGCTCCATGACGTCCACCAGCGCAGCGGACATGCCGAGTTCGGCATCGCGATCGGCGAAGCGGACGAGTGGGGCAAGGGGTATGGATCCGATGCGCTGCGTGCGATCTGCGACTTCGGCTTCGGGGAGCTGCGGCTGGAGCGCATCGAGCTCCAGGTCTATGCCAGCAACGAGCGAGCCCGGCAGTCCTACACCAAGGCGGGATTCGTCCACGAGGGCACGCTGCGGCACGCCCACTTCGCGCGCGGCGCCCACGAGGACGTCCACGTCATGAGCCTGCTGCGGGACGAGTGGGCGGCGCTCACGCACCGCCGCAGCTGGGAGTACGACTGACGAGCATTCTCGACCTCCCGGAGCGTCTCGACGACCTGCGCGGTCCGACGCGGGAGCGAGCGGAGCGGCTCGTGGTTGCGCGCCGGATCCGAGGGCGAACCGACCCCCCGCCGGCGCTCGAGGGATGGATCACGAAAACCTTCGGATCCGTGGAGTCGGTCCGCGACCAGACCATCGTGCGGGTCACGAACCCGTCAACGCTCGAGTCCACCACCTTCGCGCCGCTGCGCGCTCGCCGTCCGATCGACGGCGATGACCACGCGGCAATACCCGAGCTCGAGGCCCAGCTGCTCAGGACCGAGCGGCGACCCGTTCTGCACGCCGGCGACCGGCACGCCGGCCGACGTGTTCGGACGTATCACCGGCCGTCGCGTCACGACGGGCGCGAACGCGGCGCTCGCCGAAGCACACCACGCCGTTCTCGTCTTCGATCGCCACGATCCTCTCGCGTTCGACGCGGACCTCGTCGCCGACGTGCTGCGCACCGGGCGCTCGTGGGCGGACCGCGTGCGCCAGGACGACCCCGCCGCGACCAACTACCTGCTCATCTGGAACTGCCTGTGGCGGGCGGGCGGTTCGATCGTGCATGGCCACGCACAGGCGCTCATCGGATCGGGGGGCCACTACGAGCAGCTCGAGCGCCTCCGGCGGGACGCCACGTCATACGCCGATCGTCATGGCACGGATCTGCTCGAGGATCTGCTCGACGTGCATCGCCACCTCGGTCTCGTGATCGAGATGGGCGCCGGCGTGAGCCTCATGGCCTCCCTCACGCCGCGCAAGGAGCGCGAGCTGGTCCTGGTCGGTAGCATCGGCATGGACGAGGCCGACCCCGCGTTCGCCGATGCGCTGGGACGCGTCCTCGAGGCATATCGGGATCAGCTCGGCGTGCAGGAGCTTCAACCTCGCGATCTGGCGCCCGCCCCTCGGCGACCCGGCGGGCTGGGAGTGGATGCCGCCCATGGCGCGCATGGTGGACCGGGGCGACCTTCGCAGTCGCCCGTCGGACATCGGCGCAATGGAGCTCTACGCGACCCCGATCGTGAGCTCCGATCCGTTCGAGGTCATCGAGCGCCTGCGCTGATCTCGACTGGGCATCGAGTACGATGCGGCCGTGTTCGAGCTGCGACGGGACCCGGTCACCGGCTGGTGGTCGGCCATCGTTGCCGATCGAGCGTTCGATCGCGATGCATTCGCCGTCGAGGCGCAACCGGTCGAGGGCACCCACTGCCGCCACTGCGACGATGCGACGGAGGACGAACCCGCCCACCACGTCCGACGCGTGCCACTGCGATCCGATGCGTTCCACCGCATCGACTCGTCGAAGGATCGAGCCGCCCAGCTCAGCATCAGCGAGGTCGAGCGCGCCACCGGATCATGGGAGATCCTCGTCGGGCCCCGCGATCACCATGAGCGGATGGCGGACGCAGCACCCCAGCTCGCCGGGGCTCTGATCCGCGGAGCCCGTGACGCGATGCGCGCGCTGGCGGCCGAGCCGCGGGAGGCCGACGCCGAGGGGCGCGCCGAGCCGCTCTACATCCAGGTCGTGCAGAGTCATGGACGCCAGGCCGGATCCCGCAGCCCGCACCTCAATGTCGAGCTGTACGCCATTCCCCAGGTCCCTCACTGGGTCGCCGAGGAGATCGGTGGCGGGGCTCGGCAGATGATCAAGTCGCGCCGCTGCGTGTGGTGCGCCCTGTCGGAGGCCGAGGAGGAGAACGGCGAACGACTAGTCTTCGCCGACCACCACGCGATCGTGTTCGCGCCGGCGGCGAGCCGATCGGCGTTCGAGCTCATGGTCGTCCCGCGCACGCACGCCGCGGACTTCACCGCGCTCGATGATGACGCCATCACCGCCACGACCGCGACGCTGCAGCGGGCCCTGCTCGCGCTCGACGCGCTCGGCAACCCGCCGTACAACCTGTTCCTGCACACCGCGCCGGCCGGCGAGCGGCTGGACCAGACCTTCCACTGGCACTGGGAGATCCACCCGCGCCTGCGGGTCATCGCCGGCCTCGAGCGGGCGACGGCCCTCGCGGTGAACCCGGTGGCGCCGGAGTACGCCGCCGAGGTCCTGCGCGCGCACCTCGATCGGTAACAGATGTTCGACGGCGTGCGTCAGATGCGGATTGGGGAGGGGGCGCAGGTGCGGAGGACGAGGTGCAGTCTGTGGCGGTGCACGGCCAGGTCCCGTGGGATACCTCTCGGGTGACTCCCCACACCACGACCAGCGTCGAGGCCGAGTTCGCGCGCATCTTCGATGAATTCTCGGCTCCCATCTTCAACTACGTGCTTCGCATGGTGAACGACCGCGATCGGGCCGCGGACATCACGCAGGACACATTCATCAAGGCCTATCGCAAGCTCGACACCCTCACCGATGCCGCGTCCACGAAGTCCTGGCTGTTCCGCATCGCGACCAACACCGCCATCGACGACATGCGCCGACGCAGGATGGTGACCCCGATGGGCGATGACAGCGAGATGTACGCCAACCGCCCCGACCAGCGCCCGGGTCCCGAGGCGCAGGTGCTGTCCGCGACGCTCGACGAGCGGGTCCAGCGCGCGCTGATGACGCTGCGACCGAATCACCGCCAGTGCCTGCTCCTCAGCGACATGGATGACATGAGCTCCCAGCAGATCGGCGACGTGATGGGGATCTCGTACGCCGCCGCCCGCACGCTGCTGTGCCGCGCCCGCGGCGAGATGCGGCGAGCCCTGGCAGCCGAGGGCTTCGTCCGATGACCCACCACCGCCACGACGAGTTCGACGAGCTCATCAGCGCCTCGCTCAGCGACGACCTGACGTCAACGGAGCGCAAGCGGCTCGACGCCCACCTGGCGGGATGTGCGCGCTGCCGCGAGACCCTGACCGCCTTCCGCGACCAGCGGCTGGCCATCGCGGGGCTTCGCCATCAGCCGGTCCCGCGCGACCTCGACGCCCGTGTCCGCACCGGCATCGAGCGCGGACGCCATGGCACGCCGCCCTGGTGGCGCCGTCCGGCGGTCATGTTCGGAGGAATCGGCGGTGGCCTGGCGGCGGTCGCCGGGGCGCTCCTGGCGCTGGTCATCCTGAATGGCGATGCCGATCTCCCGGTCGGCAACGCCAGCCCGACCCCGACCCCAGTCGGCATCTCCCCTGTCGCGACACCATCGACCGGTCCGACGCCTCGCCCGACGGGTGGGGCGCCCGCATCGCCGGAGGTGTCGACGTCGCCGAGCCCAACCGCATCTCCGATCCAGGCATCGCCCGAGCCGGACGCCTTCCTGGCGCTGACCGGCCCGTTCGACAACCAGGCGCTGACCATCCGGGATGGGGAGAGCGGTCGAGACGCTGCTCGAGGCCGACACGCCGGCCGGGCCTCCGATCGCCGCGGAGATCTCCCCGGATGGCCGGTGGGTCGCGTACGTCACGCAGCTCGGGGAGAGCGGACGCAACGAGATCCGGGCAACGCTCGTCGGGGACCCGCCCGCGGCCGCGCCGGAGACCGTCGCGACCGGAGAGACGGTCGTCCTCGGGCAGTCGGAGGCGGGCAGTCCCTTCCTCGAGCAGCTGACCTGGTCCGCCGACAGCGAATCGATGGCCTTCACCGTCCGCGACCCCGACGGCGGCGGGACGGACGTCTGGGTGTTCGACGCCACGAGCGGCGAAGCGCGGCAGCTCACCAACGTCGGCAACGCGTATGCCGGAAGCTGGGTGGCAGGCGACGTCCACACGTCGCTGCTGTGGGTCAGCGTTGCCGGGCCAACCCCCCGTAGCTACCTGATGAGCCTGCGGGAGGACAGCGTCCCGATCGAGCCCACGGATCCCGCGGACAGCCGCTATCCATCGGCCGAGAACGTCTTCCAACCCCTCGTCACGGCCAACGGACGGCTCGTGATCTTCTGGACCGGACGCATGGAGCAGTCGGGCTCGGAGTGGCTGTTCGCCGAGGGCGGGGCTCCGTGGCTCGCGGAGAGCGACGGGGACGGGCTGGGTGGATACGAGTTCGTCAACGCGCGGCGCGTGTTCAGCGACCTCAGCATCGGACGCGACGCGTTCGCATCGGCGGCGATCACGTGGGGCCCCGATGGGGATGCGTTCGCCGTGTGGGACGTCGCGTGGACCGGCATCTCGCAGGGGCCGGGCGGCGTCGTGTATCCCGATGCGGCCGACGTCTACTTCGGCCACGCCAGCGATCCACGGGGTTTGACCCGAACGCATGCCATCGACGATGGGGACATCGACGATGCGGCGCGAGCCGTCGACGTCAAGGTCGCCCCCACCGGTCGCCACCTCGTCATCAGCGCGGCGCGACCGCGCAGCGGGGTCCTCGACGCGGCGACAGCCGATCTGCTGCTCATCACCCGCAACACGGGGGCGGTGGCCGACGTGGTCGAGATCCTCGGGTCGTCGGATCGTGGGTGGTTCGGCCCGGCCGTCTTCTCCGGCGCCGTCGCTGCCGAGGAGCCCTGACACCCGGCTATACTCGGGCGCGAAACCTTTAACGCGGTCCGGCGAGGCCGCCAAGGAGACGCATGAGCGAACGCCGCATCCTGGACGCCGACGACGTCCGCCGCGCCATGACGCGGATCGCGCACGAGATCGTCGAGCGCAACGGCGGCGTCACGGATCTCGTCCTCGTCGGCATCCGCAGCCGCGGCGTCCCGATTGCGCGGCGCCTGGCCGGGCTGATCGAGCAGCACGAGGGCGCATCGGTGCCGGTGGGCTCGCTCGACATCACCTATTACCGTGACGACCTCACCCGGCTTGCCCACGCGCCGATCGTGAAGCGCTCCGATCTCGAGGCCGAGGTCAGCGGCCACACCGTGGTGCTGGTGGACGACGTGCTGTACACCGGACGCACGGTGCGCGCGGCCCTCGACGCCCTGACCGATCACGGTCGGCCGCGCGCCGTACGGCTGGCCGCCCTGGTCGACCGTGGGCATCGCGAGCTGCCGATCCGACCCGACTTCGTGGGCAAGAACCTCCCCACCGCGGAGGAGGAGATCGTCCACGTCCGGTTGGTCGAGACCGATGAGGCGGATGAGGTGGTGATCGAGCGACCCGGGGGAGGACGGATGATCATTGACGCACCGCGCGAGACCGGCGCGCGCGCGACACCTTCTCGACGTCGAGGGGATGACCCGGGACGAGATCCTCGGGCTGCTCGATCTTGCCGAGACGATGCGCAGCGCCCGGGCCGAACGGACGCATCGGACCTTGCTGGAGGCGGCGACGATCGGCCTCGCGTTCTTCGAGAGCTCGACCCGCACTCGGGTGAGCTTCGAGCTCGCGGCCAGGGCGCTGGGCGCGACGCTGGTCGACCTCGGAGTGGAGGGCAGCAGCGTCGGCAAGGGCGAGTCGCTGGTCGACACGTTGCGGACGCTGGAGCGCACGGGGGTGACCGTCCTCGTCCTGCGCCACGCATCGTCGGGCGCGCCGCACCTGGCGGCGCGGTCCACCGGCATGGCGATCGTCAACGCAGGAGACGGGATGCATGCGCATCCGACGCAGGCCCTGCTCGACGCACTGACCCTGCGCGAGGTCCTGGGATCGCTCGAGGGCCGGGTTGTCGCCATCGTCGGTGACGTTGCGCACTCGCGTGTGGCGCGGTCGAATCTCCACAGCCTGCGGGTCCTCGGGGCACGCGTCCGGATCGGCGGCCCTCCGGCCTGGGTCGCCGGCTTCGCCGACCGCGATGGAATCGAGGTGGCCACGAGCATCGAGGAGGCGCTGGATGGGGCCGACGCGGTCATGACTCTGCGGGTTCAGCTCGAGCGCGCGGCCGGGGCCGGGGTTCCGTCCCTCCGCGAGTACTCCCGATCGTGGAGGCTCGACGAGCGCCGCATGACCCACGCCGCCCCGGGCGCGCCCGTCCTGCATCCGGGCCCGACGAACGAGGGCGTCGAGCTCACCTCGGAGCTGGCGAACGGCCCTCGCAGCCTGATCGCACGGCAGGTCGAGAACGGCGTACCGGTGCGCATGGCCGTACTCGCCACGGTGACGGGGGCGGCGTGACCGCGGGCCATTTCGGCCGGCTCACCGACCCGCCGGCGTCGTTTCTGGTGACCGGTGTCCGGGTCATCGACCCGAACGACGGCTCGGATGACGTCCGTGATCTCGCCGTGGTCGATGGCTTCCTGGCGGATCCGGCCACCGTATCGGATCTGGTCGAGCGGATCGATGGCCGCGGCCTGGTGGCGGCGCCGGGCTTCTGCGACCTTCACACGCACCTGCGCGAGCCGGGAGACGAGGCGGTGGAGACGATCGCGTCGGGCTCCCGCGCTGCGGCACGCGGCGGGTTCACCACCGTCTGCGCCATGCCGAACACCGAGCCGCCTCTCGACGAGCCGGCTCGGATCGCCTGGGTGCTCGGCCGGGCCGAGGACGCGTCGTGTCGCGTGCGCGTGATCGGTGCCGTCACGATCGGTCGCCAGGGCCAGGCGTTGGCCGATCTGGCCGCCATGGCGGACGCGGGGGCCGTGGGCTTCTCGGACGATGGTGCGGCGGTCCCTTCACCCCGTCTCACGCGTTCGGCTCTGACCTATCTGCGCGGCGTGGGACGGCCGCTGGTCGAGCACGCGGAGGATCCGGAGCTCGCGGCGGGCAGCGAGATGCGTGCGGGCCCGACGGCATCGCGGCTCGGGTTGCGGGGTTGGACGCCCAGCGCGGAGCTGACCATCGTCGAGCGTGACATCGCTCTGGCGGAGGAAACCGGAGGGCGGCTCCACATCACGCATCTCTCCACGGCCGCGGCCCTGGAGGCGATCCGGCGGGCGCGTGGCCGCGGGCTGCCGGTGACGTGCGACGTGACGCCGCACCACCTGGCCCTGACCGACGCGTGGGTCGCGGGATCGCGGCGGCTCGCGTGGGAAGAACCGGACGACGCGCGGCTGGACGTCGATCGCTCGTACGACGGTCTGTGTCGCGTGAATCCTCCCCTGGCATCGCGGGAGGATGCGTTGGCGCTGCTCGGCGGATTGGCCGACGGCACGATCGACGCAATCGCCACGGATCACGCGCCCCACCCCGTCGAGCGAAAGCTCGTCCCATTCGGCGAGGCAGCGCCCGGCATGATCGGCCTCGAGACCGCGCTGTGCATCGGCCTGGCGGCAGTCGAGGCCGGACACCTTGAGCTTGGGCGGCTGATCGCAGCGCTTTCCATTCGACCGGCAGAGATCATCAACGAGCGCCGCAGCCTCGCCCTCGGCCAACCGGCGGACCTGGTGGTCTTCGACCCCTCGGCGCGCGCTGCCCTGACGGCAGACTCGCTGGCATCCGCGTCATCGAACACGCCACTGCTGGGGGTCGAGCTGCCGGGGAGGGTGCGGCTGACGGTTGCACAGGGGCGACTGACCTTCCGGGACTGAGGGGCCAGGGCAGCGGGTCGGTGCGGGCACGGCCACAGGGCGAGTGTGCAAGTGACTTGCACACTCTCAACGTACGACCGAGTGCATTACCGCCCGCTTACGGCGAGCGTCGCCGAGCGTGGGATCAGCGGATATGGGACCATGCGGCTCGCCACTCGCCGGCCACCACAGACGAGGAATGGCTTGTCGATCCGGTACAACGAGGAACTCGACCCGAACGAGGGACCTGGCTTCGGATGCTTCGTCACGCAGGCGATCCTGTTCGCGCTCATCCTGCTGCTCATCCCGGTCGGCCTGTTCGCATTCAACTGGCCGGTGTGGCTGCTCGCCGCGCTGCTGTTCGTGGATCTCGTGCTCCTCTTCTTCGTGAGCATGACGAGCGTCTTCCTGCTGCGGGTCTTCTTCGCGGACCGACGCCGTGGGCGCGGACGACAGACCGGCGTCGCCAAAGCCCCAACCCGGATCAGCACCAGCGACGAAGGACCAGCCGATGAGCCAGGAGACGACTGAATGCCGCTGATGGTCACCTTCTTCAACGTCCGCAAGGGCCGCGACACGATCTTCAAGCGCGGGATGCGCCACGTCTTTCCGCGCACCGCTCGCCAGACCGAGGAAAAGTACGGCGTCCGATTCGTCGGTTGGTTCAATGTGACCGAGGGGTCGACCTGGAACAACGTCCTGATCCTCGACCTGCCGAACTACGCGGTGCTTGACCAGCTGTACGCGGACCCGTCGATGCGCGGCTTCGGGCACCGGGTCGCCGAATCGGTCTTCGACTCGAAGCACACGATCTTCCTGCGCGAACGGATGGGCCCGGACTTCGTGTACAAGCCGTGAGCGCCCCGTCTCCGCGGCTGGTTGCGCTCCGCGAGGTCGCGGCCGAGGCCGAGCTCGAGCGTCGCGACTTCCTGTACGAAGCCACCGAGCAGATCCGCCGATTCCTGGACCAGAACAAGGATCGGCTGCGCGAGATCGGCCCGATCAAGCTCGTCGACAACGAGCAGGACTACCTGCTCTACCACCCGGTCGACGAAACGTGGACGACGCGCCTCACCTACCAGGACCCGGCCGACAGCGAGTGGTATGACGAAGAGCAGCTGGTCGACACGATCAGCGAGCTCATCGAGCTCTACAACCCGGCCGACATCTTCTCGTGGCTGGTCGAGGCCTCGCGCGACGCGCCGAGCCACCTCGTCTCCGCCGATGAGCTGGCCCGGGAGGAGGAGCTGGTCGAGAGCACGGCAACCGATGACTGGCAGGCCGAGCTGCCGCCGCCGCAGCAGGAGACCCTGGCGGCACAGCGGCTCTGGCAGCTGGCCGATGCGTATCGGGCGCAGCTGGGCACCGCCCAGGCGCAGCTGCTGCGCGAGTTCACCTCGAATGCCGAGGAAGTCCTGCGGCGGACCGGCGACCTGCCGCTCCTCGACGAGGAGGAGGACATGCTCATCCTTCGCGCCGACGGCCGGTTCGAGACGAGCCTCGACCTGTCCGATCGCCCGCAGGACGTGGTCGCCGGCGCCGAAGCGCGACGGCCCGGGCTGTTCGTGACCGAGGCGAAGACGATCGCCGCCTTCTATGACCCTGCCGACGTGCTGCACTGGGTGACCGAGGCACTCGCCGAGCGGTATCCGGCCGTCGACTTCTCGGCCGTCTACGAGTGAGCGTGCCCGACCTGCGCGTGGCGTCGGTCGAGGAGCTGTTCGCCGATGCCGGGGCCCTGCTCGAAGGCCACTTCCTTCTCAAGTCCGGGCGCCACGCGGCGCGCTATCTCGAGAAGTTCCTGGTCCTCCAGCATCCGCGGTACGGCGTCGAGCTGTGCCGTCGCATGGCCGAGGCGCTCACCTCCCACGCGCCGACGCTGGTCGTCGGTCCGACGACCGGGGGCGTGCTGCTCGCGTTCGAGACGGCACGGCAGCTGGGCGGATCGGTCCGCGCCGCGTTTGCCGAGCCCGCCGACGACGGCGGTCGGGCGCTGCGTCGCGGCTGGCCGATCGCGGATGACGAGCGGGTGGTGATCGTCGACGACATCCTGACCACCGGTGCGTCCCTGGTCGAGACGATCGAGGCCGTGCGTGGCGCTGGCGTCGAGCCGGTGGCCGCGGCCGTCATCGCCGACCGCTCGAACGGCTCGGTCGATGTGGGCATCCCCGTCCACGCGCTGGGTCGCATCGAGATTCCCTCGTCGGCACCCGATGCCTGCGAGGGGTGCGCCGCCGGCGCGCCGCTCCATCGGCGCGGGAGCAGCTGAGCCCTCAGTCGGTCCGGCCGGGGCCTGCCGCGATGCCGCCACCGGGTCGGTGGGCCGCGTCGGCGCGCTCTACCGGCTCCTGCCAGTTGACCTCCGTGATCCGTCCGGGCGGGTACTCGCCGTCGGGCGGGATGATGTCCTCCTCGGCCTCGAGCGGGATGCCGATCGGCGCCACCAGGTAGCGGCCGGCCAGCTGTCGCGCGTCGCGGTCGAGGGCGAAGCCCGCCTTGGCGCGATGGAACGTCACCGTCACGTCGGCGGTCACCACCGGCGTCGACCGGGCGCCGCCGGTGAGGTCCACGCGCGTCGGCGTGTCGACCGCCAGGACCGCGAACGGACGCCCAGCTCCCTGCGCATGCGCACGGGAGGCGTTGACGAGGTCGACCGCGGTCGAGATCGGCTCGCGCAGGGGTCCGGCGGCCCCGGATCCGAGCAACGCGTCCACGATGAGCGTGGCATCGGCGATGCGCTCGCGCAGGCGGAGGAGCAGCTCGGGCGTTGGCGCCACGAACAGCTCGAGGGACCCGGCCGATGCCATGGCCTGCAGCACGTTCCAGTTGTGGCCGGCGGCCTGGCCGGACAGCTTGGACGCATCGGCGCACAGGATGGTGAGCACCGAGCGACCGGTTGCGGCGAGACGACGGGCGACGACGAACCCGTCGCCACCGTTGTTGCCCGGTCCACACAGGACGACGACGAGCGGCGGCCTGACCAGCGGCCCACCCGGTCCCCGCACGCGCTCGGCGAGGCGGGTCGAGCTCGGCGTGCGCGACCTCGGACACGGCGGCACCCGCCGACTCCATGAGGGCATCCTCGGTCAGGCCGATGCGCTGGGCGGCCTCGTCGATGCGCGCCATCTCATCGGCGCCGATGAGAACGGGAACGCCGCGCTCGCCGCGCGCGGCCGGATCGACCACCGACTAGGGCAGCGTCTGCAGGTAGGCGGTGATGGCGTCGATCTGCTCGGGGCTGAACTGCTCGCCGAAGGCCGGCATGCCGCCGCGGTCGAGCCCCTCGGTCTCCGAGGTCGTGCCGTCGATCCAGAGCGCGATCCAGTTGTCCGGATGCTCGGCGGCGAGGTCCTGGAGGTTCTCGCTGACCGGGCCGTCGTTGACGCCGAGCAGGCTCGGGAAGTTCGCCTGGCCGCCGAGATCGGCGCCATGGCACGTCGCGCAGGTCGGCTGGGCCTGTGCCGTCAGCGCCTCACCGACCGCCGGATCCGGCGCACCGCCCGACGGAGCGGGAGCGCTCGCCCCGGGGATCGCGAACGGCGGATTCTCGCCGACGAGGTTCGAGGCGAAGTAGGCGCCGCCGACCAGGAACACGAACACGGTGAGGCCGACCGCCCACGAGGGTAGCCCGCCGGAGCGCGATTCGATCGGCGTGTGGACGGTCATCGTCTCAATGTCCCGTGGCTGCGGCGGTCTGTCCCGGGACGGTGTAGTCCGCCGGGCGGCCAGTGGTGTACATCAGGAAGAGATTGACGACGAGGGCCAGGCCGGCAAGGGCCGCCATCCCGAAGCCGCCGAGCGCGACCGCGCGATAGGCGAGCACCCCGCTGGCGACATCCGGCGGTGGTGCCCCCTGGGAGAGCAGGGCGCCTTCGGCGAGACCCCCGCCCATGAGGGCCAGCCCGGCGATGGCCACGCCCCCGAAGGCCAGCCACAACTGGGCGCCGGACAGGAAGCCGCCACCCCACGCCCGACGCATGATGCGAGGCACGGCGTGCTCCGCCATGGCGAAGAACGCGAAGCTGAAGGTGCCGAACAGCGTCCACAGCAGAACGCCGCGGGTCCAGTCGGTGCGTCCCAGGAACGCATCCACCGCGCGCAGCGCTCCGATCGACTCGAGGAGCGTGGCCGCCAGCAGAAAGGCAAGGCCGACGACGGCGAAGGATGCGGTTCCCGCACCGAAGACGAGCGCCCAGCGGCCGCGCATCGTCAGGACGAGATTCGTGACGGCGAGGCCGGCCGGGACCAGCAGCAGGATGGTCGCCACGGCGCCCGCACTGGTGATGAAGAACGGGATCGCGGGGTCCACCAGCACGGCGAGGGTCGCGACCGGCGCAAGGACCAGCCAGGTGACGAACGCCAGCATGGCCGTCCCGCCCGAGGCCAACGGCTGACCGGTGCCGCGCGGCACGATGTAGTGGAACGTGGCGTAGGTGACGCCGAGCAGCCACAGCAGCACGACCCCGCGGTCGACGACGGCGGAGACCATGGCCACGGCCAGCTCGTCCAGCCCGATGAAGAAGTCGAGCAGGCCGACCAGGGCACCCAGGCCGAGCAGCCCGACCAGGCCGAGCAGGCCGATGGCGGCAAACCACAGGCTGACGAACGCGGTGCGCAGGCCGGCGCCCGCGGTCAGGAGGAAGGCGCCGGTCACGATGAGCGCACCGGTCGCCAGTCCGCCGCTGAACAACCACGGGAAGGCGGTCAGTGGAGCGTTCGGGCCGAGGTCGAAGACGTAGAGCGCGCCGAGGCCGCCCGCGAGCGAGAGGTTCCAGATGGCGAGGGCCCCGAACAGTGCCGGCTCCATCGCCATCCGGCGGCCGAGCAGGCGCGGGGTCATGAATGCAACGGCCGCGAACCCGGCATTGGTCAGCCACCCGTACACCGTGGCATTGAGGAAGGCGTAATCGACGCGGCGGCCGTCGACGGTGAAACTGAGGTCGAAGACGCCGAGAGGGACGCTGAACTCGAACTCCACGATACGGAGGCCAATCGCCAGGACGCCGAGTCCCGTGGCCACGGCCAGCCAGAGGGCCGCGACGACGAAGAATCCCGTGGCGGCGCTGTCGGGCCCGTCGGGAACCAGTGATCGGCGACGTTTCGGCGGCTGGTCGTAGGGCCGCATCTTCTTCGGGTTCGGGTTGACCGTCATCGGGCGCGTTCACCCTCCATCGGGCTCGCTCGGGGCGGAATAGGCCGCCGCATTGTACCGAACCGGCGACAACGCAAGAGCCCCGCCTGAGCGGGGCTCGATTGCGCGCGGTATCTGGTTGCGGGGGACGGATTCGAACCGCCGACCTTCGGGTTATGAGCCCGACGAGCTACCACTGCTCCACCCCGCGACCTCGCATGGTAGTGCTGGCCCGGTGTTCGGTCAAACCCGCTCAGGCGCGACGGCGAATGTAGGACCGCAGGACCAGCAAGGCCACGATCGCCACCAGCTGGCCCCCCAGGACGATGCGGTTGACGTCGACCGCCGGCTCCCAGCTCACGCGGCCCTCACGGACGACGTAGGCACCGGCCGGTTTGGCCGTGAGTCCGAAACCGGCGCCGCCATTTGCCTGGTCGTCACCGCCGCCGCCCCCGCCGCCACGGACCTTGGCTGCCGGAATGACGAGGATGCCATCGCGCTCGATCGGCTCGGCAAAGACGGTCCGGGCCGTCATGGCGTCCTTCGCGGTGTGCAGGAGCTCATCGACGTTCATGTCTCGGGTGCCTCGTACAGGGTTCACCGCCCATTGTGGGGGATGGGGCCCAATCGGCCCCGTCGCCGGTCCGGCCTCAGGTGGGCCGATGCGCCCCCGGCTCCATCTCCACGACGGCGTGGTGGATGCCGTATCGATCGAGCAGCGCGAGGTACGGGTCGGGATCGAAGGCCTCCGGTCCCAGCACGCCCGCACCGGTCCACGCGCCCTCGGCCAGCAGCTCCATGGCGATGACCGGGTTGAACCCGGTCTGCCAGCCGACGACCTGCAGGTGATGCTTTGCCCAGATCTCCTCCGCATCGGCCATCTGGTAGGCGAAGGTCTCGCGCGGCTTGCCGTCCTTCGTGCCCAGCACCCACGTCCCGACCACCGCGCGGCCACGGAACTTGTCGCCGAGGCTGATCGGATCCGGCGTGATTGCGGCGAGCACGTCGCGTGGTGCGACCTCGACGCCCTTGACCGCGACCCGATCGGTGCGGTCCATGCCGAGCGCGTGGATCGTCTTGAGCTTGTCGATGAAATCGTCACCGAGCGCGTACTTGAAGGTCGCGGTGCGTGTCTTGAGCCAGCGCGGGATGAGGAGGACCTCCTCGTGCTCGACGTTGACGCACTCGACCGGGCCGATCCCCTCCGGGAACGGGAAGGACTCCGCGCCGCTGAAGGGCTCGGTGGTGTGCCAGTCGCCATCGGACCAGATGATCGGGGGATTCAGGCACTCCTCGATCGTGGTCCAGATGCTGAACACCGGCGCGAAGGCGAAGCCGGGAATCTCGAGGTCGCCGCCGTCACGAACGTGGATCTCGTGAGTCTCGTCGAAGTCGTGCTTCGCCGCGTGCGCCGCGAAGACGTCGGTCAGGCCGGGGTCCATTCCCATGCCGACGAGGGCCAGCTTGCCGCGCGACTCCCACTCCCCCGCCATGGCGAACTGCTCGTCCCCCAGCTTGACGCCGGGCACCTCGAAGGGCCGTTCGGGATGCGGCTTCGAGAGGCTCACGGCCATGTCCATGTAGTTCACATCGGCATCGAGCGCGCCGCGGAAGATCGGCATCACGAACTGCGGGTCGACGGCGTTCATGACGAGGTCGACGCCGCGCGCCCGGGCGAGGGACGTCACGGCAGAGGCGTCGCGGGCGTCAATCTGCTCGGCCACGAACCGAGGTGCGCCGCCGAGCGAGTCGGCAAGGGTTCGAGCGCGGTCTTCGTCGTAGTCGGCCAGGACCATGAGCTCGCACCAGTCACGATCGGAGGCAAGCCGGGCGATGGCTTCGCCCACCGTCCCGGTGCCGATCAGGAGGATCCTCACAAGTTCACCAGCGTGCGTGTTTATGAACGGGCACGCGTCTGCGCAACAGGATCTCGAGTGCCGGATCGCCGATTCCGTACCTCAGACAGCTCTGTTCTGCTGGCTCGGTGGCGAAGGACGCATGATAGCAGCGAATCCGGCGGATTCGGCCACTAAGGCCGGTGCCTCGAAGCCCTCGGCGAGCAGGACCTTCTGAAGCCTCCGCAGGCCGAGCCGCACCCGCCCATGGATGGTGCCGAGCGGAGTCTCGAAGGCGCGAGCGATGTCCGCGTGCGAGCGGTCGTGGAGGAACGCGGCGGTCACCGCCTGCCGCTGGGCTTCCGGCAGCTGCCGAAGGGCATTCCCGAGGAGCTCGGCATCCAGCCGCGTCGTCACCGCGTCGGCAACGCTTGGTCCCGAGTCGCCGACCGACAGAAGCAGGGCCTCATCGTCGACGTTCGGGTCGCGCAGCTTCCTGGCCACGTCGATCGCCCGATTGCGCACGATGCCCATGAGCCACGACTTCACGCTCCCGCGTCCCGGCACGTAGGACCCGGACTTGCGCCATGCCGAGAGGAACGCCTCCTGGATCACGTCCTCGGCGCGGCCGTGATCGTGGACCACCCGGAGGGCCACGCGCAGCGCAACCCGCTGGTGCCGGTCGTAGAGCGCCGCCAGCGCCACCTCGTCGCGCCCTGCGATGCGCTCCATCAGCTGGCGATCTGTCTCGTCTGTGTACATGGTTTGTTCATCCATAGCCGGCAGCATAGGTGCGGCAATGGGCTGGTGTCAAGTGTTTGTCCATGATATGCTTCGACACAGCATGTACACCATCAAGCAAGCAGCCCAGCGCACGGGCATCCCCGTCCCGCTCCTCCGCGCATGGGAGCGGCGCTATGGCGTTGTTGTCCCGACGCGGACGGAGGCCGGGTACCGGCTGTATGACGACGACGCCATCCAACGCCTGCGCGCAATGCGCGGGCTGGTGGGCTCGGGATGGTCAGCGCGGCAAGCTGCCGAGCACCTCGTGACGCTGTCCGCGGACGATCTCGCCCGGCTGGCGGCTGGCCCCGACGAGCGACCTGCCGCGGACGAGGGACGACCGGAGAGCCTTGCGCAGGCGGCCGCGCGGGTGGACGCGATCGGCATTGAGCGCGCGCTCGACGACATCTTCGCGAGCGGAAGCTTCGAGGTCGCCGTCGAGCGGCGACTGTATCCGGCACTCAAGGGCCTCGGGGACGCGTGGGAGCGAGGCGAGGTCGATGTCGCGGGCGAGCACGCCGCCAGCTCAGCGGTGCTCCGGCGGCTGGGGATGGCGTTCGAGGCCGCGGGACATGGCAACACCGCGGTCGCGCCGGTTCTCGTCGGCCTGCCGCCCGGCGGACGCCACGAGCTTCCGGCCCTGGCATTCGCCACGGCCCTGCTCCGCGCCGGTATCGAGGCGACCTACCTGGGTGCGGACGTCCCGACCGCTTCGTGGGTGGCTGCCGCCACGGAGGTCAACGCCCGGGCCGTGGTCATGGGCGTTTCCACCGCCGACGACGTCGCCGCGGCGACCGGCGTGGCGGAGATGCTGCTCTCCCGCCTCCCCGAGCTGATCGTGGCCGTCGGCGGGCGACATGCGGCCGACCTGCCGAAGGACATGGCCGTACCACTGCCGGACGCGCCGGGCACGGCGGTGGCCGAGATGCGTCGCCTCCTCAGCTCGCGATAGTCGTCCGCCGTTCTCGGCCCGCTGGCGCCGGTCGCACGATGAGCCATGCCTCGGCCACAGCGGCGTGCATGACGAACGAGATCCAGAACGCCACGCCGAACGCATCGCGGAACGACAGGAGACCGAATCCCTCGAAGATGCCGATCCAGATCCTGATCGTTCCCACCGCGAGCCCCACGGCGAACGCGCGGATCATCCATCGGCGATGACGACGGACGTTCCCCTGCCGGATCGATGTGTAGGCGATCAGCAGGGCAGCGATGAACCACGAGCCGAAGAGCGTAGAGGCGGAGGCCTCCAGCAGGCCGCCGAACGAGAGGAATGCGCCGAAGGTGATGGCGAAGGTCCCCGAGGCGAGGCCTGCGATGATCGCGACGCGACCGATGCGCCGATGCACTCCTCGGTGCCGATCACGGAAGCCGCGCCACAGCTGAAGCGGTGCCAGGAGCAGGTAGATGACGCCGGGCAGGATGTGCGCATACGCCAGCCAGGGAAAGCGCGCATAGCGTGCCTCGAAGGCGTCCGGTGGCGGGATCGTCCCCGTCGCGACGTTCGGGATGTCGGTCGCGAGCCGGATGCCGGCGAACACCAGCACGATGGCCACCAGGAGGAACACCGCGCCCCACACCAGCGGCACCCCGACGCCGATTGGCTTCATTGCGGCATGCGTCTGAGCCGACCGTCGCGAATCTCGAACACGGCGTCCGCCAGGTCCAGCAGCGCCGGGTCGTGGGTGGCGACCACGGCCGTCACGCGCTCCGTGCGCACCACGTTCCGCAGCAGGGCCATGATCGCGTGCCCGGTCGTGGAGTCGAGCTGGCCGGTCGGCTCATCGGCGAGAAGCAGCTTGGGTCGATTCGCAAGCGCGCGGGCGATCGCGACACGCTGCTGTTCACCGCCTGACAGCTCGTGAGGGCGATGCCGTGCTCGCTCGCCGAGCCCCACGAGCTCCAGCAGCTCGAGCACTCGCGCGTCGCGCGCGCGCGGGTCGGCACGCAGCAATCGGAGCGGGACCTCGACGTTCTCGGCGGCGGAGAGGATCGGCAGAAGCCCGAATGCCTGGAAGATGAAGGCGACCGTGCTGCGCCGGAATTCGACGAGCTCATCCTCGGACATCGCGCTCACCTCCTGCCCGTCGACCAGCACCCTGCCCGCCGTCGGGCGATCCAGGCCCCCGAGGAGATTGAGCAGGGTCGTCTTCCCCGACCCTGAGCGCCCTCGAATGGCGACGAGCTGGCGTGGGCTCACGCTCAGCGACACGTCCGCCAGGGCATGCACCACGCCATCTCCTGACGGGTAGTCGCGGGCAAGCGCCTCTGCCACGAGGAGAGGCCGAGCGTCATCGGTGGAAGCGAACGAGTGACTCATCCGTCCCTGCCGTCCTCATCGTCGGGCCACACGCCGATGTGGTCGGATTCCAGCCTGAGCCGCACGCGGCGCTCGAGCTCGAGGGCCTCGACGTGGGCACGTGGCAGCTGGAGGCGACCCGCCCGGTCGAGGACCGCGAACTCTTCGGCGATGACCTCGTGGTCGCCCTCGTCGGACACGGCCGTTCGACGCAGCGTCTCGGTGGAGGTGCGCCCGTCCCGGATGGCAACGGTGCGCTGGACCTGTTCGCTCACCAGCGGATCGTGGGTCACGATGACGACCGTGGTGCCGACGTCGCGGCTGACGCGTCGCATCAGGTCGAAGACCTCGCCGCTCGTCTCGCTGTCGAGCTCGCCGGTGGGCTCGTCGGCAAGCAGGATCTCGGGCTCGTTGGCCAGCGCCACGGCGATGGCCACCCGCTGCTGCTCACCGCCGCTGAGCCGATCGGGACGATGACTCGCCCGGTCCCCGACTCCCACCATCTCGAGCAGCTCTCGTGAGCGCTCAGAGCGTGAGCTCGCGGTGCGGCCATCCAGGATCATCGGAAGCTCGACGTTCTCGGCGGCAGACAGGTACGGCAGGAGGTTGCGCGCCGTCTGCTGCCACACGAATCCGATCACGCGTCGCCGATAGCGGGTGCGCTCGCGGCGACCCATGGCACCGAGGTCGCGGCCGCCGACCACAGCGCGGCCGGCGGAAGGAACGTCGAGGCCGCCGAGGATGCTGAGAAGCGTCGACTTTCCCGACCCCGAGGCGCCGACGATGGCGATCATCTCCCCCGAGTCGACGATGAGGTCGAGGCCCTGCAGCGCCACCACCTCGAGGTCGGCCACCTTGTAGATCTTCACGAGGTTGTCGCACGCAATCTGGGCGTCGTGGCCGAACCTTCGGCGCTTCGGCGCGAACGCCGGACCGGCGGCGACGGGCGCCGCCCCGGGCAGGTCCACGATCTCCGCGTTGCGATCAGCCATACGGTCGGTCACGCTCCCATCCTTGCAGACTCACTCGATGCCCTGGCGGGCCGATCGAGACAGATTCGCCCGGCGGCCCGCCCGCGCGGAGGCCCAGATCGCAACGCCGAACAAGAGGCCGATGGCACCGACGAGCAGCCCGATCACGCTCCAGTCGACGAAGAGCGGGACCTCGACCGCTGATCCGATCAACCCGGTCAGGTCGAGGCCGGGCGCCGCGAACCAGGCGACGCCCACTCCGAGCGCGACACCACCGATCGTCGCCGCGAGGACCGCGGGAGCGTGCTCGATGATCGACAGGGCGAGAAGATCCCGGTCGCTGAAGCCGAGGATGCGCAGGTGGGCCGTCTCGCCGCGTCGCTGCGCCGCCACCACGACCATCGCCACCACGGTCGCCAACGCGGCGTACACCACCGCCACGATGACGGCGATCGCGAACCCGGCCCCGACGCCCCCGACCAGCGGATCCGATCGCAGGTCGTCGAGCATCTGCGCGCGGCCGGTGACGATCGCGGCGGGCAGCACCTCCTCGATGGCCGCCTGCATGTCGCCGATGGCAGTCTCTGGGGCACGGAGCAGGACGATATCGGTGCTGAGCTCGCGGTCGATGGCGGCGCCCAGTGCGTCACGGGGGACGACCACCCACGGACTGCGTGCGTCGATGCCCGGGAACGTACTTCGGACCGCGCTCACGCGAATGGTCACCAGGCGCGAGCTCACGAGCATCTCGATCTCGTCACCGGCCCGGATCGGCCGCGGGCCATCCGCGAGCGCACGTTCGGAGACGAGAGCCGGCAGTGGCTCGCCGGGATCAGGGGGATCCCCCATCTGTCCGGGCAGCTCCGGGTCCGCGCCCGTCCCCTCGGCAACCGCCGCGTAGCCCGCCGTGTCCACCGCGTGGAGCGCGGCGCGAGCACCGGCCCGACCGCCGAGCGAGACCGTCTCGACGTGGACGCCCGCGGACGCAGCCACGCCGGGCAGACCGGCGGGATCGAAGTCCGGTGGGAACGGCCGCGATCCCGGCGAGATCGCGAAGTCCGCCCCCACCGCCTGCCAGGCTGCGCCGGCCTGGCCGCGCTCCACGGAAGCCGCGATCGTGGCGCTGAATGCGCCGATGGCCATGGTGATGAGGATCACGAGCAGCGGCCAGCTCCCGATGTGGCTGGATCGTGCCGCGCGACGGATGCCGAGGGCCGGAACGCCGCCGCGCCAGGCATCGGCGAACCAGGCGGCCGCGTGCACCGGCAGCGGATACAGCCGCGCGACGAGCAGGCCGGCGGCGAGCCCGACGAGCGCGGGCGCCGCGGCCAGCAGCGGATCGGCTCCGGCAAGCTGCCCCGTCGTGCTCCCTCCCGCAATCCCTCGCTGCCTGAGCAGGAATGCGCCGCCGACGGCCACGACCACCACGACGCCCTCGGCAACCAGTCGCCTCGGCTGCGGACGCCCCGCCGCTGGCACGTCGCGTCCCTCCGCGGCGGCCGCGGATCGAACATGGCGCACCGCGGTGGCCACGAGGATGCCGGCGGCGGTGACCGCCACCAGCAGCGGCGCAACGATTCCCAGTGCGGACGCTCGAGCATCGATCGTCGCCAGGGCGGTCCCGAGCCCGAGCAGTGCCGCGGGCACCGCGAGCACCATGCCCTCCAGGGCATACGAGCCGAGCAGCTGGCCCCCCGACGCGCCCCGGCCACGGAGCAGGGCATCGGGCCGCTCACGGCGGTGCACCACGAGCAGCGCGAGCAGGGCCATGGCGGCCGCAGCCACCGCCGCCGGCCCCAACGCCGCGGTCAGCAGGATGGCCTCCGAAGTCCGGCGCTCGGCGGCGTAGGCTTCGACCAGGCCCAGGAGACCGGTGCGCAGCGTCGTCGTCTCCGCGTCCTGAAGCGACGTGACGAAGGGCGGATAGCGCGTGATCATCTGGCGCAGCTCCTCGGTCACCGCGGGGAGCGCATCGGCGTCGAGCCGGTCGGGGTCGATGTACTCGCGCCAGGTGTAGCGCGCCGGCAGGCCCTTGCGGATCAGCGCCGGATAGGCGTCTTCCGAGAGCAGCGCCGTCGAATAGATGAGCTGCAGATCGGGCGAGATCACGATCACGCTGGGCAGCTGAAGCGCGGGATCGTTCATCCAGAACGGGTCCGATGAGTCGTTCACGCGGTACACGCCGACGATGTCAGCCGCGGCGCGGACCGGGCTGCTGAACTGCCCCACCAGCACGTCGTCCGTGTCGGGGATGAGCTCGAGCCGGTCCCCGACCTCCACCCCGAGCGTCTCGGCGACGTCGATGGCCAGGGCAACTTCGAACACGGTCGCGTCCTCCGGCTCACCCGGCAGCGTCCCGCGAACACCCGGAATGGAGGTCGTGGCGCCGGTGGGTGGCCGGCCATCCACGTAGGTGACGCGGCCTTCGATCCCGGTGCCGAACCGGAAGCGAACCCAGGCCGGGTGCTGGCCGGGGTCGCGCCGAATCGACCAGTTCGCGCTCTCCGCCAGGGCACTGCGATCGACGATCAGCCGTCGAACGCTCTCGGGCAGCTCCCCCTCAAGCTGCCGGCCGACCTCGGCCACGCTCTGCAGGCCACTGCCTCCGGAGATGACGCCGAGCTGCCCGAGCTGGAGATTGCGCTCGATCGGTCGCGCACCCTCGACGACGTGTCGCAGCGCGTCGTCGGCAACCCGGTTGAAGCCACGCGGTGCGGCCGCGGCGAGGAAGGCGGTCGCCGCCACGAGCAGCGCGAAGAGCACCATCGGCCCGCGTTCGGCGCGGTATCGGTTCAGGAGGAAGACGATGGCTCGCATCGTTCAGTCCTGTCCCGCCCGGAGGACACCCACCACCGGCACACGTGCCACCGCGCGGCCGATGCCGAGCACGGACCCCACCAGGGCCGCCCCGGCCGCCAGGTGGATGACGGCGATGGCGCCCCACGGCACGTTCACCAGGACCGGCGGAACCGCGACGTCGCCGCCCGCCGTCAGCGTGACGAACGGCAGGACGAGCCAGGCAAGCAGGACTCCGAGTCCCGACCCGATGACCGCCCCCACCGCCAGAACGAAGGCGAATTCAAGGGTCAGCCAGGCGCTGAGCTGTCGCGACGAGAGACCCATCGCACGCAGCAGCGCGAACTCGCTCAACCGCTCGCGCGCGCTGACCACCGCGCTCACGGCATAGCCCACGCCCGCAAGGATCAGGGCCGCCGCCGCGCCGATGCCGAGCGCTCCGATCACCCCCACGGCCACCGGATCCTCGCTCAGCTCGCGCTGCCGAGCCTGTCGGCCGATCAGGCGCTCGACCGAGTACGGATCGTCGCCAAGCACGGCCGTGACGGCATCCTCGTCGGAGACGCGCAGCCACCACTCGTCGACGAACGGGCTCTGGCCGCTCCGAACGAAGCTCGCGAGTGCGAATTGACCGAGATCCACGACGGCAAACGGGCGATCGGGGTCGACACCGGGGAACGCCGTGATCGCGCCACGGACGTCGATCTCGAGGCGGCGGGTAAGCGACCCGATGGCGATCGTCTCGCCAGCACCCGTCCCGGTCAGGTCCGTGAAGCTTTGGCTGACGATGGCCGCGATCGGACGGTTGCCGAGATCACTCAGCTCCGGCGAGACGAATCTCAGAAGGACCGGTCCCTCGTCGCCGATGATCGCGTCGCGCTGGTCGATGACCCCCGACCCGGATCCCGCGCCGGTGTCGAGGCGCGCGGCCGGCTGGCCTCCGCGCTGGCTCAGCCACTGCCAGTCCGGCGCTGCGCCGATCGGCGCGCTGTCGCCTGCTGCGTCCATCGCATCCAGCGCCGAGATCGCGATCTCCCCGACGATCCGCGTGTCCGGCGGCGGCTGGAGCAGGACCTGGACGCCCAGGAGCTCGAGCGGCCCCACAAGCCCGAGGGTCGTTCCGTCCGGCAATGTCTCCCGGAGCGAAACCTCGATGAGCTGCTGGCCGGCGATCGGCGTCAGCCGCCGAGTCGCGTCGAGCAGATGGATCAGCCCGGAGGCGTCGCGGATCGCCACGGTGAGGGCGCCGATCGGCGTGCGAGTCAGGAAGCGGCGTTGCGTACAGGATGCCCCCATCCTCGGCGGCGCCTTCGAGCGGGGCGCTCTCGAGCGCCATCGACACGTCGAGCCGCACCGCGTCGGACCCCTCGGGAATCGGCGCTGAAACGTCTTCGTCACCGTCGTGAGCGAGTGCCTCGGACAGGCCGCCGAGGGTCAGACCGTCCAGCAGATCGGGGCGCACGTTGGCCACGCTCGTCAGCAGATCGGCATCGACGGCCACGAGCTGGCCGTCCGTCACCCGCCCGGCGACATCGAACGCGTCGGTCGACACCGGCAGGACCGCCTGGACGTCGCTGATCGCCGCATACGCCGGCCCGATGGCCCACGGCGGCAGATCCGGGAAGCTGGAGATCTGGACTCGCAGGTCGCCGCCCGCCTGGTACTCGGCCTGGTCGACCTGGGACTGCGTCCACGTCGAGGTGTATGCCGCAGCAAACGTGCCGAGCGCCGCGGCCAGCAGGACCAGCAGCGCCGAGCGCGTGGATCGGAGGGGCCGGCGGGCGAGCTGCCGCACCCCGAGCGGGCCGACCAGTCCGGTACGGCGTCCCACCAACCGCTCACCCAGCTCCGCGAGCAGCGGCACGACGCGCAGCGCGAGGATCGCTCCCGCCGCGAGGCCGATGGCGGGGGCGGCGACAAGCAGCGGATCCAGGCCCACCGTGCCGCGAACGGTCGCCGTCAGCGGCGCCCCGTACTCCCTGAGCTGCCACAGGCCGATGCCGGCCAGGACGACCAACGCCAGGTCGAATCCCATCCGCTGCGCGAACGATCGGTTCCCCTGGCGACCGATCGCCTGGCGGACGGCGGCGAGGCGCCCATCGGTCAGCATCGCCGGGAGCACCAGCCCCACCAGGCATGCCACCCCGGTTGCGGCGGCGACGAGCAGGCTGGCCAGCTCGACCCGCGGCTGGATGCTGACGCCGGCGGCCGCCAGCGGTCCGATCACGTCGAAGAGCCCGAGTGCGGCGAGAGCCACCCACGGGGCCAGCAGCACCGCCGGGACGACGAGCAGCACGCCCTCCAGGAGCGCCATCCACGCGACGTGCCCGGTCGCCGCGCCGCGTGAGCGAATGAGCGCGGTCTCGATGCGCCGCTGCTCGGCGAGAAGCCCCGCCACCAGGACGAGCGCGTAGCCGGCCAGGATCGCGAACTGGATGGTGAGCAGGAGCACGCCCGATCGGCTGACGAGGAGCGACCGATCGGCCGATGCGAGGGCGGCGGGAAGGCCGGTGGAGACGCTGAAGAACGTGCCCGACTCGAGCTCTGCGCCGATTCGCCGCTCGAGTGCGGCTGCGTCAACTGCGCATCCACCGCACGTCGTCCAGGGCCAGCGATGCGAAGTCGGGTACCGTCCTCCAGCTTGCCTCCAGCTTGCCCGTCGCGACGCGCTCCACGAGGTCCGGAGCGGTGATCACCAGGGGACCGTGCAGCGCGAACGACGCCCCCTGATTGATGCCGGTGAGTTCGAGGCCGCCGGGGACCCAGTAGCGCTCACCTGGATCGAGCGGCTCCCACACGCCAGCGATCCGAACCTCGACGGCGTGCGCGGGGCCGGTTCTGACTCGCCAGGCTGAGGGTGTCGCCGACGGCGAGGCCGAGCCTCTGCGCGGACGCCGCCGGAAGGGTCGCTTCGAGCGGACCATTGCCCGGCAGCGGCCATGCCCCGGAGACCAGGCGCGCGTGATCGGCCAGGCCGTCGAGTGTCTCCAGGACGGCCAGGTCGGTATCGGCGAGCCCGGAAACTCCGGCAACGAAATCGAACGATCCGGAGCGGACGGTGCGGACGAGCTCGCCGTCGGCCCAGCCCAGGATGCGGCGTGACTGTCGCGCCACCACCTCGTCGACCGCATCCAGCTCCTCGGCGTCGACCCGCATGTCAACCGTGACCGTGGTGGACGCGATCGGCTCATCGGCCAGCCGCTGTTGCAGGCCGCTCAGCGCCACCGCATCGCCATACAGGACGCCGATGGCGAGCAGGGTCGTCGCGCACAGGATCACGAGCCATGTCGCAGCGACCAGCAGCCAATCTGCCGCGCTTCGCTGCATGACCATGCGCAGCGGGGCCAACAGGCCCTCGAGCATCGGACCCTCCTGCTGGAACGACGGTCGGGCACCACCCGATCCGCGCCGATGCTAGATGACCGATGCGATTCGTGAGCCGACGCCCACCCGGTCGGTCCGGTCATCCTCCAGCCGCCTGGCCGATATATCGGCAGAATCGCGCCAGAGTCGTGATCTGGGCGCCGCTTGACCGATTTATCGGCTCTGAGTCGGCCCGAGATGGCGTCAGCGACGCCCCTCAGGCCACGCCAGGACCGATATATCGGAGGAATGGCGCCCCACAACCCCGTATGGCGCGATTGCATCGATACATCGGCAACGCCCGCGACTCGGCGCGAAACGCGACGGCAGGGGCCACAATCAGGTCGTGTTCGTTGTCGCAGCAATCCTCCTGGCGATCTTCGTGCTTCCATTCCCATGGGGATGGGTTGCGATCGGCGTCGGGATCCTGGTCGAGGCTGTCGAAACCGTGGTCTGGATGCGGCTCCTGGGGCGTCATCGGACGACGGTCGGCGCGGAGGCACTCATCGGCGCCGTCGGGCGGACGACATCGACCTGTCGTCCGTTCTGCGAGATCAACGTGCGGGGCGAGGCATGGCGTGCGCGCTGCGACACCGGGGCCGATGCTGACGCGCCGGTCCGCGTCCTCGCCCGTGACGGGATCACCCTCGTCGTCGAGCCGATCCCCGAGCCGCATGCGTCAGGCGAATCGTCCCCGCGTGCCACCGCAGGCGCACCACTTCCGACGCCGGCCCGGAAAGGCAGCGACGCATGACCCCCCGCTCGGGTGCCGGAGAGTCGCTGCTCTAAGATTGCGCCGGAACGATCCGCACGGCATCGGTGCCGCGGCCAGGCCGTTCCGCACGACGTGCGCTGACCAAGCACGAAACGCGGGCCGTTAGCTCAGCGGTTAGAGCAGGGGACTTTTAATCCTCGTGTCGTGGGTTCGAATCCCACACGGCCCTCCATCACGCGCCGGCCGGTTTTCGCCAAACGCTGCGTCGTATCGGCCCAAGCGCCTCGGCTCCAACGCGGATCAGGGCGCCTGTGTGAGGCCCAGTTGTGCCATCAGCGCGCCGGGGTCCATGTATTCGCGGTGCTCGACGACCTGGCCTTCAGCATTGAACTCGAGGATCTCCAGCACATCGAATGACACCGTCCGCCCGGTCGCGGGGACGTCACCACCCGGGGACTCCAACGGTCCCGTGTGCGTTCCCTCGATGTGAAGTTCGCATGCCACCCGGCTTCCATCGACGAGAAGCGTGACGATGGTCCACTGCATGTCCGGGAACGCGGTGGACATGGCCAGGGTGGTCTGCTCGATGACCTCGCGACCGAGCAACGGCTCGGGGAAGAACGGGCCGATCAGCCTTGCATTCTCGGCGTAGTGCGCCGCGTATCCACTCGCGTCGCCATGGTTGAAGGCTGCAATCGACCCGCGAACGGCGTCGGCGTGGCTCTGAGCAATGGTCTCCACGAAATCGCTCCCTGTGATCGGTTGGCGATCCCAGTCAACAGCGGAGCGGCAGCCGCGGCTATACCATGAATCTGGTACTCGCGGAGGAAGGGATTCTGTGCCTCAGGTCAGCATCTCAGCCTCGACGCGCCACATTCAGCAAACCGCCCTCGAGCGGATCCGTCGGCTGTCACGTGCCGGCCTCGACGTGGCGGGGTTCCTGGACGGGGTAAATCCCATCGTCTGCCAGGTCGTGCCCAACGGTACCGAGACGATCGCGACCCCGTTCTGGTACACCGTCGACCCGGCGTCACACCTGGTCACGAGCATCTACGGCCAGGGCTGCGACCTGGACCCCGGCGAGTACATGCAATGGGAACTGCTCGCGGTCGACGTCATGAAGACCGCCGATGTCTTGCGGAACGCTCGGGGGGTGCAGACCTTGCACGAGGTCACCGATGGCCACCCCGAGCGCAGCACGATCTTTCGCGAGGTGATGGTCCCGCACGGCATGGCGCAGGAGCTGCTGGTCGCCCTGCGTGCATCGTCCGGTGAGAACTGGGGGAGCGCCCGGCTGAATCGGTCGCCGGGAGAGCCCATGTTCTCCAAGCACGAGATTGCGTTCATCGTGGCGGCAGCGCCGCTGGTCGCCGATGGGGTCCGCCGCGGGCTTCTCGTCGGTGAAGCCACCGACCCGGAGCGCCCGGACTCGCCGGGTCTGGTGGTCATGGCCAGCGACGGCCAGGTGGAGGCACTCAGTCCTGGAGCACAGGAGTGGTTCGACCGCCTCCCCGACGACGACGGAGGCCGGGACGGAGTGCCGACCAGCGTTCTGGCCGTTGCCGCCGGGGCCCTGGCCGATCGCCGAGAGCCAGATGCGGCTGGCCCCGCCACCGCTCGCGTGCGGACGGCCGACGGAGGTTGGGCTGTCGTGCACGGGGCCGTCATGGACGGACCGGCCGGTCCGCGCGTGACGGTGATCATCCAGCCTGCACATCCAGACCGCATTGCGCCGCTGTTGATGTCGATCTTCGGACTGACCGACCGCGAGCAGGAAGTGACGCAGCTGGTTCTGCGAGGATCGTCCACGGCCGAGCTCGCAGTGCATCTGGATGTGTCCCCACACACCGTGCAGCAACACCTCAAGAGCATCTTCGAGAAGACCGACGTCAACAGTCGCGGCGAACTCGTCGCCAGGATCTACTTCGAATGCTACGACCTGCGCGCCCGTGACAATCGGGAACGGATTCGGGCCGAGCGGTCCATCCGCGGCGGCCCGAAGGCCGTCGAAGAAGCGCCAACCTGAGTCAGAATTGCGTCGGGAGCCCGGGCCGTTCGCCCACCCGGCTCTCGACGCAAACACTGGGGGATATTCCACATGACCGTCACCGACTGGCTTCTCGACTCCGATCCCGCTCTGCGCTGGCAGGTGCTCCAGGACCTGGCGGATGCGCCGGCCGAGGACGTGGCCGCCGAACGGGCGAAGGTCGCGCGCGAGGGCTGGGGTGCCGAGCTTCTCGCCGCCCAGGACGAGGACGGACGCTGGGGCGGCGGCACCTTCTTCCCGCGCGGGACCGGCACGTTCGACTCGCTGCACCTGCTCTACCTGCTCGGTCCGGACCCTGGGAGTGAGGAAGTGCAGCGTGCGCTTGCACCCGTCCACGAGGCGGCCCGATGGGACTACGACGACAGCTTCCGCTTCTTCGACGGCGAGGTCGAGCCGTGCATCAACGGCCGCGTCGTCGCGATCGGCTCCTACTTCGGGAGCGACGTGCGGTCGATCGTCGACCGCCTGCTCACCGAGCAGATGGCCGATGGCGGCTGGAACTGCGAGCAGGAGAACGGCTCGACACGAGGATCGTTCGACACAACGCTCAACGTCCTCGAGGGCTTGCTCGGGTACGAGCGAGCTCACGGCGCTCCCGACGAGGTGGTGACGGCCCGCAGACGCGGGGAGGAGTACCTGCTGGATCGGCGGCTGCTGCGACGAGCATCTGACGGCGAGATCGGCCAGCAGCGCTGGCTCGAGATCGGATTCCCGTACTCGTGGGAGTACGACATCCTCCGCGTCCTCGACCACCTCCGAGCGGCTGGAGCCGAGCCCGACGATCGGGTGACCGAAGCCCTCGACGTGCTCGAGTCCAAGCGTGACGCGAACGGCCGATGGCCGCTCGAACGCTCATACCACGACGAGATGAACGTCGACCTCGGCGAGGCCGTGGGACGCCCGAGCCGATGGCTCACGCACCGCGCACTGCGGGTCCTTCGCTGGGCGGGCCGGCGGGGCTGACGCCGCCCCCTCGCGCCCGACCCATGACGAGAGCCGCCCGGCGGACCGGGCGGCTCTCGGCTTGCTCAGCGATTGTCGCGGATCAGCTGCCGGGGATCTGCATCAGCAGCAGCTGGCCATCCTCGCGACGCTCCTTGTACTCCTGCGTCGCACCACTGATCGGAGCCGTGTACGTCAGCGTCTCGGTGCCTTCGGACTGGTTGACGTGCGACTGCACGTCAAGCGCCCACCATCCGGCGCCGAAGATGTCCGACACGTCGACGATCCCGCTCGTCTCGGCGCTCGGCTGCGTTGCCGTGGCAACCCAGGTCCACACTCCGCTGGCGATGTCGTAGCGCCAGACCTTGGCGTTCGACGCGTCCTCCTGGACCATGATGCTGTGGTGCCCGACGTCCATGTTGTCGGGGCTTCGCATCCCGATCTCCTCGCCGTCGACCAGGATCGTCAGCGAGTCGACGACCCGGGGATTCTTGGCGTTGAGGACCATCTTGAACATCCGACCGTTGGAGGTCACGCCGCCCGACGACAGGCGCTCGAGGCGTCCGGTGTCGGCGTTCTCCGCCAGGCGGGAGGTGCCGGTGTCGGTGAAGTACACCGTGCGGGGATCATCGGGATCGTAGGCAAGGTCCTCGACTCGCACGAACTGGAACACGTTGTTCTCGTTCGACCAGTTCTCGAGGGCGTCCTGCGGAGGCATCGTCGTGTACCGCGCGCGATCTTGGTCGGCACGGGATGAAGCGTCCGCTCGAGCTCGTCGTCGCCGTTGATCTCGAGAGTAGTCGTTCGCGTCGTTGAACGGATCGTTCGGGTTGACGGCACCGTCCTGGGTCGCGGTGACCTGGAAGGCGTACAGCTGACCCTTGTCGGACGATCACCTGCTGCGCGTCGTTCGCCATATGCAGGTAGGCTGCGAGCGAGGGGAACGCTGAACGTGTCGTCACCGGAGAGGGAGACGGTCTTCTTCCAGCCGCCCGGCACGATGACGGTGTTCTCGTGGTTGTGCCGGCCCATGCGCGACAGCGTCGTCACTCGCCGGTCGACGGTGTTCAGCGCGGCAGCGTAGCCGCCCTGCCGATACGGCGCGATGCCCATGTCGGCGACCGTAGGGCGCACCCGCCGGGAACGGGGAACGATGTCGTTCGTCTCCTCGTTGACGAAGAACGTGTAATCGGCGAACCCGTGCTCGGGGCCGGCCATGAAGGCCGAGCAGAACCGGAGGTAGCCGAGGTCCGGCGAAAGCGCGACGTCCAGGCCGACGACCTGCTTCTGGGCCACGTCGACGGTGACGCGCGAGACCGAGGAATCCTGGAAGTCGGCGAAACCGCTGAACGGAACGTGCGACTGCTCGTGGGCGACGTACAGGTCGACCGTGCCGTTGCCGGGCACGTGAGCCGATGCCGTCCGGAATGCCCTCGAAGGTGACGCCGTGATACTCGTCGCCGCTGTCGATCAGAGGCACGATCTGGCCGGCTCCGGCTGCCGGAGTGAGGGCAACTTTCGGCGCCGGATTCGGGAAGCGCATGGTTCCCGAGCGCCGACGCGGGCACCGCGACGGCGAGCGCAAGCGCCGCGACGATGGCGGCGGTGCGGCTGCGCGTGCGGGTCGATGGACGAAGGTTCATCCGAGAAATCTCCTTCTGGGTCCGAGAAGGTCCGCATCGCGGACGCGGGCAGTGCGGTCCGGGGCGGAGCATGTGAGACGGGTATGGTGCACCGATTCGCCCGGCCGTGCCACCCGGGGCGGCTCACGGGCGGTGCGTGCCGGCACCATCCGGGGAGCGGCGATCAGGCGGGCGGAGGGTACTTGAGGCCGCTCCCGGTGTTGAACAGCACGATCCGCTCGCCGCCGTTCAGGAAGCCGATGTCGCGGAGCCGTGCGATGGCCGCATACGCCGCCGCACCCTCCGGCGCCGCCCAGATGCCGGACAGGCGAGCCAGGTCGCGCTGGGCAGCGCCGATCTCGTCATCGGTGACCGTCACCGCCGTTCCGCCGCTGTCGCGGACGGCCCGCAGGATGAGGTAGTCGCCGATGGCGGCCGGCACGCGAATCCCCGACGCGATCGTCGTGGCATCGGCCCACGGCTCAGCATGATCGGCCCCGGTTTCGAATGCGCGGACGATCGGCGCACAGCCGGTCGACTGCACGACCACCATCCGTGGTCGCCGAGACCCGATCCAACCCAGCTGCTCGAGCTCGTCCCATGCCTTCCACATGCCGACGATGCCCGTACCGCCACCGGTCGGGTAGACCACGACATCAGGGCACCACGCATCGCCCCAGCCGCCGTCCTCGGCCAGCTCGATCCCCATGGTCTTCTTGCCTTCGGCCCGATACGGCTCCTTGAGCGTCGACAGATCGAACCAGCCGTCGCGAGCCGCGCGCTCACGCACGAGCCGTCCGGCGGCGTCGATCAGTCCATCGACCAGGATCAGCTCGCCGCCGTACAGCGCAACCTCGTGCTGGTTGATGATCGGCGCGTCACGAGGCATCGCGACGTGGCATCCGATACCGTGGGCCGCCGCGTACGCCGCCGCCGCTCCGCCGGCATTGCCGGCCGACGGAAGCGCGACCTCGGTGATGCCCAGCTCCGCGGCACGGGCGACGGCAACTGCCAGCCCGCGGGCCTTGAACGAGCCGGTCGGGTTGACGCCCTCCTCCTTGACGAGGAGCTCGACCACCCTCGAGGCCCACCGCCCTGCGCGCGCGGCTGTCCAACGCGAGCAGCGGGGTCCGCCCCTCGCCGAGCGTGATCGCGAACCGCTCGTCGGAGACCGGCAGCAGCTCGCGATAGCGCCACAGCGTGTCGGCCCGGCCGGCGAAATCCGGCGCGGGCATCGCGGCGCGCAGGGACGCGAGGTCGTACTGCGCGAAGAGCACCTTGCCGCACGATGCGCACACGCCAGCGGGCTCGTCCGCCGAACGGGAGGTGTGGCACGCGCTGCACGCCAGGCCGGCGAGATACGATCGAGCCGTCACCCGTGATGCCAGTCCGTCGCGTCGCTGTCGGCCGGTGACAGGCCGAGGAGGTCGCCATCGATCGTGACTCCCAGGCCCTGGACGGTTCGATTGGCATAGGCGAAGTACGCCGTGACCTGGTTCACCTCCAGGATCTCGCCGTCGTCGACGCCGGCCGCGCGCAGCCGCGACAGGTCATCCGGCGTCATCGCGTGGGGCTCGAGGGTCAACCTCCGGGCGTAGGCCAGCATCGCGAACTGGCGCGGATCGAACGCCTCGGGGTCATCGGCCTCGAGCGCGGCACGGATCGCATCGGCGCGCTCGTCATCGGCGAGGAGCCGCTTCAGCCCGGCGAAGTGGTGATCGACGCAGTAGTCGCACCGGTTGAGCATGCTGACGTACACGCCGATGACCTCGAGCCACCAGGTCGGGAGCGTGTTCCCCGTGTGGTGCAGCACGTTCTTGTAGAGCGCCATGTGGCCCTCGAGCGTGTGCGGACGCAGGCTGTGGACGGTGAGGATGTTGTCGAGCTCGCCGCGCGGCCCCTTGATCCGGTCGTAGATGGCGCGCAGGCGTCCCGCGGATGCCTCGTATCCGATCCGCTCGATCCAGCTCATGCACCGATGCTAGCGCCCTACCATGTGGCCGATGCCGCTCCCCCGCCGCCCGTACGTCCCCGTCGAGCTGACCGATGAGCAGCGAGTCGTGGCCGCCGAGACGTTCCTCGAGGTCATGCGCCGGCGGCGCTCGATCCGAGATTTCGCTCCCACCCCGGTGCCGCGCGAGCTGCTCGTCAACGCCATTCGGGCTGCGGCGCTTGCCCCCAGCGGGGCGAACCAGCAGCCGTGGACCTTCGTGCTCATCGGTGACGAGTCGGGGCTGCGCGCCCGCATCCGCGAAGCGGCCGAGGTCGAGGAGCGCGAGGGCTATGGCCACCGGATGTCACCGGAGTGGCTCGAGGCGCTCGAGCCACTCGGGACCGATTGGCGCAAGCCGCACCTGACCGACGCACCGTGGCTGATCGTCGTCTTCGAGCACGCCTATGGACTTGCGGCCCGACGGATCCGGCAAGACCAAGCACTACTACGTCCGCGAGTCGGTGGGGATCGCGGTCGGCTTTCTTCTCGCCGCACTCACCCACGCCGGGCTCGCGACACTCACGCATACGCCGAGCCCGATGGGATTCCTGGGCGACATCCTGGACCGCCCCGAGAACGAGCGACCCTACGTCGTCATCCCGGTCGGCTATCCCGGCATCGGACGCCACGGTGCCGGACGTTGCGCGCAAGCCCCTCGACGACGTGCTGGTCGAGATCCGCTCTCCCTGACCGCCGGCGGGTGCGGCCCCGCCGATTCGTCGGTAGCGCCCATCGAACAGGGTCTCCCACGTCGACCCGTCGTCCTTCGACACTTCCCAGTGCTGACGCACCAGGTCGGGGTTGCCATCCATGGTGGACCAGCTGATACGGTGCCGGACCGTGGCGCCAGGATCCTCGCGACCCGGGGTCGTTCCCTCCATGACCATCGCCCCGTCCCGCAGCCCACCGTCGAGCTCAAGCAGCGTCCCGGAGCTGTCGATCCAGGTCTGGTGCCAGTGTCCGCGGGACTCGGAGAAGACGTTGAGGCTCGTCCCCAGCTGGCCTCCGGCACCTTCCCAGTGTTCGGATAGCCCGACCTCGCCGAAGACCCGTTCGATCCGATTTCGTCCCGCCGGCGTGCCCGCGGGATCGGTGACCTCCCATTCGCCGATCCAGAAGTCGAAGTCGCGATGTCGTGCGTTCGTCATGACTATTCAACCTCCGCGGCTCGTGACTCGTTCATTCCGGATCGGCCATGATGCGCCGATGGAGATCGGCATCTACACCTTCGGCGAGGTCACCGAGGATGCGCGCCACGGCGGCACGATCAGCGTCGAGCAGCGACTGGCCGACCTGATCGAGGAGATCGAGCTGGCGGACCAGGTCGGTCTCGACGTCTTCGGGGTCGGCGAGCATCACCGCACCGGACTTCGTCATCTCGTCGCCGGCCGTGGTGCTCGCCGCGGCGGCGACCCGGACGAAGCGGATCCGCCTGACGAGCGCGGTCAACGTGCTGAGCTCGGACGACCCGGTTCGCGTCTTCCAGCAGTTCGCGACACTCGACCTCCTGTCCGGCGGCCGCGCCGAGATCATGGCCGGGCGCGGCTCGTTCGTCGAGAGCTTCCCGCTCTTCGGGTACGACCTGCGCGACTACGACACCCTGTTCGCCGAGAAGCTTGAGCTCCTCCTCGCGCTCCGCGATGCCGAGCGGATCACGTGGAGCGGGACGCACCGGGCGCCGATCGAGGATCGCGGCGTCTACCCACGCCCGAAGCAGGACCCGCTGCCGGTCTGGATCGCGGTCGGGGGCACGCCGGAGTCGGCGGTCCGAGCCGGAACGCTCGGCCTCCCGATGGCGCTCGCCATCATCGGCGGGGAGCCCGCACGATTCGCCCCGTTCGCGAAGCTCTTCCGTCGAGCGGCGGAGGCAGCCGGGCATGATCCGATGCCGCCGCTGAGCATCAACTCCCACGGGTTCATCGCGGACTCATCCGACGAGGCCGCCGAGATCGCCTATCCGCCGATGAAGCTGATGATGGATCGCATCGGCCGCGAGCGCGGATGGCCACCGACCGATCGCGCGCAGTTCGAGGCATCGCGCGGGCTGCACGGCGCGAGCTTCGTGGGCGAGCCGGGGCAGGTCATCGAGAAGATCCTTCACCAGCACGAGATCTTCGACCACGACCGCTTCCTGATCCAGTTCACCATCGGCTCGATCCCGCACCACCAGGTCATGCGCTCGATCGAGCTGTTCGGGACCGTGGTCGCTCCGGCGGTCCGCACCGAGGTGGCTCGACGGCGCGAGGCCTAGCCCGCCTCGGCCCGACCCCGGCTCCACGGCCAGTTGCCGGTGAGCTCCACCTCGAGTGAGAAGCTGAGGAATGTCCGCACCAGCACGATGACCGCCAGCACGCCGACGCTCGTGAAGGTCGGCTCGATGGCGACCGTGCGAATGATGTCGCCGGCCACCAGCAGCTCGAGGCCGAGCAGGATGCCGCGACCGATGGACTGTCGAAGGGAGCGGTAGGCGACCTCGTACGCAAGTCCACGCATGAGGCCGCGCGCGAAGCCGATGCCGGCCAGAATGACGGCGAGGAGGATCACGATGACCCCGGCGACGTCGATCGCCAGCCCGATCATTCCGATGACTTCATTGATCTCCACATCTCTCTCCTCGCTCGTGCCACCGCCCGTCGACAAGAGCGTACCCTCGCTGCATGGACGCTGACGACGACCTGACGGACCGGGCCCGATCGCGACGAGCTGCGACGTGGCGCCGTGATGGCGATGCCGCTCGCCGTGGCGGTCGGGCTGTTCGGGGTCTCGTTCGGCGTCCTGGCATCGGCCAGCGGAGGGCTGGGGGCGATGCCCGCCGTGGTGATGAGCATGACGACGTTCGCCGGCTCGGCGCAGTTCGCCGCGGCATCGATCCTCGGCGCGGGCGGCCAGCCGGCGGCTGCGATCGCTGCGGCGTTGATGCTGAACGCCCGATATCTCCCGATCGGCATCAGCGTCGCGCGGTTCCTCCACGGTGGGCCGCTTGCCCGGTTCGCGCAGGGCCAGATGGTCGTCGACGAGTCGTGGGCCATCGCGGCCCATGGCGGCGGCCGCTTCCACGGAAGCCGGTTGATCGGCGCCGGCCTGGTGCTGTGGCTGGCGTGGGTCGGCGGAACGCTCGTCGGCGTCGTCGGTGGCGAGGCACTCGGCGACCCGGCTGCGCTCGGGCTCGACGCGGCCTTCCCTGCGCTGTTCCTGGCGCTGCTGGCTCCACAGCTCCGGACGCGGACGCGCGATCGCTCGCAGCCCTCGGTGGTGCGGCGATCGCCCTGGCGCTGGTGCCCACGACGCCGCCCGGCGTCCCGATCATCGCCGCGGCCGCCGCCGCGCTCATCGGGCTGCGACGACGATGACCGAGTCCTGGGTCGTGGTTCTGGCGGTGGGCGCCGGCACCATCGCGATCAAGTCGGCGGGGCCGGTGCTGCTTGGCGGTCGTGCGCTGCCGGCCCGGGTCCAGGGAGTCGTCACCCTCTTTGCCCCGGCGCTGCTGGCCGCGCTCGTGGCCACGGCCGCGGTCGGTAGCGGGCAGGAGCTCGTGCTCGACGCCCGGATCGTCGGCCTGGCAGCTGCAGCGCTTGCCATTGCGCTCCGCGCGCCGATCCTCCTGGTGGTGGTCGTCGCGGCGGCCGCAGCGGCGATCGCCCGACTGGCGGGGATGGCCTAGCTCGAGGCAGCCCCGGGCAACGGCTGCTGACGGGGTGGCTCGTCACGCGGGACGAGGGCAGCAGCCGCGATGCGCCGAGGCGACGGCCCCGCCGATCCCGAGAACCAGGATGGCCAGCTCGATCGAGGTCTCGGCCAGCAGTCCGGCGACTCCCGCGCCGATCGGAACGCCCAGGTAGTTGAATGCCATGGACACCGAGAAGGCGCGGCCCATCCACTCGCGATCGGTCCGCCGCTGGCGCACCGTGAACAGTGCGATGTCCATCGGCCCGATGAGGAGGCCGACGAGCAGCATCTCGGCGACGACCAGGCCGAGGCCGACCGGGATCGGCGGCTGGCCGGCCGCGATGAGCAGCAGGGCGATCGTCGGGATGAGCGCGACCATGGGCCACACGAGCATCGACCACTCACGACCCCGGGTGTCGATCCGGCCGAAGAGGAACGCCGAGGCCATGCCCGAGATGCCGGACACGGCGAAGACCAGCCCGACGACCGTCTCGCTCATCCCGAAGCGCTGGAGGATGATGAGCGGCAGGACGATGGCCGTCATGCCGTGCGCCAGGTTGCCGAAGGTGACGGCGAACCCCAGGCCACGCAGCGTCCGGTTGCGCCAGGTGTAGACCATTCCGCCCCAGGCATCGGCCAGGATCCGACCCGACGACGCGATCGTCGATGCCGGGTCCGGGACGCCGACGAGCGCCGCGGCGGCGATGCCGAAGCCCAGGCCGATGAGGACGAGCGCCGCCGGCCCTCCGAGCAGCGCGACCATGGCCGCGGCGAGTGGCGGGCCGACGATGGTGGCGGCCACGTAGCCGTTGGAGTCGACGGCGTTGACGCGCTCCCACAGCGGCTCGGGCACGAGGATCGGGAACAGGGACCGAAGGCCGACGTGGCTCAGGATCGAGGTCAGCGACGACAGCACCGCGATGAGGACGAGCAGCGGGCCCGGCAGGGCGTTCACCACGGCGAGGAACGCGATCAGGGCCATGGCGCCCATGGCGACCACGTAGTCGAGTGTCACCAGCCGCAGGCGCCCATGGCGATCGAGAAGGGCGCCGGCGACGGGGCTCACCAGCAGCCCGGGCAGGATGCTCGCCAGCGTGACGAGGCCGGCGAAGGCCGGCGATCCGTACCGATCGAGCGTGAAGAGGACGAGCGCGACGCCGACCATCGACTGGGCGATCCGCGCGATCTGCATCGAGAGAAGGACGCGTCCGAGGGTCGGGACGCGCAGCAGCGCACGGTAGGAGCGGTCGGATGGAGTCACGGGACGCCGATTCTAGGAGAAATCGGGCTCCGTCAGCAGCAGGTGCCCTCGCCGCAGCCGCAGCCCACCGCGGCCATCGGCAGGTCGGAGCCGGCGGGCCGCGGAGCCACGACGTCCATCGGCTTGGTGGCCCTGGCGATCACGCTGTGCATCCCGTCGGTGACCTGGTGCGTGGTGGTCAGCGAGATGTCGCCGAGGCCCGCCTCACGCAGGCCCGCCGCGAACTCGGAGTAGGACAGGGCCCCGGCGATGCACCCAACGTACGACCCTCGCTCTGCGCGCTGCTCCGGCGACAGCGAATCCTCGGCCACGATGTCGCTGATGCCGATCCGGCCACCGGGCCGCAGGACGCGCGCTATCTCGCGGAACACGGCCGGCTTGTCGGCCGCGAGGTTGACGACGCAGTTGCTGATGACCACGTCAATCGACGCCGCGGGGAGGGGGATCGCCTCGATGTGGCCCTTGAGGAACTCGACGTTGGTGGCTCCGCTCGCCTCCGCGTTGCGTTGTGCCAGCGCCAGCATCTCGTCAGTCATGTCGAGCCCGAAGGCGCGGCCGGTCGGGCCGACGCGCTTCGCTGACAGCAGGACGTCGATGCCTCCACCCGACCCGAGGTCGAGAACGCGCTCTCCGGGCGCCAATTCGGCCACCGCCGTCGGATTGCCGCAGCCCAGGGAGGCAAGCACGGCCGCATCGGGAAGCTCGTCGCGCTCGAGGGCGCTGTACAGGCCGGCCCCGATGCCATCGTCGGGACCACAACAGGCCCCGGTGCCCGCCGCAGCCTGGTTCGCGGCGGCGGCGTAGCGCTCGCGGACGATCTCGTGGATCTGGTCGGTCATTGGTGCTCCTTGATGGGTCAGGCGAGCTGGACGAGTCCGGCGAGCCCGGACCCGATCGCGCTCCATCGGCGGCCGAAGTCGGGTGCCAGCGAGTAGACGATGTTCGTGCCACGGCGCTCGGAGACGACCACGCCCGCGTCGCGCAGCACCCGCAGGTGGTGGCTGATCGTCGGCTGGCTCACCGTGCAGCACTCGCTGAAGTCGCAGGCGCACACGTTGTCGCAGGACGCCAGCTGGCGCACGAACGACAGTCGGACGGGATCCGCAAGGGCCGCCAGGAACGCGAGGTCTGCGTCGACCGTCTTCATGGTTGCCAGTATATCGATCATCATCCATATTGACAAGCATCAATATAGTGGCTCCGACACGACTTCTCAGGACGGAAGGAGGTGAGGCACATGCGACGGACCGACGATTGCTGCGGCGGCGGCTGCGGCACGGGCTGCTGCTGATTCGCGAACCAGGGCCGATCGTCCGGACGGGCGATCGGCCCTCCCGCGTGATCGGGCGTGGCGTCGCGCGCGGCGAACCGGTACGCTGCCGCGGTGCTCCACCGGCGATGGACGGACCATCGCTGTCGCGCCCACCACCGGGGTCCCATCGTTCATGCGACTGCCATTCATTCCGCGCGAGGAAAAGTTCTTCGAGCTGTTCGTCGACGACGCCCAGAACGTCCTGGTCGCGGCGCGACTCCTCGAGGAGTTCTTCCGGTCCTACGATCAGCGCGAGCGGATCGGGGTTCAGCTCCGTGAGCTCGAGCGCAAGGGCGATGGATTGAGCCACGAGATCGGGCACAAGCTCGAGAACACGTTCGTCACGCCGTTCGATCGGGAGGACATCCACCAGCTCATCAGCCGCCTGGACGACGTCCTCGACTTCATCGAGGAGGTGGCGGACACCTGCATCCTCTACAAGATCGAGGCGCCGACGCAGACGGCACACGACCAGGCCGAGATCATCGTCAAGCAGGTCGAGGAGATCGTTCGCGCCCTGCAGAAGCTCAAGGGGTTCAAGAATGTCGGGCCGCATTGGATCGAGATCCATCGACTCGAGAACGATGGCGACCGCCTCGTGCGGCAGGCCATCGCCGACCTCTTCACGAACGGCAACGAGACGCTCGAGATCATCAAGTGGAAGGATCTCTATGCGCTGCTCGAGGACACCATCGACTCGTGCGAGGACGTGGCCAACGTGATCGAGCGCATCGTCGTCAAGCATGCCTGAGGGCTTCACCCTCGTCCTGCTCGTCGTCCTGGGCCTTGCGGTCGCATTCGACTACATCAACGGCTTCCATGACACGGCCAACGCGATCGCGACGAGCGTCAGCACTCGTGCCCTGCGGCCCGGCTGGGCCATCGGCATGAGCGCGGTGGCGAACTTCGCCGGGGCCCTGACCGGAACGGCGGTGGCAAAGACGGTCGGATCGGGGCTGATCGACACGAACGTCGAGTCGCAGACGGTCATCGCGGCCGCGCTCATAGGTGCCATCGTGTGGAATCTCATCACCTGGCGCCTTGGCATTCCCTCGTCATCCAGTCACGCGCTGATCGGCGGCCTGTTGGGAGCGGCGTTCATCTCGGCCGGATTCGGTGCCTGGCAGATCGACGGTGTCGTGAACAAGGTGCTCCTTCCGCTCGTCGGCTCGCCGATCATCGGCTTCGTCATCGGCCTGCTGCTGATGGGCCTCCTCTTCAACGTGTTCCGCCGAGCCCATCCCGGGCGCCTCAACGGCGCGTTCCGCCGCCTCCAGGTGTTGTCGGCGGCATGGATGGCGTTCAGCCATGGCAGCAACGACGCCCAGAAGACGATGGGCATCATGACCCTGGCGCTGGTCACGGCCGGGGTGATCCCGGAGTTCAAGGTTCCGCTGTGGGTGATTCTCATCGCGGCCACCGCGCTCAGCCTGGGAACCGCCGCCGGCGGCTGGCGGATCATCAAGACGATGGGCACGAAGGTGGTCAAGCTCGACCCGGTCCACGGGTTCGCCGCCGAGACCACGGCGGCCAGCGTGATCTTCGCCGCCTCCCACTTCGGCATGCCGGTCAGCACCACTCACGTCATCAGCTCCGCGATCATGGGCGTCGGCTCGTCGGACCGGCTGAAGACCGTCCGCTGGGGCGTGGCGCGCAGCATCGTGACCGCCTGGATCCTCACGATCCCCGCATCGGGCGCCACCGCCGCCCTCGCGTACCTCGTCCTGACGCCCATCCTCGGCTGACGCGGGACCCACCGCTTGACACGCTGTTGACGCACTCCTATGCCCGGCTTGAGGTCCGGGCTCGATGCTCATCACATCAAGGAGCGCCCGCGGCCACGCTGCGGGCCTCGATGAGATGAAGGAGACGCATTGAACGCACTGCGCCCATGGCATCGCCGCATGCTTCCCGTCCTGGCTGTCGGAACGCTCGTGCTGAGCGCCTGCGTGACCACGTCCGGCCAGGCCGATCGGCCCAGGGGTCCGGCGGCACTGTGATCGTGTCGGGCTCGTCGACGGTCGAACCGATCACCTCGCTGGTCGCCGAGGATTACTCCGCCGAGGCCGGTGATTTCGACTTCCAGGTCGATGGCCCGGGCACAGGTGACGGCTTCGCCCTGTTCTGCGGTGGCGAGACCGATATCAGCGATGCATCGCGCACCATCAAGGACGAGGAAGCCGCGACCTGCGCCGATAACGGCATCGACTACGTCGAGCTGAAGATCGGCATCGACGGCATCAGCGTCGTGACCTCGACCGGCAATGACGCCGTGAGCTGCGTCTCGTTCCTCGACCTCTACGCTCTGCTCGGGCCGGAGTCGCAGGGGCATCGACAATTGGAGCGATGCCGACAGCCTTGCCGATGAGCTGGCCGGGGAGCTCGGTGACGAGTTCGGAGCGGCGAACGCCCCGTACCCCGACGCCACGCTCGAGGTCACCGCGCCGGGTGAGGAATCGGGCACGTACGACAGCTTCGTGGAGCTCGTCTTCGACATGATCGCCGAGGCACGCGGTACGGACCCTGTTGCCCGCGCCGACTACACCGCGTCGGGCGATGACAACGTGATCGTCGAGGGCATCGGCGGCACCGACACGTCGCTTGGCTGGGTCGGCTTTTCCTTCTTCGAGCAGAACGCGGACGTGATCAGGGCCCTCGAGGTCGACGGCGGTGATGGCTGCGTCGCCCCGACGCGGAGACCATCGCCAGCAACGAATACCCGGTCAGTCGCGACCTCTACATCTACGTGAACACCGAGCGGGCAGCGACGAATCCCGCCGTCGCGGGCTTCGTGGACTTCTACCTCTCGGACGCTGGCATCGCGCTGGTCGAGGAGGCGGGGTACGTCAGCCTCACGGCGGACGCTCTCGAGGAGACGCGCGCGACCTGGGAGGGCCGATGACGACGCCGGGCACAACGCTCACGCCGGCCGACCTGCAGATCGGGCCGGGCGACGTCGCCGGGAGGCGGTCGATCCGCAGCCGTCTTCCTGTCGGCCGCTGGTTCGTCGGTCGTCATCAGCGTGGCGATCATCGTGACCCTGGCGGGGAATGCGCTGAACTTCATCGTCCAGGTCGATCCCGCCGCCCTCTTCACCGATGGCTGGTTCCCACGCCGCGGGCTGTACGATCTCGCGACGCCGATCGTCGGGACGCTCGTCATCTCCGGCATCGCCATGCTCGTCGCCGCGCCCCTCGGCATCGGCGCGGCGATCTACCTGTCCGAGTACGCCGGTCGCCGGTCCCGGCGCATTCTCAAGCCGATCATCGAGCTGCTGGCCTCGATCCCGTCGGTCGTGCTGGGATTCTTCGCCCTGGCGTTCATCAGCCCGAACATCGTGCAGGCCATCTTCGGTGCCCCGCTGTTCAACATGCTGGCCGCCGGCCTGGCGGTCGGCATCCTCATCACGCCGCTCGTGGCATCGGTGGCGGAGGACGCGATGCACGCCGTGCCGCAGTACCTGCGCGAGGCCTCGTACGGGCTCGGCGCCCGCCGACGCTCCACCAGCATCCAGGTCGTGGTGCCGGCCGCCGTGTCCGGGATCGTGGCGGCATTGATCCTCGGCGTCTCGCGCGCCATCGGCGAGACCATGATCGTGTCAATGGTGGCGGGCGCCACCGGCGGGTCGCTGTTCAATCTCAACCCGCTCGACCAGGGCCAGACGATGACCGCCGCGATGACCGCGCTGGCCATCGGATCGGACCAGGTGCGTGGCGCCGCGCTCACCTTCGAGAGCCTCTACTTCCTGGGCTTCCTGCTCTTCCTGATGACGCTCGGCCTGAACCTGGTCTCGGACGCTTTCGTGCGTCGCGTGCGGAGGCAGTACTGATGACTTCGCGAACCGATGCGCTGAGCCCGCGCGACGTCGTCGCCCGCCGGCTTCGCGGCGGCGGGGCGGACTGGCAGAGCTGGCTGCTCGAAGGCGCGCTGCTGCTGTCGCTGCTCGTCGCGGTCGGGATCCTGTTCGTCCTGGTCGGCGACACGCTGCTCAAGGCCTTCCCCGTCCTGTCCGAGCGCCCGGTCGACTTCGTGACCTCGACGATCTCGGCGCGCGCCGAGCGGGCGGGCATCCTCCAGGCCGTCATCGGCTCGGTGACGATCACCCTGATCGTGGCCGCCCTGGCGATCCCGATCGGGATCGGCGCGGCCGTGTACCTCGAGGAGTACGCGCGCGACACTCGCGCCGCGAGGCTGATCCGGACGAACATCCGGAACCTGGCCGGGGTTCCGGCCATCGTCTACGGCCTGCTGGGCCTGGCGGTCTTCTCGACGGCGCTCGGGCTCGGGAGCGTCCTGCTGGCGGGTGGCCTGACGCTGGCCGTGCTCGTGCTGCCGATCGTGGTGATCACGACCTCGGAGGCCCTGACCGCGGTGCCGGCCTCGATTCGCGAGGCGGCGTTCGGGGTCGGGGCCACGCGATGGGAGACGATCCGCAGCCACGTGCTGCCGTACGCGGCCCCGGGCATCTTCACCGGCACGATCCTCTCGCTCGGCCGAGCCTTCGGCGAGACGGCACCGCTGCTCATGGTCGGTGCCATCGCGGGGACGTTCAGCTTCGTGGGAGCGCCGTGGGAGCAGATGTTCGAGGGCTACACCACGCTTCCGACGCTCGTCTACCACTGGGCCGGCTATCCCCAGGCCGAGTTCCGTGCACTGGGCGCCGCCGCGATCGTCGTCCTGCTCGGCGTCATCCTGCTGGTGAACGCCACCGCCATCGTCCTCCGCAACCGATATGACCGAAAGTGGTGACCCCCGTGACCCTGACGACCAGGCCGCCGGATGCAACCGAACGTGAGCAGCGCGCCGGCGGAGGACCGACAATACGACTCGATGAGCACCCAGCAGATGGACGAGGCGCGAGCAGATCGCTCCGGCAGCCACGACCGACGGCATGCCGATGCGCTTCGCCGATGACGAGGTCGTGTTCGAGCTCGACGATCTGTCGTGCTACTACGGTTCATTCCGCGCGGTCCGCGACATCCATCTCCAGGTGCCGAAGAACCGGATCACGGCGCTGATCGGGCCGTCGGGATGCGGCAAGAGCACGCTGCTGCGCAGCTTCAACCGCATGAACGACCTCATCGACACCGCCCACATCACCGGTGCCATCCGCTACCACGGCGTCGACCTGTATGACGAGGGCGGTCGACCCGGTCGAGGTCAGGCGACGCATCGGGATGGTGTTCCAGAAGCCCAACCCGTTCCCGAAGAGCATCTACGACAACGTGGCGTTCGGACCGCGGATCGCCGGCTACCGCGGCGACATGGACGAGCTCGTCGAGCAGTCTCTCGGGCGCGCCGCCCTGTGGGATGAGGTCAAGGACAAGCTGAAGTCGCCCGGTACCGCCCTCTCCGGAGGACAGCAGCAGCGACTGTGCATCGCTCGCGCGATCGCTGTCGAGCCCGACGTGATCCTCATGGACGAGCCGTGCTCCGCTCTCGATCCGATTGCGACGCTCAAGATCGAGGAGCTCATGCGCGAGCTCCGGGAGAACTACACGATCGTCATCGTCACGCACAACATGCAGCAGGCCGCCCGGGCCAGCGACTTCACCGCATTCCTCACCATGGGCGAGGATCGCGCCGGCTACCTCGTCGAGATGGCGCCTACCGAAGAGCTCTTCACCCGGCCCGCGAACCGCATCACCGAGGACTACATCACCGGCCGCTTCGGCTGAGGGGGAAGGGAGACAGGATGGAACGCGCAATCGGCGGGATCGATCCGCATCGCGGAGGCCCCAGGGCCACGTTCGACCGTGCCCTCGACCGGGTCAAGGACGACGTGCTTCGGCTCGGAGCCCTGGTCGAGGAGGCGCTCGAGAGGTCCGGCCGGGCGCTCACCGGCCGAGATCCCGATCTGGCCGACCAGGTGCGCTGGGACGACAAGCGACGTCAACGACCTGCAGCGTGACATCAACACCGAGATCACCACGCTGATCGCGACCCAGGGGCCTGTGGCGCGGGACATCCGCGAGCTGCTCGCGCTCTACCACGCCTCGGCCGAGCTCGAGCGCATGGGTGACTACGCGGTCAACATCGCCAAGCTGAGCCAGCAGCTGGCCTCCGAGCCGGAGATCCCGATCCTGCGGGCAGATCCCGCAGATGGAGCGCATCTGCCGCGAACAGCTCCACGCGGCAATGCGAGCACTGGTGGACATGAGCGAAGACGGGGCGCGCGCCGTCTGCCAGCGTGACGACGAGATCGACCACCTCTACAACAGCGTCTACGAAGACGCGCTGGCGATGATGGCTGCCAATCCCGAGCGGGCGCGCCAGGCGACGCACATGCTCTTCGCCGCGCACCATCTCGAGCGGCTCGGCGACCGCGTGACGAACATCGGCGAGGACGTCGTCTACCTGGCGACCGGCCAGGTCGAGGACCTCAACCCGTAGGAGGACGGATGCGTCGACGGCTCCTGCTCGTCGAGGACGACTCCACGCTGCGGAAGGCGCTGGGCTTCAACCTGACCCGCGAGGGCTATGACGTCGCCGTGGCCGCGGATGGCGAAGCGGCGACTCGAGGCGGGCAGGAATCCGGGTCTCGACCTCATCCTGCTCGACGTGATGCTCCCCGGGATGAGCGGCATCGAGGTCCTGCGCGTCCTCCGGCGTGACGGCGTCACGACCCCGGTCATCATGCTCTCGGCCAAGGGCGACGAGATCGATCGCGTGGTGGGACTGAAGGTCGGCGCCGATGACTACGTCGCCAAGCCATTCAGCCGCCCCGAGCTCCTCGCGCGGATCGAGGCGGTCCTTCGTCGCCAGCGGCGGGTCCCCGACGAGGCCGAGCCGGGCCCGACGATGACGTTCGACGCGGTGCGCATCGACGTGGCCAGGCGCGAGGTCATCGTCGACGCGGAGCCGATCCACCTCACGACCAAGGAGTTCGACCTCCTGGCCCACATGGCCGCATCGCCCGGCCGCATCTTCACCCGGGACCAGCTGCTCGCCCGGGTCTGGGGCTACGAGTACGTGGGCGATGGCCGCACGGTCGACGTCCACGTCAGCTGGCTGCGCGGGAAGCTGCGCGGACGTCGTGGCCACGACCACTTCCGCACCGTGCGAGGCGTGGGCTATGCGTTCGCCCCGCCGACGACGTGACCGACCCCAGCCCCGACGCGGCATTCGAGGCGCTCCTCGATCATCGCGGTCGCGACCTGCTTCTTCTGGTCGACGACGATCTTCGCATCGTGCGGGCCGGCGCCGATGCGACGGAGCTCGCCGGCCGCCCCCGGAGCAGCCTGCCGGGCATGAGCCTGATCGCCGCCTTCGGGTCCGGTCCGCTCGACACGGTGGCGCAACGCTGCGCGAGCAGCCGGGAACCACAGGCCGGCGAGGCCGATCTCGGCCAGCCGGCAAGCCACGCGCTACGCCATCGATGCCATCCCGCTGGCGCGCGGCGGAGTGGTGCTCGCGATGCGGGACGTCAGCGCTCTGCGCCGCGCCGAGCGGGCACGGCGCGACCTGCTGGCGAACGTCAGCCACGAGCTGCGAACGCCACTGACCTCGGTGCGGCTGCTCGCCGAGTCGATCGCGTCGGGCACGGTCGAGGACGGGCCGACCGTCCGTGACTTCGCATCTCAGATCGAGCGCGAGACCGATCGCCTTGCCACGCTGGTCGACGAGCTGCTGGACCTGGGCCGGATCGAGACCGGCGAGACGAGCCTGGCGCTGGAGGCCGTCGACCCCGGAGCCGTCGTTGCGACATGCGTCGAGCGCATTCGCCCCACGGCGGATCGGCGAAGGATCAGCGTGGGCACGCTGCCAGGGACCGTCGAACGGGCTCGAGCGGTTGCCGACCCCGCGCGGCTCGAGCAGGCGCTCCTCAACCTCGCCCACAACGCGGTGAAGTTCAGCCATCCCGGCGGCGAGATCCGGATCGGCTGGAGCGTCGCCGGCGGTCGGGTGCGGTTCACGGTGGCCGACGACGGCATCGGGGTCCCCGCGGCGCACCAGGCCCGCATCTTCGAGCGGTTCTACAAGGTCGACCGTGCGCGAGCTCGCGCCGACGTCGAGGACGGGCCGAGGCCGAGAGTGCCGGCCTCGGGCTGGCGATCGTTCGGCACATCGCCGAGGCTCACGGTGGCGCGGCGGGGGCAAGCTCGATCGAGGGGGTCGGTTCGACCTTCTGGATCGAGGTTCGGCGAGCCTAGCTCGCGACCCGATCCGAGCGCCATCTCGAGGAATGCCAGGACGTCGCTCCGTTCCTCGACCAGCTTGCTCACGGGCTTGCCCACGCCGTGGCCGGCATCGGTGTCGACGCGGAGCAGCACGGGCGCGGCCGATGCCTGTGCCGCCTGGAGCGCGGCGGCGAACTTGAACGAATGGCCCGGGAACCACCCGGTCGTCGTGGTCACCGGTCGTGATCAGGGTCGGCGGGTACGCGACACCATCGCGGATGTTGTGGAGCGGCGAGTAGGCCAGGAGGGTGCGGAACTGGTCCGGGTCGTCGGCCGAGCCGTAGTCGCTGGTCCATGCCCACCCGATCGTGAAGCGATGGAACCGGAGCATGTCCATCACCCCGACCTCGGCGATCGCCGCACCGAACAGCTCGGGGTGCTGGGTGATGCTGGCACCGACAAGGAGCCCGCCGTTCGACCGCCCACTGATGCCAATGCGGTCAGCGCGGGTCCAGTCCGATGCGGCGAGCCATCGCGCGACGGCGGCGAAGTCGTCGAAGACGTTCTGCTTGTTGGCGAGGCGGCCGGCATCGTGCCACTCGCGGCCGTACTCCCCGCCGCCGCGCAGCGACGCCACGGCGAGCAGGCCGCCGCGCTCCACGAACGCGAGCCACTCGACCTTGAAGGTGGGGCCGATCGAGACCTGGAAGCCGCCATACCCGTAGAGGAGGGCTGGCACGTCGCCGGTCGGCGCGACGTCGCGGCGGTGGGTCAGGAAGACGGGGAGTCGGGTGCCGTCGTCGGACGTCACGAACGCCTGCGTGGTCACGAACGCATCGGGATCCCACGGCATGCTGGCGGGTTGCACTTCTCGGAGCCGCACCGTCCTGCATCGAGACGGCGAGGACGCGGGATGGTGCCGTGAACGTGGCGAAGGTCAGCATCAGCTCCTCGTCGTCCGGCCGTCCCTCCAGCGAGGTGATGGTGCCGACGCCGGGAAGTCCGACCTCGGCGATGTGACCGCCGTCGAGGTCGATGACTCGCAGCGGTGGTGCGCGTCGTGGAGTGCGACGATCGCCAGCCGCGACCCGACCAGTCGTGCCGACTCCACCGTGTCCGAACCCTCGGGCAGGATCTCGCGCAGGCGACCGTCTCCGGCAGCGTCGATGGCGACCACGCGACCGCGCGGCGCATCCAGGTCGGTCAGAAGGTAGAGCACGCCGTCCGCCGCGCCGATGAGCTCGTACCTGGCGTCGTCGGCGTCGAGCAGCGGACGCACCGTCAACGTGGTCGACACCCGAAGAGAGGTCGCCGACGTGAATTCGGTTCGTTGGATCGGTACCTCGCCAGATCGTGACGACCAGCCATCGCCCATCGTCGACGACCTGCGGCTCGTACCCCCACTCGGGCTGGTCGGGATTCGAGAACACGATCCGGTCGCGGGCTGGGGTCGTCGCCCAGGACGTGGTAGCGCAGCTCCATGTCGAGGTTCGGCGCCTCGTACGCCGCATCGGGGTCGGCCTCGGGGTAGCGTCCGTAGAAGAAGCCGCGCTCGTCCGCGGTCCAGGTCGCCGACGAGAACTTGCTCCACGAGAAGCCGATCGGGCAGATCCTGGCCGGTGGACGCCCTGCGCACCTTCCACGTTCTCCAGTCGGAGCCCGCGTCACTGACCGCGTAGGCAAGCAGCTCCCCGCTGTCCGAGGCCGCGGTGCGCCACGAGTGCGGCCGTTCCGTCCGAGGCGCAGCCGGTTCGGATCGAGCAGGACGTCTCCGCCGATGCCGGGTGCGTCGCCCGTCCACAGCACGTCCTGGTCCTGGAGCCCGGAGTTCCGCATCTGGAACCATCGGGTCCCGCGGCGCCACGGTGCGCCAGCTCGAGGGTGATCCCAGAGCTCCGCCAGGCGTGAGCGGATCCGGTCGCGCGCCGGCGACCGCGTCGAGCAACGACCGGGTCAGGCGGTTCTCGGCGTCGATCCAGGCGCGCGTCAACGGCGCATCGGCGTCTTCGAGCGGACGATACGGATCCGCCACGGAAACACCGTGGTGGTCATCCGCCTGATCGACGCGCGGTGCGATCGGGTAGTCGAGATGCGGCATCGCCGCATCCTAGCGTCAGGCCGCGGCCATTCGCTCCTCGGCTGACGCGACCGCCGCGATCTGGATCTCGACCCCGATGTCGCGGCTGACGAGCCAGCCCCCCTGCTCCAGGGCGACGTTCCATGTCAGTCCGAAGTCGTCGCGGTTGATGCGCGTGCGGGCGGCGAAGGCGATCCGATGGCCGCCCTTCATGTCGGGCACCAGGCCCGCGTACTCCGTCTCCAGCACGACCGGCCGGCTGGTGCCCCGGATCGTCAGGTCACCGTGGATGCGGCCGCTCGTGCCGCTGCCCTCGATGCGCGTGCTGACGAACTCGATCGTCGGATGCTGCTCGGCGTCGAAGAAGTCGGCGGATCGCAGGTGCCCGTCGCGGGCAGCCTGTCCGGTGTCGATCGAGGCGACGTCGAGCGCCACCCGGACCCGCGAACGAATCGGGTCGTCGGGGTCGAAGTCGAGGTCGAAGTCTCTGATGCGCATGGTGCCGCGCACCGTGCTGATCATCATGTGCTTGGCACTGAACGTCACGGACGAATGGTCCGTGTCGAGGTTCCAGTCATGGCGGGTGCTCCAGGGGGCCGAGGTGGAATCGATAGTTGATTGTGCAACAATACAGCGTGAGTGCTTGCGTGTGCAACAATGTCGTCGAGATGAGAACCACGATCACTCGACACGACCCTCGGCTCGCGGCCTGGCGGGCCTTCCTCCTGGCGCACGCTCGCGTCGTCCGGGAACTCGAGCGGGAGCTGCAGGCGGAGCAGGGCATGGCCCTCACCGACTACGACGTCCTGATCCAGCTCTCGGTCGCCGAGGACCGGCGGCTGCGCATGAGCGACCTGGCGGATCGGCTGGTCCTGTCGCGTTCCGGTGCCACGCGTCTCGTCGACCGACTGTGCGCCGATGGGCTGGTGGAGCGCGTCACGTGCGAGAGCGACCGTCGCGGCCAGTGGGCGGCACTCACCGACGCCGGCGTGGACCGCCTGCGCACGGCCTCACCGACGCACCTGCGAGGCGTCCAGCAGCACTTCCTCGACCGCCTCTCCGCCGACGACCTGGCGTCGCTGGAACGCATGCTCACCGACGTCCTGGCAGGACTGATTCCTCGACTAGTCGGTGGCAGCGGCCTCGTCGCGCAGGCCGCGGATCATGCCGGCTGCGCGGGTCGTCCGGGGCGAGCTCGAGGAACCGATCGAAGGCAGACAGCGCGCGCGCCGGGTCACCCTCGCGCCGAGCGATGAGCCCGTCGAAGAACGCCACCTCCACCGGATCGGCCACGCTCAGCGCGCGTACGACTCGTGGGCCGCCCGCGCGTTGGGTGCGTCGCCGGCGCGCAGGTAGGCCCCCATGATCCGCTCGTAGGCATCCGGCGCGGTCCGGATCGAGGCCGATGAGGAGCTGGAGACTTGCCGCCGCGCGTACGAGATCATCGGCGCTCGATCCGGCCAGGTACGCATCGGCCAGGTCGGAGACGACGGCCGACATCGTCCGGGTCGTCCCGCAGCTGGACCAGCAGGTCCTCGATCGTCTGCTGGCGCGTGGCCTCGGCGGCCTGCGCGTCGGCGAGGGCCTGGTTCGTCTCGGTCCGATTCGGTATCCCGCTGACGGGCGCCAGTGATCCGACCAGCAGGACGGCAGCCGCGACCGCCGCGAGCGGCCAGCGGCGACCCGCCCGGCACGCCCGTCAACGGCCGGGCGCGATCTGCCGGCACGTCGACGGCGCGATGGCGGCCACTCGATCCTCGGCCTCCGCGCGTTGCACGGCATAGCCCGCCTCGTCGAGCGATCCTGCTCGATGGTCCGTCTCCACGTCCCGCAGCGCCTCGAGCGCAACCCGGTGGCGGATGGCCGCCGCGTCCACGTCAACCGCGGTCTCCCCGGTCGGTGGAGGTGGGGCGAGGAGCGGCCGAACGACGAGCAGGCCGGCAACGAGCAGGCCGACGGCCAGGATCAGGCGACTCAGGCATCGAGCGCCTCCGCGTCCGCGCGGATGCGCCGTCGCTCCTCCTCGGTCAGGAGGCGTGACGAACCGCCGCTGGAGCGCCCCGCGTCCGTAGCCGGAGCACCGAGCACCGCCATACCGGCCAGGATCACTGCGAACGGAAGGATCCAGGCCGCCGCAGCGGTGGGTGCCAGCAGGATCCACTCGCCGTACCGATCGACGAAGTGCTGGCGCACGGCGTCGTCGCTCGTTCCGTCCGCCAGCAGGACGTCGATCTGGCGCCGGATCTCGCGCGCCGACTGGGTCGGCGAATCGGCCACCGAGAGGCCCTGGCAGTCGGGACAGCGGAGCTCGCGCCGCCAGGGCATCCCCGCGCTGGTCGCGCGTCGGGTCGGATGGGCCGAGGATGGCGAGGGCCGCCAGCGCCGCGACGGCAAGCGCCAGGCCGACGACCGTCGCCGGCCACCAGCGGGTCATCTGGCTCGCCGCGGGCAGGATCGCGCCCAGCTTCTCGGCCATGCACGGCGTCGGTCAGCGGGCCGAAGTTCTTGTCGGCCACGTTGCCGGCTGCGTCGACGAAGAAGGTCTCGGGCGGACCCGTGACTCCGAACTCGATCGCCATCCGCCCATCGGGATCCGTCACGTGCGGGTACCCGGCGTCGCCGAACCGGGCAAGGAAGCCCTCCGCCGCAGCCGGGATCGTCCTGGTACAGGATGCCGACGAAGGCCACGTCGTCGGAATCGTGGCGGCAAACGCGTCCGCGAGCACGGGATGCTCGTCGACGCAGGCCGGAATGCACCAGCTGGCCCAGAAGTTCACGACGTAGGGCCGGCCGGCGAGGTCGCTGCTGCTGAGCGTCTCCCCGTCGAGGGTGGTGAGCGTCCACTCGGGTGCCGGCCGCCCGATGAGCGGGAGAGGCGATCTGGCGCGGGTCGCGGCCGAATCCCGACAGCAGCAGCCACGTCAGCGGAACCACGATCACGGCACCAGCAGCCAGCGCGCGCGCCGCATCTCAGACGCCCTCGACCGTGGCGGCTGCCGGCGCGGGACGGGAGTCGGCCACCTCGACGGCGCGCAACCGGCGCTCGGGCCAGATCGCGAATCGCCGCTCCGAGCCCCACGATGGCGCCGCCGATCCAGATCCAGACCACCAGCGGGTTGAGGAAAAGGTGCAGGGTCACCGCCCCGGTCGCCGCGTCCGAGGCGAGCAGGGTCACGTACAGGTCCTCGGCCAGCGAGGTGCGGACGGCGGGCGTGGCGATCGCCGCCTGCGAGTTCGGATAGTCGCGCAGGGCGGTGGCGAGGCGTACCACTCTGGGGCCCGGAGTAGGTCACCTCGGCGCGCGTCTCGATGACCCGGCGGTCACTCGCCAGCGGCTCGATCGCCAATCGGTCGTGGCGAATGACGTAGGCCCCGATCTCGGCGGTCTCCCCGGGTGCCAGCGTCACCGTCCGATCGGAGGCCAGACCCGAAGAGATCGCGACCGCAACGGCCATGACGAGAACGCCGAGATGGACGGTGTACCCGCCGTAGCGCCGCCGGTTCCTGGTCGCCAGGCGCCACGTGGCGGTCGCCGGATCCTCGGATCGCGCGCGGGACCGGGAGCGCGCGCCGCGCACGACCTCGTCGATCATGATCACCTGCGACGAACACGGCCAGCGCGAGCGTGCCCAGCGGCATCGCGTCGCGGAATCCGGCCACCAGAGCCAGCCCCGTCACCGCAGCCGCAACGGCCAGCGGCGTGCTGAAGCGCGAGCGCACCGTCGTCCACGAGGCGGTTCCCCACGGCAGGGCCGGACCCACACCCATCAGGAACAGGAGAGCCACGAAGATCGGGACCGTGACCGCGTTGAACCACGGAGCCCCGACGCTGATCGTGTCCCCGCTGGTGGTTGCCACGATCAGGGGCAGGAGCGTCCCGAACAGGACGGCGAAGGTCAGGCCAAGGAAGAGCACGTTGTTGAACAGGAACGCCGATTCACGGCTCACCATGCCCGAGGCTCTGCCACCGCCGGCCAGCTGCGGGAGCCGCCACACCAGGAGCGTCAGCGACGCCAGCAGCGCGAGGACGATGGCCCCCAGGAACCACGGGCCGATGGCGGACTGGGTGAACGAATGGACGCTGGCGACGATGCCCGACCGGGTAAGGAACGTGCCCACCAGGGTCAGGACGAAGGTGGCGATGACGAGGGCGGCAGTCCAGATCTTCAGCCCGCCGCGCCGCTCCGCGACCATCGCCGAATGGACGAAGCCGGTGGCGGTGAGCCACGGCAGCAGCGCCGCGTTCTCGACCGGATCCCACGCCCAGTAGCCTCCCCAGCCGAGCACCTCGTAGCTCCACCACGCCCCGGCCACGATGCCCAGGGTGAGGAAGATCCACGGCACCAGCGTCCAGCGCCGGACGATCCGCAGCCACTCCTCGTCGAGGCGCCGCGTGACGAGGGCCGCGATGCCGAACGCGAACGGGACCGCCAGGCCGGTGTATCCGAGGTAGAGCAGCGGGGGGTGGAGGGCCATGAACGGGTGGTTCTGGAGCAGGGCGTTGGGCCCGCTGCCCTCGGCACCGACCGGCGCGGTGAGCAGGAACGGGTTCCCGGGCCAGATCATGACCGCGAAGAAGAAGAGGTTGACCGCCGCCAGCGTTGCACCGACCCACGGCATGAGGGCCGGGTGGCGACGGCGGTAGCGATGCAGGACCAGCGCGGCCCAGCCGGTCGCAAGGAGCGTCCAGAACAGGATCGACCCCTCGAGCGCGGCCCACAGGCTGATCACGCCGATGAACGGTGGCGTCGTCGTGGCGTTGTTCTCGGCGACGTAGAGCACGCTGAAGTCGTGGGTCAGCAGGGAGACGATCATGGCCAGGCAGCCCACCCCGGCCGCCACGAACGAGCCGATGACCGCGCGCCGCCCGCTGACCGAGAGGCGCGGGTCTCCACTCCGCGCCCCGAGCACGTACGCCACGAGGGCGTAGAGCGTCAGGCCGAACCCCACGATGATGGCCGCGTGCCCGATGCTCGGGATCATTCGCCCGGGAGGTACGAGTTGTCGGACGGCACGGCGCCCGAGGCGGGGACCTCGTAGTTCTCGTCGTGCTTCACGATGACTGTGGTGGCCTCGAACACCCCCGCGGCGCTCAGTGCGCCCTCCACCACGGCCCCCGTCCCCTCGCGGAATGACCGCGTCGGAGCGACGGTCGAGTGGACCGGGATCCGGCTCTCGCGGTCCGTGATGACGAAGGTCAGATCGGTTGCGGGCCCCGACACGCTGCCGACCTCGACCAGTCCTCCGAGGCGCACCGTCTCGCCGATCGCGGCGTCACCGCGTTCGAGCAGCTCGGTCGGGGTCAGGTAGTAGACCAGCGCGTTGCCGATGCTGCTGAATGCCAGGAAGCCGATGACGACGACCACGACGGCAGCCAGGACCAGGATTCCCCAGGGTCGCCGGCGCGGCGGCAGGATCGGCTCGGGCGGGGGCGCGACCGTCATCGCGCCTCGTCGTCCGAGGCCCGCGCGTCGCGCAGCCGACGCCAGAGGGCGAGCGTGTAGACCGCGAGCCCGCCGATGATGACCGCGTACGCGGCAATCACGAAGACCGCATCGGTCATCGGGCCACCTCGGCGGTCCTGGCCGTCATGAGGCGATCCACCCGCCGGGCCTCCTCGCGATCGGCCTCGGCGCGCGCGAGCTGGTAGCGGCGGATCATCAGATACGCCCAGGCCAGGGTGAAGGCTCCGAGCATCCCGAGCAGGGTGCCGACGAAGACCATCGGCGCGGCCGGGTTGAGCACCCGGTCCGGCGATCCGATCGTGGCCGTCTGGTGCAGGCCGCGCCACCATTCCACGCTGAAGTGGACGATCGGGATGTCAACCGCGGCCACGATGCCGACGATCGCGGCACGCGTCGCTCGGCGTTCCGGGTCATCGGTCAGGCGACGGAGCAGGAGGTAGCCGACGTAGAGGGCCAGCAGCAGGGCGGTTGTCGTCAGGCGCGGGTCCTCCCACTGCCAGAAGACGCCCCACACCGGGCGGCCCCACATCATTCCGCCCCAGATCGCGAAGGCGGTGAACATCACGCCGATCTCCGCGGCACTGTGCGCAACCGCATCCAGTCGCAGGTCCCGCTTCCAGAGCCAGCCGATGCCGGCCAGCGCCGTGACGCCGAACGAGAGGTAGGCGAGCCAGGCCGATGCCACATGCGGGTACATGATCCGCTGGGCATCGCCCTGGTTCAGGTCCGGGGGAACCACGAACAGGGCGACGGCGGTGGCTGCCACCACCGCACCAAACGCCACGAAGCCGAGGATCCGGGTCTTCATCAATCCTCCAGGAGATAGCCGTAGGTTGCCGCTCCGGCGACGATCATGATGACGTCGAAGGCGATCAGCAGCTGGAGCCAGGCTCCCAGCTCACCGAACGGGTCGCCGGCCAGCGCCGCTGCGGTGGCCTTCACCGCGCCGAGCAGCAGGGGCGCCAGGACGGGCAGCATGAGGAGCGGAAGCATCACCTCGCGGGCGCGAAGCCGGACCGTGACGCCCGCGTAGAACGTTCCGACCGCCGCGATGCCCGCGGCCCCGAGGATGACCGTCGCCAGCAGGGCGGGCCACGCGGCCAGTACGTCAACGGCGAACAGGATGCCGACCGCGCCGAGGACGAGCAGCCCGAGGAGGAGCATGACGCCGAATCCTCCGAGCGCCTTGCCCGCGTAGATCGCCTGGCGCGAGACCGGGTACAGGGCGAGCTGCTCGAACGCGCCGTCGTCGGTCTCGAGCAGGTGGAGACGATTCACTGCCAGGACCCCGGCAAAGACGACCGCCAGCCACAGCAGACCGGGGGCAGCGGCCGCCAGTCGTCCGGCATCCGGACCCAGGGCGAAGCCGAAGAGCAGCAGCACCACGGCCGCGAAGAAGAGCGTGCTCACGATGGCATGCCTGCCGCGCAGCTCCGAGAGTGCGTCCTTGCGCGCGACGGCGAGCGCGATGCGCGCATGACTCCGCAGCGCGCTCATCGGGCGACCTCGGCGATCGGGCGTCGACCGGACGACGGCAGCGTGGGAGGCAGATGGGACACGCCGTCGCCGACCGTCTCGGCAACGAGGCCCCGCTCGAGGGTCACCCGCCCATCGAGAAACGCATCCAATCGTCGGGTGGCGTGCGACGCGACGACGACCGAGACACCGACCTCGTGCCACGCGACGAGCAGCCGATCGACGAGGTCCATGCCGTCGGCGTCCAGGGCCGCGTAGGGCTCGTCGAGCAGCACCAGCGACGCCGACCCGAGCAGGATCCGGCCAAGGGCCAGTCGCTTGCGCATGCCGGCGGAGAAGGTGGCGACCCTGTCCCGCGCACGAGCTTCGAGCCCGACGTCGCCCAGGGCACGCTCGATGCGTTCCGTGGGATCCGGGGTGCCGAGCATCGCGGCGGCAAAGGCCATGTTCTCGCGCGCCGTCAGCTCGTCGTACAGGCCGGTGGCGTGGGACAGGTAGGCGACGCGTGCACGCACGGCGGCGGCGTCGCGATCGGCGTCGAGACCATCGACGAGGACCCGTCCGTAGGAGGGTCGAATGGCCGTTGAGAGGAGCCGCAGGAGCGTGGTCTTCCCCGCCCCATTCGGCCCCAGCAGGGCGACGGTCCGTCCGCCGTCGATCTGCAGCGTGACGCCGGCCAGCGCCGGACTGCCCGCGAACAGGCGGGCGAGGTCCGTGGTGGCGACCGCCGGCGGACGGCTGTCGGGTGCCCCGACGGAGCGGGGCGACACGTAAATCGTGGTCTGCGGCATGCTCGACGCGCGGGGCGAGGTGGGTTCCCGCATCATGCGGGCGCGCTCGATGGGCGTCAAATGCGCCACTGCGTAACGCCAGCCGTACGGATCGACGAATTCGCACTCTCACCGCACCACAGGAGTCACCGCATGAACCGAACCCGATCCGTCCCGGCCTTCTTTGCCGGCATGGCCGTCGTGCTGGCCGCATGCGGCGCGACACCGGCCGATGAGCCCAGCCAGGTCGGCGGCAGCAGCAGCGCGCCGTCGGCGACCGAGGCCCCATCGGAGTCCGCTGCGCCATCCGAGGCGGGCGCTGGCGAGGAGACGGTCCGCCTCGAGGGATTCGCGTTCGACACCGACGAGCTCACGATCGCGGCCGGGACCTCGGTGCGCTTCGTGAACGCGGACGGCGCCGCGCACACCGTGACCGAGGGCTCCGATGGCGTCGCCACCGACAGCCCGATCCTCAACGAGGAGCTCGCCCCGAACGGCGTCACGTCCTTCGCCTTTGACGAGCCGGGCACGTACCTCATCACCTGCCTGTTCCACCCGTCGATGAACATGACGGTGGTGGTGGAGTAGGGGCGCCTCGGTTGATCGGCCCTGGGGGCGGTGCTAGGGTTCGCGTCCTGATGGACGCCGGACTCTCGACGCCGCCTCCCGCGCTGCCCCGCTCCCGGGCGGCCCGTCGAGCTCACGCCCTGCGCGCGGAATGCGCCGCCACCGAGGCGTTCAACGTGATCGGCCAGAAGTGGGTCCTGCGCATCATCCACTCGCTCGGCGATCGGACCCAGCGCTTCTGCGAGCTTCAGGACGCCCTGGGGGGCGCCAACTCGGCGACCCTCTCGCAGCGGCTGAAGCTCCTCGAGGACGAGGGCCTGGTCGAGCGTCGCGCGGTCAGCGAGGTGCCGCCGTGGGTCGAATACTCCCTGACCACGAAAGGCGCGGACCTGCGCAGGGCGATCTCCGGCATCGACCGCTGGGCGGAGCGCTGGGCGACGCGGCAGTGAGCCACCCGGTTGCCGAGGAGCGACCGGGCGTCCACGGCGATGCCCTGAACCTCGTGCGCTCGGCCATCGCCGAGGGCCCAGACCGAGAGGCCTCGGCCCAACGCGTGATCGACCTCCTTCACGATCGATTCCCGTCGTACGACTGGGTCGGGCTGTACTGGGTCGATGGGACCGACCTGGTGCTCGGGCCTTGGACCGGCCCGGAGGCCACGGAGCACACCCGGATCGCGATCGGCACGGGGGTGTGCGGCGCCGCGGCGAGCAGCGGAACGACGGAGATCGTCCCGGACGTCAACGCCGATCCGCGGTATCTCTCGTGCTTCGCGAGCACCCGCAGCGAGATCGTGGTGCCGATCTTCGACGCTGAACGCGTGGTCGGCGAGATCGACGTCGATGGATCCGACCTCGACGCGTTCGACGCGACCGATGCCCGCTTCCTCGAGGAGGTCGCGGCACTTCTGGCGCCACTGCGACCGCGGACGTAACCGACGGCGTATCGCATCGGTGAGATGCCAGGCGCCCCCGGCCCGTTCGAGCAGGTCTATGCCGACCACGTCGTCGGAATCTATCGCTTCATCTTCGCGCGCGTCGGCAACCGCCCCGATGCCGAGGACCTGACCGCCCAGGTCTTCATCCGCGCGGTGGAGCACCTCGACACCGGCCGCGAGCCACGCCAGATCACCGCGTGGCTGTATCGCGTCGCGCAGAACGCGATCGCCGACCATTGGCGCGCTTTCTACCGACTGCCCCTGGTCGGCATGGAGCAGGTCGCTCCGGGCTGGGAGCCCGCCGATGGCGACGCACGACCCGCGCTCCCACCCGATGACTCGTCGCTGACGCGGGTCCACGCTCTCCTCGGTCGATTGCCCGATCGGTATCGGCGGGTGCTCGAGCTCAGGTTCCTCGAGCGCATGTCCGTGGCCGAGACGGCGACCGCCATGGGCATCACCAGCGGGAACGCCAAGGTGCTGCAGTACCGGGCCCTGCGCCGCGCCGCGCTGCTCGAGGAGGGCCGCCATGGATGACGAGCGCGTCCCCGGCGACGATCGAGCGGAGCAGTTCGAGCGATACCTGGCCGCCCTGACCGGCGACGAGCGGCCCTCCCCGCAGCACGTCGAGGCCGGCGATGAAGCGGAGATGGCCCGCCTGGCGGCCGAGATCACCGGATCGGCGCACGGCACAGCTGTTGATCCCGACGCGGCCTTCGTCGAGCAGCTGCGCCTCCGCATGCGAGCCGCCGACGACGGGTTGGCCGCGGTGCTCGTACCCCCACCCGTGCGGGCCGCTCAGATTGAAGGGGGCGGACGCGCCCGCTGGCGCATCTCGCGCCGCCACCTGCTGCGCGGCGGGCTGGGAGCGGCGGCGGGTCTGGCGGCCGGCGCCGTCGGCATCTCCCTGGCCCCTCGTGCGCAGCCGCCGACCCTGGGTGGCGGCAGCGAGCTCGTGGCCGGCGAGGGCTTCTGGCAGGAGGTCGCGCGCGTCACCGATCTCCCGGACGGTGCGGCGATGCGCTTCACCACGGCGGCCTTCGACGGATTCGTGGTCAACGACGGAGGTGACATCCACGCGCTGTCATCGGTCTGCAGCCACATGGGCTGCACGCTTCATTTCCGGCCGGAATGGAGCGACCTGCGCTGCCCGTGCCACGGCGCGAGCTTCGACCTGTCCGGACGGCTCGCCAACGGGCGCCGCACGTGGCGGGAGAACCCGTATCGAGGAGATGCCCGCGCGTATCCCATCGATCTGCCCGACCTCGTGCGGCCACGCGTGATGGTCGACGGCGACCGAATCCTGGTATGGACCGCCCAGGCTTGATTTCCCGAGGCGCGTGAACGTTCCGACGCCACGAACCGTATGACCTGAGCATCCCGTACGCCCGCCGGACGCCCCATTGAGATTCTCGCTACGCGCGGCCGCGTTCCTCGGATACGTTGCGCATCTGGTCGACCGGTCAGTCGGCTGGCTCTTCGGGTTCCTGCCGTTTCGCGTCCCGGGAGCGCTGATTGCGGTCGGAATGCTCGTCCTGGGCGCGTGGGCAACTGCCCAGGCCACGACGGAGGCCATCGCCTCGCTCCCTCAGCCCATGCCGACGACGGTCAGCGCACTGGTCACGGGCGACGCGAACGGATGGGTAGAGGTCAGCGGATATCTATCAGGTCCCCACCTCGACAGCAGCGTGTACGCCGACCCCGGCGTTCACTACCTGCGCGTCGTCGATGAGCCGCATGACCACCAGGTGGCCTACGGCGGCGAGCCCCTGGTGGAGCCCGGGTGGCGGCGTCAGACGATCTTCCCGCTCGAGTACGGCGGTGGCATCACCCGGTGGTTCTACGTTCTGCGCGACGGCGATGTGGAAACGGATGCCGTGGTCGTCCGCTCAGCCCGGGATTCAGCCACGATTCGCACGCGTTCGCTGCAAGTGGCTGCTGCCGGCCTCGTCGACGAACTTCCCCTTCTGGTCGAGACTGGTAGTGCGGCCGGAACCGACGCCACATCTCCGATCCGCGATGTCCGTGGCGACGGTGTCGCCACCATCCGCGCGGCCTTCGACGACCCGGCGCGGATTGCCTGTTCTACGGGACCGGCGTGCCGCGACGGTTGGTTGTGGCGCTACCGCGTGAGCGACGAGTCGGATCCCGAAACGGCCGCCTGGGTCGATTCGCCACACCCGCCGGACGCGTTCCCCGTGGCGCTGCGGGGAGTGACGACGGCAGATGCCATGCGGATGCGGATCGTGTTGGCTGAAGCCTCCATGCGGAGCGCGCTCGATGGCCTCCGTCACCCGACCAGCGCCGTTCTCGCGGACGGCGCTGGACCTGTGCTGCCCACCGCCAGCTATGCGATGCCTGCGGCGCTCGGCGGAATCGCCGGCGTCATCATTCTCAGTTGGTTCGTCGGATATCCGGTCTTCCGGCGGGATCGGATGCCGAATGGGCTGCGGGAGCTGCGCCCCGTGGTGGGTGAGATGATCGGCGCGGAGCTCTCGGGGCGCCTGGCCGGGGCGGGGTCTCGACGGACGGTCGGGGTAAGTTCCAGGATCGGGTGGCTCTCGGAGCGAGAATTCGCGCGCCAGGCTTGGCATCTCCATCACACGGTCAGCCAGCCGGCCGACCCCCGCCCACGACTTGCCCTCCTCGCGCTGGACAACAACCTGGCCATTCCACTGGAACCGGTTCGCTCGCTGCTGCGGGTGACTCGCGGAACCGTTGCGACGACTTCGGGCCTCATGCCGGGACTTCGTCTCCAGGGTCCGGGCACGGACGCGGTGCTGATGTTCGGATCTCACGTCGATCGCGATCGCGTCGAGTTCGAGCTCCACCCATCGACGACGGTGCCGGAGGTTGGTCCGTTGCCCGAGGCCGTGGCGCGGCAGGCCGTCCCTGATCCGACATGGGCCGCGCCGCTGACGGTCGCGGCGCTGGGCGCTGGCGCACTGGCGGGGACGCTCGGTGCCTTCGGTGGCGTGGTCAGCGGCGATGCCTCTCCCATCGGCGTTGCGCTGGCGCTCCTGGCCTCGGCGATGATCGCCTCGCTGGCCGCCGGCACACATCGTCGCCGCCCGTTGGCGCTCGAGATGCTCCCGAGCGTCGCTCTGGTGGGCGTGGTGGTCGGCGGTGTGCTGGCGGCGGCATCGGCCGGGTGCGGATCCTGGCTAGCGCCCAGTTTCGACGCTTGCGCGGCGTTCAGCCCGACTCGGATCGCGATCCCCCTCGTCCTGATCGCAGCGTTCTCGGTGAGTCTGTGGGCTGGGCACCACGTCTCACGGATAGAGACCGCTAGAACACGACCTCGAACAGATAGCCGATGACATACGGGATGGCCAGGATGGCCAGGATCACGAGCAGGACGACTCCCGCGTAGAGGAAGAGCGAGAGGTCCGGTGGCTCGCTGCGCGCCGGCGGGGGCGTCAGGCGCTTCGGCAGGTGTGACGGCCGCCGCGGCCTGCGGTGCTCGTACGGATGCGGATGCGACAGGTCCGGGAGCCGGAAGCGGCTGTCGGGCACGTCAGTCGTAGACCTCGGGGTTGATCGGCGTGGGAAGACGCTCGCCGCGCACTCCGGCCACGAGATTCGCTGCGGCCATCTGGGCCATGCGGTCACGCGTGACCCGCGACGCGGACGCGATGTGCGGCACGACGACGCAGTTCGGCAGCGCCACCAGCCCGTGATCGGCGGGCAGCGGTTCCGGCTCGGTGACGTCCAGACCGGCGGCGAAGATCTCTCCTGCACGCAGCGCCGCCTCGAGCGCCGCGGGGTCGACCACTGGTCCGCGCGACGTGTTGACGAGCACCGCGCTCGGCTTCATGGCGCGCAGCGCATCGGCGTCGATCAGGTGGTGCGTCTCGTCGGTGAGGTTCACGTGCAGCGTGATGAAGTCGGACTCGCGCAGCAGCTCGTCCATCTCGACGCGGGTCGCGCCGAGCTCCGCCTCGTCCTCGGCGCTTGCCGGATGGACGTCGTGGTAGAGGATCCGCATGCCGAATCCATGGCCGCGGCGCGCCATCTCGCGCCCGATGCGGCCGAAGCCCACGATGCCCAGGGTTGCGCCGTGGATATCGACGCCCATGAGCAGCATCGGCCCCCAGGTCTTCCAGTGCCCATCGCGCACGTAGTCGACCGACTCGGGGATGCGGCGCGCGGCCGCCATGAGCAGCGTGAAGGCCAGATCTGCGGTCGTCTCGGTCAGGACGCCCGGCGTGTTGCCGCCGGGGATGCGACGACGGGTAAGCGCCGGCACATCGATGTTGTCGAATCCGACGGCGAAGTTCGAGACGACCTTCAGCTGCGGTCCGGCGGCGTCGAGCAGCTCATCGTCGACGCGGTCGGTGAGCAGCGAGAGGAGCCCGTCCGTGCCCACGACCCGGCGCAGCAGCTCATCCCGTGGCGGCGGGAGCTCGTCCTCCCAGAGGTCGACGTCACACGCCTCCCGCACCGCATCGAGGCCCGCGTCGGGGATCTGGCGAGTGACGAGGACGCGGGGCCGGCTCACGATGCGGCACCGACGAGCTCGCCGGTCCGCTCGAGCTTCGCGAGCGACTCTCCCACGCGCTCCAGCGCGGCGGTGAGGTTCTCGCGCGAGTTCGCGTAGCTGAAGCGAAGGTGGCCCTCGCCGTGCTCCCCGAACGCGGTGCCCGACAGGCCGCAGACGCCGGCGTCGTACAGCAGGTGATCGGCGATCTCGGAGCTCGTGCGGCCGAAGGACGAGATGTTGGGGAACGTGTAGAACGCCCCGTGCGGCATGACACACGACACGCCGGGGATCGCGTTCAGCCCCTCGACCATCAGCTGGCGGCGCGCCGTGAACTCCGCGCGCATCGCATCGGCCTCGTCCTGCGGGCCGGTCAGCGCCTCGATGGCCCCAGCCTGGGCGAAGGCATTGGTGCAGCTCACGCTGTTGATGACCAGCCGGCTGAACGAGGGGACGAGCCACTCGGGGATGACGCCGTACCCCATTCGCCAGCCGGTCATCGCGAAGGTCTTGCTGAACCCGTCGAGCGTGATCGTGCGTTCCGCCATGCCCGGCAGGGTCGCGATCGACAGCAGGCTGCCCTCGTACTGCAGGCGGCCGTAGATCTCGTCGGCCAGGACCACCAGGTCGTGCTCGACGGCCAGCGCGGCCAGGCGCCGGATATCGTCGTCGGTCAGGATCGATCCCGTCGGGTTGTGCGGGGAGTTGAAGACGAGCATCCGGGTGCGCGGCGTGACCAGGGACGCGACCTCGTCCACATCCATGCGGAATTCGTTCGCCTCGCGCAATGGTGCCGCGACCGGCGTGCCGCCGACGTAGCGCGCCATCGACTCGTAGATCGGGAAGCCCGGATTCGGGTAGATGACCTCGTCGCCGTCGTCGACCAGCGCGAGCATTGCGTAGAACATGATCGGCTTGGCCCCGGGGGTCACCACCACCTGGTCCGGCGAGGTGTCGATCCCCTTCCAGCGCCTCACGTCCGCGACGATGGCCTCGCGCAGGGGGGCGATCCCCGTGGCGGCCGTGTAGTGGGTCGCGCCCTCATCCAGCAGCGCGCGGGCCGCGGCCTCCGACACGTGGCGCGGCGTGTCGAAGTCGGGCTCGCCGAGCTCGAGGTGGATCACGTCGCGGCCAGTGGCCTCCAGTGCTCGGGCACGCGCGGCGGCCTCGAAGGCGGTCTCGGTCCCGATCCGCTCCATGCGGCTCGCAAGTCTCACAGCTGGTGGGTCCTCGTTCGGATTCGCCGTGCTCGGGGAGGCTCTAGTGTACCGAGCGACGACGCCGATCGGCCCCTTGCGGCACGTTCCCTCGTGGTTGGTATACTTTCCAGAGCGAAATTCCGACACCGACGCGCGATCGAGCGCTCATCAGGAGACCGATACGAAATGACTCTTTCCGAGACTCCACGCGAGCCGATCCCGATGACCGGCGGCGCACCGAGTGGTGAGCTGCTCGTTTCGGTCACCGAGGCTGCGGGCCGCAAGGTGCTCGAACTGCGGGAGCGCGAGGGCAAGGCCGATGCCCGGCTTCGCCTCTTCGTGAAGAGCGGCGGCTGCTCCGGATTCAGCTATGGGCTGGCCTTCGACGAGAAGGTCAACGACGGCGACAAGGTCGAGGATCACTCCGGAGTTCCCGTGGTGATCGATCAGTTCAGCCAGCAGCACGTCGCCGGCGCCGAGATCGACTACGTCGACTCGCTCATGGGCTCCGGATTCGCCATCAACAACCCGAACGCCGTCAGCAGTTGCGCCTGCGGCTCGTCGTTCAACACCGATGGATCTCCCGCCAAGGCAGGTGGCTGCGCTCACTGAGCCGGCGAGACCCGCGACCCGAAGCCCCGGCCCGACCGCCGGGGCTTCTCCGTGCGGAGCCGCGAGCGAGTAACATGCTCCCGTGAGTAGCACGTTTCGTCCGGGTGCCGAGACGGCAGCCGAAGAGCTGCGTCGGTCCTTCGCGATGGCCTGGGGCGCGGTCGGGGCCACCTGGGGCATCGCGCCGTCCACGGCCGCGGTCCAGGGCTACCTCCTCGTCAGCGATGGTCCGCAATCGGAGCCCGAAGTCCGTCGCGCGCTCGGGATGAGCCACCGCGCGACGAGCCTGGCCCTCGCCCAGTGCGAGGAGTGGGGGCTGATCGAGCGCGCTGACGCTCCGCGAAGATCCGGCCAACGCGGCCCCGCCGCCGTCGCGTGGAGCGTGGTCGGCGACCATTGGGAGTGGTTCCGTCGCGTCGCCGCCGCGCGCAAACAGCGCGAGACCGACCCCGTTGTCCCGGTGATCCAGCGCTGCGCCGACGAGGCGCGGGCCGCCGCGACCCGCGACTCCCTGGACGACGAGATGGCCCGCCTCGGCGCTCGACTCGGGTCGCTGCTCGAGTTCGTGCGCCGATTCGACCGCGGCGTCGAGCTCTTCGTGCGCGGGGACGCACGGTCCATCGAGAGCCTGTTCACCACGCTCGAGGGGCTCGGCCCCGAGACGGTCGACCGCCTGTGGGGGCTGATCGGCGAGCTCGGGACGGATGAGCTCGGCCGGATCATCGAGATGCTGTCGCAGGATCCCGCCGGGGAGCGCCCGTCGCCTGATCGGCCTCGCGGACCAGCCGATGCTCCAGAAGCTCATCGGCCTGCGCTAGGCGCTACTCGCCGGAGCCGTCGTCCTCGAAGACGGAGGCACCGGCAACCACCGCGGCGCGGTCGCTGCCGCCCAGGGATGCTGGCAGGGGGCGCGGGACCGGGACCGGCGTCACGAAGCGATCGACAACGGCCCGCGTCCCGGCGATCTTCAGCTCGTCGAAGAGCAACCCGAACTTCGCTCGCAGGTTCGCCGCGATCTCCGCGGACGCGGCTTCGGGCAGCGTCCACAGCCGCCGCTTGAACGGACCGATCGCCTTCTTGCGGGTCCGGTACAGGAACTGCTCGTCGGTCTCGCCGTTCTTGCGTTCGTCGGCGCAGTTCTCGGCGCACCAGGCCATCATCTCGCCCCGCAGCTCGTCCGGCAGTCCGCCACCGTCGTAGAGGATGTTCTGGAACCCGGTGGCGAGGTGGATCTCCGCCGTCCCATGCTCGGGGAAGTGGTTGAACGCCTCATCGGGCAGGGTGGACGCGCCGTGCTGCACGCAGCCCGCCATCCCATACTCATCGCGGGCCACCGCCGACAGCCGCTCCAGCGTGTCGAAGTCGATGCTCACCGCCGCGACCGTTCCGTCGGGCATCGGCACCCCGCCGTGGCTCGTTCCGGTCTGGATGCTGACCTTGCTCAGCGGCTCGACACCGTCACCGAGCGCGTCGCCATACCCGTCGAGATAGGCGCGCAGCTCCTCCTCGGTGGAGTTCGACTTGCCGACCTCGCCGATCTCGCCGCCGATGCTGATCGTGACGCCCTCGGGCTGGAGGTCGCGGACGAGACGCGTGAGCTCCGCGCTGTTCTCGGCATTGACGCGCTGCTGTTCCGGCACCGTCGTCCAGCGACAGGTCGACCAGCGTGGAGCTGTCGATGTCGATGTTGAGGAATCCGGCGGCAACGGCCTCGCGGGTGAGGTCCTTCAGGCCGTCCATCTCGCCCGCCGGGTCGGCGGCCCACTTCGTGGCGTTGAACTGGAAGTGGTCGCCCTGCAGGAAGACCGGCGTCTGCCACCCCTCGCGGATCGCCGCGCCGAGGATCACCGCCGTGTACTCGTCGGGTCGCTGGTCGGTGTAGGCCATCTCGCTCTTGGCAATCTCGAAGATGACGGTGGCGGCCTCGCGCTCGAGCGCCGCGGCGAAGGCCTGGCGAGCGGTCAGGTAGGTGACGGCCCGCACATTGATCGCCGGCACGGTGAAGGCGGTGGCGTCCACCTCGCCCCGACCCCGAGCCCGATACAGCTCGTGGATGGAGGCAGAGCCGCAGCCGAGCGCCTGCGATGCAGACCAGATGATCCAGCGCGCCGCATCGCGCACGGCCACGTCGGGGTTGAACACCGACTCGAACACGATCTCGTCGATCAGCGCATCGCGGAAGCGCCGCTCGTCGGCGATGGCAAGGCCGTGCTCGCTGATCGAGGCCACGCCGTCCAGGCGGGCGCGGAGGTCGTCGACGGTGGTGATCTGCATGGATTCCATCCTAGCGAAGGGTCGAAACCAGCGTGAAGGCGAGGAGCGGCGCGATGATCAGCCCGAGCGCGGCGACCAGGAGGTACCAGTCCCGGGAAGCGCGCGCGTCAGCCGCGCCGCGCGCTCGCAGCCCGAGCGTCCACCATCGGACCGCGGTGAGGCCGGCGACGTAGAGCAGGGCCGCCAGGCCGGCCACCCCGACGGCGAACGGCCGCACCTCGTCGCAGTCGCCGAACGCCAGCGGGCCGCCGGGCGGGCAGGCTGCACCGAGCTCGAGGCCGATCACGGTCGCGATCACGGCGAGGACCGTGGCCGACCACGCCAGGTGGACGAGGAGACCCCGCGTCAGCGCCGCGCGAGCTCCGCGCTGTGGAGGGCGGCCTGGTCGGCATCGCGTCGCATGATGCGGCGGTACTCGAAGAACAGGTAGACGCAGGCGGCGGCGCCCAGCCCGGCCACCATCATCCCGAACGCCACCGACTGCAGCGTGATGCGGATCGGCCAGAAGGAGCCCCCGGCAAGGTTGAAGGCCAGCAGCGGGACGAGCAGCAGGACGGTGAACAGGTAGTTCAGCAGGATGAAGATGCGGATCATCGACCAGCCGAAGCCGCGACGCCCGCGCGAGGCCTGGATGCCGATGGCCAGCACGATGAGCAGGGCGAAGTTGCCGCCGGCGATGCCGTTCGCGATCAGGAAGCCGACGTCGTCACTGAAGCGCAGGAACGGCAGCTCGACGGTCGTGAGGTAGTACGCGTAGTTCGGCACGTAGGTGAGCATGAAGTACACGAACAGGAAGAGCGGGACGCCCTTCAGGACGGCCACCAGCCACGTCTCGTATCCGTGGAGGAACCAGCTCATGAAGTCATCGGCCCAGCCGAACAGGCGGCTGACGCCGCCGCGCGGTCGGTAGGCCGGATAGGTGCTCATGACGTCGCGCTCCTACTCACCGGTCTGGGCCAGGAGGAAGGTGATCAGCGCCTGCAGCGCGCTCGGGCTCACGGCGCCCTCCGAATGCGGGGGCATGCCCGTCGCGTTGCCGTCGTTGTAGTTGGCCGATGAGTCGCGGATCCACTTGTCGAGGAACATCCGCGGATCGGCCTCGTAGTCGGCGACCATCTGATCGACCCCGGACGGCGTCGCGAAGTTCTCGAACTCGGTGATGACGCCCGAGCCGATGGTCTGGATGTTCGGTCCGGCCGTCCCGCCCTCGAGATTGGGGCCGTGGCAGGCCACGCAGCCGGCCGCGGTGTAGACCTCGGCGCCGGCCTCGACGGTGTCGGGGACCTCCTCGATCGGCTGCTCGTCGGCCTCCTCCGCCCACGACTCGACGAGGGCCGCCACGGCCTCGATCTGCTGCACGTTCAGCGGACCGCCGACCTCGGCGCTCCAGGCCGGCATGGCCGAGTTCACGTTGCCGGACACCACCACGCCGCCGAAGCTGACCACCAGGTGGACGTAGTTGTTGTTCACCTTCAGCTTCTCCGCGAGGCTGCGAGAGTGCAGGTTCGGACCCACCACCGCGGCCCCCTCCTCGCCGCCGAAGCCCTCCGGGCCGTGGCAGGTCGCGCAGCCGGCCGCCGCGGGCTCGGCGGGATCGGCGCTGAAGATGACCTCGCCGTACTCGAGAAGCTCCTCCTCGGTGGCGGTCGCGATCTCGTCGCGGCGCGGGTTGTCGGTCACCCAGTAGAGGAGCGTGAACGCCGACAGCGCGGTGACGAGAATGACGCCGAGGGTCTTGAGAAGCATCGGTCAGCCCGAGCAGTGCGGCATGTCGGTCGGCGCCCGCTGGTCGAATGTCACGGTGCCCGGCGGCGTCCCGTTGACGATCTGGCTGGTGTCGACGACGTAGACGCCGTCCGCGATGCTGACGGGGAAGCCGTCCATGCCGCGCGGGGCCGGACCGTCGCGCTTCTCGCCCAGCACGGAGTACTTCGAGCCGTGGCACAGGCACTCGAACCACTGGCTCTGATCGCACAGCTGCGGGATCTGACAGCCGAGGTGCGGGCACTTCCGCCACAGCGCGAGGACCGAGCGATCACCGAGCGGAAGGTCCTCCGAGAGGTCCGAGCCCGGATCCTCGACCGGAAGGGTCGCATCGGCCTCGACCGAGGGCGCGGACTGGGCCACCAGGGCCTTTGCGGCGGGCACGTTGACGATGAAGAGGTTGGCCGGTCCGTAGATGTACGGCAGGCCGTTCTTCCACTCCGGCTGCGCGTTGTTGATGTCGGTCACGCTGCCGATCGTGATCTCGGCACCCAGGCCCTCGGACAGGTTCGGCCACAGGAAGGCGAGTGTGCCTCCGAGGAACTCGAGCGACAGGATGCCGACGCCCACGCCGAGCATGCGGCGCATGAAGCCGCGTCGACTGATCTCGCCGGCTCGAGGCCCGTGGACCTCGCCGTAGGATGCGTGCTGTGTCATAGGTTGAAGAACAGTCCCTCCCAGGGCCAGACCCAGTTCCATCCCGGGCCTCGGAAGAATGAGCCGATGAGGGTCACGAACAGGCCACCGAGCATCAGGCACAGGAAGAAGACCCACATCAGCTTCCGGTCACGCGCCGCCTTGAACGGCGTGCGGTCGATGAACGGGATGGCTGCCAGGCCAACGAGATAGAAGGTCGGCACGATGACGCCGGCCACCGTGGCGTTGAAGTAGCTCAGGATCTCCTGCAGCCCCAGGAAGTACCACGGTGCCTTGGCGACGTGCGGCGTCACCGCCGGGTTCGCCATCTCCTCGAGGGGCGCCTGGATCCACAGCGAGGTCACGACGAGCAGCCCGCTGATCAGCATCGCCATCAGGAACTCGGCGCGAAGCAGGTGCGGCCATGTCAGGAGCGTCTCGTCGGGTCGCTTGTCGACCCGCACCATCGACTCCTGCTTGACGTAGGCCAGCAGGCGGAAACGCTCGGTCCCGGGCACGCCGGGCGGTCCCGGCAGCTTCGGTCCGGTGCCGGGCGACACGATCGGCGCGCGGTCGGGCGCCTGGGTCGGGGCGTTCTTGTCGGCCGTCGCGTTCGGTCGCTTCTCGATCGTCATCGGTTCCTTCCTAGCCTACACCGGGCCCGAGATACCGCCGTCCTTCCGGATCCTCCAGAAGTGGACGATCATGAAGATGGCGGCGATGAGCGGGAACGCGATGACGTGGAGCACGTAGAAGCGCAGCAGCGTCTCCTGGCCGACCTGGATGCCGCCGAGCAGGAAGAAGCTCGACTCCTGGCCGAGCAGCGGCGCGTAGAGCGCCATCTGCGTGCCGACGGTGATGGCCCAGAAGGCGATCTGGTCCCACGGCAGGAGGTAGCCGGTGAAGCTGAGCATCAGCGTCAGGAAGAGCAGGATCACGCCCACGACCCAGTTGAACTCGCGCGGCGGCTTGTAGGCCCCGTGGTAGAAGACGCGGATCATGTGCAGGAACACGGTGAGCACCATGAGGTGCGCCGCCCAGCGGTGCATGTTTCGCACGAGCGTGCCGAAGGCGACCGACGCCTCGATGACCTGGATGTCCTGGTACGCGCGGCTCACCGACGGGACGTAGAAGAACATGAGATACAGCCCGGTCACGGTCAGGGCCAGGAACAGGAAGAAGCTGATCCCACCCAGGCAGAAGGTGTACGTGTAGCGCACGGCATGCCGCTTGACGCGCACCGGGTGGAGGTGGAGGAACACGTTGTTCATCACCGCCAGCGCCCGCGTGCGGCTGGTGTTCGGGTAGGGCTGCCGGAAGAGGCTGCGCCACAGCGCCGACTCCTTGATGGCGCGGGTGACCGGGTTGCCGCCGCTGCCGTTGCTCATCGGTCCACCGCCGCGCCGGCCTGCTGGCCGACCTGTCCGAGCACGTTGTCCTTGTAGCTCTCCAACAGAACCTTCCCGTCAGGCGTGAACCGCTCGAGCTCGAGCCGGTCCATGGTGATGCAGTTGGTCGGGCATCGCTCGACGCAGAGATTGCACCGGATGCAGCGCTCCTCGTCGATGATCATCGCGATCCCGCGCGGCCACGACTGGAAGAAGCCCTGCTCCGGATCGTCACCGCCGACCTGCGCCTTGTCGATCATGTAGATCACGCCCTCGGGGCAGACATCGGCGCAGAGCCCGCACAGGATACAGCGCGGCCCGTCGATGTTGATGTTGTGGTTGCACTGCAGGCAGCGCGTCCCCTCGTCGATCGCGCCGCGGGTGTCGTAGCCGACCTCGACCAGGCTCGTGAAGTCGCGGCGCAGCTCCGGCGGCGCCATCGGGATCTCCTGGCGCGGCGTGCCCTCGTAGAAGCGCGGCATGTCGTGCTCGAGGCTCTGGGTGATGACGGCGCGGTTGATGACGGGCAGCTCCTCGAGCTCCTCGCCTCGCACGCCGGCCAGCCAGCGATCGACGGAGCGCGCGGCTCGCCGCCCGAGACCCGCGGCTTCGATGATCGTGGCCGGTCCGGTGACGAAGTCTCCGACGGCGAAGATCCCATCGACGTTGGTGCCGAAGGTATCGGCGTTGATGACCACGTTGCCGCGGTTGAAGTCGAACTGCAGGTCGTTGAGCGAGTTGCCCTCGGCATCCCTGGGGGTGGTGCCGTTGAGCGGGGCCGTCCGCCACGAGGAGAGCGAGCCGCCCTCGACCACCGTGCGGGTATCGGTCACGCCGACGTGGCGATTGAGCTTGGCGCCGAACTCGCCGAGAACGTTGTTGTCCGACGCCTGGCTGGTGCAGGGAATGACCATGTCGCACGGGATCGTGAACTCGCTACCCGGAATCGGCTCGGCGCTGCGGCGACCGGTCGCATCCGGCGGCCCGAGACGGGTGCGGACGAACTTCATGCCGTTGACCTTGCCATCGGGCCCGGCCAGCACCTCGGTCGGTGAGCTGAAGTACTCGAACTGCACGCCCTCGAAGCGGGTCTCGTGCTGCTCCTCCTCGTCGACCACCATCTCGTCCGGCCCGCGGCGATAGACGATGGTGCTCGTCTTGGCTCCCAGGCGCAGCGCCGTGCGCGACGAGTCCATGGCGGTGTAGCCACCGCCGATGATGACGACGTGCTGGCCCACCCACTGCGGCTGCCCGAGATTCGCGCGCTTGAGGAAGTCGACGCCATAGATGACGCCGTCGAGCTCCTCGCCGGGCGTGTTCATTGCCACGGGGTACATGCACCCGGTCGCGACCACCACCGCGTCGTGGCGCTCGCGCAGCTGCTCGATCGTGATGTCCCGACCGATCTCGACGTTGTAGTGGAACTCCACGCCGTGCTTGGCCACCCAGTTCACGTCGAGCTCGATGACGTCGCGCGGGAGGCGGAAGGCCGGCACGCCGATCAGGGTCGTGCCGCCGCCCGACGGCAGGGCCTCGTAGACGTGAACGTCGTGACCCCAGCTGCCGAGCTCCTTTGCCGCGGCCAGTCCGGCCGGTCCCGCGCCGATGACGGCCACGCTGCGACCGGTCGGCGCCTGCACCACGACGTTGTCCGGCATGTTGTTGCCGTAGTGCCAATCGACCAGGAAGCGCTTCATGGCGCGAATGGCGAGGGGCTTGTCGATGTCCGCGCGGCGACAGGCCTTCTCGCATGGGGCGGAGCAGACGTAGCCGCAGATCGCAGCGACCGGGTTGGGGTCGCGGGCCAGGATGTAGCCCTCTTCGAAGCGACCCTCGGCGGCCAGCATGAGGTAGCCCCGGCAGTTCGTGTTGACCGGGCAGCCTTCCTGGCACTCGATGTTGCACTGAAGCCAGTCGACGCCGACCTCGGCGGTCTGGAACCTCAGTGGAATCGCGGTATCGCTGATCACGGCGTCGAGGTCGCTCTCCGGGCAGTGTTAGACCATGAGGCTAGAAGGAGCGGCAGGACCGATGCTACCTGCTGGGCATCGTCACGCGCAAGGCGGCACCCGGCCCGGCCGAGGTCAGTTGGCAAAGTGCGCCGCCATCACGCGACGGACCAGCGGAGCAGCGTCCGATCCACCGGTCCCGAGCGGGATGTTCGGCAGCACGGTCGCGACGCTGACCGTCGGCTCGTTCGCCGGGGCGAAGGCGGGGAACCAGGCATGGGGGTCGGGCGTGCCCGTCTCTGCCGTCCCGGACTTCCCGGCCACCGGGACTCCGAAGCCGGAGAAGGCGGCGGTTCCGGTCCCGTACGAGAGCGTGGTGACGGCAACCAGCGTGTCGGTCACGTACGCGAGGTCTCCGGGGCTGACGGGGACCTGGCGGATCGGCGTCGGCTCGACGGCGATGACCGAGGTGCCGTCGGCCAGGGAGGCTCCCGTGATGATCCGGGGCGTCCACAACGTCCCACCGTTGCCGATGGCCGCATAGGCGTTCGCCAGCTGAAGGGGCGTGCCAAGGAACGCGCCCTGGCCGATCGACAGCTGGATCTGCTCGAAGCCGGAGTACCCGCCGCGGCCGTTGGCGGCGAGCCACGCATCGTCGGGCACGATGCCGGTCTCCTCGATCAGGTAGGTGATGCCCGTCGCCGCGCCGAACCCGAATGCGAAAAGGAGGTCGGTCAACGCGGTCTCATCGGCCTCGTAGACACTCAGGGACAGCGGCATGTACGTCGTGTTGCAGCTGAAGGCCATCGCCTGCGCCAACGTCACCTGCCCGGGCAGGGTGTGGTCCTCGTAGTTGCGGAACGTGAAGCTGCCGTACGGCCAGGTGGGCGGACAGGTCACGAGGCTGCCGGGGGTGACGACGCCGGTGGCGAGCGCCGCGGCCAGGGTGAAGGGCTTGAACGACGATCCGGCGGGATAGGCGCCGAGGACGGCCTTGTTGAAGATCTGCCCGGCGCCGGCGGGCGCCAGCGGTTGGCCGTCCAGTGTGCTCCCGAGAGTCATCGCGTTCGGGTTGAAGGCCGGCTGGCTGGCCAGCGCCCAGACGTCGCCGCTGGCGGGATCGACGACGGCCGTGGCTCCCGCCGCATATGGGCTGAGCGCCGCCTGGGCGGTGGCCTGCACCGCCGGCCGCAGCGTCGTCGTGACGTCGGCGCCCGGCACCATGTCCGTCGCCAGCAGGACCTGATCGGGGGCGTCGGGCCGCACGGCGACCAGGCTCCAGCCCGGGGTGCCGCGCAGGAGCGACTCGGCGCCGGCCTCGAGCCCGCTCCGCCCGACGATGTCGCCGGCGCGGTATCCGGAATCGGCGAGGCGGGTGAGGTCCTCGGCGGTGACCTCGCTCACGTAGCCGACGACCTGGCCGGCAAGCGCTTCCTGCGGATAGATGCGAACGCCGTCCTCGGCGGTCGTCGCCCACACGGTCTCGTCCGTGCCGACGATGCGGCCGCGGGGCCCGAGCGATCGGTCGAGACGCAGCGAGCCGGACGGTCCCAGCTCGGGAAAGATCACCTCCGGGGTCCAGCGCAGGAGCCATCCGTCGCGCCCCTGGACGAGGGTCAGGCCGCGCTCGAGATCCAGCGTTCCGAATCGATCGGTGACGACCTCGAGGCCCAGCGGCACGACGAGCCCGGGGACCGGGCCGGGGATCGGTTCGGCGGGATCGAAGCTCGGGGCGGGCGGAGCCGCGGATGCCGCGGGGCTCGCCGAGGACTGGCCCGAAGGGCTCGGTGCCGGCGTCGGGTCGGGGAAGTCGACGGGCCGCGGCTCGGCCGGCAGCCCGACGACGCTCGGAGAGCCGGGCGTGGCGGCCAGGCGCTCGACCCGCGCCATGTCGGCGAATGCGGTGTGCAGCGCGACGAACATCTCGAGCGGATAGCGCTCGGCCAGTGCGGGATCGAGTGCCGCGTGCATCGACGCGTAGTTCCCCGTGGACCAATCGGTGGCGTACGCGGCGGCCAGGGCAACGCCAGCCTCCGGGGAGGCGGCGGGGAACGTCGTCGGGGTCGGCGTGGCGTCCGGATCGGGACCGCTCGAGCAGGCGGCGAGAACGAGGAGGGCGGCGAGGACCAGACCGGTCGGGCGGCGCCCGATCATCGGGCCAGGGTCACGCGGCGAAACCCCTCGGCGGCCCGGTAGCCGACCCGCTCCCCGAGCTCCTCGCTTCGGCGCCGGACCCAGCGAGCGATCTCGTCGAAGGATCGGAACTGGCTGCTGTGGCGGCCAAGGGACTCGATCTTGGCGTCCAGGGTGGCGGTGATGTCGACGAGCTGGTTCGCCTCGTTCGTGCTCCACAGGTAGAGCTCGGCGACCTTCCAGGCGGCGAGACCCTCCGCCTGGTGCTCGGGAAAGTTCAGGGGGTCGCGAGCCGTGGGAAACACCGCGTCGACCGTGACCTGGCCCACGGCCCGGTGGTCGGGGTGGTTCACCCATTCGTTGTTGACGAACAGCACGGTCGGATCGTGAGTCATCACGATCTCGGGCCGATAGGACCGAATGGCGTGGGTGATCCGCTCGCGGAGGCGAAGGGAGGGCTCGACCTGGCCATCGGGCTCGTCGAGAAAGTCGACGCGCTCGACCCCCAGCGCCGCGGCGGCCTCCCGCTGCTCCCGCTGCCTGAGCGCCGAGACCTCCCCGACATCGGCCGTGGGGTCGTCGCTTCCCTTCTCGCCGCGCGTCGCGAGGAGGTACCGCGCCCCGGCGCCCTCGCGAATCCATCGGGCGATCGTGCCGGCGGCACCGAACTCGATGTCGTCCGGGTGTGCCGCGACCACGAGCACGCGGTCAGGGGTGGGCAGCTTGTCGTCAGGCATCGGGTCGCGGTCGATCGTAGCAGTCAGGCCAGGGCAAGGGTCCGAGCACCGCCGGGGTCGAGGATCTCGGCCGTCCAGGCGTGGCACGTGAAGTACAGGACCTGGTGACGCTGGGCAAGGTCCCCGATCGCGTCGGCGGCCCGCGCGGCCCGCTCCGCATCGAAGTTCACGAGGATGTCGTCCATCACCACCGGCAGGGCCTCGGCGTGGCGTGCGAACTCCTCGATCAGGCCGAAGCGCAGCGCAAGGTAGAGCTGCTCCGCCGTGCCACGCGACAGCTCCTCGGTGACCCGCGACTCGCCACCTTCCGTCTCCACGCGCACGCTGGCGTCCCCCGGCGGCGCGACGATCCTGGTGTACCGGCCGCCCGTGATCCGCGCGAACTGCGTCTCGGCGGCCCGGATGACGTCGGGTTGTCGCTCGCGCTCGTATCGGTGACGCGTCTCCTCCAGAAGGCGCAGCGTGACCGCACGCACGGCCCAGGCCCGAGCCATGGCCGCCGCGGTGCCCTCGACGATGGCGAGCTCCTGCCGCAGTGCTCCGATCTCCTCGGCCCCCTCCAGCTGACCGATCCGTGCCGTGAGCGCGCCGATGCGGCTGTGGGCCTCGGCGAGCTCGGTATCCAGGCGTTCGGCGTGCGTGGTGATGTCCGCCAGCTCGGCGTCGATGGCTCCCGCGTCCGTGGCCCGCGCCTCGGAGGCAAGGCCGTCGATCGCCTCCGCGCTGCCGGCGATGCCCGCGAGGTGGAATCGAAGCTCCCGCGCGCGCGCCTGGAGCTCACGGCGCCCGGCTGCCGCCGCGGCGGCGGATCGGAGGTCGTCGCCGCTCGCGACGCCGTGCGCCGCCAGCAGCTCCGACAGCTCGGCCGCGCGCCGCGCGACGAGGTCAGCCGCGGTTGTCCGTCGTTCCTCCAGCCGGGCAATATCAGCGCCAAGGTCCGCCAGGCGCTGCTCGTCGGCCCGTGCACGTTCCAGTCGCCCGGCGAGCGCGATGACCGCGGCCCCGCGATGCTCCGCGTCGGCTGGCGGCGACATCCCCAGCGCACTCAGCAGCGCATCGGTCCGGCCGGCATGGCTCGCTTCGTCCCGCTCCAGGATCGCCAGCTGCTCGCGGAGGCGTTCGCGCTCGGTCGCGGCGGCGCGCGCCACCCCCGCCGCCCCCAGGATCTCGCGCGCAGCAGCAGGCGGAAGGTCGATCGGCATCGCCCGGTCGCGCAGCCAGGACGCCCAGGCGGCCTCAGCCTCGGAACAGCGAGCCACCGCCGCATCGCGGGTCCGGCCCAGACGATCCACATCGGCCCGTCGCTGCTCCAGGGATGCCACATGATCGCGCGCCAGGTCGGCGCGGGCACGGGCCGTCGCCAGCTCGTCGGCCAGCGCGTCCACCTCGTCATCTCCCGCGTCCGCGGGAAGGCCGGCGCGGGCCAGGAGCCCCGCATGCTCCGCCCCGTCCAGCGGCGGGCTCACGGTTCGCGAGCCCATCAGCAGAATCACGCTCGCCACGGCAATCCCGACGATGCCTCCGAGCAGCGACTGCCCCACGAGGGTCCCGAGCACGATCGCGGTCGCGGTCGCCACGATCGCGATCAGGACGGTGATCGGCCGCGGGCCGCGGCCGGCCGGCTGCGCGGACCGACGCCAGTGCTGGAGGTCCCGCACCGCCCGACGTCGGGCGTCGATGTCGTCCGTGGCCGGAGTCGGCGCAATCTCGGTCTCGCGGGCATCGAGATCGGCCCGAGCCGCCTCCCAGCGGCCGACGGCCGCGGCGGCGTCAGCGCGCGCCGACGCGAGACGCTCCTCCGCGTCGCGGGTGGCCTGCACGCTCGGAATGGAGTCGTCCAGGTCGAGCAGGCGCGGCTCGCTCCACCCGCCGACGCGCGCCCGCTGGTCGTCGATGAGCGTCGACTGGCGCGCAATTCCACCCGCGAGCTCGGCGCGCCGAGCGGTCCCCGCCACCATCGCGGCCGATGCGTCGCGGACGGCGCCGATCTCGTCTGCGCGATCGAGCACCTCGCCGTCCGGGCGGATCGCCTCGCGCGCCCGGCATGCGACTGCGAGGTCGTCGTCCAGGGCCGCGAGCGCCGTTTCGGCAGCCTCGAGCTGCTCGAGTCGGCGGTCGAGGACGGCCACGACGTCCGCCGGCAGGTCATCGAGGGCGGCGTTGCCGGCTCCCAGCCGCGCCTCGCTTTCGTCGAGCTCGGCGAGGACCGGCGCCGCGTCGCGCAGGCTCCGCAGCCGGGTGGCCCGCTCCCGCAGCGTCCGCAACTCGGCGCCTCGCGCCTGGACCTGCGCCCCGAGGCGGTCACGCTCGGCGTTCGCGGCCTCGTAGTCCGCCGGCTGCGTGGCGAGAGCGGCGATCTCGGCCCGCAGCGCCTCGATCCGGCTGAGGAGCGCGTTCAGCGGCGGCTTGCTGCCGCTGGGCACGAAGGTGTCGCGCAGCTCCGCCTGCAGCGTCTTCTCGAGGTCGACGGCGCTCGCGCCGCCCAACCCGGCTCCCGCGCCATAGATCCGGCCGCGCACCCCGCTGGTCGACAGCGTGTGGAGATCCTGGAGCTCGCCGAGCCCGAAGGCGAAGACGTTCGCGAACAGATCGCGGTCGGCGCCGTGAAGCAGCCGGTCCAGCGTCTCCTGCCCCCCCTGGTTCCCGCCCGGCGCGCGGACCGTGAGCGCTCCCCCGCCGCCGCGCTCGCCGTGGCGCTCGATCACCCAGCGCTCCCCCTCGGCCGTGGCGATCACGAGGCGGCCGCCGCGACGCCCTCCGGCAAATGCGGGATACCAGGTCCGGCCCTCGCGCGTGGCATCGAACCCGAACAGGAGCGCGCGCACCGCGTTGAGGAAGGTCGTCTTTCCCGCTTCGTTGGCGCCGTGGATGACCGTCAGCCCCGGCTCGAGCGTCCACGATTCGTCGTGGAAGCGCCCGAAGCCGTCGAGCTCGATGCGCTCGATGCGCATCAGCCGTCTCCCTCGACCGCGAGAAGCAGATCGATCCCGAGCGCCTCCGCGTCGTCGAGGATGTCCCCCACGAGCTGCCCGTCGTCGGGAGCGGCAGATCGAAGGTAGCGTCGACCTCGCGGCGACTCCTCGAACAGCGAGGCGACCGACGCGCGGAGCAGCGCTTGCCAGCGCGCATGCTCCTCGGGATCCGTGCTGCGCGCGCTGCGTCGCGCGGTGGACACCGTCCGCAGGAAGTCGCCGACGAAGTCCGGGGTCTCCCGGCGGGCGTCGATGTCGATCTCGGGGCGCGTGGCGTCGCGGATCGACTCGACCCATGCGAACGGTCGAGCGCCGTCGAGCTCCTCACCCAACAGCAGCTTCACATGAGCGAGGTAGCCCGGGCGCGCCAGCGATCCGTGCAGCGGGCCGCGGCCGGTGAGCCGCAGGCGAACCACCAGCGATCGATCATCGGCGTCCTCGAGCGCGGCAGCGACTGCGACCCGGGCCGCCGCCATGAGCGCCTCGTCGTCGCGCAACCCGGCGATCGGGATGTCGATCGGCTGCCATCGCACGACATCGGTTGCGACGAAGGAGGCGGTCACGCCGCGCGCGGCGTCGACCTCGACCAGGTAGCACCCGCGAGCCCCGAGCTCACCCGGATCCCGGCCCTGCGGGATGCCGCTGTAGTACGAGGGCGGGTCATCGAGGACCGGGCCCGGCTGGTGGATGTGTCCAAGCGCCCAGTAGTCCATGCCCGAGGCCCGAAGGTCGTCCAGGGAGCACGGGGCGTAGTTCGCGTGACCGGGTCGATCGCCGACGTTGGTGTGGAGCAGCCCGATGTTGAAGGGCGCATCGTCATCGGCGCGCATGCCGGCCACGTAGTTCTCGGTCACTGCCGGGCGCGGGTACGAGCGGCCGTGGATGCGCGCGATCTCCGTCCCGTCGCGCAGGACGGGCGTCGACTCGCCAGCCTCGGTCCCGAAGCGATGGACGAGCGCGGGGAAGGCGATGGAGGGCGCCCACGAGGACCCGTCCGCCGGGTCGTGGTTGCCGTGGACGACGAAGCTCGGAATGTTCGCCCCTGCCAGGCGTGCCAGGCCGTCGCGGAAGCGGGTCTGACCGAGCAGGGTGGGGCTGGCAACCTCGAACACGTCACCCGCGATGACGACGAAGTCGACTCGCTCCCGCAGGGCGAGATCGACCACGTTGCGCCAGGCGTCGGTGGTCGCCGCCCGCAGGATGGCTCGGATCTCGGGCGGGGCCTCCGAGCTCAGACCCTCGAGCGGGCTGTCGAGATGGAGGTCACCGGCGTGGAGAAAGCGAAAGGACTGGAGATGCGACACGGCCCGCCAAGCGTAGCCGATGGGCATGACAGCTCATCGGTCGCGAGGCGGGCTCGTGCCCTCCGTCCGTGCCGGCCGCTCCCCCCGGGCGGTCCACGCTGGACCGCGCCCGCCGGCACCGGAATGTGGTTGCGTCAGACGGAGCGTCGTCCGCTGAGCAGCTGGAACAGCAGCACGATGGCTGCGATCACCAGCAGAAGGTAGATCAGGTTTCCGCCAATGCCGCCGATCAGGCCGAGAAGCCAGAGGACCAGCAGGATGACGATGATCGTCCAGAGCATCGAATTCTCCTCACTCCTGTGTCGAAACCTCGCGGCCGCGCCGTGCGACCTCAAGGCCCGTGATATCGCACAAAACGTGCCAGCCGAGCGGCCAGGGGCTCACTCGCTCGGCCGGCGACGCTCCTCGATCACGAGGTAGACCAGCAGGACGGCGGCAAGGAGGAGCAGGAGGTTGACCCATTGCCCGAGTCGCAGGATCACGCCCGCGAGCCAGGCGACCAGGGAGAGGGCGATGACGATCCAGATCACGACGTCAACGAATTGGGCCGATCAAGGCCGCGAGGGCCATGACCACCACGATGACCCCCACCATCCCGGCGCCGACGGCGAGGCTGGCCACCCATACGGATCGCTCGCCGTTCACGAGCCGAGGACCTCGAGCAGGCGTGCCGCGTGCTCGTCCGCCTTGACACGCGGCAGCACGTGCTCGACGCGGCCGTCATCGCCGATGACGAACGTCGTGCGCTCATTCCCGAAATAGGTCCGGCCGTGGGACTCCTTCTCGACCCAGACCCCGAAAGCCTCGGCGGCCCGATGGTCCTCGTCGGTCAGAAGCGGGTACGGGAGCTCGTACTTCTGGCGGAATGCGAAGTGACTGTCGCGGCTGTCCGGCGATACCCCGAACACCGGGACGCCGGTCGCCTCGACGTCCGCCCAGCTGTCGCGCATGGCGCACGCCTGCTTCGTGCAGCCCGGCGAGTCGTCCTCGGGGTAGAACATCAGGACGTGGCGGGTTCCCGCGAGAGATTGCGTCGAAACGATGCTGCCGTCGTCGGCCGTCATCGCAAACTCGGGTGCCGCCTCCCCGGCGTCGGGCCTGGTCATCGCCCCAGAGTCTAGCGTCGTCAGCGCATCTCCTCGATCGCGAGCAGGACCGGGGGGAGCTCACGCGCCACGATGCGCTCGGCCAGCGCATCGGCGAAACCGTCGGCGGCGGCGGGGCCCTCGAGCTCATGGCCGGCCCCGGCGACGAGCTGCAGGTGCGGTTCGTTCCCCGCGTCGGTGAGCACGGTCGCGAGCAGGGTGGACTCCGCGGGATCGACCCACGCATCCTCCGACCCGTGCGCCAGCACCACGTTGCGATGCAGCATGGTGGCGAGCGCCAGCGGCGGCGTGCCGAACGCCTGCTCCCATCCCGCAAGCCCGAGGTCCACGTCCTCGCCGTTCACGCCGAGCCGGAACACCTGCTGGCCGCGCGTCACCGACTCGATGATCTCCTCCGACTCATGGTCGATGGCAGCCACGATGGGATGCTGGCGGTCGGTCCCGGTCCGTGCCCGGGTGGCCACGGCGCGCCGCAGCACGTCGCGAAACGACCGAGCGGATGCCCCGATCAGGCCGACGGCGCCGACGGCCGGATCGGCGATCGCGACGCTCAGCGCGATTCCGGCTCCCTCTCCGTGGCCCACGATCGCCGTCCGCCGCAGGTCGAGCTCGGGACGCGATCGCATTGCTCCCACGGCGTCGCGAGCGTCGTCGATGCGCGTGAAGAGGTCGCTCGTCGCCCAGCTGCCGGCGGAACGGCCGCACCCGCGCGGGTCATAGCGCAGGCTCGCGACCCCACGCGCCGCAAGCGACCCCGCGACGCGCTCGAGGATCCCGGGGGGCGCGTCAGGTTCGGCCGGCGCATACCAGCTCGCATGTCCGATGCGGTCCCAGCCGCCGTCGGAGCCGCGGGGCAACCAGCTCGGCACGAGGACGACCCACGGATGGCGGTCCGCTCCCTCGGGAAGGGTCAGCACGCCGGTCAGTGCGATATCGCCGGCGCGAAAGCGTGAGCTCCTCGCTGCGGTCCATCGGCCGATGGTACGCTCGGCGGCGCCGTGGCTCCATCCGTTCGCGGGTACCGTCCACTCGCCATCGGACGGTCAGCCGATCAGGGGTCGCCACGTCCCGAGGGCAAGGCTGGTGCCGATCGCCGCCGCCGCGAGCCCGATGGCCCCGACGATCCACCACCAGTCCGACGGGTGCATGCCGCGAGGTCGTGCCACGCTCCGACAGGACGCGGCGCCGAAGCCACGAGCCTCCATCGCCAGCGCCAGGCGAGATCCGCGGCGGATGGCGCTCACCAGGAGGCCGAACACCCGGCTGCCGGTGATCCGAACGGCCGCCACGGGCGATCGGCCGCCGCCGATGCCCCGTGCACGACGCGCCATGCCGATGATCTCCCACTCGCGGGCCAGAAGCGGGAGCTGGCGCAGGGCGGCGAGCGCGCCGATGGCGAAGCGCGGTGACACGCGCAGCTGCTGGATCAGCGCGTCGGCGACCTCGACCGGGTCGCTGGTGGCCGTGGCCAGCAGCCCGGCAAGCGCGATCGCCAGGAGACGGAGCGACAGGCCAATGCCGGCGACCACCGTGTCGGCGCCGATGCGCAGGGGTCCGAGCTCGAGGATGATCGGCCCGACCTGGTCGGCCGCGAACAGGATGTTGAACAGCCCGATCGAAATCGCGATGACCCCGATCAGGCGAGCCCTCCCGAGCAGCACGCGGGGCGACAGTCCCGACACCGGCAGCACCGCCGCCAGCCCGGCCAGCACCACGACCGCCGTGACCCCGTCGAGTGACGCGAACAGGGCAGCCATGACGATGAGGGCAGCCGCCAGCTTGGCGACCGGGTTGGCACGCCCGAGTGGGGCGGCGGGGTCGGGAATGAGGGGCGTCAGGAGCTGCATCAGTGCGGCCCGATGCGAAACGTGCGATCGGCCAGCGCGTGGGCGAACGGCCGATCGTGGGTGACGAACACGATGCCGCGCCCGGAGTCGCGCAGCGCGGCGAGCAGGACGAGGAGCTCGGTCCAGGTCCGTCGGTCCTGGCCGAACGTCGGCTCGTCGAGGACGAGCAGGGCCGGGGCGCTGGCCAGAGCCGTCGCGACCGACAGCCGACGCTGCTCTCCGCCGGACAGCGTGAAGGGGTTGGCCGGACCAAGGTGCGCCAGTCGAAGCCGCTCCATCAGCTCCTCGGCCCGCCGACGAGCCTCTGGCTCCGCGACGCCCGCGCGCCGCGGGCCGAGGAGGAGCTCATCGCGAACCGTCGGCGCCAGGAACTGGTGCTCCGGATCCTGGAACACCGTGCCGATGCGCCGGACGAGATCCCGCGCTCGCCAGTCCGCGATCGGCTCACGACCATGACCGGCGAAGAGCGCTTCGCCGGCGATCACCCGCCCCCGACGCGGACGCAGGAGCCCGGCGATCATCAGGCCGAGCGTCGACTTCCCGCTCCCGTTCGGCCCGGTGATGGCCAGCGCCTCCGACGATCGGGCCGCGACGTCGATCTCGGCCACGGCATCCTCCGCCATGGCCGGGTAGCGAAAGCCGGCGTGCTCGACGAGGACAAGGGTCTCGGCAGCGGGGCGCTGCCGTCGTGGCGGCGCGGCGGGCGGATGGTCCGGCACCCAGACGCCGGCTCGCGCCAGCGTGGCCCCGTGCTCCCGGAACACCCTGCTCGGCGGTCCGTCGGCGATCACCCCCGCCTCGCCGTCGATCACCACCACGCGCTCCACGAGCGGCAGCGATTCGTCGACGCGGTGCTCGACCAGCAACAGCGTGGCCCCGAGCCGTTCGATGACCCGCGCCAGAACCGCGCGCACCTCGGCCGCTCCCTCCGGGTCCAGGTTGGCCGTGGGCTCGTCGAGCATGAGGAGGCCCGGCTGCAGGGCGAGGGTTCCCGCCAGCGCCAGGCGCTGCTGCTCCCCGCCCGACAGGGCGTGGGTCGGACGGTCGCGACCGTAGGGAAAGTCGACCGCGGCCAGGGCAGCATCAACGCGACCCCAGATGGCGTCGCCGGGGACGCATCGATTCTCGAGCCCGAACGCGACGTCGTCACCGGCCCGTCCCAGCACGATCTGCGACTCCGGGTCCTGGAACATCAGGCCCGTTCGATCGCGCGTCTCGCGCGGGTCGAGCCCATCGACCATCAGGGACCCCTCGACCTCACCGCCCGCGGCAGGATCCATCAGGCCGGCGAGGGCGGTGAGGAGCGTGGACTTCCCCGCACCCGACGGACCGAGGAGCATGACGCGCTCGCCTGCCTCGATCGTCAGGTCGAGCCCGCGCACCGCCCAGCGTCCGCGGCCGGGGTGCCTGACTCCCCAACCGCGGGCGTCGATTCGCGCGGGTCGCGCCGCGGGGAGCATCGGTCCATCTTCGGCGATCGGTGCCTCAGATCTCGCGCTGTTCGCGTCCGGCCGCGAAGTCGCGCAGGACGCCGGTGCCGATGAGCGCACGTAGCAGCAGCCAGGCGCCGATGCCCGCGATGAGCGCGCCGCTCAGCATCGTCGCAGCGGTGAAGACGGTCCAGAAGTCCAGACCTGTCTCTCGGAAGTAGATCGGGATGTCGTGCGCGGCGGCGAACAGACCCGCCAGCATGCCTGCCAGCACCGCCCACGGAAGAGTCCAGCGTCGGTACCGGCCGATGGCGAAGGCGAGCTCGGCTCCGGCGCCCTGGAGCGCGCCGGAGATCAGCGCATCCACGCCATACGGCGAGCCGAGCAGCACCGACACCGCCGCCGCGACGAGACCCCCGAAGACCGCTGCCCCGGGCCGGCGCACGATGAGCGCCACCAGCACGCCCGGCAGGAGCCACACGCCGTACAGGATCGCCTGGGCAGGCGGCAGGAAGACGAAGACGGGCTCCGTGGCGATGTAGAACGCGTTCCAGGCCAGGAACACCGCCCCGAAGGCAACGGCGACCACCGCCCCGACCACGATGTCGACCGTCCTCCAGTTGCTGCCACGACCGATGGTCGTCATGAGTCACCTCCTCCACGTTCGATTTCGATCACGAGCAATGAGCCATCGCCGATGCTCACCGATGCCGGCCGACCCTCGACCTCGTTGGACAGGCCCCGCGAGCGACCAAAGCGCAGGACGGCGTCGTCGAGCCGCCACCGCAGGCCCCGGGTCGTGACGCCGGATACGTCGCCGCCGATCGGCAGGAGCGTCACGGTGGAGCCGACGGTGGCGTGGAGCTCCAGCCGGCTTCCGGGAGCCACCGCGCGCACCGTCGTCCTTCCGCGCACGATCCGCACGTCACGACCGGCGAACGCGGGGTCGGCCAGGAGAAGCAGGTTCGCCAGCTCATGATCGAGTCGCTCGGCGCCAAGCGCACCGAGGACGACAACGCTGCCTGCGCCTGCGGCGATGGCCGCCTCGACGGCCAGCTCGGTATCGGACGCGTCCTTGTCTGCCGGGTGGCGCTCCACCTGCGTCCCGTGCGCCGCGAGTCGCTCGACCAGCGCAGCGTCGACCGAGTCGAGGTCGCCGATCAGCCGATGCGGGCGACGCCCGAGTCGCTCGAGCGCGATCGCTCCACCGTCGGCGGCGATCAGGAGCGCCGCGTCGTCGATCCGCGCGGCATCGGTCGCATGCATGGCACCAGAAGCGACCACGACCGCCTTCATGACCACCATCCGCCGCCTCCTCAAATGCGCACGTACCGTCGGACGACAGAGTGGGCGAGGAGGCTCGTCGACTTCCTTCGCCGGCATGACCCGGATCAGGTTCGAGGGTCTGTGGACGAATCGGCGTCCACACTCTCAGCGCTTCCGCGCTCCCCTGTCGTGTGCAAGAACTCGATCAGCCTAGCACGGGCCCTATCATCGGGCGATGCACCCCAACCTCTCCCGCGTCGTCGCCGCGGCAGCCGACGCGGGCCTGGAGATCACGATCCGCCGCTTCCCGGAGGGCACCCGGACGGCGGATGACGCCGCTCGGGCCGTGGGCTGCGAGGTGTCCCAGATCGTCAAGTCACTGGTCTTCATGGTCGACGACGCGGCCGTGGTGGCCCTCGTGTCGGGAGCGAACCGCGTGGACATGTCGAAGCTCAGCGCCGCGTTCGGGGCATCGAGTGCTCGTCGCGCGGACGGCGACGAGGCTCGTCGGGCGACCGGGGTCGCGATCGGAGGCGTCCCGCCCTTCGGGCATGAGCGAGCGGTTCGCGTGGTCGTCGATCCCGACCTGCTGCACCACGACCGCGTGTGGGCCGCGGCCGGCCTGCCCGACGCCGTGTTCGAGATCCGGCCCGACGACCTCGTTCGCATATCGGGCGGGACGGTCGCCGACCTGGCCGCCAGCGCTCCGGACTGACCATGCCGCTCGGTGCCGCGTTCGCGATCCTCGTGGCCGTCGGCGTCCTCGTCGCCGGAGCTTCGCTCATCGCGCTGCGAGCGGCGGGCGCGCGGGGGACCGTGGCGCGACGCCTCGCCGGCCCGAAGCAGGTGCGGGTCGGCGACCTTCTGGCGGAGGGTCCCCTCCCCGACCGCGCCGTCCGCGTGGCCGGCCGCATCCGCTGCACCGATCCGCTCGAGATGGGGGCCGGGGAGCGCCTTGTCGCGTTTCACCGGGACGTCGACGTGCGTGTGGGCGGGTCCTGGCACAGCATCGAACGGCTGCGCGAGACGCGATCGTTCGACCTGTGGGACCACGACGGCTCGATCGCCATCGACCCGTCGTCGGCGGCCGAGCCGCTCATCGTGATTCCAAAGGTCTGGCACGGCGACCCCGGCGAGCTCGAGGAACCGCACGCGTCGGCGACGCAGCGCCTGGTCGAGCGTCACGGATCGGCGACCGAGGCCCGCTCCATCACCCGCACGATCAACGTCACCGATCGCCTGCTCGTCCTCGCGCGCGCGGCCCGCGACGACGGCGCCCGAGTGCGCCTCGAGGCTCCCGAGGGCGGCCTCCTGCTGACGAACCTCGATCTCGACGATGCGATGCGCCTGCTCGGCGGCCGGCATCGGCGCCTGCTGGCGGCGGGGATCATCGGGCTCGGCGTGGCCGTCGCGCTCCTTGCGGTCGGTGGAATCGGCGCATTCCTCAGCGCGATGATCGCGACCTAGACCACTCATCCGTACCGGCGATCTTCGGTACCAACGAGGCATCGCCGGCCGCGCTTGCCGTTTCTAGCATCCGGTCCACGGTTCCTACCGAAAGCTCCATTCGGACCAATGGCGCACGGTGGACCGCGGACAGGAGCGCGCATGGCGCCACAGCGATCGACGGGTCTCCTCAGCGTTGCCCAGGCGGCGAGCCTTCTGGGCGTCCACCCGAACACGATCCGGGCCTGGACCGACGCGGGTCGCCTGACCGCCTATCGCATCAACGCGCGAGGGGATCGTCGCTTTCGCCGAGACGACGTCGATCGGCTGCTGGTCGCTGACGCGCCGGCGACCGAGACGGCCCCCACCCACGGCAAGCCGTTCCCGCGCAATCCCGAGCTGGCGGTCATCGAGCGCATTGCGAGCGGACTGACGGCAACGCCCTCGCCCGAATCCGTCGCCCGGGCGCTCGTCGAGGCCCTCCGCACCGAGCTGCACGTCGACCGTGCGGCGGTCTACCTCCTGGTCGACGAGCGCCGCGAGCTCGTCGCCCACGCCGGGTTCTCCTCTCCGCCACCACCAGACTGGGACGAACGGGAGCGGGTCGCCGCTGACGTCGACCGAGCACTGCCGCTTGCAACGCGTCGCGGCCCGGTCGGCATCGCTCATCCTGGACACGGTGGCCGCCGACGCTCTGACGCCCGCGTTCCGACAGGCGCTTCTCACCATGGCCGGGACGGCGCTCGCCAGCTCACGGGTGATCGTCCACGCCCGTCGCGAGCTGCGCCGCGCCCGCGCGCTCCGCTCCGTCACGAAGGAGCTGACCGGCGAGCTCGACCTCGGGAGCGCTGCTCGGGGGCGTGGTCGATATGACTCGCACGCTGTTCGACGCGGACAAGGCGGGCCTGTGGATCCTGGATGACTCCGCGCACCCGTACCGAGCTCGCCGCTCATCACCACCTGGGCGAGGAGTTCCTCGCGCAAGTTCGGTCGCTGTCGGCCGAATCCGAGACGGTGGGCACGCGCGCCATCCGAGACCGACGCTCGAGCGCGCTGCGACAGGCCGATACCGCCGCGGCGGCCGGCCTCATGAGCGAGGTCTACGCCGCGGAGGGCATCCGCACGGCGTGCCTGGTCCCGCTCATCGGCGGGGAGGAGGCGCTCGGCCTGCTCGGCCTGTACCACCGCGCCGATCGGCCCTGGCCGGCGGACGAGGTCGCGCTCCTCGAGGCGTTCGCCGATCAGGCGGCGGTCGCGATCCAGAACGCGCGGCTGTACCGATCGGTCGCCGATCAGGCGGCTCGCATGAAGTCGATCCAGGACCTGTCGGCACGGCTGAACCGGCTGACCGACGTGCGCGCCATCGCCGAGGCGATCGTGGCCGAGGCGACGACCCTGGCGGAGTACCACGACATCCGCGTGTACCAGGTCGACTGGGAGCGTCGCTCTGCGACCCGATCGCCTTCACGCGCGAGATGCTCGACGGCGATCCCGAGAACGCGGAGGACCTGCTGCGGGTCGCCGTGGGCGAGGGCTTCACCGGGTGGGTGGCCGAGCATGGCGAGCCGCTGCTGATCAACGACGCCATCGACGACGATCGCGGGCAGACCATCGCCGGGACCGAGGACGTGCCGGAGTCGATGCTGCTGGTGCCGATGCTGTACGAGGGGCGTGCCATCGGCGTCATCGTCCTCTCGCAGCTCGGCTTCAACCGGTTCAGCCCCGATGACCTCCAGACGATGAACATCTTCGCCGGCTACGCCGCCCAGGCCATGGCCAACGCGACGACATACGGCGAGCTCGTGAGCAAGTCGACGCGAGCTGACCCGACGTCGCGGAGTACGCAGCGCCACCTGCTGGAGACGAACGCCCGTCTTCTCGGCAGCCTCGACCAGGCCGACATCCTCGAGACGATCGCCGACAGCCTGCGAGGGGTCGTGTCGTACGACAACCTGTCCATCTACCGCACCGATGCGACGCGTCGCGAGATGGTGCCGGTTCTGACCCGTGAGCGCCACGCGGAAGAGGTTCGTCGCTACCACATCCCGTTCGGGAGTGGGTTGATGGGATGGGCGGTCGAACATGCCGAGCCGATCCTGGCCAACGACGCGCTGAGCGATGCGCGCGCCATCCAGATCCCCGGGACGCCCGAGGACCCCGAGGCGATCGTGGTGGTGCCGCTCATCGTCGACGGCGAGGTCCTCGGAGCGCTCAACGTCTCGCGCATCGGAGGACCGGAGGTCCACTTCACCGCCAGCGATTTCGAGCTCGATTCAGCTGTTCGCCGCGCAGGCGTCGATCGCCCTGCGCAACGCTGATCGACACCTCGCGGTCAGCCAGCGAGCCGAGACCGACGCCCTGACGGGCCTCGGCAACCACGGGGCGTTCCAGCAGGAGCTGACGCGGCAGATCGATGCGGCCATGGCCGACGTCGATGCTCGCCAGCCGGCAGCTCGCGGTCCTGATGATGGATCTCGACTCGTTCAAGGGCTACAACGACCGGCACGGCCACCCGGCCGGCGACGCGCTCCTGTACGAGGCCGCGACCGCGATCTACGGTGCCGCACGCAGCGACGACCGCGTCTACCGCTACGGCGGGGACGAGTTCGCGCTCATCCTGCCGGGGACCTCCATCGCCGAGGCCGAGCGGGTCGGCGAGCGCATTCGCAGGGCCGTGGCGGCGCTGACTGCCGACAGTCCGAATCCGGTGACGATCACCATCGGGGTCGCCGGCAGCCCGCACGATGCCACGGACCGGGCAGGGCTCATCGAGGCCGCCGACGTCGCGCTCTTCTTCGGCAAGCGTGCCGGCGAGAACCGCGTCGTCCGCAATGATCAGCTTCCGGGCGACGTGGTCGACCTGCGCGGCACGCTCGACGAACTCGCATCCGCGGCACTGAGGGACGGTGACGATCCGCATGCCGTCGAGCACCTGATGGAGCGGGCGACCCAGCTCTCGATCCCCCACGACGTCGAGCCCGATGCCATCCGCGACGCGGTCCTGGCGGTCAGTCGGTCGCTCACTGCACCGTCGACCGCCGACCCGGGCGACGGACAGACGGATCGCGTCGGCCACCTGGCCAGCATGGTCGCCACGCGCCTGGGCCTCGAACCGGCCGAGAGGATGGATGTCGAGCTGGCGGCGCGGCTCAACGGGCTCGAGGACCGCCTGCTGGCGGAGATCAGTGCCATTCCGTCGCTGCGCGGCATTGCAACTCTCGTCGCCGGCGTGCGCGGAGTGCTGGCCGAAGGTGCGCGACGGGCGCGTCGGGCCGGCCGGGCGCGCGGGTCCATCGCGGCGCACAGCATCGCCGCCGCGTTCGTCTACGACAGGCTCATCACCGCCGGCAGCGGTCGGACCGAGGCCATGGCCGCACTGCGCTCCCATCCCTCGACGCTTCGCCAGGACGTGCTCGAGGCGCTCGGAAGCATCATCGACGCCACCCCGGACGGCGGTCGGCGGCGGCGGGCGTCCGACCGTGACTCCGAGGCCCGCGGAGCCGCCTGAATCACCGCGAGTCGGGTATCATTCCGGCCCCATGACGTCCCACGGCCTTGCGTCGCTGCGCCTGCGCTGGGCGGTCGGCACCGTGCTGACGACCGCGCTGGCCCTCGCCGCATGCTCGACGGCGGAGGCACCGACCGCTCAAGCAGCGTCCAGTGGGGTGGCGTCGCCCAGCTCGCCGGCCCGACCCAGCGCGACCCCGTCCCCGACGCCCACCCCGGCGCCGACCCCGCGCTTCACGAACGAGCCCGACACCGAGCTGGCCGCGCTGATCCCGGCCGAGGTTGGCGGCGTGCCCGTGGTGGTGGCGCCGTTCGACGAGTTCGCGCTGACACCCGGCGACATCGGCCTGGCCTACGGTGAGATCGGCGCGCGATTCGCGTCGCTGGCCCTGGCGTACGTCGAGCAGCCACGTCTGACCCTCTACGCCGTGCGCGTCGACGGCGACCCGGTCGCGACCGCGGACCTCGAGCCGCACCTGGCGACGGCGGGGCGCTACGTCGGCATCGCGGGCCTCGACGCGGAGCCCTGGGAGGGCGGCACCGTGGCGGGCAAGCAGGTCTGGGTCCGCCCCGAGGACAACGCCACCGCGGCCGGCACGCACGTGTATACCTGGAGCAGCGGCGAGTTCGTGTTCCTCCTCATCGGCGTCGACGATGCCGTCAACCGCGCCATGATCGAGGCGCTCCCGGGGGAGCCGGCGCCCACCCCGCAGCCGACGCCATCGGGGTCGTCCGGTCCCAGCCCCAGCACGAGCGCAAGCCCCGAGGGCTGACCGGCCCCGCTGCGGTTACCATGCCGCAGATGTTCGGAAAGATCGCGTACGCGCTGTCGATCGGCGGAACGCTGGCCACCCTCGTCCTGCGGGTGTCCGGCGCCGACGACACCCTGACCTTCAGCGTCAGCGCGCTGACGATCCTGGGCCTGGCGTACACCCTCGGGCACGCCACAGAACAGCTCGGCATCGCAGCCGGGCCGCGCATCGGCGGGATCATGAACGCCACGGTCGGAAACGTCGGCGAGATCATCATCGCCGCGTTCCTGATCATGGACGGCAAGATCGAGATCGTGCATGCCTCGATCACCGGCTCGATCGTCGGCAACCTTCTCCTCGTCCTCGGGGCGTCGCTGCTCATCGGCGGCATCAAGAACGGGATCCAGACCTACGACGCCCAGGCGACGGGCATGAATGCCGCGTCGCTGATCCTCGCCACCATCGGGCTCATCGTGCCGGCCATGTTCGCGTTCCTCATCGGCGGCGGCGAGGGCACCGGACCGGGCGATCCCGAGTTCTTCCAGATCGAGGCGCTGACGATCGGCGTCGCCATTCTTCTGCTCGTCACCTATGGGGCGCAGACCTGGTTCTTCCTGCGGTCGCCCGAGTCGCCGACCTCCGACCACGGCGAGGAGGAGGTTGCCGAGTGGACCTGGAAGGTGGCGCTCGGCGTGCTCCTGGGATCGGCGGCGGCGCTGACCTTCGCGTCGGAAGTGCTGGTCCATACCCTCGAGCCGGCCGTGGCGTCCCTCGGGATCAGCGAGTTCTTCATCGGCATCATCGTGATCCCGGTCATCGGCAACCTCGCCGAGCACGTCGTGGGCGTGACGCTGGCGTACAAGAACAAGATGGACTTCAGCCTCATCACCTCGATCGGATCGGCCACCCAGATCGCGCTCTTCGCGGCCCCGGTGCTCGTCTTCTTCGGCCTCATCGTCGGCAACCCGCTGACGCTGGTATTCACCCCGCTCGAGGTCGCGGCCGTCGGACTCGGCGTCTTCATTGCCGGGTACATCGCCCTGGACGGCAAGTCGAACTGGGTCGAAGGGCTCCAGCTCATCAGCGTCTACCTCATCCTGGCGATCGCCTTCTTCTTCCTGACCTAGCCCCGCGGGATACCATGCCCGCGTGCTGAGCCTGCCCGGCCCGCTCGTCAGCGTCGACTGGCTGCGCGGCCATCTCTCCGACCCCGGCCTGCGCGTCGCCGACGTGCGCTGGTCGCTGTCCGGCCCGACCGGAGCCGAGCGCTACGCCGCAGGTCACGTCCCCGGGGCGGTCTTCCTCGACGCCGATGCCGAGCTGAGCTCGCCCGGCGAAGGGCCGGGCCGGCACCCCGTCCCGACGCCCGCAAAGCTTGCACGCGTGCTCGGCGCCGCGGGCATCGGGGACGAGCATGTCGTCGTCGCCTACGACGACGCGGGCGGAAGCATCGCCGCCCGCCTGTGGTGGCTCTACCGGCACTACGGCCATGACGGTTCGTGCGCGGTGCTCGACGGCGGGATGACGGCCTGGACCGATGCCGGCCTGCCCCTCTCGAACGACGCAACCGAGCTCGCACCGGCCACCTGGACGCCACGGGCGGGGCGCGCCGACACCGTCGACGCGGCCAGCCTGGCTGCCCTGCTCGAGGAGCGGGCCCTCGTGCTCGATGCGCGGGCCGGCGAGCGGTATCGCGGCGAGATCGAGCCGATCGACCCGCGCGCGGGTCACATTCCGGGGGCAGTGAGCGCTCCGTGGTCAGCCAACCTCGGACCCGATGGACGGTTCCTGCCAGCGACCGAGCTGCGCGAACGCTACGCGTCCCTGGGCGCCGAGGCGCGACCGACCGTCGCGTACTGCGGGAGCGGTCTCTCCGCGACCCACGATCTGCTGGCAATGGAGCTCGCGGGGCTTCCGGCGGCACAGCTCTACGATGGCTCGTGGAGCGACTGGTCGTCCGACCCGTCGCGACCCGCGGCCGTGGGGAGCGAACCGTGAACGAGTCGGACGCATGGGACGGGTGGGACGAGGGGTCTGACGATCGGATCGGGCGCAAGCGCGATCGGCTGGCGCGTCTCCTGAGCGTCGCCTCGATCCTCTACTCCAAGGGGAGCGGCGAGAACGGTGTCGCGGTGAGCGAGATCGCGCGGCTGACCGGCATGACGACCCGCACCGTGTACCGCGACATCAACGCGCTCGACGAGGAGTTGGGCGTTCCGGTGTTCCAGGCCGGGCGCGGTCGCTACGGGATCGATCGCAAGTTCTTCCTGCCACCGCTGCGCCTTTCGGTCCCCGAGGCGATCGTCCTGTTCCTCGCGTCCCGGCTCATCGCCCGCTGGTCGGACCAGTACGACGCGGCGGTCGTGAGCGCCTTCACCAAGCTTGCCGACCTCCTCCCTCAGCCGATTGCACGCCACGTTGCCGCCACCATGCTCGCCGTCGGGGAGCACGAGTCGAACGAGCCGTTCAGCCGAAGCTTCGCGGCCGTCGCGCGGGGCTGGGCCGAGGGGCGCGTGGTCGAGCTCGTCTACGACCCGGGTACCGGAACCGAGAAGCGCACCCGTGTCCGGCCGTACTTCCTGGAGCCCGATGCGGCGCTGCGGAACGTCTACCTCATCGCATTCGACGAGCCGGCGGATGCGATGCGCACGTACAAGGTGGAGCGCATTCGATCGGCCACGCTCACCCAGGACCGCTACGAGATCCCCGAGAAGTTCGACCCGGACGCGTGGCTGGCGAACTCCTGGGGCATCTGGTCGTCCGACTCGACCCCGACCGAACGCGTCCGCCTGCGGTTCGGCGCCGCCGTGGCGCATCGGGTGCGGGAGGCGGTCTGGCACCGTTCGCAGGAGCTGGTGGAGCTCGACGATGGCGGACTCGAGCTCACCGTCACCGTGGCCGGCACCGTCGAGATCCGGCCCTGGATCCTGTCGTGGGGAGACGGGGTGGAGGTCCTCGAGCCTCCCGACCTGCGGGACGCGGTGGCCCGGGCCGTGCGGGAGGCCGCCGACCGTTATGCCGATTGAGGTCGAGGCACGGTTCCGGGCCGATGACTCGGCGGCCCTCGACGAGCTCGCGGAGCGGAAGCTCCTGGGCAGCGCGGTCCTCGGGTTGGCCCGGACCGTTGACGAGATCGATCGGTATCTCGACACCGGCGACCTTCGCCTGGCGGTCGCGCTGTGGGCCTGCCGGCTTCGCGAACGAGAGCAGCAGGTCCGCCTGTCGCTGAAGGGTCCCGCCGAACCGCAGGCCGAGGGCTGGCACCATCGGCGGCCGGAGGTCGAGGGGCCGGCTAGTCACCGCATCGAGCCGGAGGCGTGGCCGGCGAGCGCCGCCCTGGATCTGCTGAACGAGCTGCGCGCCGGACAGCCCCTCCACGAGCGGCTGCGATTCCGCCAGCGCCGCACCGAGCGATCGGTCGAGCTGGATGGCGTCCCGGTCGCCACGCTCTCCCTGGACCGCGTGAGGATGTCCGGGGCCGGAACCGACCTCGGAGAGCTGCTCGTCGTCGAGCTCGAGCTGGGCGCCGAGTCCGCCGTCGAGGCGAGCCAGCTCGAGCTTCTGGCCTCGACCCTGGCCGGGGTGGCGGGGCTTGCCGAGGAGCCGAGGTCCAAGCTCGAGCACGCGCTCGACCGCCTGGCCGCGAACACGTGACCGCTCGGGTGGTCGACCGGGTCGGGCGCGTCTCCGCGATGGAGTGGCTCGCCCTGGCGGCGGGGTTTGCGGTCTTCGCGTACGTCGGCTGGGACAGCGCACTCTGGGACGCACGCCTGCAGCTCGTCCTGCATCTCATCGGCTTCGCCGCTGCCGGTGCGGTCGCCGTGCGCGTGGTGCGCGGGCTCGACGTTCCCCGCACGCCGCTCGAGCTGCCCATCCTCGGCCTGCTGGCAGCGTTCGCCCTGGCCACGGCCGGGGCGATCAACCTCGGCATGAGCCTGCGCGCCATGGCGGCCATCACCGCGTTCGCGGCCATGCTGCCGGTGGCGCTGATCGCCATCCGATACCGCCCGACGTGGGTCGGGCTCGTGACCAGCGTGCCGGTGCTCGCCCTCGCGATCCCCACGCTGGTGGTGCTCGTCGGGCGCCGTATCGAATGGGTGCTCGTCGGGGCGCCGGGCCTCCCACCGTTGCGGCTGCTGGCGGAGGGCACGCCCTTCGGGTCGGTGGCCGTCCCGCCCTTCATCCTGATCCCGGCCTGGGCGCTCGCCGGCCTGATCGAGCCCGGGCGGCCGCGGCGTGCCATCCGCATCGGCCTGGTGGTCGTCGGGCTGCCGCTCGTCGTGCTGTCGGGCTCGCGCTCCGCATGGCTGGCGATCGCGGCGGGGGTGGCGGTCGGCGTGCTGCCCTGGGCCTGGAGCCATCGGCGTCTGATCCGCTGGCCGGCGCGGGTCACGCCCCTCGGCATTGTGGTTGGGGCAGCGTCCCTGGGCGTCGCAACCCTCGCCTTCGTCCTCGTCCTGCCCCGGCTCACCGCCGTGACTTCGCTGCTGTATCGCGGTGCGCTGTGGCGCGACACCCTGACCGCATGGGGCAGTGACCCGCTGACCGGCATCGGCCCAGGGTTCATGGCCTACGCGCGACAGGCCGCGGCGACCGATTTCAGCTTCCCGGTGCGCCAACCCCACTCGCACAACCTGTTGCTCGGCGTGCTGGGCGACGCGGGTGTCATCGGATTGGCGGCCGGCCTGCTGGCGATCGGCAGCCTCGTGGTGCTCGCGGGGCCGTGGCGGAGCCGGACCGGTCGCGGACGCACCGCCGCGGTGGTGCTCGTCGGCATCGGGATCGGCGGGCTGTTCGAGGACCTGACGTTCCTGCCAGGCTTCAATCTGCTCGTCATCCTCCTCATCGCGGTGGCACTGGAGGATGCCGGGGCCGTCGCGTGGCGGCGAGTGAGCCTGGGCCGCTGGAGGCGGGTCGCGGCCCTCGGCCTGGCCGGCACGGTGGCGGTCGTCCTCGGCGCCGCGATGGTCACCGCCGATGCCGGCGCCAGTGGCGTATCGCGAGGCCGTCCAGCGCTCGAGCGCAGCCGATTGGACCGGTGCCACAAATGGCTTTGCGCGAGCCGTGGAGATCGACCCGTGGCATCCCGCCGGCCCCCGCGCGCTGGCCGTGGCCGCCGCCGCCGATGGCCGGATCTCGCTCGCCGTGCGAGCTGCAGGGCTGGCGACCGAGCGCAACCCGGGAGACGCCACGGCATGGACCAACCTGGCGCTCCTGTGCGAGATCGATGGCGACGTCCCGTGCGCCGTCGACGCCGCCAACCGAGCCGTGGCGACCGCCCGCTACCTCGGGTCGGAATCACTCAACGCGGCGCTGCTGCTCGATCGCCTGGGCGAAACCGACGCTGCCGATGACGCGTATCGGCGGTCGCTGCTGAGCCAGCCGGGGACGTCGTTCATCAGCGAGTGGCCACGGCCGATCCTCGTCGGCGACGGCAGGATCCCCGAGGTCAGCGACGCGACCTGGGAGCTCAACCTGTTGCTGGCGCGCCACGCCACCGGCGAGTCGATCGTGCCCGCCGAATTCGAGGATCCGGGCGTCCGCGCACTTGCGCACGCCGCAGTCGGGGAGCGTGCGGACGCCGAGGAGTGGCTGCTTGCCGCCCTCGCCGCACGACCCGATGACGTGCGGACCCACGACATCAACATCGTTCTGCGATCCGCATGGGGCCTGCCGGTCGATGACGCCGTCCGGGTCGCCGGCGTCGTGCGCGGGCGACCCTTCCCCGACCGCGACCTCGTGGTCGACGTGCCGCGCGTCGTCTTCGACATCGGCAGCTTCCGCGCCTTCCCGCTCGATGGCTTCGTGCCGTCGGCCGTGCGGCTCGCCACCCGTCCGCCGTTTCCGTGGACGCTCGCGAACCTGCTGCCCTAGGCGCCGTCGTCCGGGAACGGCAGGCGCTGGATGAGGGCCAGTCGCGGACGCTCGGTGACCGGCTCGGGGTCGAGGGGCAGCCGCAGCCATGCGTCGCCGGCGGCACCGGTCCGGTAGCGCGCATCAAGGCGACGAGCGCTGATGCCGCTCAGACCGAAGCGCGCCAGGGCCTCGGCCAGCAGCGTGCCCTCACCGCGCAGTGCGTGGGACACGACGCAGCGATCCCCGTCGCGCAGGACCGTTTCGAGCCGCGCGCGGCGCGCCAGGAAGGACCGGCGCTGCCAGTCGACCCCACCGCTCCACAGCAGATCGGAGGCGACGAAGGCCGGTCGACCGGCGTGATGATCACCCGCCAGGCGGCGTCGCAGGAGGTCCGTGTCGAGCCACCCACCATCGTCGAGCGCCAGCAGCCAACCGTCGAGGATCACACCGTCGTCCGCCAGGCGCTCGGGCAGCTCCTCGGCCAGCTCGCCGAAGCGTCGAGAGCGCATCGGCCATCCCCTCGGCCCGCAATCGGAGGAGGGTGCCGCCTTCGACCCACGCCTGCGCGCGAATGCCGGGCCACCACGCCTCGAAGAGGTAGGCCGGGTCGTCGAACGGCCCGGCGGCAAGGGTCGGCTGCATGGGAGAGACGCGCGCCGGGAGCGTCCCGGCACCGATGGCCGGGATCGGCAGGTCGAGCTGGTCTCCGGGCACGACCCGCGGCGTCAGGCTGTCTTGCGCCGACGCTGCCGCGGCGCCTCATCCTCCGCCGCGGCGACCTTCGCGGCCACCTTGGTCTTCGCCTTTGCCTTCGACTTCGCCCGCCCCTTCGGCTTGGAGCTGGCTGCGGAGGGCGCATCGGCCGTTCGATCCTGGCGAGCGGCGGCCACCGACGCCTCGAGCGCGGCCATGAGATCGGTGATGTTCGTCGGCTCGGTGCGCTGCGCCGGCTCCGGCTTCTCGCCGGCCACCTTGCGTTCGATGACCGCCATCAGCGCCTGCCGGTAGTCATCGTGGTAGTCCTCGGCGCTGAAATCGCCGGTCATGCTCGCTACGAGCTGCTCGGCCATCTTCTTCTCGCTGGCCTTGATCTCGATCTCGGCCTCCGGCAGGTTCAGCTCGTCCATGGCGCGGACCTCGTCCGGCCAGTGCAGCGTGGTGAGGAGCATCGTGCTGCTGAAGGGGTTCAGCGCGGCGAGCTGCTCCCGATCCTTGAGCACGATCTTGCAGATGGCGCTCTTGTTCTGCTCGGCCAGGACCGACTTCAGGAGGTAGAACGCCTTCGCACCGATCTGCTCCGGCTCGAGGTAGTAGGCCTGCTTCACGAACTCGGTCCCGGCGTTGTCGCGGTCGGCCTTGATGAACATCTCGATTTCGATCGCGCGCATCGTCTTGAGGGGGACCGAATCGATATCCTCTTCGGTGACCACGACGTACTTGCCCTTGCTCCACTCGTAGCCGCGGACCGTCTCCGAGCGCGGAATCACCTCGTCGTGGTACGGGCAGTAGACCTTCATCTGGATCCGGTTGAGGCAGCTGGCGTGGAGCAGGTTGAAGCCGATGCTTCCCTGCTCGGTGGCCAGGTAGAGCTTGACCGGGATCGTCACCAGTCCGAACTGGATCGCTCCCCGCCACATCGATCGCGCCATCGCTATCTCGTGCTCCTGTGCTGCGTTGCGGCCGCCGTGCCCGGCGTGCATGCGAACGCGGGCGGTGATGGTACACCGGGCCTCCAAATCGGCCGGTACCCCATGGGTACCATGCGGAAGGTCCACTGGACCGCGCACCGGCTCGTCCGTAAGACTGACCGTGATGAACGAACTGAGCGGCCACCTGCGTGCCTACGTCCTCGAGGACGATCCCGACATCGCCGCGCTCGAAGCCGATCTCCTGCGGGAGATGGGCTTCGGCGTCGTGACCTGCACCCGAATCGTGGAGCTCGGCGATCTCATGGACGTGGCGCTCCCCCACCTCCTGGTGGTGGACGTCATGCTGCCCGACGGCGATGGCGGCGACATCACGGAGCTCCTGCGCAGCGCGTGGCCCGGCATTCCGGCGATCATCGTGTCGGCTGCCAGCCGCGAACGTCTCGCGGAGCTCGGGCCGATCGGGCCGGTCGTGCCGAAGCCATTCGACCTCGACACGTTCCGCATCGCCGTCGAGCAGGCGCTCGAGAACGGCCGGGAGCTGCGCAGCGCGTCGTGACCCGCGGAGCGCCGAGGCTAGATGACGCGGGCGCCGTCCGGGCCGGTGACGGCAACCAGCGCGCTCGACTCGTCGCCGTCTCCGGTGTCGAGCCGGTAGCGATGCTCGATCGTGACCGACTGCGACAGCATCGCGTTGACCGGGCAGTACCGCGTCGCCGACAGCTCGATCGAGCGCCGCAGCGCCTCCGCGGTCACGTCGCCGCTGACGCGATGCTCGACGGCGATGGTCGTGAAGACGCGTGGATGGTCGGGCCCCGACGCACCCTCCACGACGATCTCGTACGTCTCGACCGCCTGGCGCTTCTTGCGCAGGATGCTCGCGACATCCATCCCCGTGCATCCCGCCAGCGCGGCCAGCAGCGTCTCTTTCGGCTCGGCGGCGCGACTCTCGCCTTGGGTGGCTTCGGCATCCATGCGGATCGCGGCACCGCCGACGGTGCGCGCCTCGACGCGGCTCGTGGCGCCGTCGACCGAGGCGCTGATGGTGATTGTCATGGATCAAGCCTATCCGAGCGGGGTCGATTGCGATGAGGGTCATCCGTCCCGCGGAGAAGCGGAACATGCGGCGATCACTCGCGCTGGGCCTCGGCATGGTCCTCACCGGCCTGGTCGCCGTTGGGCTGGCCGTGGTGGCAGGCGAGAGCCGGTCGGACATCGTGGGAACGCTCGGCGTCGTCGCCGCACTTGGCATCGGCATCGGGAGCGCGTGGCTCCTGCGAATCGCAGCTCTCATCCGGCCGAGATCGGCCGCCGCGGTGCTCGAGCGCATGCTGGCTCCGATGTTCGACGACTCCTATGCGCTGGTCCTGGGCCCGCGTCTGCCGATCCGGGATGCGCTGCGCCTCGACGGCCTGCTCATCGGGCCAGCCGGCGTGCGAGCGCTGACCGTCCGCGACTGGGAGGGAACCTATCGCGTTCGCGGTCGGATCTGGGAGTTCGACGCCGGGCGGCGCGGCGGATGGATCCGCTGCCGCACCAATCCGAGCCATGACGCATCGGCGCTGGCCGAGGGAGTCGTTCGCTGGGCCGCGGATGTCGGGCTCACCGGCATCGCCGTCCAGGGTGCCGTGGCGTTCCCCCTGGCGCGGTCGCACGTGGTGCTCGAGGAGCCCGTCGACGAGATCGTGACGACCGACAACGGACCGTGGTGGGCGAATGCCATCGGTCGCTTTCGCCGGCTCGATCCCGCCACCGCGTCCGCGCTGCTCAGCGCCGTGCTCGACGTCTCCGAGCTCACCGGCGACGCCCGTCAACCGCAGCGCGCGCGGCACCACCCGGCCTGACCGGCGCCACGGCCGGATGGCTCAGCCGGTCGGCTCGTCCGATCGCAGCCAGCGCTCGGCGGTTCGCTGGTCCAGGACGTCTGCCAGCAGCTCATCGGGTCGCTCGTCGTCAATCACGAGCATGAGCTGCGCGCGACCCCGGGCTATCGCCATGACATCGGCCGTGCGAGCGAGCTGCGGATAGGCGCCTGACTCGATCGTCGCGTCGGTCATGGCAAGAAACCGATCGGTGAGGTTGAGGAGGCCGTCGACTGGGCGACTGCCCATGGCAACGTGGATCGTGCCGGTGCAGCGCACCGGCGGCAGCGCGAGCTGTGCCCGCACCGGCCGCTTCGGCACCCGCATCTCGGAGGGTGCCGGCGCCGCCAGTCCCGACGCGACGAAGACGAGGATGGCGCCCACGTCGACCACGACGGTGGGGGCTGCCTGGGTGGCGGAGGGGTCCGCATGCTCGCTGATCGTGGCGTGGGCCACGGTGAGGTGGGAGCCGGTGAGCTGGTTCAGGATGTCGGTGACGCGCTCGAAGCGAGTGAGCACCGTGCCGGACACGCGGTACGCGTCGGTCAGAAGGTCGACATCGACGGAACGGGCTTCACGAAGGCCGCTGAACGAATCCATGAGCCGATCCTACTCGACCCGCTCGACCTTCCGAGCCCTCCAGATCTCCTCGGACGGCCAGCGGCGCGCCCACTCGGGGTCGTTGAACGGATCGTTGGTCGTCGCTCCATCGGGCGCCTGAATCTCGATGAGGTCGAGCACCTCGAATCCGCTCCGGCGCAGCAACCGGATCATGTCGCCGTACCCGAGGTGGAACTCGACCCCGGTCTCGCCGGGCCACTCGAAGCGATTCATGCCGAAGTACGGACGCAGCAGCCGCTCGGTGGCCGGACCCTCGCCCTCGTTCTCCGGCACGCTGAGGGTGAACAGCACACCGTTGCCGAGGAAGACGAGCTCGCCGCCGGGTCGCAGGAGGCGGGAGGCCTCGGGGATCCATCGGTGGGGATCGGCCCAGATCGCAGCGCCGTACTCGCTGATCGCGAGGTCGAAGCTCTCGTCGGGATACGGCACCTCCTCGGCGTTGCCGAGCAGCAGCGGGAACTCGAGCCCGTGCTCGGCCTGGAGCCGCCGCGCCGTCTCGAGCTGCTTCGGCGAGTTGTCGATGCCAACCGGGCGCGCTCCCCGTCGCGCGAGCCATGCGGAGATGTAGGCGGTTCCACACCCCAGCTCGATGACGTCCTTTCCCTCGAGATCGTCGGGCAGCGCGCCGAGGACCGTCTCCGGCATGTGCCAGATGCCCCAGGTGAACTCGTCCGTCGCCCAGCTGCGCTCGCCATTCCCAACGTACTGCGGCGCCATCTCGTCCCATGCCTGGCGGTTGCGTCGGACGTGCTCCGGAAGCTGCTCGTCGGTCATCGGCTGATCCTAGGACGCGCCCGCCTCACCCGTGGCCCGGATACGCTCGGTCTCGCCGCCCGCCCCGGTTGCCAGCAGGATGCGGCCGGACGCCTGCTCCGTGAACAGGGCCTCCACCGTCGCGAGCGAGTCGATCTCGGCAGGGGTCTTGTCGTCGCGGATACGGACGATGCGCGGGAAGCGCATGGCGTAGCCGGAGCGGTGCCGGCTCGAGCGCATGATCCGATCGAACGCGATCTCGACCACGACCTCGGGAACGACCGTCCGATATCGGCCGTGATCCTTGACGGTGATCGCCTGGAATCGCTCGGTCATCTCCGCGATCTCGGCGTCGGTCAGCCCGGTGTAGGCCTTGCCGATCGTCAGGAGCCGAGCGTCGGCCTCGTCGGACTCGCGCACCGCGAAGGTGTAGTCGGACAGGACGTCGCGACGCTTGCCGTGCCCCCACTCCACGCCGACCACCACGCAGTCGAGCGTGGCGAGCGCTTTCTTGAGCTTGAGCCAGCCGAGCCCGCGACGCCCCGGCTGATAGGTCGAGCCGGGATCCTTGACCATCAACCCCTCGTTGCGACGCTCCCGCGCGTCGTCGAAGTGGCGCTCGACCTCATCCGTGGATCGCGCCGAGGCGAGGTGCGCCAGCAGGATCCGCTCCCCCGTGCGCTCAGGCGGCGCGAGCTCCTCGAGCGCGGTGCGACGCTCGCGCAGGGGTGTCTCGAGCAGGTCTCGGCCGGCCAGGTGAAGAAGGTCGAACGCCACGAGGACGACAGGCACCTCGGCCAGCAGCGCGGCCGACGGGCGCACCCGGCCGAGGCGCGTCTGCAGTGACGCGAAGTCGAGGACCGATCCCTCGCGCCACGGAACCAGCTCGCCGTCGACGACCAGCGGGCCGTTCTCGGCCAGTGCCTCGGCGGCGGCGGCAACCTCCGGGAACGATCGGGTGATGTCGTTGAGATCGCGGCTGAACAGCCGAACAGTGGCGTCGGCGGAGATGTGCAGCTGCGCGCGAATGCCGTCGTACTTGTCCTCGATCCATGCTTCGCCCTCGACGCGACGCATGACCTCGTCCGCGTCGGCGACCGGGGTGGCGAGCATGAAGCGAATCGGCCGCCCTACGTGGAGCGCAGCCGTGTCGAGCGCACCTGCGGCAGCCAGCAGCGCCGCCTCGCCGATGTCGCCGGTCAGCATGTGTGCGCGCCGCACCGCCGCCAGATCCGCTTCGAAGGCGGCCGCCACGGCCTCCTCGAGCAGGCCCTCGCGAAGGCCGATACGGGTCTCGCGGGACGTGATGCGGCCGATGAAGCGGGCACCCTCAGGTCCTGCGCGCGCGAAGAGGTCGGCCAGATGCCCGATTCGCTCCTCGCCGTTTCCGGCGCCCGCGATGGCCTCGAAGGTTGAGGCGACGTCGGCGACGCTCGGCGACGCTCCAGCCGTCGAGGCAGCCTCGAGGAGCTCCGCCGCCGCGTCGCCGAAGTCCGAGTGTCGCAGGTAGGCGGCACGGACCGCTTCGGCGTCCGCACCGCTGGCCCGGGTGAGGGCCGCGCCCTGCTGCACCCAGCCCATCCCGAACTTTGCTGCGGGGTCCGCCAGCGGCCGCCCGGCAAAGAAGGAGCACGCGGCCACCAGGTCGCTGCGAGACAGGTCGCGAAGGTAAGTGGCGAGCAGGTCGCGTTTGGCGTTCTTGCTGCGGGTGGCACCCACGGCCGCCGCCACTCGGGCGAGGTCGAGGAAGGCGCTGGAGCTCATGAATCGAGTCTAGGCGGCGGGCGGGAGGTGCGATATCCTCCCGCCGGGAGGGAAGCCATGCGCGCATTCGTCGGGCAGTTCGATCGGGTCTCGCTCGGAGTCGTCGGCCTTGGCGTGGCGCTCGGAGTGATCTGGCTGGCGGCCGTGGATCTCGGGGTGGCCCTGGCCGGGTTGGTGGTCATCGTGGCGGCCATCTCGCTCATCATCCACCATCGCTGGGTCGAGATCGCCCTCCTGATGATCGCCGTCGGGGTCACAGTCCAGGTCGGGTACGGGATCTTCGGCGTCCCGGCCGTCCCGCAGGTCACGGGCGGTTTCGTCCCCACCGAGGCGTACGCGCCCGGCCTCGCGACACTGCTATGGGCCGCCGGCCTGATGCTCGGCGCCGTCGTGGGTGCGTGGGACATGTGGGAGGCGCGACGGCGCGAGCGACTCGAGGCCCGTCATCGCCGCCGACGGAGCGAGATCATCGCTGGCTCTTGACCCGGGGACGGGCACGGCGCACGCTGCGAGCATGGCCTTTCCATGGCAGCGTCGCAACATCCCCGTCGAGCTCGTGGAGCGCGTCCCCCCGGGCCAGGTCCTGACCGAGAAGTTCCCCGTCCTTCACTTCGGGCGCGTGCCGGAGTACGGGGACCTGGCCGCCTGGGACTTCCGAGTCTGGGGCGAGGTGGAGGAGCCATTCACCCTGAAGTGGGCCGAGTTCCGTGCCCTCCCGACCGCGGAGCAGACCCTGGACGTCCACTGCGTGACGCGCTGGTCGAAGCTCGACACGAGATGGGAAGGGGTGCCGTTCACGCACATCGCGGAGGTGGCACGGCCCAGCTCGAAGGCACGGTTCGTGATCTTCCACGCCGAAGGTGGATTCACCTCGAACGTGCCCCTCGCCACCGCGATGCAGCCGAACTGCCTCCTCGCCTGGAGCTACGACGGCGAGCCGCTGTCGGCGGAGCATGGCTATCCACTGCGAGCGATCGTGCCCGGGCCATACTTCTGGAAGAGCGCGAAATGGCTGCGCGGCGTGGAGTTCGCCGCGGAGGACCACCTCGGGTTCTGGGAGCGAAACGGCTACCACAACGAGGCGGATCCCTGGAAGGAGCAGCGCTACTCCAGGGGCTGATCCGGCTCCATCTTCTTGGCGCGCGCGATCAGCTCGGCGACGCGACGCCCGCCCTTGCGACCGATCTCGCGAAAGTGCTCGTTGGAGTACCGCTCGCTGACCGCCTTGCCGCCCTTCGAGCCGATCTCCTGGAAGAACTCCGCGCCATAGCGGGCGCGGGTCATCTTCCCGCCCTTCCGGCCGGCTTCGCGCACGCTCATGTTGCCGCCATCGGCGGGGACATCCTGGTCGGTGCCGCGGCCGTCGGCCATCTGGCGCCTCCTTCGTGGGTGATCCGTGGTCGTGGTGTGCCGTAGCAGCCAAGCAAGTTGCGTACCGCAGCAGGGGCCGGAAGCAGGCGAAGTCCGACCGGCTAGAATTGCGCGCCGATGCACCCTCTGCTGCGCAACGCCGTGATCGGGATCGTGGGCCTGATCATCGCCGGCGCCCTGACCGCGCTCGCCCTGCTGGGCCGCGACTCGGACCTTTCGGTCCTGGCGCTGCTCGCCGCATCGGTCCTTGGCGCGCTGGTCGGCCTGTTCCTGTACTCGCAGGGCTGGATCTGGGGCGCTCGTGCCTCGCGTCGACGCGAGCACGGGCAGGCGGCGGTGATCGCGATCGGCGGCGGCATCATGGCCCTCGTGGCGGCCGTGGCCATCGCGGGACTGCTGATCCTGCTGCTGCTCTTCTTCCTCGGCTGAGCTCCGCTCCGATCCGGCGGCCCGCCGTCGTCGTCGGCCCAGCCGGCGATCTGACGCCGAAGACCCGACCCCGAGCCCGCTGGTAGCATGCGCGGTGCCCGTCTGACCGATGCCCCCATCGTCTAGAGGCCTAGGACGCCACCCTTTCAAGGTGGAGATCAGGGGTTCGAATCCCCTTGGGGGCACCACGCCCGACCCATCAGGTCCCGCGCTGGAGCAGCTCTCCCAGGCGCGCCACGATCGCATCGAAGGCTGCCACGTCGTATCTCGGCCGTGAGGTGACCGGCAGGTCGCTCACGCCGCCGATGGGAAAGCCCCAGGTCACCGATCCCGGACGAGCCGCATCCACGCCGGCGTACCACTCACGCAGTGGTCCTCCGAGCTGCCGATGCATGTCGAAGTTGCGCCGGCGTCGGCTCCCATCGCCGGTCTTGCGGGAATCGAGCGTCTCGGTGTCGGGAATGGCGACAAGGTAGTGATCGGCGAAGCCCAAGCGCCCGGCGACGACGCTCGACCGATAGGCGGCGACCTGTTCCGCGAGGTCGCTGATCGAGATGGCACCGATACGGCACATCGACCAGGCGTAGTGCAGCTTCAGGGGATCCGTATCGCAGACCGCGGTCCCCTGCGTTCGCTCGGTCGTGACGGCCTCGCTCCATCGGCTGGCCCCGATCTCAACCCAGAACCGGGCCGCCAGCCCCGGATCTCCGGGTGGATCGGCCGATGGAGCGGCTTCGGGGACCAGGACCGCAGCCGCATGTGTCCGAGCCCAGGTCGTCTTGCCGGCCGCGCTTGGCCCCTCCACCACGATGATCATCGACCGCTCTGGAGCCTGATGCCGACCGTCAGATGTGGTTGATCTCGACCCGATCCCCGCAGTTCGGGCAGTAGAGGAGCAGGAGCTTCGGATCCTCCGGCATCGGGCGCCAGGAGTGGACGTCCTCCTCGGTGATGCGCTCTCCGCAGCGCGGGCACTCATGGCCCAGCTCCAGCCACTGATCACGCGGAACGTTCTGGCGGCCCATCAGCGGCGCACGACCGGTGGTGGTGGCTCCCATCCGGGCTTCGGTCCGGCCGGCGCCTCGCCCGCTCCGTCCGTGGCATCGGCGGCGAGGATGGCCGCCCGTGTCTGCTCGGCGCGCGCGGTCGGCGAGAGCAGTGGATAGGACATCGCGGCATACCCGGGCCACATGCCCACGTCGCCGTCGCGGATCATGACCTGGATCTTGCTGAATGCCCCGGTCACGTCCCGGACCGAGCGATCGAGCACCTGGAGGTCGCGCCCGGTGACCTGCTTCAACGCCGGCGGCAGCGTCTCGACCAGGTACGCCGGATTCGGGTCGGTCGCGAGCGCCATCTCGAGCGCGGCGACGACGTCCTCGTCCCGCAGGTCGCGGGGCATGGGACGGCTGATATAGGTCATCCGGGGGTCGCGACTCGGCCCTCGGAACGTGCGGACGAGCGACTTGATCATGGGCGGCGCGATTGTACCGTCCCCGGCGCTCGCGGGGGCCGTGCAACACCGGTTGCTATACTTGCGTCCCCAACAGACGACCCGATTCCGCCGCCGCGCGCGTCCGACACCCCGAGCCCCGACGCTGCAGCGCCGGCCCAAAGGCGAGCCGTAGCCAGGAGAACCTCACATCACCGTGCGCGTCCGTAAAGCCGTCCTGCCCGCCGCGGGCTTCGGGACTCGATTCCTTCCGGCCACGAAGTCCATTCCCAAGGAGATCATGCCGCTCGTCGATCGGCCGATCATCCAGTACGCCGTGGAGGAGGCGGTCGCCTCGGGAATCGAGCAGATCATCATCGTCATCGCGACGGGGCGCAGCGCCATCGAGGATCACTTCGACTCGAGCCCCTCGCTCGAGCGCTGGCTGGAGGAGCGAGGCGACATCGAGATGCTGCGGACGATCCGCCGCATCAGCGAGTTCGGGACCGTTGCGTTCGTGCACCAGCGCGAGCAGCTCGGACTCGGCCACGCCGTGCTGATGGCCAAGGACCTGGTGGGCGAGGAGCCGTTCGCCGTCCTGCTCAGCGACGACGTCATGCTCAACCCTACGGGGCCGCCGGTCACGCGCCAGCTGATCGACGCCCACCTCGCGCATCGCGGATCGGTGGTCGCGGTCCAGCGCGTGGAGCGCGAGGACGTCAGCCGCTACGGGATCCTCGAGCCGCTGCACGAGGAGGGCCGCGTCGTCGAGATCCGCAACCTCGTCGAGAAGCCGTCGGTGGAGGACGCGCCGTCCGACCTGGCGGTCCTCGGGCGCTACGTGCTCACCCCGAAGATCTTCGACGTGCTGGAGCAGACGACGCGCGGCGCCGGAGGCGAGATCCAGCTGACCGATGCGATCCGCGGCCTGATCCAGGAGCAGCCGGTCTTCGGCTACCAATTCGAGGGCACCCGCCACGATGCAGGCACCCGCATCGGCTGGCTGAAGGCCAACGTCGCCATGGGCCTCGAGTCGGACGACGCCGACGAATTCCGCTCGTACATCCGCGGCCTCGACCTGCGAGACTGACGCCGACGTGGAGATGATCGGCAGGCTGATCAGCGACCGGTACCGCCTCATCGCCCCGCTGGGCGAGGGCGGGATGGCCACGATCTGGCGAGCCGTCGACGAGCAGCTCGACCGCGAGGTGGCCGTCAAGCTCCTCCGTCCGCAGTTCAGCTCGGATCCCGGGTTCGCTGCCCGTTTCAAGCAGGAGGCTCGTTCGGCGGGCGGACTGTCACACCCGAACATCGTCAGCGTCTACGACTACGGCACCGACGGCGCCGATGGCGACCAGTACATCGTCATGGAGCTCATCGAGGGCAACGACCTGTCGACGGTCCTGCGCGACCGCGGGACGCTCTCGGTGGACGATGCCGTCCGCGTCGCCATCGGGGTGGCCGGGGCGCTCGAGGTCGCGCATCGCAAGGGCATCGTCCATCGCGATGTGAAGCCCGGGAACATCCTCATCACCGACGGCGGAGACGTGAAGGTCACCGACTTCGGCATCGCTCGCGCGGTGGCCGAGGCATCGATGACCGTGACCGGCACCACCCTCGGATCGGTGCACTACTTCAGCCCGGAGCAGGCGCGGGGCGACGAGGTGACCGGGGCATCCGACGTCTACGCGCTGGCGATCGTCCTGTTCGAGATGCTGACCGGACGCCGCCCCTTTGAAGGCGACTCCGCAGCCGCGGTCGCGCTCAAGCGGCTGAACGAGGACGCGCCGGCACCCTCCTCGATCGGCCATCCGCTGGCGCCCGGGCTCGAGGCGATCCTCATGCGCGCCCTGGCGCGCGACCAGGCACAGCGCTACCCCGATGCCGGCGCATTCGCGGAGGCGTTGCGCGTCTGGCGGCGCGACCCCGACGCGGCGGTCATGCCGGTCCCCGGCGGTCGAGGCGCAGCGCCCGCCAGCACCCCGGCGGCCGGGGAGCCGACCGTCTACGTTCCACCCCGCGTCACGCGGCCGGCGGATCGCGTGGCGATGGCGCCGCCGCCCCGCCGTGTCGACGTCTACGAGCGCGAGCCCGATGACGGCCAACCGTGGTGGATCTGGCTGCTGGCTGTCCTGGCGGTCGTGCTGCTCGGGGCCATCGGCTTCCTGGCCGCACAGCTGCTGGGCTCCTCGGGAGACCCGTCAACCAGCCCCAGCCCATCGGCCGCGGTCGTCACCGTTCCCGATTGCGACGGGGTGCGACTCACCACGCTCCGCACCCAGCTGCGAGACGTGGATGTCGTGGTCAACGAGCAGGATGAGCCATCGTCGGACGTTCCCGACGGGGACGTCATCCGCTGCGAGCCGGCCAGCGGCGAATCGATGAGCGAGGGAGACACCCTCGTCGTCTTCGTGTCGAGCGGTGAGGAAGAGGTCCGCGTTCCCAGCCTGCGCGGGCAGACGCAGTCCCAGGCCGAGGCGACGCTCCGCGACTTCGATCTGCGCGTGGGCGAGGTCGACGTCGAGCCGGACCAGGACGTGCCAAGTGGCTCGGTGATCCGCAGCGACCCACCGTCGGGCAACAGCGTCGCGGCGGGGAGCCAGGTGAACCTGGTGATCAGCAGTGGGCCGACACCGTCGCCGACGCCGTCCCCCTCGCCGACTCCGGACCCGACGCCCGCGCCGACGTTGCCGCCGCCGCCCACGCCCACGCCGGACCCCGTTCCGACGCCGACACCCGCGCCGTAGGGACGGGCGCCATCGCCGGATGCCGGTGCTAGGATTGCCCGTGATCCCGTTTCCACGCTTGGGAGGCACCTCGTCCAACAATGACAGCAACCACCCCGATCTCGGTCGACGAGTCGAGCTTCGAGTCGGAGGTCCTCAACGCAGATAAGCCCGTCCTTGTCGACTTCTGGGCTCCCTGGTGCGGGCCGTGCCGGCTCGTCTCGCCCGTCGTCGAGAGCCTGGGCGACAAGCACGCCGACAAGCTGGGCGTCGCCAAGGTCAACACCGACGAGAACCAGCAGCTGGCCATGCGCTACAGCATCTTCAGCATCCCCACGTTGATCGTCTTTCAGAACGGCCGCGAGGCCGCGCGTCTGGTCGGCTACATGCCGCAGGAGGTCATGGAGGAGCGCCTCAGCCAGTTCCTCGCCTGAGGCATCCGGAACGCGCCACTCGGGCAGCCGCTACACTCCCCGGCGAGGAGGGCTGCCCGAGCATCCATGATCATCAAGACCGAACGCCGCACCGGCGGCGACCGGCGCGAGGCCAGTGACCCGTTCGCGCCCGACCGTCGCGACTCCGATCGACGCACGATGTGCTGGGAGGTCGAGAATTGCGACCTGACGATTCGCTATCGATGCCCGGCCTTCATCCTGCGCCGGCCCTGCTGGGAGCTGTGGGCGGTCGAGGGCATCGGCCCGGCGCGCGCGTGCTGCCACGAGGACAAGGAGTGCGAGCCCGGCCGCTGCGTGATCGCCGAGAAGCGCTTCGCGGGCTCGGCCGAGCCGATGACCGTCCACGTCGGCCGCCGCGGCGTCCCGCTCGGTTACTCGAAGCCGCGACGCCACCATTGCCCGCATTTCTACCTCACCCAGGGCGCGAAGGGTCGCGTGCCGATCCAGGCGCCCCAGCTCATGCGCACGCTGGCCAAGCAGGAGGGCACCGTGAGCCGATGCGAGCTTCGCGGCGGCGTCCACCTCGACTCCGGCTACGTCAACGACCTGTGCCTGACCGGCCAGTTCAACGACTGCGTCTTCTACGAGGACGCCGCGGACTGACGCGCCCGTGAACGACGCGGGGCCCCTCTCCTACCGCGATGCCATCGCCGCACTCACCGAGCGCGGACGGTTCGGCGTCAACCTCGGCCTCGATCGCGTCCGGCGCCTGATGGCCGATGTCGGCCGGCCGGATCGCGAGCTGCATGGGGCCCTCGTCGGCGGCACCAACGGCAAGGGCTCGGTGGTGGCGATGGCCGGTTCGGTCCTGATCGCGGCCGGCCACCGGATCGGCACGATGCCGAAGCCGCACCTGGTCGAGTACCGGGAACGCGTCGCCATCGACGGCGTCCCGATCCCGGAGCCGGACTTCGCCGCAGCGGTCGCCCGGGTGCTGCCGGCGGTCGACGGCATGCGGGCCGACGCCGGAAACCCAACCGAGTTCGAGGTCCTGACGGCGGTCGCGATCTCCGAGCTCGTGCGGCAACGGGTCGACCTTGCCCTGGTCGAGGTCGGGATGGGCGGACGGCTCGACGCGACGAACGTGCTCGACCTCGGCGTCGCGGCCGTCACGAACGTCCAGCGCGACCACGAGGCCTACCTCGGCACGACCCTGACCGCCATCGGCACCGAGAAGGCGGCGATCATCAAGCCCGGCAACCTCGCCGTGACGGGCGCGCGGGGTCGCGGGGCACGGCCGATCATCGAACGCTGCACAGCGCTCGGGGTCCCGCTACGCCGCATCGGGGTGACGGAAGGCTATCGCGCCACCCTGAAGTCGGTCGGGTGGGATGGCATCGTGATCGACGCGCACACGCCGGCCGGGACGCTGGACGATGTGCGCATCGCACTCGTCGGGCGGCATCAGGCCGAGAACGCGATGGTGGCCATGGCGCTGCTCGATGCCATCGCCGAGCGCCACGGAATCGCGGTCGACGAGCCGACCCTGCGGCGCGGACTGGCGCAGGCCCGCTGGCCCGGCCGGCTCGAGGTGCTGCAGCACGGGGGTCGCCGGCTCCTGCTTGACGGCGCCCACAACCCGGATGGGGCACGGGCACTGGCGCTCGCCCTGGCAGACCTCCAGCTGGCGCGCCCGACAATCATCTTCGGAGCGATGCGCGGGAAGCGCATCGGCGCCATCCTGCGTGCCCTGGCCCCGCTGCGGCCGCGATTCATCTTCACTCGGGCCGATGACCCCGGCGCACACGATCCCCATCACCTGGAGCGCGCGTGGCGACGCATCGGCGGCACGGACGCCCGCGTCGCCGCGGGCGCATCGGCGGCGCTGTCCATGGCGCAGGGCGACCCGGTCGTGGTGGCGGGCTCGCTGTATCTGGTCGGCGAGATCCGCGGCATGATCATGGCGGAGGCAGGCTGAATGGCACGGACGCTGCGCTGGGGCGAGAAGACGTATGTCATGGGCATCATCAACGTCACGCCCGACTCGTTCTCGGGCGACGGGCTCGCGGCGCCGGGGCGCGACGTCGACGAGATCGTCGCCGCGGCGCTCGACCAGGGCCGGGCAATGGTGGCGGATGGAGCCGAGATCCTCGACGTCGGGGCCGAATCGACCCGGCCGCGTGCGGCGTACGGCGACCACCCCGAGGTCGACGCGGACACGGAACGAGCCATCGCGGTTCCCGTGGTTCGGGCGCTGGCGGCCGAGCTGGGCGAGGTCGCGGTCGTGAGCATTGACACCAGCAAGGGCGCGGTCGCGGCGGAGGCGCTCGGCGCCGGGGCGACCATGGTCAATGACGTGTGGGCGGCGCGGCGCGACCCGGGAACCGCCGATGCGGCCGCAGCCGCCGGGGCGCACCTCGTCCTGATGCACAACCAGGTCGAGAGCGGGTATCCGGACGGCACGTTCGAGACGGTCGTCGGATGGCTGAGCGAGGCGGCCCGCCTGGCGGAGGCTCGCGGCGTCCCGCGCGATCGGCTGCTGGTGGATCCCGGCATCGGCTTCGGCAAGGGGACCGAGGACAATCTCGAGCTCCTTCACCGCCTGGCGGAGCTGAGGCAACGGCTCGGGCTGCCGCTATTGGTCGGGACGAGCCGCAAGCGGTTCCTCGGCGAGCTCCTCGACGGTGCGGAACCCGCCGATCGGCTCGACGGAACGGCGGCGACGGTCGCCCTGGCCATCGCCGCGGGAGCCGACGTCGTCCGCGTCCACGACGTGGCGGAGATCGCGCGCACGCGTCGCGTCGCCGACGCCATCATTCGCCGATGAGCGACTTCAGGGACCGCCTCAGCGTCATCGGCATGCGGTTCGACGCGCGGCACGGGGTGAACACGTGGGAGAAGGAGCAGCCGCAGCCGTTCGAGGTCGACCTGGTCCTGCACGCGGACCTTGCGGCCGCGTCCGAGTCGGACGATCTTGCTGCCACCGCCGACTACGGCGCGCTGGCGGACGTCGTGCGCGGCGTCGTCCAAGGACCGTCCTTCGACCTCATCGAAGCCCTGGCCGGTGCGATCGCGCGGGCCGTGCTCGCCGCGACCGACCCCCGCGTGGTGAGCGAGGTCGAGGTCCGGGTTCGCAAGCCGCAGGCCCCGCTCGACGTTCCCTTCGACACGGTCGAGGTGACGCTCACGCGACGCCGCCCCGCCTCGTCGGACTCGGCCTGATCAGTTCGTCGCCGGCAGCTCGCCGAGCGTGATCTCCACTTCGCTGACCGAGTTGTTGCGGAGGACCCGCAGCGTGATCGTGTCACCGGGGGAGTACGGCAGGATGAGTGTCGACAGGTCCGCGTCGGCGCCGACCTGCGTCCCGTTCACGCCGACGATGATGTCGCCGTCCTGGAGCCCAGCGTCGGCAGCCGGGCTGTCCGGGAAGATCGCCTGCCCACCGGACGTGCTCGAGCCGATCAGCGCGCCGTACTCGACCGGCAGATCCTGCTCGGCGGCCAGGGCCGGCGTCACCGGGACGTAGTAGACCCCGATCCACGGCCGGACCAGCGGGTCGCCGGCGAGTGCCTGCTCGAGAAGCGGCTTCGCCACATCGATCGGGATCGCAAAGCCGACACCCTGCGCGTCCTGGTTGACCGCAGTGTTCACGCCGATGACCTCACCGGCGCTGTTCACCAGCGGTCCTCCCGAGTTGCCGGGGTTGATGGCGGCATCGGTCTGGATGAGGTTGCGAAGCGTCTCGGCGCTCGTCTGCGTGGCGCCCGAGGCGGTGATCTGCCGGCCGAGGCCGGAGACGACGCCGGTCGTCACGGTGTTCTCGAAACCGAACGGGTTGCCGATGGCGATCGCGACCTGGCCCGGCTCGAGGTGGGCGGAGCTGCCGATGGGGGCCACGGGCAGGTCGGTGACGTCGATCTTCACGATCGCGAGATCGGTCAGGGTGTCGATGCCGTAGATCTCGCCGGGGAACTCGCGGCCGTCGTTCAGGGACACCGTCAGGTCGCTGGCGTCCTCGACCACGTGCCGGTTGGTGAGGATCCAGCCGTTCGGATCGAAGATGAAGCCGGAGCCCGTGCCGCTGGAGGGAAGCAGACCGCCGCCGGTGGCCTGGATGGTCACCACGGCCGGCGCGACCTGCTCGACGGCGTCGATCACCGCGCTCGACTCGTCGATGCGCACGTTGCTCACGTTCTCGGCGTTCGGGGTGCTCGTCACCTCGCCGACCGGGCCGGCGGGGTCCCGGATGATGTTCGTGACGGCGACGGCGGAGAGGGCTCCGGACACGACACCCGCCACCACGGCGATGGCGATCAATGGCGCCGCGGTCAGGCCGCGCCGCGGGGCACGCGACTCGGGTGTCGGAGCCGGACGGCTGCTCCATACCCCGGTGGGCTGGCGATCGTCATGCCACGGCTCCCGCTGGGGCGGTGGACCGTAGCGCTGGACCTCGATCTTCTCGGTTGGATCTCGATCGCTGCTCGGGTTCGGTTCGTTCGTCGTCATCGGTCAGTGCTCTTCCTGTGGTCAGCTTGCCACGCCGGGCGGGCGCGATTCACGCTACCGGCCGTGGGTTACGCGCAGCAGCCTCGATGCGTGAAGTTTCGTTGACCTTCTCCGCTCGACGAGGAAGCGTGATGGTGAACACGGTCCCTTCGCCGACGACGCTGCTGAGATCGATCTCGCCGCCGTGCATTTCGACGATCGACCGCACGATGGCCAGCCCGAGCCCACTGCCGGAAGCCCGCGCATCCCCGGTGTTCGTGCCGCGGTAGAACCGCTCGAAGACGCGAGGCAGCTCATCGGCCGGGATGCCAGGGCCCGAATCGCGGACCTCGATGGTGGCCGCGGTGCCGTCGTCGGCAAGGCGAATCGAAACGCTCCCGCCGCGTGGCGTGAACTTCAGCGCGTTCCCGACCAGGTTCGTCATGAGCTGGACGATCCGCTCCCGATCGAAGCGCAGCTCGACCGGATCTCCGGGTACGAGGCTCTCGAGCCCGATGCGACGTTCGACCGCGACCTCCGACAGCGCCTGGACCACGGCCTGGATCGGATCGCGCAGGTCCCCATCGCGCATGTCGAGCGGAAAGATGCCAGCATCGATGCGCGAAAGGTCGAGCAGATTGGTGCTCAGCCACTCCAGGCGGGCGATCTGCTCGGTCGAGCGCTCCGCAAACTCGGCGCGGGTGGCCTCGTCGACCTTCCCATCGGCCTGCAGCTCGTTGTACATGCGGAGCGCGGCGATCGGCGTCCTCAGCTCGTGGCTCACATCGGCGACGAACTCCCGCAGCCGATCGCGGTCCGCCTCGAGCATGCGGAGGGAGCCGAGCAGTCGGTCGGCCATGACGTTGAACTGGGCGGAGAGCTCGTCGACCTCGAGGACGCGCGAGACGGTCGCCCGCTCGTCGAGCTCGCCCTGGGCCACCCGCGCCGCGACCCGCCGCAGCCGATGGATCGGGGCGGTGACCCGGCGGGCCGCCACCACCCCGAAGACCGCCGAGGCCACCAGGGCCAGCAGCCCGGCACCGACGATCGAGGACCGAATGCGGTCGAGCGTCGCCTCCCGGGACGTGTAGGGCCGGGAGACATCGATCACGTAGCGCGCCTCGTCGCCGTTCGGCAGCGGAATCCCGATGCTGCGGCGGACCGGCGCGACGGGGTCGGCGCGCAGGCCCCGTGCCTCGAGGTCGTCGATGTTCTCCGGCGCGCTGCCCGCGACCTGCGCTCCCGACTCCACCTCGAACACCGCGTAGGTGGCAGGCAGGATGAACTGCGCGGCGAACTGGATTGCCCGGCCCACCACGACCTGCGACCGCAGCTCGGGAACGGCGACGACGTTCGGGTTGCCGTTGGCGATCTCGTCCGCGGCGCTCTGCAGCATGAGCAGCCCGGTCGACACGACGGCCGCATCCAGGCGCTCGGTGGTCTGCTCGGTGAAGTAGCCGGGGAGAATCTGGTTGATCGCCAGCGCCGACACGATGAGCCCCACGAGCGCGACCGAGGCGATGGCGAGCACGAGGCGCGTGTTGAGGCGCTGGAAGAACGCCGTCCAGCCCTGCGGCAGGTGCAGACGGCTCGACGGCTCCGGAGATTCGACGGCGTCAGTCCTCGGCGAATGCGTAGCCAACGCCCCTCACCGTGCGGATGTAGCGCGGCAGCGCGGGATCGGGCTCGATCTTGTCCCGGATGTGGCTGATATGGACGTTGATCGTTCGCTCGTCCTGCTCGAGCGCATCGTCGTAGTCGCGCACGAGCTCCAGCAGTTGGCTCCGCGTGTAGACCCTGCCCGGTCGCGCCGCCAGATGACGCAGGAGATCGAACTCCGTGGTCGTCAGGCCGATGCGCTCGCCGTCGCGCGTCACCCGGCGACGTTCGAGGTCGATGACCAGGTTCTTGCGCCGCAGCGTCCGGCCGGTCTCGGTGTCGGCGAGCTCTCCGTACGCGCGGCGCAGCAGGGCCTTGATCCTGCTGACCAGCTCGCGGACGCTGAACGGCTTGACGAGATAGTCATCGGCGCCCATCTCGAGCCCGACGACCTTGTCCACTTCGTCGGATCGGGCCGTGAGGAAGAGCACGGGTGCGCGGGTCTCGCGACGCAGCTGGCGCAGCACCTCGAAGCCGTCGATCCCCGGCAGGCGCACATCGAGCACGACGAGGTCGGGGGCGAGGTCGGCGAAGTTCTTGATGGCATCCTCGCCGTTCGGCTGCACGCTCACCGCGTACCCCTCGCGCTCGAGGGCAACCTGGACGCCCCGCGCGACTGCGGGCTCGTCCTCGACGATCATGATCGTGCCGGGCATGCCGCGAAGTATAGGAACGACCGGCCCCGCGTCGGTTTCCTTTCGCAGAAGAAACCGATACGAACTCAGTCGCCGGCGAGCGCCGCCTCGAGTGCGGTGTCCCGACCGCCGAAGTAGTCGGCCGCGGTCACCTCGACGGCCACATCCGGCTCGATCGTCAATCGCGGGTCGTCAGGATCGGCAAAGACCCAGTGGCGGACGCTGATCGCGGCGCGCATCGGGACCGGCAGGTTCGGCAACTCGAGCCAGCGCACGTCGTCCCAGAAGTTGAGCCCGCCGCCCATTGCCTCGCCGATGAAACGCGCATCGGTGTTCCGCTCGATCTGGGTCGTGAAGTTCGAGGCCGCGGAGAAGGTCACGCGGTCAGTGAGGACGGTGAGGGCGCTCGGGTGCGCCTCCGCCCACTCCTCCAGGAGACCGCGGAAGCCTGCGTAGGTCGTGTTGTCGCCGCCGGGATTCTGACGAACGTCGACGATGACGCGCTTGACCCCGGCGCGTTCGATCGCAGCGCGCACATCCGCCATGCCGATGGGCCCGATGGACCGATAGCGGAGATACAGCGTTGTGGCATCGATCATCGTGGCGCTCAAGAACTCCTGGCCACCGGCCAGGTAGCGGACGCGCTCGTCCCGCGGAAGCTGGAAGATCCCGAAGGTCCCGGCCCACTCCGTATACGCCTCATGCGCAACCGGGTCGAGCTCGATCGTGGCGGCGGTGCCGTCCGGCAGCTCGAGATCGACCGTGACAGAGCCTTCCCCGATGAGCCCCAGGCCGCGAAGGACCTGTGCGCGAAGCAGCAGGATGGGGCGGAACGACGGCACCGTCGCAGGGCCGTCGCGAGGGACCAGCGGCTCGACCTCGGCCAGCACGTCGGCGATCGGCGTGCCCTCGATGGCGGTGATGCGAGCGCCGGCGATCGCCGCGTGCGGCGGCAGTGCGTCCGTGACGAACAGGCCCTCGGCAAACTCGTAGACGCGGATGGGCAGGACCGGCCCCTCGTGCTCGGACGTCGCGAACGCGAACTGGTGGCCGTCGCGTCCCTCGCGGCTGAGCATCGCCCACACGCGCATGAACCCCACCACCGCCTCGTCGGGGGTCAGCTCCGGGAGCGACCGCTCATACGTGGCGACTGCGGCGAGGAACTCCTCGCGACTCACGCCATGAAACGGCTCCGGATGGGTGCGCTCCAGGGTCTCCAGGAGGCGCGCCAGGTCATCCGCCGCGGTTGGGACGGCGCTCGTCGACGGTGTCGGCGGCTCGGGCGACCGCCCTTCGACGGACGGCGGGAGTGACGATGGCGTGACCCGAAGCGCCGATGCCGTCGGGCCGCCGCACGCGACGAGCCCCACGGCGAGAGCCACGATCGCGCAGCCCAGGCGGCGCCGCGCCGCGCCGCGCGCATCGGTCTTCATCTGTTGTCATACGGCTGAGCGGTCCAATTCGTTCGAACAAGGCACCCCTTGAGAGATGGGGAGGTGGAGGCGCCGGCTTGCCCGCCTCGGGCATGCGGGGTACCATGCCGCACGCACCTGGATTGCGTTTCGATCAGTTCGGCGCAGCCCGCCGCTCGTCGCGAGCGACCGAGGCGCCCGACCACCAGAGAGGATCACCACGACCAATGGACCTGGAGCTCACCCTCGACGCGCGTGAGGCGCAGGGTAAGGCCAACAAGCGGCTGCGCCGCGGCGGTCTCGTTCCCGGCGTCGTCTACGGCAAGGGCGAGGACTCGACCAACGTCCAGGTCGAGGTCAAGACCTTCGAGACGCTGTATCGCGCTGCGGGCAAGACGTCCGTGGTGAAGTTCAAGCTGCCGGGTGCGAACCGCGCAACCAGCGGGTTCATCAAGAGCGTTCAGCGCCATCCCGTGAGCGGGCAGCCGCTCCATGTCGACTACTACCTCGTGAACCTCAAGGTCGAGATGGAGGTCGACATTCCGCTCGTCTTCACCGGCGACGCACCCGCTGTCGAGGAGACCGGTGGCACGCTGCTCCATAACGTGTCGAGCATCCACGTCAAGGCGCTGCCGACCGACATCCCGCACGAGATCACCGTCGATGTGTCGGTCCTCAAGAGCCTCGACGTGGCCATCCACGTTCGCGACCTCAGCCTGAACCGCGATCTCGTCCACGTACTGACCGACGGGGACACGCTCGTCGCCACCGTCGTCCCGCCGCGGGTCGAGGAGGAGCCGGAGCCGGTCGTCGCCGAGGGCGAGGAGCTCGAGGGCGAAGAGGGCGAGGGAGCCGAGGGAGAGGGCGCTGCCGAGGGTGCCGAGGGCGGCGAAGGCTCGGCGGCCGATGCAGGCGGCGAGGGATCCGGAGACAGCTCCGAGTCCTGACCCGGTCGGTCCACCACCGGCATGCGGTTCGGCGCGTGGCGTGCGCTGCTCGACAACCGCTCGCCTGATTCGCGTTAGCCGGTCGGATCGCAACCGGTCCCGCACACGTGAGCGTGCGCCGGCGTGCCGGCGCGTCCGATTCTCCGCCCTGGGCCGCTAACGCAAACAGGGCGTGCAGTAGTCAGGCTGCCACACGTCTGTGGCACACCTCATTGCGGAGCGAGTAGCCGCCATGTCAGCATGGGCTCGCCCGGCATGATGCCCGCAGGCCAATGCGATGCCGGGGCGGTGTGGTCGGTCGCCAGGTGGAGGGGATGAGCCGCGTGATTCGAGCGATCGCGATTGCCGCCATCGGGCTCGGGGGATGCGCAGCGCCCGCTCCGATCACGTCCCCCATGCCATCTGATCCATTTGCCGACGCCGAGTCCGCCGCCGACCTCCTGAGCTGTGACGGTCCCATGTCGGAGATCGGCGGTCGGAGCGACGGTGGGTTCGGTGATGGCGCGGGAGCCTCGACGGCCGACGACGCGCTCCGGGCCTGGCTGACGAGCAATCCCTTCGCCATCCCGAAGTCGGACTATCGCAAGCTCGGCTCGGTCGGTGACCGCCACGTCTACGTCTTCGAGGTCAGCGGTCGGACCAAGGTGGTGCTCGTGTTCGAACCGAGGCTCGACGAGCTCCAGGGAGGGACGCCGTTCACAATCACCGAGCTACGGGCGTGCGCGCCGTCGGAGTGGGGAGCGGACGTCGACGTGGGTGGAGGGCGGACGATCTGGGAGCACGAGGAGACCGGTCGCATCCTCATCGACATCGTCGGACCGGAGCACTGCGAGTGGCAGTCCGCGCGCATCCTCCACCTCGAGCATCCGGACGGCACGCTCGACCGGCAGTACGTCCGCGACCCGTTCGGTGTCTTCGACGGCGTCCCCGGTTTCCTCGACACGTACGCTGAGGGCGTCGAGCTTCCCGATGATGCGACCTTCAGCGGATATCGCGCCGCGGGTGGCGTCGAGCTGTGGTTCACACCCGACGACCGCGCCGCCTACGTGGTCACGCCCGACGGGATCGAACGCTGGCCACGACACGCCGAAGGCATCGGCTGCGCCTGACCGTCAGTCGCCGATGAGGGCCTGGACCTCCTCGCGGATCGCCTCGATGTCAGCCTCCACGATGTAGCCGCGCCCGTCGTCCCGATCGCCCTCGAACGTGATGAGGGGCGGTTGGATGACGAGCGTCTCGACCTCGGCGCTGCCGGCGCGCCGCGCGAGCTCGAGGAGGGTCGGCAGATCGTCCAGCGGCAGATCGGTCTCGAGCGAGTCGAGCGAGTCGAGGACGGCGCGGAGGTCGACATCCGTCGCCGGATCGAGGAGCTTCTCGACCAGCGCGACGAGCACCTCCTGCTGGCGGCCCATGCGGCCATAGTCCTTGTCGACCCGGGTCCGAACGTAGGACAGGGTCTGCCCGCCATCGAGCGTCTGGGGGCCGGCCGCCAGGTCGAGGTCGACGATCGGGTCCACGATCGGGTCCGGCGGCGAGACCTCGATCTCCTCGACGGCATCGACGAGCCGGGCGAAGTCATCCATGTCGAGGACCACGTGGGCGTCGATCGGCACCTCGTACAGGGCCTCCATCGCGCCGACCAGCTCGTCCACGCCGCCCTGCCGGTAGAGGCCGTTGATCTTCCCGTCCCACGTGTCGCCATCGGCGAGCGGAACGTCCACGGTGTCGCGGGGCAGCGAGACGAGGGTCAAGCGCGACTGATCGGCGGACAGGCTGACGAGCATCAGCGCATCGGTGTTCGACATCGGCGCCCTCGCCCTCGCGGCGCTCGTTGAGATCGGTCCCGACGTACAGGACCGTCCAGCGGCGATCGAGCAGATCGGCGTTGAACGACGACTCGGCCGAGGCGCTCGGCGCCACCGAAGCCGATGCCGACGGCGAGGAAGAGGGCGCGCGCTTCGCCGCCTCCCGAGAACAGGAGGAAGGCGACGACACCAACGATGACCAGGACGACGAAGCCGATGACGGCGGTGGCGGTTCGCTGCATGTGCGTCATTGTGCCGACTGACGAGTGGCATCATCGGCCCGTCATGACGAAGGATCTGCCGATCACCGTCGCCGAGTTCGAGCCGCTGGCGGAGGCCGCGGTCGAGCCGGGCGCCTGGGGCTACTACGCCGGCGGGGCGGGTGACGAGCGCTCGATCGCCGACAGCCGCGCCGCGTGGGACCGGCTGCGTCTGCGGCCGCGGGTTCTCGTCAACGTCGAGCACGTGGAACTCGCGACGACGGCCTTCGGAACGTCGCTGCCGCACCCGATCATCGTCTCACCGACCGCCTCCCACGACCTTGCCCATCCCGAGGCCGAGGTCGCCACGGCGCGCGGTGCCGCGGCGGCGGGGGCGCTCATGACGCTGTCCACCATCGCGTCGCGGACGATGGAGGACGTCGCGGCCGGGGCACCCGGCGCAGCGCGCTGGTTCCAGCTCTATCCGCCGGCCGACCGGGAGGAGGCGCGCGAGCTCGTCGACCGGGCCGTGGCCGCCGGCTACGGCGCCATCGCGGTCACCGTGGACCTGCCGCTGGCGGGGAACCGGGAGCGCGATCGGCGCAGCGGGTTCACGGTCAGCCTCGGGGCACACCTTGCCGCGGACCAGCCGTCCGACCCGACGACCGGTCTCGTCATCACGCCGGCGCTGACCTGGGACGATCTCGATTGGCTCCGCTCCATCTGCCCGATTCCGATGCTGGCCAAGGGCGTGCTGCGGGCCGATGACGCGGCTCGGGCGGTGGACGCCGGCTGCGACGGCATCTGGGTCAGCAATCACGGAGGGCGGCAGCTGGATACCGCGATCGCCGGTGCCGATGCGCTGCCGGAGATCGCCGCGGCCGTCGGCGATCGGGCCCTGGTGGTGGTGGACGGCGGCGTGCGGCGCGGCATCGACGTCCTGAAGGGCCTGGCGCTGGGGGCGGACCTCGTGGCCGTGGGTCGCCCGGCGATCTGGGGCCTCGCGACCGATGGCGCGAACGGGGTGCAGCGCGTGCTCGAGATCCTGCGGGACGAGCTGCATTTGGCCATGGCCCTGGCCGGCGCTCCGACGCTGGCCGAGGTTACGCGCGACCTCGTGGCGTGAGGCGTGGAGCCGAAGGTGGGATTCGAACCCACGGCCGTGGGTTTACGAATCGGCTAGAGCCTAAGAGCGCTCGTGGAGGGAGACCGTCGGCTTCTCTACGTCATATGCCGCATGTGCCTCGCAGAGTCTTGGCGTACACCAACTACCAGCACGGGCTAGTGATGGGGCCAACCCCAGCCTTGCCAGAAAAGCTCATCGACAGGTCGTAGGGGAGGGACGGCTGATGCGGATTCGGTCAGCGACCGCAGCAGCCGTGGTTCTCCTACTGACAGCCGCATGTACCGGGTCTGGCGGGGGCTCGGAGCGGCCGTCGCTCTCTCCGTTTTCCACATCGTCGCCATCGCAGGCGCCGGTCGTTCCAATCAGCGTGGGGGAGTCGTGGGTTGTCTACCAGTGGGTCGCTGGCAGCGGCGATGGGGTCTTTCTCGTTCGGGACGATGGAGCCGGGCAGCATCAGCTCCTCCCGGATCTGATTGGATCGGAGATCCATCCGGACTGGTCCCCTGACGGGGAACGGATCACCTTCGTCCGCCAGGCACCCGAGGGCCACACCGAACTCTGGGTCGTCAACGCGGATGGCACCGACGGGGAGGCGATCTATGTCTGCGAGCAGGCGTGCAACGAGATCCACTTTCCCGACTGGGCACCCGACGGGGCCTCGATCGTCGTGAGCCAGAGTGCCAACGCGCCGGTGGGCGGTGGCATTCCGGAGCAGTTCAGCTTCGAGCGCGTGGACGTCGCCACGGGCGACGCAACGACAATCTACGTCCGCGATGACAGCATCGAGACCTGGCAGGGCCGCATCTCACAGGACGGCTCTCAGTTGGCCTACACCGTCGCCGTCGAGGGGCAGGGAACGGCGATCTTCACGTCCCCGGTCGCCGGTGGTCCCGAGAGTCAGCTCACCGAGTGGGACATGATGGCCGCACACCCCGACTGGACCGAGGACGGCCGGATCATCTTCCACACCTACGACCTGGGCTTGTTCCAAACGGCGAGCGAACCGGCCAACCTCTATGCCATGGACGCGGACGGTGCGAACGTCGAGCAGCTCACCGAGTTCGACACGGTGGGGCAGCGGGCGGCGCACTCGCGCGTTGCGCCGGACGGGTCGGGAGTCACCCTCACCTGGCTCGGAGGACCTGGTGCCGCGCGTCAGATTGCCTTCCTCGGCTTCGGGGAAACGGAGCCGAGAGCCGCCACAGGGGCCCCTATTCAGGGCACCCATCCGTCGCTTCGGCCCATCCCCTGATGTTGCCTGTCGCAGGGCAAACCGGCGTATTCTTCGGAGTTCGTCGACAACAACGCGACGCGCACCAGGCACTCGCCACTTCGGCCGCAAGTCCCCGCCAACCTGCGGACACAGCACGAAGGGCGCCGACGCTCGATTCGTGCGTGAATGGTGGAGCCGAAGGTGGGATTCGAACCCACGACCGTCGGTTTACGAAACCGATGCTCTACCCCTGAGCTACTTCGGCGCGTGCACGAGGGCCGATTCTAGCGGATCACCCCTCCGGGGGCATCCAGCCGTGGATCAGCTCGTCATGGAAGCGCGGGGGCGCGTTCGGATCGGTGACACCCTTCGGGACGGGAGCCATCGGGACGCGCCCCCGAACCGCATCGGCGTAATAGGGGCAGACGTCGGTCAGCGGGCAGAGGCCGCAGATCGGCCGCGGTGCGCGGCAGGTGTCGCGGCCGTGGCGGATGAGCTCGACGTGGAACGGGTACATCTCGTCCGGCTCGAGCACCTCCTCCAGCAGATCGTGGGCACGCTCGAGCGGGGTGCGGGGCGGGAGCATTCCGAGCCGAGTCGCCACCCGATGGACGTGCGTATCGACGGGCAGCTGCGGGCGGCCGAAGTTGAAGAGCAGGATGATCGCCGCCGTCTTGCGTCCGATCCCCGGCAACGAGGTGAGCCAGTCGCGTGCCTCGAGCAGTGGACGCTCGCCCAGGAAGCCGAGGTCCCAGGTACCGCCCGTCTCCTCGTGGACCTCGGCCAGGACGTGCTGGATTCGCCGTGACTTCGTGGGCGCCAAGCCCGCCGGGCCGGATCACGTCCTCCAGCTCATCGGTCGGGGCGGCGAGAACCTCGTTCCACGACGCATAGCGGTCGCGAAGTGCCGTGAAGGCGCGGAACGAGTTCGTGTCGGCCGTGTTCTGGGACAGGATGGTGAGGATCAGCTCGCTGACGGTGTCGACACGCGGGCCGCTCCAGGTCGGGTGGTCGTAGCGATCCCCCAGGCGCTCGAGCACCACATCCGCCAGGCGGCGACGCTTGCGCCGATCCGCGGCGCGCTTCTGGGGGCTCGGACCGCGGGGCATGCCGCGCGCTCTAGGAGCGGGCCAGGTCGAGACCGACGCCGATCGTGAGCGCCAGGCGTTCCGCGCCCGCCCGCAGCAGCCGGTCCGTGTCGGCCATGGCGCGTCGTCGAGGTCCGTCGGGGAGTCGATGATCGGCTGCACCACGGCGATCGTCGTCGCCGCGTTGAGCGCCTCGGCGTTCGGGCCAAGCGCCCCACACAGGAGGATGACCGGCGTGGAGCGCGGCCGCGCCAGCGTCGCGACGCCCATCGCCGTCTTGCCCTGCAGGGTCTGCTCGTCGGCGCGCCCCTCGCCGGTGATGACGAGGTCGGCGGTCTCGAGGGCCTCGGCCAGCCCGACGAGCTCGGCCACGACCTCGATGCCGCGCCGGACGCGGGCCTGCGCGAAGCCGATGAGACCCGCGGTCGTGCCCCCCGCGGCCCCGGCGCCCGGCAGGTCCGCCACGAGCTTGCCGGTCACCGACTCGATCCCCCGGCCCCATGTCGGTGAGTGCGGCATCGAGCTCCGCGACGGCGTCGGCATCGGCGCCCTTCTGCGGGCCGTACGTCGCGGCCGCGCCACGCGGGCCGCAGAGCGGGTTCGTCACGTCACTGGCCACGACGAGCGTGGCTTCGGCGAGCCGCGCGTCGAGGCCGTCGATCTCGACCCGATCGAGCCGAGCGAGCGCGGCTCCGCCCTCGGCCAGCTCGGTGCCACTCCCGTCGAGCAGCCTGGCCCCGAGCGCGCGAAGAAGGCCGCTGCCGCCATCGGTGGTCGCGGAGCCGCCGAGGCCGATGGTGATCTCCCGCGCTCCCGCGTCGAGAGCGGCGCGCAGCACGTCGCCGGTGCCGCGGCTGGATGCGAGGAGGGCGTTGGCAGGCGTCCGCTCATCGGGTGCCAGGCGCGCCAGGCCCGGAGGCGGCGGCCATCTCGACGAAGGCGCCGCGGCCCTCGTCGAGCAACAGCCAGTCGGCCGTGATCGGACGGCCGAGGGGATCCGTCGTCTCCACCGCTCGGCGCTCCGCCGCATCCCCCAGCGCCTCGGCGATCGCCGCCATCGTCCCCTCTCCGCCGTCGGCCATCGGCCGGCGCAGGATCTCGTCGTTCGGGCGGGCGCGCGACCAACCATGGGCGATCGCGTCGGTCACGGCCACCGAGTCCAGCGCGCCTCCGAACGAATCGGGAGCGATCACGACGGTGAGGGTTCGGCTCATCGGCCCTTGAGCTCCTTCCGACGCTCGACGTATGCCGGAATCGAGATCATCGGCGGCCGAATCTCGTCGCCGATCTCGCGCACCTCGAGGTTGAACTGGTCCTTGCTGGTGTTGATGAGCTTCATCCCGCGCCCGACCTCGGTCAGCAGTTCGAGCCGATGGCGCTCCTCGAGCTTGCGGATGGCGCCCTGCAGGATGACGTACGCCATCTGGGACAGGTTGGGCAGTGGCTGGTTGCGGTGGATCCGGCGCTCGAGGTCGACCTGGCCGACGGCGGACAGCCCTGCCTGGTCGAGGATGTCGATCAGCAACCCGATCTCGACCGCGTAGCCCGTGAAGAACGGCAGACGCTCGAGGAGCTCACGGCGGCCGGCGTACTCGCCGGACAGCGGCTGGATCATGCCGGATAGCTCGGGGAAGAACAGGTTGATCAGGGGACGCGCCATGAGCTCGGTCACGCGACCGCCCCCCTCGGCCTGAAGCGCGTCGCCCTGCTTGATCGGCCGCTGGTAGAAGCCCTTGACGTACTGGATCTTCGGCTCGGCCAGCAGCGGCCCGAGCAGCCCGTATACGAAGCGCGGCTGGATGTTGCTGATGTCAGTGTCGATCCACGCGACGATGTCGCCATCGAGCACGTGGAGGCTCTTCCACAGCGCCTCCCCCTTTCCGCGGTACGTGCCGGTCTGCGGCAGGATCTCGCGGTGGCGGTGGACCGGGATTCCGAGGTCGGTCGCGATCTCCGCCGTCCGATCGTCGCTATCCGAGTCGATGACCACGATCTGGTCGATGAGCGGGACGCGATCCATCAACGCGCCCTTCACGCGCTTGATGACCGTCCCGATCGTCTTCTCCTCGTTCAGGGTTGGCAGGCCGACGCTGATGGTCACGCCCAGGCGCTCCTTGTGCGCCAGGAGCTTGCGGATGTCGGCGAACTCGTGGGCATGGAAGCTGTTCTCGGCGAACCACTTGTCGACCACGATCGGCAGCGATCGGCTGCGCTCCACGTACGCATCGGCGTGTGCAAGCGTTCCCTCGCTGGCGCGCAGCTCCTCGAAGGTCGCCAGTCCGACCGCCTGCTTCGTCTTGACCACGATGACCGTCGGCTTGGCCTTGCTGGCCACGGACTCGGCCAGGGTCCCGAACAGGTAGCGGCCGTCCGGGCTGGCGTTCGTCGGATGCGCCGATGCCCCCATCACCACCAGCTGGTGGTTCGCGGCCTCCTTGATGATCGCCTGCCGCACGGACGCCGCCTCGCGGATGAGCCCGCTGGCGCGTCGCGTCCCGGCGTGCTCTCGCACGAAGGCATCGACCGCCACCTGCTCTCGCTCGATGGCTCGCTCGCCGATGCCCTTGGGGACCACGTGGAGGACAACGACCTTGGCCCCGAACCGCTTGGCGAGATCGCGGCTGATGCGCATCGCCAGCTCGGCATGCGGGCCGCCGCGCACCGGGACGAGGATCGACTCGACGTTCTCGAGCCCGCGCTGCTTGACGACCGCGATGTCGCACGGCGACTCGCGGACCACTGCGTCGATGGTCGGGCTGAAGACCGGGCGAGGCCGCGAACGCTGTCCGGCCAGCGCCATCTCGGCCGCCTCGGCATCGGCACGTGCGGTCTGCGCGTGCGTCGGAGGCCCACCCCAGCCGAAGATCACGAGGTCGCTGGACTCCTCGCCGACCGCCTCGATGACGCCATCCGCCGCATAGCGGCCGATGCGTACCATCGTCCGCAGCTCGACGCCCTCCTCGTCGCCGACGTCGAGCACGCGCTGCAGCAGCCGCCGCGACGTCCGTGCCTGGGTTGCTCCCTCGCTGAGCGAGACGCCCTCGGGCACCTCGACGATGCCGAGGACCGTGATCTCGGTCGGCCGGCCATTCGCCACGCCCGCGCCGATGCGCACGAGGTCGCGCGCCGTCCTGGGATTGGCCAGGGGCAGGAGGATGCGATACGGAGTCTTGCGTCGAGCGGCTGCCATCAGGCCGGCTCGCTCGCCGAGCGCATCTCCCGCCAGCGCGTCACGAGGTACGGCTTGAGCTCCTCGAACTGCCGCGCCTGGTCGTCGATGACGCGCTCCGCCTGGTCTGTCGTCATGTCGAGGGTCTCGGTGATGAAGCCCGCGGTGCGGCCGAAGTAGAGCGGCGTGAGCGCAGCAAGGAGCTTCTCGCGATCGATGCCGGGGCGGTGGAAGGCGACGAGCGCATCGAAGAGGCAGCGGATCCAGAGCTCGGGCGTGAAGTGGAAGTCGGAAGGCTCGGACGGCAGCTCCAGGGCCATCACCCGCTCGAGCTGCTCGTCGCTCAGCATCTCGGCCCACACGTCGCGCTGGGTGAGCCGTGCCTGGTCGAAGTTGTCGATGAGCTTGGCGTGGTTGACGCTGATCTCCTCGGGAGCCACGACCCGCTCGAAGCCGTACTCGGGGATCTGGTGCGATCCACGCACCCGCAGCCAGCGGTCCTCGTAGTGCCCGGCCAGCCGGAAGAGAGTGCCCACGACCTGGCGGAACATCGGCCCGAGGTCGCTGGCCGGATCCTTGGCGTCGTGGATCTTCGCACCGAGGCGCGCCTGGCACACGGCGAAGCCCTCGTTGATGGCCGAGTGGGTCATCCAGATGTCGATGCCGAAGCGGGCGGTCAGGTCGTCGAACGTGTCCAGCTCGAGGTAGCGGCTCACGAGGTCGCCGGAGATCGCGAAGTCGCCACCGATCGGCTGCCGGATGCGCGTCCCGTACAGGGCCCGCGTCAGTGGATAGCTGATGTTGTTCGTGATCGTGCCGTCGTACTTGTAGCGCGCGTACATCGGCGCCACGAAGTCGTAGCCGCCCTTGAGGATCGGACCGGCCAGCAGCTCGACCCACTCGGGCACGATGGAGCGCAGGTCCGAGTCGACCATGACCATTGCCTTGACCTTGAGCTCGTGCGCGACCTCGAAGAGAGCGCGGACCGCGGTGCCCTTCCCGCTCGTGCCCTGGTACGTGAAGCTGATGCGCTGCAGCTTGTGCTTGGGGCTGACGAGGATCACCTTCTCGAGGTAATCGGGGCTCTCGGTGCTGATCGCCACGTGCGGCGTGTCGTCCGGCGACCCACCGTCGCTGTTGACGAGGATCGGCTTGAGGTCGGGGAAGTACTGGACCATGCCGGCGGTGGTGGCGCGAACGACGTAGCCGATCGTCTCGGCGTTGCCGAATGACGGGATCCCGACCATGAGGTCGGCCGATCCGATGCGCCGGACCTCCGCGAGACCCTCGGACTCGAGTGCTGACGGCGGCACGGCGGCGGAGTTTGCTGTCAGGACGGGGCCTCCTCGATGATGCGACGCGGTCTGGTCCGCTCGGGTCGCTCGGGGGCTCGATGGTATCACGCACCCCCGTCCGGGCCCTTCGCGCGGCCTCCGTCACGCTCGATCGGGCGGCCTAGTCCTCCACGCGACGCACGCGGTCGCCGCGTCCGCCGAGCATGCGGCCCATGAAGCTGCGTGGGGCCTCGGCGCGGAGCGACAGCTTCAGCCAGTCCTCGGTGCGCTCGCCGGAGCGATAGTGCGAGTTCATGTGCTTCGCCACGTAATGGGTGAAGCCGTTGGCCCGCCAGCCGACCAGCCACCCGGCCAGCGGCTGCTTGACGACCGGGCTGAGCCGGACGCGGATGCCCTCGTCGATCACCGACTCGAGCAGGCGCCGCCGTTCCTGGAACGGGATGGCGTGCAGGGACTCGCCGTCGAGCTCGACGAGGTCGACTGCCACGAACGCGCGGCGCCGCTCGTTCTCGAGCGGATCGGGAATCTCGTCGGCGAGGCCCTCCGCCTCGAGCGTGTCGGCCCAGGCCCGTGCCGGACTTCCGTCGCCCACGAACGGCTGGGCGGTCCAGACACCATCGACGACGGCGCGGTCGGCCAGGATCGCAGCCGCCAGCACGTCGGGGGCATCGGCCACGCCATCCCCGCCGTCCGCGGGTGCGCCGGTCTCATCAGTCAGCTCGACGCGCCCGCCCGCCGCGTGCGCCAGCAGTCGGGTTCCCGGCCAGAGAGGCTCGAACAGCCACTCCACGCTGAGCACCTCGGCGTTGGCCTCGACCGGCAGCTGGGGAAGGATCGGCTCAGCCATCACGTGAAGCCTACCGCGCCTTCGGCCGAACCGTTCAGCCGCCGCTTCCTGCCCAGCCCGGCGGCGACTCCCAGTACGGCCCGATCGCGAAGTCCTCAGCGTTGGGAAGAATGACGGTGACCGGCAGCTCGCCGCGCCGCGATCCGGCGTCCGAGGTGTTCAGCAGGCGCGCTCCGTTGACGGTCACGGTCCAGCTTCCTCCGGGAACCCCGAGCGTGAGCTGTTCCTCGCCTCCGGGCGCAACGATGCGCTGATCGCCGAACTGCGGATCGCCTTCGGACACGCCGCTGATGACGCCGATGACCATCTCCTGCTCGCTGTCGTTGCGGGCCGTGATGGATATCTCGGACGCGCCGATCACCGAGCACCCGGACATGATCAGCATCCCCAGCGCGACGACGACGTGGAACGCGCGCATCGCCTGCTTCCTCCCTGCATCCATGAGCGCAGATGTGCGGCGACACTAATCGCCCACGACCGCGGTGTACAGGGCGCTACCGGATCGGGCTCGGTGCCTCAGCTCCGATCGTAGAGTCCGAGCTGGCCTTCCTCTACCGACGCGCCGACCTCGGAGCGGATCGCCTCCCACGCGTCGAGATCCCACTCCCCGACGAAGGTGATGGCCGTTCCCTCCTTGCCTGCGCGACCGGTGCGCCCGATGCGATGGACATAGGTGTCGGCGTCCTCGGGGATGTCGTAGGAGACGACGTACGGCAGGTCGGTGATGTCGAGCCCCCGGCTGGCGACGTTGGTGGCGATCAGGAACTGGATCTTGCCGGCCCTGAAGGCGGCCAGGGTCCGATCCCGCTCGCGCTGCGACAGCCCGCCGTGCAGCCCCGCCACGTTCTTGCCGCGTCGCTGGAGCGTGGCGGCCAGTCGGTCGACGCCGATCTGGGTGTGGCGAAAGACGAGCAGCCGATCGAACCCGAACTGGTCGGTGAGCTCGAGCAGGGCCGAGACCTTGTCCTGCTCCGCCACGAAGTACACGACCTGGCGCACCGTCTCGACCGTGCGAAGGTCGGGGCGCACGGTGACGTGGGCCGGGTCCTTCTTCATGAATCGGTCGCAGATGCGGAGGATGGCGTACGGCATCGTGGCACTGAACAGCGCGGTCTGCCGCTGGCGGGGGCTCCGCGCCAGGATCGTCTCGACATCCACGATGAAGCCCATGTCGAGCATTCGATCCGCCTCGTCGAGGATCACGGTGTGGACGCGATCCAGGCGCAGCTCGCCGCGACGGATGAGATCGAGGACGCGACCCGGCGTCCCCACCACCACCTGCGCCCCGCGCTTCAGGCCGTCGATCTGGCGATCCATCGACGACCCGCCGTAGATCGCGACGGTGCGCACGTTGCGGAAGCGGCCGATGCGCGCGATCTCCTCCGTCACCTGCACGCACAGCTCGCGCGTCGGGGTCAGGACCAGCGCCTGGACGTGCGTGCCCGAAGGGTCGATCTTCTCGACGATCGGGATGCCGAAGGCGGCGGTCTTACCCGTGCCGGTCTGCGCCTGGCCGATGAGGTCCTCCCCGCGACGCAGGGGAGGAATCGAACGTGCCTGCACCTCGGTCGGGGTGTCGAACCCCATCTTCTCGATGGCCCGCGCGATGGTCGCCGGGACCTCGATCTCGCCGAAGCGATACGAGCGCGAGGCCGCGAGCACCGCCCGTTCGAACTCCGACAGCTCCGGCTCATCGGCGGCAACCTCGATCGCCACCGGCTCCTCGCCCTCGGGGCTCGGTCGCCGCCGTGAGCGGGCGCGTGGGGTATCGGTATCGGGCAAGCGGGGCTCTCTGCAGTGGGGTGGGCCGGCCGGCCGGCAGATCGGTGATCGCCACCGGTCCTGTCGGCGCGAACGCATCCAGGGGACGGGCGCCGATCGAGATCGTACCACGCGACTCGAACGGTCCCGATCGTGCGTGGGCCTTGACGCGCGGCAGCGTCTATATGATACTGAGTCTCGTTATGGGAGCCACCGCACTGCTCGTCTCGGCGGGCGCATTCCTGTCCGCCCTGGCCGGCGGCTTCGTCGCGTTGCGGGCGATTCGCCACGTCGGCCTGATCATCGCGCTCGGCGCCGGCATCAGGATCGGCGCAGCCTACTTCGACCTCATTCCCGAGAGCGTCGAGCACCTCGGCGGATCCCTGGACCTGGCGATGATCTTCACGGCCGTCGGCTTCCTGGCCTTCTATGCCATCGAGAAGCTCACCGCGCTGCACGTCGGCCACGAGACGGCCGCCGAGCTCGACCACGGTGACGAGTCGCATCGGCACGTCGGGTTCATCGGCAGCCTGGGCATGAGCTTCCACAGCTTCCTCGACGGGGTGGCCCTCGCGGCCGGGCTGGCCATCGGGGGAGGGCTGGGCCTCGTCATCGCCGCCGTGGTCATCATGCATCGCTTCAGCGACGGCATCGGCATCGTCAGCCTCCTGCTCGCCAGCCGGATGCCGACCGGGATGATCTATCGCTGGGTGGGTCTCGTTGCGCTGGCCCCGGTGGTCGGCGTGGTCGTCGGACTCCTGCTGCCGATCCCGGACGCGGTGCTGGGTGGCATGCTGGCGGTGTTCGCCGGGTTCTTCCTGTACATCGGCGCGGCCGAGCTCCTGCCCGAAGCCCATCGCAGCGACCGATCGCGATGGGTCGTGGTCGCCACCCTGGCCGGCGTGGCCGCCATCTATGCGTTCAGCGCCTTCGCCGGCGTTGTCGGTGCCCATTGAGCTCTCGGTCGACCGCCGAGCGCCTGCGCGACGGGGGTGAGCGGGTGACGCGGCAGCGCCTGGAGGTCTGGGAGGCGCTCGAACGAATCGGGCGCCAGGTCAGCGCTCAGGACCTGTACGACGGGCTGCGACGCCGCCATCCGCGCATCGGGCGCGCGACCGTGTACCGCACCCTGGAGGCACTCGTCTCCGTGGGGGTCGCGCGCCGATTCGAGCTCGACGGCCACGTGTCGGCCTACGTTGCGTGCCGCCCCCAGCATCACCATCACCTCGCCTGCCACCGGTGCGGGCGCGTGGAGGAGATCGACGAGGGGTACGTGGCGCCGGTCGCGGCACGAGTCGCGGCGGATCGTGGATTCGAGATCGACGACGCGCGGCTCGACTTCTACGGCACCTGTTCGCGCTGCGCGGCCGGCTAGGGCTGCGTTCTCAGCGAGAGGCCGCCACCGCCCGCTCGGGATCCGGCTGGCTCGCCTGCGCCTGTGCCTGCCCATATCCGTACGGATGCGCCTCGCGCCAGGCCCAGGCGTCGGCCAGCATCTGCTCGAGGGCGGAGTGGGACGGCTGCCAGCCGAGCTCGCGCCGAGCACGCCGTGACGACGCCACCAGCACCGGCGGATCTCCGCTGCGGCGCTTCACCGGTCGCGCCGGGATGGCGCGGCCCGTCACGCGGCGGGCGGCCTCGACGACTTCACGCACGCTGAACCCCGCCGCGGAGCCCAGGTTGTAGACCTCGAACGACGGCTCCCCCTCGCCGGTGGCCTCGAGCGCCAGGAGATGGCCGTTGGCGATGTCCCGCACGTGGAGGAAGTCCCGGATGCAGGTGCCATCCGGCGTCGGGTAGTCCTGGCCGTGGATCTGGACGTGGGTCGCCTCGCCGGCCGCCACGCGCAGGACGAGGGGCATGAGATGCGTCTCGGGGTCGTGGTCCTCGCCGTTGCGCTCCGTGGCGCCGGCGACGTTGAAGTAGCGGAGGCTGATGGCGCGGAAGTCATGGGCAGCCGCGAACCAGCGCATGGCGCCCTCGAAGGCGAGCTTGGTCTCGCCGTACGGGTTGATCGGCTGCGTTCGATCCGCCTCGGCGATCGGCACGCGGCGTGGTTCGCCATACACGGCCGCCGTCGAGCTGTACACGAGACGCGTCACGCCGGTGCGCTGCATGGCATCCAGCAGGGAGACGCCCCCGCCGACATTGGTGCGGTAGTAGATGCCGGGGTCGATCATCGACTCTCCGACCAGCGACCGGGCCGCGCAATGCAGGACCGCGTCGACGCCATCGGCCAGGATGGCCTCGAGGCGCAGGTCGTCCGCGATGTCGCCGACCTCCAGCCGCGCTCCGTCGGGCACCGCCGCGAGGTGCCCGCTCGACAGGTTGTCGTAGACGACGACCTCGTGGCCGGCCTCGAGGAAGCGCTCGACGCTGGTCGATCCGACATATCCCGCTCCCCCGACGACGAGCAGCTTCAATCCACGCTCCTCGTCATGATCGCGCCGCCGCCGCCGGCTGGCCGGTGTCGGTGAGCTGGCGCGCCATGGCAGGCGAGAGATGGGCCGACACGCGGGTGGCGCCGGCCGCGGCGGCGTCGCGAACCTGGTCCGCGGTCCGTAGCCGTCCGCTGGCCTTGACGCCGATGCGGGGCCCGACGCTGTCACGCAGGAGGCGCGCACGCGCCATGGTCGAGCTCGCGGAGGCGGTGCCCGGGCTGGTCACGACGTGGTCCGCCCCGGCGCGCTCCGCCAGCCGGCAGGCGCGGCGCAGATGCTCCTCACTCATCGGCTGGGCCTCGATGATGACCCCGACCGACGCCAGCGCGGAATGCGCCATGTCGACCACGGCAAGCATGTCGTTGAACACGATCTCGTCTTCGCCCGAGGCCAGCGCGCCACCATTGAGCACGAAGTCGATCTGGGTCGCGCCCTGCTCGAGCGCCTTGGAGGCCTCGAATGCCTTCACGCTGAGGACCTGCCCGCCGTGCGGGAAGCCGACCACGGTGCCGAGCGTGACGCGCGAACGTCCGAGGCCGCGCTTCGCAACCTTGACGAGCCAGGGGTTCACCGTCAGGGCCGCCAGGTCGTAGTCGACAGCGAGGGATACCGCGGCTTCGAGGTCCGCGAGCGACGCGTTCGGTTGCGTCAGCCGATGCTCGAGTCGGACAGGCCGACGCACGGTGGCGTTCATCGGTGCACGGTCCCTCCGCTCGGGATGAGCAGCGTTCGATCAGGCACGATCCGGACGATGAGCCCGGACGACGGATTGTAGCAGCGTCGTCTCCGATGTCAGCCGGCCCGGCCTGGACCGTTGCCTTCTGTCACCGCCGTCCGCGCGATCCGGCGGGTGAGAGCCAGCAGCTCGTCGCGACGGTTGAGCGACGGATCGTCGAGCACCGCTTCGAGGAGCGCGTCCATGATCTCGCCGACGCGGGGCCCGGGACCGATGCCAAGCACGCTCTGAACGTCGTCACCGTCAATCGCCAGATCCCGGCCCTGCAGCAGCTCGGGGGACTGCTCGACCTCCTGTGCGATGCGCCGCTCGAGCGCCTCCTGGACCTCGGCGCCGGCCGTCCCGACCCCGGAGGCGGCGTCGTCGGCGCGGCGCAGTGCGAACAGCAGTGGCAGGCGGTCCCGGCCCACCCGGCGCACGAAGCGTCGGACGGCTGCGTCGGTCCAGGTCGGATCGTAGGCATACATGTGGTGGCGAATGACGCTCACGACCTCGCCGGCGCTGACCCGCGGCACGCGGAGGCGCAGGAGGATCGCCGCCGCCAGCTCGGCCCCGACCCGCTCGTGGCCGATGAAGTGTCCGTCGGCCAGGGTCGACGCCTTCCCGACGTCATGCAGCAGGGCAGCCAGCCGCGCGATCCGATCGCCGCGCGGCGCGGCATCGACGGCTCGGAGCGTGTGATCGAGGGCATCGCCGGGGGTCGCCTTGGCCTGGGGCACGCCCCGCAGGGCAACGAGCTCGGGCAGGATCACCGCCAGCAGGCCCAGGCGCTCGAGGAGCGAGAAGGCGACCGATGGCGCGTCGGCATCGAGCATCCGCAGCACCTCGTCACGCACGCGCTCGGCCGAGACGCCGGCCACGGTGCCGGCCAGCCTCGCGATGGCGGCCTCGGTGGCGGGCTCGATGTCGAGGTCGAAGCGCCCCGCGAGCCGAGCCGCGCGGACCAGGCGCAGCGCATCCTCGGCGAATCGCGCATCCGGATCGCCGACGGCGCGCAGGACGCCGCGCTCGAGGTCGGCCATCCCGTCGAAGGGATCGACCAGGTGGCCACGGCCGGCATCGATGTCCACCGGGACCCAGGCGATGGCGTTCATCGTGAAGTCACGTCGGGCGAGGTCCTCGGCCAGGCTGGCACCGAAGCGCACCTCGTCCGGGCGGCGCCGGTCGCCGTAGTCGCGCTCGGTTCGGTACGAGGTGACCTGGACGTCGGGGTCGCCGGCGACCGTCACCGTCCCGAAGCGGTTGTCCCAGGTCGCCTGCGCGAACAGCGGTGCCACCGCCTCGGGGATGGCCGAGGTTGCCACGTCCCAGTCGGTCGACAACAGGTCGAAGCCACGCAGACGATCGCGAACGGCGCCACCCACCACCACCGCCTCGTGACCGGCCTCGGCCAGCGTTCTCAGCACGTGGGCCACGGCCGCCGGCAGGTCGGGGAACATCGGCTCCCGGGAATGGAGCACGGCCGGTTGCCTCAGCGCGCGGACGACGTGGAGCGGGCCGGCCCGAGGAAGAGATAGGAGCGCCAGGCGTCGTTGCGCTCATCGGCGAGATAGGTGCCGAACAGATATCGCAGGTCGGCGCGCGGTGCGCGGGGCTCGCGCATCAGCCGCATTCGCGCCTCGGCCACCGTCTTGCCGCCCTTGCGATGGTTGCAGGCCCGGCACGCGGCGACGAGGTTGTCCCACTCGTGCCGGCCGCCGCGGTGCTTCGGCATCACGTGGTCGATGGTGAGATCGCGGCCGGCGGCACCGCAGTACTGGCAGGTGTGCCGATCGCGGCTGAACACCTCGCGGCGGCTCAGCTTCACGCGCGGCTGCGGCCGCTTAACGTGGTACTGGAGGCGAATCACCGATGGAGCCGGGATGGCGATCGTCGGGGTGTGGATCACCTGGTGGTTCTTCGCCAGGAGCTCGGCCTTCTCCGATCCGAGCAGCCGGAAGGCGCGCCTGATGTCGCAGACGTTGAGCGGTTCGTAGTTCTGGTTCAGGACCAGCACGGGTGCATTGATCATCATGTCGGGCGCCTTCCTGGAGCGGATGATACCAACGACTGCGGCGATTGCAGCCACCCGGACACGGCGACGGGCATTTCCGCATGGCGCGAGTAGAATGGAGCGTCGAATCGGGCGGCCCGAAGCGCCGCGCGGACCTCGCGCAGGAAGTACGAATGACCACCATCGAACGCAGTACCTGGACGACCAAGGTCGGGCTGGCCCGCATGCTCGCGGGCGGCGTGATCATGGACGTCGTGACCGCGGACCAGGCGAAGATCGCCGAGGAGGCCGGGGCCGTGGCCGTCATGGCCCTCGAGCGCGTCCCCTCCGACATCCGCAAGTTCGGCGGCGTCGCACGCATGAGCGACCCGAAGCTGATCACCGAGATCATGCAGTCGACGACCATCCCGGTCATGGCGAAGTGCCGCATCGGCCACTTCGCGGAGGCGCAGATCCTCGAATCCCTCGGCGTCGACTACATCGACGAGTCCGAGGTGCTGACCCCCGCCGACGAGGAGCACCACATCGACAAGCACGCGTTCAACGTGCCGTTCGTGTGCGGCTGCCGCGACCTGGGGGAGGCGCTCCGGCGCATCGGCGAGGGTGCGGCCATGATCCGGACCAAGGGCGAGGCGGGCACCGGCGATATCGTGGAGGCCGTGCGCCACATGCGCGCCGTCCAGAAGGGGATCCGTCAGCTGCAGACGATGCGCCCGGACGAGCTGTTCGCCGCGGCAAAGGAGCTGCGCGCCCCGTACGACGCGGTGAAGCAGACGGCGGAGCTCGGCGAGCTTCCGGTGCCCAACTTCAGCGCGGGCGGGGTGGCCACGCCGGCCGACGCCAGCCTGATGCGCCAGCTCGGCGCCCAGGCCGTGTTCGTCGGTTCGGGCATCTTCAAGAGCTCGGATCCGGAGCGCTACGCCAAGGCGATCGTCAAGGCGGCGACGCACTACGACAACGCGGAGATCCTGGCCGAGGTCAGCGCCGGCCTCGGGGAGCCGATGCACGGCACGGCGCTCGGCGAGATTCCGCCCGAGGAGCGGCTGGCCGTCCGCGGCTGGTAGGCCACCGCGCACCATGACTGACCATCCGCGGCGTCCGCGTATCGGCGTGCTCGCGGTGCAGGGCGCGGTCCGACCGCATGTCGACGCCGTGCGCGCCGTCGGCGGCGAGCCGATCGAGGTTCGGCTGCCCCGCGACCTCGTGGACCTGGACGCCCTCATCCTGCCCGGGGGCGAGTCGACGACGATGCGCAAGCTCATCGACGCCTACGGCCTGCGTGAGCCGATCGCCTCGCTGGCGCGAGGCGGCGCGCCGCTGCTCGGCACCTGCGCGGGGATGATCCTGCTGGCCGAGCGCATCGCGGATGGCGATGATCCGGTCTTCCCGCTCCTCGATCTCGAAGTCCGGCGCAACGGCTACGGCCGCCAGCTCGACTCGTTCGAGGCCGACCTCGACGTCCCCGCCATCGGCGAGGCGCCCCTGCATGGGGTGTTCATCCGGGCGCCGTTCGTGACCGATGTCGGACCGCGTGCCGAGATCCTGGCACGCGACCCCGACGGAACGCCGGTCGCGGTCCGCCAGGGTCGGATCCTGGCGACCGCGTTCCATCCGGAGCTGACCGACGATACCCGCCTGCACCGCCTGCTCCTCGAGATGGTGGGGAGGGGTGCGGGGAAGCCGGCGTGATCGATATCGAGCGCACGATCCGCCCCGCGCGCATCACCGATCGTCAGGCGTTGACCGACCTCACCCGCCGCGCGCACGGGGCCAGCGACTCGCATCGGCGCACGCTGGGGGTCCCGGCCCCGAGCGCCGAGTCGCCGCGCATCAGCCTCTCGACGCTCATGCCTTCGTGGCTGCCGCTGCGCGCTCCGTCCGTGCACCTGGTGGCCGAGATGGACGGCGAGCTGGTTGGCAGCTGCCGTGCGATCGAGGAGCCGCATCGAGACGACTGGGTCATCACCGAGCTCGACGCCGACGAGGGTCCGATGGCGGCCGAGATCCGCTACGACCTGCTGCGCGCCATCGTCGACGAAGGGGGCGGGCGCGGGGTCGCTCGGTTCCACGCCGCGTGCGCCGACGTTCGAGAGAACCTGGAGCTGTTCGGGCAGTCGAGCTTCATGGCCTACGCCCAGGAGGAGATCTGGTGGCGCGCCCCGGAGGCAGTGCGCGGACCGCGGTCGTGGCTGCGGACACTCGTGACGCGGGACGGTCGCGACCGATCTGCCGATGCGGTCGACCTCCAACCGGCGGGGGCTCCCGACGCGTGGCATCTCTTCGACCTGTGGACCCACGCGACCCCGCCGGCGATCGCTCGCATCGAAGGCTACGGAGCATCGGACTGGGAGTCGGCGGCCCAGGAGGCGATCGTGCCGCGCTCGGCGCTCAACCCGATCCTCCATTTCAGCGAGGTCGACACCTGGCTGCTGCCGTCGGAGCAGCGCGCAGGAGGGTTCGCCCAGCACGGGGCATGTCGCTCCGGGCCGCACTACCTTCGGTTCCTGGTGCGCGACGGCGCCGATGGGGCGGAGTTCCTGCGCGCCGTCCTGGCGCGGATGGGGAGTGACGCCAGCGCTGCAGGCATCCTCGCCCCGGTGCGAACATATGAGACGGCGGGCACGCGCGCTGCAGAGGCGGCCGGCTTCGAGCCGATCGGGCGGGTCACCCTCCTGGTGCGCGAGGTCCGCGCGCAGGTCCGCCAGCCGGCGATGGTTCCGGCGATCCGGTGACGAGCGAAGGGAAGGCGAGACGAGACGTGGCACGCCGCGAGACAACCGACGACCTCGATGCCCTGATGGAGGCGCTTCCCCCGGAGATCTGCGACCGCCTTCGGGGGCTCGCCAACCGGACCGACCTGCTCGAGGTCGTGATGGACCTGGGCCGCAAGCCGCAGGCACGCTTCACCACCGGTGAGGAGGACCTGCTCGACCGCGAGATCACCGATGCCGATATCGCCCACGTCATCGATCACATCGGCGTCTTCGGCGACGACAACCGCGCGGGCATCGAGCGCACGCTGCACCGCATCAGCGCCATTCGCAACCGGGCCGGCAAGGTCGTCGGGCTGACCTGCCGCATCGGACGCGCGGTCTTCGGCACCATCGACATCATCCGCGACATCACCGAGGCGGGTCAGTCGCTCCTGATCCTCGGACGGCCGGGCGTCGGCAAGACGACGATGCTGCGCGAGGTGGCACGAGTCCTGGCCGACGATCTTGGCAAGCGGGTCATCGTGGTCGACACGAGCAACGAGATCGCCGGCGACGGCGACATTCCGCACCCCGGCATCGGCGACGCGCGACGCATGCAGGTCCGGACGCCGACCGAGCAGCACCAGGTGATGATCGAGGCGGTCGAGAACCACATGCCCGAGGTCATCGTCATCGACGAGATCGGGACGGAGCTCGAGGCCGGCGCGGCGCGCACGATCGCCGAGCGCGGCGTCCAGCTCGTCGGCACGGCGCACGGCAACACGCTCGACAACCTCATGCTCAACCCGACGCTTTCCGACCTGGTCGGCGGCATCCAGCCGGTGACGCTGGGGGACGAGGAGGCTCGACGCCGCGGCACCCAGAAGACCGTGCTCGAGCGCAAGGCGCCGCCGACCTTCGACGTGCTGGTCGAGATCGTCGAGCGTGACAACGTGATCGTGCATCGCAACGTTGCCGAGACCGTCGACGCCATCCTGCGCGGCCACATGGTGCCGCCCGAGGCGCGGTACCGGGAGGAGTCCGGTGAGCTGAAGGCGATGACGAAGTACGACTACCGCATCAGCGAGTCGGCCAACGGCACGCCCGCCTTCGCACCGGTCGAGCCCACCGGGGGCTTCGGCGCCTTCGGTCGCGGCGGTCGGGGTGGTGGAGGCGGCCGCTACGAGCGGAGCGGGCTGCGTCCGCTGCCCGGTGGGGTCGATTCGCCCCGGGGCACGCGGTCACTCCCCGGCGAGCGCATCAGCGGCGCGCCGAACAACGATCCGCGCCGCGAGCTCGAGCAGGCGCTGGCCGAGATGGATGCCACTCCGGACGTTGATCGCCCGATCGGCGCGCAGCGACCGTCCGGCGATCGCGCGCGCTCCCATCGCCCGATGAGCGTCTTCGCCTTCGGGGTCAGCCGCAAGCGACTCGAGCAGGCCGTGCGCGAGCTTGGCGTCCCGGTGACCGTCGCGCGGGAGCTCGACGAGGCGGACGCGGTCGTGACCCTGCGCAACTACTACCGGCGCAAGCCGGCGTCGCTGCGCGATGCGGAGTCGCACGGCGTGCCGATCTACGTCCTGAAGACGAACACGATCCTCCAGATGCAGAACATGCTCGCCAGCCTGTTCGACCTCGAGGCGGATCCGCAGGAGGCGGCGCTGCGCGAGACGGCAGAGGCCATCGGCCTGGTCCAGGCTTCGGGTCGGCCGCTCGAGCTTGCACCGCAGAACGCCTACGTGCGCCGACTCCAGCACCAGATGGCCGAGAAGAACGCGCTGATGTCCCGTTCGCGCGGGTCCGAGCCGAACCGCCGGGTGGAGCTCATCCCGGAGGAAGGTCGGAACTGGCGCTGATGCGACCGACCGGTCGTCGCGCGTGACCGATGCGCCTCCGCGGCGGGGCCGATTCATCACGCTCGAGGGCCCGGAGGGCAGCGGCAAGTCCACCGCCGCGCGCCACCTGGTGGCCTGGCTGCGCGGGAAGGGCGTCAGCGCGCTGCTGACGCAGGAGCCGGGCGGGACGCCGCTGGGCGACGAGGTGCGCCGCATCGTGCTCCATATGCGCGGGATGAGCGACGATCTCGAGCCGCGGGCCGACGCGCTCCTGTACGCCGCCGGACGGGCGCAGCACGTGGCCCGCGTCATCCGGCCGGCCCTCGAGCGTGGCGAATGGGTCGTCTGCGCGCGCTATGCCGACTCGTCCCTTGCGTACCAGGGTGCCGGCTACGGCAATGACATGGACGAGATGCGACGGCTCCAGGAGTTCGCGACGAACGGCCTGTGGCCCGACCTGACGCTCCTCATCGACGTGCCGGTGGAGGTCGGCCTGGAGCGCACGAGACGGCGCGCCGAGTGGAACCGGTTCGAGGACACCGAGGAGGTCGCCTTCTTCGAGAAGGTGCGGGCCGCCTACCTGCGCCTGGCAGACGCCGAGCCGGAGCGCTTCGCGCTCGTGGATGGTTCAGTCTCCGTGGAGGATGCGGACGCGGCGATCACGCGCGCCGTCGCGGGAAGGTTCTTCGACTGACCGCGCTCGAGGGCTCGATCGCTCATTTCGCCGTGGGGCGGATGACGGGTGGCCCTCGGGTACTCCCCTGCGCCATAATCGACGACGCCCACCTGGTCCTCGCCCCAGGGACCGCGCCGCATGAAGGAGCCGACCACCGATGAAGCTCGTCACCGCCATCGTGCACAGCGAGGATGCCGCGACGCTGGTCGACGCGCTCCTCGAGAAGGAGTTCCGCGCGACGCGGTTCAACTCGTCGGGCGGCTTCCTCAAGCAGGGGAACGCCACGATCGTGCTCGGCGTGGAGGATGAGCAGGTGGAGGAGGTGCTGGGGATCATCAGCGCCAACTGCCACAGCCGGAAGCAGTTCGTGAATCCGATGCCGCCGATCATGGAGCCCGGCGAGTTCTACATGCCGTACCCGGTCGAGGTGGAGGTCGGCGGAGCCACGGTCTTCGTCCAGCCGGTGGAACGCTTCGAGCGCCTCTAGCCACCCGGTGAGCGCCGCCACGCCGGATTGGCTCACCCGCCTCGGGGCCGAGGCGCCGGACGTCGTCGGCTGCTGGCGAGCCTTCGATTGGAGCACCGCGGGTCTCAGATCGCTGCGTCGCGAGCTTCGCGCCCGCGTTGACGCCGGCTCCGTGCCCCGCATCCTCGAACAGCAGGAGGCGGTTGCAGACGAGCTCGAGCGCGTCCTGCGCGGACTGCCCGAGGCACTGCTCAGGGCGCCGGGCGGCGAAGAGGACTGGAACGTGGCCCAGGCCTTCGCGCACACGACCGCGGCGCGCAGGTTCCTGGCCACCTGGGCTTCGTGGGACGCCGCGGGGACGTGGCCCGAGGAGCGAGCACCGGTGGTCACGCCATCGGTTCCGGGCGCGCCGGACGCGAGCATCGAGGACCTGCTGGCGCTGCTCGAGAAGTCACGCCATGCGCTGCGCAGCGCCGCCGCCCGCATCGAAGGCAGCGAGCTCAGCCGCTGCCGGCTCGACCATCCGCTGGTCGGCCATCTGCGCTGCGGCGACTGGCTGCTGTTCGTCGGGATCCACGATCTCATGCACCTCGAGCAGCTCGACTCCCTCCGCCGTACTCACGCGGGCCGGACCGATGCGTGAGCGGCCCGCGCCGCTCATCCTGGTCACGACCCCGCTTGCGCCCGGCGAATTCGGCACCCACGCCGCCATCTCTGCCGATGCCCGGCGACTGCTGGCCAGCGAGCTCTCGCGGCGCCTGGGTCGGGCGGGTGCAGCCGTCGCTCCGCTGCCGTCCTCGCCCCGGGACGACGGAAGTGGGTTCCACTGGGGACAGTGGTTCACGACCGCGGCCCGGGAGGCGGTGGACCGTGCGGAGGGCGAGGTCGACGCCATCGGATATGCGGGCGGCGGGGCGCTGGGCCTCGTGAGCGACGACGCGCTCGAGAGCCTGATGGCGCCGATCCCCGGCGAGGTGGTGGCCAACAACCGCTTCAGCGCCGATGCGTTCGTCGTTGCGGGCGACCTCGGTCGGGCGCTCACCGCGCTCGAGGGTTGCGAGACGGACAACGCCGCACCACGTCGCCTGAACGAGGCGGGCTTCGCCTGGCGCGACCTGGGGACGACGCCGTGGGCGCGCTTCGACGTGGACACCACCCTCGACCTGGCGCTCCTGCGCCTCGCCACGCGGCTGCCCGGCATGCGTTCGCTCGACGCGTCGCTGCGCGGCTATCTCGAGATGGCCCGCCTGCCCGGCGACCGCGGGCTCGAGGTTCCGCACCTCGGGCCGATCGGCGAGGTCATCCGCGATCGCTCGGCCGAGCTGGTGGTGGCCGGTCGGATCCCCGGTGCCACCTGGCAGGAGCTCGAGACGGAGACGGCGTGCCGGGTGCGGGGCCTGGTCGAGGAGCGCGGGATGCGGTCGGCGCGCGACGCCGAGGGAACGCCGCGCTCGATCCTGGCCGCGTTCATGGCCCGAACGTCGCCCGCCGAGCTGGTCGATGAGCTGGCGACCCTCGGCGATGCAATCGTGCTCGACTCGCGCGTGCTCATGGCGGCGGTGGCGGGCTCGGCGAATGCGTCGGCTTGGCCGCCGGAGGAGGAGCGTTTCGCGTCGGACTTCGGTGACGCGTCCCGGGTGGCCACCCCCTGGCTGCGCGAGCTGGTCGAGGCGGCCGATGCGTCGCCGGTCCCGTTCCTCCTCGGCGGGCACGCGCTGGTGAGCGACGGGCTGCGGCTGATCGTGGCGGCCGCCTGGCTGGGGCGCTGAGGGGACGGGCGGGACGTTCATCGGGTGGTATGGCGCCACGCGGGCCGGCAGGGCAGGCGGGCCCGACGGGCCCGACGGGCCCGACGATTGATCGGCGTCATGGCGCCACACGGGGCATTCGGGCGACGCGTTGCCGATATATCAGTCATCCGGTGGCCCGGATCGGCCCTCGGGTGCGTTCCGGGCCACATCACAGCCGATATATCGACACGGCGGCGCCGAAACCCAGCTTGCGGCGACTTCTCGCCGACATATCGGCGGCTGAGGCGAACCACCAAGCTGCCCAGCCGAACAGCGACGCGCCCGATGACAGGGCCGTCACCAGGGCAGAACGCCCCTGCTAGACTGTGATCGAGTCGGGTTCGTGCTCACGCGCGGGCCCGCTCCACCAACGACGAACCTCAGCGTCGGGCCACAGCTCGACACGCCAATGCACCGCGTGCAACCGGAGTGGAGATGGATCACACCGGACTGCTCTACGTCATCGGATTCGCGTTTGCCGCGACAACTTTCGTCTTCGGCACGATCCTGTTCAGCTGGCTGATCACCCATCGACGGCGGCGCCCCCAGAAGGGACTGCCGTACGAGTCGGGGGTCGACACGATCGGCGACACCTGGAGCCGCTTCGGCCTGGCCTTCTACCTGTATGCCCTGCTCTTCGTCGCCTTCGACGTCGAGATCATCTTCGTCTACCTGTGGGCCATCACGGTGCGGGCGCTGGAGTTCCAGGGAATCATCGTCATCGGGATCTTCCTGGCGGTCCTCATGTTCGGCGAGCTGTACGCGTGGAAGAAGGGGGACCTGCGATGGCAGTAGACCGACCGACGACCGGCAGCGCGACCGATCCGATGCCGACCGGCGCCTCCAGCCCGATCGTCATCCCGGACCAGGCCGGGGACAGCGACCTGCTCCGCGAGTTCGGCATGGACGAGCACCCGCAGGGCGGATTCCACGGCCTGCTCGAGGTGATTCCCGACCAAGGCCGACTACATCCTCGACCTCATTCGCGCGAACTCGCTGTGGCCATTGCTGTCGGGGCTCAGCTGCTGCGCCATCGAGATGATGAGCACGGCGACGAGCGTGAACGACATCGATCGCTTCGGCATGTTTCCGTTCCGTGCCAGCCCGCGCCAGGCGGACGTGCTGATCGTCGCCGGCACGCTGACGACGAAGATGGCCGGACCGCTGGTGCGTCTGTGGGAGCAGATGCCGGAGCCGAAGTGGTGCGTCGCCATGGGCACCTGCACGACGTCGGGCGGTCGCTTCAAGCGCAGCTACAGCGTGGTCCAGGGCGTCGACCGCGTGATGCCGGTCGACGTGTACGTTCCCGGCTGCCCACCGCGGCCCGAGGGTCTCATCTACGGGATGATGAAGCTCCATGAGCTGGTCAAGGAGCGACGCGGCCAGTGGCGAACCTACGTCGATCGCGGACCGCAGCGCACCCGGTGGGAAGGAGACGTCCGCTGACCACGCCCGTCGCGGCCGGCGCGCTCGTCCGGGTGCTGGCCGAGCGTCTCGGTGCTGACCTCCACGATCTGTGGACCGACGAGGACACCGTCGAGTACCAGGTCGACGGTGCGCGCGCCCATGACGTGCTCCGCACCCTGCGTGACGACGACGATCTCGCGTACTTCATGCTGGCCGACGCCGCGGCGGTCGACTACGGGCCCGGCGAGCGGTTCGAGGTCGTCTACCACCTGTTCAGCTGGAAGCATCCCGGCTGGCTCCGCATCCGCGCGCATGTCGACCGAGCCGACCCGCGCATCGCGAGCGATCACCGACCTGTGGGAGGGCGCGATGTTCCACGAGCGCGAGATGTACGACATGATGGGAATCGTGTTCGAGGGCAACCGCGACCTTCGTCGCATCTACATGAGCCCCGATTACCGCAGCTTCCCGCAGCGCCGCGACTTCGTCCTGCCCGATGACGCCGCTGACTCGTCGGCCGCCGGCGTCCGGCCACTCGAGCGCCCGGAGACGTGGGACCTCACCCGATTCAACCAGGCGCCGGGCGTCACCTTCCCGCCTTCGGCGCAGCGTGACGACGCGCCCGGTGAGGCGGTCACCGGCGGCGAGACCCTGTCCAGCAAGAGCCGGCCGCGATGACCGGCATCGATCCCGAGACGCGCATCCCCGACCCGATCGAGCTGGACCGGGCCGAGGAGGAGCGGCTCCGAGCGGTCGCCGGGCTGACCCCGGTGCGGACGGCCGGCGGCGGCGAATACGCCGGCTTCGAGCAGGTCGGGATCCCGGACCGACCACCTCAGACGGAGCGCGAGCGCGAGGTCTACACCCTCGACGAGGGGGAGATGCTCGTGAACATGGGACCGCAGCACCCATCCACGCACGGGGTGATGCGGCTGGTGGTCAAGGTGCGCGGCGAGATCATCGTCGACATCGATCCGGTGCTCGGCTACCTGCATCGCGGCATCGAGAAGCTGTGCGAGAACGCCACCTACACAACGGTGCTCACCTACGTCGACCCGATGGACTACCTGTCCACGATGCACAACGAGCACGCGCCGGCGATCGCGTTCGAGAAGCTGTACGGAGTGAAGGCGCCACCGCGTGCCGAGTACATCCGCGCGCTGGTGGTGGAGCTGAATCGCATCTTCAGCCACGGGCTGATGATGGGCTTCCTCGCGCTCGACATGGGCGGCATTACCCCGATCCTCTACGCGTTCATCAATCGCGACGAGATCGTCGACATGCTGTCGGCCATCAGCGGCCAGCGCATGCTCTTCAACTTCTTCCGCGTGGGTGGCGTGAACTTCGACACGAACGACGAGTTCCTCAGCCGTCTCGGCACGTGGCGCGGCAACGTCATGAAGAACATCGAGATGAACGAGCGGATGATCACCGAAAACGAGATCTTCCGAGCACGGACGATCAACATGGGCACGCTCACCGGCCAGGATGCGATCAGCCTCGGCGTGACCGGTCCGAACCTGCGCGCCTGCGGTGTGCCGTTCGACGTCCGCAAGGCGAAGCCGTACTCGATCTACCACGAGCTCGAATTCGACGTGATCACCCAGCAGGGCGGCGACTCCTACTCGCGGTATCTCCAGCGCATCGCCGAGATCAAGCAGAGCATCCACCTCATCGACCAGATCATCGACAAGATGCCCCACGGTCCGGTGCAGGCCCAGGTGCCCGGCATCATCCGTCCACGGCCCGGCCGCGCGTACGGCGCGGTCGAGTCGCCGCGCGGCCTGTACAGCGTGTACTCGATCAGCGACGGCGGCCCGAACCCGTATCGGTTCCGGATGCGCGATCCCAGCTTCATCAGCCTCCAGGCACTTCCGAAGCTCATGCCGGGCCGGCTGGTGGCCGACACGATGGCGGTCATGGCCAGCCTCGACCCGGTCATGGGCGGGGTGGACAAGTAGATGGACTTCGAGCTGCTGCTCGGCATCGGGCGCTTCGTGCTGGCGACGACCCTGCTGCTGCTGCTCACCGTTCCGACGGCGTTCGTCATCATCCAGATGGAGATGAAGATCATCGCCCAGATGAACCTGCGCTTCGGGCCGAACCGCATCGGCCCGCGCGGCATCTTCCAGAGCACGATCCACGGCTTCAAGGTGCTCGCCAAGGAGGACACGGTCCCCGACCAGGCGGACCGCGGCACGTTCACGCTGGCGCCATGGATGGTCTACATGGCCGCGGCGATGAGCATGCTCGTCATCCCGTTCGCCCCCGGTGCCATCGCCGCCGACTTCAACATCGGCATCGTCTACTTCTTCGCCGTCCTCGGGCTCTCGGTCGTCGGTCTGCTGGTGGCGGGTTGGGCGAGCTACAACAAATACTCGCTGCTCGGCGGGCTGCGCTCGGCGGCCCAGATGGTGAGCTACGAGATTCCCCTCACGCTCTCCATCGTCGGCGCGGTGGTCCTGGCGGGCACGCTGAACTTCAGCGAGCTCATCATCTGGCAGCTCGACCACGGATGGCTGCTGATGTGGCAGCCCGTCGGCCTGGGCATCTTCTACGTCAGCTCGCTGGCGGAGGTGAACCGGACGCCGTTCGACATGGTCGAGGCCGACTCCGAGCTCGTGGCGGGGCCGTTCACCGAGTACTCGGGCATGCGCTTCGGCTTCTTCTTCTTCGCCGAGTACGTCGCCCTGTTCATCATGAGCGGCATCCTGGTCAGCCTCTTCTTCGGTGGCTGGCTGGCGCCATGGCCGTTCCCGGCGCAGCTCGAGGGATTCGGCGGCACCCTCTACGGCATCTTCTGGTTCTTCCTGAAGACCTACATCTTCGTGTTCATCGCGGTCTGGCTGCGCGCCACGCTGCCGCGCGTGCGCGTCGACCAGCTCATGAGCATGGCCTGGAAGGTCCTGCTCCCGCTGGCCCTCGTCAACCTGTTCGTCACGGCGATCGCCGTGGTCGTCTTCGACCTGTAGGAGGACGGATCCATGGCGTTCCCCGGCATCGGCATCGCGAAGGGCATGGCCACGACCTTCCGGAACTTCTTCGCCCCGAAGGTGACGCGGCAGTACCCCGAGGAGCGACCGGAGATCCCGGACCGCTGGCGGGGACGCCTGGACCTGATCTACGACCCCTTCGGCGAGCACAAGTGCGAGGTGTGCTTCCAGTGCGCGCAGGTCTGCCCGGTCGAGGCCATCGACATGAGCGGGTTCGACTCGCACGGGCAACCGGATCCGCTACGGCATGCCGGAGATCTACGACGAGCGCAAGGATCCGAACGCCTACCGGCGCGCGGGCCTGGCGGCTCAGCCGATGCGCAACGCCGCGCGGTGGGATGAGGAAGTTGATACGCCCTGGGTGGACGGCGTGGTCGAGGCCTTCGGCGGCCGGCCCGAGGCGCTCGTCGCCATCTTCCGCGCCATCGAGGAACGCTATGGATACCTCCCGGAGCAGGCGCTGCGCCGCGTCAGCGACCGCATGACGATCCACTGGGCGCAGGTCTTCGGCGCGGCGGGCCTCGGGGGCTTCCGGCTCCTGCCGACGGCGGGCCACATCGTGACCGTCTGTGACTGCGCCGCCTGTCGCTTCGCGGGCGGAGATCGCCTGCTGGCCGCGATCGAACGGGAGCTCGGCATCCGGGCCGGCGAGTCGACGCCGGACGGCGGCTTCACGCTCGAGACCCGGTCCGACGTCGGGTCGGGCGCGATCAGCCCGGCCATGCGGATCGATACGCTGGTGTACGGGCCGCTCGACGAGGAGAAGGCTCTTCACATCGTCGAGGAGCGTCGTCAGCCGCCACGGCCGGCAGCGGCGCCTGAGAATGGCCAGCACGCTCTCTCCCCAGATCCGGATCCTCGAAGGCGGTGAGTCGCGCCTGCTCACCGATATCGGGCGGGTCGATCCCTCGACCCTGGCGAGCTATCGCGAGCTCGGCGGCTACGCCGGACTCGAGCGCGCGATCACCAAGCTGGCCCCGGAGGAGGTGATCCTCGACATCGAGGCGGCGAACCTGCGCGGCCGTGGCGGATCGGGCTACTCGACCGCGGCCAAGTGGCGCGTCGCGCGCGATGCGGCCGGCGACCGCAAGATCGTCGTCGCCAACCTCATGGCCGCCGATCCGAGCGCGCTCGGCGATCGGGCGCTGGCCGAGGGCAATCCGCACCTCGTCGTCGAGGGACTCGTCATCGCGGCCTACGCGGTCGGCGCGAGTGAGGCGATCATCGCCGTGCGCCGGGATTGGCCGCTGGCAATCGACCGGCTGCGGACCGCCGTCCGCGAGGCGAGCGACGCCCATCTCGGCGGCTACCTCGTGCTCGGCACCGACGTCAGCGTCCAGCTCAGCGTGTGGGAGGGATCCGGCGCCTACGTCGCCGGCGAGGAGACGGCGCTGATCAATGCCCTGTCCGGCGATCGGGGCATGCCACTGATCCGGCCGCCCTACCCGGCCGAGCGCGGCCTCGACGGCGCGCCGACCGTCGTCCAGAACGGCGAGACCCTCGCCCACGTGGCGTGGATCATGGCGCACTCGCCCGAGGCGTTCGCGTCGGTCGGGCGGCGAGGCCAGCCGCGGGACGAAGCTCGTCACGATCATGGGTCGCGTGGGCCAGGCCGGCCTGGCCGAGGTCCCGCTCGGCACGCCACTCATCGATCTGCTCGGCCTGGCCGGTGGCGGGACGGGAACGACCAAGGCGCTGTTCATCGGCGGGCCCGGAGGCGGCGCCGTCGATGCGGGGTCACTCAATCTCCCATACGACTACGACTCGCTCGAGGGTGCCGGTGCCATCGTCGGATCGGGCTCGGTGCTCGTGACCGACAGCGACACCTGCATGGTCGACACGGCACGCTTCTTCATCGACTTCAACGCGCGAGAGGCGTGCGGCAAGGCGGTGCCGTGTCGCATCGGCACGAAGCGGCTGGTCGAGACCATGGACCGCATCCTCGCCGCAACGCCACGACCGAACGACTTCACCCTCCTGCGCGAGCTGTCGCGCAAGGTCTCCGATACGGCGCTGTGCAAGCTCGAGCGCCTGGCATCAGGACCGATCCTGACGACGCTCGACCGCTTCGGCGACGAGTACCGGGCGCACGCCGAGCGCGGCGAGTGCCTGGCAGGCGCATGCCGCACCGACGGCGTCCACCCCCTTCTCGAGCCACTCGCCGGAGTCGATCCGGCGGACGGCGCTTAGCCTCGCTACGATAGGAACGATGGGCTTCGGAACGACGAACGGTCACGCCAACGGCAACGGCAGCTCGGGCAGCGGCAAGGCCGATTACACCCCGATCTGGCCGATGGTGCCCGGCACGCGCGAGATCGGCGTCACGATCAACGGCAAGCAGCTCCAGGTCGAGGAGGGGCAGACGATCCTCCAGGCCTGCCGCGTCCTGGGAATCGACGTCCCGACGCTGTGCTACGAGCCGAAGCTCGCACCGTACGGCGCCTGCCGCATCTGCGCGGTCGAGGTCGAAGGACGCGACGACACGCCGATCAGCTGCGGGACGGCCAGATCGAGGAGGGGATGGTCATCACCACCCACTCCGAGCGGGTCATCGAGAACCGGCGCATGGTCCTCGAGCTCATCTTCAGCGACCATGACGCCTACTGCCTCCCTCCGTGCCAGTTCAAGTGCCCGACCCGCGTCGACATCCCGGGCTACCTGAAGCAGAACACCCTGGGCAACTGGGAGGAGGCGACGCGCATCCTCAAGCGCTCGCTTCCGTTCCCGGCCATCCTCGGCCGCGTCTGCCCCGCCCCGTGCGAGACCCACTGCCGGCGCGAGGAGGTCGACACCGCCATCGCGATCCGCGACTCGCATCGCTACTGCGCCGACCGCGTCCTCGAGGTGGACGCCCCCGCCCCGATCCCGTGGCCGAAGGATCCCGCCACCGGCCGGAAGGTCGCGATCATCGGCGCCGGCCCCGCCGGCATGTCGGTCGCGTACTACCTCCAGCTGCGCGGGCACCAGTGCGACGTGTACGAGGCCGATCCGGAGCAGGGCGGCATGCTGCGCTACGGCATCCCCCAGTACCGACTGCCCAAGGGATGGATGGATCGCGAGCTGAACCACGTCTGGGAGCTGGGGGCGACCTTCAAGCCGAACATGCGGCTGGGGCGCGACTTCCACCTCGGCGACATCATCGACGACTACGACGCCATCTACGTCGGCATCGGCTGCTACAAGCCGAACGAGCTCGGGATCCCGGGCGAAGAGGCCGATGGAACCGTCAACGCCCTGGAGAACCTCTACAACTCGACCCGCGGCATTCCGGTGCCGCGGCTCAAGGACGCGCGCGTGGTGGTCATCGGCGGTGGCTTCACTGCCATCGACTGCACCCGGACCAGCGTCCGGCAGGGCGCGGCCGAGGTCACGCTCGTCTATCGCCGCGACCTCAAGGACATGCCCGCTGCCGACGAGGTGCACGAGGCGATCGAGGAGGGCGCGCGAGTCATCTTCCAGGCCGCACCGACGCGCATCGTGACCGACGCAGATGACAAGGTGAACGGCGTCGAGTTCCAGCGCATGAAGCTCGGCGAGCCCGATGCGCAGGGCCGCCGCCGGCCCGAGCCGATGCCGGGCACCGAGTTCATCGTCGAGTGCGACACCGTGCTCGGCGCCATCGGCCAGGGGCCGGAGCTGTCGTGGATCGAGTCCGAGCCGGAGGAGATCCGCGCCGGCCTCGAGGTCTCACGCCGCGGAACGCTGGAGGCGGAGGAGCACATCTTCCGCACCAACGTCCCGAAGATCTTCGCGTCGGGCGACGTGCGAACCGGCGCTGCCACGGTGGTCGAGGCGATCGGCGAGGGCCGCCGAGCCAGCTACGCAATGGACTACTGGCTGCGCGGGCACGACCTGGACGACCCGCAGGTCCGCCGCATCGTGACCGAGCCGCAGCCGAACTTCCTGACCATCGTGCCCTTCACCGACGACGTGAAGGAGCCGCGGGCGATCATGGGCAAGCAGGAGGCCGACGAGCGCCGCACGAACTTCAACGAGTACGAGTTCGGCTACACCGGCGACCAGGCCATGGCCGAGGCCGGGCGCTGCCTGCAGTGCACCTGCGAGGCGATCGGCCACTGCGACCTGCGCGAGGCCGCAATCGAGTACGAGACGACGCTCAACATGGCGATCGACGAGCGCTCGATCCAGGACAACCCGTACGTCGGGGTCAACCACGGCTACGGCCGGGACGAGACGCACTCCTTCATCCTGCGCGACTACTCCCGCTGCATCGACTGCGGCCGCTGCGCCCAGGTCTGCAAGGAGATCGTGGGCGCCGGCTGCTACGACTTCATCGGCAAGGGCTTCGACTCCCTGGTCACCACCGCCGACTTCGTGTCACTCAACGAGACGCCGTGTGTCTCCTGCGGACGGTGCGCCGAGACCTGCCCGGTCGGCGCGCTCATGCCGCGGCCGCGCATCCTCGAGACCTACCAGCTCGACGTCTCCCGCTGCATCTTCTGCGGCATCTGCGCCGACGCCTGCCCGTACGACGCGCTGCGCTGCGGACCCGAGTTCGAGTTCAGCGAGTACCAGCGCGACCTGCCGATGCTGGACATCCTCGAGATGAGTGACCGGGAGCGCCCCACCCGCTAGGCCGAACTCGCGTCGGCCGACCGGGTGCCTCCCAGGGCGGATTGGGCGGGTGCGTCAGCTGCTGACGCGCACCAGGGAGAGACTCCAGTCCGTGCAGGCCTCGTTCGTCTGCTCGATGAAGAAGCTGCCGCCGGGCACGTCGTTCACGAAGACGAAGCGAATCGGGGAGTTGTTGAGGCTGTAGACGAACTCGCCGCCGTCCTGGGTGATCGAGACGGTGTAGTCGTCGCAGTCCTCGGTGATCGTGAGCCGATACCGCCCGGGCGCGAGGGGATACGCAACGCGCTCGTCGCCCGCGGCGACCTCGGCCGTCGTCGGATTGTCCCGTCCCTCGCCGCCTCCGCCGCTACTGCCACCACCGCATGCGGCCAGGGTCATCGCGAGGGCCGCGAGCACCGGGGCGATCCGTCTCGTCATCGCGCGTCGTCCTCCACTCCATCCACTCCAGCCGCCGGGATCGACGGTGCTGCGCAGGGTACGGGGTCAGCGCGCGACCACGCAATGCCTGCGCTAGAATCGGTCGCGGTCCCCGAGCGGGGCCGTTTGAGCGCTCAAACCCTCGCAGCCGGAGCATTCGACCCTGGACATCTCCAGCGTCCTCTTCTTCCTGCTTGCCATCGGCGTGGTGGGAGCGGGAATCGCCGTGGTGACGCTGCGCAACATCATCCATTCGGCCGTGGCGATGATGATCTGCTTCGGCTCACTTGCCGGGATGTATGCGCTGCTCGGGGCTCCCATCGTGGCGGCCGCCCAGGTCCTCATCTACCTGGGGGCGATCAGCGTGCTCATCCTGTTCGCGATCATGCTCACCCAGGCCGGCGATGCGAACCTGCCCGCCCCATTCCATCGGCAGGTGCCGATCGCCGCGGTGGTGGCGCTGGCCATCATCGGCCTGACCGGCTGGGCCGCCGTCCAGGCGGACTGGGCTGGGCTGCCGCAGGCCGCCGAGGCAGCGGTGGAAGCCATCGCGACCGCCGTCTTCACCACCTACGCCTTCCCGTTCGAGATCATCAGCTTCCTGATCCTCGTCGCCATCATCGGCGCCATCTACCTCGCGCGACGGCCCGAGGAAGACGAGCGGGCCAACTGACCATGGGGCTCACCGGCTATCTCATCGTGTCCGTGATGCTCTTCGGCATCGGCGCCTTCGGCTTCATGGCGCGGCGCAACGCGATCCTCATGCTCATCAGCATCGAGCTCATGTTCAACGCGGTGAACCTCAGCCTCGTGGCATTCAATGCCTTCCTCCCTCCCGACGCCAATGCGGGTGCCGTCTTCGCGCTGATGATCATGGCCGTCGCCGCGGCCGAGGTGACGGTGGGGCTCGCCCTGGTCATCGCCATCATCCGCACGCGTCAGACCGCCGAGGTCGACCAGTACTCCGATCTGAAGGAGTAGGCCGATGCCCATCGAGCTGCTGATCGCCCTCATTCCCGCGTTGCCCGTGGCGGGCTTCCTGTTCGCGGTGCTCGTCGGGCCGCGCTTCGACCACATCCCGTCTCACGGCCACCACGCGGATCACGACGACGACGACGACCACGCCGACGCGGCACACGGCAAGCAGGCGCACGCGACCGACGATTCGGCGTATCGAACGGTCCCCAGCGAGGAGGAGCAACGGGCGACGAGCCCCCATGCCGGGCATGCCGACGACCTCGCCAATGCCGAGGGCGCCGATGGCGTGATTCCCACCGACATGCGCGACGGCCTCGGCCAGGCCGGCCATGTGGCTCCGGGCGCCGAGCGTCCGCGCTATCGCTCGTGGATCGTGCCGACCGGCCTGGTGGGCCTGATGTGGGTCTTCTCGATGATCGTGTTCGCGAACGTGATCTTCGGCCACAACGAGTACGAGGTCACGATCTACGAGTGGATCGCGTCGGGCGACTTCGTCATCGAGATCAGCTTCCTGGTCGACTCACTGACGGCGATGCTCCTGCTGGTGGTGAGCACCGTCGGCTTCCTCGTCCACATCTACAGCATCGGCTACATGGATGGCGACCGCGGATTCTGGCGCTTCTTCGCCTACCTCAACCTCTTCATGTTCAGCATGCTGCTGCTCATCCTGGGCGACAACTTCCTCATGCTGTATGTCGGCTGGGAGGCGGTCGGCCTGTGCAGCTACGCGCTCATCGGCTTCTGGTACAAGAAGCCGTCGGCCGCGGGAGCCGCCAAGAAGGCGTTCATCGTCAACCGGGTCGGCGACTTCGGCTTCGGCCTCGGCATCATGATGCTGTGGGTGAACCTCGGGACCCTGAGCTTCCGCGAGGTGTTCGCGACCATCGGGAGCCTGGACGAGACGACGATCACGGTCATCGCCCTGCTGCTGTTCGCCGGCGCCGTCGGCAAGAGCGCCCAGTTCCCGCTCCACGTGTGGCTGCCGGACGCCATGGAGGGTCCGACCCCGGTCAGCGCCCTCATCCATGCCGCGACCATGGTCAACGCCGGCGTCTACCTCGTCGCGCGCGCCAACCCGATCTTCGCCGAGGCCCCGGCCGCGATGTGGACCGTGGCGATCATCGGCGTCTTCACCGCCATCTTCGCGGCGGCCATCGCGCTGACGCAGAACGACATCAAGAAGGTCCTCGCCTACTCGACCGTCAGCCAGCTGGCGTACATGTTCTTCGCGCTCGGCATCGGCGCGTGGGTTGCCGCGATCTTCCACCTCGTCAGCCACGGCTTCTTCAAGGGGCTGCTGTTCATGGGCTCCGGCTCGGTCATCCATGGCGCAGGCGGCGAGCAGGACATGCGGTACATGGGCAACCTGCGGGCGAAGATGCGCTGGACCTACGTGACCATGGTCATCGGCTCGCTGGCGCTGGCCGGCATCCCGATCTTCTCCGGCTTCTTCAGCAAGGACGAGATCCTGGCCGAGGCCTTCAACCGCGGCTACCTCGTGTTCTACCTCGTCGGCACCGTCGTCGCCTTCATGACCGCCTTCTACACGTTCCGAATGATCTTCATGACGTTCTGGGGCGAGTGGCGTGGGCCGAAGGCAGCCTGGGACCACATCCACGAGAGCGCGCCGACCATGGTGGCGCCGCTGGCCATCCTCGCCGTGCCCACCATCCTGGCGGGTCTCGTCCTCGGCATCCCGCCGGAGGGCGGCATCATCCACGGCTGGCTCGAGGAGGTCTTCCACACGGCCGAGGAGTCGCACGCGGGCGTCCTGCCCGGCTCGCTGCTCGACGGCTACATCACGAAGGGCGAGGAGCACCACTTCGAGATCTTCGGCCTCGGCGGCCTGCTCCTGCTCATCGGGGCGCTGGTCGCGGTCGCTGGCGTCGTGCTGGCGTATCGCTGGTACGTGCAGCGCCCGGAGTCGGCGGCGCGCTTCGTGGATCGCATCCCGCTCGGCCTCGGTCCGGGGATGTATCGCGCCAGCGTGAACAAGTACTACGTCGATGACATCTACCAGCTCGTCTGGTCTCGTGGCGGTGTGCTGATCAGCAACGCCCTGTGGTGGTTCGACGCCAAGGTGATCGACGGCGCGGTGAACGGCGCCGGCTGGCTGGCCCGAACCATCGGCGGCGGCCTGCGGAAGATCCAGACCGGCCGGGTCGAGAACTACGGGCTCGGGATCGCGGCCGGCCTGGTGCTGGTCCTGGTGGCCCTGGCCACGGTGGTGCGCTGATGGAAGGCGCGCCTGTGCTGTCCCTCATCGTCTTCACGCCGCTGGTCGGCGTGCTGCTGCTGCTCCTCGTCCCCGGATCGAACCACCGCGCCGTGCGATGGATCGCGCTGCTGGCGGCGCTGGCCAGCCTGGCGTTCAGCCTGGTCCTGCTCGGCTACGACACCGGCGGCAGCGAGTTCCAGTACCGCGAGGATCTCGCCTGGATCGATGCCTTCGGCATGCGCTACACCCTCGGCGTCGACGGCCTGTCGGTCGTGCTCGTTCTCCTGACCACCGTCCTCAGCGTGGTCGCGATGTTCTACTCCTGGGAGCCGATCCAGGCGCGGGTGAAGGAGTACTACATCTCGCTCCTGCTGCTCATGGTCGGCATGCTCGGCGTGTTCGTGGCGCTCGACCTCTTCCTGTTCTACGTCTTCTGGGAGATCAGCCTCTTCCCGATGTACGTGATCATCGGCGTGTGGGGAGGTCCGCGGCGCATCTACGCCACGGTGAAGTTCGTCCTCTACACCCTTGTCGGCTCGCTGCTCATGCTCGTCGCCATCCTGGCCGTGGCCATCGCCCACGCGGCCAGCGGCCAGCCATTCACGTTCAGCTACGAGGCGCTGCGCGGCTTCGCCTACGCCGATACGCTCCAGGCGCTCGCGTTCGTCGCCTTCTTCCTGGCCTTCGCCATCAAGGTGCCGATGTGGCCGTTCCACACCTGGCTGCCCGATGCTCACGTCGAGGCGCCGACCGCGGGGTCGATCATCCTGGCGGGCGTCATGCTGAAGCTCGGCGGCTACGGCTTCCTGCGCTTCAGCCTGCCGCTGCTCCCGGACGCGGCCGTCAGCTTCGCGCCGATCATCATCGGCCTCGCGATCGTGGCGATCATCTACGGCGGCCTGGTGGCCATGGTCCAGCCCGACATGAAGAAGCTCGTGGCGTACTCGAGCGTGAGCCACATGGGATTCGTCATGCTCGGGGCGTTCGTCTTCAACGAGCAGGGGCTGCAGGGCGCGATCTACCAGATGATCAGCCACGGCATCACGACCGGAGCGCTGTTCCTCCTGGTCGGGATCCTCTACGAGCAGACCCACGATCGGCTCATCGCCCACATGGGCGGGCTCAACGCCCGCGTCCCGCGCTATGCCGCGATGTTCGGCCTTTTCACGTTCGCCAGCATCGGCCTGCCCGGGCTCTCCGGGTTCGTCGGCGAGTTCCTCGTGATCCTGGGAGCGTTCCGCGCCAACGGCCTGATCGCCGCGGCGGCCATGGTCGTCGTGATCATCAGCGCGGTCTACATGCTGTGGATGTTCCAGCGCGTCTTCTTCACCGTGCCGTCCGACTGGATGCGCCAGTTCTGGCCGACGCTGCGCGACATCAATCGCAACGAGTGGATCGCGCTGGCGCCGCTCATCGTGCTCGTGGTGGCGCTGGGCGTGTACCCCGGGCCGGTGCTCGAGATCATCGCCGGACCGGTGGATCGCATCATCGATGCCGTCAACGGCGCCGGCCTGACCGGCTTCGGGCCACTGTGGTGAGGTGGACAGCGTGACCTACGTCGACGATCTCGTCACCCTGCTGCCGGAGCTGCTCCTTGCCGGGCTGATCCTCGCGATCATCACCATCGACCTGTTCCTGTCGCGCCCGAACAAGTGGCTGCTCACGCCGCTGACCGTCGGCGGGCTGGTACTGGTCGGGGCGGCCTGCGTGGTCGTCTGGGACATCAACGAGACGGTGTACGCGGGCTTCTACCGCGTCGACGACCTGTCCGTCTTCTTCAAGGCATCCACCGTCGTGATCGGGATCCTGTCGGTGCTCTTCGCACCGGCGTACCTTGTCGTCCGCCGCATCCCGCTCGGCGAGTTCCACATGATCCTGCTCAGCGCGCTGCTGGGCATGTTCATCCTCGCCTCGAGCAGCGACCTGATCACCCTCTTCCTGGGACTCGAGCTGATGACGATGCCGTCGTACCTGCTCACCGGACTGCACAAGACCGACCGCTACAGCAACGAGGGCGGGTTGAAGTACTTCCTTCTCGGGAGCTTCGCGAGCGCCATCGTGCTGTTCGGCATCAGCTGGCTGTACGGCATCACCGGCACCACGAACATCGCCGAGATCGCGGCCTCCGGGCTCGAGGGTCGGATGGGCGGACCGCTCCTGGTCGCGCTCGGCTTCCTGGTCGTGGGCAGCACCTTCAAGATCGCGGCCGTCCCCTTCCACTACTGGACACCGGACGCATACCAGGGCGCGCCGACGCCGATCACCGGCTTCCTGTCGGTCGGCCCGAAGCTCGGAGCATTCGCGCTGCTGGTCCGGGTCTTCGCCGAGGCGTTGGCGCCGATCCGAGCCGACTGGCTCGGGATCTTCCTCGTGCTGACCGTGCTCACGATGACGGTGGGCAACGTCGTGGCGCTGACCCAGGTCAACGTCAAGCGCATGCTCGCCTACTCGAGCATCGCGCACACCGGCTACATCATGGTCGGCCTGGCCGCCTTCGCGAACGCGCCCGATGCCGATGCCGCGGCCCAGGGCATCGAGTCGGTCCTGTTCTACGTGCTGGGCTATGCGGTCATGAACATCGCGGCGTTCGCGGTGGTCGGCATGCTCCAGCGCGACACGCGTCGGTTCGGCGGCCTGAACTCGTTCGCCGGGCTCGGGTCACGCTCCCCTGCCCGCGCGGCGGCGATGGGCGTGCTCATGCTCAGCCTGACCGGGATCCCGCCGACCGTCGGATTCTTCGCGAAGCTCTACGTCCTGCTCGCGGCCGTCGATGCCGGGCTCGCATGGCTGGCCGTGATCCTGGTCCTCAACGCCGCCATGGCCGCCTTCTACTACCTGCGCGTGGTCGTCTACATGTACATGCGGGATCCCGAGGACCGGATCCGGCCCCGCTCGACACCTCTCCCTTCGGCACGGTGGCACTGGCGCTGTCGGTGGCCGGCGTCGTCATCCTGGGTCTCTTCCCGGGCGCCGTCCTGAGCCTGATCGAGGTGAGCGCGGCGAGCCTCTTCTGAGCCGATGAGCCCCACCAAGGCCGACGATGCGCTCGGGGCCGCGGCGGCCGCGCTGCTCGGTGACCGCCGCCTGATCATCGCCACCAACCGCGGCCCGATCACGTTCGCCACGACCGCCGACGGCTCGCTCCGGCCACGTCGCGGGTCCGGTGGGCTGGTCACCGCGCTCGGTCAGGTGGGCCGTCACGTCCCCGTGACGTGGGTGGCCGCCGCGATGAGCGAAGGTGATCGACGCGCCGCCGCCGACCCGAAGCTGCTGCGCCAGGCCGCCGGTGATGACGACGCGCTGCGGCTGCGGTTCGCGACCGTCGAGCGCTCGGTGTACGAGCAGGCGTACAACGTCATCGCGAATCCCCTGCTGTGGTTCCTGCAGCATCAGATGTGGGACCTTCCCGAGCGCCCGGTCATCGACGCGGCGACGATGCGCGCCTGGGAACGTGGGTATCTCGCCATGAACGAGGCCGTCGCGGCCGCAGTCCTGGCCCAGGCCCGCGGCAACCCGGAGCCACGCATCATGCTGCACGACTACCACCTGTACACGGCGGCCGAGCCGATCCGGCGCTCGCGACCCAAGGCGGTGCTCAGCCACTTCACCCACATCCCGTGGCCGCCGTCGAGCATCTGGCTGGCGATCGCCCCGGCCATCCGTGAGGGGATCGCCACCGGGTTGCTCGCCAATGATGTCGTCGGCTTCCAGACTGAGCGCTACGCCCACAACTTCATGCGGATGGTCGAGACGTTCGTCCCCGACGCAAAGGTCGATTACGACGCGTGGACGGTGCGCCGTCGACGCCGCACGACCCACGTGCGGCACTATCCGATCAGCATCGACGTTGAGGCGACGACACGGATCGCGACCTCGCGCGCCGCGCGGCGGCGAGCGGACCAGCTGCTGGGCGCCACCCGCGAACGGGTGATCGTGCGGGTCGACCGGCTCGAGCCGTCGAAGAACATCGTGCGCGGCTTTCTCGCGTACGAGGCGCTGCTGCAGCGCAATCCACGTTTGCGGGGCCGGGTCAGCTTCCTCGCGTTCCTCGTCCCGTCTCGCACCGGGCTGCGGGAGTACGGCGACTACGGGCGCAGCGTGCAGAACGAGGTCGACCGGATCAACGCGCGGTTCGGCCGGGCCGGCTGGCGTCCGATCCAGATCTTCTACGAGAACGACTACGCCCAGGCGCTCGCCGGGCTGTCGATCGCCGACGTGGTGCTCGTCAACCCCCTGGTCGACGGCATGAACCTCGTTGCCAAGGAGGCCGTCGTCGTCTCCGAGCGCGACGCGGTTCTCGTCCTGTCGGAGTCGGCCGGGGCCTTCGACCAGATGGCCGACGGCGTCCTGGCGGTGGCCTCGGCCGACGTGCTCGGCACCTCGCAGGCCCTGCTGGAGGCGCTCGAGATGCCGATCGAGGAGCGCCGGCGGCGACTCGCGAAGCTGCGGCGCGGCGTGGAGCGCGAGGACATCACGTGGTGGCTGCGACGCCAGCTCGAGGATCTCAGCGCGCTCAAGCGCTGATCCGCACAGCGAGACGGACCCTGGAAGTGTCCAGGGTCCGTCCCGATGAGTCGGTGAGAGAAGCCGGGCCCTAGCGGCGGCGGCGCTCCACGGCCATGACCGTCACGCCACCCATGAGCAGGACCGCCGAGATGGCGAGGATCCAGGTCACGGACGGGTTCAACGGGGAGGCCGGGGTGGTTGCGGTGTTCGGCACCATGCTCGCGGCGGCCGATGCCGTCGGGGCAGCCGATGCACTCGGAGCGGCAGCGGCATTCGCCACGCCCCAGTACGGGAAGCTCGACTGGAAGGTGCTGTCGTTGGCGACGCAGTCACTGGTGACGTTGCCGTCGAGAACGACCGTGTAGGCCACGTCGATGACGTCATCGGCGAGCGCGCGGCCATTCAGCATGGAGAAGTCGGCGCTCGACGTGGTGTCGTAGCCGAGGGTGTCGGGCAGGAGGGCGGCGGCAACGCCGTCACCGACCATGTCCGCGTCCATCGCGGTGTAGGCGAAGGCCTTCTGCAGGATCGCCGACGTGGTGCCGGAGACATCGTCGGTGTAGTCCGCGACGTCATTGGCCGGCTCGGCGGCGTTGTAGCCATCCTTCGACGCATCGTCGTGCAGGAAGATCGTGTTGATCCCCGGCTTGCCCATGCGGTCGATCTGGGTTCCACCCACGCCCTGGCGGGTCTCCGCCCAGACGCCGATGTTGCCGGCGAGCTCGCTGTCGGGAACCTCGAGCACGATCGCGCTGGCGTTGAAGCCGGCGAAGAAATTGACGTCGGCGGTGTTGTCGCAGATGAGGCTGGCGTCAACCGCCGCGTCGGGATCCAGGATCGAGGCCTTGAAGGTGTTGAAGCCGTCAAGGTCGAAGAAGAAGGGATCGTCGACGAGGCCCGCGAAGACCTGGCCGCCGGTCGCGATGTCGGTGTTCGATCCGGTGACGCCGGCGGCGTATGCGGCGCCGTCCTTGGTCACGGTATATGCCTGCGTCCCGCCGGTCTCGGCAGCGAACGTGATGGAGTACACGATGTCCTCGACCGCGTCACCGTCGGTGTCGACATTGATGACGTACTCGATGCCCGGGTCGAAGTTGGTGCCCGAGATGACACCGGCGGCCGGGTTGACATCGAAGCTGAGGACCGTGTTCGCGGCGTCTGCGCCTTCGAAGACGTAGAGGTCGTTGATATCGGCCGCCCCGTTGGCCGAGACGGCGGCGCCGTCGAGGTGGTCAGCCGCGAGCGTGACGCCCGGGAGCGCGAGGCTCAGGGCGGTCGCGGCGACGAGAAGGGGCCTGATCAGTTTTCGCATGAGATGGGCTGCTCCTTGAGATGCTGCACGTTTCCGACGGTGGAACGGAATCGCACCGAACTCCCTCCGGGTGAACCGATTACCGGCATTCCACTTGTGTCGAGTACGCGCGAGGCCAGACTTCCGTACGTATCGGGCGAGCAGCCCGCGGTCAGGAAAGCTGGCTGGCCGCCACCGAGGCGAAGGCGATGCCGGTGACGAGGACGACCACGCCGGCGAACACGGGCACCCAGCGACCGAGGCTGCGCACGCGCGGCGAGGCGAGAATCCCGCTGCGAGAGCGCGCCGCTGCCTGCCCAACGCGCGCGATGACCAGCCCGAGCCCGCCGAGCACGATGGCCATCCCGACTCCGAACATCGCGATCAGGACGCTGCCGAACACCAGGCGATCCGTGCTGATCGCGACGAGCAGCACGATGACCGCCGACGCGCTGGGCACGGCTCCGCCGGCAAATCCCAGCGCAACCGCCGACCGCCAGGTCAGGCCACCGACCGGGGGCTCGTGGCTGTGCCCGTGGTCGTGGTCGTGGTCGTGGTCGTGACTGTGGTCGTGATCGTCGAACGCCGACCGCCGGGCTCCGCGGATGCGTGACAGCTGTCGGTAGATCAGCACCACGCCCAGGATCGCGACGACCACGCCGGACACCAGCGACAGCCATCCGATCACCCGCTCGGGCAGGAAGAGCTCGCCGGCCACCAGGATGAGCACGCCGAGCGCGAACACCCCGGCCGTGTGCGAGATCGCCACGGACAGGCCGATCTGCACCGCCGATCGCGCGTCGCCGCCGGCGCCGAGGACATAGGCGGCCACCAGCGTCTTGCCGTGCCCCGGCGAGAGCGCGTGGATGGCTCCGAGCCCCAGCGCGACCGCCAGGGCCAGCAGCACGACCGGCACCGACAGCTCACCGCCGACGAGTGCGGCGAGAGGATCATCGGCCGGCACGCGCTCGACCGGAGCGCGGTCGTCCGGGGCCGCCGTCGGCGGGGCCGAAGGGTCAAGGGTGAACGTGAGCTCGGCGGATCGGATGTCCGGCGGCGTGCTCAGGGCGTCCTCGGGGTACGCGGTGAGCTCGGCGGAGCGGCTCTCGGCGGGGACGTCGCTGGCGACGATCGTCGCGGCGCCGACGGCCCGCGCGGTGACCTCGTGCCACCCGATGCGCTCCGACTCGGCCTCGTCCCGGAGCACCAGGACGTGGCTCGCTTCAGGTTCGGGAGCCTCCGCCGCGAACGCGCACTCCAGCCGCAGCGTCTCGAGACCTCCCACGCCGGCGGGGAAGGAGATCCTCGGCTCGGCCGAGGATGCGAGCCTGCCGTCGGCAGCATCGATGGTGACCACCAGGTCGGCCATCGCGCCCGCGCACGCCGTCGCGGCGTAATCGGCGGCCTCGCGCTCCGACGTCGTCCCGTCGCCGTTCGTGTCGAGGTCCTGGATGGCCTCGAAGGCCGGAATCTCGGCCATGTCGATCACGTAGCGAACGTCGATCCCGTGCCCGATCTCGATCACGATCGCCCGATTCACGGTGAAGTTGCCCAGCGGATGCGCGCTCGCCGGCCCGGGGGGCGCCAGGGCCATGATGCCGACGACCAACGCCGCCAGACCAATGCTCCGGCGCACCCTAGCCACCGAGCTCACCGAGCACCCGTTCCAGCTCCACCGCCTGCAGCGACGGGAGCGACGCGCTGTGCTGATCGGCGCGGCTCAGCAGCTCCCTGGCCTCGTCGATCTCGCCGCGGGCGGCGGCGATGAGCCCTGCGTGATAGAGAATTCGGCCGTCCGGGGTACCGAGCCGCATCGCCTCATCGGCAGCGGCGGCAGCAGCATCGAGGTCCCCGGCCCGATACAGGGCCCAGGCATGCGCGTCGTGCCCGAAGACATCGCGCCGCGTGGCCAGCTCTCCCTCGGCCATGCTGACCGCGTCGGATGCTCGCAGGTCGTGATCGGCCAGGAAGAGCACGAGCTGGCGATCGTAGACACCGCCCGTTGCCTGGGCGACGGCCGCGATGCGCTCGACCAGCGCGTACGACTCGGCGGCCCGCGTCTCGTCGCCGGCGAGCGCATGGAGGTCGCCGAGCTCGGCCACGAGCTGTGGCGTGGGCAGGATCGCGGTCGCGCGCTCGAGCAGGCGGATGGCCTCGTCCCGGCGGCCACCGGCCTCGTGAACGCGCGCCAGCCCTCCGAGCGCGGCGCCACTGTCGGGGAGTGCCACGAGGATCGCCTCGTATTCGGCGGCGGCCTCCTCGAGCCGGTTCTCGCCCCGGAGGAACTCGGCGAGCTGGAGCCGATACCCGGCGACCTGGTCGGGGAAGCCCTCGGTCTCGGCCGCCTCGATCGCCGAGCGCATCGTGGACTCGGCCGCCTCCACGTCCCCGGTCAGCAGGGCGTACCGCGCCAGGCGGGACAGCACCGGGGCCGTTCCGAGCGGGGCGAGCTCCTGGTACGCAGTGATCGCCGCCTCCTCGTCCCCGAGCTCGAGCGAGGTGTCTCCCAGCAGCGCGACGCCCGCCTCGTTGCCGGGATCCAGCGCCAGCATCGCTCGGGCCGCCTCACGTGCGCCGATGAAGTCGTGGCCGGTGAACGCGACGAGCCCCTCCCGCAGCAGGAGCCCGACGTCGTTGACGGGCGCCAGGTCCCGAGCGCGTTCGAGGGCAGCCTCCGCGCGGGTGATGTCGGCCAGGTCGCCGGTGGCGCGAACGCGGGTCAGGTAGGCGTCGATCAGCGCCAGCGTGCTCGAGTAGTCGGTGGCGCTGGCGGCCACCCGCGCCTCCCAGAACGCGACGCGCTCGTCGATGCTGGCCAGCCCGCCCGATCCGGTCGTCGCGCTGGCAAGGGGAGTCTGCGGCGGCGACGGATCGGCGCTGGACGAACTCGAAGGCGACGCGCCCCCTGATGCCGGCGGGTCGGCACCGAGGAGGGCAACCGCGGCGGCCACGCCGATCAGCGCGACGAACACAAGGGCGACGCCGATCCGCATCGGCGTCACCACGGAAGAGGACATGTCACTGGAGAATACGACGCTCCGCGCGCCGTGCCTCACTCGACCATGGGCCCACGGGCTACGGCGCGGCCAACGACTCCAGCAGCTGAGCGGCCATCTCGGGGTCGTCGAGAACGACATCCGCTGCCTCGCGCACGGCGGGCGGCGTCTCGCCGGCGGCACCGGCCACGCCGATGATCACTGCATCGAGGGACCCGCGCGATCGGTGCTCGGCGACGACGGCGAACATGTCGAGGTCGGTCACGTCGTCGCCCATGACGACGACGCCGCGCAGGCCGTACCGCGCGATCACCCGGCGCGCGGCGACGCCCTTGTCTCCGGCGTCCCGCGGCCGAAGCTCGACGCTCATCCGCCCATGTCGCAGGTCGACGCCATGCTCTTCGGCTCGTCCCAGTGCCGCGAGTACGGAGGCACGCGCCGCATCGGGCTCTGGCGCGTTCCGATAGTGGACGGTCGCCGATAGCCCCTTGTGCTCGACGTTCACGCCCGGCAGCTCGGGCACCTGCGCAAGGATCCGATCGAGCCGTTCCCGGATGGCATCCGATCCGGGCGCGGGCTCCGGGGCCCCGGCCCCCGGCTCGAGCCATTCGGTGCCGTGGTTCCCGACCACCAGCAGTCCCGGAACACCCACCATCGACCGCGCGTCGAGGGGCGCACGCCCCGTGATGAACGCCACCACCGCCAGCTGCCGCGCCAGCCGTTCGAGCGCGGGGCCCGCCCCCGGGACCAGGCCGGCGGCCGCCGGATCGGAAACGATCGGCGACAGGGTCCCATCGAAGTCAGTGAGAAGACCGGCGGGCTCGCGGGCCAGCGCGGGCCGCGCCAGCGCCAGGGCACGCGACAGCGCGCCGTCGGCCCGGCGGCTAGACTCGGCCATGTGAAGCGTCTCTCGTCATGGGCGCTCCCGATCATCCTGGGTGTGGCGGGGGTGGCGCTCATTATCGCCGGCACCCTGGACCTCGACGAGCCTCCCGCCGCCAGCCTGCCGCCCATCACGACGCCGACCGCATCCCCGGTCGCGCAGGCCACGCCGACCCCCCAGCCGCCGGCCTCGGCCTCGACCTCGATCGAGCCGAGTGTGCCGGCGACGCCGGAACCATTGCCCTCGAACGTCACGGCGGTCCAGCTCGAGATCCCGGCGGTCGGCATCAACGTCGTGGTCCGGCAGTCGACCGGTCCGGAGACCGATGGCTTCCCGCCGGACGACGCCGCGTACATCCTGAGCGCCGGCAACCAGCCCGGACGCAACACGAACTCCTACGTCTTCGCGCACGCCCTGAACTCGCTGTTCAAGCCTCTCTGGAACGTCCAGGTCGGCGCCGAGGTGCTCGTCCGCATGTCGGACGAGTCCGTGCTGCGCTACGTCGTCACCGAGGTGCGACCCAACGTCGCCTGCCCGGATCCGAACGCGACGCAGAACAACCCACCCGACCCCCCGCTGGCCCTGCAGATCCACGACAACTGCGATGAGGGCGCGTCGTGGACCGTGCCAACCGGCTACGAGCGCCTCACCCTCCAGACATCGCAGGGGTTCAACCGCAACTGGGGCGAGCTGGTGGTGATCGCGGAGCCGATCGGCTAGCTCGGTCTCCGGCCACGAATGAACCAGGCGGGAACCAGCGCAACGAGACCGACGCCCAGGGCGATGGCGAAGACCTGGGTCAGCACCTCCGCCGACTGGCCCTGCGACCAGCGCTCGAGGACCTCGACCAGGGCAAGCGACGCTCGTGGGTCGACGCCGACGAACTCGGAACGGCCGAGCTCACGCACCAGCTCGTCTCGCAGGGCCGGATCGGCGATGAGCGCGGAGAGCTCATCGATGCGGTTCTGGCCGATCGACGTCAGCAGCGCCAGGCCGACGCTCATGCCGATCGTGCGGGTGATCTGGAGCATCGCGCTCGCCACGCCGTACGCTCCGGCGCCGGCCGCCTCGACCGCCGCGGTGGCACGCGGCGACACCGTGAGCCCGAAGCCGGCTCCGTAGATCGCAAGGTCACGGACCAGCCGATCGACCTCGGTGTCCACGCTCCAGCCCAGCGCCAGCCACAGGCCGACGGCACTGGCCACGACACCGAGGACGCTGACGATGCGCTCGCCGACGAAGGCCGATGCCACGCCCCCCGCCAGCGCTCCGCCGGCGATCGCCACGGTGAGTGCGGTCAGGACGACCGATGCCTGCGCGTCACCGCCGAACAGCACGCGGTTCACGAAGACCGGTCCGCCGATGATTGCCGTCGCCAGCGTGTACCCGGTCAGCAGGCTCACGGCATTGGCGGAGCTGAACGCTCGGTCGAGGAAGAGCCGCAGGTCGACGAGGGGCGAGCGCGATCGGAGCTGGAGCCAGCCGAAGGCCACGCCGCTCAGTGCCGCGACGGCCAGCCCGCCGAGCACCAGCGGGTCCAGCCAGCCGTTCGCTCCCGAGATGGTGATGGCGCCGATGCCGGAGCCCAGCGCGATCGTCAGGAGCAGCGCGCCGCCGAGGTCGAGTGAGGCGCGAACGCGCGGCGTCTCGATCCCGCCGACCACCACGTAGATGAGGAGCAGGGTGAGGATGCCGATCGGCACATTGAGCAGAAAGATCCATTGCCAGCTCGCCATGTCGAGGCCCGGGATCGGCAGATTGAAGTTCAGGAGGACCCATGCGCCATAGGCCGGCCCGATCGCCATCCCGATGTACGTCGCCGCCCCTTCCACGCCGAGCGCCGTCGCGCGCGCACGACCGGTGAACAGGTGGCTGGCCAGCGCCATCGACAGCGGCACGAGCGCGCCACCCCCGAATCCCTGGACCACGCGTGCCACGATCAGCCAGGTGAGGCCATCCTCCGGCCCCGCGAAGCGCGACAGCCCGGCGCCGGCGCTGCCGATCACGAACAGGAGAAGCGCCACCACGTACAGGCGGCGCGCACCCCACAGGTCGGCGCCACGTCCGGCCAGCGGCATGGCGATCACGTAGGCGAGCAGGTAGGCGTTGACGATCCAGCTGACCCGGGCCAGGTCCGCCCAGCCGCCGAAGTCGGCCACGATGGAAGGCAGCGCAATGGCGACCACCATCAGCTCGGCTCCTCCGAGCAGGACGCCCAGGCTGGCGAATGCCAGCGCGGCCCAGGCAGCGGCGGGGTGGATCCGCATCGGCTCGTCGTTCACAGGTCGGACCGGCCCAGCAGATGCGTCGCGGCGAGCAGCAGGACCACCGCCAGGCTCAGCGAAGCACCGGCTCCCTGGAGCGCGACGGAGATCGGCCGTTCGAGCTGCAGCAGGTTGGCGACGGCCTCGACCGGCAGCTCGAGTGTCGGCAGCGCCAGCCAGCCGCCGGCGACCACGGTCGCGCTCAGCCCTGCCGCCACCACGCTCGCCAGCCACGGCCGGAACACCGCACCGACCGCCATGCCGAGGCTCTGGAGCGCGATCGCCCCGCTGCCGGCCGCGACCATCGCCAGCCCGTAGGCCGCGGGGCTGGATTGTCCCGAAGGGCCTCCCAACGCCACCCAACCGAGCAGCCCGATGCCGGCCACGCCGCTCACCGTCACGAGGGCCAGGCCGGCGAACCAGCCGATGAGGATCGTGCGGCGTTGGACCGATCGGGCCGCCAGCCAGCCGAGCCGGCCCAGCCGGCGCTCGTGGCTGAGCGACCATGCCGCGATCGACGACCCCGCGACGGCCGCGACGGCAAGGGCCACGGCCAGTCGCCCCAGGACGGTCGACGGTGATGCGGGGATGGCCGCAACCGCGGCTCCGGCTCCGAGATAGGCCGCCAGGAGCACGAGCAGCCGGAAGCTCATCCACAGCTCCCGCACGGCGAGTCGCGCGACCACTGTCGTGGTGGTCACCCGGCGGCCCGGTGCGCGGGATCGCTGGCAGCCACGAGGTCGCTCAGGTCGGCGATGCCCTGGCGCGAGAGCGGCAGGCCCGCATCCTCCAGCGCCGATAGCGGGCCCTGGGCCTGCACACGGCCGTCGCGCAGGTACAGCAGGCTGTCGACCAGCCCGGCCTCGCTGCCGGGATCGCGACTGGCCAGGACGACCGTCCGCCGATCGCCCGGGACGCGGAGCAGCCGGGTGCGCTCGACCGGGCCGATGGCGCGCAGCGGCTCGTCGAGAACGAGGACCTCCGGATCGCCGAGGAGCGCGCAGGCCAGGCCGGTCCGCTGGCGGAGCGCATCGCCGCCGCGGCCGATCGGGCGTCCCGCGGTGACCGGGTCGATGCCAGTCCAGCGCAGCCATCGGTCAGAGCGGCGCTCAACCTCGTCCGCCGGGATGGCCAGGAGCTCGCCGGCCAGGCGCAGCGCCTCCGCCGGTGACATCCAATCGTGGAGACCGGCACCTGGTCCGAGGTAGGCGACCCGCCGCCCCCATCCCTCCGCCGTCGGGTCGCTGAGGCCCGCCACCCGGATGCGACCGCGATCAACCGGCGCCAGCCCGCCGATGATGCGCGCCAGCGTCGATGCACTGGCCTCGGGATCGGAGACGACGAGCAGTCGAGCTCCTGCCGGCACGGAGAAGGAGCAATGCTCGAGGTCACGCCGACGACGCACATCGGTGCAGGTCACCGCCGCCGGCGACAACGCACGGAGGCTCGGCGCGCTCCACAGCGCATCCGGGGTCGAGCTCGTCAGCGCGGAACCTCCTGTGTCGCCGCCGGATCGGTTGGGCGCGCCGATGCTAGCAGAGGGGTTGACGGATCCGCCGCCGGACGAATACCATAAGCAACTGCTTATATAAAGCCTCATTTGATAAAGATCGGCTCATGATCACCTCCCCTCCCGAGACACCCGCCGAACAGGATCTGCGTCGCCTTCGCGTGCTCTACCGCGCGCTGGGCGACGAGACGCGCCTGCGCGTCATCGGCCTGATGGCGGAGATCGGCCCCCTGCCGGTTCGCGAGCTGTCGGCTCGCGTCGGCCTCTCACAGCCGCTCATCAGCTGGCACCTGCGCATCCTCCGCCTGGCGGGGCTTGTCGACACCCAGCGCACCGGTCGCGAGGTGATCTGCCGGCTCCGCACCGCGGCCTTCGAAGAGCTTCACGACGCAGAGGCGCGACTGATCGGCGGTACCGCCGGTGTGGCGGGAGCACCGGACGCACGCGGAACGGTCCCCGATGTCAACTAGCCGCGACCACGCCGACGACCTGCGGCGCGGCGCCTCCGTCATGCCGGCGTGGTTCAAGGATGCCGTTCGCGGCACCCTGGCGCCGGTCGTGCGGCTGGCCATGGCCCTCCACCTGACCCCGAACACCATCACCGTCATCGGCCTCGCCATCACCGTCGTGGCATCCGCCCTGGTTGCCTCCGGCTGGCTGCTCGTGGGGGCGGCGCTGCTGACGGCCGGCTCGCTGCTGGATGCCGTCGATGGCGCGCTCGCCCGGGCGCAGGGTGGCGGGACGCCGTTCGGCAGCTTCCTGGACTCCACGCTCGATCGCGCCGGTGAGGCGATCGTGTACGCCGGAATCGCCGGCTGGTTCCTGACCACGCTGGCCGACCCGGTCCTTCCCGTCGCGGCGGTGTTCGTGGCGCTCGGCGGCTCGTTCCTCGTCAGCTACGCGCGGGCCCGCGCGGAGGCGATCGGCATCTCGGCGACCATCGGCCTGGCCCCGCGCACGGAGCGCCTCGTGCTCGTGATCGTCGGCATCGCCCTTGCGGGCCTCGGATTCACGCCCATCCTCATCGCGATCCTCGTCCTCGTCGCCGCGCTCACGGTGGTGACGGTCATCCAACGCATCTGGCACGTCTGGCGCGTCAGCCAGGCCACATCACGCAGCAGGGAGCACTGATTCGCATCGTGGCATCCAAGAACGGCAAGGCCGCCGGTAATGGCCATCGACCCACCGACGGCAAGGTCCGCGTCGCCATCGTCGGCGCCGGGAACTGCGCCAGCAGCCTCGTCCAGGGGCGATATCACTACGCGGACGCGAAGGACGGCGACTTCATCCCCGGCCTGATGCACGTCAACCTCGGTGGCTATCACGTCCGTGACATCGAGTTCGTGGCAGCGTTCGACGTCGACCGCAACAAGGTCGGCAAGGACCTCTCCGAGGCGATCTTCGTCGAGCCGAACAACACCTTCAAGTTCAGCGACGTTCCACACCTCGGCGTCCCGGTCGAGCGCGGGATGACGCACGACGGGCTGGGCAAGTACCTCTCCGAGATCATCGAGAAGGCACCCGGACCGACCGCCGACATCGTGCAGATCCTCAAGGATCGCGAGGTCGACGTCATGGTCAGCTACCTGCCGGTGGGGTCCGAGCAGGCGACGAAGTGGTACGCCGAGCAGGCGATCCAGGCCGGCGTCGCCTTCGTGAACGCGATCCCGGTCTTCATCGGGCGCGAGCCGTACTGGCAGCGACGATTCGCCGAGGCTGGCCTCCCGATCATCGGCGACGACATCAAGAGCCAGGTCGGCGCCACGATCACGCACCGGGTGCTGACGCGGCTGTTCATGGACCGCGGCGTGAAGATCGACCGCACCTACCAGCTCAACTTCGGCGGCAACACCGACTTCCTGAACATGCTGGAGCGCGAGCGGCTGGAGTCGAAGAAGATCAGCAAGACGAACGCGGTCACGAGCATGATGGACTACGAGATCGGCGAGGACGATGTGCATGTCGGACCGTCCGACTACGTCCCGTGGCTCAAGGACCGCAAGTGGTGCCACATCCGCATGGAGGGCACGACCTACGGCGACGTTCCCCTCAACCTCGAGCTCAAGCTGGAGGTGTGGGACAGCCCGAACAGCGCCGGTGTGATCACCGACGCCATCCGCTGCGCGAAGCTGGGTCTCGACCGTGGGCTGTCCGGCACCCTCGTCGCGCCGTCGAGCTACTTCATGAAGTCACCGCCGATGCAGATCCACGACGACATCGCGCACAACCGGGTGGAGGACTTCATCCGCGGCGAGGACAACGAGACCCTCGTCGGCACGGAGAAGCTCCCGACCAGGCGGACGAAGAAGCTGGCGGGGGCGAACAGCAAGGTCAAGGCCCGGGCCGCCGCCGCCGAGGTCCTCTAGGGACGCGTCGGCATCGGGAAGCGCGCGGACGCCCGTGACCCGATACTCGTCCTGGCATGGCCATCGCAGGCACGGGTGAGCGCAAGCGCGAGCTCCTCACCTTCTGGCTCTACCGTCTCGCGGAGCGGGTGATCAACGCGATCCCCCGCCGCATCGTGATGCCTGCCGCAGCGGCCGTCGGCAACATCGCATACGACCTGTCGGGTTCCAAGCGCCGGGTCATCCACGAGAACCTCGCGCGCCCGATGCAGCTGGACCCCGACGACCGACTCGTGCATGCCGCCGCGCGGCGGGCATTCCGCAACTACGCCAAGTACCTGGCGGACATGATGCGGCTCGGGGAGCTCAGCCCAGCGGGCCGCTGCCGATCTCGTGCGCATCGAGAACGTCGAGGTGCTGAGCGAGGCGCGAGCGGAGGGCCGGGGGGTGGTGTCATGCACGATCCACATCGGCGGCATGGACCTCATCGGCCCGGGGCTGAAGCTGCGGGGCGAGGACATGCACGTCGTCGCCGACGACACGACCTACGGCCGCCTCTACGATCACCTGGCAGCCGCTCGCGCGCGGCAGGGCATCTTTGTCATCGGGTGGCGGAACCTGCGCGGGCTGTTCAAGGTCCTGCGCCAGAACGGCAACCTCGTCCTGTTCTGTGACGGCGGATATCGCCGCGGCGATGTGCCGGTCGAGCTGTGCGGAGAGGCGACAACATTCCCGATCGGGCCCGCGACGCTGTCGGCCAAGACCGGGGCACCACTGCTGCCGGTGTGGTGCCGCCGCGACCGCGACGACCGCTTTGACGCACGCGGGCTGCCGCTGATCCGATGCACGAGCACCGAGCCCGGCGAGATCTACCGCGCGACCCAGGAGCTGGCCGACGCACTCGGCGCGGTGATCGCCGACGACCCGGGCCAGTGGTACATGTTCCGCCCCGTCTGGCCGGTGACCGACGAGGACCGCGCCGACGCCCAGGCGGCGCTGGCCGCCGCCCGGCAGGGACGGGACTGGACCCGGCGCGAGTCGTGATGCTCCGTATCGCGCTCGAGCTTGCCGATCGGATCGATCTCCGCGCTTCCGTCGCGCGCCGCCTACGCGCTGGCCGACCTGCTCGGTGCCGCCTGGTATCGGGTTGCGGCGGATCGGCGTCGCCTGGTCGCGGCCAACCTGGCTCGCGTGTGCGACGCCACCGGCCGTCCGACGCACGGCCGGGCGTTCCGGGACCTCGTGCGCGAGGCGTTCCGCAATCACGCCCGCTACTACGTCGAGCTGCTTCGCGCCCCCCACTACCGCGTCTGCCGAGATCACGGAGCGAGTCGAGGTGCCGCAATGGCCGGTGTTCGAGCCGGTGCTGCGCGACGGACCCGGCATGCTCGTCAGCTCGCACCTCGGCAACTTCGAGCCCTTCGGCGTGTTCCTGGCGGCGCACGGCTTCCGTCCGCTCGCGCCCGGTCGAGGAGATCGAGCCGCCGGAGCTGTTCGCGTTCCTCGCCAGGCGGCGCGGCGGCGCAAGCGTCGAGCTCGTTCCGCTGAGCCGGGCGCGCAAGGCGTTGAGCACCGAGCTGCGCGCGGGAGGCACGGTCGGCATCATCGGCGACCGCGATCTCAACGGCGACGGGTTGCCGGTCACGATGTTCGGGCACCCGACGACCATGCCGTTGGGCCCTGCGCTGCTGGCGCTCACCCATCGGGCCGGGGTCGTCGTCGGTCGCTGCCTGCGCACCGGTCCCGATCGATTCCTGGCCGATGGCGAGGTCGTTGAACTGCCATCGACGGGGAATCGGCGCAACGACATCAACGTGCTCACCGCCCGTCTCGCCGCTCGCTTCGAGCGCGATATCGCGGAAGCGCCGGAGCAGTGGTGGGGCGCGTTCCAGCCGTTCTGGCCGGATCTTCCAGCCGGGCACTGACGCATGACTCGATCCGGTGGCCAGCGCGGCAAGGCCGACATGCACCTCCACACCCTGTACTCGGACGGCACGGCCTCGATCCAGTCGGTGCTCGACCATGTCGAGAGCCGGACCGATCTCGACGTGGTCGCGATCACCGATCACGAGCGGATCGATGGCGCGCTGCGGGCGCGCGAGATCCACGACGCCGGCGACTACGCGTTCGAGCTCGTCGTCGGCGAGGAGATCACGACCCGTCGCGGCCATGTCCTCGCGCTGTTCGTGACCGAGCGCATCCCGGCCCTGCGTCCGTTGTCCGAGACGCTCGAACGCATCCATGACCAGGGCGGGATCGCGATCGCGGCCCACCCGCTGGCGCCGCTCACCCCGTCGCTCGGCACGCGCTCGTTGCGGACCGCGCACGACGGCCGCCGATCCACGCCATCGCCTCGATGGGATCGAGCTCATGAACCCGTCGGCGGCAGGACGATCGCGCCGGATCGCTCGGCAGCGGCTCAACGACGAGCTGCTCGACCTCGCCGCGGTCGGCAACTCCGACGCCCACGTGCTGGAAGGGATCGGGACCGCCTGGACCTGGTTCCCCGGGTCGTCGGCCGGCGAGTATCGCGACGCGATCGCGGCGCGCACGACGCAGCCGGACGGGAGCTTCTGGTCGAACCGTCACAACGTCGACGTCTACCGTCGGCAGCTGCGGGCCAAGGTCCGGCACCTGCGCCATACTCTGCGGCCCACGGGAGAATGGCGGTGACGTCCGTGCGACCCGCGCGACCCGCGACCGACGGAGGGGCGGCGACGCGGCGCCCCCTCAAGATCGGCATCGTCAGCCCGTACGGCTATCCCCATCCCGGCGGCGTGAACGAGCACGTGCGCTACACCTACGAGGCGATGCGGCGGATGGGCCACGACGTGTGGATCATCACCAGCAAGTACGGCCGAGAGCGCGAGAGCGAGGGTCACGTCATCCGTCTCGGAACAGGTTGGGCGGCGCCGACCAACGGCAGCGTCGGCCGCGTGACGCTGGGGCTCCGATTCAAGCGGCAGGCCCGCGAGGTGCTCGAGGCGCACCGCTTCGACATCCTCCACTTCCACGAGCCCTTCGTGCCGTTCCTGTCGCCGACGGTCCTCGACCAGTCGGAGACGGTCAACGTGGCGACGTTCCACGCATTCGGCGGTTTCTCGCCGTCCTACTGGATCGGCAAGCGTTTTGCGGGCGGGCTCGCGAAACTGCTCCATGGGCGAATCGCGGTCTCCGGGGCAGCGCGTCACTTCAGCAGCACGTACTTTCCCGGCGACTATCGGATCATCCCGAACGGGGTCGACCTCGACGGGTTCACCCACGCCGAGCCATTCGAGGAGCTGCGTGACGGGACCCTGAACATCCTGTTCGTTGGCCGGCTCGAGGAGCGCAAGGGCCTGACCCATCTGCTCAAGGCCTACCATCGGCTTCGGAAGCGCAAGGTGGATGCGCGGCTGCTGGTCGTCGGCGCCGGCCCGAAGCTGCGCGAGTACAAGCGGTACGTGGGCCTGCGCGGGATCCGCGACGTCGAGTTCCTCGGGCGCGTCGACGACGAGGCCAAGGTTCGCTACTTCGCATCGGCGGACATCTACTGCGCCCCGAACACCGGGCAGGAATCGTTCGGCATCGTGCTGCTGGAGGCGATGGCCGCCGGCGTGCCGATCGTGGCCTCCGACATCCACGGCTTCAAGCGCGTCGTCGAGCGCAACGTGCAGGGCCTGCTCGTCGAGCCCCGCAACCCGCGGGCGCTGGCCGCGGCGCTCTATGCCCTGGCACGCGACCCCGAGCTGCGCCACGAGATGGGCGAGGCCGGGCGCGCCCGCGCCCCCGAATTCACCTGGGACCGCGTGACCGAGCGGATCGTGGACTTCTACTACGAGACGCGAGAACGAGTGCTCGCCGCCCGCGACCAGGGCCGGGACGTGCGACGGGGTCGTGCTGAAGTTGTCATCCGCGCGCACGACGAGCGCTAGTCGGGGCGAACCACCGGTTCGCGCAGCGGCTTGCGGTACGCGATGAAGCTCTTCTCCGGCTCGAACCCCAGCGAACGGTAGAGGCCGGTAGCGCCGGTTGGGCTGTCAGCATCCACCCCGAGGCTGGCCGAGGTGAATCCCGCGTCCCGTGCCGCCGCGAGCGACGACACGAGCAGCGCTCGAGCGAGGCCACGCCGCCGCCACGGCCGACGCACCGAGACTCCCGCCACGTAGACCCGTCGGCGGCCGTGGCGACGGTTCTCCTCCGCCGGTACGGTGGTGATGATCACGCCGGCGACCTCTTCGCCATCCCAGGCAATGCGCCACAGCGCCGGATCGGCGTTGTCGGGGTCAGACTCGAAGCGTTGCCAATCGGCCTCGGACCATTCCTGCTCGCCCCAGTGGTCCCGGAATGCCTCCGCCTCGGCCTCCCAGATGCGCCGATATTGGTCCCGGGCCACCGGTCGCACGTCGAGGCCCTCGGGCAGATTCAGGGCTTCCAGCCCGTCGAGCGACGGCAGGACCATGTCATGGAAGAATCGGGCCGCGACGTAGCCGTCTCGTTCGAGGAGCACCGACGCTCCCCGGTCGAGGTGCTGCTGCTCCGAGCCGAACCATTTCGGCTCAACGCCTTCGTGATCCGCCGCAACCTCGAGCAGCCGTGCCTCGTTCCGCCGATGGAGCGCCGTCCCGATCCCGCGCCGCCGCCAGTCCGGGTGCACGAACCCGAAATTCTCGTACGTGCGCCCGCCTTCGACGAGGTCCTGCCAGAAGACCCTCGAGTACGCCACCAGCTCGTCGTCGACCTCGGCAAGGACGATGTCCCGCAGCGGGTCGCAGTTGACCAGGGTCCGATACGACAGCGCGAACTGCTCGTAGGTCGTCACCTCGTCGAGGCCGTTGGCCGCCGATGCCGCGTCGTGCACGCGATGCATGGCAGGCAGGTCCGTCTCTCCGCCGTACGGGCGGAGGCGGAGTCCCGCGATCGCCAGGCTGTCGGATGCCGATGTCATGACGTTCTCGCATCCATCGGCTTACGGTAGGCGACGAAGCGATCCTCGACCGCGAATCCGGCGCGCTCGTAGAGGCCGAGGGCGCCGGAGGGGTTCTCGGCGTCGACGCCGAGGGCTGCGCTCGTCATCCCCCGCTCGCGGAGGAGCAGCAACGACTGCGACATCAGGGCCCGGGCCAGGCCGTGACGGCGCCAGGGGCGGCGCGTGAAAACGCTGTCCAGCCAACCGCGCTCAACACCGAGAGCGGAGTTCTCGTGTGGATGGATCGTGTTGAGGACGCCGGCGACGATCTCGTCGCCCTCCCAGGCGATGATCCACAGGGTCGGATCGGCATCGGGCTTCTCGAAGAACCGGCGCATCGCTGCCTCCGATTCGTCCGCGCCTCCCCAGTGGTCGCGGAACGCCTCGCGGTTCGCGCGCCACAGCAGCGGGTACTGCTCCCGGGTCACGGGTCGAACCTCGAACCCGGGGGGCAGCGGCACCTCCTCGATGGCATCGAGATGTGGCCGCACCATGTCGAGGAACCAGCGCACCGCCGTGTATCCATGACGCTCGAGCAGCTCGGCCCCCGGACGGCCATGGCCCGCGAAGGGGCTGAAGATGCCGACGCGGTCGCCGCCGATGACCGAGGCACGCTCGCGGGCGCGCCGTTCCTGGTCGCCAAGCAGCGCGCTTCCGATGCCACGACGGCGCACGTCGGGATGCACCGCGCCCCAGAAGCGGAACTCCCGCTCGGGCGCGTTTCGCGTGTCGACCCAGTCGTGGCCGGCCACGCCCGCCACGCGTCCGTTGAGCTCGGCGATCATCACGTCGCGGGTCGCGTCGAACTGGTCGGAGGGGTGGGCGAAGAACCCACCCACGCTTTCCACCGTCTCGCGCTCCGCCACCCGGTCGATCTCGTTCTCCGCGTTCATGACCTCGACCAGCGGTCCCAGATCCTCGCCGGCACGATACGGCCTGAGCACCAGGCCATCCGGCGCTGCGCGCTCCGCCACCGGGCGGCTCCTCGTTCTCATCGGGCCACCTCCGCCCCGTCCGCGGGCGGGTGAAGCGGCCGGCGCCACGCGGTCGACTTCTCGGTGACGGCGAACCCGACCGACTCGTACAGGCCGAGCGCGCCGGACGGATTGGCCGCGTCCACGCCGAGCGCGGCAATCTCCATCCCGCGCTCGCGCAGGAGGTGGAACGACCGCACGATGAGGGCTCGCGCCAGGCCCCGGCGGCGCCACGCACGACGCGTGAAGACGCTGTCGAGCCAGCCGCGACGAATGCCGAGCTCCCTGTTCTCCTCGGGGTAGATCGCGTTGAGCACGGCTCCCGCGATCTCGGACCCGTCGTACGCGACCACGAACAGCTCGGTGGCGAACTCCGGCGACTCGACCCAGCGACGATAGCTCGCCTCCGACGCGTCGAACCCACCCCAGTGGTCCTGGAAGGCGTCGTGATCAGCCTCCCAGATCGCCCGCCCGTCGTCCGGACCGACACCCCGGACCTCGAGTCCGTCCGCAAGCGGTGGCACGTCGGGCAGATCCCCGTCGATCCGGCATTCCATGTCGAAGAACCAGCGCGCCGGCTGCATGCCATGACGGCGGGCGAGAATCGATCCGGCGACCGAGCGATCGTTGACGAACGTCCCGACCACCTGTGGTCGCGGTGTCTCATGGGTCGCGGCCAGGTCGCCGATCCTGCGCAGCGCGTCGCCGAGCAGCGCGTCGCCGACCCCCCGTCGGCGCGCGGCCGGTTCGACGTAGCCCCGGCTGCGGTACTCGCGCAGGCCGTCGGTCGTGTCGACCCAGTCCGTCCAGGCCACACCCACGGGCTTGCCGTCGACTTCGGCGATCCGGAGATCGCGCGACGGGTCGAACTGCTCGGAGGGATGGCGCAGCCAGGTCTCGACCTCGGGCAGGCCGATGACGAACGGGACCCCGTCGGCCAGGAGATCCGCATTCTGGATCCGGACGATCTCGGGATGATCGGCCGCGCCGCCGTAGCCGCGCAGAACCAGGCTGGCAGCCGCATCGGTCTTCATGGCAGTCTCCATCATCCGACCCGCTTCAGCTTGCCGGTGCGCTTCGCATAGCGCTCCGCGATCCCGAAGACGTAGACGCCCAGGGGAATGAGGACCACGGCCATGATCAGCAGCGGCCACACGTCGTGGAGCAGCTCCGTCACGGGCGTGCCCTCGATGAGCCCTTCGCGGATCCCGTCGAGCACGTAGGTGCCCGGCGAGAACTGGCTGACGAACTGCATCCAGTCGGGAAGGATGTCGGTCGAGTAGTAGACCCCGCTGAACAGCAGGATCACCGACTGGATGAGGAACACCATCTGGTCGCCACGCTCCACGTAGAGCAGCGGCAGGATGGCCGCCATCATGCCGACGCCCACGAAGCTGAGCGAGCCGATGCCGAGGAACACCGCGGCGGTCACGAAGTTACCGCCGCTGAACTCGAGACCGAAGAACAGCAGCATCACGACCAGGATCACGACCATCTGGATCAGCGCATACGTCACCGCGAAGACCGTCGAGCCGATGAGCTGCGTGTAGCGCCGCACGGGCGCCATGAAGGTGTACTCCAGTGTCCCCTCCCAGCGCTCCCAGGTCACCGTCTCGCCGATGAAGCCGAAGACGATCGAGAGGAAGTTCCAGAAGATCGTGCCGATCACGAGCACCTGGAGCAGCTCGGTGTCGCCTTGGGCAACGCCGATGAAGGCCACCGCCAGGGCGGCCGCCAGGGAGTAGACGAGCCACGCCACCTCCCAGCCCCAGTAGCGCTTCGTCAGGTTGAAGTTGCGCTCGACGAAGGCGAAGCTCGCCCGCAGCTCACGCGTTGCCATCGACATCGTTGCCGTCTCTTTCTCGTTCGTTCGTTCGAAGGGCCGGCGGACCGGCCCGGCCCCTAACGGGCGCGGGCCGGCCGCATGGTCGGCTCGGCCGCCAGACGATGGCCGTAGCGCACCATCCGGCGTCCGATCCAGCGCCGCACGCGGCGACGCTTATGCGTGGGCTCGATCACGAGGAGGTTCGTGCGGCGCAATCGCGCCTGACGCTCCTCGACGTAGTCGAGCGCGACACGCAGGTCCAGGTTGCTCTGCACGGGAATCACCTCCTTTCGTCCTGCTACTCGTCGTCGTGGTTGTCGTCGTCTTCGTGGTCGTCGTCGAGACTGCGGCCGGTGAACGTCATGAACACGCTGTCCATGGTCGGTTCCATGCCGTGATCTCGCGCGACCAGCGTCTTCAGCTCATCCGGCGTCCCCTCGGCGACCATCCGACCGTCGTTGATCAGCGCGATCCGGTCGCAGAGGCGCTCCGCTTCGGCCAGGTCGTGCGTCGTCAGCACGATCGTCGCGTCGTGCGTGTCGCGCACCTCCTCGATGAAGGCCTGCACGTCGAGCTTCGACCGCGGGTCGAGCCCCGTCGTCGGCTCGTCGAGGAGCAGCACCGTCGGACTCGTCAGCAGCGCCCGCGCGATCGCGACCTTCTGCTGCATGCCCCGGCTCATCTGCTCGACCGGCCGGCTGAGCCGCTTCTCCGCGACGCCGAGTCGGGCCAGAATCCGGATGGCGTCCTTGCGGGCCGAGACCGCGTCCAGGCCGTAGAGCCGCGCCGCGTAGGCGAGGTTCTCGTGCGGACTGAGCTTCTTGAAGAAGGCCGCATCCACGCTCACCCGGTTGATGAGCTGCTTGACCGCCATCTCCTCGCGCGCCACGTCGTGCCCGAAGACCTCGATCCGGCCGTCGTCGATCGTCAGCAGCGTGCTGATCAGTCGAATGAGCGTGCTCTTGCCCGATCCGTTGGCGCCGAGGATCCCGTAGATCTCGCCGCGCCGAATCGACATCGACACGTCGTTGACCGCGACCACGGCCTTCTTCTTGCGGCCGACCACGAACCGCTTCGTGGCATGCGCGATGAGCATCGCCGGCAGCTCGCCGGCCGGCGGCGGACCGACGTGACGGGTCGGCTCGCGCGCCGGCATCGGCATCGGCGCTGTCGTCTTCGGTTCGTCCATGACCTTGATCATCGTCGTGTCCCTGTCATCTCGGTTGTCGCGGTGGTTGGGCCGCACAGGAGAGCCGCGGCCCGATGCGCTCGGTCCGCGGCTCCTGGTGCCTGTTCGGGCATCAAAAAACCGTGGACCTGATCCGGCCCACGGCTCGTGGTGTCTGGCGTCGGCGATTCGTTACCGCCGGTGCTCAACCTCGAGTGAGGGCACAGATCTCCCGTCGACATCGCTGCCGGTAGGCGCGAGTCGGGGCGCGTTGATGGCGTGAATGCGAAGGTGCATTGCCGTCAGATCGCTCCTCTGTGCGGGTGGTTGGTGGCTCGCCGGGCACACGGGCAGCATCGGCTGCGGTCCGGGTGCCGGCGGATTCTACGACCGCGTATCTACCGGTGTCAATCCCCGCCTACTCGGCAGGCGCGGACTCCCGCACGCGGCGCCGGGACACGAGCCCGACGAGCGTCGGCCCCCACCAGCGGCCGCGCACCGACCACGCCATGGCCAGCCCCGCCACCACCAGGCCGGCCACGAGCTTGAGGGTCGATGCGCTCACGAGGTCGCCGCGGTCTCCCTGCGGGGGATCGGGGAACTGGAAGCCGAAGTTCCACGGTGGCAGGGCCCGGGCCGCGTTGATGTACCAGTCGGGCATCGGCAGGGCGGCGCCCAGGGGGAAGACGAGGATGCCGGCGACGACGACCAGGGCCAGGTAGCCGGCCGCCAGCTCCCTCCACGCCGGGCGCCGCAGAAGCTCGTCCACGACGTAGGCGATGGCGATCAGCGCGAAGATCAGCGCCGTGAGGTAGTGGTAGGCGAAGGTCGCGCGCTCGATGCGCGTCCACGGCGCGAGCTGGAACGCGAACGCCGCGACGATGAGCACGAGCGCGGCTGATCGGCGCTTCCAGGCCAGGACCGCACATGCGGCAATGGCAGGCACCCCGGCCCAGAACAGGATCGGGTTGCCGCCGTTGTAGATGGCGGCGATCTGGCTCATGTCGAAGCTGCCGCTGTAGAACCAGGTCGGCTTCAGGGCGAGCGGCCAGCTCCACCACGGCGATGAGCTGGCATGCCCGGCGGTGAGGCCGAAGTGGTACCCGAACATCTGGGCGTGGAGCTCCTCGACCGACCAGCCGTAGCCGGGCCCGGCGTCGGGTCCCGCGAAGACGTGCCCGAGCTCGAGGTACGGGATGTAGCTCAGTCCATAGACGGTGAGCGGGATCACGAGCAGGCAGGCACCGATCCACGACCACGCGAATCCGCCCATCTCGCCGGGCTGCTGCCACCGCGCGTCGGAGCGGGGGTCGCGCAGGGACAGGATGGCGCGCCACAGGACGAGGAGCCCCGCGATGCCGAGCATCAGCCACGCCGGCCACCCGACCTGGGCGCCGCGTGCCAGGATCGCGAACAGGACCTCGACGGCGCCGTCCGCCGATCCGGGCGACTCGACCTGCGTGAACGCCAGCGCGAACGCAAGCCCGACCGCGCCAAGGACGACCCCGGTCGCCGGCAGGGCACGACGCGCGCTGGCCAGGTCGAGACGGATCGGCCGAGCGTGCACGATCGCGAGCGCGATGCCGAACGCCAGCAGCATGACGGCCAGGAATGGCCACGGCGCGTCCAGCCCGCCGACGACGGTGGCCATCGCCACCAGCCCGACCAGCAGGAGACGACCGAGGTTCGAGCGCGCCAGCACGAGGATCCAGATCCCCGCCAGCGCGTAGAAGCCAACCCATTTCGTCGCCGCCGCCAGACCGATGAGGACGCCGACGAGCGGCAGAACCCACCATGCGCTGCGCGCCCAGCGCCCCGACCAGATCTGCCAGAAGGCGAGGTAGGCGCCGACGATGAAGACGGCGACGAAGATGTCGTTCATCGCGATCCGGCTCATGACGTAGCTCATGCCGTCGATGGCCACGAACGCCGCGGCCAGGAACGCGATGCGGCGTCGCCCGAACATCGTGGCCGCCAGCAGGTAGACGAGCCCGACGAGGATCGCGCCGAAGACCACGCCGGCGAGTCGCCACGCGAAGGCATTGCTGCCCGCGTCGAGTCGGACGAGCGCGCCGTCGCCGGTGCTGAGGATGAGGCGACCGTGGTCATCGGCCTGGCTGTCGGTGCTGATGTCGAAGGCCATGGCCAGGGCGGGCGCGTCGAGCGCCGTCTCGTCGAAGGCCGCCAGGCCCGAGCTCGTATCGCCCCGATCGTCGAGATGCGGCTCGATGGGCCACACCACCGGCTCTCCCGCCGCGGATGTGCCGGCGATGTACACGAGCCTGGCCACGAACTGGTCGCCGATGAGGGACGGCGCGCCGGGGAGGGGAACGACGTCGGACAGGGACTGCGCATCGGCATCGATCTCGGCCAGGCCGCCGTCGACCGCCGGATGCTCGTCGTTGGCGGCAACCGGGCCGGTGAGCACCAGGAGCTGCTGGTCATCGCCGCTGCCGCGCGCGATCAGCGGCCCGACCAGCGCGGGTTCGAGCGTGATCACGCCGTGCTCCACGTCCTCGGCGTCGCCGACGGTCTCGAGCGTGGTGCTGTCGAGGAAGACGACGGCGTTGCGCCCCGGTTCGGTTGCGGCCACGAAGCTCGGCTCTTCGCCATCGGCGCGCACCCAGGCCACACCACCGTACGCACCGGCGCCGATGGCCCGCACTTCGTCCGTCGCCCGATCGAGGATCGCGACGCCATCCGGCCCGCGCAGCAGGGTGACGTCGGCGTCGCGCGGCACGACGATCTCGATCACACCGGTCAGCCCGACCTCGATCGGCGGTCCCTGGGGCGGCGCGCGGCCGTCCGGGGAGGCCAGCAGTCCGGCGAGCTCATACGTCTCCACCGTGCCCGCGTCCGCGCGACCGACGAGCAGCCGCGGCGCCCCCGGGTCGAAGGCCAATGTGGCGACTGGCCCTCCGGCATCCCAACGGGCGACCTCACCCCCGTTGGCGGCGTCACTGGCCACGATCGTGGTGCCCCCCTGCGGCACCGTGAACACCAGCGAGCTCTCCCAGCCCAGCGACGAGCGGGCCGGCGCCACCGCGATCGCCGGCGATGGCCCCTCGATCGTGGTGCTGCCGACCACCTTGTTCGGATCCGCCACCAGGATTCCGCCCGCGATGAGGTACTTGGCCAGCATCGGGTGCGTCCACTCGTACACGTCCCGGTCCCAGCCGTTCTGCCAGTTGCTGATCCATTCCGTTGCGGAGCGGGCGTGGTAGACCTCGTCGAAATGGTCGCCGCGCGGGACGTCGAGCCGCCACAGGCGGAAGACGAGCGCGAAGGCGACCAGCAGGAGGAGGAGCGCCGCGTCGCGCCGATCCAGCCTGCGGCGAGGCTCGTGCAGGTAGGCGTCCGCGGGATCCGGTCGAAGCCAGCCAAGCCCGTGGCTGGTCGGGGGCGCGGGCCGCCCCGCGACGCCCGGACCGGCCGACCATTCGGCGGCGACCGGCGCACGCGGCTCCTCGGGGGCCCGCGCCTCGACCCGTCCGTCCGCCGGCCGTGCGAGCATGGCGAGCGAGCGCCACGCCACGACCAGCAGCAGAACCACGCTGAGCAGGGCGAGTGACCAGATGCCCGTGTCGGTGAGCAGGGTCCTCGTCAGCAGCTCGCTCTGCGGCATCGGCAGACCGTTCGCCCCGGGGTTGATGAGGCGCCCCGCGAATGACCAGTCCTCGGTGTAGACCCAGTAGATGTTCGCGAAGAACGAGAGGCTGAGCCCGCCATAGATCCACGGCCAGAGCCGCCCGGAGAGGAGGAGCGGGGCGGCGAGGGCGAGGGCCGGGAAGAGGTAGCGCTCGTGGACGCGCGTCGGGAGCACGAAGAAGGCGATCGCGATCAGCAGCGACGCAACGAGCACGCCGCGGAGGTCGTCCCGGCGCGCCACCTGGACCAGCGCGATGACGGCGATGACGGCGAACAGCACGGTGCCGACCTGCTGCCAGGTCAGTGCGGTCGAGCCGATGACGATCCCGACCGTCGTGTCGTCACCCCAGGTCAGGGTGTCGCCAAGACCGGTCCACGGATTGCGCCACAGGTTGAAGGCGTTGATCGAGAAGCCGGTGTACGTGCTCGCCGCCTCGAGGAACTTGCCGATCAGGCTGGTGGTCGGGTCCGGCTCCGGCAGCCCCAGGAACCCGGTCGGGTCGCCGCCCGCCAGGGGTGCGTAGAGGCCCATCCCGAACGGCAGCATGAGTAGCGTGAGCGTGGCGACGCCAGCCGCCAGCGAGGTCACGACGCGGAGCACGTCGCGCTGCCCGTCGTGCGCCGGGTCCGACGATCGCCCGATGAGGTGGCGCCGCAGGCCGACGATCGCGACGATCGGGATCAGGAACGCGAACTGGAACTTCACGAGCATGGCCAGCACGGCGCCCACGGCCGCGACCTCGGTCCAGCCACGCGCCAGCGCGTAGATCGTGCCGAGGAGGACGAGCGTGCCGACCGAATCGATCTGGCCCCACACCGCCGAGTCGAAGATCGTCCCGGGGTTGAACAGGTAGATCGTGGCCACCGCCAGCCCGAGCGTCTCGGGGCGAACGCTCCCGAAGGACCGATGGATGAGCTGGCCGCCCCAGCGGCGGGCGATGACGAACAGCAGCCAGGCGACACCGACGTCGGCGAGGATGGCCGGGATCTTCACGAGGCCCGCCGGTGGCGTCGATCCCGACCAGCGGCGCGAGCAGGCCGCCGATGCCGCCGAGCAGCCACAGGACGTAGAGGTACCCCGGCGGATAGTCGCTGAAGTAGCTCGCCTCGTAGAATGCGCCTGGCCCACCACTTGCGAGGCGCTGGCCCCAGGCGGTGAAGTCGCCGATATCGATCGCGAATCCACTCAGCGGCAGGTAGACACCGGCGATGAAGACGCGCAGCGCAAGACCGAGGACAAGGATGGCCGCGAGGATCGTGCCGGGGTCGAGCCGTCGAATGGATTCGAGAATCCCCGCGCCCCGTTGCCCGACGGGGCCACGGTTCATCAGGTGCGGCGCTCCCGAGCGGGGCGCCGGATCGTCATGCTCGCCAAGGTGGCGGTGAGTATACATCGGGCCCCCGACGGCCCCGATCCGGCCGCGGTTGCATCCACATCGGGCAGAGGCACGCGGCGGCTGGTGCCGTACACCGACAACCTCGTGCTCTTCGCGGCCGCGCTGGTGGTGGTGATGGCCCTGGGGATCTACGTGCGCACGATGCTGCCCTCGACCGGGTTCTGGGACACCGGCGAGGCACAGACCGTGCCGCCCACTCTTTCGATCTTCCATCCCACCGGGTTCCCGGTCTACACGTTGCTGGGCTGGCTGTGGAGCCAGCTGCCGATCGGCGAGGTGGCCTGGCGCATGAACCTGCTGTCGGCGGTCTGCGTCGCGCTGGCCGCGGGCTTCGTGACGCTCAGCGCCGGACTGCTGATCTCCGTGCGCGATGGTGCCCTGCGCGCCGCCGCGGCCGGCGTCGGCGGAGGCGCCTTCGCGTTCGCCTCCGAGCCGTGGGAGAACGCGACGCGGGCCGACGTCCATGCCATCAGCATCCTGTCGGTCAGCGCGCTGGTCTGGCTCCTGCTCTCGTGGGGTCGGGCCGAGCGCACCGGCAGCCCGCGGGCCGGGCGCTGGCTGATCGCGGCCGCGGCCGTCTTCGGCATCGGCCTGGGCATCCACCCCGTCATCGGGCTCTTCGCTATCGGGATCGCGGCGTGGCTGTTCGTGGTCGACCGGCGCTTTCTCCGCCGTCGGACGCTGATCGTGGCCTGCGCCGCGGTGCTGGCGCTCGGCGTCGCCTCGTTCGGCTACATCTGGCTGCGGGCCATCATCGATCCCGAGCCGCCGCTCTTCTACGGACGCCCCGACACGTGGGAGCGCTTCCGGTACGTGGTCTTCGCCGAGCAGTTCAGCGGCCTCTTCAGCGACTTCCGGCAGCCCTTCGCGGACCTCGGCAGCAAGTGGGCCGAGACCGAGTCCATCCTTGCCGTGCAGTTCGTGACACCGGGCTGGCTTCTCGTCGCGGTGGGTGCCGCGGTGGTCGCCGCACGGTCGCTCGGCACGTTCGCGGTGCTCGGCCTGTTCGTGGCCGGCAACATCTTCTACTCGATGAACTTCCGCGACGGCGACATCGACCGCTACTACATGCCGACGGTGGCGGTGCTCGCACCGCTGCTCGGCGTCGCGATCGCGGCGATCGGCTCGGCCGGCGCGCGTGCCGTGAGCGAGGTTGCCCGGCGCCTCGTCGTCGAGACGCTCCCCGCGACGATGGCTGGCCGGTGCCGCCGGCGCCCTGGTCCTCGGGCTCGGGGCACTGTTGCCGGCCGCATCGGTGGTCACCGGATACGAGGCGCACGACCAGAGCGGGAACCGGGATGCCGATGCGTGGGTCGCTTCGGTCTACGAGCTCGTGCCGCCGAACGCGGTCATCGTGAGCTGGTGGAGCTACAGCACGCCACTCTGGCACCATCGCTGGGTGCTCGGCGAGCGCCCGGACATCACCATCCTCGACGAGCGCACCATCCTCGACGACGGGTATCGCACGATGAACAATGCCATCCGCTCCTTCTACGGGGTGCGTCCCGTGTACGTGGTGCTCCCGGACTGGGAGCGGCGCAACGTCACCGAGCGTTGGGAGCTCACCACCGTCCCAACCCTGCCGGGGTTCACCCGGCTGCTTCTCGTCGAGGGCCCCACCCGATGACCGACACCGACCGTCCGCGCCTGACCTTCTTCTTTCCCGCCTACAACGAGGAGGAGAATGTCGAGGAGACGGTGAGGCGCGCGATCGACGAGATCGGAGAGCTGGTCGACGGATCGATCGAGGTCCTGGTCGTCGACGATGGCTCCACGGATCGGACGCCCGAGCTGGCCGATGCCCTGGCCGCCGCCGATCCCCGGGTGCGCGTGCATCACCAGGAGAACCGTGGCTACGGCGGCGCGCTGCGTGCGGGGTTCTCGGATGCGCGGGGCGAGCTGATCTGCTTCAGCGACGGGGACCTGCAGTTCGACCTGCGCGAGATGTCGCGCCTGCTCGACCGCCTGACCGATCCGGGTCGGCCCGCGGTCGACGCGGTCATCGGCTACCGGATCAAGCGCCGCGATCCGGCGCATCGGATCTTCATCGCCAAGAGCTACAACGCGATCGTGTCCGTGCTCTTCGGGCTGCGGGTGCGCGACATCGACTGCGCCATGAAGCTGTTTCGACGCGAGGTGTTCGAGGGGTTGCCCCTGACCGCCGACTCCCCGTTCCTCTCGGCGGAGCTGCTCATCAAGCTGCGGGCGCGCGGCGAACGGATTGCGCAGGTCGGAGTGAACCACTATCCGCGGGCGGCGGGGACGAACACCGGCGCCAGCTTCCGAAAGATCCTGCGCACGTTCCGGGACATCGGGCTGCTGCGGATCGCGCTCTTGACCAGGAGAAGCGAGGTGCTGGGACCGCCGCGCGCCTGACCGCCGGTCAGCTCTCTTCCGCCGGGGGACCCTTCTCGCCGGACTCGATGTCGACGTCGAGCGAGTTGACGAACTCGCGGAAGACGGCGAGCCGCTCTTCGTCCGCGCCGCCCTCCTCGGTCTCGTCCGGCTCGACCCCGGCCTCGTCGAGCACTCGCTCGTCCACGTAGATCGGCGATCCGCTGCGCACGGCAACGGCAATCGCGTCCGAGGTGCGGGAGTCGACATCGCTCTCGTCGCCGCTGGCGTTCTCGAGGTAGAGCCGCGCATGGAAGGTGCCGTCCGTCACGTGCGTCACCACCACGCGGCTGATGTTCGCGCCGAGCGCCGCCAGGACGCTGACCATGAGGTCGTGGGTCAGCGGCCGCTCAGCCGAGAGGCCCTGGAGGCGCATGGCGATGGCGTTCGCCTCGGACGGGCCGATCCAGATCGGCAGGTATCGGTCTCGCTCCGACTGCTTGAGGATGACCACGTGCTGGCTCGAGAGCATGTGCACGCGCACGCTCTCGACGACCATCTCGATGAGCCGGACCCTGCCGAACGGCTGCTCAGCCATGCGTCGATTCTAGCGCCGGTCATTCGAGCACGAGCCTGACGACGCCCTCCGCGGTGAGCAGGAAGGCGACCGGCGGGCCATCGCTGACCGAGGCGACGGCCAGGCCGCGGACGTCCGACAGGTCGGGAGCCGCCGGGTCGCCGCTTGCCGCAAGCCACTGGCGCACGAACGCGCCGTCGGCTCGCTGGAACGCGATGATGCGGGCATTGGCGGCGTCGAGGACGTAGAGCAGGTCGCGGTCGCCGACGGTCGCTCCGTCGAGGAGCCGATAGTCGAGGTCCGGCCGCACCGCTCCGTCCGGCGGCGCATCCAGCGAGTAGTCCTCCTGGTCGCGAGGCGACCCGAAGTCGACGCGCGTCACCGTGTCGGCGTGCAGGAGCCAGGCGTTGACGTCGACCCGCAGATCGCGAGCGTCGCGCGGATCGAGATCGGGCGCGCCGGTCAGGAACGGCAGCGCGGGGTCGGGGTAGGTGACCGGAATCACGGCCGGTGGCGTCCAGCGTTCGATCTCTCCGGTCGCACCGTCGACGAGGTAGAGGTTGAAGATCTCCAGCGGTGGCCGATGCTGGAGCGCGCCGATGAGGGTCGTCGACGAGCTGATCTCGTCCGCCCCGGCCAACGGCATTCGGCGCGGGACGCGCTCGGCGAGGTCGATCCGCCAGGCGGCGCGCTGACGGTCGATGACGACGACGTCGGTGGCCGCCGTTGCCATCAGCCACGGGTCGCCGGGGACCTCGCCGGATGGAAGCGCCTGACCGGCGCGCAGCATGACCGACGCGCTGCCATCGTCCGGATCGGTGCGGATCACCCGGCCGCGACCGGAATCGAGGACCCACAGCGAGCCGTCGCTGGCAGCCACCATATCGGTCGGCTCGACGTCCTCGAGAGCCGCCGCGAGGTCGACGACCACCGCGGCCGCGCCGATCCGGGTCACCCCGTACAGCGCGTCGAGGCGGCGTTCGATGCGGCCGGCCAGTGGCGTCAGCTCCTCGCCCGACACGCCCGCGTCGGCGGCCCGCGCGACCGCCGCGTGGGCATCGGCGAGCAGGTCCAGAGCCCGTTCCGGGTCGCGGTCCACGAGGTCGGCGCCGTCCACGCGCTCCTCGACGGCGGCCAGGATCTCGACCGCCTCGGCGATGGACGTACGGGCCACCGTGGCGCGGGGGATTGCGTCCGTCGGACGCACGGTCGGGATGGCGGCGACCGTCGAGCCGACCGCCAGGATCCCGGCCAGCGCGACCATGCCGAGCATTCCGAGCCGGCGGCGTCGCCCGTGCTCCCGCTCGGACGTGCGCGGGATGGTCCGCGGATAGGAGGCGCGCCGTCGCGGGACGAACGCCAGGATCCACGTGATCAGCGTCAGGACGCCGCGGCCGAAGGCGGACCTCGTCGCCTCTGCGGCGTCCCCCGCTCGGTGCAGCCCGCGCCCGATCGCGTCGGCCAGCGGCACGGGACTCTGGTCGGGCAGTCCCGCGAACGGCTCGGCCGGCTTCACCGGCTCGAGGTGGTGGGTCGTGGCGGTCGATGCCAGCTCGGTCACCTCGATCACCATCAGCCCGTCGGACCCGGCGCCGCCGCGGATGCTGAAGACCTGCTGAAGGTGAGCCACGGCCTGGCTGGGTCGCATCGCGCCGATGGCGGCCTTGAGCTCGTCGACGCCGACGACATGGGCGAAGTGCCGGCTGACGAGGCCGATCCCATCACCGACGGCCAGCGATCCCTGCCACGTGTAGGGCTGCACCTCGAGCGCCTCACCCAGGCTGGCCGCGACGCGGCGGTGGCGAACGCGCGGATCCTCCTCGGTGGCGGGCGGTGGAGGCGGCACCTCGTACATGCGCCCGTCGCGGACGATCACCGCGCTGGCCGGTCCGAGCTTCGCCGCGTGCGCTTCGTGGCCGCGCACCACGACCGCCACGACGCTGACCCCCGCCCTGCGCGGAATCCCCAGGCGTCGCCGGCCGTGGTACAGCCGGCGATTGGCGCCCGACAGGGCTCGCGCCAGCGAGATCGTGACGCCGGCCGAAAGGTCGTAGTAGTAGTCGTGCTCGACGGCGTCGAGTGCCTCGCGGGCCGCACGGGCCAGCCCTGGGCTGCCGCCGCTGAGCTGGGCCAACAGGAACAGGCTGCCCTTCGTGCGTGCCAGGGCGCCGACCGCCGGCTCGTGAAAGGCGACGATGTCGAATGCATCCGCCGGTCGCTCGTCGGCGGACGGCAGTCCGATCCTGGTTGCGAAGCGGTTGCTCATGATCGCCGCGGGGTGCTCGGTGGGGTTGCCTCGCGGCCGATTATAGGGAGCGTCAGGCCTCGACTCGACCCACCGATACGGCCAGTCCGATCAGCACGATGGTCGCCCCCGGCCTGCCGCGCATCCGCTGGTTGACCGACCAGACGAGGGCCTCGGCGCGAAGGCTCAGCTCCTGCGCCAGCATCGGATCCGAGGCCTCGACGTGCGCGGTTCCGCCGGTGACGCGTCGCACCCGGCTGGTGAGGGGCCCGCGCTCGAGGCGGGACTCCGTCATCGTCTCCGCCCAGGCGAGGCGCACCTGGGCCACGGCCAGCTGCTCGGCTGCTGCAGGGCCCATGCATGCTGTGAGAGCGCGCTGAACGGCCGCTCCGGCCTCCTCGCGCCCGCTCATGCCTCCGGCTCCAGCCTGCCATCCGCGATCCGCCAGATCGTGGCGCTGCGGCTCCTGGCCGCATCGAGCGTACCGGGATCCGCGGTCGTGACGATGACCTGCCCCCTGCCGGCGATGAGATCGGACAGGCGCGCCGCGCGGTCGGGGTCGAGCTCGCTGAAGACGTCGTCGAGCAGCACGACAGGTCGGGGCCCATCGGCGCCGAGCAGGTCGGTCTCCGCCAGCTTCATGGCCAGGATGATCGTGCGCTGCTGTCCACGGCTGGCGTGGCTCGCCACGTCGCGGCCGCCGAGCTCGGCGCGCAGGTCGTCGCGCTGGGGCCCGACGAGGCTGACGCCGTTCCAGGCCTCCTTCTGCTGGACGTCCGCGATCCGGCGCCGATACGCCGCCGCGAGCTCCTCCCGCGACGGGATGGGGGTCGTCCCTCGCTCCGGCCACGCCTCCTTGAGCCCATCCACGTACCCCAGCACGACCTCCGATCCGCGCTGCACCTGGCTGGCCACGGCGTCATGCAGGGCTCCGATGCGCCCATTCAGCTCCTGGAGCACCTCGAGCCTCGCGCGCATCACCTGCGACCCGAGCGTGGCCAGCTGCTCGTTCCAGAACGCGAGGCTGTCGATCGAGGCCTCCTCGGCGCGGATGGCGCGCAGCAGAGCGTTGCGCTGCGTCACGACCCGCGAGACCTCGACGAGATCACGCGCCGCGCGCCGATCGCGCTGCGCGACGATGGCATCCAGGAAGCGTCGTCTCTCCGAGGGCGACCCGACCAGCAGAAGCATCTCCTCCGGTCGAAAGAGGACGACGCGGGCAAGATCGGACAGGGCCGACGACCGGCGCGGGACGCCGTTGACCGTCAGGCGCTTGCGAATCCCCGCGGGCGCCTCCGCGCCGGGCAGGATGAGCTCGATCGTCGATCCGCCCGCGCCGGTCCCGCCCGACAACTCCAGGCGAACCCGTGCGAACGGGGCTCCGTGCCGCACCAGGTCCGCCTCCACGCCGGCGCGGTGGGAGCGACCGACGACGGTCGTGTGGATGGCCTCGAGCAGGTTCGTCTTGCCGATGCCGTTGGGGCCGGCGACCACCGTCAGTCCGGGATCGGGACGAAGCTCGGCTCGCTCGTAGCTTCGAAAGTCCTCGAGCGCCAGCCGCGTCAGGTCCATCCCGGATTCGGCGGCGCGCGACGCGGCGCGCAGTGCCATGGGGACCCTACGACGCGGTTCGGACCGGCATGATGACGTGGACGTAGTCGTCCTTGCCGATGCCGCGGATGACCCCCGGCGCCAGCGGGCCGGAGAGCTCGAGCACGGCCTCCTCGGAACCGAGGTTGCTGAGCACGTCGATGAGGTACCGGGCGTTGAAGGCGATCGCCGTCGGCGAGCCCTCGATCGCCGCCTCGACCGTATCCGCGTTGTCGCCGACGTCCGCCGCATGGGCCGTGATCGCGACGCCCGATCCGTCGGCGTCGTCGCCACCGATCTCGATCTTCACGATGTTCGCGCTGTCGCGCGCGAAGATGCTGGCCCGGCGCGTGCCCGACAGGAACGCCTCGCGATCGATGACCGCCCGCGAGCTGTGCGAGGCCGGGATCACCGGCTCGTAATTCGGGAACTGGCCCTCGATCAGCCGGCTGACGAGATCGATCCCCTCGACGTGGAACAGAACCTGGCTCTTGTTCGGCGTGACCGTGATCTCGATCGGGGTCTCGGTATCGGGCAGGATGCGCATGAGCTCGGCATACGACCGGCCCGGCACCACGATGATCACCTCGGGGTTCACCGGGGTGGCGATCGACAGGGTCCGCACGGCGATCCGGTAGTTGTCGGCCGCAGCCAGCGTCATCTTGTCGCCGGTGAGCTTGGTCAGGACCCCGGTCAGGATCGGGCGACTCTCATCGGAAGCCGCCGCGAAGACGACTTCGCCCAGGGCCTCGCGCAGGGCACGAGCATCCACGCTGGTGGCCGGCGCATCGCCGATGGCGGCGACGACCGGGAACTCATCGGCCTCGATGCCCTTGATGCTGGATCGGTTGTTTCCGCAGGTGAGCTTGAGGGTCCGGTCCTTCGGCGACAGGACGAGGTCGATGCGCTGGTTCGGCAGCGAGGCGACCAGATCGGTCAGCAGCTTGGCCGGGACGGTGATCTCGCCCTCCTCGGCAACCTTGCCGGGGACCCAGCAGTTGATGCCGATCTCGAGGTTGGTGGCGGTCAGCTTGAGACCGGCGTTCTCGGTCTTCAGCAGTACGTTGGCCAGGACCGGCAGGGTGGCACGGCTGCTGACCGCGCGGCTGACGGTGGCGAGGCCACGCGCCAGGTTCTCCTGCATTACCGAGATGTTCATGCCGACCTCATCTGCTGGGCGATGGACCGATGGTGTTGTCCACGACCCTCTGGCTCACGTTCTATGGTTCTTGAAGAAGAATACCCATCCGTCGCCGTCACCCGTAGGGGTGTTGACGGTGTGGACGGAGGCCGGTGCTCGGTGCTCGTGCGAGCGTGGTCCCGACCTGCGGATAACCGTGCCGCGGGTGTCGATATCGGTACCGCCGGCTGCGGGCGGATGGAGGATGACGGATCAGATCCGGTGGATGAAGCGTAGCCGGGGCGGCCAGGGCGGGTGCCGATTGTCCACATCGACCTCGAGATATCCACGAGAACGGCCCACTTATCCACCAAAAGGGTCGCAACGGTGACAGGAAGCGCCGGTTTCAGTCGCAGACCGGCTCGTTCCCTCACTCGGAGTAGATCATCTCCCGCACCGCGCTGATCTCCCGACGCATCTCGTCGTTCTCCTGCAGCTCGCGCGCGATCTTGTCGTAGGCGTGCAGGACGGTCGAGTGGTCGCGACCGCCCAGCTCGGCGCCGATGCGCAGGAGGCTGATGTCGGTCTCCTCGCGGATGAGGAACATCGCGATCTGGCGCGGGACCACGATGGCCCGGTCCCGCTTGCTGCTGCGCAGCTGGTCGAGGTTGACACCGTAGTAGTCGGCGACGGCGCGCACGATGCGCTGGGGAGTGATCGAGCGCTTGCGCGGGTTGTACATCACGTTGCTCAGCACGGCGCTGGCGAGCTCGATGTTCACCGGCATGCCGCTCATGCTGGCGTAGGCGACGACTCGGTTGAGCGCGCCCTCGAGCTCTCGCACGTTGCTCACGACCTTGCGGGCGATGAAGTCGATCACCTCGGACGGGATGAGGTGGAGCTGGTCCTCCGCCTTGCTGCGCAGGATCGCGATGCGCGTCTCGAGGTCGGGGGGCGTGAGATCGGCGATGAGCCCCCACTCGAACCTGCTGCGGAGCCGCTCCTCCAGGGTCGTGATCGCCTTCGGCGGGCGGTCGGAGCTGAGGACGACCTGCTTCCCGGCCTCGTGGATGGCGTTGAAGGTGTGGAAGAACTCTTCCTGTGTCCGTTCGCGATCGGCGATGAACTGGATGTCGTCGATCAGGAGCACGTCGATGCGCCGATATCGGCCGCGGAAGTCCTCCATCTTCTGCTCCCGGATGGAGTTGATGAAGTCGTTCGTGAACTTCTCGCTGGTCGCATACAGGATCCGCTTGCGCGGGAACTTGCCGGCCACCGCGTTGCCGATGGCATGCATGAGATGCGTCTTGCCCAGGCCGACTCCGCCGTACAGGAACAGCGGGTTGTAGGCATGGCCCGGCCGCTCGGCGACCGAGAGCGCCGCGGCGTGCGCAAGCCGGTTCGCCGACCCGACGATGAAGTTGTTGAACGTGTAGCGGGTGTTCAGGTTGATCGCGTTGCCGCCGGCGCTGAGCGGCGGCATCTGGACCCGGGCCTCCTCGTCGACCTGCTCGGGCAGGGGACCGGATGCATCGGCGACGACGAACTCGAGCTGGACGGAGCCGCCGACGACGCGAGCCAGCGTCTGGCTGATCAGGGGGCGGTAGCGGTTGTCGAGCCAATCACGCGCGAATCCGTTCGGGGCAGAGATCCGGTAGCGGTTGTCGTCGATCTCGACGAGCTCGGTGTCCTTCAGCCAGGTCTCGAAGTTGGCCGGTGAGAGTGAGACCTGCAGCTCGCCGAGGGCGGCGCGCCATACCTGATTGGCATCCATCAAACGATGTGCTCCGAACCGATCTGCGGGGCTTCCCGCGTGGGCTGATGAGTCCGCCTCCGGGCCGAGATCGGACGTCATTTCGGGCGGTCCGGGCCGGGGGTCGGGCCACTATAGCAGCGCCCCAAACGGCGGGGCAATGGATCGGCACATCGTGATGTCCCGACCGGGGTCACCGGTCCTCGAGAGTCGGCTCGACGCGGCCCCCGCAAGTCGTGCCGGGCGGTCCGGTCGAGTTTGACCCAGCACGCACGCGTCGGTAGAATCGCGAACCAGAGCGAGACGGGCCAACCGGATCAATCGTGCGCAGGCTGGCGGAACGCCAGCCGTTCGTGTGTTAGACGGCCCACACCCGCCATCGTTGGAACGAGGAACGGCACGCATCCATGAAGAGGACGTATCAGCCCAAGAAGCGCTCGCGCAAGCGTGAGCATGGCTTCATGGCCCGGATGGCTACGAAGGGCGGTCGCCGCGTGCTCGCCCGCCGTCGGGCCAAGGGTCGCAAGCGACTCACCGTCTGATCCCCGGTCACGCCGTCGAGACCGTGCCTGTGCTGCCGATGCTTCGGCGCCGCGCGGAGTTCGAGGCAATCGGACGTGACGGAACCGCGCGCTCGACTCCGCTCCTCGTCCTGCGCTGGATGAGGACCGATCGAGCGGAGACGCGGATCGGCCTGTCGACACCGCGAACCATCGGGGGCGCGGTTCAACGAAATCGAGTGCGACGTCGCCTGCGAAGCCTGCTTCGCGAGCGGATCGAGCGGATCGGCCCCGGCTGGGACCTTCTGCTGATCGCGCGGCCTGCCGCGGGCGACGCCAGCCATGCAGAGCTGGCAGCTGCGATCGACGCGCTGCTGGCCCGATCGGAGATCGGTGGATGAAGATCATCGGGCTCGGGCTCATCAGGGCCTACCAGAAGCTGACGTTCTGGATGCCGCCGAGCTGTCGCTATTCGCCCACCTGCTCGCACTACACCTACCAGGCCATCGAGCGCCATGGCCTGCTGCGCGGCAGCTGGATGGGCGCGAAGCGCATCGGCCGCTGCAATCCGTTCCATCCGGGCGGCTATGACCCGGTCAGCTAGACGAGAGAGAGCGACTTGACCCCGATCATCGGCGCCGGATTCCTGGGCATCGAGCACTTCACGCCGCCCTGGGACGTCTTCTTCCTGCCGCTCTTCAACCTGCTCGTCGCGCTGTTCCAGATCCCATTCTTCGACTTTGCGCTGGCGATCATCGTCTTCACGATCGTCATCCGCACCATCCTCGCTCCGCTCTTCGTGCGCCAGATCCGGTCGCAGAAGGAGATGCAGCGGATGCAGCCGCTGATTCGCGAGGTTCAGCGCAAGCACAAGGGCAACCGCCAGAAGGTCTCCGAAGAGACGATGGCGCTGTACAAGGAGCACGGCGTCAACCCGGCCGCCGGCTGCCTGCCGGTCGTCCTGCAGCTGCCGATCCTGTTCGCCCTGTACCAGGCGCTGATTCGCGCATCGGGCGTGATCCAGGGCTTCAACGTCGACGACGGAAACCGGGCCTCGTTCGAGGCGCTGCAGTCAGCGAACGTGGTCGAGAAGGTGGCGGGCACCGCGGACCACTACCGCGTCGCCTTCGACGGCGCCTGCAACCTGCCCGAGTACAGCCAGCTGCCGCAGTTCCTGCCGCTGAACTGCCAGCTGATCGACCCGATCAAGCTCAACGATCACGTCAACACATCCGTCGGCTGGCTGCTGGGGCTCGACCTGGCCCAGATCGACACGGTCTTCGCGTTCCCGCTGTTCGGCGGGTTTGCGCTCTCTCTCCTGGCCGTCATCGCGGCGATCCTGCAGTTCGTGCAGGTCAAGATGACGAGCCCGCGGCCGAACGGGGACGACCCGACCTCGAGCATGACGAGCACGATGATCTACACGTTCCCGCTGCTCACCATCATCTGGGGCGGCATCTTCCCGTCGGGCCTGATCCTGTACTGGATCGTGTACACCGCGTACCTGGTGGTCCAGCAGTTCCTCATCATGGGTTGGGGCAACCTCTTCCCGCTCTTCGGCTGGCAGCCATCGTGGGCGCCGTCGCCGGAGGTGATCAGCCCGCCGCGTCCGAAGCGCATCGAGCCCGATGCCGCGGCCGCCGAGGCAGCCCCGCCCACCCCATCACGCGCGCCCTCTCCGAACGCGAACCGCGGTACGAAGCCGCGTCCCGCGAATCGGGCGAAGGGCAGCGCCAAGCGACGAGGCCGAAAGCGATGACATTCCGAGAATTCACTGGCAAGAACGTTGAAGAGGCCATCCGGTCGGCCATGGCGGAGTTCAGCTCCGACCTGGGTGACCTCGATATCGAGATCCTGGCGCAGGGCAGTCGGGGCGTCCTCGGCGTTGGTGCCGAGGAGGCGCGCATTCTCGCCGCCCCGAAATCCGCGGTCGCGGCCGCCGACTCGGTGCGCGCCGAAGCCGCCCCGTCCGCCCCGGCGCCGGACCTCCAGGAGCGCAGCGAGCCGACGGGCACCACGGAGGAGCCCATCGAGGCTCGACAGGACGACGGCGACGGTGCGAGCGCCGACACCGACCGAGGAGCCGTCGGGCCCGGTCGACCTGGATGCCGCCGCCGTGGTCGCCGAGGAGCAGGTCGCGGAGCTCGAACGCGCCGACGCGGCGCGACGCACGCGTGGCAGTCGCGGGCGCGGCGGGCGCGGCCGCAATGGCCGGGAGCGCGAGCACGCGGTGCGAGAGCCGCGTCCGGAGCGCGCCCCGCGTGAGCCGCGCGCCGGGGGCCGCGAGCCGGCGCCGTTCGTGTCGGGCAAGCCGATGGAGGAGCTCAGCGACGAGGAGCGTTCGACCCTCGAGACGGCGCAGACCGTGCTGACCGAGATGCTCGGCCTCATGGAGCTGTCGGGAACCGTCGAGATCGCCAGCGGTGGCGACACCGCCCGTCTCAACGTCAAGGGCGATGATCTCGGAGCGCTCATCGGCCGCCGGGGCGAGAAGCTCGCCAGCCTGCAGCACATCGTCAACCTCATCGTGGGACGGCGCGAGGGTCAGCACCATCGGATCGCCATCGACGTCGAGAACTACCGGGGTCGCCGCGAGCAGCAGCTGCGCGACGTGGCCGAGCGCGCCGCCAAGCGGGTCGTCCAGAGCGGGAAGATCATCCAGCTCGAGGCGATGCCCGCCATCGAGCGGCGCGTGGTGCACATGGCACTTCTCGAGAACCCGAGGATCCGGACGCAGAGCGTCGGCGTGGAGCCGAATCGGCGGATCGTGGTTCTCCCCGCGAACCAGGTCAAGGAGTAGGGCGGCTCACCCGGGGAGCGGGTGGTGGAAGGCGCGGCCTGCGCCGTCGGGCGCCTTGAACCGGAAGGTCCCTGGGTGGGGTTCGCCCCCACGCTGGACGATGGCTACGCCCTGGTGGTCGGCGGCGATCGTCACCCCGCGGTTCGGTCGGATGCCGATACGGACGAGCTGCTCGCGCTCGCGATCCTCTACTTCGAGGAGGCGCTCGAGCCGCCTCCCGACGAGCTGGCCGCGACGCTGGGCGATATCGGCTCCCTCGTCCGCCATGTCGCGGAGCACGAGACCGACCCGGGACGCCGCCGTCTCCTCGTCGAAGCCGTGGATGCCGTTGATGACGGGCTCGCCGCGGACGTGACGATCACGCGCATCGGACGGGCGCTGGGAGAAGGGCATGACGCGACCGCGATGATTCGCGGCCGCGTCGGAGAGCTGCTGGCCGAGGACTGATCCGCTACCCGGCCGGCCGATCGTCTTCCGAGCGTGGGGAAGCGGGCTCGCTCGCCGGCGGCTCGGCCACGGGCGTTGCCGGCTCTGCCGCAGCCGGCTCTGCCGCGGGAGCCGCGCTCGCAGGAGCTTCGGCTGCGGGAGCCGAGGAAGCGGGCGGCCGATCGGAAGCCGATGAGTTCCCGACCTGGAACTTTCCGCCCTCGGCCTGGAACTCCTGCCAGCCGGCCCACGCCATCACGACGGCGCCGACCACGGCAATCAGGAAGAACAGATCACGGACGCCAAAGTTGATGAACACCAGCCCGATGCCCACGAGCAGGGCCAGCAGCATCGTCACCCCGGCGATGCCTCCCGCCGCGACCATCAGGCTGCCGCGTGAGCCCGGCAACGTGGTGTTCGGTGACAGCTGCGGCAGAAGGACGATGACGAGCATCGCGACGGCGGCAAGCACGGCAAGCACGGTGAGTCCGTAGCTGTATCCGACCAGGCCGCCGATGATGACCGCCGCTGATCCGTAGACGGCCAGTTTTTCGGTCTGGCTCAGTTTCGAGAAGTCCATCCGATCCAACACCCTCCATGTCGACCAAAAGGGCCCCCCGACCCGCGACGGACCGTAGCACAGCGGGTCAACTCACTCGGCTCGGCTCGACGCAGCCCGGGTCCGGGATCGAGCGGGATGGTGAAGTGGTGGAGATGGGGGAGAATCGAACTCCCCGTCCAGAACACAGTCGCCGAGAACTTCCTACAGGTATTTCCGGCCAACTTGCGCTTCGCAATGCGGGCCCCCGACCGGCGGGGTGCTTCGCCTGCTATCCGGTGATGCCTCTCGGCTCTTTGACGCCACTCACCGGAGTCGGCGACGCCGCACCTCCCCTAATGACATCTTCGCCGCCCGGGGAGGGGGGACGGCGTCGATGTTCACTGCCTAAGCAGCGAAGGCGTAACTATCGTTGCCAGTTACAGCAATTGCCCGCTGTTTTACGAGGCCTGCGAGCAACCTCGACCTGCGATTCTCGGTCCCTGGGCACTGTCGAAACCTGACATCCCCACGAGCCGATTGGACGCGCATTCTATCAGATCCGTGCGCCGATAGGAACAGGCGTTCTAAAGCTTGATGCGCCCCGCCTGCTTCGACTCTCGGTCCAGCTCGCGGCGCATATCTCGCTCCGCGATCGTGCGCCGCTTGTCGTGGGTCTTCTTGCCCCGGGCGATGCCGAGCTCGAGCTTGGCCCGTCCTCGGCTGATGTAGAGCCGCAGCGGGACGATCGTGAGGCCCTTGGCCGACTGCAGCCCGGTCAGCTCGGCGATCTGATCGCGATGCAGCAGCAGCTTGCGGGTGCGCGTCGGTGCGTGGTTGTTGCGATTCCCCTGCGAGTACTCGGCGATGTGGGCGCCGATCAGCCAGGCCTCGCCCTTGTCGACCCTGGCGTAGGCTTCGGCAATGTTCACCTTGTGCTCGCGGATGCTCTTGATCTCGGTCCCGGTCAGCACGAGGCCAGCCTCGAGCGTGTCCTCGATGGAATAGTCATGGCGGGCGCGTCGGTTGACGGCGATCGTCTCGTCGGGCATCGGTCCTGGGCTCGGCGTGCGGGTTCGATCGGGGCGGACATGGAGAGAGCCGGCCGCATTCGGCCGGCTCCTCCGTCGCTACACCACGCGAAGCTGTGTTAGGCCACCGCCTCGGTGGTGGCGTGCTTGGAACTATCCATCAGCAACACCACCTCCTTTCGTTGCCGGCGATGCTAGCAGATGGGTCGCGTGCCCACAACGCCCACGACGAGTGGTCCGGGAAGCGCCGCCGAAGGAGATCCGGATGGCTTCGGCGTCGCCCCATCGTCGGCAACGGACTGGTCACCGAGGAAGGCGATGGCGGCGTCGAGGGCCGGGTCCTCCTCAGGCGGCGTCTCCGCGGTGCGGGCGGCGTCGAGGTCGGGCTGGATCCCGTCGGGCGCCACGCTGTTGTGCTGCGGCGTGAACCATCGGCTGATCGTGATCCGAACTCCGCCCTCGTTCTCGAGGCGGCTCCAGACCTGGACCGTGTTCTTGCCGAACGATGGCTCGCCGATGAGCGTCGCGCGCCCGCTCTCCTGGAGCGCCGCCGCCACGATCTCGGACGCCGAGGCAGACCCGCCATTGATGAGCACCACGACCGGGAGGTCGCGATCGGTTGCCACGCCGTCGCCGGTCGCCGGCCACTCGCGGACGTCCTCGCCGGCAGATTCCTGCGTGAAGATCAGCCCGTCGTCGATGAACTGGCTGGCGATCTGCTGGGCGGCATCGATGTAGCCGCCGGGGTTGTCGCGGAGGTCGAACACGACCTGGTCGGCGCCCTGGTCGATCAGGTCGGCCAAGGCCGCGCGGAACTGGTCCGCGGCCGGCGCCGAGAACTGGTTGAGGCCGATGTAGCCGATGTGCCCGTCGATCATCCGCGCCTCGACCTCCTGGATCGTGATCTCGGCACGCGTGATCGTGATGTCGAACGGCTCGCCGTCGGCGCGCAGCACGGTCAGCGTGACGTCGGTGCCCGCTTCGCCCCGGATCTGGCCGATCTGGTCCTCCATGGTCGTGCCGTCGACCGACGCCCCGTCCACGGCCACGACGAAGTCGCCCGTCAGGAGCCCGGCCCGCTCTGCCGGAGAGCCCGCCAGCGGCGCGACGACGACCAGGCGGCAGACGTCGCTCAGCTCGGTGCATGCCGCAAGGTCCGCGGCATCCCGGGTGTTGCGGATCGCCATCTCGGCGCCGATCCCGCTGAATGCGCCGGAGAGGTCACCCAGCGCCTGCCGATACTGCTCCGGAGGCATGTAGCCGGAGTACGGATCGGCGACGCCGTACTGGAACATGCCGCGGATCGCGCCCTCGACCAGCGCCTCCGGCTCGAGCTCGTCGACGTAGTCGCTGCGCAGCTGATCGTAGGCCTCGCAGAAGGCGGCGAACGCATCGTCGGGTGCGGCGCAGCCTGCCGTGCCCGAGCCGCCGCCGGCGAGGAACCCGCCGGCAAAGATCAGGGCGCCGACGACCGCCGCCAGTGCGATGGAGATGATCCAGGGAATCGATCCGCCCCGCTTCGCAGCGGGAACGGGGGGCACGTTCTCGTTCATGGGGGCGTGAAGTCTAGCGGGGCATCCCGTTGGGTGAGATGGCGGCCAGATTACGTTTCCTTATGCACCAACTGGCGCCATCATCGGGCGGCGGCAAGGTAGGAGCGCACGCTGATCCAAGAGCCGAGCGCCCCGACGCCGAGTCCAGCGCCCAGCAGGATCATCGACAGGGTCGCGAGGAAGCGCGCGCTCACAGCCGTCGGCATCTGGAAGATCGTCACCATCGCCGGCTGGATCGGGTCCCACACGATCGCCACGAGGACGATCGTGACCAGCGCGCCGAGCAGCCCGCAGAGCACCCCCTCGAGGATGAACGGCCAGCGGATGAAGGAGTCCGACGCGCCGACCAGGCGCATGATCTCGATCTCGCCCGCGCGGCTGTAGACCGCGATCCGGATCGTGTTGATGATCATGAACAGGACCGTGAGCCCAACGAGGCCGATGCCGACGAGGCCCACGGTCCGGATGACGTTGATGATCCCGAGCAGCGTGTCGTACTCGGCCTGCTTCGTCAGGACGCGCACGATGTCGTCATGCGCCGCGAGGAATTCGCCCACGTCCCCGGCCGCGTTCGGGTCGACGAGGTTGATCTCCAGGCTGGCGAACAGCCGGATCGTGGCTCCCCCCGTGTCGAGCTCCTGGCCCGCCTCGCGATACGAGGCGCGCAGGCGCTCCATGGCCTCGGCCGGTGAGACGTACGCCACCGAGGCCACCCGCGGGAGTGCCTCGACCTCGGACACGAGCTGCATGCGGTCGGCGACCGGCAGGTCGTCGACCAGCTGCGCGGTGACCGCCACCTTGCTCTCGATGAATTCCAGCCCGGAGTTCAGCCCGGCGATGACGATGAACAGCCCCGACAGGAGGACGAGCATCAGGATGACGGTGGCCGTGGCGGCCAGGCTCATCATCGCGTTGCGCCAGAACCCCTGCCAGGCGCGGACGATGCTGAAGCCGATGAAGCGTGCGAAGGGCATCGGTCAGTACTCCCGCTCGTAGGCCGCGGCTGCCTCGTCGCGCACGAGATGCCCGCCCTCGAGAGCCAGCACCCGGCGGCGCATGGCGTTCACGATCTCCTGGTTGTGGGTCGCCATGAGCACCGTGGTGCCGAGCTGGTTGATCTGGATCAGGAGCTGGATGATCTCCCAGCTGGTGACGGGGTCGAGGTTGCCGGTCGGCTCGTCGGCGATGAGGATGGCCGGGTCGTGGACCAGTGCTCGCGCGATCGCGGTGCGCTGCTGCTCTCCTCCGGACAGCTGCGTCGGCAGGTGGTGGGCGTGGTCCTGGAGCCCGACCAGGCTGAGCAGCTGCGGGACGCGCTGCCGGACCAGCGTCCGCGGCGCGCCGGTCACGTCGAGCGCGAAGGCCACGTTCTCCCATACCGTCTTGTTCGGGAGGAGCCGGAAGTCCTGGAACACGATCCCGATCCGGCGGCGCAGCCCCGGAACGTGGCGTCGTCGCATGCGGACGAGCTCGCGTCCGGCGACCCGCACGCTTCCGGCGGTCGGAATCTGCTCGCGGATGAGGAGCCGGATGAAGGTGCTCTTGCCGGCCCCGGACGGCCCGACCAGGAAGACGAAATCGCCCTTCGGGATCTCGACGTTGACGTCCGACAGGGCGACCTTGCCGTTCGGGTAGGTCATGCCGACGTCGACCATGCGGATGACCGACGCCTCGGCTGCATCGGCGCGCGCCCGACGGCGCAGAAGGGATGTCATCGGATTGGCGCGATGGTAGCGGAGATCACCCGGCCGGCGTCGATCCCTCGGCCTGGCCGACGCGCGAGCGAAGGTAGCCGTCGATGAACGCGTCGAGCTCGCCGTCGAGCACCGCGGTCGGATTCGACGTCTCGACCCCGGTTCGCAGGTCCTTCACCATGGTGTACGGCTGGAGAACGTACGAGCGAATCTGGTTGCCCCAGCCGGCCTCGACGTGCTCGCCGCGCAGCCGCGCCATCTCGGCCTCGCGCTCCTCCTCCTGGCGCTCGATGAGCCGGGCGCGCAGCACGGCCATGGCGCGCTCGCGGTTCTGGTGCTGGCTGCGCTCGCTCTGGACGGCGACCACGATCCCGGTCGGCTCGTGCGTCAGGCGCACCGCCGAGTCGGTCTTGTTGACGTGCTGGCCACCCGCCCCGCTGGCGCGGTAGGTGTCGACGCGGAGGTCCTTCTCGTCGATCTCGATTGCCGCGTCCTCGGGGACCTCCGGCATGATCTCGACGAGCGCGAAGGTGGTGTGGCGGCGCTTCTGCGAGTCGAACGGGCTGATCCGAACGAGCCGATGCACGCCCCGCTCGCTGCGCAGCTGGCCATACACCCAGCGCCCGTCGATGCCGAAGCTGACGCTCTTGAGCCCGGCACCCTCGCCCTCGGTGGCCTCCAGGATCTCGGTCTTGAAGCGGTGACGCTCCGCCCAGCGCAGGTACATGCGCAGGAGCATCTCCGCCCAGTCCTGCGACTCGGTTCCACCGGCGCCGGCGTGGATCGAGACGATGGCCCCGCGCTCGTCGAACGGCTCGCCGAGGAGGAGCTGCTGCTCGAGGCGCGCCCAGTCGGCCTGGAGCGCGGCGAGGTCCCGCTCGAGGTCCGGTCGCAGCGTCTCGGCCTCGTCGGGATCGGCCGCCGCCATCTCCGCGATCTCGGCGAGGCCACTGGCACGCTCACCGAGCGATTGCCACAGGTCGATCTCCGAGCGCAGCTCCTCGGCGCGTCGCATGATCGTCTGCGCCGCCGCAGGGTCGTCCCACAGGTCGGGATCGGCGGAGCGCTCGGTCAGCTCGGCGAGCTCGGCCTCTTTGCTGGAATGGTCAAAGGCGCACCGACGTCTCGGTCACGAGGCGCGCCAGGCGCTGCGCCTCGTCCCTAATTGTGTCCAATCGTCACCGCCATCGGGAGCTCGGCCATCTCGGCCAGCCGGTTGCCCTTTGCCCGCACCTTGGCCGGGTTCACGCACGGGCAGTAGCTCTGGCGGGGGCAGACCCCACAGTTGCCGTCGCAGTTCAGCGTGGCGGCGTACGTGCAGCGCATGCAGTCGCGCTCACACATGATGAGGTCTTCGTAGGGGAGGTCTGGATCTCGGAAGCGGGTGACCGGTGGAAGGTGAGCCGCCGTGCTGACGGGGAGCGGAACAGAGGCTCTCGGTGGTGCGGTCAGTTGCTTCACGAATCCCTCCACCTATGGGCGTCGCGAGGGGGCCCGGAGATGACCTCGCGACGATCGTTGCGCCCATCGTAGCGACTCGCTGAGATATCGCAACCCCGCACGATCTTCCCATCCATCGGCCATGATGGGGCCATGCCCGACCCATTCCTGTTCATCGTGGGGATCATCGCCATCGCGACCGTCCTGCTCTTCCCGGTGCGCCGCTGGCAGCGCCGCCGCAAGCGCTACGGGAGCGACGAATCGGGTGGGGAGGAGCCCGATGGCGGGTGACGCCGCCTAGGTCGTCAGCCCCTCCCACGGCGCCTCGGTGCGACGCACGACCACCGCGCGATAGCGGGCCAGCAGCATCGGCCAGCCGGCATCCCCGGCCATGGCGGCACGGTAGGCCCGACCGTCGCCGCGGTGCCGTTCGAATCCGCGATGCACGAGCGTCAGCCGCGACCCGTGATCCATCGGCTCGAACCCCACCTCGACATCGCTGGCATGCGCGGGGTTCGGCTCGGGCGTCCGATCCGCGCCGATGAGCCAGGCGAAGCCGAGCCGGCGCGGTGGCTCCCAGGCGGTGACGCGGCCCCAATCGAGCCGCAGGCCGTGCGGGCCCCGCTCGTAGCAGAATCCGCCGACGAACGGCTCGATGCCGATCGACTCCAGGCCGGCGCCCGACCAGGTTGCCTCCGAAGGCCACCAGGTGCGGAGCCCATCGGTGAACATCGCGAAGGCGTCATCGGCCTCCACGCCGATGTCGAGCGTCAGCTCGACCGGTTCGATGGCTGTCTCGCTCACGCCCCGTGGCACTTCTTGAACTTCTTGCCGGAGCCGCAGTAGCACGGCTCGTTGCGGCCGAGCTTCGGTCCGGAGCGGGCGGTCGCGGCCGCCCCGTTGTCGGCGGTCGCAACCGCGGTGGCTGCGCCTCCGGCCGAGGCGGTGGCGGCGACCGCGGCGCGGCCCTCGACCACGTTGCGCGCCATGGGGCGCGGCTGGGGCGCCTGGGCCTGGACGGTGACGCGGAAGATCGTGTGCGTGACGTCGTGGCGGATCGTCGACTTCAGCTCGTCGAACATCCGGTACGCCTCGATCTTGAACTCGTTCAACGGGTCGCGCTGGCTGTACGCTCGCAGGCCGATGCCGCGCCGCATGTCATCGACCGCGGTCAGGTGCTCGACCCACAGCGAGTCGATGACGCGCAGCAGGACGAGCCGCTCGAGCACGCCGATGCCGTCGTCCCCGACCTCGTGGCGCTTCGCCTCGTAGCGCTCCCGAATGGTCTCGGTCAGCGACTCGACCAGGATCGCGGGGTCGGCCGCCTCGTCGACGACCCGCAGGTCTGCATCGGTCAGTGTCGGCGCCATCGTCACCAGCTGCGTCTTCAGCCCGTCGCGGTTCCACTCCGAGGCGTACTCGGCCGCGGTGTGCTCGGCCACGAGCGCTCCCACCTCCTCGTCGAGCATGGCCTCGACTGTCGGCCCGAGGTTCGAGGAACGCAGGATGCGATCGCGCTCGCGGTAGATCGTCTCGCGCTGGCGGTTGATCACGTCGTCGTACTCGACCACGTGCTTGCGGGTGTCGAAGTTGTAGCCCTCGACCCGGGTCTGGGCGTTCTCGATGGTCTTGCTCACCATCTTCGACTCGAGCGCCGTGTCGTCGGTGAAGCCGAGGGTGCGCATGATGCTCTGCACGCGGTCGCTGGCGAAGCGGCGCATGAGGTCGTCCTCGAGCGACAGGTAGAACCGGGAGCTGCCGGGATCGCCCTGGCGCCCGGCACGGCCGCGGAGCTGGTTGTCGATGCGGCGCGCGTCGTGGCGCTCCGTCCCGACGATGTGCAGGCCGCCGGCCTCGATCACGCGCTCCTTGTCCGCCGCGCACTGCGCCTCGGCCTCGGCAAGGGCGGCGGCGTACTGCTCGGGCGTCGCCTCGAGGACGTTCGTGCCCTGCTTGTGGAGCATCTCGGTGGCGAGCACCTCTGGGTTGCCACCCAGCAGGATGTCGGTGCCGCGGCCGGCCATGTTCGTCGCGATCGTGACCGCGCCGGATCGGCCCGCCTGCGCGATGACCTCGGCTTCCTTCTCGTGCAGCTTGGCGTTGAGGACGTTGTGCTTGATGCCACGCCGCTTCAGCATGTCCCCGAGCATCTCGCTGACCTCGACGCTGATCGTGCCGACGAGCACCGGCCGGCCCTTGTCGTGCTCCTCGGCGATCTCGTCGGCGACGGCGTTCCACTTCGCGCTCTGCTTGGCGTAGATGAGGTCGGCGTAGTCGGCGCGGATCATCTCGCGGTGCGTCGGGATGACGACGACCTCGAGCCCGTAGATCTTCGCGAACTCCTCTGCCTCGGTCTCGGCGGTGCCGGTCATTCCCGCCAGCTTGTCGTACATCCGGAAGTAGTTCTGGAAGGTGACCGTGGCGAGCGTTCGCTGCTCGTTGCGGACCGCGACGCCCTCCTTGGCCTCGACCGCCTGGTGCAGGCCCTCCGACCAGCGTCGCCCGGGCATGAGGCGCCCGGTGAACTCGTCGACGATGATGACCTCGCCGTCCTTGACCACGTAGTCGCGGTCCTTCTGGTAGAGGACCTGGGCCTTCAGCGCCTGCTCGAGGTGCCGGGCCAGGCTGAAGTCGTCAGCGAACATGTTGTCGACGCCGAGCCACTTCTCCATCTTGTCGGTGCCGGCCTCGCTGATCGCCACCTGCTTGAACTTCTCGTCGACGACGTAGTCCTCCTCGGCCGTCAGGCGTGGGACGAGCCGCGCGAACTGGAGGTACTTGTCGGCCGACTCCTCGGCATTGCCGCTGATGATGAGCGGCGTCCGGGCCTCGTCGATGAGGATGTTGTCGACCTCGTCCACGATCGCGAAGTAGTGGCCGCGCTGCGCCCGAGCGGGAAGCTCGACGACCAGGTTGTCGCGCAGGAAGTCGAAGCCGAACTCGTTGTTCGTGCCGTAGGTGACGTCAGCGGCGTATGCCTCCTGGCGCGAGACCGGCCGCAGGTCGCGCAGCCGCTCGTCGGTCGCGGGAAAGTCCGGGTCGAAGACGAATGCGCCGGCATGCTGGACGCTGCCCGCGCTCATGCCGAGCCGATGGAACACGGCGCCGATCCACTGTGCGTCGCGCTTGGCGAGGTAGTCGTTCGTCGTGACGACGTGCACGCCCCGACCGACGAGCGCGTTGAGGAATGCGGCCAGCGGTGCGACGAAGGTCTTGCCCTCGCCGGTGCGCTGCTCCGCGATCGCGCCGCGGTGGAGCACGATGCCACCCATCAGCTGGACGTCGTAGTGCCGCTTGCCGAGCGCCCGGACCATCGCCTCGCGAACCGAGGCGAAGGCCTCCGGCAGGATCTCCTCGAGCGCTGCGTTGATCTGCTCGAGCTCCGCCTCACGCTGCCGCTTGAGCTGGTCCGCCAGGCGAGCCGCGTCGGCCCCTGCGAGCGCTGACTCAGCCGCGTCCGCGTCGGGGTCGCTCTCACGGGCCTCGATCGGGACCATGATCTCGCCGATCGATTCGCGCAACCGGGAACGGAGCGCATCGGTCTGCCCGGCGAGCTCGGCATCGGAAAGGGCCTGGATCTCCGGCTCGAGCGCATTGATGCGTTCGACGAGCGGCTCGAGCCCGCGGACCTCGCGGTCGTTGGAGTCCCCCAGGCGGGACAGGAACTTGAACATCGGGAGGCCGAGTATAGCCCGCGACGCCCGCCGACCCCGCCATCGCTCCATGCCTTGACCGCCGAGCGGGCGAGCAACATCATGGACCGGGATCGGGAGAGGTGAGGTTCTCGGTGGACACGTCCGACGAAGTCCGGGATGCGATGCTCGAGTTCATGGACCGGCTCACCGCCGGCGACGTTGACAGCTTCGAGCGATTGGTGGCACGCCACAAGGCCACGCTGGTGATCGGCACTGCGCCCGGGGAATGGGTGACGGAGCCGGATCGGCTGCGTGCCGGGTTCGAGATCGAAGGCGTGTCGATGACGCCCGGCCCGGCGCCGCTCGGATGGGCCGACGCGGATCTTGGCTGGTACGTTGACGAGCCGACGATGGGATTCCCCGACGGGTCGGCGATCCTGACCCGGATGACCGCGATCCTGGCTCGCGGGGATGGCTCGTGGCGGCTTGTCCACATGCATGTCTCCGTCGGCGTCCCCGACGCCGAGGTCGCGGACCTTCAACGCCGATGGGCGGCCAGCTGACGTCGCGGGCGGGCGCCAGGTGAGCGCCGCGCCCCTCCACGTCGCGACGCATCTCGCGCCCGGGGTGCTCCCGGCCTACGCCCTTGCCGCCCGCCGAATGGGCGACTGGCTCCGACGTCCGGCGGAGCTCGTGGTCGCGGCGAACTATCGACGCTGCGCCCAGGACGTGGATGACGTGTGCTTCGTGTGCAGCATCCCGTATCTCCTCCTCGAAGACGCGGGATCCATTCGGATGGAAGTCCTGGCGGCGCCCATCCTGCGCGGCCGAAGGTACGGCGGCCGGCCGGTCTATTTCTCGGACGTCGTCGTCCGTTCCGATGCGCCCGCCTCCACCTTCGCCGACCTGCGGGGGCTGCGATGGGCATTCAACGAGCCGTACAGCCATTCGGGCTTCATGGTCGTGCTGCACCATCTCGCCGCGTCACGACTCGGACTCGACTTCCTCGGGGAGTGGATCGAGGCCGGCTTCCACGACGAGGCGCTGCGCATGGTCCTCGACGGCCGCGCCGATTGGGCGGCCATCGACTCCCAGGTTCTCGAGGTGTGGATGCGCTCCGACCGCTCCCTTCGTCGCAGGATCCGGATCATCGAGGCGCTCGGCCCGTCCACGATCCAGCCGGTCGTGGCGTCCTCCCAACGGCTCACCGCTCGTCAGCGCGCGACGCTCACGGCCGGCCTCTGCGCGCTTCGATCGGATGAGACGGCCCGGGCGATCCTCGACGCGGCGGGCATCGAGGGCTTCGTCGCACTGCCGTCGTCAGCGTACGACGACATCCGTCGGATGCTCGACACGGTGCGCCGGGCGGGGCTCCTCCCGGCGTGGTGGAACGCGCGGTGGCGACGCGAGATCCGAACGGCCGGCGTCCCTCCTCAGGCTGCGTCGACCATCGGCTTGACCTCGCCGATCCATCGTTCCAGCGTCTCGGCGTCGTAGGGAGCCGCCAGCTCCGCGAGGAACGTTCCGAAGCCGATGTCGCGGCAGGCGATCATCGTCTCGGCAAGCTGGTCCGGGGTCCCGACCCAGAACGTGTTGTCGTCGATCACGTCGGCCATCGGCGTGCGGTTGTGCGCCATCTGAGCTTCCCACACCCGCCGGGCCTCGGCCTCGGTATCGCGGATGATCGGCTTGCAGCCCACCGTCCTGAGGATCTCGGTGGAGTCGCGCCCGACCGCTTCGCAGTGCTCCCGCAGCACGGCGTCCTTGCGTCGCAGCTTCTCGATGCTGCCCATGGCGTTCCACATGTCGGCGTACTTCGCGACGGTGCGCAGCGTCTTCTTCTCGCCCGAGCCGCCGATCATGATCGGCAGGTGCTCCTGGACCGGGAGCGGATGCTGTCGCAGCTCGTCGAAGTGGTAGCGACCATCAGGCGGCGAAGTGACCGGTTCGCCATCGAGCATCGAGCGGATCCCACCGACCGCCTCGTCGAGCCAGGTCAGCCGGGTCCCGGGGCTCGCCCCGAACTCGATCCCGTGCTCGCGGTGCTCGAGCTCGAACCATGCCCCGCCGAGCCCGAGAACGGCGCGCCCGCCGCTGATGTGGTCGAGGGTCGTGACCGACTTCGCCACGAGGCCCGGGTTTCGGAACGTGTTGGCACCCACGAGCAGGCCGAGCCGGACCCGCTCCGTCACCTTGGCCCACGCCGCCAGGGTCGTGTAGCCCTCGAAGATCGGCTGATGCGGATCCCCGAAGATCGCGTGGAGGTGGTCCCAGGTCCACAGCGAGTCGTATCCGAGCCGATCCACGCTGATGGCGGCCCGCTCGAAATCGGGCCAGTCGGTCGCCTGGCTCCAGAGCAGGACGCCCAGCCTGACGTCGCTCACCATGCCGGCTCGGGGCGCCGGCGGGCCGCTCGTGCGATGGTCACCCGCGCCAGTCTAGGGCCGGCGGCCATCACATGACCGCGAAGGTCTCGGCCACCTCGACGCTGCCGCCGTCCTTGACGATCGGACAGCCGCTGGCCAGCTCGACGGCGGCGTCCAGGCTATCGGCCGCGATGATGGCGTAGCCGGTGGCCGGATTCGCGCCGCCGCCGTCGGAAACGGAGCCATCGGAGTTGATCGTGCGGGCCTGCGAGGTCGGGTTGCCACCGTCGACGACCGCCGATCCCATCTGCTCGTACCAGGCGCCCCACTCCGCCATCGACTTCTGCTGGGCCTCCTCGGTCTCGGCCATGCCGCCACCGTGGAATACCAGGAGATAGTTCGCCATGCGGTCTGTCCTCCTGCCGTGCGATCGGTCCCGTCCCGCCCATAGACCATACGGGACGTGTCACCCGGAGGCTCAATCAGCCGCTGGCGCTCACGCGAAAGGGCTCGGGCAGTCGGTCGTCGTCGACGTCCTCGCCGTCGTCGTCCCAGAAGGTCATCTCCTCGACGAGCTGGACCTCGGAGCTGAAGAGGGCGCCGACGCTCTCGCCGCGGTGAATGCGGCGAATGGCCTCCCCGAACAGCGGGGCGACGCTGAGGACCGTGATGCGCGGGTCATCCGCCTCCGGCGGGAGGGGGATCGTGTCGGTGACGATGACCTCCGTCAGCGCGCTGGTGGCGATGCGCTCGAGTGCCGATCCGGAGAAGACGCCGTGCGTCGCGCAGCTGTAGATCGCCCGCGCCCCGGCCGCCTGGAGTGCGCCGACCGCCTCCATCAGGGAGCCCGCGGTGTCGACCTCGTCGTCGATGATGACCGCCGTCTTGCCGCCGACCTCGCCGATGATGTTCATGACCTCGGTGCGGTCCTCGTTGCCGAGCCGGCGCTTCTCGACGATGGCCAGGGGCGCCGAGAGAAGCTCGGCGAAGTTGCGCGCCTTCTTCGCGAATCCGAGCTCGGAGACGACCACGATGTCGTCGAGCTGCTTGGACTTGATGTGTGCGCAGATCAGGTTGACGGCCGTCAGCTCGTCGACGGGAATGCTGAAGAAGCCCTGGATCTGGCCCTGGTGCAGGTCCATGGTCAGGACGCGATCGGCTCCGGCCACGGTGAGCATGTCGGCGATCAGGCGCGCCGTGATCGGCACGCGCGGCTGGTCCTTCTTGTCCGAGCGGCCGTAGCTGTAGTGCGGCATGACGGCGGTGATGCGGCCGGCGGACGCTCGCTTGAACGCGTCGATCATGATCAGGAGCTCCATGATCGACTGATTGACCGGTCGGCTGGTGGGCTGGACCAGGAAGACATCCTGCTCGCGGACGTTCTCCATGACGCGCACGAAGATATTCTCGTTCGCGAACTGGAACACCTCGACCTCGCCGAGCTGGGTCTTGAGGTAGCGCGTGATGCGCTCGGCGAGCGGCCGATTGGCGTTGCCGGCGTAGATACTGAACTCGTCGGCGTACACGGCGTCGTCTCCTGCGGCGCTGGGTCAGGCTCAGCCGATTCTACCGGCTCCGCCGCCCCGAGCGTAAGCCCGACCCGCCGTAGTGGGTTGGTGGGTCGCGCCTGAGCGGCCGCTCGGCTTGGTCAACCGCCCTTGTCAGTCGCGGTAGACCAGAAGCCGGTCACGGTCTTGACAACTGCACGCCACGGAGGCATTGGCAGATCACGACGTAGCGACCCGGCCGATTGTGAGCGCGGATCACAGGCCCCGGAGCGCCGAATGCTCGCTAACGCGAACCAGGCGAGCAGCTGTCAGGAAGAAAGGATCTACGGCCCTCGCCGCGCGACGCCCGTGGACCCACCACCTCGGCCGCGCCCCGGCCAGCCCCGCCCACGACACCGGTCGCCGTGTTGAGCTGTGGAGAACGGTCCGCGGCGCCTCCCCACTCACCTACTCGGCCTCGGGGAGCTCGTCCTCGGGCGGCCGGTCGTCGACGAAGACGGTGATGGACACGATGTGGTCGCCGTCCTGCGGCTTCATGACCGTCACGCCACGCGACGCGCGCCGATAGCGGTTGATGCCGCCGACCTCGGTGCGCAGGATCGTGCCGAACTCGGTGATGAGCATGAGCTCCTCGTCGTCCTTGCCGACCAGGCGGATCGCGGCGACGTCCCCGGTGTCCTTGTTCAGCGAGTTGGCGATCACGCCACCGGTGGCCCGATGCTTGACGGGGAAGTCGGAGACGTCGGTGCGCTTGCCGAAGCCCTGCTCGGTGACGACCAGCAGCTGCTCGGAGAGGTGCTCGACGACCTCCATGCCGACGACCTCGTCGTCCTTCTTGAGGCGGATCGCGGTCACGCCCTGCGTGCCGCGGCCGAGCGGACGGACCTCCGACTCCTTGAAGCGAGCCGCCTGTCCCTTCTTCGTGGCGACGATGATGTCGTTCTGGCCGTCCGACAGCCCGACCCACTGCAGCTCGTCGCCGTCGAGCAGGTTGATGGCGATCAGGCCGTTGGCGCGGATCTTGGCGTAGTCCTCGAGCGACGTCTTCTTGATCATTCCCTTGCGGGTCGCCATGACGAGGTAGTTGCCCGGCTCGAACTGCGGGAGGCTGATGATCGCGCTGACGTACTCGCGCTGCTCGACCTGGACGCCCGGCAGGTTGATGATCGGCAGACCCTTGGCCTGGCGCGAGGCATCGGGCAGGGTGTGGACCTTGGTGATGAACACACGGCCGCGGTTCGTGAAGAACAGGATGTTGTCGTGGGTGTTCGCCACCAGGAGGTGGCGGACCGCGTCCTCCTCGCGCGTCAGCATCGCGAGCTTGCCGCGGCCGCCACGGCGCTGGGAGCGGAAGGTGCTGATCGGCTGGCGCTTGATGTAGCCGCGCTGGCTGAGGGTCACGACCACGTCCTCGGCCTGGACGAGGTCCTCGGCGGTCAGCTCACGGTTGGCATCGGCCTGGATGCGGGTCTTGCGATCGTCGCCGTAGCGCTTGACGAGGTCGGCGAGCTCGTCCTTGATGACGAGCAGGATCTTGCGCGGGTTGGCCAGCAGGTCCTCGAGCTCGCTGATGAGCTGGATGATGGCCTTGTACTCGTCCTCGATCTTCTTGCGCTCGAGCGCGGCCAGGCGCCGGAGCTGCATCTCGAGGATCGCGTTGGCCTGGACGTCGGACAGCCCGAAGCGCTTCATGAGCGCGGCCCGCGCGGTTTCGACGTCCGCAGCGGCGCGGATGGTGGCGATGACCTCGTCGAGGTTGTCGAGGGCGATCTTCAGCCCCTCGAGGACGTGGGCCCGCTCCTTGGCGCGCGCCAGGTCGAACTCGGTCCGACGCCGCACGATGTCGCGGCGGTGCGTGATGTAGTGCTCGAGCATCTTCTTGAGGCCGAGCGTCTGCGGCTGGCCGTCGACGAGCGCGAGCATGTTGGCGCTGAAGCTGGTCTGGAGCGGCGTGTGCTTGAAGAGCTGCTGCATGACGGTGTGCGGCGAACCATCACGCTTCACCTCGACCACGATCCGCATCCCATCCCTGTCGCTTTCGTCGCGAATGTCGCGTACGTCGGTGATCTTCTTCGACGCGACGAGGTCGGCCATCTTCTCGATGAGGGTCGTCTTGTTGACCTGGTACGGCAGCTCGGTGATGACGACAGCCATCCCGCCGCGGGCCTCTTCGAACGCGACCTGGCCGCGAACGATGATCCGACCGCGACCGGTGGCGTAGAGATGCCGGATGGCGTCGATTCGCTCCTTCTCGCCGGTGAGGGAGTTCCGCTGCTCCTCGAATCGGAAGATCGTGCCGCCGGTCGGGAAGTCGGGGCCGGTCACGATCTCGCACAGGTCGTCGACGCTCATCTCCGGGTCGTCGATGAGGGCGCGGATCGCGTCACAGATCTCGTTGAGGTGGTGGGGCGGAATGTTCGTGGCCATCCCGACCGCGATTCCCGACGAGCCGTTGACCAGGAGATTCGGCAGCTTCGATGGCAGGACGGTCGGCTGTCGCAGGCGCCCGTCGTAGTTCTCGACGAAGTCGACAGTCTCCTTCTCGATGTCGGCGAGCATCTCGTCGGTGATGGCGCTCATCCGCGCCTCGGTGTAGCGCATCGCGGCGGGCGGGTCGCCGTCGACCGAGCCGAAGTTTCCCTGCCCGTCGACGAGCGGGTAGCGCAGGCTGAAGTCCTGCGCCATGCGGACCAGGGTTTCGTACAGCGCGAGGTCGCCGTGGGGGTGGTACTTGGCCATCGCCTCGCCGACCACGCCGGCGCACTTCCGATAGGCCGCGTTCGATCGCAGGCCCATCTCGTGCATCGTGTACAGGATTCGCCGATGGACGGGCTTGAGCCCATCGCGGACGTCGGGAAGTGCGCGCGCCACGATCACGCTCATCGCGTAGTCGATGTACGAGGTGCGCATCTCGTCCTCGATCGCGACCGGGCGCACGTTGCCGATCCGCTCCATTTCCATGGCTAGTCCCTCTCATCCAGCGTGGATGGGCCACGCCGTGTCGCATATGTCGTCATTCGGCGCCCACTCCCGGCGCAATGCCGTATCGCTCCTTGAGCTCGGCCTTCTGCGCCGGCGACGCTCCGAGGTAGCGTCCGTGCCCCTCGGCGATCAGGCGGCCGTCGGCGCCGCGCACCTCGCCCGTCACCTCGTAGATGCGCCGCCGCCGTTCGGTGACCCGGCCGGTGGCCCGCAGCTCTTCGCCGGGCAGTGCCGGCGAGCGATAGCGCACCGACATCTCGGCCGTCACGGCCCACGAGTCGTAGCTCGACGGAGCCCAGGCCATGACCTCGTCGAGGAGGGTGGCGATGATCCCGCCGTGGACCTTGTCGCTCCAGCCGACGTAGTCGTCGCCCGCCGTCCACGCGGCCTGCGCCGATCCCTCGCCCAGCTCGATGTGCAGCCGCATGCCGATCGGGTTCTCGCCGCCGCAGGCGAAGCAGTTGTGATCCGCGAACGCGTAGCGCCGGCCGTCATCCGCCACGATCGAGCGGCTGTCACCGATGCTGCGTCCGGTGTCTTCCATGGTTACCAGCGGTCCGAACCTTCCTCTTCGTCGTACTGGGCGCTGCCCCACTCGTCGTCATCGTCGGAGCGTCGGAGGCATTGGTCGGCGATCGCCAGCGCAAAGGCGTGGCTGACCGCGTAGGAGTCGCGGAGCATGTTGACCGCCTCGCGGCGATCCCCCACCCCGTTGGCCTCGAGCAGCTCGCACCACTCGTCCAGCGTGCGCCCGGTCTTGTTGGCGACCTGCCGGATGTCGGCGGCGTGTCGTGATGGCATCGGTCCCTGGCTGCCTTTCAGATGTCGAGGTTGCGAACCTTGCGGGCCTCGCCTCGAATGAAGTCACGCCGCGGCTCGACATGCTCGCCCATGAGGGTGCTGAACATCTCGTCGGCGGCCTCGGCCGTCCCGACCTCGACCCGCAGCAGCGTGCGCGTCTCGGGATTCATGGTGGTGTCCCAGAGCTGGTCGGCGTTCATCTCGCCGAGACCCTTGAAGCGCTGCACCGTGACGTTCTTGCTCTTGCCGTCCCGTGACAGCTCCTTGAACGCCTGGTCGCGCTCCTTCTCACTCGTGGCATAGCGCGTCACCTTGCCGGTGCTGACCCGGTACAGCGGCGGCTGGCAGATGTAGAGGTAGCCGTTGGCGATCACCTCGGGCATGTGCCGATAGAAGAAGGTGAGGAGCAGCGTGCTGATGTGCGCGCCATCGACATCGGCGTCGCTGAGGAGGCAGATGCGGTGATAGCGCAGCTTCGCGATATCGAAGGTCTCGCCGATTCCCGCGCCGAGCGCGATGACGAGCGGCCGGATCTTGTCCGAGCTGAGGACGCGGTCGAGACGCGCCTTCTCGACGTTCAGCATCTTGCCGAACATCGGCAGGATGGCCTGGAAGCGCCGATCGCGCCCCTGCTTGGCCGATCCACCGGCCGAGTCACCCTCGACGATGTAGAGCTCGGACCGTGCGGGATCACGCTCCTGGCAGTCGGCCAGCTTGCCGGGCAGGGCCATGCCCTCGAGCGCGCCCTTGCGGATGACGAGGTCGCGAGCCTTGCGCGCCGCCTCCCGCGCACGCGCCGCGGTGAGGCACTTCTCGATGATGCGCCGGCCGTCGGAGGGATTCTCCTCGAGGTGCTGAACGATCCCCTCGGTCACCACGTTCTGCACGATGCCCTTGATGTCGGCGTTGCCGAGCTTGGCCTTCGTCTGCCCCTCGAACTGCGGGTCGGTGAGCTTCACGCTGATGACGGCGGTGAGTCCCTCGCGCACGTCGTCGCCCGACAGGTTGGCTTCCTTGTCGTTCAGGGTCCCCGACTTGCGTGCCCAGGTGTTCAGCGAGCTGGTCAGGGCGGCGCGGAAGCCGGCGACATGCGTCCCGCCGTCCACGGTGTGGATGTTGTTCGCGAACGCGAGCACGTTCTCGGCGAAGGCGTCGTTGTACTGGAGCGCGACCTCCACGCTGGTGGAGTCCACCAGGCGCTCGACGTAGATTGGCCGCCCGTTGAGCACGTCGCGCCGCCGATTGAGGTGCCGCACGAAGCTCGTCACGCCGCCCTGGAAGAAGAAGTTCTTCTCGATGTCGGTGCGCTCATCGCGGAGGCGGATCCAGAGGCCCTTGTTCAGGTAGGCGGACTCGCGCATCCGCGTGCTGATCATGTCCCAGCTGAAGTCCAACGTCTCGAACATCTCGGGATCGGGGCGGAAGAAGGTCCGCGTGCCGTGGGTGCGCTTCCAATCGGCAGTCGAGTCCGCGGTTCGCCTCGGCCGCGCCTCCCTTCTGCTTGACCGGTCCCTGGGGGGCACCACGCACGAACTCCTGGACGTGGCGCTTGCCGTCGCGAAGGACCTCGACGCGCATCTCGGAGCTCAGCGCGTTCACGACGCTGACGCCCACGCCGTGCAGGCCGCCGGACACCTTGTAGCCGCCGCCGCCGAACTTCCCGCCGGCGTGGAGGACGGTCATGATCACCTCGAGGGCGCTCTTGCCGGTCGAGTGCTTGTCGACCGGGATTCCGCGGCCGTCGTCGACGACCTCGCAGCGGCCGTCGGCGTGCAGCGTGATGTCGATCCGAGTGGCCTGGTTGGCCATCGCCTCGTCGATGCTGTTGTCCACCACCTCCCACACCAGCTGGTGGAGGCCGCGCGCATCGGTCGAGCCGATGTACATGCCGGGGCGCTTGCGCACCGCCTGGAGGCCCTCGAGGACCTGGATGTTCGCGGCGGTGTAGCTCGATGAGGCCTTGCTACGGGACTTCGGTGCTCGTTCGACGGTCATGCTGTGGCCGAATCCTCGTGCGCGGGGTTGACCGAGATCGCGACATCGGCGTCAGTTCCGCCGCCCGCGCCCCGGGTGATGATCGAGTACAGGCGATCGAGCTCCTCGTCGGAGTAGAAGTCGATCACGAGACGGCCCCCTCGCCGCGTGCGGACGATGCCGACCTTGGTCGCCAGCACGCCGCGCAGCTGGGCCTCGAGATCCTGGAGGTCGTGGCTGAGCTGGCCCCGGGAGGTGGTGGGCGCCTCGTCCCGCTTGCGCCGCACGAGCTCCTCCGTCTGGCGCACCGACAGGCCGCGCTCGAGCACGATCGCCAGGACGGCACGCTGGAGCTCGCCGATCGTGATGGCAGCCAGGGCGCGCCCGTGGCCCTCGCTGATCCTGCCATCGACGATCGCCGCTCGTGTCTCGTCCGCCAGGTCGAGCAGCCGCAGCGCATTGCTGACCGCCACGCGGCTCTTCCCGACCTGCCGCGCGACGGCCTCGTGCGTCATGCCGAACCGATCGATGAGCTCCCGATACGCGAGCGCGGCCTCGATCGCGTTGAGGTCCTCGCGCTGCAGGTTCTCGATGAGCGCCAGCTCCAGCGAGCTCTCGTCCGCCGATGACTCGCGGATGACGGCCGGGATGGTGGCGAGCCCCGCCAGGCGCGCAGCCCGGGTTCGTCGCTCGCCGGCGATGAGCTCGTAGCCGCCGTCGGTCCGCTCGCGGACGATGACCGGCTGGAGGATGCCGTGCACGGCGATCGATGCGGCGAGCTCGCCGAGCTGAGACTCGTCGAAGGTGGCTCGCGGCTGATCGGGGTTGGGGCTGATGCGGTCGAGGGCGATCTCGAGCACGCCACGTTCGTCGTCGCGGCCGGGGATCAGGGCGTCGAGGCCGCGACCCAAGACCGAAGCTGCGCGCTCCGCGCGGTGCGCTGCTAGCCACGGGCTGCGACCTCGCCTGCGAGGTCCCGGTAGGCGTCGGCACCCCGGGACGCCGGGTCGTAGAGGGCGATCGGCAGTCCGTGGCTGGGTGCCTCCGAGAGGCGGACGCTGCGCGGCACGACCGTCCGATACACCGACCCGTTCATGTGGCGCCGGACCTCGGTGGCGACCTGTGCCGACAGATTGGTGCGCGCGTCATACATGGTCAGCAGCACGCCCTCGATCTCGAGGCGTGGATTGAGACCTTCCCGGACGCGTCGAATGGTGTTCACCAGCTGGCTCAGGCCCTCCAGGGCGTAGTACTCGGTCTGGATCGGGATCAGCACGCCATCGGCAGCCGTGAGAGCGTTGAGGGTCAGCAGGCCGAGTGACGGTGGGCAATCGATGAGCACGCGCTCGTAGCTTCCGTTCAGCTCCGCCAGACTGGCACTCAGTCGTCGCTCCCGCGCCGTCGCTCCCACCAGCTCGACCTCCGCCCCCGACAGCGCGGGTGCCGACGGGACGAGGTCCAGGCCGTCGATGGCGGTTCGCACCACCAGCTCGGAGATCGGGAGTCGATCCACGAGGGCGTTGTACGAGGAGCCGTCGACCGACCGACGGTCCACCCCGAGGCCGCTGGTCGCGTTCCCCTGGGGGTCGAGATCGATGACGAGCGTTCGTGTGCCGGAGAGCGCGAGGAAGGCCGCGAGGTTGATGACCGTTGTCGTCTTGCCGACGCCGCCCTTCTGGTTCGTACAGGCCGTGACCCGGACCACGAGTGCTCCGCTGCGAGTTCAGATGTGAGCGTCAATTCTACCAGTTTCACGTGAACCGTTCGGTCTTCGGCGCACTGCGCGGGGGATGTTTCACGTGAAGCACTTATCCACAGCCGCCGATCGCGGGCCCCGCTGCGCCGTATACTTGAGGTCGACGTCGACCATCGCAGCAGCGACCATCCGGAGAGCTTCCGATCACGTATCTCAGCCCGCTCCTGGCCGTCATCGTGGGGATCGTGCACGCCGCCGTCGCCCCCGTGATCGTGATCGCCGACGTGAAGCCGAGCCTCGTCCTGGTGGCCGTGGTCATGGTGACGGCCCTGGTCGGCTTCGTGCCCGGGGTGATCTGGGCCTTCGTGGCGGGGCTGATGGCCAACCTGCTGGTCGGCGAGCCCCTGGGATCGGTGCCACTCGTTCTGCTCCTCGTCGCCGTCCTCGTGGCCGGGGGTGCCAAGGCCTTCGGGTCCCTCGTCTGGATCTACCCGGTCGCCGCCGCGTTCATCGGCTCGGTCGTCGCCGACCTTGGTGCGCTGGTCATCTCGCAGCTGGTGACCGACGCCATCCCGGCTGCGCCGCCGATCGATCTGCTCGCGCGCTCCGCCACCCTGAACGCCGCGATCGTTGCCCTGCTTCTCGTACCGGCACGTGCCCTGGTCCAGCGGTATGCGTCGGAGGAAGTGCCGGCCTGGTGACACGCCATGGCTGATCTCAACGACGGCCGCGTCGATCTCCACCGGTCCCGAGCCCGTTTCATCGCATTCTCCGTCGTCGCAGCGTTCATCTTCGTCGCGCTCGGGGGTCGACTCTTCCAGCTCCAGGTGGTGAGTGGCGACGTGTACGCGCGTCGCGCCGCCGCCGATCGCACCGTGGAGGTTCCCGTGCCCGCGCCGCGCGGCCTTCTGTTCGATCGCGCCGGCCGACCGCTTGCTGTCAGCGTCCCCTCATGGACCATCCAGGTGCGTCCGGCCGACCTGCCGGAAGCTGACCGCCACCGAGTCCTCAACCGCATCGCCGAGCTTGCCGGTGTCGATCGGCTCAGTGTCCGTGCCCGCCTGTCGGCTTTTGTCGGGTCGCCGTTCGATCTCGTGCCGGTGGCCCGCGGCGTGAGCCGCGAAGCCGCGCTCATCATCGGCGAGGAGGCGGTCAGCCTGCCCGGGGTCGTTGTGGCCGTCGACCCGATCCGGCGCTACCTGGACGATGCCGGCGACGCCAACGGGCCACTCCTGTCGCATGTCGTGGGCTACACCGGGCCGATCAATCGCGCCGAGCTCGAGAGTCTCTCGGATCGTGGGTATCTCCCTGACGACGTGATCGGGCGAGCCGGCGTCGAGGCCTCGTTCGAGGAGGAGCTTCGTGGCCGGTACGGTGCCAGGCTCGTCGAGCGCGACGCCTCCGGGCGCCAGCTCAGGGTCATCCGCACCATCCGGGAGCCGGTTCCGGGCAGGAATCTCATGCTCACCCTCGATGCCAGGATCCAGCGGTTGGCGACGCAGGCGCTGACCTGGGGCATGGACGTGGCCGGCGTCAGCCAGGGCGTGACCATGGTCATGAACCCCCAGACCGGCGAGATCCTGGCGATGGTCTCCCTCCCGGCCTACGACAACAACAAGTTCGCGTCCGGCATCTCGACCGACGACTTCAGCGTCTACCTGGCCGATCCCGCCCGGCCGCTGCGCAACCACGCCATCAGCGACATCTACCCGCCCGGCTCGACCTACAAGCTCGTGACGGGGATCGCCGCCATGGAGGAGGGAGTCACCACACCCTCACGCCAATGGCCGACCTACGGCTGCTACCAGATTCCGGGCGCGCCCGAGGGCGAGTGCCTGTACGACTGGAACCGGCAGGGCTTCGGGCCGCTCGACATGGTCGATGCGTTCGCCAAGAGCTCGGACACCTTCTTCTATCAGATGGCGGTGGAGACCGGCATCGATCCGCTTGCCGACTGGGCGAACGAGCTCGGCTTCGGCCGCCTGTCGGGGATCGCCCTCCCCGGCGAGGAACCGGGGATCATCGCCAGCACCGAGTGGGCGCGGCAGCAGGGTCGCTCGGGGGTCTTCACCGGTGAGGTGGCGCAGGCCGGGATCGGGCAGAACGTCATCGCGGTGACGCCGCTCCAGGTCCTCAACGCCTACGCGGCCGTTGCCAACGGCGGCAACCTCATGCGGCCGATGATCGTGCGTGGCGAGACGGACGAGCACGGCGCGCTGACCCGCGCCTACGAGCCCGAAGTCCTCGACCGCATCGGCGCATCCGAGCAGACGCTGCAGACGATGCGCATCGGCGCTCGCGAGGTGATCACCTCGGGACATGCCTACAACATCCGCGATCTCGACCTGCCCGGAGCGCTGTCGGGCAAGACCGGGACGGCGGAGTTCGGCGAGCTGACCGAGGAGGGCACCCTGCCCTTCCACTCCTGGTTCGTCGCCTATCTGCCGAGCACGGCAGGGGCGACCGACGCCGATCTGGCGATCGTCACCTTCAACTATTCGGCCGTCGTGCCCGGAAACGTCTCCGCGGAGGTCGTCAAGTACTTCCTCCAGCTGTACTACGAGCTCGACGAGGACCTGCGGCTCGATCCCAACGACTTCAGCCTCGTCACGGCGAACTGAGATGGGCGTCGCGACTGCCACCCTCGTCGACTCGTTCCGGGGTCGGGACTGGCGGCACTTCGATCTCCAGCTGCTGCTGTACGTGATCCTCCTCATTGGCTTCGGGGTGGTCATGGGGTTCTCGGCGGGCTTCAACGATGCCGCGGCAGGCAGCGGCATGACCGAGACCGTGAAGACCCTGATCTGGGCCGCCATCGGCCTCACCCTCTTCTTCGTCGTCGCCAGCGTCGACTACCACTGGCTGCGCACGCTGGCCGTGCCGATCTACCTCGCCGTGCTGGGCCTCCTCGCGCTGACGATGCTCATCGGCACGAACCTGTTCGGGGCGCAGATGTCGGTCACGGTCGCCGGGCTCGACTTCCAGCTCAGCGAGGTCAGCAAGGTGCTCATGATCGCGGTGCTCGCCGCGTTCCTGGCCGGACGCGTGGAGCGCATCGGCCGACTGTCGACGATCCTGATCGCCGCGCTGCTGATGGCCATCCCGGCATTCCTCGTCTTCCGCCAGCCGGACCTGGGGACGGCCCTCGTCTTCATCGGGATCCTCATCGGCATGCTGTTCATGAGCGGGGCGAGCCTGGGCTGGATGGGTCTGTTCGCCGCCGGCGTGATCGGCGCCGCGCCGATCGCCATCGGCATGCTGCACGAGTACCAGCGTCAGCGGCTGTTCTGCTTCCTGGACCCGTCCGCCGACCCGCAGGGGGCGTGCTTCCAGCTGGTCCAGGCCCTGAACGCCGTCGGCTCCGGCGGATGGCTCGGACGCGGGCTGACCGTCGGCGGAGAGGGCCAGCGCGGCTACATCCCGGTCCAGTCGACCGACTTCATCTTCACCGTGGTCGCCGAGGATCTCGGCTTCGTCGGCGGCGTCGTGGTCCTGGCCCTGTTCGGACTGCTGATCTGGCGCATTCTGCTCATCGGGTGGCAGGCGCGCGATGCCTTCGGGATGATGATCGCGGCGGGCCTGGCCAGCATGATCCTGTTCCAGGTGCTCGTGAACATCGGCATGGTCATCGGCGTGATGCCGGTCACGGGGATTCCGCTTCCGTTCGTCACCTACGGAGGGTCGAGCCTCATCAGCCTCCTGTTCGGGATGGGGATCCTGCAGTCGATCCGGATGCGGGCCCACAAGCCAACCCTGTGACCCGGCCGCGGCTGGCCCCGCCGGCCGATCACGGGTACGATCGGCGGTCATGACCACCAGATCACCGGACGCCGCGCCCCGCCAGCGCTGGCAGATCCTCTTCAGCCGCTCCGACCCGGCGCTGCGCATGCGGCAGGCGGAGCTCGTCAGCGAGCTGGAGCGCGCCTTCCACGAGGTCAACCTCCCGCTCTCGTATACCGGTGCCCTCAAGCCGAAGCCGCGCATCAAGTTGGCCGCGAACCTGCCGGTCGGCCTCGAGCTGCGCGGCGAGGTCGTCGAGGCCTACTTCGACGATCTGGTCCCTGCGGACCAGATCCATGCCGCTGCGGAGCACTTTCCCGAGGGGATCGCGATGAAGGACGCGAAGGAGGTATGGCACGGGTTCCCGTCGGCCGCCTCCCAGCTCCGTGGGGCCGAGTACGAGATCGAGGTCTCCAGCCGCGATGATCTGACGTCCGACGCCCTGCGCGGGTCCGTCGTGCGTCTGCTGGCCGCGGACGAGCTGAGCGGCAAGCGACGCCGCGGCGAGAGCGAACGACGCAGCGACGCGGGCGACCGCGATCTGCGGCCGCTGATCGAGGACGTCGAGGTGCTCGAGGTCAATGAGTCGGCACGTACCGCCCGCCTTCGCACGGTTCTCCAGCTCGACGCGAGCGGTGCCGGTCGGCCCGAGGACGTGGTCCAGGCCCTCGACCTCTCGCTCCAGGTCCGAAAGGCCATACGCACGCGGCTCCTGTTCGTTGACACTCCCCCGATCGCCCGGTAGAATTCGTGGTTCCGCGGGCTGAGCTCAGCCCGTTTCCGCGTGCGCCGAGGCGCTTCATCCGCGTCTGCGCGACGCCCACGACATCCCAGGAGAGAGCACAAACATGTACGCCGTCGTGACGTCTGGCGGAAAGCAGTACCGCGTGGAGGCCGGCAGCGAGCTCGTGATGGAGCGGCTGGCGGCGGAGCCCGGCGGGTCCGTGACCTTCGACCGCGTCCTGCTGGTCGGAGATGGCGAGGCCGTCACCGTCGGCACGCCCACTGTCCAGGGGGCGACGGTGAGCGGCACGGTCCTCGGGGAGGCCCTGGGACCGAAGCTGATCATCTTCAAGTTCAAGCAGAAGGCCACGTACCGGCGCACGCGCGGGCACCGCCAGCACCTCGTCCGCGTGCGGATCGACGAGATCAACGCCGACGGCAAGCGCTCGAAGGCCGAGAAGGCCGAGAAGGCCGAGAAGCCCGACGCCGCCGCCGCGCCGAAGACGAAGGCGAAGGGCCTCGACGAAGAAGGCGGATGCCCCGAAGGCGGCCGCCGCTTCGAAGAAGGACGCCACGACCAAGGCAGCAGCACCGGCATCGGCAGCCAAGTCGTCACGCACTCGCAAGACCGCCAGTGACGGTGATGCCCCCAAGCCGGCCGCGAAGCGCCGCAGTCCCGCCAAGAAGGCCGAGTCGAAGGAGTAACCCATGGCACACAAGAAGGCCGGCTCGTCCAGCAGGAACGGCCGCGACAGCGCCGGCAAGCGACTCGGTGTCAAGCGCGGCGACGGGCAGTTCGTCCTGTCGGGCACGATCATCGTGCGCCAGCGCGGCAGCACGTTCCACCCGGGCACGAACGTCGGGATGGGCCGTGACTACACGCTGTTCGCGACCGCCGACGGCCACGTTCGCTTCAGCCACGAAACCCGACACCGCAAGCGCGTCAGCATCGAAGCCGGCGAGTATCAGTCCGCCTGACGGCGGGCACGGAGCACCCAGTCATCATGAAGACCGAAGTTCATCCCCAGTTCCACCAGGCGAACGTGCATTGCGTCTGCGGCAACGCCTTCACCGTCGGGTCGACCGCCGAGTCGATTCGCGTCGAGGTCTGCAACAAGTGCCACCCGTTCTACACGGGCACGCAGAACATCGTCGACACCGCCGGGCAGGTCGAGCGGTTCACGAAGCGCCTGGAGCGCTCGCAGCGCTGAGCGGCCAGATGCGTCGGCGCCCGACCCGGTGGCCGGCGCATCTCGCGCCCCACCTGCTGTTCCTCATTCCCGAGCTGCTCATGGCGGCCGGGCCCCTGGTCATTGCCGCGGTGACCGACCCCGGAGGCCGCCGCCGATTCCGCATGCCGGACTTCTTCTATGGCGGCCAGGCACTGATCGAGGGCGTCATGATGCGCGGCCGAACGACGGTCGCCATGAGCGTGCGTCCGCCGTCGGGTGAGATCCAGACCATGTCCGAGGCGCTGCCGGCCGCGCTGTCGGCTGATCGTCGGCTCATCAGGATCCCGCTTCTGCGCGGGATGTTCCTGCTGTACGAGACCCTGGTGATCGGGACGCGGATGCTCATGCGGTCCGCCTCCATCGCAGCCGAGGGCGAGGACGTCGAGCTCGGACGGGGCACGATCGTCCTGACCGTCGTCGTCAGCCTGAGCTTCGCCATCGGGCTGTTCTTCCTGCTGCCACTGTTCCTCTCGACGTTCGCCGAGGGCGCGACGGACAGTGACATCCTCGCCAACGCGGTCGAGGGGCTGATTCGGCTGGTGATCTTCATCGCCTACATCGCCCTCATCGGCATGATGAGCGACATCAAGCGCGTGTTCGCCTACCACGGAGCGGAGCACAAGGCGATCAGCGCCTACGAGGCGGACCGGCCCCTCACCCCCGACGAGGTTGATGCCTTCGGCACTGCCCACACCCGCTGCGGCACGACGTTCATCCTCATCGTGGTGGTCATCAGCATCTTCTTCTTCAGCCTCGTCCCGCGTTCCGGGGTGCCCCTGCCACTCCTCTTCCTGTCTCGGATCGTGCTCGTGCCGATCATCGCCGGGTTCGCCTATGAGCTCGTCCGGTTCGGAGCCCGGCATTACGGCAGTCCACTCGTCCGCGCGCTCTACGCCCCCGGGTTGTGGCTCCAGTCGCTGACGACCCGGCCACCGGACCGCGCGATGCTCGAGGTCAGCATCGCCAGCCTGGAGTCGTGCCTGGCCTCGGACCGCGAGGCTGCCGCCGCCCAGCGGGCATGATCGACCGGCTCGCCGAGCTGGAGGCACGCTACGAGGAGATCGGCCGTCAGATGTCGACTCCCGAGGCGGCTGACGACCCGCGTGCCCTTGCCGACCTTGGTCGTGAGCTCTCCCGGCTCGAGCCCGTGGTTGCGATGCTGCGTGCGTGGCGCTCCGTCCGCGAGGAGCTCGATGGCGCGCGGGCCATGGCCGACGATCCCGACGACGAGATGCGGACGATGGCGCGCGAGGAGATCGACCGACTCAGCGCACGGGCCGAGGCGATCGAGGAGGACCTGCGCGTTCACCTCGTGCCGCGCGATCCGAACGACGATCGCGACGTCATCGTCGAGGTGCGGGCCGGGACGGGCGGGGACGAGGCGTCCCTGTTCGCGGCGGACCTCTACCGCATGTATGCCCGCTACGCGGAGCGCAGGCGCTGGAAGGTCGAGGTCCTGTCGACCTCCGACAGCGGCTCCGGCGGCCTGAAGGAGGTCATCGCCGAGGTTCGCGGCGACGGCGCCTACTCGCGGCTGAAGTTCGAGTCGGGCGTGCACCGCGTCCAGCGCGTGCCGGTGACCGAGGCATCGGGCCGCATCCACACGTCGACGGCGACGGTGTCGGTCCTGCCCGAGGCCGACGAGGTCGAGGTCCAGATCGACGAGAAGGACCTGCGCATCGATGTCTACCGATCGAGCGGCCCCGGCGGACAGTCGGTGAACACCACGGACTCGGCGGTTCGCATCACCCACCTGCCGACGGGTCTGATGGTCGCCATCCAGGACGAGAAGAGCCAGCACAAGAACCGCGCCAAGGCGATGAGCGTGCTTCGCGCTCGCCTGCTCGAGATGGAGCAGGAGCGACTGGCCGCCGAACGCGGCGACGAGCGCCGATCGCAGGTCGGCTCGGGCGAGCGGAGCGAGAAGATCCGCACCTACAACTTCCCCGATGACCGGGTCACCGACCATCGCATCGGCTTGACGGTGCACAGCCTGCCGGGCCTGCTCGAGGGCGACCTCGATCGCGTCATCGAGCCGCTCATCGAGGCGGATCAGGCCCGGCGACTGGCGGAGATCGGCGCCGATGCCCCCGACTGACGTGGTCGGGGCCGCCGTGACCGACGCCGCCGACCGGCTGCGGGCCTCGGGCTCGCCCAGCGCTCGGCTCGATGCCGAGGTGCTCGTCGCACACGTGGCCGGACGCGATCGATCCTGGGTGCTCGCCCACCCCGAGGCCGTGCTCGATCCGGATCTCGTCGGTCGCCTGCGCGCCGCGGTGGATCGGCGGGCCGCCGGCGAGCCGATCGCCTACATCCGTGGCTTCCGTGATTGGCAGTCGCTGCGGGTCCGCACCGACCATCGGGCGCTGATCCCGCGTCCCGAGACGGAGCTGCTGGCCGCAGCCGCGATCACCGAGCTCGAGCGCCGGCTGACGCGCGACGACGCACCGATCGTCGCGTGGGAGGTCGCGACCGGCACGGGTGCCGTCACCCTCGCGATCGCGACGCGTTTCCGGCAGGTCATTCGCCTTGGACGCATCCGGCTCGTGGCCAGCGACATCTCGCCCGATGCGCTGGAGCTGGCGGCGGAGAATCTCGTCGACCACGCGGCAACCGACCTCGTGACCCTCGCCTGCGCCGACCTGCTCGAACCCGCGGGCGCGTCCCTTCCGCGGCCGGATCTCATCATCGCCAACCTGCCGTACGTCGCCAGTGCCGAGGTCGACGCCCGAGAGAGCGCGCTGGGGTTCGAGCCGCGGATCGCCCTGGATGGTGGCCCCGACGGACTCGACCTGCTGCGCCGGCTGCTCGACGATCTGCCGGCGCGTGCGGCTCCGAACGCCACCGTCCTGCTCGAGATCGGGGTGGGCCAGGCCACGGACGTCGCCGCGCTCGGTCCCGCGGGAGCGGTGCTGAGCATCGTGCCGGATCTTGCCGGGCTCGACCGTGTGGTGCGCCTCGACCTGCAAGACTGACCCCGTGACCGACGTCCTGCCCCCAACTCCCGACGGCCTCGAGCGCGCGGCTCGACTGCTCGGCGCCGGGCAGGTGCTCGCCTTCCCCACGGACACGGTCTACGGAGTCGGCGTCGCGAGCAGCCACCCTGATCGGCTGGTGGCGCTGTTCGCGCTGAAGGATCGGCCGCTCGACAAGCGGATCGCACTGCTGGTTGCCGATCTCGAGCAGGTCGTCGGGGCGGGATGGGAGCCCGACGAACGAGCACGGTCCCTGGCCGAGCGCTTCTGGCCCGGCGGCCTCACGCTCGTCATCGGCTCGGACGCGGGGACCCAGGGCTTTCGCGCGCCGGACCACCCGGTCACGCTCGACCTCATCCGCCGCACGGGGCCGATCTTCGCCACGTCGGCCAATCGGTCGTTCGAGCCGGACACCCTTGCCGCGGACGAGGTCCTCATCGCCTTCGCGCTGCAGCAGGACGAGCTTCCGGCCGTCGTCGATGGTGGCGCCGTGCCCGGGGGTGTCCCGTCGACCGTGGTCGACCTCTCGGTGACCCCGGCCCGCATCCTGCGCGAGGGGCCGATCCTGCGTTCGCAGATCGCCGCCGTCATCGAGCTGGCTGCGACGTAGCCGCAGGAAGCGGACGAGCGGGCGGTCCCGGCCCACCGGGTCCGCCGCCGATTACACTCGGTCGATGCGCGTCGCCATCGGCTCCGACCATGCCGGCTTCGATCTCAAGGGCGATCTGTGCACGCTGCTCGACGAGCTGCGCGTCGAGTACCGCGACTTCGGCACGTTCAGCACCGACCCCGTCGACTACCCGGACTTCATCGCGCCGGTCGCGCGCGCCGTCGCTCGCGGCGACTTCGAATGCGGCATCGTGCTCGGGGGCAGCGGCACCGGTGAGGCGATCGTCGCCAACAAGGTACGCGGCATCCGCTGTGTCGAAGCCGCCGACCCGGTGACGGCGCGGCTCGGGCGCGAGCACAACGACGCGAACGTCCTGAGCATGGGCGCGCGGATCGTGGGCACCGAAGTGGCGCGCGCCTGCGTGCGCGCCTTCCTCGACGGAGAGTTCGCCGGCGGGCGGCACGTGCCGCGCATCGAGAAGATCGCGCGCGTCGAGGCCGAGGAGGCACGGGGCTGAGCGCGTCGCTGACCTCCCGCGATCGCGAGTTGCTTGCCGGCAGCCACGGTGCCGGCACCGCGTTCGCCATGCGGCTCATCGTGCGTGCCGCCCAGGCCACCGGCGCCGCGCGGCTGATCGACATCAGCGGCGCGCACGTCGACTCGTGCCTCTACCACGGCAAGGCGACGATGGACTTCGTCGATCGCCTGGCGGACGGCGGGACCCGCGTGAGCGTCCCGACCACCCTCAACGTCGGCGCGCTCGACCTCCTGCACCCCGAGCTCTACCGCGGCGACAAGCGGACCGCCACCGCCGGCCGCAGGCTGATGAGCCGATACCGGGCGCTCGGCGCCCGGCCGACGTACACGTGCGCGCCGTATCAGCTCGCCGACGCGCGCCCGGCGCTGGGCGCGCAGGTGGCCTGGGGCGAGTCCAACGCCATCGCCTTCTGCAACAGCGTTCTCGGAGCGCGCACGAACCGCTACGGCGACTTTCTCGACATCGCGGCGGCGGTCACCGGTCGCGTTCCCGATGCCGGGCTGCACCGCACGGAGGAGCGTCGAGCCACGCTCGTCCTGCGCCTGGCGGACGACGTGCCGGCCGGGCTTCGGGACTCGGATGTCCTGTTCCCCGTGCTCGGCATCGTGCTCGGCCGGCGCGCGGGCTCGTCGGTCGCGGTCATCGACGGGCTCGCCGGTGGTCAGTCCGAGGACCGGCTGAAGGCGCTCGGCGCCGCGGCGGCATCGTCGGGATCGGTGGCGATGTTCCACGTGACGGGATCGACGCCCGAGGCCGCCACCCTGGACGCCGCGCTGCATCGCCGCCCGCCCGAAGGGGTGGAGCTCATCCGCCTGGCGGAGCTGCGCGCGGCGCGCGATGAGCTGAGCACGACGGACGGCGAACGGTTGTCGGCCGTCGCGCTGGGGACGCCCCACGCGTCGCTGGGCGAGCTCGATCGGTACGCGGTCATGCTCGGCGAACGCAGGGTCCACGACGATGTCGAGTGCCTGGTGTCGACGGGTCGCGACGTCCTGGCGGCCGCCACGGAGCGCGGCATCACCCAGCGCCTGCGCGAAGCCGGGGTCGAGCTGTTGGTCGACACCTGCAGCTACGTCGCCCCCACACTCCGTGCGCCGAGCGGCCCGGTGATGACCGATTCGGGCAAGTGGGCCTACTACGCCCCGGGCAACATCGGCGCCGCGGTCGTGTTCGGTTCGACCGCCGAGTGCATCCGCTCGGCGGTGGCCGGACGGGTCGTGCGCGACCTCGCCCCGTGGGGTGGGGCGTGACCGACATCACGGGGCGCGCCCTCGTCCTCGACGAGCCGCTCAGCCTGTGGGGCGGCATGGATCCCGCCACCGGTCGCCTGATCGACCCGCATCACCCCCAGCTCGGTGCCGTCCTCACCGGCCGGGTGGTGGTCATGCGATCGGGGAAGGGTTCGTCATCTTCCGCCTCGATCCTCGCCGAATCGGTGCGGGCCGGGACGGCCCCGGCCGCATTCCTGCTTGCCGAGCCCGACCTCATCCTGGAGATCGGCTCGGCGGTCGCGGAGGAGCTGTACGGGACGCGCGTCCCGGTCCACGTCATCGCCCCGGAGCGCGCCGGCACGATCGCCGAGGGCACCGACCTCCGCATCGGCCCGCGCGGAGGCCTGCGGCGCAGCCGAGCTTGACGCGCTCAGGCCTCCGGGCCGGCGCGACGTCAGAAGGGTTTCTCGAGCATCAGCCACAGGATCACGATGAATGCCGCCATGCCGATCACCGCGCCCGGCATCGGGTTCCACGCCCCGATGAGCCGCTGCAGCTCCGCCGGATCTTCGGGTGGCGCGACCTCGTCGGGCTTCGCGTCCGGCTTCGTCATGCCCGCCGCCGCCCGGATCGGGTTGAGTCGGTAGGTCATCAGCGGCGTCATGCCGAACCCAACCCCGAGGAACAGCACGAGCGAGATCCAGATCCACAGGGTGCCCCACCAGTTGCCCATGAATCCGGCCAGGATCCCGCTGAGCAGCCCGACGATGACCAGCACGACCGTGGGGGTGCCGAGCGCGTAGCGCGAAACGTCGAGCAGGGCCCGTACCCGTGCCGGCTCGTGCTCCTGGCGGAGCTTGAAGGCCACCGCCATCGAGGTCCCGTGAAGCATGAAGAAGATCAGGACGGTCGCTGCGTGGACGAACACCACCAGGGCATACAGGTCCATTGCCTACCCTCCGCGTGATCGTGATCCCCTGCGGGTGATTATCGGCGTCGTGTCGAGCCCGTCGCGGGGCGCCGGCGAGGCTACACTCCTCCCATGGACCTGTGGGAGCCGCTCGTGTCGGCCGATCCGGAGATCGCCGACGTCGTCCGTGCCGAGGAGGCGCGCACCACCGCCCACCTGGAGCTCATCGCGTCGGAGAACTACCCGTCGCTGGCCGTCCTGCAGGCCATGGGCACGATCCTCACCGGCAAGTATGCCGAGGGCTACCCGGGACGACGCTACTACGGTGGCTGCGAGGTGGTCGACGTGGCGGAGAACCTGGCCCGCGACCGGGCCAGGGAGCTGTTCGGCGCCGAGCATGTCAACGTCCAGCCTCACGCCGGCGCGCAGGCCAACATGGCGGTCTTTCACGCGCTCCTCGAGCGCGGCGACACCGTGCTCGGACTCAGCCTGGACCAGGGCGGGCACCTGACCCATGGCTCTCCGGTGAACTTCAGCGGGCAGTACTACAACTTCGTCCCGTATCACGTGGACCGCGAGACGCACCGGATCGACATGGACGAGGTCCGAGCGCTCGCCCGAGAGCACCAGCCCAGGATGATCCTGACCGGCGCGACCGCCTATCCGCGGCTCTGGGACTTCGAGGCGTTCCGCGCCATCGCCGACGAGGTCGGCGCGCTCCACATGTGCGACATGGCGCACTTCGCGGGTCTCGTTGCCGCGGGCGTCCATCCGTCTCCGGTGCCACATGCGGACGTCGTCACCACGACGACCCACAAGACGCTGCGCGGCCCGCGCGGCGGAATGATCCTGAGCCGCGAGGCGCACGCCAAGGCGATCGACAAGGCGGTCTTCCCCGGCATCCAGGGTGGGCCGCTGATGCATGTGATCGCCGCCAAGGCAGTGGCCTTCCGCGAGGCGATGAGCCCCGAGTTCAAGGCCGATCAGCAGGCGACCGTGGACAACGCCCGCGTCCTGGCCGCCGCACTCGCCGATGCCGGGGCCTCGATCGTCTCCGGCGGCACGGACAACCACCTCATGCTCGTCGACGTTCGCCCGCTCGGCGTGAACGGCAAGGAAGCCGATGCGGCCCTCGGCGAGGTCCGCATCACGGTGAACAAGAACACGATCCCCTACGACCCCGAGAAGCCGATGATCGGCTCGGGTGTCCGTGTCGGCACCCCGGCGGTCACCTCGCGCGGCATGCGCGAGGCGGAGATGCGGGAGATCGCGACTCTGATCGTCGAGGGCATCGCGGCGCGCGGCGACGAGGACGCGCAGGCGGAGATTCGCCGTCGCGTGGGCACGATCACCGATCGATTCCCCGTCCCCGGGCTGCCGGCAACTCGGGCCCGGGCCGACCTTCCCGCGTGATCCGACGGCGAGCCTGACGACGTTCGCCCCCACGCTCCGATGGGCACGAATCCGGGACCTCGGCTATACTCCCGGCGTCCGACCGCTGTGAGTCGAACCCGAACATGACACAACTGACGCCGCTGGGGCTCGTCAAGATTCTCGGTCAGGTGACCGCGATCATGGTGATCCCGATGGTGGGTGGCGCGGTCGCCGGACTCGTCGTTGACGGGATGATGGAGACCTCGCCGCTTTTTGTGCTGCTCGGGCTGGCGGCGGGAACGCTGCTCTCATCCGTCGGGATCTGGCTGCTCATCCGCGCTGGCGTGCGGAAGGGCTACACCGATGGAGTGAAGCGGCATGACTCATGACCCCGATTCGGTCGGGAACCGCGGAGACGGGGGTTCGCCCTCGACGCGGCCACCGAACTGGGCACTGGGGCTCGACCTGGGCATCCGCCTCGGCGTCTCGGTGGCGATCGGACTGGGCGGCGGGCTGCTGCTCGACAACTGGCTGAAAACGATCCCGCTCTTCACGCTGATCGGGATGGTGCTCGGCATCGGCGCAGCGATGGTGACGATCTGGAACGTCGCCCGCGATGCGATGAAGCGGTAGGAGACGAATGCCGGAAGAAGAGGGCGAGAGCCTGATTCACGTGGCGATCGAGGCGGAGGAGCTCTTCGCCATCGGGCCGCTGCATTTCACCAACTCGATGGTCGGTGCACTCCTGACGTCGGTCGTCCTCGGCCTGGCGGCGTGGTACATCACCCGTCGCTCGACGCTGGTTCCCGGTCGCATGCAGAGCGCCCTCGAGCTTCCCGTCGAGCTCATGACCGGCATCATCAGCCAGTCCAGCAGCCGCTGGCGCGGCTACGTCGGGCTCATCCTCGGCTTCTTCCTGACCATCCTCATCGCGAACTGGATCGGCCTGCTGCCCGGCGTCGGCACCATCGGCATCACCCACATCGACCCGTCCGGACACGAGGCCGTCATCCCGATCGTGCGGCCGGCCAGCGCGGACCTGAACTTCACGCTGGGCCTGGCGATCGTGGCGTTCGTGATGTTCATCTACTGGGGCATCAAGGCCAATGGCGCCGGTGGCTATCTCAAGGAGCTGCTCGGCGAGCCGCTGTACATGGCGCCGCTGATGTTCCCGATCAACCTCATCAGCGAGATGAGCAGGCTCATCAGCCTGAGCATGCGACTCTTCGGCAACGTCTTCGCCGGCGAGGTCCTGCTGGCCACGATGATCGCCCTCGCCCCGATCCTGATCCCGGCGGTCTTCCTGGGCCTCGAGATCCTGTTCGGGTTCGTCCAGGCGCTCGTCTTCGCGCTCCTGGCCATGACCTACATCGCCACCGCCATCGCGGAGCATCACTCCGCCGACCACGACGACGACCACGGCGAAGCCGATGCGGCCCACGCCGACCATGCACCCGCGGCAGGAGCCGCACCAGCCTAGGGCATGATCAATCGCCTGCCGCGTGCGCAGGCGTCATGTAGGAGGAACGAAAGAAAGTGGATTCCAATCTCGCCGCCGGACTCGCCATGGGCCTCGGGGCCATCGGCCCCGGCATCGGCCTGGGCATCGCCGTCAGCAAGGCGATGGAGGCGCTCGGTCGCAACCCGGAGGCATCGGGAGCGATCTTCGTCCCGTACATCCTCGGCATCGCGCTGGCGGAGGCCATCGGCATCTACGCCCTCGTGGTCAGCCTGCTGCTCATCTTCGTCGCCTAGTCCGGCGCGAAGCCAAGGAGGCAGTCCATGGGCGCATTCTTCGAGGCCTTCAGCGTCGATGCCCTGAAGCTCGGCTTTCAGGTCGTCAACTTCCTGATCCTGCTGTACCTGCTCAACCGCTTCATGTTCAAGCCGATCATGGCGCGGCTGGACGAGCGCGGCGAGAAGATCAGCAAGGGGCTGGAGGACGCCGAAGCGGCCGCGCGCGATCGCGAGCTGGCTCGTGCCGAGCGTGAGGCCGCCGTGTCCGAGGCGCGCAAGGAGGCGAACGAGATGATCGCCCGCGCCAACAAGATCGCCGAGGACACGCGCAACGAGATCCTCACCGAGGCACGTACCGAGGCCGAGAAGGTCAGCACGCGCGCCCGCGAGGAGATCGTGGCCGAGAAGGATCGGGCCATGGCCGAGATCCGCGGCCAGGTCGCGGAGCTGGCCCTGGCCGCCGCCGGGAAGCTGATCCGTCACGAGATGGACGACAAGGCCCAGAAGCGGCTCGTCGAGGAGTTCCTCGCCGAGGTCAAGCCGGGCACCACCTCGAAGTCGGCGCGCAGCTGATCCATGGCACGACGCGAGACGGTTGCCCGTCGCTACGCCGAGGCCGCGTTCGAGATCGGCAAGGCCGATGGAACCCTCGACGCCTGGGAGCGTGACCTCGCCATCCTGCGGGACACGCTCGCCGACGAGGAGCTTCGGCGCCTGGTCGAGCATCCGGCCGTTCCCTTCGCCGAGAAGGAGCAGGTGGTGCGCAGGGTCGTCAGCGGCGTGGCGCCCGAGGCGCTCAGCCTGGCGCTCCTCATGATCCGGCGCGGCCGTCCGGGTGCCATCCACGCGATGGTCGATCGATTCGGCGAGCTGGTGCGGCGCGAGCGCGGCATCAGCCTGGCCGAGGTGCGCACGGCGCTGCCGCTCGACGACGAGCAGCGATCGGCGATCGCCGAGCGGCTGAAGTCGCTGACCGGCGACGAGATCGAGATGAACGAAGTGGTCGACGAATCGCTGATCGGGGGCCTGAGCGTCCGCATCGGCGACCGGCTCTATGACGCAAGCGTGCGCAGCCGCCTCGAGCGGTTGCGCGCCCGGCTGACCGCCGTCTAGGTAGGAAGGAACTCCATGGCGATTCGATCCGACGAGATCACGTCGATCATCCGAAGCGAGATCAAGGGATTCGACGAGGGCGCGGACGTCAGCGGCGTCGGCACCATCGTCGAGGTGGGTGATGGCATCGCGCAGGTCTACGGCCTGTCCGGCGCCCTGGCGCAGGAGCTGCTCGAGTTCCCGAACGGGATCATGGGCATGGCCTTCAACCTCGAGGAGGAGACCGTCGGCGCTCTCATCCTGGGCGACTACACCTCCCTCAAGGAGGGCGACCAGGTCAAGACGACCGGGCGCATCGTCGAGGTGCCGGTCGGCGACGAGCTCATCGGCCGGGTAGTGAACCCGCTGGGCGAGCCCCTCGACGGCAAGGGGCCGATCAAGTCCAAGAAGACGCGGCCCATCGAGCGCATCGCTCCGGGCGTCATCGTGCGGCAGCCGGTCGACACTCCGGTTCAGACCGGCATCAAGGCCATCGATTCGATGATCCCGATCGGCCGTGGCCAGCGCGAGCTGATCATCGGCGACCGCCAGACCGGCAAGACCGCCATCGCCATCGATACGATCATCAACCAGAAGGGGCAGGACCTCATCTGCATCTACGTCGCCATCGGCCAGAAGCAGTCGACGGTGGCGCAGGTCGTGGCGCAGCTCGAGGAGTCGGGCGCCATGGAGCACACGATCGTGGTCCTGGCCGGTGCCAGCGATCCGGCCCCGCTCCAGTACCTGGCCCCCTACGCCGGCGTGGCCATGGGCGAGGAGTTCATGGATGGCGGCCGCGACGCACTGTGCGTCTACGACGACCTGTCGAAGCACTCGTGGGCCTATCGCCAGGTGTCCCTGCTCATGCGCCGTCCTCCCGGGCGCGAGGCATTCCCGGGTGACATCTTCTACTCGCACTCCCGGCTGCTGGAGCGCGCCGCTCGCCTGAACGAGGAGAACGGCGGCGGGTCGCTGACTGCCCTGCCGATCATCGAGACGCAGGCGGGCGACGTGTCGGCCTACATTCCGACGAACGTCATCAGCATCACCGACGGCCAGATCTTCCTGCAGTCGGACCTCTTCAACCAGGGCCAGCGCCCGGCGGTCAATGCCGGCATCAGCGTATCCCGGGTGGGTGGCGCCGCGCAGATCAAGGCCATGCGCCAGGTGGCCGGCAAGCTCCGCATCGACCTCGCCCAGTACCGCGAGCTGGCGGCCTTCGCGCAGTTCAGCTCCGACCTGGACAAGGCGACGCGCGATCAGCTGACCCGCGGTGAGAAGACGACCGAGATCCTCAAGCAGCCGCAGTACGAGCCGCTGCCCGTCGAGAAGCAGGTCGCGATCATCTGGGCCGCCACGAATGGCTACCTCGACGATGTCGAGACCGCCAAGATCGCCGAGTTCGAGGCCGGCTTCTACCGGCACCTCGAGTCCGGCTACGAGAAGCTGCTGCCGGCAATCGTCGAGGAGAAGGTGCTCTCGGACGAGACCACCGCGACCCTCGAGAAGGCAATCGTCGAGTTCAAGCGGCAGGGCGGGTACGGCGATACCCCCGACGAGGCCAAGGCGAAGGCCGAGGCCGAGGAGGAGGCCGAGGAAGAGGCCGGGGCCGATGAGTCGAAGGCCGAGGCCGATGAGGCGCCAGCCGAGGCCGGTGCCGGGGAGGCCGATGAGGCCGAGGCCCCGAGCGACGAGGCCACGTCCTGATGACGTTCACCTCGCACGGCGGGCCGGACGACCACCAGGCGCATCGGCGGCCCTAGGCAATGCCGAGCCTGAAGGACATTCGCGGCCGGATCGGTTCGGTCCGGAACATCGCCCAGATCACACGGGCGATGGAGATGGTGGCCGCCTCGCGCATGAAGCGCGCACAGGACGCCATCCTCGCTGCGCGCCCCTATGCCGACGAGCTCGAGTCGGCGCTGGAGCGCGTGGCCGGCGCCGCGAACCTGACCGAGGAGATCGATCCGCTGCTCGCGAACCGGCCGGTGAAGCGGGCGGCGATCATCGTGATCACCACCGACCGTGGCCTGGCGGGCTCACTGAACGCGAACGCGACACGCTCCGTGCTGCGCTGGGTCACCGAGCGTGCCGCATCGGGCAACGGCGACGGCTCGGTCGAGATCGAGGCCATCACGGTCGGCCGCAAGGGCCGCGATGCCCTGCGTCGCGCGGGGGTGCCGATCGCCGCGCACTTCGCCCAGCTGGGCGATCGGCCGTCGTTCAGTGACGTGACGCCCATCGCGCGGCTCATCACCGAGGATTTCCTGGCGGGCAAGTTCGACGAGATCGACATCGCGTACAGCACCTTCGTCTCGACGCTGGCCCAGAAGCCGGAGATCGACACGATCCTGCCGGTCCGCCGCCCGGAGATTGCCGAGGAGACCGAGCGGACGAACGACGAGTACCTGTTCGAGCCTTCCCCGCGGGCGGTGCTCAGCCGGCTGCTGCCACACTACGTGGCCATCGGCATCTATCGGGCCGTGCTCGAGAACCAGGCATCCGAGCAGTCGGCGCGCATGATCGCCATGCGCAATTCGACCGAGAACGCGAACGAGCTCATCGACGACCTGACGCTGGTCTACAACAAGACCCGCCAGGCAACCATCACCCGCGAAATGATCGAGATTGCCTCCGGCGCGGAAGCGCTCGGCGGCTAGGCAAGGAGAGTTTGAAGACCGATGGCGACCGGTAAGGTGATCCAGATCACGGGGCCCGTGATCGACGTCGAGTTCCCGCCGGGCGATCTGCCCGCTATCTACAACGCGCTCGAGATCAAGCGCCCCGGCGAGGCGAAGAAGGGCACGGACGACGCAACGCTCGTCGTTGAAGTGCAGCAGCACCTCGGCAACAACTGGGTGCGTGCCGTCGCCATGTCGACCACCGATGGGCTCGCGCGCGGGCTCGACGCGGTCGACACCGGTGCCCCGATCACCGTGCCGGTCGGCGCGGGCACGCTCGGCCGCGTCTTCGACGTCCTCGGCAACCCGATCGACGGCAAGGGCAAGGTCAAGGCCGACAAGCGCCTGCCGATCCATCGCGAGCCACCCTCGTTCGAGGAGATGGAGACCGAGGCCCAGGTCTTCGAGACCGGCATCAAGGTCATCGACCTGATCGCCCCGTTCCGCCGCGGCGGAAAGGTCGGCGTCTTCGGCGGCGCCGGCACCGGCAAGACGGTCATCATCCAGGAGCTCATCCGCAACATCGCGGCCGAGCACGGCGGCTACTCGGTCTTCGCCGGCGTCGGTGAGCGCTCCCGCGAGGGGAACGACCTCCTCGGTGAGATGACCGAGTCGGGCGTCATCGACAAGACCGTCATGGTCTTCGGCCAGATGAACGAGCCGCCGGGGGCGCGCCAGCGCGTCGGCCTGTCGGCCCTTGCCATGGCCGAGTACTTCCGCGACGAGGAGGGGCGCGACATCCTCCTCTTCATCGACAACATCTTCCGATTCACCCAGGCGGGGTCCGAGGTGTCGGCGCTCCTCGGCCGCATGCCGTCGGCGGTGGGCTACCAGCCCACCCTGGCCACCGAGATGGGTGACCTCCAGGAGCGCATCACCTCGACCCGCAAGGGCTCGATCACCTCGCTCCAGGCGATCTTCGTCCCGGCCGACGACTACACCGACCCGGCGCCCGCGACGACGTTCGCGCATCTCGACTCGACGATCCGCCTCGAGCGCTCGATCGTGGAGCTCGGCATCTACCCGGCGGTGGATCCGCTGACCTCGACCTCCACCGTGCTCGATCGGCGCATCGTGGGGGACGAGCACTTCGAGGTGTCGCGCGAGGTCCAGCGCACGCTGCAGCGCTACAAGGATCTCCAGGACATCATCGCCATCCTCGGCATGGACGAGCTCTCCGAGGAGGACAAGGTGTCGGTGGCACGGGCCCGCCGCCTGCAGCGCTTCATGAGCCAGCCGTTCAACGTGGCCGAGCAGTTCACGGGCCGTCCCGGAGCGTACGTGGAGCTCAAGGACACGGTCCGCGGCTTCGGCGAGATCCTCGAGGGCAAGTACGACCAGCTGCCGGAGCAGGCGTTCTTCATGGCCGGCAAGATCGAGGACGTGGTCGCCAACGCGGAGAAGATGGGCTGACATGCCACTCCAGCTGGAGGTCGTCTCGCCCGAGCGCCGCGTGTTCACCGACGAGGTGGACATGGTCATCGTGCCCGGTCGCAACGGCCAGCTCGGCATCCTTCCGCACCACACGCCGCTCATCAGCTCATTGGGCGTCGGCGAGCTGCGCATCAAGAAGGGCGGCACGGAGCAGTCGCTGCTGATCAGCGGCGGCTTCGTGGAGGTGCGACCGGACAAGGTCATCGTGATGGCCGACCTGGCGGAGCACTCCGACGAGATCGACGAGGCGAAGGCCGTCGAGGCGCGGCGCCAGGCCGAAGCCGAGCTCCAGGAGTCGAAGGATCCCGTCGACATCGCCCGCGTTCGGGCGGCGCTGCAGACCGCGCTCATGCGCGAGCGGATCGCCACCCGACGCCGTTCGCGAGGCTGACCGGACCCGCGTTCGTTCCCGCCAACCGCACGCGGGGCCGGCGTACGTCAACCGCGACGGCCTCGGTTGGACAACTGCGCTCCTGGTTCGCGCTAGCGGGCCACATGGCTCCGATCGGCCCACATCCTCGGCTGCGTGAGCGTGCGCGACCCGCATCCGGCCCCGCCGCATCGGCCTACGCGAACCAGGCGAGCGGTTGACCGGAAAATGCCCGTTCGCCCCACGTGTCGTCCGCTGCGCTAGCATCGACGCATGGACGACACCCCCACGGACACGCCGATGACCCCGGAGGAGGCTGAGCGCGCTCACCTGCGGGGTCCGGAGGGCGACCCGGAGCAGCAGGGGCATCGGCGCATGCAGGAGCTGCGCAAGATCGGCCGCGAGTATCCGTTCATCTGCCCGGTCGACTTCAAGCCGCACAAGGGCTCCCCGATCGGCGAGGACCCGAACCTCGATCCGACGTTCGTCGCGAACCATCGCGAGGACGACGGCGCCCACTACCTGGACTGACGGCTCGTGCTGAGCTGCGACCAGTGCGGGACGCGCATGCCGATGCTGCCGGTGAAGATCGAAGTCGTGCGCGAGACCGGGCCGATCGGCCTGCCTTCGTCGCCGGCGCATGGCGAGACCGTCAACTTCACCAAGCCGTACCGCTTCTGCTCGTCCGACCACCTCTACGTCTGGGCGCGCGAGGGTCGGATGATGATCTGCAACCGGCAGCCCACCGCGTTCGAGGAGGGCATGCAGCCCTACCTGCCCTCGCGCCACATGGGCGGCCGCGTCGGGCTGTGCGACGGTCACCACACCGGTTCGCACGAGTGGAAGGAAGCCTACCCGGGCTGAGGCTCCTGAGCGTATATACCGTATATACGATCGGGCCCGCCAACGATCGCCCGTTCTGCCACTAGACTGCATCGGTCCATGCAGAAGTTCGTGATCACCGGCGGCGTCCCGCTCTCGGGCGAGGTCCGCATCGCCGGCGCCAAGAATGCGGTCCTCAAGATGATGGCCGCGGCCGTCCTGCACCGACCAGCCGTGCCTGCTGCGCAACGTCCCGAACATCAGCGACGTGGCGATCCTGCGCGAGCTGCTGTCGGACATCGGCTTCGGGGTGCGGCGCGTCAACGGCGACGCGCTCGAGCTGCACGCCCGGGAGGCGACCTGGCCGTTCGTGCCGCTCGAGGCCGGGGTGAAGATGCGCGCCAGCTTCATCCTGCTCGGCCCGATGCTCGCGCGCTTCGGTCGGGTGATCCTGCCAAATCCCGGCGGCGATCGGATCGGCCGCCGGCCGGTTGATCTCCACGTCTCCGCGCTCGAGCAGATGGGTGCGACGATCGTCTACCGCAACGGCTACTACTTCGCCTCGGCACCCGAGGCCGGCCTGCACGGCGCCAACGTCGAGTTCCCGACGGTGACGGTCATGGGAACCGAGAACGCCATGCTGGCCGCGACCCTGGCGCCGCGGCACGACCGTACTCGACAACACGGCGCTCGAGCCGGAGGTGGACGACCTCATCGAGATGCTGCGCGGAATGGGCGCACGGATCGAGAGGACGGCGGATCGGCGCATCGAGATCGAGGGCGTCGACGCCCTGCACGGGACCGAGCACCGCGTGCTCGGAGACCGGCTCGAGGCGGAGACGTTCGCCATCGCCGCCGCGGTCACCGGCGGCGAGGTGAGGGCGACGGGCGTGAATCCAATGCACCTCGGCGCATTCCTGTCCGTGTGCGACCAGATGGGCATCTCCTACGAAGCCGATGCGGCCGGATCCGCGCTCACGGTGCACGGTGCTGCGAACGGCGGCCTGCGCTCCGTCGACGTTCGTACCGATCCGTATCCAGGCTTCGCGACCGACTTCCAGGCCCCGCTGTCGGTCCTGATGACACAGGCCGAGGGAACGTCGACCATCCACGAGACGATCTTCGAGGACCGGCTGGACCACCTCCTGGAGCTGGTGCGAATGGGTGCGCAGGTCGAGCTGGTCGACGAGCGCCACGCCCGCATCACCGGCCCCACGCAGCTGCATGGGGCGGAGGTCGGGATCGCGGACCTGCGCGCCGGCGCCACCCTCATCCTGGCGGCATTGACCGCCGGCGGAACGAGCGTCATCTCGGGCATCGAGCACGTCGACCGCGGCTACGAGCAGATCGAGGCGAAGCTCGTGGCGCTCGGGGCGAGGATCAACCGCATCGAGGCCTAGCGCCGGGACGGCTGGCAGCGCGGGCACCAGAAGGTCTGCCGCGCGAGCTCACCCTGGCGGCGCATCTCGATCACCGTCCCGCAGCGACGGCACGGGCGACCGGCCCGCCCGTAGACCCAGAGCTCCTGGCCGCGACGCGGACTGGCGGTGGTGACGCGGGTGCCGCCGCGGGTGTTCGCCTGGAGCAGGCGTCGCGCCGTCCGCAGCGTTCGCTCGAGCTCGGCGTCGTCGAACTGCTGCACGGCGCTCCAGGGATCGAGCCCCTCGATGAACGCCACCTCGCTCTTGTAGACGTTGCCGATGCCGGCCACCGCCCGCTGATCGAGGAGCGCGTTGCCGAGCTCATCCGCGTTGCGCGCCCGGAGCCGGGCCAGCGCCTCACCTGCGTCGAACGCCCTGCCCAGCAGGTCGGGTCCGAGCGTGTTCAGCGGGGCAGACCGCCGCAGGTCCGCGTCCGTCAGCAGCTCGACGGTCGGCGTGTTGAACGCCACCGCCACCGCCTCGGCCGTCTCGATCACGGCGCTGGCCTCGCGCATCGGGCGTCTCCACGGCTCTCCGGGCCGATACCGATGCCACGATCCGCTCATGCGCAGGTGGCTCCGCAGCGTCAGCCCGTTGTCGAAGCCGATGAGCAGGTGCTTGCCTCGTGCCTCCACCCGCACGACGGTCGCGCCGACCAGGCGAGAGAGGTCCGGCACGCGACGCATCCCCGGGCGTGGTTGCGCCCGCGCCCCGCTGACCCGTCGCCCGCTCAGCGCCGCGCGCAGGACCGCCGCGGTCCGGAAGATCGTGTCGCCTTCGGGCATGCCACAGATTGTGCGGCCTAAGCCGCCGGTAAGCGCTCCGACCCCACCCTGTCGGCATGAACGCCACGCTCCTCGGAAGGCAGGTTCGCGCGATCCGGCTTCGAAGCGGCATGCGTCAGGCGGATGTCGCCGGCCGAGCCAGCGTCAGCCGAGGCGCGGTCTCGCTCCTGGAGCGCGGCCAGGCGACACGCCTCACCGTCGGCTGCCTTGAGCGAATGCTCGGCGCCCTTGGAGCACGGTTCGAGCCGCGCGTCTCGTGGAGCGGGACGGATCTTGATCGGCTCTTGGACGCCGGCCACGCCGCGCTGGCCGCTGCCATCAAGGATCGGCTGGTGCGGTGGGGGTGGCACGTCCGAACCGAGGTGAGCTTCAACCACTATGGAGAGCGCGGCCGCGTCGACCTGCTTGCCTGGCAGCCCGCGACCGCGACCCTGCTCGTGATCGAGCTCAAGACCGACCTCGTCGACGTGCAGCAGCTGCTCGGTGGCATGGACATCAAGACCAGGATCGGCGCGCGATTGTGGCCGGACCACTCCGTGGCCGCAGTGGTGCCGGCAATCGTGTTCCTCGAGGATCGGACGACGCGGCGGCGGGTCTCGCGGCTCCTCACGCTCTTCGATCGGTACGCGCTTCGAGGTCGATCGGCCGTCACCTGGCTGCGCCGACCCGCCGGGCCCGCGCCATCGGGATTGCTGTGGTTCGCCTCTCTGCCAAATGCCCGTGTGGTTCGCATTAGCGGCCAGAGAGTCCGGATCCGCCGGAATACGAAGCGCACCTGAGCGTCACGGCCGCCGCCAGGTGTCGCGTGCGCCCGCTAGCGCAACTCACAACGGCAGTTGTCAGCCCCAGCGCGTGCGCCCGGACAACTGCACCCCTGCGAATCACATGACAAAGCCACGAGCAACCCCATGACGAACGGACCCACGATGCCCCCAAGGACCATCGAGCAGGGGGCGTGGGGGTTCCCGTCGGTATACTTCGGTCGCCCCACCCCAGACGCACGAAGGAAGCCGCGCACCTCCATGAAGATCGGTATCGACCTCGGCACGGCCAACATCCTCGTCTACGTCAAGGGCAAGGGCGTCGTGCTCAACGAGCCGTCCGTGGTGGCGATCTCCGAGGATGACAATCGCCTCGTCGCCGTGGGGGAGGAGGCGCGCGAGATGATCGGCCGCACCCCCGGCAACGTCCGCGCCATCCGGCCGATGCGCGATGGCGTCATCGCCGACTACCTCATCACCGAGGCGATGCTGCGCTACGTCATCAACAAGGTCGCCCGCGTCCGCCTCTTCAAGCCCGACGTCATGATCAGCGTCCCGTCCGGCGTGACCAGCGTCGAGAAGAGAGCCGTCAGAGACGCCGCCCTCAAGGCCGGGGCCAAGGACGCGTATCTCATCGAGGAGCCGCTGGCCGCGGCCATCGGCGCCAACGTCCCGATCTCCGGCCCGAGCGGCAACCTCATCATCGACATCGGCGGCGGCACGAGCGAGATCGCCGTCATCGCGCTGGGTGGGATCGTCGTCAGCGACTCGCTGCGTGTCGGCGGCAATCGGTTCGATGAGGCCATCGCGAACTACATCCGTCGCAAGTACAACCTCATGATCGGCGACCGAACGGCGGAGGACGTGAAGATCCAGATCGGCTCCGCCATGCCGATGGACGAGCCGCTGCGGATGGAGGTCAAGGGTCGCGACATGATCGCCGGCCTGCCGCGCACGATCCCGATCACCTCCACCGAGATCACCGAAGCCATCGAGCAGCCGCTGCAGGCGATCATCACCGCGGTACGCAACGTGCTGGAGCAGACGCCACCCGAGCTCAGCTCCGACATCATCGACAAGGGGATGGTCATGACCGGTGGCGGCGCGCTGCTCCGTAACCTCGACAAGCTGCTGACCCAGGTCACGGGCATTCCGTGCCACGTTGCCGAGAACGCGCTGAATTCCGTGGCTGTCGGGACGGGCATGGCGCTCGAGCACTTCGGAACGTTCCGCAAGAGCCTGGTCAGCCACTCGTGAGGCCGATGTGACCATCGCCAGCTCGGCGACGGAGCTGCGGACGACGCTCCAGGGACAGCGCGAGACCACCGGCGGACCCACCACCAAGCGGGTGTTCGCCGACTTCCACATCCACACGCGCTTCAGCCGCGATTCGATCCTGACCGAGGAGCGATTCATCGAGTGCGCCGTGGATCGCGGCCTGACCCACGTGGCGATCACGAACCACAACAACGTCGAGGGCGCCGTGGCCGTCCGGGACAAGGTCAAGGAGCTCGGCCTCGAGGATCGGCTCACCGTCATCCTGGGCGAGGAGGTCAGCACCGCCGACGGCGAGGTCGTGGGGCTCTTCCTGACGACCACCATCCCGCGCGGCCTGTCGGCCAACGAGACGGCGGACGAGATCCATCGGCAAGGGGGGCTAGTGAGCATCCCGCATCCGTTCGATCCCTTTCGCGGGTCGCACATCAAGGAAGGGCCGCTGAGGAACCTCGCCGACACCGGGAAGATTGACGCCATCGAGATCTTCAACTGCCGGGTGACGTTCCAACGCCATAACGTGGAGGCCGCCGAGTTCGCCGCGCGCTATGGCATCCCGGGCATCGCCGCCAGCGACTCGCACTCCAGCTTCGAGGTCGCGATGGCCTTCAACGCCCTGCCACCGTTCGAGACGGCCGCGGAGCTCAAGGCGCTGCTGCCCGAGAACGACTGGCATGCGAGCCGCTCCTCGGTCTTCATCCACGCAACCACGCGCTGGGCCGTCTGGAAGAACATGTTCGACGCCTGGCGCGGCAAGCGGACCGCCACCGGGCCGATCCTCGGCCCGCAGCCGCCGGAGGACGTCCGACGCGAGCCGGTGAAGCGCCCGTCGCCGTCGGAGCTGCCCTCGCCCGAACCCGAGACCGAGGAGGGCGGCGACGGATGAGCGACCGTCCCGATCACCACGGGATCTACGAGCCTGCGCATTCCATCGACGCCCACGGCGAGCCCGTGATCCCCGAGCGCGAGGTGAGCCTCGCGAGCCGCTTCCTCAACGTGCGCACGATCGGATCCATCGTGTTCGCGGCGCTGATGCTCTTCCTCCTGTTCCGCTTCGCGCTCAATGTCGACTTCGGCCGGACGTGGCAGCTGATCACCGGCGCCAACCCGGCCCTGCTGCTGGTGGCGACGTTCGCCTACTACCTCACCTTCCCGCTGCGCGGCTACCGCTGGCGCTTCGTCCTGGCGCGCAGTGGGGTCCGCGTCCCGTTCCGCGACGCCTCCGAGATCCTGTTCCTGTCGTGGTTCGTGAACTGCCTGGTGCCGGCCAAGCTGGGCGACCTCTACCGCGCCTACCTGCTCAAGGGGAATTACGGGGCATCGGGGTCTCGCACGGTGGGCACGATCTTCATCGAGCGCATCGCCGATATCATCGTGATCTTCTTCCTGGCCCTCGCTGCGGGGTACTGGAGCTTCCGGGGCCGATCGCGGCCGGAGATCGACTTCATCTTCCTCGTGGGCGCCATCGTGGCCGTCCTGCTCGTCGTGCTCGTGGCGTTCCTGCGCTACTTCGGCAGCCGCCTCACACCGCGGCTTCCGGATCGGCTTGCGGAGTTCTATGCACGGTTCCGCGAGGGCAGCACGGATGCCGTGTCGGTGCGCACCCTCCCGGCGATCCTGCTGATGACCGGGGTGATCTGGCTCCTCGAAGGCGCGCGACTGTACTTCGTCATCCAGGCCCTGGACCTGCCCGAGGTCGGCCTCGGGATCAGTGCATCGGTGTTCGTCGCCCTGGCGGCGGCACTGCTGACCGCCATCCCGCTCACGCCGGCGGGCGTCGGGTTCGTGGAGCTGGCCATCGCCGTGGCGCTCGGCTTCTACGGAGTCGGACAGGACCCGGCGGCCGCGGTCGCCTTCACGGACCGCGCGATCAGCATTCTCACCGTCATCGTGCTCGGGGGAATCCTGTATGCCTTCAGCAAGAAGGTTCGTCGTGCCCACGGCGCGGCGCGGGTCGCGTCCGCCGGCTGACCGTTCCGTGGCGCGGTACCTTCCTCCTATTGAGGGGACCTGTCGGCGCTGGGATGCTGCGGTTGCTCGTACGCACCACCGATGGACCACCTACCGGTGGCGTACAGCGCACAAAGGTCCCTGATGGCCCTCGAAACACCGAGATCCTTCAACACCTGGCTCCGCGGCCAGCTGAAGGAAAAGAAGATGAGCCAGCGTCAGCTTGCGCTCCAGTCGGGCGTGGATCACTCCACCATCTCCCGGCTGATCAAGGGCGACCGCATGCCGTCGCTGGGCACCGCCACGAAGCTGGCGCGGGGCTTGCGCGAGATCCTCGACGAGGCCGAAGGCCCTGCCTATTTCGCCTCTCTCAACAACCGCCACGTGCTCCCGACGACGCGCGTCGAGTACGCACTGCGGGGTGACGACGCGCTCAACGAGGCCGATGTGCGGGAGATCATGCAGGCGTACATCTCCATTCGCCTGCGGCGGGCCCGCGGCACGAACGGCATCGATCACGGCCCGAACGGGTACACGAACGGGCGCTGACCCGGACCCCGCCTGGTACTCGCGGTGCGTCACGACAGGACCACGGCGGTGCCCCGCGTCACCACCGTTCTCGACACCTCACGTCACCGCAGGCAACCCATCTCCACCGGGCACCCCCGTCCGAGGGGTGACGATGGTACTGGTCGTCCCTAGGCTCTCCCCACGGCTCACGGCTCCGGGTATCCGGATCGGACCGTTCATTTCTAGGGGAGCATGGACATGGCCTCAACCACAACGGCACATCGACCGATCCGCCGGGCGCTTCTGGCGGCCGCCACGATCGCGCTGCTCGCCAGCGCCTCGGTCGGCACGGCACTCGCATGGGTGCGACCCAGCCTGGCGGCGGACTGCGCGCCCGATTCAACGCACTACGCGTGGACCATCAGCCTGACAACCGAGCCGGACTACAAGATCGAGCTGAGCTGGAGCTCCAACTTCAGCAATGCGTGGCTCGTCAACTTCCAAAAGGCGGGCTCGCACGACTTCACCACCGCGCGCGGGGGCTCGACGCTCTACGTGCGATGGCTGAACGACCGGAACAAGAGCACCAGCGCCGCGGCCAATGGCGAGCTCTGCTTCCAGCCGACCCCGACTCCGACCCCGACCCCGAAGCCGACGCCGAGCCCGACGCCCACGCCGAGCCCGACGCCAAGCCCGACGCCTCGCGGAACGACCGCTCCGTCGACGCCGACGGCGACCCCGACGGCGAGCCCGACGCCGCGCGAGAGCGAGCTGCCGGGGAATCCGACTCCCGCAGCGCCGCAGCTGCCGGATACGGCGTCGATGCCGTCGATCACCCCGGCGATGGCATCGGTCGTCCTGCCGTTGGCCATCCTGGTCGTGTCGCTGTTCGCCGCGGCGCTGACCTTCGTCCGACGGCGCTGATCGTCGCGATCAGTCCATTGGCCGGCGAGCCACCCGCGTCGACCGCCGATTGGTCCGAAAGGCCTTCGGCGGGAGGCGTGGGAGCTCGTCGGCTCCATCCCACAGCAGCCGGGCGCGACGCAGGTTGACCGCGTCCCAGCCCTCGTCGGCACCCGGCGTCTCCAGGATGAACGCCGCCGACGCGGCACGCTCATCACGCAGGAATGCGCCGAGGCCGGCCGGGCCGATCTGGCCGGCACCGACGTGCTCATGCCGGTCGGTGCGGGCACCGAGCAGCGACCGCGTGTCGTTCAGGTGCACGAGCATGAGCCGGTCGATTCCGATGATCTCCTGGAACCGGTCGAGCACCGCCATCGCTCCCTCCACGGTCGAGATGTCGTAGCCGGCGCCCCACAGGTGGGCCGTGTCAAGGCAGAAGCCGAGTCGCGCGTCGGACGCACCGACCTCGTCCAGGATGGCTGCGAGCTCCTCGAGCGTCGCCCCCAGCGTGTCACCGCCTCCGGCGGCGTTCTCGAGGACGAGGCGCACCTCCGGCGGAGCCGATGCGAGGACGTCGCGCACCGCACCCGCCACTCGCTCGAGCCCGGCGGACCGGCCGGCTCCCCGATGGGACCCGATATGGGTGTTCACGACCGAGGCCCCGAACAGCGGCGCTCGCTGCATCTCGACCAGGAGCCCCTCTCGCGACTGAGCGGGGAACGCTCCCTGGTGGCCACCGAGGTTGATGAGGTACGAGGCGTGGATGGCCACGGTGTCGATGCCCGCGCCCCGACAGTAGTCGACGAACTCCGGTGCATCCGGCGGGGGGTCCGGACGCCGACGCCACGCGATCGGGTTGTCGCTGAAGATCTGGAGGGCGCGCCCCCCGATCTGGCGCGTGCGGCGCGCGGCTCTCAGCAGCCCGTGTCCCACCCCGAGGTGGAGACCAACGGCCGGGGCACCATCCGGCCACGTCAGGCGCCGACGCGGCTCGGGGCGTGCTAGGGTGCCGGGCATGGCACCCGAATCGCCCGAGCCCACCACCGACCTGATGAGCGTGGGGCTGCTGGTCTTCTTCGTGTCGCTCGTCGTGATCGTGGCCGCTCTGGTGATCCTGCCGGCCATCGTCTGATCGACGCCGTCCGCCTCAGCGCGATCTTCCCTTCTCGATCACGGGCTCGATGAGGCCGTACGATCCATCTCGGCGTCGATACAGCACGGCAACGTCCTCGTTCTCGGCGTTGAGGAACACGAAGAAGGCGTGGCCCAGCTCTTCCATCTGGGCGATCGCGTCCTCCTCGAACATCGGCTGCATCGCGAAGCGCTTCGTCTTGACCACGAGGGGGCGCTCCTCGGTGAGACCATCCTCCTCGAGGTCGACCGTTCCGAGGGCTTCGCTGCTCCAGCGCGGAGTCCACCTCGCCGGCGTGACGCTCCCGAACGCGCCGCGGCCGCTCCTTCATCCGCACGACCTGGCGTTCGAGCTTGTCGAGCACCACGTCGAGGGCAGCTATTGACGTCGCGCCGGCAGCGGTCGATCGATGAACGTCCCCGTTGTTACGGAGCGTCACCTCCGCGACCTGGGCGCTGTCGTTGGCGTGCGAGGCGTTGGCGATCAGCTCGACATCGGCCTCGGCCATGTCGTGCGTGATCCGGTCGAGCCGCCGGAGCTTCTTTTCGATCTGGCCGCGGAGCAGGTCGGTCAGCTCCAGGTTGCGGGCCGTCAGGTTCGTCTTCACGTACCGATGCCTCCGCTGCGGGTGGTCTCGGGGTCACTCCCTAGGCTAGCACCCGCTCACACCTCGCGAGCCATTGCGAACCCGTGGACCTCCGCGACGCCCATGGACCGCAGGACACCGGCGCAGGCCTCGATCGTTGCCGACGTGGTGAGGATGTCGTCGACCACGATGGCGCACGCCGGTACCCCAGTCCGTGGATCGCGAGGAGCGAATGCGCCCCGGAGGTTGCGGAGTCGTTCGGTCCGGCCCAGCCGATGCTGACGCTCGGTGGTCTTCGACCGTGCAAGCAGGTCCATGACGGGCATCCGGTGCCTCGACCCGACGGCATCGGCGATCAGGCGCGCCTGGTTGTATCCGCGCTGCCGGAGGCGCTCAGGGTGCAGGGGAACCGGGACCAGGACGGCGTCGCCGGCCAGGGCGACCAGGCGGCGCACGGCGGGCAGTGCAGCGTCTGCAAGCGGCGGTACGGCCGCCGCGACGCCGAGGTACTTGATGGCCGCGAGCGCGCGTCGCAGCGGATCACGGTGCTCGAATGCGCCGATGGCCACGCCGAACTCGTCACCGATCACCGTCCCCGAGTCAGCGGTCACGAACAGCGTCGCGGGGTCCGGCAGCGGGCGCAGCCGGCCCAGGCAGGCGCGGCACACGACGGAGCCGGCATCGCCGCAGCCGGCACAGGCCGGGGGAAGGAGCACGTCGAGCAGGCGCCGCATGCCCGGATCATGGGCCGCCGACGCGTATCAGTGGCTTACCGCTCGCGTATCGGCTCGTGGCTATCGTCGACCATCCGGAGCTCGTCGCCGGGCATCGTGCCGCTCTCGGCCGCTGCCCCGGCGCGCAGCTCGAGACAGTCCCGAGCGCCGCGCGCCCACGGCACGATGCGCCACGGCCGAAGGTTTCTCGCAACCTTGGTGACGCGCCCTTCCTTGTCCACGAACACGGCGTCGATGGCGTACCGCATGAAGAACATGTGGATCGATGGTGCGCGCTCGATCCAGAGCCCCTCCCCCGTCGTGAGCTCGGGAGTCCTGAGCAGGCCCACCGTTCGGTCGATGCTCGAGCTCGCGACGCGGATCCGATCGCCGACGATCGTGCCGCGTGTGAGGTTCTCGACGCGCACGATGCGTGGGGCTCGGCTCATGACGCCATCATGGCGGCAGCGACGCCCCGCGGGCGGGTGATCAGGGAATCACCAGCCGCACGGGGTTGCCACGGATCGCGACCTCCCAGGTCGTGGTGTCGTTGCCGCCGGCAACCTCGTACTCGATCTTCCACCAGCCGGCCTCGGTCTCGCCCGACGGGGTGAGCCCGACGCTGCCATAGGTCGACGGCAGGGGAATGCTGATCACGAGAACGGAGTTGTCGAACGAGCTGCCGGTCCCGACCCCGCGCGTCTTCACCTGCGTGCGGCCCGTGGCGCTGCAGGCGTCGCTGCTTCCCGTGCACTGCGCATCGGCGGTGTAGGAGAACGTCGCGTAGTTGTACGCGTTGCCGTCCGGGAGACAGGATGCGCAGGAACGCGTCGCCCGACACGTCGCCCGGGTCGAACAGCGTGATGTCCATCGTCTTGCCGGCGTGCTCCTTCCCGATCTGGGCCAGGTAGAAGCTCTGCCTGCCGGCCGCAAGGTTCGTGTATGCGGCCATCTTTCCACCGCCGTAGACGCGCGGCTTGCCGGCGGATGACGTGTAGATCGAGAACAGATTCTCGGCCGCCACGCTGTTGTTCGCCGGGTCGCTGGTGTTGACATTCAGGCGGTAGACGCCGGCCGCCATGCCACTGGCGATCTGGTACCAGCCGTTGTGATACGGATTGCTGGCGCAGTTCGCGGCGCCGTCTCCCGATCCACGCTGGGGCGATCCGAACGATCCGCTCTGGTTCGTCTGGAACTCGTTCGCGAACTGGGTGCCCGAGTCACCGACCAGGACGTCGTCGCCCAGCGCGTACTCGGTTCCGTTCGTGTTGTACAGGCGGTAGCGGGTCGTGACCGGCCCGTACCCGGTGCCACCTGGCGGGCTCGGCCGCCCGGTCCAGTGGTCACCTGCGCCATACCAGCCACCGAACGTCGTCTGTCCGGTCCCGCAGAACGTGGCGTCGAAGAGCCACACTCCACCGCCGCCCCCGACCTCGACCGTGTAGTCGTAGCCGTTCGCGTCATAGTCGGGGTTCGCGGCCGAGCTGCCGCCCGCCCAGTTCGCCGGCGCGTAGCGATCACCGTTCTGGCGAACGCCGCCCTTCGTGAACACGGCGCCCCAGAATCCCTGGTTGCGCAGCGCTCCGACCGATCCCGGGCCGTTCACCGGCACCACGGCATCGGCCAGAGGAGCCATCGACGTGACCCTGACCGTGATGAAGTCCACCGACCACGTGTCCGAGTTGGCGCACTGTGATCCTGGGTCGAGGCTGACGAGGCGGAGCTTGAAGCTTCCGTTGGCAACCTTGGTGGAGTCCCATGAGCTGCCCCACAGATCATTGGAGGCGCCGAGCGTGTAGCTCGTGTAGGTCGCGTCGACATCGTTCGGAGTCTTCTGCTGGGACGACCACGACGATCCGTTCCACAGCTCAACGCCGATCTGGCATCGGTTCGCCGTCGACTTGGCGTTGACGATGACCTCGAGGCCCTGGACGATGAAGCCAGGCGTCACGACGAGGCCGAAGTTTCGGTAGACCTGCGCGGCGTTGGCGCCAGTCACCGTGGCCGCGGCTCCGCCGCTGGCGTAGGCTCCGTTGGGTGTCCCCCAGGCGCCGCCGCTGTCGACTGCCGTCGGGAACCTGGCCCCGGTGTTCGTCTGTGTTCCCCCCGAGATCATCCGAAATTCGCCGACCCCGTACCAGTTCTCCGGGCTGCCCATGGGCACGGGCAGGACGAAATCGGCCTCTGCGCGGCGCGTGATGTCGATCGTCGGCATGCCGACGAGGCCGAGGAAGAACGTCTTGACCGGCGCGGTCACCGTCACGTTCAGCCGTCGAGGAACGCTCGAGTTCCGCACGGGGACGACGGAGACACCGCCGACACCGTTCTGGTACCCATTCTTGGTTGCCTCGTTGCGGGCCGTCGAATAGGCGGTCGGCTGGTCCCCGGGCAGGTGCACGACGCCGGCCAGCGCGGCGGCATCGGCCGATCGCTGCACGCGCAGCGCGTTCGTCCACAGCCATCCCAGGTCGACCGCCAGGGCCGAGAAGGTCAGCAGGATGACGAGCATGCTCGAGAAGATCACCAGGATCTGGCCGCGGGATGCCGTCGTCGGCTGATCGCGTCGACCGGGATGGATGAATCCCCGCAAGGTCGCAATGGCTCGGGATGTGGCACGCCACATGGTCGTGGGCCTCACTGGTTCGTTGGGTTCATCTGCATGACGGTTCGGTCAGCCGCCGGGAGTGACACCCAGCTGAAGAACGCACGGATCGGCGTGCGCAGGGTGTAGGTGTAGCTGACGCTGACGCCGATGGAGTCGGGGCTGGACCCGTTGGCGCGCGAGCAGGCGCTCCACGTCTGGGCACCGCTTGGCGCGAAGTTCATTGCCCGGCCGTCGACGACGGGGCCGGCTCCGGCCGCGTAGACCCAACGGTTCGCCGGACCCGCCTCGCCGCCTGCGGCGTTGGCCTTGAAGATTCGAATCTCGCTGACCATGTTGATGTCGATGGGCGAGCTCGGGCTGCCGAGCACGCGCTCGACTGCCGACACGATGGTCTGATCCACGGTCGCGGCATTCGGACTCTTCCCGGCGCCGCACCCGAGCGGGCCGCCGCCGTTGACGAGGGCCGACCCGCTCCGGGCGCCCTCGCGGGTGGCGTACTGGAGGGTCAGGTTGTGATCGAAGGCGAACCCGAACTCGAGGGTCCCGATGATGATCATCAGGAAGACCGGAAGGATGAGCACCATCTCGACCATGGCCTGGCCGCGACGCCTGTCGGAGCGTCGGAAGATCGGGATGTTCACAGGATCGGCTCCATGCGCATGGCGTTGGATCGGGCGATGTCGAAGCCGCCGATCGGGAGGGCCACGATCTGGGGCAGCGGAGTGATCCAGCCGTGCCGGTAGTTGACCGTCACGCCCACGAGGTCGACGGTGGTGTGCCCGTTGCCGCAGCCGGCGATGACCGCGCATCGGGCCGCCTCCGGATAGCCGGCGGCTCCGCTCAGGACGTAGGGAACGGTGACGATGCTGCCGTCCTGGAGGGTGCAGGAGGTGGATCCACCCCGCACGTAGACGTTGACCGCGCCCGCCCGCTCGTTGCCGATGGCATCCGACCAGAAGATGCGGACCTGCTGGACGTTCGCGCGAGTTGCTCGGGCTGGCGATCACGCCATCGATCTCGGCCAGGATCACGCAGTCGGCGCCCTGGGCGGCTCCCGCCTCAGCGGCAAGCAGGGCGGCTCCGCGGCTCGCGTAGTTGACGTTCATCTGGACGGCGAATGCCACCGAGAACTCCATGAGGCCGATGATCAGCATCAGGAAGACCGGCAGGACGAGGACGAACTCGACCATCGACTGGCCGCGCCGTCGCGCCGGGCGGCGGAGATGCCGGGCCAGGAGTCGGATCGTCGATGTCATGTTCGCCCTCGGAATGAGTAGGTCCTCGAAACCTAAGGGCCGAACCTTGCAGGCAGGCTTGCATTCCGGAGGCGCGCCCTGGGTCGTTCGTACCAGCCCGTGAAGGAACTTTCGGCTTGGTCGCTCCCTTGCCGCTGCCCGGTTCGGCATGCCCGTGGTGGAGTGCGAGCCACTGGGGTGCGGTACTTCTGGCCCATGAGTGCCTGCCGCGCTGTGAGACGAGATCAGACCGGGCAGGATGCCCGGTCTGATGGCGCGACAGACCCATGAGTCGAGTGACCCGGAGGGCCGCTACGTGATGCGCAGAAGCCGACGGCGGTCGGATCCCCTCCCCGTTGGCGAGGGGTCTACGGATCCGCTGTCCGCACCTACTGGATGAGTGTGATCGCGAGCGCCACGGGATCGCCTTGGTTGATCGGTCCGGTCACGACGGCCCCTGGAGCGGTGACCTTCGATACGAACCAGCCCTTGAGACAACTGGTTGCGCCATTGCCGCCCGAAGGAGGCCCGCCGGGAAGCTGATTGCACTCGACGTCGCTACCCTGTGTAAACGCGCCGTCCAGCTTGAAGCCAACCCAGTAGGGAATGTGGTAGTGGAGGCCCGAGCCGCCCCCCGTCCAATTGCCATCAGGGCACACCGGGTCGTTGTCAGCCGGCTTCGTTCCGCACGTGTTGTCGTGGATCGGCACGTAGAGGACCTGGTCGGCGGTCTCGGCAACGCCAGGAGAGGAACCCGCGTATGCGTTGAGCTGTGACTCGCAGCAGTTCGGATTGCCTGGGCTCGTGTCGAGCCAAGCCGGAATCGAGATGTATTGATTGCAGGGATTGGTGATGTGCGCGTCCAGGTTGCCGCAGCCGAAGTCCAGCCAACCTACGGCACCCGGTGCCTTCTTGCACAGGGGCACGATCGCGAGGTTCGAGCTGTCGCGGACCTCATCCTCAGCGAGGATCCGCCATTCCGCTTCGCCCACGATGCGGTTGTTCGTCCCATCGCACGTGTCCACCGTCTGGGGAAACGTCACGGGCAACACGCCGCAACCATCCACAGCGGGACAGATGCCGGCGGGCGTGCCCACCACGGCGGTCGCGTCGGCGGTGGTTGTCACCGTCGCGAAGCCGACGACTCGCATCAGGAACGTGTCGAAATCATGCGAGGTGGTGTCGGTCACTCCCTGGCCGCCGGCGGGGATCGCCGCACTCGAACCGCACGCTGGCACCGCACCCATGGGGTTGCCGTCGTAGTCGGTGTACTCCGCGGTCTGGAGCCCGATCCCATGTGCCGCGGCTGCGGTCTCGATGGCGCAACCAACATCACCTCCGTCGAGGGTCGATCCAGCGTCGGACAGGAACTCCTGGATCACGGCCGTGCCGGCCATCGCGATGCCGTCTGCGGCGTTCTGTGCACGTCGTTGCTGCCCGAGGGCATGCCCACCGTCGATTATCAGCCCGACCATGGCGATCAGCACGAACATAGCGGCCGCCACGATGACGAGGACCTGGCCCTCGCTCGACGCTCGAGTCGGCAGAACCCTGATAGTGCGCATGGATCGCCTCCGAAGGAAGAACTGATGAGTGGCAGATGAGGTCAAGGTGCGTTGTGCTCCACAGGGAAGCGGGTCTCGCCGGAGAGGGTGATGGGTCCGATGAGGGCAGTGATCATCGGGACCGAGGCCTCGTAGCTGTACTGCACGCGAACGACGGCCACGCAGCCGACCAACTGGGGCGATCCCAGCTTCGAGTCGCAGGACCCTGCGACGTTCGGACTGCTGACCGTTCGATAGTCGACGTTCACGTCCGAGGTCGGAATCCCCAGGCCTACGGCATGGTCGACCGCCTTCTGCTTCACCGCACTCTCTGTCTGGTCGACGATCGCGAGCCGCGCGGCCTCTCGCGAAGCGTTCAGCACGGTGTTGTACCCGTAGATCGCGCGCCCGAAGTCGAAGATTCCCGCGATGAGGAGTACGAGGAGCGGCAGTACCAGCGCAACCTCGACCATCGATTGTCCGCGTCGAGCGCTGTCGGAAATCTGACTCACGGCTTGTCAACAGAGACGTAGTTGTTGATTGTCCTGGTGTCATTTCCCGCGGCGTTGGTGACCGTCAACGACACCTTGAACTTCTTGGTTGAGCCGTTCCCGCTGTAAACGAAGCTGTGCGCGGGATTCTGAAGGTTGGATGAGCCAGGATCGAACGACCACGTCCAGGTCAGGATCGGACACCCCGGACTGGATGAGCTATCCGTGAACTGGACGTTCAGCGGCGAGGGACCACTTAGCGGTGGCGCACCACTGAAGTTCGCTGTCGGCTTCGAGCAGGGCGCTGGCGTCGGGCCTGCAGCCTCCGCAATCGTCATCGAGGAGGTGCATGGGATGGGAGACCCGGCCGTTTGGCTCTGCGTTGCAACAGTGAAATTGCCTGAGCCGTTCTCGATCAGGTTTCCTGATTGGAAGCTTGCGTCCGTCCAGAGATTGCGCGCCGTATTCCGTGATTGTCCGACCGTTGACGGGACCGTGCACGTCGGCGGCGGTGGTGGCGGAGGCGGCGGCGGCAGATGCCGTACGGATGGTGTAGTGAACCGGGTAGGTTGATTCGGCGCCAAGGCTCACCGGCCCCAGGATCGTCTGTCCAATCGGCGTGATGAGGGCGAACGTGCAGTCCAGGTTGACGTCGACGGGCTCCCCGGTGTCGTAGGTGCCATTCGCGTCGGAGTCGGTGAACGCGGGCGGGGGCACCGCCGCCAGCGAGCAGTTCAGCGCCTGAAGGTCGTTCTGGACGAGTGTCGCGTACCTCGCCTGGCGGGTCGCGTCGGTTGGTGCCTCCCAGGCGTCCGCATTGGCCGCGGCGTAGGACGCCCCCACGCGGGCAGCGTTCTGGATCGACACCCATCCGTAGAAGACACGCCCCAGATCGATGGCCATCGCCAACAGCACGATGAGCAGCGGCAGAACGAGAGCAAACTCCACCAGGGCCTGGGCGCGTGGGGCTCGTCTGAGCCTGATGCGAAGGGCGGTCACGGACTCTCTTCCGAGGGGGATGAACGACGGCACGTTAGCGGGGTCACCTTACCGTACCCCTTACAACCAGTACTTCCGTCCCATGGGATGCGCCCTTCCACGTGCGGCCGGTGACCGCGATCACCACAGCTTCGGCGACCCCGCTGTTCGCTGCGGAATAGTCGGATGAGGACCGGTGCGGTGCTGGTACCTCGGTACTGTGACGTGTCGCCGATCGTTCCGATCCCTGCAAGGCGCGCTGCAAGGTGCACCCCCTAGCGTGATGCACCTACGCACACAGGTAGCCACTCCATGATCATTCCCCGGTTGCTGACCGCGATCAGCGCCCACTCCCGAACGCTGCGCGGCCAGAGCTTTGTCGAGTTCGCCCTGCTGCTCCCGGTGCTGCTGTTGCTGGTTCTTGGGACCGTCGACCTGGGTCGCGCCTACTTCGCCTCGGTCTCACTCGAGAACGCGGTCAAGGAAGGTGCGTTCTTCGGCGCACGCGATCCCGACTGCGCGACGGCCGGGGCCAGCTGCCCCGATCCGAACAACGTCCGGGCTCGCGTGGATCTCGAGCTGAACGGTCTGACTGTCAACAACTTCCAGGCGAAGTGTTTCGCGCCGGGGACCACCGTCTTCACCGGCGCAGGCAAGGCCCTGACGGCCTGCGAAGACGGCGATCTCTACTACGTCGCCAGCGAGACGCCGTTCTCCTTGATCACGCCGTTGATCAGCGGACTGGTCGGCAACACGATCAACCTCGGCTCCGACGCCACGGCGAGTGGTCGTCACCTCCTTCGAGTCCGGGAGCGGCTCGGTACCGATCCCGACGACCAGCCCGCACCGGAGCCCTGTCCCGGGCAGCTGCACCGTCCCCAGCTTCACCGCGGGACCCGACCAAGATCGGTGGCGCGGTGAATGTCTGGGTGAATATCGCCGGCTTCAACGCGTCGAACATCACGACGAACGGACCGAACGGACACAACATCGTCTGGCAGAGCGTGCCGGCCGGGACGGTTGGCCTGTGCCTGACCCAGACGATCACGGTCTCGACGACGGTCATGGCGACGCCGAGCCCGTCCCCGACGCCGACCCCGACGCCGATTCCGACACCGACTCCGACGCCCGGCCCGGGAACGCCCACTCCGACGCCGTCGCCCTCGGCAAGCGTCTCGCCGACCCCGACGCCGGCGGCGCTCTGCACCGTACCAACGCTGACCGGCAAGAAGGTGACAGTCGCGCAAGCAACCTGGTCGGGCGCCGGGTTCCAGGCCGCGAACTTCTCGGCGGTCCGACCGCCGAACAACGACTACACGGTGGCGAGCCAGTCGATCACCGCCGGGCTGTCGCGGCCGTGCCTCATCACGACCATCCAGGTGGACAACTGATGAGACTCATTCGGCGAGATCGACACAGTCGGCGCGAGGGCGCGGCCAGGCGATGGTCGAGCTCGCCCTGGCCCTGCCGATCCTCTTCCTGATCGTGTTCGGCCTCATCGACCTCGGCCGCGCCGTGTTCGTCTACAACTCCCTCGCCGAGGGGGCAAGGGAGGGCGCGCGCTACGGATCGGTCCAGGCCCGCTCCTTCGACGACGCGTCCCGCGACACGGTCGAGGCACACGTCCGCGGCCTCTTGGCCGGCGTTCCCGAACCCAACGGTGGATGCCTCGTGTACCCCGCAGCGGAGCGTTCGGCTGCACGGTCGACGACATCCTGATCATCGAGGTCGCGGCCGATGTCGGCGATGATCACGCCGATCATCGGCCAGATCGTCGGCACGATTCACGTCGAGGCAGGTCCGAAGCCGTGGTCAACAACTGATGAACCGACTCATAGCGACTCCATGGCGGAACCACCCAGGAAAGGAATCATTCCGATGTGGAATTGAATTCGTCCTCGGGAGACGAGCGCGGCCAGATCCTCGCCGTGGTGGCTGGTGGGATGATCGTGCTTCCTGCTCTTCGCGGGCTGGTCATCGATACCGGCGTCGGATTCCGAGAGCGACGCTCGATGCAGAACGTCGCGGACCTCGCCTCCATGGCGGGTACCAAGGTCATCGCCGATCACTACCTGGACGGTGGCCGAACTGGCGGCCGGTTACGCGGCGACGCAGTCAAGCGCTCAGAACAACGGCTGCGCGACGGCCGATGGCTGCTTCGTGGTCGGCCGAGTACGTGCGACCCGGTGCCTCTCCCGGAGTCGAGATCGACCTCGGGTCCGGTGACATCCGGCGGGACGATTCCGGCCGGGGCGCAGGGGATCCGGGTTGATACGCACCAGCACCCCGGCACCTTCTTCATGGGGCGGTCGGGCATCTCGACCATCCATGTCTCGACCGACGCGACGGCGATGACTTCCGGGATCCTGAACGAGGCGCCGGCCAATTCTCCTGCCGATCGCGTCGTTCGACTCCGACTTCGAGTACGGAACGGAGTACGAGCTGACCGAGGGAGACGAAGGGCCGGGCAACTTCGGGTTCCTGACGTGGAACGGGAACAACGACGCCCCCACGCTCGCCGACAGCCTGTGCAACCCGGACAATCCGGCCATGACCTTCCCGGTGTGGATCGAGGGCGCGACCGGCAACATGAACACGTCCGCGGTGCGCGCCTGCCTGGACCAATGGATCGGCCAGACGGTGCTCATCCCGATCTGGCGTCAGACGAATGACGGCGGTGGATCGAATCTCAACTACGAGGTCTCCACGCTCGCGGCCTTCACCCTGACCGGCTACGACCAGCACGCTTCGAAGATTCGCGGCAACTTCGTGGAGTTCTACGCTCTTCCGGGCGTCCCGGCCGGGCTACGGTACCCCGCCCTGCAACCGTACCGACCCGTCGTGCTACTCGCGGACCAACTTCATCGGCCTGACCGTAGGTAGGCCACCCATGCAACGAACGAGGGCGGTGCCGTCGAGGCACCGCCCTCGTCGCACGTTCGAGCGCGTGCCGCGGCCAAGTACGTGATTCGGATCGTCGTCGCGTATATACGGTATATACATTCGCGGGCCTCAGCGGGTGCCAGCAAAGCCCCACAACGCTATTCGCCCGGCTGGTCCGCCGACTCCGCCGGCACCCGCAGCGTCATGGTCGTCCCTGCGCCAAGTCGCGTTTCGATGTCGATGCCACCGCCCATCGCCTGCATGAGGCCGTTCGCCGCGTACAGACCGACGCCGCTGCCATCGGGCGCCAACTTGCGCGCACGATCCGCTCGGAAGAACTGATCGAAGGCCTGCTCGGCGGTTTCGGCATCCATGCCGGTGCCGGCATCAGCGATGGAGACGCGGAGGAAGCCCTCAGCGTCGGCGCGATGCCCACGCTGATCGGCGTGCCCGCGGGACTGTACTTCACGGCGTTGTCGAGGATCGCCCACAGGACCTGCTCGATGCGATCGGGGTCGGCGACGGCCAGGTGCGCGGGACCCTCGACGACCAGCTCGAACGGTCGATCTGCTCGGAGCGCAGCCCAGGTGCGCTCGATCGAGCGGCGCGACGACGAACACCTCCTGCTGCGGCGTGACGACACCCGCCTCGAGGCGAGATGCCACCAGCAGCTGGCTCACCATGCGACGCAGTCGCTCCGCCTGGTGCCCGATCGACTCGAGGTCGCTGCGGGCGGCCGGGTCGAGGCCATCACCCGCGCGCAGCTCGGTGGCGAGCGCGCCGATGCTGGTCAGCGGTGTCTGAAGATCGTGAGTCACGCCACGCAGGAAATCGGCCTGGACGGCTGCCAATGCGATTGAGCTCGTCGGCCTGGCTCGTACCCGAGCGAACAGCACCGAGTGCTCGATTGCGGTCCCGGCGTGCTGGCCGACCAGGGTGAGGAGGTGCAGCCTCGGCGGGCGTCGGCGTCCGGTCGTCCTTCCCACGGGGCGAACAGGACGGCTCGAAACTGCTCGCTCGACAGCCACGTCGATGACCATGAAGGCTCCCCACGGTCCGTCGAACCGCCCGGCGCTGACGTCTCGCCGGCAGCGACGGCGGCCCAGCCGCTCGAGGTCGCCGACGGGTGCTCGATGGCGATGTCGTCGTCCGCGCCGTGGTAGATGCCGGGTGACAGGAGCCCTTCGTTCCTCGGACGCGAAGACCGCGCATCGCCACGTGGGATCGTCCATGACGGATCGCACGGAGTTCACCACAGCGGCCACGACTGCGCGGCGGTTCGTCGTCGATCGGACACGCTGCTCGTCTGCGGTCGCCAGGGCCGCAACCTGCCGGTTGCGCTCGGCAAGCGTCCCTGCCAGCTGGCCGTATGCATCGCCGGTCTCCGACGCCTCGCCGCGATCACCTCGCTCCGCCAGCGGACTGAGCGGTGCGCACATCCTCGGCGATGACACGTGAGTAAACAATCGCGAGGATGGCCGCCCACACGATCGATCCGCCGACAACGACGGCCGCGATGAGCTTCGGGTTCGTGGTCCGCAAGGACGTGCATCGGCCAGGACCACGGACGACGACCAGCAGGAGCGGCGGCAGGACGGCGAACAGCAGCGCGATGAAAGGCGCGCAGCCAGAGTCCGGGTCGTGACCACGTCAGGCGGCGATGCGCGCTGGGCGTCCCCGAGGTGAGCCGGTAGCCGATGCCCGCGCTCGGTGATCAGGTACTGCGGCCGATCGGGGTCGGCTTCGAGCTTGCGTCGCAGACGGCGGACGGTCACCCACAGGTACGACGGATCGGCGCCATCGGCGTCGGTCCACACGCGGCCCAGCAGCTCGTCGGTCGGGACGATCCGGTCGACCGCCGAGGCGAGGACCTGGAGCAGTCGGGCCTCGGTCGGCGTCAGCTGCTGGGTGCCGCCGGGCGTCGTGAGGTCGGCGGGTTGCCAGGTCGACCTCGACATCGCCGCCGGCCAGCGAGATCTGCGGGCTGCCGGTGGATGCGCGCCGCAGGATGCGCTGAATGCGGGCCACCAGCTCGTCGGGGTCGAACGGCTTGGTGACGTAGTCCTCGGCATACAGCTCGAGGGCGCTGACCTTGGCCTCGGACGCGTCGACGGCGCGAGAGGACGATGATCGGCAGGTCGGCCAGCTGCTTCACGCGACGTGCGAGCTCGAATCCGTCCATGCCGGGCATCATGAGGTCGATGACCAGCAGTGCCGGCCACGAGTCCTCGAGCTGCTTCAGTGCCGTCCGGCCCCGACGTTGGCCGTGCGAACCTCGTAGCCGGCCCGGCTGACGCGACGCGACAGGACGGAGAGAAGGGTCAGGTCGTCGTCGACCAGCAGGACGGCCGGTCGGACCGGCGGCAGCATATGCGGCCTAGAGCCCCGACCCGCCGCCCATGATCGTCACGACGGCCGGGCCCAGGATGACGATGAAGATCGTCGGGAAGATGCAGCCCACCATCGGGAACAGCATCTTGACCGGGGCCTTGGCCGCGGCCTCCTCCGCTCGCTGGCGGCGCTCGATGCGCAGCTGGTTCGACTGGATCTGGAGGACCTTGGCGATCGGAACGCCGAGCTGCTCGGCCTGAATGATGGCGCCGACGAAGTTGCTGACCGGCTGGGCGTCCGCGCGGTTGGCGACATCGCGCAGTGCATCACGGCGCTGGCGGCCCATGCGAACCTCGGCAAGAGCCTGGCGGAACTCGTCCACCAGCGGGCCCTCCATCTTCTCCACGACCTTGGCGAGCGCGGCGTCGAATCCGAGGCCGGCCTCGACGGAGATCGTCAGGAGATCGAGGGCGTCCGGGAGCTGCAGGACCATGCCCTCCGAACGGGCACTGGCCTTCTTGCCGAGCCAGAATTCGGGCGCGATGTAGCCGATGGCGCCGCCGACCACGATCATGAGGAGGCCGAGGACCGGCGATCCGAGGACGAAGGTCCCCAGCAGGAAGAAGATGACGGCGAAGGCGATGAGCGAAAGGAGCTTGACGCCGACCCAGTCGGCGCCTCGCAGGCCACCGGGATAGCCCGCACGCTCGAGCTTGGCATCGATCCGCTGGATGATGCCGCCTTCCTGCTTGCGTCCCGCACGCGCGAAACGCTTGATCGTGGGCCGAATGATGCGCTCGAAGAAGGGCTGCTGGAGCTCCATCTCCTCGACGGTCCGCGGCTGCACGACGAGCTGTGACAGGCGTGCCTGCACCGCGTCCTCGGTCGGTCGCGCGGCGACGCCATAGGTGATGAGGAGGACGGCGCCGGCCGCGAGGACGGCAATCAGAATCTCGGGGGTCATATCGGCTACACCTTGATATCGACGATGCGGCGGATCAGCACATAGCCGAAGCCCATGCTGAGGAGACCGACCGCGAAGAACACGATGCCCATCGGCAGGCCGAACATCTCCGGCGGCTTGTTGAGCATGGCCGTCATGTACGACGGGCTGATCAGGAACAGGATGCCGGCCAGCCCCACGGGGAGCAGGGTGATGACGTACCCCGAGTAGCGCTGCATGGCGGTCAGGGTGTTGATCTCGCCCTTGATCCGGATGCGCTCACGAATCGTGAAGGCGATCGAGTCGAGGACGGTGGCGAGGTTGCCGCCGACCTGGCTCTGGATCTGGATGGCGGTGACCATCAGCTCGAGGTCTTCCGACGCCACGCGACGGACGAGGTTGTTCAGTGCCGGCTGCAGCGCCATGCCGAGCTGCATGTCGCGAACGACACGCTCGAACTCCTCGCTGATCGGCGGACGGGCCTCGCGCGTGACGAGCTCGATGCCCTGGAGGAACGACGACCCGGCGCGCAGCGAGTTGGCCAGGAGCGTGATCGTATCCGGCAGCTGCTCGCCGAACAGACGCAGGCGCTTTGCCTGCCGGCTCTTGATGTAGAAGCGTGGGGCATACAGGCCGAGGAGGAAGATCCCGACGAGCGCGGCGATGTTCTGGAAGCCAGGGAAGATCGTGCCGATGGCGAACGCCGCGCCGACGAAGATGATGGGCGTGACCGCCCACAGGATGAGGAACTCCGCAGGGCGCATCTTCAGGTCGGCGCGTGCGAGATCGACGCTCAGCCGCGTGTTGAGGTCCTGGCGCTCCATGACGCGCGACAGGCCGGCCACGACGGCCGACTCACGCTCGGCTCCCTCGGGCGTCTCCCCGCCTCCGGCCGACGCGTAGCGCTCGAGGCGCGACGCGACGGTTCCGCCGCCCGAGCTCATGGCCACGCCGACGGCGATGACCAGGACGGCCAGGGCAGCGAGACCGGCGATGACGATGGGCAGCATCAGAACGGGGATCCGAAGATGTTCGCCGGGAGATGGATGCCCTGGGTCTCGAAGCGCTCCACGAAGTGGGGCCGGATCCCGGTCGGCTTGAGCTTGCCCTGGATCTTGCCGTCGACGACGTCGGTCTGCTCGAACACGAAGACGTCCTGCATGACGATGACGTCACCCTCCATGCCCTGGACCTCGGTGATGTTCGTGATCCTGCGACTTCCGTCCTTCAGTCGATTCTGATGAACGATCAGGTCGACCGCCGAGCTGATCTGCTCGCGGATGGCCTTGAGCGGCAGGTCCATGCCGGCCATGAGCACCATCGTCTCGAGGCGGCTGAGCATGTCGCGCGGGGTGTTGGCGTGGCCGGTGGACATCGAGCCGTCATGGCCGGTGTTCATGGCCTGGAGCATGTCGAGCGCCTCGCCGGAGCGGCACTCCCCGACCACGATGCGGTCGGGGCGCATGCGCAGCGAGTTGCGCACGAGCTCGCGGATGGGGATGGCGCCCTTGCCCTCGATGTTCGAGGGTCGCGCCTCGAGCGTGATGACGTGCTCCTGTCGGAGCTGGAGCTCGGCCGCGTCCTCGACGGTGACGATCCGCTCGTCATCGGGGATGAACGAGCTGAGGATGTTGAGCATCGTCGTCTTGCCGGAGCCGGTGCCGCCCGACACGAAGATGTTGAGGCGGGCCTTCACGCAGGCCTCGAGGAACTCGAACATCTCCGGGGTGGCGGTGCCGAATCGGATGAGATCGTCCACGGTGAACGGGGTCGCCGAGAACTTTCGAATGGTGATGACCGGTCCGACCAGGCTCAGCGGCGGGATGATGGCGTTCACGCGCGAGCCATCGGCCAGGCGGGCGTCGACCATCGGGCTCGACTCGTCCACGCGACGGCCGATCGGCGCGATGATGCGCTGGATGATCTTCATCACGTGCTCGTCGTTCTGGAACGTCACGTTCGTGAGCTCCAGCTTGCCGTCACGCTCGATGTAGACCTGCTGCGGCCCGTTGACCATCACCTCGGTGAGGGTCTCGTCGCGGAGCAGCGGCTCCAGCGGGCCGAGGCCCAGGATCTCGTCGGTGATCTGCTCGAGCATGCGCACGCGCTCGGCGCGGGTGAGGGCCAGGCCCTCCTCGTCGGCGATCGTGCCGAAGAGCGTCTCGATCTGGCGACGGACCTCGACCTGGTTCGTCAGGTCGAGCTTCGGGTCGAGCTCGTTGATGAGCCGATTCTGGACGCGGAACTTCGCCTCCCGGAACGACTCGCGTGCCGGCATCGCGCCGGCGAAGCGCGATGGCGCAGCGGCGGGCGGTGGGGTCGGTGTGCCGCCGGACGTTGGCGCCGGCGACTGCGGTGCGTCGCCTGACGCCGGCACCTCGGCCGGCACGGCCGGCACGGCCGGCGTCTGCTACTCGCCCTCGGCAGCGGGACGGGCCCGCTCGATTCGCTTCAGCAATGACATGTGCTGCGTCCTTCCAATCAGCTCAGCGGCGTGCGAAGAGGCCGCGCTTGGTGGCCTTCTCGCTCGGTGGGGTGGGTGCGGTCGTTGGTGCTCCCTCGCCGGCGAGCTTGCGGGCGAGGGTGATGACGTCGCGCGCGAGCGGCGACTCTGGATGGGATACGACGAACGGCACGCCGCGATTCACGGCGAGCACGGCGAGCCTGCCGTCGGAGACGATCGTGCCGTCGATCGAGCGTCGAATTGACGCCTCGACGTCGCCGATGCGGATGCCCTGCGAGGCATCCGACCGGTTGATCACCAGGCGCACCTTCGATCGCTCGTAGTCGAGCTGATCCGCGACTTCCAGGAAGAGGCGGACGTTCTTGATCGTCGTGATCTCGAGCGCGGCCACGACCATGATCTGGTCTGCTGCGTCGAGGATGCCCAGGGTGTGATCGCTGAGGCCGGATGGCACGTCGACCACGACCCAGTCGTGGTTCTGCCGCAGCATCTCGATGATCTTGCGCATGTACGGGGGCGTGACGAGGTCGGCGCCCTCAGGAGCCGGCGGTGCCAGCAGCACCCGGATCCCGGTCGAGTGATCGACCATGACCGACTCGAGGAGGTCACGGTCCGGCTCGCCGCCGTCCACCGCGTCCACCACGGACCGGTTCTTGGGATTCAGGTTGAGGAGCACGCCGACGTCTCCGAACTGGAGGTTCGCGTCGACGAGCGCCACGCGCTGGTTCGTCTCCTGCTTCAGGGCCAGTGCCAGGTTGGTGGCGATCGTCGTCCGCCCCGAGCCGCCCTTCGGCGAGAACACGGCGACAACCTGGTGGTCGTCGGCGTTCCCCGTATCGGCGCTCGGCACCGGGGCGGCAAGCCCGACCTGGGCCTGGAGCTGGTCGCGTCGCGCCAGCTCGCGCTCGTGGACGCGCTTGATCGAGGTCGCGAACTCATCGCCGCTGAAAGGCTTGACCAGGAACTCCCGTGCCCCGGCGAGCATGGCTCGCTTGAGGTGCTCGGCCTCGCCATGGACGCTCATCATGATGATCGGGCTGTTCGGCAGACGCTGGGAGATGATCTCCGCAGCGTCGATGCCGTCCATACCGGGCATGTTGATGTCCATGACGATGATGTCCGGGCGCATCTCCATCGACACCTGGATCGCTTCCTCGCCGGAGCTGGCCGTGCCAGCCACGTCGATCTCGCGCTCCAGCCCGAGGAGGCGCGACAGGTGGTCGCGCGTCTCCGGGATGTCGTCGACGATGAGGACCTTGATCATGCTCGGAACCTTCCGGCTTCGCAGGTTGGCGTGAGCCGACCTACGGGGCCGACTCCTCGTTCAGCTGCTGGACGATGGCCGGAATGCGGAGGCCGTATTCCGCGACCAGCTGGTCGATGGTGATGCCGATGGTCGTCTCGACGGCGTCGTCCTCGGCGTGGCGCACGATGGCGGTCAGCGAGCCGACCTCGCTCAGGTCGTTCTGGGCGAACTTGATCACCTCGGCGTCCTGGGCGGTCCCGGCGAACACGATGATCACGCTGTCGATCACCGCGGCCTCGGGCTGCACGTCGTTCTCGTCGACGATCCCGTCGCCGTTCGTGTCGACCGGCTCCTGGTTCTGGGCGCGCGTGGCACTCACGTAGAGCACGCGCTTGTCCTGCAGGATGGCCTTGACGCTCCGGGCGGCCTCGAGACCGGGGATGGCCTCGAATCGCGGCGGCGCGTTCTCGTCGGTATTCGCCGCCGAGTCGGCCGTCTCCTGGAGCACGTTGATCGACTGCGTGGTGACGATGTCGATCGTGTCGCCCGGCTTCACCAGGAAGTCGATGCCGGTGACCCGGTCCACCTGGAACGCGATCGCCTTCTCGCCGGGGTTCAGGAGCGCCGGCAGATCGACGGCTTACGTTGTTGCCGATGCCGATGGCCTCCTCGGTGACCTGCGAGCCCTCGGGGACCGGGAAGACAGCGACCTGGCCGCCGACCTGCGAGGTGCTTCGCAGCGGCGTCTGCTGAACAGCCTCGGGATCCACCTGGATCTCCTCGACCATGTCCGGAGTGACGGAGTCGCCGATGGCGATGTCCTGCGTGGCGACGAGAACCGTCTCGGTGGCTGCCTCGGGTGCCACCTCGGCCTCGCGCTGGTTGAGCAGGATCACGATGGCGACGAAGGCGAGGACGGCAAGCAGAACGCCGACCAGGATGACGAGGCGATTCGATCGCTTCACGGAAAGTCCCCTTTGAGCTCGGGTGTAGATGTGGACGAATGAGTTCGCTGAGAGCGCAGTGTTGTGACTGCAGGCAACAGTCTACGCACGCACGGCGACTCGCTACGACAGAACTTACGGACTATCGATCTCGTAGTACTGTCCGCCGCTCGGCGAAACAAAAGACCCCCGCGGCCTCAGGCCGCGGGGGTCTTAGATCGAAGTTGGCGCCGTCTACTTGAGAGACGTGCCGACGTTCTGGAACAGCTGGCTGATGATCGGGCCCAGGAAGATCAGGGCAACGATCACGATGATCGCGATGAGGGCGAGAAGCAGGCCGTACTCAACGAGAGTCTGACCTTCCTCGTCCTCGCTCTGGAAACGAGCCAGAAGAGTGCTGATGAAGTGCTTGACCATGTGGGTGCATACCTCCTTTCCTGAAGGATTCGCCGGCAGCGTACGGGCACAAATCGGCAATGAACATAGCCGAATGGTCCCAGCGTTGTCGGCGGACCACCGTACGGTGCGCTGGCGCTTGCCCGTTTGTCAAGGCGTGAGTGCGCTTCCTTGCCTCTCGGCTTGCCGACTGTCAACGCTCCGTGGAGGGTATACGACAAGGGAGCCGCCCCGTCTGGAGCGGCTCCCCTGGCACCGGAGGAGGAGACCTGGGGAACCGGTGCGGTGGCACCGATCCCCTCGGATGAAGGCCGCCGCGGATACCCGAGACGACTTGAGCCATACGCTATGCCGCCGGTTCGGCATCACCAATGGAACTCCCGTACCAGCGCGACAGGACTTGCGGCAGGGCCCGACTCATGCGAACGGCCGCCCCGGAGGGCGGCCGCTGCCTGGGATCGGCTGAGAGGCGGATCTCAGTCTTCGGGGATCTTGATCCAGCCCTGGCGCATGGCGTAGACCACGGCCTGGGTGCGGTCGTTGACCGACAGCTTGCGCAGGATCGAGCTCATGTGGTTCTTCACGGTCTGCTCGCTGATCGTCAGCGCGTAGGCCACCTGCTTGTTCGTCATGCCCTGGGCGATGTTGTCCAGGATCTCGACCTCGCGCGGCGAGAGCGGCGCGAAGATCGGCTGCGCCTCCGAGCCGTAGACGGCCAGCTCGCGGAACTCCTTGAGCACGCGGCTCGCGACCGACGGCTTGGCGAAGACCTTGTCGTTGATCAGGTACTCGCCGGACCGCACGCGCCGGATGATGGCGATCAGGTCGGTCGGGTCGATGTCCTTGAGCACGTAGGCGGCGGCCCCGGCCTTGATGGCGTCGAAGAGCTGGTCCTCGTCGTCATTGCTGGCGAGAACGATGACGCCGGTGTGCGGCAGCTCCCGCTTCAGGCGCTGGGTGGTCTCGATGCCGTTCGGCGCCGGCAGGCCCAGGTCCATGAGCACGACGTCGGGCGTCAGCTGCTCGACCGTGGCCAGGGCCTCGCGGCCCGACCCCGCCTCGCCGACGACCTCGATGTCGCTCTCGAGCTCCAGGATGTTGCGGACGCCACGTCGGAACAGCGTGTGGCCATCGACGATGACGACCCGTGTCTTTCCGGCGCGCCGATCGCCGCCCCTGCGACGCTCGTCGGCCCCGACCCCATCCTGGGTCGTGGTCTCGGTCTTGGTGGCCATTGGTGTCTCCTCCTCAGTGTGCATCGGCAGGCTGCCCCGGCAGGTGGAGCAGGATGCGGGTGCCTTCGCCCTGTCGCGATTCGATCTGGAGCTGTCCGCCGAGAAGCTCGGCGCGCTCGCGCATGAACTGGAGCCCGAAGTTGCGGGTCTTGCCCGATGCAAGGCGCATCAGGTCGAAGCCCCGACCGTTGTCCTCGATGACGAGCGAGTCGCCCTCGAGCTTGATGGCGATGTGGCTGGCCGCAGCGTGCTTGCGCACGTTCTGCAGCGCCTCCTGGACGATGCGCAGGACCGACGCACGCTGCGTCGGGCTCAGCCGCTCGTCGATGTCGCCGACGGACACCTCCACGACGATGCCGTGGAAGCGTCTCGATCTGCTGCGCTCGCTCGGCGAGCGCTCCCGCCACGCCGACGTCCGGCAGTGGTGGGCGCAGGTCGGTGATGAAGGTGCGGACCTCGTCGAGGCCGCCCCGCAGCATGTCGCGCAGGAACGCGAGCTCCGCCTGGGCGGCGCCGTCGGAGTCCCCGAGCATGCGGTCCAGGTACTCGACCTGGAAGATGGCGTTGGTGAGGACCTGGGCCGGCCCGTCGTGGATGTCCTCGGCCATGCGCTGACGCTCGCCCTCCTGGGCCTGGATGATCCGCAGGCTCATGTCGGCGGCCGAGTCGTCGCCGACCGGGCCCGGCTCGTCGCCGGGATCATCGGTCGCGTCGAGGTAGCTCCACAGGATGTCCAGCTGGCGGGCCACCACGTCCAGGCGCTTGAGGCGCCCCTGGAGCGCGGACAGGTCCCGGCCGCGGGCCTCGTACTCGGCACGCAGCGTGTCGGTCCCGACCGGTCGAAGCGAGCCACCACGGCGATCGATGCGAGCACGAAGCTGCATCCACTCCTCGAGGTCGCGCCGATACTGCTCGCGGAAGCTGCTCCGCCAGCTCGTGCATGCGGCGCGAGTCTCCCCGGAGGTTCGCTGACGCTTCGGCGCCGATGCGGTCGAACCGCTCGACTGCGGTCCCCCGCGCGGGATCGTTCGGCATGGACTCCCTTGAGTACCGGGTCCGGACTGGTACCGGACCTCGCGTCCATGCTGTCGGCGTGCTGTGCATTGCAGCAACAGTACTTTGTGCGCCGGAAGTACTACCGGCTCACTTCGTAGACGCGGACGCCATCGGTTTCGAAGGCCGGATCGGCCTCGAGGAAGTCGGCTCGCGACGCCCTCCACGTCGACCGCGGACGACCCGTCCCAGAGCCCCAGCGGATCGGTCTCCTGCCCCGGATCGAGGGTCACGACCACCCAGTCGACGCCGTAGCTCTCGACCACGTCAGCCAGGACTCGGTAGGGATCGAACGGCGCGGCCACTCCCCGCAGGCCGGTGAGGAGGTAGAGGCTCGATGGATCACCGGCCATGAGCACGTCGCCGGGATCGGCCGCCTGGCGCAGGAACGTCGCGGCCGCCTCGTGTCGTGCCAGCCGGACGTCCCAGCCGATCATGAGGACGGCGGCGCCGGCCACTGCCAGGACGACGGCTCCGATGAGCCCGGCCACCTCGAGGAACCGATGCGTCGCGCGGCGGCGAAGGAAGGGCCAGAGCCTCCCACCGGCGTTCGCCATCGGCTCGATCCCGGCCACCGCCATTGGCAGCGCGATCGGGAGCCAGGCCGGCGCCGTGTGGAGGAAGGCGCCCTTCGGGGCGTGCTCGGTGAAGAGGAGAGCCATGGCGGCGAACATCGCGACGAAGTAGACGGTGAAGGGTGCAAGGCGTCGATCTCGCCGCGCGCTCCACAGGCCGGCGATGAACGAGAGCCCGAACAGGCCGCCCAGGAGCCCCAGGGTGCGCCCTCCGATCTGGACCGCCGCGCCGACCTTCGACGCCACGATGGGGCCGATGCCCCAGTCGAGATAGCGCTCCAGCGTGAGGTCCAGACCGATCGAGAGATGCTCGTTGTAGTCCCGGATCCACAGCAGCCGGCCGCCGGGAGATGGGAACGGCGTTCCGAAGACGTCGAGGTTTCGCGCCAGCCAGGGTGCCATCACGAGGACGAAGGCACCGGCGCTCGCGACGCCCCAGGCCAGGGACGACAGGCGTCGGCCGGAGGCCCAGGGCCGTCCGAGGGTCCAGGCCGTCGCGGGCGCCAGGGCGAGGAGAACGCCGTCGATGCGCGCCAGGCTGGCAAGCCCGACGAGGGCGCCCGCGAGCACGATCCACGGCCCCGGCCGCGCTGCGTCCACCGCGCGCATGCTGGCCAGGATCGCGCCGGCGCCCAGGACGCCGAAGACCGCGAACGACTCGACCAGCGGGTACATCAGCAGGAGCGGACCCGCGGCGATCGCCAGCAGCGCAGAGAGCACGGCGGTTCGTCGCGACCGCCATCCCCACCAGCCGGCGAGGTAGGTCATCGGCACGAGCGTTGCCGACAGCAGCACCATCGGCAGCTGGCCGCCGCGCCAGTCGGGACCCAGCACCGCCATCCCGGCGGCGGCGACGATCTCGGGCAGTGGCATCCAGTGGCCGTTGCTCGGGACGGGAAGCGTGGGGGACGCCGGCAGCCGGCCGCCGACCTCCAGGAAGCTCCACAGTGCCGGGGCGGTGAAGCCGTTGCCGGTGGCGAGCTGCTCGCCGACCATCGTGTAGTAGGCGGCATCGACGTGCGGCGGGAACGAGACGAGCCAGGCGGCGACGGCCCGGACCACGAGCGCGCCGGTCGTGAGCAGCACGAGGTCGCGCCACAGCGTCGATCGGTCGGGCATGCGGCGAGTCTACTGAGTCACCATGTGAGGGCCGTGGTACTTTCGAAGACGCCGCTCCCGTCGCCGCTGACCCTCATGGCCGGCGTGGTCGCCGCGTTCTTCGGCCTCCTGGTATCGGTCCGCGGCCCGGTCGACGCGGACTATTGGTGGCACCTCACCACCGGTCGTCTCATCCTCCAGACGGGGTCGGTGCCCAGCACGGATCCGTACTCGTTCGCCTACGACGGTCCGTGGGTCGCCCACGAGTGGCTGGGCGAGGTGGTCATCGCCGCGCTCGTCGACAGCATCGGCTACCCGCTGACCGGCCTCGTCTTCGGCCTGCTGGTTGCCGCGGCGCTCATGATTCCCGCCTGGTCACTCGCACGCGGTGGCATTGCGGGGCGAGCGATCCTGCCATGGGTCGCCGTGGGCAGCTACACCCTGGCCTCGTACGCCACCGTTCGCCCGCAGGTCGCCTCGTGGCTCCTGCTGTCCGTCCTGATCGTGCTCCTCATGCGCCTCCGCACCGACAACCGGAGGCTGCTGTGGTTCATCCCCGCGCTCTTCCTGCTGTGGGCGAACCTCCACGGCCTGTGGGTGGTCGGAATCGCGGTGCTCGCCGTGTACGTTGCGTTCACCGTCGTCGGCCGGACGCCCATGGCCGGCAGTTCGGCCATGGTGCTCGGGGTGATGGGGCTGTCGATTGGCGCGACGGCGCTCACGCCGAGCTTCGTGGACGGGATGCTCTATCCGCTGCGCTACCTGCGCCAGGACGACTGGGGCACGGCGTTCATTGCCGAATGGCAGCCGGCCGACTTCACCGATCCCCGGTCCGCGGGCCTCGCGGTGCTCATCCTGGGCACCTTGCTCCTCGGGCGACGCGGCGTGCCCGGCTGGCTGGTCGTCGTGGCCGTGGCCGGCCTGCTCAGCCCGCTGATCGCCGTCCGCAATGCACCGCTGGCGGTGATCCTGAGCATGCCGACCCTCGCCATGGGACTCCAGGCGTGGCTGGGACCGGGCGGTACTCGCAGCCCCGTCGCGGCGCGGCGCCGCCGGCTGGTCGAGCTGGCCGCCGCCTCCGCGATCGTGGTCGGGATGGTCGTGGTGCTTCCGCCGGCCGTCTCAGGCGACGCGCGCTCGGCCTTCCCGACGGCCGCATTCGACGTCCTCGAGGAGCGGGATCCCGATGCCCGCGCCCTCGTCGACTACGACTGGGGCGGCTACGCGATCGCGCGCCTGCACGCGAACGGCGGGCAGGTGTTCATCGACGGGCGCAGCGACATGTACCCGCGGGAGATCTTCGAGGACTACCTCGAGATTCGTGCAGGCACGGATCGATGGCAGGCGCTCGCCGAGAGATACGAGATCGATGCGATCCTTCTGCCGCCGACGGCAGAGCTCGTGGCAGCGGAGCGTCCCGGGTGGTGCTCGGCTCACGCCGATGAGCAGGCCGTTCTCCTCCTGCCCTGTCCCTAGGACGTCACGCGCTCATTCCTCGGCGGCTGTCCGGACCCAGACCGATGCCTGCGGATCACGGTACGCGACTTCCCAATCGGGGCTCTCGTCGAGCCACGTCGCGAATCCGTGGTCCGTGTTGAACAGCACGTGGTCGATGCGATCCGCTTCGAGCAGCGCCTGGGGATCGGATCGGAGGGAGATCGCATCGGCGTAGGCGCGGATCGGGGCATCGCCGTAGATGTCGGACCTGCCGTCGATGTAGACGAGCTCCTCGGGGCGCATGAAGCCGAGGTAGCCACCCCAGGAATACGTGTTGAAGGGGCGATCGCCGGGATCGTTGGCGATCAGCCACTCGACGGCCGCGACGGGCATGTGCACCTCGATTGCCGATTCCTGCGCCGCCGGCGCGACGCGCGCCAGCGTGATCCCGAATCCCACCGCCGCGAAGACGATGATCAGGGCCGCATTGACCACGGCCGCGGCGGATGATCGGGGAGGGGCAGCCATGCGCTCCAGGGTCCGGGCGACGCCCTGCGTCACACCGGCGCGTGCCAGCACCGGCCCCAGCACGAGGGCAACCACCGCGGCTGCGATCGGCGCGACGAGCAGGAAGCGGGCAGCGCTGGCGGCCATGAGCGTGAGCCCGACCAGGATGAGCGCGTCGGCCGCACGGATCCGACGCCAGCCGAGCGCCAGCGCCGGGATCACGCCGATGACGACGAAGCCGATGAACAGCAGTCCCGGCAGCGTCCCCGGATCCGGCGGCGACCACTCCGCCAGGAAGTCGCGATGCGCCGCGATCGAGGCGGTCTCGAGCGGGTAGGCGAAGAGGGCCGGCCCGTTCGGGTTCAGGGAGATGGCCGCCGCGGCCGCCGCCAGGCCGGCGGCCAGCCAGCCGAGGTCGCGGCGTGGCATCGGGTCCGGCTCCGTCCCGCGCCGCAGCACACGGTCGGTGGCTTCGCCCACGAGGACGGCTCCGCCCAGCAGGAAGAGCAGGACCCAACCGGCGTGCAGGTTGGCCCAGGCGGCGGCGATCACCGGCAGCCAGAGCAGGACGCGCCGCCGGCGATGGACGACGAAGTGCCAGCACACGAGGAGCGTGGCGGCGGCCAGCGGCAGGTCCACGACCTGCACGCGCACGCCGACGACAGCTCCGGCCACCGTGAGTCCCACGGTCAGCCAGGTCAGCCGCGCGACCCAGCCCGAGCTCGGCGACCGCACGCCGATCGCGATCCACAGCAGGACCAGCGACAGCACGACGAGACCGGCGAAGGCGATCGACAGGATCGTCGGCCCGATCGGTCCCAGGCGCCAGGCAGCGGCCATCAGGACGTTGCTGAGCCAGTCCTGGCTCGTCCACGCCATGCCCTCCCCGACGATGGTCCATGGGTCCATCGTGGGGATCGCGCCGGTCGCGAGCACGAGCTCGCCGGCGCGGAGATGCCACCACACGTCGCCGTCGATGAGCGGGATCGACGGGCGTGGGAGCCAGACCATGAACGCGACCGCGACGATCGCCACCCATGCCATCGACGGCCACCGCTTCCCCATCAGCGCAGCACCGCCAGGATGTCGCTGAAGTCATCGGTCCAGGCATGAACGGCCGGGTCGAGACGGGCCGCCCTCCAGCGGGGATCGGCCGCAAAATCCGTGAGGTGGTCAGGCTCGCGCGCGAGGAGCGCCCACGTTGACGAGGATTTCCCCTCATCGGCCTCCACGGCCGTGACCGCCGTGTCGTGCTGGGTCAGGGCGACGAGCCCGAGCGAGTCGGCGACGGCCGCGACGACCGGTTCCAGGTCGAGGAACCGGTTGGTGACGTTCATGGCGATGATCCCGTCCGCTGCCAGGTGGTCGACGTAGACCTCGAGCGCCTCCCGGGTGAGCAGGTGGGCAGGGATGGCGTCGGACGTGAAGGCATCGAGGACCAGCAGGTCATAGCGCGCCGGATCCGCCACAAGGCCAAGCCGACCGTCGGCCACCACGATGTCCACGCTGCCGCGCGCTTCGCCGACGAACGTGAACAGCCGGGGATCGCGCGCGATGTCGACCATGGCGCCGTCGATCTCGTAGAACGTGAAGCTCTGGCCCGGCTCGCTGTATGTGGCCAGCGTGCCAACGCCAAGGCCAAGGATCGCGACGCGGTCGAGGCGATCGCCACGGGCGGCAAAGACCTGGCCGATCGGTCCGCTGCGGTGGTAGTAGGTGGTCGCGGTCAGCCGCATCGCATCGTCGAGATGCTGCCAGCCGTGGATGGTCGACCCGTGGATGAGCAGGTGGTCCCCGTCGTCCTCCGTCACGCGATACACGCCGAAGAAGGTGCGATCGGTGTGGATGGCGGTGCCGGATCCCCAGACGCTGACCGCCAGGATCCCGACCGCCATGACCGCGAACAGCGGCCGGATCGAGGAGGCGGCCAGCAGGATCACCAGGAGCGCCACGCCGATGCCGATCGCGGCCGCGAACGCGGGGAATGCCGCGGGCATCCGAAGCGCCACCCCGGCGACGAGCAGGCCGACCAGCACGATCGCCGCGAGCCCGATCAGCGTGCGCCGCGTGGGCCGCGGCAGGGGGCCGGGTCGGAGGAGCAGCGCCAGGCCGATGGCAATCGGGTACTCCCACACCCGATCGAACACGACCGGCGCGGCGATCGAGACGGCGATGCCTCCGAGCGCACCACCGATCGCGAGCAGCAGGTAGAACTCCGTGAGGTGGCGAGCCGGTGGCCGCTCCTCCGCCAGCCGGCCGTGGCACATCGTGGCGGCCACGAACAGGAAGGCCAGGTGAAGGACGATCACGACGGTGACCGGGAGCGGAAGCAGTCCACCCGACGGGATGACGAGCAATGCCGCAAGCCACGGCAGGACCCGGCCGGCGCGGCGGGAGACGCCGTTGAGCCGCGTGCTGAACGCGATGATGAAGCTCAGCAGGTAGAGCGACAGGGGGATGATCCACAGCAGCGGGACGGCCGCGATATCGGTGCTGATGTACGCCGTGGCTCCCAGTGACAGCGCGGACGGCACCGCGGCCAGCAGGATCCATCGGGCTCGGGTGGTCCAGCCCGGTCCGGCCACCGCGCGGTCGGGGATGTCGCGGACGGACTCGTCGGCGTCCGCGCCAGTTCGCACCACCACCACGGCGCACGCCACGCTCAGCAGCGCGAAGGCGAGGTATGCGGCACTCCAGGTCGCGGTCTGCGATGCGAGGTTCAGCCTGGGCTCGATGACGAAGGGATACGCCAGGAGCACCAGGAGGCTGCCCGCGTTGCTTGCCGCATAGAGGAAGTAGGGATCACGACCTGCGCGGTGCCCGGTGAAGCTGAACCAGCGCTGAATCAGCGGTCCCGTGGTCGCTGCGACGGTGAACGGGACGCCGAGGCCGAGCGCCAGGAGGCCGATGACCGTCAGGGACGGATGAACCCCCTCCGACGCCGTCGCGAGTGGCAGGCCGAGTGGGAGGAACAGCAGCGGCGCCGCAAGCACGATGACGTGGACGAGCGGCTGTCGCCGCGGGGCGAACCACCTCGTCAGCGCGTAGCTGTACCCGTAGCCGGCCAGCAGCGCCACCTGGAAGAAGACGCTCGTTGCGCTCCACACCGCAGGGCTGCCCCCGAACGAGGGCAGCAGCATTCGCGCCGCGATGGGCTGGACGCCGAACACCAGCGTTGCGCCGAGGAAGATCGTGAGCGTGAACAGCGCCAGCATCGGCCTAGGACCGGTCCGCGGCGGTGCGCGAGCCGACGACCTGCGCGATCCGTGGTCCCCACCAGTCGCGCGACAGCGCGATGGATCCGACGAGCAGCGACAGGCCGGACGACCACGGGACGGGGAGCGCGACGAAGACCGCTATCGGCACCAGCCAGTGCCAGCCGCGCCAGCCGGCCAGCAGCGCGACGCTCGCGGCCACGGCGGTTCGCGCCCAGAGCGGCCCCGGGATGACCGCCACGTCTCCGGTGACCGAGATCTCGGTGCTTCGGCGCAGGGTCTCGAACCACTCGAACCACGACGACGGGGCCACCGCGAACGACACCAGGGAGATGGCGGCGGTCACTCCCAGGCCGACCGCCAACGACCGCCACCGGCGAGCCGCCGGCGAAGAAGAGGATGCCGACACCCGGCGTGATCTTCGTGAGCAACGGGAAGCTCCAGGCGGCCGGCCATCGGAACCCCACGACCACGGCGGCGGCGAGCAGGAGGTGGATGTTGCCGGTCGAGATCTCGTCACCGACCGGCCCGGGGATCAGGAACAGCAGCGCGGCAAGGTACGGTCCGGTCATCCAGACCAGCACGCCCAGGTTGACGGCCGACCATAGGGCGGCGAAGGCGGCCCACGGCAGCAGGCCGAGCGGCGAGATCAGCTGCGCGAAGGCCGGCGAGTAGAGGTACGTGCTCATGATTCCGACCCGGCGCCCACCGTACAGGTCATCGAGGTCCGGGCGCCAGTACGCCGCCGCATCGCGGAAGTAGTCGCCGTCGAGGTTGAGGCCGATCCAGCCGAACGCGATCGCGGCCAGGGCGATCGCGAGCGGGATCCGCCGGAGGAGCCGTCCGGCCATGGAGGAACGGCGTCTACCACCCACAGTCGGGAGCCTCGATGAACGGCAGGGGCCACGGCGCCATGGCGGCAAGAGTGGGCTCGTCGAGTGGCTGGTAGTCGCCGAGATCAGGCTCGCGGTAGACGCCCGCCCGGCGCTGCCGCACCGCATGATCGAAGCCGACGGGCTCGGCCTCCAGGCGGGCGAGCTTTCCTTCGGCCATCTCATGCAGCCCTCGGTCGCAGTCGAGGCGCGCCACGGCCTCCGCAGCCTGCCATACGCGGATGCCCCTTGGGTCCTCCGCGATGGCCGCCTCGAGCAGCGTCACGGCCTCGGCTCCATCCCCGGCGTCGACCGCGTGCGCGACGCTCCACGGACGTGGCGCCCCGGTCGGGCTGATGTCGGCACGCAGCGCCGAATTCCACGCCACCTCGTTGGGATCGCGCTCCGCGATCGAACCGACGGTCGAGATGGCCTCCTCGATCTGGGCCGAGACGAGGTCCGCCACGGACCCCGGAACCGCCCCGAGGAGCGTCGGCTCGGCGACCGACGCGATGGCGAACCAGCCGGCTGCCGCCTCGGCTTCTCCTGACCCCGCGAGCGAAACGCCCAGCCGATACGCGTACTGCGGATCGGTGCTGCGGCGCGCGGCGGCCTCGAGCAACCGGGTCTCGTCATCGGGCTCCAGGATCGCCAGGGCGCCGTACGGTCGCGGATCCCCGGGGTTCGCCCGCTGCGCCGCCCGGTAGGCCTCGACCGCTGCGGTCTCGTCGCCGAGGTGATGCTCCGCGAGTCCCAGGCTCATCCAGTGCAGCGCGCTGGCTGGCTGCGCGGCCGTTGCCGCTCGGAAGCCGTCGCGTGCCGCCAGCCATTCGCCATCCACGGCGGCGGCTCGCGCGTCCGCCAGCCCCACACGCATCACGCCCAGCGACACGACCGCGGGTGCTGATACGACGGCGGCGACAGCCATCACAGCCACCGCAGTCCACCGAGTCGAGGATCCTGCGCGGGCGGCCTGACGCTCCGGCAGCGACCATGCCGCAAGGACGATGACGAGCACGGTGACTGCCGGCAGGAAGCTGAAGTCGTCGAGCAGGCTGAAGGCCGCGTACCCCACCAGCGTCGCCACCGCCATGCGATGACGGGACTCGAGCGCTCCCCGCCGAGCGACCACGGTGCCGATCCAGGCGAGTACCACGAAGAGGAATGCGGCGGACAGCAGCGCACCACCTTCGGCGAGCGTCTGGAGGGGGAGGTTGTGCACGGCAACGGCCCCGACGCGGTCGGTGAAGTCCGGGACGTGCTGAAGTCGCGCCCACGAGAACGTTCCCGGCCCCGAGCCTGTCAGCGGGCTGTCGGCGAAGAGGCCCAGCGCCTGCTGCCACAGCCGGGATCGACTTCCGAGTGCCGCGACGATCGATCCCGCGGCACCAACCGCGAGGACACCCACGAGCGTGGCGATGCCTGCCGCCACCGCGATGCTCCCAGCTCGCCCGATGCGTGCGGTCCCCGCGCGCCAGATGCGGCCCACCCGCGGAAACCCGGCCATCGCCTCCCAGGCAGCAAGCGCCACAACGATGCCCAGCCATGCCGCGCGTCCGACGCTGAACGGGATGACCACGAGTGCGGTCACGGCCAGCACGCCAAGGATCACCCGGCGCGGCCGGCCCGGCCGAAGCAGGGCGACGAAGGGCACGACGAGCATGGCGAGGACCGGCGGCGTGTTGACGGAACCCCAGACATACGGCTGGTGGGCGTCGAGCTGCGGCGGCCAGCCGAAGGTCTGAACGTCGACGACCTTCTCGACCACCCACGTCCCGGCGATGAGCAGGAGCCAGGCGACGAGGGCCATGACCACCGCGACGGCGACGGTGCGGCGCAGATCGGCATCGGCGCCGATGCGACGCGCGAGCCAGAAGGTCGCGGCGTAGGCCACGACGATCGCCGGACGCCTCCAGGCTGCCTTCCCGATCCACGCTCGTCACGGATACGAGAAGGTGGGTGAGGACTGCCGCCAGGATCGCGATGTCGATCGGCGCGAGCGGTCCTCGCATGCTCGTCAGGGCCCAGCCGAGCACGGGAAGGCCGAACAGCGCCAGCGTGACGAGGCGCAGGGTCGGATCGACGCCTGCCAGCGTGGTGCCACCCAGGAAGACGAACGCGAACACCCAGACTTCGAGCCCGGCGCGCAGGGCGGGACGGGACGTGCGCGCCGCGGAGACCCCGGACGTCATGCGCGCGCGTGGACCGCAAGGAGCGATCGCCGCAGGTCGTCGTCGCGGCCGTCGGATGCCAGGGCCTCGAGCTCGCGAGCAATCCCCGCCGCGGGCTGGTCAAGGGCCTCCCCGTTGGATCGGGCGACCATCATGAACGGCGAGTCGACGTCCACCGCCTCCTCGTCCGGGCTGAACAGGGTCTCCTCCAGCTTCTCGCCGGGGCGAAGGCCGGTGAAGGTGATGCCGATGTCCCGCCCGCCCGTCGGGGAGGAGAGCCGGATCAGGTCGCGCGCCAGGTCGATGATGCGAATCGGCTGGCCCATGTTCAGCACGTGGACGTCGCCGGGAACGCCGATCGCGCCGGCGTGCAGGATGAGGCGCACCGCCTCGGGAATCGTCATGAAGTAGCGCGTCATGTCGGGGTGGGTGATCGTGACCGGGCCGCCGTCGGCGATCTGCTGCCGGAACAGCTCGAGCACCGACCCCTGCGAGCCCATGACGTTGCCGAACCGAACGACCACGAACCGGCCGGTCGCCGTGGCGCCCAGCTCGCGGACGATCTCCTCGCCGATGCGCTTGGTGGAGCCCATGATGGATGACGGGTCGACCGCCTTGTCCGTGCTGATGAAGATGAACGCGCTTCACCGCGTGACGTGCGGCCGCCTCGGCCACCAGGCGGGTGCCGCGCACGTTCGTCCACACGGTGGACGCGACGTTCGACTCCGACAGCGGGACGTGCTTCTGCGCCGCGGCGTGGAAGACGACGTCGGGGCGCTCCGCCTCGAAGACGCGCGCCACCGCGGCCTCGTCGGTCACGTCGCCGATGACCGGGCGCACCTCGGGCGTCCCGAAACGCCGACGGAGCTCCTCGTCGACGTAGAAGAGCGGCGTCTCGGCCCGCTCGAAGAGCACGATGCGACCCGCGCCCAGCGCCGAGACCTGGCGGCACAGCTCGGAGCCGATGCTGCCGCCGGCGCCGGTGATGAGGACCGTTCGGCCGGCCACCAGCTCGCGCATCGGCCCGGTCGGGATGTCGATCGGCTCACGACGCAGCAGGTCCTCCACGCGCACCGGGCGCACGCGGTTGACGGACACGGTCTCGTCGAGCAGCTCGTTGACGGCCGGGAGCGTCCGGACGGTCGCCCCCGAGGCCTCGCACATGGCGACCACCTGGCGCAGCCGATCGCCGCCGATGCGGGGCATGGCCACGATGACCTCGACCACCTCCCGCTCGCTCACGACGCGCGGCAGCTCCTCCGCCCCGCCCACGACGTCGATGCCGTAGATCTGCTGGCCGTGCTTCTCGCGGTCGTCGTCCAGGAAGGCGACGGGCTCCAGGCGCAGCGCCCGGTTGCGGCGCATCTCGCGCACGAGCATGGCGCCGGCCTCACCCGCGCCGTAGACGAGCACCGGGCGCGGCGGTCCGGCCGCGATGGGCGCCCCGCCCTCGTCGATGTCCCTCCTGCCGGACGCGCGATGCGAGGCGCGTCCCGCCCAGCACGATGAGGCTGATGAGGAACTCGATGATGATCGCGCTGCGCGGGAAGCCGAGGCTGCCGGGGAAGGCCCACGGCTGCATGACCACGAAGACGACGATGGTCATGATCAGCGAGCCGGCGGCCAGCGATCCCGCCACCAGCGCCGCGTCGGAGACGGTCGGGTAGCGCCAGACCCGCAGGTAGGCGCCGGCGATCAGGAAGCCGGCGGGACGGACGAGCGCCGCCAGCGGCACGAAGACCCAGTACGTGGCGACCGCGGCGAAGATGTTGTTGCGATCGATGCGCAGCCCGACGGCCAGCGCCGCCGCCAGCGCCGCCAGGGACGCGTCGAGCAGGATCGGCCCGATGCGCGCGCTGCGCAGCCGTTCGCCCAGCGTGTAGCGTCGCCGCGGCCGGTTCGATCGTCGCTCGCCGGCGGATGCGATGCCGACCAGGGTCCGCCACAGGATGGCGAGATCGCCCCGCAGGGAGAAGCGGCGGACGTAGTCGAGGTCGATGGCCAGCTTGGCGTGCATCAGCTCGCCCTCGTAGGCGGCATCGGGATCGCCCTCGAGCTGCTCCTCCTCGTCGATGTAGGTGATCTGCGTCGGGCCGGTGATGCCGGGACGGACGGTCAGCACCAGGCGCTCGGCCGGCGTCCACGACTCGACGTACTTCGGGGCCTCGGGCCGCGGGCCGACCAGCGACATCTGCCCGCCGATGACGTTCACCAGCTGCGGCAGCTCGTCGAGCTTCGTCCGGCGCAGGACGGCGCCGACGCGGGTGACCCGGTAGTCGTAGGAGCCGGTCACCGCCGGACCGGCTCGCTCCGCGCCGCGGGCCATGGAGCGGAACTTCCACATCGTGAACGGCTTCCCGCCCCGCCCGATGCGCTTCGCGCCGAAGATCACCGGCCCGGTGGAGTCGACGGCCACCGCGATCGCCACGAGCGCCATCACGGGCAGCATCAGCACGAGCGCCAGCGTGCCGAGCACCAGGTCCAGGGCACGCTTGATCGCCCGCTGCCAGGCGCGGGGCGTGGATGGCCGGTGTCGGGTCCGCGGCTGGGTTGTGCTGGGTCAAGGGCGGCCTCGGGCGGATCGCGGATATCGCGTCAGCAGGCTAGGGACCCATGGTGCCGCGGGTCAACAGTACTACCGG
>CAVYGE010000003.1:0-452215 GCA_963767985.1 uncultured Chloroflexia bacterium
TCCACCGCCGCGATGAGGTCGTTGAAGTCGAACGGCTTGCGCACGACCGGTGCGAGCGCCGAGAGCCGGTCGGCCTCCTCGTCGTCGATTGCGGTGACGAACAGGACCGGGATGTCGCGGTACTGAGGTCGCTCGCGGAGGGAGTGGAGGATGGTCGAGCCGAACTCGTCAGGCAACCGCTGATCGAGCACCAGCAGGTCGGGTGAGGTGTGCTCCTCGACGAGCGCGGTGTACAGCTCCTCCGCGCTTCCGAAGCCGCGAGCCGCGTGCCCAACCTCGGCCAGGACGGCCAGGACGGCGGTGCGAATCAGGGGCTCGTCATCAACGACCCAGACGGAGTAGGCCATGTCGCTCTCCTTCCTCAGGCTCCGATTGCCTCGAGCGACTCCTCGATCACCCGCAGCGCGATCTCGACCTCATCGTCGGTGGTGACGAGCGGCGGAATGATGCGCACCGCCTGCCCGTACGTGCCGCAGCTCAGGAGCAGCAGGTTCCTTGCCATGCATTCGCCCAACATCGCCTTCGCGAGGTCGGGTCGGGGCGTGAGCCGCTCACCGTCGGCGAACTCGATTGCGATCATCAGGCCTCGTCCGCGGACCTCGGCGACGGTGCTACCGGCATGGCCATGGCCGAGATGGCACCGAGCACGTCGGCGCCCAGCCGTTCGGCACGCGCCGCCAGCCCCTCGTCGTCGATGACGTCCAGGGTGGCCAGCGCGGCGGCGCAGGCCACGGCGTTGCCGCCGTACGTTCCGCCGTGCGATCCGGGGTCAGCCGCTCGAGGAGGCTCGCGCCGCCATGATGCCCGACAGCGGCAGTCCCGATGCGATCCCCTTGGCCATGATCACGATGTCCGGTGTGACGTCGCCCCACTCGGTGGCGAAGAAGCGACCGGTGCGGCCGTAGCCCGACTGCACCTCGTCGACGGCAAGGAGGATGCCGTGCCGATCGGCGAGCTCGCGCAGCGCCGGCAGGAAGCCGTCGGGCGGCACGACGTAGCCACCCTCACCGAGGACGGGCTCGACGATGAACGCGGCGACGTCGTCGGGCGACACGCACGGTCGAAGAGCTCGTCGAGCGCCGAGAGCGTCGTCGCCAGGGCCGCATCGGTCCCGCCCATGCGCAGCGGATACGGGTACGGGACAATCTGGACGCCGCCCATGAGCGGCTCGAAGTGGGCCCGGTACTTGACGCTGGAGCTGGTGAGCGCCATGGCGCCGTGCGTCCGCCCGTGGAAGCCGCCACGGAAGCTGATGACGACCGGCCGTCGCGTGGCCGCCTTGGCCAGCTTCATCGCGGCCTCGACCGCCTCGGCCCCCGAGTTCGACAGGAACAGCCCGTACTCGATGCCGGCCGCCGCATTCGGGAAGCGCTGCGGTAGCCGCCGATGCAGCTCGAGCCCGGGCTGGTGGTAGACGATGTTCTGCTGGAGGTGGATGCCACTCGCCGCCTGCTCGGCGATCGCCGCGACCACCCGCGGGTGGGCATGCCCGGTGTTCGTGACGCCGATGCCGCAGGTGTAGTCGAGATAGCGCTCGCCGCCGAGAGTCTCGATCCACGAGCCGATGGCGCGCTCGACGATGAGGTCGGTGTAGCGGGCCCACACGGGCGGCACGCCGGGACGCAGCGCCGCCCAGTCGGTCAGAAGGTCGGTGGCGTGTTGATCCATAGCAGTCGGGACTCTCCTGCGGCGTCGTTGCGCCAGTGATGCGGCATGGTCGATGGGAAGCTGAGGGCGTCTCCCTCGTGGGTGAGCCGGAACGCTCTCGTCCTCGCCGACCCATACGGTCACGGCACCGGCGAGCAGGTAGAGGAATTCCTCGCCCTCGTGGGCGTAGGCGCCCTCGCTCGTGGCGCCACGCGGCGAGCACGAAGAGCTGCGGCTCGAGCTGCGTCGCATCGCGGGCGAGCTGCTCGATGCGCACCTCGCCGCCCGCGAGCTCGAGGGACGTCACGCTCGTCGGCCCGCACGAGGTGGCCACCGACGCCGGACGCGGGCCCGCCGAAGAGGCCGAGCATGTTCGTCCCGTACGCCGAGGTCAGTCGCTGCAGCGTCGCGACGCTGGCCCCGGACACGCCGCGCTCGAGGGCCGAGAGGAAGCTGACCGACACACCGCTGCGCCGACTCGCCTCCCGCAGGCTGAGGCCATGGCGGGCACGCAGGCCGGCGAAGCAGGCGCCCGTCGACATGGCGGTCGCCGTGCGCGCTCGCGAGCGTCTCACGGAGCATCCGACGGATGCCCGGCGCATTGACGCGATCCACGCGCCGCATGCGTCGGACGCTGCACAGGTGCTCGAGGTCGGCATCGGTGTAGATGCGGTAGCGGCCATGCGTCCGTCGCGGCCGCACCAGGCCCTGTCGCTCCCACAGCCGCAGCGCGGAGGGCGAGACTCCGACGCGGCGTGCCGACCTCGCCGATGCGGTACATCAGCTCCTCCAGCGACGTCGGCCGCGGCCGTCATGTCGCGCCGCTGGAGAACCACCCAGAGGACGATGCCGACCATGGCGATGAGGAAGATGAGGGTGCCCATGACGTTGACCTGCGGCGGGACGCCGATGCGCGACGCGCCGTACACCCAGAGCGGGAAGGTCGTCGTCTGGCCGGCGGTGAACTGGGTGATGACGAAGTCGTCGATCGAGAGCGCGAAGGCGAGCAGGCCAGCGGCCAGGATGCCCGGGAAGATGAGCGGGAAGGTCACCTTGCGGAACGTCGTCCACTCGTCGGCGCCAAGGTCCATGGCCGCCTCCTCGAGGGAGCGGTTGAAGCCGGCGATCCGGGCACGCACCGTGACCACCACGAAGCTGATGTTGAACATGATGTGGGCGATCGTGATGGTGGTCAGGTCCCGGCGTCACGCCGACCGAGACGAAGAGCGCCAGCAGCGATGCCCCGAGCACGATCTCGGGCGTCGCGATCGGCAGGAAGATCAAGCAGGTTCAGGGGCCCGCGGCCGCGGAACTCGTAGCGCGTGAGTGCCAGGCCGATGAGCGTGCCGAGCGTGGTGGCGACCAGCGTCGAGATGACGGCCACGATGAGGCTGTTCTGGAGCGACTGGTTCAGCGCCGGGTAGCGACCGAAGAGGTTCGCCCAGTGGTCGAGCGTGAAGCCCTGCCAGGTGAAGTTGAAGCGGCCCTCGACGTCGTTGAACCCGAAGACGGCCATGACCAGGATCGGCAGGAACAGGTACGCCACCACCAGGCCGGTGAAGACGGGAAGCACCATGCGCGCGAGCCGGGACGCACCGGCAGGCGGACGCTCCGGGGGATCGGGTCGGGCGGCGGTGACGGCGGCCATCAGACCGTCAGCTCCTGGCCGTGGAGCACCCGACGGTAGAGGAAGACGCTGACGAGGATGCCGGCCATGAGGATGAGGCTCAGCGCGGATGCCTGCGGATAGTCGTTGTTCACCAGGTAGAGCCGCTGGATGACGTTGCCGATCATCGTCTCGCTGCGGCTGCCGAGGAGCTCGGCGTTGAGATAGTCACCGACGGCGGGGATGAAGCTGAGCAGCGACCCGGCGAACACTCCCGAGATCGAGAGCGGCAGGGTGACGCGCAGGAATGCCTGGAGCCGGCTCGCGTAGAGGTCGGTCGCCGCCTCGACCATGCGCGGGTCGATCCGCTCGAGGGCCACGTACAGCGGGAGCACCACGAACGGCAGGAAGTTGTACGTGATCCCGCTGATCACCGCCACGGGCGTGGCGAGCAGCCGGAATCCGGGCTCCAGCAGGCCGATCTCCTTGAGCGTGCCGAGGACGAAGCCCTGGTCGGCCAGGATGAACTTCCAGCTGATGGTGCGGATGATGAAGCTCGTGAAGAACGGCATGATCACGAGCAGCAGCAGGATGTTCTTGTAGCGGCCCCCACGGAAGGCGATGGTGTAGGCCATCGGATAGCCGATGAGCATGGTCAGCACCGTGACCACCAGGCCGTACTGGAGCGAGCGGATGAGCTGCTCGTCCCAGCGCGCGATCGCTTCGGGAAAGACGCCGAAGTTGAACGTGAGGCGGTAGCCCGTTCCGAGCGAGCCTTCCTGGAGCGCCACCGAGACCGTCGTGATCAACGGGATCACGAAGAAGAGCACCAGGAACAGCCCGCCCGGCACCAGGAACAGGTAGGGGACGATCCCCTTGTGGTGACGCAGCCAGGCGGACACGGCTCAGGCTCCGCCGTTCAACGGCGACCTAGCCCTGCACGACTTCCTGGAAGAGCTCGTTCCACTCGCGCTCCTCCGCCTCGTCGAGCACCTTGTAGCTGTAGAGCCGCGCGAGCATCTCCTCGGTCGGGAAGACCAGCGGCGACTCGGCCACGGCTTCGAGGTACTCGCGATCCTCGTCGTTGTCCGCCTCGGCGGCGTGCTGCCGGATGATCTCCTGGGCCGCCGGCACCGGGCAGATGTAGTTCACCCACTCGGCGATCTGTGCGGCCACCTCGGGCTCGTAGACGTAATTCATCATCGCCAGCGCGTCGTTGGGGTGCTGTGCACCCTTCGGGATCGACATGTTGTCGACCCACAGGATGCCGCCCTCGTCGGGGACGACGAACTTGAGGTCGGGATTGTCGAGCTGGAGCTGGAACACGTCGCCGGACCACGCCATGGTGATGGCAAGGCTGCCATCGGCCAGTCCCTGCGCGTACTCGTTGCCGAAGTAGCCGCGCACGTGGGGCGCCTGCGCCTGGAGGGTCTCCTGCGCGGCACGGACGTCGTCCATGGTGGCCTCTGCGGGGATGACCCCGTTGTAGAGGAGCGCGAAGCTCATGCGTGTCGCGCATCTCGGTGTACATGCCGACGTGGCCCGAGTACTTCTCGATGAACGCCGGGTCGAGCAGCTGGCCCAGCGAGGTGATCTCCTCGTCGACGAGGGCCGGGTTGTAGCCGATGCCGGTGATGCCGGACTGCCACGGGACGCTGTGCGCGTTGTTCGGGTCGTACGACGGGTTCTTGTACTTGTCGCCCGGCGTTCGCCACGAAGTTCGACACGTCACGCTCGACGTCGATCTGCTCCAGGTAGCCGAGCCGGATGAGGTTGCCCGAGCATCCAGTCGGTCGGGACGATGATGTCGTAGCCCGGTGTCCTCGCCCGCGGCCAGCGACGGCTGGATGGTGCCGAAGAACGATTGGTTGTCCTCGATCACCTCGGTGTAGGTGACGTCGATGTCCGACGCCTCCTCGAACTGCTGGATGGTCGGGGAGTCGCCGTCGTCGTCCTGGTCGATGTAGAGCGGCCAGTTCGCGAAGTTCAGCGTGCCGGACGGCTCGCCGCCTCCCACCGGTGCGCGAGCTCGGCAGGGCGCCGCCCGAGGACGATGCCCGCGGGCCGATGCCGCAGGCAGCCAGGATCGCACGGCAGCGACAGCGCGCTGCCCGGCCACCACCACGCCCTTGCCGGCGCGCCTCAGAAAGATGCGTCGCGTGTACCGGCTGCCATTGAAGGCACGCGTGATGGCCCGTTCGATCGTGCTGTCGTCATGCATCGGTCTGTCCCTCTTCCTCCGTGGTTGCTGGCCCCACATCGCTCGGCGTCGTCACCCGTGCCGATGACGAACGTGTGCTGCGGATTCCAGGTGAGGCGAACGCGCTGACCCTGCGACAGGACCTCGCTCGCACCGCTGGTCTCGAGGTTCTGGGCGTACACGGTGAGCGGTGACCGTCCGCGGTCTTCACCAGGTACTGCGTGCTCACCCCGATGTACGACGCGTCGAGAACCGTGCCCTCGATGCTGTTCATCCCCGCCTCGGTCTGCGCCGGACTCGCCTTCGGTGTGGCGATGACGCGGAGCTTCTCCGGCCGCACGCCCGAGCCGGACGCTTCGTCTCGCCGTTCAGCGTCTTGCTCGGTGCGCGCAGCACCGGTCCGTCGACGAGTCGCAGCGTCGGCGAGATCGCCGTCGCGGCCTGCCACCTCGGCGTCGAGCAGGTTGCTGACGCCCAGGAAGCCCGCCACGAACTCGGTGCGCGGCGACTCGTAGAGCTCGTCCGGCGCGCCGAGCTGCTCGATGCGGCCCGGCGCGCATGACGGCGATGCGATCCGACATCGTCATCGCCTCCTCCTGGTCGTGGGTGACGAAGATGAAGGTGATGCCGATCTCGCTCTGGATGCGCTTCAGCTCGACCTGCATCTGCTTGCGCAGCTTGAGGTCGAGCGCCCCGAGCGGCTCGTCGAGCAGGAGCACCCGTGGGTTGTTGACCAGTGCGCGCGCGAGCGCGATGCGCTGCTGCTGGCCCGCCGGAAAGCTGGTTCGGGACGACGCTCCTCGTAGCCGGGCAGCTCGACCAGCCTGAGCATGAACGCCACCTCGCGTCGGATCTCGCTCGATCGGCGTCTTCCGCCGACGAAGGCCGAAGGCGATGTTCTCGAACACCGTGAGGTGCGGGAAGAGCGCGTAGTTCTGGAAGACCGTGTTCGTCGCGCGCTTGAAGGGCGGCAGGTCGGTGACGTCGTCGTCGCCGAGCGAAGATCGTGCCCGAGCGTGACCTCCTCGAAGCCGCCGATCATGCGCAGCGTCGTCGTCTTGCCGCAGCCCGACGGGCCCAGCAGAGAGAAGAACTCGCCGTGCTGCACCTCGAGCGCAGAGGTCGTCGACGGCGGTGAAGCTCACCGTATCGCTTCGTCACTCGCTCGAGGCGGACGTCAGCTTCGGACACGCTCGGTCATCTCGGGAACCTTGTCGTAGTGCAGTAAGGCTGGAGAGTATAGGTTCGCCGTTTCGCCCCTGTCAAGAATCGGCCCCGCATGGCCGCGGAACTTCGGCAACCGCTGTGGCGTCTGGACGGCAAGCAGGGCACTCGAGCAGGGGCGCTCGAGCCACATGGCCAAGCTGAATCATCAGAAGCGCCACCGACCTAGTCCGATGGCGACGCGACGTCGTCGCACCAACCGCCAGCGCGCGGACGAGCAGCGCAGCGCGCCGCGAGATGGAGCGCTGGCGCCGAAGCGCCTGACCGTCCTCCTCGCGAATGTCACCGACCCGACCGCTCGCCGCGGTCGGGTCGTCCACTTGTACACTCGGGTTCCACTGATTCCGCATCGGAGCTCGCCCCTTCATGGACTTCGGCCTGTCACCGCAGCACGAGGAGATTCGGCGCACGGTGCGCGACTTCGCGGAGCGCCGGATTGCCCCGTCGCCGATGAGCTGGAGCGCAAGGGCGAGTTCCCCATGGACATCATTCGCGAGGCCGCCTCGCTGGGCCTGCTCGGCGTTCCGTATCCCGAGGAGATCGGCGGCACCGGGCTCGACTCGCTGGCGTATGCCATCACCGTCGAGGAGCTGTCGCGGGTGAGCGGATCGGTCGGGATCATCGTCAGTGCCCACACCAGCCTGGGCTGCAACCCGGTCTGGATCGCCGGCACGGACGAGCAGAAGGAGAAGTACCTGCGCCCCATGGCGTCCGGCGAGGTCATCGGCGCCTACGGCCTGACCGAGCCGGGGGCGGGCAGCGACTCGCGTGGCACACGCACGCGGGCCCACCGCGACGGTGACGAGTGGGTCCTCAACGGCGGCAAGCGCTTCATCACGAATGCCGGCGTGGCGGGCACGTACATCGTCACCGCCGTGACCGATCGCGAGGAGCAGAGCGGCAAGATCAGCGCGTTCATCGTCGAGGCCGATGCCCCCGGCTTCAGCATCGGCCGCATGGAGGAGAAGATGGGCCTCCATGCCAGCAACACCGGCGAGCTGATCTTCGAGGACTGTCGCGTGCCGGCGGAGAACATGCTCGGCGCCGAGGGCGAGGGCGACAAGCTGTTCCTCAAGACGCTCGACGGCGGACGTATCGGCATTGCCTCGATGGCGCTGGGGCTGGCGCAGGCCGCCTACGAGGCCGCATCGGCGTATGCGAAGGAGCGCCGCCAGTTCGATCGGCCGATCGGCTCGTTCCAGGGCGTCGCGTTCAAGATCGCCGACGCCGCGACGACCATCGACGCGGCGCGCCTCATGACGTATCGAGCGGCGTGGCTCAAGGACTGTGGCAAGGCGTACAGCACCGAGGCGGCGATGGCCAAGCTCTATGCCTCCGAGGTGGCCCGCGACGTGACCAATGACGCGGTCCAGATCCACGGTGGATACGGGTACATCACCGAGTACAAGGTCGAGCGCTACCTGCGCGACGCCAAGCTGACCGAGATCGGGGAGGGGACCAGCGAGATCCAGCGCATGGTGATCGCGCGCAACCTGCTCGGCCTGCGCGCGATGTAGGTGGTGTGGTGAGCGCGCGTCCGAGGATCATCGTCTCGGCGCTCGCCACGCTCGCCGTGCTCGGAACGGGGCCGGTGGCGGCACGTGACGCCGATCCGGCGCTCCAGTCGCTTCCCGGCAGCACGCTCAACGCCGTGACCGTGGATCTCGACGGCGACGGGGCGCGCGAGGTCCTGCGCCTGACGGATCTTCGCGGTCCCGGGTTCCTGCTCGAAGCGTGGGAATTTCGGGACGGGTGGTGGCGGACCGAGCGCAGCGTCGAGGTCGCGCTGGATCACGGGCCGGACCCGCCCGACGCAAACGCCGAGATTGCCTCGCTCCTCATCTGGCGGCACGAAGGAACAGAGCGCGCCGTGCTCGTCACGGCGGTCGGTCAGGACGGAGAAAGGTTCGGCTTCGGCGCGACCTGCTGCGTGGCGATCAGCGAGGTTCGGATTGGCGGAGAGACCCTCGAGCTCGTCCCGATGCCCTTTCCAGAGCTCGGCGTCCAGGAGATCCAGATCGCGGACCTCGATGGTGACCGGACGGATGAACTGATCGTCTCGTCCACGGCGGACGCCACGTCCGACGCCCCGATCACCGAGTCGACGATCCTGGAGTGGGATGGATCGCGATGGTCGCCATCTGACTTGGCGGTCATCGAGAGTCGGTGGGGACGGATCTCGGCGGTCGCGCCGAACACGCCATCTGCCGTGTTCTTCGGCCCGTCAGCCGATGGCGAGCTGACGCGGGTTACCGCACCGAACGGTCGGGGTCGAGTCGAGACAGACCACCTTGATCTCGGTCAGCGATTTGAGGGATGGATCGCGGGAGCGACCGCCGACCGGCTGCTGATCGTCGGATCGGACGGCATTCGCATGATTCACTGGCCCGCGGGCGGGACACCGGCGGTGGCGGGGCACGTGCCGACCAGCAGCTACCCATCGGTTGCAATGACCGGCGACGGGCCTGAAACCCTGGTGCTGACCATGGATGGTGCCCAACCGCCGTCGGACGGTCCGCCCACGGTCAGCGTCCGCGATGCGTCGCTTCGCTTGCTGGGGACGGTCGAGCCCGGTGAGGCCACCATCGGCGTCTGGGCGGTTCTGCGGCCCGACCTGAACTACGGGGCTTTCTCCCGCAACATCTTCCCGTACTTCGGCCCGCTTCCCGGAGCCATCGCGGGGCTTCCCGGGTCGGTCGCCAGCGGCATGCTCATCCAGCCCGACGGCCTCGGCGGATTCGATCACGTGGAGATCGCGTCCTTCGTCGGGATGCAGCCGGTGGGACGCGCCGGGCCTGACGACGGATGGCTGGCCCTGGGGGACGGGTACTTCGGCGGTGGGCGCTACGCGTACCTGTTCCCGATCGGCAGCTCCTTCCCTCTCGACGCCGGACGCTTCGTGATTGCGACGATCGATCGCATGCTAGCTCCAGGGCCCGGACAACCGGACGCCCGGCTGATCGATGCCGTGGCGCTTCCCACGATTGACGGGGAGACGAACGTGCTCGCGCCCGCGGACGGCTTCGAGATCGAGATCAACGCCGAGCCTGGATCGCTGGTGATCACCACGATCGACAGCCGTCTCGAGGCTCGGGATGTGGGGAGTGCGCCGGTCTCCCTCGAGATTCGGCCGCCCCGTCGCGCGCCCGACGACGAGGATGTCCCGTTCGAGCGTTGGATCGCGGTGATCGCACCCGACGGCCGAAGCTCCACCCTCCACCTGCGCGGGACGTTCGTGCGGACCGATCCGACCGTCTCCACCCGCGCCATCATCCCGATGTTCAGCATGCGCGCGACGGTCGAGGGCCGCGCGTCCGCGATGGCCAGCGTCGCGGTCAACGGCGAGTCCGTGGCCGTGGACCCCGAGGGCCGGTTCTCGATCGAGGTCGACGCGCCGATCTGGCCGACCGACGTCCTGGTCGAGGTCCGCGACCCGTTCGGTCGGGAGTCCACCGCTCGGGTCCAGGTCGTGGGCTTCCTCGATTACCGTGGCCTCCCGTGGCTCCCGATCGTCGGCGCGGGGATCCTCGGTGCCGGCGCGTGGCTCTTCCTGCGGACTCCCCGTCCGCAGGCTCCCGCCCTGGCAGCGACCGCAGGCGAGGTCGGGACGCTGGAGGAGATCGACAGCGAGTGAGGGGTTTGCGATACGCTGTGCGTACCGGCTCGTTCGTTCGACGGCCGATCTACATCCTGAGAGGTGCCCCATGAGCAGCCGTATCGACGAGCTGGACGCAATCGTCCGACAGTTCGACCTCAACGACCATCCCTTCTACACCGAGTGGCGCGCGGGGACGCTCCCGGTGGCCCGCCTTGCCGAGTACGCCGACGAGTGGGCGCCGTTCATCGGCACCGTCGACAAGGGCTGGGACCGTCTCGGCTATGCGGAGTACGCCGCCGAGGAGCGCGAGCATGACGCCCTGTGGCAGCACTTCCGTGCCTCGCTCGGCGCCACCGGCTCGTCGACCCGACCGCAGTCGAGGACGCTCCTCGCCGTCGGCGAGAACGCCTTTGCCGCCATCCCGGAGGCGCTCGGCGCGCTGTACAGCTTCGAGGTTCAGCAGCCGAAGACCGCGTCGAGCAAGCTTGCCGGCCTGCGGGAGCACTACTCCGGCGCGGTCGACGAGTCCGCCCAGCAGTACTTCGTCGAGCACGCGGTCGAGACCGATGAGCCCGCGATGCTGGCCGAGTTGATCGACGGCCTGTCGGAAGGCGATTTCGCGCGGGCGAAGACGGCCTGTGCCCTGTTCAGCGCCGCGGCCTGGGGCGCGCTCGACGGCGTGTACTACACCGACTGAGCCTCAGCGCCGGGCGGCCATCGCCGCGAAGGCGTCCAGGGAGGTCGGATCGGCCAACGAGCCGCGAGCCGCGGCCAGGTCGGGATCGGTGCCGGTGAGGATGCGTTTCACCGGCACCTCGAGCTTCTTGCCGGAGAGCGTGCGGGGCACGGCGGGGACCGCATCGATCTCGTCCGGCACGTGGCGCGGCGAGAGCTTCGTTCGCAGCTCCCGCGCGATCGTCGTCCGCATCGCGTCATCGAGCGTGCCGCCAGGCGAGAGCGCCACGAAAAGGAGCAGGCGGTCATCGGCGTCGAGGTGGACGACCAGTGAATCGGCCACTCCCTCGATCGCCTCGACGACCGCGTAGAACTCGGCGGTGCCGATCCGGACACCACCCCGGTTGAGCGTGGCGTCTGAGCGGCCGCTGATCACGCACGAGCCGCGCTCGGTGAACGTGATCCAGTCACCGTGCCGCCACGTGCCGGGGAAGTCCTCGAAGTAGGCGGCGCGGTATCGCGCGCCGTCCGGATCGTTCCAGAATCCGACGGGCATCGACGGCATCGGCGCGGTGATGACCAGCTCGCCCTGTTCGCCGATGCGGGGCGTGCCGTCGGGCGCGAAGGCCTCGACCGCGCATCCCAGGAGGCGGCACGAGAGCTCGCCCTCCCACACCGGAACCAGGGGCGAGGCACCGACGAACGCGGTGCACACGTCCGTTCCGCCCGACACCGACTGCAGCTGCGCGCTCGGGGAGATCGCGTCGTAGACGTAGCGGAACCCGTCGACCGGCAGGGGAGCCCCGGTCGAGCCGATGCCGCGCAGCGCCGAGAGATCGGCGACCTGGCTCGGACGGAGCCCCTCCTTGCGGCAGGCCATGAGGAACGGCGCGCTCGTGCCGAAGTAGGTCACCTCCTCCTCTCCCGCCAGCTCCCACATCGCGCCGAGATCCGGATGGGCCGGCGAACCGTCGTACAGCACGATGGTCGAGCCCACCGCCAGCCCGCTGACCAGGTAATTCCACATCATCCAGCCCGTGGTGCTGAACCAGAAGAATCGGTCGGACGGGCCGAGGTCGTGATGCAGCGCGTGGATCTTCAGGTGCTCGAGCAGGATCCCGCCATGCCCGTGGATGATCGGCTTCGGCAGACCGGTGGTGCCGGAGCTGTACAGGACGAAAAGCGGATGGTCGAACGGCACGGGTTCGAAGGCGAGCGGCGCGGTCTCTGCAAGGAGATCCCGCCACGACATGGCATCGGGAATCCGCACGCTGCCGGCGTCGAGGTAGGGCAGGACGACGGTCGACGACAGGCTCGGGAGCGCGGCGCGGATCTCCGCGATCTCGGCCGTTCGATCGACCTCGCGGTTCCCGTAGCGATAGCCGTCGATCGTCAGGAGGACCGACGGCTCGATCTGGCTGAGCCGGTCGACGACGCTGCGGGTGCCGAACTCCGGCGCGCAGCTCGACCAGGTGGCACCCAGTGATGCCGTGGCGAGCATGGCGATGACCGCCTCGGGGACGTTCGGCAGGTAGCCCGCGACGCGGTCCCCACGGCCCACGCCCAGGCGCGCAAGTCCGGCGCGACAGCGTCCGACCGCGTCGCGGAGCTCGTCCGCGGTCAGCGTGATGCGCTCGCGCGTCTGCGACCGCGCCACCAGCACGATCTCCTCGCCGCCCCGGCCGTCGAGCCGCAGGCAATGCTCCGCCCAGTTGAGCCGCGCACTGGGGAACCACCGCGCGCCGGGCATGGCCGGATCGACCAACGCGGGGCCTGGATCGGTGTCCGACCGCACGTCGAAGTGCTCCCAGACCGATGACCAGAAGGCCCCGAGGTCGTCGATCGACCAGCGCAGGAGCTCCTCGTAGCTCGCGAAGACCAGCCCGCGTTCGGCTTCCAGCCAGGCGAGGTAGGCGCCGATGCGGGTGCGTTCACGCACATCCGGCGGCGGGGACCAGAGGACCGGTGGCTGTGGCATGCGCAGGATGATGCCAGAGGGAACGCTATGCTCATGCGTCCGATGCACCTGCCCGTCGCGCTCCTCGTCTTCCTGCTGAGCGCACCGCTGCCCGCACCGGGTGGTCCGACAGCGGTTGCCGTCATTCCGGACGAGCCCGACGTGGTGATCCTCGCGGACGCACCGACGCTGCAGACGGTTGCGGCCGATGTGGACGGTGACGGGCGGCGGGAGATCGTCCGCCTCATTCGCGGCACCAACGGCGCCAATGCGGCCGTCCAGGCCGAGATCTGGGGGGAGTCGGGCGACCGGTGGGCGCGGCGCGGCGACCCGGTCGAGATCGTGCCGTGGTCACAGCCGGTCTATCCCGCCACGCCGGTCCACGCGCTGGTCCGTCGGGTCGATGGACGCGAACGCGTGACAATCGCCAGCCAGCCTCAATTCGGGGAGATTGATGTCGGGCAGTGCTGCCTCGTCCTTCACGACCTCGGCGTCGTGGACGGGGAGGCAACCGCGACGCGCGTCGCCGAGCGCACCGACTCCGCCGATGCCCTCCTCGTGATCGACTTCGACGGCGACGGGACGGATGAGCTGCTCTCGACGCGGTCCCTGCCGCCCCTCGGCGACCTCGAGTTCCCGATCCTGGCGCGCGTCCATCGCTGGTCCGGTGCCTCGTTCGCGCGCCCGACCGAGACGCGGCTTCCCGTGGGATCCGGACATGCGCCGGTCGCTCTCCGGGACAGTGACGGCCTGCCCGGCGACGAGGCGGCCATCCTGTCCGAGGCCCCCGGTCTGCCCCAGATCTACCGGCTGCGGCTCGTCGATGGCGACGAGGTCGTCGTCGACGCGGGCGGGGCGCCGGCCCGGCAGGCGGCCGGTGTCGGGCTGGCGAGCGGCCGGGGGGTGGCGCTCGTCGGTCCGTCGGGAGACCTCACGCTGGCGGCGTGGCCGGCAGGAGGTGGTGTGGTCCCGGAGCCATCCATTGCGTTCCGCGGCGTTCGGCTGGTTGGCGTGGTCCCTGTTCCCATCGGCGGCGAGAGCATCGTGATCCACGAGCCCATCAGCGAGGCCGTGCATCTGCTGAACCTGGCAAATCCGACGGCGTTCGCCGCGACCACGGTGACGCGCAGCCCCGCGGCGGCGGCCCTCTCCGATTCGCCGTTCGTCAGCTTCAGTGGCCTGATCCCCGGTGGCGGGATCGACGGCGAGCCCGTCGTCATCCACCAGGGACGCCTGATCCCATCGCCGGTCGCAAGCCCCTTCGCCAGTACCTCGGTCATGGCCAGCCTCGGCGGCGCGCAGCCGATCGGGCTCGTCGGCGATCGAGACCTCCTGGTCCTCGATCATTCGCCGCGCGGTCTGTCCGGAGCCGCCGCCGCGGATGGCGGGGCGCTCGGCGTGCCGGCGGTCCGTGCCGGCTCGTGGACCAGCGTCGTGCCGTTCGCGACCGTCATCGAGCGCGAGGTCGACGATGGCGAGCTCCAGCCTCTGCTGCGCGATGCGCGTCCGGTTGACGGTCGCGGCACGATCGAGGTCGGTCCCGGGGGATTCGTGGCCGAGCTCGCCGCTCCGCCGGGCTCGCGGATCTTCCCTGGCGACGCCGACCCGTCGGTGGTCCGCGGGCCCATCGTGGTGCGCGCCTCTGGTCGGGCCGACGTTCCCTTCGCCCCGCCGAACGTCGCGATCGACAACCCGCGCTACCGGGCCACGCTCGTGGTCCAGACACCGGCCGGGCGCACCTACCGCGCCGCCTGGAACGTCCGCGTCCGGAACGCGCCGCCACCGCTGGAGGTGGAGGTCAGCACGCCGTTCGGATCGAGCGCGGTGGAGGTCACGGGCCGTGCTGAAGCGGCGACCAGCGTCGAGGTCGATGGTGTCGCGGTCGCGCTCGACGACGCCGGCGGCTTCGCGACGACCGTCGAGCTTCCCCCGTGGCCGACCGACGTCGTGGTGGAGGCCGCCGATGGCCTCGGAAATCAGGCGCGCCGCACGGTCAGCGGGGTCGGGTGGCTCGACTACCGCGGGCTCCCGTGGGTGCCGATCACCGCCCTCGCGCTGGTGGCGGTCGGGACCGTGCTCTTCCTCCGCGTTCCGCGCGCGACGCCGCCCGTGCGGCGCGCCGACGATGACGCGGTCTACGAGGAGATCGAGCCCGACTGAGCGCTCAGCCGCCCCGGCGCCGGCGTGCCAGGCGCTCCGCCAGCGTCTCGGCCGGACCGTCCGGTTCCGGCGCCCGCGGTGGCTCCATCGCGGGCGGCACCGATGTCGGTGGACCGCTGTCGCGGCGTCGTGGCTGCGGGCGCGGCGGCATCGGCGGTGGCGGTGCGCTTGCCCGGGAGGCTGATTCGGGCGACGAGGCCGGGCTCGGCGCGGGGCTGACGCGCTCGCTGCGGCGCGCCATGCGATCCCGCGCGGCGCGCAGCTCCGCCAGCCCGGCCACGGGTTCGGGTTCGGTGCGCCCCAGCCCCACGCGTCGCGCGGCCCAGGCGCGAGCCCGCCGGAGGTCTCCTCCGCTCAGGGCGACGCGCCGGACGCCGACGTCGATCGGGACGAGCACGATCGCCAGCAGCAGCAGCCACGGCCAGATCGGGGTCGGGAACGCGTCGGCCTCGATGTCATGCGTCCAGACCGATGCCGGCGCCGCCTCGTCGGCGAGCGCCCGTTCCACGCCGCGACCGGTCGCGGCGAATGCCGCAAGCGCATCGGTGTCGACTCCGAGGCGTCGGTACTCCTCGGCGGCCGGCGAGACGATCCCGAGGGTGCGACTGGCAGCGTCCGTTCCGTTCTCGTCCTCGAATGTCTGGGCCACCCGGACGAGGTACGCGCCCTGGGTGTCGGCGCGCACCGTCCCGGAGTAGCGACCCGGTCCGACCTGCTCGAGGACGGTCTGGGTCGGCTCGAGGTCCGGCGAAACCAGGCGCAGCACGGTGCGATAGAAGTTGCGGGGGCCCGCGTCGTCGTCGAACGACGTGACCTCGACGTTGAGCTCACCGCGCTCGCCCGGGCTGAAGCGCACGTCGATGCCCTCGGCGTCCTGCGGGGGCAGGGTCCAGGCCACGAGCTGCGCGGTGAGCGTTCCGAACTCGGGCGTCCCGATCCACGGCGTCGCCCACTGCTGGCGGGTGTCGGACGTCCAGGCCGCCGCCCGACCCAGGCCGTACTGCCACTGGGCCAGCAGCGGGTCCTCGCGACCGGTGAGCAGCGCGACCGTGGCACTGCCCTTGGCCGTGGTGGCGTTGTAGCCCAACAGCTGCGGCAGGCGACCGGCGTCGAGGCCGTCGAGGATCTCGGAGGATGAGGAGGGGATTGGCTGGAAGGTCTCCTCCACGATCTGCTCGCCCGCCGTGCGGATCGTCTCGCGCAGGAAGATGTCGGGAATGGTCGTTGCGTCGGCCGCGTCGTAGTAGCGTCCGCCGGACTCTTCCGCCAGGCGCTCGAGGAGGCCGGCCGAGCCGCCGCCGGTGCCGATGGTCGAGAGGGTGATGCCCGCCGCGCGCATGTCATCCAGCAGCTCGTCGTATGCGCCGTGCGTGGACCACCCGTCGGTGATGAGGATGATGTGGCGCAGCGTGGCGGGGTTGTCGACGAGGTCGTCGTACGCGGCCTTGAGCCCCGCGTAGATGTTCGTGTTGCCGTCGGCCGGGAAGCCGATGCCCGCATCCAGGGCGCCGAAGTCGATCGGCGCGGTCCGGACGGCCCAGTGCGCGTTCTGGTCGAACGCGACGACGCCCAGCTGGTCGGTCGGTGCCATGGCCTCGGCTGCACGCAGGATGGCCTCGCGCGCGATGTCGACCTTCTCGAACCCGCGCTGGCCCGATGGGTTGGCGTTGTCGCGCGAGTCGCCGGTGCAATGGCAGTCGGCCATGCTGCCCGACTTGTCGACGACGGCGACCATCGCCACGTCCGGCGAGCGCTCTCGGTCGCGCACCGTCATGTAGACAGGCAGCGCCTCCTCGATCGGGGTCCCGATGTAGCCGCCGGCCCCGTAGCTGTCACGGCCACCGAGCATGACGAGTCCCTTGCCGAGGTCCCGGACGTAGACCTGGAGCGTCGCCATGGTCGTCTCGCCGAGGTCGCCCGCCTCCACGTTGTCGAGGACCACCGCGTCGTAGCCCGCCAGCGTCGCGAGCGACGAGGGGACGCCGCCCGCCGGCACCACCGTGACCTCGAGGCTCCCCTCGCCGAGCGACGCGACGAGATCCGCGGCCCGGGTCGCATCGTCGGTCGCGACGAGGATCTGCGGCTCCCCGGTCACGAGCACGTAGGCATCGGCGGCGTTGTTCTGGGCGAACCGATCGACCGGCGACTCGATGACGGCACGGAAGACGTGGAACCCCGGTTCGGCAGCCGTCACCGAGAAGGGCAGCGTCGTGATGCCGGGCTCGAGGTCGAGGTCGCGGGTGGCGACCGTTGCGCCGTCCGCCAGCAGGCGCAGGGTGGCCGGCGTGGTGATCGTCGAGCGTAACCGCACGACGAGGTCGATCGTCTCGCCGACCCGTGCGCCCGGCGGCGCATCCACCCCGTCGACCAGCACCTCCGCGGCCGACTCGTCGGCCGGCGTCACGACGTCGAGCCGGATGCCGCGCGCGGCCGCAGCGGCAATCGCGTCATCGGCCTGGCCCGAGGTGTCGTTGCCATCCGACAGGAGGACGAGCCGCTGCTGGAAGCCGCTCGGCAGGATCGCCGCAGCCAGGCGGACCGCAGCCGCAACGTCGGTCGCCCCCACGACGGGCTCCGACGCCGGGTCGGCGAGCTGATCGAGCGAAGACGGCAGGCGATCGACGAGAGCGTTTGCGCCGAACACGACGACGCCCGCGCTGTCCTCCTCCGGCATCTCGCGCACGCTGGCCCGTGCCCAATCGACGAGCTCCTCACGCGTGGCGTCGAGCATCGACGCGGACCCGTCGAGCAAAAAGACGACGCTCAGGCGGTCCGACGGCAGCGCCAGCCGCGCGCCGGACAGTGCCAGTACCAGGGCCGTGACGAGGACGGCGCGGATGACGAGCGACGCGATGCGCCGTGCTCGGGGCAGCGTGCGCGATGCCGCGAACCATCCGGCGCCGACGACGGCGAGGGCCGGGACGAGCAGCCACAGCCACGCCGGATCCGAGAAGGCGAGCGGGATCATCAGCGTGGTCGCCCGCCCAGCGGCTGCGGCCTCGCGCGCATCGCGCGCTGGATGCTGCGCCGGGTGGGCCGATGGAAGAGCATCCACTCGACCAGCAGCAGGCCGAGTGCAGCAAGAGCCAGCGGCCACCACCACTCGGCCCGGGTCGGCTGCGTGGATGGATCGTCGGCCGCGCTCACCCGACCCATCTCGATGATGCGCTGCGGGTCATCCGGTCGAACGTCCGACTCGTCGACGCTGAACAGGTTGATCGCCGTTCGACCCAGGCTGGTGTCCTCGAGCTCCGCGACCTCGCTTCGGGCGCGGATCTCGCGCAGCCCGACCAGCTCGGCGCCGGGAATCGTGGCGCGTCCGCCCACCACCGGGACCTCGAGCGCCTGGGTGCCGGCGCCCGGCAGGCCCTCGGTGCCGACCGTCTCGAGGGCCAGGCGATCGATGCGGGGATCGACCGCGACGCTGACCGACTCGCCCAGCCGCATCGATGACGGCAGGATGCCCTCGGTGACGGGGAGCAGGTAGTCGGCGAGGTTGCTCATGAGCAGTGGGAAGGCCACCTGCAGCGGTAGGTCCGACTCGCCGAGGTCGAAGCCGATCACCGCAACGCGGCGTCCGCCGTCCTCGCCCACGGCGATCATCGGCGCGCCGCCGCTGGTCGAGACGACGGCCCGCATTCCATCCGACAGCGTGATCTCGCGGGTTCGGCCGACGTGGACGGTCGACAGATCGACGAAGCGCAGGATCGGCTCGTCCGGATCCACCCGCGCGATCACCGGGCTGGTGATCCGTCCCTCGACGACGCCGAAGGCGCCGTCCGCAGCGGGGTCGATGTACAGCGCCGGGATCGTCGGGGCGCTGGCCGGGACGACACCATCGAACACGAGCAGGCCGTAGGGCTCGCCGGCGTCGGCGGCATCGGCGACGGCATCGGCATAGCCGTCCTCGTCCACGGCGTACAGCTCGAGCCGCGGCAGGAGCGCCAGCGCGTTCTCCAGGTACGCGCTGCCGCTCCCGACGAGCAGCGCGCGGGTCGTGACCTCGGCGGGCGCGATGGCGAAGGCACGGTCGTCGGTGACCAGCGCGTCCGTGCCCGCCAGCCGTGCCTCGATCACGGTCGCCGCGCCCGGCACGGTGCTGACCAGGGCCTCCGAGCGCTGGCCGGCGGGGATCGTCAGCTCGCGGGCGTCGACCAGGGCTCCATCGGCGTAGATCTCCAGCCGCCGGGTGGCGTCAGCGGCGGAGGGGTTGGCGACGGCGACGAAGAGGTCGAGCTGCGCGCCACCGGCGCGCCGCAGCGCCGAGAGGGCGGCGATCGACTGGTTCGCATCCGTGGCGCCGACCCGCTCGACCAGCACCGGCGCGCCGACACCGAGATCGGGCAGGCGGTCGCCCGCGGCGTCGGTCACCACGACGACCGTGGAGTCGCTGTCCCGACGTGCCAGGGCCGATGCCAGGGCGAACGCGTCCGTCAGATCGCCGGGCAGCTGAGTGGCCTCGATCAGCTCGATCGCCTCGAGCGCCGCATCGGCATCGTCGGTCTCGCTCACGACGACCTCGGCACTGTCCGCCGCGGCGACGACCGTGACCCGCCCGCCGACCGGCAGCCGCTCGACGACATCCCGGGCTCGCTCGCGGGCCAGCGCCATGCGGTCCTCGTCGTCGGTGCGGGTCGCCATCGACGCGCTGGTATCCACGATGAGCACGACGTTGGCCGCCAGGTCCGACTCGACGGCGCTGAACGGACGAGCCGCGGCCAGCACCACGGCCGCCGCAATCAGCAGCTGGACGAGCAGGAGCCAGCTGAACCGCAGCTTCTGCCATGGGGCGTTGGCTTCGACGTCGCGGATCAGCTGCTGCCACAGGAACGTCGAGCCCACCGGCACGTCGCGGCGTCGCAGCCGCAGCATGTAGAAGGCGACGATGATCGGCAGGCTGACGAGGCCGATGAGGGCCAGGGGCGCGATCATTCGACCACCCGCCGCCGGCGAAGGACGTCGAACAGCAGATCGGCAAGGTCGAGGTCGGTCGGCACTGCGACGTATGCGCCGCCGCGCCGGCTCACGAAGCTCGAGATCTCGGCCTGCCACTCGGCCAGGCGGGCGCGGTAGCGGTCGACCAGGTCGTCGTCGCCCGAAACCTCGACCGCGTGGCCCGTCTCGTTGTCGACCAGTCGCGCGTCCGGGGCCACCTCGGGCTCGAGCTCATCGGGAGCCAGCAGATGGAGGACCGAGAGCTGGCAGCGCGTGCCCGCCAGGTCGCGGAGCGCCTCGAGATAGCCGGGGTCCATCAGATCGCTGATCAGGATCAGCGGCCCGGTCCCGCGCAGACGGCTCGCATACGAGCGGGCGGCGGAGGCCAGACCGGTCAGCCGCTCGGAGCGGGGCTCCGCCAGGAAGCGGAAGAGCTCGAGCGCCCGGCGCTTGCCGCGCATCGGGCGCATGCCGGTCGCCTCGCCATCGCCCAGGAAGGCGACGCTGACGCGGTCCATGCTCGCCAGCCCCAGGTAGCCGAGCGCGGCCGCCGCCCGGCGCGCTGCATCCAGCTTGTTTGGCACGCCGAAATCCATCGATCGCGACGCGTCGACCAGGATGTGGACGGTGACGTCCTCCTCCTCCACGAAGAGCTTGACGAACAGCTTCTCGAGTCGGGCGTAGGCGTTCCAGTCGAGCTGGCGCAGGTCGTCGCCCGCCGCGTAGTTGCGATAGTCGGCGAACTCCACGCTCTGGCCGCGCCGGACGCTGCGCCGCTCGCCCTTCATCCGGCCCGCGGTCATGCGGCGCGAGGCGAGCTCGAGCTGCTCGAGCCGGCGGAGGAACGCCTCGTCGAAGAACGGGGCTCGCTCGACGGTTGTCATGAGCTCGGGATCGTATATACGGGATATACGATCGGCCGCGCAGCTATTCGGCCGGCTCGGTCGGCGTCTCGGCGATGATCGCGCGGACCACCGAGTCGGTGCTGATGCCCTCGGCTTCGCCCTCGAAATTCAGGATGACCCGATGCCGCAGGGCGGGCGGCGCCACGGCCTGGACGTCGCCGTACGCCACGTTGAACCGTCCGTCGAGCAGCGCGTGGATCTTCGCCCCCAGCACCATGGCCTGGGCCCCGCGCGGGGACGCGCCATAGCGGACGTACGACTTCACGATCTCGGGGACGCGCTCGGTGTCGGGGTGCGTGGCGCGCAGGATGCGAACCGCGTAGGCCATCACGTGCGACGCGATCGGCACGTCGCGGGCCAGCCGCTGCATGGCGAGCACGTCGGCACCGGTGGCGGCCTTGGCGACGGTCGGCTGGTCGACTCCCGTCGTGCGCTCCATGATGGCGATGAGGTCGTCCTCGGACGGGAACGGCACGTCGATCTTGAAGAAGAAGCGGTCGAGCTGCGCCTCGGGCAGGGGATAGGTCCCCTCCATCTCGAGCGGGTTCTGCGTGGCGAGCACGAAGAACGGCTCGGTCAGGGTGTACTGCTGCTTGGCGACGGTGACCCGATGCTCCTGCATGGCCTCGAGCAGCGCGCTCTGGGTCTTGGGCGTGGCGCGGTTGATCTCGTCGGCAAGCACGAGGTTCGAGAAGATCGGCCCCTGCTGGAAGCGGAAGCGCCGCTCGCCTCCCTCTTCCACGATGATGTTCGTGCCGATGATGTCGGCGGGCATGAGATCCGGGGTGAACTGGATGCGGCTGAACCCCAGATCCAGCGCGTCGGCCATGGTGCGGACGAGCATCGTCTTGCCCAGGCCGGGGACGCCCTCGAGCAGGGCATGGGACCCGGCGAGGAGGCTGATGACGGTCTGTCGCACCAGCTGCTCCTGCCCGACGATGAACGACCCGACCCCGGCCTCGATGCGCGCGCGCCATTTCGGCGAACTGCTCCGGCGCGAGATCCTTGGGGGGCTCGGTGGTCGTGGGGGTGATCGGCTCGGTCATGGTTCCTCTGGTTACTCGCTCGGCTCGAGGCGGGAGAAGTAGTCTCGGACGAAGTCCTTCAGGGTGATCGGCACCTGCTGCCGGTCGAGCGCGGACTGCGCGTAGTCGTTGAACAGGTCGAACACCGACGCATACGGAACCACGCTGTCGTTGTCGAAGCCGACGCCGGACCCGCTGCCCGCCTGGTCCGTGCCGCCGTTCCCGCCGCTGCCGGCGATGAAGTCCGGATCGCCGGGGCGGCCGAAGCGATCGAAGTCCGAGAGCACGCTTCCCTCGCCGTCGGTCTCCGAGCCCTGGTTGCCCGACGTCGGGCCGTCGAACCCGCCGGTTCGCAGTCCGCCGCCCGGGATGCGCCGAACACTGGTGCCGCCTCCGCCACCCAGCTGACCGCCGTTCCCGGGCTGGCTGCCTGGCTGACTGCCCGGTTGGCCGCCTGGTTGACCACCGGGTTGACCACCGGGTTGCCCGCCCGGCTGACCACCCGGCTGACCGGACGCTCCCGGCTGTCCCGACGCTCCGGGCTGACCCGAGGTGGCGGGCTGGCCCGAGCCTCCCGGTTGGCCCGAGCCGCCGGGCTGACCGGATGATCCGGGTTGGCCTGACGAGCCAGGCTGCCCTGTGCTCGATCCCGTGGGCTGTCCGGCGCGCGCCACCTGGCGCGCTCCATCCTGGAGGGCCGACTGGGCCCGCGCCAGGTCGCGCTGCACCTGGCGGTCGCGGGTCGCATCGCGCATCGCTTCGGCCGCGCGCTCGAGTGCCTCGGCCGCGGCCTGACGGTCCTCCTCGCTGCCGGTGCGGGCTGCGGCATCGAGCGCGTCGGCGGCCTCGGCCAGCGCGCTGGCCGCTGCGGGCTGGGATGCAGCGCCGGCCTGGGCCGCGCGACGCAGCTCATCGGCCCGCGCACCCGCCTCCTCCGGCGTCAGCTCGTCGGTGCGCTCAGCGAGCTCCTCGAGGTCACGTGCGGCCTGCTCAGGATCACCCTGGGGGTTCGCCTCCGGATCGTCGGTCGCGGCCTGCGATACCGCGCGGGCCAGCTGGGTGAGCGCGGCGTCTCGTTCGGCCGCCTGCGGATCGGTCTGCCGCGACAGCTCTTCCTGCACCGAGCCGATGCGGGCCAATGTCGCCTCTCGGTCGTCTCCGGATTCGCGCAGCTGCCGAACCAGCTCGCGCAGCTCGCGCTCCAGCTGCTCGCGGCGCGGGTCGGGGTTCTCGACGTTCTCCTCGCCGACCTCGTCGGCGATCTCCTCCACGCGCTCGGCGACGCGCTCCGCGGCCTCGCGTGCCGCGCGCCGCTGCGCGAGAAGGTCGTCCTGTGGATTCGGCCAGGCGACGAGCAACAGGGTCATGACCAGGCCGATGCCCGCCACGGCAAGCGGTGTGCGCGCCAGCCGAGGACGGAACGCGCGTCGCAGGTCGATTTCGTTGAGGCGAGCGCGCGCGTCGGCCAGCTGCCGGGCTTCGAGCGCGTCGCGCGACTCGTGACGAGCGAGCTCGAGGGCCGTGCCGAGACGCTGCCGCATACCGAGCTCCTCGTCGGCTCGCCGCGCTGCCTCGACAAGCGTCGGGCGGCGGCGCCAGCTGTCGACCATCCAGGCGACGATGGCGGCGACCCCGATCAGCGCCTGGATCGGGCGCACCGCATCGATCGGGAAGGCGCGGGCCACCAACTGGACCAGCGCCACGAGCAGGACGCCGGCGGCGGCGAGCGCCAGCCCCGAACGAACCGAGCGCCGCCACCACAACCGCCGTCGAAGTGACTGAAGGCGTCGCACCGAGTCCGCTCCGAGGCGTTCGGCCACCGCCGCCAGGATGACGCGATCGCTCATGGTCGAGGCTCCTCGGGAAGCTCGGTGATCTCCGCCGCCGCGACGTCATCCGTCTGTTGCCGGGGCAGGCCGCTCGCCGTGCGGGGTCGGCGAAAAGCCCAGCGCATGCCGGTCGGCACGACGAGCCGCGTGGCGGCGAAGGTCAGGAGCGCGGCAACCACGACGAATGTGATCGTGACGCGCGTCCACCAGTATCCGGTCGTCGGTACGCCGCCGTTGTCGAGCACATTGCCGAACTGGTCCACCGGCCGGCACTCGTTGCCGATGCACTCCACGTTTCCGCCGAAGTTCGTGGATTCGCCGCGCATCTGCGCCAGCAGGCCGCTGATTCCCCCTGATCCCCCGGGCTCAACGTTGGCGACCACGTCGACCATGGCGATGCCGGGGTTGAGGTACATGAGCTGCTCGGGGGCCACCTTCGGCGGCCCGACGCCGAAGCCCTGCTCCGTCTGGTTGGCCACGATCGTCCAGAAGATGAAGAGCATGGTCGTGCCAACGGTCAACGCGAGCATGGTGATGTAGGTCAGGACGGTCGCGGCCTGGGTTCGCTTGAGGAGCGCGGAGAAGAACAGGCCGATGGCGCCGAGAAGCAATGCCGTGGCCAGCAGCACGACCTGCTGCCGCACGATGTCGTCGACCGACGCTCCGCCGTACATCAGCACGATGGCGGTGATCGGGATGGCGGCGACGATCATCAGCACCACGAAGGCCAGTGCGGCCGCGAGCTTGCCGATCACGATGGCCGCCGGTCGCATCGGCGTGCTGATGAGGAGGTCGAGGGTCTGCTTCTCGCGCTCGAGGCTGATCTGGCCGGCGGTGAATGCCGGGGCGATGAATGCGACCAGGATGAGCTGGAAGATCGACAGCACGATGAAGATCGATTGGCCGATCAGGGCAGATGCATTGGCCTGGCCGCCGAAGCCGCCGACATTCGGCGCCACGACCACGTAGACCCCGTAGGTGATGAGGGCCAGGATGCCCAGGTACACGGTGAGCACGATGAAGGCGCGCCGCCCGCGCATCCGGGACCGCAGCTCCTTGACCATGATCGTGGTCACGGACGATCCGAACTCGCGCATGGCCGACGCGCGCGGCGGACGGCCGATGGTCGCCTCGTTCGTCGTCATGCCGCTGTCTCCTCGTCGAGATGTCCGGTCACCTTCAGGAAGATCTCCTCGAGATCGCTCGTCGCCTGGTTGAAGCCGACCACCCGGTGTCCGGCCTCGATCATCGCCCGCAGGAGGTCGGCCTGGCCGTCGGGTGGACCGTCGAACGATGCCTCGACGCGGGTGGCGCCGTCGAGGTCGATCGTTCCGGCAAGGACGTCCGCGATGCGCGGATCGGTTCCGAGCCAGGCTCGGGCGGCCTCGACCGCCGCCTCGTCGCCCAGGACGTCGATGCGCAGCAGAGCGCTGGCGCGCAGCGACCGCTCGATCTCACCGATGCTCCCCGAGCGCAGCACCTGGCCACGGTCGATGATCGCCACACCGGTGCACATCTCGCCCAGCTCCGGAAGGATGTGGCTGCTGACGAGGATCGTCTTGCCCATGCCGCGCAGCTCGCGCAGGATCTCGCGCATCTCGACCCGTGCCCGCGGATCGAGCCCCGATGCCGGCTCGTCCAGGATGAGCAGCGCCGGATCGTGGACCAGCGTGTGGGCCAGGCACAGCCGCTGCCGCATGCCGCGCGACAGCGTCTCCACGTAGCCGTTCCGCTTGTCGCTGAGGCCCACGATCTCGAGCAGCTCGTCGATCATCCGGGGCCGGCGACCGGCCGGGACGCCATAGCAGCGCGCAAAGAAGTCGAGGTACTCCCAGACGCGGAGGTCGTCATAAACGCCGTAGAAGTCGGGCATGTAGCCGATGCGTCGTCGGACCTCCAGCGGATCCGCGTCGACCGGGATGCCGGTGACATACGCCTCTCCGGCGGTTGGGGCCAGCAGCGTGGCGAGGATCTTCATCGTCGTCGTCTTGCCGGCACCGTTGGGGCCGACGAGGCCATAGATCTCGCCGGGGCCGACGACGAGGTCGACCCCCGCCACGGCGAGGTGGTCGCCATAGCGCTTGACGAGCCCCCGGGTTTCGACAACGGGAGTCGGAGTCATCATTCGCCGATCACCCCGCGAGCCTGCGCGCTGACGAAGACGCTGGCCTGCCCGAAGTTCGGATCGACCTGGACGCCGGTGACGCGCGCCTCGATCCGTCCCGAGCCGCTGATGGCCGTCGCCGGATCATCGATCTCGAAGCGGCTGCCCTGGTCCAGCTCTCCGAGCAGCGTCCACTCCCCGGTCTGCGGGTTTCGGACCTCGAGCGTGAAGCCCGGCGGCCAGAATCCCTGACCGAAGCCGCCCGGATCGGAGAGCAGGACCGACGGGTCGGGTCCCACCAGGATCTCGAGCTCGGCGACCGCCATGTCGGTGGCCTCGAGCGGCAATGCGATGCTGTAGGTCGCGGAGCCGTCGCCAAGGGCCACCCCTCCGCCGCCGGTGTCGGTCGCCGTCCCGTCGGTGGAGATCAGGGCCACCGCCATCTGCGCCGGGCGGATCTCAACCTCACCGCTCCCGATGCTGGGCCGCACGGTGACGACCTCGACGGTCTGGCCGTACTCCTGGGCCTCGATGTCCTCGACGGCCACCGGGACCGGACCGCCTCCGCCGACCCACCCGATCACGTACGGTCCGCGGGAGCCACTGGCCGCGAACTCCATGCCCGGCGCGAATCCGCCGAATCCCACGAGTGCCTCGATGACCTGGCGCCGCATGAGGATCCGGCGCTGCTCCTCGGACACCGTATCGAAGCCACCGAAGCCATAGACCTGGTCGGACGCCGAGGATCCGTTGAAGTTCGTGCGCTCGATCGTGAACTCGGCGCTCGCGCCGGGAGCGAGCTCGCGCTCGACGAGATCGCCGCCACTGGTGCTGATGAAGGCCACGTCCTCCACGACCTCGCTGCCGAGATTCGTGACGGTTCCGATGATCTCGCCGTCCTCGCTGCGCCAGCTGACGCCGAGCGCGGGCCGGTGCTCGACGATGGCATCGGCGCGCACCGCCTCGAACCCGAAGACCCCGATCGCCAGTCCGCGGATACGCGCCGGGTCTCCCTGCTCGACGACGACGTCGGAGGTGGCGGGGCGTCCGTTGAAGTTCATCGAGCGCAGCCGTGACATCAGCGCGTCACCGTCGGCACTGACGTCATAGCTGGCACGGTCCGGCGAGAAGATGCCCGCGTAGCTCTGGACCGTCGCCGCACCGTCGAGACCGCTCGAGCGTACGATCGCGATGCGATTGATGATGACGTTCGTGCCCTTCATCGCATTGCCGATGCCGAACGAGCTCGCCGTGAAGATCACCACGAGCGCCGGGGCCGTGATCCACGCCATCTCGCGGCGATCGAGGCGCCGCAGGACGACGTAGCTGATCGGCCCGATGAGAAGGATGTAGGCCACGATCACCGCGAGCAGCAGCTCTGCCGGGGGCACCTCGAGCGAGGGCAGGTTCCCGAGCGCATTGCCCATGGCGTTCTGCATCTCCTCTGCGGCCGGGAACCCACCGAAGAACTGCTCGAGCGCCGCATTCGACGGCAAAAGCCGCGCCCACAGCCGGGTTGCGCCGTCCCAGCCGCGATGGTCGGGCGTCGCGAGGTCGGTGCCGAGAAGGATCACGCGTCCCGCTCCGACGTTGCGCATCGACGCCAGCACCGTGCCGTCGTCGGCGCGGATCAGGGCCCGCGCGTCGTCGCGCAGCGTTCCGCTCGAGACCGTGGCCGTCTCGGCGGCCGCCGCCTCCGACCCGGCCCATGCGGCGAGATCCGCCTGTGCGACGCCGTCGGTGGCGGTGAGCGCCTCCATCGGCAGGATGTCGCTGAACCCACCGGTTCGCGCCTGCCAATCGGGGCCGCCGATGACGACCAGCTCGCCGCCATCGGCCACCCAGCGCTCGAGGCTGCGCCGCTGATCCTCGTTGAGCGCGGTACTGTCGTCGGCCCAGACCAGGGCGCTGATGCCGTCGAGGGGCTCGGATCGCTCGGGAATGTCGGCGATCCCCAGCGCCAGTGGTGCCGGGACGCCCAGGGACTGGCCGAACGAGAGCTGCGGGCGCAGGTTCCCCGCCCCGTCACCGACGACCGCGATCTGCGCCGAGGATTGCTCCAGGACCCGCGTCTCGAGCACGGCGTCGACCGTCCCGTTCGGCTCCTGGTACTTGACCGTGACGCGGCGCTGGAAGGCCTCGGGCTGCACGTAGAGCATGACGACCTTGCGCGCGCCAGCCGGCATCTCGACCTGGCGCTGGACGGTCCCGGGCTCGGTGGTCGCCGTCAGCACGCCGTCGGTCGGCTCGCCTTCGTTGACCAGCGTGACGGCGATCGCCAGCCAGCCGCTGACCGCGTAGCGCCCGCCGACCAGGGCGCGTGCCTCGAGCTGGATGGAGCTCGCGGCGTGGGCGGGCGTGGCAGGAAGCGTCAGGCTGACCGTGAGCAGCGCGCCGACCGCGAGCAGCAACGCCAGGCGGCGGGCGCGTGGTGCGGCGAACTGGTTCGTCATCGTCCCCTCAGTGCGGTCGGGTCGCCGGGGTGGCAGGTCCGGGGCTAGACGTCCACGAGCCAGTTCGAGTTGCACGCCGCGCTCGACGCTGGCGAGTGTACGGGACCCGGGGTGGCCGATGCTAGAGTGCGGGGGCCGCCTATGGAAGCATCGATCGCCGACGGTCGTCACGAGCTCGAGCGTCACCTCGAGGACCAGATGCGCGCCCAGGAGCGTCAGCTGGCGTGGGTGCGCCTCGGAATGGTGCTCGTCGCCGCTCTCATCGTGCTGCTCTATGCGCCGATCCTGCCGCAGCGGTCCGTGCTGCTCGCCGTGCTGGGCGTGGTGGGCGTGTCGTCGCTCACGATTCCATGGCTGCTGGGCCGGTTCCCATCCCGAGAGGTCGGGATCGTGACCACCGCGCTCGACATGGCCGCGGTGACGGTCGTCGTCTACGTCGCCGGCGACGTCCTCGACGCGCACCTCTTCTACGGGCTCGTGATCCTGGGTGCCGCGTTGCGCTTCGGGCTGGGGGCCTCGATCTGGTCATCGATCGTGATGAGCGCCCTGTACGCCGCGGTCGTCCTGACCATGCAGCCCGACATCGCGTCACTGCAGGCCCTGACGGTGCGCATCGGCTACCTCATCGGCATCGGGGTCGTGGCGGGCCTGTTCAGTCGCGTCGTCATTCATCGGGCGATCGAGAACGCGCGCCTGCAGCAGCGGCTGACCGAGGACGAGCGCGACGCTGCGCGAACGGCGGAGCGTGAGCTGCTCAGCCGCCTCGGGCGTGACTTCGCCGCATCGCTCGAACGCGACACGACGGCGCTGGCCATCGCGGGCGGCGCGTCGGAGATCCTCGGCGACGCGGTGCTGGTGCTCGGTGTCGACGACGGGCTGCAACGCCTGCGGCCGATTGCCAGCCACGGTCGCGACGGCGACCTGGCCGACGCGTGGCGAGCGCACCTCGAGGCGCGCATGCCGCGGGTGGGGGAGGGGGTCATCGGCTCGGCCGCCGCGACGGTCGGGGCGGTGGAGGCCGCGCGCGCCGACTCGGGAGCCCGCGATCCGGACGGCCTGGCGGGCGTCGATCTGGCGTGGGTCCTGGCCGTGCCGATCCTGGCCGGCGGGCGGCTGCAGGGCGTCCTGGCCACCACGGCACGGGAGGGCCACGGCGCGGGCGATGACCTTCATCGGCTGGCGGAGGCCGTCGCCGAGCGGGCCGGCCCGGCGCTCCAGAACGCGCAGCTGTGGTCCGACCTCCAGGATCGGATGGCCCGCGAGCAGGCCGCGCAGCGGATCAAGGACGACTTCCTGTCGATCGTCAGCCACGAGCTGCGCACGCCGTTGACGAGCATCCAGGGCTACTCCCAGCTGCTCGAGGGCCGGTTGCGCAGCGAGGTCCGCGGTGAGAGCAAGGAGATGGCGCACCTCCGGGTCATTCGCTCCCAGGTCGGGCGCATGCGGCGGCTGGTGGACGACCTGCTCGACGTGAGCCGGATCGATCGGCGCGGCGGCGTCAGCATCGAGACGAGCGACTTCGACCTCGCCGATGAGCTGCGCGAGGCGGTGAGCCGCGCTCAGGGTGAGCACGCGGACCGCGAGATCGTGCTTCGCGCGCCGGAGTCGCTCGGGATCAACGCCGATCGGGATCGGATCGACCAGGTCCTCACCAACCTGCTCGAGAACGCGGTGAAATACTCGCCCGACGGCGGCCCGATCGTGGTGACGGCGGAGGGCCGGGGAAGCGACGTCGAGGTCCGGGTCTCGGATGCCGGGGTCGGGATCCCCGAGGAACACCGGGCCAATGTCTTCGAACGCTTCTACCAGGCCGATGACGACGCCGGCCGTCGCCGGTTCGGCGGGCTCGGGCTGGGGCTCTACATCAGCCGTGCCATCGTCGATGCGCACGGCGGTCGGATCTGGGTGGAGGCCAACACCGATGCGGGGCGCGGCTCCGTGTTCGGGTTCAGGATTCCCCGCGTCGCCATGCCGCTGGCGCCGGTGGGCATCGAGCCGACCGGCGAGCCGCCGCCCTTCGTGGTACGGAATCGCGGCGGCTGATGCGGGACCGGCTGGCGACACTGGCCGAGCGCCACGGGCTCGAGCTCGTGGGCGTGACCTCGGCGGCGCCCCTGCCCGAGGATCGGCGACGGATGGAGGCCAGCGTCGACGCGGGACGGATGGGCCGCATGGAGTGGATGGGCGGCGATCGGCCCCGGCTGGCCACCGATCCGGGGGCGCTGGAACCTGGTGCGCGCTCCGTGTTGGTCGTAGCGGCGCCGTACGCCGGCGCGGATCGGGCGAGATGGGATCCGGAGCCGCGCGCCCTGGAACGGGCGCTGGCACCGGTTCTCGACGAGGACCCGAGCCTTCCTGCCGGGAAGATCGCGCGCTATGCGCTCGGCAGCGACTACCACATGGCGCTGCGCGACAGGCTCGAGGCGCTGGCCGCCGACCTGCGGCGCGAGGGCGTCGGCGCCGGCGATGTGGCCTACGTCGACGACCGACCCCTGGCCGAGCGAGCGCTGGCCGCCCGGGCCGGCCTGGGATGGATCGGCAAGAACACGAACCTGCTGACGCACCATCGGGCCGGTTCGTGGGTCTTCCTCGGGGCGGTGATCTCATCGGCTGAGCTGCCGGTGGACGAGCCGGTCCGGACGAGCTGTGGGTCGTGCACCCGATGCATCTCCGGCTGTCCGACCGGTGCCATCGTGGCGCCACAGACGATCGATGCGCGTCGCTGCATCAGCTACCTGACGATCGAGCATCCCGGTGAGCTTGGCGAATGGGAGGCTGCCGCCATCGGCGATTGGATCTTCGGCTGCGACGTGTGCCAGGAGGTCTGCCCGGTCAACGCCGATGCCGACGACGCCGGCCCGCTCGCGGTCCCGCTGCTGCCCCTGATCGAGTGGCTGCTGCCGATGGGTTCGCGCGCCTTCGGTCGTGCCGTGGGGGCGACGGCGCTCACGCGGGCGGGGCGGCATCGGCTGCTGCGGAATGCGATCGCGGCGCTCGGGAACGTGGCGGAGCTGCCGGCCGGGGGAGCCGAGCTCCTGGAGCGCGCGGCCCGTGATCGGCGGGCGGAGGTCCGGAGCCAGGCCATGCGTGTCCTCGGAAGGGTGTAAGCGGGTTCGCGTGGCGTTCGTGTGCGTTGCGTGCGTTGCGTGCGTTGCCGATATCTCGGCGGATTGGCGCGCCGGAGCGATGGCGTTCGCCGATATATCGGCGTTGTGGCGCCTAGGGGACTGTTGGGGCGCGAATGCGTCGATCTATCGGCTGCGGGTGAGCGTGTGGGGCGCCCGGAGTGGCGCCGCGTGCTGCGGTGCGGCTGATAGATCGTTGGAAGGTCGCCGGGAACCGGCGGCGGGCGCGGAATTGGCGATATGTCGGCCGATCGGCCAGTGATCGAGGTCTGGGGTGACCCTACGCCGATCTATCCGCCGAATGTCACCTGGGGAGCCGAGTGAAGCGCCCAAACGGCGATCTATCGGCTGAGAGACGGCCCGGGAAGCGCCTTGGGGCGCACGTCATGCCGGACCACTGCCGACATATCGACGGAACTGCGCCCGAACCCCTCCCCAGGGCCACGAACCACCGATGTATCGGCGGTGCAAGCCCAGGCCCCGACGGATGCTCGGGCGGATGGAGGCGCCAGGTATATACGGATATACTCCGCCGCCCGACCGCCGCCCGACCGCCGCCCGACCGCCGCCCGACCGCCGCCCGACCGCCGCCCGACGGCCTCCCGGCGCGGGCCCTGAGCCACCCGATCGGCGCGCCCGCTATCCTTCCCACCCATGCCCCGTGTCTCGCCGTTCCGCGGCATCCACTACTCGCTCGCGCGCTTCGGCGAGGCCACCCCCGCGCCGCGGATCGCGCTGGCAGACGACGAGCGCGCGGCCCCCGCCCGCGTCGCGGACCTCACCACGATCGCCTGTCCGCCGTACGACGTCATCAGCCCCGCTCGGCAGGCTGAGCTGCTGGCGCGTGACCCGCACAACGCGGTTCGCCTGGAGCTCAGCGCCGAGCCAGACCCGCACGGCGCCGCCGCGGACACCATGCGCGAGTGGCTCGCGAACGGCACGCTCGAACAGCTGGACGGCCCCATGGCCTATTACTACCGCCACGCGACGCCATCGGCGCCGGACGAGCTCGCCGTCGAGGGAATCGTGGTGCGCGTGCTGCTCGAGCCGTGGGGATCGGGCATCCGGCCGCACGAGCACACCATGCCGGGGCCGAAGGCGGATCGGCTCGCGCTGCTCGAGGCAACCCGGACGCAGCTCAGCCCCATCCTGACCGTCTACTTCGACCGCTCCGAGCGCTACAACCATGTCATGAGCCGTGCGTGGACCGATGAATGGCGGGCGCGCGATGACGACGGCCTGATGCACCAGCTCGCGGCGGTCGAGACCGACGAGCGGCTGCTCAACTACCTGGGCCGCCAGACCCTGTACATCGCCGATGGCCACCATCGCTACGAGACGGCGCTCGCATATCAGGCAGCGGTGCGGGCGGATCCCCGCTGGGCAGGCGCCGCGCCCGGGGATCTGGCGGCCGACTGGATCATGATGATGCTCGTCAACGCGGAGCTCACCGACCTCGAGATCCGACCGACGCACCGGGTGCTGCTGGACGCGGATGCCGCTGCCCTGGCCACCCTCCTGGCGGGCAACGACGTGCTGTTCACGCCGATCCCGGTCGCGCCCGAAGCCCTGGCCGATGCGCTCGACGAGCGACGTCACGCCGACGAGCCGACCTTCGGCCTGGTTCTGCCCGATGGCGAGGGCTACCTGCTCGTCGGCGATCCGGACGGCATCGCCGATCGGCTGCGGCGCGAGCGGATGAGCAGCGCGGTGCGCTCGCTCGACCTCGCCGCACTCCACGTGGCGCTGCTCGACGATCGGCTGGGCGTCACCGAGGCCGATGTCGCCGCCGGGAACCGCCTCGCCTACACTAGGGACGAGGCCGATGCGCGCGAGCGCGTGGCCCGAGGCGAGGCCGCCGCCGCGATCCTGGTGCGGCCGACGCGCATGGACCAGCTGGCCGACGTGGCAACCGCCGGGGACGTCATGCCGCAGAAGTCGACGTATTTCTATCCGAAGCTGTTGACCGGCATGGTCTTCAACCCCCTGGAGGACTGACGAGCCACCCATGGTGCAGGCGATCAAGCGCGACGAGGTCTTTATCGAGCCCGAGGGCATCCACGTCGAGACCCATCAGCCCGAACGGCGCAGCCGCAAGCCCCCGCTGCTCCTGGTCCATGGGGCGTTGACCGGGTCGTGGCTGTGGACCGAGATCGCAGCATTCCTGGCCGAGCGCGGCTGGGAGGCGCATGCCGTCAACCTGCGCGGGCACTTCACCTCCGACACCGCCGAGCTCGACGACACCACGATGCGCGACTATGCCGATGACATCGGCGTGGCGCTGCGCCAGATCGGGCGTCCGACGGTGGTCATCGGGTGGGGGATCGGCGCATTGGCGGCGATGCTCCACGCAGAGCGCCACCCGGTGCTCGGACTCGTCCTGCTGGCCCCCTCGCCGCCTGCCGCTGCGTTGCCGCGACGACCCGAGGAGCACGAGCTGCGCGCCGTACCCGCCATCTACGACGCCGCGTGGTGGGGCTGGACCGGGTCGCGCGACGAGCTGCGCGAGCGGATGCCGGACATGGAGGACGACGAGATCGAGAAGATGAGCGAGCTGCTCATCGGCGCGAAGGAGTCCGGCCGCGCGCGGCGCGAGCGGATGAACGGCGTGCCGATCGACGCATCCCGCTTCGCCGATATCCCGAGCCTGGTCATCGGCGCCGGCCTGGACGAGGTGATCCATCCCAACGAGGCACGGCACACCGCCGACCTCATCGGCGCGAGCTACGAATACTTTCCCTCGGCCAGCCACTTCGGGCTCGCGATGGGTGCGCGAACGTGGCCCGAGGTCGCGCAGAGCGTGCTCGGCTGGCTCGAAGAGCACCGGCATGCCATGGCCGGCGCGGCCGGAGCCGTCCCCGCCGGCGCGCGACGCTAGGCCCGCCCGGGATCAGCCCGCGTCGGTCATCCACTGCACGAGCTGGATGACGACGCCATTGGGATCGGTGACCTGGAAGTAGCGCTCGCCCCACGGCTCGGTCTCGAGGGGCGTGGTGAACGCGACACCGGCGCCGGCCAGCCGATCCGCCTCGGCGTCCACGTCGTCGACCACGAAGACGAGTAGCAGTCCGTCCGCATCGTGACCGGCCATGCTGGCCGGCTTGAAGGTGGACAGGCCCATCCGCAGGTAGATGACGTTGAAGCCGGCGTCCGGTCGGCTGAGCGAGACGAAGCCATCGGCGCTCATCTCCTCGGTGAATCCGAAGTGGTCCCGGAGGAATGCCGCCGACGCCTGCTCGTCGGCGACGTTCAGGCTCACGGCCGAGGAGGTGATCTTCATCGGCCGATGCTAGCCCGCTCGGCCGGCCGTTTGCATGGGTTCGAACGCTCTTGGTATGCTCGGCCCGGTTCTCGGACACGTGCCGCATTCGTCTAGAGGCCTAGGACACCGCCCTCTCAAGGCGGAGATCACCGGTTCGAATCCGGTATGCGGTACCAATTTCCCCGTCCAGCCCCGATTCTGAGCGTGAGTCGGGGCTTTTTCGTGCTCGCGGAATCCGCCGTACCCTCATTTGTACCCTCAAGCGTCCGTTCAGCACGCCGTCGAGCCGGCGAACCGCCTCGGCCTGCATGGTCGGCATGACGTGCGAGTAGAGGTCGAGGGTGACCCGAACGCAGAATGTCGTCGCACCTTGCCCGATTGCCGCTGGGGGCCGAAACTTCCGGCACGTGAGCGAGCTCCCGACCGGGACGGTCACCTTCTTCTTCAGCGACATCGAGGGCTCGACGCGGCTGCTCGAAACGCTGGGACCCGAGTACACCGAGCTGCTCGAGCGGCACAATCGGATCGTGCGCGATGCGTTCGCGCAGCATGGCGGCCTTGAGGTGAGCACCGAGGGCGACTCGTTCTTCGCGGTCTTCCAGAGCGCGACCGAAGCGGTCACGGCTGCGGTCGAGACGCAGCGCCGTATCGGCGCCGAATCCTGGCCGCAGAACAGCGAGTTGCGGATCCGGATCGGCCTGCATAGCGGTGAGGCGCGGGCAGCTGCCGACTCGTACGTGGGCCTGGACGTCCACCGAGCGGCGCGGATCATGGGCGCGGCGCACGGAGGACAGGTCCTCGCTTCCGAGGCGACCCGGGGCCTGGTTGAGCGGACTCTCGGCGAGGGGGTGGAGCTGCGCGACCTCGGGGAGCATCGGCTCCGAGACCTGTCGGGTCGCGAGCGTCTATACCAACTCGTTGCGCCCGGGCTGAACGCGGCCTTGCCGCCGCCCCGCACCCTGGACGCGACCCCCAACAACCTGCCGATCCAGCTGACCAGCTTCCTCGGACGGGAGCGGGAGATAAACCAGATCATCGAGCGGCTCACAGCGACCCGGCTGCTCACCCTGACCGGGCCCGGGGGGACCGGCAAGACCCGCCTCTCGCTCCAGGCCGCCGCCCGCCTGGCCGATCGGTTCAAGGATGGTGTCTACTTCGTGCCGCTGGCGCCGATCGCAGACCCGGCCCTGGTGCCGGCCACGATCGCCCAGTACCTGGGGCTGCCCGAGCGCGGCGGCGCCGATCCGATGCAGGCCCTGCTCAGTTACCTCGCGGACCGAGAGATCCTCTTGGTGGCCGACAACTTCGAGCAGGTGCTGCCGGCGGCCCATGTGATCGGCGAGCTCTTGCGTGGTGCGGCTCGGCTGACGGCGCTCGTCACCAGCCGGGCGCCGCTTAGCGTCTCTGGTGAGCAGGAGTTCCCTGTCCCGCCGCTCGGGCTGCCGGACCCCGAACATCTGCCGTCCGAGCTCTCGGCGCTGACGCAGTATGAGTCGGTCGCCCTCTTTATCGAGCGCGCGGCCGCAGTGAAGGCGAACTTCTCAGTCACCAACGAGAACGCGCCGGCGATCGCCGAGATCTGCGTCCGGCTCGACGGACTGCCGCTGGCGATCGAGCTTGCCGCGGCTCGAATTCGAATTCTCAGCCCGCAAGCGATCCTCGAACGGCTCGGCAAGAGCCTCGACCTGCTGGGTGGCGGCGCGCGGGACCTCCCTGACCGGCAGCGGACGCTGCGCGGCGCCATCGGCTGGAGCTACGAGATACTCGAGGAGCCGGACCGGTCGCTCTTTGGCTACCTGTCGGTCTTCGTCGGCGGCGCCAGCCTAGCCGCCATCGAGGCGGTCTGCGGCGAGTTGATCGAGGGCGACGTGCTCGAGCCACTTGCGTCGCTCACCGAGAAGAGTCTGGTCCGCGAGAACGAGGGTGTGCAGGCGGAACCGCGCTTCAGCATGCTCGAGACGATTCGCGAGTTCGCCATGGAGCGATCGGAGGCCAGCGGCCGCCACGCGGAACTCCAGCGAGGCCACGCCGAGTGGTTCGCCGATCTGGGGGAGACCGCCCGACCGATGCTGATGAGCGCCGACCGGCGCGTCTGGCTCGATCGGATCGAGCAGGAGCACGACAACATCCGTGCGGCGTTGAGCTGGTCGCTCGAGGTGGACGCGGCGCAGATCGGCCTGCGGCTGGTGAGCGCGCTATGGCGCTTCTGGCAGATGCGCGGCTATTTGGCCGAAGGCCATGAACGGACCGTCGCGGTGCTCGCCATCGATGGCGTGGAGGACCGCCCCGATCTTCGCTACGCGGCGCTCGACGCGCTGGGCGGCCTGGCCTACTGGCGCGGCCGGCATGCAGAGGCGCGCGACGCGTATGGCCGGGCGTTGGAGTTGGCTAGGCAGCTGGGCGATCGCCAGGCGGAGGCTGAGCAGCTCTACAACATCTCGTTCACCTACTCGATCCCGCTGGCCGCCGAGCGTCAGCCCGGGGACATCGACGAGGCCCGCCGCCTGGCGGGGGAGGCACTCGTCATCTACGAGGAGCTCGGCGACCGCCCCGGCCACGGCAAGACGGCCTGGCAGCTCGCCAACCTCGAGCTGATGGCGTCGCGGTTCCCGGAGTCACGGCAGCGTGCGGAGGAGGCCCTGGCGATCTTCACCGGGCTCGACGATCGCTTCATGCTGGCCTGGACCCACTGGGGGCTTGCCGGGGTCGCGTTCCGCGAGGGTCGGCTGCGCGACGACGCCGAGCATCTGCGGGCCGCCCTGGCGCTGTTCGACGAGGCGAAGGACGTCAGCGGACACGTGCTGATTCTGACGGCCTTCTCCGCGCTGGCGAACCGGATCGGCGATCGCGCGCGAGCGGCGCGCCTGAGCGGGGCCGCGGCGGCGCTGGCGCGCAGCTCGGGAACTGGGATCGCGGAGCGGATCCGCGAGGGGCTTCACTACGACCCTGAGCCGCTGCGAACAGACCCGGACACGGCCGCGGCGTGGGCCGACGGCGAGGGGATGAACGTCGAGGAGGCGCGCGCCTGTGCCCTCGAGTTGGTGGTGCCCGAGTCGCTGATGGAGAGCCCCGCGGCCAGTCCTTCAGGCGGACCCGACGCGTAGCGCCACCGGACGATCAAATGCGCGCACACCAAGTGCCGCAATCTGACGACCGCCCAGTGTGCTCGAGTCCAGGCGACGACCGCTGACTCTCACGGTGACTCTCATTCGCCTTACGAGACCGCATCCTGAGCACAATTCGCGTCGATGCCGGGCGCCTGTGTGATCTGTCCTAGCCCCGAGCTTGTTTCCTCGGTGGCTAGGGCAATGAGCAGCAATGCGCCGTGAACCTCCGCGCGGCTCATGGCGTTGAGGGCGGATCCCTCCCCGACATCTAGGGCCATGCGGCCCGACATGGTTTCGCGGGGAGCTAGCTCCTCACCGGCCATGTAATCGAAGCCGAAGTTGCCAAAGTCATTACTCACCTTGACGGTGCACTCGGCCACTCCGGGGCCGGACCCATTGTTGGTGGGCGCTTTTCAGGCGGTTTGTAACCAATGGGCCATCGTCGTTCCTTTCGTTACCTTCGATGCCTGTGCCTACCGTCCCATCTGGATCTGTGAGGCGAGCGGAGCGGCGGGCTCGGGCGCCGACGCCGATGACGTGCGCGGCCAGGTCCAGGCGGAACGCAGGATGAAGGTCAGAATCAGCACCTCGATTCCGATCGAGAGGCCGTAGAACGGGGCCCATTCCCAGGACTCGCCTGCCGCGTTGAACAGCATGAGGGGGATGTTGAGCGATGCCACGACGAGGTTCGTGACGCGGTTCACACGGGCGGGGAGCGTCATGGAGAGCAAGATCATCAGGGCCGGGATTCCGATGACCACGACGAACATGGTCAATAGCGTCGGGGTGATGTCGAACTCGAAGATCCGGCCACCCCGGATCTGGTCAATGGCGCCGGGCTTGTAGAGGTGGTAGTAGTCGATGTAGATGACGAAGAACATCAAGCTGGTCCAGGCGGCCGCGAGCTTCGCTTGCACCGGGACATGCGCGGTCTGGGCTAGTTGATTCGAATCCATTGTGTTTTCCCTTCGTGTCGGCAACGCCGATGACGGCTGCCCGGATGAGGGAGTGCCGCGGATGCCGCTGGCAACCATCGGCTCTGCCCGAGTCGCTTACGACGTAGGCTTATTGCATACGCTTAGATCGTAAGCTATCATGCGGTCGCGACCCGGTCAACATCCGCATCGAAGGGACCCAGATGCCGAGCTCAGCCCGCCCGAGACGCGGCCGAAGAGGGGCGCTCAGCAGGGAGCGCGTGCTGCACGCCGCGCTCGGTCTTGCCGATGAGGACGGGCTGGAGTCACTGACCATGCACGCCATCGGTCGGCGGCTGGGGGTGCAGGCGATGTCGCTGTACCGGCACGTCGAGAACAAGGAGGATCTCCTCGACGGACTCATCGATCTCGTCGTCTCCGAGGTCGAGGTGCCGATGAGCTCGGCCGACTGGAAGGCGGCGATGCGGCAGCGGGCGATCTCGGCGCGCCGGGTCTTTGCGCGCCACCCCTGGGCGATCGGCCTGGTCGAGTCGCAGCGACACCCGCATGCCGTCACGCTGCGCCACCACGAGTGGGTGCTGGGCGTTCTGCTCGAGGCCGGCTTCTCGGCCACCCTGGCCGGCCACGCGTACACCCTCCTCGACAGCTACATCTACGGCTTCGCGCTGCAGGAGGGGAGCCTGACGTACGGCAGCCCCGAGGAGCAGGCCGAGGCCGGCCAGGCCACCCTCCAGCAGCTGCCGCCGGACGAGTACCCGCACCTCGCGCGGGTGGCCAGAGCGTTCATCGAGGCCGGCGTCGAGTACGGCGCCGGATTCGAGTTCGGGCTCGAGCTGATTCTCGACGGCATCGAGCGGGCGCAGGTTCGGCAGCAGGCCGCGCCCACGGCAGACGACCACGTGGCGGACGCAGCACCTCCCGCCTGACCCCTGGGCTCGGCGCGGCGAGCGACGCTCAGCTGTCGATCAGACCTCTGGCAGTTCCACCTCTGGCTTCGACGACTCGTGTGAGGTCATGGCGGAGTTCCGACAGTCGCTGTGGTCCAAGGAGCCGCTCCAGGTCTGTCTCGATGCGCTCGACGGTGTCAGCCGCGATCCTGGAGGCCTCCATCGCCCTGGCGGTGCGGTAGATCCGTTTCGCGCGCCGATCGTTCGGGTCGGGCCGACGCTCCAGATACCCGAGAACTTCGAGCTGGTCGACCAGCTCTCCCGTGGATTGCAGTGTCATCCCTGCTCCCGCGGCAAGATCGGTCAGCCGCTGGCCATCCTCGAAGTCGAGTTGCTCCATGACGTTCCCGTGGGATGGCCTCTGGTCGGGCGCCGCGGTTCGGACTGCGGCTCCGACCTCGTCCGCCAAGAGGTTATAGGCGAGGCGGAGCAGGGCGACTGTGGGGGTCTTCATCGTTGACTGATCCTAGCCCATCCCTCATCATCAGGCACACCTGACGATCAGGTACATGGAGCATCGGGCCGCGGGCCCAAAGGAGTGACCTATGGCGACCAGCGACGACAACCGACGCATTCTGGAATCGATGTTCGAGGGCAACACGTTCAAGTCCCCAGAATTCGAGTACAGCCTGCGCTCAGACGACTTCGTGGCCGAAATGCCACAGACCGGCGAGCGATTCGAGGGGCGAGAAGCGCTGAAAGCCATGCAGGAAGGATTCGGCGAGCCGCCGGCCATACAGCTCAAGCGCATCAGTGGAGAAGGTGACACCTGGGCGGTCGAAGCACTCCAGACCTACAAGGATGAAAGCCAGTGGCATGTCTGCGTGCTCGTAGCGTTCACGGACGGCAAGATCAGCCGAGAAACCCGCTACTACGCACCACCGCTCGACACCAACAGGTCCTGACTCCGGGCAGCAGGTGGGTCAGTCAGTCGTTCGCCGGGAGTCGACGCGCGTCAGGGCGAAGAGCTCAACGGGCTCTTCCACGCCACGAAGCTCGATCCGACCGAGAGCTCTCGCTCTCGACCTCGGCCGGCAGCTCGGTTGCGGAGATGACGGCGGCCGACGCGAGAAACGGGCGCTGAAGCCCCTTGCCCGCCTGTTCGATCCGTGACGCGGTGTTCAACGTGTCGCCGAGAAAGACGATCTCGTGCTTGATGGTCCCGATCTCGCCAGTGACGACAGGGCCCAGGTGCAGACCGGCCCAGAAGCTGGGCATGACGCCGAACTCGGCTTCGTAGGCCGTGCGCGCTGCCTCCAGCGTGTCGGAGATGGCGAACACCGTCCTGACACAGCCCGCGTTCCGCAGCCCCTCCTCCGCCGTCCAGGTGAGGATCACCTCGTCACCGACGTAGCGGTGCACCTCGCCGCGGTAGCGGACGGCGCTGGCGGAGACGTCGCTGATGAATCGGCTCAGGAAGGCGTGGTAGCGCAGGTTGCCGAGCCGAGTGGCGATCGGGGTGGACTCACGCAGGTCGATCAGCAGAAAGACACGGACCTCCTCGCGCGGCCGGTGGTAGCGGCCGACGATCAGGCCGACGAGCACGCCACGGCCCAGGAGCCCGTTCACCTGGCCCACGAAGTTGAACACCAGCGCCGCGACGAAGCTCCCGGCAACGGCGATGACGAATTGCTGGTCCACCAGCTCCCGGATGGACAGGCCAGCGACGGTGAGGAGCGGCAGGCTGACCCCGACCACGATGACGACGATCCAGACCAGGCTCCGGCTGACGAGCACCACGAGAAACGGAGCCTCGCGCCATCGGCGCGGAATGAGCCCGATTGCCCAGCTCACGTTGAAGGTGACCATACCTGCCGTGATCAGCAGGCCGATCACGGCGCCGGCCGCCATGGACGCGCCCGCACCTCCGATGAGCCAGCCGAGCCCGAACCCGATCACCGTTCCGGGGGGTACCGTGATCGTCAGGACCTGCGCCAGGGTGCGCCACTTCTCGGCTTTCGTCACTCGCTCTCGACGCCTTGTTCGGGAAAGTCAAAGTGTAGGAGCACGGACAATCGACCCGTGCCGTGAGGCGTCAGCCGTCGCCGGGCGGAGGTCCACCGGGCGGTCCGCCTGCACCGTCGCCACCTGCGGCATCGGCGACGGTTTGGCCGATGAGGCAGGCGATGACCTGGTTCTCCGCCGCGCCGTTGGCGTGGTAGTGGTAGCCGAGCTCGGCGGTCTCGTGACCGTTGCACTCGTCGAGGTCGGCGGACGCGGGATCGTCGAGCGGGCTGTGGACCGGGAAGCCATCCATGGCGTAGCCGAACATCGGGGTCTCGCCCTCCATCGCGTCGCCGAGCTCGGAGCAGCCCACCGCGCCGTGCAGGTGGTACCCGTCGACCGGGTTGTAGTGGCCGCCGCAGTCGTCGAAGGCGGCAATCGTGTAGGCGCCGAGGATCGCGTCGACCGGTGCCGATGCGGCGATGACCACGCCGTCCAGCGTGACGCCCAGGTTGCCCTGCGCCACGGCGGGAGCTTCGGCGAGCACAGGCTCGAGCGGGATCAGCACCGTCGTCGTGACCGCTTCGCCGTTCTCGAGCCACTCGAGCCGGCCCTCGACACAGTGGTTCTGCAGCGACGGGTCGACGTCGGGCCGGGCAGCGGCCTCGAACTCCTCGAGGGTCTCGGTGACCTGGACGTTCCCGTCCTCGTCGTACATCTGCCAGTTGTCGTCGTCGTACAGCTCAGCCAGGTCGACGATGAACTGGCCGTCGAGGTCGTACACGCCGTCGCCGTCGAACCAGATGCCGCCGGCCTCGGCGCCGTCGGTGATCGTGTCGGGGCAGAAGGGCCCGGTCTCGTACGTCACCGGGTAGCCGGCGACGGTGACCCGATAGCAGGTCGCCTCGGCGCCCCCGCTCAGCGTGCAGTCTTCGATGGTGGCCTCCTCAGCGAGCGCGCCATCGAAGAAGAGGCCGACGTCGAGGCCACTCCCGGCTTCGGCGCCTGTCGACGTCGTCGCGGTGGAGCTGGCAGAGTCGGGTGTGGTCGCGTCCGGCGTTCCACTCTCCGGGCTGCACGCGGCGAGGAGCAGGACGGCGACGGTGGCGAGCGCCAGGTGGCGTCCGCGAATGGGAATCGTGTTCATATCACCCAGTCTGACGCGACGAGATGAAGGAAGTGTCTGGTACGCGGTCCCGGGCGCCGTCGGGTCTCCGAGCGCTGCTGGGCAGCAGTTGGATCAGGCAGTCGTGGGCCGGGTGGCTACCCGCGTCACGGCAAACATCTCGATGGGCTCTTCGACTCCACGCATCTCGATCCGACCGAGACTCTCACTCACCAACTCGTCGGGCAGATCGATCGCCGAGACGACGGCGGCCGACGCGAGAAACGGACCCTGAAGCCCTTGCCTGCCGCTGACCAGTCCCGTGGGCGGGATCCGCTGACGGGTGCGTGACCGAAGGCGACGGCTCCGGCCGGCGTCCGATCCGTCTCTGACCCCTCAGTCGGTCGCTTCGCTCCAGATCTCGTCGAGCACCTCGCGCACCCGCTCCGGCTGTGTCAGATCGATGTCGTGTCCGGCGCCTCTGACCCACACGAAGCGCCCGCCCTCGCCGACCCCCGCCATCAGCTCCGTCGTCTCAGCCAGCGGCTCGAGGAGCCGGTCGCATACCGCCGCGTCGCCCCCGCAGTCCTCGTCGAACATCACGGCGTAGGGGAGGGTGGCCGGAAGGGGATCCGTCAGCAGGCTGCCCGTCCCGGTCATGTCGATGCCCTCCTGGTTCTCTCCGGCGTACCAGGAGACTTCGATGGTCTCATGCTCCTCCGGCGTCCAGATGTCTCGAGAGATATCGATCCACGGCACGTAGGGCGGGGACGGATTGATCGATACGAACCCGACGACGTCGTCGGGGTGGGACTGCGCATACATCATCGCCAGAGAGCCGCCGCCCGAGAACCCGACGAGGAAGTACGGCGGCGGCACGTTGGCCGCGCCAAGGACGTCGTGCATCTCCGTGATCAGGTCCGCCGCCGGACGCGGAATCTCGGCGGGCTCATCGCTCTGGCCCACGCCCGCCCGCGAGTAGCCGCACACCATCGTATGTCCGGTCAGCTGCTCCTCGATGACCGACAGGTCCGTGTAGTCGCCACCGATGCCGTGGACGAGAATCGCAGCCGGGGCCCCCGTCGGACGCGTCCCGACGCAGCTGCCGTGGATGTTGCCGCCCATGACGGTCACGTCGAATGGCACCGGTGCGTCGGCTGCCGGCGACTCGGTGACCGACGGCTCGATGACCGCCGGCTCGGTGACCGCCGGCTCGCTCGCGGCCCCCGAAGGTGCGGGCGCCTCCGCTGTCGTTGACGCGGGCGCTGCGGCACAGCCGGACGCGAGAAGACCAACGATCGTCAGGGCCGCGATCAATCGGACCTGGAGCCTTGCAGCCATGTCAGCACCTCCCATCGGAGCGCTCGAGCGCTGGAGCGCGCGCCGCGCATGATCGAACCCGTAGTCACCACTGCCAGCTGTCATATTCGCTGGGGTCATCTGACGCGATTGCCTCGCTGCAGGTGTTCACTACCTACAACAGACCCGGCACGCGCTATCGGTTACGTGGTCCGATCCGCCGGCGCGCGGGGATCCAACCAGGCGAATGACCCGGATTCGAGAAGCAGCCGGATGAAGACCTCGTCGGGCACTCCCCGCGTAGGCGCCGTCGTGTCTTCCATCAGCCGGAAGCGGGCCCTCCCCCCGTCGATATCGGGCCGGAGGACGATCCGGCCGGAGCCGTTCCAGGGCGTGAGACTCAGTGCCCCCGAGCGCATGCGATACCGCCCACGATCGAGCTGCTGGCCTTCGTCGGTCTCGATTCGGTACGCGCCACCGTCCATGGTCAGCGTCCACCGCGAGTCCCGTACGGGGACCTCGTCGAGGACGACGTCGACGAAGGCATCGTCCCGTGTCGCACGCATGCGCTTCACGACGTCGTCAGGACGCCAGCGTCGTTCGGAGACCCAGCGGCCTCGATGGCCGATCAGCGCCTCGCCGAGACGCTCGCGACCCCGGAACAGCCAGATCTTGGCCGCCGCCTCGGTGCAGCCGAGGATCTCGGCGACCCGGCTGATCGGCAGGTCCGCGATGTAGTACAGGCGCACGGCCGCCCGCTCGTGACGTGGTAGTACGCCGATCGCTCGCTCGAGGTCCACCGTCGGGTGAGCGTCGAAATGAGCGTCGTCGGGTCGGCTTGCCGCCATCTCTCGATTACCGCGATCGAGCTCGCGGCCCCTGCGCCTCCAGGCCATCCGGCGAGCTACGAGCCGAACCCAGGCATCGGGCGCCTCCAGGTGGGCCACCTCTTTCCACCGCTCGAGCGCGACGATGAATGCGTCCTGTGCAACATCTTCGGCCGCGCCACCGGCCACCGATTCGACGCTACGGACGGTAGGAGCGAAGTGGATGCGGAAGAACGACGCGAAGTCGGGTGGATCCGGAGGCGTCGCGAGGGCTGTCATGAGTGCGCGAGGCACGGGCGAGCGCATCGGTCAGCGGGCGGCGCCTGGCTCTTGATCGAGCTTCCGATCACGGGATGCCTCCGCGGTCAGGGCTGGTGACGGCCCAGTGTAGGCCCGGCAAGTCTTCGCCTACGTTCGAGCTTCGCCATGAGTTTCGAATGCCATGAAGTCCTGGAGATTGGCCGAAGGGGAGACGTAGAACTGCGCGTGCGTGCCCATGCGGACCGACCGGCGCTGACTCAACCGCCGATGGCGCGGGCGACGACGACCGCTGCCGCTGCCGACCAGCCCTGTGGCCGGCACGCAGCGGGGTAGGGGATGGCACGTGCCGACTCATCGCGCGCCACCCCGGCAAACAGCTCCGGCAATCGCCATTCGAACGACGCCGCCGCGGCGAGGAGGCCCTCGGCGACGGTTCGGGCCTCCGCAGCGAAGCCGTCGGCCAGCATGCCATTGACGATGATCGCCGTGTCGTGCGGCCACACCGCACCAGCGTGGTACCGCATCGGCCAGTAGCCGCCGTTCGTGGTGGAGAGGGTCCGAATACCGAACCCGGAGAACATCGCCGGATCCATGAGGCGGTCGACGACGGCCCGCTGCTCGTTGGCGTCGAGGATGCCGGTCCCCAGCAGGTGCCCCATGTTCGAGGCCACGCCGTCGACCGCGCGGCCGTCAGCATCGAGCGCGATCGCCGGGTAGCGCGCGCCGGTCCCGCCGTCCGTGACCCAGAATGCGGCGCGGAATCGCTTGGCCAATGCATCGCTCCAGGATCGGAGGTCGGGTGCGCCGGCGCGTCCGAGTGCGTCCAGCAGGTCGGCCGCCTGGCGCGCAGCGCGGACGGCATACCCCTGCACCTCGCACAGGGCGATCGGTCCGGTGGCCAGCGAGCCATCGGCCCAGCGGATGGCATCGCGCGAGTCCTTCCATCCCTGGTTGGCAAGGCCCTGACCGGTCGGGTCGTGGTAGGTCAGGAAGCCGCGGGGATCGGTCCCGGCCGCCTCCCGCATCCACCCGATCGCCGACTCGAGGTTCGGCGTGAGCGCCTCGACCGCGTCCATGGCCAAACCGGCGCGCCACGCATCGTGGAGGAGCGAGATCCACAGCGGCGTCGCGTCGACGGTGCCGAAATAGCGGGGCGGCAGCAGGAGTTGCTTGCTGGCAGCCACGTGGTGCGTGGCGTCCCGTCGCAGCTCGTGGACGATCCTGCCCGGCGCCTCCACGCTCGCCGTGTCGTGCGTCGTCCCCTGGAGCCGAGCGAGGGCGCTGAGCGTCCCGTGCGCGATGTGCGGTGCAGCCGGCAGGAGCAGGCTCGCAGTGACGATGCTGTCCCGACCGAAGAGGGTCAGGAACCACGGCGCCCCCGCGCCGATGAACGACGTTTCCGGGGACCCGTGCAGGGCGAGCTGGAGGCCGTCGAGATCGTCGAACGCACGCCGCACAAGCATGCCAAGGTCGTGTGCCCGGTCGCGGGGGATGGCGATCCGTTCGGCGGCCGCGGCCACGCTGCGGGTGCCGGGGGCCGTGACGACTGCTCCGCTGTCAACGGCATGGAGCGACCAGGATCCGCTGGCTGACTCGCCCGGCTGCGCGGTCAGGCGCCAGGTGATCTGGTAGCCGAGCGCACCGCGCTCACGGGCACCATCGGTCGCCAGGCGAACGCTGACTCGCTCATCCGCGGCGGACCAGCCGTCCTCTGCCATGAGCACGATCCCCGGCTGCGTGCCACCCGACTTGATGACGTCCATCGGCGTGGCGTCCGGTGCGACATCCACGCCGATCACGATCGTCACCGCACGGCTCGATGCGTTGCGAAGGCTGATCGTCTCGGACAGGGCATCGCCGGCAATGACTCGCTCGCGCACGAGCAGGACTTCCGGGTCGATCACCGCGCCTCCACGGCGGAGCACCGCGCGCAGCTCCTGTCGCCGCGGGACGGCGTGATCGGTCGAGAGGTGGGCGACCGACCAGCCATCGGCCGCCATCGTGAGCTCGCGCACGATGCGCGTGTCGCCCATGTACACGCCTTGCGCACCGGCACCCGGTTCGATCGCGCCATCGGGCGTGGTCCACACCTGCATCGGCGCCGCGAGGAGGCACTCCAGGTCGTGGAGGAACGGCTGTTCCGCGCTGCGGGCGTGGGCGGGGGCGTGCTCGGCCATCGATCTCCTCATGCTACGCCCGGCGGGGTTGACAATCGGCGCAACGCGATTCACGATGACGATAGCGCATTTGAACGTTCAAATCGATGGGCGCGAGTCGCTGAAATCCGCAGCGGAAGTGGGAAGATGGGCGCACGGCGACCCACACTCGAATCGCTGGCCACCGAGCTCGGTGTGTCGCGTCAGACGGTGTGGAACGTGCTGCATCGACCCTCGGTCGTCGCCCAGCCCACACGGGACAGAATCGCAGCCGCCATCAGCGCCGCTGGCTACGTCCCGTCCCGAGCGGGTCGCCAGCTGCGCACCCAGCGCTCGCACGCCATCGGCATTCGGCTGATGCCGACCTTCGATGGCATCAACGGGCACATTCTCGACACCTTCCTCCACGAGCTGGCTGAGCACGCGCACCGATCCGACTACCGGCTCGCGCTCTTCGCCGCGGCCAATGAGGCCGACGAGATCGCCACCTACGCCCGGATGCGAGCCGCGAACGAGATCGACGGTGTCGTGCTGACGTCCACGACCATCGACGATGCACGCATCGCCTGGCTCGTCGAGAACGACGTACCGTTCGTCTCGTTCGGTCGGCCATGGCGTCGCGATGTCGACCCGACGACCGCTTCACACGACTGGGTGGACGTCGACGGTGCCGCGGGGACCGAGGCGGTCACGCGCCGCCTCCTCGCGGACGGCCACACTCGCATCGGCTACCTGTCATGGCCGGCCCAGCCGGACGTCAGCGGCGACCGCCTCGACGGTTGGCAGCGCGCCATGCGCCACGCCTCGACCGGTCTCGACCTGTCGGCGCTCACGACCGAGTGCTCCAATGACGTGACCGATGCGCGCCGCGCCGCCCGTGAACTGCTCGCCCGCGGTATCACCGCGTTCGTGTGCGCGTCCGACACCCTCGCCCTGGGCGCCCGGGCGGCCGTCGGCGTTCGAAGCCCGGCGGCACCCCATGTCCCGATCATCGGGTTCGACGACACGCCCGTCGCCCGCGCCCTCGGCCTCAGCTCGGTGGCCCAGCCGATCGTTCGCGCGGCACGCACGTCGGTCGCGCTGCTCGTGAGCCGGCTCGCCGGGCAGCGTCCACCCGAGCACGTTCTGCTTCCCCCGTCACCGGTGTTCCGCGACTCCGAGATCGCCACACCTTCGTTGTTCGAGAACGTCGGAACCATCCAGGAGGAGGAGATCAACAACCCATGAATCAGCGATTCCCGCGCGTGCCGGCCCTTCTCGCCGCCTCCGCGCTCCTGCTCGCCGCCTGTGGCAGCGGCTTCGAATCAGAGGCTCCGGTATCGGGTGCCCCGGGCTCTGGGGACCCGGGAGCATCGACCGATGCCAGCACGCCAGCCGGGGCCGGGGCCGATCTCACGATCCTCATCGGCTCTTCCGGCGACGCCGAGACGAACCTGGTGAACGATCTGGTCGCCGAATGGTCGGCCGAGTCCGGCGTGAATGCCGAGGTCGTCGTCGCATCCGACCTCAACCAGCAGCTCTCCCAGGGCTTCAGCTCGAACAACCCGCCCGACCTGTTCTATCTGTCGACCGATCAGATGGCCGCGTACGCCGCCACCGACTCGCTCGAGCCGTATGCCGAGTCGCTCTCGAACGCCGACGACTTCTACCCGAATCTGCGCGAGGCGTTCACCTACGACGGCCAGTTCATGTGCGCGCCGAAGGACTTCTCGACCCTGGCGCTCATCATCAACGAGGACATGTGGACCGACGCGGGTCTGACCGATGGCGACATTCCCACGACGTGGGACGAGCTCACATCGGTTGCCGAGCAGCTGACGACCGACGACCGCGTGGGCCTGGCCTACGGACCGGAGGTGCAGCGCATCGGCGTCTTCATGGCGGAGGCCGGCGGGGCGTTCGTCGACGACGATGGTGCGACGGCCGTCGTCGACTCGCCGGAGAATGCCGAGGCGCTCCAGTACGTCAAGGACCAGATGGCGACGGGCTCGTTCTCGTACTCGTCCGATCTCGGCGCGGGCTGGGGCGGCGAGGCGTTCGGCAGCGGCCTGGCAGCCATGGTGATCGAGGGCAACTGGATCGCCGGAGCCATGACGAACGACTTCCCGGACGTGAACTACGTCGTGGCCGAGCTGCCGGAAGGACCGGGCGGCAAGGGCACGATCCAGTACACGAACTGCTGGGGCATGGCCGCGCTTTCGGACAACATCCCCGGCGCGACATCGCTGGTCGAGCACCTGACGAGCACCGAGTCCCAGCTCGCTGCAGCCGAAGCATTCGGCGTGATGCCCTCGGTGGCATCGGCGGCGGAGGAGTGGAAGACCGCGTTCCCGGAGTTCGCGGCCTTCATCGATGGTGCTGAGTACGCCATCAACCTCCCGGCGCAGCCGGGGACCGGCGATGTGATCGCCGACTTCAACTCGCAGCTCGAGACGCTGCCCGCGACGGAACCCGAGACGATCCTCACCAGCGTCCAGCAGAGCCTCCAGGCCGCGCTGGACGACCAGTAGGCTCTCCTCCACAGTCCGGGGTGGCGCGCATCGCGCCACCCCGGAACGGTCCAGGCTGGACCCGACGGCACCCGGATGGTGCTGACCTCGTTCACCGGTTGAGGGCGAGATGACTGGTACGCCGTCGCGCGGCTCGATCCACGGGAACCGCGCCCTGGCGGGGTGGCTCTTCGTCACCCCCGCCATCTTCATCATCGGCCTGTTCGTGCTCGTGCCGGTCGTCATGGCCGCCTGGGTCAGCGTTTCGGACTGGTCGGGGATCGGCCCGCCATTCGCGGAGGGCGTGAACTTCGTCGGTGCCGACAACTACGCCGAGCTGCTCGGGGGCACCGGCCTCGCCACGCGAGATCTCGGCACCGCGCTCCGCAACAACCTGTTCTACGTGCTGCTCGTCGTCCCCCTCCAGACGGCCATCGCGCTCGGGCTGGCGATCCTCGTCAACCGGCGGGTGATGCGCGGCCGCGGGTTCTTCCGCACCGCGTTCTACTTCCCGTCGGTCACCTCCTCGGTCGCCATCGTCGTGCTGTGGCTCTTCCTGTTCAGCGCCACCGGGCCGGTGAACAAGGTGCTGAGCTGGATCTGGATCGACGGCCCGAACTGGTTCCAGGACCCGCGTGGCATCTTCCACATCGTCCTCGGCGCATTCGGCGTCACCGGTCAGGACAACCCACTCAGCGGTGCGAACTTCCTGGGGATCAGCGGCTGGGAATGGGTGTCCGGGCCGTCGGTCGCCATGAGCGCCTTCATCCTCATGGCCGTCTTCACCACCTCGGGCACGTTCATGCTCCTGTTCATCGCCGCCCTCCAGCAGATCAACGCCGAGGTCGAGGAGGCGGCCATGACCGACGGCGCGAACGCCTGGCAGCGCTTCCGCTACGTCACCCTGCCGATGCTCAAGCCGATCGTCTTCACCGTGGTCACGCTGGGCCTGATCGGGACGTGGCAGGTCTTCGACCAGATCTACGTGGGCACGCAGGGTGGTCCCGCGAAGACGACGCTGACGCCGGCCTACCTGTCGTTCAACTCGGCCTTCAACAACCAGGACTGGCCGCGGGGCGCGGCGATCGCCTTCATCCTGTTCGCGATCATCGTGGTGCTCACGGTGCTCCAGCGGCTGTGGATCGGGCGGACGGAGGTGGGACGGTGAGCGCTCGACGTGAGGGTCTGCTGGCCTGGGCGCCATTCGTGGTGCTCATCGTGCTGGCGATCATCTACATCGCGCCGTTCCTCGTGCAGGTGATCAACTCCTACCGGCCCGACGCGGACGTCGTTCGCGAGCCACTGTCCCTGGGGCTCGGGTCGTGGACCGCAGCGGCCTACGAACGGCTGTTCACCCGCAGTGACTTCCCGTTGTGGACCATGAACTCGTTCATCGTCACCGTCGCGGTGACGCTGGGCCGGGTCTTCTTCGTCAGCCTGGCGGGCTACGCGTTGGCGCGCATCCCATTTCGCGGCCGCGGCGTCGTGTACGCCCTGTTCATCGCGATCATGGCGGTCCCGGGCGTGGTGCTGCTGATCCCGAAGTTCCTGGTCATCAAGGAGCTCGGCATGTACGACGCGTACTCGGGCATGATCATCCCCCTGCTGGCCGATGCCGCCGGCGTGTTCATCATGAAGAACTTCTTCGAGTCGATTCCCGTCGCCGTCGAGGAGCAGGCGCGCATCGACGGGGCGGGCGTGTTCCGAATCTTCTGGTCAATCGTGCTGCCGATGTCGCTGCCGGCGGTGATGACCATCGTCATCCTGTCGTTCCAGGGTTCGTGGAACGAGCTGAGCCACTTCATCGTGTCCACCCAGAGCACCGACCTCACGACGCTCACCAAGGGTGTCGCGCAGCTCGCGTCCGGACAGCTGAGCCAGGGCTCGCAGTTCCCGATCAAGCTGGCCGCTGCGCTGCTCATGACCGTCCCGGTCGCCGTGGTGTTCTTCATCTTCCAGAAGCGGATCATGAACGTGGGTGCCGGGGCGGTGAAGGAGTAGCGGGAGCTGGCGGCCGCAGTGGCAGAACGAAGCGACTCGCTCGCTGGCGTGCCCTGGTCGTGGAGGGTGCGGGGGCGCTCGCGCATGGCGTCAACCGTCATCGGGGAAGGATGGGCCGGAGATCTCCACCGGAACGGGCCATGACCATCGAGGTTGTGGACAACTTGGTGGACAGACCCCCTTCCGAAAGCGCGTCGTCGCGGCCTACGATCCCGGCCGGTCCGTATGCTGAGGACCTCGGAATCATTCATCTCCACAACGCAATCTGGAGGGTGCCATCGCATGACGCAGCGGACGTCCGAGTCTGACGCTGCCGAGCGGCGTGGGCCACCCGGGGAACCCCCGCCCCCGGACGTGGTCTCATTCATTCGCTTCTGCCATCACCGCCGAGGTGTCGGTTGGCCGGAGCTCTACGACGAGATGTGCGGCGTGGCCGCGCGCCGGGAGTTCCAGGGCTGGGACCACGCAGATCTCGCCTCGCACGGCCTGACCTTCTCGCTGTTCGAGATGCCGCGCCTCTCGGCATGGGTGCGGGCCGTGCTCGAGGGTGGGCCGGAGGAGCGAGAGGCGATCTCGCATCGCGGAGCCACGACGCCACGACGGGTGCCGCAGGGCGCTGTCGCCTAGATCGGTCCCTGCGGCCACGAACACCATGAGCCCCGGTTCCGCGCTCGGCGGACCGGGGCTTGTCTCATGCCCGGAGACGCGTCAGTAGGTGTGGCGGCGGGCCATCTCGCGCTCGATCATGCGCTCCATGACCATGTACTTCTCGATCCGCCGCCGGAGCTCGTTCGCCTCGGGGGTGTAGAGATGGACGTACTGCTGCAGCTCGAGGCTCAGCTTGCGGCTGAACATCCGGGCGTGATCGAGGTTGCGGCGCAGCAGCACCTGGTCCATGCGTCGGAGATGCTCCTCGTTGAGCAGGTCCTCGTCACGCAGGAGCTCACGATCTGCGTCGAGCTGCGTGCGCTGCAGCTGGACGGGCGTGATGATCGATTCGTCAGCCATGGCGGCCCAGTCTAGCGGCTGACCGGTGCGCCGATGAGGCCCTCGACCATGGACGTCAGCTCGTCGATCCCGAACGGTTTGGGCAGGACGTGGACGCCGCCCACCGAAGCCAGCTCCTCCTCGCGATCCCGCAGGGCGGCGACATCGGCGGAGCAGATCACGATCGGCACCCCGGCGAGGTCCTCATGTGCGCGCGACAGCGTGACGATCTCCCATCCCGACACCGCGCCCAGGATGAGGTCCACCACGATCAGATCCGGCTTCGAGTCGGCGATCTCAGCGATCGAGGTCTCTTCGCCGTTGAATAGCGACACCTCGTATCCCGCGTCCTCGTCGAGGATGGCGGACATGAGCTCGAGGAACTCGGGGTTGTCGTTGACCACGCTGATTCGCGGCCGCGTCGCGCTGGGCATGCTCGGGTTTCCTCTGGCGCATCGGATGATCGGCCTGAGAGGGCGCGAGTATAGTCCCGCCTCGATCGGTATGCTGGTCGCGGGTCCCCGTAGCTCAGAGGACAGAGCAACCGCCTTCTAAGCGGTCGGTCGCAGGTTCGAATCCTGCCGGGGACGCCAGCTTCCAATGGACACGCACCGAGGGAGACGAATGAGCTCCGATCCGTGGCGCAAGCCTCAGGCCGAGCAGGTCGACCTGTTTCACGAGGCCGTGGCCGGCATCGAGGGGGTCGAGGTCCGCAAGATGTTCGGCTTCCCGGCGGCATTCATCGGCGGCAACATGACCGCCGGACTCCACCAGGAGAGCGTGATGGTCCGCCTGCCCGCCGACGAGCGGGAGGATCGGCTCGCCGATGGTTGGTCGCTCTTCGAGCCGATGCCCGGGCGGCCGATGAAGGAGTACGTCGCGCTCCCGCCCGAGGTCGCGGCGGATGCGGTCGCGACGCGCGCGTGGATCGAGCGTGCCGCTGCCTACGTGCGGACGCTGCCACCGAAGGCGCCGAAAAAGCGGAAGTAGGGGTGTCCGGGGCTCCGCGTATTTCCGTACATTTCCGTATCTGCGTTGGAGCCTGACGCGTCGCGCGCTAACCCGTCGCCGCGCCCTCAAGCAGCCCGATGGCCTCCGTGAGGCCATCCTCCCGAGCCATGCGCCCCTGGAGATCAGCGCATGCGCGGCGAATCGACGGCTCGATCCCTTCGCCCACCCTCTCGACGATGCGCGAAGCGACGGCCTGACGCAATGCCACGGGCCGCGGTGAGCAGCCGAGGCGGTGCAGCCGATCCGCCCAGTACGCCTGGTCGCCGATGTGCGGCACGCTGACCGACGGGACGCCAGCATGCGCCACGGCGTGCGCCGTCCCGGCTCCGGCGTGGTGGACGACGAGGGCGCAGCGCGGGAAGAGGGCTCGATGGTCGACGGCGCCGATGCGGAGGATGCCGGCGCTCGCGGACGTCCCGTTGGCCGCTCCCTGCACGATCACGCGCCGGCCGGCCTCCGCCAGGCGCCGGGCAACCTCGGTCGTCGTGTCGTTCGGGATGCCGCGCATCGAACCGAAGGTGATCGCGATTGGGGGTGGGCCATCGGCCAGGAATCGCTCGGCTTCGTCCGGCAGCGAGGACACCGGGGACGGGTCGACCAGCGCCCCGGTGACGGCCACGCCCGGGGGTAGGCGATCGGGCATGCGCATCACGGATGGCGAGCAGGCGATGACGTGGCAGCGCGGTGAGCGCGCGCGGAACAGCGGCAGGCGGCGCTGCGCACTGCCGGCTTTGGCCAGGACCGCGTCGAGCGGCGAGCCGATGCCGGCGAGCATGCGCTCGAGGACGTCCCACAGCAGCGGGTTGAGCGGACCCAGGTTGGGCACGCCCGGCGGCGGCAGGCCCGGAGTGCGCAGCAGCACGGGATCGAACATCACGCTCGCCCATCTCGCGTCCAAGTCGAGGACGACGGCGTGCGCCAGGGAATGGATGCCGTGGATGACGACGAGGTCGTGGCCGGCGAGCAGCGTCCGCAGCCGGCGATAGTGGGCCACGCCATCGGCAAGATGGAAGTCCCGCAGGAGCTTGACCTGCTCCATCGGGTTGCGGCCGGCGGCAGCGAGCGCAACGGCGTCGATGGCGCCGGAGCCGTGGTCCGGGCCGGCCGCCTCGAACCGGATCCCCGCGTCGGTGAAGGCCCGAGCGTGGAGCGGCCAGGAGACCGCGAGAACGTCGTGGCCGCGCTCGGCGAGCTCACGGGCGAGGATCGCGAACGGGCGGACGTCGCCGGTCGTCCCGACGGTGGCCAGCGCGATGCGCATCAGATCCCCGCGATGGCTCGCGGGGCCAGGCGTGGTCCGTAGCGCGGGGCGCTGACGCCACCGACCTCGAGCAGCCGCTGAACCCGTCCGCGCTGACCCCGGTACGGCTCGAGCAGTTCGAGCATTCGCGCGTCATCGGCCCGTGGCTCGCCGGCCAGGGCCCAGGCGACCATGTTCGGGATGTGGTAGTCGCCGACGCTCACCGCGTCCGGATCGCCGAAGGCGCTGCGCACGACCTCCGCCGCGGTCCAGGCGCCGATGCCGGGGAGCGACGTCAGCCGTCGTGTCGCGAGCTCAGAGCTACCGGCACCATCGAGCCAGGCGCCACGGGACGCCGCCCGCCGAATCACATCGGCGCGTCGTCGCTCGACGCCGAGCGGATGAAAGGCGTGGTACGGCAGCGCAGCGAGCTGCTCCGCACTCGGCGGCAGGAGCAGCTCGGCCGGACCGGGGGCCGGCGTGCCGTGCGTCCGGACCAGCGCGGCATAGGCTCGCATCGCTTCGGTCCCGGTGACCTTCTGCTCGAACACGGCCGGCAGCAGAGCGTGGAGCACCCGGCCGCTCCTCGGCAGGCGCAGCCCCGCATGGCGTCTCTGGAGGTCGCGCAGGATCCGGTGGCGGGCAACCAGGAGATCCGGCTCGTCCTCCTCACCCACGAGCGCGGGAGCCTGAGAAAGCGCCCAGTCCGCGCCGTCGCCCCAGGCCTCGGCATCCAGCGTGGCGCCGTGCACCTCGAGCCGCAGAGTGCCGGGACCCTCGGGTGTTCGCGTCGCCCACAGCGCAACGCCGCGGGTGAGGCGAATGGTTCGGTCGCCGAGTCCGTGCCGCAGCGGGCCCAGCGTCTCCGCCAGGTCCAGCGCCGTGCGGAGCCGGATGCGGCGGGAGCTCACCGACGCATCGACAGGAGGATGGGCGCTGGACCCGCCTGCGTTGCCTCCAGGTCCGATCGGCTGGTGATGCCGCGGTATCCCTCGGTCACGATGACCTGCGCCGAGACCTCGCCGAGGCTGGCGCCCGGACCCGGCAGCAGGATGACGTCCGGGGCGTACTCGCGCAGCGCAACCCGCAGGCTGGTCGCGAAGTCGTAGGTGATGGTCGGCTGCTCGCGGACCGTGTGGTGGCCAAGGGCCGCCGGGTCCGTCGACCACGGGGTGAACCGCACGCCACGTCCATCGACCAGGGTGACGTTCGGCGCCTCCCAGGTCAGGTCGGCCAGCCGGACCGCAGCCTCCGCCGCCGCGCGGGCGCGCAGCGGCAGGTGCCACGCCTCCTGGGCCGCGGCGCGGACCGGGAACTGTCGGCTGCCGGCCTGCACGCTTGGGAGCTCCGCGGCGACGATCGAGAGGGTGGCCGACGTCCCGCTCACGATCACGAAACCGCCGAGGTCGATGGCCAGGTGGGCAGTTTCCGCGTGGTGCGCGAGCACGGCCCCGATGGCCGAGATCCGCGCGCTATCGGGCCGCCAGTCGACATCGGTCAGGGAGTAGATGAGCTGGCCACCGGCGTCCTCGTCGACGACCGGCTCCTCGGCGAGGAGAGCCATCGTCTGCACGAGGCGGAACGCGTCGTCGAACGCCAGCGCACCCGATGCCGCAAGCGCCGTGTACCACCCGCTTGAGCTCGCGACCACCACGACCACCTCGTGGTCGTCGGCGATGCGCTCGGCGTCCAGCAGGCTGCCGAGGAAGGTGAGTGGGCCCGCGTTCGCCGAGCGGAGATGGACCGCCGGATCGAACCGGGACGCGGCATCGAGCTCGGAGATGGTCGGAAGGTCGTAGTCGCGGCGCAGCTCGTCGGCGCGGCGGACCCACGGGTGGTCCGGCGGCATCGACCCCAGCGAGGGCGGCCCGTACGAGCCTCGTGACGGGAAGGCGACCGCGGCCCGGGTCACGATCGTGCGCCCGCGGCGTGGCGGCGTCGACCCGCGGCTCGCACGGCGGCGGCCACGATCTGGTCGACGCCCACGAGCACGGCCGACGTGGCGGGGCCGAGCGGCACGAACGAGTCGACCGCGCGCACCGAGCTGAGGCGACGCGTGGTGCGGGTCTCCGCCAGATCGGCGACGATCGCGTCTGCGACGCCGCCACCGGTGGCCCGGCACTCGTCCACGACGACGACCGCGCCCACCTCCGCCGCGTGCGCGCGAATCGCCTCGACGGGGAGCGGGCTGAGCCAGCGCAGGTCGAGCACGCGGACCCGGAGGTCGTGCTCCTCGGCCAGGCGTCGGGCGGCCTGGAGGCTCAGGCGCAGGCCGTTGGCGTAGCTGATCAGCAGGACATCGGCATCCTCGCCTGCCGAGCCGTGGACGCCGACCTCACCCGGCACCAGCACGTCCGGCGGCGGGGGATAGTCGGACAGCCAGCCGCCGTCGCCCTCGGCATGCAGATCCTTCTCGTGATACAGCGCGATCGGCTCGAGGAAGATGACGACCCGCCCGTCCTCGATGGCCATCGCCACCGCACCGCGCAGCATGCGGGCCGCATCGTCGCCGCGGGACGGGGCGGCGATCACGAGGCCGGGGATGTCCCGCAGCGCGCCGACCGAGTTGTCGTTGTGGAAGTGCCCGCCGAACCCCTTCTGGTACGCGAGGCCGGCGACGCGCACGACCATGGGGTTGCGGAACTGGCCGGAGCTGAAGAACTGGAGCGACGCCGCCTCCCCGCGAATCTGGTCCAGCGCGTTGTGGAGGTAGGCGAGGTACTGGATCTCCGGAATGGGCAGCAGGCCGATGTGGGCCGCGCCCTGCGCGATTCCCAGGATGCTCGTCTCGTCGAGCAGCGTATCGAAGACGCGCGCCGCACCGAACCGCTTCTGGAGTCCGTTCGTGACGTTGTAGACGCCGCCCTTGCGCCCGATGTCCTGGCCGAACAGGAACACCTCGGGCCGGCGCAGCATCTCGTCCGCCAGTGCCGCGTTCAGCTGGCCCGCCAGCGTTCGTGACGTCGGGGCGGTCGCCGACTCCGGCAGCCCGCCGACGAAGGCGGTCGCCCGTTCCTCGGGTGTCGCGAGTGGGACGGTCGCGCGCAGCGCGACGAGGGTCGGGCTGCTCGGCGCGAGGGGCGCCGTCACCTCATCGGTGGTCTGGAGCCGGGGTCGCCCCGCCGCCTCCTCCGCGACGGCCATGACCCGGTCGCGTGTCTCCCGCACGAGGTCGCGCAGCATCTCGGGGTCAGCGGCTCCGGTGTCGACCAGCCGGCGGGCGTTGCGCAGGAGCGGGTCGTCGGCCTCGATCGCCTCGATCTCGGGCAGTGACCGGTACGTCTGCTCGGCGTCGCTGCCGGCGTGGCCCCACAGGCGGACCGTCCGGAGATGGAGGAATGCCGGCAGCCGCCGCTCACGGACGTGCCCGATGGCCGAGGCGACCGTGTCCCAGATCTCGTCGACCTCGCCCTCGGCCCCGAAGTAGGTGAGGTGCTCCTGCGACCCGAACGTGCCGGCGATCCAGCCGTCCGGGGTCGGCACGCTGATGCCAGTCCCGTTGTCCTCGCAGATCAGCAGCAGCGGCATCGGCAGGCCGAGCCGGACGGCGTAGCGCGCGGTGTTGACCGCCGACAGGGCGGTCGCGTGGTTCGCGCTGGCGTCACCGAACGAGCACGCCACGATGGCATCGGCCGGCAGGCCGTTCGCGATGCCGAACCGTTTGGCACGGGCGAGGCTGAATGCCAGGCCCATCGCCTTGGGCAGGTGGCTGGCGATCGTGCTGGTCTGGGGCGGAACCCACAGCGCCCGGCTGCCCCAGACCTTGTGCCGGCCCTGGCTGATCGGGTCGTCGCTCGACGCCACGATCCCGAGGAGCGTGTCGAGCATCGGCGTGCTGCCCGGCAGCTGTCGGGCCCGGGCCATCATGAACCCGCCCGACCGGTAGTGGAGGAAGGCAGGATCGTCGATTCGGAGCTGTGCGCCGACGACCGCATTGTTCTCGTGGCCGGCGGAGCCGATGGTGTAGAAGCTCCGGTTCGTCTTCTTCAGCTCGCGAGCGATGACATCGAGCTGGCGGGAGGTGAGCTGGTCCTCGAAGAGTGCCATCGCCGCCGCCGCGGTGAGGCCGCCTTCGGACCCCAACGGGGCATCAGGAGCAAGCCGACGCGCGGCGGGTTCGGCGGACTCGAGATAGGCGTCGAGCTGTCGCTCGACGATGGCGACGCGGTCCCAGGTCATGCGGCAGGTGCAGTCTCGGTGATGGGGCGGGCCGCGTCATTCTACCGTCGCCCCGGGCTCAGCGACGAAGCGGGAAATCGGCCCCGCCGGTGGCCGCAGCCGCCGCCGCGGCGAGGGCCAGCTGGGCAACCAGCGCCAGGGCGGGGGACCACAGCAGCACGCGATATGACCGACGACGCATGGGAGGACCTCCTTGCGGTGAGGCGGCGAACTCGACCGATCCGAGCTCCAGCCGCACCTCGCATGGGACGCCGATTGCCCTTACCCGGCGGTTACCGCCCGCTTATCAGGACGCGTGGTCGCATCACGCCCCGATGGAGATGAGGACGATCCCGAGCAGTGCCAGGCCGACCCCCAGCTGGCCGAGGCGCGGGAGTCGCTCGCCGAGGACGACGCGGGCGAGCACCATGGTGACGATCGGGTAGAGCCCGGTGAGGGCCGCCGCAAGGCCGACAGGAATCACCTCGCGGGCGACCACGTACAGTGCGTTGCCGCCGACGTCGAACAGGCCGGCGGCGATGACGACCCGCACCGGAAAGCGCGACCGATCGAAGCGCCGGACGGCGAAGGCGGTGGTCAGCGCCGCGGACATCGCGCGGCTGAAGACGAGAGCCCACAGCGGATCGCCGCCGCGCGCCGCCACGTCAAGCAGCACGTACCAGCTTCCGAAGCCGACCGCGGCGGCGCCGGCCAGGAGCAGGGCGCGTCGACCGACGTCGTCGCGCGACGCCCCGCCGGCCGCCGCCGCTGCCGCGGCCGCACACACCACGCCGACGAGCTGCCAGCCGCCGATCTGGGCCCCGAACAGCGCCCCGGCCGCCAGCGGGATGGCGAGCGAGCCAGCCCCGCTCAGCGAGGTGACGAGGCCCATCGAACCGAGCGACATGCCGCGGTACAGCGCCGCCAGCCCAACGGCGCCCGCGACGCCGGCGCCCAGGCCAACCGCGATGGCGCCGGTCTCCGGGACCTGGGGTCGAACCATCGCCAGTCCCACGAGGAGGGCGACGAGCCCCACGGTGTGCGCGCCCGCCACCACGACGATCGCGCCGGCCCGTCGTGCGGCGAAGGCACCGGCGAAGTCACCTGCGCCGAAGGAGAGTGCGGAGAAGAGCCCGGCGGCGATGCCCGTCGGCGGCATGGAGGTTCCCCGGGCTACGGGCAGATCGAGCCGGACTCTAGCCGATCTCCCCGAATCCGGGCGCCGACGGCGGTCGATCGCACGGATCCCGCGGGGTTCTTTCGGTGCGATCGCGGATATCGAATCGCGGCCTTGACACCTGATGACCCGAAACTCGATAGTGCGCGCAGTCCGGAACGAAGGGTCTCCTGGCGCCGACCCGAGCCGGCGCGACCATCGTTCGCCGATGAGGTGTCCTTGACCGTCGAATCACGTCGGGAGATCGGTGACGCGGGGCCGGGGCCGAACGCGCCCGCGGCCGTCCGCCTCGAGGGTGTGACGAAGCGCTTCGGCGAGGTCACCGCCGTGGCCGGAATCGACCTCGAGATCGCCGACGGCGAGTTCTTCAGCATGCTGGGCCCATCCGGCTCCGGGAAGACGACCACGCTCCGCATGATCGCGGGCTTCGAGGAGCCGACTGCCGGCCGGATCTGGCTCCTGGGCCGGGACATCACCGGCGTGCCACCGTTCGATCGCGACGTGAACACCGTCTTCCAGGACTACGCCCTGTTCCCGCACATGTCCGTCGCCGACAACGTGGGCTACGGGCTCGTGGTGCGGAAGGTGGCCCGCTCGGAGCGCACGCGTCGCGTCGAGGAGGCGCTGCGCATGGTGCGCCTCGACGACTACGGCGCCCGCCGCCCGGCCCAGCTGTCGGGCGGCCAGCGCCAGCGCGTGGCCCTTGCCCGCGCGCTCGTCAACCGGCCCCGCGTCCTGCTGCTCGACGAGCCGCTCGGCGCCCTCGATCTCAAGCTGCGCGAGGAGATGCAGATCGAGCTCAAGGCGATCCAGCAGCAGGTGGGGATCACGTTCATCTACGTCACGCACGACCAGGAGGAGGCGCTGACGATGAGTGATCGCCTGGCCGTCTTCAACGCCGGCCGCATCGAGCAGATCGGCTCGCCGGCCGATGTCTACGAGCACCCGGCCACGACCTTCGTGGCGGGCTTCGTTGGCACCTCGAACCTGCTGACCGGCGAAGTGGCCGCGGCGGTCATCGGCGAGCCGGGGGTGTACACCGTCCGGCCCGAGAAGATCCGGATCGCGGACGTGGATGCCGAGCCGGAAGGTGACGAGGCATCCGCCGTGGGCCGGATTCGCGACGTCGTGTACGTGGGGCCGGACACGCGCTACATCGTCCGCCTCGAGGTCGGCGGCGAGCTGGTGGTCACCCAGCAGAACCTGGAGACGTCGTCCATGGAGGCGCTCGCGACCCAGGGCCGGCACGTCCGGCTCATCTGGAAGCGCCGTCACGTATTGAGCCTCGCCACGAGCGAGAAATGATGGGGGATCGGAAGGGAAATCAGCCAATGAGGCACCTGCGCATTCCTGTGGTCATGGTGATCCTGGTTCTCCTCGTTGCTGCCTGTGGCGGCACCGCCCAGTCGGGCGGGACGATCGACGAGATTGGAGAGGGTGAGGGCGAGCTGAACCTGGTGATCTGGGCCGGCTACGCCGAGAGGGGCGAGACCGTGGCCGAGTTCGACTGGGTCACACCGTTCGAGGACGAGACCGGCTGCGAGGTCAACACCACGAACATGACCGACTCGAACAACGGCGTGTCGCTCATCCAGTCGGGTGAGTACGACGGCATCAGCGCGTCGGGTGACGCGACGACCCGGCTCATCGCGAGCGAGCTCGTCGCGCCGATCAACACCGAGGTGTTCGAGAACTACGAGGGCGTCTTCGACGGCCTCAAAGACCTGCCCCACAACACCGTCGATGGCGTGAACTACGGCGTGCCGCATGGCCGCGGCCCGAACCTGCTGGCGTGGAACACCGAGGAGGTCGCCGAGGCCCCCACCAGCTGGGACATCATCTGGGAGCAGGGCGCCGACTACGCCGGTGATATCAGCATCTACGACTCGTCGATCTTCATCGCCGATGCTGCGCTGCACCTCATGAACTCGGATCCCGACCTCGGGATCACGAACCCGTACCAGCTGAACCAAGAGCAGTTCGACGCGGCCATCGCGGTCCTCGAGGAGCTCAATGCCAACGATCCGCTGTACTGGGGCACCTTCAGTGACCAGGTGAGCTCGTACGGCGCCGGCGACGTCGTCGTCGGGACGACCTGGCAGTTCCAGGTCAACCTCCTCCAGGGCGAGGAGGCGCCGATCCAGGCCGCGCTGCCCGACGAGGGCTCGACCGGCTGGTCCGACACCTGGATGCTGGCTGCCGACGCAGCGCATCCGAACTGCATGCTCATGTGGATGGACCACATGATGTCGCCCGAGGCGAACGGCCAGGCGACCGTCTGGTTCGGCGAGGCGCCGACCAGCCAGGCGGCGTGCGACCACGCCGAGACGCTGTCGGCAGGTCACTGCGACCTGACGCATGCGACCGACGAGGCCTACTACGACAAGATCTGGTACTGGAGCACGCCCCAGGAGGATTGCGCCGATGACGACGACGCGACCACCTGCGTGACCCAGGATGACTGGGTCCAGGCGTGGACCAGCCTCCGCGGCAGCTGATCCCGGCTTCGTCCTGAAGTCCCCGCACCGCTCCCCGGGGGTCCGCCCCCGGGGAGCAGCCTTCCCGACCACCTCCCCCAGGAGCCGATGACGACCACCGCCGATCCCGAGCCGACCCGGGCGGGCAGGCTGCGCCGATTCGCCGCGTGGCTGCACGCGCGGCCGCGGACGCAGCGACGTCTGCTGCTCTCGGGGCCGATCGCCTGGATGCTCCTTGCCTACTTTGGCTCGCTGGCGATCCTGCTCATGGGCGCCTTCTGGGAGAAGGACACCTTCACCGGGCGCGTCGAGCCGTTCGTGTGGAGCCTCGGCGCCTTCGAGAGCCTCCTCGCCAACGAGGTGTATCGCACCATCGCGGTCCGCACGATCACGATCGCCGTCCTGGTGACCCTCACCGACGTGCTGCTCGCCTTCCCGATCGCGTACTACATGGCCCGCATCGCCTCACCGCGCAAGCGCGGCGCGCTGGTGGTGGCCATCCTCATGCCGCTGTGGGCCGCCTACCTGGTCAAGGTGTACGCATGGCGCACCATCCTCCAGGGCAACGGGTTCCTCGAATGGGCCCTCGGACCGTTCGGGGTCGACGCTCCGGGTCTTGGCCAGATCGTGAACTCGTGGCTCGTGCTGAGCTACCTGTGGCTGCCGTACATGATCCTGCCGATCTACGCCGGACTCGAGCGCATCCCGCCATCGCTGCTCGAGGCCTCCGCCGACCTGGGAGCGCGGAGCGCGCAGACGTTCCGCCGTGTGGTCCTGCCGCTCGTCGTGCCGTCGCTCGTGGCGGGCTCGATCTTCACGTTCTCGCTGACCCTGGGCGACTACATCACGCCCGATCTCGTGTCGGATGCCAAGTTCATCGGCAATGTCATTTACGACAATTCGAGCCTGGGCAACGTGCCGCTGGCGGCCGCGTACTCGCTGCTGCCCATCGTGATCATGATCGGCTACCTGCTGGTGGCGCGCCGCATGGGCGCGTTCGAGTCGCTGTGAGCGGGCGGGGGTCGTGACCGAGTCGCGCTGGGTACGCATCGGCCTGAGGATGGCGACCGTGCTCGTCATGGTCTTCCTCTACCTGCCGCTCGTGATCCTGGCCATCTACGCGTTCAACCCGTCGCGCCTCCAGGTATGGCCGCCGACCGGCTTCACGCTGGACTGGTTCGTCGAGGCGTGGAACAACCCGGCCATCGGCCGAGCGCTCGTCAATTCGCTGCTGGCCGGCATCGGGGCCACCGGCATCGCGCTGGTGCTCGGCACCGCGGCGGCGCTCGCCATCCAGCGCTTCGCCTTCTTCGGGCGCGACACGATCTCGTTCCTGTTCATCCTCCCGATCGCCCTGCCGGGCGTGGTGACCGGCATCGCCCTGCGCACGACCTTCCAGACCGTGGGCGTGGACTTCGGCCTCGCCACGATCATCGTCGGCCACGCCACGTTCTGCGTGGTCATCGCCTACAACAACGTCATCGCGCGCCTGCGCCGCCTGCCGCGCACGCCGGAGGAGGCATCGGCCGATCTCGGCGCTGACACGTGGACCACCTTCCGCCGGATCACCCTGCCCGGCATGGGCACCGCGCTCCTGTCAGGCGGGCTGCTGGCATTCGCGCTGTCGTTCGACGAGATCATCGTCACGCTGTTCACCGCCGGCCCGGGAACCCAGACCATCCCGATGTGGATCTTCGCCGCGATCCAGCGCCCGACCGAGCTCCCGGTGGTGAACGTCGTGGCCTTCGTGCTCATCCTGGTCTCGACCGTGCCCGTGTACCTTGCCCAGCGCATCAGCAACGGAGCGGGCGGCAGCCGCATCTAGCCGGATGGTCCCGGTGCGAGATCTGAACCTGCAGCGTAGGCTGGTCCCGACACCGGCCGCCGAGCGCCGGATGAAAGGGGAGTCCCGTACCGTGTCCGTGCCCGCCCAGCCCGTTGCGCGCCCGTCGACCTCGCGCCTCATCGTCATCGGCATCGTCGCCGCCCTGGCCGTCGGAATCGGCCTCGTCGCCGGCAGCGTGCTGCTGACGAATCGAGCGGCCGCAGTCGGCTCCGGCGCCGCCTATGTTCCGGCCGATGCGCCGTTCTACGTGGAGCTGCGCGTGCAGCCATCGGAGGAGCAGGACGCCGGGCTGCGGGACATCCTGGGCCGCTTCCCCGACTCAGAGGACATCGATCTCGATCGGCCCCTGTACGACCAGGCCGTGGAGCAGATCGACGCGATGCTCAGTGGCGAGAACGCGGGCGTCAGCTGGTCCGAGGACGTCGCTCCGTGGTTCGACGGGCGGCTGGCATTCACGGTGACCGAGCTTCCCCTGGGTGCCATGGAGGCACCGGCCGACCCGATGGCCATGCCGGAGGTTCCGCCGTTCATCGCGATGCTCGGCGTCACCGATGCGACGGCGGCCCGGGACGGGATCGATCGCATGATCGCCGCCGCGGAGGGCGAGCTCCCGACATTCACCACGCTCGACCACCAGGGTGTGACGATCCACGTGATGGAGGGCTCGGAGGTCGGCGCCTACGCCATCACCGATGACCAGCTCATCCTCGGGTCCGATGCGCAGGCAATCCAGGCCGCGCTCGACACCCACGCCGATGGCACCGGCTCGGTGGCCGAGATGGCAGAGATGACCCGCCTGACCGATCAGCTCCCCGACGACTGGCTGCTGTTCGCGACGTACGACCTGACCGAGGTCATGGCACAGGCCATGTCCGAGGCCGCGTCCGCCTCCCCGGCGGTGGCCGATGCGTTCAGCTCGCTCATGGAGCACCAGTCGCTGCGTGGAGCCATGGCGATCTCGGCGTCCGCGGGACGCGTGAACCTCGATGCCGCGACCGACGCGCCGACCGGGCCGTTCGCGCTGGAGAACGCCGACCGCGGGCTGGCGTCCGAGGTTCCGTCCGACGTCCTCTTCTACAGCGACGCGGGCAACCTCGGTGCATCGTTCACGGCGTTGATCGAGCCGATGAAGGAGGCCATCGCCAGCGTGCCGGAAGGCGAGGAGCAGCTCCGCACGATGGAGGCGGCTCTCGGCGCCGATCTCGAGGACCTGGTGAGCTGGATCGACGACGGCGCCCTCGTGGTCGGCACCGCGGACGGCGAGCCGTACGCCGGCATGCTCCTGGTCCCGAACGACCGTGATGCCGCCGAGCGGCGCTTGAGCCAGCTCGCCTCCTTCGCCGGCCTCGGCGCACTGGACCCCTCGAGTGGGTTGAGCGTCGACGAGGAGGATGTCGATGGGGTGACCGTCACCACGATCACCTGGACCGATCCGAATGCCGCCCCCGACATGGGGATGGGCATGCCGAGCTTCGGCGGCCTGGTGGTCGAGTACGCGCTGACCGACGACCGCGCCGTGATCGGCATCGGCGACGCCTTCGTGCGTCGCGTCCTGTCGCTCGACGCCGCGGACGCCCTCGCGGCTCAGCCTCGCTACAGCGAGGCGATCACCGAATTCGGCGGCAGCGAGAATGCCGCCGTCGCGTGGCTCGATCTGAGCGGGGTTCGCGAGGCCGTCGAGGCGGCGCTCGGCCCGATGATCGAGGCCGGCGATCCGGATGGCATGTACGCCACCGAGATCCAGCCCTGGCTGCTGCCGCTGGATCGACTCGTGAGCGTGACGCGGGTGGAAGGTGACGTCATGATCCAGCGCGGCGCACTGCTGTTCGAGTGAGCTCGGAGCCGGAGCCGCTCCGAGACGGGCGCGAGGGAGAGCACGGCAGCGCCGCGGCCGAAGAGCGACTGCGGGCCGCGGGCGTCGATCCTCGGGCGTGGAGCAATGGACCGGGCGACCGCTACGGCGCGCACGAACATGGCAGCACCAAGCTGCTGGTCTGTGCGGCGGGATCGATCACCTTCCTGATCGGATCGGACGAGCGTCCCTATGAGCTGACGGCGGGACACGGATTCGTCCTGCCGGCGGGCACGCGGCACGCGGCGATCGTCGGGCCGGACGGCTGCACCTGCCTCGAGGGGTACCGCGACTAGGTCGTGTGCGTGCGACGCGACGCGACCTCGCGTGCCTCCTTCTCGAATCGGTTGTCGTGGTACCAGCGCTTTCCCTTGCGGCGCGCGCTCCACGAGTCCGCGAGGTAGACGACCGGAAACGCCACTCCGTGGCGCGCCCACTGCCGAACATGCTGGAGCTCGTGCTCGAGCTCCCCGCCCGTCAACGGTCGCCATGCGTAGATGCGGCTGCCGATCGTGATGGCGAGCCAGTCCTTCACGACGAGCGAGCCGACGATGCGAAGCCACGGCCAGACGACGACGCGGTGCGCGGTCATGAGTCGTCCGGGTGCAGGAGCAGGTCGCGGCGATCGCCCCAGTGGTCGAGGAATCGGTAGAAGTTGCGCTTGCTCAGCCGGTCGCGCTCGGCGTCGGGCAGCGACGTGTACCCGCGGTGCTCGTGCCGCACGAGTGGAAGGTCGGGCACGCGGACGGCCCGCCAGCCCGCGTCTCGCACCGCGAAGCTGAAGTCGAGATCCGCATTCCGATAGAAGCGGAACCGGCGGTCGAACCCCGCGACCGCCCGCAGCGCCTCACGGCGCACTGCCAGGCAGTAGCCCTCGATCGCGTCGACCTCTCCCGGCGGGGCGTCCTCGAACTGGCGGCCGTCGGCACTGGTCACGCCCCAGCCTCCGGCAAGCCCGACGCTCGGGTCCTCGAACGCCGACACGAGTGGCCCGACGAAGTCGCCGGTGGGCTCGATCGAGCTGTCGAGCAGGATGGTGATGGACCCGCGGGAGCGCCGGATGCCCAGGTTGCGTGCGTCCGCCCAGCCAAGGCGGCGGGAGGTGCGCAGAACCGTGGCGGGGGAGTCGTCGGCGATGACCTCGCTGAGCGGGAAGTTCGGGTCGTTCGCCACCAGGACGAGCTCGTGGTCGACCCCCGACGGATGGGCGTGCAGGCCATCGAGCAGTCGGCGCAGGTCGTCGGCGTGGTCCTCCGCGACGAGCTGGATCGATACGCGGACCTCGGGGTCGTCGTCGAGGATCGATGCCAGGTCGTCCGGATCGGCATAGCCGGTCGCGACCGGCTCCGGCGGCAGGACCGGCCGCACGTTCGAACCGCCCGGCCCGTCCTGGACCTCCCAGCCGCGGGAGGCGATCTCGTCACGCAGCGCGTCCGCTCGGTCCCAGTCACGGGCGTCGCGCGCCGCCGTGCGCTGTTCCACCAGCTCGAGCACGTCGGCCGGGGGCGAGGCGTCAGCGGACATGAACGGAAGTACTCCTGGGCATGATCGAACGTACCGGATGGTTCGTGATCACCGCAACCTTACTATCCGACCACGAGCCGCACCCACCGCACCTGCCCGGTGCGAACCGGCCCGCTGCCGTGCCCAACACGAAGGATGACCACCACCGATGATGACGAACGAGGTCGGCAAGCTTCTCACGGCGGCCGAGGTCGCCGAGATGCTGCACCTGCACGTGAACACCGTGAAGCGCCTTGGCGATCGCGGCGAGCTCCCGTTCTTCCGCGTCTGCAAGCGTGGCGATCGTCGCTTCCGCTATGACGACGTCCTCGAGTTCCTTCACCGCAGCAAGTAGCGCCAATCCTGCTCCCGGCTCGTCCGGGGCACCCCCTGCCGGGGGGATGTGCAGACGACCGCCGAGGTGCCATTTCTCGGCGGTCGTCCGCATCTGTCGCATAATCGGCAGCTCATGAACGTTTCATCGACGCTCCGTGACGCCCGGGAGCTCCTGGACGCCGGCGAGCTCGAGGCTGCCGCACGTCGCGTGGAAGCCCTCACGCGCAGCCCGGATCGGGACGAGGCGGGCGAGGCGTGGATGATCGTCGGCACGGCGCGCTATCGGCTCGACGACGAGCCAGGGGCGCTCGTGGCATGGCGCTCGGCGGCGGAGGCCGGCGGCGAGAATGCCTGGCTCGGCTACCGCAGCGTGGCCGAGCAGAACGTGCGTGACGGCCAGCTGGAGGACGCGATCAGCGCGTACCGCGAGGCCGACCGTCGAGCACCCGCGGCGGAGCGTGGCGCAATCGCGAACCGGATCGCGTGGCTGCTCAAGGAGACCGGGCACGACTTTGCGGCCCGACGTCAGTTCAACCGGGCTCGCGGCGCGTACGCCACCTACGTCCCGATCGTGAGCTACGCCATCATCGGCATCTGCGTGGCGCTCTTCGGCATCGACGCGATCCTGAGCGGCGGCGCCACCCTGAGCGGTGGGTTCCTGGGCGGCCAGCCCGGCCCGCTGGGGCAGGAGAACCTGATCAACGGGTTCTTCGTGGCGCGCGGGGAGTGGTGGCGGATCATCACCAGCGCGTTCTTCCACCTCGGGCCGATCCACCTTGCCTTCAACATGTACGTGCTCTATCTGTACGGCCAGATCGCCGAGCGGATGTACGGCCGCGTCGAGTACGGAGCCATCTACCTGCTGTGCGCCGCCGGCGGGAGTGTCCTCACCATCCTCGTGGAGCCGCAGCAGTTCGCCGCGGGTGCGTCGGGCGCGATCTTCGGGATCATCGGCCTGCTGTTCGTCGTCTCGCGGCGCCACCATGCCGTGCTGGGTCGCGAGTCGCGCTCGATGATGGCCGGCATCGGCACGTATCTCGTGTTCCTGCTCATCTTCACCTTCCTGGTGCCCGGCATCAGCCTGACCGGGCACCTCGGCGGGCTGGCCGTGGGAGCCATCCTCGGCTTCCTCCTGCCGCCGACCGGTGTGGAGACGATGGGCGGCATGTGGCGCAGCCCGAGTGGCGAGCGGCTATCGGGCGCAATGCCGCGCAGCCTGCGCTTCGCCGTTTACGGTGCGGTCGGCGGGCTGCTCGTGCTGGGGTCGTACCTCGCCGTGAGTCCGTTCCTCGGTTGACCGTCGCGGCACGCGCCCGTAGCATGCCGATCCCAACCGAAGAACGGCATCGACCGGGACAAGTACCCGATGATGGCGGCCACATGGAGCGAGCCGGGAGCGTGGGAGCCGGCGTGGACCGCATCGGCGAATGGGCCCGCGAGCCTCGCCGCGACGCGCTCACGGCAGCGCCTAGCGGCGACGAACCGACCCCACGTTAGCCGGGTCGACAAGTGCGGACCAGGCGGTCCGAACGAGTGTGGCACCGCGGACTGACGCCTCCGTCTCTCGAGATGGAGGCGTTTTGTGTTCGTTCGAGACTGGAAGGACCCGATGTCGTCACCGAATCCCGATCCGGCGACCCGTCCCGCCGTCGACGCCGCGGTGGAGCTGGTCGCCGCGGGCGCGGTGCTGCCCGCCCCGCTGGCTGAGGCCGCGATGGAAGAGCTCATGGACGGCTCGGCTCCCGCGACCCAGGTCGCCGCGCTGCTCGCGATGCTGCGCGTGCGCGGCGAGACGCCCGAGGAGCTCGCCGCCTTCTCGCGCGTCATGCGGGCACGGGCGGTGCGGGTCGCGGCCCCGGACGGCGCCGTCGACCTGTGCGGCACCGGCGCCGATGGCTCCGGAACGTTCAACATCTCGACCCTGGCGGCGTTCGTGGTCGCCGGCGCAGGGGTGCCCGTGGCCAAGCACGGGAATCGGGCGGTCACCAGCCGATGCGGCTCGGCCGACGTCATCGAAGCCCTCGGCATCGCGCTCGACCCCGGCCCCGAGGCGGTTGCCATCCGCATCCGCGAGACGGGCTTCGGCTTCATCTTCGCCCCGTCGTACCACCCGGCCATGAAGCACGCGATGCCGATCCGTCGCGAGCTGCCCATCCGCACGGTCTTCAACCTGCTGGGCCCGATCAGCTCTCCGGCCGGCGTTCGCCGCCAGCTCCTCGGCGTCGCCGAGGAACGGCTGCTGCCGCTGATGGCCGGCGCGCTGGCGCGGCTCGACACGGACCGAGCGCTGGTCGTGCACTCGGGAGACGGCCTGGACGAGCTTTCGCTCGACGGCCCGAACCGGGCGATGCTGGTCGAGGGTCGGATGGTCGGCGAGCTGACGATCGACCCCGGCGAGCTGGGCCTGGCGCGCGCGCCGAGGAGCGCGTTCGCCGGGGGCGACGCCCAGCTCAACAGCGCCATCGCGCTCAGCGTGCTCGGCGGTGAGCCGGGAGCGGCGCGCGACGTCGTCCTGCTGAACGCCGGTGCTGCGTTGTTCGTGGCCGGGCGCGCGAACGACGTGGCCGAGGGGATCGGCATCGCCGCCGAGGCGATCGACTCCGGTGCAGCCGCCACGGTGGTCGACGCCTCCGCTCACTTCCGGGACATTTGAACGTCGATGCCAGAGACGGTGCTGGACGAGCTCCTGGAGGCGGCACGCCGCCGCTCGCGGGCCGATGCGCGGGTCACGCCGCTGTCCGAGCTGCGGCGCGATGTCGGGCGCCTGCCGGCCGCCCGCAGATTCGAGGCCGCGCTGCGATCGGCGGATCGCGTCTCACTCATCGCCGAGGCCAAGCGCTCGTCACCGTCCGCCGGTCGGCTGGGACTCGCCGATGGCACCGCATCGGTGGGGGCGCTGGCGCGCGGGTACGCCGATGCGGGCGCCGCAGCCCTGTCGATCCTCACCGAGCCGACCCGATTCGGCGGCAGCGACGACGATCTCGTCGCGGCGGCGCGCGTCGGCATCCCGGTCCTGCGCAAGGACTTCGTCGTCGATCGCTACGCGATCTGGCAGGCGCGCCATCTCGGCGCCGATGCCGTCCTGCTCATCGTCCGCGCGCTGGATGACGACCTGCTGCGCGAGCTCCTGGTGGAGGCCGGCCGCGCGGGACTCGACGCGCTGGTCGAGGTCCACGATGCCGGCGAGCTCGACCGGGCGCTGGAGGCCGATGCCACGCTCATCGGCGTCAACGCGCGCGACCTCGCAACGCTCGACGTGAACCTGGAAGCGACATTGCCGCTGCTGCGCCGAGCGGCGGATGCCGGTGCCACCGTCGTGGCCGAGAGCGGCATCGTCGCCGAAAGAGACGTTGCGCGCGTCGCCGAGTGTGGCGCGGCGGCCGTCCTCGTCGGCACCAGCCTGCTGCGCAGCGACGACCCGGCGGAGGCGGCGGCTCGGCTGGTCAGCTCCGCACCTTCGCGGGTCGCGTCACCGGCCCTGCCGTTCCCGGCGCGGCCGGCGGTCAAGGTGTGCGGAACGCGGAACGTGGCGTCCGTCCGCGCCGCCGTGCGGGCCGACGCGGATCTCGTCGGCATCGTCCTGGATCCGCGATCGCCACGCTCCGTCGACGTCGAGCGTGCCGCGGAGCTCCTGCGCGGCGTCGAGCACGTGCGTCCGGTCCTCGTCTTCCGCACGCCGGGCCGGGAGGACGTCGTCGAGGCCGTGCGGGTGACCGGGGCGACCGGCATCCAGCTGGCCGGCTTCGATGCTCCGCCCCCGTGGACCGCGGAGCTTGCCGAGTCGCTCGACACCGTCATCGGCGTTCTGCACCGACCCGATTCGGTTCGCGCGGCACTCGTCGCGGCGGAGACCTGGATCGCGGCGGGAGCGACCCATCTCCTGCTCGAGGGCGCACCTGCCGAGCAGGGCGGGGGAACGGGGTCTGGCGCTCCACTCGACCTGGCGCGGCGTCTGAACCGTGTCGTGCCGGCCGGCGTCGCCGGGGGCCTCACGCCGGCCAACGTGGCGCGTGCGGTGGCGGCGTCGCGGCCGGCCCTGGTCGATGCGTCGAGCGGCCTCGAGCGCGCCGGCACGTCGGATCCGCGACGCATCCGCGCGTTCGTGCGCAACGCGCGGCGCGATCCCACCGGCGCCGATCGGGTCGACCCCTCAGGCCGCTTTGGCCGCTTCGGCGGTCGATTCGTGCCCGAGACGCTCATCCCCGCTCTCGACGATCTCGCGGCGGCGTGGAGTGCGGCGCGCGCCGACCAGGGCTACCGTGCGGAGCTCGAGCGCCTGCACCGTGACTTCGTCGGGCGTCCGACGCCGCTGTTCCCGATTCCGGCGGCCGCGCTGGCAGAGCGCGGCGGGCGGGGCGTGGGCGTCTGGCTCAAGCGCGAGGACCTGGCCCATACCGGCGCCCACAAGATCAACAACGCCATCGGCCAGGCGGTGCTCGCCAAACGGATGGGCAAGCCCCGCGTGATCGCCGAGACCGGGGCCGGACAGCATGGCGTGGCCACCGCGACGGCCTGCGCGCTGCTGGACCTCGAGTGCATCGTCTACATGGGCAGCACCGACATCGGGCGGCAGGCGCCGAACGTGCGTCGCATGGGTCTGCTGGGGGCCGATGTCCGCCCGGTCAGCACGGGCAACGGCACGCTGCGTGATGCGCTCAACGAGGCGCTGCGCGACTGGGTGGCGAACGTCGGCGACACGTTCTACGTGCTCGGTTCGGCGGCCGGTCCGCATCCGTACCCGGAGATGGTCGCGACCCTGCAGGAGGTCATCGGCCGCGAGTCGAGGGCCCAGATGCTGTCGGCAATCGGGCACGTGCCGGACGCGGTGGTTGCCTGCGTCGGGGGCGGGAGCAACGCGATCGGCATCATGCGACCGTTCCTCGACAGCGCCGCGCGGCTCATCGGCGTCGAGGCCGGCGGTCGCGGAGACGGTCTCGGCGACAACGCGGCGTCGCTTGGCCTGGGAACCCCCGGCGTGCTCCATGGCGCATTCACGATGCTGACGCAGGACGGCGCGGGACAGGTCGTCGAGCCGCATTCCGTCAGCGCCGGACTCGACTACCCGGGTGTCGGGCCCCAGCTTGCCGCGCTGGCCGAGACCGGACGGCTGGAGGTCGCGCGCGCCACCGATGCGGAGGCGCTCGAGGCGACGCAGTGGTTGGCTCGCACCTGCGGCATCATCCCGGCGCTCGAGTCGGCGCACGCCCTTGCCGCGGTCCTGCGCATGCTGCCCTCGTTCGCGCCCGACGCCCACGTCCTCGTCAACCTCTCCGGTCGCGGCGACAAGGACCTCGGCATCCTCGAGCACGAGCTGGCGGAATGATGGGCGGGAGCGCTCGCATCCGGTCGGCATTCACAGCGGCCGCCGACGATGGGCGCACCGCTCTCATCGCCTACATCCTTTCGGGGTTCCCGACCGAGGCCGTTGCCCTGGCGGCCGCCGAGGGCGCCCTCGATGGTGGGGCCGATCTGCTGGAGATCGGAGTGCCCTTCAGCGATCCGCTGGCCGACGGCCCGACCATCGCCGATGCGGGTCGCGTCGCCCTCGCCGCAGGCGGTGGATTGGCCTCGGCCCTGCGCCTGGTCGACGGTCTCCGCGCGCGCGGTCGGCATCAGCCCGTCCTCGTCATGAGCTATCTCAATCCGATCCTTGCGGCAGGCGAGCATCAGACCCTGGTGGCAGTCGCCCGCGCGGGTGCCGATGGCCTCATCGTGCCGGACCTGCCGGCGGGGGCATCCAGCCGCCTCGAGCGCCTGGCGGCCGACCAGGGGTTGGCGATGTCGTTCCTGGTCGCGCCGAACACGTCGCCGCAGCGGGTCGAGGCTGCGGTCGTCGCGTCGTCGGGCTTCGTCTATGTCGTTCCGCTGTTCGGCGTCACCGGCGCCCGGGACGCCGTCGCCTCGGGTGCCGGCGATCTCATCGCCGCGGTCCGTCGCCAGGCCGCCGGACGGGCACCGGTCGCTGCCGGCTTCGGGCTCAGCACGCCGTCCCAGGTCGCAGACCTGGCCGCCGCAGCGGATGGGCTCATCGTCGGCTCGGCGCTCGTGGCCGCCGTCCGCGACCACGGACCGACCAGTATCGAGCCGCTGGTCCGGGAGCTGCACTCGGGGACCGTGCGTCATGCAACCCCGGGCTGATCCGGATGGCCACCGCCCGCGCGGTGCGGGGCTATCCTCCGGAACATGTGCTTCGATGACGACGCCCGACCTCCGCTGCCACCGATCCGCGGCGCGGCGCTCGACGCCCGCGAGCTGACCCTCACCAGCCGGGACGGCACGTCGCTGCGCGCCTACGCGGCCCTTGCCGGGCAGCCGAGCGGTGTCGGCATGCTCATCGTCCCGGACGTGCGCGGACTGCATCCCTACTACGAGGAGCTCGCCCTGCGCTTCGCCCAAGCGGGGATCCACGCCATCGCGGTCGATCTCTACGCGCGCACGGCTGCCGACGAGCCGCGCGGCGCCGCGTTCGACCACGAGCCGCACGTGATGCAGCTCGATCTCGAGCGGGTCAATGACGACATCGCCGCGGCGGCGGCCTGGCTGCGCGACCATGCGCAGAGCCTGTTCAGCATCGGCTTCTGCCTGGGTGGCCGCATCAGCCTGCTCCAGGCGAGCACGGGGCTCGGCCTGGCGGGTGTCATCGGCCTCTATCCGTGGCCGGTCGGACCCCATCGGTCGGGGATCGCGGCTCCCGCCGACCACGCTCCGAGCTTCGCTTGTCCGGTGCTCGCCATCTTCGGCGGCGCCGACCGCGGCATACCCGAGGAGCAGCGCGTCGCGTTCGACCATTCACTGGCTCGGGCCGACGTCCCGTACCGGTCCGTCACCTTCGACGACGCTCCTCACTCCTTCTTCGATCGGACGGCGCATGAGCACGCCGAGGCGAGCGCGGCAGCCTGGGACGAGATCCTGCGCTTCGTCGCCTCGCCCGGCTAGGCGCCGACGGGCGTCCGCTCCCGCGTTGGCGTGTGCGCGCCCGAGGGCCGAATCGGCCGCACATAGAGCCCGAGCACCGCAACGATGTAGGCGAGCCATGAAGCGAAGGTGATCCACTCCGGCGTGCTCGTGTAGCCGACGAGCGCCCGCAGGATGGACCCCACCACGCCCAGGCCGCCGGCCTCCGGGTCGTGCGGCAGGATCCCGCTGATGTCGAACGCCGTGGCGGTGCCGATGGTGATCCAGCCGGCCTCGATGAACTCGTGGACCGCGTGCGACAGGAGCCCAGCGGCGATGAAGATGAGCGCGATGCCGGTCCAGCTGAAGAACGTCCGCAGGTTGATGACCCGCGCGCCGCGATAGAGCCCGTACCCGATCGCGACGGCGATCGCCAGGCCGATGATGGCGCCGACCAGCGTGGAGCTCGCCTGCGTCCCGGCGGCCGTCGCCTGCCCCATGAGGAACAGCGCGGTCTCGATGCCCTCGCGGATGACCGCGGTGAATGCCAGGATGCCGAGACCGAAGACGCCGCCCTCCATCAGCGCGCGATCCACGCCGGCCTGGAGCTCGCCCTTGATGTTCGCCGCGGTGCGCCGCATCCAGAACAGCATCCAGGTCACCACGGCGGCGGCGGTCAGCATCGCGAAGCCCTCGAAGATCTGCTCCGCCGGCTCTTCGAATCCCCCGACCGTGTTGAACAGCACGAGTCCGATGACCACGCTGAGGGCGATCGCGGTGCCCGCGCCGAGCCAGATCTTGCCGAAGTGGCGTTGGTTCCCGGTCTTGGCGAGGTAGGCGAGAATGATGCTGACGATGAGGGCGGCTTCGACGCCCTCGCGGAGTCCGGTCAGCAGCCCGGTCGTCAAGAATCCGAAGTCCAACGCTGTTCCCTCGTATGCGGGGTGTGGTCGAGTAAGGCTAGCCTTACGTCATAGCTTCGTCAAACCGAATCACCGACGCTCGGGTCGGGATTGATCGCCGATCCTCGCGCCCTCGGGGTGGCTAGAATCAGGCTCCCGCGTCCATTCCGGACCCTCCACGGAGAACCGATGATCGACTTTTCGCTGACCGATGCGCAGCGCGAGGTGCAGCGCACGGCGCGCGCCTTCGCCGAACGCGAGATCCTGCCGCGCATCGGCGAGCTGGACGCCACGGCCACCTACGACCGCTCCCTGTACGAGAAGATGGGAGCGGAGGGGCTCCTCGGTCTGCCGATCCCGGAGCAGTACGGCGGGGCCGGGATGGACTACATCGCCTTCGCGCTGCTGTGCGAGGAGATGGAGCGCGCCGACACGGCCTTCCGCGTCATCCTCAGCGTGCACACCGGCCTGAACTCGCTGACCCTGCTCCAGTGGGGGAGCGAGGAGCAGAAGCAGCAGTACCTCGTGCCGCAGGCACGCGGCGAGAAGCTGGCCACCTTCGGGCTGACCGAGCCCGGCGTCGGCTCGGACGCCGCGAACCTCGCCACCACGGCCCGCCGCGACGGCGATCGCTACATCCTCAACGGCAGCAAGATCTGGATCAGCCTGGCCGACACGGCCGACCACTTTCTGGTGTTCGCCAACGTCGATCGCCGCAAGGGCCACAAGGGGATCACCGCCTTCATCGTCGAGCGCTCGTTCCCCGGCTTCAGCTCAGAGTCGCTGCACGGCAAGCTCGGGGTTCGCGCCGGCAACACCGGCATCCTCACCTTCGACGACTGCGAGGTCCCGGCGGCCAACCGCGTCGGCGAGGAGGGCGAGGGCTTCACCATCGCCATGAGCGCCATCGACCAGGGCCGCTTCACCGTCGCCGCCGGGTCGGTCGGCCTGGCGCAGGCCTGCCTCGACGCCTCGGTCAAGTACGCGCACGAGCGATCGACGTTCGGGTCGGAGATCGGCCAGCACCAGCTCGTCAAGCAGATGCTCTCGAAGATGTACGCCGGGATCGAGGCCGGGCGCCTGCTCGTCTTCAAGTCCGGATGGAAGAAGAACAGCGGTGAGCGCAACACCCGCGAGACCGGCCTGGCGAAGTGGTACTGCACCGACCACGCGGTCGCTTCGGCGCTCGACGCGATCCAGGTGCACGGCGCCTACGGCTACAGCAACGAGTACCCGGTCGAGCGCTACCTGCGCAACGGCAAGGGATCGGTGATCTACGAGGGAACCTAGCCAGATCCACACCCTCATGCAGGCCGATTACCTGCTCGGCTACCGCAGGGACAAGGCACTGCGGATGCCGCAGCCGGCCTTCGAAGGCGAGATGTAGGCGGACCGGTGAGTCGCACCATCGAGCTCGTCGCCGGGCTGGTCCTGGTCGTCGTCGGCGTGCTGCTGCTCGCCAGCGAGCCGATCGTCGACTTCGTGCGCGGCCCGGGCATCGGCGACGACGTGCTGCGCTGGTGGCCGCTGCTGCTCATCGGGCTGTCGCTCTTCTTCCTCGGGCCCGGGCTGCTGGGCGGTCCGAACCGCCGGCTGCGGGCCGGCATGGTGATCCCCGGGGCCATCCTGGCCGGCGTCGGTGCGGCGCTGCTCTACACGAGCCTCACCGATCGCTGGACCGCGTGGGCCTACCTGTGGAGCGTGATCCCGTTCAGCTTCGGGCTGGGCATGTATGCCGCCGGCTGGATCGCCGATGCACCCGCCTTCAAGTGGATCGGCTCCAGCATCGCCGTCGGCGGCGTGGTCGCCTACCTCGTCTTCGCCACCGCCTTCGGCGGCGAGGCCTTCCGGCTGGTCGCCGCCATCGGGATCCTGGCGCTCGGCCTGGCGCTGACGATCGGCGGCCTGGCCGATCGGCTCAGCCGCAAGTCCCGGCCTAGGCGGCGGCGCTTCGACGTGCTCTCGAACCAGTCGACCATGCGCTCCATGCCGGTCGATCCGCCGATCCGGCCGTCCGTCGAGCTCTTCATGCCGTGGTGCTCCTCCGGATAGAGGATGAGCTCGACGTCTCGGCCGAGCACCTTGAGCGCCGTGAACAGCTGCTCGTTGTCGGAGGCGGGGCAGATCCGATCCTCCTCCGCCTGCAGCATGAGGAGCGGCGTGGTGATCCGCGTCACGTTGCGCAGCGGTGACGGACTCCACAGCCGCGCATCCCGTCGTCGCGAGAGCGGGTCCCCGAGGTCGGCTCGCCGGTTGTAGTGGACGCCGAAGTACGAGTTCGCCCAGGCACTGATCTGGTTGGCGACGCCGTTCTCCGACGAGGCGGCGCTTGAAGCGATCGGTGACGCCGATGAGCCAGTTCGTCAGGAATCCGCCGTACGACAGCCCCATCACGGCCGAGCCGATCGGGGTCGGCCAGGCCGCGCTCGACGAGCGCCGTCGATGGCCGCCAGGGCGTCCTCGGCGTCGACCTCGCCCCAGTTGGCGGAGAGCGCGTGGACCCAGGCGGCGCCGAAGGTGGCCGAGCCGCGGATGTTGGGCATGAGCACCCGATAGCCGGCGGCGCACAGCGCCATGTCGTCGAGCGTCCCGCCCGGGCCCCAGGCACCGGTCGGCCCACCATGGATGTGGAGGACGGTGGGCAGCCGGCGGCGCCCGGCGCGTGGCCGGCGACGCCATCCAGGCCTGGATCGGTCCGCCGGGACCGGCCAGCTCGACCTCGGACTGAGCTCGACCGACGGGAAGCGACGCATGCCACGCCGAGCCCTCCCGGGTGATCTGCCGCAGCCGCCGTTCTCGATGGCATGCACCTCACCGGCGCTGCCGTCGACGGCCGCCGCGACGACGAGCCGACCGCGCCGAGGCCTCGATCCCGGCAGGCGGCGACGGCAGGGCGGCGATCGATCAGCGGCCGGCGTCTCCCTCGAGCGTGACGCGGTAGGGGAGGTCGCGACCGCGATCGCCGACGATCGTGCCGATCGTCGCGTCGTCGATCCAGACCGGCCCCGGGCGTCTCTCGGTCCTGCAGCAGGTCGCACCACGCCCACTCGCCGATCGGGCGGTCGAGCTGCCGCGGTGAGTGGCCGCGGCGCGCCCGCCGGGCAGGTCCATGACCCACAGCGACGGCGGCACCTCGTCGGGCGGGTCGTCGACGTCGGTGCCCACGAAGGCGAGGTGTCGTCCATCGGGCGAGAACGCCGGGCGGTCCGCGTCGCCGGCCAGGCTCGCGAGCTCGCGGATCGCGTGGTCGGTTCGCCTCGGTGCCCACGCACCAGAGCTGGAGGCGCGGGTGAGATCGTGGCGTCCGGCCCGCGGTCCGCGCTGAACGCGATGCGTCGGCCGTCGGGCGCCCAGGCGGGGTGCAGGACGTCGAAGTCGTCGTTCGTCAGCTGGCGTGGCGGGCTCCCTCGCGAGCGGCGACGAGCCAGAGGTGGACGCGACGCACGACATGGCCGGAGTCGTCGTCGCGGAAGTCCAGGCGCGTGAGGCGGCGCGCGACCGGTGCCCTGCCCTTGCGCTGCTCGCCCGACGACGAAGCGGTGGTCGCCGGCCTGCGCCACGAGCGCCAGGCGGCGACCGTCCGGGCTCCACCGCACGCTCGAGACGCCGTGCTCGAGCGAGTCGTGAGCGGCCAGGGCTCACCGCCGTCGAGTGGCAGGATCCAGGCCTGGGCGACCGCGTCGGGATCGCCGACCGGCGTGCGCACGAAGGCCACGCGGCGGCCGTCGGGTGAGAGGACCGGGGATCCGTCGCGGACGCGCCCGCGGGTCAGCTGCCGGGCACGGCCGCCGCGATAGGCGCGGCGCCACAGGTGGGACTCGTAGTCATCGCGCCGGACGCGACGCAGCGCGTAGACGACGGACCCGCCGTCGGGCGTGAGGCGAAACGACTCGAGCGCGATCTGGGCGCGGACGAGCGCGCGAGGGGTGGCTTGGGTCATGGCCAAGAAGTATGGCGAGCGCGACGGCGCGCGGTGCGCGGATTCCGCAGGAATGCGCGAAACGTTGACCGGATTCCGTGGGGTGTGCCATCCTCGCTGGCATCAGAGCGGCCGTCCCGCCCCGGGCATCCAACTGCCGCCGTAGCGACTGGAGGTAGGTGGGACAGTGCGAGTTCGTCGTTCACCCTTGCCCATTCTGATCATCGCTCGGCCTGGTCCTCGCCGCGTGCGGCGCGTCCCAGGGATCGCCGAGCAGCGGCGCCAGTGAGCCGGTTGACGGCTCCACGCCACCGATCCGGGGGCACCGCAACCGGTGGCACGGTCCGCATCGGCTGGGGGGGATCGCCGGACAGCCTGAATCCCGGCAACGGCGTGCTGGCGGAGTCGTACACGCTCTACCCGCTCATGTACGACGTGCCGATCGACATCACGTCGGACGGTGAGTACGTGCCCGAGCTGGCCGAGCGCCTGGGACGTCTCCGATGACGGCCTGACCTGGACGCTGACCATCGTCGAGGACGCGACCTTCCACGACGGCGAGCCGCTCACGGCGGAAGACGTCGCCTACTCGCTGCAGCTCTACAAGGACACCGAGGCACTTCCCGTTCCTGCCGTCGTACGCGTCGTACTTCGAGACGATCGAGGCGCCGGACGCGACGACCGTGGTCCTCACGACGGCCGAGCCGCTCGGCAACTTCGAGGCGAACATGGTCTTCATGTACATCATCCCGAAGCACATCTGGGAGAACGAGGACGACCCGGTCGCCTTCGAGAACACCGAGATGATCGGCTCCGGCCCGTTCAAGGTGACCGAGTACTCGCAGGGCGAGTTCGTGGAGCTCGAGTCGAACGCCGAGTACTGGCAGACGCCGGCCAACATCGACGGCGTGATCTTCCAGACCATCGAGAACTCCGACGCCCGCGCCACCGCGCTCACCACGGGCGAGGTCGACGCGATCACCGAGTTCCCGGCGACCGCGGTCAGCGCGCTCCAGAACGATGACAACGTGACGGTCCACATCGCCGACATCGCGGCCGGCGGTGCCTTCCGCGACGTCTTCTTCAACGTCGTCAGCGACGAGGACTGCCCGCCCGACGACGGCGTGTGCTCGGGTCATCCGGCGCTCAGGGACCTCGCGGTTCGGCAGGCGCTGGCAACGGCCATGGACAAGCAGCAGATCATCGACGTGGCGACGCTCGGCACGGGATCGCCGGGCCTGTCGGTCGTCCCGCCCGGGCTGGGCGATTTCTACGCCAGCGACGTCCAGGACTACGCGTTCGACACCGCGGCGGCCAACACCCTGCTCGACGAGGCCGGCTACGAGGACACGGACGGCGACGGCGTGCGGGAATGCCTGGCGGACCAGGACTGCGACGACCTCACCTTCCGATTCAACTACGCCGATGACATCGACACGGCGCCGCGCGAGGCCGAGCTCATCCAGGGCATGTGGGCCGAGGTCGGGGTGGCGATCGAGATCCAGGGCCTGGATCCCGACACGCTGACCAGCGTCTGCTGCCCGAGCTTCGACTATGACGTGATGCTGTGGGGCTGGGGCTCGGATCCCGATCCGGCGTTCCTGCTCGGCGTCGCGCTGTGCAGCGAGATTCCGTCCGGCTTCAGCGAGACGGGGTACTGCAACCCGGACTTCGACGATCTCTACGATCGGCAGGGCGTTGAGACCGATCCGGATGCCCGCATCGAGCTCATCCGGGAGATGCAGAGCATCCTGGTCGAGGACGTGCCGTACATCATCCCGTACTACCAGGTCACGATCGAGGCGTGGCGCAACGACACGTTCACCGGATGGCTCGAGAATGACCCGACGCTGGGCCTGACGGATTCGGCGTCGCTCATCAACCTGCGACCGGCTGAGTAGGATCGGTTCAGGACGCGGGGCCGGGCGTTGTGGCGCTCGGCCCCGTCCCATCCCCATACAGGGACTGCCACGTGCGGGCCGAGGTTGAGCGATGAGCGGACGCGGCGGGTACCTGCTGCGCAAGATCGGGTGGGCGCTGCTCACGATCTTCGTCGTGATCACGTTCAACTTCGTGCTGTTCAGGGTCCTGCCCGGTGATCCGGCAAAGTCCGGGCTGCGCGATCCTCGCCTGAACCCGGCGGCGGTGGAGGCGCTGCGCGAGCGGTTCGGGATCGACAAGCCGGTGTTCCTCAACCTCGAGGGCGGCAACCCGTTCGACACCCAGTACGTCGCGTACTTCGGAGCGCTGAGCCGTGGCGACCTCGGAACGAGCTATGCGTTCCGCGATCGACCCGTCAGCGAGCTCATCGGCCAGGCGCTGGGCAACACCCTGTGGTTGATCCTGCCGTCCCAGTTCCTTGCGATCCTGTTCGGTGCGGGCCTCGGGCTGTTTGCGGCATGGCGCCGGGGACGGGCCCTCGACGTCAGCGCGCTCACCTTCAGCCTGTTCATGTGGTCACTGCCGACGTTCTTCCTGGGCATCATCCTGCTCATCATCGGCGCGAACTGGTTCGGGCTGCCCACCGCCGGGCGAATCACCATCGGGGCCGGATTCGAATCGCCGCTGGACGTCGCGATCGACGTCGGGCGTCACCTCATCCTCCCGACGCTGACCCTCACCCTCGTCCTCATCGGCGAGTACATGCTCATCATGCGGAGCAGCGTGCTCGATGTCTTCGGCGAGGACTACATCCTCACCGCGCGTGCCAAGGGCCTCTCGACGTACCGCATCATCCGCCACCACGCGCTGCGCAATGCGATCCTGCCGATGGTGACCCTCATCGCTCTCAACCTGGGATTCACCGTCTCCGGCGCGATCCAGGTCGAGGCCGTCTACTCCTGGCCCGGTCTCGGCGCATTGACGGTCAACGCGGTCGGGGATCGCGACTTCCCGGTGCTGCAGGGGGCGTTCCTGCTCATTGCCGTGGCCGTGGTGCTCGCCAATCTCATCGCCGAGCTCGTCTACGGCTGGCTCGATCCGCGGGTGAGTGAGGCATGAGCCGATGAGCGTCCTGATCGAGGCGACTGCTCCACCGGCGGCCGAGCCGCGTGGCGCCCTGCGCTCGTTCCTGCGTCACCGGATGGGCATGGTCGGGGCGGGGATGCTCCTGGTCGCCGTGTTCGTGGCGGTCGCGGCGCCGGTGCTGGCGCCCTACGACCCGTACGAGAACGTGCGCGTCACGATTCTCGACATCTACCAGAAGCCATCGGGCGAGCATCTGCTGGGCACCGACGACGGCGGCAAGGACGTCTTCTCGTCGCTCCTGTACGGCGCGCGGGTCTCCCTGGTCGTCGGGTTTGCTGCGGCCGCCATCGCGCTCTTCATCGGCGGGCTGGTGGGCATCGTGGCCGGCTACCGGGGCGGATGGGTCGGCTCACTGCTCATGCGCATCACCGACTTCTTCCTCGTCATCCCGGACCTTGCGCTGCAGATCGTGCTGGTCGCCATCATCGGGCCGTCGCTGGGCACGATCATCTTCGTCATCGGCGTGCTGGGCTGGACCACGACCGCGCGACTGGTGCGGTCCCAGGCGCTGACGGTGCGCGAGCGCAAGTACGTCATGCGCGCCCGGGCCATCGGCGCTGGAGACGCGCACATCCTGCGACGTCACATCCTGCCCGCCGTGCTGCCGCTGATGCTCGCGAACATGGTGCTCGTGATCAGTCTCGCGATCCTCTCCGAGTCGACCCTCGCCTTCCTCGGACTCGGCGATCCGACGGTGATCAGCTGGGGCCAGATGCTGAACTTCGCCTTCGGCCGCGGTGCCGTCACGGCGGGGGCGTGGTGGGCGCTCCTGCCGCCGGGCTTCGCGATCGTGTGGGTCGTGCTTGGAACGACGCTGCTCGGCACGGCCCTCGAGGACGCGCTGAACCCGCGGCTCAAGCGCCACCACCTCGAGGCGCCGGGTTCGGACGTCGCGCGGGATCGCGCCGTCCCGACGCTCGATGCCCCGACGCTCGTCATGCCCGGCAGCGCGGCCGATGCCACGCCGATCCTCCGCGTCCGCGACCTCTCGATCGAGTTCGACACGCCGGCGGGGCCGAAGCTGGCCGTCGAGGGCGTGAGCTTCGACCTCAACCGCGGGGAGACGCTGGGTCTCGTCGGTGAATCCGGTTGCGGCAAGACGACGACGGTGCTCGGCGTGCTGAGGCTGCTGCCGCCGGGCGGGCGCATCGTGTCGGGGAGCGTGTGGTTCGACGGGGACGACCTGCTCGGCCTCGACGGGCCCGCACTCCGGTCGTTCCGTTGGACCCGGCTGTCCCTGGTCTTCCAGGGCGCGATGAACGCCCTCAACCCGGTCAGAACCGTCGGGGACCAGATCGCCGAGGCGGTCCGCCTCCACGCACCCACGACCACCAAGCGCGAGGCGGCCGACCAGGCGGGGGAGCTGCTCGAGCGCGTGGGGATCGGGCGGCGTCGCGCCAACGAGTTCCCGCACACCTACTCGGGCGGCATGCGCCAGCGGGCGATGATCGCGCTCGCCCTGTCCTGCGACCCCGACGTCATCGTCGCGGACGAGCCGACGACCGCGCTCGACGTGATGATCCAGGCGCAGATCCTGGAGCTGCTGGGCGGGATTGCCCGCGACTTCGGTACGGGCATCGTCATCGTGACCCACGATCTCGGCGTGGTGGCCCAGGTCTGCGATCGGGTGGTCGTGATGTACGGCGGCGGCGTCGCCGAGGAGAACCGGGCCGCCACCCTCTTCAGCGATCCGCAGCATCCGTACACCCAGGAGCTGCTGCAGTCGTTCCCCGATCTCGCGCATCCCGACCGTCCGCTGCGCGGCATCCCCGGGTCGCCGCCGCGCATCGACGATATGCCGGAGGGATGTCGCTTCGCCCCACGCTGCCCGCACGCCTTCGACCGCTGCCGTGTCGAGCGCCCGCCCGACTACGCGGCTGCCGGTGGCCGCGCCGCATGCTTCCTGCTCGACCCCACGGAGCAGCGATCATGACCGAGCCGCTGCTGCGGGTGGAGAGCCTGACGATGGAGTTCCCGGGCCGTGCCACGCTCAGCGACGTCGTCCGCCGACGTGCCGTGCCCCCGGTGCGCGCCGTGGATGGAATCTCGTTCGAGCTCCGCGCCGGTGAGGTCCTCGCCATCGTCGGCGAGTCGGGATGTGGCAAGACGACGACGGGCAATCTTCTGATGGGGCTGCTGCAGCCGAGCGGCGGTCGCGTGATGCTCGATGGCGACGAGGTCGGCGCCCTCTCCGGCCGGGGGCTGCAGAAGCTCCGACGCCGGGTGCAGATGGTCTTCCAGGATCCCTACGAGTCGCTCAATCCGCGGATGCGGGTCGGGGAGATCGTCGCCGAGCCGCTGCGTGTGCATCGCGTGCCGACCTCACCCGCCGACCTCCGTGCACGCGTCGCCACCGCGCTCACCTCCGCGGGTCTCACCCCGCCGGAGGCCTACGTCGACCGATTCGCATTCGAGATGTCCGGGGGCCAGCGCCAGCGCGTGGTGATCGCTGCGGCACTCGCGCTCGAGCCGACGCTGCTGGTTGCCGACGAGCCCGTCAGCATGCTCGACGTCAGCATTCGGGCCGAGATCCTCAACCTGCTGTCGGGCCTGGCCAGGGAGCAGGGCATCGGCATCGTGATGATCACGCACGACCTCTCGACGATCGCCGCGTACGCGGACCGGATCGCCGTGATGTACCTCGGGCGCATCGTGGAGCACGGACCGACGCGCCAGGTGCTGACGGATCCGAAGCACCCGTACGCGCGCGCGCTCCTGTCGGTGGTGCCGATCCCGGATCCGTCGGTGAGGCGCACCCCGGTGATCCTGAGCGGCGAGACGCCGGATCCGTCGCGCATCCCTCCGGGGTGTCGCTTCCATCCGCGCTGTCCGGTCGCCTTCGATCGCTGTCCCGTGACCGACCCCGGACTGGTCACGGTCGGTGCCGATCACGAGGCCGCCTGTCTCCTGTACGGCGATGGGGCCGAGGTCGCCGGCCCGACCACCTGAGCCGATCAGCCGGGCAGCACGACGCCGATGGCCGCGATCGCGGCCACCACGCCCACCGCCAGCGCCGGGACGAAGCGCACGATTCGTGACCGGAGCCGCGCGGCGATCGCGCCAACCACTCCCGCCGCGGCGCCTCCCGCGATGCCGCCGATCGCCGCGGCGACGCCGTGGGCGAGCGTCGGCGATGCCGCGCCGACCTGCCGCTCCCCCGCGCTGACCACACCGATGACCACGACCACCAGCGCTGCGAACAATGCCGAGCCGAGCGCCGCCGTGCCGGCCCGCGCGGCTCCGAGCTGGGTTGCGCCGGTCGCCGCCGCGCCCCCCGCGAGGAGTGCCCCGACCAGGTAGGTGGCGATCATGGCCCGCGCGGCGTCCTGCGGTGGTGCGACGACGAACCAGGCGAGCGTGATGATCGGGCCGACCAGCATGCCGATGGCGGCGACCCAGGTCAGCGGTCGTGTCCAGTCCTCGGGGTCCTCCGGCGGCACCACCGCGCCGAGTCGGACGCTGACGGGAACGAGGTCCTCGTCGTTGCTCGCGCTCATGCCGCCGAGCTGGCGCTCACCGCATCGGCGGGTGGGGCGAGGCGCAGGCCGAGGATTCGGCCGCCCAGATCGGTCACGGCCTGGCCGGCGGCGACCACCGTGGTCGGGTCGTCGCTGTGGAGGGCCACGTCGGCCAGCGCGGCCAGCTCGATCATGGCGCGCGGGGTGTCGAGATCGTCATCCATGGCCGCGAGGAATATGCGCCGGTGCTCGGCGACCTCCGGGGGAATGGCCTGCCCGGCTCCGCTGGCCCCGTGCTCGTCGGCCCGCAGACGTGCCTGGCGGAGGCGCGCGACGGCTGCGGCCGATGCCTCGATGTCTCCGTCGACGAACTCGATCTCAGACCGATAGTGGTGGGAAACGAGATAGTGGCGAATGGCATCGCCGGGGTACGTGCACAGCAGATCGCGCACGAGCACGAGGTTGCCGAGCGACTTGCTCATCTTGTGGCCGCGATAGCTCAGCATGCCGGCATGCGTCCAGTGCGCCACGGCGGGCCGATCGCCGGTGGCGTGCTCCGACTGGGCCAGCTCCGACTCGTGGTGCGGGAAGATGAGGTCGCCGCCGCCGCCGTGGACCTCGAACCGCGTGCCGAGGTAGGCCATCGCCATTGCCGAGCACTCCACGTGCCACCCCGGGCGACCCGCGCCCCAGGGTGATGGCCACGCGGGCTCATCGGGCAGGGAGCGCTGCCACAGCACGAAGTCGAGCGGATCCCGCTTGCCAGGCATGTCGGGAATGTTTCCACGCTCGTTGGCGATCGGCAGCATCTCCGCCGGCGCCAGCTTCGAAAGCTGACCGTAGGACGGATCGGCGGATACCTCGAAGAAGACGTTGCCCTCGGCGGCGTAGGCGATGCCGCCCTCCACCAGCGCGCCGATGAGCGCCACCATCTGGGGGATGTGCTCGGTGGCTCGCGGATAGTGGTCGGGCGGCAGCCAGTTCAGCGCGGCCATCTCGGTCAGGAACGTCGTGACGTGACGATTCCCGAGCTCGAGATAGTCCTCGCCGGTCTCGCGGGCCTTGCGCAGCATGTCGTCGTCGACGTCGGTCAGGTTCTGCACATACGTGACGTCATGGCCCAGGTACTCGAGGTAGCGGTGCAGGACGTCGAATCCGACGTACGTGAATGCATGCCCGAGATGTCCGGTGTCGTACGGCGTCACGCCGCACACGTAGAGGCCGACCGACGCGCGCTCGCCGATCGGCACGAAGGGATGGAGTCCGGCGCGGCGGGCGTCGTGCAGTCGTAGGGTCACGCTGCGAATTCTAAAGCGGTCGCGGGGATTTCGCCCGGAGGGCTGGACGAGGCCGATAGAATCGGCCGACAGGCGGGGGTCTGCTGCCGACCGATCGACCCGATGGGAGCCTCGAACCATGGAAGTCCTGCGCTGGCTGCTCTTTTTTGCGATCGCCATGCTCCTGATCGTGGCGGGAATCTTCTTCGTGATGGGCCGCCCGCTGCCGCTGCCTCGGTTCTGAGGGTGGCACTCACCACAGAGCGGGCTTGGTGCTCATCAGGAAGCCGATGACGCCGATGACGCCCGCCATGCCGTAGGCGACCAGCCGCTGCCGTCGCGCGCGCCGCGCCCACGTCGCGTCGTCGCTCTCGCCATGCAGTCCGATCATCCGGCGCAGGTTCGGGCGGCTGATGAACGCGGCGACCACCAGGTTGATGGCGTAGAGCACGAGCGCCGTCAGCAGCCACGGCTGCGTCAGCAGCTCGGGGCCAAGGATCCAGAGCATGGCGGCGCCGGTGAGCGCCAGGCCACCCGCGATGATCAGCGTGCCGGTGCCCTGGACGGCCATCAGTCCCCGCGTCACGGCATCGGGCTCACCGCCACGGCGTCGCAACAGGAACGGCAGCAGGACGCTCGGCAGCAGCAGGGAGATGGCGAGCGCGATGTGCGTGACGAGAAGGACCGGGAACAGGCTGGTCATGCCGCTCCGATCCTAGCGCAGGTACGCTCAGCGCCCCTTCGTGAAGCCCCGATGAACGCCGAGTCGGCGCAGGACCGTCGGAATGTTGACCGCCCAGCCGACGCCGAGCGGGCGCGGCGTGAAGATCTTCGGCGACTTCGGGTTCCAGTACGCGCTGCGCACCGACTCCAGGGTCGGCAGCCGGAAGTCGTAGGGCACGAACCCCAGCAGCCGTCCGTTCCAGGTGCGCTCGGCCTTGGGCTTGCGCAGCTCGACGTAGATCGCGCCGATCACGGCGCCGTAGACGGCCATCTTCAGGAGCGAGGTCAGAGCGCTGAGCTCGCTGCGGGTGGTATCGGCCTTTCGTGCGAGGTCGTCGCGGACGTTGTCGATCATGGATCCTCCTTGCGCGTGCATCACGCAAGCGCTGTGCCGCGCCTCGTGCTGCGTAAACTCTAGCGCGCCACCCATGACCACGCCCGACACCCTCCCCTTCCTGAGCGGCGACCGCATCCGCTCCGCAGTGCCGATGCCGGACCTGCTCGACGCGGTCGAGGCCGCCTACCGGGACGTCGCGGCGGGGCACGACCGCTCGCCGCTGCGCTCGCACGTCGAGCTCGGCGACGGTTCGCTGCTCCTCATGCCCGGCGTGCGCGCCGGCGGGGACGGCGCGAGCGTGAAGCTCGTGACGGTCATGCCGGGGAATGCGGACCGTGGCCTGCCCACCATTCACGCGCTCGTCGTATGGTTCGACGCGGCCACAGGGGAGCCGCGGGCGTTGCTCGACGGTGCGGCCGTGACCGCCATGCGCACCGGTGCCGCCTCCGGCGTGGGCACGCGACTCCTGGCGCGGCCCGATGCCGAGACGCTGACCGTGATCGGCGCGGGAGTCCAGGCGGAGTGGCAGATCCGGGCCGTGCTCGCCGCTCGGGCCATCCGCCGGGTGCTGGTCGTCGGCCGCGATGCCGCCCGCCGCGACGCCTTCGCCTCCCGCATGGCCGAGGCACTCGGCGTTGAGGTCACCGGAGCCGCCGATGCGGAGCACGCCGTGCGTTCCGCCGACGTCATCTGCTGCGCCACGACCTCGTCCGCGCCGGTGTTCGACGCCGGTTGGCTGACGCCGGGCGTGCACGTGAACGGCATCGGCGCATTTCAGCTGTCGATGGTCGAGATCCCGCCCGAGGCGTTCGCCCGGGCCTCGCTCGCTGCGGTCGATTCCATCGAGGCCGCCATGGCGGAGGCGGGGGACGTGGTGGCTGCCATCGAGGGAGGATTCGTGGAGCGCGGAGCGCTGGTCGAGATTGGCACGGTGGATCCCGGGTGGAGCGATTCGCGGCCGGCCGATGCCATCACGGTGTTCAAGTCGGTCGGCCTGGCGATCCAGGACGTGGCGGCCGCCGAGCTGGCGGTCACGCGGCTGATCGGGCCGGCCTAGCCGCCCAGGTTCGGGTGGGCGGGCAGATGCTGAAGCGCTCGGCCGACGACGAGCCGCGTGACGATGAGACGGATCGCCGTCGAGATCCGCGGCGCCGTCCATGAGCCATCCTTCGCGGCGTGGGCGCGCAGGTCGGCGAGATGCTCGAAGCGCACGACCGCGTGGTCGGCCATCAGACGGATGTCGACGAGCGCGACGCTGAGCGCGGGTACGCTTCCGGCCGTCGACTCGATGCTTGCTGTCCCCGAGTCAGCAACGCTGACGAATATGGGCGTGGGATTCGGCGGTGGTGGCGGCGGCGGCGCCACGAGACCGGACTGGCCACCGCCGGGCGATTGGGACACCGGTGGCGGCGCGGTGGGCGTTGCGATCGGGACGGGCGTCGGCGCCGGTGTGGGTGGTGCAGGTGGCGCCGGCGTCGGGATGCCTGCCGATGGCGGGGTGCTCGGCGGTGGCGTTGGTGCGGGAGTCGGGACGGGCGTCGGGATCGGCGTGGGCGCCGGCGTGGCCGGAGGGGGAGCGGCCGGAGGCGCCGCGCTGACGGCGACGCCCGGGTAGTAGATGCCCATGATCTGGGCCGCGGTCTTGCCGGTGAGCCCGCACGATTGCGTGCCCCACTGGAACATCTGCCAGCCGTTCGCGTTCGCGCCGCAGGCTTCGTAGGGCGCACCGGCGTTGTAGTACGTGGCGAAGATGCGGCCGCTCTTGTGAGCGAGGGTGCCCCAGGTCGCGTCGACGGCGGACGCCATGGCAGCGTAGGTGGGTCGCGAGGGGTCGTAGTGCTGGTCGCGGGTCGAGTCGAACACGTCGAAGCATGCGCCTGCCGCGTTGACGTAGCCGCGCCAGTGGAGGACCTGGTACCACGCGTAGTTCTTGACGGCGAGCGCGCCGGCTCGGATCGACTCGGTCGTCCACGAGCTGATCCACTCGCGGGACAGAACGTTCTTCACGTACGTGCGGAAGTCGATGGTCTCGACAGCACCGGTCGCCGTGCGATAGACGCGAATGGTCGACGGCGGGACGGTCTCGGACGTGTAGGCGCCACAGGCGCCCGCGGCCACGACCGGCGTCGGCGCGGCGCCGGGCAGGACGAGGAGCGCAAGGAGGATCGCGGCGAGGAGGCTCGCCACGCGGGGGGATCGCTGCATGGAGCGGCCACCCTATCGGTGCCTCCACCGCACCGCACTCCACCGAAAGTACCGGCGCCGCCCCTTGACGGTCGCACCGGTCGTCGTCAATCGGCCCAGCGATGGACCCGTTCGCGGACCGTGTCGAATCCCAGCTCGTCGCACAGCGCCACGAACTCCGCGCGGGGGACGCCGTGCCATTCGAGCGAGTCGAGCGTCGGGGTGACCGAGATGTCGGCGTCGCGGTTGAGGATCGCCAGACGCCGATACAGGAGCGCATCGGCCCGTTGCTGGTCGAGTGTCGCGGCCAGTCGGGAGGCGTTTCGGAGCGGCACCTCCCAGTCGAGCGCCGATGCCGGAACGTCCTCGAGGTGCTTCCACTTCGCCAGCACCGCCGATGCGCTCTTGGCGCCCCAGCCCGGCAGCCCGGGGAATCCGTCGCTGCTGTCGCCCACGAGGGCCAGGTAGTCGGGGATGCTGCCGGGCTCGACGCCGAACTTCTCGATGATGCCGGCCTCGTCGTAGGTGATCTGCCGCATCCGATCGCGCAGCACGATGCGGTCGCTGGCCACCAGCTGCCCCAGGTCCTTGTCAACCGAGCAGATGACGATCTGCTCGATCCGCGGGTCGCTGCCGAAGCGGGCGATCGCTGCGGCGATCGCGTCATCGGCCTCGTCGGCGACCATCGGCCAGACGGCCATGCCCAGGGCGGTGAGCGCGCGCTCCGCGTCACGGAACTGGGCCAGGAGATCGGGATCCATGCCGGCCGACGACTTGTAGCCGGGGTACAGATCGTTGCGCCACGACTCGATGACGTAGTCGGTGGCAGCGCCGATGTGGGTCACGTCGGGCTCGCGGAGGAGCGACAGCATGGAGTCCACGATGCCCTGGACGGCGTTCACCGGGCGCCCGTCCGGGCCCTTCCGGGGAGGCCGCGAGTAGAAGGCGCGGAACAGCTCGAAGGTGGCGTCCACGAGATGGAGCTTCATCGGCGTCGAGCATACACATGGGGCTTGACAAGGGTCGCGCAGCGCATATAGTTCCGAAAGGTTATATAACCCAAAGGTGATCGAGATGGAGCATGCGGACCAACTGAGCGCGACCTTCGCCGCTCTCGCCGATCCGACGCGGCGCGCAATCCTTGCGCGTCTCGCGGATGGCGAGGCATCGGTCAAGGAGCTGACGCTGCTATCCGATATGACCCAGCCCGCGGTCTCGAAGCATCTCCGGGTGCTCGAGCGAGCGGGGTTGATCGAGCAGGGGAGGCATGCGCAATGGCGACCGCGCCGGCTGCGCGCCGACCCGCTCCGCGACGTGGCCGACTGGATCGGCACGTATCGGCCGCACTGGGAGGAGCGTCTGGATCGGCTCGACGCCTTCCTCCGCGATCTCAAGGACAGGCAGAAACACCAGGAAGGAATTGACGATGACCGCGACCAGGACTGACCGAGGCAGCACGGACACGACGACGATCTACTCCGAGGACGGCGATCTCACCTACGAGCGCACCTTCGATGCACCCCGCGAGGCGGTGTGGAAGGCGCACATCGACCCGGAGCTCATTCCTCAGTGGTGGGGGCCGGGTGGCTCGACAACGACCGTCGCGGAGATGGACGTCCGTCCAGGCGGCGCATGGCGCTACATCAGCACCGGCGCGGACGGCGAGGAGATGGCGTTCTACGGCCAGTACCTCGAAGTCGTACCGCCGGAGCGGATCAAGTGGACGTTCATGTTCGACGTTCCGGGCGTCGGACCGCAGGGCGGCCCCGAGACGATGACGCTCGAAGATCTTGGGGACGGGCGGACGCTGCTGCGAGCCGTGTCGCACATGGGCTCCGAGGAGATCATCGAGCAGGCGCTCGCGACCGGCATGACGCAGGGCGCGATCGAGACGTGGGACCGGCTCGAGGCACTGCTGGCCACGGAAGGCTGACGAGCACGTGGGAAGTCCACACGACCCGGTGCTTGCGTCGCTGCCCGACGATCAGCGTCGAGCGCTCGAGGGGCTGCGTGCCGAGATCCGGCGCGCGGCCCCGGACGCTGTCGAGGCGATCGCCTACGGCGTTCCCGCATTCAAGCTCGACGGGCGCCCGTTCGTGAGCTACGGCGCAGCGAAGCGGCACTGCTCCTTCTACGTCCAGAGCCCGGAGGTGCTGGCCGCGCATGCGAGTCAACTCGCCGGGTTCCGCCTCACCAAGGGGTCTGTCCTGTTCACCTCGGATTCGCCGATCCCTGCGCGGGTGGTGCGATCCATCGTGGCCGCGCGCATGGCCGAGGTCCGCCGCGCGGCCGGATAACACCTCGGTAAGCGGCTGGTAAGCCGCCATCGCGATCATGCAAGCAGCGGTGTGGGAAGCGTGCCCTGCGCCGCCGGCCCGCGGTTTCCGGCCAGGGCCGGCGGCCCACGCCGCACCGATCAGACCGAGGAGCGGCTCGCGGTACTCCCCGTAGACGCCGCGCAGGACGCCGCACATCTCGCCGATCGTCGCATACGCCTCGACCGCGGCCACGATCGCCGGCATGAGATTCACGTCGCCGGCGCGGGCCTCGTCCTCGAGGCGGCGCAGTGCGGCGGCGTGGGTAACGGCGTCGCGCTCGGCGCGAACCCGCGCCAGCCGGTCGAGGTGTCGCTGTTCCTGGACCTTCGAGATCTCGAGCAGCGGGATCTTGAGCTCCTCGTCGGGATCGGCGTACTTCGTGACTCCGACGATCTCGCGCTCCTTGGCTTCGAGCTCGCGCTGCTGCTCGTAGGCGGCATCGGCGATCTCGGCCTGCGGGAATCCGGCCTCGAGGGCGCGAACCATGCCGCCCATCTCGTCGATCTGCCTGATGTAGGCCCACGCACGCTGCTCGGTCTGGTTCGTGAGCGTCTCGACGAAGTACGAGCCGCCGAGGGGGTCGACGGTGTTCGCCACCCCCGACTCCTCGGCCAGGATCTGCTGCTGTCGCAGAGCCAGCATGGCCGCGTCCTCGGACGGCACGGCCCACGCCTCGTCGTACGCATCGGTGTGGAGCGACTGCGTGCCGCCCAGCACGCCGGCCAGGGCCTGGATGGCGACGCGCGTCAGGTTGTTCAGCGGCTGCTGCGCGGTCAGCGACACCCCGGCTGTCTGGGTGTGGAAGCGCATCCAGGTCGAACGCTCGTTCTCGGCGCCGAAGCGCTCGCGGCACAGCTTGTACCAGATGCGCCGCGCGGCCCGGAACTTGGCGATCTCCTCGAAGAAGTCGTTGTGGCTGTTGAAGAAGAACGACAGGCGCGGCGCGAAGTCGTCGAAGCGCAGGCCGCGGGCGATGGCGTCCTCGGCGTAGGCGATGCCATCCGCAATCGTGAAGGCCAGCTCCTGGACCGCCGTCGATCCGGCCTCGCGGATGTGATAGCCGGAGATGCGAGATCGTGTTCCAGCGCGGCATCTCGCGCGTGCCCCACTCGACGGTGTCGGTGACGAGCTTGAGCGACGGCGCCGGCGGGAAGATGTACTCCTTCTGGGCGATGAACTCCTTGAGGATGTCGTTCTGCAGCGTGCCGGCCAGCTGCGCGCGCGGCACGCCCATCTTCTCGGCGGCGACCACGTACATGGCCCAGATCATCGGCGCGGGGGAGTTGATGGTCATCGAGGTGCTGATCTCGCCGACCGGCAGGCCCTCGAGCAGGAGCTCCATGTCGGCCAGGCTGCTGACGGCGACGCCGCAGGTGCCGAACTCGCCCTCGGCCATCGGGTCGTCGTGGTCGTAGCCGTAGAGTGTCGGCATGTCGTAGGCGATGCTCAGTCCGGTGCCGCCGGCGGCGATCAGCTTCTTGAACCGGTCGTTCGTGTCCTCGGCCGTGCCGAAGCCGGCGAACATGCGCATCGTCCACAGCCGGCCGCGGTGCCCGGTGGGGTGGATGCCGCGGGTGAAGGGTGGATCGCCGGGCAGGCCGACGTCGTCGATCTCGTCCCACCCGGCCGCATCCGGCTCGGGGCCGAACTGGTAGCGCGGCCGGTTCGCATCGGGGTCGTTGGCCGGATCGGCAAGGTCGGCGGGTGTGTACAGCCGATCGATCTCGACCCCGGACTGCGTGATGAAGCGCTCGTGGCGCTCGGGACCCTTCTCGAGGGCGGGCTCGAGGCGCTCGCGTACCCATCGGTCCTGGTGGTCGGACCAGCGCTTCTCATCTGTCATGGGCCCCATCTTGGGGGCATGGCCGATGTCGCCGCAACCGACGCGCCGCAACGTGGCAGGATTTCCCCATGACCGATGCCTTCGATTTCGATGCCTACCTGCGCCTGCCCCGCCTCGGCGGGCTGCGCGTCTCGCCCGATGGCCGCCGCGTGGTGGTCAGCCTCGGGCGGCCCGCGCCCGACGGCAAGAAGATGCATGCGTCGCTGTGGGAGCTGGATCCAACCGGCGACGACAGGCCGCGTCGCCTCACGCGTTCGGCGCCCGGGGAGAGCGCGGCAGTGTTCGCGCGAGATGGTTCCCTGCTCTTCACCTCCACCCGGCCCGATCCGGACCGCGCGCCCGACGATGGGTCGGACGACGACGAGACATCCGGCCTGTGGCTGCTGCCGCCGAACGGTGGCGAGGCACGGCTGCTGGCGGCTCCTTCGGGAGGAGTCGACGCGGTGGTGGCCGCGCGGGACGCCGATGTCGTGGTCTACGCGGCATCGGTCTTTCCCGGCGCCCGGGACGCGGCGAGCGACCTCGAGCGGCACAAGGCGCGCAAGAAGGCCGGCGTCGACGCGCTGCTGTTCGAGACCTCCCCGATCCGTCACTGGGACGCGTACAGCGGACCGCGCGAGCGGCACCTGTTCTCCGCGCCGATGCCGGCCGGCGAGGATCGCATCGGCGACCCGAAGGACCTGACGCCGGATGCGGGAATCAGCCTGACGGAGCAGGGCTTCGACGTCACGCCCGACGGCGCCACGATCGTCACCGGCTGGGTCTCGACCGACGACATCGGCCGCACCGACTTCGGGCTCGTGGCCATCGATCGCGCGAGTGGCGAGCATCGGCGTCTCACGCCCGAGGACGCCTGGTTCGACAGCCCGGCCTGCTCACCGGATGGCCGCTGGGTGGCCTGCGTGCGATCGGACAAGGATGTGCCGGATCGCATCGGCGATGCGACGCTGTGGCTCATCGACCTGGCGACCGGGGACGGCCGCGATCTCACGCCGGACCTCGACCTCTGGCCGCAGCATCCGATCTGGGCCGACGACGGCACGGCCGTCTGGTTCACCGCCGACCGCCAGGGTGCGGGTGCCGTGTTCCGGCACGACATCGGCTCATCGGCGACGACCCTGGTGGCCGATGACGGCACCTTCACCGATCTCGCGGTCCACGCCGTTGGCGGACCGGTCGCGCTGAGCAGCTCGTACGCGGAGCCGCCCCACCCGGTCCGGTTGGCCGAGGGTGGTGCGAGCCAGCGCATGCGCAGCTTTGCCGAGCTGGATGCCGATGCGGTCGCGCAGCTCCCGGGACGCGTCGAGCGGGTCGGCGCCGTGGCGTCGGATGGACAGGAGATCGGCTCGTGGCTGGTCACGCCCCGGGATGCCACGGCGGACGCACCGCTCCCGCTCGTGGTGTTCGTCCATGGTGGGCCGGTCGGCAGCTGGAACGCCTGGACGTGGCGCTGGAACGCACACCTGCTGGCGGCGAAGGGCTACGCGGTCCTCATGCCGGATCCGGCGATCTCGACCGGGTACGGGCACGCGTTCGTCCAGCGCGGCTGGGGCCGGTGGGGCGCCGAGCCGTACACCGACGTCATGGCCGCCGTCGACGCGGTGCTGGAACGCCCCGAGCTGGATTCCGAGCGCACCGCGCTGATGGGCGGCTCGTTCGGCGGCTACATGGCGAACTGGGTGGCGGGAAGCACCGACCGCTTCCGCGCCATCGTGACCCACGCCAGCCTGTGGGAGCTGCGCGGCTTCCATGGCACGACCGACTACGGGCCGGATTGGGAGCGCGAGTTCGGCGACCCGTACGCCGATGCGTCACGCTACGAGGAGTGGTCGCCGCATCGGCTGCTCGCCAACATCCGCACGCCGATGCTCGTCATCCACGGTGAGCAGGACCTGCGCGTGCCGATCAGCGAGGCGTTGCGGCTGTGGACCGACCTTCGACGGCACAACGTTCCGTCGCGGTTCCTCTACTTCCCGGACGAGAACCACTGGATCCTCAAGCCGCAGAACGCGCGCATCTGGTACGAGACCGTGTGGGCGTTCCTCGACGAGCACGTTCGCGGCGGGGAGTGGCGGAGGCCGTCGCTGCTGTGACGATCGCGGCACGCCGAGTGCATGAGGACCCGGCATGTTTGGATTGATACGCCGCTTCCTGGTCGGCTGGCTCCTCGTCAGGCTGCTTCGCCGATTCACCCAGGGCTCGTCGCGAACTCGCTCACGGCGCTAGGTCGCGATGGTGGGACTTGTCCCACCCTGTCGGCGCCGATATGTCGGCGGAACAGCGCCTGAACCCCCGTTCCCGCGTCGTCTTGTCGATATATCGGTCCTGAAGTGGCCGTTGGGCGGGATCAGGCCGTGCTGGGGCCACGCGCGAACTGATATTTCGTCGGATCGGCACCCGGAAGGCCGTTCCTGCGCCAATTCGGCGATACATCGGCGAGCACACCTTCTGGGCGAGCACAGCTCCCGGGCGGGTGCCCGAACCGATGCGAGAGGTCACCCCCCGCGGGCTGCCTCGCGCTCGAGGATCTGCGCCCGCTTCGCCTCGAAGCGCGAGGCCTGGGCGTCGAGGTTGGTGAGGAATGCGCGAAGCTCGGTGCGACGCAGCTCGGCCGACGCGTCGATGCCCTGGAGCTCGAAGACGCCCCAATGGGTCAGCAGCGGCCAGACGACATCGTCGTGGTGCACGCGCAGGTCGTAGATGCCGGCCTTCGCCATCTGGGCGGCCTTGCGGGTGAAGTTCACCATGCCCGATCCGGGCATCTGGAAGTCCATGATCTCGTCCGCGATGGCGTGGACGGCGGCGGACGGATCGATCTTCATCGCCTCGGAGAGCATGTCGCGATAGAAGACCATGTGGAGGTTCTCGTCCGATGCGATGCGGGTCATGATCTTGTCCGCCACAGGGTCGGACGAGTAGCGCCCGGTGTTGCGGTGGCTGATGCGCGTCGCCAGCTCCTGGAACGCCACGTAGGCCAGGCCGCGCAGGACGTTGCCTCCATCGTCGTGGTCGTAGGCGGTCTGCAGCTGGTTCATCCGCCCACGCTCGAGCGCGATCGGGTCGATATTGCGTGTCACCACGAGGTAGTCGCGCAGCACGATGGCGTGGCGACCCTCCTCGGCGGTCCATCGGTTGACCCAGTTGATCCATGGACCGTCGCCCCGGCCGAACATGCGGTGGATCTCGCGGTGGTAGCTGGGGAGGTTGTCCTCGGTCAGGAGGTTGACCTCGAAGGCGATCTGCGCGACGCCGCTGATGCGCGGCTGGTCCGGCGTCCACGGGTCCTTGTCGAAGTCGCGGCCCATCGAGTACGGGATGTAGTCGTGGGGGAACCACTCCTTGGCCATGCCGAGGTGCCGGTTCAGCAGCATCTCGGCCGCTGGCTCGAGCTCGGTCAGGAGGTCGCGAGGAGGCGTGAAGGAGGGGGTCGCGATCTGGGTCGTCATCGGGTGCTCCGGTAGCGGGTAGCGCACCGAGAACGACGCGCAACGAGAGTACGTTTGTCCACCATCGTCGCATGAATCGGGCCAGATTGCGCGCTGGTCCTCAGCTGAGGCGCTGATCCTCGCCACGGATCCCGTGTCGGTCGAGCCGGCGGACGAGGCCGTCGATGTCGTCAACCGTCACGGTGAGCGACTCCATGCGCCCACCACGAACGTAGCGGGCAGGGACCCACTCCTCGAAGCACAGGCACACGCCGCCGTGCGTGCTCGTGCCGAAAGTGAACCCCCGATCGGCGCCGGACCCCCGCGGGCCGATCGCCCTCCAGAACCGGTACGGCCCGGTGACCTGGTAGCCGCTCACGTTGGCCAGCGGTGTCTCGAGACGGAAGGGGCCGAACCGGGCGCGCAGGCGTTCGTCGGACGTGATGGTGACCTGCGCAGCGCCCGGCTTGACGCCGATGAGGCGCAGCGGCCAGCGCCACGGATCCGCGTGTCGCAACGGAAACGTCGCATCCTGGCTCGCCACGGTCAGGGGTAGAGGCCGCGCAGGATCGTGGCCTCGGCGACGCGCCCCACTGCCACCATCATCGCCGCGGCGCGCAGGTCGACCTTCTCGGCCTCGGCCATCGCGCGGACGCCGGCCATCGCCTCGTCCATGATCCGGTCGAGCTGTGCCGTGATCTCGTCCTGCGACCAGAAGAACGCCTGCATGTCCTGCACCCACTCGAAGTAGCCGAGCACCGTGCCGCCCGACGTGCAGATGATGTCGGGGATGATCGTCACGCCGCGGTCCGCGAGGATCGCATCGGCCGCGGGGGTGACCCCGCCGTTGGCCACCTCCGCGATGAGCCGAGCCCGAACCGTCGGAGCCGATGCCTCGGTGATCTCGCCCTGGAGGCCGGCCAGCGCGATGACCTCGCAGTCGGTCGCGAACAGATCGGCCTTCGACACCGGCTCCGCGTCGGCCAGCCCACGGATCGTGTCGTGCTCACGCATCCACTCCACGGCGGCGGTCACGTCGATCCCGGACGCGTTCAGTACGCCATCCTCGTCATCGCCGATGGCCACGATCACCGCACCGGCGGCGCGGAGCTCCTCGGCCAGGGTCATGCCGACGCGGCCGAACCCCTGGATGGCAACGCGTGTCCCGTCCAGCGATCCGTGCGCGGTGGCGATGCAGCGCAGGGCCCCGCGCGCCGTGGCCCGGCGACGACCTCGCGTGCCGCCGATGGCCATCGGCTTGCCGATGACGGACGCGGCCACGGTATGGCCTTGATGCATGGAGAGGGTGTCCATGATCCAGGCCATGGTCTGCGAGCCGGTGTTGACGTCCGGCGCCGGGATGTCGCTGGCCGGCCCGAGCAGCGGCCCGATCTCGGTGGCGTAACGGCGCGTGAGGCCCTGCCGCTCGAGCTCGCTCAACCGGCGGGGGTTGACGCGAACACCGCCGGCGGAGCCGCCGAACGGGATCCGGACCAGTGCTGCCTTCCAGGTGTTGAGCATGGCAAGGGCGCGCACCTCGTCGAGATCCAGGTTCGGGACGTATCGCACGCCACCCGAAACCGGACCGCGGTTCACGTTGTGGTGCACGCGGTACCCGGTGTACACGTGGACCTTGCCGTCCTCGTGGGTGACGGGAAAGTTCACCGTGAGCTCGCGCTTCGGGACGCGCAGGACGCGGTGCATGCCGTCGTCGAGGTGGAGGCGCTCCGCGGCCTCGTCGAGCTCCGCCTGGGTGGTGCTCCAGATGTCGGTTGCCCCGGTCGCGCCGGGCTTGGGGGTGGCCATGCGTGCCAGCCTACCGTCCCCCGTCAGCGGGTGCTACGAATCGCTGCGGCGGTCGAGGAAGGCCCCGATGTTCTCGTCTGCCAACCGCTGGCGCAGCTTCTCGGGGAGTGCGCGCCACACGCTGCGCGCCCCCCGCGGTCCGCGCTCCACGAGGTCGGAGAGTGGCATATCGGCGTAGCGGCGAATTCCGGGGACGCGCTCGAGTGCGTCGTGGACGAGGTCGGCCGCCGCCCTGGGTGACGCGTCGTCGGGGATGGTGATCGGGGCTGGTCGGCCCTGCGGGGTCACGGATCCTGCCCGCTCGACGGTCTCGACGGCCTCAGCGAACTGCTGCGCGGGCGCGGGGTCGGATCCCGGCTCCGACCGCTGCGCCCCAGCCATCGAGTCAGGTGCCGAGCGTGAGCTCGTCGTCTTCGCTGCGGTGCGCGCGCGGCGCGTGGACGTGGCCGAGGATGCGCCCCGCTCTCGCGGTCGCGATTCCGCGGCGGCCGATCGCGAGGTTTCGGCCCCAGCCGCATGACGGCCAACCGCCTCGTTGATCAACGAGGGAATATCGAGCCCGGTCAGGCTCTTGACCGCGGCACCCGCCTCGGCGACCGTCCGCGTGGTGGTCTTGACGACGTCGGACGCTCCGTCGGAGCTGAGCACCGTGAGCGAATCGATGTTGCCCATCGGCTCGGCGGCGGCGCGCACGATGTCGGGCAGCATGCTGAGCACGGTCTGGATGACCGCAGCCTCGTTGAACTGCTTGTAGGCTTCGGCCCGCAGGGCGAGCGCCTTCGCCGCCGATTCGCCCTGGGTCAGCGTGATCTCTGCCTCCGCGTTGCCCTCGACGGAGGTCCGATGGGCCTCCGCATCGGCGTTGAGCGAGATGACGCGGGCCTGGGCCTCGCCCTTGGCGACGGTGACCCGCGCCTCCGCCTCGCCGGCAAGCCGCGTGCGTTCCGCGGCCGCCTGGGCCGCCGCGATCTGCGCCAGGCGCTCGCCATCGGCTCGCTTGACGACGGCCTCCGCCTCGGCCTCGGCCGGCCGCACCGTGGAGGTCAGCAGCTCCTGCTCCTTGCGCGCCGCCTCGAGCTGCGCGAGCTCGGTCTGGCGTCGCGTCACTTCCTGCTGCGCCTCGGCCTGTGCCAGGGGACCGGATTGCGCGGCGCGGGCACCGGCCGCCGCGGTCTGCGTCTCGGTCTCCGCCCGTCGCAGGGAGACGTCGCGGGCCGCGTCGATCTTCACCTGCTCGGACTCCGCCTCGCGAACGGCCGCCTCCTGGTCGGCGGTCGCCTTCGCCATGCGGGCGTCGCGCTCGACGACGGAGAGCTTCTGCTGGCCGAGGAGGTCGATATAGCCGGACTCGTCGCTGATGCTCTGGATCGTGAACGCGTCGATCTGCAGGCCCGACGTGGCCAGGTCGCCCTTCGCCGAGTCCTGGACCTGCTGGAGCAGCTTCTGGCGGTCCATGATCAGCTCTTCGATGGTGAGCGTGCCGACGATCGATCGCAGCGAACCCTCGAGGACGTTCTTGACGATCGAGTCGACCTGCTCCTCCTTGGCGTCGAGGAACCGTTCGGCGGCGTTGCGGATCGACTCCACGTCGCGTCCGATCTTGAAGGTCGACACGCCCTGCACGGCGACCTTGATGCCCTGGCTGGTGACCGCATCGGGCAGGGCGACGCTGATCTGGCGCGCCGTGAGCTTCATGCGCCCGACCTTGTGGACGAGTGGCAGCACGAAGGTCCCACCGCCGACCACGACCTTGATGCCCTTGTCGTCGACCCGGCCACCCTCGGCGGCCACCTCGCCCCGTTCGTCGCGAACCTTCGCACCACGCGACCCGGCAACGATCAGCGCCTCGTTGGCGTTCGCCACCCGATACCTGCTGGCCACGTAGCTGGCCAACAGGGCGACGACGATGACCGCGACGATGATCAGCAGCGGTCCACCTCCCACGAGGTTGACGAGGTCAGGCATCCGATCTCCCTCCTTCAGCGGCGACCAGGCGCCGGACGATCAATGTGCCACCGACGGTGTCGATCACGACCACCGTGGCCCCGGCCGGAATCTCCGCATCCGCCGTGGCGGTGAGCTCATGGGAGCCGCCGCCGAAGCTCAGGAAGATGCTGCCGTTCCGTCCGGCGGGGATCCCGACGGTCACCCGTCCGTGCTGTCCGACCATGTCCTTCAGGCTGAACGGCTGCTGCGCTTCGGCGCGCTTGAGGAAGCTGAACATCGCGAAGACGATCCCGGCTCCGAGCAGGCCGAACACTGCACCCACCAGCGAGGCGGGGCCGGCATCGAGGCCCATTGCCTCCGTGCCGATGAGGCCGCCGACGCCGAACATGGCGACGAAGGCAAGCAGCAACGGCATCAGGGTCACGCCGCCCAGGTCGAAGTCGATGTGCAGGAAGTCGAGCACGCCGCCGAGGATGTCGTCCAGCAGGACGGTCAGCAGCAGCAGGATGCCGCCCACGGCCAGGCAGATGACGAAGATCGTGTTCGCGACGTCGATGGTGAACACGGACAGCTCCTCACAGGACGCCGCGATCCTCGCGGCTCGGACACCGGGAGCATACCGCCTCGACGATCAGCCCCGTGCGCGACTCAGCGGTGGCAAGATGAGCTCGTCCACCCAAGACCGATGCGCCGGCTGCCTGCAGACTGCCGATCGGCGTGTCGCCCCATCCGAGAGGAGGAACCTCGATGGCGCCGCGCGTCATGACCGTCTCCGGACCGATCCCGCCCGACAAGCTCGGGTTCACGCTTCCCCACGAGCACACCGGCATCAGCCTGTGGCACATACCCAACCGCTGGGACTACTGGGAGCTGACGCCCGATGACGACCTGATCATCGAGGAGCTTCGCGAGTTTCGGCGTCGCGGCGGCGGGACGCTGGTTGATCTCACGCTGCCGGGGGTCGGCCGTGACCCGGATCGGCTGCGCCGCCTGGCGAGCGCCACCGGCCTGAACCTGGTGATGGGAACCGGCTGGTATCGCGAGGCGTACTACCCGGCCGAGCTGCTCGTCGATCGGCGCAGCGTGGACGACCTGGCGGCCCAGATCGTCGCCGAGTTCACGGATGGCGTCGCCGGCGGCGGGATCCGGCCGGGGATCATCGGCGAGATCGGGACCGACAAGCCGTGGGTCAGTGCGCGGGAGGAGCGCGTGCATCGGGCGGCTGCTCGGGCGTCGAAGGCAACCGGCATGGCCATCACCACGCACGGGGTCCAGTCGGCCGTCGGGCTTGCCCAGCTCCGCATCTTCACCGAGGAGGGCGTGGACCCGTCTCGGGTCGTCATCGGGCACGCGGACTCCCATCACGATCTCGACTTCTATCTCGAGGTCCTCGACCAGGGCGCGAACCTCCAGTTCGACTTCCTCGGCCATCGCTTCGGGACCGAGGAGGCGCTCGAGCCGCGGCTGGTCGAGACGATGGTCGAGCTGCTGGAGCGCGGCTACGCGTCCCAGATCCTGCTGAGCCAGGACGTCTGCCACAACCGGCAGCTCAAGGCGAATGGCGGATTCGGGTACGTCTACCTCCAGCAGCACTTCCTGCCGACGCTGCGTACCGCCGCGGTGGGGGAGGGCGAGATCCACCAGATGACGTTCGAGAACCCGGAGCGCATTCTCACCATCGCGGACGTGGCGTGAGGTCCCGGGAGCCGGCCAGCATGTCCGGTGGTTACGGCCGGCCAGGAGAACATGGCTGACCTTCGCGACCCGGTCGCGGATCTCAAGCGGATCGCGTTCCTGCTCGAGGCCGCGCAGGAGCCGAGCTACCGGGTGCGCGCCTTCCGCGGAGCCGCCGCCACGATCGGCGGCCTCGGCGCGCAGGATCTGGCCTCACGTGCTGCTGCCGGCACCCTGCGCGAGCTGGAGGGGATCGGCGAGGTCACCGAACGCACCATCCTCGAGAGCCTGCGGGGCGAGGAACCCGTCTACCTCCGGCGGGTCGAGGCGACGGGAGGACGGCCGCTGGACGAGGGTGCCGCCGAGCTGCGCGCGGCCCTGCGCGGCGACCTCCACGTTCACACCGAGGCCTCGGATGGTGGAGCGAGCGTTCGGGAGATGGCGGAGGTGGCCCGCGACCTCGGCCATGCGTACGTCGTGATCACCGACCATTCGCCACGCCTGACGGTGGCGAACGGGCTCTCTCCCGAGCGCCTGCTGGCGCAACTCGACGAGGTCGAACGGCTCAACTCCGAGCTGGCCCCGTTCCGCATCCTCACCGGCATCGAGGTCGACATCAACGAGGATGGCAGCCTGGACCAGGAGCCGGAGCTCCTCTCGCGCCTCGACGTCGTGGTGGGCAGCGTCCACTCCGCCCTGCGCTCGGAAGCGCGGCCGATGACGGTGCGCATGGTCACCGCGCTCGCCAACCCGAACCTGGACGTCCTGGGTCACTGCACCGGGCGCATGGTGACCGGCAAGCGGAAGCGACCACCGTCGGATTTCGATGCCGACATCGTCTTCGCCGCCGCGGCGCGATTCGACAAGGCGATCGAGATCAACTCGCGCCCCGAGCGCCTCGACCCGCCGAAGCGGCTGCTGCGCCTGGCGGTCGAGGCGGGATGCCGGGTCGCCATCGACTCGGACGCGCATGCGCCGGGTCAGCTCGCCTGGCTCGACCACGGCTGCGAGCGGGCGTTCCTGTGCGGGATCGACCCCACGATGATCGTCAACGCGTTGGGCGTCGACGCACTTCGCGCGTGGACGGCGTCACACGACTGAGCGCATGACTCGGGCGGCTGGCCCGCGACCTGCATCGGTCGGGGTGGGCGCATACTGGACGCCCACCCGCATTGGAGAATGATTCGCCATGTCCGTCGCCAAGGTGACCGAGCTGTCCTGCACCTCGAACGAGAGCTTCGAGGATGCCGTCCGCCAGGGGATCGACCGCGCCAACAAGACGCTGCGCGGCGTGAGAAGCGCGTGGGTCAAGGAGCAGCGCGTGAATGTCGGCAGTGACGGCAGCCTCGAGTTCCAGGCCAACATCCTGGTGACCTTCATCCTCGAGGGCTAGGTCGCACCACCGAGTCCGATGCGGCCGGCGCGTTCGCGCGCCGGCCGTTTTCACGCTCTAGCCGTCGGCCAGGCCGATCATTCCGCTGTCGCGGGTGAATCGCGCGCGGTAGGTCGGATTGCTGACCCGCTGGCTGACGGTCTTGCCGTCGAGCGGCTTGCCGCTGCGCGGCACCTGGTATCGGCCACGCGCCACGATGGCCTCGGCCAGATCGGCGGCGCGCATTGGCCCGCGCTCGCGAAGAACCTCGATCATCTCGTCGTGGAGCGCGACGCGCTCGGACGGCGCTGCGCTAACCCGCCTTGCGCGCTTCCGCGGTGGTTCCGCCGTCGCTTCGGCCTCCTCGGTGACCGCCGGAACGGGTGCGGTGTCGCCCTGTTCGAGGGCCGCGATGCGGGCGTCAAGCTGGGCGATGCGCTCGAGCAGGGTGGGCTGGCCGGGCGCCGTGGGGATGGTCTCGGCTCCGGGGCGCGATGCATCAATGCGCTCCTCGACCCACTGGCGCACGAGGTCACCCGGCCGTACCCCGGCCTCGCCAGCGAGGTGCTTCAGGGCGTTGACGCGTCGCGGGTCGAGGCGGATCGACATCCCGCCCTCATCCGGCGGTCGATCGAACTGCGGACGCTGCTGGTAGGGGCGATCCCCGCCGGGACGCTGCTGGTACGGCCGGTCCCCACCGGGGCGTGGTGTGAAGGGGCGATCCCCGCCCGGCCGCGGCTGGTAGGGCCGATCCCCGCCCGGACGCTGCTGATAGGGACGATCCCCGCCGGGACGTCCACGGGGCTGCCAGTCGCCGCCGCGCTGCGGAGGGCGATCGGATCGGTCATTTCGGTCACGATCCGGGCGATCGGGACGGCGGTCGGGGCCGCGTCGATTGAAGCTCATCGAGCCCACCTTAGACCCTTGAGCACCAGTGGCGCCAGCATTGGGTCAGAACGAGCCCGAGCCACCCCCGCCGCCAGAGCTGCCGCCGCCGGAGAATCCGCCGCCACCGCTCGATGACGACGAGGATGGGGGAGTCGACCCGACCGACCCCAGCGCGCTGAACATGCCGCCGATGTCGGGGATGGCCGAGCCCGAGAAGATGCTGCCGGAACCGCGGCTCACGCCGCCCGGGATGTCAGCGGCCGATGCGCCGGACCACGCTGATCCCGGGGTCGATCCCATCCAGTGCGGGTAGTAGGCACCCGCCGGCGAGCCGGTGGCCGCCCGCTGCTCCTCCAGGCCCCGGGCCAGGAGTGCTGCCACCTCGTCGTGCAGTCCCAGTGCGAGGCCCCACACGACCGCCTTGTCCGGGGTATCGGCAAGGGTCGCCACCTCGGGCTGCTGGCTGACCTCGAGCATCGAGCGAGCCTGCTCCATCGTCTTCTGGAGCGTGCGGCGATAGGCCTTGAGCATCGCGTCGACGTAGGCGCCCTGCGAGGTCCGCTTGCTCATCGCCCGACCGAAGCCGATGGTTCCGAGCCCGCCCAGCGCCGCGGCTGCCCCGAACAGCACGGCGCCGCTCATCGGCAGGAAGATGCCGAGCCCGAGGATGGCGATCCCGACGACGCCGATGCCGATCCCGGCGCGCGTTCCCCGGTCGATGGCCTTCGACGGCGGCTCCGTGAACCAGCCGAGGCGGAGCGCCTCCTTCTCGAGCACCTTCTCGATCGCGCTCATCTTTCCGTTCACGCGCCACAACCGCTCGCGGGTGAGCAGGTTCGAGCTTCCGCCGAGGGCGGTGATGGCGTCCCATGCCTTGCGCTGGGGCACCGGCAGCAGGTCGTCGTCGCCGGGGCGAGCGAGGATCTCGATGGCGGGGTCGGTCAGGGGGTCGGGATCGGCGTCGCTGCGCGCCTTCGACACCTGGTCGAGATTGTGGAACGCCAGGCGCCCGGTCGAGGCGAGCTCGGCGAGGATCGTGTTGGTCGCATGCTGGGTCGCGCGACCCTCGCGCACCACCGCAGCAAGCGGCGGGGTCATCTCGGCCGGTGGCCCGGCCATGAGGATCGAGGGGGAGTCGGTGAGCTGCGGGTCGTCCCCTTCGCGGCGCCACCGGTTCCATGCCAAGCCCAGGATCACGACGAGCGCCAGCGGAGCGCCGATGAGCCCCAGGGCGGCGTTGGCGACGCGCCCGACCGTCAGGGGGATCGTGTCCGGCGCCATGCGCTCCTGGATCTCCTCGATGGTGTCGAGCGCCGCACGGTCGAGGTCGCCATCGCGCGCCCGCGGGACGAAGTCGCTGTCGATGATGCCGGTCAGCGCGTCCTCGTCGATGTGCTGGTTGATGAATCCCGACCCGCCGAACAGGCTGACCTTGCCGTTGATGAGGTTCGGCTGGAGGCCCACCAGCATCACGAGCCCATCATCGAATCCGGACCGCCCAATGCCCCACTGATCGATCAGCGCGGCCGCCTTGGCGAGGTTCGCGTCCTCGCTGATGTCGGGATCGACCTGGATGTACACGACGATCTCGGCACCGGTCTCGGCCTCCACGGCGTCGATGCGCTGCTCGATATCGCTGACCGTCTCGGCCCGCAGGACGCCCGGCTCGTCGTAGACCGCCTGGTCCTCCACCGGGTCGGGGAACGGTGGCCCCGCGGACGTTGCCGGCGCGACCGTCGCGAGCGTCAGCAGAACTCCCGCGGCCAGTGCTCCGACCCATCGCTGCATGTCGCGCAGGATACTGTGTGGCATCCTTCTTGCGACCTCACGGTCCGTATCGGGCGGTTCATTCCTGTCCCGCGCCGGCTCAACGCCGTGCGCCCCCCGCCCCCTTCGGTGCCCACCGCGTACCGAGCCGAACAACTCCCGGGAGCACCCATCACGTGAATATTCGACTCGGGGCGTTCGTCGCCCTGCTGATCGCCGCGGCCGTCACGGTCGTGGCCACGGCCGGCGTTGCCGCCATGACGATCGCCGACGAGCCGCTGCAGATCGGGCGCGTCATCGACGGCTGGAGCGTCGCGCGCCCAGGCCGGCACGCTCAACGTCCCTGATCCCGAGCGCGGCGCGGTGCTGGGCCGGTCTCCGCGCCGCGACCCAGCCCGCTCCGGCGCGACCGCTCGACGACGCCCACCCCCTTCCGCCGGCGACCGAGGTGCCGGCATCGCGCAGCAACTACCCCGGCACCGCCGGCTGGATGGGAGAGGCGACGGTCGCTCTGCCCGGCGACCTCGGCGGACGCTACACCGGCGAGGTGAACGGCCACGTCACGGTGTGCGCCGACCGCTGCGTCGCGCTGCCGGTCGTCGACTGGTGCCAGTGCTACTGGGGCACGGCCGACGAGCGCATCGTCGACCTGTCGCACTCGGCCTGGGCGCTCGTCAGCGACGCGCCGCTGGCCGAAGGGCTCATCGAGGTCCGCGTCATCCTGGAGCGCTGAGCCGCTCAGGAGCGGGCTCAGGAGCAGCGTCGACGGTGACCGGCCGGCTCGACCTCCAGGCCGGGAATCGTCCGGTCAGCTCGGCGCTGCCGCCGCCCTCGATCTGGCTCGTCACCGTGTCCAGGCTGCGGATGCGCCGCCCGTCGTCGTCGAGCGCGACGAGCTGGCACTTCGCCCGCCCGGCCCGCGATCCCTCGTTCGTCACCACGTAGCTGATCGTGTAGCCGGCTCGCTCCGCCGGCGCGACCACCTGGACGCTCCCCTCGTACGGTCCGACGCCGCGCAGCGAGAGGCTCGCCGCGAACGCCAGGCCGGCGACCGCGAGGATGATCGCCACGGCCACCGTCCCGTGGTACTGCGATGCCGACGGCGTCGCCATCCCGGCACGGTTGCAGACCTCGCAGATCGAGTCGTCCGGACCGATCTCGCGACCGCACTTGATGCAGTGGCGGACTTCCGCTGGCCGCGTCCCGGTCATGGCTTCGCCGACGCGGGCAGTCGCTCGCCGGCCGCGGATCGCAACGCGTGAGCCAGTTCTCGCGGGGAGCCAGCGGGCACGACCAGATCGGGTCGTAGCACGCACGACGGGTGGTAGGCGTAGTTGAAGTCGAGGACGAGCTCGTCGCCGTCCGACCCGAGATCGGCGCCCTTCGCGGAGTCCCACAGGTAGCGGCCGCCGCCGTACGTCTCGCGTGCCGCTGGTCGCGTCGCGGAACGGGATGAAGATGCCGCCGGAGTACTCGTTGAGCCAGAAGACGCTCAGCCGGCACGGCTGTCCCGTCGACCTCGAAGTTCGACCCAGCCGATGCGCACGATCGGGATCTGGGGCCCCTCGCCGGAGCGCGGGACGTCGAGCGGCGGGCGCGTCCGGATCGGGCTCGAAGCGCGCGCGCAGGTCGAGCGCGGCGTCGTGCCGGAAGTACGCCAGCCCGAGGAAGTCGCGGCGGCCGTCGGCCGGGACGGCGGAGGATGGGTGCGAGCCGAACAGGCGGTCGCGGGCACTGCGGAAGGCGACGGCACGCATCGGTCCCGGGCGAGTGTCGGCTCGCAGGCCGGCGTAGAGCTCGGCGACCTGGCGGCGCCAGTCGGCGAGGGCGAGATGGGACGAGCTGGAGTAGGTCATCGGCTCGATCCATGATGCACGAGAACGGGGCGGACCGGCGAACCGGCCCGCCCCGCGGGATTGTGCGAGAACGAGCCGGCCTAGTTCAGGCCGTTGTCGCTCAGCCAGGATTCGGCCACGTCCTCGATCGCCTCCTGGTCGACCGCGACGCGCACGCCGAGGCTGGTGAGGGTCTCGGTGTCCATCGCCGCGCTCACCGCGTTGAGGATGTCGGCGAAGCCGGCGGGCGCCGATGTCGAGCCACTCGCTGCGCACGATCGGCGCGATGTTCTCGGACGGCTGCGTCTGCAGGTCGTCCTCGAGCACCACGAAGTTGAAGCGCTCGATGTCCGGCTGCGTGCTGCACAGCTCGGCGACGTCGACGACGCCGTCGTTCAGCGCCTGCGCCACCGGCGCGTCGCACGCGCGCGTACGACTCGATCTCGAGGTCGCCGTAGTCGAAGCCGTACTGCTCGAGCGCGCCCGAGCAGAGCGGGTTCGTCTCGCACTCCGGCGGCAGGCCCCAGACGAGATCACCGGCCACCGTCGGCGTCAGCGAGGTCGCTCATCGTGCTGACGCCGAGCTCGTCGGCCGTCTCCTGGCGGACGACGAACGCGTTCTGGTCCTGCGCCGGCGCGTAGTCGAGCGCCTCGAGGCCGACCTCGGCAAGCGCCGTCTGCAGGCTGGCGAAGGTCTCCTCCGGGTCGCCGGCGGCCTCGCCGCCGAGGAAGGTCAGCAGGCTGCCGATGTACTCCGGCTCGAGGTCGAACTCGCCGTTCTCGATGGCGGGCTGGACGGTGTCGCGCGGGCCGATGCCGAGCTTGCGCTCGACGGTGTAGCCGTTGGCCTCGAGGGCCTGGGCATAGATCTCGGCCATGAGCTGGGCCTCGTAGAAGCCGGCCGAGCCGATCATGATCGACGCGCCCTCGCCGCCCATCGCTGGCCGGGGCGCTCGCCGATGGCGAACTGCTGCCCTCACCCGGCGAGCAGGCGCTGAGAACCAGCGCCAGCGTCGCCGCCCCGAGGGCTAGCTTGCGGTGCATCCGCATTGTGGGTTTCTCCTCCAGTTTTCGAGTCATGGGATCCGCGCGTCCGGTGCAGGCGCGGAACGCGTGAAGTGTAGGGCACCGCACGTGTCATGCCGATGACGGTGCCATGAGACATACGCGCCGCGGGAACGATTGGATCAGTGGCCCGACGTCAGACGCCGCCCGGCGCCGCCGCCGGGACCGTCTCGGCCGCGGTGGCTCCGCGTCCGGCGAGGCCAGGCGAGGTCGCCGCGCGCTCGATGACGGTGAAGGTCAGCTCGGTGAGGATCGAGAGCGCCGCCACGATCAGCGCGCCGGCGAAGACCTCGTCATTCCGCCGCTGCGCGATGCCGTCGATGATGTAGCGCCCGAGACCGCCGGTGGCCACGACCGCGCCGAGCGTGGCCGTGGCCACGACCTGCACCGCGGCGGTCCGAATCCCGACCAGGATGACCGGCAGCGCGACCGGCAGCTCGACCTGGCGCAGGATCTGGCCGCCCCGCATGCCCATGCCGCGGCCCGCCTCCACCATCTCGTCGTCGACCTCGCTGATGCCGACGTAGGTGTTCGTCAGGATCGGCGGGATGGCCAGGGCGATGAGGGCGACGATCGTCGCGATCTCGGACGCGACGGAGCGCAGGCCGATCATCACGAAGAACGGCTGCAAGACGATCGCCACGAAGGCGAGGATCGCGAGCGACGGGATCGCGCGGCCGACGTTGGCCACGTTGATGACGAGGTTCGTGAATCGACCGGTGTGGCCGATCCAGGCGCCGATGGGCAGGGCGATCAGGATCGCGCCGAGCGAGCGGGATGATCGACAGCACCAGGTGCTCCCCGAGCCGCGCGGGGATCCCGTCCTGCCCCGACCAGTTCGCCGGATCGGCGAACCACGCCACGACCTCGCCGAAGAACTCCATCAGCTGCCCGTCCGGCGCCGCGCCCAGGGGGTGAGCGCCGACTGGAGGAGCACGAAGCCGCGGTCGGCGATGATGGCCAGCAGGATGGCGCCGACTGACCCGACCACCGTGGCGGTCAGGAAGAAGCGGCGGTAGCCGACGTCGACGATGAGGTAGCCGAGGCCGCCCAGCCCGATGAGCGCCGTGACCGTGACCAGGCCGATGACCGTCACCGTGGCGATGCGGAGGCCGGCCACGATGACCGGCAGGGCGACCGGCAGCTCGACGCGCCACAGTCGCTGCCAGGACGTGTAGCCCATGCCGTCGGCCGCCTCGACCACCTCGGCCGGCACGCCGTCGAGCCCGGCCAGGATGTTGCGCAGCAGGATGAGGATCGTGTAGCTGACCAGCGCGATCTCGGCGGTCAGCGGGTTCTGGATGCCGGTGAAGGGCACGAGGATCGCGAACAGGGCCAGGCTCGGGATCGAGTACAGGATGCCGCTGACGCCGATGACCGGCGCCTGCAGCCAGCGTCGCGGCGGATGAGGAGCGCCAGCCCGAAGCTGATGACGAAGCCGATGACGACGGCCACCACCGTGAGGAGAACGTGCTCGAGGGTCCGCCGACCGATCTCGTCGAGCTCACGGACGATCCACGCCCAGTCCATCAGGCGCGGCCTCACCCACCGGCGCGGAGCTCGCCATCGGCCGCGCGCACCGGCGCGCGGAGCCGTTCGCCGATGGCGTCCACGCTGACCAGGCCGAGCACGCGCTCGCGCTCGTCGACCACGACGCCGAGCTGCACGCTCGAGCCGAGCAGGGCGGAGAGGGCATCGCGCAGGGTCGTCTCGCGCTCGACGGTCGGCGCGCCGGGAGTCGCGGCCTCGGGGTCGATCGGGCCCGAGCCGCGCAGGTCCTGCTGGTCGATCCAGCCCAGCGGCCGGTCGCCGTCGTCGACGAGCAGCGCGTAGTCGAGCTCGTCGACCCGTTCGAGGCGAGCGCGGATCGCGGCTCGGTCCTCGCCGGCACGGACGGTGACGGCCTCGATCAGCTCGAGGTCACGGACGCGACCCAGCGACAGCCGCTTGAGGCCGCGGTCGGCGCCGACGAAGCGCTCGACGAACTCCGACGCCGGGGCGGCCAGGATGGCCGCCGGGGTGTCGTACTGGGCCAGGATGCCGCCCTTCTGCAGGATGGCGATCCGGTCGGCCATCTTGATGGCCTCGTCGACGTCGTGGGTGACGAAGATGATCGTCTTGCGGACCTGATCCTGGAGTCGCAGGAACTCGTTCTGGAGCCGGTCGCGGCGGATCGGATCGACCGCGCCGAACGGCTCGTCCATGAGCATCACCGGGCGGATCGGCAGCGAGGGCGCGGGCCACGCCGACTCGCTGGCGCTCGCCGCCGGACAGCTCGTTCGGGTAGCGGTCGCCGTACGCCCCCGGCTCGAGGCCGACGAGCTCGAGCAGCTCCGTCGACGCGCTCGCGGATCCGCGGCGCCTTCCAGCGCAGGAGCTTCGGGACGACGGCCACGTTGTCGCCGATCGTGAGGTGAGGAAAGAGGCCGACCTGCTGGATGACGTAGCCGATGCGCCGGCGGAGCTCGACCGCGGGCAGGGCCATGACGTCCTCGCCGTCGATGGTGATCCGTCCGCCCGTCGGCTCGATCAGCCGGTTCACCATCTTCATGCTCGTGGTCTTGCCGCAGCCGGACGGCCCGACGAGGACGCAGATCTCGCCCGCTGGCACGGTGAGCGAGAGGTTGTCGACCGCGGGGCCGTCGCTGCCCGGATAGGTCTTGGTGACGTTCTCGAAGGCGACGACGGCGCCGGTCGCGTCCTGCATCACGCCATGATACGGGCCGGATCGCGGCCGCCCATCACGCCACGAAAGTTCCCTGCACGAACCAGGTGGCGAGGACCCCCAGCCCGACGATCGAGACCGCGACCCAGGCCCACCGCGCCATCGGCCGCTGCGTGAGGATCGCGGCGACCACGAAGATCGGAAAAAGGACCAGGACGTAGCGAGTCGTCGACGTCAGCGGCGTCGGCTGGAGCCGCGTGGCGACCAGCAGCAGCGGCGGCCACGCGTAGAGGGAATAGACGAGCGGCATGCGACGCGCACCGATCACGAGCAGTGCCGCGGCACCGAGCAGTGCCGCGAGGTTGAGCGCCTGGAGGACATCGCCGCGCTCGACGACCCAGGCCGCGCTGGAGGCCACCACGGTCCATGGTGGGTGAAACTCGGCGCCGCCCCACAGCGCCTGTGCGTCGATCGGGGACTCGCCGGCGACCGCCACCGCGGCCAGGCTGAAGGCGGCGAAGGAGGCTACGGGCGCCAGCGCCGCCAGGCCCCCGGCAAGGAGCGCCGGTCGGAGGGGACCGGAACGATCGCGGACCGCTCGCCACGCCTCCCACGCCAGAGGGATCGCCAGCAGGAGGCCCTGCGGCCGTGCCAGGCCGGCAAGCGCTGCGGCGACAATCGCCAGCTTCCACTGACGCCGATGTGCCATGAGAAGGGCCCAGCTCGCCACCGCGAGGAACGTCGACTCGCTGAACGGAGCCACGAGGAAGAAGGCCGAGGGAAAGATCACCAGCAGCGTCGTCGCCCACCGCGCGATCGCCGCACCGTGGGTTTCCTCCACGATGCGCAGGATGCCGACCGTTGCCACGCCCATCGATGCCGCCGCGACGACGAGCCCCGCCACGGGATAGGGCAGACCGCCCAGCGTGCCGACCGTCATCACCAGGGCCGGGAAAGAGCGGGAAGAACGCCACCGAGTGGGCCCCGGGCTCGTAGCCGAAGGTGGCGATCTTCATGTACCAGCACGCGTCCCAGCGTTCCCAGATTCCGGCGAGCGGGAATGCCGGACCCGCGCGCAGCAGCTCCGGCAGCGTCTGCCAGCCGTTGCGCGCCTCCTCGAAGTGGCATGGGCCGGGGACGTCTGTCGTTGCGACCGCGGCGCCGAGCAGCGATAGTCCCAACCGCAGGGCCGCGACGATCGCGATCGCGAGCCAGATCGGGCTCAACCGCGACCAGGTCGGGATGATGAGTCGGTCGCGCGCCTGCTTCATGCCACCGGTGAGCGAGAGGGAGGTCATGGTAGCGAACGCTCAGCGCCAGGCTCTCGAGCCGACGACAGGAGGCGACCGGGCGCGATGGGCGCTGACCCCGCTGGTGATGGCGGCGGCAGCGGCGGTTGTCTACCTCGTCACCGTGTCGGAGCGCGTGACGCTCGACAGCTTCGTGCCGCTTGCCGACAGCTTCCTGGACGGTCGCCTCCACATCGCCGAGCCGATGCCGTGGCTCGAGCTGGTTCCCCGACCCGAGGGAGGCTGGTACTCGCCGTTTCCGCCGATGCCGGCCGTCGTGCTCCTGCCGTTCGTGGCGCTGTTCGGCCCCGGTTTCGACCAGGGCATCGCTACCGCACTCTTCGGCGGCGCGAACGTCGGTTTGGCGTGGATCCTCCTGCGCGGCGTGGGCGTGGCGCGATCCCCGGCCGCCTGGCTGACCGCGATCCTCGCGGTCGGCAGCGTTCACTGGTGGGCGGCGGGCACCGGCACGGTCTGGCTGCACGCCCAGGTGGTGGCCGTCTTCTTCGCGCTGCTGGCCCTCATCGTCGCCACGTCCAGGCGGTGGCCGCTGCTGGCGGGCGTGCTCCTCGGCCTCGCCGCGGCATCGCGTCTGCCGATGGGGTTCACCCTGCCGCTGTACCTGGCCCTGTACCTCGGCGTTGGCATCCCGGCCCCGGGGGAGGCGCGCCTCCGGACCGGATGGCGAGCCGTGATCGTGTTCCTGGCCGGGCTGGCCCTTCCGGCCGCTGCGGTCGCTGCCTACAACCTGGCACGCTTCGGAACCCCGTTCGAGTTCGGATATGGGCTGATTCCCGGCGTGCTCGATGAGCCGTGGTACGGCCAGGGCCTGCTCGCGCTCGACTACGTCCCGCGCCATCTGCACCTGATCTTCATGCGCGGGTTCGACTACGTCGACCAGGCCCCGTGGTTCCGGCCGAACTGGACCGGGACGTCCCTGCTGCTCACGACTCCCATCCTCCTGTGGCTGGTGAAGGTGCGCGGGACCGTGCCACTGGCCGGCTGGGCCTGGTTGGCGGTGGGCCTTGGACTGCTCCCGGACCTGCTGCACGGCGCGGCCGGCTTCGCGCAGTTCGGCTATCGCTTCGTGCTCGACGTGCTCCCGGTCATGCTGCTGATGCTCGGCTGGGTCTTTCGCGACCGGATCTCGATCGAGGCGCGCGCCGCGATTCTCATCGGCATCGTGGTGAATGCCTACGGCGTCTGGGCGGTCACGGTCATCGGGTTCGTGAGCTATTGATGCGGCGAGCCATCCTCTCAGGCCCGATCCCGTCGCTCATCGGGGTCGCGATCGTCATCCTCCTGGCCATCGCCGTCAGCCTCGATCTGACCGATGCGCTCGACCGTTCGATCATCGAGATCGTGCGCAGCGATCCCCTGGCGGGCGTGCTGTTCCCGCTGCGATGGATCACCGAGCTTGGATCGACCGAGGCGATCACCGGCGTGGCGGTGGCCACCGTGATCGTCGGGTTGGCGACCGGGCCCTGGCTGCACGGCGTCGCCGGTGCCCTGACCATCGGCCTCGCCTCGTTCGGCAACCAGGTGTTCAAGGCCTTCGTCGCCCGCGCCCGGCCGGACCTGTTCGAGCCGGTGATCGTCGAGCGTGGCTTCAGCTTCCCATCGGGTCATGCCGCGCTCTCGATGGTTGCCTACGGGGTCCTGGGCGTGCTGCTGGCCCGCTCGACGCTTCCGCCGATGATTCAGCGGCTCACGATCGCCGGGCTGGCGCTCGTGATCTTCCTCGTCGGCATGTCACGCATCTGGCTCGGGGTGCACTACCCGTCGGACGTGGTCGCCGGCTGGACGGCGGGCGCCGTCGTCGTCCTGGTGTTCGCGCGGATCACCCGTTCGGTGTCGCTTGAGCCAATCTCGGAAGCGGTTGACGCGGATCCAGCAGCGCCACGATCCGATCCACCTGGCCACGACTGAGCCGGCTCTCGGCGCTCACGAGGCCGGCGACCCGATCGATCGAGCGCTCGACGCTCAGGCCGATCGGCTCCCCGGGATGCGGGACCACCTCCATGTCGTCGGCCGGCATGAGAATCGGTTCCACGGCGGCCGGAAGGCCGGCGCGCTCGAGGTACAGCGCGAGGCGGCGTCCGGCGAGGCGAGCGGCGGTGATCGGCGCGGCGTGCCACGGCACCCAGGAGTCGGTCGACCGGTTCCAGCGATACCAATGGTCGTTGCGACGCGTGAAGCGCCCGCGCTCGCCGTTCATGGTGATGGCGAAGGTCCCACCCGGCCCGACCACGATGGCGTCGATCGGCTCGAGACCGCCCGGCGCGAGCGACCGGAACCAGTGGTAGTCGTCGTCCAGGCGATCGCGCGAACGTCGACGCGGCGCGGTCGTTCGAGCTCAGCCCCGGCAGGCCCAGTCGTCGCGTCCGCGAGGCCGCGTGGAGGATCATGGCAGCGTCCAACCTCCTCTCCAATCGGGCGTCGGATGGGCAACCCGAGTGTAGCGCCCGACGGACCGCTCGGACAGGGGGTGGAGCCGGCGCACCGTATCATTCCGAACATGGCAGACCCGAACGCCTCCCTGGAGGAGGCCGTCAGCACTCTCCTCGCGGAGATCGGCGAGGACCCCGACGCGCGAGGGGCTGGCGCGCACGCCCGAGCGGGTGCGCCGCATGTACGACGAGCTGACGGCTGGCTATCACATCGACCCGGACGCGCTGATCAACGGTGCGCGTTTCAGTGTCGACTACGACGAGATGGTCGTCGTGCGCGACATCGAGTTCTTCAGCCTGTGCGAGCACCACCTGCTGCCCTTCATCGGCAAGGCGCACGTCGGCTACCTGCCGAAGGGCCAGGTCATCGGACTGTCGAAGATCCCGCGCATCGTCGACATGTACGCCAAGCGCCTCCAGGTCCAGGAGCGGCTCACGGTCCAGGTCGCCGACTTCCTGATGGAACGGCTCGAGCCGAAGGGCGTGGCGTGCGTGATCGAGGCGACCCATCTGTGCACGATGATGCGTGGCGTCAAGAAGCAGGAGGCGACGATGGTCACCTCGTCCATGGTCGGAACGTTCCGTCGCGACGCCAGGACCCGGGCCGAGTTCATGGGGCTCATCGGCAAGGGCGGCTCGTGGATCGCCCGGCCGCAGGCCGCGCCGCCGATTCGTCACAATGGGCAGCCGACGACAATCCACCAAGCCACGAGGTTCGCGTGCCGTACGCCGATCCACTGACCGAGGCCGAGCTGTCGGCCGCCATGACCGAGATCCCCGACTGGACCGCTCGACGGGGCGGTCATCCGTCGCACCACCACGACCCACGACTTCGCCGGCGCCGTCGCGCTGGTGAATGCCGTCGCCGAGGCGGCCGAGGCGGCCAACCACCACCCGGACATCCACCTGACGGGCTACCGGCGCGTGTCGTTCGAGCTGAGCACGCACGCCGTGAAGGCGATCACGCGGCGCGACATCGACCTCGCACAGCACATCGATCGGCTCATACTGGGCGACCGATGACCGACACGCCGATTCGCATCCTCATCGCCAAGCCCGGGCTCGACGGGCATGACCGCGGTGCCAAGGTCCTGGCGCGCGGACTGCGCGACGAGGGCTTCGAGGTGATCTACACCGGGCTGCGCCAGACGCCGGAGATGATCGCCGATGCCGCCGAGCAGGAGGACGTGGATGTCGTCGGGCTGTCCATCCTGTCCGGGGCGCACATGGCGCTCCTGCCACGGACGGTGGAGCTACTTCGGGAACGCGGCATGGACGAGGTGCTCGTGGCGGCCGGCGGGATCATTCCCGACGCCGACGTGACGAAGCTCAAGGCCGCCGGCGTCGCCGAGATCTTCGGGCCCGGCACCTCGATCGGACAGATCGCCCGCTACTTCCGCGAGCACGTCCGACGGCCATGAGCCGAGGCGTATATCCGGTATATACGCTGGCGACCCGTGGTGGATGAGCTCGCGACGGGAGAGCGTCGCCCACTCGCCCGCCTGCTGACCCGGATCGAGAACGGGGACCCATCGGTCCGGGAGCTGCTGCCCCGGTTGTTCGCCGCGGGTTCGGGCGCTCACGTCGTCGGTATCACCGGGCCGCCGGGAAGCGGGAAGTCGACGCTCGTCAACGCGCTCATCGGCGAATGGCGTCGTCGCGGCAGGCGCGTGGGAATCCTGGCCGTGGATCCGTCCTCCCCCTATACGCGTGGTGCCATCCTCGGCGACCGGATCCGGATGATGGAGCACGCCGCCGACCGCGACGTGTTCATGCGCTCCATGGCGGCGCGCGGCGAGCTCGGCGGCCTGGCCGCCACGACCTGGATTGCGGCGGCCGCACTGGATGCGGCCGGATACGACCCGATCCTGATCGAGACCGTCGGCGCCGGCCAGTCCGAGGTCGAGATCGCGCGCCTGGCGGAGACGACGGTGGTCGTCGAGGTGCCCGACATGGGGGACGAGGTCCAGGCCATCAAGGCGGGACTGCTCGAGGTGGCGGACATCGTCGCCGTGAACAAGGGCGATCGTCCCGGCGCGGACCGTGCCGCACGTCAGCTGCGCGCCATGATGTCGACGGCCGGCGGCCGCGTCGCGCGCACGCCACCGAAGGTGATGGTCACCACGGCCACATCGGGGGATGGCGTAACGGATCTGGCCGATGCCATCGAGGAACACCGCGCGGCAGCCCGTGAGCCCCTCGCTGCTCGCGATCGTGCCGCGAGCCAGGTGCGCCGCGCGCTGGCCGATCTCGCCGGCCGGCCGAGCGGCGGCCGACCCCGCGTGGGACGAGACGATCCGATCGGTCGCCGAACGCCGGCTCGATCCGTTGACGGCCGCCGAGCGGCTGCTCGACGGCGTAGGCTGAGCCGATGGATTCACTGCTGCGCGACAACACTTCCGGGCCCACCGTCCCGGTTGCCCCGGTCATCCTCGACGCGCGCGCTGCGCTGGCCGAGGCGACCCCACCGCTTCTCGGGGTGAGCGACGGAGCCGCGCTCGAACGGCGCTGGTCGTGGCGCGAGGGAGAGGACGGCTGGACCGATGCGCGCTACGCCTTCTATCGCTGCGCGGAGGCCCTCGATCGCGCCGGTATCGATGCCGAAGCGGCGCTGGCCGCGACGGGTGTGGTGCGGTCACCCTCGTCTCGCATCCTCGCCCGCGCGACGGTGGCGCGCTGGGAGCTCCACGGGATCCTGGCCGCGCTCACCGACGACGACCTGGATCGCGATCCGGGGAACGGAGAGTGGACGCTGCGCCAGACCCTCGCGCACGCCGTCAATGTCCAGCGTGCCTACGCGAGCTACACCGCCTGGTGGCTGGCTCGGCGCCACGAGCCGGACTTCCCGGCCGAGGTGCCCGACGGCATCGGGTCGGACTTCCCGGACGAGGCGAGCGACGGCGCCGGAACGCTGGCCGATGTTCGCGGTCGCCTGGACACCGCGATGGATGTTGCCGCCGGCCGGCTCGGCTCACTCGGGGACGAGGAGCTGGCGGCCAACGCCCGCTGGTCAGGGTTCGGCCTCGACGTCGGGTTCCGCCTGGGGCGCTGGGCATCCCATCTGCGGGAGCACACGATCCAGGTCGAAAAGACACTCGTCTTCCTCGAACGGCCGACGCGCGAGGTCGAGCGCCTGGTGCGCCACATCCACGCGGCCCACGGCCGCATGGAGTCCGTGGTGTTCGCGCTGCCCCCCGACATGATCGAGCCGGCGGCTCCGATCATCGCTGCGGCGAGCCGTGAGCTGTCGGACGCGGCGCGCGGAGCGGTATCGGCGGCTGGCTGAGCGCTGTACGCTTCCATGCTCATGAGCATCGAACGCATCTACGTCATCGGCGCGGGCCTGATGGGCCACGGAATCGCGCAGGTCAGCGCGGCCGCCGGCAAGCAGGTCACCCTTGCCGATCGGACGCTCGAGCTGGCCGAGAAGGGCAAGGGGCGGGTCGCCGCCAATCTCATCCGCCAGGTCGACAAGGGGAAGCTGGAGCAGCAGGCGGCGGACGATCTGCTGGCGCGCATCACCACGACCGAGGGCACCGACGGCGCCGCCGGACACGGCATCGTGATCGAGGCTGTCTTCGAGGACGAGGGGATCAAGCGCCAGACCTGGGAGGCGCTGAGTCGCAGCGCCGATGCCGACGCGATCTTCGCCAGCAACACGAGCAGCATCAGCATCACCGGGCTGGCCACCGCGACCGATCGGCCCGCGAGGTTCATCGGCCTCCACTTCTTCTCTCCCGTCCCCGTCATGGGCCTGATCGAGATCATTCGCGGCCTCGAGACCGATGACGCGACCTCCGAAGCCTGCCACCGGCTGGCTCAGGAGCTGGGGAAGACGGTGATCGAGTCGAAGGACATGCCCGGGTTCCTCGTCAACCGCATGCTCGGGCCGTTCATCAACGAGGCGATCTTCGCGCTGATGGAGTCGACCGGCACGGCCGAGGACATCGACACCGGCGCGAAGCTGGGTCTCAACCACCCGATGGGCCCCCTGGAGCTCAGCGACTTCATCGGCAACGACGTGATGCTCGGCGTGATGGACGTGCTCCACCGCGGCATCGGCGATCCGAAGTTCCGCGCCGCCCCCCTGCTGCGTCAGATGGTCGCGGCCGGGCACCTGGGCCGCAAGACCGGGCGCGGGTTCTATCGCTACGACGAGAAGGGGAACCGGACGATCTGATGGCGGTCGAGACGGCACCGGCCCGCGACCCGCTGAGCCTCTCGGCCGAGGAGCGCAGCGTGCGGGACACGGTGCGGGAATGGGCGCAGCGGGAGGTCGGTCCGGGTGCTGCGGCGCGTGACGAGGAGGAACGCTACGACCGCTCCCTGTTCGCGGCCGCGGGCGAGCTCGGCCTGACCGGGCTGCCCTATCCCGAGCAGTACGGCGGGGCCGGCATGGGAACGTTCGCGTGGGCCCTTGCCGCGGAGGAGATCGCCGCCGCGGACATGGCGCTCGGCGTGAGCCTCAGCGTCCATATCCTGAGCCAGCTGTGCATCTACGCCAACGGCAGCGAGGAGCAGAAGGATCGTTTCCTGCCGCCGATGACGGCCGGTCGTGAGCTGGGCGCATTCGCCCTGACCGAGCCCGGGGCCGGCTCGGACGCCGCGGCCCTGGCGCTCACCGCGCAACGGGACGGTGACGACTACCTCCTGACGGGGACGAAGATCTGGATCACGAACGCCGGCGAGGCAGCGCGCTATGTCGTCTTCGCGACGGTCGACCGTTCGAAGGGCAAGGCCGGCATCACCGCCTTCGTGGTGGAGGCCGATACACCCGGGTTCCGGTTGGGCTCGAAGGAGCGGAAGATGGGCATCCGCGGAACGACGGGCTACGAGATCGTGTTCGAGGAGGCGCGAGTCCCCGCTGCCAATCGGTTGGGTGACGAGGGCGAGGGGCTGAAGGTCGCCCTCTCCGCGCTGGGCGCCGGCAGGATCAGCATCGCGGCCTGCTGCACCGGGCTGGCCCGCAACGCCCTCGAGCTGGCGACCCAGTACGCGATCCAGCGCCGGCAGTTCGGTCGCGCCATCGCCGACCAGGAGATGGTCCAGGGCATGCTGGCCGAGATGGCGGTCCGCGTCGACGCGGCCCGTCTCCTGACCTGGCGTGCCGCCCGGCTGCGCGACGCCGGGCAGCCGATCAACTCACCGTCGAGCATGGCGAAGTGGTACGCATCGGACGTGGCGATGCAGGTATCGACCGATGCGGTTCAGATCTACGGCGGCGCCGGGTACTCGCGCGACAACCCGGTCGAACGACTGATGCGCGACGCCAAGGGCGCGCAGATCTACGAGGGCACGAACCAGATCCATCGCCTGATCGTGGCCCAGCACCTGATCGAGAGCACGAGGAAGGCGGACCGATGACGGACGAGGCGAGCTCAGGGGAGCTCCGGCACGTTGCGGCGACCGCGCCGGTCGAGCCGCTCACGATTTCGGCAGAGGATCGGGCGTCGAGCATCCTCGACCTCATCCATCGGGCGGTGGTCGAGCACGGTCCGCGCGAGGCCCTGCGCTGGAAGCTGCCGCGCAGCCGCCGCAAGGCCGAGGGCGATGATGCCGAGTCGGACGACCAGGCAATCTGGCGGTCGACGACCTACGACGAGACCTGGCGCTGGATCCGCGATGTCGCGCTCGCCCTGGGCAACCTGGGCCTGGGTCGCGGCGACCACGCCTGCATCATGAGTCGCACGCGGCCGGCCTGGCTGGTGGCGGACCTCGCCACGATGTCGCTCGGCGCGGTGAGCTGCCCGATCTATCCGTCCTCGGAGGCGAACCAGGCGGCATTCATCATCAACAACGTCGGCGCCAGCCTGATCTTCGTCGAGAACGCGCAGCAGGCGGCAAAGATCGAGTCGATCCGCCACGAGTGCCCGACGATCAAGACCATCGTCGTCTTCGACGAGCGGGGAGAACTCCCCGACGGCGCGGTCAGCTTCGACGACCTGTACGAGCACGCGGAGGAGAACCCGGAGGGGGCCGACGCGTGGGAGCGGGGATGGCGCAGCGTCAGCCGCGACGACGTCGCCACGGTCATCCACACCTCGGGCACGACCGCCAATCCGAAGGGCGCGATCCTGACCCACGGCAACCTCGTCTTCAACTACGAGGCGGTCCACCAGGTCATCGACTTCACCCCCGACGACATCTTCCTCTCGTGGCTGCCGCTGAGCCACATCTACGAGCGCGTCGCCGGCATGGTCGTGCCGCTCGGCCGCGGTTGCACCATCGCATACGCCGAACCGATCATCGAGCGCCTGCCGGCCAACATGGTCGAGGTCAAGCCGACGGTGATGGTCGCCGTGCCACGTCTCTATGAGCGCGTCTACGGCCGGGTCCTCTCGGCGGTCGAGGCGGGCTCCCCGCTCAAGCAGCGGATCTTCCACTGGGCGGCGGGACTGGGATCGAAGAAGTACGCGAACCACCTGGCGGGGCGCGGCGATTCGCCGGCATTGAAGCTCCAGCTGGCGATCGCCGATCGGCTCGTCTACAAGACGATCCGCGGACGGACCGGCGGCCGGGTTCGGTACTTCGTGTCGGGATCCGCGCCACTGTCACGCGAGATCGGCGAGTTCTTCTACGGGCTCGGCATGCTCGTGCTCGAGGGCTACGGGCTGACCGAGACGTCGCCGTTCGTCTCGATCAACCGGCCGGACGACTTCGTGTTCGGCACGGTCGGAAGACCCGCGCCCGACACCGAGGTCCGGATCGACGGGTCGACCGGTGAGATCCTGGTCCGCGGCCCGCAGATCATGCGCGGCTACCTCAACGCACCCGAGGAGACCGCCAAGGCCATCGACTCCGACGGCTGGTTCCATACCGGGGACATCGGCGAGCTCGACCCGGTCGGACGCATCAGGATCACCGATCGGCTCAAGAACATCATCGTGCTCGGGAACGGGAAGAACGTCTCTCCGGCGCCGATGGAGGCTGCCCTCTCCACGTCTCGCTATGTGGCCCAGGCCGTGGTCCTCGGGGACCGGCAGCCGTACACGGGCGTGCTCATCGCTCCCGACTTCGACGAGCTCGGCACCTGGGCAGCCGCCCAGGAGGGGATCGGGGAGATGCCGCCGGAGCAGCTGATCGGGGTCAAGGCGGTCCAGAAGCTCTACGACGGCGAGGTGAAGCGCACGCTGGCCGACTTCGGCGCCCACGAGCGTCCGCGTCGCGTCGCGCTGCTGCCCCGCCTGCTGACCGAGGAGGATGGCGAGCTCACCCCGTCGTTGAAGACGAAGAATCGGGTCGTGGTCACGAACTGGGCCGACAAGATCGCATACCTGTTCGACGAGAAGGTCGCACCGGGCGACTGACGGCTCGATCCGTCAACCCGGCGTACCATGGCCCGCATGAACGACGTCTACATCCTTTCGGCCGCCCGCACGCCCATCGGCAAGTTCGGCGGAGCGCTGTCAACCACTCCTGCCACGGACCTCGGAGCGGTCGCCATCCGCGCTGCCGTCGAGCGCTCGGGCCTCGCCCCGGAGCGGATCGACGAGGCGATCATGGGCCAGGTGCTCCAGGCCGGGGCCGGCCAGGCACCGGCGCGGCAGGCGGCGCTGAAGGCCGGGCTGCCCGAGGGCGTGAGCGCCACCACGATCAACAAGGTGTGCGGTTCCGGCCTCAAGGCGGTGATGATGGGCTCGTCGGCCATCCGTGCCGGCGACGCGTCGGTCGTCGTGGCGGGCGGCATGGAGAGCATGAACATGGCTCCGTACCTCCTGCCCCAGGCGCGCACCGGCTACCGGCTCGGCGACGGCACGATCATCGACTCCACGGTCCACGACGGCCTGTGGTGCTCGACCTGCGACGTCCACATGGGCCTGCACGCCGAGCGCGTGGCGACGAAGCACGACGTCAGCCGCGAGGCGCAGGACGAGTTCGCGCTGCGGTCCCACCGCAATGCGATCGCGGCACAGGAGGCCGGCCGTTTCGACGACGAGATCGTGCCGGTCACCGTCCCGGGCAAGAAAGGGGACACCGTCGTCTCCGCCGACGAGGGCCCGCGCGCCGATACGAGCCCCGAGGCCCTCGCGAAGCTCAAGCCCGCCTTCCAGCCGGACGGCGGCACGGTCACCGCCGGCAACGCGCCGGGCATCACCGACGGTGCGGCGGCGCTCGTCATCGCCGGCGAGGATGCGCTCGACGGCGCGACGCCGATCGCCCGCATCACGGGCTACGCGCAGGCCGACGTCGCTCCCGAGTGGCTGTTCGAGGCGCCGATCCACGGCGTGCGCCGGCTCATCGAGCGGGTCGGCGGCAGCATCGGCGACTTCGACCTCATCGAGATCAACGAGGCGTTCGCGGCCCAGGTCCTGGCCGATGGCAACGAGCTCGGCTTCGACTGGGACCGCGTGAACGTCAATGGCGGAGCGATCGCCCTCGGCCACCCGATCGGCGCGTCCGGTGCGCGTGTCCTGACCACGCTCCTGCACGAGCTGCGACGCCGCGGCGGCGGCAAGGGCCTCGCGACCCTGTGCCTCGGCGGCGGGGGAGCGGTGGCCATGGCGATCGAGACCGTCTGACACTGCCGGACGCGGCGTTCGATGATCCTCGCCTCGCGGCGATCTACGACGCGCTCGACCCGGACCGGTCGGACCTCGACGCATACCTCGCCATGGCCGAGGAGTTCGGCGCTCGATCGGTCCTCGACCTCGGTTGCGGCACCGGGGTCTTCGCGCTGGCATTGGCCGCTCGCGGCATCGATGTCATCGCCGTGGACCCGGCTGGTGCCTCGTTGGCGGTGGCTCGCGCCAAGCCGGGCGCCGAGCGGGTTCGATGGATCGAGGGCGACGCATCGGCCGTCCCGCCGGACCTTGCGGTCGACATGGCGACGATGACCGCGAACGTCGCGCAGGTCTTCCTGACCGACAACGACTGGCTCCGCACGCTCTCCGAGCTCCACGCGGCGATCCGACCCGGCGGGCACCTGGTATTCGAGACGCGCGATCCGGCGTACCGGGGCTGGGAGGGCTGGACGGAGGCCGCGACCCGCTCAACGACAGCCGTGCCGGACGTCGGCCGCGTGACCGATTGGGTACAGGTCACCGAGGTGATCGACGATGGCGCGCTGGTGACGTTCGAGTCACCGAACCTCTTCGAGGCCGATGGGTCGGCGATCGTCTCGCGTTCGACGCTGCGCTTCCGCTCGCGCGACCAGGTCGAGGCATCGCTCGCCGCCACGGGCTTCGCCGTCGATGAGGTCCGGGATGCGCCGGATCGACCTGGTCGCGAGCTCGTCTTCGTCGCGCGGCGCGTGCAGCAGGGTTAAGCTGCCCGACTCGGTCAGCGCGTCGTCGAGGCGAGCGACGATGAGAGCGGCCTCGTCGGGGCGCAGGCAGAGGGGCGGGCGGATCTTCAGCGTGTTGCCCGTCGCGGCCCGTCGTGCCGATGAGGACGCCGCGCTCGCGCAGCGCCTCCTTGACTCGTGCGGCCAGCTCGCTGTCCGGCTCGCGCGTCGGATCGATCACGCACCAGCTCGACGCCGGTCATGAGGCCGCGCCCGCGCATGTCGCCGATGGCCGCGTGGCGTTCGCCAGCGCACCGAGGTCGTCCCGCAGCCAGGCGCCGACCGTCGGCGGCGTTCGCGATCAGCCCCTCGTCCTCGATGACGTCGAGCACCGCCAGCGCGGCGGCGCAGGCGACCGGGTTGCCGCCGAACGTGCTGAAGAACGTCGTGCTGTGCGCGAGCTCGTCCACGATCTCGGCGCGCGTGACGACGGCGGCGACCGGGTGGCCGTTGCCCATCGGCTTGCCCAGCGTCACGATGTCGGGGGTGACGCCCCACGCTCGGAAGCCCCACAGGTCGTCGCCGATCCGGCCGTAGCCGGACTGCACCTCGTCGGCGACGTACGAGCGCGCCCGCCTGCGCGAGCCGCGCCGATGAGCGCGGCGACGAGCTCGGGGGGTGGCACGAAGATGCCGTCCGCGGTGAAGCCCGCATCGACGAAGAGGGCGGCCGGCCGGCGTCCGCGGTCCGCGATCCGCCCGAGCGCCGCGTGCATCTCGTCTGCCGCCACGGCCGCGGGATCGCGCGTCGGCGTAGCGGCCGCGGTACGTGTTCGGCGCCGGGAAGGTCTCCACCGCGGCCGGCTGCCGGCCCTGCGGCCACTCCGACGGTGAGAAGTCGGCGATGGCGTGCGGTGACCCCGTGGTAGGCCCAGTCGGTGACGAGGCCCGGTGTCGCCGCCGGTGACGGTCGTGCGCCAGCCGCCAGGCGAGGTCGTTCGCCTCGCTCCCCGAGTTCACGAACATCACGGTGTCGAGGCCCTCGGGCATGGTCGCCACGATCAGCGCTCGGCCAGCTCGACGACGTGCTCGTGGAGGTAGCGGGTGTTCGTGTTGAGCGTCGCGGCCTGGCGGGCGATCGCCTGCGCCACTCGCGGATGGGCGTGGCCGACCACCGGCACGTTGTTGTAGGCGTCGAGGTAGCGACGCCCGTCGGCGTCGGTCATCCATGCACCCTCGCCGCGGACGAGGTGGAGCGGTCGTCGATAGGTGAGCGGCTCGAGCGCAGCTGCCGAGGACGCGGCGCCGGCGCGCGAGGAGGGTCTCGTCCTCCGGCCCCGGGCAGCGGCCGCCACGCGCGGCGTCGGCCGAGCGGTCTGCGCAGGCGCTCGCCCGCGGCGTCGAATCCCAGCCGATCGTCGAGCTGGCTCGAGCAGCACCCATGCGGGCTCCGACCAGCCGCGGATGTAGGCGTTGTCGGGGTACTGTCGCGTCCGCTGGGCGCTGAGATGAGGATCGTCTGGGCCATCCGCCCGGCGAGCAGGTCGCCCAGGAGCTCGCCCTCGACGTCCTCGAGGCCGCATGACCGAGGTGTAGCCCGGCGAGGAATGCTCGGCGACCTCGAAGATCGTCGGCGCGCTCGCGGAACAGCGACTGGAGCGTGGCCGGCACGTCGAGGACGAGGGCCGTGTGTGCCATGTCGCCGAAGTCGATGATCCCGGTGACCGTCCCCGCGTCGTCGACGAGGAGGTTGTCGAGCGTCACGTCGTTGTGGATCACCTGCGCCCGCATGGTCGGGAGCCGCGGCACCACCCGCTCGGTGAAGCGCGCGATCACGCCGATCGAGAAGGGCGCGCCGCGGACCATCGGCGACGAGCGCCGCGTGCGGCGAACAGGCCGGGGAGGTGCTGCTGGTCCCACCAGATCGATCCGACCCGCGGCGGGGTGGAAGAATCCGCGCAGCGCATGCGCGGCGGGCCACGACGTCGCCGATCCCGCACGTTCTCGAGCGTCGAGCTCCTCCGGACGCGGCGTTCCGGCCGGGGAGCAGCGGGATGCAGCCGGACGAGATGCACGACCCCGTCGATCTCGACCCGTGCGACTGGTCCGCCGTCGAGCGCCGGCCGTGCGAGGGGCACCGGCAGGGCCGGGTCGACCGCCGCGACCGCTCGACGGCGGCCACCTCCATCTCGACCACGCCGGGATCCTCGGCGGCGTTCGAGACCTTGAGAACCCATTCGCCCCCGTCGGTCGAGCGCACGCGGAAGTTCTGGTCCCGCTCGCTGACAAGCGTCACCGCCTGCGCCACGGCGAGACCCCAGGTGGACCGCGCGACGTCGGTGGCCCGATCGGGGCTCAGCGCGGCGGGGGAACGGCGAGGACATCGGCGATCGGCATCGGCGCTGATCGTAGCGTGCGTGCGACGGCCGTTCCGGCCAGGCCGCATGCGACACGGCGTCGAGCGGCCGGTGCGCTAGAATCGGCAACCGTCACCCCGTGGCCTGGCCTGCTTCCGCCTTCGAACCGTGCGTGCAGAGGCGCCGAGCCACGACTGCATACAGGAGGCACTCAGCGCACCTGATGGCCAGCCAGAACCCGGTGGCGGAGGCTCCGAACATCTGGGCCGTCGCCCAGTCCCAGTTCGACCACGCCGCCGACATGCTCGATCTCGACGAGGGGATGCGGCGCGTCCTTCGCGTCCCGCAGCGTGAGCTCACCGTCAACTTCCCCGTCACCATGGATGACGGAAGCGTCATGGTCTTCACCGGCCATCGCGTCCAGCACAACGTCAGCCGCGGCCCGGGCAAGGGCGGCATCCGCTACCACCAGGACGTGACGCTCGACGAGGTCCGCGCCCTGGCGATGTGGATGAGCTGGAAGTGCGCCTGCGTCAACATCCCGTACGGCGGCGCCAAGGGCGGCGTGGTCGTCGACCCGAAGAAGCTGTCGATTCGCGAGGTGGAGGGTCTGACGCGTCGATTCACCACCGAGATCAGCCCGCTCATCGGCCCCGACCGCGACATCCCCGCGCCGGACGTCAACACGAACGCCCAGACGATGGCCTGGATGATGGACACGTACTCCATGCATCACGGCTACACCATCGCCGGCGTGGTGACCGGCAAGCCGATCGCCATCGGCGGATCGCTGGGCCGGAACGAGGCGACCGCGCGCGGCGCCGTGTTCACGCTGCTGAAGTGGGCGGAGGCCAAGAACCGGCCGCTGACCGATCTGCGGGTCGCCATCCAGGGCTACGGCAACGCCGGCAGCATCGCGGCCACCCTGCTGCGCGACGAGGGCGCCACCATCGTGGCGGTCAGCGACTCGACCGGCGGGATCCACAACCCGGCCGGGCTCGATCCGTCCAAGGTCAGCGCCTGGAAGCGTGAGCACGGGACCGTGGTGGGCTTCCCCGGCTCGGACGACGTGACGAACCAGGAGATCCTCGAGATCGACTGCGAGATCCTCGTCCCGGCGGCCCTCGAGAACCAGATCACGCGGGCCAACGCCCCGCGGATCAAGGCCCAGGTCATCGCCGAGGCGGCGAACGGCCCCACCACGCCCGGAGGCCGACGAGATCCTCTTCGACCGCGGCGTCTTCCTGATCCCGGACATCCTGTGCAACGCCGGCGGCGTCACCGTCAGCTACTTCGAGTGGGTGCAGGACATGCAGTCCTTCTTCTGGACCGAGGAGCGCATCAACCAGAGCCTGAAGGAGATCATGGATCGCGCCTTCGAGTCGGTCCACGAGATGGCGGAGCGCCACGAGGTCGACATGCGGACGGCGGCCTACATGGTGGCCGTCGCCCGGGTCGCGGAAGGCACGACGCTTCGCGGCCTGTACCCCTAGAACCCATCCAGCCCGATGCGGGCGCCGTCACCCCGACGGCGCCCGCGACGGTTGCGCCAGAGGAGATCCCGATGCTCGACCACGAAGAGCGATTCCTGTTTCGGGAGGAGATCCACAACCTGGCGACCGCCCTCGCCGAGGCGGGGCAGCTCGACAACGCCGAGGACCTCCTGGCGGAGGTCACCACCAGCCCCCGGTTCGACGCCGACGTCTTCACCCTGGAGCGATCGCTGCAGGTGATGCTCGGCGGCCGGGCAGGCTCGACGCTCGTCGGGCTGCTGACGGTGGATCGCGCCGTGTTCGAGGAGCTGGGCGAGATGGGCCTGCCGGCCGAGGTGCACGAGCGGCTCGTCAGCTGGCGCGCCCGCTTCGGCCTCGTGATCGACAACGCGCTCAACTTCCTGAACAACCCCGACGGCATCCAGGGCCACAACTTCGGCACGCAGCTCATGCACACGGAGTCCGGCCTGACGCTCCAGGGCCGGCTGACCCTGGTCCGCTACAACAACGAGCCCCAGTTCTTCATCGCCGATGCGGACGTGCTGCTGAGCGTCGCCGCCGACATGCTCGAGCGCCTCGGCGAGCACCTCGAGCCCGACATGATCGACGCGGAGCTCATCGGTCGCCTGCGCGAGGGCGTGGATCTCGTCGAGCGTCGGACGAAGAACCGCTCCTGACCACCCCCGTCCGCTAGAGTCGGCCGCGTGACGAAGCGCGTCTTCCTGGCCGCGACCGGCCAGAATCGCGGCAAGACGACCACCAGCCTCGGCCTGCTCGCCGCGTTCCGCGAGCGTGGCCTGCGGCTCGGCTTCATGAAGCCCGTCGGCCAGCGCTACCTGGTCATCGACGGCACGCGCGCCGACGAGGACGCCGTCCTCATGAGCGAGGTCTTCGGGTTGCCGGATGCCCTGAACGACATGTCGCCGGTGACGCTGCCGCGGCGCTTCACCACCGACTTCATTCTCGGTCGCGTCACCGACGATCTCGAGAGCCAGGTCCACACCGCCTTCGATCGGGTCGCCCGGCAGAAGGATCTCGTCGTCATCGAGGGCACCGGGCACGCGGGGGTCGGCGCGGTCATCGGGCTCGCGAACGCGCGCGCCGCCGCCATGCTCGAGACGCCGGTGATCATCGTCAGCGAGGGAGGCGTCGGCCGTCCGATCGACGAGATCGTGCTGAACCACGCGCTGTTCGCGGCGCACGATGTCCCGGTCCTGGGCGCCGTCGTCAACAAGGTCGACGTCGTCTCGCATCCGCAGCTGCCGGACGTGCTGCGCCGGGGGCTGGCCCAGCACGACATCGAGCTGCTCGGCTGCATCCCGTACTCGGAGTTCCTGGCCAACCCGTCGCTCGAGCTGATCGTGACGCACCTCGACGGCGAGCTGCTCACCGGGCGTGCCGAGCCGGGTCGGACCATCGGGCACGTGGCCATCGGCGCGATGCAGGCGGAGCACGCGGTGGCGCACCTCGAGGAACGCACGCTGCTCATCACGCCGGGCGATCGCGAAGACCTCCTGCGCGCCGCGGTCGCCGCCAATGCCGCGCGGGTGGGAGCCCCGCTGGTCAGCGGGATCGTGCTGACCGGCGGCTACCGACCGTCGGTCGCGCTGCTCGAGGCCCTGAGAGCCGAGGACCTGTTCGCGTATCTCGTGCCGACCGACACGTATCGCACGGCGCAGGCCGTGGACGAGATCCTCGTGAAGACCCATGCGAGCGACCGCGAGAAGATCGCGACGATCATCGAGCTGGTCGGCGGTGCGATCGACGTCGACGCGCTGGTCGACCGACTCTAGGCGGACATGAAGGGAGGCCGAGCGTGGGCACCCGCCGGCCTCCCAGGCACCTGCGACGCGTGCGACCGTGGGAGGTCGCCGTCACTGGTGACACGACGCATCATAGGATCCGGACCGTGGACCGCACTAGTACCAATGGCGCGCGTTCGCCCGGCGACGATCCCGAGGGTCAGGCCACGTCCCAGGCGAGCGGCATGTTGTCCGTCAGCCGGGTGCGGCCGATCCCCACGGCGATCAGCGCCAGCGCCGGGCCGGTGACGCGCTGGAGCTCCGCCAGGGTCAGGGCATCGGCCACGCTGACGTAGTCGATCCGCGCCTTCGGCTCGCGCGTCAGCGCATCGGTCATTCGCCAGCGCAGCACCTCGGCCGATCGCTCACCGGCGTCGTAGGCGTCCTTGGCCGCCGTCAGCGCCGCGAACAGGCAGGCTGCCGCGTGGCGCTCCTCGATGCCGAGCTGGGCGTTGGCGCTCGACATCGCGAGACCGTCGGACTCCCGGATGGTGGGGCAGATGACGAGGTCCACGTTGAGGAACAGGTCCCGCAGCATGCGCCGCACGATCGACGACCTGCTGAGCATGCCGCTGCCCGAGGTAGAGCCGCGCCGGCCCGACCAGGTTCAGCGAGCTTCAGCATGATCGTGGTCAGCCCGTCGAGATGGCCCGGGCGTGACGCACCCTCGAGCTGGCGGGTGAGGCCCTCGACGGTCACGCGGGTCGTGTCGTTGGGCGGGTAGAGGCTCGCGACATCGGGCACGAAGGCGATGTCGACCTTGGCGTGCTCGAGCAGCGCGATGTCCCGCGCCGAGTCGCGTCGCCCGCCGGACGCCTCGTCGAGGGAGGTGAACGAGCCGCGGGTTCGCGAAGCTCGACACGACGACGCAGCCGTTCTCGGCCCGCGCGCGATGCACGAGGGACAGCTGGCCGTCGTGGAGCATGCCCATGGTGGGCACGAAACCGACGCTGTCGCCGGCGACCCGACGCTCGAGGATGGCCTCGCGCAGCTCGTCGGCGTGGTCGACGACGATCACGAGCGGCGGCGCCGCCGGCCACCGGGGGCGCTTCCGTCGGTGCTGCGCGCCGTGCGGTAGCGGTCGCCGATGAGGTCCCACAGCCGCTCGGCGACCTGGCGCTTCGGAAGCATCGGCCAGTCGGTCAGCGAGCCCTCGGCGCCGAACACCGTGACCTTGTTCTCGTCGGAGCCGATGGCGTCGAACGGCCCGCCCACGACGTTGCCGACGATGAGGTCGAGGCCCTTGTCGCGCAGCTTGGCCGCGGCGTTCGCCTCGAGGTCCTGCGACTCGGCCGCGAAGCCGATGAGGAACGGGCGGATGTCGTCGGGCATCTCGCCCACCTCGGCCACGATGTCCGGGTTCGGCACCAGCTCGATCTGGAGGTTCTCGCCGGAGCGCTTGATCTTGCGCTGGCTGGCGCGGGCCGGCGCGAAGTCGGCGACGGCGGCCGCCATCACCAGGATGTCGGCGTTCGGGGCCGCTCGCATCACCGCCTCGCGCATCGCCTGGGCGGTCGTGGCGTCGACGACCGTCACGCCACGCGGCGGAGTCACGCCCATGGCGCCGGCGATCATCGTCACCGAGGCACCACGATCGCGCGCCGTCTCGGCCAGGGCCGCGCCCATCTTGCCCGACGAGCGGTTGCCGATGAATCGGACCGGGTCGAGCGGCTCGCGCGTGCCGCCGGCGCTGACCACGACGTGGAGGCCCTCGAGGTCGCCGCCTCGCTCGAACAGGCGCTCGACGGCCTCGAGGACCGCGCTCGGCTCGGCCAGCCGCCCGATGCCCGTGAGGCCGGAGGCGAGCTCGCCGACCTCCGGCTCGACGACGAGGTAGCCGAACTCGCGGAGCGTGGCCACGTTGCGCTGGGTCGCCGGGATGCGTCCACATGCCGGCGTCCATGGCCGGCGCCACGATCACCGGGGCCCGGCTGGCGCAGGCGATGGCCGTCACCGCGTCCCCGACGAGTCCCGCGGCGAGCTCACCCGAGCAGGTTCGCGGTGGCCGGCGCGAGGACGATCGCATCGGCGGCCTCGGCGAGCTCGACGTGCGCGATCTGCTGATCGGCGTCGAGCTCGAAGACGTCGTCCAGCACCGGCCGGTGGGTGAGGCTGGCGAAGGTGAGCGGGCCGACGAAGCGGGTCGCCGCGCGGGTCATGGCCACGTCGACGACGGCGCCGCGATCCTGGAGCAGCCGCACCAGGCTGACCGCCTTGTACGCGGCGATGCTGCCCGACACGCCGACCACGACGCGGCGCCCGGCGAGCGGCCCCGGTCCGTCGCTCATCGGTCGGCCCTCGAGGCGATGTGCTCGCGCTCGCGAACGGCCTGCCAGGCGTAGCGGATTCCGCGCAGGGTCAGGTCCGGCTCGACGACGTCGATGCCCGGCACCTCGCCCAGCCATGGCTGATGGGTGTTGCCGCCGGTGGCGATGACGGTGAGATGAGCGTCGTCGGGCGAGCGCTCGACCAGCTCGCCGCGCAGGGCGGTGAGGAGGCCGCTGACCAGGCCGATGTAGCCCAGCACGGCTCCCGACTGCATGGCGTGCACGGTGTTCGTGCCGATCGCCGACGGCGGGCGCCGCAGCTCGATGCGCGGAAGCTTGCTGGCGCGGCCGACCAGGGCCTCGAGGCTGAGGCCCATGCCCGGCGCGATGGCGCCGCCGATGTAGGCGCCGTCGGCGTCCACGAGGTCGAAGTTCGTGCTGGTGCCCAGGTCGATGACGATGGCCGGACCGCCGAACTCGACGCGGGCCGCCAGCGCGTTGGCCAGGCGATCCGCTCCGGCCTCGCTCGGTCGGTCGATCCTGATCTCGAGCGTCCCAGCCAATGTCTCCGCGTCCACGATGGTCGGCTCGACGCCGATCCGCTGCGTCGCCAGTCGCTGCCAGGTCTCGGTCAGCGGCGGGACCACGCTGGCCAGCGCGACCGCGTCGAGCTCGTCGAGCCGGTGGGCGTCGAGCGACAGGAGGCCGGTGAGCGTGGCCGCCACCTCGTCGGTCGTCGCGTTGGCGCGAGTGATGGCGCGCCAGGAGCGCGCCAACCGATCGTCCTCGAACAGGCCGATCGTGACATTCGTGTTGCCGATATCGGCCGCCAGCAGCTTCACGGGCCGTATCGTAGCAGCCGATTCCGCGCGTCCCCGGTGCTAGACTCGCCGACGATCCGCACGAACCATCCGATGTCCGACGCGCGCGCCAAGCTCTACATCAATACCGGGGTCGTGACGAGCACGACCGACATCTACAACATCCTCCGGCCGCTGCTCAAGCAGACGGTCAGCTACACCTACCATCGCGGCTCGCGCGTCGAGTCGAGCGGAACGGGCTGGGTCGAGCGCATCGTGGTCGACGAGCCCGGCGTGGCGTCGTACTTCACGCCGCTCGCCATCTGCCTGAACCTCGATTCGTTCGACTACCTGCAGTTCGACACCACGAGCGACCAGCTCCTCGTGTACACGCTGGTCATCGGCAACGAGCGCGTGGTGATCGAGTTCGCCGCCAGCGGGGCAGCTCGGCTCGCCGAGCTCACCGAGACCGAGCTCCCGATCGAGGGCCGTCCACTGCCGCGAACGCCCGACGAGCTCGCGCGCGACCTGCGCTTCATCCAGATGGAGCTCCTGATGTCGGGCGACACCGAGCCCGCCGATGACGACGAGGACGGCGCGTGACGGCCAGCGCGCCGCTGACACCGCTGCAGCGCGACCTTCCTCACCGGCGCGACGTGCTGGGAAACGGGCTCCGGGTCGTCACCCAGGAGATGCCGGGGGCCCGATCGGCGAGCGTGGTGCTGCTCGTCCCGGTCGGCTCGCGCCACGAGGACGATGCACATGCCGGGCTGAGCCATCTCCTCGAGCACCTCGTCTTCAAGGGCACGCGGGGCTATCCCGAGGCGGGGTCGCTGTCGCAGCACGTGGAGGGCATCGGCGGCAGCCTCAACGCGAGCACGGATCGTGAGCTGACCGCGTTCAGCGCCAAGGTGCCCGCCGAGCACCTGGCAACTGCCCTCGAGGCCGTCCACGAGCTCGCGCTGCGCCCGCTCCTTCGCCCGCGCGACCTCGTCGCCGAGAAGCCGGTGATCGTCGATGAGATCCGGATGTACGTCGACTCGCCCTCGGATCACGTCTTCACCCTGTTCGACGAGCTGCTCTACCCGGACCATCCGCTGGGCCGTGAGGTGGCCGGCACGATCGGCGCCGTGCGGCGCGCATCGCATCGCGCAACCGTCGAGCACTGGCGCGGCGCGTACCGTCCCGCCGGGATGGTGCTGGCCGTGGCCGGGGCAATCGAGCCGGAGGCCGTCGCGCGGATCGCCGGCACGTGGGCTCCGGAGGGCCCCGCCGCACATCCGGCCGCGGTGGCATCGGTGCCGGCGCCGACCACGCCTCCCGTTCCCGCCCCGCCGGCGTCGTTCCGCGTGTCGTATCGGCAGCTGAGCCAGGCGAACCTGTGCATCGGCATGCCCGGCGTGCCACGTGACGACCCGGATCGATGGGCGCTCGACCTGCTGGGCGCCGTTCTCGGCGACGGGATGGGCAGCCGGCTGTTCCTCGACCTCCGCGAGCGACGTTCGCTCGTCTACGACGTCTCGACCTTCGGCGCCTCGTACTCCGACGCCGGGACGTTCGGCGTCCACGCCGGGTTCGAGCCGGAGGCGGTCGAAGCGGTCATCGCAGCCGTCCTCGCGCAGCTCGATCGGGTCTGCAGCGAGCGCGTGAGCGATGCCGAGCTTGATCGCGCGCGCGCCTACACGCGCGGTCGCCTGGAGCTGCGAATGGAGGACTCCGGCGCGGTCGCCGGCTGGATCGGCATGGGAGAGGCCCTGTTGCCGCGAATCCTGACCGTGAGCGAGGTCGTCGAGCGCCTGGATTCCGTCACGGTCGACGATCTTCGCCGGGTCGCCGAGCGCTACCTCGACCCGGCGCTCGCGAGGCTCGCGGTGCTCGGTCCGTTCCGGTCGCGAGCCCGCGTCGAGCGCGCCATGCGTCGATGAAACGCCGTCGCCGCCGATCCGCCGACACGTCGCCGACGGATGTGGCCGGCCCCGTCCCCTCGACCGATGTGGGGCAGCCCGAGGTCGGCACGGATGCCGGCGCCGCGGCGGGCGAGGCGAGCGGCGAGATGACGATCGATCTGCTGGTCGACGAGATGGCGCTGGCACGCGCCCAGCTCGACGCGGGCCAGCCCGGTTTCGCCGAGGGCACGCTGCGTGCGCGGATCGCCACGCGCGAGGCCGAGCAGCCCGCCGCTGACGAGGAGCTCGACGCACTGCGAACGCTGCTGGCCGAGGCGCTATGGCGGCAGGGGAGGCTCGCGTCCGCTCGCGCGTCCCTCGACGCGGTACGCCCCGGCAGCCCGCAGCGACGGCTTCCCATCGCGTCGCTGATCGAGGCGGAGGCGCTGGCGGCGGCCGGGGAGCCCGACCGTGCCGTTGGCGCCCTCGAGCGCGTGATCACCGCCGTCGGGGTGGACCGCGCGAACGAGCTGCGCGGCGGCGTGACCGGCCGTCTCAGCTGGCCGCTGCCCGCAGAGCTCCAGCCCCAGCCCGCCCGACCTCCGCGACCTCCGTGGACCGATCGGTCAGCCGCGCCCGAATCCCAGCCCGCGGTCGAGGGTGAGCGTTCGGCGTCGGCCCTGCGACGCATGGAGGAGGCCCGTGCGGCGTATGTGGCCGGTGACCTGGGACGTGGAGACAGCGAGATGTCGATCGCCGTGCGCGTCGATCCGTCGCTGGCCGCTGACGGCATCGCGATCCTCGAGCCCACCCTCGGCTCGCAGCCGGGCGCCGAGCGTCTGCTACTCTACGGCGACCTGCTCCGCGCCGCGGGGCGCCTGGTCGAGGCGAATCAGGCCTACGACCGCGCCGCCGATCGCCCGGCCTGACCGACCGATCTCGTCGTGCGCGGCCGCGACCGCCACCAATCAGCACAGGAGCCACGCTCGACATGCAGCGCACTCTCGTCCTCGCCAAGCCTGACGCCGTGCAGCGTGGCCTCATCGGCGAGATCATCGGCCGATTCGAGCGCAAGGGTCTGAAGGTCGTCGGCCTGCGACTGCTGTCCGTACCCCGCCCGATGGCCGAGGAGCACTACGCCGTCCACGCCGGGAAGCACTTCTATGACGGCCTGGTCGAGTTCATCACCTCGGGCCCCGTGGCTGCCATCGCGCTCGAAGGGCCCGATGCGATCGCCGTCGTGCGCCGGATGGTCGGCAAGACGATGCCGAACGAGGCGGAGCCCGGCACCATTCGGGGCGATCTGGGGGTCAGCGGCCTGCGGAACCTGATCCACGCCTCCGATGCGCCGGAGACGGCGGACGCCGAGCTCGGCCTGTGGTTCGGCGCCGATGTGCTGACCGAGTACTCGCGGGAGATCGACGCCTGGATCGTGGCGGAAGAGCCGGCGCGCGCCTGACCTACTGCGCCGCCTCGGTCCCGAGGGCGGGATAGGCGGGCCGTTCGATGAGGCCGATGCGCTCGAGCGGGAAGTACCGAAGCCAGGCGCGTCCGAGGATCGTTCCCTCGTCGATCGGCCCGAAGACGCGCGAGTCCTGGCTCGATGGCCGGTTGTCGCCCATGACGAAGAACTCGTTCTCGCCCACGATCCACGTCAACGGGCAGTCCTGGCGGGGACACAGGGTCGGCGACGTCGTGCCATCCTCGCCAGTGACGACGTATGGCTCCTCGATGCGGACGGCGTTCGCGTCGCGACGCGTGACGAACACCCGGCCGTTCTCCAGGTCGATGGTGTCGCCCGGCATGCCGATGATGCGCTTGATGAAGGGGATGCCCTGCACCTCCAGGCCCGACCCCGACGGCGGGTTGAAGACCACGACGTCCCCGTACTCGTAGCCGCCGAATCGCGGCGTGAGCTTGTCGATCAGGATGTACTCCCCGTCGACGATGGTCGGGAACATCGAGCTCTGCTGAACCTCGAACGGCTGGGCCACGAAGTTGTGGATGACGAGGTAGATGAGCAGGGTGAGGACGAGCGTCTCGACGACCTCGAAGGCGCATCCCAGCGCGCGACGCGAACCGGCGCGCTCGCTCTGCGCGGGCGCGCCGTCGGAATCCGGGTCGTCGGGGAGGTAGGTCATCGGGGCCTGGTTGCGGGTCGCAGCCGGCACAGGATAGCGCACCGCGCCGGGTAGACTCGACGGCCTGATGGGTAGCCTGATTCTCGTCCGCCACGCCACAACGGCGCACTCCGCCTCGGGTCGGAATCTCGGGCAGGGGAGCGATCCGCCGCTCGCCGAGGCGGGCATGGAGCTCGCCTCGGCCCTGGGCAGCGCACTGGCGCTGGAGCTTGCCGAGCTGCCCCACGACGAGATTCGGCTCATCAGCAGCCCGGCCCTGCGATGCCGGCAGACGATCGCAAGGGTCGTGACCGGGCTCGATCTCGCGTCCGAGGATGTCGAGCTCGCCCCCGGCCTGATCGAGCTGGACTATGGCTCGTGGGACGGGCTGACCGCGGCACAGTGCATGGAGCGCGATCCCGGAGCTCCGCGCTCGATGGGAGGCCGATCCCTACACCACGCGCTGTCCCGAAGGCGAGAGCGGGGAGGACGTCGCCGTGCGGTCAACGGCCGTCCTCGACCCCGTGGTGTCATGGCTCGCGGCAGATCGGGCGCGCTGCGCCGTGGTCGTGGCCCACAACCACGTCAATCGCGTCGTCCTGTGCCGGTTGCTCGGCTGGCCGATGCGCGATTACCGGCGCCGCCTGGCGGCCGATCCGGGCGGCTACAGCATGGTGACCTTCGGGACCGGCAATCCCGTCATCCGGCGGTTCAACGTTCCCGGCCGATGATCCGCGATGGCTGATCTGGCACGCGGCGTGCCTAGGCGACCAAGGGCCTGCCCCGGCCGCTGAGATGAGCCGCGCCTATACTTCGTGGCTCCCACACCGTCCCTTCCTCGCGAGGATCCATGTCGATCGAGCTCCGTCAGCAGATCCAGCCGACGATCCAGGCCAAGGTCACCCCGAAGCAGATCGCCGCCAACTACATCCTCCAGATGAGCTCGGTCGAGCTCCAGGAGGCGATCGCCCAGGAGCTTGACGAGAATCCGGCGCTCGAGATGGAGGAGCTGCCGGCCTGCCCGATCTGCGGACGGCCGGTGTCCGGCAACTACTGCACCGACTGCATGCCGCGCAAGGCGGACGCCGCGGATGAGGATGGCCGCGTCAGCGCCGATGACCTGCCGGGTGACGGCGCGACGCGCCTCCGAGACGAAGCGGACGAGTTCGACCCGATCGCGCGGGCCGAGGCCGACTTCACCCTGGAGGACCATCTCACCTGGAACCTGCACGCGCTCCTGCCGACGCGGCTGCACGCGGTCGCCGATCACGTCATCGGCGCACTCGACTCGAGCGGCTTCCTCACCGAGTCGGATGCAGAGATCGCGGCATCGACGGGCGTGAGCGTCGCCGACGTCGGCGAGGTGCTGGCCGCCATGCGCGGGCTCGAGCCGATCGGAATCGGCTCGCGCTCGATCACCGAGTCGCTGCTGGCGCAGATCGAATTCCTGCGCGACCAGACCGACGTCGAGATCCCGCCGCATGCCGAGGCGGTGATCGGGGAGCACCTGGCCGAGCTGGGGGAGCGGCGCTTCCGCGACGTGGCCGCCGCGGTCGGGGCCACCCAGCGCCAGGTGACCTCGGTCTGGGAATTCGTGAAGGCCAATCTCAACCCGTATCCGACGGCCGCCTTCACCGCCGCCGTCAGCGGCGACGCATCACGGACGATCATTCGGCCCGATGTCCTGATCCGCGACAACGACGGCGAGCTGACGGTCGAGGTGGTCGAATCGCGACGCTTCAGCCTGCACGTCGCTCCGATCTACTCGAGCCTCTCGTCGAAGCTGCGCAGCGCCGAGACGACCGAGGACGAGAAGGAGCACGTCCGCCAGTACGTCGGCCGGGCCAAGTTCTTCATCGACAACATCAACCGCCGGCGCCAGACGATCCAGCGGATCGCCGAGTGCCTGGTCGATCGTCAGCGCGAGTATCTCCTGCACGGCGTGCAGCATCTCGTGGCGCTGACCCGTGCCGAGGTCGGTGAGGTGATCGGCATGCACGAATCGACGGTGAGCCGCGCGACCGCCGAGAAGTACGTGATGCTGCCGCGCGGCGAGGTCGTCCCGTTCAGCCACTTCTTCACCGCATCGCTTGGCATCAAGGACCAGATCAAGCGCATGATCGAGGCCGAGGACCCGCAGCATCCGCTCTCCGATCAGGAGATCGCGGACGCCCTGGCCGACGAGGGGATCGCCCTGGCCCGTCGCACCGTCGCGAAGTACCGGGACGAGCTGCAGATCCTGCCTGCCCGCCTCCGACATCGCTGACCGGCCGCCGGGTCGCAGCCAGATGCGCGCGGTCTTCCTCCGCAGCCTCCTCGTCGTCGGCGCCGGTGGGCTGGTGCTGGCCGGCGTCCTCTATGTCGCGAGCACCGTCGACGCCCGCCCGCCCGAGGTCCTGTCCATCGTCCTCACCCAGACGCTGCCGGACGCGCCCGGTGTCGGCCTCCCGACCACGAGCCTCGAGGTCACGTTCAGCGAGCTGATCGACACGGAGACCGCCGCCGACGCCGTGCGCCTCGATCCGGCGGTCGAGGGGAGCCTCAGCTGGAGCGGGAGCGTGCTGATCTTCACACCGCGGGAGCCCCTCGGCCTCGAGACGATGTACACCGTCAGCGTGCGGCCCGGCCTGCGCGACCTCGCCGGCAACGAGATGGCCGAACCCCCCGAGCCGTTCACGTTCGAGACGACCGGCCCCCCGCGGGTCGTCGAGACCGAGCCAGCCGACGGCGCGTCGGGCGTGGCGCTCGACGCCCCGATCAGCATCCGATTCTCCGGCCTCATGGATACGGCATCGGTCGAGGCTGCCCTCCGCCTGCGCCCGGTCTTCGCGCACTCGCTGCGCTGGTCGGGACAGGAGCTCAGGATCGAGCCGACCGAGGGCCTGGCACCGGAAGCGGAGTACCGGGTCGACATCGGCAGCGACGCATTCGATGTCTCCGGCGTTGCTCTTGCCGATCCGGTCAGCGTCTCCTTCCGCACGTTGACCTCGGGACTCGACATCGCGACGGTCATCCCGGCCAACGCATCGGACGGGATCGCGAGGACGACCCCGATCGCCGTGATGTTCGACGAGCCGATCGATCCGGCGACGGTCTCGCCGGAGAGCCTGCTCATCACCCCGGAGGTCTCCGGCACGATCGAGGTGCTCGATCGCCGCGGCGCTTCGCCGGTCGCGGAGGACGATGGCGTGATCCTGGCATTCACCCCGTCCGGACCGCTGCCGGCCGAGCACGACGTTCGAGGTCCGTCTCGGCGAGTCCGTCGCAGCGCTCGATGGTGGCGGACTGGTCCGTCCGCGATCCTGGACCTTCACGACGGGTGCGCCGCAGGCCGCGCTCACCAACCAGGTGGCGTTCATCTCCGATCGGAGCGGGGTCGCCAACCTGTGGACGATGAACGTCGACGGGAGCGCGCCGCACCAGCGCTCCGCGGAGCTCACCCCGGTCCTCGACTACGCGGTTGCCCCGGACGGCACCTCGTTCGTGGTGGGAGACGGCCGGCGCCTTGTCCTCCAGAACGCGGACGGATCGGATCGGCGGGTGCTGACCGATGACGAGCACCTGGAGTTCGACGCGGCCTACGCTGCGGATGGACAGCGCATCGCGTTTGCGCGCGCCTCGGCCGAGGATGGAACCGGGCTCGGCATCTGGGAGCGCGCGATTCCCGGTGGGGAGACCTCCGCACTCACGTTGCCGTCGGGCTGGGTCACCGACCGATGACCAGCCGGCGCTGCGTGCTCCGCGCTACGCACCGACGGGCGGGGCGATCGCCTTCGTCGATCTCCGTGGCTGGGTCGCGATCCTCGGCGACGACGACGAGCCCAGCTCCCGCGCCCGATTCGAGGCCACCCGGCCGCCGATCTGGCTGCCCGACGCCGCGGCGCTCGTGCTGACCGGCCGTCCGAGCACGACATCGCGCGAGCCGGCCGCATTCGAGGCACCGGTGCACCCGCTGGCCGCGGGCGCGACCGGAGGCATCCTGCTGCTCGAACGCACGGCATCGACGGCGCGCCCCTCGGGACTCGGGCCGGGCGCCGCGGTCCTGGCCGTTGGTCCCGATGGCGAGATCGCGTACCGGGCAGGGGACGGGACCCTCCGGGTGACGCCAGACCTCGACGTGCCCGGCGACTCGGTCGGCATCGGCGAGCTGGGCGTGCTCGGCGCAACGTTCGCCCCCGGCGAGCGGTCCATGGCGGTCGTGGTCCCCCGGGGGTCGCGCGACCATCCGCTCGACGGCGCCATCGTCCGGATCGGACGGGACGGGACGGGACGCGACGTCCTGTCCAACGACGGCCGGCAGCCGCGTTGGCTGCCGTGATGCCCGATCGCTGCGCCGTGCTAGAATCCGCGCGCCGTCGCTGGCGGGGTACGTGACCGTGTCCTCCCGCCGGCGTTTCGTGTGCGTCAAGGAAAAGGTCTGAGCGAGCCCCTTCGTGGCCGCCGGCCGCGTTCGGAGGATTCATGGAGCTCCAGCCGATCCTGTGGGTCATCCCGCTCGCCGGGATCGCCGCCATCGCCTTCGCGTTCTACCTCGCGTGGGACGTGCTGCGCGCCGATACCGGCACCGAAGCCATGCAGGACATCGCCGGGACGATCTATGAGGGCGCCGTCGCCTTCATCCGTCGGCAGTACCAGACGATTGCCCTGCTCGCCCTGGGCGGCGCCGTCGTCATCGGCGTCGTGATCACCGTGGTCGAGGGTCGCGAGGTCGCCGACACCGACATCTTCGGATTCGATCTCGGCTGGCGCACGGCGCTTCGCCTTCCTGGTCGGGGCGGCGGCGTCGATGGCCTCCGGCATCATCGGGATGTTCATCAGCGTCAAGACCAACCTGCGGACGGCGGCCGCGGCGCAGCACAGCCTCGTGCGCGCCGTGCAGGTCGCGATGCGCGGCGGCGCCGTGTCCGGCTTCCTCGTCGTTGCGCTCAGCCTGCTCGGCGTCTACGGCATCTTCGCGGCCTTCGGCGGCTTCACGAATCCCGAGGAGGCGCCCTTCCTCATCGTCGGCTTCGGCTTCGGGGCGAGCTTCGTGGCTCTCTTCGCGCAGCTCGGCGGCGGCATCTACACCAAGGCCGCCGACGTCGGCGCCGACCTCGTCGGCAAGGTCGAGGCGGGCATCCCCGAGGACGACCCGCGCAACGCGGCCGTCGTGGCCGACCTCGTCGGCGACAACGTCGGCGACTGCGCCGGCCGTGGCGCCGACCTGTTCGAGTCGACCGCCGCCGAGAACATCGGCGCCATGATCCTGGGCGTCGCCGTGTGGCGCATCGCCACCGATCTCGGCTGGCCGAATCCCGAGGCGTGGATCTTCTTCCCGCTCGTCGTCCGCGGCTTCGGCCTGCTGGCGACCATCGTCGCCATGTTCTTCGTCCGCGGCAGCGAGACCGAGAACCCGATGAACATGCTGAACCGCGGCTACTGGGTCACCACGATCCTGTCGGTCGGTGGGCTGGCGCTGACCACGTTCGTCATGATGAACACCGGCGTCGACCTGCCCGACAACGGCATTCCGGCCTGGGTCTGGATGTTCGGCGCCGGGATCGTCGGCCTGGCGACCAGCGTTGCCTTCGTCTACATCACGCAGTACTACACGGCCGGAACGTTCCGGCCGGTCCGCGAGATCGCCGAGGCCAGCCGCACCGGGCCGGCAACGAACATCATCAGCGGCACGGCGGTCGGCTTCGAGACGACCGCGGTCACCGCCATCACCATCGGCATCGCGCTGTTCGCCAGCTTCACGCTCGGCAGCCAGGCCGGCCTCATCAACGAGGCCGGGGACAACGTCGGCGGCATCTTCGGCACCGCGGTGGCGACGATGGGCATGCTCATGACCACCGCGTTCATCCTGGCCATGGACACCTTCGGGCCGATCACCGACAACGCCGGCGGCATCGCCGAGTTCAGCAAGGCCGATGCGAAGGCGCGGGAGATCACCGACCGCCTCGACGCGGTCGGCAACACGACGAAGGCGCTCACCAAGGGCTACGCCATCGCATCGGCGTCGCTGGCCGCCTTCCTCCTGTTCAGCGCCTACATCGACAAGGTGAACCTCATCCTGCAGCGACAGATCGACAGCGGCCTGCGCGAGGCGGGGACGCTGCTCGAGTCGGTCGACCTCGCCAACGTCAACGTGTTCATCGCCGCGCTGATCGGCGCGATGCTCGTCTACTTCTTCTCGAGCCTCGCCATCCGGGCCGTCGGGACGGCCGCACAGGCGATCATCGTCGAGGTGCGGCGCCAGTTCCGCGAGATGCCCGGGATCATGGACTACACCCAGCGACCCGACTATGCGCGGGTGGTGGACATCACGACCCGCGCGGCGCTGCGCCAGATGATCCTGCCCGGGACGGTCGCCGTGGCGACCCCGATCATCGTGGGCCTGCTGCTCGGCCACGAGGCCGTCGCCGGCATGCTCATGGTCGGCACGATCGCCGGCGTCCTGCTCGCCACCGTCCTGAACAACGGCGGCGGGGCGTGGGACAACGCGAAGAAGTACATCGAGTCGGGTGAGCTCAAGGATGCCGCCGGGAACGTCCTCGGCAAGGGATCCGACGCCCATGCCGCGGCGGTCGTCGGCGACACGGTCGGTGATCCGTTCAAGGACACCGCCGGCCCGTCGCTCCACGTCCTCGTCAAGCTGCTCGCCACCATCACCCTGGTGCTGGCGCCGCTCTTCATCCGGTAGGAGCCGAGCCCGGGATCGACCATACTCGGGGCGCCAACGAAGCACCCATGGACATCGTCATCCAGGCCGCCCTCGTCGGGCTCCTCCAGGGCCTGACCGAGTTCATCCCGATCAGCTCGTCGGCGCACCTGGAGCTCGCGCCGTGGATCGCCGGCTGGGAGTCGGATGGGCTCATCGGCAGCCTGGCGTTCGACGTCTTCCTCCACCTCGGCACGCTGGTGGCGCTGCTCGTGTACTTCGCGCGCGACTGGGTGCGCTATGTCGCGAGCCTGGGTCGCCAGCGTCCGCGAGCGGCGGATCGGCGACGATCCGGACCGTCGGATCGCGTGGCTGCTGATCGGCGCGACGATCCCGGCGGCCGTCATCGGCTTCGCGCTGGAGGGTTTCATCGAGGACGCGTTCCACGGCGACACCGACGGCGCGCGGCTCGCGATCGCCGGCTTCCTCGTGATCGGCGCGCTGGCCCTGTGGGTCGCGGATCGGCTCGGCAGCCAGCGGCGGGATCTGGCGGACATCACGACGCCGACCGCGCTGACCATCGGCTTCAGCCAGGCGCTGGCCCTGTTTCCCGGCATCAGCCGCTCGGGCGCGACGATCACCGCCGGACGCGCGCTGGGGCTGAGCCGCGAGGCCGCGGCCCGCTTCAGCTTCCTGCTCGCGACGCCGATCACGCTCGGTGCCGGCCTGTACGGGTCTCGCCGCCTGCTGACCGAGACGCACACCGGGACCGAGTGGCTGGCGATCGGCGTCGGCTTCGCGGTCGCCGCGCTCTCCGGCCTGGTCGCCATCGGCTTCCTGCTCGCCTGGCTGCGTCGCCGGTCGCTGGCCGTCTTCAGCGCCTACCGGATCGTCTTCGCGGCGATCATCGTGCTGCTGGTGGTGATCGGACGCTGAGTTCCGCGGCCCGTGTCCTTTGACTTCGCACGCTCGCAGACCTACAATCTGGCCGCCACCGGCCGAGCCGGCGGCGCCTGGCCCATCGGGTACGGCCAGCTTCAGGAGACGCCGCCACAGCACCGGCGGGGCCTGGAGCGTTTTTTGTTATCGGACAGCGGAACCCTCGCCGCGTCGACACCCCTCGACGTGACGAGCCTCTCCCGGAGGATCCGCAGGAGGACGAGGGGGCAATCATCATGAACACCAAGCCCGTCTACCTCACCGCGGAGGGTCTCGAGAAGCTCAAGGTCGAGCTCCACGAGCTCGTCACCGTCGATCGACCCCGCGTCGCCGCCCGCATCCACGAGGCGAAGCTCGACGGCGACCTCAGCGAGAACGCCGAGTACGAGGACGCCAAGCAGGAGCAGTCGTTCCTGGAGGGCCGCATCGCCACGCTCGAGCTCCAGCTGCGCAACGCCGCGGTCATCGAGAAGGCCAACGGCGACAGCGTCGGCATCGGCTCCAAGGTCGTCATCAAGGGCGACCGACGGCGAGGAGACGTTCACGATCGTCGGCTCGGCCGAGGCCGCGCCCCGCGATGGCCGGATCAGCAACGAGTCGCCGGTGGGTGCCGCGCTGATGGGCCACAAGAAGGGCGACACGGTCACCGTGCAATGCCCCGGCCGGCCCGATCGAGTACACGCTCGTCCGTATCGGCTGACGATCGGTGTTCTGGGCTGACGAGCTCGCCGCGGCGGCCGCCGGCCCGCAGGTCGTCAACGACTCGAAGACGCCGTCGGGCACCGTCCACGTCGGCAGCCTGCGCGGCCCGGTGGTGGTCGACACCATCGCCCGCGCCATGCGCGCCGCCGAGTGTCCCGGTCGAGCTGCGCTACGGCGTCGACGACCTCGACCCGATGGACGCGCAGGCGCTCCTGACCCCGGACGCCATCGAGCGCTTCATGGGCGTCCCGCTCGCGCACGTGCCCGACCCGGCGGGAGACTGCCACGACTCCTATGCCCGCCACTTCGCCGGCGTCTTCATCGACACGTTCGACGGCCTCGGCATCCGCCCCGACACCTACTACTGGATGAGCGAGGTCTACGGCTCGGGCGCCATGGACCCGTTCATCCGCCGCGCGCTCGACGGCGCGGCCACGATCCGCGACATCTACCGGCGCGTCGCCAACGTCAACCATCCGGACGAGTGGCATCCGCTGTTCGTCATCTGCGAGTCGTGCGGACGGATCGGCACGACCATCGTCACCGGCTGGGACGGCGAGCGCGTGCGCTACGAGTGCCGCCCCGACCTCGTGACCTGGGCGACCGGCTGTGGCCATGCCGGGAGACCGTCGCCGTTCGGCGGACGCGCCAAGCTGCCGTACAACGTCGACTGGGCGGCGAAGTGGGAGCTGTTCGGCGTCACCATCGAGCCGGCCGGCAAGGACCTGTCGACGGCGGGCGGCTCGCGCGACCGCTCCGACGCCATCAGCCGCGAGGTCTTCGGCAACGAGCCACCGCTCAACGTCCCGTACGAGTTCCTGAACATCGGCGGCAAGAAGATGTCGACCTCGAAGGGACTTGGCGCGTCGGCGGCGCAGATGGCCGAGGTCGTCCCGCCGGAGCAGCTGCGACTCCTGTTCCTGCGCCCGAAGCCGAACACGGCCATCGAGTTCGATCCCGCATGGCACCGACGCCATCCCGCGCCTGTTCGACGAGTCGGACCGCCTCGCGGCGGCCACCGACGGACGCGAGGTGCGCGGCGAGCTGCCCGCCGACCACGAGCGCGTCTTCGGCTACAGCCTGGTCGAGCCCGATGCCGATGTCGCCGCCGAGGCCGCGACGTACCGTCCCGCATTCGGCCACCTGGCGCTGCTCGAGCAGATCCCCGGGGTCGACGTCGCCGAGCGGGTCGCCGCTGAGCATGGGTCGCCGCTCTGCCCGGCGGGAGCTGGCGATCCTCGACGAGCGCCGCACGGCCGCGCGCGCCTGGCTCGAGGCGTTTGCGCCGGAGTCCGCGCGCATCGCCGTCCGCGATGCGTCTGCCCGATGAGGCCGCTGCCCTGACAGACGCCCAGCGCAGCTACCTGACCGCGCTGGCGGATGCCACGGCCGGCGGCGCTCCGGCCTCGGGCGAGGCATGGCAGGCGCTGATCTTCTCGACCGCCAAGGAGAACGGACTGGCTGCCGGCGACGCATTCCGGGCCGTCTACCTCGCATTCCTCGGGCCGCTCCAACGGCCCGCGAGCCGGCTGGCTGGTGGCGTCGCTCGACGCAGGCGTTCGTCAGCCAGCGCCTGCGCGAGCGCAAGCTGCCACGAGTGCGCGTCCAATGAGCGTCGGCGTCCAGCGGCTGCGTGACGACCCGGACCGCCTGCGCCGCGGAGCGCTCGACAAGGGCGAGGATCCGTCGATCGTCGACCACGCCGTCGAGATGGACGACCGGCGCCGGGCGCTGCTGGCGGACAGCGACGCGCTGAAGGCCGAACGCAACGCGGCAAGCAAGCGGATCGGCGAGGCGGTTCGCGGCGGAGCCGACCCGAACGGCCCCGAGGTCGGCGAGCTCAAGGCAGCCTCCACGGCCGCGGGGGAGCGGATCGATGCCATGGACGCCGAGCTCGCGACGGTCGAGGCGGAGCTCGAGGACGCTCATGCTTCGCATCCCGAACCCCGCGGATCCCGACGTGCCGGTCGGCGGAGAGGAGGCGAACGTCACGGTCCGCACCTGGGGCGACCCACTGCCCGCCGACGGTCGGCGGCCGCACTGGGAGCTCGCCGAGAGGCTCGGCCTCATCGACCTGGTGCGCGGCGCGAAGGTCGCCGGCTCGGGCTTCCCGGTGTACGTCGGTGCAGGATCGGCGCTGCAGCGGGCGCTCATCAGCTGGTTCCTCGACACGCACACCAACGAGAACGGCATGACCGAGGTCTGGCCGCCCGCCGTCGTCAACGCCGACAGCGCGCGCGGCACGGGGCAGATCCCGGACAAGGAGGACCAGATGTACGTCGTCACCCGCGACGACCTCTACCTGGTCCCGACTGCCGAGGTCCCGGTCACGAACCTCCACCGCGACGAGATCATCGAGGCCGATGACCTGCCGATCCGCTACGCGGCCTACTCGCCCTGCTTCCGGCGCGAGGCGGGCGCGGCGGGCCGGGACACGCGCGGCATCCTGCGCGTCCACCAGTTCGACAAGGTCGAGATGGTGAGCTTCGTCGCGCCCCGACGAGTCGGATGCCGAGCTCGAGTGGCTGACCGAGCGCGCCGAGCTGCTGCTCCAGCGGCTCGGTCTCGCGTACCGGGTCCTCCTCATGGCGACCCGCGAGATGGGGTTCGTCCAGGCCCGCAAGTACGACCTCGAGGTCTGGGCGCCCGGCGCCGAGCGCTGGCTCGAGGTGAGCAGCGTCAGCAACTTCCGCGACTACCAGGCGCGCCGCATGGCGATCCGCCATCGCTCGGAGCCCGGAGCCAAGCCCGAGCTCGTCCACACGCTCAACGGATCGGGGCTGGCCCTGCCGCGCACCCTGGCCGCACTCATCGAGACGCACCAGCAGCCGGACGGCTCGATCGCCGTCCCGGAGCCGCTGCGGCCTTACCTGGGCGGCCGCGAGCGCATCGGCCCGCCGGGCGCCTGACGCTCGCGACGCTCAGGCGGGCCGGCGGCGGAGCCGGAGGGTCGGCCGCAGCCGACTGCGCGCCACGATCACCCCGCCGATCGCCAGCACGCCGCCGAGCAGCGCCAGCGCGGGAGGCGCCTCGGCCAGCAGCAGCCAGGCCATGAGGATCGCGATCGGCGACACGAGGTAGGTGGTGCTCCCGAGCCGGCCGGCGCTCGTCCGGTTGAGGGCGAAGGCCCAGGTCGTGAAGGCGAGGGCCGTCGGGAAGACGCCGAGGTAGACGATCCAGCCCAGGGTGTCGGCGCGCATGGTCGCCGCCGCGTCGACCAGCCCCGGGGCGAACGGGATCGTCACGATCGTACCGACCCAGCAGGCGACCGCGGTCACGGTGAGCGCCGGCACGCGCGCCAGCACCGGCTTCTGGATCGTGACGCCGGCCGGCATACGAGACGGCCGCCGCCAGGCACAGGAGCACCCCGAGCGGCGCGGCCGCTTGCGCGGACCCGATGCCGGTCGCGACGCCGATGACGACGCGTGCCCGGCGAACGCGATCGCCGAGCCCAGGATGAGACGCGGCGGGAATCCCTCGGCAAGGAAGAGCCCGGCGAAGATCGCGATCAGGATCGGTCCGACGTTCACGAGCATGGCCGCCGTCCCGGCATCGACGAGCTGCTCGCCGGCGTTGAGGACGACGAAGTAGGCGCCGAACCAGACGACGCCGGAGGCGGCGATCAGCGCCCCAGTCCCACGGCCGCGTCGGGAGAGCGCGGACGGCGGATTGCGACGATCGCGGCCAGCGCGAGGCTGGCGACGAGCAGGCGGCCGAACGCGAACGGTCCCGGGGCAAGGTCGTCGGCGACGGCGCGGATGCCGACGAAGGCCGACGCCCACAGCACCACGGTGACCAGGGCCGCGCCGAGCGCCAGCCAGTCGGTGGTCGGCTCTCGATTCCTGCATGCTCATGGAACGCCTCGGGGTAGCCTCGCGCGTGAGGTGTGAGCGAGACGATACGATAGCCGCCCGCCGGAGGGGTGGCAGAGTGGACGAATGCAGCGGTCTTGAAAACCGCCGTGGCGCAAGCCACCGTGGGTTCGAATCCCACCCCCTCCGCCACCGGCGGACATGGGTCCGTGGTACGGCAGGGTCCCGGTCCGCGCCGCGATCGGCGCCCCGCGGCCGACCGGCACGACGCCCGGCGCGCGGCCGGGGAGTACCGCCCGGGACTATCGGGCCATCGTCCCAGGGGACAGCGCACTCGATAAGGTGATCGCAAGCCGGCAGTTCGCCGGTCTGCAGCCACCGAGGAGCCGTCTCCTGTGACGATGAACCGAGCTCTGGACCGGGCGCGTCGGCGTCCCGTCGTCTTCATGCTCGTGTACGGCGCCTTCCTGGTCCTCATCGGAATCACGGCGACCGCCCAGGCCGTCCTGACGACGTCGCACCTCCAGAGCTCCGTCCTCTCCTCGGTCACCGCCGCCGACCGGGCCGTCGTGGGGACCTTCGTCGAGGCATTCCTCGAGGAGCGGGACCTCTCGCCCGACGAGGCTCCGGCGAGCCGCTACCAGCTGCTCGAGGAGAAGCTCGGCGGCGTCCTCGCCAGCAGCGACTTCGACGGGTCGCACCTTCTGAGCGTCGAGGTGGTCGACACGGATCGGCGCGTGCTCTTCAGCTCGACGCCGGATCGTCGTGGTCTACGTGCTGCCATCGGACCCGGACCTCGACCAGGTGCTCAGCGGCAGGCCCGAACGCGCTGCTCGGGGTCGCCGTCGCCGGTGACTGGAGCGCTGGAGCCGCCGGCCAGGACGTCATCCGCGAGTACCTGCCGCTGACGACCGTCGATGACGCCGGTGCGGAGGCGACCCTCGGGCGCGGTGCTCGTCGCTCGCGACGCGGAGCCGATCATCGCCCGGCTCGAGGCCGGCGCGGCTCGACGTCGTCCTGACCACGATCTCGGCCTCGGTCGTCGTCGCGATCCTCATGTTCTTCATCTTCCGCGGCGCACAGGGCGCGGATCAGCCGCCAGACCGCGGCCCTCGTCGAGGCTGCCCGCAACGATCCGGTGACCGGTCTGTTCAACCACGGCACCGTGGTCGAGGGACTGTCCGAAGCCCTCGAGGCCGCCAAGGCGGGCGATGGCCTGCTGTCGGTCGCCCTGGTCGACCTCGACAACTTCACCCTCACCAACGAGGTGCACGGACACCCGGCCGGCGACGAGGTGCTGCGTCGTCTCGGTAACGGCCTCCGGGATGCCATCGAGGACCCCTGGTTCGTCGGTCGCTTCGGCCCCGACGAGTTCCTGCGTGGTCGCCCCGGCGGCGTCGCGCCAGCCGGCTCGAGGGAACGCTGGCGCGCTTCCGCCGGACGATGGCCGAGGAGAGCGTCCAGTTCGGCGAGTCCGAGAAGCTGCCCGTCACCTTCAGCGCCGGCATCGCGGCGTTTCCCGAGCAGGCAGACAACGTGACCGAGCTCCTGTCGTCGGCGACGCTGACGCTGGGCGAGGCCCGCTCATCGGGTGGCGACGCGATCCGCGTCGCCGATCGAACCGCCGACGAGCGCGCCGATGCCCGCGGCTTCGACGTGCTGCACGGTCTCGTCATCGCGGTCGACAACAAGGACCGCTACACGAAGCGACACTCGGAGGACGTCGCGCGCTACGCAGCTTCATCGCGCGCCGTCTCGGCATGGACGACGAGTTCCAGAGCACGATCCGACTGGCCGGGCTGCTCCACGACGTCGGAAAGATCGGCATCCCGGACGGCATCCTGCGCAAGCCCGGTCGCCTGACCGAGACCGAGGCCGACATCGTCAAGCAGCACGTCGCGCTCGGCGACGCGATCGTCCGCGACCTGCCGAACATCGAGGTCGTGCGCGCCGGCATCCGCCATCATCACGAGCGCTGGGACGGGGACGGGTACCTCCATGGGCTCGGCGTCGGACGAGATCCCGCTCATCGCCCGCATCCTGTCGGTCGCCGACGTGTTCAGCGCCATGACCACCACGCGGCCGTATCGGAAGGCACTGCGAGCTGACCGAGGCACTGAAGCGCCTGGGCGACGCCGCCGGGAGCCAGCTCGACGAGTCGCTGGTCAAGACCTTCATCGACGGCATCGAGACGGCACCCGATGCGCCCCTCCCCGGCCAGGACGTGCCCGCCGGGCAGCTCTGGATCCCGCCGACTCGCACCGTCCCCCAACCGGCGTGACAGCCGGATCGCGGCCGATCCGTTTCGTCCGGCCCGCGCCGCCGCCGCCGCCGGCCCGGATCGACCTGCCGCGCGTCGTCTCCGCGGTGGTCGTCCTCGCCCTCGCTGGCAGCTGCCGTCGCGCCTGCTGTCACCTTCGCCGGCACGCGCGAACTGGTCGCTGTCGCGGACGCCGGCGTCGGTGGTCGGTCCGATCGGCGGCGGTCCAGGTCACGGCCACGAACATCGGTGATGATGGTGGCGGAGAGGCCGTCGGCTGCGTCGAGATCGCAGATCCCGAACGCCGGATTCACGGTCACGAGCGCCGTGGTCGACGTCGTCAGCGACGGCGACAGCTGGAGCGCCTCCGTGCTCCCTCCGGGTCCGACGACCACGACCGTTCGCATCCAGTCGGACTCCGGCGGCGGGAACCGGCTTCACGGCGATCCGCAGGAGTGGGTCGAGCGCCACGATCAGCTTCAACGACGGGCCAGCGCGGCACCTACAGCTGGGTCGGGAACGCCTACAACAAGGAGGATTGCACCGACAACTTCCTCATGCCGCGAACGGTCCTCGTCACGGTCGATGGTGCAGCTCCCGAACGCGCCTCCCGCTCGGCATCGCCCGACCTGTTCACGGCCGCGAAGAACGTGACGCTGACCGAGCCGGCTACCGGGCGTGCTCGGCGAACGACATCGACGCCGACGGCGACCCGCTGACGGCGAGTCCCGATCGGGGTGCGTGCCACGCTCAACGGCGGCACGGTCGACCTCGCCGCCGACGGCAGCTTCGTCTACACGCCGCCCGAACGGGTTCGTCGGAAACGACAAGTTCACCTACCAGGCCTCCGACGGCGCTCCTGAGCACGCTCGACGTCCTCGTGACCATCACCGTCGCCAACACGCCGCCCACCGCCGTGCCGGACGCCGCGTACGCGACCGCGAAGAACGCCGCCCTGACGGTCGATGCCGCCAGCGGCGTCCTTGCCAACGACACCGATGCCGAACGGCGACCCCTTGACGGCGCCAGCCGACCGGGGTGCGTGCCACGAGCGGTCTCGGCTCCGTCAACCTGGCCGCGGACGGCTCGTTCGTCTACACGCCCAAGGCCGGATTCACGGGCGTCGACACGTTCACGTACCGGGCGTTCGATGGGACGGCGAGCTCGGCGGACACGCTGGTGAGCGTCAGCGTTGCGAACACCGCGCCGGTCGCGGTCGCCGATGGACCCTACGGCGCCACCGAGGACACGACGCTGAACGTGTCGGCAGCGTCCGGTGTTGCTCGTCAACGACAGCGATGCGAACGGCGACCCGCTTGACTGCGGTCCTCGTGGCCCAGGCATCGAAGGGGACGGTGACGCTCAACGCGAACGGCTCGTTCTCCTACGTCCCGACGCTGAATGCCACGGGCGCCGACACCTTCACGTACCAGGCCTCGACGGATCGGCGACGTCGGCCGTCACCTCGGTCTCGCTGACCATCACGCGCGACCAACGACCCACCCGCGGCGACCGCCGATGCCTACACCACCGACGAGGACGTCACGCTCTCCGTGTCCGGCCCCGGGCGTGCTCGGCAACGACACCGACGTCGAGGGCGACCCGATCGCCGCGGTGCTGGTCGCCGCACCGTCGAGCGGGACGCTGACGCTGAATCCCGACGGGTCGTTCGTCTACGTCCCCGAGGCGGATGCGAACGGTCCGGTCACGTTCACGTACCGCGCGAGCGACGGCTCGCACAGCTCGGCACCGACGACCGTCACGCATCGACCGTCACGCCGATCAACGATCCTCCGACCGCCAAGCCGGACTCCGCGACGTCGCCGCACGCGTCGCCGGTCGACATCGCCGTGCTGTCGAACGACGTGGACATCGACGGCGACGTGCTCGTCTCGTCGTGTCGGTCACCCAGCCCGCGAACGGCACGGTGGCGATCGTGGCCGGCGCCGTGCGGTTCGCGCCGCCCGGCGACTTCGTCGGGGTCACGACCTTCTCCTACACCGTGTCCGACGGCGCGCTCGAGCCGATCGGCCATGGTGACGGTCATCGTCCAGGCCCGCGCCGACGCCGACGCCGACGCCGACGCCGCAGCCACGCCGACGCCGGCTCCGACCCTGACGCCCGCAGGGCCGACCGTCGCCCCCGAGGTCGTCCGCGAGCCCGACGTCCCTCCCGACCCTCGGTGCCTGAGCCCGGCACCGGCCCCGCGGATCGACCGCGAGCCCCGGGTGACGCTGCGCCGCACCGAGCTCGCCGTGCTGGCACAGGCGCAGCTGACCGCGACGACGATTCCGGCGGCCGGCGTCCAGCTTCGGCGGATTCGGTGGGCTCTTCGGCGGGTTCAGCGGCGGGTTCGCCTGGGCCGTGCCGGCGGCCATGCTCGGCGTGCCCGGGCCTCCTGTTCATCGGTGCCGTCGCCGTCCAGGCTGCTCGGCGCCGCCGCCTGGGTCCCGGCGGTGCGCCGGTCGCTCGCAGGGCGTCGGAGTGCGGCGCCGCCGGCGCGCGGTAGCGCAACGCCTGATGCTCTGGTGGGGGACAGATGCTGAAGCGGGGAACCCCCGAAACGAGGGTTGACACATGGCGTTCTGGAGTCTGCGTCGAGGGACGTCGCCGCGGTCGGTCGAAGGGACGGCCGCGGTCGAGATCGTCTCCGGCGCTCGAGCCGATCCAGGTCTTCCTGGCGGATCGGATCATCACCGGACACATCGCCCCGGAAGGCGAGCGAGTCACCGATCTGCTGGCGGCGCGCGCCGGTCTGCGCGTCCAGGTCGGACGACGGCGACGTGGGAGCACGTCGACGTCGATGAGATCATCCTCGTCGCGCCGCCACCGCACGCGAGCCAGCCGTCGGATCCATCGTGCGCGCCGCCGCGTCGAGCTCATCGGCGCCGCCGTACACGGTGACCGGCACGGCGCACCTGCCGCCCGGAACGCAGCTCGACCCGTTCGTCCTGCGCACCGGCCGACCCGTGCTCCCGGTGACGGGCGCCTGGGTGCGCGTGCAGGGCGACGCATCCATCCGACCAGCACCTCGACGTCGCGATCCTGACGGTGTCAGGCAATCGACGATTGCGCGGGAGCTGCTCTCTCCGATGTGATCGGCGTTCGGAGTCGTAGCTCCAGGCCCGGCACCTCGTGGTGCAGCCGGCACCGCGCCTCGTACGTCTCGTCACCCATGCCGCCGATGACGATGAGCGGTGAGTCCGGCGCTGGCCGGCTGACCGTCGATCAGGCGCTGCGTCCGGGTCGCGGGCTCGCCGCACACCATGCAGATGGCCGTGAGCTTGGTGACCTGGTCGGCCAGGGCCAGGAGGCGCGGCATCGTCCCGAACGGGACGCCGCGGAAGTCGCGGTCGAGCCCGGTCACGACCACCTGCTTGCCCATCTCCGGCAAGACGCTCGACCACGTCGGGGAGGCGCTCGTCGAAGAACTGCGCCTCCTCGATGGCCACGATGTCCGCATCGGCGACGGCCGCCTCGATCTCGTTCGAGTCGTCCACGGTCACGGCATGGTGCTGCGCACCGGAGCGCGAGACGACGGTCACGCGATCGGTGCGGGTGTCGAGGCGAGGCTTCACGAGCAGCACCTGTCGCCCGGCGATCGAGAAGCGGCGCAGCAGGCGCAGCATCTCGTCGGTCTTGCCGCAGAACATGCAGCCGGCGATGACGTGGACCCAGCCGTGGGTATAGAACATCGGTGAGGATCGAGTCTACGCAACGCGCGTGCATGCGGGTGCGGGCCGCCGTGCGTACTGATGCCAGGGAGCGGTGACATCCTGGGCGTGACGCGACCGACCGGCGCCGATCGATGCGGTTCCCTCCGCGGTGACGGCCCCGTTCTCCTTCGGGAGGGCGGGGCCGATCCCTGTCCTGCGGGACGGGGGACGTCAGGCGTCGAGCGGGGCGAGGAGGACCGGTGCGCCCGACGGCTGGTCGACGCGCTCGGTTTCGATCGTGACCGCGAATGCGGTGGCCCCGTCGAGCCCGAGATCGAGCGCCACGAGCGCGACGCCATCGGTGTCGGTGGTGACCCCGGCGGCGATCGGCGTCCCCTCGCCATCGATGACCCAGAGCTCGTAGAGCTGACCGGCGTCGAGCTCCGCGAGCCCGTCCGCGATGAAGTACGCGGTCTCGCCGTTCTGGATGACCCAGCCACGACCGGCTTCGCCCTCGGCGATGAAGGCGGCATCGGCGGATGCAACGGCGCGCAGGGCGGTCTCGCGCTCCGTCAACTGGGCATTGAGCGACACGTTCCATGCGCCGAGCCCAACCGCTGCGGCAAGCCCGACGGCGGCCACCGCCGAGGGCAGGGGGCCCCACTGCCACCAGGCGCGGCGGGTGGGCGCGGGTGCCTCGACAGCACGCGGCCGCGCGGGAGCTGGGACGGCGGTGATCCTGGGGTGTGGCTGCGACGGATGCCATGAGCCGATCCCGCAGCCCCGACGATGGGGCCACGAGCTCGAGGGTCGCCGGAACGAGCGACGCTGCCGCGATCAGCTCGCGGGCGAGGTCGTGCGGCTGCGGGCAGCCGTCGAGGTGAGCGGCCACGGCGTTCTGCTCGTCGCGCCCCAGCGCATCCAGGCCGAACGCGGGCGCCAGCTCGTCGGCTGTGGCGCAGTCGATCCCCTTGTGATCGCTCATCGTCGCGGATCCTGGCTGATGCGAGCCTCGTTGATCGCCAGGGGCGCGGCGGACGTTCCGGCCAGCGCATCGCGCAGCTTGGCCAGGGCGAGGCGCAGTCGACCGTTGGCCGTCCCGGGCGGCACACCGGTCAGCTCGGCCACCTCGCGATAGGTGTATCCCTCGAAGTAGGCGAGCTCAAGGGCGTGGCGCTGCTCGTCGGGCAGGGCGCTCATGGCGGAACGCAACTCCATCGCCCGACGCGCGCCTCAGCGCATCTTCGAGGGTCGGGTTCGCACTGGTGCGCAGCAGCGATCGCTCGTCCGCGTCATCGAGGTCGATGCTCGCACGGCGGGCGCGCACGCGATCGATGGCCCGGTTGCGGACCACGGTCATGAGCCACGCGCGCAGCGAGCCCCGGTCCGCATCGAAGCGGTCGATCTTGCGCCAGACGGCGACGAATGCGTCGTGCACCACATCCTCTGCTTCATCCCTGTTGCCGACGACCCGCAGCGCCGTGGCGATGGCCGTACTCGCGTACTGGTCGTACAGCTCGCCGAGCGCCTCGGTCTCGCCGGTCCGAATCCGATCGGCCAGCCGAGCGTCCACGCGTCGCTCGCTGCTCACGTGATGCTCATCTCCTCGAACGTTCGGCGGCCGTCACGTGCATCATCGGCGTCAGTCGCCGACGACCGCGAGCGCCTCTTCAGGGACGCCGAGCTCGGTTGCCAGCGCAGCACGCAGGACGTCGAGGGTCGGGCTCGTCCCCGTCAGGAGCCGCACCGTCTCGGCGCTGGCGCGCAGGAACGCGGGCTGGCCGTTGGCCACCGTCCCTCCCGAGTCGCGCGCCTGGTCCATGAGCGGTGTCGACGCCCGGTTGAGCACGAGGTCGAGCACGTAGCGGTCGGGCGGCAGCAGCTCGGCGGGAATCGGCGACTCGCCGTCCTCGACGCCGATGCCGCTGGCGTTGACGAGGACCTCGGCGCGAGCCAGCTCGGCCTCGATGATCGCGTCGTGCCACGGTCGTGCGCGCAGCTCCATGTGCCGCGCGCTGCGCGAGAAGTGCGCCACGAGTGCCTCCGCCCGATGCAGGTGCCGGTTCAGCACGGCGACATGCTGGAAGCCGGACCCGATGAGCACCGCCACCACGGCGCGCGCGCCGCCACCCGCCCCGAGGACGACGGCGTTGCGCGGCCACTTGCCCTTGACCCGCGGCAGGATCGAGATCAGGCCCTCGCGGATGCCGTCGACGTCGGTGTTGTGCCCGCGCAGGCGCGCATCGTCGCGAACGTAGACGTTCACGGCGCCGCTGACGCGGGCATCGTCGGAGAGCGCATCGGACAGCGGGGGAGCCTTCTCCTTGTGCGGGGACGCGACGATGGCCCCGGCGAAGGCATCGTCCTTCCGCACCTCGGCCAGGGCGTCCGCGAGCTGGTGCGGTCGCCGCTCCCAGCGCTCGATCTCGAGCGCGGAGCCGACCTCCGCCAGGCCGGCGCGCAGCACACCCTCCATCGGGCTCGACGAGAGGGGATGGCCAATGATCGGAAGGCGGGTTGCAGGCATCTCGGACACGCTATGGACTCGGCACGGAATGGGGTGGATCGGCCCGGGACGGGGTTCGTCCGTGGGGAAGGCTCCATGCTATCATCGGCGCCGTTCGGAGAGGTCGCATAGTGGCCTAGTGCGGCGGTTTGCTAAACCGTTGAAGGGGGTAAACCTCTTCCGAGGGTTCGAATCCCTCCCTCTCCGCCAGCGATCCGCGTGGTCGTCACGGGTGCCCGTAGCTCAGTGGATAGAGCGTTAGGTTGCGGACCTAAAGGTCGGAGGTTCGAGTCCTCTCGGGCACGCCACACTCACAGGACGCGGGTGAGCAGCGCATAGCCCTCGTCGCTGCCGGGCCACCGCTCGCGGAACTCCGGCTCGCCCAGGCGGCGGCGCACGTGGCGCAGGACGAGCACCGCCACGACCACGTCGTCGAGCGGTCCGAGCACCGGGATGAACTCCGGCACCAGGTCGATCGGGCTGACGAGCCATGCCAGCAGACCGACGAGCGCCAGGCGCACCCCCAGCGGTGCATCCCGGTCCCCGATCACCGAACGCACGAGCCGAGCGATGTCCGGCACCAGCCGAACGAGCTCGCCGAGGCGGACGTCGCGCGGCCGGACGACCCACAGCAGCCCGATGAACGCCGCCCAGGCGACCACCAGGGCAACGAGTACGCCGGCGACTCCGCGCAGATCCATGCGACGAATGTAGGCCGTCCGCGGCGCCATGTGCGAGGATCGGCCACGTGATCGACGTCGGAGTGGTGGCGCGAACGCCGGGGTGGTCGTTCGACCCGGGGCTGTACGAGCTCCTGATCCTCGTCGCCGGACTCGTGGTCCTGGCCGGCGCCGTCGCCCTGTCGCTGCAGCGCGGGCGGCCGTTCTCCGCGGCCCTGATCTACCTCGGCGCCGGCGTCGTGGCGGGCCTCGCCCTGCGGGGCATGGGCGTGCGCTGGTACGACCCGCTCGACGATGCCGTGCTCTTCAGCCGCGCGGCCGAGCTCGCGGTCATCGTCTCGCTCTTCGGTGCCGGCGTGAAGCTCGATCGCCCGCTCACCTGGAACGCGTGGCGCACGACGCTCATGCTCCTCGCCGTCGCGATGCCGCTGACGATCGCGGGGGTCGCACTGCTCGGGACGTGGCTTCTCGCCATGTCGCTGCCCAGCGCGATTCTGCTCGGTGCCGTCCTGGCCCCGACCGACCCGGTCCTGGCCGAGGACGTCCAGGTCGCTGGGCCGATGCAGAGCGAGCCCGAGGACGACGCCCGCTTCGCCATCACCTCGGAGGCGGGGCTCAACGACGGACTCGCCTTCCCCTTCGTCATGCTGGCGCTCTTCGGATACGCCCGCGGGTTCGACTCGTTCGGCTCGTGGTGGCTCGAGTGGCTGACCGCCGACCTGCTGTACGCGGTCGTCGCCGGCGTCGTCATCGGCGCAATCGCCGGCAGGGTGATCGCGCGCCTGACCTATCGCGTCATCGACCGCGGCTGGCTGGTCAACCCGTTCGACGCGTTCGTGGCGATCGGCGCCATCTTCGCCGTGTACGGCCTCACCGAGCTGCTCGGTGGCTACGGCTTCCTCGCCGTGTTTGCCGCCGGCGTCGCGTTCCGCCGCTACGAGCGCGGCCACGAGGTGAACCAACGGCTCCATGACGTGACGCTCGTCATCGAGAAGCTCGCCGAGCTGAGCGTCCTCCTCCTCCTCGGCAGCGTTCTGCCGATCGAGGGTGTGCTCGAGCTGGGATGGCCGGTGCTCGGCGTCGCGCTCGGATTGCTGCTCGTCGTCCGGCCGCTTGCCGTCCTGATCGCGCTGGTGGCGAGCGGCCTCGCCGCTCGTCAGCGTCTGTTCGTCGCCTGGTTCGGGATCCGTGGCATCGGTTCGATCTACTACCTCGGCTTCGCCTTCGCCGCGTTGACGCCGGTCGACGCTCGTCCGCTGTTCAGCGCCACGGCCGTCACCATCCTCGTCTCGGTGCTGGCCCACGGGCTGACGAGCGGCCCGTTGACGCGCAGGCTCATCGCCGCGGACCGCCGCGAGGCAGCGTCGGGCGGGGGATAGGTCAGATCCAGCACCACCCGCTCGGGGGGACGCCGGAGCTTGTCGAGTCATCGGGCAGGGCCGGGCGTGATCCGTCCGGTCGTTCGCAGTCGGTGAAGAGGATTCGCGTGCGCCAGGCGTCCGGCTGCTGCGGCAGGGCGGTGAGCAGCGGGACCCAGAACCCGAAGCTGACCACCACGAGGACGCCGTAGGCGAGCGCCGCGACGCGGCCGCCTCGGCGCTCCCAGCCCCACGCCACCAGCGTCCCGAGGGCCAGCGCCAGGAACGGCACGGTCGGCAGGAAGTACCACAGGAAGGTCTGGCTTCGATCCCCGGAGAGGACGAGCCACGGCAGGTAGGTGGCCGCCGATCCCAGCACCACGACCGGCTCGGGTCGGTGCAGGGCCCATCCCGCACGCGCCCAGCTGATGCCGAGGAGACCGATGGCCGCGAGGCCGGGCCACCAGGTGAACGGGTTGCCGAGCGCCAGGATCTCGCGGTACGACCCGCCATCGTCGCTGAACCAGTAGGCCACGGGGCGCTGGAGCGCCGGCCAGGCGAGCGGGCCCGACTGATATGGATGGTCGCCGCCGAGGGTTGTGTGGAAGTCGAGCATCGCCTGCTGGTGGTCCCAGATGCCGCGCCACACCGATCCGGCCTCCCAGGGCAGGGCGAGCACGTTGCCCGGCATGCGTCCGGCGTAGCTGGCGACGTACACCACCAGCGGCACGAGACCCAGGAGCACGAAGGTCGGAATCGCCTCCCGACGGAAAGCCGCACGGACCGCTCCTCGCACCCCGGTGTCCGGCGCCCGTCGCCACTGGTCGGCGATCTCCCAGGCGACCACCAGGCCGATGATGGCCGGGGCGACGTAGGCGCCAGACCACTTCGTGGCTGCTGCCGCGCCGAGCGCCGCCCCGGCGAGCAGGCGCCACGGTCGCCCGAGCGCGATCCGCATCCAGATTGGCGCATCCGGAGCGTCACGCCGCCGATCGCGATCGAGCACGGCGAAGGTGACCGCGGACACGACGAACAGGGTGATGAATGCATCGAGCATCGCCACGCGCGACTGGACGAGGTGGAGGAAGTCGGTGGCCAGCAGCCCGGCGGCCGCGAGGGCACCGACAGTGGCGGCGTGGGCCCCGATCGGAGCCATGAGGCGCCGAGCCAGGACGTACAGCAGGCCGACCGTCGCCGTCCCCGCCAGTGCGGCGCTCACCCGCCAGCCGAACGGCTCGTAGCCGAAGAGCCCGATGCCGGCGCCGATGAGCCACTTGCCGAGGGGCGGGTGCGATCGGCTGGTGAGCTCGCTGATCCCGCACGTCGGCTCGGTGCCGATGACGTACCAGCACGCGTCGCGGGCGTAGAAGATCTCGTCGAACACGAGCTCGACCGGGCGCCCGAGGCTGACGAGCCGCAGGAGCGCGGCGGCGATCAGGACGAGCAGCAGCGCTGCGGTGTCGCCGCGTGTCCACTTCGCCCGGGCGGGAGGCGTCTCCGGCGCCGTGATGAGAGTCCTCCGATCCAGCGTACTTCCATCGTCTGGGCGTGCACGGCGTGCATGCGCGGGTATGCTAGTCAATGCGGACCCGGGTCCATGATCCGGGACGCGCGAAGGAGGGTCTAGGCAACCATGGGACTCGCACGTACCGTCGCGGCGGTGTTCGGGGCCGTCTACCTGCTGGTGGGCATCCTCGGATTCGTCCTCGTATCCGGAGGAGAGGGAGATCTTCTCGGGCTCTTCCCCGTCAACGCCCTGCACAACATCGTTCACGTGCTGCTGGGCGCCATCCTGCTCTACGGATCGATGTCGTTCGCGGCTGCGGTCCAGACGACCCGAGGAGTCGGCATCGTGCTCGTCATCCTCGGCATCCTGGGCTTCATCGCACCCGATGGGTTCGGGCTCGTCCCGCTGGGCGGCAACGACATCTGGCTGCACCTCGCGACCGGCGCCATCCTGCTGGCCACGGGATTCATGGCCACCGATGACGCGGCGGCTGCCGTCTGAGCGACCCGTTGCTCCGTCACGCGCCCAACGGAGGCCCGGCCCATCGGCCGGGCCTCCGTGCTGTCAGTCGTGCCGCCGCTCGCTCATCGAGGTGCGACCGGTGCCCGCGATCTCGTCGCTGCACGACAACGTGTTGACCAGTGCGGGGGTCTCGTACCACACGAGATGACGCCAATGATCGGAGAGCGTCCGCAGGCGGTCGCGGGAGTAGTCGTCGTTGGGCTGGAGCCAGGCATCGTGTCCCGGGAGCCCGTGGCCGGGAACGAACTGGAAGCCGATCTGCCTCCCGGCGCAGCTGGTGACGACGGTGTAGGCGCCCTCCCACGTGGCATGCAGCTGGCGCACGCGCCATCCCGGCAGGCGGTCGCTGACCTCGTCCAGGACGCGCGCGCGGTCGGGGTCCGGCATGGAGGGAATCGGCACGTTGAGGCTCAGCGCGAAGGCGGCGGCCAGCGTGAGCACCCCGGCGCCGAAACGACGGATCGGAAATCGCAAATGGTGCATGGGTCCTTCAGGGCTCTGCTCAGCCCGACCGCGTGCGGTCAGGCGTGGTTTGGTGTCGCTTCGCCGAACCCCATTTGCAGGATTCGTACCGGTCCTCTGGTAGACTCGATCGCGGGTCGCCACCGATTCCGTGGCGCTGAGCGAGGCGGACCGATGAACTACGAGCTGTACATGGCCGAGGCGATCGCCGAGGCACGACGTGGCGGCGAGGAGGGCGAGGAGCCGGTCGGCGCCGTGGCCGTCATCGACGATGCGATGATCGCCCGCGACCACCAGCGCGTGGTGCTCGGCGAGGATCCCACCGCCCATGCGGTCGTGCTGACGATTCAGGCTGCGGCGCGCAAGCTCGGCACGCGGCGCCTGTCCGAGGCCACGATCTTCACGACCCACGAGCCATGCGCCATGTGCGTCGGAGCGCTGCTGGAGGCACGGGTTCGCGGGCTCGTCTTCGCGGTGCCGGACCCGGACCGCGGCGCGGCCGGTGGCGCCATCAACCTGGCGCGCGATCCCGCCATGCCGCACCAGCTCTCGGTCGTCTCCGGCGTTCGCGAGAGCGAGGCGCGCCGCCTCGACGTGGCGTCCGCATCGGTCTGACCCGTCGTGGTCGCGAGCGGGGGAGTGCGCTAGACTCCCTCCCGCACGGAGAGGTGTCCGAGTGGTTTAAGGTGCCGCTCTCGAAAAGCGGTGTGCGAATAGCACCGAGGGTTCGAATCCCTCCCTCTCCGCCACGCTCCACCTCGCGGAGAGGTCGCCTAGAGGCCTATGGCGCGGCACTGGAAATGCCGTTCGGGGCAACCCGTCGAGGGTTCGAATCCCTCCCTCTCCGCCACTCGATTGACCGATGCACCCCCGCGGCCTACCATCGCCGCCGGTCGTGCTAGGCGGGGAACTAGCGGTGCCCTGTATCCGCAATCCGCTATAGCGGAGCTGAACTCCCGGTCGAGGGCAGCATCGCTCGCCCACCACCACCGTGTCCGACGTTGAGAGTCGGGTCCCGCGCAGCGTTGGTCCGTGAACCCCGTCAGGTCCGGAAGGAAGCAGCGGTAAGCGATCGCCTTCGGGTGCCGCGGGAGAACCTGGCTGGAGCCGGTCACGTGGGTGAGTGCGAGCTGGTGCTGATCGACACCGGGTGCACGATCTCTCCACCGCCCCGCCACCCGCCGCGGCGGGTCGGTCGGCGGCCGCGAATCGGTGTACGGTAGGTCGAGTCATGCCGCCAGCCCCGCCCATGTCCACCGAGCCCGAGTCGCCCGCCGCCCACCGCGCCCTGTACCGTCGCTTCCGCGCGCAGCGGTTCGCGGAGCTCGTCGGACAGGATCCGATCGTCACCACGCTGCGTCGCGCCGTGGGCGATGATCGACTGGCCCACGCGTACCTGTTCGTCGGCCCGCGCGGCACCGGCAAGACGTCCACCGCGCGCATCCTCGCCAAGGCGATCAACTGCACCGCGCGCGGGGACGATGGGGAGCCGTGTGACGCATGTCCGGCGTGCGTCTCGATCCGCGAGGGCAGGGCGCTCGACGTCATCGAGATCGACGCCGCCAGCCACGGCCTGGTGGAGGACGCCCGCGACCTGGTCATGCGGGCGCTGACCGCTCCGTCGGAGCTGCGGAGGCGCGTCTACATCATCGACGAGGTCCACATGCTGAGCACGCACGCCTTCAACGCGCTGCTCAAGGTCATCGAGGAGCCGCCGGACCACGTCGTCTTCATCCTGGCCACGACCGACACGCACAAGGTCCCGGCCACGATCATCAGCCGAACCCAGCGTCACGATTTCCGCCGGATGGCCGATGCCACCATCGTCGGCAAGCTCAGCCGCATCATGGCCAGCGAGGGTGGCGAGGCGGATGACGACGCGCTGGCACTCATCGCGCGGCTGGCCGACGGCGGGATGCGCGACGCCGAGTCGCTTCTCGACCAGGTGCTCGCCTTCGCCGCCGATCGGCTGACCGATGCCGACGTCCGTGAGGCCGTCGGCCTCGCCGACGACGCGACCATCGACGCGCTCGTCGACGCCTACGTCGCCGGCGACGCGCCCGCGGCGCTCGACCGCGTCTCCGAGCTGGCCGATGCGGGACGCGACATGGCGCAGGTCGCGGCGCAGGCCGAGGGCGAGGCTCGCCGTCGGCTGCTGGCATCGGCGTCGGATCCTGTGGCGGCTCGCCGGCTTGCCCCCATCCTGCGGACGCTGGCGGAGGCGGCCGGCGTTGGTGCCCGCGAGGGTCGGGCCCGCCTGCTGCTCGAGCTCCTGAGCGTCGACGGACCGGCGGCCGTGCCCGCCGCACGCCCCGTTCCCTCCGCTCCACCGCGGGGCGCCGTGGCTGTCCGCGAAACCCCCGCGCCGGCAGCGCCAACCGTGCCTGTCGCCGGGCCCACACCGCCACCCGCCTCCGTCCCCGTCGTTGCGGCTGAGGCGGAGTCACCCGATGTGCCCGCGCCCGACCTGCCGCGGCACCGGCGCCCGGCGCGCCCGGCGCGGGCGACGTCGACGAGCTCCGCGGACGGTGGGCCGAGGTCGTCGCGCGTGCCACCCCGGTCATCAAGCCACTGCTCAGCGAGTGCCGACCGATCGCACGCGATGGCGCGCGACTGACGCTCGCCTTCCCCGAGGGGCGCGACTTCATGCGCTCGCGGATCGCGCAGCGTGCCGGCGCGATCGAGGCGCTGCTGGGCGATATGTTCGGCGGCTCGTTCGCCATCGAGTGCGTCGCCACCAACCTCGAGCTCGAGCCGCTGACCGTCGAGCAGGCCATCGCCCCGACCGCCGACGATCCGGAGGCCCAGGCCCTGCTCGACGGCGTGCTCAAGATCACCGGCGGCGAGCTGGTCGACGCACCCGAGGTGCGCTGACCGCGCGTCCCGTTCATCCAAATTCCCCGCACCGAGGACCAGCCTTCGTGAACATCGGCCAGATCGCCAAGATGGCGCAACAGATGCAGACGCAGATGGCGCAGGCGCAGCAGGAGCTCGCCGAGACCACGCTCGAGGCCACCGCCGGCGGTGGTGCGGTGCGCGTCGTGATCACCGGCGCCCAGGAGGTGCGCAGCGTCGAGATCGATCCGTCGGCGATCGATCCCGATGAGGCGGAGATGCTCCAGGATCTCGTCCTGTCGGCCGTCAACGAGGCGATCGGCCGCAGCAAGGAGCTCGAGCGCGAGCGGATGGGCTCGATCGCCGGCGGGATGGGAATTCCCGGGATGCCGGGCCTGCCCGGCATCGGCTGAGAGTCGATGGCCGGTCTCATCGCGCCGGTCGCTCGGCTCATCGAGGAGTTCAGCAAGCTCCCGGGCATCGGAACGAAGACCGCACAGCGCCTGACCTACCACGTCCTGCGTGCCTCCACCGATGACGCGCGATCGCTGGCGGCCGCGCTCGTGTCGATCAAGGAGGACGTCGACTACTGCAGCGTGTGCTGCAACATCACCGAGGCCGGCGTCGACCCCTGCCTGATCTGCGCCGATCCGCGGCGCGACGCTGCGCACATCTGCGTCGTCGAGGAGCCGCTCGACGTTCTCGCCATCGAGCGCACGGGTGAGTTCCGCGGCCGCTATCACGTGCTGCACGGCGCGATCAGCCCCATCGACGGCATCGGCCCGGAGCGTCTGCGAACCCGCGAGCTGGTGGTGCGGGTCACCGATGGCGGGGTCGAGGAGGTCATCCTTGCCACGAACCCGAACCTCGAGGGCGAGGCGACGGCCATGTACCTGGCCGATCTGCTGCGCGCCCACGTGCCGAACGTGACCCGCATCGCGCGCGGACTGCCGGTCGGCGGCGATCTCGAGTACGCGGACGACGTCACCCTCATCCGCTCGCTCCAGGGCCGGCGGGTGATCGAACGCTGAGCCTTGGACGGTCGGTGAGCAGGCTCGCTTGACGGCCCCAGCGCGGTGACCTATAGTCCGTCTTCGCGCCGGCGGAAGCCGGTCGATGAGCCACGAACGGCGGACCGCCTCGGACTGCGCTGCGTGATCATCGCGAGTTCGTCCGAACAGGAGTACTCGAATCGAACGAAGCCGAGACCGTGTGAACGGACGAGGCAACGTGGCTTACCAGCTGAAGAGTGACAGGAATCCACACGAGTCAGCGGGACAACGTCGAACTCTTAACCGGTGGAAGAGCCTGACCAGATCGTCTGGCGGCAAGACCACTGGTTTCGTTTTGTACGGAGAGTTTGATCCTGGCTCAGGACAAACGCTGGCGGGGTGCATGAGACATGCAAGTCGAACGAGGTGCCATCGGGCTTGCTCGATGGTTACCGAGTGGCGGACGGCTGAGTAACGCGTAGATGACCTGCCCGGAAGTGGGGAATAACTGCCCGAAAGGGTGGCTAATACCGCATGTGGTCGACGATTCGGTTCGTCGTCTAAAGGAGTAATCCGCTTCCGGAGGGGTCTGCGTCCGATTAGCTAGTTGGTGGGGTAACGGCTCACCAAGGCGACGATCGGTAGCTGGTCTGAGAGGATGATCAGCCAGACTGGGACTGAGAACGGCCCAGACTCCTACGGGAGGCAGCAGTCGGGAATTTTGCCCAATGGACGAAAGTCTGAGGCAGCAACTCCGCGTGAGGGATGAAGGCTCTAGGGTCGTAAACCTCTTTTCTCAGGGAAGATCCAAGACGGTACCTGAGGAATAAGCGACGGCTAACTACGTGCCAGCAGCCGCGGTAATACGTAGGTCGCAAGCGTTGTCCGGATTTACTGGGCGTAAAGAGCGCGCAGGCGGCTGGTCAAGTCCGATGTGAAATCTCCCGGCTCAACTGGGAAACTGCATCGGAAACTGATCGGCTTGAAGGTGGGAGAGGGTAGTGGAATTCCCGGTGTAGTGGTGAAATGCGTAGATATCGGGAGGAACACCAGTGGCGAAGGCGACTACCTGGCCCATTCTTGACGCTGAGGCGCGAAAGCTAGGGGAGCGAACGGGATTAGATACCCCGGTAGTCCTAGCCGTAAACGATGAACACTAGGCGTAGTCGGTATCGACCCCGGCTGTGCCGTAGCTAACGCATTAAGTGTTCCGCCTGGGGAGTACGGCCGCAAGGCTAAAACTCAAAGGAATTGACGGGGGCCCGCACAAGCAGCGGAGCGTGTGGTTTAATTCGTCGCAACGCGAAGAACCTTACCAGGGCTTGACATGTGGCGGAAAACGGCGGAAACGTCGTCCTCCCGCAAGGGACCGTCATGCAGGTGTTGCATGGCTGTCGTCAGCTCGTGTCGTGAGATGTTGGGTTAAGTCCCGCAACGAGCGCAACCCCCGTGGCATGTTGTATCTCTCATGCCAGACTGCCGAGAGAAACTCGGAGGAAGGTGGGGATGACGCCAAGTCAGCATGGCCCTTACGCCCTGGGCTACACACACGCTACAATGGCCGGTACAACGGGTTGCCAAACCGCGAGGTGGAGCCAATCCCCTAAAGCCGGTCTCAGTTCGGATTGCAGGCTGCAACTCGCCTGCATGAAGCCGGAGTTGCTAGTAACCGCAGGTCAGCACACTGCGGTGAATATGTTCCCGGGCCTTGTACACACCGCCCGTCACGTCATGAAAGCCGGTAACACCCGAAGCCAGTGGGCCAACCGCAAGGAGGCAGCTGTCGAAGGTGGGACTGGTGATTGGGACGAAGTCGTAACAAGGTAGCCGTACCGGAAGGTGCGGCTGGATCACCTCCTTTCTAGGGAGATATGTGGAACCGGTTCGCCGGGTCCACGATCCCAGGTCGATCGGCCAGCTCGCCGCAAGGACCGATGCTCGAGGGAGCATCGGTGAGTGAGCTGAACCGCCCTCGAAATCTGACGACCTGATTCCCGCTGATAACGCGGATTCCTGTCACTCTTCAGCAGCGCAAGCCACGCGCGAAGCCGCCCGTAGAGGGCGGCTTCTTCGTGTCCTGGGCCGGACGGGAACGGTGGTCAGCCCGGAACGACGTCGATCCAGCCCAGCGCGAAGGCGACGAAGAAGCCGACGATCAGGATGGCGAAGGCCCAGCCCACCGCCAGCCGCGTGCGCCGTGATGTCGCGCTGCTGCCTCCGGAGGCCAACGCCCGCATCCGCTCGTCGGCCCGGAAGCCGCCTCGACAGGATTAGGGTGTGGGTGCTCGGGTCGGTCGTGGTCAAGCATGGGTGGCGTCTATCGGAGTGATCAGGCGTTGAAGCCGGGTACCGAGATGACGCCAAGCCATCCCAGCAGCGCGTAGGCGATGAGGGCCGCGGCAGCGAGGCCAATGATCCAGCCGGTGGCTCGCCGGGAGCCGGAGCTGATCTCCCGTCCGTAGGGCCGATCGGCGCGCTCCGCACGCTCTGCGCGGCGGGCCTCGGTCTCCGACCAGTCGTTGGGGGTCATGCCAGTCCCGGGGTTGAATCCCATGGTCCGTCTCCCTGCGGGCTCCCAGCATAGCCTTCCGCGCAACCGTCGCTTGCGGACGCAGCTCGGCGGCTGCTACGATGCCGCCTCCCGAGGGCGTTTAGCTCAGCTGGTTAGAGCACTGCCCTGATAAGGCAGAGGTCTCTGGTTCGAGTCCAGAAACGCCCACCACCTCACCTCCCTCGCCCCATGGAGCGCCGTGTCCTCGATGTCGCAGGAACCCGCCCCACGCCCTGACGATCGCCCGATGGGGGTCCTGGAAGAACCGAACGAGGGCCGGGAGCTCCACGCATCGATCGGCGGGGTCGTGTACGCCCGCCACCCGACGCGGACGCACCTCGTCACGGCCGAGGACGACGCCGGCGAGGTTGCCCGCCGCTACGTCGCCGACCTTGGCGACGATGTCCGGTTCGTGGCGATCAGCGAGCGCATGGTGGCCATCACCCAGGGACGCTCGTATCCGATTCGCGACATCAGGCCGAGCCCGCTGGCGCGGCTGCTCGAGCGATTCGTGACGCGTCCCGGCTACGGGATCGGCCTCGGGTCGGCCGAGACCATGGAGCTCGCGATCCGCGAGGTCGGCGCGCCCCGCATCCTGCTTGCCGCGGGCCTCTCGGCGGTGACCAAGCCGTTCGGCATCCACGGCGTCTTCTACCGCGTCGCGGGCGCGCAGGCCAAGGCCATCGACGGCCCGACCAGCTATACGATTCCGCCGTACAACGACGCGGCCACGCTCGGTCCCAGGGACCCCGATGGTGCCGCCCGCCACATCGCAGCGGTGCTCGACGCACCCGTCGCGATCATCGACGCCAACGATGCCGGGTGCGCGGTGCTCGGTGCCAGCCCCGGCGTGGACCGGCGCTTCGTTCAGCGCCTCTTCGCCGACAACCCCCTGGGCCAGGCGCGGGAGCAGACGCCGATCTGCGTGGTGCGCGAGGTCGCCTGGCCGGCCGGGACGGCGCTGCCGCCCGAGCCGAAGCGGCGTCTGACGCCACCCTGATCCCGGCGTGACCACGCGGGAGTTCATCCTCACCCTGTCCTGTCCCGATCGTCGCGGCATCGTGTATGCCGTGGCCCGAGCCATCGCCGAAGGCGGAGGCAACATCCTGGACAGCCAGCAGTTCGGCGATCCGGACGCGTCGGTGTTCTTCATGCGCGTCCACTTCGCCGATGAGGGAGACGCCGACATCGAGACCTGGCGCGCGACCTTCGCCGACCTCTCCGCCGACGGCGCGTGGCGCTGGGAGCTGCACGATGCCCGGCATCGGCAGCGCATGCTCATCGCGGTCTCGCGCGAGGGGCATTGCGTCAACGACCTTCTCTACCGCTGGCAGAGCGGGGCCATCAGCGCCGACGTGGTGGGCGTCGTCTCGACCTCGCGCGACTTCGAGAGCCTGGCGGCCGGGTACGGCGTCCCGCACTTCGTTCTGCCCGATGGCGCCGCGGATCCGGATGCTCGCGATCAGGCGTTGCTGGACCTGGTGGCCGATGAGAACGTGGAGCTGGTTGTGCTCGCTCGCTACATGCGGATCCTCGGAGCGCGAGCATGCGTTGCCCTCGCCGGCCGCGCCATCAACATCCACCACTCGTTCCTTCCGTCGTTCAAGGGTGCGCGACCGTACGCCCAGGCTCACCAGCGGGGAGTCAAGCTCATCGGCGCCACGGCGCACTACGTCACCGAGGCGCTCGACGAAGGCCCGATCATCGAGCAGGAGGTTGCCCGGGTCGACCACGCGCACAGCGTCGCCGAGCTGGCACGTGTTGGGCGCGACGTTGAGTGCGTCGCGCTTGCCCGGGCGGTTCGCTGGCACCTCGAGCATCGGGTGCTCTTGCACGGCGACCGAACCGTTGTGTTTCGCTGAGGGCTTTTGACCGGGTGGCCGGCGCCGGATACGATGCGCGGGCCGTGGGGATGTAGCTCAGCTGGGAGAGCACCTCCTTTGCAAGGAGGGGGTCAGGGGTTCGAGTCCCCTCATCTCCACCACGTATTCCGCCCCCGTTATCGTCGACCCGGCTGTGTTGACCGGCCCTGGGCGGGGTGCTACAGTAACTCGGCTCTCGCGGGGAGACCACTGCAGGTCCTCCTCGCGATCGTTGTGACAAGCCCACATTGAAATGGTCTTCTGACCGCTGCGCGCGACCGTGTGGCGCCCATCGGTCAGCGGAATCATCGCTGACGCCGTGACGAATCGTCGCCGGGCGTCGAAGCGGCCGGCATCCGTGTCGGTCGCATCGGGCCAGCGCGACGAGCGAGCGTGGTGCGCGTCCATCGAGGGCGCACGACCTTATCAATCGAAGATTGGAAGCATCGATTTCGTCGAGGAGATTCCGACGCGACCGCATCGTGGCGCGACGGCCAGCACCGTGCTAGCCGCGTGAACGTTGTAGGTCAAGCTACTAAGAGCATGCGGTGGATGCCTTGGCGCCAAGAGCCGACGAAGGACGTGGCAGGCAGCGAAATGCTTCGGGGAGTTGCGAGCAAGCGTTGATCCGGAGATATCCGAATGGGGAAACCCCCCAGGGGTAATGCCCTGGGACGCACGGTTGAATACATAGACCGTGGCGAGGACACCGAGGGAACTGAAACATCTAAGTACCTCGAGGAGCAGAGAACATTCCGTTAGTAGTGGCGAGCGAAAGCGGAGGAGCCCAAACCGTGGCTGCGTGATAGGTCGCAGCCGTTGCAGTCGCGGTGTTGTAGGGCCGTCTTGTGGGAGCTGTGAATCCCGCAGGGAGTTACAAATCGGTTCGTTAGCAGAAGCGGCCTGGAAAGGCCCGCCACAGTGGGTGACAGCCCCGTAAGCGAAAGCGATCCGACTCCCGGACGTGTCCCTGAGTACCACGTGGAAGGTCTCTTCATGTGGGAACCCGGGCGGACCACCGTCCAAGGCTAAATACTCTTGGCGACCGATAGCGAACCAGTACCGTGAGGGAAAGGTGAAAAGCACCCCGGGAGGGGAGTGAAATAGTACCTGAAACCGCGTGCTTACAAGCAGTCAGAGGGTGTTGCCCGCAGGCTTCGGCCGGCGGGTAGCCTGATGGCGTGCCTTTTGAAGAATGAGCCGGCGAGTTACCCGGTCTGTGGCAAGGTTAAGTCCGTGAAGGACGGAGCCGTAGCGAAAGCGAGTCTGAATAGGGCGCCATAGTCGCAGCGGGTAGACCCGAAACCGAGTGAGCTACCCATGGGCAGGTTGAAGCGGGAGTAATGTCCCGTGAAGGACCGAACTCACTAGCGTTGAAAAGCTAGGGGATGACCTGTGGGTAGAGGTGAAATGCCAATCGAACTCGGAGATAGCTGGTTCTCCCCGAAATAGCTTTAGGGCTAGCCTCGGGGGTTCAGTCGTGGGGGTAGAGCACTGAATGGGCTAGGGGGCTTCCCGCTTACCAAACCCAATCAAACTCCGAATCCCACGATTTCACACCCCGGGAGTCAGACTGCGAGGGCTAAGCTTCGTGGTCAAAAGGAAAACAGTCCAGACCGACAGCTAAGGTCCCAAAATTCAGACTAAGTGGGGAAGGATGTGGAGTTGCTTAGACAACCAGGATGTTGGCTTAGAAGCAGCCATCATTTAAAGAGTGCGTAATAGCTCACTGGTCAAGTGATTCCGCGCCGAAGATCCAACGGGGCTCAAGTCTGATACCGAAGCTTCGGATTGTGCTCAGGCCTTCGGGCCAGGGTGCAGTGGTAGGGGAGCGTTCCGTTCTGCAGTGAAGGTCGATCGTGAGGACGACTGGAGCGGACGGAAGTGCGAATGCCGGCATGAGTAGCGAAATGCGCGTGAGAAACGCGCACGCCGTATGTCTAAGGTTTCCTGAGGAAGGTTAATCCGCTCAGGGTTAGTCGGGCCTAAGCCGAGGGCGAAAGCCGTAGGCGATGGACAATCGGTTGATATTCCGATACCGCCAGAGATCGTTTGCACCGCAAGGTGCCACGGTCGTGGACGCCGGTGAGCTGAGGCAGCTTTGCTGTCGAGGCAGCCGGAGAGAAGCGATCGCGGGAGCAAGGGCGTGACCGGGAACGGTAGGTTGAGCGCACTTTGGCTATGTGCGTCTAAGCTGGTAGGGGGAGAGGATAGGTAAATCCGTCCTCTCATTAACTCCGAGAAGCGAATGAAAGGCGAAAGCTGATTCGACTGAGCCGATCCTGCAAGAAAAGCGTCTAGCGAGATCAAAGGCGTCCGTACCGCAAACCGACGCAGGTAGACGGGTAGAGCATACCAAGGCGATCGGAAGAACCCTCGTTAAGGAACTCGGCAAATTGACCCCGTAACTTCGGGAGAAGGGGTGCCTCGCAGCGCTCATCTTTGATGGGAGGCTGATCGAGGCCGCAGTGAAACGGCCCAGGCGACTGTTTAGCAAAAACACAGGTCTCTGCTAAAGCGAAAGCTGACGTATAGGGGCTGACGCCTGCCCAGTGCCGGAAGGTTAAGAGGAGGGGTGCAAGCTCTGAATTGAAGCCCCGGTAAACGGCTGCCGTAACTATAACGGTACTAAGGTAGCGAAATTCCTTGTCGGGTAAGTTCCGACCCGCACGAATGGCGTAACGATCTGGGCGCTGTCTCAACGAGGGATCCGGCGAAATTGAAATACCTGTGAAGATGCAGGTTACCCGCGGCAGGGCAAAAAGACCCCGTGGAGCTTTACTGTAGCTTGATATTGGACTGAGGTTCAGCATGTGTAGGATAGGTGGGAGACGTTGAAGCTGGGGCGCTAGCCTCGGTGGAGTCACCGTTGAAATACCACCCTTGTTGTATTTCGGCTCTAACCGCGACCCGTTATCCGGGCGCTGGACAGTGTCAGGTGGGCAGTTTGACTGGGGCGGTCGCCTCCTAAAGTGTAACGGAGGCGCCCAAAGGTACCCTCAGGCTGAATGGAAACCAGCCGTAGAGTGCAAAGGCATAAGGGTGCTTGACTGCGAGACCTACAAGTCGAGCAGAGACGAAAGTCGGGCTTAGTGATCTGGTACCTCCGAGTGGAAGGGGTATCACTCAACGGATAAAAGCTACCCCGGGGATAACAGGCTTATAGGGCCCAAGAGTTCATATCGACGGCCCTGTTTGGCACCTCGATGTCGGCTCGTCGCATCCTGGGGCGGAAGTACGTCCCAAGGGTTTGGCTGTTCGCCAATTAAAGCGGTACGCGAGCTGGGTTCAGAACGTCGTGAGACAGTTCGGTCTCTATCCGCCGTGGGCGTAGGGAACTTGAGAGGAGCTGCTCCTAGTACGAGAGGACCGGAGTGGACGAACCAATGTTGTACCAGTTGTCATGCCAATGGCATTGCTGGGTAGGTATGTTCGGTTGGGATAAGCACTGAAAGCATCTAAGTGCGAAGCTCGCCTCAAGATGAGGTTCCCCACTGGGTTAACCAGGTAAGACCGCAGCGAGACTAGCTGTTTGATAGGCCGCACGTGTAAGCGCAGCAATGCGTTGAGCGAAGCAGGTACTAATGGTCGAGGGCTTGACCTAGTTCACGCGACTAGCACGCTGCTGGATCGCGTTCGGAAGGGCGGTGAACGCCGCCCGATCCACGATGATTCGTTGCTTCCATTCTTCGACGCACCCGTGCGGGTGAGGTCGACATTTGAAGATTTGTCCCGGTGACGCTAGCGGAGAGGATCCACCCGTTCCCATCCCGAACACGGAAGTTAAGCTCTCCAGCGCCGAAGATACTCGGGGGGCAACCCCCTGGGAAAATAGGTCGTCGCCGGGATAATTCACACGCCAGCCCCGTCGGTTCTGCCGTCGGGGCTGTTGGTATCCTGAGCGGGTGGATCGCGTCTGTCCGCTACTTGGGCTTCAGGGCAACCCCCGCACGGCGATCGACGGCGTTGATGGCGGCCATCGCTGTCACGCGGACGAGACTCCCATCCCGATCGACCGCCAGGAGCAGGCTCGCCTCTGCCTGACCCCTGCCCACGAGCGCTGTGAGCGCTACCTCGCCCACGTCGCGCGGGCCGGCGGTCGCACAGCCGTTGTCGACGGGCTCGTCTCGACGCGCATGGTCCTTGCACCCGACCCGGCCTGGCGTGGCATTGCCGGTCGAGCGCGCAGAGGCCCGGTCATGCCGACGGTCGCGATCGCGACTGCCGCCCTCGCACTCGGCGTCGGAGGCGCGGCAATGGCGAGCGGCATCGTGACCGAGGACGGCGTCGCGTGGTTCGACGCGCCGAGCCCCGACTCGGCGGCCAGCCAACCGACGTCGCCCAGCTTCTCGCCCAGTCCGACCCCATCCGCGACGCCCACGCCCAGTCCCACCGCCACGCCGACGCCCTCACCCACGCCGAGCCCCACTGCGACGATCGCACCCACGATCGCGCCCACGATCGCACCCACGCCGACGCCACAGCAGTACGTGGTCCAGGAAGGCGACACCCTGGCCGCCATCGCGCAGCAGTTCGGGACGACCGTGTCGGCCCTCCAGGCGCTGAACGGCATCGAGGATGCGAACGAGATCGTGATCGGGCAGGTGCTGCGGATCCGGTAGCGGCCGCGGATCACATCGGCGGCTGACAGGTCCGACAGAACGTCGTCGCCTCCCGCCCTCCGATCTGACGCAGCTCGCGTCCGCAGCGCGGGCAGGGCTCCCCTCCGCGCAGATGGACCTTGAGGAACTCGCGGTGCTGGGTCTGGATGTCGGGCGGGACGAGCAGGCGAAGCCGATCGATCGCGTCGGCGAGGACCGCACGCATGGCGTCGTACAGCCCTTCGATCTGGTCGGCGCCGAGGCTGCTGCGCCGGCGGAACGGCGCGAGGCCGGCCTCCCACAGGATCTCGTCGCTGTAGGCGTTGCCGATGCCCGCCACGAAGCGGCTGTTGCGGAGCAGCGGCTTGAGCTCTCCCGGATGGCGGCGAATCCGCTCGCGGAAGTGGTCGAGGGTGAGGGCCGGGTCGTCGGCATCGGGTCCCATCTCCGTCCAGCCGGGGATGGCGTCCAGACCGTCGTCAGCGACCAGGTACAGCTTGCCGAGCATCTCGCGGTCGACATAGCGCAGGTCGTTCCCGTCGTCGAGCGTCAGACGCAGGCCGGTTCGCGCGCGCACGCGCTCGCGAGTCGAGGTCAGCCAGAAGCGTCCGGCCAGCATCGCGTTCGCGGCGAGGGTACGACGCTCACCGGACGCGAGCGTGAAGGGAATGAGCAGGAACTTCCCGCGCCGGCGCGTGTCACCCACGGTCGCGCCGGCCAGGTCGCCCAGCTCGGCGGGCGTGGCGCGCAGCAGGATCGGCGTCGGCGCGCTCGCCTCGACCACGCGGCGGCCGGATGCGCGTCGCACCAGCTCTTCCGCCACGATGGTCAGGTCCGGGAGCTCAGGCATGCTGGTCGGAGGGCATTTGACCGTATGGTATGCTCCGCGGGCCGTGTGGCAGACAACCCCATAGGCGCGTGCGAGCGTCGTCAGTTCGTCGGCAGGCGAGAAGGAGCACCGAGTCGTTTCATCGGAGACCACCAGGACGCACCTGACAGCATCGGCCGGTGACGGACGCCCTCGCGTGGAGGGCGTCATCTGTTTTCACGGACACTTACCGACAGGAGCGTATTGATCACTTGACCCAAGACAGCAACGAGGCGCCGAGGGCCGACGAGACCCAGGACAGCGCCCCGGAATCGGTCCCCGAGACCACCGTGGATGCCGCGGACGCCGCATCCCCCGACACGACACCCGAGGGCGAGGCCACCGGCGAGCCAGCTGGCTCGGCCGCAGAGGCCGACGGCGAGGCCGCCGTGTCATCCGAGCCGGTAGCCGTCGAGGCGGTCGCGCCGGAGCCCGCAGCACCGGTCGCCACCGACGACGATGCGGCCACGAGCGGAGGTCTCCCCCGACTCGACCGATGTCGACGCATCGCCCGAGGCTGCGCCCGAGACGGCCACGACGGCCGACGCGACGCCGGCGGCAGACACGGCACCCATCGCCGTTGAGGCCGATGCGCCCGCGGTCGAGGACGAGCAGCCCGCCGCGGTCCCGCCGACCAACGAGTCGATGACGATGGCCGAGCTCCTCGACCATCCCGACAACGAGGTGAAGAGCCTCAAGCATGGTGACGTGGTCGAGGGAACGGTCGTCCGCATCGACCCGGACGAGATCCTGGTCGACTTCGGCGGCAAGAGCGAGGGCGTCGTCAGCAACCGCGAGCTGATGAACCGTCGCGGACCGCGTGACGGCGACGAGAACCGCGCTGAGCTCAACGTCGGCGACGAGGTTCTGGTGTACGTGCTGCAGCCCGAGTCGCCCGAGGGCCACGCGGTGCTGTCGCTGCGTCGAGCCGGCCTCGAGCGAAAGTGGCGCGCCATGCAGGAGCGCTTCGACGCCGGAGAGATCGTCGAGGCCCGCGTGATCGACCACAACAAGGGCGGTCTGATCGTCGACCTCGGTGTCCGTGGCTTCGTGCCGATCAGCCAGATCGTCGACTTCCCGCGCCGCCCGCGCGACGAGCAGCCACGTGACGCGGCGCAGGAGATCGCCGAGAAGCTCCAGCCGTTCGTCGGCCGGACGCTCCGTCTGAAGATCCTCGAGGTCAACCGCAAGGCGAACCGCCTCATCCTGTCGGAGAAGGTCGCCCTGTACGAGGAGCGCCGCGAGAAGCGCGACGAGCTGTTCAGCAGCCTCGAGACCGGCCAGAAGGTCACCGGCGTGGTCCGGAGCATCGCTCCGTTCGGCGTGTTCGTCGACCTCGGCGGGATCGACGGCCTGGTCCACAAGAGCGAGCTGAGCTGGAACAAGGTCAACAACCCGGAGACCGCCCACCAGATCGGGGAGGAGGTCGAGGCCGAGGTCATCGACATCAACCACGAGCGCGGCCGCATCAGCCTGTCGATTCGACGGCTGCAGCCCGACCCGTGGCAGGAGTCCGTGGCCAAGTACAAGATCGGCGACGTGATCGAGGGAACGGTCACCAAGCTCGTCAACTTCGGCGCCTTCGTCCGCGTGGAGGAGGGCCTCGAGGGCCTGATCCATATCAGCGAGCTGTCGAACCAGCGGGTTGCGCACCCGGGCGACGTCGTCCAGGAGGGCCAGCAGATCAAGCTGCGGATCATCAGCCTCGACTCGGAGCGTCACCGCCTCGGGTCTGAGCCTCAAGCAGGCCGAGGATCGCGCCGCGCCCGCGCCGCGCGAGGACCGGCCGCGCCGGGAGCGCGCCCCGCGTCGCGATCGGTTCGACTATCGGCCGGAGGACGCAACCGCCGAGCCGGAGGGCGGCATCGACAGCACGATGGCCGCGGCCTTCGCCAGCTCCGGCTTCCTCGACCAGCTGCGGTCCGGGGACGAGACAGCCGACGAAGCAGCCGACGAGGCGTCGGATGAGCCGGCGGCCACCGACGACGCGTCGAATGGCGTGACCGCGTACCGAGGAGACCGGCGAGGCCGCTGGACGAGGCGACCGACGAGGCGAGCGAGTCGGCCGAAACCGAAGCGCCCGAGACCGAGGAGGCAAAGGCCTAGGCCGTCGCACGGCCCCCGGCTGGGGCCATTGGAGCGTCTCGCGGGAGCGGGCCTTCGGGTCCGCTCCCGCTCATTTCGGCGTGAACGATGATCGAAGCGTCGCCGTCCTGCGTATGTACTGCACGGGCCGGTGCTACGCAGCGTTGACAACGGCGCGCGGCATCGGTGCCGTACACTCAGCACAAGACCGACGCACGAGAGCGGGCGACATGGATCGATTCGACAAGTTCACCGATCGAGCGCGGAAGGTTCTCACCCTGGCTCAGGATGAGGCCCAGCGTTTCAATCACAACTACATCGGGACCGAGCATCTGCTGCTCGGCCTCGTCCGTGAGGGCGAGGGCGTCGCTGCGCGCGTGCTCGAGAACATGAACGTCGAGCTGTCCAAGGTGCGCACCGCGGTCGAATTCATCATCGGTCGCGGCGATCGTCCGGTCGTCGGCGAGGTGGGGCTCACGCCCCGCGCCAAGCGCGTCATCGAGCTCGCGATCGACGAGGCGCGGCGCCTGGGCCACAACTACATCGGCACCGAGCACCTGCTCCTCGGGCTCGTCCGCGAGGGCGAGGGCATTGCCGCCGGGGTGCTCGAGAGCCTCGGAGTGAACCTCGACAAGGTTCGTCACCAGGTCATCCACGTTCTCAGCCAGTCGAGCAGCACGACGCCCACCCAGGAGACGAAGCGTCCCAGCAAGACGCCGACGCTCGACCAGCTCGGCATCAATCTGACCGAGGCGGCGCGTTCCGGCGCCCTCGACCCGGTCATCGGGCGCGAGAAGGAGATCGAGCGCGTCATCCAGATCCTGTCGCGGCGCCGCAAGAACAACCCTGCCCTGATCGGCGAGCCCGGCGTCGGCAAGACCGCCATCGCCGAGGGACTGGCGCATCGGATCGTCAGCGGCGACGTGCCCGAGACGCTGGCCGACAAGCGCGTCCTCACCCTCGACATCGGGTCGCTGGTGGCGGGGACGAAGTACCGCGGCGAGTTCGAGGAGCGGCTGAAGAAGATCATCGAGGAGCTGCGCTCGAGCAACGACAGCGTCCTGTTCATCGACGAGCTCCACACGCTGGTCGGCGCGGGTGCTGCCGAGGGAGCAATCGATGCGGCGAACATCCTGAAGCCGCCGCTGGCGCGTGGCGAGCTGCAGTGCATCGGCGCCACGACGCTGGACGAGTACCGCAAGTACATCGAGAAGGACTCCGCGCTCGAGCGCCGGTTCCAGCCGGTCATGGTCGACGAGCCGACGGTCGACGAGGCGATCGACATCCTGTTCGGGATCCGCGAGCGTTTCGAGGAGCATCACAAGGTCAAGATCAGCGACGAGGCCGTGCGCGCCGCCGTCGACCTCAGTGTTCGCTACGTGGCCGATCGGGCATTGCCCGACAAGGCGATCGACCTCATCGACGAGGCGGGCTCGCGCGTGCGGCTGCGGTCCTCATCGGCTCCGCCGGAGATCAAGGCGGCGCAGGCAGCCCTCGGCGAGATCACCGTCCAGAAGGACGAGGCCATCGCCGGGCAGGACTACGAAGCGGCGGCGCGCCTGCGGGACGAGGAAGCCCAGGGCAAGGAGAAGATCGAGGAGCTCAAGGCCAAGTGGCACGAGGACCAGGGCAAGGAGACGCCCGTCGTCACCGACGAGGACATCGCCCAGGTCGTCAGCATGTGGACCGGGATTCCCGTCATCCGTATCAGCGTGGAGGAGTCCGAGCGCCTGCTGCACATGGAGGATGCACTGCACAAGCGGTACATCGGCCAGGAAGAGGCGATCACGACCATCAGCCGAGCCGTACGTCGCGCGCGCGCCGGCCTGAAGGACCCCAAGCGCCCCATCGGCTCGTTCATCTTCATGGGACCCACCGGCGTAGGCAAGACCGAGCTGGCAAAGGCGCTTGCCGAGTTCATGTTCGGCTCCGAGGAAGCGCTCGTGAAGATCGACATGAGCGAGTTCATGGAGCGCCACAACGTGTCACGGCTCGTCGGCGCCCCGCCCGGCTATGTCGGCTACGACGAGGGCGGACAGCTCACCGAGGCCGTGCGACGCAAGAGCTACAGCGTGGTCCTGCTCGACGAGATCGAGAAGGCGCATCCGGAGGTCTTCAACATCCTGCTGCAGATCCTGGAGGACGGGCACCTCACCGATGCCAAGGGGCGTCGGGTCGACTTCCGGAACACCGTGATCATCATGACCAGCAACGTCGGCGCGCAGCAGATGCAGCGCGACACCTCGATCGGCTTCCGGGCGAGCGCGGAGGGCGAAGCGGCTCAGGCGGCATCGGACTATGAGCGCATGAAGGACAAGGTGCTCGGTGAGCTGAAGAACACGTTCCGTCCCGAGTTCCTCAACCGCATCGACGCCACGGTCGTGTTCCGCCAGCTCACGCGCGAGGAGATCCGCGAGATCGTCGACCTGCTGCTGGCCCGGGTCAAGGAGCAGCTGGCCGGCCAGGAGATGGAGCTGGTGGTCACCGACGCGGCCAAGGACGCGATCATCACCAAGGGCTACGACCAGGCCTACGGCGCGCGTCCGCTGCGGAGAGAGATCCAGAACCAGATCGAGGACGCCCTGGCGGAGCGCATGCTCCAGGCGAGCTTCAGCCCCGGTGACACCGTGATCGTCGATGTCGGGCCCGATGGAGCCCTCACGATCGAGCGCGGCGGAACCCCGAAGCGGCAACCGGCGAAGGCCGGTCGGTAAGCCAGCGATAACGCGGGGATAAGCGCTCGGCCGCAGTATCGGCCGGACCAGTCCGCGCCCGGAGCATCGTGCCAGCCGTCAAGACAGCGTATCTCTGCCAGCAGTGCGGCGCGTCCTCGCCCAAGTGGTCCGGACAGTGCCCATCGTGCGCCGCCTGGAACACCCTGGTCGAGACGATCGCCGCCCCGCGGGCGCCCGCCCGGCCATCGTCCGCCGCCCGCGCCGTGGCGGGTTCGGCCGCGGTGTCGCCGATCGGCGCCATCACGAGCGCCGAGGCCTCCCGTCTCACCTCCGGGATCGGCGAAGTCGACCGCGTGCTCGGCGGGGGGTTCGTGCCCGGTTCGATCATCCTCATCGGCGGCGATCCGGGGATCGGGAAGTCGACGCTCCTGCTCCAGCTCGCCGCCCGCGTTGCTGCAGGCGGAGGGAGAGCCCTGTACGTCACCGCCGAGGAGTCCGCGGCGCAGGTGCGCGGCCGCGCCGAGCGCATCGGTGGGGTGGTCGACGGTCTCGACCTGGCAGCCACCACCGAGCTCGAGACAGCGCTGGCCGCCATCGAGTCCGTGGCACCGGCGCTCGCCGTGGTCGACAGCGTGCAGACCCTGACCAGCCCCGACCTCACCGGGCCGGCGGGGAGCGTCGGCCAGGTCCGAGAAGTGGCGGCGCGCCTGGCGGAGCTGGCCAAGGCCGGGCAGACGTGCATCGCGCTGGTCGGTCACGTCACGAAGGAGGGCACGGTCGCCGGGCCGCGGACCCTCGAGCACCTCGTGGATGCCGTGATCTACCTGGAGGGCGAGCGACTTGGCTCGACCCGTCTGCTGCGTGCCGCGAAGAACCGCTTCGGATCGACCGACGAGGTCGGCGTGCTCGAGATGCGCGGCGACGGACTGGCCGAGGTCGAGGACGCCAGCCGCTTCTTCCTCGAGTCGGAGGAGGCACCGAGCGCCGGGTCGGCGGTCACCATCGCGCTCGAGGGGACGCGGCCGCTTGCCGTCGAGATCCAGGCCCTGTCCGCAGCCACCAGCTATGGATCGCCGCGCCGTGCCACCACGGGCATCGACGCGAACCGCGTCCTGATGCTCATCGCCGTGCTGGCTCGCCATGCCGGGCTGAACCTGAGCGGCCACGACGTGTACGTGAACGTTGCCGGCGGCCTGCGCATCGACGAACCGGCGTCCGACCTGGCCGTCGCCACGGCACTGGCGTCCAGCCTGAGGGATCGGCCCGTCCGTCGCGACATCGTCCTGGCCGGCGAGGTCGCGCTGTCGGGGCGCCTGCGATCCGCGGTCCGCGCCGATCGGCGGCTGCTCGAGGCGCGCCGTCTCGGCTTTGGGACATTGGTCACCGGTCCCACGCGTGGCGAGCGGGGCCGGAGTGCGCCGAGCGGCATGGTCGTCGCCTCGACGATCCGCGAGGCCCTGGAGCACGTCCTCGAGGGCTGAGACGCCACGGGTGCGTGACGTGGACTCCGGTGGGGTCGCGTGCTAGTGTGGGCGGCCTCGTTTCCGCGGCGCGGTGGACCTCGCTTCATCTCCCCGGGTCGCCGGCTGCGGGTTGTCCTCATACATCTCGGAATCATCAACCTCATGACACGGATCATCCAATTCACGGGTGCCTTGCTGGGCACCCTCTTCGGCTTTGCGCTCGGCCTGGCGCTTCTCCAGCGCGCCGGCGACATCATCGAGCCGGCAAACCGGCCGGCGTTCCTCACGGCCTTCGTGGTGGCGACGCTGCTGTTCGGCTACCTGGCCATCCCGTACATCACCATCTATCCCGTCCGCCGGGCCGTCGACAAGCTGAGCGAGGCCGGTGCGGGGGAGTTCGGCCTCGGTGTCGCGGCAGTCGTCATCGGCCTCGTCATGGGCCTGCTGGTCGGCGTGCCGCTGGCCGCGGTCGGCGGAGCGCTCGGATCACTGGGGCCGCCGATCGTGTCGCTGTTCCTGGCGGTGATGATGCTGGCCGCCACGCTGCAGAAGCGCGACGTGCTGCTGCCCGCGGTCGCCGGCTGGATCCCCGGCGCGCGCGGGCGCGGGCCGTCGAACCGGGTGGTGGTGGATACCAGCGCGGTGATCGACGGGCGCATCGTCGACATCGCACGCACGGGCTTCGTCCTCGGCACGCTCGTCGTCCCGCGTTTCGTCCTCGACGAGCTGCAACGGATCGCCGACTCGCCGGATGCGCTTCGACGCAACCGCGGACGTCGCGGTCTCGAGATGCTGTCGGCCTTGCAGAAGGATGCGGTCACCGCCGTCGAGATCAGCGAGGCCACCTATCCCGAGGTCGAGGAGGTCGACGCGAAGTTGATGGCCTACGCCCGTGACCACGGCTCGGCCATCCTGACCAACGACTACAACCTCAATCGCGTCGCCGACCTGCAGGGCATCCGGGTGCTGAACATCAATGAGCTCGCCAATGCCGTCAAGGCGGTGCTGCATCCGGGCGAGGAAATGACGGTGCGCATCATCCAGGAGGGCAAGGAGGCCGGGCAGGGCGTCGGCTACCTCGACGACGGGACCATGATCGTGGTCGAGGGGGGCTATCGGTTCCTTGACCAGGACCTTCCGATCACCGTGACGCGCGTGCTGCAGACCGTCGCCGGCCGGATGATCTTCGCCCAGCCCCGATCCGACGCGGGCTGAGCGCCGGCAATGACGCCGTCCGCTCCGCCCGTCTCTGCCATTCTCGTCGCCGCCGGCAGCAGCCAGCGCATGGGCCGAGACAAGCTGTGGACCGACTTCTGGGGCCGGCCGGCATGGCGCTGGGGGCTGGACGTGCTCCTCGCGCAGCCCGGTCTCGAGCACGTCGCGGTGGTCGTCCCGGCCGATGCCGAAGACCGCTTCGGGTCTGCGCTGCCACCCGACGAGCGACGATGCCTCATCGTGACCGGTGGGTCGACGCGCGCCGACAGCGTGATCAAGGGCCTGTGGGGATTGACCGGCGCCGGACACGGTGACGAGACCCTCGTGGTCGTGCACGATGCCGCCCGCCCCGCCGTGACCCCGGAGCTGGTTGGCGCGGTGGTCTCGGCGCTGATCGCCGAGGGCGGCGAGCGTGCCGTGGTGCCCGTCACCCCCGTGGTCGATTCGCTCAAGCGCGTACGCGGCGGGCGCGTCGTCGCACCGGTCGAGCGCGATGAGGTTGCGGCGGCGCAGACGCCGCAGGGAGCGACGCTCGGCGCGCTGCGAGCAGCGATCGAGGAGGCGCATGCCTGGGGCCGACCCATCACCGACGACGCCGGCGCGCTGGCCGCCGCGGGCGTGCCGGTGCTGACCGTGCCGGGCGACCCCGGAAATCGCAAGCTCACCGAACCCGGCGACGTCGGACCGATGCGCGCCATCCTCGCCGAGCGCGTCGTCACGCTGCCGGCGCCGGCAGCGAGCCGCGGCGTGCGGATCGGGCATCGGGTTCGACGCGCACCGGCTGGTGGAGGGTCGCCCGATGCGGCTCGGCGGAACGACCTGGGACGACGAGCCGCGCGGCCCGCTCGGGCATTCGGACGGCGACGTCGTGCTGCATGCGATCGTCGACGCGTTGCTCGGAGCGGCGGCCCTCGGAGACATCGGTGCACTCTTCCCGCACACCGCGGAGTGGGCAGATGCGGACTCGAGCGCCCTGACCGCCACGGCGGTGGCGCTGCTGGCCGAGAACGGCTGGAGGCCGGTAAGGCGTCGACGTGAGCGTCGCGGCCGAGCCCGACCGGCCATCGCGCCGCGCCGCGATGAGATGGCGGCCCACATCGCAGGCATCCTCGGGATCGGGCCGGATGCCGTCTCGGTCAAGGGGACGACATCGGACGGGCTCGGATTCACCGGGGACGAGGGAATCGCGGCCTGGGCGGTCGCCATCGTCGAGCGGAGCGCATGACCGAATGGATCGGCGGTCGACGGCCGGTCAGCGAGGCGCTCGCCGCCGGTCGTGAGGCGCGCCGCTTGCTGATCTCCGCCACCGCCCGTCCCGCGCCCGAGCTCCGTGCCATCACCGACGCCGCTCGCCGCGCTCACCTGCCGGTGGATCGCGTGCCGGCCGACCAGATGACGCGGATCGCCGCCTTCGACGGGCACCAGGGCGTGCTGCTGGAGGTGGGGGAGCGACGCTGGGCCGACGTCAGCGAGATGATGGAGCGCGCGGCGACGTCGGACGTCGATCCCCTCGTCCTCGTCCTCGAGCACCTCCAGGATCCGACGAACTTCGGCACGCTGCTGCGCTCCGCCGAGGCGGCCGGCGTGCATGGGGTGGTCTTCCCCGAGCGCGGCGCCGCTCCGCTCAGCACGGCCGCCGTCAAGGCCAGCGCGGGGGCCAGCGAGCACCTCCTCATCGGTCGGCTGCCGACGATCGGCGATGCGATTCACGAGCTCAAGACGGCGGGCCTGCGACTCGCGGCCGCCGACCAGGACGCGCCGGCATCGGCGTGGGAGACCGATATGACCGGGCCGCTGGCGGTCGTGGTCGGAAGCGAGGGCAGCGGGTTGTCTGGAGCGACCCGCGAAGCGCTGTGACGTCCTCGTCAGCTTCCCGATGGCGGGCCGGGTCGCCAGTCTCAACGCTTCGACGGCAGGGGCGCTGCTGCTGTTCGAGGTCGTCCGTCAGCGGACCGCCTGAGGGAGTTGCTACACTCCGCCACGGCGCGCCGAGGTAGCTCAATGGCAGAGCATCGGTTTTGTAAACCGACGGTTGTGGGTTCGACTCCCACCCTCGGCTCCAGTTGAGGGCGTCGGGAGCGTCTGATACCATCGGCCACCGTCGGCGACGCACCACGCGCCGGCGTATTCCGTGGGTAGGTTGAGCAGGTGGTGAGCTCCGCTGACTGTAGATCAGCCGTCTTCGACTGTGGGGGTTCGATTCCCTCCCTGCCCACCAAGACTTCCCAACCGAAGACGCCCGAGAACCGCCGATCGAATCCTCTGGTCTGACGGCATAGATTTGCCCAGAAAGACCGATGGTTGTCGACTATCGGTTCAGGCTGCGACACTGAAGAGGCCCGCCGACCGCGGGTGACGTTTTGACGCGCGCCCACGTAGCTCAGTCGGCAGAGCACTTCCTTGGTAAGGAAGAGGTCTCCGGTTCGAACCCGGACGTGGGCTCCACAACGTCCCGCCGGCCTTTCCAGCACACCGCAGGAGGCGTCTTCTCGCGTTGGATGCCAACGTCGTCCTTCCGCTCCTCAGCACGGTGCTGTCCTTCGCCTTTGCGGTGCTCGTCGGGGACCAGTGGCTCCGCCGCCGGCAGCCGTACCAGCTGGTCTGGACGCTCGGCCTGGTGTGGTACGGCATCGGTGCCGGCACCGAGCTGCTCGGAAGCGCCTTCGGCTGGAACGAGGTGCTCTATCGCGGCTGGTACCTGTTCGGCGCCTTCGGCGTCGCCGCCTACCTCGGCCTCGGCACGGTCTTCCTCCTGAACCGCACCCGGTTCGGCTACGTGGTGGCGGCCAGCGTCTTCGCCGGCGGCCTGTTCAGCATCCTGTCGGCCGTCGCCCGCGAACGCGAGGGCGACCCCGCCTCAGCCGCCACCGTCATCACCGTCGTCGCGCTGGCAACGGCCGCGGCCATGGCACTCGCGATCGTGACGCGGGTCCGGCGCCGGCTCGTGGCGCCGACGGCCGCCGTCATCCTGGCCGTCGCATCGGTGGCGGTTGCCGTCCTGACGCTCACGGCGCCGGTCGCCGCGCCCGGCTTCCACGTCGATGCGACCGGCGTGCCGACCGGGACGGCGTTCCCATCCGACCTGCGGGTCCTGACACCGCCGTTCAACATCGCCGGGGCATTCGCGCTCGTCTTCGGAGCGGTGTACTCGGCGTACATCTTCATGCCGAAGGTGCGCGTGCTGCGCATCACGGGCGGGCCGCCGGTCCTCGGCGCCATCGGGCGGGCGGTGGCGGTGGTCGTGAACTTCTTCGCATCGCTGCCGGCGGCCTGGCGTGCCCTCCTGGCCGGTGAGCTGAACTCGCGGGTGCCGGCCACGATCCTCATCGCCATCGGCGGCTTCATCCCCGGCTGGACCAGCGGTCTGAACCGCTTCGGCGTGACGTGGGCCTTCTTCCTCGGCGAGCTGCTCGGCGTGATCTTCATCTTCGTCGGCTTCCTCGTGAGCATCGAGGTCTTCAGCGACGTCCGGCTGCCGTTCACCCGCATCGTGCTTCGCCGCCGCGACCACGAGGCGGGGCTTCGTTGACATCGGCGCCGATTCGGCCGTAGAATCCTCCTTGCTTTCCCCCGGTCCACGGCCCTAGTTCAGCGTGGCCGCCGAACCGATCGGCAGGGGGACGACGACGAGGAATGTGAACCAAGTGGCCAAGGCCGAGAATCGACCCGTGATCGCACTGGCGTGCACCGTCTGCAAGGAGCGCACGTACAGCACGCGGAAGAGCAAGCGCAACGACCCGGGCCGGATGGAGCTGAACAAGTTCTGTCCGCGATGCCGCCAGCATCAGCTGCACCGGGAGACGAAATAGCGGCCGTGTCGGAGGGGTGTAGCTCAATTGGTAGAGCACTGGTCTCCAAAACCAGCGGTTGCAGGTTCAAGTCCTGTCGCCCCTGCCACAACCGACCCGTCGCCAACCACGCCGTAGCAGGAAGAACGAACGCATCGTGTTGACCGGCATTCGCCGCTACCTGGTCGAGAGCTGGGCCGAGCTCAAGAAGGTCGCCTGGCCCACTCGCGAGACCGTCATCCGCCTGACCCTGCTGGTCGTGGCCGTGTCGTTTGCGGTGGGCGTCTACATCTTCGTGCTCGACCGGATCTTCAACACGCTCGTGGACCAGGTGATCTAGATGGCCGATGAGACGCAGACCGCCAACGAGGAGCGCAACGAGGCCCGCGAGGCCGCACGCCTCTCGCGCGAGGCACCGCGCCCCGGCGACATGCCCGAGGCGGACCGAACCAAGAAGCAGTGGTACGTGATCCACACGTACTCCGGCTACGAGAACAAGGTGAAGACGAATCTCGAGCACCGCATCGAGTCGATGGGCGTGGAGGACCAGATCTTCCAGGTGCTCGTCCCGATGGAGGAGGAGATCGAGATTCGCAACGGCCAGCGTCAGACGGTGAATCGCAAGGTGTTCCCGGGCTACGTGCTGGTCGAGATGGCGATGAGCGACGAGTCGTGGTACGTCGTCCGCAACACGCCTGGCGTGACCTCGTTCGTGGGATCGGGCAACCGCCCGCTGCCGCTCGACGAGACCGAGGTCAAGAAGATCCTCAAGCAGATGGGGGTCGAGACGCCGAAGTTCAAGGTCCAGTACAGCAAGGGCCAGAGCGTCCGCGTCAAGGACGGACCGTTCGCCGAGTTCATCGGGACCGTGGACGAGGTCAACCCCGAGCGCAACAAGGTCAAGGTGCTGGTCAGCATCTTCGGCCGCGAGACGCCGGTGGAGCTCGACTTCCTGCAGATCGAGAAGCTCTAGCCGCGTCGGCCGGAGTATATACGTATATACTCGCAGCCCACCACCCAACAGAGGGAGGGACCCGCCGGTCCCGCAGGAACCTCGAGAGGAGAACTGATGGCAAAGAAGATCAGGGCGATGCTGAAGGTGCAGGCGCCCGCCGGTGCCGCCACCGCGGCGCCGCCCGTCGGCCCGGCATTGGGCCAGCACGGCATCAACATCATGGAGTTCATCAAGGCCTTCAACGAGCGTACGGCCGACCAGCGCGGCTACGTCGTGCCGGCCGAGATCACGGTCTTCGAGGACCGCAGCTTCACCTTCGTGACGAAGGCGCCGCTCGCGGCAGCCCTGCTGAAGAAGGCGGCCGGCATCGAGTCCGGCAGCGCGGAGCCGAACAAGGAGAAGGTCGGCCGCGTGACCCGCGCCCAGGTCCGCGAGATCGCCGAGATGAAGATGACCGACCTCAACGCGAACGACGTCGACCAGGCCATGAAGATCATCGAGGGCACCGCGCGCTCGATGGGCATCGAGGTGGCCTGACATGCCGAAGCATTCGAAGAAGTACGTCGAGGCCGCCAAGCTGGTCGAGCCCGAGCGTCGCTACGAGATCGGCGAGGCCTGCGAGCTGCTCCCCAAGCTCAGCCTCAGCAAGTTCGACGGTACCGTCGAGATGCACCTTCGCCTCGGAATCGATCCTCGCCACGCCGACCAGCTCGTGCGGGGCACCGTGGTGCTGCCGCACGGCACGGGCAAGACGTCGCGCGTCATCGTGTTCGCCCAGGGCGAGAAGGCCCAGGAGGCGCTGCGCGCCGGGGCCGATGACGTCGGCGGCGACGACCTCGTCAAGAAGATCGACGATGGCTGGTTCGAGTTCGACGTGGCGATCGCCACGCCCGACATGATGGGCACGGTCGGTCGCCTCGGAAAGAAGCTCGGGCCGCGAGGCCTGATGCCGAACCCGAAGTCGGGGACGGTCACCTTCGACATCGAGCGCGCCGTCGGCGAGGTCAAGTCCGGTCGGGTCGAGTTCAAGGTCGACCGCGCCGGCATCGTGCACGTCTCCGTCGGCCGCGCCAGCTTCACGCCGGAGCAGCTCTCGGCCAACGTCGCCGCGATCGTCGAGGCGATCCAGCGCGCCAAGCCGTCGGGCGCCAAGGGCACGTACATGCGGACCCTCACCCTGGCTCCGACCATGGGACCGGGCGTGAAGGTCGACATTCCATCGGCGCTGGCCGCGGCGAGCGCCTAGGCCGCCGCAGGACAGCGGCGGACGCATCGGCTACGATGCGTCAACTCAACCGAAGAGCCACAGACCGCGATGCGTCCCGGGTGCGAGTCCCGGACCAATCGCCGGCGCGGGATCGTCCCCGACGTCGCGGCACGCGCAGGCACGAAGACGAACTTGCTGACGAACGGCGGTTCTCGTGTCGCGTGCACGGGACCGCCGTTTTGCATGCCAAGGAGGAGACCAGGACCAACCCATGCCCACCGAAACGAAGCGCCAGGCCGTCGCCGAGCTCGCGGAGCTGCTCCGCTCCAGCTCCGCCATGGCCGTGGCCGACTACCGGGGCCTGAAGGTCTCCGACATGCAGACGGTGCGACGAGCGCTGCGCGAGAGCGGCGTCCACCTGCACATTGCCAAGAACCGGCTGCTGAAGATCGCTGCCGACGAGGCGGACCGATCCGAGCTCAAGCCGCTTCTCGACGGACCGACCGCGCTGGCCACCATCGACGGTGACGAGGCGGCCATGGCGAAGGCGCTCACCGAGGCCTTCCGACCGTACTCCCGCATCGGGGTCACCCTGCGCGGTGGGATGCTCGGCAGCCAGGCGATCGATGCAGCCCAGCTGACCCGCCTGGCCACGCTCCCGTCGCGGGAGATCCTGCTCGGCAAGATCGCCGGCGGGATGGCCGCACCCATGACCGGCATGGCCGCCGTGCTCGCCGCCAACCTGCGAAACCTCGTGGGCGTGCTGAGTGCCGTAGCCGACAAGAAGCAAGCCAACGAGACCGCGGCCTGACGCCGCCTCGAGCAGAAGAACAGGAGAACCGATAGCAGATGGCGACCAAGACCCTGGACAAGGATCAGATCCTCGAGGCGATCGACACGATGACCGTCCTCGAGCTCAGCGAGCTGGTGAAGGCCTTCGAGGAGCGCTACGGCGTGACCGCGGCCGCCCCGGTCGCCGTGGCCGCGGGACCGGCCGGCGGCGGCGACGGTGCGGGCGCAGCGGCTGCCGAGGAGCAGACCGAGTTCGAGGCGCTGCTGACCGACGTCGGCGCCAACAAGATCCTCGTGATCAAGGCCGTGCGCGAGCTCACCGGCCTGGGCCTCAAGGAGGCCAAGGACCTCGTCGACGCCGCCCCGAAGGCCGTCAAGGAGGGCGTCACCAAGGAGGAGGCCGAGGCCGCCAAGGAGAAGCTGGCCGAGGCCGGCGCGACCGTCGAGGTCAAGTAGCCCCAGCCCTCCCGCCAACCACGACCGAACGAGCCGGCTCCCGAGACGGGGGCCGGCTTCTTCGTGCCCGGACCGAGCAGTGATGCCGACCACGGTGCGGTGGGACAACGGAATCGAGCCTCGGGTAGTACCACCGGCCCACCCCGGCTGGTACCGTCGGACGCTCACGAGGAGGGGGAACGGTATTGAACCTGGGCAGCGGCGCATTCATCCGTCGGCGTCGCGCCGGGACGCTTGCCGTCCTGCTCGCGCTGACCGGCAGCGTCCTGCTGGCGAGCGAACCGCCGGTCCGTGGCGCCGTGGTCGAGCCGGGCTTCCGCGTCGACTCCGTGTTCGACGACTACGCCTTCGACACGCCGACCGCCCTCGCCTTCGGCGCTGATGGGCGCATCTTCGTCACCGAGCGTGGAGGCCGCATCCTCGCGTTCGACGGCATGGCCGATCCGACGCCAACCGTCGTGATGGATCTCTCCTCGCGCGTCCACGCGGTCGGTGACCGCGGTCTTCTCGGCCTCGCGGTCCACCCCGATTTCCCCGCCAGTCCGTACATCTACGTCACGTACATCCTGGATGCGCCGATCTCGGGCAGCCCCGTGCCGTTCTACGACGACCTGTGCCCGCCGTCACCGAATGGCGCCAAGGACGGCTGCCCGGCACCTGGCCGGCTGTCGCGGATCCAGGTCGGCGCCGACAGCCGCGCGGTCGGCGCGGAGCAGGTCCTCATCGGCGGCCAGTTCTGGTGCCATGCGCAGCAGGGCCATGCCCTCGATCATGTCGCCTTCGGCCCCGACGGGGCGCTGTACGTCAGCTCGGGCGAGGGCGCGGCGGGCAGCTTCCAGGACTACGGACAGCACAGTGGCGCGACGGGCGGTGTCACGCCCAACGCGTGCGGAGACCCACCCGTGACGGTCGGTGAGCGGCTGACCCTCCCGACGACCCAGGGCGGGGCGCTGCGTGCACAGGATCTGCTGACGTCCAATGACCCGACCTCCGGCAATGGCGCGATCATCCGCGTGGACCCGGCGACCGGTGCGGCGCTGCCGGACAACCCGCTCGTCGGGAACGCGGTCGCCGACGACGATCGCCACATCGCCCATGGGCTCCGCAACCCGTTCCGGTTCACCTTCCGCCCCGGGACGTCGGAGCTGTGGATCGGCGATGTCGGCTGGAACACGTGGGAGGAGGTCAACGTGATCCCGGATCCGACCGACAGCGTGGTCGAGAACTTCGGATGGCCGTGCCATGAGGGTTCGGCGCGCAACACGCAGTGGGACAACCTCAACGTCGACCTGTGCGAGGAGCTGTACGCGGGGCAGCACGGTGGCGTGACGTCGCCGCGGTGGGCGTACCGGCACAGCGCATCCCCCGACGCGCAGCGCTGCGGCAACGCCGGATCGGCCATCTCGGGCATTGCGTTCGGGGAGGGCGCTCCGTACCCGGCCGCGTATGACGGAGCGCTCTTCGTCGCCGACTACGTCAAGGGCTGCCTCTGGGCGCTGCCGGCAGGCTCGAACGGATTGCCGAATCCTGCTGGAGTGCACACGATCCTGTCCGGCGTGGCGCCGGTCGACCTCGAGCTCGGTCCGGACGGACGCCTCTACTTCGTGGACATCGCGGCGGGAACGGTGAATCGCGTCGACTATGCCGCGGGCAACGCGCCGCCCGTTGCTCGAGTCTCCGCCACACCGGCATCGGGCCCGGTCCCGCTCACCGTGAGCTTCAGCGCGTCGGCCAGTACGGATGATCAGCCCGTCTCGCAGCTCAGCTACGCGTGGGACCTGGACGGGGACGGGGCGTATGACGATGCGACCGGCGTCACGGCCGGGCGCACCTACACCGCGAGCGGCTCGGTGCTGGTTCGGGTGCGGGTCACCGATGGCGCAGGGGCGAGCGACGTCGCACAGGTCACGATCCAGGCCGGCAACTCTCCACCGGTTGCCCAGATCACTCGGCCGACAACGGCGGACCGCTGGTCGACCGGCGTCGATCTGCCCTTCGCCGGAACCGCGTCGGATCCGAACCAGCCGGGCATCGGGGCGTCGAGCATGCGCTGGTCGATGATCCTGTACCACTGCGTCACACAGACCGACTGCCACGCGCATCCGCAGGGCGACCGCGTCGGGGTGGCTTCGGGCGTGTTCAACGCTCCCGAGCACGATTACCCTGCCTACCTCGAGTTCCGGCTGACCGTCACGGACGCGGGTGGGCTGACCGATACCGATACCGTGCGGGTTGATCCGCGCACGGTCCAGCTGACATTCAGCTCCGAACCCGCGGGCCTGCAGCTCGCGGCCGGCCTGGCCGGCGGCTCGCCGCTCACGATCACGGCCATCAGCGGCTCGCGGACCGTGATCTCGGCCCCGAGCCCGCAGGTCGTCAACGGCATCAGCTATACGTTCTCGTCCTGGTCGGACGGCGGTGCCGCGAGCCACGACGTCATCGCCGGGACGAGCAACGCTTCGTACGTCGCCCGCTTCGTGGCGACGGGCGCCACGGTCGTGCGCCGCGCCGGTGCCGATCGCTACGCCACCGCGGCCGCGCTGTCGGCGGCCACCTTCCCGCGGGCCGCGGTGGTCCACGTTGCCACCGGACGCGACTACCCCGATGCGCTGGGCGCCGGCGCCGCGGCCGCCGCGCGCGGTGGGCCGGTGCTGCTGACCGATCGTGCCTTCGTGCCGGCCGCGACGATGAACGAGCTGCGTCGCCTGGATCCGGCCCAGATCGTGATCGTGGGAGGCACGAGCGTGGTGTCGAGCGCGGTGGAGACCCAGCTGCGCTCGACGGGCGCCACGGTCGTGCGCCGCGCCGGTGCCGATCGCTACGCCACCGCGGCCGCGCTGTCGGCGGCCACCTTCCCGCGGGCCGCGGTGGTCCACGTTGCCACCGGACGCGACTACCCCGACGCGCTGGGCGCCGGCGCCGCGGCCGCCGCGCGCGGTGGGCCGGTGCTGCTGACCGATCGTGCCTTCGTGCCGGCCGCGACGATGAACGAGCTGCGTCGCCTGGATCCGGCCCAGATCGTGATCGTGGGAGGCACGAGCGTGGTGTCGAGCGCGGTGGAGACCCAGCTGCGCTCGACGGGCGCCACGGTCGTGCGCCGCGCCGGTGCCGATCGCTACGCCACCGCGGCCGCGCTGTCGGCGGCCACCTTCCCGCGGGCCGCGGTGGTCCACGTTGCCACCGGACGCGACTACCCCGATGCGCTGGGCGCCGGCGCCGCGGCCGCCGCGCGCGGTGGGCCGGTGCTGCTGACCGATCGTGCCTTCGTGCCGGCCGCGACGATGAACGAGCTGCGTCGCCTGGATCCGGCCCAGATCGTGATCGTGGGAGGCACGAGCGTGGTGTCGAGCGCGGTGGAGACCCAGCTCGACCCCACCTGACGTCCGGCGCGCGAGCGGACGTCGATGGACCGCCCTGCCGGTGTACGCTTGGGATCACGGAGGAACGCCCTTTGCCCCTGTTCATGGACCGCCACGAAATCCCTGACCTCACGGCGCGTGACGTCGCCGATGGTCACGTGAAGGATGTCGAGATGCAGGATCGGTACGGCGTCGAGTACCTGACCTACTGGCACGACCCGGAGGCCGGAACCGCCTTCTGCCTTGCGCGCGGACCCAACCGCGAGGCGGTGGAGGCAGTCCACAGGGAGGCGCACGGACTCATTGCCAACAAGATCATCGAGGTCGAGGACGAGATGGTCCGGGCGTTCCTCGGCAAGGTGAGCGAGCCCTCGCCCGTCGAGCCGTACGCGGAGACGGCGTTCCGAACCATCCTGTTCACCGACATCGTCGGGTCGACCAGCCTCACCCAGCGGCTCGGCGACCGCGGAGCGATGGCAGTCCTGCGGACGCACGATCGGCTCGTCCGCGAAGCCATCCGGGCCAACGGAGGCCGTGAGGTCAAGCACACCGGGGACGGCATCATGGCCTCGTTCAACCTCGTCGCCGATGCCGCGTCAGCCGCGGTCCGCATTCAGCGCGACGTCGCCGCCGACAACGCCACCGCGGAGCATCCGCTCAGCCTCAAGGTCGGGCTGGCGGCGGGGGAGCCGGTGACGGAGCGCGGCGATCTCTTCGGCGCCGTGGTCCAGCTCGCTGCGCGGTTGTGCGATCACGCCGAGGGCGATCATGTGCTGTGCTCGAGCCCGGTGCGCGATCTCAGCCTCGGGAAGAGGCTGACCTTCACCGACCGCGGCGATGTCACGCTCCGCGGCTTCGACGACCCGATCCGCGTCTTCGAGCTCCTCTGGCTGCCTGCCGTCGTCTGACGGCACGGATCAGGCCGGGACGATCCGCGCGGCAGCGCGCCGCAGCGCGACAACGGCGCCGATGGCCCCGGCGGCCGCGACGCCCGAGCCGGCGATGAAGGCGACGGGGATGCCGCCCGCGGCGGCCACGAGCCCAAAGAGCATCGGGCCACCCCCGAACGCCAGGTCGATGGCGATCGTCATCGTCCCCATCGCCGCCCCGCGCTCATGGGGCTCGACCCGGGTCATCACCGCCGCGAAGAAGGCCGGCGTGGTGAACGCGACGCCGGCGGCCAGGATGCCGGCCCCGACGAAAAGCCCCAACGGCGTGGGGAACACGGCGACCGTCGCGATGCCGATCGCGGCCAGGGCCAGCGCGGCGGCACCGAGGCGATAGGGCGGGACCCGGTCCGGCAGCCGGGCGAAGATCACCCGCGTGACGACCACGATGAGCCCGAACTGCAGCAGCACCAGGCTCCAGTCGGTGACGCCGATGGTCTCGGCATGGATGGCCACGAAGGCGAAGAAGCCCGCCATGGCTGAGATCCCGGCCAGCAGGAGCGAGCCGGGCAACAGCGCGGCTCGATGGATCAGCGCCACCGGGGCGGAGTCCGCCGGGCGCTCCGGGGCGGTCTCCGGGATCCGGATGGCCAGCAGCACGGCAATGCCCGCGATGCCAGCTGCCCCCAGCCACGCGAGCGAGAATCCGCCGAGGCCGAGCAGCACCTGACCCACGATCGGGCCGACCGCGATCCCGAGATACAGCGACAGGGAGTTGATGCTCAGCGCCTCGCCCACCCGCGCGCGCGGTGCCAGGTCCGCGAGCGCGGCGAAGCCGGCGACGAAGAAGAAGGCGTCGGCGACGCCGAGCAGGAGTCGGAGGCCGATCATGACCACCAGGTTCGGGGCCAGGACGTGCGCCGCGGTGGCCAGCCCATACAGCAGCGCACCGCCGACGAGCAGCGGGCGCCGACCGCGGGCATCGGCCCACCTCCCGGCGGTCGGCCGCAGCACCAGGGCGGTCAGGCTGAGCGCACCGACGGTGATGCCGACCCCGGCCTCATCGGCTCCGAGAGGACCCGCCGCAAAGAGGGGAGCCAGCGGAATCTCGAGGCCCTGGGCCGTGAAGTAGGCGAACTCGGCCAGAGAGAGGGCGACGAATGCGGGCGTGTAGAGGCGTGCCCCGAGCTCGGTCCGTTCGACGCCAGGCCAGCACCGCCCATGCCACGCCGTACGATACGCCTGCGACTCGACCATGGCTAGCGCCAGGCGGACCGCTTCAGTTGACGAAGCGGTCGGCGGTGCTATACTCCTCGTTCGCGTGTCCGCGCCCCACCATGCCCTCTTTGAGGAGTTCCTGAATGGCTTTGGCCGAGTCGACCGGCCGTTTTGAGCTGGCCCCGACCCGTGAGAATTTCTCGCACATCCCCGAGGTTCTCCCGCTTCCGAACCTGATCCGAACGCAAACCGAATCCTTCGAGTGGTTCGTCTCCACCGGCCTCCGTGAGCTGCTGGATGAGATCACTCCCATCACCGACTTCACCGGCAAGAATCTTGAGCTGCACTTCCGCGAGTTCTACTTCGAGGAGCCGAAGTTCAACGAGGAGGAGTGCCGAACCCGTGACCTGACCTTCGCGAAGCCGCTGAAGGTGGAGGTCGATCTCGTCATCAAGGAGACCGACGAGGTCAAGCACCAGACCGTGTTCATGGGTGACTTCCCGTGGATGACGGAGCAGGGCACCTTCATCATCAATGGCGCCGAGCGCGTGGTGGTGTCGCAGCTCGTCCGCTCGCCGGGCGTGTACTACACCGCCACCGAGGATCCGGCAACGGGTCGGATGCTGCACGCGGCCAAGGTCATCCCGAACCGTGGCGCCTGGCTCGAGTTCGAGACCAGCAACAAGGACCTGCTCAGCGTCAAGGTGGACCGCAAGCGCAAGATTCCTGTCACCACGCTGCTGCGCGCCGTGGGCCTCGAGACGGGCGAGATCGAGAAGATCTTCAACCCGGCCGACGACAATCCCGAGCATCCGTACGTGGCGCTGACCCTCGAGAAGGATCCGACCGAGACGCAGGACGAGGCGCTCATCGAGGTCTACAAGAAGCTGCGCCCCGGCGACCCGCCCACGGTCGACAACGCCCGCGCGCTCGTCACCAGCCTCTTCTTCAACTTTCGCCGCTACGACCTCGGTCGCGTCGGGCGCTACAAGCTGAACAAGGCGCTCGGCGATGCCGCCGCAAGCTGAAGTTCGAGCTTCCGTCGGAGGACGCCGCCAATCCGCGCGCCAGCCGGGTGATCAGCCGCGACGACATCGTGGCCATCATCGGCAAGCTCATCGAGCTGAACAACGGCCGTGGGGAGCCGGACGACATCGACCACCTCGGCAACCGGCGCATCCGCGCCAACGGCGAGCTGATCCAGAACCAGTTCCGGATCGGCCTGCTCCGCATGGAGCGCGTCGTGAAGGAGCGGATGACGATCACCGACTCCGACCAGGCCACCCCGAACACGCTCATCAACATCCGCCCCGTCGTGGCGGCCATGAAGGAGTTCTTCGGCGGCAGCCAGCTGAGCCAGTTCATGGACCAGACGAATCCGCTGGCCGAGCTGACGAACAAGCGTCGCCTCTCCGCGCTGGGTCCCGGTGGCCTGTCGCGCGAGCGTGCCGGCTTCGACGTCCGCGACGTGCACCCGTCCCACTACGGCCGGATGTGCCCGATCGAGACGCCGGAAGGGCCGAACATCGGCCTCATCGGCTCGTTGGCGACGTACGGCAAGATCAACAAGTTCGGCTTCATCGAGACGCCGTACCGCAAGGTGCGCCGATACGTCGGGAGCAAGGACAAGCAGGCCGATGCCCTGGGCCAGGTTCTGGCCGAGGATCTCTCCCTGACCGAGGGCGGCAAGGTCGTCGCCAAGGCCGGCGCCGTCGTCGACGACAAGGTGTGGGGTCAGATCAAGGACGGCAAGCTCGCCCAGGTCCGGATCCGGCCGATCGTCACCGACGAGATCGTGTATCTCGATGCGTCCGAGGAGGAGAAGTTCCACATCGCGCAGGCCAACGCCGCGCTCGATGACGACGGACGCTTCACCGAGGATCGGGTGCTCGTCCGCTGGAAGGACAAGTTCCTCGAGGAGTCGGTCGACGTGATCGACTACATGGACGTCAGCCCGAAGCAGATCGTGAGCGTCGCGACCGCGATGATCCCGTTCCTCGAGCACGACGACGCCAACCGGGCGCTGATGGGCTCGAACATGATGCGGCAGTCCGTGCCGCTGCTCCAGCCGGAATCGCCGGTCGTCGGCACCGGCGTCGAGTACCGCGCGGCGTTCGACGCACAGGGCGTGCTCGTCGCCAAGCACGGCGGGACGGTGGTCAGCGTGACCGCCGATCACATCGTGATCGAGCGCGACGCCGGCGACGAGCGGGACACCTATCGGCTCAAGAAGTTCCTGCGCAGCAACCAGGGCACCTGCATCAACCAGCGCCCGGTCGTCGACGTGGGCGACCGCGTCGCCGCCGACCAGCTGCTGGCCGACGGCAGCAGCACCGATGCCGGCGAGATGGCGCTGGGGCAGAACATCCTCGTCGCCTTCCTCCCGTGGGAGGGTGGCAACTACGAGGACGCCATCGTGCTCAGCGAGCGGCTCGTCAAGGACGACCTGTTCACGAGCATCCACATCGAGAAGCACGAGATCGAGGCGCGGGACACCAAACTGGGTCCCGAGGAGATCACGCGTGACATCCCGAACGTCGGCGAGGAGAGCCTTCGCAACCTCGACGAGGACGGGATCATCTACGAGGGCGCCGAGGTCAAGCCGGGCGACATCCTCGTCGGCAAGATCACGCCGAAGGGCGAGACGGAGCTGACGGCGGAGGAGCGCCTGCTGCGCGCGATCTTCGGCGAGAAGGCCCGCGAGGTGCGGGACTCGAGCCTGCGCCTGCCGCACGGAGAGCGGGGGATCGTGGTCGACGTCCGGCAATTCAGCCGCGACAACGGCGACGAGCTCCTTCCCGGCGTCAACCGCCTCGTGCGGGTCAGCGTGGCCCAGAAGCGAAAGATCAGCGTCGGCGACAAGATGGCCGGACGGCATGGCAACAAGGGCGTGATCGCGAAGATCCTGCCCGTGGAGGACATGCCGTTCATGCCGGACGGCACGCCGGTCGACATCGTCCTCAACCCGCTCGGCGTCCCGAGCCGCATGAACATCGGCCAGATCCTGGAGACGCATCTGGGCTGGGCGATGCAGGCACTGGGGCTCAAGGCCGCCACGCCGGTCTTCGATGGCGCAACCGAGGAGCACATCCGCGGCGCGCTGAAGCGAGCCGGCCTGGCGGAGGACGGCAAGACCGTCCTGTACGACGGCCGCAGCGGGGAGCAGTTCGACCATCGCGTGACGGTCGGCTACATCTACATGCTCAAGCTCCACCACCTGGTGGAGGACAAGATCCACGCGCGGTCGACCGGACCCTACAGCCTCATCACGCAGCAGCCGCTGGGTGGCAAGGCGCAGTTCGGTGGACAGCGATTCGGCGAGATGGAGGTCTGGGCGCTCGAAGCGTACGGCGCCGCGAACATCCTCCAGGAGCTCCTCACCGTGAAGTCCGATGACGTCATGGGTCGCGTGCAGACGTACGAGGCCATCGTCAAGGGCGAGGAGATCCAGCCACCGGGTGTGCCCGAGTCGTTCAAGGTGCTCATCAAGGAGCTCCAGGCGCTCGGTCTGTCGGTGGAGATCCTGAACGAGAACGAAGAGGAGATCCGCTTCATCGAGGACACCGGCAGCTATCCGCTCCCGGACCTCGGCGGGATCAATCTCCAGGGCTTTGAGGAATAGCTCGCACACCGCGGCGCCGCATGACGCCGCCGCGGTGTCCCACCATCGGCCTGTCATGAGCCGGGGCCTGGTCCGCCCCGGCCGAGAGCGCAGCAGCGGCGCGCAGCCGCCGCAGGAGTCCCACGCCGCTCATGCTTGAAGTCAACAATTTCGACGCGATCCGGATCAGCCTGGCATCGCCGGAGCAGATCAAGGGCTGGTCGTCCGGCGAGGTCACCAAGCCGGAGACGATCAACTACCGCACGCTCAAGCCGGAGAAGGACGGTCTCTTCGACGAGCGCATCTTCGGTCCCACCAAGGACTGGGAGTGCTACTGCGGGAAGTACAAGCGCATCCGCTACAAGGGCATCATCTGCGACAAGTGTGGCGTCGAGGTCACGCGGTCGAAGGTGCGCCGCGAGCGGATGGGTCACATCAAGCTGGCCAGCCCGGTCAGCCACATCTGGTATTTCAAGGGCACGCCGAGCCGCCTCGGCATCCTGCTCGACATCAGCCCGCGCAACCTCGAGCGCATCCTCTATTTCGCGCTCTACGTCGTCACCCGCGTCGACGAGGCGCAGCGTGAGAAGGCAGCCCAGCGCATCGACGAGGAGGCCGAGGAGCGGATCGCCCGCGCCCAGTCCGTCGTCGACGAGAAGAAGGCCGAGCTCGAGTCCGCCGTCGCGGACAAGCGGACCGAGGTGGAGTCGGCGCACGAGGGCGAGAAGAAGCGCATCGGGGAGCAGCAGGCCGCGCGCACCGAGGAGCTGCTGACGGCCGCCCAGACGGTCGAGGCATCGGTCAAGGAGGGCGGCAAGACGCTCGCCGACGATGTCGTCTTCGCCGCCACCGGCGAGGTGGTCGGCCGCGCCGGCGAGACGTCGAAGGAGACGCTTGCCACCCTGCGCGCCCTGGTCAAGGGCGAGGTCGATGCCGTCGAGCGCGACGCCAAGGAGGCGCTCGCGTCGGCCGAGGAGAAGTACCACACCGCCGTCGCCGATCTCACCTCGGGCATCGACGAGGCCACCGCCTCCGAGCGCGAGCAGGTTCGCGAGGAGACCGACGAGGCCCGCCTGTGGGCTCGCACCGAGCGCGCGAGGCTGGCCGACATCAAGGTCATGCAGATCATCACCGAGAGCGAGTACCGCCATCTCGTCGAGATGCACGGCCGCATGTTCGACGCGGGCATGGGTGCCGAGGCCGTCAAGAAGATCATCGAGCAGATCGATCTCGACGAGCTGAGCCAGACGCTCCACGTGGAGATGCGCCAGACCTCGGGACAGCGCCGCAAGAAGGCGATCAAGCGCCTGCGCCTGATCGAGGCCTTCCGCAAGAGCGGCGCGCGGCCGGAGTGGATGATCCTGTCCACCCTGCCGGTGATCCCGCCGGACCTGCGCCCGATGGTGCAGCTCGACGGCGGTCGCTTCGCCACGTCCGACCTCAACGACCTGTATCGGCGCGTCATCAACCGCAACAATCGCCTGAGCCGGCTCCTCGACCTCGAGGCGCCGGAGATCATCATCCGCAACGAGAAGCGGATGCTGCAGGAGGCGTGCGACGCCCTGATCGACAACGGCCGGCGTGGCCGGGCGATCGCCGGCACCGGCAACCATCGGCTCAAGAGCCTGTCCGACATGCTGAAGGGCAAGCAGGGCCGGTTCCGCCAGAACCTGCTCGGCAAGCGCGTCGACTACTCCGGCCGCTCGGTCATCGTGGTCGGCCCGGAGCTGAAGCTGCACCAGTGCGGCCTGCCGAAGAAGATGGCGCTCGAGCTGTTCAAGCCGTTCGTCATGCGCCAGCTCGTCGAGAAGGGCTTCGCGCACAACATCAAGAGCGCGAAGCGCATCGTGGAGCGCGTGCGCCCCGAGGTGTGGGACGTGCTCGAGGACGTCATCAAGGACCACCCGGTCCTCCTGAACCGGGCGCCCACCCTCCATCGGCTGGGCATCCAGGCGTTCATGCCGACCCTGGTCGAGGGCTCGGCCATCCAGATTCACCCGCTCGTGTGCTTCGCGTTCAACGCGGACTTCGACGGGGACCAGATGGCGGTTCACGTCCCGCTGTCGACGGCGGCGCAGCGCGAGGCGAAGGAGCTCATGCTCTCGACTCGCAACCTGCTGTCCGCCGCCGACGGGTCGCCGGTGGTGTCACCCACCCACGACATGGTGCTGGGCTGCTACTACCTCACCGTCCAGGTCGACGACGAGATGGGTGCGGGACGCGCCTTCTCGAGCGCCGACGAGGTGATCATGGCCGCCCAGCTCGGGCAGGTTCACGTCCAGGCCCCCGTCAAGGTCGAGCTCGACCTGCACGACGGGCAGGCCGATGACGGCACGACCACGTCGCACGCCGAGGTCGTCGAGACGACCGCCGGCCGCGTGATCTTCAACCAGGCGCTGCCGCGCGAGCTCGGCTTCGTCAACAAGGTGATGGATCGCAAGGGTCTCAAGGAGATCATCGCGCGCTGCTATCGCGATCTCGGGCCCGGCTGCCACGGCGACGCTCGTCGACGGCATCAAGTCGGTCGGATTCCGCTACGCCACGGCGGCGGGCATCACGATCGGCGTCGACGATCTGGCGGTCCCGAAGCAGAAGGCCAAGCTGCTGACCGACGCGCAGGGTCGCGTCGACGGCATCGACCGCGAGTTCCGTCGCGGCTTCATCACCGAGGACGAGCGCTACACCCAGACCGTCGAGGTCTGGCGTGAGACCACCGACAACGTGACGCAGTCGATGCTCAAGGGCCTCGACGAGCAGTGGGTCGATCATGCTGATCACGAACTCCGGCGCCCGGGGCTCGGTGACGCAGATCCACCAGCTGGCCGGCATGCGCGGCCTGATGGCCGACCCGTCGGGTCGGATCATCGACCTGCCGATCCGCTCGAACCTCCGCGAGGGCATGAGCGTGCTCGAGTACTTCATCTCGAGCCACGGCGCCCGCAAGGGCCTCGCCGACACCGCGCTGCGCACCGCCGACTCCGGGTACCTGACCCGGCGGCTGGTGGACGTGGCCCAGGACGTCATCACCCGCGAGGACGACTGCGGTGCCGATATCGGCACGTGGATCACCGCCGAGGAGTCGGAGCAGATTCCCGAGCCGTTCCTGGATCGGCTCATCGGGCGCATGGCGGCGTTCGAGATCACCGACGAGAAGAGCGGCGAGCTGCTCGTCGAGCGCAACGCGGAGATCGACGAGGCGGCGCTGGTGAAGATCGAGGCTGCGGGCATCGACCGCGTCAGCGTTCGGTCGCCCCTCACCTGTGCGGCCCGTCACGGCGTGTGCCGCATGTGCTACGGACGCAATCTCGCCACCGGCGAGCTCGTCGAGCTCGGCCAGGCGGTCGGGATCATCGCCGCCCAGTCGATCGGCGAGCCGGGCACGCAGCTGACCATGCGGACGTTCCACACCGGCGGCGTCGCCGGCGAGGACATCACCCAGGGCCTGCCGCGCGTCGAGGAGCTCTTCGAGGCTCGGATCCCCAAGGGCCAGGCCACGATGACCGAGATCGACGGCACCGTCGAGGTGCCGCAGGCCACCGGCGACCAGCCGATCGCGGTGCGCGTCACGCATCGTGACGCGTTCGATACCGCGTTCAAGCTGACCGCACAGCACGAGATCCTCGTGGCCGATGGCGACGAGGTGGCCGAGGGCCAGCTGCTGGCGCGCATCGGCGAGGACGACGACCTGGTCGAGATCAAGGCCCCGACCGCCGGCCGCGTCACGAAGAAGGGCCGGACGCTGACCCTCCACACCGAGGAGGTCGACGTTCGCGAGTACCCGGTACCGCACTCGGCGCGGCTGCGCGTCAACGACGGCGACGAGGTGTCCGCCGGCGACGCCCTGACCGAGGGCTCGATGAACCCCAAGGACCTGCTCCAGATCAAGGGCGTGGACACCGTCCAGCGCTTCCTGGTCGGCGAGGTCCAGAAGGTCTATCGCTCCCAGGGTGTGACGATCAGCGACAAGCACATCGAGATCATCGTGCGCCAGATGCTGCGCAAGGTGACCGTCGACAACCCCGGTGACACCGAGCTGCTCCCGTCGGAGCTCATCGACCGCTTCGAGTTCGAGGAGACGAACAACCGGATCCTGGCCGAGGGCGGGGAGCCGGCGACGGCGCAGACGGTGCTGCTGGGCGTGACCAAGGCATCGCTCAACACGAGCTCATTCCTGGCGGCGGCGAGCTTCCAGGAGACGACGCGTGTGCTGACCGAGGCGGCGATCAACGGCGCCAAGGACCACCTCATCGGCCTCAAGGAGAACGTCATCATCGGCAAGCTGATCCCCGCCGGGACCGGCGCCGAGGCGCGACGCCTGCAGGCCGAGCGTGCCGGGCAGCTTTCCCCGGCCGAGGAGGAGCAGCAGCGCGAGGAGGCCGCCGCGCGAGCCTTCCTGGGTGGCGACCCCGATGCCGATGGCGACGGTGACGTCGACACCGGCGAGGCCGAAGCCGCCGCCGAGGAGGAGGGCGAGACCGTCACCGACCTCATGGGCGCCGGCAACAACCCGGCCATGGAGGCTGCCGTCGAGGAGCAGACGTTCGACGAGCTGACCGAGGACCAGGAGCCGAAGAAGGAAGAGGCGGCGGCCAAGAAGTAGCCGCTGCTTCAACTGCGCTCGAAGGGCGGCCCGGCCGGGCCGCCCTTCGTCGTTGCTCCCGTGACGCGGCGCCGGCCGACTTCCTGCCAATCGCCGTCCAGGTTTGCATGGGCGGCCAGTGGATCCCGTGCAGATGCTTGCCCGAGCGTGAGAGCGCGCCGCGATCGTGGCCCACCGCCGCAAATGCACTCACCGTTTGCGTATGACGACCGGCATCTTACCGATCTCGCCCACGCCGGTCGGCTCCCGCGTCGGGGTGGTTCGCTGACGACGCTCGATTGACGTCCGATCGGCCGTTTCGTATACTCCGCGTTCGGTGTCCCGCGTGCGGGACGCCTTCGTGTGTGCCCGACCGAGCACCGGGCTGGGCACCGTCGATGAACCCGAGAATCGGCAGCCGAATCGGCTCGTCGTGGGCGGCATCGGCCAGCACGAAGCACCGACATCAGAGTCACTACCGGTACGAACGCGAGGTTCTCGTTGCCAACCATCAGCCAGCTGGTCCGCAAGGGTCGCAAGCCTTCGGTCAAGAAGGTCAAGGCCCCTGCGCTGCGCCGCACGCTGAATACCCTCAAGCAGACCACCTCTGAGGGACGCGGCGCGCCACAGCGCCGCGGCGTCTGCCTCCAGGTCATGACGCGCACCCCGAAGAAGCCGAACTCGGCGCTTCGGAAGGTCGCGCGCGTGCGGCTGACGAACGGGATGGAGGTCACGGCCTACATCCCCGGCATCGGGCATAACCTCCAGGAGCACTCGATGGTCCTCGTTCGCGGTGGCCGCGTGAAGGACCTGCCCGCGGTGAAGTACCACATCATCCGCGGCACCCTCGACGCCGCGGGCGTGCGCGACCGCCGGCAGAGCCGCAGCAAGTACGGCGCGAAGTCGCCCGGGAAGGCCTAGCCGATGCCCCGTCGTCCCACGATCGCGCGCAAGACGAAGTACGAGGACAAGCTCACCGGCACCGCCCTCACGCTCGATCAGTTCACCAACAAGCTGATGTACGGTGGCAAGCGCCACCTGGCGCACCGCATCCTCGAGGACGCCCTCGCCCGCTGCGAGAGCCAGGCAGGCCGCGCCGGCGTCGAGGTCCTGGAGCAGGCCCTCCGCAACGCGATGCCGCTCATCGAGGTCAAGCCGAAGCGCGTCGGCGGCTCCACGTACCAGATCCCGGTCGAGGTTCGCGCGGATCGGCGCATCAGCCTCGGCATGCGCTGGCTCATCGAGTCGGCCCGCAAGCGCAACGGCAAGAGCATGTCCGACAAGCTCGCCGCAGAGCTCATGGATGCCAGCAACGGCATCGGCGCCGCGGTGAAGCGCCGCGAGGACACGCATCGGATGGCGGAGGCCAACAAGGCCTTCAGCCACTTCAAGTGGTAGGCCGATGACGACACAGACCGCCGGACGCGTCCCTGCCGCCGTTGCCGCCTCCCTCGAGCGCACGCGCAACATCGGGATCATCGCCCACATCGACGCCGGCAAGACCACGGTGACCGAGCGGATCCTCTTCTACACGAAGAAGATCTACAAGCTCGGCGAGGTCCACGAGGGCGCCGCCACGATGGACTGGATGGAGCAGGAGCAGGAGCGGGGGATCACCATCACCGCGGCTGCCACGACCTGCTTCTGGAGCGACCATCGCATCAACCTGATCGACACGCCCGGCCACGTGGACTTTACGGTGGAGGTCGAGCGCAGCCTTCGCGTGCTCGACGGTGCGGTCGTGGTGTTCGACGGCGTCGCCGGGGTGGAGCCCCAGTCCGAGACCGTCTGGCGCCAGGCCGACAAGTACCACGTGCCGCGCTTCTGCTTCGTCAACAAGCTCGATCGCACCGGCGCCGACTTCTGGCGCGTGGTCGACATGATCAAGGACCGGCTCGGCGTCAATGCCGTGCCGCTCCAGATCCCGATCGGTGCCGAGGATACGTTCCGCGGCGTGATCGACCTCATCAACATGAAGGCCATCACGTACGGCAACGACCTCGGCGATCAGATCGACGTCGGTGACATCCCGGCCGACTTCCAGGCCCAGGCCGAGGAGTGGCGCGAGAAGATGATCGAGGCGCTGGCCGACATCGACGACGACATCGCCCACAAGTTCCTCGAGGGCGAGGAGATCGGCGCCGACGAGCTGCGCCAGGCGCTGCGGGCCGGCACCCTTGCCTACAAGATCGTCCCGGTCCTGACCGGATCGGCCCTGAAGAACAAGGGCGTGCAGCCGATGCTGGACGCGGTCATCGACTTCCTGCCCAGCCCGCTCGACGTCCCGCCCGTCAAGGGAACCGATCCCAAGGCCGGCGAGGAGGTCACGCGCGGCACCGACCCAACCGAGCCCTTCGCGGCCCTGGCCTTCAAGATCGCCGCCGACCCGTTCGTCGGCAAGCTGGCCTTCTTCCGGGTCTACTCGGGCACGCTGAAGACCGGCTCCTACATCTACAACAGCACGAAGGGTCAGAAGGAGCGAGTCGGGCGCATCCTCCAGATGCACGCCAACCACCGCGAGGAGATCGAGTCGGTCAGCGCGGGTGACATCGCCGCGGCCGTCGGCCTCAAGAACACGACCACCGGCGACACGCTGTCCGCCGAGGACAAGCAGATCGTCCTGGAGTCGATCACCTTCCCTGAGCCGGTCATCGAGCTCGCCGTCGAGCCGAAGACGAAGGCGGACCAGGACAAGATGGCGATCGCCCTCCAGCGCCTGGCGGAGGAGGATCCGACGTTCCGCGTCCACACCGACGAGGAGTCGAGCCAGACCCGCATCGCCGGCATGGGCGAGCTGCACCTCGAGGTCCTCGTCGACCGGATGCTGCGCGAGTTCAAGGTGCAGGCCAACGTCGGCCGGCCCCAGGTGAGCTACCGCGAGGCAATCCGCAAGGCAACCAAGGCCGAGGGCCGCTTCGTGCGCCAGACCGGCGGCAAGGGCCAGTACGGCCACGCGGTCCTGACGCTCGAGCCGCTCGAGCGCGGCGCCGGGTTCGAATGGGAGTCGAAGATCGTCGGCGGCGCCGTGCCGCGCGAGTTCTGGCGCGCCATCGAGGCGGGCGTCACCGAGGCACTGGCCGGCGGCGTGATCGCCGGGTTCCCGGTCATCGACGTCAAGGCCACCCTGATCGACGGGTCGTACCACGAGGTCGACTCGTCCGAGATGGCGATGAAGATCGCCGGCAGCATGGCCGCCAAGGACGGCGTGGCCAAGGCGGATCCCGCCATCCTCGAGCCGATCATGAAGGTCGAGGTCACCGCGCCCGAGGACTACATGGGCGACGTCATCGGCAATCTCAACAGCAAGCGCGGCCAGATCGACGGGATCGACGAGCGCGGCACGAGCCGCATGATCCAGTCCCATGTCCCCCTGGCCGAGATGTTCGGCTACGCCACCGAGCTGCGGAGCATGACCCAGGGTCGTGCGACCTACTCGATGGAGTTCAGCCGCTACGCGGAAGTTCCCGCCAGCCTCGCCAACGAGCTGATCGCAAAGTCGAAGAGCTAAGCACAAGCACTCAAGGAGCGACGAAGGACCAACATGGCCAAGCAGAAGTTCGACCGCAGCAAGCCGCACGTCAATGTCGGCACGATCGGGCACGTCGACCACGGCAAGACGACGCTGACCGCCGCGATCACGAAGTTCCTGTCGCTGTCTGGCGGCGCTGACTTCCGTGCCTTCGATCAGATCGACAACGCTCCCGAGGAGCGACAGCGCGGCATCACCATCGCCATCAGCCACGTCGAGTACCAGACGGCCAACCGTCACTACGCGCACGTGGACTGCCCCGGTCACGCCGACTACATCAAGAACATGATCACCGGTGCCGCCCAGATGGACGGCGCCATCCTCGTCGTGTCGGCTGCCGATGGCCCGATGCCCCAGACGCGCGAGCACATCCTGCTCGCTCGCCAGGTCGAGGTCCCGAGCCTGGTCGTGTATCTCAACAAGGTCGACATGGTCGACGACGAGATGCTGGTCGACCTCGTCGAGATGGAGGTCCGCGAGCTCCTCAGCAAGTACGAGTTCCCCGGCGACGACGTTCCCGTCATCCGCGGCTCGGCGCTCAAGGCGCTCGAGTCCGGCAGTGACGACCCCGAGAACGAGGACTACTCCTCGATCAAGGAGCTGATGGAGGCCGTCGACACCTACATCCCGACCCCGGCACGCGAGACGGACAAGCCGTTCCTCATGCCGATCGAGGACGTCTTCGGCATCAAGGGCCGCGGCACCGTGGCCACCGGCCGCATCGAGCGCGGCATCGTGAACACCGGCGAGACGATCGAGCTGGTCGGCATCCATGCCAAGGTTCGCTCGCTGGTCGTGACCGGCGTCGAGATGTTCAAGAAGACCCTGGACGAGGGGCAGGCCGGCGACAACGTCGGACTCCTCCTGCGCGGCATCGAGCGCGAAGAGCTCGAGCGCGGCCAGGTCCTCGCCAAGCCGGGAAGCGTGAAGCCCGGCACGAAGTTCAAGGCCGAGGTCTACGTCCTCTCCAAGGAAGAGGGCGGACGCCACACGCCGTTCTACGCGGGCTATCGGCCGCAGTTCTACCTGCGCACGACCGATGTCACCGGCGCCATCGCGATGCCCGCCGGCGTCGAGATGATCATGCCCGGCGACAACGTGAACATCGACGTGGAGCTCATCACGCCGATCGCGATCGAGCAGGGGCAGCGCTTCGCCATCCGCGAGGGCGGCCACACGGTCGGTGCGGGCGTGATCACCGAGGTCATCGGCTAGCCGTTATGGCCAAGCAGCGCATCCGCATCCGACTCAAGGCGTACGACCACAAGCTGCTCGACCAGTCGGCCGAGCAGATCGTGGAGACCGCGCAGCGCACCGGAGCCGACGTCGCCGGCCCGGTGCCGCTGCCGACCCGCATCGAGAAGTACACCGTCATTCGCGGCCCGTTCGTTCACAAGGACGGCCGCGAGCAGTTCGAGATTCGGACGCACAAGCGCCTGATCGACATCATCGACCCATCCACCAAGACGGTGGATGCGCTGATGCGGCTGTCCCTGGCGGCCGGCGTCGATATCGAAATCAAGATGTGAAGCGCCCCGGGTGGGCATGTGGCTCACCCGAGGAACTTCCGCCATCAGTTGAGAGGGAATCACCACAGTGCCGGCAGGTTTGATCGGTAGGAAGCTTGGAATGACGCGAATCTTCGCGGACGACGGCAGCGTCGTCCCGGTGAGCGTCATCGAGGCGACCCCGAACACGGTCACGCGACTACGGGACGTCGAGAAGGACGGCTATACGGCCGTGCAGCTCGGCGCCGGCGTCGCGCGCCGCTCGACGAAGCCGGTCGCCGGCCAGTTCAAGCATCTCGACAAGGACCACCAGCGCCCGAAGCACGTGCGCGAGGTCCGCGTCGACGACCTGGACGGCTACGAGGTCGGGCAGGAGCTCGGCGTCGACGTGTTCGAGGCCGGTGAGCTGGTGAACGTCACCGGCGTCAGCAAGGGCCACGGCTTCACTGGCGTGATCGCCCGACACAACTTCAAGCGGGGACCGAAGACACACGGCTCCGATCACCATCGGGCACCCGGCTCGATCGGCGCGGGGACGTATCCCGGCCGCGTCTGGAAGGGAACCCGCATGGCCGGTCACATGGGCAACGAGCAGGTGACCGTCCAGAAGCTCAAGGTCGTGAAGATCGACCCGGAACGCAACCTCATCCTGGTCAAGGGTGCGGTGCCCGGGGCGCGCAACGGCCTGCTGCTCGTGCAGAAGGCGAAGTGACGACGATGCCCCAGACGACGATCCTCAAGGCTGACGGCAAGGAGGGCGGCAAGGTCGATCTTGCCGAGACCCTGTTCGCCGCGCCGATCAGCGAGGCCCTCATCCACCAGGCCGTGATCCGCCAGCTCGCCGGACGGCGCCTCGGCACCTCCGACACGCTGACGCGCGGCGAGGTCAACGGCGGCGGCAAGAAGCCGTGGCGCCAGAAGGGAACCGGTCGTGCCCGCCAGGGCACGAAGACGGCACCGCACTGGGCCGGCGGCGGCGTCGTCTTCGGACCGCACCCGCGCAGCTATGCGCAGAAGATGCCGACGAAGATGCGACGCAGCGCCCTGCGCGGCGTGCTCTCGGCCAAGCAGGCCGATGGCGCGGTCCGCGTCGTCGAGGGGTTCGACCTCGACGAGAGCAAGACGAAGGCGATGCTCGGGCGCCTCAGCGCCTGGAAGGCGGAGGGCAAGGTCCTCGTCATCCTGGCTGCGCGCGATCCGCGCGTCGAGCTGGCCGCACGGAACCTGCGCGAGGTGCGCGTGATCCTGGCCGACAGCCTCAACGTCGTCGACCTGCTCGACGCCGACACGCTCGTCTTCACCCAGGACGCGCTGGCCCGGGCCCAGGAGGTGTACGCATGACCGCCACGAGCCTCCACGACGTGCTCCTGCGCCCCGTCATCAGCGAGAAGAGCACGCTCGAGACCGAGCGCAACAACTACACGTTCGCGGTCGCCCGCGACGCCAACAAGTTCCTCATCAAGGCCGCCGTCGAGTCCGAGTTCAAGGTGACCGTGCTCGGCGTGCGGGTCGTCAGCGTCCGTCCCAAGCAGAAGCGGCGCGGCCGCAAGACGATGGGCACGGTTCCGGGCTGGAAGAAGGCCATCGTGACGATCGCGCCTGGTGACAAGATCGAACTCTTCGAGGCCGTCTGACGATGCCACTTCGCAACTATCGACCGACGTCGCCGGGTCTTCGCCAGATGACCCGCTCGACGTTCGAGGAGATCACCGCCGACAGCCCGCACAAGCCGCTGACCGAGAAGCTCGTGCGCCGCGCCGGTCGCAACAGCCAGGGCAAGCTGACCGTTCGGCACCAGGGCAGTGGCCACAAGCGGCAGTACCGGATCATCGACTGGAAGCGCGACAAGTTCGACGTGCCGGCCAAGATCGCCACGGTCGAGTACGACCCGAACCGGTCGGCCCGCATCGGCCTCCTGCACTACGCCGACGGCGAGAAGCGCTACATGCTCCTGCCGCACGGCCTCAAGGTCGGCGACACCGTTGCCGCCGGCCCCGAGGTCGAGGCGCGGACCGGCAATGCGCTGCCGCTCAGCAGGATCCCGCTCGGCACCCAGATCCACAACATCGAGCTGATCGCCGGTCGCGGTGGCCAGATCGTGCGAAGCGCCGGCAGCAGCGCCCAGCTGCTCGCCAAGGAGGGCGACTTCGCCACCATCCGGCTGCCATCGAACGAGGTGCGACGCGTGCGCATCGAGTGCATGGCGACCATCGGCCAGGTGAGCAACCTCGACCACGAGAACCAGAAGATCGGCAAGGCGGGTCGCTCCCGTCACCTGGGCCGCCGGCCGCAGGTGCGTGGCTCGGCGATGAACCCGCGTGACCATCCGCACGGCGGCGGCGAGGGCAAGCAGCCCACGGGAATGCCGCCGAAGACGAAGTGGGGCAAGCCGGCCATGGGCCTGCGCACCCGCGTGAAGAAGAACAAGTCCAACAAGCTGATCGTCCGCCGTCGGTACGGGCGGGGTTAGGGAGCGTAAGAGATGAGTCGTTCCGTCAAGAAGGGACCTTTCGTCGACGCGCGCCTGCTCGGCCGCATCGACGACATGAACAAGCGCAGCGAGCGCAAGGTGCTGAAGACCTGGTCGCGCGCCAGCGTGATCTTCCCGCAGATGATCGGTCACACGATTGCGGTCCATGACGGCCGCCGTCACGTGCCGGTCTTCGTGACCGAGAACATGGTCGGCCATCGCCTCGGCGAGTTCGCTCCGACGCGCACGTATCGCGGCCACGGCAAGGCCACCGACCGCTCGACGTCGCTGAAGTAGGTGGATCGATGCGAGTGAGTGCGACGGCGAAATACATCCGGATCAGTCCGCGCAAGGTGCGGCTGGTCACTGACCTCATCGCCGGCAAGCCGGTCGAGGAGGCCGCGGCCATCCTGCGCTTCATGCCGAATGCGGCGGCAAAGGACGTGGCAAAGGTGCTGAAGAGCGCCACCGCCAACGCGGAGAACAACTACAACCTGTCGGCCGATGAGCTGCGCGTGGTGAGTGCAGTCGCCGATGAGGGTCCGACCCTGAAGCGCTGGCGCCCGCGGGCCCAGGGCCGAACGTTCGGAATTTTGAAGAGAACCAGCCACATCACCGTCGCCGTGGCTGACCGAGAGGAGTCGTAGATGGGTCACAAGGTTCACCCCTACGGCTTCCGGATCGGCATCATCAAGCCCTGGCTGGCGAAGTGGTACGCGGACCGCGACTACGCGACCCTGCTCCAGGAGGACATGCGGATCCGGGAGCTGGTTGCGAAGCAGCTGTCGAACGCGAGCGTCAGCCAGGTCGAGATCGAGCGCGGCATCAACCATGTCACCGTCACGGTGCACACGGCGAAGCCGGGGATCGTGATCGGCAAGGGCGGCGCGAACGTCGAGGCCCTGCGCACGAACGTCGGCAAGCTGACGAGCAAGAAGGTCAAGCTCGAGATCAAGGAGATCCTGCAGCCCGAGCTCGACGGCATGCTGCTGGCCCAGAACGTGGCCGGGCAGCTCGAGCGGCGCATCGCATTCCGCAAGGCGATCAAGCAATCGATCCAGCGCACGATCAAGGCGGGCGCCAAGGGCGTGAAGATCCAGGTCTCTGGTCGCCTCGGCGGCTCCGAGATGTCTCGCACCGAGTGGGACAAGGAAGGCCGGATTCCGCTCGGCACGCTGCGCGCCGACATCAGCTACGGCGTCGTCCACGCGCATACCACCTACGGGCGCATCGGCGTCAAGGCGTGGGTCTACCGCGGTGAGCAGCTCGGCGAGCGTCCCGGCAGTGCCCGGACCGAGCCGCGCGCTCCGCGACGTGGAGCCGCCGGCACGCGAACCCGTCCTGCCGCACGGACGAATGGCGGCGCGGGATCGCCCGCACCGGCCCCCGAGATCGAGGAGCAGCCGACGTCGGCGGTCGCACCTGAGCAATCGGCCGCCCCTGCGGTCCAGCCCGAGGTGACTCCGGCCGTGGAGACGTCCGAGGTCTCGCCTCCCACCGGCGAGGTCGCGGCTCCGATCGCGGAAGCGCCGCCAGCGGTGCAGGCCGAGACCAAGGCGGAGCCCGAAACGAGGGCTGAGCCCGAGGCCGCGACTGAGCCAAAGGCCAAGGCTGATGCGCCTGCGAAGGCATCCCGGGCCAAGGCGACACCCAAGGCGAAGAGCACGACGACCAAGGCGAAGGCCGAGTCGAAGCCGAAGGCTCCGCGAGCCACCAAGGCCAAGACGACCGCAGCCAAGGCGGCCGATGCGGGCGACGCGCCCGACGTCCCCGCGGCGGGCTCGGACGCCGATGCGGCCGAGGAGTCCTGACGATGTTGATGCCGAAGCGCGTCAAGCACCGCAAGGTGCAGCGAGGACGCCGCGCCGGTCTGGCCAAGGGAGGCACCCTGGTCAGCTTCGGCGAGTACGGCCTGATGGCCGAAGAGGTCTGCTGGCTCACCAGCCGGCAGATCGAGGCGGCCCGCCGCGCGATGACTCACCACATCAAGCGTGGTGGCCGGGTCTGGATCCGGGTCTTCCCGGACAAGCCGGTCACGAAGAAGCCGGCGGAGGTCCGCATGGGTTCCGGCAAGGGCGCGCCCGACCACTGGGTCGCCGTCGTCAAGCCGGGCCGGGTGATGTTCGAGATGTCGGGCGTCCCGGAGCCGATCGCGCGCGAGGCGATGCGTCTCGCCAGCCACAAGCTGCCGATCAGCACAAAGTTCGTTCTCAAGGAGAGCCAGGACCATGGACATCAGTGAGGTGCGGGCCCTCTCCGAGAAGGACCTCGAGGGCGCGCTGCGTGACGCGAAGCAGGAGCTATGGAAGATCCGCTTCGACCTCGCCACGCGACAGGAAAGCAACTACAGCAGGCTGCCGGCGACCCGCAAGCGGATCGCTCGCATCCTGACCGTGATGACTGAGCGTCAGCACGCCGCCGACGCGGCGGCCGACGCAGAGAAGGCCAGCTGATGCAGGGCAAGCGAAAGAACAAGGTCGGGCGCGTGGTGTCCGACAAGATGGACAAGACCGTGGTCGTGAGCGTCGAACGCCTGCGACGACACCCGATCTACAAGCGGGTGGTGCGGCTCAGCAGCAAGTTCAAGGCGCACGACGCGGACAACGCGGCGCGCGTCGGCGACACGGTGCGCATCGAGGAGAGCCGTCCGCTCTCCGCCGAGAAGCGATGGACCGTCGTCGAGATCGTTGCTCGCGGCTCGCACGAAGAGCTGATCGACGGGACGGAGCAGGCATGATCCAGAAGTACAGCAGGCTGCGCGTTGCCGACAACTCCGGCGCGCGAACGCTGATGTGCATCTCCGTCATCGGCCGCTCGACGAGCGACACCGCCGAGGTCGGCGATGTCATCGTGGCCAGCGTCAAGCAGGCGCTCCCGAACGCCGCCGTGAAGAAGGGCGAGGTCGTGCGCGCCGTCGTGGTTCGCACCACGAAGGAGTACGGGCGCCCGGACGGCAGCCACATCCGGTTCGACGAGAACGCCGCGGTGCTCATCACACCGCAGGGCAGCCCACGCGGCACGCGGATCTTCGGGCCGGTGGCGCGTGAGCTGCGTGAGCGCAACTACATGAAGATCGTCTCGCTCGCCCCGGAGGTGCTCTAGATGAACGTGCGAAGGGGTGACACCGTCCTCGTGCTCGCCGGAAAGGACCGCGGCAAGCGCGGCACCGTCGACCGGGTCGAGAAGACGAAGCGAGGCTTCGGCGTCGTGATTCCCGGAATCAACATGGCGAAGCGCCACCAGCGTGCGCGATCACGGACCCAGACCGCCGGGATCATCGACCTGCCGGTGCCGATTCACGTCAGCAACGTCCAGGTGATCTGCCCACGCTGCGACCGTCCGACACGCGTCGGCCACGGGACGAGCGAGGGCGATCATGCGCGCCGCACGCGCGTCTGCAAGCAATGCGGCGAGCAGATCGAGGTGACCAGCAAGTGAGTCCTGAAGCAACGAAGAAGGCTGCCGCCAGCCGCGGCTCGTCGACCAAGGCCAAGGGGAAGGCGAAGGACGCCACCACCAATGGCGCGGCGAAGGCCGCGGGCAGCGGGGCGTATCGCAGCGCCGACCTATGCCGGCCTGCGCCAGCGCTATCACGACGAGGTCGTGCCGGCGATGCAGCGGGAGTTCAGCTACGCGAACCCGATGCAGATTCCGCACGTCGAGAAGATCGTGGTCAACATCGGCCTGGGCGAGGCAATCGCCAATGCCAAGGCGCTCGACGCCGCGGTCGGCGACCTGACGACGATCACCGGCCAGAAGCCGATCGTGACGCGCGCCAAGCGGTCGATCGCGCAGTTCCGACTGCGGACCGGCATGCCGATCGGCGCCAAGGTGACCCTGCGGGGACAGCGGATGTACGACTTCCTCGAGCGCACGATGTCGCTCGCCCTGCCGCGCATCCGCGACTTCCGCGGCATTCCGACGCGCTCGTTCGACGGCCGAGGCAATTTCAGCCTGGGCCTTCGCGAGCAGCTCGTCTACCCCGAGATCGACTACGACAAGATCGACCGGCTGCGCGGGCTCGAGATCAGCATCGTGACGACGGCGAAGACCGATGAGGAGGGGCGCAAGCTCCTGGAACTCATCGGCATGCCGTTCCAGGCGAATTAAGGAGCATCCCGTGGCCAAGAAGTCGAGCATCGCCCGGTCGAAGCGCCCCGCGCGCTTCGCCGTCCGCGATCACAACCGATGTCAGGTCTGCGGTCGGCCGCGCGGCTACATGCGCCGATTCGCCATGTGCCGCATCTGCTTCCGTGAGCGCGCCCTGCTGGGCCAGCTGCCGGGCGTGACCAAGTCGAGCTGGTAGCAGCTCACCATCCTGAAGACCACCACGTGGTGGCCACCATCAGCGGCAGGCGCCACCCACCACGGGGCAGGGAGCGAACCACCGCCGAGGAGAAGAACTCGAACCAATGAATGTGACCGACCCGATCGCCGACATGCTGACGCGCATCCGCAACGCCAGCGCGGCACGGCACAAGGACCTGAGCATGCCCTCGTCCAGGGTGAAGCGCGAGATCGCGCGGATCCTGACCGAGGAGGGCTTCATCGACACGTACGAGACCAGCACCGAGGGCATCCAGGAGATGCTCATGCTGCGCCTCAAGTATGTCGAGGGCCGAACGCCGGTCGTGACCGGTCTCAAGCGCATCAGCAAGCCGGGCCTGCGCGTCTACGCGCGCAAGACCGAGATCCCTCGCGTTCTCGGCGGCCTTGGCCTGGCCATCCTCTCAACCTCCCACGGGATCATGACGGGCACCGACGCCCGGAAGCAGAATCTCGGTGGCGAGGTCCTCGCCTACGTCTGGTAAAGGAGCGAACGAAGCATGTCCCGTATCGGACGAATGCCGATCCCGCTCCCGACCGGAGTGGAAGTCACACAGGAAGGGCGACGCCTGCGCGTCAAGGGCCCGCTGGGCCAGCTCGAGCGCGAGCTGCACCCGGAGATGGTCCTCGAGCGCGAGGACGGCACCCTGCGCATCGTGCGACCGACGGACGAGCCGCGCCACCGCGCGCTGCACGGCCTGACGCGCACCCTCGTGAACAACATGGTGACCGGCGTGACGACCGGCTTCACGAAGAACCTGGAGATCAGCGGCGTCGGTTATCGCGCGCAGCTCCAGGGACAGAAGCTGGTCCTGGCGCTCGGCTACTCCCATCCGGTGGAGGTCGATCCGCCGACCGGCATCGAGTTCCGCGTCGAGACGCCGACGCGCCTCGGTGTCTTCGGCGCCGACAAGGAGCTGGTGGGCCAGACTGCGGCGTACATCCGATCGCAGCGGAAGCCGGAGCCGTACAAGGGCAAGGGCATTCGCTACGCGGGCGAGCAGATCCTGCGCAAGGCCGGCAAGGCCGGCAAGGTCGGAGGCTAGGAAGACGATGACGACGAATACCACGCGCGGCGCGCTGCGCCGCAAGCGTCACAGCCGCATCCGGCTTCGGATCTCCGGCAGCACGGAGCGACCGCGACTGTCGGTCTTCCGCAGCGCGAAATTCATTTATGCCCAGGTGATCGACGACAGCACCGGGCGAACGCTGGCCGCGGCATCGAGCCGCGAGGCCGATCTTGGTGCGTCGACTCCGGTCGACACGGCACGAGCGGTCGGCAAGGCCGTCGCCGAGCGGGCGAAGGCAGCCGGGGTCAGCGCCGTCGTGCTGGACCGCGGCGGTTACCAGTACCACGGGCGGGTCCGCTCGCTCGCCGAGGGCGCCCGCGAGGGCGGCCTCAACCTGTAGCGAGGAGATCCACATGGCACGCATCGATGCGTCCAAACTCAACCTGGAAGAGAAGGTCGTCCAGATCAACCGCGTCGCCAAGGTCGTCCAGGGCGGGCGTCGCTTCAGCTTCAGCGCGGTGGTCGTCGTGGGCGATGGCAATGGCACGGTCGGCGCGGGGCTGGGCAAGGCCGGCGAGGTTCCCGAGGCGATCCGCAAGGGCGTCGAGGATGCGAAGAAGCGCCTGATCAAGGTTCCTCTCGTCGGTTCGACGATCCCGCACGAGGTCCATCGGCACTTCGGCGCCGCCAAGGTGATGCTCAAGCCGGCGAGCCCGGGCACCGGTGTCATTGCCGGCGGCTCCGTGCGGTCGGTGGTCGAGGCCGCCGGAATCCGGGACATCCTGAGCAAGGCCCAGGGGTCGACCAACCCGATCAACGTGGTGCGCGCGGCCATCGAGTGCCTCAGCGCTCTGCGGTCCGCGGACGAGATCGCCGCACTCCGCGGCCGAACGGCCGAGCAGCTGCTCGGCAAGCGCGGAGCCGAGCGTGCCCGCACGCCGCACGAGATTCCGCCGCGACGCGAGCCGATGAACAGCGGAGGCGGACGTGGCCGATAAGCGAACGAAGTCGGCCACCGGGCCGATGCTCACCGTGACCTGGACCAAGTCGACGATCGGCCACAAGGCCGCGGCGCGCGGCACCATCCGCGCGCTCGGTCTGCATCGGCTGCACCAGTCGGTCCAGGTCGCCGATACGCCGGTCATGCGGGGCATGCTGCGTCGCGTGGCGTTTCTCATCGAAGTCAGCGAGCCGGCCGGCGCCGCGCAGGAGGATACAAAGTGAAGCTCCACGATCTGCACCCCGCTCCGGGTTCGCGGACGCCGTCACGACGGGTCGGCCGTGGCCATGGCTCCGGGCGTGGCAAGACCGCGGGGCGTGGCACAAAGGGACAGAAGTCGCGAGCCGGCGGCGACATCCCCGCGTGGTTCGAGGGAGGCCAGACGCCGCTCCACATTCGAACCCCGAAGCTCCATGGCTTCCGCAACCGCGGTCGCGTCGCCTATGCGCCGCTGAACCTGGCGAAGATCACCGACGCCGAGAAGGGCACGCTGATCACGCCCGACGTGCTCGAGCACGATGGCCTGATCCGCGATACGAAACTGCCCGTCAAGGTGCTCGGAGTCGGCGACGCTCCGAAGGGCGTGACGATCCACGCTCATGCCTTCAGCAAGAGCGCGACTCGACAAGCTGACCGCCGCCGGCAGCACCGTGCAGCGGCTGAGCTGGCCGGACAACACGCCGGTCGACGAGGAGGCAGAGGCGAAGGTCGCCGCCGATACCGAGGCCAAGGCCGCGGTGCGGCTCGCGAAGCGCAAGGGGAAGAGCAAGGGCAAGGGAGGCGGCACGCCGGCCGCCGCCGCGACGGCGAGCGCCGAGCCGGCCGACGAGCCGGCCCCGGCCGAGTCATCCACGATGACGAGGGCGCAAGCGAAAGCGAGCCTCAGGCTTGATCGAGACGGTCGTCACCGCCTTCCGGGCGCCGGACATCCGGCGCAAGCTGCTCTTCACGCTCGGGATCCTGCTGATCTTCCGGGCGCTGACGAACGTCCCGATTCCGAACGTGAACACGGCGGCGCTGACCGACCTGTTCACGAACAACCCACTGCTCAGCATCCTCAACATCTTCTCCGGAGGTGGGCTGGCGGCCGCATCGGTCATCGGCCTCGGCGTCAACCCGTACATCAACTCGAGCATCGTCATGCAGTTGATGCGCGGCGTGATCCCGGCGCTCGAGGAGCTGAGCCGCGAAGGCGAGTACGGCCGAAACAAGATCAACCAGTACACGCGCATGCTGACCGTGCCGTTCGCCTTCGCACAGGGCTACGGCATCAGCGTCCTGCTCGTCCGCGAACGGCGTCATCCCGGCCAACTCGCTGTTCAGCATCGAGACGCTCAGCCTGCTGCTGAGCTTCACGGCCGGCACCATCCTCCTGATGTGGCTCGGCGAGCTGATCAGCGAGAAGGGCCTGGGCAACGGCATCAGCTTCATCATCTTCGCCGGTATCGTCGGCAGCATCCCGCAGCAGATCGGCCCGATTCTCAGCGGTACCGGACTCGCTGGCGCGGCTGATCCCGTTCGTCATCGTGGCGATCGTGGTGGTGGCCGCCGTGGTCTTCATCAACGAGGGACAGCGCCGCATCCCGGTGCAGTACGCCAGCCGCGTGCGCGGACGGCGCATGTACCAGGGACAGACGCAGTACCTGCCGCTGAAGGTGACGATGGCCGGCGTGATCCCGATCATCTTCGCGGTCAGCATCCTCCTGTTCCCGGCGCAGATCGCGCAGTACTTCACCGCCAGCGACATCGGCTGGGTGCGCGACACGGCGAACTTCATCGCCACCAACCTCAACGGGCAGAACAACATCCCGCTGTACGGGTCGCTGTACTTCCTGCTGGTCGTGTTCTTCACGTACTTCTACACGGCGTTCCAGTTCCGGCCGGACCAGACGGCGGACTACCTGCGCAAGAACGGCGGCTTCATTCCGGGCATTCGGCCCGGGAAGCCCACCGAGGAGTTTCTTGGCGGGTGACGAACCGCATCACGCTGGGTGGCGCGCTCTTCCTCGGGACGATCGCGGTGACGCCGTTCATCGTGTCGGCCTTCATCCCCGGCACGAGCAACCTGCAGCTCGGCGGGACCAGCATCCTCATCATGGTGAGCGTGGTGGTCGAGACGATGAAGCAGCTCGAGGCGCAGATGATGATGCGCAACTACGAAGGCTTCATCCGGTGACGGACGAGCCCGTCGCGGATCGCGGCGCCGAACGACTGATCCTCCTGCTGGTCGGTGCCGTCGGCGCCGGCAAGGGGACGCAGGCCACGATCCTGTCGCGTGAGCTGGGGCTCGTGCACCTGGCATCCGGGAACCTGTTTCGCGCGGCGCTGGCCGCCGGCACCGAGCTGGGCGAGGCGGCGCGCGAGTACATGGAGGCCGGGGAGCTCGTGCCCGACGAGCTCACGATCGCGATGTTCATGGAGGAGCTGGCACGTCCCGCCGCCGATGCCGGCGCCATCCTCGATGGGTTCCCGCGGACGGTCGGCCAGGCGCGAGCGCTCGATGACACACTGGCGGCAGCCGGCGAGCGGATCCGGCGCGTGCTGTACATCGAGGTGCCGACCGACATCCTCGTGCGCCGAGTGGCCGGCCGCTGGATCTGCCCGCAGTGCGGCACCCCGTACCACGAGGACACCGATCCGCCGCGCGAGGCCGGTCGCTGTGACCGCGATGGCACCCCGCTCCGACAGCGCGACGACGATCGACCCGAGGTCGTCCGCGCCCGCCTGGACAAGCAGGTCCCGCCGATGCTCGCCGTGGTCGAGCACTACGAACGCGCCGGAATCGTCGATCGACTCGATGGCACGCAGCCGATCGAGCGGGTGACCGATGCCATCCTGTCGAGCATCGGCAGCCGATCCGGCCACTGACCCGATGAGCATGCGCACGCCCCGGCGCCGTCACGATCAAGCGCCCCTCGGAGATCGACCGCATGCGCGGCGCCGGCGCCATCCTGTGCCGGCATCCTGGACGTGCTGCACGCCGAGCTGCGCGCCGGCGTCACGACCGGCGACCTCGACGCCATCGCCGAGCGAATGATCCGAGACGCCGGCGCGATCCCCTCGTTCAAGGGCTACGGAGCGAACCCTCCCGTTCCCGGGCTCGATCTGCGCCAGTGTCAACGACGAGGTCGTGCACGGCATCCCGTCGCCTCGCCGGCGGGTGGCGAACGGGGATGTCGTCAGCATCGACATCGGCTGCATCCTCGATGGCTGGCACGCGGACTGTGCCAGGACCTGGATCGTCGGCTCGGTGCCGCGTGAGGTCTCTGACCTCGTCGACGCCACCCGGCGGGGCATGGAGGCCGGCATCGCAGCGGCTCGCCCGGGCCAGCGGCTCGGCGACGTCGGCCATGCCATCGAGTCCGTCGCGCGCGAGCACGGGTACGGCATCGTGCGGCCGTTCGTCGGCCACGGGATCGGACGGTCGATGCACGAGGACCCGCAGGTGCCGAACTACGGCACGCCCGGGCTCGGATTGCAGATCGAGGCGGGGATGTGCTTCGCGATCGAACCGATGTTCAACCTCGGCGGGGACGACGTGTACGTGGCCGATGACAACTGGACGGTTCGCACGTCCGACGGAAGCCTCTCGGCCCACTTCGAGAACACGATCGCGGTCACGGATGCCGGTCCCGAGGTCCTCACCGAGCGCTAGCTGCGACCCCGGTCGGCGGCTTGCGCGGTCCAGCACGCGCGGGTATACTTTCCGTTCCGTGGGTCGCCCTGTGCGGCGGCCTTTCCGTGTGTAAGTCCCATTGCAATGATTCAACGCTGAACCGAGGGTGCGTGTCGCTTGCCAAAGAAGGATGCCATTGAGGTCGAGGGAGAGGTCGTTCTTCCCCTGCCGAACGCGATGTTCAAGGTGCGCCTGGAGAACGGGCACGAGGTGCTCGCACACATCTCCGGGAAGCTGCGCCAGAACTTCATCCGCATCCTGCCCGGCGACACCGTCCGAGTTGAGCTTTCCCCGTATGACCTCACCCGGGGTCGCATCACGTACAGGATGAGATGAAAGTTTCTGCATCCGTAAAGCCGCGCTGCGAGCGCTGCAAGGTCATCAAGCGCTCCGGTGTGGTGATGGTCATCTGCGTCATTCCCAAGCACAAGCAGCGGCAGGGCTAGGAGGATCGTGGCACGTATCTCCGGCGTCGACCTTCCCCGCGAGAAGCGGGTGATCATCGGCCTCACCTACATCCACGGCATCGGCCCGACCTCGGCCAGCAAGGCCATCGGCGCGGCCAACGTGTCTCCGGACACGCGTGTCCGTGACCTGACCGAGGAGGAGGTCAACCGTCTCCGCGAGGTGGTCGACCGCCAGTTCAAGGTCGAGGGCGATCTTCGGCGCGAAGTCAGCCTGAACGTCAAGCGCCTGATGGAGATCGGCTCCTACCGCGGGCTGCGCCATCGGCGCAACCTGCCGGTCCGCGGGCAGCGAACCAAGACCAATGCGCGGCAGCGCCGAGGTCCGAAGAAGACCGTCGGCATCCGCCGCAAGAAGTAACGGGAGTTCCATGGCAGAGCGTAAGCGCGCTCAGCGCGGCAAGAAGCGCGAGCGAAAGAACGTGCCGACGGGGCACGCGCACATCCAGTCGACGTTCAACAACACGATCGTGACGATCACCGACACGACGGGCAACGTCATCAGCTGGGGGAGCGCGGGACTGGTCGGCTTCAAGGGCTCCCGCAAGAGCACGCCGTACGCGGCCGCCCAGACGGCGGACATCGCCGCCAAGCGCGCGATGGAGAACGGCATGCGCCAGATCGAGGTCTTCGTCAAGGGACCCGGAGGCGGCCGCGAGCAGGCGATTCGCTCGCTCCAGACCGCCGGCCTCGAGGTGACCGCCATCACGGACGTCACTCCCATCCCGCACAACGGCTGCCGACCGCCCAAGCGGCGCCGGGTCTGAGAGGGGACTGAACGACATGGCACGTTACAACGACGCGGTCTGCCGCATCTGCCGTCGCGAGGGGCTCAAGCTCTTCCTGAAGGGCAGCCGATGCTACAGCCGCAAGTGCGCCTTCGAGCGCCGCAGCACACCGCCGGGCATGAACACCATGCGCCGCCGCAAGGTCAGCGAATACGGCCTCCAGCTTCGAGAGAAGCAGAAGGTCCGCAAGAGCTACTCCGTCCTGGAGCGCCAGTTCCGCAACTACTTCGAGAAGGCGGAGCAGCACAACGGCGTGACCGGCGAGAACCTGCTGCGCATGCTCGAGATGCGCCTGGACAACGTCGTCTTCCGGATGGGCTTCGCCTCGAGCCGTGCGCAGGCGCGCCAGCTCGTCAGCCACGGCCACTTCGCGGTGAACGGGCGGCCCACCAACGTTCCCAGCTTCGGCGTCAAGGTCGGCGACCGGGTCGATGTGCGGGACAGCCGCCGAAGTCGCGAGTACTTCAAGATCGCCCCCGAGACGATGAAGTCGGCGCAGATCCCCGAATGGGTCAGCGCCGACCCGTCGAAGCTTTCCGGAACCGTTCTCGCCGAACCGGCGCGCGAGCAGATGCCGCTCGAATTCAACGAGCAGCTCGTCGTCGAGTACTACTCGCGCTAGGAGCCTGATCCTTCTTATGATCGAACTTGAAACCCCCCTGCAGCCCGAGGCGCCCGATCCGCACATCGACGAGGTGCACGCCGAGGGCAACCTGAGCCGCTTCGAGGTCACCCCCCTCCAGGAGGGATACGGGATGACGCTCGGCAACGGCCTGCGTCGCGTCCTGCTCAGCTCGCTGGAAGGCGCCGCCGTCACCAGCGTGCAGATCAACGGCGTCTTCCACGAGTTCAGCACGATCGAGAACGTCAAGGAAGACGTCACCCAGATCGTGCTGAACGTGAAGAAGCTGCGCCTGCGGTCGTTCGCTCGCCACGCTGTCACGCTCAAGCTCATGAAGCGCGGCGCCGGGCCGGTCACCGCAGCCGACATCACCGAGTCGGCGGACGTGGAGATCGTGAACCCCGAGCTCGTGCTGCTGACCCTCGATTCCGACTCCGGCTCGATCGAGATGGACCTGACCGTCGAGAACGGCATGGGCTATCGACCCGGCGGAGCACACCGAGGACATGCCGATCGGCGTCGTGCCGGTCGATGCGATCTTCTCCCCGGTGCGCCGCGTGAACTACCAGGTCGAGAAGACCCGCGTCGGCCAGATGACGAACTACGACAAGCTGACGCTCGAGATCGAGACCGACGGCACGACCACCGCGCAGTCGGCACTGAACCAGGCGGCCGAGATCCTCGTCCGCGAGTTCAACCGCTTCACCGACATCGGCCGACCGTCGGCGGCGGGCGAGCGAGGCCGCAGCGCCATCGGCGCCCAGCGCCAATCTCCTGGATGCACCCATCGAGGAGCTGGATCTGCCGATGCGTGCCTACAACAGCCTCAAGCGCAACAGCATCACGAAGATCGGCCAGGTCCTGTCGCTCAGCGATGACGAGTTCCTGCGCATGCGCAACTTCGGTCAGAAGAGCCTCGATGAGCTCAAGGAGCGCCTCGCGCTTCGTGGCTTCATCGCGCCCGAGGCAACGGCCATGAGCAGCGACGAGTCGGATCTCCCGGCCTCGGCCGAGCTCGACGAGGCCGCCGCCGCCGAGCTGGACCGGGAGTCCTAGGCCGATGCCGCACCGGATCGCCGGGCGCAAGCTCAGTCGCACCCACGCGCACCGCGTCTCGATGCTCGGCAACCTTGCCGTCGCGATCATCCGCTACGAGAAGGTGAAGACCACCGAGGCCAAGGCCAAGGAGGTTCGCGGCATGGTGGACGGCATGATCACGCTGGCGAAGCGCGGCGACCTTCATGCGCGCCGTCAGCTGGTGAGCAAGATGCCGCACGAGCCGCTCATCGTCGAGAAGCTGATGTCGGAGCTGGCGGAGAAGTACGCCGACCGAACGTCCGGCTACACGCGCATCGTCAAGCTGGGGCAGCGTCTTGGTGACTCTGCCCCGATCGTCCAGATCGAGCTCGTCTGAGGACGGGCGATTCAATACCGGTCGAACCGATGACCGCCGACGCGCAACGTGTGCTGCGGGCAGTCGTCGAGTACGACGGAACGGCCTTCGCCGGCTCGCAGGTCCAGCCGAACGCTCGGACCGTGCAGGGGGAGTTGGAGAAGGCGCTTAACAGGCTGATCGGCGAGCGGACCGACGTCCGTCTCGCCGGGCGAACCGATGCCGGGGTGCATGCCACCGGCCAGGTCGCGGCATTCTCGTGTCCGCGGGATCTCCCGCGCGACATCGGGCTGCCCGAGCTGCAGCGACGGCTGAACGCCGCCCTGCCGCGTGACCTGGCGGTACGCGGGTTGCGGGTCGCGCGCCGGGGCTTCGATCCACGGCGGGAGGCGCGCCGGCGCGTCTATCGCTACCGGATCCGCACGAACGCGGCGAAGAACCCGCTCGAGCGACATCGGACCCTGGAGATCGACGAGACGCTCGATGTCGCGGCCATGCAGGCGGCGGCGGATCGGATGCTCGGGGAGCGAGACTTCGCAGCACTCGGTGCGGACCCGCGGGGACGGACCGTGCGCACGATCGTCGACCTCAACGTCCGACGGCGCGGCGAGCTCGTCGAGGTCCGCGTGACGGCGAACGCGTTCCTGCGGCGCATGGTTCGCAGCATCGTCGCCCTCCTCATCGAGGCCGGGCGAGGACGGCTGGACCCCTCCGCGGTGGATACCATCCTGGCCAGGGGTTCGCGCGCGCTCCACGGGCGGGCGGCACCGCCGCACGGGCTCACGCTCGAGCGGGTCATCTACGATCAGCCACGAAATTGAAGAACGAACGCTCATCGGCCCGACGTGGGACGATGATCATGAAGCGAACGAACAAGTCGGAGAGCTCAACAACGTGAAAACCTACGCCGTCAAGGCGAGCGAGATCGAGCGCAGCTGGTGGGTCGTCGATGCGACCGACCAGACTCTCGGCAGGCTGGCGACCCGGATTGCCACGCTGCTCGAGGGCAAGCACAAGCCGATCTATACGCCGCATCTCGACACGGGTGACCACGTCGTCGTCCTCAACGCGAAGAAGATCAAGGTCACCGGCGACAAGCTGCGCCAGAAGAGCTACTTCCGCCATTCGAACTATCCCGGGGGCCTGCGCGAGGAGACGCTCGGCAACCTGCTCGAGCGCAAGCCGGAGATCGTCATCGAGCGCGCGGTGAAGGGCATGCTCCCGCAGAACCGGCTGGGGCGGGCAATGTTCAAGAAGCTGAAGGTCTACAGCGGCGCGGATCATCCGCACCAGGCTCAGCAGCCGACCGCTGTCGAGCTGTAAGAGAGAGGACGATCCGTGAGCACCAACTACGTCTACGGCACCGGCCGACGCAAGACCTCGGTCGCCCGCGTGCGGCTGCTTCCCGGTGACGGGAGCATCGTCGTCAACGGCAAGACCGCCGATGACTACTTCGGCGGAGTGGTCCGCGAGGGCGGCATGCTCCTCCCGTTCCGCGTCACCGAGACGGAGGGCCGCTATTCGGCCAGCGTCCTGGTGGCCGGCGGCGGTGTCTCCGGACAGATCGGCGCGATCCGCCACGGCATCGCGCGCGCCCTCCTGCGCGCGCACCCGGACGCTCGCGCGGCGTTGCGAGAGGCCGGGCTGCTGACCCGTGATCCGCGGGCCAAGGAACGCAAGAAGTACGGTCTCAAGCGAGCGCGCAAGGCGCCCCAGTACACGAAGCGCTAGCCCGCAACCCGATCGACTCCAGGAGCGCCCCGGCGGAATCGCCGGGGCGCTTTGGTATCATCGGGGCCTCCGGCACACAGCAACTCAGGCCATACTGACCTCGTGATCGACGCGTTTCGCGAATTCTTCACGACGTATCTCCGTGGCAGCTGGACGTCGATCGTCGACATCGGGCTGGTGGCGATCGTCATCTACTGGCTGTTCATCCTGATCCGCGGCACCCGGGCGGTGCGCATCGTGATCGGCCTCTCGATTCTCTACCTCGTCTACCTGGCCGCCCTGCTGTTCGGCTTCGACCTGCTGCGGAGCCTCATGGAGACCGCCGCGGTCGTCGGCCTCTTCGCGGTGGTGGTGGTGTTCCAGCCCGAGCTGCGCCGCGGCCTGGAGCAGATCGGGCGCATCGGTTCGGTCAATCGATTCTTCGTGAGTACCGAGGTCGCGAGCGCCGAACGCGTCGCGCGCGAGATCAGCCGCGCATCGCGGATCCTGGCGGGATCGCGGCACGGCGCACTGATCGTGCTCGAGCGCGAGACCGGCCTCCAGGACCTGGCGACCGAGTCGGGCGTGCCGGTCCACGCCGACCTGCGCGCCGAGCTGCTGGTGACGATCTTCTATCGCGGAACGGCCCTTCACGACGGCGCCGTCGTGGTCTCGGGTGAGCAGATCACGTCGGCCGGCGTGCTCCTGCCGCTCAGCCAGAACGTCGTCGACTCGGAGCGCTACGGGACGCGGCACCGAGCCGCCATCGGCATCAGCGAGCAGACCGACGCCGTGGTGGTGGTGGTCAGCGAGGAGACCGGGTCGATCTCGCTCGTCGTGCGGGGTCGGATCGAGCGCAACCTGACCGAGGAACACCTGCGACGGCGGATCTTCAACCTCATCCGGCCGCAGGCCCCGCGGCGCGCGGTGCCCTTCCTGCGCCGATCGATCGAGGGCCGATGGCAGATCGGCCAGGACGACACCGACAGCGACGAGCCGATCGACCCCGACGCGCGCGTCGTTCCGACCACGCCTGACGGCGGCCCGGTGCGACGCTGACATGGGCTTCCTGCTGCGCAACTGGCACCTCAAGCTGTCGGCGATCCTGCTCGCGACCGTGCTCTACACCGGGCTCGTCTTCTCCGGCTCCTTCGCCGAGGCGGACATCAAGGTACGGATCGTCCAGGCCAACGCCCCCGCCGAGTCGTTCGTCCTGAGCGGCGACCTGGGCTTCGTGGATGTCCGCTATCGCACCACGAATGACGCGGCGCCGGCCGTGGTGGCCGAGGCATTCGTCGCGCGCGTCGACCTGGCGGACTACGACATGGAGAGCGCTCCCGAGCCGCAGGTCCTGGACGTCGAGGTCTCTGCCCTCATCGACGGGATCGAGATCCTGTCGCACACGCCGTCCACCGTGCGCGTCGAGCTCGACCGCATCGAGGTGCGGAGCGTCCCGGTCCAGGTCGAGACGAGCGCGGTGCCGAGCGGGCTCGAGATCGGCGAACCCGTCCTCAGCCACGACACCGTCGACGTTCGCGGACCGTCGTCGATCGTGCGACGCGTGAGCCGGGCTGCGGCGTTCGTCAACATCAGCGCCTCGGGCATCGACTTCAACGAGCCGGTCGACCTGGTGGCGGTGGACGTCGAGGGTCAACCGGTCGACACCGGTCGACTCGAGATCGAGCCGAGCACGGTCTCGGTCCAGATCGATGTCGAGTCCACCGAGACGAGCAAGACCGTGCCCGTGCGCCCGGACATCGGCGGGACGCCCGCGCCCGGCTTCGCGCTCGAGTCGCTGTCGGTCGATCCGTCGGTCGTGACGCTCCGCGGCCTGCCCGCGGATCTTGCCGACGTCGACGAGGTCCTCACCGAACCGCTGAGCATCGACGGCGTGTCGGGCGACCAGACGTTCGAGGCCGCGCTCGTGCTCGGCGACGCCGTTCGACTCGAGGTGGGCGATGACGACGCCGTCTCGGTGACGGCGACCATCGTCCCGTCCGTCTCCAGCCGCACCTTCGTGGTGGGCATCGTCTGCCAGGGCGCGGGAGAGAACGCGTGCCTGCCGAATCTCGACCAGCTCACGATCACCCTCAGCGGCCCTGGCGACACGCTCAGCGGGCTGAGCGCCGGGGAGTTGACGCCGGTCGTGAACGTCAGTGGTCTGGCGCCGGGCACGTACAACCTCCAGCCGACGATCGGCGGCCTGCCGGAGGGTGTCCAGCTGCTCGCCATCACTCCCGGCACGCTCAATGTCACGGTGCGGGCTCCCGCGGCTCCGACACCGACGCCGACCCCGGCGCCGTAGATGGCAGGGCGCTTCGGGACAGATGGCATTCGTGGGGAGGTGGGATCGGAGATCACGGCGGAGCTCGCGCTGGCACTGGGCCGTGCGGTCGGCCACCGATTCGGTGATGGTCCGGCCGTCGTCATCGGACGCGACCCGCGCCGCTCCGGAGAGATGCTGTCGGCGGCGCTGGCGGCCGGCCTGACGTCGGCCGGTGCCGATGTCGTGGACCTCGGAACGGTCACGACGCCCTGCCTGGTCCACGCTTCAGGTGCCGCGAAGTCGGCCGGCATCATGGTCTCGGCGTCGCACAACCCGGCGCCCGACAACGGGCTGAAGGTCGTCTTCGATGGCCGCAAGGTCGACGACGACGTCGAGCTCGACCTCGACCGCCTGATCGACGATGCCTCGGCCGTAGCGAAACGGCCGAACCATGAGCTCGGTCGCGTGCGCGCCAGCCTGGATCCGGTCTCCGCCTACGCACGACACCTGGCCGAGATCGCGGGCGACGCATTCGTGGGCCTGAAGCTCGGCATCGATTGCGCGAACGGATCGGCCAGCGCCATTGCGCCCGAACTGTTCCGGTCGCTCGGCGCGGAGGTGACGGTGCTGTTCGCTGCCCCCGACGGCACGAACATCAACGAGGACTGCGGCTCCACCCACCCCGAGCGCCTGGCGGAGACCGTGGCGGCCGCCAGGCTCGATCTCGGGCTGGCGTTCGACGGGGACGCCGATCGCCTCATTGCCGTGGACGAGAACGGCACCCTTGTCGACGGCGACGCGATCATGGGGATCTGCGCCCTCGCACGGCTCCAGGATGGATCATTGCGCAACGGAGCCCTCGTCGTGACCGTCATGACCAACGGTGGTCTCGAACGCGCCGTGACCGAGGCTGGGGGCAGGGTCATCCGCACGCCCGTTGGGGACCGCCACGTCTTCGCGGCCATGGAACAGGAGGATGCGGTGCTCGGTGGCGAGCAGTCGGGGCACATCATCTTCCGCGACCGCGCCACGACGGGCGACGGTCTGCTCACCGGCATCGAGCTCGTGCGCGCCATGCGGCGGGCCAACCGGTCGCTGTCCGAGCTTGCCCGCCAGATTCCGAGGCTCCCACAGGTGGTGATAAACTCGGCCGCGAGCCGCCGCAACGAATGGGAGGCGGTCCCGGAGTTTGCCCTGGCGGTGGAGCGCGCCACCGCGCGCATCGGAGAGCGCGGCAGGATCCTGGTTCGACCCTCGGGCACCGAGCCCAAGATCAGGATCATGGTCGAGGGGGAAGACGGCGAGGAGATCGAACGCATTGCCCGCGAGCTCGCCACGCTCGCTGAGGCACGATTGAACTGAGGAGACCCACATGTGCGGCATCGTCGGGTACGTCGGGCCGCGAGATGCGGCACCCATCCTGCTCGAGGGCCTGCGCCGCCTCGAGTACCGCGGCTACGACTCCGCGGGAATCGCCCTCCTCACCGACGCGGGCGAAGTCTTCATCGAGAAGAAGGCCGGCAAGCTCACCAACCTGACCGATCACCTCAACGGCGACGCGCCCGCGGGACGTCCCGGCATCGGCCACACGCGCTGGGCGACGCATGGGCGGCCGAACGACACGAATGCCCATCCCCACGTCGATTGCAGCGGCAAGCTGGCGCTGATTCACAACGGCATCATCGAGAACTATGCGGAGATCAAGGAACAGCTCACGTCGGCCGGCCACCGCTTCTCCTCGGAGACCGACACCGAGGTTCTCGCTCATCTGATCGAGTCGAAGTACGACGGCGACCTGGTCGAAGCGGTGCGACAGGCGCTCAACGAGGTCCGCGGGGCGTACGCCATCGGCGTCATGCACACCGATCATCCCGATCGGATCGTCGGCGCCCGCATGAACGTGCCCCTGATCGTCGGCCTGGGTGACGGTGAGGGATTCCTGGCCAGCGACGTGCCCGCGATCCTGGAGCACACGAAGAACGTCGTCATCCTGCACGAGGGTGACATCGCGGACGTCACGGCAGCCGGCACCCGGATCCTGGGCCTGGACGGTGATCCAGTGGATCGCGACACGACCGAGATCCACTGGAACATCGACGCCGCCGAAAAGGGCGGATTCGCCCACTTCACGCTCAAGGAGATCTACGAGCAGCCCCACGCCATCCAGGAGTGCCTGCGCGGGCGCGTCGACGGGGTCGGCAACGTCACCCTGGGCGAGCTGGACGAGATCGATGACCGGTTGCGCGAGATCGAGCGGGTCTACATCGTGGGCTGCGGCACGGCCAGCTATGCCGCGCACGTGGCCGCCTACCTGATCCAGGAGTGGGTCGGCATCCCCGCCACCATGCAGGTCGGGTCGGAGATGCGCTACAGCCCGCCGCCGATCGATCGAAAGACGCTCGTCATCGGCGTCAGCCAGTCGGGGGAGACGGCGGACACCCTCGCCCCCCTGCGGCTGGCCCAGGAGCGCGGCGCTCTCGTGGTGGTGGTGACGAACGTGGTCGGCAGCGCGATCACGCGCGAGGCCGATGCCGTCTGCTACCTCCAGGCCGGCCCCGAGATCGCGGTTGCCAGCACCAAGGCCTTCGTCACCCAGGTGCTCGTCCTTCAGATGATCGCCCTCCACCTGGCCGGTCTGCGCGAGACCCTGACCACCAATCGCATTCGCACGTTCGGGCGCTCGCTGCGAAGCCTGCCGCGTCTCGCCGCCGAGACCCTGAAGCTCGGGCCGCAGATCAAGAAGCTGGCGCGCCGCTTCGCCGGAGCTCGCGACTTCATCTTCATCGGTCGCGGCGTCGGCTACCCGATCGCCATGGAGGGCGCACTCAAGCTCAAGGAGCTGAGCTACGTCCACGCCGAGGGCTACGCCGCCGGGGAGCTCAAGCACGGGCCGATCGCGCTGCTCGACCCGGAGACGCCGCTCCTGGCGATCGCCACCCGCGGTGCGACGTACGAGAAGGTGACGAGCAACGTGGCCGAGGCACGCGCCCGATCGGCGCCGGTCATTGCGATCGCGACCGAGGGTGACGACCAGATCGACCGCTACGCCGACGACGTCCTGTACGTCCCGGACGTCCCTGAGCCGATCAGCCCGGTCATCGCGGTCCTCCCGCTGCAGCTGCTCGCCTACGAGGTGGCGGTCGCCCGCGAACACCGACGTCGACCAGCCGCGCAATCTCGCGAAGTCCGTCACGGTCGAGTAGTCGCCCCATGAGCCGCCACGAGATCGGGATCGACCTGGTCGATATCCACCGCATTCGCACCGTGCTTGGGCGCTTTCCCGATCGGTTCCGCCTCCGCGTCCTGACCGACCACGAGCAGGCGTACTGCGGCCGCCGCACGAGCGCATCGCGGGTCGATGGGCGGCCAAGGAGGCCATCAGCAAGGTGCTCGGTCTCGGGGTCCGGGGCGTCGGCTGGAGAGAGATCGAGATCCTCCCGAACCGGGCCGGTGCGCCTCAGGTCTACCTCCATGAGCGCGCCGCTCGCCGCGCCGCGGCACTCGACCTCGACGAGGTCAGCGTCTCGATCTCGCACGAGCGCGAGATGGCGGTCGCCGTCGCCGTGGCGCACCGACGTCACGAGTGACGGCTCGGGCACCGGGGTGAGCAGCTCCGACGGCGCGCAACCTCACCCAGCGCTGGGTCGCGACGCATCTGCCGGCACGACCGGCCCGGTCTCACAAGGGCGATTTCGGCCGCCTGCTGATCGTCGCGGGCTCGACCGACTATCCCGGTGCCGCGGTGCTCACGGCACTGGGAGCCATGCGCGCGGGCGCCGGGCTGGTTCGCGTCGCCGCGGCCCAGTCCGTGGTGGCACGTCTGGCCGGAGCCGTGCCCGAGGTGACCTGGAGCGTCCTCGATGAGGAGGCACCGGGCCTCATCGCTCCCAGCGGATGGCGCCAGGTGGCCGGCGAGCTCGGTCGGCAGGATGCCGTCGTGATCGGCCCCGGTCTCGGCGCGCAGCCCGCCACCCAGCGTCGCGCGCGGAACCTGGTGACCGGCCTGCGCATCCCCGGGGTCGTCGACGCCGATGGGCTCAACGCCCTGGCCGCGGGCGGCAACTGGTGGACCGGCCTCTGCGGCGTCGTTGGTGCTCACGCCGCATCCCGGCGAGTTCGCGCGGCTGACCGGCGCTCGGGCCCCGGACAGCGACGATGACCAGGCCCGCCTGGTCGCCGCCCGTGACGCCGGGCTCCGCTGGCAGCAGGTCGTCGTGCTCAAGGGTGCGAACACCCTCGTCGCCGATCCACACGGGGACGTGCTGAGGTCCAACGTGTCGACACCGGCGCTGGCGACGGCCGGCACCGGCGACCTGCTGGCCGGTGTGATCGGTGCCTTCCTCGCCGCCGGGCTGTCGCCGATGGACGCGGCCGGTTGCGCCGTGGCGGTCCACGGCGCAGCGGGGCTGCTGGCGGAGGATCGAATCGGACGCGCCGGGGTCATGGCGCGCGACGTGGCGGCCCTGCTGCCCGAGGCGATCGAGCAGCTGCGCGGCGGCCGCGGCCCGTGACCCGGGCGGGAAGCCCGCATCGCGCGTGGGTCGAGGTCGACCACCGGGCGATTCGGTCGAACCTCGTCGCGATCCGGACCGCCGCTCCGGGAGCGGAGGTCATCGCGGTGGTGAAGGCCAACGCCTACGGGCATGGTGCCGTGGCAGTCGCCCGGACGCTGCTGGCCGAGGGCGTCGAGCGACTGGCAGTCGCCACCATCGACGAGGCGATCGAGCTCCGGGACGCCGGCATCGGTGCCCCGATCCTCGTCCTGTGGACCGTCACGGAGTCCGAGGCGGCGGCGGTCTCCGCGCACGGACTGGAGGCGATGGTCGACGCCGAGCACTCGATCGTGGCGCTGGAGGCCGCAGCCAGGCACGACGATGCCCGCATCGCGGTTCATCTCAAGATCGACACCGGGCTCGGTCGCCAGGGGGCTTCTCCGGGCGACGCGGTCGCGCTCGCGACCCGGATCACCCGCAGCCGGCACCTCCGCCTGGCCGGCACGATGAGCCATCTCGCCGTGCCCGGCGAGGACGACGCTTACACCGAGGTCCAGGCCCTGCGCCTGTCACGGGCCCTGGACGCCATGCGCTCGACCGGGATCGATCCCGGACTCGTCCACATCAGTGCCACGGGCGGCCTCCTGGCGGGGCCGCTCACGTTTGCCGATGCGGTGCGACCGGGTCTGGCACTCTACGGGCTCCGACCGTCGTGGGCGCGAGCTCATGAGGCGGATCTCACGCCGGCGCTCACCGTGAAGGCGCGCGCGCTTCGCGTCTTCGATCTCGGCACGGACGAGGCCGTGGGCTACGGGCTGCGCTTTCGGACGTCACGGCCGACGCGCATCGCCACGCTCGGCATCGGGTACGGGGACGGGTGGCCGCGACTGCATGCCAACAACGGATTCGCGCTCGTCCAGGGGTCCCGGGCGCCGATCGTCGGAGCCGTGAGCATGGACGGCCTGACCGTCGATGTCGGCGAAATCGATGGTGTAACCTACGGCGACGAATTCGTCCTGATCGGGGAGCAGGGCGGCGCGCGGATCACGGCCGACGACGTGGCGGCCGAGCGAAGAACCATCAACTACGAAGTGACGACCGCGTTGCGCGAGCGTCTCCCGCGGCTCCACCTCGGAGCCGACTGATCGCCCGCCGCGGATCGGATAGCGCAGGCACGCATGGCATCACCGATCGAGATCGACGTCTGGCAGGGGGAGATCGCTGAGCTCGAGGTGGACGCGCTCGTGGTCGCGGCGAACGAGTCGCTGTTCATGACGGCCGGGGCGGCCGCGATCCGTGAAGCGTCTCGGCGGAGACGAGATCGAACGCAACGCGGTGGACCAGGGGCCGACGGAGTCCGGGAACGCCATCGCGACGCACGCGGGCTCGCTCGCCGCTGCGTACGTCATCCATGCCGTCGGGGTGGGGCATGAGCGGATCGCCGATCGCGAGCGCCTGACGCAAGCCATTCGGGCGGCAATCTCGTTCGCAGCGCCGCTTCAGCTCCGCAGGATCGCCTTCTCCCTGATCGGCACCGAGCACGGCGTCTTCACCGCCGCCGAAGCAGCCGATGCGCTGCTCGCCGAGCTGCATGAGCCGGACACGACCGGACACCAGCTCGAGGCGGTGGTGATCGCGACCGCCAATGCCGCCGAGACCCACGCGGTGAACGACGCGGTCACCGCTCGACGGGCGCAGGCGAGGTGAGCGGGGACGCTGCCCGCCGCATCGCGCGCGCGCTCGACCATCGGGGCCTGGCCGTCCCCGCCCGGCTGCTGCTCGACGCCCATCGTCCGCTCGCCCCGTTGCTGGGCGACATCGGCACGGCGGTCGCGCCGATCCTCGCGCGCAGCCGGCGCGTCCGATCCCGACATCGCTCTCACTGTTGAGCGACGAGTCCGCCGTCGATCGGATGATCGACGCCCTCGAGGAGCGGCATGCCGAGCCCCGCTGATCTGCTCGGACGTCTCGTGCGGTTCATCGGCGAGGTCCTCGGCGCCTCCTCGCTCCGCTTCGAGGTCGGCACCACGATCGTCCTGCTCGGCGTGCTGCTCGTGTTCCTTCAGCTCGTGGCCCGGCCGATCAGCCGCTGGGTCACTGCCGATGCCGCGGGCCTCGCCGGCGTGGGGCGCGCGATGGCGCTGGCTGCCGAGTCGGGGACCGATGCCGTGGTCTCGCTGGGGGGAGGAGGAATCATCCGCACGACCGACGCCCTGGCCAGGCTCCAGACGGTCGCCTCCCTTCCCGCTGCTGGGTCACGTGGCCCGCGCCGCGGCCCGCAGCGGCGTCCCGCTGCGCGTGCTGGTCAACGATCCGATCGCCGCCTCGCTGGCGTCCGCCACCGTGGATGCGGCGCACGCGTCGACGGCCACCATGGAGCGACAGGGGCGCACCCGCATCGTCATCGTGGGTGACGGGCGTCCGACGATGGCTGGCCTTGCCATGACCACCCGGGCCCGGCCCGCGGCGGCATTCGCGTTCGGGTCGCATCGTGAGGAGGCGCTGCTCCACTTCGACGGCCTCCGGAGCAGTGCCGGATCCCTGACGACCGCCAGCGCGGAGGCGGCGCAGGCTCCGACGCTGCGCCTGGGGGGTGGGTCGGCGCTGATCGGCCCCGAGCTGTTCCAGGCCGGCGCCGACCTGCGTTCGAGCGTCGACGAGCGGACGATGGTGATCGCCGGCAACCGGCTGATCGGCATGGCCGTGGCGGTGATCGTGGTCGGAACCGTGCTCGCCATGGTCGGCCTCATCGACCTGGGAGCCATCCTGGTCGGAGCTGCGCGCGGGTGAGGCGTCCGACCATCGCTGCGCTCGTGGCCCTGCTCGGGCTGCTGCTCCTGGCGGACCTCCTGGTCGTCAACAGCGCTCTGCAAGGCGTCGCCGGCGTGGTGGTCGACGCGACGATCCTGGTGGCCGCGGGCGCCGCCCTTGCGGCGGGGGCCGCCCTCGTGGCGCGGCGTCTCGCCGACCTGTGGCGCCGGCGTGGCGACCCGGTCGGCGCGCTGCTCGTGGTTGTCGGCGTCGCAGCCATGATCGTGGCGGGGCTCCGTCCCGGATCCATCGGCGCCGGTGATCCGGCGGTCCAGTGGCTGCTGGCCGCACTGCTCATCCCGATCGGCGCGACCCTCTTCGGCCTGCTCTTCGTCTCGACGATCGCCGCCGCCCGGCGATCGGTGGCGGGCGGCAGTCGCGAAGCCGCCGTCCTGGTCACCGCCACCCTCGTCACGGTCGATCCTCCTCGTGCCGCTGTCGGGCGGTATCGGGTCGTGGCTCTCCGATGCCGGCGGCTGGGCGCTCGGGACGGCCGTCATGTCGGTCTTCCGCGGGCTGCTCATCGGAATCGCCCTGCTCGCCGCGGTGTATGCGGCGCGGACGCTGCTCGGGATCGGTTCCGCCGATGAGTGAGCGACGCGTCTCATGGTCGCTGCTGGCGCCGGGGCTGCTGGTCGTCGTGCTCGGGATCGCCTGGCTGCTGCCGGAGCTTCAGGCCCTGGGCCTCGAAGCCGGCGACGACGATGCGTCCGCGGGCATGACCGCCGCTCTCGACGAGCTGGGCCCCGATCCACTGGTGCTCGTGGGCTTCGATGCCGACATCGGCACCTATGCCGAGGTTCGGCCCACGGTGCGGACGATGATCGCCGACCTGCTGTCCCGCGACGCGCGGATCGCGTTCGTCTCGTTGACCGTCGAAGGGCGCGCGGTCGCCCTGGTCGAGCAGGAGCGCCTGCGGCGCGCGGAGGCGAACGCGAATCGCCTCCTTGACCTCGGCTTCATTCCCGGCGCCGAGGCGGGACTGGTGGACCTCACGCGCGGCATCCGGCCCGGCGAGAACGCGACGGCCCAGGCGTTCGCGCGAGAAGTCGCCGCGAACGGGATCACAGCCTTCGACGCGATCGTCGTCGTGGGCGGGAACGACCTCGGACCGCGCAGCTGGATCGAGCAGGTGGCTCCGCGGATCGAGCCGATCCCGATCGCGGCCATCACGCCGAGCGTATTGCTTCCCGAAGTCGTGCCCTACCTGGCCAGCGGTCAGCTGGTCGCGCTGCTCGGCACGCCCGGTGACGGCGCCGCGTACCGGGCAACGGCCGAGGTGGGCTCACTCGAGCGTCTCGTCGAGCCCGGAGGACCGCGACCGCTCCCCATCCTCATCGGTCTGCTGCTGGCCGTGGGGGTCATGGGCCAGGCACTGGTGGCACGGCTGGTTGCCTCGATGCGGTCCCGCGGGCGATCGCGACGCCGCATGACAGGACTGTTCGGCGACGGGCCCGCGGAGGTGGTGGGGACCTGGGTCGCGGCCCTGGCCACCCTCGTGGTCCTCGGATCGCTCCTCGGTGAGCGCCGTGTGTTCGGGTGGTCACAGCACCTGCTGGCGGGCCTGGCGACCGGATTCCTGGCGCTGATCGCCATCCGCGAGGTCATCGCTCCACGCCTCATCGAGCCGCTCGCCGCCGATCCCGGCGGCCGGCCCGAGCTGTGGGGCGGTGTGGCACTGGTCGCCGCCGCGGCCGCGGCCCCGTGGCTGCCGCGACGCATCACGTCGGTTCCGACCTCGGTGGCGATCGGAGCGCTGGCCGCGTTCGCGCTCGGCGGCGCGGTGGTCGGCACCCTGCTCCCTCAGCTCGCCGCCGCGATCGTGCGCCCGGGAGGCGGCCTGGGCGCGACCGCCGTCGGCGTCGCTCGGCGCCGTGGTCACCGGCCTCGTGCTGATCGGATTCGTGCATGGCGTGCCGCGCGGGCGGATCATGACGTCCGCGGCAGGCGCGGGTCGCTGGCTGCTCATCATCGGGATCGGCGCCTGGCTCGGCTACCTCGTTCTGTCGCGGCTCATCCTGCTTCTCGATCGCATCGGCTTCCTGCTCGGCGACTGGCTGGGGTTGGTGCCATGAGCCAGCCAACGGCGCGTGCCGAGATGGCAGTCCTGGTCGATGTCGGCTCGGCCTGGGCCAAGGCCGGCGTGATCGGCCAGGTGGACGGCCGCTGGCGCCTGGTGGCGCATGCCGCCCAGCCGACGGCGTGGGGCTCGGCCGCGCTCCGCGCTGCGCTGGTCGACCAACTCGCGTCGGCAGTCGATTCGCGGCTGACACCTCGCGTCGAGGAGCTGCTCGCGGACGCGCGCCGCATCGAATGCCACACCGCCATCCCGCCTCGTCTGGCGATCGTGGCGGTGAGCCGCGAGCTGTCGGGGAGTGCCGCGCGCCGTGCCGCGGAGGCCGCCGGGTGGCACGTGGTCGAGTTCGTGACCCTCGACGACGGGAGGGATCTCGCGGATCGGCTGGCGACGCTGCAGGCGGCCGAGGTCAATGCATGGCTCGTCGCCGGAGGTTTCGATGGAGCGCGCAGCCCGCGAGCGCTCGAGGCGGCCGCGCTGGTTGCCGCCGCGCGCCGCACCGGCGCAGGACCGGTGGTCTGGGCGGGCTCGGCGGATCTGGCGTCGGAGGTGATCGAGCTCTTCGAGGCTGGAATCGTGTCGACGGTGGCGAACCCGCGTCCGGACGCTCGTCGTGACGAGCTCGGGCCGCTCCGCGACCACCTCGTCGCCCTGCTCAGGGACGAGGTCGCGGTCGGGGAGGAGACCCACCTGGCCTCGACAACCTTCGGCAGGGCCGTGGGCGCCCTGGCCGCCCTCAGCGGCCTGCGGATCCTCGGCGTCGACCTCGGTGCCCGATCGGCAGTTCGCGTCCTGGCGGAGCCCGACGGCAGTGTCGCAAGCCGGGTTCGTGCTCGCGGCGGATTGGCGGGAACCACACTCGTCTCCGGAGCCGCGGCTCGTGTCGCCCGCCTGGCCGGGGACGCGGGTGACGAATCGGCTGTGGCCGATGTCCTGCAGACACTCAGGGCGCGGCCGACGACCCTGCCCCAGACGCTCGAGGAGCTTTCCGCGATGCAGTCGGCAGCGCGGGTCCAGCTGGCGGCGATGCTCGAGGACGCGATCGACGGTCCCGTGGACCTCCTGATCGGTGCGGGTCGCACGCTGGCGGCCGCCCCCCACCCCGGCCAGGCCGCCCGAATGCTGCTCGACGGCGTTCGCCCGCTCGGCATCACACAGCTGGCGGTCGATGCCGGCGCCGTCCTCGGCCCGCTCGGCTCGCTGCCCGATGACCAGGTCCGCGAGGGCGTCTCGCTGCTCGGGGAGGACCTCCTCGTCCCGCTGGGCACAGCCGTCGTGTGCCGGGGCGGAGACGCCGGCCGGCCCGCCATGCGCGTCACGCTGCATCGGGCCGGGTGGCCGGCGGTGGGTCCGATCGAGATGCGCACGGGCCAGCTCCAGGTGCTCCCGCTGCCGCGGGGGCAGGTGGCGGAGGTGACGATCGAGCTGTTCGGGTCCGCCAGCCTCGGTGCGGCCCGCCGATCGCCCAGGATCCAGGCCATGGTCTCGGGAGGCGCCGTGGGCCTGATTCTCGACGCGCGCGGGGTGCCCATCGCCCTCCCCCGACGTGGCGATGATCGACGCGAGGTGCTGGCCACCTGGCGCGACACCCTGGTCCGGGACGTGGCCACCGGTGCGGAGCGCGTGGCATGAGCGTCGTCCACCGCATTCCGCTGCCGGTCGGGGCGACGCCGATGGTCGAGGTCGGGCACCAGGTCGAGCCCTCCGAGGTGCTCGCCACGCGGCGGACGCCGCGCGGTGGGCAGGCGATCCCGGTCGCCGCGCCGTTGCGTCGCTCCGCAGCGGATGCCGCGTCATGTCTCAGCGTCCAGCTCGGGGCGCTGCTCGATGCCGGCGCCACGCTTGCCGACAACGGGCGCGGGCGCGTCGTGCGCGTCCCCGAGGCGTGCATTCTGCTCGCCTACGACCGCGTCGATGGCACGGCGCTCATCGCCCCCCTCAGCGGAAGCGAGCCCCTGGTGGGTCACGTCAGGGGCGAGGTCGTCAGCATGGATCCGGACGCCCTGGAGGTCCGCGTCGGAGGCGCGCTGGTCGGCGGCGTGGGCGGGACGGGGAACGCGGTTCACGGCGAGCTCCGGGTGGCCGTGGACGACCCCGCCGCAGAGCTGAGGGCGAGCGCCATCGACGTCGGGGCCACCGGCCGCATCCTGGTCGGGGGATCGCGGGCTTCGGCCGAGACGCTGACGCGCGCGCGCGCGATGGGCGTCGCCGGAATCGTCCTTGGCGGAATCCTCGACAAGGAGCTGCGCGATTTCGAGGCGACGCAGGCTCGACGCCGCGAGATCGGCGGCGTCCGGGGCGACTTCGGGGTGATCCTGCTCGAGGGCTACGGCAAGGTCGGCTTCGACCCCGGGCTGTTCGCCTGGTTTCGGCGTCACGACGGCCGCCTGGCCAGCCTTTTCGGCGCCGATGCGCGCCTGTACGTCTACGACGCGGATCCCGCCCCGGCGCGCCACATCCTGGCCCGATCGGGTGACCGAGTGATTGCCCACCGACGCCCCCACGCGGGGCAGGCCGGCGACGTCATCCGGGTCCTCGATCGGCTGCACGCCTTCGGGTCGGGGATCGTCGGCCGAGCCGCGGTGGTCCGCTTCGATGACGGGCGCACCGCGATCGTTCCGCTGGCCAACCTCGAGGCCACGGAGGCGTCTCCCATCGGTTGAGCGTGGGATTCCTATACTTGCCTCCATGCACCCATCCACGCTGCGGGCGCCGATCCAGGGCGAGCGGTTCACGTCCGGCGCCGCCCGAAACCCAGGAGATCGGCCGCCGCATCGGTGCGGCGGCGTCACCCGCCAGCGTGCTGGCCCTGGTCGGGCCGCTCGGGGCGGGAAAGACGCAGCTGGCCAAGGGGGTGGCCGTCGGTCTCGATATCGGCAGCGTGGTGAACAGCCCCACGTTCGTCCTCATGAACGAGCATCACGGGCGCCTGCGGATGTACCACATCGACGCATATCGTCTCGACGATCCGGAGGACGCGGTGGCGGCCGGCCTCATCGACGATCGCCAGGCAGATGGGGTCACCGTGATCGAGTGGGCCGATCGGCTCGCCGGCTGGCTGCCACCCGAGCGCCTCGAGATCCATCTCGAGTCAATTCCCGGTGCGCCGGAGCGTCGCCGGCTGCGCTGGACTGCCACGGGAGAGGAGCACGTGCGCCTGGCGACCGAGGCCCTGGCCCCATCGTGATCATCGCGTTCGACGCTGCATCGACCGATCTGTCCGTGGCACTGCTGGACGGCGACGGAACGGTGATCGCGCAAGAGACGTGGAGCAGTGGCCATCGCCAGTCGGCCGAGCTGCTGCCCCGCTCCTGGCGACCGTCGATGCGTCGAACCGGACCCTGTCCGATGCGACGGCCATCGCGGTCGGCATCGGCCCCGGGTCATTCACCGGGCTGCGGGTGGCCGTCGCCATCGGCAAGGGCCTGGCCATGGGCCTGCGTCTGCCGATCGTCGGGATCCCGAGCCTGGTCGCATGGCTGGCGTCCGACCTGCAGGCGACCGCGGCGGTGGCGCGCGCCGGATCGCAGGACGCCTACGTGGCCACCCGAGACGATGCCGCCGTCGCCCTGGCCGATCGCGACGCCCTCGCCACCCTCGGTCGTGTCGTGACGCCGGCCGAGCTGGCGATCGCGTTCGGGCTCGCCGACAGCCGCCCGCCACGAGCGGCCGCAACCATCGCCCGCATGGCCGCGGACCGGCTGGCGGCCGACGCGGCGGGGGACGACCTCGGCATCCTCGAGCCGATCTACCTGCGTGCGCCGCGCGGCCTCGCCACCGAGGGCACGGGGGCCGTCCGATGGCTCTGAGGGCCGGGTCGTCGTCGAGGCGATGCGACTCGACGACGTGGCGGCGGTCCACGAGATCGAACGGCTCAGCTTCCGAACGCCCGTGGCCGGCGCATGCCTTCGAGCAGGAGCTGCGCTCGAATCGGCTGGCGCGCTACGTCGTCGCCCGGGCCGGGGAGCAGATCGTCGGGTTCGCCGGGATCTGGATGATGGTCGACGAGGCGCACGTCACGACGTTCAGCGTCCACCCCGACTGGCGTCGCCAGTCGATCGGCCGGCAGCTGCTCCTCAACCTCGCGGAGCTGGCGGGCACGATCGGCGCGCGCCGCATGACGCTCGAGGTCCGCGAGTCGAACGTGCAGGCCCAGGCCCTGTACCGCAGCTTCGGCTTCGACATCGTGGGGCGGCGCGCCGACTACTACACCGATGACGGCGAGGACGCCCTCGTCATGACCACTCCCGATCTCGAGGATCCCGCGGATGCGGGCCGTCCTCGCGAGCGAGCGCGAGCGCATCGGCGCATGAGCGGTCCGCGGATCCTCGCCATCGAGTCGTCGTGCGATGAGACCGGCGTCGCCGTGGTGGTCGGCGGCCGGCGCATCGAGGCGAACCAGGTGGCGACCCAGGTCGCGCTGCACGCGGAGACCGGCGGCATCGTGCCCGAGGTGGCGGCGCGCCAGCAGCTGCGCTGGATCGTGCCGACCCTGGAGGCTGCGCTCGCGGAGGGCGGCACGGACTGGGACGATATCGACGCCGTGGCGGTCACCTCTGGCCCCGGACTCATCGGCTCACTGCTGGTGGGGGTCAACGTGGCCAAGGCGCTGGCGGTCGCGCATGACCTGCCGCTCATCGGCGTCAACCACATCGAGGGCCACATCTACGCCAATTGGCTCTTCGATGGCGACGCCACGGCGACCCCTGCCCGCCGAGCCCGAGTTCCCGCTGCTGTGCCTGGTCGTCAGCGGCGGCCACACGCAGCTCGTCCTGATGACGGCGCACGGCCGATACCGACTGCTGGGCCAGACCGTCGACGACGCGGCCGGGAGAGGCGTTCGACAAGGTCGGCCGGCTGCTCGGGCTGCCGTACCCCGGCGGTCCGGCCATCAGCGCCGCAGCCGAGCACGCATCGCCGGCGACACGATTTCCTCGTGCGCGGACGGCCGGGCCGTATGACTTCAGCTTTTCGGGCCTGAAGACGGCCGTGCTGCGCGAGGTCGAGGGCTATCGCGAGCGCAGTGAGCCGATCCCGGTCGACGGCATCGCGGCGGCCTTCGAGGAGGCGGTGGTCGATGCACTCGCCACGAAGACCGTTGCCGCGGCGCGCGACCACGGCGTGGCGGAGGTGGCGCTCGGCGGGGGCGTGGCGGCCAACCGGGCACTGCGGTCGACGCTGGCCGAACGCCTGCGCGAGGATGGCTTGACGCTCCGCGTGCCGCCGCCCGCGTGGTGCACGGACAACGGCGCGATGATCGGCGCGGCTGCCGGCTTTCGCTACCTGGCGGGGGACCGCGCCGACGCCGCGCTGGAGGCGATCCCGAACCTCGCCCTGCCCTGGATCGAGGGGTGAGCGACCCGCTCGCGGCCGATCGGCTCGTCCCGCCGACGCCCGGCCAGCTGCGTCGAGACTCATGGCCACCGAGCGTCTTCGACCGCGGAAGAGCCTGAGCCAGAACTTCCTCACCGACTCCGAGGCGCTCGACGCCATCGTCGCGGCGGCCGAGCTCGAGCCGGGCGACAACGTGGTCGAGGTCGGCCCGGGGCTCGGTGTCCTGACGCGACGCCTGCTGGCGGCCGGCGTCGTCGGTGCTCGCCGTTGAGCTCGATCCACGCCTCGCGGAGTATCTGCGCCGCGAGCTGTACGCGGTCGAGCGCTTCGAGCTGATCGAGGCCGACGCGCTCTCGCTCCACGCGCGCGAGCTCTTCCCCGGCCGGCCGTTCAAGGTCGTGGCCAACATCCCGTATCACATCACCAGCCCGCTGCTGCACGCCTGCTCGAGGGCGATCGGCCGCCCGAGGTCACCGTGGTGCTCGTCCAGCTGGAGGTCGCCGAGCGTGTGGCCGCGCCGCCCGGCCAGATGAGCTATCTGTCGGTCTTCGTCCAGAACGTCGCCACGGCAGAGGTCGTGGCGCGCGTGCCGGCGGCGTGCGTTCGAACCGGCCCCGGCCGTCGACTCGGCGATCCTTCGCCTGCGACGCCGGGACGCGCCGGCGGTCGCGGTCGGCGACGGTCGCGAACCCTTCTACCGCGTCGTGCAGGCGGGGTTCCGGCAGCGACGCAAGCAGGTTCACAACGGTCTGACCCGCGAGCTCCCGGTCGAGCGCGAGCAGGTCGAGGAGGCGTTGGCCGCGTGCGCGGTCGACCCTGAGCGGCGACCACAGACGCTCAGCGTGGACGAGTGGGCTTGCCTGACCGGCGCAGCTCGGCCCGCTGCTGTGACGCCGCGTCTGCGACTCGCGGCGCCGGCCAAGCTCAATCTGCGCCTGTCGGTGGTCGGGCGCCGGGACGACGGCTTCCATCACCTGGACAGCACGTTCGTCCTCGTGGAGCTGGCGGACACGCTCGAGCTGACCGGTGGCTCGGGGCAGCTGGAGTGCGCGGGGCTCGACTCGGCAGGCCTGACGACCGGTCCCGACAACCTGGCGTGGCGTGGCCTGCATGCGGCACTGGGTGACCGGGTCGAGGAGGTCAGGCTGGAGCTGCGAAAGCGCATCCCGCTGGCTGCGGGCCTCGGCGGCGGATCGTCCGACGCGGCCGCGGCCTGGCGGCTGGGCCATGCATGGTGCGACACCGTGCCGGGCACGCGAACCCGATGACCTTGCGCGGCTGGGTCGCATCGGCGCCGACGTGCCGTTCTTCGCCGCGGGACACCCCGCGGCCCGCGTCACTGGCATCGGCGAGCACGTCGAATCAGTGCCCGCCTTGCCGCACATGTCGTGCTGGTCCATCCGCCCTTCGGGCTCTCCACCGGTGCGGTCTTCGACGAGCTGCGACCGGACGAGTGGGGGCGGCTCGAGAACGACCTTCTCGCGCCGGCGCGTCGCCTGCGGCCCGAGCTCGACGGCCTGTTCGCCAAGGTGGCGGCGGCCGGTGGCGAGCCACGACTCACCGGCTCGGGACCCACGATCTTCTCGTGGTGCGAGACCGCCGACGACGCCGAACGTGCTCGCGCGGCGGCTCGGGCGGACTCGGACTCCGCATCTCGGTCACGCGGACCCGCGACGCAGCCGCTAGCATCGAACGCATCAGCGAAGAGGGTTGAAGAGCACCCATGCGCGAAGCGATCAGCACCGATGCCGCCCCGGCTGCCGCCGGTCCGTACAGCCAGGCGATCCGCAGCGGAGACCTCGTGTTCACTGCGGGCCAGCTGGGTCTCGACCCGGTGAGCGGCGAGTTCGTGGCGAATGACGTGGCCGGGCAGGCCGAGCGGGCGCTCCAGAATCTCGACGCCATCCTCCGCGCGGCGGACAGCGGACTCGATCGGCTCGTGAAGGTGACCGTCTACCTCGCGGACATCGGCGACTGGCCGGCCGTGAACGAGGTCTACGCTCCGGCTGGTACCCGAGCCCTTCCCGGCGCGCAGCGCATTCGCGGTGCGCGACCTGCCCAAGGGCGCGCTGGTCGAGATCGAGGCCGTCGCCAGCGTGACGTCCGGTTGACGCTCCGCTCGGACGGCCCCTACCATCGGCCGACGTGTCTGCACAACTGACCGCCACCTCGGCCATCGTCCTGGCCGCGGGCCAGGGCACCCGCATGCGTTCCCGCATCCCCAAGGTGCTGCATCCGCTTGCCGGCCGTCCGATGATCGAGCACGTGCTCGATGCGCTGACCGAAGCCGGCATCGCCGCGTCCGGTGGTGGTGACCGGGCATGGCTCGAGCGCCGTCGAGGCCGCCCTGGCGGGACGCGCCGCCACCGTGCGCCAGGAGCCGCAGCTCGGGACGGCCGATGCGGTGCGCGTGGGGCTGACGGCCGTCGATGATGCGACGGCCGACCTTCTCGTGACGATGGGCGACGCCCCGCTCCAGCCCGCCTCGCTCTTCGCCGACCTTCTCGCCGAGCGGCGCCGTTCGGCGCGGCGATCACCCTGGCCTCGGCGCGACACAGCGACCCGACCGGCTACGGACGCGTCGTGCGCGACGGCGGCGGGGACGTCTCGGCCATCGTCGAGGAGCGCGACGCCGACGAGCGGATTCGGGCGGTCACCGAGATCAACGTCGGGACGTACGCATTCGACGCAGCCTGGCTGCGCGGTGCCATCGGTCGTGTTGACGGCCTCCGACTCGGGCGAGCTCTATCTCACCGACCTCGTGGCGTTGGCACTGGCCGATGGTCGCCGCGTGGGCGTGGTCGAGGCGCCGGACGCGATCGAGTGCATGGGGATCAACGACCGGGTGGCGCTGGCCGTGGCGGAGGAGCGCATGCGCCGGCGCATCGCCGAGCGCCACATGCGCGCCGGGGTCACGATCGTCGACCCGGCCACGACGCGAATCGACGCCGCGGTCGAGATCGGCCAGGATGCACGCATCGAACCGTGGACGATCCTCGAGGGTCGGACGGTGATCGCGCAGGACGCCGTCATCGGGCCGCACGCTCATCTGCGCGACAGCCGCATCGGCCCGCGGACGTGGGTCTGGGCATCGGCCGTGGAGGAGGCAACCGTTGCCGAGGACGCGCAGATCGGTCCGTACGCGCACCTGCGCCCCGGGGCGGAGGTCGGCGCGCGATGTCGGATCGGCAACTTCGCGGAGATCAAGAAGAGCCGTCTCGGGGCCGGGACGCAGCAGCACCACTTCAGCTACCTCGGCGACGCCGAGGTCGGCGAGAACGTCAACATCGGTGCCGGATCGGTGACCGCCAACTTCGATGGCACGAGCCAAGCACCTGACCCGGATCGGTGGATGGGGCGAGATCGGCGTGGACACCATGATGGTGGCGCCGGTCACCATCGGATCGAACGCGACGACCGGCGCGGGCTCGGTTGTCACGCGCGACGTTGCTCCGGGCAAGACCGTGGTCGGCATGCCGGCTCGCCCGATCGAACTTCGCCGACGCACCGACGCAGGCACCGAAGCGGTGCCGTCTGACGCCGACGCGGCGCCCGTTCCTTCGGGGACGGATCGGAACTCGCAGGGAGGCGGATAGAACACCGCCCAATGGACGGTAGCAGTACCTCCGGCGACCCGGTCTTCGACCTCGTGGTTGTCGTCATCCTCATCCTCGTCGGTGGCTTCTTCGCCGCCAGCGAGATGGCCCTCATCACGGTCAAGCGGCACCGACTCGGCCAGCTGGCGGACGGCGGCAACCGCTCGGCCCTCACGGCCCGGCGGCTGACCGAGGACCCGAGCCGATTCCTGGCCACGATCCAGATCGCCATCACCTTCCTCGGCTTCCTGTCCGGTGCCATTGGTGCCGTGGCGTTCAGCTCCGGTCTGGCCGACATCATCCGGCTGCTGCCGGTCGACTTCGTGACGGATGCGGCGGACACAATTGCCTTCGTGGCCATGACGCTGGTCATCGCGCTCGTCTCGATCATCGTCGGCGAGCTGGTCCCGAAGACCCTGGCCCTCAACTTCCCGGAGCGCCTGGCGCTGGTCGTGGCGCGGCCGATCGGCCTCATCCAGCGCCTCCTCTCTCCGATCGTCTGGATCGTGTCACGCAGCAGCGCGATCCTGGTGCGGCTGCTTGGCGGCACCGAGAAGCCGCAGGGCGGCTACCTATCGACCGAGGAGCTGAAGCTGCTCGTCGAGACCGGCTCGGAGCAGGGCGAGATCGAGGAAGAGGAGAAGGAGATGATCCACGGGGTCATCGAGCTCGGGGACAAGCGCGTCCACGAGGTGATGGTCCCGCGCATCGGCATCCGGGCGGTCAACGTCGACGACTCGCTCGACGAGGTGCTCGACATGATCATCGCCGCCGGCCATTCGCGGCTCCCGGTCTTCGACGAGAGCCTCGACAACATCCTCGGCATCCTGTACGCCAAGGATCTGCTCCCGTACCTCAAGGGCAACGGCCGCGGGAATGGCGAGATCGACATCCGGGCCCTGGTCCGTCCTCCGGTCTACGTCCCCGAGTCGAAGCCGGTCGACGACCTGCTGCATGAGATGCAGGTTGCCAAGCGCCACATCGCCATCGTGGTCGACGAGTACGGCGGCACCGCGGGGCTGGTGACGATGGAGGACGTGGTCGAGGAGATCGTGGGAGAGATCCAGGACGAGTACGACTCGGAGGATGAGATGGTCGAGACGATGTCATCCGATGAGCACGACGCCTATCGGCTCGATGGGCGGGTCAGCATGGACGACCTTCGGGACCTGTTCGATCTGGACGACAACGACGAGCCCGACGAGGAGGCATACGACACGGTCGGCGGGTTCGTCGTCCACCGCGTCGGCAGGATCCCGCTCCCGGGCGCCGAGATCCCGTTCCGCGACGGGGTCAGTCTGAGGGTCGAGCAGGCCGAGCCGCGACGCGTGGCACGCGTGGTGGCTTCCCGGCCGCGGCAGTTGGAGAGCGAGGAAGAGCCGAGCGACGCGTCGCAGGACGAGGCTGCGGGCTGACCTCCGCGACCGCATCGGTCAGGGGTTGCGCCGCCAGATCGCGAAGTTGAGGGCGGCCGCAAAGGTGACCCAGGCGAGGTAGGGGACCAGCAGCAGGCCGGCAAGCGTGCGTCGACGCAGGAAGGCGAGCATCGTGGCGGCGATCGCCACCCACATCGCCACGATCTCCACCAGGGCGACGCCGGGCTTGCGCAGGCCGAAGAAGATCGGCGTCCATGCCGCATTCAGGCCGAGCTGCACGCCCCACAGGCCGAGCGCGCGATGCGTCCCGGGACCTCCGCGCGCGGCGACGAACCAGGCCGCGACTCCCATGAGCGCGTACAGCAGCGTCCAGGCCGGGCCGAACAGCCAGGGCGGTGGCGACCAGGAGGGCTTGCTCAGCGCGCGGTAGTAGTCGGGAGCCGGAAAGGCGGCGCCGATGGCTGCCGGAACGAATGCCGCGGCGAGCCAGGCGAGCAGGCGCTTCATCGGCTCACGCCGCGATCACGGACCGCACGAGATTCGCGAGGTCCCTCTTGCCGGCGGGCGGACAGGGGAGCAGCTCGAGCTGCTCGAGGGCCCGATCTCGGTAGCGTCTCGCCTCCGACAGTGCGTGCTCCCGGGCGCCGCTGCGATCCAGGAGCTCGAGCACCTCGGCCACCTCCGCGTCGCTCATCGGCTCGGGAGTCTGAGGATCGGGACCGCGACCGTCCGTGGCCCGGATGCCATCCAGGTAGATGGAATTGAGCCGATCGCGATCGATCGGATCTGCACGCTCGAGGGCCCAGACGATCGGCAGCGTCTTCTTCCGCTTGCGCACGTCCCCGGCCTCCGGCTTGCCGGACTCCGTCGAGCTCCAGAAGGTGCCCTTCACGTCATCCGCCATCTGGAACGCCATGCCGAGGTCGTACCCGAAGCGTCGATAGGCCTCGACCACGTCCGCGTCGTCGGTCGCCAGGATGGCGCCAGCCTGGACCGATGCGGCGAGCAGCGCCGCCGTCTTGCGACCGATCATCTCGAGGTAGGCGTCGACGGTGACGTCGGCACGCCGCTCGAAGCTGATGTCGAGGTACTGGCCCTCGCACAGCGCCAGGCAGGTCTCATCGTAGACCCGCATCAACGCCAGGACGCGCGTCTCGCTGAAGTCGCCGAGCAGCCGATACAGGGCCAGCCGCGAGAGGGCGAAGAGGGCATCGCCGGCATTGATCGCCAGCGGAATCCCCCAGATGGCCCACAGCGTGGGCCGGTGTCGGCGCTCGAGGTCGGCATCCTCGATGTCGTCGTGAACCAGGCTGAAGTTATGGCCGAGCTCCACCGCCGCCGCCCCGGGCATCGCGGGCCGGTAGTCGCCGGTGAGGGATTGGTACGCCAGGGCGCCGAGCAGGGGGCGCAGACGCTTGCCGCGCACGCCCGCATCGCCATCGAGTCCGAGATGGTACGAGAGCATCTCGTACAGCGACCGTGCGTGCCCCTCGCGCTCGTCGAGCACGCTCGACATCTCGGTCTCGATGTCGGCCAGGATGTCGCTAAACTCGGTCCTGATGTCCACGCCGGAAGGGTACCCGACCTCCTCGAGCAGCCGGGTCATGGCGCGAGGATGAGCAGCGGGAAGATCGGCATCACGATCATGATACGCGCATGTAGCAAGTTCTACATCACGTCCCGATGAGCCCGCGACCGCGCGTCTACAAGACCGAGGCCATCGTGCTGCGCACGATGAACCTCGGCGAGGCGGACCGGGTTCTCACCGTGCTCACCCCGCGCCTCGGCAAGCTGCGCGTCATCGCCAAGGGCGTCCGGCGGACACGCTCGCGCATCGGCGGTGCGCTCGAGCCGTTCAGCGACGTGCAGCTCGTCCTGGCGGTCGGCCGCACCTTCGACGTCGTCACCTCGTCCTCGCTCGAGGATCCGCACCTCGGCCTGCGCAACGACCTGCATTCCACGGCCGCCGCGTGGTACGTGATCGAGCTGGCGGACCGATTCTGCGAGGGCGCAGCCGATTCGCACGAAGCCTTCCGCCTGCTTGCGCAGTCGCTCTCCGCGCTGGACGCGGGCGCGGCCGTGCAGCGCGAGGTCGTCGCACGCTGGTTCGAGCTTGCGCTCCTCGACGCCATGGGCTTCCGGCCCGAGCTGACGCGCTGCCTCGAGTGTGGCGCAACGATCGAGCCAACCGGGAACGCCTTCTCGCCGGCGGCGGGTGGGGTGCTGTGTCCGCAGTGCGCGCACGCGAGCCACGCCGCGCGACCGGTTTCGGTCGCGGCGCTGAAGGTGATGCGGCATCTCCAGCGCTCGCCGCTCGCAGGCGTCCTGCGGCTGCATCTCGACGTCGCCGTCCAGCGCGAGATCGAGCGCCTCCTGCACGGAGCCGTGTCGGCCGTCCTGGAGCGCGAGCTTCGATCTCGCGATTTCCTCGACGAGGTTGCCGCGCGCGAGGCATCGGGGAGCGTCGTCGAGGTGGGCTGAGCGGGGTCGTCGGCCGGCTCGGCTGGTGCCTGCCATGGCTTTGCCCCCAGCGCATGACTGCGCGGTCTTATGAATGACCGATCCGGCGCAGGGACGGCCGGAATATTGCTGCGCGGCTTTGAGGACAACCTATCCGCGTCCATTTCGGCCGGTGGTACGACTCCCGAGTCATATCGAGCGGCGCCCACCGCGCTGATCGGTCATTCATATGACTGACGGGTCATTGCCGGGAAGGTCCAGCACGAGTTTCAGGGGGACGGGACCGCCGACGCGCCGGCTCGGGCTCGCGGCCCCATCGGATAGACTCGATGACCCACCCGGTCAAGATCCCGGATCGCAATCAGGAGTCATCGCCGCTCGTGCCAGCCCCGAATTTCGACGTCGTCGTCAGTCTCGCCAAGCGCCGGGGATTCGTCTTTCCGTCGAGCGAGATCTACGGCGGCATGGCCGGCTTCTGGGACTACGGCCCCCTCGGCGTGGAGCTCAAGAACAACATCAAGGCCGCCTGGTGGCGCCACATGGTGCAGCTGCGCGACGACGTGGTCGGTCTCGATGCGGCCATCATCATGAATCCGCGGGTGTGGGAGGCATCGGGCCACGTCGCGGGGTTCAGTGACCCGATGGTCGACTGCCGAACCTGCAAGAACCGGTTCCGCGAGGACGACCTCAAGGGCAAGCCGTCCGAGATCGCCTGCCCGAACTGCGGGAACAAGGGCACGCTCACCGATGCGCGCCAGTTCAACCTGATGTTCTCGACCCACGTCGGGCCGGTGGCGGAGTCCTCGTCGGTGGCCTACCTGCGCCCCGAGACGGCGCAGGCGATGTTCGTCCAGTTCGAGAACGTCGCTACCTCGATGCGCCGAAAGCTGCCATTCGGCATCGCCCAGATGGGCCGATCCTTCCGCAACGAGATCACGCCGGGCAACTTCATCTTCCGCCTTCGCGAGTTCGAGCAGATGGAGATGGAGTTCTTCGTCCACCCCCGCGACGAGGACGAGTGGTTCGCGCGCTGGGTCGAGAACCGCCACGCGTGGTGGACCGACGTCCTCGGCATCTCGCCGCAGCGCCTGCGGCTGCGTCCCCACGACCCCGATGAGCTGAGCCACTACAGCAAGCAGACCACCGACATCGAGTACGAGTACCCGATCGGCTGGTCCGAGCTGGAGGGGATCGCCGATCGAACCGACTTCGACCTGCGCGCCCATGCGGCGGGCAGTGGCAAGAAGCTCGAGGTCTTCGACGAAGAGGCAGGGGAGCACCTCGTGCCCTACGTGATCGAGCCCGCGATGGGAGTGGATCGCGCCTTCCTGACCGTGCTCGTGGACGGCTATACCGAGGAGCAGCTGGCGAAGGAGAAGCGCGTCGTGCTTCGCATCCGGGCGGACCTCGCGCCGGTCAAGGCGGCGGTGATGCCGCTGCTGCGCAACCGTCCCGAGCTCGTGGAGCGAGCGCGTCGCCTGACGGCTGACATCAAGCCGCTTGTCGCAGCCATGTACGACGACACGGCCTCGATCGGCAAGCTCTACCGACGCCAGGACGAGATCGGAACGCCGTTCTGCGTCACGGTTGATGTCGAGTCGCTCGACGACGGCGCCGCCACGATCCGTGAGCGCGACTCCATGACACAGGAGCGTGTGGCGTTCGACCTCGTGCCGCAGCGCATCGCCGACCTCGTGGCCGGCCGAACGCCGTGGGAGGGCGTACCGCGCGAATGAGTGATGTGGCCGCTCGGCAGGGCGTCGTGGCGCTCCTCCGTGAGGCCAATGCGGCCTTTGCTGCGGGCGATGCAGAGCGCTGGGCCGCATGCTTCGCGGAAGATGCTCGCATGCTGCTCCTGCATCGTGATGCGCTGGCCGGCCGCCCCGCCATCCTGGACTTCTGGCGGACCGCGTTCGCCCGCCTGGACACCTCGGCGTGGGAGTGGACGACCGAGATGCTCGAGGTTGATGGCGACCATGCCGACGCCCTGACCGTGTACACCGAGCGACTGATCGACCGAGAGGCCGGCACGCACTCCCTCGTGCGCGGGCGCCTCGTGTGGTGGATCCGCCGCCAGCCCGATGGCGCATGGTGGGTGGAGTTCCTCATGAACTCGCATTCCCACCCCGTGGAGCCGATCGCGTGACGGCGCTCGACGAGATCCGGGCGGCGTTCGACCGCGGCGACCACGAAGGCGTGCTGCGGTTGACCGCCGTCGTGCTGGCCGAGCGTCCCGGCAACGACGCAGCCCACGAGTTCCGGGCGCGGTCCCTCATGGCCCTCGGGCGGTTGGACGAGGCCGAGCGACACGCGCAGGACGCCGTGCGGCTCGATCCCGACGAGATCCGCTACCGAGAGCTCCTCGCGCGTGTGCTCTCGACCGCGGGGGCGCACCGTGATGCGGCCGTGGAATTCGGCCGGCTCGCCCATAACGACCCACGCCAGACGACGTGGACCGTCGCCGAGGCCCAGGAGCGCTTGGGCGCCGCCCAGCCCGGAATGGGCGTCGATGCTGCGAGGCGCGCCGTCCAGCTCGAGCCGGCCAATGGCCAGGCGCAGCTCGCGCTGGCACAGGCCCTCGTGCGGACGGGAGATGCGCGCGGCGCTTACCAGGCCGCCCGTCAGGCCATGGAGCTGCTCCCCGGAGATCCCGACGCTCGCGAGGCGTTCGCGGATGCCCAGTGGCTGGCCGATGACGATGGCGCCGCGTTCGCGGAGTTCCGCGCCCTCGCCGCCGGCCTCGACGGTGCGGAGCGCGAGCGCGTCATCGGCAAGGCGCGGTTCCTCTATCGGCAGCAGGCCCGCGGTCTGGGACGCGTACTGGCCGCCGTCGGGCCGCTGTTCGCGCTTGCGTTCCGTCGCGGATGGCTGTCGGTGGACCGATGACGCGGCTCCGGGTCACGACGGCGCAGTCCGAGGAGCTCGAGCCGTCGAAGGTCGTGGAGCTCGTTGCGGTCTGCGAGGCGGCGTTCGGCGAGCCGTTCACGTCGGCCTGGGAGCGGGTCGGGCCGGGCTTGCACGTCATGGGTGAGCTGGATGGGGTGGTGGTTGCGCACGCGATGATCGTGGACCGGCGCCTCTACCTCGGCCACGAGGCCGATCTCGCGCTCGACGTCGGCTACGTCGAGCATGTCGCCACCCTGCCTGCGGCCCAGGGCGTCGGGCACGGGGCCACGACCATGCGCCGCGTGGGACAGATCATCGAGGAGCAATATGCGCTCGGCGCGCTGGGCACCGCCAGCAACGGCTTCTACGAGCGGCTCGGCTGGGAGACGTGGGCCGGCCCGACCTCGATCCGCATGCCGGACGGGGAGCGGCTCCGCAGCCCGACCGAGGACGGCCACGTCATGATCCTCCGCACGCCGCGCACGCCGGCCGACCTGGGCCTCGACGCGCCCATCGCCGTCGACTGGCGAGCGGGGAACTCCTGGTAGGTCGTCGGCCGGGGCACGCGCGGTACAATTCGGGTTCCCCACCACGTGTACGAACGAGGAGCCCATTCGCCGCATGGCCACGAGCGCCCGAAAGCCCGCCACGACCCGTCGCAAGCCACGCCCGTCGACCTCGAAGTCGAAGGCCGCAGCCGCGAAGGACGGTCAGCTGATCTACACCTTCGCCGAGGGCAACGCGAGCATGCGCTCGACGCTCGGCGGCAAGGGGGCCGGACTGGCGGAGATGACGAATGCGGGGCTCCCGGTCCCACCCGGCTTCACGATCACAACCGAGGCCTGCAACGCCTACTACGCGGCGGGCAAGGAGATGCCGGCCGGCCTGTGGGACGACACGGTCGCTCACATGCGCGCACTCGAGGAGCAGACCGGCAAGGGCTTCGGTGACCCGGCCAATCCGCTCCTCGTCAGCGTCCGCTCCGGCGCGGCATTCAGCATGCCCGGCATGATGGACACCGTCCTCAACCTGGGCCTGAACCCCGACACGGTCCAGGGGCTGATCGGGCTGACCGGCAACGAGCGCTTCGCGTGGGACGCATGGCGACGCTTCGTGGCGATGTTCGGCCGCATCGTGCTCGGGCTGAAGGCGGAGGACTTCGACGAGCCGTTCGACGAGCTCAAGGAGAAGGCGAAGGCCAAGCTCGACACCGACCTGACGGCCGACCAGCTGCGCGACATCGGCAACCGGTTCGCGGAGATCGTGAAAGAGAAGACCGGGGAGGAGTTCCCGACCGACCCGTATCGGCAGCTGGAGCTCGCCGTGCGTGCCGTGTTCGACTCGTGGTTTGGCAAGCGCGCTCACGACTACCGGGAGTTCAACAAGATCCCGCACGACCTCGGCACAGCCGTGAATGTCGTGACCATGGTCTTCGGCAACATGGGCGACGACTCGGGAACCGGCGTGGCCTTCACCCGCGACCCGAACACGGGCGAGAGCGCGCTGTACGGCGAGTACCTGACGAACGCGCAGGGTGAGGACGTCGTGGCTGGCGTGCGGACGCCGGAGAAGATCAGCCAGATGCGCGATGCGATGCCCGAGGTGTACGCGCAGTTCCAGGAGATCGCGAATCGTCTCGAGGGCCACTACCGCGACATGCAGGACCTCGAGTTCACCATCGAGCGCGGCACGCTGTACATGCTCCAGACGCGCTCCGGCAAGCGGACGGCACCGGCCGCGGTGAAGATCGCGGTCGACATGGTGAACGAGGGCGTGCTCTCGAAGGAGGAGGCGCTCCAGCGCGTCGATCCCGCGCAGATCGTCCAGCTCCTCCTGCCACGCTTCGACGACTCGGCGAAGGAGAAGGTAGGGGATCGGCTCCTCGGCAAGGGCCTGAATGCCTCGCCGGGCGCCGCGGTCGGCCAGGCGATCTTCGACCCTGATCGGGCGGTGGCGGCCAAGGAGGCCGGCAACCCGGTGATCCTGGTGCGCATCGAGACCAGTCCCGATGACGTCCACGGCATGCTGGCCGCCAAGGGAGTGCTCACCGCGCGCGGTGGGGCCACGAGTCACGCGGCGGTCGTCGCCCGCTCCATGGGCCTTCCCTGTGTTGCGGGCGCCGAGACCCTGAAGATCGACTACGGGAAGCGCCAGATGCGCGCGGGATCGGCAACCGTGCAGGAGGGTGACCTCATCAGCATCGACGGCACGACGGGCGAGATCTACGCCGGCGAGCTGCCGACCATCGAGGCCCGCTTCGAGGACGAGCACGACCTGGCGACACTTGCTCGGCTGGGCCGATGACGTCCGCACGATGCAGGTCTGGGCGAACGCGGACTACCCGCGCGACGCCGAGCGCGCTCGCGCGTTCGGTGCCCAGGGCATCGGCCTGTGCCGCACGGAGCACATGTTCTTCGAGGAGGATCGCCTGCCGACGGTGCGTCGCATGATCCTCAGCGCCCACGCCGCGACGGCCGCCAAGGCCAAGCCCGATGACGATCGGTCCGATGAGGACCGCGATGCGATCACGACGTTCGACTCCGCGCTGGCCGAGCTCGAGAAGCTGCAGACGGACGACTTCGCTGGCCTGTTCCGCGCCATGGACGGTCTGCCGGTCGTGATCCGGCTCATCGACCCGCCCCTGCACGAGTTCCTGCCCTCGTACGAGGAGCTGGTGGCCGACACCACGCGACTGCGTACCACGCTCGAGCTCGACGGGCAGCGACGGCCTGGTCCAGCAGGGCCTGGTCAAGCTGTTCGGTAAGCAGGACGCCGGCCGCGCCATGCGCAAGCTGCGGCTGACGAAGGCCGGTCAGTCGGGGGTCGCTCGCGAGCTGGCCGACAAGGAGGAGCTGCTGCACGCGGTCGAGGCCATGCGCGAGCAGAATCCGATGCTCGGGCCTGCGCGGCGTGCGGCTCGGGCTGATGGTGCCCGACATCGTGAAGATGCAGGGCCGCGCCATCCTGGCTGGGGCGGCGCGCGTCGCCGCGGAGGGACTCACGCCCCTGCCGGAGATCATGATTCCGCTCGTCGGGCACGTGAACGAGCTCCGCCAGACGCGGGAGATCCTCGAGGCCGAGGTCGCCCGCATCGTCGAGAGCAGCGGACAGCAGGTGAACTACAAGTTCGGCACGATGATCGAGGTGCCGCGCGGCGCGTTGACCGCGGACGAGATCGCCGAGCATGCCGACTTCTTCAGCTTCGGCACGAACGACCTGACCCAGATGGGCTTCGGGTACTCACGCGACGACGCTGAAGGCAAGTTCCTCATGCAGTACGTCGATCGCAAGGTGCTGCCCGAGAACCCGTTCCAGGTGCTGGACGCCGCGGGGATCGGGCAGCTGGTGCGCATCGGCGTCGAGAAGGGCCGATCCACGAAGAAGGACCTCAAGATCGGGATCTGCGGCGAGCATGGCGGCGACCCGCAGAGCATCGCGTTCTGCCACGAGGTCGGCCTGGACTACGTGTCCTGCTCGCCGTTCCGGGTGCCGGTCGCGCGCCTTGCTGCCGCGCAGGCCGCGATCGCGACCACGGAGACGCGCGACAAGTAGCTCCCCCTCAGATGGAGAACTCGTCCCCGTCGAGAATGCAGCCAGGGTCGAGCAGGTCGACGAGGAGATCCCCGTCGTTGTCGATCCCGTCCGCGCAGTTTGCCCTGTCCCCTGGATCCGGGTGGCGGATCCGGCGTCGGCTCCGGAGTCGGCTCGGGCGTCGGCTCGGGCGTCGGGCGAGGTGTCGGGTCCGGCGTCGGCTCGGACGTCGGGCGAGGTGTCGGGACCGGCGTCGGCTCGGGTGTCGGGATCGCGGTTGGGGCCGGCGTGACCACCGGCGACTGGCCGGGTGCGACCGAGGTCGCCGGCCCGGAGGACGGCGAGGTGACGGCGCCGGGACTCGGGATCGGCGTGGCAGGGAAGGCTCCTGGCCCCGCTGGGGTCCCGGATGCGTCATCGGGCGTCGCCCGGGTTGGTGGGATCCCGAACCCGGGTGCGTTTGGCGTGGCGGTGGACGCGGCCACGGTGGCCGCGGGCCCTCCCGAGAGGACTTCGCCGCCCGGGGTCGGGTCTGCCGAGCTGCCGAGCGCTCCGTCGGATCCCGGCCGTTCGGCGGGCGGGATGTTCAGCGATCCCCCACATACCGGTGGTTGCGGCCGAGCTTCGGTCCGGACCCAGGAATTGAAGGACGCTCATCACCGAGTCGGATGCGACCGTGACGACAACGAGGGCCACCAGCAAGCCGCCGGCGATGGTAGCGAGCGTGTTGCGTCCATCGGACGTCGCCGGTCGCGGCGATGTCGGGGATTGCGCCTGGGGCGGTGCCTGGTTCTCGACGGTCATGCTTTGCTCAGCGGCGGGCCTGCAACTGTGCAAGTTGGACGCCAATCTTGGACCACATCCGCGTGAGTCGCGCCAGCGGCGAGCGCGCATGGTATTCTGCCGCCGACCGGTCGGCCCGTCGTCGCGCCCCCATCCGCGACCGCCCGGGTCTCACCTCGCCATCCTCCCACGTGTCGTGCCGCCGGCGCAGACCCGGTCGACGCACCGCGCTGACCGGTGGAACGTTGCGCCGATGGGCTATCAGTCGAGGTTGAGAGTGGATTCCTGGTACGTGCTAGGCGCGGGGGTCGCCGCAGTGGCGGGCCTCGGGCTCGCTGGATTCTTCGCAAGGCAGGTCAACGCCGCCGATCCGGGCAACGATCGCATGCGCGAGCTCATGGCGGCCATCGCCGAGGGCGCCATGGCCTACCTCCGCCGCCAGTACCTCGTGCTCGGGGGCTTCGTGCTGGTTGTCGCGCTGCTCATCTTCCTGATCCCCGAGTACGGGATCCCGGGGGCCCTGGCATACCTGTTCGGGGCGCTGGCGTCCGGTGGCGCCGGCTTCATCGGCATGCGGATCGCCACGGCGGCGAACGCCCGCACGGCCGAGGCCGCACGCGTCGGGGGCGTCCGTCTCGCTCTTCCCGCTCGCCTTCCGAGGCGGGGCGGTCATGGGCTTCAGCGTGGCGGGGCTCGGGCTGCTCGGGGTGGCCGGGCTCTTCTTCGTCTTCATCGAGCTCCTGGCGCTGGAGAACGCGACGACGCTGATCGCTGCATTCGGTCTCGGCGCCAGCACCATCGCGCTCTTCGCCCGCGTCGGCGGCGGCATCTACACCAAGGCCGCCGATGTCGGCGCCGACCTCGTCGGCAAGGTCGAGGCCGGCATCCCGGAGGACGATCCGCGCAATCCCGCCGTCATCGCGGACAACGTCGGGGACAACGTGGGCGACGTGGCCGGGATGGGGGCTGACCTCTTCGAGTCCTACGTCGGCTCGATCGTTGCGCCGATCGTCCTCGGCGCGGTGATCTTCGCCGGGACGACCAATCCGACGGCCGGCATCGTGTTTCCCCTGGCCGTGGCCGGGGTCGGCATGCTGGCGAGCATCATCGGCGCGTTCCTGGTGCGTACCGGGGGCGACGGCAACCTCGCGGCGGCGCTGCATCGCGGGACCAACGGGGCCGCCGCAATCACGGCACTGGCCACGGCAGGCCTGTCCGTGCTGATCTTCGGCTCGGTGGCGGAGGTCGCGCAGCCACTCTTCTTTGCCGCGGCGATCGTGGGCGGACTCCTCGCCGGCCTGGCCATCGGGTGGGTCAGCGAGTACTTCACCTCCGACCACTACGGTCCCGTGAAGCACATCGCCGAGCAGGCGCGCACCGGGCCGGCAACCGTGATCCTGGGCGGGATGGCCAGCGGCCTGCGGTCGACCGCGCCGAGCATCATCATCATCGGGGTCGCAATCGTCGCCGCCTACGTCTTCGGCGATCTCGCGATCCCGGGCGACGACAACTCCGGCATCTACGGGATCGCGCTGGCTGCCATCGGCATGCTGGCGACCACCGCCATCACGGTCAGCGTCGACGCCTACGGGCCGATCGCCGACAACGCCGGCGGCATTGCGCAGATGGCGGACCTGCCACCCGAGGTGCGGCGCGACACCGACGCGCTGGACTCGCTGGGCAACACGACCGCCGCGGTCGCCAAGGGCTTCGCGGTGGGGTCCGCGGCCCTCACCGCGCTCGCCCTGTTCCGGAGCTTCACCGAGACGGCAAATGCCGCGCTTCTCGAGGCCGGGCGGCCGATCATCGTGCTCGACATCAACGACGTGGCGGTGACCGTCGGGCTGCTCGTCGGCGCGATGCTGCCGTTCCTGTTCGCGGCGCTGACGATCGAGGCCGTCGGTCGCGCGGCGAATGCGATGATCCACGAGGTACGGCGCCAATTCGCCGAGATCCCCGGCCTGCGCGAGGGCCTGCCCGGTGTCCACCCGGAGTACGGCCACTGCGTCGATATCAGCACCGCGGCAGCCCTGCGCGAGATGGTCCTGCCCGGCGCGCTGGCCATTCTCTCGCCGTTGGTCATCGGCTTCATCAGCCTCCAGGCGCTCGGTGGCTTCCTGGTCGGCGCCCTGGTGAGCGGCTTCCTGCTGGCGATCTTCATGGCGAACGCCGGCGGGGCGTGGGACAACGCCAAGAAGTTCGTGGAGGCCGGAAACATCGGCGGCAAGGGGAGCGATGCCCACCACGCAGCGGTGGTCGGGGACACGGTCGGCGATCCGCTCAAGGACACGGCCGGACCGTCAATGAACATCCTCATCAAGGTGATGAGCGTGGTGTCGCTCATCGCCGTGCCGGCGTTCGTCGGGTTCCAGCCCTTCTAGCGAGCGACCGGCCGGATCACGGCGGGGGACAGCTGGTCAGAGGCTCGCATTCGGGAGGCGTCGGCGATGGCGCGGCCGTGGGTGTCGGCTTCGGAGTCGGCACGGCCGTCGGCGTGGGTGTCGGGGGCGGCGGAATCGTCGGGGCTGGCGTCGGGCTCGGGCTCGGGCTCGGCGTGGGGACGGGTATCCGCGTTGGATCCGGCGCTACCGACGGAGCAGCGGTCGGCTGCCGCGTGGGCGCGGGCGTGGGTGCCGCAGGCAACGGCGGGGCGACGATCGGCGGCGCGCTCGACGCTCCCGGGTCGGACTCGGTGCTCGAGGGCGACGCGGACTCCGTCTCCGAAGCGGAGGCATCGCCCGCGGTCAGCGACGGACCCCCCGCCCCGCCAAGCACGCCCTCGTTGATCGGCGACGGTGTCGTTTCGACTGCTGCCGGACCCGTGCGGAAGGGGTTGAAGTTGGCGAGTCCGACCGCGGTGACCAGGGCCAGCACGCCGATGACGGGGACCCAGGCACTCACCGGGCCTGTGGCGACGGGTCCCGTGACGATCGACCCGGCGCGAGCGGCGGCGAGGCTCGGGGGAGGCGCTGCGGCGCCCACGTCCAGCCGCAGCAGCCCGTCGATCGCCGCGGCGTGACCGAGACACCGGTCGCAGCCGGAGGCGTGCAGCGCCACGTCACGGGGCAGATCAGCCGTGCCGTCGGTCGCGAGCCACGCGTCGAATCGATCGTGGACGTCACTCACTGCATCGCTCGCTCGGTCGTGTCGAGGATGCGGTCGACCATCGGCCCGCGGAGCGGGACCTCGTGGTCATCGGCCGCCGCCGCGTGCCCGGCCGCGTAGGCGCTGCGCGCCTGCCTGAGCAGTCGATCGAGCCGAGGGCCGTTGCGGCCCACGATGGTGGCGACATCGCCGCGGTCGAAGCGCTCGACCAATCCGGCGATCAATGCCGCGCGTCCCACCCGTTCGACGCGAGACAGCCCCGCCAGCACGGCGGGATCCATCCCCAGCGGAGCCAGCGCCTTCCTGACCTCGCTGGCGGGAACTCCGCCGGCCCGATCGAGCGCGCGCGATCCGCGCACGACGTGCGCTCGCAGCCACGCGGCTCCGCGCACCGGATGTCGAAGCTCGGCGATCCGGCGCATTGCCTCCTCGAGCGCCTCTGCGGCCAGTCGTGCGGCCAGGTCGTGACGACCCAGCGTGAGCAGCAACGCGAAGCCGTGGAGGCGCGAACCGTGGAGCTCGCGGAACGCGCCGCGCATGGCGTCGGCCGATCGTGCATCACGTTCGGTGGGCGGCCGTCCTGGTCCCATCATCGGCAGCGTTCCTGAGGTGTGGTTGGGTGCGGTCTGGTGAGGTAGTCTACCCCGTCTCGTGGGAGGAGTTCCGCGCGGAATCGGGCTCGAAACTTGACAACCTGCTAGAATTGGGTCGAACCCCTTGACAAACCCCTTGACAAGCGCGAAACGCTCGCGCTGAGGATCGATTCGATCAGCACGTCGTCCGGCATCGTCGCCGAGATCAAGTCGAAGCTCCCCGTCGCCGATGTGGTCGGCGAGACCGTCGCCCTCAAGCGAGCGGGTACCGTCCACAAGGGCCTCTGCCCCTTCCACGCCGAAAAGACACCATCGTTCATCGTGACCCCGGATCGCGAGACGTGGCACTGCTTCGGGTGCGGAGAGCATGGAGACATCTTCACGTTCCTGATGCGGCGGGACGGTCTCGACTTCCGCGAGGCGCTCGCCCGGCTGGCCGATCGGGCCGGTGTCGAGCTCAGCGAGCACAGCGCTCGCGAGGATCGTCTCAAGCGCCGTCTGCGGGAGGCCCTGGAGGCCGCGATCGCCTGGTATCGCGAGGTGCTGCTCCAGGCCCAGCAGGCCGAGCGCGCGCGCGCCTACCTCAGCGAACGCGGCCTCTCGGAGGCAACGCTCGAGCAGTTCGGGATCGGCTACGCGCCGAACACCTGGGAGGCGATGTCGAAGCGCCTGCGCGCCAAGGGCTTCAGCGATGCCGATCTCATCGGCGCCGGGCTGGCCAGCGCGTCGAGCCGCGGAGGCGTCTACGACCGGTTCCGAGGCCGGATCATCATCCCGATCCGCGATGCATCGGGTCGTCCGATCGGCCTCGGCGGTCGGATCCTGCCGGATGCGGAGGGGCCGAAGTACCTGAACTCGCCCGCCACCCCGCTGTTCGACAAGAGCCGGACCCTGTACGGGGTCGACCTCGCGAAGGGGGCGATCCGGCGAGAGAAGCTGGCGGTCATCGTCGAGGGCTACACCGACGTCATGGCCGCCCACCAGGCCGGCTTCACCAACGTGGTGGCCAGCCTCGGCACGGCCCTGACGCAGGGCCAGGTCGAGCTCGCCAACCGATACGCCGATGCGGTGGCCCTCGCCTATGACGTCGACCTCGCCGGCGAGACGGCGACGCAGCGGGGCCTTCTCGAGGAGCTGGGGCCGGTGGTGAGCAAGGTCCGTGTCATCCGCATTCCGGCGGGGAAGGATCCCGATGAGCTCATCCGCACCGATCCCGATGCCTGGCGGTCAGCGGTCCTCGCCGCAGAAGAGCTGCTGCCCTACTTCATGCAGCGAGCGGCGAGCGAGGTCGACATGCGACAGGCACAGGGCCGCAGCGGGTACACCCGCCGCATGCTCGATCTCCTGCGCCGCCTGCCGGATCGCGTCGAGCAGGACTCGTACGTGCCGCAGCTGGCGCGCCTGGCCGGGATCGACGAACGCGTCCTGCGCGATGAGCTCGCGCGTGGCGAGCGGCCCGTCCCGATTCGACCCGTTGTCGACTCCGCAGTTGCCAACGACGGACAGCCGCAGGTCACGCCCCTCGAGCGCCAGGCGCTCACGCTCCTGCTGCTGAACCCGACGCTCGCGGCGGAGATCGACGATACCGAGCGCCTCCCGTTCCGCGACGAGGCGGCTCTGGCGCTCGGCGACGCATGGCGTGCCGCCGTCGTCGCCGATGGACCCGCGGATCTCGAGCGATTCGTCGCCGGCCTGGACGCTGCGACCGCGGATCTGGCGCGCAGCATGCTGGCGTCGGCACGAGCACGCGGCGCGCGGCCGGACACCACGAGCGACCGCGAGGAGCTGCGAGTCTGCTTCGTTCGGTTGCGCGTCCAGCGCACCGAGGAACAGCTCGATGACCTCCAGGCCCTGATCCGCGCGGCGGCCGAGGACGGGGAAGCACCGGACATGCGAGACCTGGAGCAACGGTTCCAGGAGCTGACGCGACATCGCGAGCAGCTGGTACGAGCGATCAACAGACCGGCCGAACTGGCTGGCGAAAGGAGAATCTGAGCGTGGCGACGAAGCAGACGACGGGCAAGGCGAAGGCGCCGGTTCAGGCCCCCGCGGCGGCGAAGAAGGCGGCGGCAGCGCCTGCCAAGCCCCAAGGCGACCGGAACGGTGAAGAAGGCCGCGGCGACCGGCCAAGCCGAAGGCGCCGCCAAGGCGTCACCCGCGGCGGGCGGACAGCGGATCGGCGACGACCAAGGGGCGGGCGGCCAGACGAAGACGGCCGCGCCTGCCAAGTCCGTCGCCAAGGGCAAGCCGGTCAAGGGCACCGCTACGGCCTCATCGCCATCGAAGGCGTCGGCCACCGCGAAGCTCATGGCTGCAGCGAAGAGTCGGGCCGCGGCGGGCGGCGGCGAAGGCGGGCGGCGGAGTCGAAGCGCAAGGCGGAAGGAGCCAGCGGCGCGGACAGTGACGCCCCGAAGAGCCCGGTGGTCGCCGATCTGATCAAGCGAGGCCAGGACGAGGGCTTCATCACGCACGACCAGATCCTCGAGGCCATCCCTGAGCCGGAAGCCCAGATGGCTGCCGTCGAGGAGCTGTACGCGGCGGCCGAGGAAGCCGGCGTCGAGGTGCTCGACGCCGACAATCAGCCGACGCTGCTGGGCGAGCCCGACGAGGACGAGGACGAGGCTCCGGCCACGACGAAGTCGTCCGGAAAGGCGACGAAGACCAAGGCGGGGCAGGAGGATCTCGAGGCTCTCGCCGCGGATCTCATCGGCATCGACGATCCGGTTCGCATGTACCTCAAGGAGATCGGCAAGGTCGCGCTGCTGACCGCCGAGGAAGAGGTCGTGCTCGCCAAGGCGATCGAGCTCGGCGAGCTCGCCGTCGAGGAGCCTGCGCGCGCCCTCGTCAACCTCTTCACGTGGGTCACGCTCGACAGCGAGCCGAAGGCACGCAGCATGGCCGCGATGCGCGCATTTGACCTGCCGAAGGAATCGCCGCGCGTGACGCGCGACGCCATCGACTGGTGGGTCGGCCGCAAGCGCAAGACGATCGAGCCACCGACAGATCAAGCTGGCCAAGGCTCGCAAGGCGACGAACCTCGACGACGAGGCTCGCACGCGCCTGATGGAGGCCGAGTCGATCCTCAAGGTCCTGGCGTCGGACGGCGCGCAGGGCCTCAAGGACGCGGTGCTCTTCGGTTCGACGTATCGCTTCCGCTCGCTCAGCCACGCCGGCGCGGCGGAGCTCACGGAGCTCGAGCTGTGGGCGCGCGAGACGGCCCAGACGATCGTGCACGAGTACATCAGCTCGGGCCACGACTCGGAGTACCTGCTCAGCCTGGGCTACGACCCGACCATCCCGCTCGAGGTCCCGCTCGAGAAGCGAACGGGCCGCCTGGTCGAGCAGTCGACCGACGCCCGCAAGCGCCTGACCGAGGCGAACCTGCGGCTCGTGGTCAGCATCGCCAAGAAGTACATCGGGCGCGGCATGAGCTTCCTGGACCTCATCCAGGAGGGGAATATCGGCCTCATCCGGGCGGTCGAGAAGTTCGACTACGAGAAGGGCTTCAAGTTCAGCACCTACGCCACGTGGTGGATCCGGCAGGCGATCACCCGTGCGATCGCGGACCAGGCACGCACGATCCGCATCCCGGTCCACATGGTCGAGACGATCAACCGGCTGATCCGGGTCAGCCGCACGCTGCTCCAGGAGCTCGGTCGCGAGCCGAACGTGGAGGAGATCGCTCGCCGCATGAGCCGCGACGAGATCATCCGCGAGCTGCGCGACAAGCTGCAGCGCGAGCCGACGGAAGGTGAGGTCGACGTGCGGGTGGCCGAGGGCCCGCAGACCGTCTCGCCGGAGAAGGTGCGCGAGATCATGAAGGTCAGCCAGGAGCCGGTCAGCCTCGAGACGCCGATCGGCGAGGAGGAGGACAGCCACCTCGGCGACTTCATCCCGGACCTCGCCTCGGTGGCGCCGGCCGATGCGGCCAGCCATCAGCTGCTCAAGGAGCAGGTGGAGGGCGTGCTCGACTCGCTCACGCCGCGCGAGCGCCGCGTCCTCCAGCTCCGCTTCGGGCTCGAGGACGGGCGTTCACGGACCCTCGAAGAGGTCGGCCGCGACTTCAACGTCACGCGCGAGCGGATCCGGCAGATCGAGGCCAAGGCGCTGCGCAAGCTGCGTCATCCGAGCCGCAGCCGGAAGCTCAAGGACTACCTGGAGTAGGGCCGGCGCAATCCGGGAGCAAGGGCCGGCTCCCGCGTGGCTGCGATGACGCCCGAGGCGGCGTTGGGTGGTACCGCACCCGGACGAATGGACGATGGCCGCGCGACCAGGGACACGTCACGATCGGGCCGTGCGACTCACGCTCGACCGTCGACCCCTGCGCCGCGCCCTGCTCGCCGGGGTGATCGGCCTCGCAATGCTCGCCATGCTCATCGGCGCCGTGCTGTCCATCGTCATCGGCGGCTCACTCGGCCAGATGCGCGAAACGATCGCTCGGGCCGATTCGCTGGCGGAGGGGGCTGCCGACCTGCGGTCGGCACTTCTGAACCAGGAGACCGGCCTCCGGGGCTACCAGCTCACCGGCGACGATGCGTTCCTCCAGCCCTATCGCGTGGGCCTGCGCGCCGAACAGGGCGCACTGAACGGGTTGCTGCTGAGCGCGCAGAGCGAGCCGCTGGTGCTTGCCGTTCGCGAGGTGAGCCAGCAGGCGGAGGAGTGGCGGACCTCGTGGGTTATTCCCCAGCTGGCGCTCGTCGCGACTGACGACCTCAACGCCGTGGCCGAGCAGGTCGCCACGGGTGGAGGGAAGCGACGGTTCGAGGGTATCCGGGGCGCGCTCGGTCGGGTGGACCTTGCGATCGGCGAGGTGCGATCCGTGGCCCTCGCCTCGATCGACCAGGCCCAACAGCTCATGCTCCTGCTCATCGGATGCGCGGTCGTGATCTTCGCTTCGGCGCTCGGCGCCGGGGGGTGGTGGATGTTCCGACGCATCGCGGCTCCGCTGGATCGGCTCGTCGGCACCGCCGAGGCTCTCGAGCGCGGAGCCGAGGTGCAGTTCGTGGCAGCCCGCGAAGACGAGCTCGGGACCCTGGCGGAGACGCTTGAACGGCTGCAGCAGACCATCAAGCAGCGCTACGAGACGGCGGCCGAGCTGGCGGATCGATCGACCGTGTTCAACCGGCTCTCCGAGCTGATCAGCTACGCCGCCGATGAGGCCGCCATCATCCGGGCCGGCACCGCCGCATTCGAGCGCCTCGTCCCCAATCGCGGAGGCGAGGTCCTGCTCGTGAATCCGTCCTTCGACCAGCTCCACGTCAACTCGGTATGGGGTGCGGCGAAGGCGCCGGCCGGTGGACGGCTCGTGGTCGATCGCCCGACGGCCTGTCCGGGCATTCGGCGCAACACCGTCCACCTGACCCGATCGGCCCTCGATGCCTTCTCGCTGATCTGTGAGGTCCACCCGCTGCGCAGCGGATCCCTGATCTGCGTGCCGATGGTGTCGCTCAACGAGATCATGGGAGTCATTCACCTCGAGCGCGAGGAGGAGGACGCCTTCGACGATGAGGACCTCCGCGCAGCAAGTCGGGTGGCCGAGCACATCGCCTTGGCCATGGCCAACCTTCGCCTCGTGCGGCGGATGGAGGCGCAGGCCATGACCGATCCGCTCACCGGCCTCGCCAACGCGCGATTCTTCGATCCGCTGGTCGAGCGCGAGCTCGCGACGACGATCCGAGAGGGTCGGCCGGTGGGGCTGATCATGCTCGACATCGATCACTTCAAGCAGTTCAACGACAGCCACGGTCACCCTGCCGGCGATGAGGCACTCCGGGCGTTCGCGCGCGCCGTCCGCGGCAGCCTGCGCGAGTCGGACACGGCAGCCCGCTATGGCGGCGAGGAGTTCGCCATCCTCCTGCGCAATACCGATCTCGACGGCGCACGGGCCGTCGCCGAGAAGCTGCGCACCGCGATCGAGCTGACCCCGATCGAGATCGGGCCGAACCGCTTTGCGAGGATCAGCGCCTCGCTCGGTGTCTCAGCCTCCGATGTCCACGGGACCGACCGCATGCAGCTGATGCGCCTGGCCGATGGTGCGCTGTACGACGCAAAGCGTGGCGGACGCAACCGGGTCGTGCCCGCCCCGGGGGCCGTGGCGGAGGGTGCGGCGCCGGACCGGGCCGCGCCGACCCGCCTGAAGAAGCGGGCGTCACCGGTCCGAGTTCGCGCGGCAGGCCGTGGCCGATAGCGGCTTTGACCCGTCCGAAGATGCGCCCCTATAATCCGGACCCGACCTGAGGCTCCGCCTCGCATCCCCTGTTCCGGCGTAGCTCAGTGGTAGAGCGGGCGGCTGTTAACCGCTTGGTCGTAGGTTCGAATCCTACCGCCGGAGCCAACCCAACCTGGTGAGTGCACCCTCTATCATCGTGTGACGCAACGAGGCTGCACCGTGCGCCGCGAAGAGCTGTTCGATGCCATCACCGCTGACCCACCGGGCGAGGGTGAGGTGCTCTACCTCGCGCGTCGAGGCGCGGCGTACACCGTTGAACGTATCGCCCCGGGCACCGGCATCGGCAGCCGAGCGGACGATCCTGAAGTCTGGATCTACTACGGGGGCGGGTGGCCGACGGGAGATGACGAGGGGGCGGCCGCGACCCTCGCTGATCTGCTCGCCGAGCTGGAGTCCATGGCCGGTGGCGACGATCGCTGCCGATGGCCTCTTGACCAGCCCTGGCCCCACGGTCATTGACCGATGCGCGCCAAGGTCGACATCCATGAGCTCGCCGAATTCCGTTCGTGCCGCCGTGCCTGGGATCTGGGATCGCCGAACCGCGGCAACCTCGAGCCCCTCGCAGGCACCAACGGCCCGGACGTTGCCGACGCCGTTCGTCGCGCCCTCGCGGTGTACTACTTCCCGGGGATGTGGGACTGGGATCGGCCGATGGTCGAGGGCCTCACCCGCGCCGACCTGAGGCGCTGGCTTCCCGACGGATCCGATGAGCTCGCCCAGGCGGAACGCGTGATCGATGCCTACGTCGCCTCGGCGCCATCGCTCGACCGGTTCGCACCCATCCGGGTCGCATCGGCCTACGAGGCGCCGGTCGTCCATCCATCGAATCCCGATGCAGGAATCCTCGACGCGCGCGAGCGACCGGTCGACTACATCGGCGAGGTCGACCTGCTCGTCACTGACGAAGCCGATCGATACTGGGTGATGCGCCATCGAATCGGCACCGGCGCGTGGGTGGGGGAGCGACACCTGGCGCTCGACGAGCGCGACCTCGCGGACTGCTGGGGCATGCAGGATGCCTACCTGGGTCTCGAGGTGACGGGCACGATCACCAACGAGCTGCGGCTGGATGTTGACGCGGCGAGCGAGGCGCGCGGGCCCGGTGATGTGGCGCATGTCCCGCAGAACGAGCCGAGCGGCGGCGGTCGCTCGATTCCGCATCATCGCCGTGCCGCGGTCCGCGATCTGGCCGCCAGCGACGACATCCTGGTCGAGGAGCGCGGACCCGTGCGGCGGACGTGGATCGCGCGATCGACGGCGGAGATTGCCGCGATCGGTCGGCGCATCGGGATGGTGGTGTCGGACATGGTCGCTCCCGATCTCGAGGTGTACCCGACGCCATCGAGCCGGCACTGCCCGGACTGCGCGTTTCTCGACCCGTGCATCGAGATGACACGGGGAGCATCCGCGCAGGCAATGCTCGACACGCGGTACCGCGAGCGAGGTCGGCGCGGCGCCGAGCCGGGACGCCTCGGTGGCGTCAGCTGGGGCATGGGCCGCGGGGCGGTCCCGCCCGAACGATGGTCCGCGCGCAACCCGGGCGGAGGGGGCCGTCCGTGATCCCGCGGGGCAACCGACTGACGCCCGCGGGCGTCGGGGCAGGATGATCCGGCACAGGCTGCTTCTCGCCGTCGCGACCGTGGCGTTGCTCGCGGCGGCCTGCGCTCCGAACCCTGCCTCGGACCCGCCCGCCGCGGTGGTCATGCTGAGCGGCACCGCCGTCGCCGGACCGGTCTGCCCGGTGGAGCGCCTCCCACCCGATCCGGCATGCGCGCCGCGGCCGATTGACGGGGCGCGGGTCCTGGTCATGGACGCGGCGGGAGAGCGAGTGACCGAGGGCGTTACGGATGCGCAGGGCGGGTTTTCCTTCGAGGTGCAACCAGGGAGCTACGTCCTGGTGGCACAGCCGGTCGACGGCTTGATGGGAGTGCCGGCGCCCCATGCGGTCGATGTCGGCCGCGTAGGCGCCCGGGACATCGTGCTCGAGTACGACACCGGAATCCGATGAGGGGCTAACGCGGGCGGTCCCGGGCCGTTAGTACCAGTGAGCCGGACACTGCGTTGGCGGCTCTGCCGCCAGGGCAGCCGCAGTGTCCGGCGTTCCATGTCCGGGTCAGGAGTCGCGTTCGTGCCACTCCGGGTCGACGGGGGCGGTGGGTCCGACATCGCCGAACGTCGGGACGAGGATCCAGCCCATGAGCGCCATGGCGATCCCGAAGATGACGAGCATGGCAGTCCCGGCTGCCTCGTAGGATAGGAACCAGTAGATCGCGCCCACGGCGATGATGATGACCGGGAATGCGAGGTACTTCACGAGGGTCATGGCGACATCATAGCGTCGGAATGGATCCGGCCGATGCTGTCGGCACCGTCAGCAACCAACTTCGCAAATCTATGTAAATCTAGGTCAAACGATCCAGCCGCAGTCGGTGCGGTCGACGGCACCGTGCGCGAGCTCGCTCTCGGGCCGGCGTCCGTCCTCGGGGGCGTGGGGGATCACCAGGGGACGCACGCCGAGTCGACGATCTGCGTTGACCAGGGTCGAGCGCCTGACCTGGGCATCCGTGACCGGGGCGCCGGTCTCCGACGGCTCGATGCTTCCGGCCACCGCGATGGTGCCCGCCGTGGTCGATCGGGCGGTGATGACGGAGCCGTCGGGATAGCTCAGCCAGAGCCCTCGCATCCGGGCGATGAAGTGCTCGGGCATGCCCGGCACCAGCATGTCCACCATGCCACTCCCGCTGCGCCGATAGCCGCGCGGTCGCTCATCTGCCTGGACGCGGTCGACGAACGCCCGACTCAGCAGCTCTTCGATCGCGACCTTGACGTCCTCGGGGGCCTCGATCGTCGTCCGTCCGTTGCGGAACGTGGCAGTGCCGATCGGGTCGGGTGCTGCGGCTCCGGTGGGGGTGCGCAGCACCTCGAACACGACGGTGTCCTCGGTGCGCGGGTCGGCCGAACGATCGAACATCGGGTCGAGAATAGCGCAGCCGCCGCGCCGCGGGAGCCATCCGCAGCGCAGTCGCACGCTCGGCTAGAATCGAGCCGCGCCGGCAAATCGGCCCACCCACGAGGAGAACCCGTGAGCGAGATCGAGGAGAAGGGCTACCGCGAGATGGTGGTCGCCCAGGACGACGCGCAGGTGGACACCTGGGCAGCGGACCTGTTCATCGACTTCGCCAAGCGCATCGGCGTCGGAACAGCGATCGCAGCGTTCTGCGCTGCGACCGGCCTCGACACGCGCGGCTTTCAGCGCGCATTCCTGGTCGGCGGCGGGCCCGACCACGTGGTCGGCATCGACACGGCCGGATCTCTTGCGGCGCCGATCTTCGAGCTTCCCAAGGCCATCGCCGGCCTGCGGCGCATCGACCCGAATGCACGCCAGAAGCTCGTTGACTTCCTGGTCGAGCACCGCGAGGTCATGTCCTACACCGCCTGAGCGGGGGGAGGGCTAGTCGGCTTCGTCCGGCTGGGCGCCTGACCGCATCAGAGCGATCGCGTTCTCGATCTTCAGCTTCGTGATCGTGAGGTGCTTCGCGAAGTTCGCTCGGTTCACCTCGCCGATCTGCTCCATCATGTCCGGCTGCCGAAGGATGTCGACCAGGTCGTCGACGCCCTCCGCCAGCTTGGAGCGCGCACCCATCAGAGCATCATCCGCAGCACGTGCAGCCTGGACTTCGCCAGCGACCGTCCGGGCTCGGCGGCGCGGCTTCCCGGTTTCCTCCCCTTCGGGCTCGGGCTTGCCGCCGCCGGTGATGACGCGCAGCTTTGCCAGCGAAAGCTCGCCGGCGGCGATGCGCTTCCCAAGTCGGCGCCGCTGGCGCTCGTCGCCGATCTTCATCAGCTCGTAAGCATGGCTGATCGTGTCTTTGCGCAATGACACGAGCTCGCGAATGTCGGCGGGCGCATCCGAAAGCCGCAGTCGATTCTCGACGTAGCCCTTGTCCTTTCCGACCTTCTGGGCCAGCTGGCGCACGGAGTAGCCGAATACGTCGGTCATGCGCCGGAACATCGTTGCCTCCTCCAGCGGAGAGACGTCCTCGCGCTGCAGGTTCTCAATGATGCTCACTTCGAGCGCGGTGCTCTCGTCGAAGTCGACCACGATCGCCGGAATCGTCTCGCGCTCCGCCATTCGGGACGCACGCCAGCGGCGCTCTCCGGCGATGAGCTCGAACTGCGCGCCACTGGGTCGGACGAGAATCGGCTGCAGGACACCGTGCTCGCGGATCGAGTCCGCAAGCTCCGTCAGCGAGTCCTCGTCATAGGAGAGGCGGGGCTGGGCGGGATTGGGGAGGATCTTGCCGACGGGAACCTCCCGAATCTGGGCGTGCGTCGCGCGTGACTCGATGAGCGACACGATCCCCGGCGCGAGGTCCGTCTGCTGCGCCTCATCGAAGAGCCGGTGGATGTTCTCCTTGAATGCCGGCCGCTTGTCAGCCAAGTTCGATCACCTCCTGGGCGAGGTCGCGGAAGGCGCGGGCTGCAGCTGACCCGGTCGCGTACTCGGTGACCGGCTTTCCGGTCAGCGGCGCCTCGCCCAGCTTCACCGTCTGCTTGATCATGGTGTTGAACACGCGATGGTCGCCGAGCTCGCGAAGGTTTTCGAGCATCTCCCGGGCAAGCACTGTGCGGCCGTCAAAGAATGTCGGGAGCAGCCCGAGGACCTCGAGGTCGTGATTCAGCTTGATCTTGATCGTGTTGATGACCTTGATCAGCGCGGTGAGCCCCTTGATGGCGTAGTACTGGGTCTGCACCGGGATGATCACCCGGTTGCTGGCAACCAGCGAGTTGATCGTGAGCAGTCCGAGCGTCGGCGGGCAGTCGATGATGATGACGTCGAACTGGCGCTCGGCCCATCCGGCAAGTGCGTCGCGCAGAACCATCTCTCGCCCGATGGCGGTGAATAGCTCGACTTCGGTCGATGCTAGCTCGAGGGTGGCCGGAGCGACCGACAGACCATCGGTCTGGGTTGGCCGGACGACATCGTCGAGGGATACCCGATCCTCGGACAGCACGTCCGCCATCGACTGACGAACGTCGGATAGTGAAACGCCGAGACCGACCGTCAGGTTGGCCTGGGGATCCATGTCGACGCACAGCACCCGGTAACCGCGCTCTGCGAGGGCCCCGCCGAGATTGATGGAGCAGGTCGTCTTGCCGACGCCGCCCTTCTGGTTGGCGATCGAAATTACCTTGGTCAACGCGTCACCTTCGTGCGGTTGGGCGGGGATCTTCGTCGCGATTGCGACCATGCCGATGATAGGCCGATGGACCGCCCGCGGTCCATCGGAGTTGTCCACAACGTGGAGAAATCGGCCTGTCGTTGTGCAAAGACATCGGTCTATACTCGAAGTTGTCCACCGTCGTTCCTGCGGGCCCGTAGCTCAATGGTCAGAGCAACCGGCTCATAACCGGATGGTCGCAGGTTCGATTCCTGCCGGGCCCACCAAACGCAGTGCGAAGGAGTCCCGTCCGCGTGTCCACCGCCGACAAGCTCGACCGGCTGCGCCAGATGCGCGAGCAAGCGCGCCAGGGTGGGGGAGCCCGGCGACTCGAGCAACAGCATGCGCGAGGCAAGCTGTCGGCCCGCGAACGGCTCACTCTGCTGCTCGACGACGACTCGTTCACCGAGCTCGACGCATTCGTCACCCATCGCGCAAGCGACTTCGGCCTCGAGGACGAACGGTATCTCGGCGACGGGGTCATCACGGGCTTTGGCCGCATCGACGGCCGTCCCGTGTACGTCTACAGCCAGGACTTCACCGTCTTCGGTGGGTCATTGTCCGAGGCGCATGCCGAGAAGATCTGCAAGGTGATGGATCTCGCGGTCGAGAACGGCACGCCGATCATCGGGCTCTCCGACTCCGGTGGCGCGCGCATCCAGGAGGGCGTCGTCAGTCTGGGCGGCTACGCCGACATCTTTCTCCGCAATACGCTCGCGTCCGGGGTGGTGCCGCAGATCTCGTTGGTCATGGGTCCCTGCGCGGGCGGCGCGGTGTACTCGCCGGCGATCACCGACTTCGTGGTGATGGTCGACAGCACGAGCTACATGTTCGTGACCGGCCCGAACGTCGTGAAGACCGTCACGCACGAGGAGATCGATTTCGAGGGACTGGGTGGCGCCCGCGTCCATAACGAGACGAGCGGGGTCGCGCACTTCATGGCATCCGGCGAGCCGCAGGCGCTCGAGCTGGCGCGGACGCTGGTCGGATATCTGCCACCGAACAATATCGACGGCGCCCCACGCCACGAAGACTGGTCGGATCCGGCGGTCAGCGGCGAGTCGCTCGACATGCTGGTTCCCGATTCGCCGAAGCAGTCCTATGACATGCACTCGGTGATCGGAGGCATCGTGGATGCCGATTCGTTCACCGAGGTCCACGCACTCTTCGCGCGCAACATCATCTGCGGCCTCGGCAGGATTGAAGGCCGCACCGTGGGCATCGTTGCGCAGCAGCCCGAGGTGCTGGCGGGGGTGCTCGACATCGACGCATCCGACAAGGCCGCGCGATTCGTCAGGACCTGCGACTGCTTCAACATTCCGATCCTCACCCTGGTCGACGTTCCGGGTTTTCTTCCGGGAGTGGAACAGGAGCATCGCGGCATCATTCGACACGGCGCAAAACTGCTGTACGCCTACTGCGAGGCAACGGTGCCGAAGGTGACGGTCATCACGCGCAAGGCATACGGCGGCGCCTACGACGTCATGAGCAGCAAGCACGTCCGTGGCGACATGAACTTTGCATGGCCGACCGCCGAGATCGCGGTGATGGGTGTCGAGGGCGCCGTCAACATCATCTTCCGTGAGCAGATCGCCTCTGCCGACGACCCGGCGGCTGAACGGGCGCGTCTCGTCGCCGAGTACGAGGAGCGATTCGCCAATCCGTACGTCGCGGCGGCGCGCGGATACGTCGACGAGGTGATCCTTCCATCCGAAACCCGGACGCGCGTCGTCGGAGCCCTTGCCATGCTCGAGAACAAGCGGCAAGCGGTGCCCGCCAAGAAGCACGGCAACATCCCGCTCTGATCAGTGTCTTTGCACACGGACAGTCCCCGTCCACCGTTCGATCGTTTGCTGATCGCCAATCGCGGCGAGATCGCGATCCGCGTCATCCGGGCGTGTCGCGAGCTGGGCATCTCGCCCATCTCCGTCCACTCCGATGCCGACGTCGACGCCGTCCACGTCCGGCATGCGGACACCAGCCAGCGAATCGGTCCACCGAGCCCCGCCGAGTCATACCTCTCGATCGAGGCCATCCTCGAGGCGGCCCGGCGCAGCGGAGCGCAGGCCATCCACCCCGGCTACGGCTTCCTGTCCGAGAACGCCGAGTTCGCGCGCGCCGTCGTCGATGCCGGACTGACCTTCGTCGGCCCGCCGGCCGAGACGCTGGCTTCGCTCGGCAACAAGCTGGCCGCCCGTCGCGGAGCCGAAGCCGCGGGGGTGCCGATCGTCCCGGGACCACGGTCGCCGTGGACGACGACCTCGAAGGCGTCGCGTCCATCGGCTTCCCCTTGATGTTGAAGGCAGCGGCCGGCGGTGGGGGACGGGGGATGCGACGCGTGGACGCCGCGGACGGTCTCGGCGAGGCGCTGATCGCGGCACGGCGCGAAGCAATCTCGGCCTTCGGGGATGGGACGGTCTATGCCGAACGCCTGCTCGCACCGGCCCGGCACGTCGAGGTCCAGCTGCTCGGCGACCGCCACGGAAACCTGGCCGTGCTCGGTGAGCGGGACTGCAGTGTCCAGCGGCGGCACCAGAAGCTCGTTGAGGAGACCCCCTCGCCGGCGGTCGACCAGCAGGCGCGGGACGCTCTCTTCGACAGCGCCCGTCGCGTCGCAGGGACCGTCGATTTCCACAATGCCGCGACCGTCGAGTTTCTCCTGGATGCCGACCGTCAGCACTACTTCCTCGAGATGAACACCCGGCTCCAGGTCGAGCACGGGGTCACCGAGATGGCGACGGGGATCGACATCGTCGCCTGGCAGATCCGCGTCGCCGCGGGTGACGCGCTGCCGGACACCATCCTTCAGCCCGAACCGCGTGGGCACGCCATCGAGGTCCGCCTGTATGCCGAGGACCCCTACGCCGACTTCCGGCCGAGCGCCGGGCACCTCACCGTCTGGCAGATGCCCGATGGACCCGGGGTTCGCGTCGACGCCGGCGTCGAGGCGGACACCGTCGCTGCGCTCCGAGTACGACCCGCTGCTGGCGAAGCTCATGGTCCACGCCGAGGACCGCGCGGCGGCCGTGGACCGCCTCCGCCGGGCGCTGGACGAGACGCTCATCGGCGGAGTCCAGACCGATGCCGGTTTCCTGCGCTGGCTGGTCGACCGTCCGGAGTTCATCGGCGGCGCCTATGACACCGGGTTCATCGCGGATCACTGGCCCGACGGGAGGCGACTCGGGCCGGAGGAGGCGTCGCTGGCGGCGGCTGCCGCCATCGGCATGCGGACCGTGGAGCCGGCGACCCGCGACCCGTCGCGACCGACCGCGGCCGGTGGATCGGCGTGGGGCCGTGCCGGCCGGCTCGAGGCGCGACGCGGATGAGCGACTTCGAGGCGCAGATCGATGGGCAGACGGTGGACGCGGCACCCGACGTCCGCTTCGTTCTCGACGATCCGGCCACCGGGGTGGGACGGCTCCTGCGTGGGGAGACCACCATCCCGGTGATCGTCGAGGGCACCGGCAGCGAACGGGCGGTGACCATCCTCGGCCGGCGCATCGCCGTCAGCGTGCGGTCCTGGCGCGAGCGAGTCCTGGCCGAGGCGGAGCGCGCGGCGGCCTCGCATTCCGGTCCGATCGCGGTCACGGCGACCCTCCCCGGCCTGATCGTGGCGGTGGGTACGGCCGTCGGGGACGAGGTGGAGGAGGGAGCATCCCTCGTGACCATCGAGGCGATGAAGATGCAGAACGAGGTCCGGGCACCGCGGGCCGGCCGGGTGATCGAGGTCTCGGTCGAGCCCGGCCAGACGGTGGCAACCGGCGCGGCCCTGCTGCGCCTGGAGTGACGGCGCGTACACTGGGTGGCCGATGAGTGACGCTGAGCGCCCTGAGGCGCGTCCGTATCGGTCCACGTCCGGCGTGGAGATCCGGTCCGTCTACGGTCCGGAGGCGACGGCGTCCATCGATCCCGAGGCCGCGATCGGCGCACCAGGCGAGTATCCGTACACGCGAGGGATCCACCCCCAGGGGTACCGCGCCCGACCGTGGACGATGCGCCAGTACGCCGGGTTCGGGTCGGCCGAGGAGACGAACCGCCGCTTCCGGTACCTGCTCGACCATGGCCAGACCGGGCTGTCGGTGGCATTCGACCTGCCGACCCAGATCGGATACGACTCGGACGACCCGATGGCGCACGGCGAGGTCGGACGCGTGGGCGTCCCGATCGACTCGATCGAGGACATGGAGCTCCTGCTCGACGGCATCGACCTCGGCGCCGTCTCGACCTCGATGACAATCAATGCCACGGCCTCCATTCTGCTGGCGCTGTACGAGGTGGTGGCCCGGCGGCGGGGCACCGATCCTCGGACGCTGCGCGGCACGATCCAGAACGACATCCTCAAGGAGTACATCGCGCGCGGCACCTATATCTTCCCGCCCGCGGCTTCGATGCGGCTCGTCACCGACACCTTCGCCTACTGCCGAGATGAGCTGCCCGCCTGGAACACCATCAGCATCAGCGGCTATCACATGCGTGAGGCAGGCTCCACGGCCGTCCAGGAGATCGCCTTCACCGTGGCGAACGCGATCGCCTACTGCGAGGCTGCCCTGGCCGCCGGACTTGCCTTCGACGAGTTCGCTCCGCGGCTCTCCTTCTTCTTTGCCGCGCACAACGATCTGCTCGAGGAGGTGGCGAAGTTCCGTGCCGCGCGGCGGGTATGGGCCGAGGTCGCCCGCGACCGATTCGGCGCGCGGGACCCGAGGAGCATGGCGATGCGGTTCCATGTGCAGACCGGTGGCTCGACGCTCACGGCGCAGCAGCCGGACGTCAACGTGGTTCGGACGACCGTGCAGGCTCTCGCGGCCGTGCTCGGCGGCGCCCAGTCCCTGCACACCAACGCCCGGGACGAGGCACTGGGCCTGCCGACCCCCGAATCGGCACGGCTTGCCCTCCGCACCCAGCAGGTCTTGGCCAGCGAGTCCGGCGTGTCGGCATCGGTCGATCCGCTGGGCGGCTCGTACCACGTGGAGGCCCTGACCGACGAGCTGGTCCGGGCCGCCGGCACGGAGCTCGTGGCGATCGATGAGCGAGGCGGACCGCTTGCCGCGCTGGCCGACGGGTACCAGCAGGACGCGATCGCCGATGCCGCCTATGAGCAGCAGCGGGGCATGGAGTCGGGCGAGCGGATCATCGTCGGGGTGAATGCATTCACCGAGGGCAGCCAGGACGCGGCACCCGCCGCCCAGGCCATTGATCCTGACCTTGAGGCGACGCAGATCGCGCGTACCCAGGCGCTGCGCGCCCGGCGCGACGCTGGCGAAGCCGATGCGGCGCTCGCTGCGCTCGAGTCCGCGGCCGCCGGCACCGACAACGTGCTTCCGCGCATTCGCGCCTGTGTCGAGTCATCGGTCACGGTCGGGGAGATCGCCAACGCTCTGCGTCGGGCCTGGGGGGAGCACCGGCCGTGATCGGCCCGATCCACCACGTCGCGATCGTCGTCTCCTCGATCGAGGCGTCGCTGCCGCGGTACCGCGAGCTCCTCGGCCTCGAGCCCGATGGCGACCCGGTCATCTTCGAGCCGCAGGGAGTCCGGCTCTGCTTCCTGCCGACCGGGCCGGATCCGGCCGCCCGGATCGAGCTCATCGAGCCCGTCGACCTGGAAGGTGGGGTGGCGCGCTACCTTGCCGTGCACGGCGAGGGACTGCACCACGTCTGCCTGGTGACGGACGACCTGCCGAAGAGCCTCGACCGGCTGGCCGAGGAGGAGGCCGAGCTCATCGATCGGGCCCCACGTCCGGGGGCACATGGATCGGTCGCCTTCGTGCACCCGCGAACGCTGAATGGGGTGCTGTGGGAGCTCCTCGCGATCGAGGCTCAGTCGGAGCAGTCGAACCCGTAACGGCCTGATGACAGCTGCTCGCGCCCGATCTCGTCGACCTCGCGGGCGATGCGCAGGTCCTCCGTTGCCGTCGCGTCGGCAAGTGCCGCGGCCCCGTTGGTGAGGGTGATGATCTGCGAGCCGAGGAGCTCGTCGAACGAACGGCCCGGCTCCCAGGTCGGGAGGTCGGCGAGCGTGGCGTTCGCATCCTCGACCGCCTCCTCCACCTCGCGCGCGGCGGCGAGCCGCTCCGACGAGGCACCGGCCTCGACGCCCCGTCGCAGTGCACTGACACCCTGGCTCAGCTGATCGAACGCGGTGCACACCGCGGTCTCGTAGCCGGCCGGCGCGGGGTTGCGGCTCGGGTCGTCGCGCAGGTATCCGAGCCCCAGGACGAGGCTGACCAACAGGAAGAGCGCGATGGTGGCGCCCAGTCCGCAGCCGGCGTACCGGAAGACGCCAACGCCCGGCGGTCTCTCGGGCTGCGTGCCACGCTCCGAAGGCGGCTTCGGCGCGTAGGCCGGCGCACCGTCGGTCTCGGTCAGGCTCGGACGCTCGCTCGACATCGGCGCAACCGTACCCGACCGAGCGGGGTGTAGCATGCCCACCCCACGTCCGCCCAGGAGGCACAAGACGGTGGGGAGAGGAGTTGCGCGAGTGTTGCGGTCGTGCCTCGGCGGATGAGACTCGGAGCCGTGGCGCTCCTGCTGGTCGTCGGCCTGAGCGGATGCGCGCGAGCCGAGCCGACACTGTCCGATGCCCTGGCCACCATGCCCGCCCGTCCGTCGATCCCCGAAGGCTGGGTGGCCACGTCGAGCGATTCGGGCGACGTCGAACTGACGGCGCCCATGGACTTTGCCGTGCTCCTCACGCAGGAGAGCGTCCTCCTGCAGACCGCGCTCGTTGACGGGCGGACGCCAATCGAAGTCTGGCTCTCGGGCCCAACTGCTGTCTTCCCTCAGCCGGAAGCCGGACAGTCCATTCGGGCATGGCTGTTCGAAGACGGCTCATGGGCTCCGACCGAAGCCGACGGGGTCACGCTCGACGAGGAGTCCGAGCGCGAGCTGCTCCTGCCAGCCGGTCGCGCCCTCGAGCTGGCGTGGACGGTCCAGCGCGGCGCTCCTGAGGCGAGCCGGCTGGTGCTCTACGCGATCAGCACGGAACGCGGAATCGCGATCCTTCGAATCCTGGGACATCCCGATGCGATGCGTGATCGGGCGGACGATCTCATGCTCATGGCTCGGCTCATGCGGGTCGACGACTGATCGTCACCGGACGCCGGCGTCGCGCAGGAGCTGCGGGATGTGGCTGGGGGAATCGGCGACTCGGATGCCGGCAGCTTCGAGTGCGGCGCGCTTCGACTCGGCCGTGCCTCCGCCGCCGGTCGAGATGATGGCCCCGGCATGGCCCATGCGGCGTCCCGGAGGTGCCGTGCGGCCCGCGATGAAGGCCGCCATCGGCTTGCGGACCTCGCGGGCGCAGAATGCCGCCGCCTTCTCCTCTTCTTCGCCGCCGATCTCGCCGATCATGACGATCGCCTCGGTCTCGTCGTCCTGGTTGAAGAGATCCAGCACGTCGATGAAGTTCGTCCCGATGATCGGGTCCCCACCGATCCCGACGCAGGTCGTCTGGCCCAGGCCGGCATCGGTCATGGCCTGCACCACCTCGTAGGTCAGCGTGCCCGAGCGTGACACGAGCCCGACCGGCCCGCGGGCGTGAATGTCGCCCGGAATGATGCCGACCTTGGCCTCGCCCACCGTCGTCAGGCCCGGGCAGTTGGGGCCGATGAGGCGCACGCCCTTCTGCTTGAGGACGTGGTAGACGCGCAGCATGTCGAGCGCGGGGACGCCCTCGGTGATGCAGATGACGAGCGGCACATTGGCATCGGCCGCCTCGAGCATCGCATCGGGCGCGAAGGCCGCCGGGACGAAGATGCAGGTTGCGTTCGCGCCGGTCTGCTCGACGGCCTCGGCCACGGTGTCATGTACGGGTACCCGGCCGTCGATCGCCGTCTGTCCGCCCTTGCCGGGCGTCACCCCGGCCACGATGTTCGTGCCGTACTCGACCATCGCGGTCGAGTGGAACTCGCCCTCGCGGCCGGTGATCCCCTGGACCAGGAGCCGCGTGTCGGCGTTGACGAGGATGCTCACGCGCCACCTCCCGCGGCCGCCACGGCCGCGACGGCCTTCGCGGCGGCGTCGTCGAGCGAGTCGGCGGTGATGAGGTTGGCCTCGGCCAGGATCGGCTTCGCCTCCTCGGAGTTGGTGCCCACGATCCGCACCACCATCGGCACGTCCCGGGTGAGGGCGGCGCGGGCCTCGACGATGCCGCGGGCGACCTCGTCGCCGCGGGTGATGCCGCCGAAGATGTTGATGAGGATCGCCTTCACGTTCGGGTCGTCGAGGATGATCTTGAAGGCCGCGGTGACCTTGTCCTGCTTCGCGCCGCCGCCGATGTCGAGGAAGTTCGCCGGCTCGCCACCGGCGAGCTTGACGAGGTCCATGGTCGTCATGGCCAGCCCGGCGCCGTTCACCATGCAGCCGATGCTGCCGTCGAGCTTGATGAAGCTGATCCCTGCCTCGCGGGCCGCGATCTCCGACGGCTCCTCCTCGTTGAGATCGCGCATCTCCTCGAGATCGGGATGGCGGGGGAGCGCCGAGTCGTCGAGCACGATCTTGGCGTCGAGCGCGAGCAGTCTGCCGTCATCGGTCACGACGAGCGGGTTGATCTCGGCCAGGTCGGCATCGGACTCGACGAAGGCCGCATGCAGCCCGCGCATCACCTTCGCGAAGTCCTTGCGCAACTCCGCCGGGATACCCAGGAAGAAGCCGATGCGCCGCGTCTCGTGCTCCTGGAGCCCGATGAGCGGATGGAGGGGGAGGCGGAGGATGGCCTCGGGGTTCGTCTTCGCCGTCTCCTCGATCTCGACGCCGCCCTCGGCCGAGGCGATGACGGTGATCGCCTTCGTGGCCCGATCGAGGATGAGCCCGAGGTAGTACTCGTGCGCGATGTCCGCGGCCGGTGCGACAAGGACGGTCTTGACCGTGGTGCCCTTGATGTCGAGGCCGATGATCTCGCCGGCGCGCTCCGCCGCTTCATCGGGCGTCGAGGCCAGCTTCACACCGCCGGCCTTGCCGCGACCGCCGACGAGGACCTGTGCCTTGACGACCACCGGTCCGCCGATGGTCCGGGCAGCTTCGCGTGCCCCGTCCGGCGTCGTGGCCGTGCTGCCGGCGAGCAGCGGCACGCCATGGCGCTCGAGGATCTCCTTGCTCCGGTACTCCTGGAGCTTCACTCGCATCTCCTGCTGCACGTGGATGCCGGCGCGCTCGCTCAGATGGGGCCGCAGCCGACGGGGAAGGTCGCGGGAGATTGTAGCCCGCCGGGACGGCGCCGGCCGATGACCCTAGACTCTGCGACGGCACGCCGGCGCTTTGACCGGCCCCAGACGAGGTGGAATCCAGGTGAGCTACGCGGTCACGTTGATCCCCGGCGACGGTATCGGTCCCGAGCTGGCCGATGCCGCCCGGAACGTGCTCGAATCGACGGGCGTCGCGTTCGAGTGGGACCTCCAGCAGGCCGGCGAGGCGACGATCGCCAGCGAGGGCACGCCACTGCCGGAGCGCGTCATCGACTCCATCCGCGCCAACGGGGTCGCCATCAAGGGACCGATCACGACGCCCGTGGGATCCGGGTTCCGCTCGGTGAACGTCGGCCTGCGCCAGGCCCTCGAGCTGTACGCCAACGTGCGACCGGCGCGCAGCATGCGGGGTGTCGAGACGCGCTACGACAACGTCGACCTCATCATCGTGCGCGAGAACACCGAGGACCTGTACGCGGGGATCGAGCATCGCGTCGGCCCCGATGCCGCCGAGAGCATCAAGATCATCACGCGCCTGGCCAGCAAGCGGATCGCGCGCTACGCCTTCGACTACGCGGTGAAGAACGGCCGCAGCAAGGTCACCGCCGTGCACAAGGCGAACATCATGAAGCTGTCCGACGGCCTGTTCCTCGAGAGCTGCCAACAGGTGGCCGCTGAGTACGAGGGTCGCGTCGCGTTCGAGGACCGGATCGTGGACAACATGTGCATGCAGCTGGTCCAGAAGCCGGAGCTGTACGACGTGCTTGTGCTGCCGAACCTGTACGGCGACATCGTGAGCGACCTGGCCGCGGGGCTGGTGGGCGGCCTGGGGGTCGCACCCGGCGCGAACATCGGCGAGACGGCCGCGGTCTTCGAGCCGGTCCACGGGTCCGCGCCGAAGTACGCCGGCCAGAACAAGGCGAATCCCACCGCGCTCATCCTGTCCGGGGCGCTGATGCTCCGCCACCTGGGCGAGACCGACGCCGCGGACGTCGTCGAACGGGCGACGCGCGAGGTGATCGCCGCCGGCGAGACGGTCACCTACGACCTCGGCGGATCCGCGGGGACCAGCGACTTCGGCGAGGCGGTGGCCGCGCGCGTGCGGGCCGCCGCCTGACGCGATGCCTGCGAGGGGCGGCCGCGCTCGGCTAGAATCGGGGAGCCGCTAGTCCGCACCGCCCCGCCGGACGGTGTCCCCGAGAGAAGGGTTCAACGCGCTTGATCAACCTGTTCGGATACCGCCTGTCGTGGGCGCAGCTCGCGTGGTTCGGCCACCGCGCGAGCGGGTTGGGCGTCCTCCTCTTCCTGTTCCTGCACATCGTCGAGACGTCGACCGTGCTGCTCGGCCCCGAGGTCTACGACTTCACGCAGACCTTCTACCAGAACCTCCCCGCCAAGCTGGGCGAGGTCATGCTCATGGCGGCGCTGGTGTACCACGCCCTCAACGGCCTGCGCGTCATCGCCATGGACTTCTGGCCGAGCCTGACCGTCTACTACCGACCGCTGACGTACGGCGTCATCGGCGCCACGGTGGTGGCCATGATCCCGCTCGGCATCATCATGACGCGGGGCTACCTGCCGTGGGGATGAGCCGATGACATCCCGAACCCGCGCGCGGGTCATCTACACCAACCCGAGCCGGGCGGCGCGCCCGAAGCCGGAGGCATCCGGGCGCGAGCGGTTCTGGTGGTACTTCATGCGGATCTCGGGCCTGGCGCTCGTGCTGCTGGCGCTGGGGCACATGTTCATCATGCACGTGCTGGTCGTCCTGACCGGTGACGAGATCAACTTCGCGTTCGTCCAGAGCCGATGGGGGAGTCCGTTCTGGCGCATCTACGACTTCGCGCTGCTCGTGCTCGCGTTCCTTCACGGCGTCAACGGCGCGCGGGTCGTCATCGGCGACTACGTCACGCACCGGACGGCGCGCAGCCTGGTGATCGGCGTGCTGCTGGCGATCAGCGGGATCTGGCTGGTGCTCGGCATGGCGATCATCGTCTTCTTCGACCCGACGACTCAGTCCGTCTCGGGACCGCTCTCATGACCCTCGTCACCGGACGGTCGGCGATCCCACCGACCCGTGTGCACGAGATGGACGCGGTCGTCGTCGGCGCGGGCGGGGCCGGGCTGTACGCCGCGCTGGAGCTGAAGCAGGAGCTCGGGCCGGAGGCGCGCGTCGGTGTCATCAGCAAGCTGTATCCGTCGCGCTCACATACCGGGGCGGCCCAGGGCGGGGTGTGCGCCGCGCTCGGCAACACCGAGGAGGATCACTGGGAGTGGCACTGGTTCGACACGGTGAAGGGCGGTGACTATCTCGTCGACCAGGATGCCGCCGAGGTCATGTGCCACGACGCCGTGGAGACGATCATCAACCTCGAGCATCTCGGCCTGCCGTTCGACCGCACCGAGGATGGCCTGATCAACCAGCGACGCTTCGGCGGCCACACGCGGAACTACGGCGAGGGCCCGGTACGGCGCAGCTGTTTCGCCGCCGATCGCACCGGACACGCCATCCTCCAGACCCTGTTCCAGCAGTGCATCAAGCACGACGTCACGTTCTTCGACGAGTACCAGGTTCTCGATCTCGCCATGCCCGCCGGTCCGACCGGCCCGGTGAGCGGGGTCATCGCGCTCGAGACGTCGACCAGCGAGCTCCATGCCTTCCGCGCCCGTGCCGTGCTGTTCGCGACTGGCGGCTACGGCAAGGTCTTCAAGGTCACGAGCAACGCTCACACCCTGACCGGGGACGGCATGGCGATCCCGTATCGGCGCGGCCTGCCGCTCGAGGACATGGAGTTCTTCCAGTTCCATCCGACCGGGATGTACAAGCTCGGGTTCCTCCTGTCCGAGGCGATGCGCGGCGAGGGCGGCTTCCTCGTCAACGACGCGGGCGAGCGGTTCATGGAGCGCTACGCGCCGACGATGAAGGACCTCGCCAGCCGCGATGTGGTGAGCCGCAGCATCTACCTCGAGATCGCGGAGGGGCGCGGCATCGGCGGCAAGGACTTCGTCCATCTCGACGTGCGTCACCTCGGCGCCGAGGTCCTGAACAAGAAGCTTCCCGACATGAGCGGCTTCATCCGCACCTACTTCGGCCTCGAGCCGCTGACCGACCTCGTGCCGATCCAGCCGACGGCCCACTACGCCATGGGCGGCGTGCCCACCGACATCGACGGTCGCGCCCTCCGCGACGAGACCGGGACGATCGTGCCCGGTTTCTATGCCGCGGGCGAAGTCGCCTGCGTCAGCGTGCACGGAGCGAATCGGCTGGGCACGAACTCGCTGCTCGACATCCTGGTCTTCGGCCGACGCGCCGGCAAGCGGATGGCGGCCGACCTGGCGGAGCTTCCGCCCGCGGTGCCGGACGCCGAAGCCGAGGCGGCGGTCCAGTCGCGCATCTCCGCGCTGCTCGCCCGCGCCGATGGTGAACGACCGGCGGTGATCCGGGCCGAGCTCCAGGAGGTGATGTTCAGCAAGTGCGGCGTGTACCGCACGGACGCCCTCCTGTCCGAGTGCCGGGACGAGGTCGCCGGCCTGAGGGAACGTGCCGAACGGCTGCTCGTCGACGACAAGGGGTGCCGCTACAACACCGACCTCGGCGAAGCCCTCGAGCTCGAATTCCTGCTCGACTGCGCCGAGGCCACCGTGGCATCGGCGCTGGCACGGAAGGAGAGCCGAGGCGGGCACGCTCGGGAGGACTATCCCGATCGCGACGACACGGAGTGGCTCAAGCATTCGTTCGCGATGCGGGAGCCGGAATCCGGGTCCACGTTCCTTCGTTACCGGCCGGTGACCATCACGAAGTTCCAACCCAAGCCCCGGGTGTATTAGCGTGGATCAACAGGTGACATCCGCCATGCCGCGAAGTCCGCGGGTCGCCGCCGTGCAGGCGCCAGCCGGATACGGGTTTCCCACCGCGGCGGATGACCTCCTGGCCTGGTCGGACGCCGAACATGTTCTGCGCCTCGCCCGGACGTTCTGGCTTGGGACGGTGCTCCCAAGCCACCGTCCATATGCCACGCCACTGTGGGCAGTCTGGATCGATGACTCGATGTACTTCGACGGCATGCCCACGACGCGCTGGGCGCGCAACATCAAGGCGAACCCGGAGATCGAGATGCATGCCGAGGCTGACGGAAGGGTTGCGATGCTCGCCGGTCGCGCACACGACGTGACGACCGACGCGGACCTCGGCGAACGGATCGTCACCGCGTGGCTCGAAAAGTACGGACGGGGCGAACCTGAACCGGTGCGCCGTGGGCTGTTCCGTCTTCGACCCGACCATGCGCGTGCGTGGAGCGAGACCATGACCGACGGGACACGATGGACGTTCGGACCGGGGGAGGAACGATGAACGTCCAGCTGCGGATTCGTCGCTACAACCCCGAAGCCGATGCCGAGCCGCACTGGGAGGAGTACGCCGTCGAGGCCGAGCCCACCGACCGTGTCCTCGATCTCCTGCACCAGGTGAAGTGGTACCAGGACGGCACGCTCACCTTCCGCCGCTCCTGCGCCCACGGCGTGTGCGGTTCCGACGCCATGCTCATCAACGGCCAGAATCGGCTCGCCTGCGAATACCTCGTCAAGGACGCCGGGCCGCAGATCACGGTCGAGGCGATTCGCGGCATGGCGATCGTCAAGGATCTGCTCGTCGACATGGAGCCGTTCTGGGAGTCGTACAAGCAGGTCATGCCGTTCCTCGTCAACGACGAGATCCCTGCCGACGGCAAAGAGCGGCGCCAGTCGCAGGCCGATCGCGAGCGATACGAGGATACGAGCCGCTGCATCCTGTGCGCGGCCTGCACCACCAGCTGCCCGGTGTTCTGGTCGGATCAGTCGTACGTCGGACCGGCCGCCATCGTGAACGCGCACCGCTTCATCGTGGACTCGCGCGACACTGCGAAAGAGGAGCGGCTCGAGATCATGGCCGACCCGGACGGGGTCTGGCGCTGCCGCACGACCTTCAACTGCGTCGAGGCATGCCCGCGGGACATCAAGATCACGAAGGCCATCCTCGAAGTCACTCAGGAGATCGGCAAGGCCGGGATCCGTTGAGGCTGCTCATCTACACCGACGGCGCCGCACGGGGCAATCCCGGGCCGGCTGGGGCGGGTGCAATCCTGCGCGACGCCGAGGGCCGGACCGTTGCGGAGATCGCCGAGCCGCTCGGCCACGCCACCAACAATGTCGCGGAGTGGACCGCCGTGCGGCTGGCCCTCGAGGAGGCTCGCCGCCTCGGCGCCACGCACGTCGACATGCGGATGGATTCCGAGCTGGTCGCCCGCCAGATCAGCGGGATCTATCGCGTGAAGCATCCCGACCTCAAGCCGATCCACGCCGCCGTCATGGAGATGCTGCGCTCGTTCGAGGGCTACACGGTCGGGCACGTGCCGCGCGAGCTGAACAAGGATGCCGATCGGCTCAGCAACGTGGCCATCGACGGGGGAGAGGTCCGTGAATCGGCGACCCGTCCGACGCCACGCTAGGACCGTCGCGCCGCTCCTCGTCGTGACCCTCGTGGCCTGCGCCTCGTGGGTTGTGACCAACATCCACAGCCGCGAGCACTGTGCGGTCGCGCTCGTCGGCGGCGAATGCCCGTGAGCGGGCGCAGTCCCACGATCGTCACCCTGGGCCTTGGCATGCTGCTGCTCGCAGGGTGCCAGGCCGCCGGCGAGGCGACAGTCTCCCCGATGCCGACCATCCGGATTGCGCCGAGCCCATCGGCGACGCCGACGCCCACGAGCGTTGCGACACCGACGCTCGGCCCGGACGATGCGGGCGGCGCATACCTGGCGTTGGGTGACTCGGTGACGTTCGGCATCGGCGCGGCCGAACCGCGCACGCAGGGCTACCCGGCACGCCTGGTCGAGCGCATGCGGGCCTCCACCTTGCCGATCGACGAGGTCCGGGTGCTGGCCGTACCCGGCGAGACCGCTGCCGGTTTCCTGGAGCGCCGAATCGACGATGTCGAGGCGGTCATCGACGAGCTTGGCGAGGGGATCGATCTCGTCACGATCGGGTTGGGTGCCAACGAGATCCTCCGGACCCGGCGCGACCCGGCATGCGTCGACGATCCGACGGGCGCGTCCTGCCGGGACGGTGGCGACGCAGGCGGCCGTAGAGGCGGAAGCGGCTCTGGATGCCGTGGTCGTTCGAGTCTCGGATGCGCTCGCGGCCGCCGGCAGCGACGCGATCGTGCTCCTGCTCGCCTACTACAACCCCGACGTCGAGCCGGGTGCGGTCGCGACGATCGTGGGTTCGGACGGCGTGGTGGGCTGCGTCACGGGCGATCCCGCGCCCGGGCTCGACGACCGCATCGCATGCGTTGCCGAGCGCAACGGGGTGGGGCTTGTCGACCTCCACTCCGCGTTCCTCGGGCGCGAGGAGGAGCTGACCGGCATCGGCGCAGGTGACGTCCACCCGAATGCGGCGGGGTACGAGGTCATCGCGAAGGCGATCGCCGACGCTATCGGCCTGGCGCCCGGCGGGGGGTGAGCGGGCGGCCGGCCGGCGACGTCCGAACGGGTGTTCGAATCGGGTAGAATCGCAGATCCCTGGAGGCGGCTGGACGGCCGCGGACGCTACGGTCGAAAGGCCGCGTTCGAGGAAAGTCCGAGCTCCTCAGAGCAGGCTAGCGGGTAACACCCGTCCGCCGTGAGGCGAGGACCAGCGCCACAGTGACGATGCCCATCGGTTCGCCGGTGGGAGTGAAACGGGCAAGCTCTAGCCGGAGCAAGACCGAATAGGGGAGCGCAGACCGGCCCTCGGGTCGAAGCAGGTGGCTCGCTCAGCTCCCGGGTAGGTCGCAGAGATGGATGGCCGTCCATGAGCCCGATGCGAATCGGTCTCGGGACAGAACTCGGCTTACAGGCCGCTCTCCAGGGATCAGTCCTCGTCCTCGCGCCAGACCGATCGCGCGGTGCACGCGTTGCAGATCGGACGTGCCTCGTCCATCGACCCGAGCGGAAGGGGGTGGTCGACACCGCCGAGCAGGCAGTCGACCTGGACGCTGGCAGGGTCCGTCGGCAGGATGCTGACGTGGCGCACCGAGCAGCGTCGAATCTTGCCTGACCGTGGGCTCGGTCGGCGCTCCGTGCTCCCCTCGATCGGGTTCAGCGCCATGGATGGGTCCCCGCTCCGGAATCGTGACTGCGAGTTCAGCCTCAAAGGCTAGCTCCGGGTGCACCCACGCAACAATGGGGCGTTCGTACCATGGCGGTCCCGGCGACCGGCGCGTCGCGGGTGACCCGGGTGTCGCGCTAGACTCACCCTCGCCGGGCGGATACCCGGCACGCACGACGAGGAGGAGCATTGTTCGGACGTCGCAAGCGCGAGGAGGCCGAAGCGGCCGAAGCTGCCCGCGAGGCCGAGCGCCGGGCCCTGTTCTCGCGGCTGGCCGAGCGGCCCGAGAACATCTGCCCCTTCCTCGGGCTGGAGCGTGATCGCACCGGGTACGTCGACGGCATCAGCGACGATCACCGATGCTTCGCCTTCGGGGATCCCGCGATCATCTCGGCCGAGCAGCAGACCCAGGTATGCCAGGAGCGCGGCTATGGCAACTGCCCCCGCTACCTGCGCGGCGTGCTCGTCATCCCCACCGAGGAGCTCGAGGCGCTTCGGCGACCGCGCCCGGCCGTCGCCGCCGCCGCAGCGGCCCCACCGCCGACCGGTGAGGCATCGCGCAGGCGACGTGCCGCTCCGCTCCTGATCGTGCTCGTCCTCCTGCTCCTCGGCGGCGCCGGCGCCGCATACCTCCTGTTCGGGGGCGGCGGCGGGGTAGCGATCGAGCCGTCACCGTCGTCCACGCCAACCTCCCAGCCGACATCGAGCCCGAGTGTCGGCCCGAGCGCAACCCTCGAGCCGACCCCACAGGTCAGTGCCTCGGTGGGGGCAAGTCCCACACCCGAGCCGACCCCGGAGGCAGGCGACTCCTTCGCCTTCTACGAGGTCTCGGTCGGGCCCGATTCGTACACGCTCTACGCCTTCGACAACGGCGCGATCAGCGGGACCCGGACCGTGGGCTTCGACCAGTTCTCATTCGCGCAGGTCTTGCCGGCGGAGGCAGACGACGGCCGGGTGTACTGGGTCACCCAGGACGGCGACCTCACCGGCTTCGCGTACCGGACGCCGAGCTCCGGGGACTTTCGGATCCGGGCGGTGTTCCTCAACGATGCGGGCGATCGCCGGTCCGCGTTCCTCGACGAAGCCCAGCTGGGCGAGATGCCCCAGGGCACGCCCGCACCCTAGACACGTCGCGGCTGTGCCGCGCTGACGCTCGTCCTGAACACCGGCCCACCAGGCCGGTGTTCTTCATTCGCCGACCCCGGTACCGACGGATCGACCTCGTTGGCCCGGAGGTACCCCCGCCCTGCCGTGCCACCGCGTGGAAAAACCCTTGACGGGTGGTGTTTGCCCTGTATAGTGGCGCCCTGTGGTTCCAAATGGGGCCATATGGGGAGTAGTGGTGAACGACAGGCCCAATGGAGCGAGTGTCCTTCCTGACCGGGGAGTTCCGGCACGCGCTGGACGACCGGGGACGCGTTGCGGTCCCGGTTCGGTTCCGGTCGCGGCTGGCGCAGGGCGCGACGCTCGCTCGTTGGCTGGACGGCTGCCTGGCGATCTTTCCCGCGGACACGTGGGAAGAGCTCGCGGCAAAGATCCAGAGCCTGCCGACGACAAACGCGGCCGCGCGACAGTTCGGCCGATTCATGAGCTCGGGAGCGGTCGAGGTGGAGCTCGACCGGCAGGGGCGAGTCCTCGTCCCGAGCTACCTGCGCGAGTACGCCGGCCTGACCCAGAGCGAGGTGGTCGTGGTCGGAGCGTTGAACCGGCTCGAGGTATGGGCGCCGTCACGGTGGCAGCCGTATCGGTCCCAGATCGAGGACGAGCCGGAGGCACTCGCCGAACACCTCGCCGACCTGGGCATCTGACGGTGCCCCGGTCATTGATGCGTCTCCGGGCCGCTCGGCCCGCCGTCCGACAGATGAGGTGCAACGCCACATGGGAGAAGGGCACCTGCCGGTGCTGGTCGACGAGGTTCTCACCTCGCTGGCCGTTCGGTGCCGGCAGCTCCGTGGCGGATTGCACCGTCGGCGGCGGTGGGCACGCCGAGCGGCTCCTGGAGGCCACGTCTCCGGATGGCCGCCTGCTCGGTATCGATGCCGATCGGGCGGCCATCTCGGAGGCGAAACGCGTCCTGGCGCGCTTCGGTGACCGCGTCACGCTGCGCCACGCGAACTTCGAGGCCATCTTCGACGTCGCGACCGACGCCGGCGCCGTCCCGCTCGACGCCGTCCTCTTCGACCTCGGTCTCAGCAGCTATCAGCTCGCCGACCCAGACCGGGGATTCAGCTTCGCGGCCGATGCGCCGCCGGACATGAGATTCGATGAAACGCGTGGTCTATCGGCCCTTGAGCTCATCGACCGCTCCACGGAGCGAGAGCTCGCCGGAATCCTCGCGACGTTTGGTGAAGAGCGCCGTGCAGGCCGCATCGCGAAGGCGATCGTGGCGGCGCGTGCGGCGGACCGGATCGTGACGGCCGCCGACCTGGCCTCTGTCGTTGCCGCCGCCGCCCCGGGTCGTCCCGGCGGCGCGGATGCGGGCCGCATCCATCCCGCCACCCGAACGTTCCAGGCGCTGCGGATCGCCGTGAATCGCGAGGTCGAGGTGCTCTCCGCCGCCCTGGCGGGCGCCCTGGCCGCGCTGCGCCCGGGGGGCCGCATGGCCGTCATCAGCTACCACAGCCTCGAGGACCGCATCGTCAAGCGGTTCGTCGCGCGCGAGAGCCGCGACTGCATCGAGGAGCCTCTGCCGCCGATGTGCACGTGCGGACATCGGGCACAGGTCCGCGCGATCACCAAGGGCGTCATCACCTCGGGCCCGGATGAGGTCCGGCGGAACCGCCGAGCGCGCAGCGCGAAGCTGCGTGTCGCCGAGAAGCTCGCATGAGCCGAGCAAGGAGGAGGGTCAATCGATGAGCAAGGGACGTTCACGCCACCAGGCCAGCCGGCGACGGATGTACTCCGCGCGCCAGCGCGATCTGCGGGAGCGCCGCGCCCACGCGGCTCGCGACGAGCAGCACTGGCTGAGTGACGAGGTCGCGGCATTCGAGATCGAGGAGGGCCTCGACTTCGAGGCGCCCACCAGCTTCGGCATCGCGCTGCGCAACCGCGCGTCCGCGGCCTAGTACGACCCGAGGAGCGACGATCAGATGGCGGTCATCGGTGCACGACCAGCGACGAGTCCGTGGTTCCCGGGACGTCGCGCGCGACCGCGCCCTCGGACGAGACCGCAGAGCGCCCGTCGGGGTCGCCGATCCGCGACCGGACGCCGCGTTGCGCGCCCGATCGATGTCCGGCCGCTGCTCGTGGCCATCGCGGTGGCAGCGGGCCTCGCCCTGTTCTACCTGAGCCAGTCGACGCGCGTGGCGGCGACGGGCTACGAGATCGACGCCCTGGAGAGCACCCTGGCCGAACGCCATGCCGAGCAGCAGCAGCTGATCTGGGCCATCGGCGAGGCGCGCTCCCCTGCCGTGATCACCCAGCGCGCACGCAACGAGCTGCGGTTGGTCCCCCTCGAGGACGCGGCCGTGACCTTCGCGTCGCCCGTCAGCCAGCCCGCCGATTGACCTAGTTCGCGGCCGCCGCGTCGGCCGTCGTACGGAGACCAACATGCTCGCCAGGACCGACAGTCGTGCCCGCGCCTTGGTCCTTCTCATCGTCGTCTCGCTGTTGGCGACGCTGGTCGGAGTCCGGTTGGTGTGGTGGCAGGTCCTCCAGCAGGAGCGGCTTGCCACGATGGCCCTGCATCAGCTGGCCCAGGAACAGGACCTGCCTGCGGAGCGAGGAGAGATCACCGATCGCAATGGCGAGCTGCTCGCGACCTCGGTGGAGGTCCAGTCGATCTTCGTGACGCCGCCAAGCATCGAGGACATGGGCCTGACGTCCGCGCTGCTGGCATCGGTCCTCGGGATGACCGCGGCGGAGGTGCGCGGGCGGATCGACGTTGACAAGAGCTGGGCGTTCGTGAAGCGGCGGGTTCCCGCCGAGGTCGCGGAACGCATCCGGTCCCTCGACCTGCGCGGGGTGGGGATGCTGCCGGAGACGAAGCGCGTCTACCCGGTGAAGGGAGCCGGTCCGGGCACGACCCTGGCCGCCCAGCTCCTCGGATTCGTGGACAGCAACGGAGCCGCCGCGTACGGCGTGGAGCAGGCCGAGGATGCGCTGCTCGCCGGCGTTGCCGGGCTCGTGAATGCGCAGGAGGACGTCATCGGCCGGCGCATCGCGGACTCGGTGAGCCTGCTGCGTGAGCCGGTCGACGGCAGGGACCTGCGGCTGACGATCGACGCCGGGGTGCAGCACCTGCTGGAAGAGTCGATCTGGTCGACCTATCAGACGAATCGCGCTGCCGGCGCCACCGGGCTGATCATGGACGCCGAGACCGGCGCGATCCTGGCCATGGCGAGCTATCCCTCGTACGACGCGAACCAGTTCGCCGCGACCGAGGGTGAGCTCTTCGCGAATCCCGCGGTCTCGCGCCAGTACGAGCCCGGCTCGGTGATGAAGGCCTTCACCATCGCGGCCGCGCTCGACGCCGGCGCCATCACCACCTCGACCACGGTCGAGGACGACAACAACCTGATGATCGGCAAGGTCCGCGTCCAGAACGCGGACCGACTCGACTTCCCGTACGGCCACGGCTCCATCACGGCAGGTGACGTCCTGCAGCTGTCGAACAACGTCGGCGCGGCGAAGATCGGCCTCAGCCTGGGTGCCTCGGAGCTGTTCGATGCGTTCCGCCGTTACGGGTTCGGGAGCCCGACCGGCATCGAGCTGAGCGGTGAGGCAACCGGCGTGATCTGGGATCCCGCGGGTCCGAACGCATCGGGCGATCTGACCGCCGCGCAGAACTCATTCGGCCAGGGGCTGAGCCTGACCGCGGTCCAGCTGGCGGCCGGATATGCGGCCTTCGCGAACGGCGGCGAGCTGGTCACGCCGCACATCGTCGAGGGCTGGACCGATCCCGACGGGACCTACCATCCAACGAGCACGCCGCCTCGTGAGCGCATCATGCGGACCGAGACGGCGTCGACCATGATCGGCCTGCTGACCGACGCGATCGACGAGGGCATCGCGAATCGCGCATCGATCCCCGGCTACACCGTCGCCGGAAAGACAGGCACGGCGCAGATCGCCGGACCGGTCCGCGTGAAGAACGATGATGGCGAGGTCGTCGAGCGCTGGCAGTACATCGACGGCTGGGTGGATTCGAGCTTCGTCGGCCTCCTCCCGGCCGGCGACCGCAAGCTCGTGACGCTGATCCTCATCCATCGGCCCGCGGGTGCCGGCGGCCGTCACATGCCCGAGCGGCCGGAGTGGGTCTTCTCGAGCGTCATGCCGCAGGTTCTCGACTACCTGGCCATCGCACCGGACCGGCCTCTCGAGCCCGTTGCGCAGCCATGAGACTGCTAGACTCGCCCGTAGTCCGCAGCATGGTCCGCGTGCCTCCCACGATCCACCTCGATGACCTGCTGGCCGCCACCGGTGGCCGACTCCTCCGACCGACCTCGGTCTCCACCGTCCGCGGCGCCTGTGTCGATTCACGCCAGGTGACCCCGGAGAGCTGCTATGTGGCGCTGCGCGGCGAGCGCGTCGACGGGATTCGCTTCGTCGAGGACGCCCTGCGCGCCGGTGCCGCTGCTGCGCTCGTCGAGCGTGCGATCGACCTGCCCGATGACCTCGATCGGGCGGTGGTGGTCGTCACCGACGCGGTGAGGGCCCTCGGTGATCTCGCGGCCTGGTACCGGGCGACGCAGGACGTGCGCGTCGTGGGCATCACCGGCTCGACCGGCAAGACGATCGCCAAGGAGATCACCGCCGATGTCCTGTCCGGCACGCTGGCCACCCTGCGCAGCGAGGGCAACCTCAACTCCGAGACTGGCCTTCCGATGACTCTGCTCAAGCTCGAGCCGGCACACGAGGTGGCGGTCCTGGAGATGAGCATGTACACGGTCGGGGAGATCGCCCGACTCGCGGAGATCGCGCGTCCCGAGGTGGGCGTCGTCCTCTCCGTTCACCCGACCCATCTCCAGCGCGCCGGCAGCATCGAGCGCATCACGGAGGCGAAGTCCGAGCTGCCGCGGGCGCTTCCCGGCGACGGCCTGGCCGTGCTCAACGCCGATGACGCGCGCGTCGCCGCCATGCGCGATCTCACGCCGGCCGCGGTCCGCACCTTCGGGCTCGATGCGGCCGCCGACGTGCGCGCAACGGACATCGTCTCGCGCGGGCTCGACGGCACCGAGTTCACGATCCACGCGCCGTGGGGCACGCGACGCGTCGTCAGCTCCACTCCCGGCCGCCATCTCGTACCGCACGCGCTCGCCGCGGCCGCCGTCGCGGAGCGCTTCGCCGTGCCGATGGACCGGGTCGCCGAGGCGCTGGCCGCCGGCAGTCATGCGGCCGCATCGGATGAGCATCCTGCTCGCGGCCGGCGGCGCGCGGGTCGTCGACGATACCTACAACGCCTCGCCCATCAGCATGGCCGGCGCGCTCGACTTCCTTGTGGAGACGCCGGTGCGTGACGGCGGACGCCGCATCGCCGTCCTGGGCGACATGCTCGAGCTCGGGCCGGACGAGGAGCGCCTGCATCGCGAGATCGGCGCTCGCGCCGCCGCTGCCGCCGATGCGATCGTGGCGGTCGGCGTGCGTGGACGCTGGATCGCCGATGCCGCCCGCGCGGCGGGTGCCGCCCGGGTCATCGAGGCCGACGACGCCGAGGCAGCCGCCGAGCTCCTCGATCGTGAGGTGGCACCGACCGACGGCGACCTGGTTCTCGTCAAGGCGTCGCGCGGCATCGGGCTGGAGCGAACCGTCGAGCTCCTCCGTGACGGTGGCGCGTCGTGACCATCCTGCAGATCGTCGTGGCACTGCTGCTGGCCTTCATCGGCATGGTCCTGCTGGCGCCGATCTATATCAGCCTCCTGCAGCGGCTCGGCTTCGGGAAGCAGATTCGCACCGACGGGCCGGAAGCCCACTACGGCAAGGCGGGCACGCCGACCATGGGCGGCATGCTGATCGTGGGGGTCGTGCTGTTCCTGGCCATGGCCCTGCGGATCGAGGACGCGGCCACCCTCACGCCGATGCTGACCCTGATGGGCGTGGGGATCCTGGGCGCCATCGACGACTTCGTGAATGTTCGCACCGGGATCGGGATGCGGGGCCGCTGGAAGCTGGTGTGGCAGACGGTCGTGGCCGTCCTCGCCGGCTACTACATCCAGCGTCACTTCGAGATCACCGCGCTGAACATCCCGTTCGTCGGCGAGCCGCTCGTCATCGGCCCGCTGCTGACCCTGATCTTCGTGGCCTTCGTGATCGTCGGCGTCAGCAACGCGGTGAACCTGACCGACGGCCTCGACGGACTGGCGGGCGGGGTCCTCATCTTCAGCTTCGTCGCCTACCTGATCATCAGCCTGGTTCCTGTCGAGGACGTGAAGATCGCCCAGCCCAACCTCGCGATCTTCTGTGCCCTGGTCATCGGGGCGCTCATGGGCTTTCTGTGGTTCAACGTTCATCCCGGCCAGATCTTCATGGGCGACTCGGGGTCGCTGGGGCTGGGCGCCACGCTCGCCGTCGTGGCCACCGTGAACGGCCAGCTCCCGCTGCTGGCCGTTATCGGCATCGTGCCGTTCGCGGTGATCATGAGCGTCGTGATCCAGGTGGTGAGCTTCCGCCTGCGCGGCCGGCGCATCTTCCGCATGACGCCGCTCCACCACCATTTCGAGCTCATCGGCTGGGCGGAGGAGAAGATCACCCTGCGCTTCTGGATCGTGGCCGCTCTGGCGGGGCTGCTCGGCGTGCTGATCTTCCTGGCCGGCGTGAGCGGCTTCCAGGCGAGTCGATGATGACGACCGCGCGCGGGCCGATACGGACGATCGACGACCTCGACGGCATCCGTGTCGTGGTCCTCGGCCTGGCACGCTCGGGGATCGCCGCCTGCCGCTTCCTGGCCGATGCGGGAGCCGTCGTCGTCGCCTACGACCGACGAAGCCTCGCGGAGCTGTCCGATGCGGTGGCCGAGCTCGGTGCACACCCCGTGCGACTGGCCCTGGGAATCGAGCGCCGCGAGGCCGTCGCGCTGCTCGAGCACGCCGAGCTGATCGTCACCAGTCCCTCGATCTCGCCGCATTTCCCGACGACCGAGGCGTGGCTTCGCGATGCACTGCGCTCGGCGCAGGACGCGGGCGTGGAGCTGGTGAGCGAGGTCGAGCTGTTCCTGAGGCTGACGCGGGCGCGCATCCTGGGCGTCACCGGCACGAAGGGCAAGACGACGACCGCTTCGCTCGTCGGCGCGATTCTCCAGGCCGCCGGGATGCCGAACGTGCTGGGCGGAAACATCGGCACGCCCCTCATCGAGCGAGCCGTCGAGCTGTCGCCCGAGACGTGGGCCGTCCTCGAGCTCAGCGAGCTTCAGCTTCCGACGATCAGCCGGGGTGCCGACGTGGCGATCTACACCAACGTCGGGGCCGACCACCTCGATCGCCACGGGAGCGTCGAAGCCTACCGGGCGGTCAAGGCCAGGCTCGCTCAGCTCACCATCCCGGGCGGGAGGGTGGTGCTCAACCATGACGATCCGGGCTGCCGCGAGATCGGTGCAACGTTGCCGGCCGGCGCCGTCGCCTGGTACGGGCATGAACGGCCGGGCATCGGTCGCGATGAGGCATGGATCGACGACGGATGGATTCTCATGGCGGGGGAGCGGCTGATGCCCGTTCGGGACGTGCCGCTCCCCGGCCGCCACATGCTGAGCAACGTGCTGGGGGCTGGCCTGGGCGCGACCTTGGTCGGTGTCACCCCGGCGGCCATCGCGGACGCGGTCGCCGGATTCGGCGGCGTGGCGCATCGGCTCGAGCCGGTCGGGGAGTTCGGGGGGATTCGATGGGTCAACGACTCGCAGGCCACGATTCCGGTGGCGGCCATCGCCGCCCTCGAGTCCTTCGAGGCGCCGATCCTCCTCATCGCCGGCGGACAGGCCAAAGGTCTCGCGTTCGACGATCTCGCCGATGCGATCGCCCGGCACGCGCGGCTGGCGATCCTGATGGGGGAGACCGCGGACGAGGTGGCGGCGCTGATCGATGGCCGGGTGCCGGTCGAGCGCGCGCAGGACATGGACGCCGCGGTCGCAATCGCCGTGCGCCAGGCACTGCCCGGTGACGTCGTCCTGCTGTCGCCGGCGGCGGCCAGCTTCGACATGTTCGCCGACTACGCAGCGCGTGGCGAGGCGTTCCGCCGGGCCGTGCGCGAAGCCGCCGGGGGCGCTCGATGAGCACTGCCGCGGCCACCATGACGGCGCGTCGGACCTCGGCACGCGGGGGCGTACGCCGCGAGCGCCATGATCCGTCCTACGCGCTGCTGCTGGCGGTCATGGCGCTGACCGCCATCGGGATCGTGATGGTCTATTCGGCGTCCAGCGTGCGCTCGTACTTCAGCAGCGCCGACCCGGCGGCCCAGGGCATGGAGCAGATCGTGTGGGCCGCGATCGGCCTGACCGGCCTCCTCGTGGCGAGCAGGATCGATTTCCGCCATCTCCGCTACCTCGCCATCCCGATCTTCGTCATCACCCTGGCACTGCTCGTCGCCGTGCTCATCCCGGGCATCGGCTCGGAGATCAACGGCTCGCGACGCTGGATCGTGGTGCCGGGCGTCGGCTCCCTGCAGCCCGCCGAGTTCGCCAAGCTGGCCGTGGTCCTGTACCTCGCGCACTGGCTCGATCGACGGGGCAAGGAGGCGGGTTCGCTGTGGAACGGGCTCGTCCCGTTCGCCCTCCTCATCGCCCCGGGATTCCTGCTCATCGCCATGGAGCCCGACCTCGGCACGGCCGGGGTATACGTGATCGCGGCGGGCGCGGTCTTCTTCATGGCGGGTGCGAACCTCCTCTACGTGACCGCGATCGGCGGGGCGGTCATCGGGGGCGCCTGGCTCATGGTCAGCAGCACGAGCTACCAGCTCGAGCGGATCCAGACCTTCCTCGACCCATTCAAGGATCCGCTGGGTGCCGGCTACAACACGGTCCAGGCGCTCTTCGCACTCGCCCTCGGTGGGATCACCGGGGCCGGGCTCGGCATGAGCAAGCAGAAGTACCTCTATCTGCCGGCACCGTCGACCGACTTCATCTTCGCGATCATCGGCGAGGAGTGGGGCCTGGTCGGCACGCTGACCGTGGTGGCGCTGTTCGTGGTCATCGCCTACCAGGGCTACCGGATCGCCATCACCGCGCCCGACACCTTCTCCGGGCTGCTTGCCTGCGGCATCACGACCTGGCTCGTGGCCCAGGCCCTCATCAACATGATGGTGGTGACCGCGCTGCTGCCGGTGACCGGCATCCCCCTTCCGTTCATCAGCGCTGGCGGGTCCGCGCTGACCATCAACCTGGCGGCCGTGGGCATCCTGCTCTCGATCAGCCGCGAGACATCCCAGACAGGATCATTGCGCGATGCGGTATTCGGTATCGGGCGGCGGGACCGGCGGGCACATCTACCCCGCGCTGGCCGTCGCACGGGCCCTGCGCGACGCACGGCCCGGCGCTGAGCTCGACTACATCGGTGGCGTCCGTGGCTTCGAGCGGAACCTCGTGGCCAGCCACCCGCTGCGCAGCCAGCTCGGCTACCACGAGCTCATCGTGCGCTCGCTGCGGACCTCGGGCGCGTCGGTGCACACCGCACTCGACCCGGCGCGCCTCGCCGCATCGGTCCCGCAGGCCTGGTGGATGCTCGGCCGGCTGCGACCTGCGGCGCTGTTCACCACCGGCGGCTATCTCGCCCTGCCGCTCGTGCTGGCGGCGCGCTCGCGCGGCATCCCGACCCTTGTCTGGGAGGGAAACGTCGTGCCGGGCCGCGCAACCCGGGCCATCGGGCGGTTCGCCAGCCGGGTGGCCGTCAGCTTTCCGCCGACGCTCGACGCCTTTCCCGGCAACAGCTTCGTGTCCGGTACCCCGATTCGATCCTTCGAGGGGATCGATCGGGCCGCCGCGCGCCACGCGCTCGGTCTCGAGCCCGCCGATCGCCTCCTGCTCGTGTTCGGCGGTTCGCAGGCGGTGGCGCGCCTCAATCGATCGACCTTCGGAGCGCTTGAGCGTCTGCTCGCGGACTGGCACGTGCTCCACCTGGCGGGCGAGGCGGGAATGGCTGATGCCGGGGCCGCTCGCCAGTCCCTTCCCGAGGGTCTGCGTCCCCGCTACACGGCGGAGCCATTCGTGACCGACCGCATGGCCGATGTCCTTGTCGCCGCGGATCTCGTCGTCGGCCGAGCGGGGTCCTCGACCTGCGCCGAGGTCGCGGCGGCCGGCCTGCCGTCCATCCTGGTGCCCTATCCGTACGCCGGGGCCCACCAGCGCTACAACGCTTCGTACATGGCCGATGAGGGCGCCGCGCTGATGATCGCCGACGAGGAGTTCGACGCCGATCGCCTGGTTCGTGAGGCAACGATCCTGCGCGATGACGCCCGCCGTGACGCAATGGCGACGGCGGCACGACGCCTCGGACGGCCCGATGCAGCCGCGGTGCTGGCGGATGAGCTCATCGCGCTGGCGGAACGACGGCCTCTGCTCGTCGGAGGCGGCCAGCTGATGCCAGCCCGCACGCGTCAACCCGAGGCTTCGAGCGCCCTTGCCGCCCTCGATCGGCTGGCGGGTGAGCGCGGAGTCGCTCTCGATGTCGACGTCCCCGTCGGTCCGCTGACGACCCTGCGGGTCGGTGGGGCGGCGGATCGGATGGTCGTCGCCGAGAGCGTCGATGCGCTCGTTGGCGCGCTGCAGCTCGCACGCGATGCCGGGGTACCGGTCGGGGTGCTGGGCAAGGGAAGCGATCTCGTCGTCGCCGACGAGGGGATCCGGGGCCTCGTGATTCGCAACCGCGCATCCGGCATCCGCCTGACAGAGACCGGGGCCGAGGCGGAGTCCGGGACCGCCATGGCTGCACTGGTCAAGCGCTGCACCGACGCGGGTCTCGCCGGCCTCGAATTCGGCATCAGCATCTCCGGGCAGCGTCGGCGGCGCGGTGTGGGCCAACGCCGGCGCCCACGACGGCGACATGAGCGGAGTCGTCCACGCCGTTCGCGCCTGGTCGCCGGGCACGGGTGAGATCGTGGAGCTCACGAACCCGGACTGCGCCTTCGCGTACCGTGACTCTCGCTTCAAGGAGAGCGGTGAGGTCGTGCTGTCGGCGTTCGCTCGATCTGCGGCCCGACGATCCGGCCGCCATCGGATCCCGTGTCGATGCCCACCAGGCGCGACGACGGGCCACCCAGCCGCTGAAGGACCAGAACGCGGGCAGCGTGTTCCGCAACCCGGACGGCGGACCATGCCGGTCGGTTGATCGAGGCCGCCGGCCTCAAGGGTCATCGCATCGGCAGCGCCGCCGTCAGCACCCTGCACGCCAACTTCATCGTCGTCGACCGCGACGGGCGCGCAGCCGATGTCCGTGCCGTCGGCGAGCACGTGCGCGCCGTCGTCGCCGACCGCTTCGGCATCGAGCTTCGCTACGAGATCGAGTTCGTCGGTGACTGGCCGACCGAGCTGGTCCCGCGACCTTCGCCCATGGCCGGTCGCTCATGAGCCGGATGCGGGTCGGGATCTTCGCCGGCGGTCGGTCGGCCGAGCACGAGGTGAGCATCGCGTCGGCGGAGGCGGTCCTGCGGGCGATCGATCGCGACCGGTTCGAGCCGTACCTGGTGTACATCGACCGTGACGGGCCGATGGCGGCTGCCGGACGGACCGGCCCCGACGCTCGCCGCCGATGAGCGGCTGGCCACCCTTCTCGGTGCGGCCTCGCCGTCCGAGGAGGTCGAGCTCCTGCGCACCCACGCCGACCAGCGTGCCCCTGCTTTCCGACACGCCCGGCGCCCTCGCCGCCCGCAGTGCGCTGAAGTCGCTGGGGGAGACGATCGACGTCGCCTTCCTCGTCGTTCACGGACCGTACGGCGAGGACGGAACCCTTCAGGGGTTTCTGGAGCTCGCGGACATCCCGTACGTCGGTGCCGGGGTGCTGGCCAGCGCGGTGGCAATGGACAAGGTCGTCTTCAAGGACCTCATGCGCGGCCACGGCCTGCCGGTCGTGGACTCGACGTGGCTGCGCCGCCGGGCGTGGATGGGGGATCCCGATCACGCGGTGCGAAGCGTCGCCGAGACGATCGGACCCCGCAGCGTCGTCAAGCCGGCCCGCCTCGGCAGCAGCGTCGGGATGAGCGTGGTGCATGATCTCGAGTGCCCTGCCGGCCGCGCTCGACGAGGCGTTCCGCTACGACAGCAAGGTCATCGTCGAACGCTACGTCGAGGGCGCCCGCGAGCTCGAGTGCGGCGTGCTCGGCAATGACGAGCCGATCGTCTTCGAGCCCGGCGAGGTCCGCTCGAGCCACGAGTTCTACGACTACGAGGCGAAGTACGTCGACGGCCTCGCGACCGTCGTGCCGCGCGCCGATGTCGACGCCGAGCTCGCCGCCGAGCTCAAGGAGCTCGCACTGGCCGCGTACCGCGCGGTCGACTGCGCCGGCCTGGCGCGCGTCGACTTCCTGGTCAGCGGCGACGACGTCTACCTGAGCGAGATGAACACCCTGCCGGGCTTCACGGCGACGAGCATGTACCCGAAGCAGGCGGAGCTCGCGGGGTTCGCCTTCGACGAGCTCATCGACCGGCTGATCGAGCTCGCGCTGGATCGAGACCGATGAAGCTGAAGCCACAACCACCGCGTCAGCCGAGGCGCGCGCCACGTCGTGCCACGAAGTCGCGCGGGGCGCTCCGGGTTCGCGTGGGCGCGGAGCACGTCGGCCCGGCGTCCCGCTGCGGAAGCGAATCGGCGCCCGGCTGCCGTCGATTCGACGACTGCTGGCGGGCGTTGGAGCGGTCGCCATCGGCGCTTCCCTGTCGCGCTGCTCAACGGTCCGTGGCTGCGCGTCACGGAGGTGACATGGGCCGGGGAGCGCTACACCAGCGACCGCGAGCTCGATCGTGTCCTCGACCCGCAGCGTGGTCGGAGCGTCCTGACGATCGACACGGGCGCGCTGGGCGAGCGTCTCGAGCGTCTGCCCGCGGTGGCGGAGGCGATCGTCACGGCATCGCTGCCGGGCCGGATCGAGGCAACGATCGTGGAACGGCGCGTTGCCTTCATCTGGGAGACCTCGACCGACACGGCTGTTCGGGAGACGTGGACGGCACATTCTTCGCGGTGCTGCCGCGCGACGACGGCACCGTGCGCCGGAGCAGGCAGCCCTGCCGCACGTCGTCGACGAGCGGACGTCCTCGCGGCTCATGACGGCGGGAGATCAAGTTCCCGGCACCCTGCTCGCCACCGCGCTGCGTCTCGCGTCGCTCGACCCGACGGCGCTGGGATCGACGGCTTCGCTGCTGGCGGTTCGGCTCGACGACGAGTTCGGATTCCGCGTGGCCGTCCGACGAGCCGGGCTGGGAGCTGGCGCTCGGCGTGTACGGCATGGACCCGAATGAGACCGATGCCGCGGCGGCCGCTCGTCTCGAGCGCCAGGTCACCGCCGTGCGAACGCTCTTCGCGAGTCGGCCGGAGGCCGAGATCAGCTGGGTGGATGCGCGCAACCCCGGGAAGGTATATTTCCGTGCCAAGGGGTGACGCGATCGCCGGAGCGCGACGCCTCGACTGCCGAGACCCTCGCTTCGGGACGATCCCAGATGTGGCTTCCGCTTGTCGGCCTTGCGCTCGGAATCGCGCTGGGTCTGGTGCTCAACGTGAACGTGAGCCCGGACCTCGCGCGCTACTCGGCCGTGGCCATCCTGGCGGGCCTGGACTCGGTTCTCGGGGCGATTCGGGCCGAGCTCGATGCCCACTACGACAACCGCATCTTCCTCTCCGGGTTCGTGACGAACACCCTGGTCGCCGTGGCGCTGACCTTCGTCGGCGATCGGCTGGGCATCGACCTGTACCTGGTGGCACTCTTCGCCTTCGGCCTGCGCATCTTCCAGAACGTGGCTTTGATCCGGCGCCACTTCCTGTAGGCTCGGACGGCACCGAAGGCACGCTCCGGCGTGCCGGTAGCAGGAGGTAGCTTGGAACGCGAAGCGGTCCTCGTCGCGATCGACGCGGGGACGACGAAGGTCACCACCCTCATCGGGGAGGTGGGGCGAACCGGTGACGTGAACGTCATCGGCTATGGCATCGCGCCGTCCGCCGGGATGAAGAAGGGCATGGTCGCCAACATCGACCAGACCGTGAACTCCATCAGCTCGAGCGTCGAGAAGGCGGAGCGCCTGTCCGGCTACAAGATCAGCTCGGCCTTCGTCGGCGTCGGTGGCAGCCATATCAGCAGCCAGAATTCGCGCGGCGTGGTCGCCGTGTCCGGTCATAAGCGCGAGGTCAGCCGCGAGGACGTGGCGCGCGCGACCGAGGCGGCAAAGGCGGTCCAGGTGCCCTCCAACCGGGAGATGCTGCACGTGGTCCCGCGCGGCTACATCGTGGACGGCCAGGAAGGCATCAAGGACCCGCTCGGGATGAGCGCGGTGCGCCTCGAGGTCGAGACCCACATCGTTGCCGGCGCCGCCACCTCCGTCCAGAACCTCAGCAAGTGCGTCATCACGTCCGGGGTCCAGATCGACGAGATGGTGATCAGCTCGCTGGCGGCGGCCGAGGCGACGCTGACCGACACCGAGAAGGAGCTCGGCGTGCTCGTCGCCGACATCGGCGGCGGGACGACCGACATCGCGATCTTCGTGGACGGGGCGGTCTATCACACGGCCGTCCTGCCGGTCGGCGGCATCAACGTCACCAACGACGTGGCCATCGGACTGCGCACGAGCCTCAATCTCGCCGAGGAGATCAAGATCAAGCACGGCACGGCGAACATGGCGGAGGTCGAGCCGGAGGAGCTGCTGAACGTGGCCGTGCTCGGCGAGTCGGGCGGGCAGACGATCCAGCGCCGTAAGCTGTGCGAGATCATCGAGGCGCGGATGGGGGAGATCTACAGCCTCATCCGGGAGGAAGTGAAGCGCTCCGGCCATGCCGGCATGCTGCCCGCCGGAGCGGTTCTCACCGGCGGTGGCGCACGACTCGGCGGCGCGGAGGTTCTCGCCCGCGAGACGCTCGAGATGCCGGTTCGGGTGGGCGGCCCGCAGGGCGTCGGCGGCCTCATGGACCAGATCGGCAATCCGGCCTTCAGCACGCCCATCGGTCTGCTGCTGTGGGGCGCTAACCATGTGAACGAGGAGCCGATCGGCTACGGCAGCCCGAACGGCGTCAATCCGCTGTCGCGGGTCGGGGAGTGGATCCGCAATCTCTTCCCCGGCTGACCTCAGGGTAAGCCCTGCCGGAGTCGGGGGCAGCGACGATCGGCTGCGGCGAGGCCGAACGGGCTCGACCACCGACCGTGGACAGGACGCACCGCCTGTCCACACGCAACGTGGACACATGTGGATAACCTGGCCCGATTTGTGGAAAACGTCTCACGGCGTCATACGCAGATCGCTAGAATCGATCAAACCCGTCGAAGCCCTCGGGTTGACATTCCAGCCACCTGCCGAGCAGAGGATCACCCGAACATGCCGCTCCGCTCCGACTCCGAAAATTTCGCCCTCATCAAGGTCATCGGCGTGGGCGGTGGCGGCAGCAACGCCGTCAACCGGATGATCCGCGCCGAGATGATGGGCGTCGAGTTCATCAGCGTGAACACCGATGCCCAGGCGCTCCTCCAGAGCGACGCGCCGCACAAGATCCGGATCGGCGACAAGATGACGCGCGGCCTGGGTGCCGGCGCCGATCCGCAGGTCGGGCAGCGAGCGGCCGAGGAGGACTCGGAGAAGATCTACGAGGCCCTCAAGGACGCGGACATGATCTTCATCACCGCCGGCATGGGCGGCGGCACCGGCACCGGCGCCGCGCCGGTGATCGCGGAGATCGCGAAGGAGCTCGGCGCGCTGACCGTCGGCGTGGTGACCAAGCCGTTCAGCTTCGAGGGCATGCGGCGCAAGCTCGTGGCCGAGCAGTACACCGAGCTCCTCAAGGAGAAGGTCGACACGCTGATCACGATCCCGAACGATCGGCTGCGCGAGGTCGTCGACAAGAAGACCTCCATCGTCGACGCCTTCCGCGTGGTCGACGACGTGCTGCGCCAGGGCGTCCAGGGCATCACCGACCTGATCACCGTGCCCGGCCTCATCAACCTCGACTTCGCCGACGTGAAGACGATCATGCGCGAGGCCGGCAGCTCGATGATGGGCATCGGCATCGGCACCGGCGAGAACCGCGCGGTCGAGGCGGCCCGCGCGGCCATCATGAGCCCGCTGCTCGAGGTGAACATCACCGGCGCGCGCGGCATCCTGTTCAACGTCACCGGCGGCTCGGACCTCGGCCTGTTCGAGGTCAACGAGGCCGCCGAGGTGATCAAGGAGGCCGCCGATCCGGAGGCCAACATCATCTTCGGCACCGTGATCGACGACCGCATGCGCGACGAGGTCAAGGTCACCGTGATCGCCACCGGCTTCGATGCCAGCCGCAAGCCGAAGCAGCAGAGCCGCTTCGCCGCCGATGCCGCTGGCGGAGTCGAGCAGAATCTCGACGAGCGCAGCCGCGAGATCCTGGCCGAGATCGAGCGCGACCGGGAGCAGCGCCAGAATCTCGAGGATCAGATGGGGGAGGAGTCGCCATTCGCCCGACCGTCCGAGCGTGAGGCGACCGAGATCAAGGCGCCGGAGCGCCAGGCGGTGCCCGTGCGACCGGCGAGCCTCGATCGTCCTTCGTACGGCGAGACCGATCTCGACATCCCGAGCTTCCTGCGTCGCAAGAACGACTGACCCAGGGGCCGGCATCGGCTGGCTCGCGGCGTGACGTCGGTGGCACCATAGGCTGATGGAGATCGTGGGCGCCGACGCCCCGACGGCTGAACGGATCGTCGAGCGCCACGAGCGCCTGCTCGGTCGACTCCGCGACATCGCGCAGGCCAACGGGCACGACCCGATGCGGCTGCGGATCGTCGCCGTTACGAAGGGCTGGCCGGTCGAGCTGGCGCGCACCGCCGCCGGCGCCGGGCTCGCCATCCTCGGCGAGAGCCGCGTCCAGGAGGCCGAGGCCAAGATCGCCGCGCTTCCTGGGGTCGAATGGCATTTCATCGGCCGCCTGCAGTCGAACAAGGCACGGCGCGCCGTGCGCGGCTTCGCGATGATCCACTCCGTCGATTCGCCAGCGCTGCTGCATCGGCTCGTCGAGCTGAGCGCGGAGGAGGAGCGCAGCCCGCAGCTTCTGCTCCAGGTCAATGTCAGTGGCGAGGATGCCAAGGCCGGGGTTGCGCCCGATGACGTCGTCGCTGCCGTCGCAGAGCTGCCCCGCGGCGGTGTGGCGGGCCTCATGACCATCGCGCCGATGGGAGTCGCGCCGATGGAGGCTCGCGCGATCTTCGCGCGTTTGCGCTCCCTTCGGGACGAGGCCGAGCAGCGCGTCGGCATCGGCCTGCCGGAGCTCTCCATGGGCATGACCGCCGATGCGGAGTCGGCGGCGGCGGAGGGTGCGACGCTGGTCCGAGTCGGGACCGCGCTGTTCGGGCCGCGACCGTAGACGCTGCTATCCTCCGCCCATGACCGCCATGCTCGTGAACTTCATCCAGCTGCTCGCATTCGTGCTCTGGCTGCTCCTCATCGCCCGCGTGCTGATGAGCTGGACGAATCCACGGGGCGGCGGCGGGCTCGTCGCGTTCATCTACCAGGCCACCGAGCCGATCCTGGCGCCGATTCGACGCGTCCTGCCACCGACCGGCGGGATCGACTGGTCGCCCCTCGTCGCGATGCTGATCCTCGGCGTGATCGTGCGCGTCGCGGTCCGCCTGTAGCGGGCCCCGCCCGATTGATGGCCGATACGGGCGACGGCTATACTGCGACCTCCCCAGATGGGCGATTGGCTCAGTCGGTTAGAGCGCACGGTTCACATCCGTGAGGTCACTGGTTCGAATCCAGTATCGCCCACCAACTCCGCCCCTCCGATCTGGCGCGTGACACCGTCGATGCCTGATCGTGACCCCGGCAACCCGGTTCCGGCCGGCGAGGTGCGGACGATGTTCGACCGCATCGCCCCGATCTACGACGCCATGAACAGCGTGATGACCGCCGGTCTCGATGCCCGCTGGCGGCGGATGGCCGTCCGTGCCGCCAGGCTCGGTGCCGACGGCTCGGCCGTCGACGTCGCGTGCGGCAGTGGAGCCCTCACGCGCCTGCTGGCGCGGGCGGTGGGCGCCCGCGGCATCGTGATGGGCGTCGACGCATCTGCGACGATGCTGCGCGTGGCGGCCCGCCGAGCTCCGGCTCCGGGCTCCGCTCCGATCGAATATGTCGAGGGGGATGCCCTCGCCCTGCCGTCGGCCGACGACGCGTTCGACGCCGCCACGATCGCCTTCGGCCTGCGCAACGTGTCTGACTATCGGGCGTGCCTGACGGAGATGGTCCGCGTGACACGGCCAACCGGTCGCGTCGTCGTCCTCGAGCTGGCGACGCCGTCGCGGGGCCCCGGCGCGGTTGGTGGCCGCCACCTGGTTCGATCGGATCGTGCCCATCGTCGGCCGGCTGGCCGGGGGCGGATCCGCCTACCGTTACCTGCCGAGCAGCGTGCGAGCCTACCCGCACCCGTCGGAGATCGCGGAGCTGATGCGGGAGGTCGGGCTGCTCGACGTGGAATGGCGTCCATTGGCGGCCGGGATGGTCACGCTCCACGCCGCCACGGTGCGCTGACGTCATGCGCATCGTGCTCACCAGTGAGTCGTACCTGCCGTATCTCTCCGGCGTGACCGTGTCGGTGGACGCTCTGGCGCGCGGCCTTGGTGCGGCGGGGCACGAAGTCCTGGTCGTCGCTCCCGAGCCGGCGCCGGGCACCGCGGTCGATGACATCGGCTCGCCGGGGCCGGCGCCGAACATGGCCTGGCTGCCCTCCTATCGCCTGCCGGCGATCGCGCCGCCCCTGTACCGCATGCCGTGGCCGCTCCCGACGGTCGCCGCCTGGGGTGCGGCGCGCGACTTCGCTCCGGACGTCGTCCACGCACACTCGCCATTCGCCAGTGGCGTGATGGCACGTCGCCTGGCCCGATCCTGCGGCGCGCCGCTCGTCTTCACGCATCACACCCGTTTCGATGACTACAGCCACTACGCCGGCCCCTTCTCGGCGATCGCCCGGCGGGCAACGGATGCCTGGCTCGGCGCCTGGTGGCGCGCCTGCGACGCGGTGATCGTCCCCTCGGAGGAGCTTGCCGTCTGGATCCGGCGACAGATCGGCGAACGCCGCACCTGGCATGTCCGGGTCATCCCGACCGGCGTCGACGTCGCCGGCATCCGCGCCCTGGAGCCCGTCGACGTGCGCGCCATGACGGGCTGGCCGAGCGACGGCGGTGGTGGTCGCGTCACTCGGACGACTGGCGCCGGAGAAGAGTCCCGAGATCCTCATCGACGCCGTCGCCGGCGTCGCGGACCGCCATCCCGGGCTCCGGCTGCTGGTCGTCGGTGGCGGGCCGTCGGAACGAGCGCTGCGCTGCCCGTGTTTTCGCCGCCGGCATGGCGGAGCGGATCCACTTCACCGGACCACTGCCGAGGATGGCGGCGCTCGCCACGGTGGCCGGAACGGATCTGTTCGCGTTCGCCTCGCGCTCGGAGACCCAGGGCCTCGTCCTAGCCGAGGCGCTGACGGCAGGCCTGCCGGCCGTGGCGGTCGACGGTCCCGGCGTGCGGGACTCGGTGCGCGACGGGATCGATGGGGTGGTCGTTCCCGTACCTGCCGGCCGACACGCTGGTCGCCCGACTGGGCGACGCCATCGCGACCCTCGCGGCTGACCGGGATCGGCGGGAAGCGCTGGCGCACCGCGCATCCTCGACGCGGCACGATTCTCGCTGTCTCGGCAGGTTGCCGCGGTGGAGGACCTCTACCGCGACGCGCGTGGAGCGTCGTCGGCGGCATGCACCGCTCGCCTGAGATATCGTGCCGCGGTGCGTCATCGTGTGCTGGCCGTCATCGGCTATCCGGGCCACCTGCTCAATCGGGCCTTCGCGGGAGCGCTTGAGCGCATCGGGCTGGGCCGGCTCCCCGCGGCGCTGATCATCGGCCTTGCCATCGGCGGCGCTGGCCGTCGCGAATGCGATGTCGACGGCTGCGGCCTACGAGCTGCGACCGGACGCCGATCCCCGTCACGGTGAGCGAGCTCGAAGTCGGGACTCGTGGACTCCGGGCTGTGGGTCGTGTTCGATGCGGTCCTCGTCGACGGCCCGCACGCGACGGAGGTCGAGGTGTTCTCGGGCCGGAGTCGTCGACCGTCGAGCGGACGTACTACCTGGTGGCCGACCCGGCCGACCCCGATCGGGCGTCGTGGTGCGCGCCAGGGGATCGATCGCCGGTTTCGACGGCGCCGGGAGCGCAGGTCCGCATGGACGGCTCGGTCACCGAGGATGCATTCAGCATGCGCGCCCTGCTGCGGGACTGGGACCCGGCCGCTCGGCACGCCGGAGGTCAGCTTCGGGGAGTCGCGCTTCATCGCCTTCGGCTTCGCGACGCCATGGCGCGAGCCGTCGTACCTGGGCGCGGCCGTGCTGGGTGCCGTGGCCGTGCTGCTGCTGGCGGGCGCCTTCGTGCGGCAGCCGATCCTCCGCATCGGCGGTGGTGGGATGGGCGCACGCGGACGTACGCCGATCGCCCTGGCCGTGTACGGAGAGCTGCCCACGCCGCGCGGTCCGGTGCGCCTGGCGGGAACCCCGGCGCAGCTGCAATGGATGAACGTCGAGGAGGCGGCACGGCTTCGCTGGCGGTACTGGGGCGCGGCCCTCGGCGAGGTCCGGGGCGTGGTGGAGTCCGCGGTCCAGGAGCATGGCTCAGAGGGCGAGCGGCTGGTGGTGTACGGTCCGACCGGCTCGTTGATCTGGCCGATCGAGAGCCCGTCGAAGCTCGCCGTGCAGGTCGGCGATGCGTTCATGGGCATTCCGGCGGTGGCCGGCGCTCAACGTCCGGGGCGAAGGCGCCGATGTCGATCCTGACGTTCACGGATGCCGCGTCGCGCGACGCGGCCGCCGTCGAGATCGTGGCCGCTCGATCGTGGGTTGCCGACGTCCTGATCCCTTGCGCCACCATGGCGGGGGCGTACAATGCCGCGCATGCGCGTGAGTCTGGTGGCCCGCTTCGTCGCCCACCCATCCATCGATTTCGGCGTCGGGCGTCGCAGCGCGCACCGGCCCCGGCTCGGACTGTCCGCGGCGACGACCGTCTACCATCGCCCGCGCCGCGCCCTGGTCTCGGCGGCGAGCGTCCGCTCGCTGCGATCGCAGACGAGCCGATTCCGGTTCCCGGCCGTCGGGCACGCCACGCGGCTGCCGGCACGCCGTCCCGCGCTCCCGTACGGGGTCCCGCGCGCCCGACGCTCCTAGTCGTCCAGGTGCCGGGCCTGCGCAATGCGCGCGCCACGTCGTCCGGCGGCGTCGTCCATCGCCTCGGGGACCAGGCGGCCCGGACGTCGTGATCGTCCATCGCCGTCGGCCACTGCTGTGGGCGCTGCCGAAGGGAACACCGGACGCCGGCGAGACCCTCGAGGAGACTGCCCTGCGCGAGACGCGCGAGGAGACCGGACTCGAGGTCGCCATCGATGCTCCGATCAGCTCGATCCGCTACGTCTTCGTCCGTGGGATCGACGCGGTTCAACAAGACGGTGCACTTCTTTCTCATGCGGCCGATCGGGGGCGGCATCGAGCTTCACGACGCGGAGTTCGATGACGTGCGGTGGGCATCGGGTGCCGAGGCGCTCTCGCTGTTGACCCATGCCACCGAGCGCACGGTCCTCGAGCGCGCGCTGGCGATGCTGGCTGCCGCGACGTCACGGAGGCGAGCGCATGACCGACGTCGAGCCCATGGAGCTGAAGCGCACGCCGCTCCACGACCACCATCGCGCGCTCGGCGCGCGGCTCGTGCCGTTCGCAGGCTACGAGATGCCGGTGCAGTACACCTCGATCATCGAGGAGCACCGCGTGGTGCGCAGCGCGGTCGGCCTGTTCGACCTGTCGCACATGGGGGAGCTCGAGGTGCGCGGCGAGGAGGCCGTGGCGTTCCTGCGCCATGCGCTCGTCAGCGATCCCGGGCGCGCTCGAGATCGGACAGGCTCAATACTCGATGGCCTGCGATGCCGATGGCGGGATCATCGACGACCTCATCGTCTATCGGCGGGCGACCCACGAGTTCCTCGTGGTCTGCAACGCGTCGAACCGAGCGGCGATCGTGGACCAGCTCGCGGGCCTGCTGTCGCGAGGCGACTTCGGTGTCACCGTCGACGATCGCAGCGACGCGACGGCCCTCATTGCGCCGCAGGGCCCGCACAGCGCTGCCCTGCTGCGCGGAGCTGACCGACATCGACCTCGATGCCATCGCCAACTACCGGTCGGCCGAAGGCGAGGTGGCGGGGATCGCATGCCTCGTGGCACGTACCGGGTACACCGGCGAGGATGGTTTCGAGCTGTTCTGCGACGCCGCGAGGGCCGGCGAGCTGTGGGACGCGCTTGCCACGGCCGGCGCAGCGCCACGGGCTTCGGCCGTGCGGTCTCGGGGCCCGCGACACGTTGCGACTCGAGGCCGGCATGCCCCTGTACGGGAACGAGCTCAGCCGCGATACGAATCCCTACGAGGTCAACCTCGGTCGGGTGGTGAAGCTCGAGAAGGGTGACTTCGTCGGCCGCGCGGTCCTGGCCGCGGTGCAGCACACCGGGCCCGAGCGCAAGCTCATCGGCCTGCGCATGACCGAGAACGCCATCCCGCGCAGCGGATACGCGGTGCGCGCCGACGGCGCGGACGTCGGCCGCGTGACGAGCGGGACGCTGTCGCCGACGCTGGGACACAAGATCGCGATGGCCCTGGTGCCGGCAGAGCTCGTCGGCGTCGGAAACGTCTTCGAGGTCGTGGTTCGCGAGCGCCCGTATCGGGCGGAGCAGGTAAAGTTGCCGTTCTACCGGCGCCCTCGCGACTAGCCGCTCGCGCCAGCCACTCGAGGAGGAATCACTCGCCCATGGCCTACCCCGACGACCTGCGGTACTCGCGCGAGCACGAGTGGGTCCGCGTCGAGGGATCGCGCGCGACCATCGGCATCACGAGCTTTGCCGCCGATGAGCTGGGCGACATCGTGTTCGTCGAGCTCCCCGAGGTCGGGTCGACGCTCACCCAGTTCGCCACCTTCGGGGTGGTCGAAAGCGTCAAGGCGGTGAGTGACCTGTACTCGCCGATCTCCGGTGAGGTGCTGGAGACCAACGACGCTCTCCGCGAGTCTCCCGAGCTGCTGAACGCGGATGCCTACGGCGAGGGCTGGATCGCCCGCGTCGAGCTCAGCGATACCGATCAGCTCGACGCGCTGATGGATGCCGCAGCGTACGCGGAAGAGACCGCCTGAGCGCCCCCGGATGACCTATTCGCCCCACACCGACGCCGATCGCCGGGTGATGCTCGATGCCATCGGCGTTGAGTCGATCGACGACCTGTTCGCCGACATCCCGACCGCGGTTCGCGCCTCGGCATGGGAGGTGCCCGCTCCGCTGGTGGAGCAGGAGGTCCGCGCCGAGCTTGCGCGCCTGGCCGGACGGAACCGGATCCCGGAGGTGAGCTTCCTGGGGGCCGGGGTGTACCGACACCTGATCCCGGCCGTGGTGGGCGAGGTCATCGGCCGGCCCGAGTTCGCCACGGCGTACACGCCATATCAGCCCGAGGTCAGCCAGGGGACCCTCCAGAGCATCTACGAGTTCCAATCGCTGATCTGCGAGCTCACCGGCATGGAGGTGGCGACGGCGTCCCACTACGACGGCGCAACCGCGACCGCCGAGGCGGCCCTCATGGCCTGCCGCCTGACCCACAGGGATCGGGTTGCCGTCTCGGAGAGCGTGAACCCCGACTATCGGCGGGTGCTCGAGACGTACTGCTCGGGGCCCGGGATCGAGATCGTCACCGTTCCCGTCGACCTGGCTGATGATGGCGAGGGCACGACCGATCCCGCCGCGATCGCTGCCCTCGGGCCGGTCGCGTGCCTCATCGCCGCGCAGCCCAACTACTTCGGTCAGCTCGAACCCATGGCGGAGCTGGCCGAGGCGGCCCACGCCATCGGGGCGCAGTTCGTGGCGGTCGTCGAGCCCACCTCGCTGGCGGTGCTCGAGGCGCCGGGGGACTACGGCGCGGACATCGTGACTGCCGAGGGACAGCCGCTCGGCGTGCCGATGAGCTTCGGCGGACCCTACGTCGGCCTGATGGCCGCGCGGATGGCATCCGTGCGCCAGATGCCGGGGCGCCTGGTCGGAGCGACGCGCGACGGATCGGGACGGCGAGGCTACGTGCTTACCCTTCAGGCCCGCGAGCAGCACATTCGGCGCGAGAAGGCCGCGAGCAACATCTGCACCAACCAGGCACTCATGGCCCTGGCGGCGACGGCCTACCTGACGAGCGTCGGGCCGACCGGCCTGCGCGAGGTGGCCGAGCTCTCGATGCACCAGGCGCGGCACATGGTCGGGGCGCTGGAGTCCGCCGGCCTCGCCGCGCGTCGGTTCGGCGGCGTCTACCTCAACGAGGTCGCCATGAGCCTGCCCGACGCGGCACGACGCCACGAGGAGCTCATCGAGCGCGGAGTCCTGGCCGGCCGCCTCCTCGGCATCGACGATCCGCGACTGGCCGACACGATCCTGCTGGCGACCACCGAGCTCACCACGGACGCCGACATCGAGCGTCTCGTGGCCGGCCTGGCGGCCACCCGATGAGCAGGACCGAGGCCCCGGAGCGACTCCGACACCTCCGGACGCGGTGCGGCGTTCTCCGGAGCGGTTGCCGGCGACACGGGGTCGATCGTCGAGCCGCTGATCTTCGAGCGTTCGCGCGCCGAGCGACGGGCGGTGCGCTTCCCGGGCGCGACGGCGACCGCGCGTCGTGTGGGCGAGGGGCAGCCCGAGATCCCGCCGAACCTCATGCGGCGCACTGCGCCCCGGCTTCCGGAGGTCAGCGAGCTGGAGATGCTGCGGCATTTCAACCGGCTGGCCCATCTCAACCAGGCCATCGACCTCAACTTCTACCCGCTCGGCTCGTGCACGATGAAGTACAACCCGAAGGTCAACGAGTGGAGCGCTCGGCTGCCGGGCCTGGCCGAGTCGCATCCGCTCGATCCGGAGGCGCTGAGCCAGGGAAGCCTCGAGCTCATGTGGCTGCTCGGCGAGCTGCTCAAGGACATCAGCGGGTTCCCGGCGATCAGCCTGCAGCCCGCCGCCGGCGCCCACGGCGAGCTGACCGGCATGCTGATGACGCGCGCGTACCACCGATCGCGTGGGGAGGGGGACCAGCGCACGAAGGTGCTGGTGCCCGACAGTGCCCACGGCACGAACCCCGCGACCGCCACGATGGTCGGCTACCAGACGGTGACGATCCCGTCCAACGAGCGGGGCGGCATCGACCTCGAGGCGCTGCGCTCCGCCCTCGGCCCGGACGTCGCTGCGCTGATGATCACGAATCCGAGCACGCTCGGCATCTTCGAGGACCAGATCGACCAGGTCCTGAGCGCGGTCAGGGAGGCGGGCGCCATCGCCTACATGGACGGCGCCAACCTCAACGCCATCCTCGGACGCTTCCGGCCCGGTGAGGCGGGCTTCGACGTGATGCACTTCAACCTGCACAAGACCTTCAGCACGCCGCATGGCGGCGGTGGCCCCGGCGCCGGCCCGGTCGGTGTGAGCGCGCGACTCGAGCCGTTTCTGCCGAGGCCGATGCCCATCCTGGCCGACGGCGACCCGGCGAAGGTGCTCGCCAACGCGTGGCAGGGTCGATCCACGCCGGGAGCGCGCTTCGCCCTCGAGTGGGACCGTCCGCACAGCATCGGCAAGGTCCGCTCCCTGTACGGCAACTTCGGGATGTTCGTGCGGGCCTATACCTACATCCGCAGCAACGGTGACGCCGGACTGCGAGGCATCAGCGAGGACGCGGTCATGGCAGCCAACTACCTCCGGGTCAAGCTGCACGACGCGTACGACCTGCCCTATGACCGGCTGAGCAAGCACGAGGTCGTGTTCAGCGGGCGGCGTCAGAAGCGTCACAACGGGGTGACGACCCTCGACATCGCGAAGGCCATCCTCGATCACGGCATCCACCCGCCGACCATCTACTTCCCCCTCATCGTGGAGGAGGCGCTCATGGTCGAGCCGACCGAGACCGAGACGCTCGAGACCCTCGACGACTTCGTCGGCGTGATGCGGGACATCGCCGACCAGGCCGCCGCCGATCCCGAGTCGTTGAAGCGCGCGCCCACCACCACGCCGGTCGGACGGCTCGACGAGGCGGGTGCGGCGCGACGGCCGGACCTGCGACACACGTTCGGTGAGGGCGACCGCGCCGCCGATGCCGGTGAGGCGGCCGCGATGGCCGCGGGTGCTCGGTCGAGCGCGCGGACCCCGACGACCTAGAGCCCGTTCTCCGTCGCGATCTCCGCGTAGCGCCGAGCGCTCGCCTTCGGTGTGCGCCGCTGCGTCGGGTAGTCGACGTGGACGATCCCGAAGCGCCGGCCATAGCCCTCCGCCCACTCGAAGTTGTCGAGCAGCGACCAGGCGAAGTAGGCCCGCACGTCGACACCGGCGGCGATCGAATCGTGGACCGCGGCGATGTGCGACTCGAGATAGGCGACCCGATCCGGGTCGGTGACGCTTCCATCCGCCGCGACCCTGTCATCCCATGCCGAGCCGTTCTCGGTGATCAGGACCGGTGTTGTGGGGTGCGCGGCGGAGAAGCCGATGAGGAAGTCGCGCAGGCCGTCCGGCTCCACCGGCCATCCCATCGCCGTTACCGGGACACCATCGGGCATCTCCGCGCGGTACGGGAGTGCGTCCATGGGATCGGTCGTCGTGACCTCGCCCGGCACCGCCCGCACGTGGGTGCGGACGTAGTAGTTGAGGCCGATGAAGTCGATCGGCGAGGAGATCGCGGTGAGGTCGCCGTCGCGAACGATGCCGTCGAGGAGCGGCCCGTACCAGCCGGCCATCCGCTCCGGGTAGCGGCCCAGGAGGATCGGATCGGCGAACCAGTCGTTGACCTGCTCGTCGGCGAGGCCGGCGACCTCCCGGTCCGCGTGGCCGCCGGATGCGGGGACGACATCGCTGACATTGAGTGTCACGCCGACCTCGGACCCGGTCGTGCGCAGGATCGGCATCGCCTGAGCATGGGCAAGGAGGAGATGGTGGCTGGCCCGGAGCGCATCCCGCAGATCTCGCCGGCCCGGCGCATGCCGACCGCTCCCGTAGCCGAGAAAGGCGGAGACCCACGGCTCGTTGAGGGTGATCCATTGCGGCACGCGATCGCCGAGCCGATCGACGACGGCCTGGACGTAGCGGGCGAAGGCGTCCGCGGTCGACCGCTCGGGCCAGCCGCCGCGGTCCTCGAGCGCCTGCGGCAGGTCCCAGTGGTACAGCGTGGGGACCGGACGGATGCCCCGCTCCAGAAGCCCATCGATGAGGCGGTCGTAGAAGTCGAGGCCCCGTGCGTTGACGGCGCCGTCACCATCCGGGATGACGCGCGGCCAGGCGATCGAGAACCGATACGCCCGCAGGCCGAGCTCCGCAACGAGGTCCAGGTCGGTGGCCCAGCGGTGATAGTGGTCGCAGGCCACGTCACCGGTATCTCCGTCCCTGACCCGCCCGGGCGTGTGGCTGAAGACATCCCAGATCGAAGGCCCGCGACCGTCCTCCTCGACCGCGCCCTCGATCTGGTAGGAGGCAGTCGCGGCGCCCCAGGTGAAGGCGTCGGGGAAGCGGCGGGCTGGCGGCACAGCGGATCTCCTGATCGGGTCGGTCTGAACCAAACTGGACGTCGCGGCGTACTATGACAAACCGCCACGCCCATCGAGCGGCACAGGTGCCAGTGGAATCCAGAGAGCCGGACAACCTCGTCGTGCGCATGCAGAGTGGGGACCTCGACGCCTTCGAGGAGTTCTTCACCACCTTCAAGCGCCCGGTCTACGCGACGGCCCTGGCCATCACCCGGGATCCGTTCCTTGCGGAAGAGGTCCTCCAGGACTGCTTCGTCAAGGCCTACCGCGTTCGCGAGCGCCTCGACCCGGCCCGCTCGCCCCTCCCGTGGCTCCAGCGCGTGACGATCAACCTGTGCTACAGCCGCGTGAGCCGTCGCAAGACGTTGGCGGAGCCGCTCACCAGCCTGATCACGAACCTGGTCGTCGACCTGTCGGCCCGACCCGATCAGGTGGTGGAGACGCGCGAGGTTCTCGAGGTGCTCCAGCGTGGGATCGACGCCCTGCCTCCCAAGCAGCAGACCGCGGTGATCCTGTACTACCTCCACGGCTACTCCCTGGCCGAGGCGGCCGAGATCGCCGACTGCAACGTCGGCACCATGAAGTCGCGACTCCACTACGCGCTGAAGGCGCTGCGGGTGCGGCTGCCCGTCGAGCGGCGGCTGCCGATCGGCACGGCCGCGACCGTGCGGGTGCCGCGATGAGGTGCCGACGCATCTGCCGCGAGCTGCTGTGGCTGGCACGCTTCGGCGAATTCGGACCGAGCTCGGCGCCTCATCTCGACCACCTGTCGCACTGCGGGAACTGCCGCGACGAGGTCGGATTCGATCGCGCCCTGGTCCAGCAGCTGCGCGTCGCGCTGGCGGAGCGGATCGCCATGGAGGAAGGTCCCTCACCGAGCGCCTGGGAGAGCATTCTCGAGCGCGCCGTGGCCCCGGAACACGGGATCTGGTCATTCGTGCATCGGCACGCCGCCGGATTCGCTGCGCGGCTGCGCACGGCCACCGCGGTGACGGCCATGGCACTGGCCGGGATCATCGCCACCTCGACGCATGTCGCCATCACCCATCCCGAGGCGGGCTCGGCGGAGACCGAGATCGCGCCGAGCGCGGCCGGCGAGCTGTACGAACGGCAGGCGCTCGTCCCGCGCCCACGCAACGCGTTCGACGACCACGTTCCGGTGGCGTACGTCGGGGTTTCGACGCCATCCGATCCGGAGGCGGCGTTCCTGGTCAGCGCCGCGCTGGCGACGGCTCTGCCGGCATCCGAGGCAACGAACGCGGTCGCCGGGGAGTCCGCCATCGAATCATCGGTCAGCTTGAACCACGCCAGCCGCCAGACGCCGGCCGACCCGGTCACCGATCCGCGGCGTGGACCGACAACCGGTGGTGACCGGCAGGCGCCCGATGCGTCTGCGGGCACGCCCTATTAACCGATGAGGGAGTGTGCGAGACTAGCGAGCCCCTGACGATCAGCAGGGCCGCGGATGATCGAGCGGTGGCGTCATCCCGGCGTGGTTGAGCATCACCGCGCGATTTGATCACCAACACTGGAGGAGAGTGGATGCGAACGTGGAGATTGGTTCCGGTCCTCGCGACCCTCGCGCTCGTGCTGGCTGCCTGTGGGCAGCAGCCGGGTGAGAGCCCGAGCGCCGAGCCGACATCCGGCGAATCGGAGGCTCCCGCGCCGACCGACGGCACGGCCTTCGAGGGCCTGACCTATCCGGAAGATGGTTCATCGGCATGCGGAGCCGATAACAACCCCAGCAACATCGGCTCGATCGTGGCCGAGGACGCACAGACCGTGGTCTTCAACCTGTGTGCACCCGACGTGGCCTTCCTGTCGAAGATCGCCTTCAGCTCGTTCGCGATCGATGACACGGCCTACCTCGAGGAGCACGCGGCCGACGGCTCGATCGTGGATCAGCCGAACGGGACCGGCCCCTATCAGCTCGACGCCTGGAACCGCGGTTCCGACATCACGCTCAGCGCCTTCGACGGGTACTGGGGCGATGCGCCGCTCAGCCCGAGCGTGATCTTCCGATGGAGTGCCGAGGCCGCCCAGCGGCTGGTGGAGCTCCAGGCCGGAACGGTCGACGGCATCGACAATCCGGGTGCCGACGACTTCGAGACCATCGAGGGCGACGCGAACCTCGCGCTCTATCCGCGCGAGGGGCTGAACACCCTCTACTTCGGCTTCAACAACAACCCGAAGGTCGAGGGTTTCGACAACGAGAGCAACCCGCTCGCCGATGAGGCCGTGCGCCAGGCAATCGCCATGGGCGTCGACCGCGAGCGAATCGTGAGCAGCTTCTACCCGCCAGGGTCAGAGGTTGCGAGCCACTTCACGCCGTGCGCCATCCCGTTCGGGTGCGAGGGTGAGGAGTGGTACGAGTTCGACCAGCAGGCCGCAATCGACATGCTGGCCGATGCCGGGTACCCGGACGGCTTCGACACGACGATCCACCTGCGCGACGTGGTGCGTGGCTATCTGCCGGCACCGCAGCAGGTCGCGGCCGACCTCCAGGCGCAGCTTGCTGACCTGGGGATCACCGCATCGATCGACATCCAGGAGTCGACCACCTTCCTCGACAACTCGGATGCCGGACTCCTGACCGGGATTCACCTCCTGGGCTGGGGCGCCGACTATCCGGATGCCACGAACTTCCTCGACTTCCACTTCGGTGGCGGGGCGTCCGACCAGTTCGGCGACAAGTTCGAGGACATCACGACGGCGCTCGCCGCGGGCGCCTCGAGTGTCGAGGATGCGGATCGGCAGGCCGCGTACGAGACGGCGAACGACGCCATCAAGACGCACGTGCCGATGATCCCGATCGCCCACGGCGGTTCGGGCGTGGCCTTCCAGGCCGACAATGACGGGGCGCACTCCTCACCGCTCAGCAACGAGGCGATGGCCGTCATCAGCCCCGGATCCGACGACCAGCTGGTCTGGATGCAGAACGGTGAGCCGGGCGGCCTGTACTGCGCCGATGAGTCCGACGGCGAGGCACTCCGCGTCTGCGAGCAGATCAAGGAGTCCCTCTATGCCTATGAGGTCGCCGGCACGGACACCGTCCCGGCCCTGGCCGAGGAATGCGCGCCGAACGACGACCTGACCGTATGGACCTGCACCCTCCGCGAGGGCGTCTCGTTCCACGATGGGTCGACCCTCGACGCGAACGACGTGGTGCTGAGCTACGCCGTTCAGTGGGATGCCGATCATCCGCTGCACGTCGGCCGTGACGGCAGCTTCACCTACTTCTCCGCCCTGTGGGGTGGATTCCTGAACCCGCCGCCGGCCGAATAGGCCCGCAGACGGGAAACCGTTGAGGAGGGGCGCCGCCCGTGGGCGGCGCCCCTTCGCTATCCCGGACCGCTAGGATGTGGCGCTAGATGCTCCAGTTCGTCCTCCGCCGGCTCCTGCTGGCCGTGCCGGTGCTCTTTGGAATCATCTTCCTCGTGTTCGCGATGGCGCGATTGCTGCCGGGAGACCCGTGCCTGGCGGCGCTCCAGGAGCGCGCGACCGAGGCCGCCTGCGCCGTCTTCAACCAGCGCTACGGTCTCGATCAGCCGTTGCCCATCCAGTTCCTGTCCTACATCGGGCAGCTGGCGACCGGTGACCTCGGCAACTCGATCCGGCAGGGACGGCCGGTGGCCGTGATCCTGGTCGAGCGCATGCCGGTGACCCTCGAGCTGACGCTGTTCGCGTTGACGTTCGCCTCCATCGTCGGCGTGACCCTCGGCCGGCTGGCCGCGCGGCGCCGCAACTCGGCGGTGGACGTGGCCACGATGTTCTTCGCCAACCTCGGCGTCTCGATCCCGGTCTTCGTGCTGGGCCTGCTCCTCGCCTATCTCTTCGCCGTGACGCTGCGCGGGACGCCGATCGCCCTCCCACCGTCGGGTCTGCTGTCGGCCGGCGTGCAGCATCTGCCTCTGGCGGTCGCGTGGGGGATCCCGGATCTCGATGGCTTCCCGCGCGCGATCCTCGACTTCGTGTCGAACATGCGAATCACGTCGTCGCTGATCAGCGGCCAATGGGAGCCGTTCTTCGACGGGTTGAAGCACATGGTGCTGCCGATGGTCGCGCTCGGCACGATTCCGACCGCGATCATCGCCCGCATGACGCGATCGAGCATGCTCGATGTGCTGGGCCTCGACTACGTGCGAACCGCCCGGGCCAAGGGCGCATCCGAGCGGATCGTGAATGGGCGTCACGCCTTCCGCAACGCGGTGCTGCCGGTCGTGACGGTCATCGGCCTGTCGCTCGGCGCGCTGCTGTCGGGTGCGGTGCTGACCGAGACGATCTTCCTGCTGCCGGGCATGGGCCGCACCCTGTTCGAGGCGATCACCGGTCGTGACTACATCGTGATCCAGGCGTTCACCCTGGTGACGGCGGTGCTCTACATCGTCATCAACCTGATCGTCGACATCAGCTATGCCTACCTCGATCCGCGGATCCGGCTCCGATGACGGCGACGACCGGCACCGCATCCCGCACCCAACCGAAGGCCACCAGCCTGTGGCGCGACACGCTGAGCCAGATCCTGCGCCAGCGCTCCGCCGTCATCGGGCTCGTCCTTCTCGGGATCATCTTGCTGGCTGCCCTGCTGGCCGACGTGCTCACGCCGTACGGTCCGACGGACCAGCTGTTCAACATCGAGGGTGCCAGGCGCCTCTCCGGGCCCTGCATCCACGTCCTCGGCTGTCCGGAGAGCCAGCCGCAGTTCATCATGGGCCTCGACCAGAACAACCGCGACGTCTTCGCCCGCGTGCTGCACGGCGCCAGGCTCTCGCTCCAGGTCGGCATGATCACGGTGGGCCTGGCGATCGTCATCGGGACCCTGATCGGCTCGGTGGCGGGCTTCTTCCGCGGATGGGTCGACAACGTCCTGATGCGCATCATGGACGTGCTGCTCGCCTTTCCCGCGCTCATCCTGGCCATCTTCCTGACCACGGCCTTCTCCACCCTCGATCTGCCGTTCCTGGGCGACGCGCTCTTCAACGCCATGCTCGCCATCGGCTTCGTGGCGGTGCCGGTGTACGCGCGCGTCATGCGCGCATCGGTGCTCTCGATCCGCGAGCGTGACTTCGTCACGGCGTCGCGCGCGCTGGGTGCCTCTGACGGCGGCATCCTGCTGCGACGCGTGCTGCCGAACGCACTGACCCCGCTCATCGTGCAGGGCACGCTCGGCATCGCGACGGCGATCCTCGAGGTGGCGGCGCTCTCGTTCCTCGGGCTCGGGGCGCAGGAGCCGACCCCGGAATGGGGCGCGATGATCGGTGGTGTCCGCAACCAGGTCTTCGCCGCACCACACCTCATGATCTTCCCCGGGGGTGCGCTGGCCCTGAGCGTCCTTGCCTTCAACCTGCTGGGCGATGGGGTGCGCGACGCGTTGGATCCGAGGCTCAACCGATGACCATCGCCGAGCTCAACGCGCCGCGACGCAAGGTCGGCACGGCCGGGGAGCGCCTGCTCGACGTCCGCGGCCTCCAGACCAGCTTCCACACCACCGACGGAGTCGTGCGGGCAGTGACGGGCGTCGACTTCCACGTCGATCGCGGCGAGGTCATGGGCCTCGTCGGCGAGTCGGGCTGCGGCAAGAGCGTGACGAGCCTGTCGATCCTGCGGCTCATCGTGCCGCCGGGCCGAATCGAGGCCGGGGAGGTGATGTTCGACGGCACCGACCTGCTCAAGGTGCCGGAGAGCGAGATGCGCGGCCTGCGCGGCGACCGGATCAGCATGATCTTCCAGCAGCCGACGAGCAGCCTGAACCCGGTGTACGACGTCGGGATGCAGACCGGCGAGGTCCTCGAGATCCATCGGGGAATGAAGCGCCGGGACGCGCGCGCGCGAGCGGAGGAGCTGCTGGCGATGGTGGGCATCCCCGATCCCGCATCGGCGCATCGACGCGTTCCCGCACGAGCTGTCGGGTGGCATGGCACAGCGCGTGATGATCGCCATGGCGCTGGCGCTCGAGCCCGAGCTCCTGATCGCCGATGAGCCGACCACTGCGCTCGACGTGACGATCCAGGCCCAGATCCTCGACCTCATGCGCACCCTGCAGCGCGAGACGAACACCGCCATGATCCTCATCACCCACGACCTGGGCGTGGTGGCCGAGATGTGCGACCGGGTCGCCGTCATGTACGCGGGCGAGATCGTGGAGCAGACGACGGTCAACGACCTGTTCGAGGACCCGAAGCACCCCTACACCCGCGGCCTGATCGGCTCGGTTCCGGTCCTCGGCGAGGAGCGCGAGAGCCTCGTCACCATTCCCGGAAGCGTCCCGAACCTCATCGAGCTGCCTGCCGGCTGCCGCTTCGCGCCGCGCTGCACCGCACGGGTCGAGCGCAACGTGACCGAGGCGGACGAGTTCCATCCCGAGCTCCTCCCGGTGGCCGAGGGTCACGCGGTCCGCTGCTGGATCTACCACGATCGCGACGGCGAGCAGCGCCCGACACCGCTGGGCGAGGGCCGCGGAACGGGCGAGGAGCGGACATGACGATCGCGGGCAAGGCCAGCGGATCGCCGCTCGTCGAGGTCGAGAATCTCAGCCAGTTCTTCCCGCTCATCGGGGGCGTCCTGCAGCGCACGGTCGGGCAGGTCAAGGCGGTCGATGACGTCAGCTTCACGATCCGTCGCGGAGAGACCCTCGGCCTGGTCGGGGAGTCGGGCTGCGGCAAGACCACGGTCGGACGCACGCTGCTGCGCCTGATCGATCCCACCGGCGGGAAGATCGTGTTCGACGGCACGGACATCACGGACCTCTCCGGTCGCAGGCTGGGACCGTTCCGACGGCGGATGCAGATCATCTTCCAGGACCCGTACGCGTCGCTCGACCCGCGCGCCCAGATCGGCAGCAGCATCGCCGAGGGGCTGCGGGTTCACGGCATCGGCAGCGCGCAGGAGCAGCGGAACCGCGTCGCAAGGATCATGGAGCTCGTCGGCCTCCAGCCCTACCATGCCCGCCGCTATCCGCACGAGTTCTCCGGCGGCCAGCGCCAGCGCATCGGCATCGCGCGCGCCCTGGTGCTCGAGCCGGATCTCGTGGTGTGCGACGAGCCGGTCAGCGCTCTGGACGTGAGCATCCAGGCGCAGGTGCTCAACCTGCTCCGGGGCCTGCAGCAGGAGTTCGGACTGACCTACCTGTTCGTGGCCCACAACATGGGCGTGGTGGAGCACATCAGCGACCGCGTGGCGGTGATGTACCTCGGCGGCATCGCGGAGCTCGCGGACGCCAAGGAGATGTACCGCGTGCCGCTGCACCCGTACACGATCGCCCTGCTGTCGGCCGTTCCGGTCTCCTCGCCGCGTGAGCGCGACACCCGCAAGCGGATCATCCTGATGGGCGACGTGCCCTCGCCGGTCAACCCGCCGTCGGGCTGCCGGTTCCACACCCGCTGCTGGCTGCGGACACAGCTCGACAACCCCGAGCGCTGCGAGACGGAGCGACCGGAGCTGCGCGTGATCGAGGACTTCCCCGACCACCAGGTGGCGTGCCACTTCGCCGAGCGCCTCGTTCCCGGCGCGGATCGCGATCGGATGATCGATGCGGCGGCCCAGGTCTCCTCCGCGCGGGCCACGAGCGACGAGGAGGCCAGCGGCCCGACCACGGCGCCGGCGCCGGACTCCGGCGGCCTGTTCGGCAACCAGGGCGCCGATGTGCCGGACGAGGAGGGCCAGGCCCGGGTCTGACGCCCGCACGCCTGCGCTACCCTGCGCCGATGGAATACCGGATCGCGCTTGCCCAGGTCGCCCCGCGCCTCGGCGAGGTGGACGCGAACTTCGACATGGCCGCCGAAACGCTGCGAAGAGCGGCGGCCGAGGGCTCCCACCTCGTCGTCTTCCCCGAGCTGGCACTCACCGGGTACCTGCTCCAGGACCTCGTTCCCGAGGTCGCCATGCGGGCCGACGACCCGCGGCTGCGCGACCTCGGAGGCGCGGACCCGTCGATGCTCGTCGCGATCGGCTTCGTGGAGGAGACCGACGATCATCGCTACGCCAACAGCGTGGCGCTGCTGCGTGGCGGCGAGCTCATCGGCCTGCACCGCAAGGTGTACCTGCCGACCTACGGGCTGTTCGACGAGGGGCGCTTCACGCGACCCGGGGACCGGGTGCGCACCGTGGAGGCGGGGGATCCGATCGGGCGCATCGGCCTCAGCGTGTGCGAGGACTTCTGGCATGCCAGCCTGCCGATGATCCAGGCGTTGGACGGGGCGCAGCTGCTCGTCAACGTGGCGGCCGGTCCGTCGCGCGCGCCAGGGAGCGCCGCGGGTCTGGTGGCGATCGCGGGCTGGCACAAGATGCAGGACACCTATGCGCTGCTCGGGACGGTGCCGATCGCCTTCTGCAACCGGGTCGGGAACGAGGAGGGGCTGACGTTCTGGGGTGGCTCCCGCGTCCTGGGTGCGGACGGCTCGGTCATCGTCGAGGCGCCGCTGTGGGAGGAAGCGTTCGTGGTCGGCACGCTTGAGACCGATGATCTCCGCATGCAGCGCTATGGACTGCCGCTGCTGGCCGATGAGCGTCTCGAGCTGACGCGGCGCGAGCTCGATCGGATCATCGCGGAGCGCGCCGGCCTCCCAGCGCCGGAGGACTCGTGAGCGAGTCCGAGCTGCCGCCGCTGCCCGCCATCGAGCCCGCGCAGGCGGTCGAGGTCATCGTCGGATTCATCCGCGCCCAGCTGGAGCAGACCGGGTTCGAGCGCATCGTGCTCGGCCTGTCGGGCGGGGTCGACTCCGCCACCGTCGCGTACCTCTGCGCGCGCGCCCTGCCGGCCGAGAACCTGCTGGCGGTCCGCATGCCGTACCGCACGAGCTCGGAGGCCTCCGAGACCGATGCCATGCGTGTGGTGGAGGCCCTTGGCTGCCGGACCGAGCGGGTCGACATCACGCCGATGGTCGAGCCGATGCTCGAGCTGATCGGCGCGCCCGATGCTCCGGCGGGCGGGGACGAGCTCAATGTTCGGCGGGGGAACGTCATGGCTCGGCAGCGGATGATCGTGGTCTACGACCGTTCGGCGGCGTTCGATGCGCTCGTGGCCGGCACGAGCAACAAGACCGAGGCGCTGCTGGGCTACGGCACGCTGCACGGCGATATGGCGGCCGCCTTCGCGCCGATCGGCGACCTCTACAAGACCCAGCTGCGCGACGTGGCCCGTGAGCTCGGGGTACCGGCCGAGATCCTGGCCAAGCCGCCGTCGGCCGATCTGTGGCCGGGCCAGACCGATGAGGGCGAGCTGGGGCGATCGTACGACGTGCTGGACCGGACGCTGTTCGCGCTGGTGGACCGGCGCTGGTCGGTTGACCGATGCGTGGCGGCCGGGCTGGAGCGCGACCTCGTCGAGTGGGTGGCGCAGCGCGTCGCTCGCATGGAGTTCAAGCGCCAGCAGCCGCCGGTCGCCAAGGTGTCGCTGCGGACGCCGGGGATCGACCACCTCTACCCGCGACGCCGGCCGGGATCGCGGAGGTAGGGGGCTGCGGCTGGGCTCCGGGGGTATATCGGTATATACGCTCGGCGCCAGGGAGCGTGCGGGCGGGGCACGGCGAACAATCGCTCGGTAAGCGCCCGATGATCCCCCGGTAATCCGCCCTCCCTAGCCTGTTGACCAAGCGGCCGAACTCGCCCCCGGTGCGCTGTTGATGGAAGGAGCCATCGGGATGAACAAGGTGATGCTCGTCGGTCGACTGACCCGTGACCCGGAGCTGCGCTCGCTGCCCTCCGGGAAGCATGTCGCGACGTTCACAGTCGCGACGAACGAGTACCGCGGTGGGAACGGGGAGCGGACCGAATACCACCCCTGCGTCGCGTGGGACCGCCTGGCCGAGATCTGCGGCCAGTTCCTGTCCAAGGGACAGCTCGTCGACGTCGACGGCCGGCTGCAGACCCGTCAGTGGGACGACGACGCCGGAAAGCGCCACTGGAAGACGGAGGTGGTCGTCGGATCACTCGAGATGCTGTCTGGCCGATCGAAGAAGGAGTACGCCCGGGAAGCGGAGGCCGTGGCCAATGCACCGGATGACTCGACTCCGGTGGCGGCCAATGGCGCTGCCACCAACGATCTGGAGGCGGCCATCGCGATGTGATCCGTCGGGCGACGGGGCTCGTCCCCCCGGTCCCGTCGCCCGATCAGCCGTTCGAATGCTCGACTCGTGCGTCGCGCCGGTCGCTGAGCGTCACGCCGAGGGCCGCGACGGTGACGCAGGCCACGGCGAGAAGACCCTCCGGACCTATTGCCTGGGCGAGCAGGAGCGCGCCGACCACCGCGGCCGCCACGGGCTCGAGCGTCACCAGGATGCCGTAGGTCCGCGCGGTCATCCGCTTCAGCGCTTCGAACTCCAGCGACAGCGGCACTGCCGTGGAGAGGATCGCGACGCCCAGCGCCGCAGCCAGGAGGCCCAGGTCGAGGCTGCCCAGCCCACCGATGGCGACCTCGATGGGCAACACGACCAGCGCCGCCACTGCCATGCCGATGGCAAGGCCCGAGTTCCCCGGCAGCGCACGGCCGACCCGTTGGCTCATCAACGTGAAGCCGGCCCAGCACAGCCCGGCAACGCCGGCCAGCGCCACACCCACCGGGTCCAGCGTGCCGCCGATCTCCGGCGTCAGCAGGAAGATGCCGAGAAAGGCGAGCCCGATCCAGGCGAAGTCGCGTGCGCGGCGCGAGGTGGCTGCGGCCAGCCCCAGCGGTCCGACGAACTCGATGGCGACCGCGATGCCGAGCGGGATCCGCGCGATGGCGCCATAGAACGCCAGGTTCATGATGGCGAGGATGGTTCCGTAGATCAGGAGCGACCACGCGTGCCGGCGCGCGCTCCAGGCAATCGAGCGCCGCGCCGCGGCGATGACCAGCACCGCGGAGAACGCCAGCCGCAGAAACGTCGTCCCCACGGGGCCGAGCACCGGGAAGAGGTTGACCGCCACGGCAGCTCCGAGCTGGATGGAGACGATCGAGATGAGCAGCAGGCCCGGGGGCGGGACGGCCGAGACGGCGCGATCAAAGGCCCCGGGGGAATGCTGCGGGGCGGACGCACTGGGAGAGTCGGTCATTGGGTGGTTCATGAGGTCCAGCCGGAGCGGTCGGCCTCAGCCGGCGGTCCCGAAGGCCGCGCGGCCGGCCGGTCGATAGGTCTGAATCGTCACGCCCGACGGCATGGCCCGTGACTCGACCAGTGCCAGGTCGTGCGTCGGGCCGCGCTCCGGGAACAGTCGAAGCCCGTCCCCGACCAGCACCGGGTAGAGCTGCAGGTTGAGCTCGTCGACAAGGTCGCGCTCGAGCAGCCACCGCAGCAGCTCGCCGCTGCCGTGGACCTGAAGCTCACGCCCTGGCGTTGCCTTGAGATCGCGAACGGCAGCCTCGACATCGCCCTCGATGACGTGAGTGTTCTGCCAGGTCGGATCTCGCAGGGTCGTCGAGGGCACGTACTTGGGCAGGACGTTGATGCCGTGGGAGACGGGATCGCCCGCGTCGTGGTGCGGCCAGTACGAAGCCCAGATCTCCCACGTCCTGCGTCCGAGGAGCAGCGCGTCCGCGCGCTCGTACACCGAAGTGATGAAGCGCCAGACTTCCTCGTTGGCGTAGGGCGCAACCCATCCCCCGCGGTCGAATCCGCCGCGTCGGTCCTCGTCCGGGGCACCGGGACCCTGGTACACGCCATCCACGCTCAACATCATCGTCGCGGTCAGCTTCATGGTCATCGCTCCGTGTGGTTGATCGGCGATGGTTGGACGACGATGCGGACCGTACCTCATCGGCCTCTCCGACGCGTCCCGGGCAACACCTTGTCCGTAGAGTGTCAGGGTGACGCCAGCCTCTCGTCCTTCGCGCCGCGGACCTGGTCGCCGAGCGGCCCGGTGGCACCACGGACGACATCCACTTCACGGAGGCGCTGGCCGCCTCCGTCATCGGCCATGCCAGCCGGCCCGGGGAACTCGTGCTGGATCCTTTCGCGGGATACGGGACGACACTGGCGGTCGCGGAACGGTTGGGACGCCGGGCCATCGGCATCGAGCTCGTGCCGGAGCATCTCGAGATCGCGCGACGCCGGGCGGGCACCGCGACCGTGATCCGGGGAGATGCCCGCGACCTGTCCCGCCTCGTGGATGAGCCGGCGGATCTCGTCCTGACGTCGCCGCCGTACATGACGGGCATCGACCACACGGAGAATCCGCTGACCGGCTACGCGAGCAGCGACGGCGACTACCGGGCCTACCTGGACGAGCTCGGCGCGATCTTCGCGCAGGTCGCGGCCGTCCTCCGGCCCGGGCGGCCAGCTCGTGGTCAATGTCGCGAACGTGATCGCCGTCGACGGAAGCGTGACGCCGCTGGCGAGCGACCTCGCCGGCATCATCGACCGGCACGTTCCGTTGATGGGAGTGACCACGCTGCGATGGGACGAGCCGCCAGCCGGCCTGGACGGCGATTACCTGCTCTGGTTCGCACGGCCGGCAGGGTGACCGCCGACAGCACATGAGCCGGGAGGATCGTGCTCGCCCTCGGGTATTGACCTGCCGATCACCGGCGGCGCATTCTCGCTGAAGGACGTGTGAGCTGAGGGGCGGACGTGATCAACAGCGCGCAGTGGTGGATGTTCGCGTGGGCAGCGCTCGTCTCGCTGGCGTTCGTTGCGGCCGCGTGGTCCGCACGCCGCCACGGGGCGTCACCCCCAGCCGTTCCAGGCGCGCACATTGCCGGCGCGGCCCTCATCGGCCTGTTCGGATGGGAGGCCCTCGTTGAACTGCCCGGGATGGTGGCGGGGTACTGGACCCTGACTGCCGGACTGGGAGACGTGCGTGGCGTTGAAGCGCAGCAGCTCTGGGTCGTGGCGCAGGCGGCCTTCGTCGTCGGGACGGTGGCGGGGGTCTGGGGAATCTTCCACCGACGCCCGTGGGGAGCCGTACTGGGCATCGGCCTCGCCTTCGCGCGTCCTGGTGCAGGGCGTACTGATCGGCGTTTCGAACCTGGTGGAGTTCGGCGAGAGCATGGGTGGCGAAACGTATCTCGCGCTGATCTCGAACCTGGTGGCCCTCCGCGCAGGGCCGGCGCTTGCCGCGATCGCGCTCCTCGCCTGGCCGCTGATGCGGTCGGCGAGACACGCGCCGGGTGATCGCCGCATTCACGGCCGGGCTGAACGCCGTGGACGGATGATCGTGACGGGACGACGGCCGCCCCGTCACGAGTGATCTACATCAGGCCGACGATGTGGCCCTCCGGATCGGCGAACAGAGCGACCGTGGTCTCCGGGGCGACCTCGGTGAGCGGCATGATGACCTTGCCGCCGCGGGCCTCGACCCGACGGAGCGTCTCCTCGGCGTCATCTGCCGCCACGTAGAAGGTCACGTGACCGGGCTGGCCCTCTGGCGCCGCCCCGAAGCCGCCGGTCAGGTCGCCCTGGCGGACCATGCCGTATCCACCCGGATTGTTGGTGTCGAGATCCCAGTCGAAGACCTCGCGATAGAACTTCTGAAGTGCGTCGCCGTCCTTGCCCACGACCTCGACGTGCACGATCTTGGCTGTCATTCGGTGAACTCCTCTCGGTGGTGCTGGGTAATTCCGTCGTTCACCCATGCGACGCTTGCCCTCGCCCGATTTCGACAGCACGGGAGCCACGTCTATACTTGCCGCCCGCGACAGCCAAGCACCGTGCTGGCGCGCCCAGCCGAGGGAACCATTGACCGCCGAATACCCCTACAACGGACGGCTGAGCCGATGGGAAGAGGTCGCCCCGGGCCTCGCCATCGTCGGCGTGCAGTCGCTCGACGAGCCCTTTCCGTTCCAGCCCGGCCAGTACGCCACGCTCGGGCTCATGGGACCGGAGAAGCTCATCCAGCGGCCGATGAGCATCTCGTCCTCGGCGGATGACCTCACCGAGTACGAATTCTTCATCCGTCGCGTCGAGGTGGGCGGGCTGACGCCGCTCCTGTGGCAGCGGTCGGTCGGAGACCCGATCAACATCAAGGGGCCGAAGGGCAAGTTCGTGCTCCAGGACGACGGTCGCACCTGCCTCTTCATCGCATCGGGGACGGGCCTGGCGCCGTTCATGAGCATGATCGACACGCTGCGCGCTCGCGGGCAGAGCCGCGACATCGTGCTGCTGCACGGCGTCAGCTACGACTACGACCTCGCCTGGCGGGAGGAGCTCTCCGAGCTGGCGAACGGCGACGGCTTCCCGCTCCGCTACGTCGGCACGGTCTCGAGGCCCCAGGGATCGCCCGACTGGAAGGGGGCGACGGGCCGCGTGGAGGCCATCGTCTCCGAGCAGCTCGACGTCCAGGGGCTGACCGCCGAGAACACCACGGTCTACCTGTGCGGCAATCCGGACATGGTGAGCGCCGTGGAGGAGATCGCGACCGCGCGCGGCTTCGCCCCGGAGCAGGTGCGCAAGGAGCTCTACTGGCCCAAGGGCCGGCAGCACTGAGCCGCGTCATGGCCGATCGGTTCTACCTGACCACCGCGATCTTTTATCCGAGTGAGCGTCCGGCGCTGCACTCCATGTTCGAGGCGATCGGCGCCGATGCCATTGCCAGGTACTCCCGCCTGATGGGTCGCGACACGCGCTTCCTGACCGGCATGGACGAGCACTCGGCGAACGTGGAGCGCGATGCGCGGGAGCGGGGGATCGACCCGCACGACCTGATCGATCCGTGGGCCGCGACGTGGCAGGAGACCTTCGCTCGGTTCGGGATCAGCGCCGACAGGTTCATCCGGACGACGGATGCCGACCACGCGCTGGCATCGGTCGAGATGGTGCGGCGCGCGAAGGCGGCGGGCGATGTGTACGAGGGCACCTACTCCGGCTGGTACTGCACCGGCTGCAACGAGTTCAAGACCGACCAGCAGCTGCTGAACGGCCGCTGTCCCGACCACCCGACGCTCGATCCGCAGTGGCTGGAGGAGAACAACTACTTCTTCCGCCTCAGCGCGTACCAGGAGCGCCTCGAGCGGCTGTACGCCGACAACCCGTCCTTCTGCGAGCCCGAGCACTTCCGCAACGAGGTGCTGGGCTGGCTGCGCGAGGGGCTGCGCGACTTCAGCATCAGCCGATCCGGCACGGAGTGGGGCATCCCGTTCCCCGGCGACGAGAAGCACCGCATCTACGTCTGGTTCGACGCCCTGACGAACTACCTCACCGGCGCGGGCTTCATGAGCAACGACGGGGAGTTCGCGAAGTGGTGGCCGGCGGACCTCCACGTCATCGGCAAGAACATCACCCGCTTCCATTGCCTGTACTGGCCGGCCATGCTGATGAGCGCCGGCCTGCCCCTGCCGACCCAGGTCTTCGCGCACGGGTTCATGCTCGACCGCGGAGGACAGCGCATGAGCAAGACGACGGGCAACACCCACGACCCGAATGCCGCCGCCGATACCTTCGGCGTCGACGGCGTGCGCTACGTCGTCCTGCGCGAGGTCCCCTTCGACCGCGACGCCGACGTGACCTACGACGGCTTCGTGCGCCGATACAACGCGGACCTGGCCAACGACCTCGGGAATCTCGTGAACCGCACGGTGAGCATGAGTCGCCGATACCTCGAGGGCCGCCTGCCGGCGGTGGCCGATGCGACGCTGGCCGCCGACCTCGAGATCCGCGCCGCCGCCGAACGCGCCGTGGCGGCGTACCACGTCGCGATGGACCAGCTTCATCTCGACGAGGCGCTCACGGCCACCATGAGCCTGGCGGGTGCCGCGAATGGGTACGCCGAGGGGCAGGCGCCGTGGGCGCTGCACAAGGCGGGGAACGGGGAGCGCGTCGGCCAGGTGCTGGCCGTGATGGCCGAGACGTGCCGCATCCTTGGGCACCTGCTGGCGCCGTTCACGCCGACCGGCTCACGGACGATCCTCGAGCAGCTCGGGGCGGAGGTGCCGTACGACGAACGGGGCGCCGGGGGCCCGGGATTCGGCGCTCTCCTGCCGTGGAGCGATGCGAGCGCCGGCCTCGTGACGGGCGACCCGAGCCCCATCTTTCCGCGGATCGAGGCGGAGGCCACGGTCTGAGCCGACGCCATCGCGCCAAGGCGCCTCACCGGGCTGGTCGACGCGCACTGCCACCTCCAGCACGAGCGATTCGACGCCGACCGCGAGGCCGTCATCGAACGTGCGGTGGAGGCGGGCATCGAGCGCATCCTGGTCCCCGGGTGGGATCTGCCGTCGTCGGCGCAGGCACTCGCGTTGGCCGAGCGGCATGCGCCGCTGGTCCAGGCGGCGGTCGGCGTGCATCCGCACCACGCCGTGGCCGTCGATCCGGGCGGATGGGCCGAGCTCGAGGCGCTGGCGTCCGATCCGCGCTGCTCGGCGGTGGGAGAGATCGGGCTCGACTTCTTCCGCAACCTGTCGCCACCGGACATTCAGCGCGAGGCGCTGGCACGCCAGCTGGCTCTCGCTGCCGATCGCGCCCTGCCGGTGATCGTTCACGACCGCGATGCGCACGACGAGATCACCGACGCGCTGCTCGACGTGGAGCGATCCGGGATCGGGGGCGGCGCGCGGAGTCCTCCACGCGTTCTCCGGCGACGAGTCCATGGCCATGCGCCTGGCCGAGGCCGGATTTCTCACCAGCTTTGCCCTTCCGGTCTCCTTCCGCAGCGCGCGGGGTCCGCGGGCGGCTGCGGTCGCGCTGGCGCCGGGAGCCTACCTCGTGGAGACCGACGCTCCGTACCTGGGACCCGACCGCGACCGCCGCAACGAGCCCGTGACGGCTCTGCGCGTCGCCGCCGAGCTCGGGAAGCTGCGCGAGGAGGATCCGCAGCAGGTCGTTGACGACGTACGCCGAGCGTACGATCGCCTGATCGTCCACCCATCGAGCGTTCGGTGACCGGGCGGCGAGGGGTTGGCACGCCGGTTGCTTGGGTGGAGGCGGCGGTGATGACCACTGCCCGAGATCTTGAAGAGGGAGGACCCATCCGATGGGCCAGGTCAACGTCAACACGCCCGGCGGCGGCACGGCAGGCGAGCCGGCTGGCAGCAGTGGCGCCGGATTCATCCTTGGCATCATCATCGCGATCATCGTGATCGCGGTGCTGGTCTACGTCCTCATCCTCGCCCCACCCGGAAACGGCGGCACCAACGGCACCGACGGCGGCGACGGTGGCGGCGATGTCGACCCCGTTCCGAGCGCCCTGATGCTGAGCCATCGCGCCTGATCGGCGCGCTCCGACGATCGGCGAATGCCCCGGCCACCGGCCGGGGCATTTTCCTGCCCGCTGCCTTGACACTCGCGTCGCCGCGGTGATACCTTGCCGCTTAGCACTCTCGTCGGTTGAGTGCCAGTTCCCCGGGTCTCATCGGCCGCACTGGCGCTCCCGCGAAGGGCATCTCAGATTCGGATCACAGCGCACCGGTTCCGCACGCAAGGAGGCATAACGCACACATGACCAGCACGGTCGGCGGCACGGCGACCCAGCTCAAGCCCCTGGGTGACCGCCTCGTCGTCAAGCCCACCCCCCGCGAGGAGATGACCAAGAGCGGCATCGTCCTGCCGGATACGGCCAAGGAGCGCCCGCAGGAAGGCACGATCGTCTCGGTCGGCCCGGGCCGCACCCTGGACGACGGCAAGCGCGAGGAGATGGAAGTCAAGGAGGGCGAGAAGGTCCTCTTCCAGAAGTACGCCGGCACCGAGTTCAAGCTGGATGACGAGGATCTCCTGATCCTCTCCCAGAAGGACATCCTCGCCGTCATCGCGTAGCGAGTTCAAGCAAGAGCATTCATCGCGGCGCCCTGGGCGCGGCGATTCACCGAGGAGGAAGAGAAAGAACCGTGGCGAAGCAGCTGCTGTTCGAGGAAGAGGCGCGGCGCTCACTGAAGCGCGGCGTGGACAAGATGGCCGATGCCGTCAAGGTCACGCTTGGCCCGAAGGGCCGATACGCTCTCCTCGACAAGAAATTCGGCGCACCGACCATCACGAACGATGGCGTGACCATCGCACGCGACATCGAGCTCGAGGATCCCTACGAGAACATGGGGGCCCAGCTGCTCGAGGAGGTCGCCACCAAGACGAACGACGTGGCCGGTGACGGCACCACCACGAGCATCGTCCTGGCCCAGGCCATCATCACCGAGGGCCTGAAGAACGTTACCGCCGGCGCGAGCCCGATGGGCCTCAAGCGCGGCCTCGAGAAGGGCGTCGCCGCCATCGTCGAGGAGATCAAGAAGCTGTCGAAGCCGGTCGAGACGACCGACGACATCGCGCACATCGCCTCGATCAGCGCGCGGGACACCGAGATCGGCCAGATGATCGCCGACGTCATGGACAAGGTCGGCAAGGACGGCGTCGTGACCGTCGAGGAGTCGCAGGGCCTGAAGCTCGACAAGGAGTACGTGGAGGGCATGCAGCTCGACCGCGGCTACCTGTCGGCCTACATGGTCACCTCGACCGACGGCGGCAAGATGGAGGCTACGCTCGATCAGCCGTTCGTGCTCGTCACGGACAAGAAGATCAGCGCCGTCGCCGACATCCTCCCGACGCTCGAGAAGACCGTCTCCACCGGCAAGCCGCTCCTGATCATCGCCGAGGACGTCGATGGTGAGGCACTTGCCACCCTGGTGGTCAACAAGCTGCGCGGCACGATCAACGTGCTCGCCGTGAAGGCCCCGGGCTTCGGCGATCGTCGCAAGGCCATGCTCGAGGACATCGCCACCCTGACCGGGGCGCGCGTCGTCAGCGAGGAGGTCGGCCGCAAGCTCGACAGCGTGCAGCTCGAGGACCTCGGCCAGGCACGTCGCGTGACGGCCACCAAGGACGCCACCACGATTGTCGAGGGCAAGGGCTCCGAGGAGGCCATCAAGGCCCGCATCGGCCAGATCAAGCTCCAGATCGAGGACACCACGAGTGACTTCGATCGCGAGAAGCTCCAGGAGCGTCTCGCCAAGCTGTCCGGCGGCGTGGCGGTCCTCAAGGTCGGCGCGGCCACCGAGGTCGAGCTCAAGGAGAAGAAGCACCGCATCGAGGATGCGCTCTCGGCCGCCCGCGCGGGCGTCGAGGAGGGCATGGTCGCCGGTGGCGGCTCGGTCCTCATCCACTCGCTGCCGGCACTCGACAAGGTCGAGGTGCTCGGTGACGAGCTGATCGGCGTGAACATCCTGCGACGCGCCCTGGAGGAGCCCCTCCGGCAGATCGCGATCAACGCCGGCCAGGAAGGCTCGGTCGTGGTCGAGGCCGTCCGCAAGCTCCCCGCCGGCAGCGGCTACGACGCCGCCAAGGGCGAGTACGGCGACCTGTTCGCCACCGGCGTCATCGACCCGGCCAAGGTGACTCGATCCGCGCTCGAGAACGCGGCGTCGATCGCCGGCCTGCTCCTCACCACGGAGACGGTCATCACCGATCTCCCCGAGAAGGAGAAGGCGATGCCGGGGATGCCGCCCGGCGGCGGGATGGACTTCTAGTCCGTCCGATCCACGACAAGAGCCCCGGCCATGCGCCGGGGCTCTTGTAGTTTTGTCGAGGATCGCATCGGCGCAATCGTCGGTTCGATACCGGGCGCCGCTGAGCGCGCGACATGGAAGCGAAGGAGAACCCGATGCGCTGCGTGATCTTCACCTACGTCCATCCGGACGACGCCGCCGCCTGGGAGGCCCAGACCCCGGCCGAGCAGGCCCAGGACGTCGATCGCCATCACGCCTGGTTCGGGAAGTGGCGCGAGCATGTGGTGAGCGGTGAGGAGCTCGATCGGCCGAACCTCGTGAAGACGCTCCGGCCCGGCCGACAGCCGGCGGGGATCGCCATCACCGATGGTCCCTTCGTCGAGTCGAAGGAGTTCCTCGGCGGGTTCATCGTGGTCGAGGTCGCCGATATCGACGAGGCCGTGACGATGGCGGGCGAGTGGCCGTCGCTGACGACCCAGCCCCAGTCGGTGGTCCAGGTCCAGCCGGTCTACGTGCGCGACTGAGGCGGCTGGCACGCGCCATGCATTGGTCCGGTCATGGAAGTCATCGCCGTGCTGATCGTTCTCGCGGTCAGCGTCACGCTCGAGCGGAGCCGCAGCGTCCCCGTCCCCGTCCCGACCCGCCTCCGACCTCGCTCGCGCGGCAGCTGACCCTCACCTCACGGCCAGCGCTGCGCTGACGTCGGGTCGCCCGTAGAATCGGGTTGATGCCCGACGCCGCTCCCAGCACCACCGCCCCGCGCCTGTCTCCTCAGGAGATCCTGGACCGCATGAACCCGCCGCAGCGGGAGGCGGTCAGCCACATCTCCGGCCCACTCCTCATCCTGGCGGGCGCCGGCAGCGGGAAGACCCGGGTCCTCGCGCACCGCGTCGCGTACCTCATCGCGTCGGGATACAAGCCGTGGCAGATCGTGGCCGTCACGTTCACCAACAAGGCGGCGGGCGAGATGCGCGAGCGGATTGCCGGACTCATCGGTGAGGAGGCCGCGCGAGAGGCGGCCATCGGTACCTTTCACTCGCTCTGCGCACGGATCCTCCGTCGCGAGGGGACGGCCATCGGCCTCACCCGGAGCTTCACGATCTACGACCGAGCGGACCAGGTCGCCCTGGTGAAGTCGATCCTGAAGCGCCTGGATCTTGACGAGAAGCGGTTCAGCCCGGCGGGAATGCTGGCGTGGATCGGCCAGCGCAAGGACGAGCTCGCCGATGTCGCCACCGCGACAAAGCAGGCGACGAACTACTTCGACGAGACGGCCGCCCGCGTCTACGGGGCGTACCAGCGCCAGATGGGCGAGGACGATGCGGTCGACTTCGACGACCTGCTGATGCGGACCGTCTTCCTGTTCGAGCAGCACCCCGACGTGCTGGCGCGCTACCAGGGTCGCTGGCAGCAGATCAACGTCGACGAGTACCAGGACACGAACCGCGCCCAGTACCTGCTCTGCCGGCACCTCGCCGCCAAGCACAAGAACCTCGCGGTGGTTGGCGACGACGACCAGTCGATCTACTCGTGGCGCGGCGCCGACCTGCGCAACATCCTCGACTTCGAGACGGACTACCCCGAGGCCAAGGTCGTGAAGCTCGAGCAGAACTACCGCTCGACGCAGACGATCCTCGACGCTGCGCACGCCGTTGTCAGCCGCAACGCGGGCCGCAAGGACAAGCGCCTGTGGACCGATCGCGGAGGTGGCGCCCAGATCACGCTCTTCGATGCCTACAACGAGTACGAAGAGGCCGAGTTCGTCGCGCGCCAGGTGGAGAAGCTGGTGGGCGGGGCGGGCCGCGGTTCCATGGCGCGGCTGCTCACCTCCCGCGCCGATGACGAGGATGGGTCGCTGCGCTACGGCGACATCGCGATCGCGTACCGCATCAACGCCCAGAGCCGCGTGATCGAGGAGTCGCTCATGCGGTTCGGGATCCCGTATCAGCTCGTCGGGGGCACCCGCTTCTACGAGCGCCGCGAGGTCAAGGACGCGCTCGGCTACGTCCGACTGGCCCGGAACCCGGGGGACAGGGTGGCGCTGGGCCGGATCATCAACGTTCCGGCTCGCGGCATCGGCGCAAAGACGGTGGAGGAGATCAACGCCTGGGCCGAGTCCCGTGGGGTGAGCATGTTCGACGCCGTCGTCCAGGCCGGGGAGAACCCGAACCTGGCACCCCGGGCTCGCGCTCAGCTGGCGGTGTTCGCCGAGCTCATGCGTGGCCTGCAGGCGATGGTTGCGGCTGAGCCGCCATCGGCGATCTTCGATGCCGCGCTCGAGCGGTCCGGCCTGCAGGCATCGATCCAGGACGGCACCGACGACGGCGAAGAGCGATGGGCCAACGTGACGGAGCTGCGCAACCACGCGGCGGAGTTCGACGAGATCGCACCGCCCGAGGGCCTCGCCCGCTTCCTCGAGGAGGTGGCGCTGGTCAGTGACCAGGACGAGCTGGACGAGGCGCCGGACCGGGCGACGCTCATCACCCTGCACGCCGCCAAGGGCCTCGAGTTCCCGGTCGTCTTCATCGTGGGCATGGAGGAGGGCCTCCTGCCGCACCGCCGCGCCCTCGAGGACGAGCGCGAGCTCGAGGAGGAGCGGCGCCTCGCCTATGTCGGCATGACACGGGCCAAGGACCGCCTGTATCTCGTCCACGCCCACCATCGATCGACGTACGGGGTCGGCGCCCAGTCGGACCCCAGCCGCTTCCTGGCCGAGCTTCCGGAGGATCTGCTGGCGGCCGAGCGCAGTGCCGCCCCGTTCCGTCGCGGTGGCGACTGGCCGCGCGGCACCGACGAGGGCGGATGGCAGCCGAGTGGGTATCGCTCACCGACGCGGCGCGTGCAGGAGACGCTGCGCCCGACCTCGCTGCCCGACATGGCCGCCACGCCGCGCCCAGTCGGTCGTCAGCTGGACGCTGCCCGGCAGCGCGTGGCATCGGCCACCTATCAGCCGACGGCGGCCGTGGATCTCGGCAGCGGCACCTTCTCGGCGCCGGGCGCCGGTGATGCCCTCGGTGCGGAGGAGGATCCGGCGTGGAAGGCGGGCGATCGGGTCCGGCACCGCCGCTTCGGCGACGGGATCGTGGTCAGCAGCCGGATCGTCAAGGGCGACGAGGAGGTGACCGTTGCGTTCGTGGGTGAAGGCGTGAAGCGGCTGATCGCCGCCTACGCGGGCCTGGATCGAGTCTCGTGACGACGCCCGCCGAGCTCGCCGCGCAACTCGTCGAGGCCCGCGATGAGTTCTTGGCTGAGGTTGCGCGCCTGGACGCGACACAGCGGGCCGCCCAGCGATTGGTCGGCGAGTGGGGGATTCGCGAGCTCGTCGCACACCTCGGCTACTGGGCCGGAAACGCGACCGAATCCATTCACCGCATGGAACAGGGCGGCGCCGGTTCCACCCCGCCCGAGCCGTCGGTCGATGACATCAACGAGACGGTGGCTCGCGTGGCCCGGGCGACCGACCTCGCCACGGTTCAGCGCCGGGAATCGGCATCGGTCGATGCCCTGCTCGAGCGGATCCGCGGGCTCGACGCCGCCCTGCTCGCACAGACCCTGCCCGAGGGCGACTCGCTCGAGCACGCGATCCGCGAGGACGGACCCGTCCACTACCGGGAGCATCTCGACGAGCTGCGCCGCCTGCGGGAGGCAGCGAACAAGTGATTGACCGCCTGGTCGCGGACCTTCGCGCTGCGCGCGCCGACTTCCACGACGCGCTCGGAGCCGTCGACGCCGCCCTGGTCACCGTTCCCGGAGTGATGGAGGATTGGAGCGTGCGCGACATGGTGGTCCACCTCGCGGCCTGGGCCGAGCACGCGGCCGGAGCGCTCGACCTCGCATCAACGGGTCGCGGCGCGGAGTTTGCCTACTCCACCGACGACACCGACGCGATGAACGTGCGCATCCTGGCCGATGCGCGCGCGACCGCGCCGGCGGATGCGCTGGCGCGCGAGGAGGCGGCGTTCGAGGCCCTGCGCGCCGGGGTCGTCGGCGCTCGACCCCACCCTCCTCGGCCTGCGGCTCGGCAACGGCGACCGCGTCGAGGACGTGATCCGCTACGACGGCCCGGACCACTACGCGGAGCACGCGGGCCACCTGCGCGCCTGGTTCGCCGCCGACGATGACGAGGACGATGACGAGGACGGGGTCTGAGGGCGCGCCGATGACGGAGACCGACCCGGCGGCTCGCGTGGCCGAGCTGCGCGCGCTGCTCGACGACGCGAACCATCGCTACCACGTCCTCGACGCCCCCACGATCAGCGATCGCGAGTACGACCTCCGCTTCCGCGAGCTCGTCGACCTCGAGGCGGCACACCCCGAGCTCGCCACGCCGGATTCGCCGACGCAGCGCGTGGGTGCGCCGGTCGAGGGCGGATTCCCGTCGGTGCGCCACGCCGTGCCGATGCTCAGCCTGGGCAACGCCTTCGGCAGCGACGAGCTGCGCGACTTCGATGCCCGTGTGCGCAAGGGCCTGGGGCTCGGCCCGGACGACGCGCCGGTCGACTACGTGTGCGAGCTGAAGATCGACGGGTTGGCGATCAGCCTGCGCTACGAGGGCCGGCGCTTCGTCCGCGGTGCAACGCGCGGGGACGGCACGACGGGCGAGGACGTCACTCCCAACCTGCGGACGGTGCGGGCGATTCCCCTCCTCCTGAAGGAGGATCCGCCGGGCGATCAGCTCGAGGTCCGCGGCGAGGTGTTCATGCCGCGCGGCGCGTTCGCCGCGCTCAATGAGCAGCTGGAGCGGGAGGGGAGGCCGCTGTACGCGAATGCCCGGAACACCACGGCCGGGACGGTGCGGCAGAAGGACCCGGCCGTGACCGCCAGCCGACGCCTGAGCCTGTGGACGTACCAACTGGTCGGTGCGCATGGCCTCGCGACGCACTCGGAGTCATTCGAGCTGCTGCGACGGCTGGGATTCCCGGTGAACCCCAACGTCCGCGTCGTCCACGGCATCGACGACGTCATCGGCTATGTCGAGGAATGGGCCGATGCGCGCAAGGCGCTCGAGTACGAGACCGATGGGATCGTCATCAAGGTCGATTCGCTCGCCGACCAGGAACGACTCGGCTTCGTGTCGCGCGCCCCGAGATGGGCCACCGCCTACAAGTTCCCCGCCGAGCAGGTGACCACGAAGCTCGAGGAGATCGAGGTCTACGTGGGACGCACCGGTGCCATGACGCCCGTGGCCCACGTGACGCCGGTGCTCGTGGGTGGGACGACCGTGCGCAACGCCACGCTCCACAACATCGACGAGATCCGCCGCAAGGACCTGCGGGTCGGCGACACCGTCGTGCTGCAGCGCGCGGGTGACGTCATCCCCGAGGTCGTGAGCGCCGTCGTCGACGCCCGTGACGGCAGCGAGGTGGTGTGGGACATGCCGGCCGCGTGTCCGGTGTGCGGCACCGAGGCGCTGCGCGAGGAGGGCGAGGTGGTGACGCGCTGCCCCAACCCGTACTGCCCGGCTCAGCGCATCGGCGGCCTCCTGCACTTCAGCGGCCGCGGCGGCATGGACATCGACGGACTGGGCTACAAGATCATGATCCAGCTGGTCGAGCGCGAGCTGGTGAAGGAGCCGGCGGACGTCTTCCGGCTCGATGCGGAGACGCTCGCCGATCTCGATCGGCTCGGCCGCAAGAGCGCGGAGAACCTGTCGGGGGCCATCGAGGCGGCGCGCCGGCGTCCGCTCGGCAGGATCATCAACGGCCTGGGGATCCGGCATGTCGGCGAGCAGACGGCCATCGACCTCGCCGCCTGGCTGGAGCGCGAGCTTCCGCGCGACAGCGAGGAAACCGATGCGGCATGGACGCGCCGCGCTGCGGATCGGCTGCGGGCGGCGACCGTGGAAGATCTGACCGAGGTCAGCGGGATCGGCGCCGTGGTGGCGGAGGGCATCGCCCGCTTCTTCGGCGATGAGCACACGCGCGATGCGCTCCACCGGCTGCTGGATGCCGGCGTCGAGGCGGAGGCCCCGCCCGTCGGCGCGGCTGCCGAGCCGATCGACGGTCCGCTGAGCGGGAAGACGCTCGTCGTCACCGGTACCCTCGCCGGGTTCACCCGCCCGGAGGCCGAGGCCGCGATCCGGGCAGCCGGCGGGCACCCGTCGTCCTCGGTGTCGGCCAAGACCGACTACCTCGTGGCCGGTGACAAGGCCGGCAGCAAGCTCGCGAAGGCCGAGAAATTGGGCGTCGCGATCCTCGATGAAGACCGGTTCCGGAACCTGCTGGAGGAGAAGACATGACCGATGCGATCCGCACCGCCATCGAGGGCGCATCCGCCTACCTCGGCGAGCACCCTGACGACGCGCGCTACACCGACTCGCTGGCCACGGCCAGGGTCGTCTCCGGGCTGCACGTCCGGGTCGAGGGACCCGCGGGCGAGGCGCTCGAGACCGACATGCCCGCGGCGGTGGGGGGAGCATCCTCGCACCCGAGCCCGGGCTGGTTCCTGCGAGCCGCGGTGGCGTCCTGCGTCGCCTCGCTGGCGACGATGCGTGCGGCCCAGCTCGGCTGGTCCGGCTTCCGAGTCGAGGTGGATGTCGACTCCGAGTCCGACGACCGCGGAATCCTGGGACTCGATGCGTCGACGCCTGCCGGGCCACTCTCGGTCCGCGTCTCGCTCCGCATGAACGCCGATGGAATCGGGCTCGAGCACCTGGAGGAGCTGGCGGTCTGGGCCGTCGACCACTGCCCGGTGTCCGACGCGGTCCATCGCGGCGTGCCGCTCCACGTCGAGGTCTCCGACGCGTGACGCCGGTCGTGGTCCGTGACGCCCTCCCCGCCGACGCGGCCCGCATCGCCCAGGTCGCGCGCGCCAGCTGGTCCGATACCTACGCCACGATCTTCGAGCCCGCATTCATCGAGGGCTTCCTGGAGCGGGCGTATGACGCCGCGGCGCTTGCCCGTGCCGCGCGGACCGCGCTGGCCAACGCCGATCAGCACTTCCTTGTCGCCGAGCGTGATGGGACGGTGGTGGCGTACGCGCAGTTCGGTCGCGGCTCGCGCGGACCGGAGCTGACGCGGATCTACGCCGATCCGGCGCACTACGGGACCGGCGCGGGGGGCGCGCTGCTGGCCGAGCTGCATCGGCGGATCGCCGCGTCAGTGGACGCCTACGTGCTGGACGTCCATTCGCGCAACGAGCGCGGGCGGGCCTTCTACGATCGACACGGCTTCGTCATCGTGGGCGGGGGAGCGACGCCTGACTGCGACCTGACGCTCGAGCGTCGCCTGCACCCGCCCCGGATCGAGCTGCCGATCCGCACGGAGCGCCTGGCCTTGCGAGCGCTGCGCGATGACGCCCGGGACCTCGAACGCCTGCACGCCATCTACGGCGACGCGGAGACGATGCGGTTCGTGGGCGCGTCGGGTCGGACGTTGCCCGATCCCGAGGCCTCGCGGGCCGTCCTGCGCCACCTGCTGCGCCACGACGAGCTCCACGGCTTCAGCCTGTGGGCAATCGACGAGGCCGATGGCGAGCCCCTGGTCGGCATCGCCGGCCTCGCATGGGTCGAGGGCCACGGCCCGGACGTCGAGGCCGCGTACCTGCTGCGCCGCGATCGCTGGGGGCGCGGCTATGCCACCGAGGCGCTGCGCGCGGTGCTCGAGGCGGGACACGGGCCGCTCGGCATCGAACGGATCGTGGCCCTGGCCTACCCGGACAACGCCGCCTCGCAGCGCGTCATGACCAAGGCCGGCATGCGCGCGGACGGCACCCAGCACGCGTACGGGCGTGACCTGGTGCGCCACGTCAGTCCGGCCTAGCGCCGCCCGCCCGCCATGCGGATCGCGTCGGGTCGCCGGCGCAGCCGCAGCATGGCGATGATGCCGACGACCGGTCCGGCCGCCAGGATGGCGAACGCCAGCGCCCAGGATCGCTGATCGGTCGGGTCGAGCAGGCCGATGCCGACCATGGTGATGCCGGTGAGCAGGAATCCCGCCGCGGTCTGCAGGGCGAGGGCGGATCCCGCGGTGCCGGGCGGCGCAGAGCTCGCTCACCGCGGTGGAGAACTGCGCCGAGTCGGCCACGACGGTGATGCCCCACACCACGAGCACGACGACGACGATCGCCGTCGGCGCGCCGAACAGGAGCCCGGCGACGACCGCGCTCGATCCGGAGAGGGCCATCGCCGCGATGGTGAGGGTCGTGCGGCCCAGGCGATCCGCGAGCGCCCCCGCGGCGACGCAGCCGACCGCGCCGGAAGCGACGACAAGGAACGCGACCGCGCTCGACGCGGCCGGCGGCACGTTGCCGGAAAGGGCCAGGCTGGCCGCGACGAAGGCCGGCACCCACGTCCACATGGCGTAGAGCTCCCACATGTGGCCGAGATAGCCGACGTTGGCAAGCTGGACACTGCGCTCGCCGAGCGCGGCGCGGGCCATGCGCAGGCTGAGCCGCGCGGCAGGAACGTCCATCGGCCCCTCGCGCACGCCGTACCAGGCGAGCAGGGTCGCGACCAGGCAGGGAACCGTCGCGGCGAGCACGATGGTCTGCCAGTCATGGCCGACCACGGCGCCCAGGGAGCCGATCAGGTGCGGCAGGGCCGATCCAAAGGTGATGGCGCCGATGAGCACGCCGACGGCGAGCCCGCGTCGCGTCCTGAACCACCCGGCCAGGACCTTCATGGCCACCGGATACACCGCGGCGATCCCCGCCCCGCTCAGCGCCCGCAGCGGAAGCGCCGTGGCGAGATCCGTGGCGACCAGCGCGAACGCGGCGTTGGCGGCGGCCGCCAGGAGTGCACCGCCGGCGATGAGGCGTCGGGCCGGGATGACGTCGGCCGCTCCGCTGAAGGCGACCACGAGCGCACCGACGACGAACCCGAGCTGGACGGCCACGGTCAGGAGGACCGTCTCGAGTGTCCCGATGCCCCAGTCGGAGGCGATCAGGGGAGCGACGGCCGCGGCGCTGAACCACGGAACGAGGGCCAGCAGGACGGTCGCCGCCAGGATGACGAGCTGACGCCAGCGGCCGTCGGCCGGATCGGCGGGGGAGTCGGTCACGGCGTATCGGGTTGCATCGTGTAGACGAGGCACTCTCCGCGCAGCACCTCGGTCCCGTCGGCGAGCCGCGCGACGCATCGCAGCCGCGTGATCGGCTTGTCGTGCCGCGCCTCGATCACCTCGACCTCGGCGGTCACCGTGTCGCCGATCGCGACCGGCGCGGGATAGTCCCACTCCTGGTGCAGGAAGACGCTGCCCGGTCCGGGAAGCTCCATCGCCACCACCGCGTTGAACAGGCCGGCCGTCAGGCCGCCCTGCACCACCAGCCGTCCGATCCGCGTTCGCTGCGCGAAGGACGCGTCGAAGTGGAGGGGGTTGCGGTCGCCGCTCAGCTGCGCGAACTTCTCGACATCGGCGCCGGTGAACGTCCGGGTCATCGAGGCTCGCGCGCCGACGGGCGGGGCGCTCCAGCTCACCGATCACCCTCGGCCAGGAACGCCTCGACGAGCTCGTCGTAATCGGTGAACGAGCTGCGCACGGTGTGGCCGCAGCTCGGGTCGCTCAGGAACCGCGCGCCGGGGATCGCATCGGCGACCTGCCTCGTCGCCGCGGGTGGCACGACCTGGTCGAGCTCGCCGGCGATCACGAGGACCGGGATCCCGATCTCGCCCAGGCGCTCGGTGACGAACGAGCTTGAATCGAGGGTCGCGCGCAGCTCGCCGATGAAGCGCTCCGGTGTTGCCGGACGCGGCTGGAGGCTCGCTGCCGCGGCGAACGCGCCCGACTCGCCCTCGCTGGCCGCCTTCATCTGCTGCGCCATCATGCCGAAGAACGTGCCCCAGTCGCCGGCCTCGGCCAGCTCGATCCAGCGGGCCATGCGGGCGGCCATCGGCGAGTCCGTGGGTGTCTCCGACGAGACGGCGGCCAGCACCAGGCGATCGACGAGCTCGGGGCGATCGACGGTCAGCCACAGGCTGATCCGCCCGCCACCCGACTCCGCCTCGATGCACACCGGGCCGATGCCGAGGTCATGCAGGGCCACCGCCACGCCATCGGCGATCACCCGCGGATGCATGATGCGGTTCGCGTCGGTCGGGTCGTCGGGGATCGGGCGCCCGATCACCGTGACCGGGCGTCGTTCCGCGCGTGATGCCCATCGGCGACCGAGCAGCTGTTCGGTGCCGGCCAGCGGCCGGAACCCGGTCTCGACGCCGCCCAGGACGACGAGCGGCACGCCCGGGCCACCCGGCAGTGACAGCGATTCGATCGCCCCGCCGGCGATTGCATGCCTCTGGATCGTCATCGGCGCCATCGTGCCAGATGGCGCTACCATCGGTGCATGGCAACCATCGACCGCGCCGACGTCGAGCACGTCGCCCACCTCGCGCGACTCCACCTCGACGAGGATGAGGTGGATCGCATGCAGGCGCAGCTCTCGAACATCCTCGGGGCGGTGGAGACCCTGCGCGACGTCGACACGAGCAGCGTCGGGCCGACGGCGAGCGTGATCGAGCTCGAGAACGTGATGCGCGAGGACGTGGCCACGGCCCCCATGCCTCGCGCCGTCACCCTGGCCAACGCCCCTCTGCGCGATGACCCGTATCTGCGCGTCCCCACGGTCCTCGAGGAGGGCCGGTGAGCGTCCAGCTCGTGCCCGACGGCACGATCTCCGATGCGTCGGCGGCGCTTCGCGACCACCGCGTCAGCGCGCGCGAGCTCACCGATGCCTGCCTTGCCCGGATCGAGCGTGATGCAGGGCGCCTGAACACGTTCCTTGCCGTCGAGCCCGAGGCGGCGCAGCGCGCCGCCGATGAGGCCGATGCCGCCATCGGGCGCGGCGAGGGCGGCGACCGCCCGCTGCTGGGGATCCCGTATGCCCTCAAGGACATCTTCGTGACGCGGGCACTCGACGTCGATGGGTCGCCCCTGCCCGGCGGCCTGCCGACCACCGCCGGCTCGTTCATCCTCGAGGGCTATCGGTCGCCGTTCCCATCGGCGGCGCAGGCTCGGCTCGAGGAGGCCGGCGCGATTCTGCTGGGCAAGACCAACTGCGACGAGTTCGCCATGGGCTCCTCCAACGAGAACAGCGCCTACGGGCCGGTCCGCAACCCGTGGGACGAGACGACCGTCCCCGGCGGCTCTTCCGGCGGGTCATCGGCCGCGGTCGCCGGAGGCCAGGCGTATTTCGCGCTCGGCACCGACACCGGCGGGAGCATCCGCCAGCCGGCCTCGCTCACCGGCACCGTCGGAATGAAGCCAACCTACGGTCGGGTGAGCCGATGGGGAATGATCGCGTTCGCCTCGAGCCTCGACCAGTGCGGCCCGTTCACCCGCTCGGTGCGCGACCAGGCCCTGGTGCTCGGGGCCATCGCCGGCCACGACCCGCTCGACTCGACGAGCGTCGATCTCCCGGTGCCGGACTACGCGGGGGCGCTGACCGGCGACGTGAAGGGTCTGCGGCTCGGCGTGCCGCGCGAGTACTTCGTGGCGGGCATGGAGCCAGGCGTGGAGGCTGCGGTGCGCGCCGCCATCGACGTCCTGCGCGACCTCGGCGCCGAGATCGTGGACGTCAGCCTGCCCTCGACCGATCGCGGCCTGGCCACGTACTACATCATCGCCCCGGCCGAGGCATCGGCGAACCTGGCCCGCTTCGACGGCGTGCGCTACGGCGCGTCCGCCGCCGCCGAGGAGCTGTGGGAGAACTACACCCGCACCCGTGGAGCCGGGTTCGGGGCCGAGGTCAAGCGGCGGATCATGCTCGGCACGTATGCCCTGTCGGCCGGCTACTACGACGCCTACTACGTCAAGGCCCAGCAGGTGCGAACGCTCATCAAGGCCGAGTTCGACGAGGTGCTGACGAGCGTGGACGCCCTCGTCGCGCCGACCTCGCCGAACGTCGCCTTCAAGCTCGGCGCCAAGGTGGACGACCCGCTGGCGATGTACCTCAACGACGCCTGCACCCTGCCCGTGAACATCGCCGGCCTGCCGGGCATCAGCGTCCCGTGCGGCCTGTCCGACGGCCTGCCGGTCGGGTTGCAGGTCATCGGACGCGCCTTCGACGAGCCGACGATTCTTCGTGTCGCCGATGCCTACGAGCGTGCGGCCGGCTTCGCCGACCTGCGAGCACCGACGGCCCATGCCTGAGATCAGCCACGTCCGCATCCAGGTGCCCGAGCAGGGACCGCTGAACCGCATCCTGCGCGAGGGTGGCGCGCAGCTGTTTCCCCAGTGGCTGTACGCCGAGCCGGGCGAGGATTCCCGGATCGTGTGGTGGGGGATTCGCGACGCCCCGACCCAGATGCTCGACGTCCCCGATGCCTCGGATGCGCGTCACGGGTTGTTCCCGCGGGCTGTCGACGACTGGACCGAGGCGCCGCGTGGCCTGGTGCTCGCCACGGTCGACGCCGAGCGCGCCGCCGCAGACCTGGCGCCCGCGCTGGGCGACGCGTGGACCGATGCCACACCCGACGACCTGCTGGGCGCGACCTGCCGACGCATGGCATTGGGCCGCAGCACGTTGATCCTGGCCGAGCCCAGCACCGAGGGTTACGCCGCCGCGTGCCTGGCTCGCTTCGGAGAGGGGCCGATCGCCATGGTGCTGGATGGGACGACCAGCGCGGGCCGCGCGTCGGCCACGAACCCCGTCACCGGCAGCCCGTCCACGTACGTGCGCATCGGTCCGGGCACGGCGCCGACGCTGATCTTCCTGCCCGCGCGATGACCGAGGGCGACGCGCACCGCCGCATCGTCGAGGCGTGGCGCGCGCAGCGCTACGCCGCCCTGCGCCGCGATCTGGGCTGGCTCACGCTCAGCGGCCTCGACTGGCTGCACGACGGCCCGAACCGCGTCGGCACCGCGCCGGATGCCGACATCGTGCTGCCCGACGGACCGCCGCTGGCGGGCGTGCTCAGCGTGGCGTCCGGGGTCGTCACCGCGACCGGCGCATGGACGCACGCCGGTACGCCCCGTGGATGGGCTGCAGCTGGCCGACGACCAGCACGGCGAGCCCACGCTCCTGGAGCTCGGGGCGCTGCGCAGCTGCATCATCGAGCGCGGCGATCGGCTGGCGCTGCGGACGTGGGATCTCGATGCTCCACAGCGGCGGACATTCGACGGAATCGATCATTGGCCGGTAGGTCCGAGCTGGCGCGTCGAGGCGCGCTTCGAACGTGTCGCGGACCGAACACTGCCGGTCCCCGACGTGATCGGGACGACCGAGCAGAAGCCCTCCCCGGGCGATGTCGTGTTCGAGCGCGCCGGAGCGACGTTCCGCCTCCAGGCGCTTGATGGCGGCGAGCGCGGCGAGCTGTGGTTGGTGTTCGGGGACGCGACGAACGGATCGGACACCTACGGTGGCGGCCGCTTCCTGTACACCGAGGCTCCGGATGCCGACGGTCGGGTGGTGGTGGACTTCAACCGGGCGTACAACCCGCCCTGCGTCTTCACGCCGTACGCCACCTGCCCCCTGCCGTGGGCGGAGAACCGGCTCGCCATCCGCGTCGAGGCCGGCGAGCGGGTCTATCGCGCCCCGGGGTAACACCCTCCCGGTCCGCGCTCGCGCGAACGAAGGTACCAATCACAACGGTCGCCGCTCGACCCACACTTGCGCTCACAGCCGCCGATCCACCGAGCCGTACGAGTGCATGCACCATGACCGATTCGACGCCCACCACCCCAACCCAGTCCGCAACCGATGAGCAGCCGTTTCCTCTCGAGGCTGCCGGTCGCACCTCTCCGTTTGCGCATTCGACACCGGCGACGCCGGTCATCGGTCGCCTCACGAGGGTTCGCGCGGCCGAGATCTGGCCGAGCGGGCATGCAATGGCATCCTGGCTCGCCGCCAACGGTGACGCGATCGCCGATGTCCTCGGCGTGACCTCGGCGACGCTCGAGGCGACGGACGCCAACATTGCCCTCGGGTCCGTGGCGGGCGGCGGCCCGGTCTGCGTCGTCTGCGAGATCGGCCCCTCGACCGACGAGGGGCTCGGAGTCCTGCTGCGAATCGCGGCGGTCCAGGACGGGGGAACCGTGGCGTGGATCGCCGGCGACCCCGCGGATACTCATGCCGCCGCGCTCAGCTGGCTGAACCGGTCCACCAGCCCGCGCTTCCACCTGGTCCGGGCGGCCGCGGTCCGCATCGATGGATCGGCATCGGCACCGCTGTTCGACCTCGTGGTCCGTCCGCCGCGGGCCAGTGATGATGGCGAGACGGCTGTCCCCGGCAGCTGGACCGAGCGGGCCGCGACGCCGCGTGGAGGACCACGTCAGCGAGGGTTGACCGGCTCCGGCGACACATCCGGGCCGCTAGACTTGGCCCGATGACGACCCAGCCGCCGACCCGCCGTCCCATCGTCGAATTCCTCAACGACACGGTGCGCGCGATCCCGCCATCGGGGATTCGCCGCTTCTTCGACATGCTGGCGGAGATGGACGACGTCATCAGCCTGACGATCGGCGAGCCCGACTTCACCACTCCCGAACCGATCACGCGCGCCGCCATCGAGAGCCTCGAGGCGGGGGAGACGCACTACACCGCGAACGGGGGGATGATCGAGCTGCGGGAGCTCATCGCCGCGAACCTGCGGGACCGCTACGGGGTGTCGTACGACGCGCGCAGCGAGCTGGTGATCACGGTCGGCGCCTCGGAGGGGGTGGACGCATCGCTGCGCGCCACGCTGAATGCCGGGGACGAGGTGATCTACCACGAGCCATGCTTCGTGGCCTATGCGCCGTGCATCGAGCTGGCCGGCGGGCGCGCGGTGCCGGTGAGCACGACCGACGCCACTGACTTCCGGGTCACCGCCGACATGATCCGTGCCGCGGTGACGCCGCGCACGAAGGGCATCTTCCTCGGGTACCCGAACAATCCGACCGGGGCCGCTCTCGACCGGCCCGAGCTGGAGGCGATCGCCGCCGTCGCCGAAGAGCATGACCTCCTCGTCTATTCCGACGAGATCTACGACCGACTGGTGTACGGCGAGCACGAGCACACCGCCTTCAGCTCGCTCCCTCGCATGCGAGAGCGCACGATCCTGCTCGGCGGGTTCAGCAAGAGCTATGCGATGACCGGCTGGCGCATCGGCTACGTGGCGGCGCCGGCCGAGCTCATGGACGGCATCGCCAAGATCCACCAGTACGGGATCATGTGCGCCCCGACGTCCGCCCAGTACGCCGGGATCGAGGCACTGCGCAGCGGTGAGCCGCACGTGCAGGCGATGCGCGCCGAATATGACCGTCGCCGACGCTACATGACGGATCGGTTCAACCAGATCGGGCTGCACTGCTTCGAGCCGATGGGCGCCTTCTACTGCTTCCCGCAGGTGTCCGACGCAACCGGCATGGACGAGACGACGTTCGCCGAGAAGCTGCTCGAGGAGGAGCGGGTCGGAGTGGTACCCGGCACCGCCTTCGGCCCGTCGGGAGCCGGTCACGTCCGGGTCTGCTACGCCACCGCCTACGAGCAGATCGTGGAGGCCATGGACCGGATCGAGCGCTTCGTGGCGCGCCACTCCGCCTGATCCCTTCGTCGATGACGAGGACGCCGGCCGAGCGCTTCAGCGACACGGCCGACGCCTATGCCATGACGATGGCGCCGTCGCTTCGTCCCATGGCGGCAGAGGTCGTGCGTCGCGCGGGGCTGGCATCCGGCGACCGGGTCCTCGACGCCGGCACCGGCACCGGGACCGCGGCGGGTCTGGCCCGTGGGGATGGGCGTCGGGTCGTCGGCGTCGATGCGGCGCCCGGGATGCTGGCGATCGCACGACGCGAGGTGGACGCCGTGGAGTTCATCGAGTCGGACTTCGGCGCCCTGCCGTTCGATGCCGGAGCGTTCGACGTCGTGCTCGCCGTGCACGCGCTGCTGTTCGCGGAGGACCAGGCCGCCACGCTGGCCGAGTGGCTGCGGGTCACGCGGCCGGGCGGCCGGCTCAGTCTGTCGGTGCCCGGGCCGGTCGAGGAGACGCCGACCGCGCTCTATCGCGACATCTACGAGGCGCACGGCATCGACACCGTGGGCCGATATCCCACCGCCGCCTCACTTGCGAACACGGTCGGCGGGGCCGGCTGGGTCGAGGTCGCGGTGCGGGCGGATCCCATCACGCAGATCGTGCTTCGGACCGAGGACGACTTCCGGGCGTGGCGGTCGATCGGGTCACGAGGGGCGGCAACGGCCCACTACACCCCCGAACAGAACGCCGCGCTCACCCAGGAGATGCTGGCGGTCACGCCGCGCACCGACGACGGCGAGCTCCGGATCCCGTTCGGAACGCTCTACGTCGCCGCACGCGCCTGACGGCGACTGACCTTCGCGTGGGCGGTCAGGCGCCGTACTTCAGGCAGGCCCGCGCGAAGTCGAGCAGGCCCTGGAGGGCATCGGCGTCATCGCGGGTATTGGCCGCAAGCTCGATCTTCGGCTCCTCGGCGACAAGGCGCCAGACGGCCTGGTCGCCGCCTCCGGTCTCGTCGATCTGCGCGTCCGACTGCAGGCGGAGGCCGCGCATCGACCCCCAGCGGATGGCCTGGCCGCGCAGGATCCAGTCACCGGCCGGGTCGGACGTCGCCGGCATGTAGACGAAGTCCAGGAGGCCGATGTCGGTCGCCACCAGGACGCGCATGCGACCGCTCTCTGGGTTGACGCCAACATGCGCCGCGTACTCATCAGCCCGAAGGTCGCCCAGCTGCCGCTGGATCAGCCCACGGGCCTTGCCGAGGTTGTCCCACTCTCCGATCTTCATGGCGCGGCAGCCTAGCAGGTACGGAGATCGGGGTCAGGCACCTGGTGCCGCCACCGCCTGCAGCCGACGCCGTGGGAGCGGCAGGCGGCCGACTGCGACGATGGGTGCCACGGCCTCGGGCGGCACCGGGCGCGAGAAGTGGAACCCCTGCCCCAGCCGGCACCCGCGGGCGCGCAACGCGGCCAGCTGGGCCTGGGTCTCGATGCCCTCCGCGACGACCTCGAGCCCCATGGTCGTCGCCATCTCCAGGATCGACTGCACGACCGCGCCCTCGGGCTCCTGCGTGATGCGGGACACGAAGCTACGGTCGATCTTCACGATGTGGAACGGAAGGTGGCGCAGGCGTCCGAGCGACGAGTATCCGGTCCCGAAGTCATCGAGCGCCAGCCGCACCCCGAGCTTCCGCAGCTGGCGAAGCTCGCGGAGCGCGGCCAGGCTGTCATCGATCAGGGCGCTCTCGGTGATCTCGATGACGAGGGACGATGGATCGAGCCGGCTGTCGCGCAATGCCGCGCGAACGTCGGCAACGACCGTTCCCTGGGCGAGCTGGGACGCCGAGACGTTGACCGCCACGTGCAGTGGCCCACCCGTCACGGGTGACCACTCCATTGCCTGGCGGCACGCCGCGTTCATGACGAAGCGCCCGATCGGGATGATGAGCCCCGTTTCCTCGGCCAGCGCGATCACCTCGTTGACCGGTACGAACTGCCCATCCGGGTCGCGCCATCGCAGGAGCGCCTCGAAGCCGACCAGCGATCCCTCTCCCAGCTCGACGATCGGCTGGTAGAACACCTCGAGCTGGTCCTCGGCAATCGCGCGCGCCAGGTTTGCCTTGAGGTCGAGCCGGCGCAGCGCCTGCTCGTGCATGCGGTCCTCGTAGAGCTCGTAGCGGCCCTTGCCGCGTTGCTTCGCCACGTACATCGCCAGGTCCGCGTTGCGCAGGAGCTCCTCCGGTCCGGCCGACCCGGTCGGATCCTGCGCGATCCCGATGCTCACGTGGATCTGGACCTGCTTGCGCATGATGCTGAATGGCTGCTCGAACGCCTTGAGCAGCCGCGCCGCGACGGCCTGCGGCGTATCGCTGACGACGTCCTCGAGCAGGACGACGAACTCGTCGCCCCCCAGCCGCGCCGCCGTGTCCGCGGGTCGCAGGATCCGCTCGAGCCGCCGCCCGACGGCGACCAGCAGCGCGTCTCCCGCGCTGTGGCCGAGGCTGTCGTTGATCGTCTTGAAGTCGTCGAGATCCAGGAACAGCACGGCGGGCGCTGTGTCACGGTCGCGTTCGGCCCGGTCGAGCGCGTGCTGCGTCCGATCCGCGAAAAGGGCCCGATTGGCGAGTCCCGTCAGCGAGTCATGGAGCGCCTGGTGGCGGAGCTGGCCCTCGAGCTCCTTGCGCGCCGTGATGTCGTCGATCAGGGCGTTGAAGCGAACCTCGTCGCCATGCTTCACCGGCCAGATCGTGAGCTCCACGGGGAATCGATGACCGTCACGGTGCATCGCCTCCAGCTCCATCCGGCGGGAGAGGATTCGTCCCTCGCCGGTGGCTTCGTAGCGCCGCAGTCCCTCGCGATGCGCCGCCCGCTGCTCGGGTGGAACGATGAGCTCGGCAATCTCGACGCCGAGCGCCTCGTCGCGCGACCATCCGAAGCTCTGCTCGGCCTCCCGGTTCCATTCGACGACGCAGCCCTCGTTGTCGATCGCCACGAACGCGTAGCTCGCGGTGTCGATGATCATTCGCTGCTGCTCTTCGCTGGCGCGCAGCGCCTCCTCTGCCAGCTTGGCGGCGGTGATGTCGATCATCAGGCCCTGGAGCAGCGGCTGTCCGTCGTCCGTTCGCGTCACGGCGACGTCGTCCAGGATCCAGATCACCCGTCCGTCGCGGCGGACCATCCGATATTCGAAGCGGGTGAGCTCGCCGGGCTGAATCGCGGCCGCATCGGCCGTGACGACCTCGTCGCGGTCGTCGGGATGGATGCTCGCGGCCCACAGCGTCGGGTCGGCGATCCACTCGTGAGGATCGTAGCCGAGCATGGTCTTCACCTGGGGGCTCACGAAGTGCCAGCGGCCGGTGGGGCCGGGCTCCGCCATGTAGACGACGCCCGGCTGGCGCTCGACGAGCGTGCGGTACTTCACCTCGGCACTCGCCAGCTCGCTGGCCAGGCGCTGCTCGCGTCGGATTGCGACCTCGCGATCGCGAAGCAGCACGCTCTGCCGGACCGCCACCGTGAGCAGCACCAGGCCGATGGCGATCATCAGGACGATCCCTGCGCCGCCCGGCACGGGATGCAGGAACTGGAGGGCCATGAGGATCGGCGTGACAGCCACCGCCACGATCGGCATCCCGGATCGGAGGCGGGCGGCGATCCTCTCGTAGGCGCGGCGGTCGTCCACGGCATCCGTCCAGGTCGCCGTCCCGAATCCCACGAGCAGGACGCCGGCAGCCAATGGAGCGGCCGCCAGCGCCGAGTCGCGAAGCTCGTCCAGCCCGGGCAGGACGACGCGAACCACGAAGCCCGCGCCGAGGACGACGAGCCCGGTCAGGACGAATACCGCGCCGCGCGGGCGCCACTCACCGCGCACCGCGACGTGGAGCAGAAGGCTCGCGAGGGCGGTTGCGCCGAAGAAGACGGCGTAGCCGAGGTTCACCGCGCCGGTCATCGCGCGGGCGGCGATGTCACCGAAGACGGTCACCATCAGCGCGGCGGTGGCGAAGAAGACGACGGCGCCGTCGAGATACACGGCGACCTCGTCTGCCCAGGGAACGCGTCCGCGGATGGTGACGGAGTAGGCAACCCCGGCGCACAGCAGCACGCCGACAAAGGGAAGGTCGGCGAAGGAGATCGGGGCGCCGGATGCGCCCGCGACCGCGAGGTTCCGGGCGAGCTCGCCAACCAGCCACAGCCCGAGCGCCAGGGTGATCCAGAACCGGACGCGCCAGGCCCGGCCTTCTACCGCAGCGAGCGATCGGATGGCGACGACGAACGCGACCGCCGCCGCGACGGTCAGCTCGGCGCGCGCCCAGATCCCCGAGCTCGCGGCTGGCGCCAGGAACGAGATGACGCCCAGCGACACGACCAGCCCCAGGCCGATCCCGACCGTGAGCTGGTGCCTCGAGACAGTTCGCGGGATGACGCCCGGGAGGACCGTTGGCGGTGGTTTGAGCATGCCCCCCATCGGCGAAGCGCACCTCGTGATAAGTAGGCCGAGCCTACGGAGCGGCCGTGCCGCGAGCCATGGCCCATATGGGCTACTGCGTACAATCGGCGCATGGCGATCAGCAGCCCGACCGCGTTCGAGACGGTCATCGGCATCGAGGTGCACGCGCAGCTGCGCACGGAATCGAAGATGTTCTGCTCCTGCCCGACGAGCGCCGAGCCCGGCGGAGCCGATGAGCCGAACTCGCGGGTGTGCCCGATCTGCATGGGCATGCCGGGCACGCTGCCGGTGATCAACCGTCGCGCGGTCGAGCTCGTGATGCTCACCGGCCTGGCGCTGGAGTGCCACGTCGAGACCGAGGCCGTGCGCTTCGAGCGCAAGAACTACTTCTATCCCGATCTCCCGAAGGGATACCAGATCAGCCAGTACGCCCTGCCGTTGACCAGCGGCGGCCGCCTCCGCGTGCCGGTGCCGGCCGAGGATTCCGAGGTCACCATCGGCATCACCCGCGCGCACCTCGAAGAGGACACCGCGCGCATGCAGCACGCCGGACGTGGCTACAGCGTCGTCGACTTCAACCGGGCAGGAGTGCCGTTGATGGAGATCGTGACCGAGCCCGACATCCGCTCACCGGCCCAGGCCCGCGCCTACGGCGAGACCCTGCGAGAGCTCCTGCGCGCGATCGGCGCCAGCAATGCCGACATGGAGGCGGGGAGCATGCGGATCGAGGGCAACGTGAGCCTGCGACCCGTGGGCTCGCCCACGTTCGGCACCAAGGTGGAGGTCAAGAATCTCAACAGCTTTCGCTCCCTGGAGCGTGCGCTCGAGTACGAGGTCGCTCGCCATGCCGATGCGCTCACCCGCGGTGAGCCGCTCGTGCAGGAGACCCGCGGCTGGGACGAGGAGAACGGACGAACGATCGTGCAGCGCTCGAAGGAGGAGGCGAACGACTACCGCTACTTCCCCGAGCCCGACCTGCCGCCACTGCGTCCGTCGTCGCAGTGGGTGGCCGAGCTTCGCGAGCGGCTGCCCGAGCTGCCGGCCCAGCGACGGCTGCGGTACGTCGACGACCTCGGGCTATCCGACTACGACGCGGGCGTCCTGACCGCCGATGCGGCCCTCGCCGCGTACTTCGATGCCGTGGTGGCATCGGGAGTCCCGGCCAAGAGCGCGGCGAACTGGGTCACCGGAGAGTTCAGCCGGCTGCTCAACCAGCGGGCATCGGAGGGACTTCGCGCCGATCGCGTGGCGCTGGGACCCGACGGCCTTGCCCGGCTCATCGCCGAGGTGGAGGCCGGCCGGGTCTCGGGGACGAACGCCAAGACCGTTCTCGCCACGGCATTCGAGACGGGGGAGGATCCGCGGGTGATCATCGAGCGCGAGGGTCTGGGCCAGGTCTCGGACGGCGCGGCCATCGGCGCGGAGATCGGCGCGGTGCTCGATGCGTACCCGGACCAGGTGGCCGAGTACCGCGCGGGAAAGTCCCAGCTGTTCGGATTCCTCGTCGGCCAGGTGATGAAGGCCACCGCGGGGCGGGCCGATGCCCGGCTCGTGAACGAGGAGCTCCGTCGCCGGCTCGACACGGAATGACCGGGGACACGGACGACCTCCTCGCCTTCGCCCACGGGCTGCTCGACGAGACCGACGCGATCGCGCTCGGTCACTTCGGCGGAGACCTCACGATCGACGCCAAGCCGGACCGGACGCTCGTCACGCAGGCCGATACCGAGATCGAGACGAGGATCCGCGACGGAATCGCCTCTCGCTATCCGTCCCATACCGTCGCGGGCGAGGAGTTCGGGACGGCTGCCGACGCGGGTGACGGACGGTGGATCGTTGATCCGATCGACGCGACGCACAACTACGTGCGCGGCATCGACATCTTCGGCACGCTGCTCGCGTTCGAGCGCGACGGCGAGCTCGTGCTCGGGATCGTCTCGGCGCCAGCTCTTCGGCGTCGCTGGTTTGCCGCATCGGGCTCAGGCGCCCGGCTGCGGGCCGACGGTGCCGAGCGTCCGATCCGGGCGTCACGCATCGGACGGATGGAGGACGCCCAGATCATCTTCTCCACGCTCCGTGGCCTCGAGGACGCGGGCATGGGGGACGGCCTGCGGCGCGTCGTCCACCAGGCGTGGCGCGACCGGGGCTTCGGCGACTTCTGGGGCCACATGCTGGTTGCGCAGGGATCGGCGGAGACGATGATCGAGTACGGCGTGAATCCGTGGGACATGGCCGCTCCGTACGTGATCGTCACCGAGGCCGGCGGACGGATGACCGACCTCGATGGCCTGCCGTCGTGGACCGCATCCAACGTCCTGAGCTCGAACGGCGTGCTCCATGATCGGCTCCTGGAGGCATTGCGCACCGCATGAGGCTGCGGGGTGGGGCCGGCGTCCCCGCGGCCGACGCCATCCTGGTCGGGCTGGCACTGGTGCTGGCCGGGCTCACCGCGGTGGTCGTGGCGCTGCCCGGCGTCGTGCCCGGAATCCTCGACGATCGGCTCGACATGGCGATCATCACGGCATCGGTGCTCGTGTCGGTCGCGGTCGCGGCACTCAACGGTGCGCGCGGCTGGGTGGAGGCGGACGGCGCCGCGCTGCTGCGGGGCTCCGCCTTCGGCGCCCTTGCCGTCTTCAATGTCTTCACGCTGGCCATCCAGGTCGGCGGCGCCGAGGCCTCGTTCGGGGCCTCGATCCAGGCTCCCGGGCAGCTGCCGGTGCTCGCATCGATCGTGGCGCGATCGGTCGCGGCCGCGCTCCTCATCGGCGCGGGAGTTCTCGCCCTCCGGGAAGGCTCCGTGCCGCTCCGTCCTTCCGTGCTCGTCTTCGGACCCGGCCTCATCGTGGCGAGTGCGCTGGTGCTGGCGTCCATGTGGCAGGACCGGCTGCCGGTCATCATCGAGCCGGCTGCACTGAGCCAGCTGGCGGCGAACCCGATCGGTGCCCTGCCCGGCGGATCGGCGCCCTGGCTCGTCGCGATCCAGTCTCTGATGGGTCTCGCGTTCCTGGCCGCCGGGATCCTGGCTCACCGCGAATGGCGCAGGAACGGCCGGATCGGGCAGCTCCTGCTGGCGGCGGGCCTCGTCATCGCGGCCTTCAGCCAGGTCCACACTGCCATGCATCCGGGCAGCTTCGCCTCGCTGGTGACGACGGGGGACCTGCTGCGCCTTGCCTTCTTCATCGTCCTGCTGGTGGGGTTCGTGTTCGACAGCCGTGACGACCTGCGAGCGCTGCGCCGGGCGAACATCGATCTGCGGCGCCTGAGCGAGGCCGAGCTGGCGACCGCCGCACTCGAAGAGCGGGCCCGGCTGGCACGCGAGATCCACGACGGGCTGGCGCAGGACCTGTGGTACGCCAAGCTCAAGCAGAGCCGCCTGGCGCAGGCCGCCGAGCTGTCGGGCGAGGCACTCGGTCTCAGCGATGAGGTCGGCGATGCGATCGACACGGCGCTGGCCGAGGCGCGGAACGCCGTCGCCGCCATGCGCGAGGGATCGGAGTCCGGGCCACTGCTGGAGATGCTGTCGCGCCACATTGATGACTTCGCCGACCGGTTCGCGGTGCGGGCCGAGATGACATCGCGGGGTGACGTCCCCGACGTCGGTCCTCGCGCGCAGGCGGAGGTGCTGCGGATCGTGCAGGAGGCCCTGACCAATGTCCGCAAGCATGCCGATGCGACGGTCGTGCGCGTCGAGGTCGCCACCGATGAGCAAGTCCGTGTCACCATCAGCGACAACGGCAAGGGGTTCCGTCCCGATACCGTGCCTGCAGGCTTCGGGCTCGACAGCATGCGACAGCGAGCCGGCCTCATCGGGGCGACGCTCGAGGTGACCTCCGAGCCGCGAAATGGCACGCGCGTGGTGCTCGGCGTGCCTCTCAGGACGAAGGAGGGGAATCGTGGAGGCTGAGCCACCGCTCCGCATCCTGCTCGTGGACGATCACGCTCTCGTGCGGTCCGCGATTCGCCAGGCGCTCGACGCCCCGGATATCGAGGTGGTGGGAGAGGCCGGCAGCGCCGAACGGGCGCTCGAGCTCGCGGTCGAGCTGCGACCCGATGTCGTGCTGCTCGACATCGACCTGCCGGGCATGAGCGGAATCGAAGCGGCGCGCGAGATGGCCCCGCGCCTGCCCGACGGCAAGATCGTGATGCTCACCGTCTCCACCGATCGCCGCGATCTGCTGGCCGCTGTGCGCAACGGAGCGTATGGCTATCTGACGAAGGACCTGACCGGCGACGCGCTGCTGCGATCCGTGCGAGGGATCAGGCACGGCGACCTGCCGATGTCGCGGGCGCATGCCGCCACGGTGATGGGGCAGCTCGCGCGCGGCCGGAGGGATCCACTCGGCGATGCAGACGGCCTCGACGAGCTGCTCAGCGGGCGCGAACGCGAGGTCCTGAGACTCCTGGCGGACGGTCTCACCGATCGCGCCATCGCCACAGCCCTCTCGATCTCGCCGCGGACGGTGGAGAGCCATGTCAGCAGCCTGCTGCGCAAGCTCGGCGTGCGGAACCGGGCGGAGGCCGCCCAGCGCTATCGGGCCGGCTGAGGATCAGCCGCGGCCGCGGAACCGGCGAACCAGGCGGCCGATCGGGCCCGACTCCGACTCCGACGGGTGCTCGTGCACGCGCTTCCAGGCCATCTCCTGGCCGATCGCGACCTCGATGCCGGCGCGCTTGGTCTCGGGCTCGATCGGGATGGCGACGCGCGGTGCGGCTCGCCAGCGCTCGACCTCCGCCGTCGCTTGCTCGTAGGCTTCCTGGCGAATGGCCAGGGAGGCCAGGTCCGCAGGACGGCCGCTGTTCGCCCGGCGCATCGCTGCGACCCACACATCCCGGGCCGCCACGTACTGCGCCTCTGCGGCCTCGAGGGAGTGGGGACGATCCGTCAGCGGGCCGGTATGTCCAGAACCGCCAGGCTCGTCAGCGTCCGGCTCACGCTCCGCGGGTGACTTCGGGCGCAATCGGCGCAGGCTCATGCGCGGAGCGCTCGCGTGACTGCGGCCATCTCGGCCCGAAGGAGTCGCGGCTGGTCGATGTCCAGGCTCAGTCCTTCGCCGTCGCGCAGGGTCACGAGCAGTCGCTCGCCAGCCAGAGAGGTCTCCTGGACATCCGCTAGGTTCACCGTCACCACCACCTGCCCAAGGTGAATGAGCCGGCGCGCGGTGAGGTAGAGGGTGCCTCCGTAGCCGAGCGCGCGGTCGTCACCCGGTCCTCGAAGGATCGCATGCCGACGCAAGGCATGCACTCCCTCGTCCCTGGCCAGGTGCGGCGCGATCTGGTCATCGGGCGTGATGGTGGGCAGCGGTTCACGCAGGAACCGTTCACGCGCCTCGGAGGCCGCAGCCTCGTCCTCGCTGGCGCGACGTGCGGCGGCTCCTGGCATCGCGCAGCGCGGGGTCTCCCTCCGTGGACGTCTCGATCGGATTCGTCGAGGTGTCCCGGCCCCGCGCTGGCAACTGCATGAGGCGAGATTAGACGATCGGCCGCCCGGCTCCCATCCGGGCAGGCACGGAGTCGGGTACGGACATCGGCCTCCGTATCCGGTACGCAACGGTGCGTGGACGCACCGTCGGTGGCTCGGGGTACGGAGGGGCCAATCCGTAGGCGCGTTCCGTAGCTTCCCGGATGGCCGCTGCGGACGCCCTGGGCCACAGTGCCGAGGCATTCATTGATGCCGGGGCGTCCTGTGCCCGGATCAACTGCGGGGAAATAAGGGGAAATCATGCCGTCGGCTGCCCACCGTCGCGCGAGTCGCACTGCGCTCGTCGTGCTCCAGATCCTGGTCTTCGTCACCTATGTCTTCGGTCCGACCTCCACGCTGGCGGAGGAGCCGATCATCGAGCCGACGCCGACTGAGTCGGCCGCGCCCGAGGTGACCCCGGATCCGACACCCGAGCCGACACTCGCGCCAACCCCGGTGCCGACCGAGGAGCCGACCACCGCTCCTGACCCGACGACTGACCCCGATCCGACCGCGGCCCCCACCGCGACCCCTGACCGACGCCCGATCCCACCCCCGAGCCGACCCCGGCACCCGACCCCGGCACCCGCCCCTACATCGTCACCTTCACCCCCGGGACTGATGCATCCCGCCAGGCCGAGATTCTCGGCAACGTTGGCGTCACCGACGAGAGCGCCATCCCACAGCTCGCCATCCGCAGCGTCCTCCTCCACGAAGCCGAGTACGCCGATGAGCTGGCCGCCCTCCGCGCCTACCCCGAGGTCGAGCGCGTCGAGCTCGATCGCACGCGTGCCGTCGAGGCCGCCCCCTCCGACACCTCCTACGGTGACCAGTGGTCGCTGCCGCAGATCGGCTGGGACCAGCTGTATGGCACCGTCGGCATCGGCGGCTCTTCGATCGTCGCCGTTCTTGACACCGGCGTGGACGCCGGCCACCCGGACCTCGACGGCGTTGTGCTGCCCGGGTACTCCGTGCTGGGCGGTGACGCCCTGAGCGACCCGAACGGCCATGGCACCTGGATGGCCGGCATCGTGGCGGCCGAGACCGACAACGGCACCGGCGTCGCCGGCACCGCCTACGCGGGCGTCTCCGTGCTGCCCGTCACGGTCCTCGGCGCCGATGGCACCGGACAGGACAGCGACATCATCGCGGGCGTCGTCCACGCCGCCGATGCGGGCGCCGACGTCATCCTCATGTCCTTCAGCAACCCCGGCTACTCCGCGGCCCTCCAGGCCGCCATCGACTACGCCTGGTCGTCAGGCGCCGTCCTGGTTGCCGCCACCGGCAACGACGGGTCGTCGACCCCCACGTTCCCGGCCGGTGACCGCGGCGTCATCGGCGTGGCGTCCACCGACGCCGCCGATGCGCTCGCCGCCGGCTCGAACTTCGGCGCAGCCGCCTTCATGGCCGCTCCCGGCGAGGGGATCGTCACGACCTCCGCCGGCGGTGGCGTCACCACCATCTCCGGCACCTCGGCTGCCGCGGCCTCGGTCGCCGGTGCCGCCGCGCTGCTCTCGGCCAACGAGCCGTTCCTGTCCAATGGCGTCCTCGTGTCGCGGCTTGCCCGCACCGCCGATCCGGCGGGGGATCCGGCCGAGACCGGCAACGGGCGGCTCAACCTGGCCCGTGCAATGGGCGATGCAACCACTGATTCGGTTCAGCCGGCAGGCGCCGCCCCAGTCGGGGATGGGGGCCCGCTGGTGGGGCCGTATGCTTGCACGCGGCCGACGGAACGGGATCGATGGCCGTTTCGCCTGACCTGTCGGTCCGGGCGCTGCGGTGTCAGACCTCACTTCACGTTCACGAAGCCCAACGGAACGGCGGACTTTTGACGCGCTGGCGCACAGCTTTCCTGGAGATCCGGCAGGCTGGTCGCGCCGCAGACCGCGAACGCGTCTAGCCCAGGATACGTAGTCGTCGTCCCAATGGCGGCCGAACTGCGCACCGATTCGGTGAATTCCATCACCGGATCGGGGCCATGGACCGTCGTCGACCAACATGCAGCGGGAACAATCGGTCATTCACCCTCACGTACGGCTCCGGTGCGACTAGCACGATCACCACTCCGGCGGCTGTGGGTAACTACGAGTTCGACAAAGACCAAGAGCACGGTCTCGCTTGTTGAGATAGCTACTTCGCCGATGTCAGGGTGAACGCGAGCTCGACGTTGACGACTTGCGCATCGAGCGGTGCTCGCCAGCAGACATCGCGACGTCAATCACCGGTTCCAACTTTGGCGCGGGCATACAACAGCAAGCTTCGGCTGAACATCACGGTGAAACGCTGCGTTCAATCGCGGCGTCAACTGACGCGCCAACACTCAGTTCGACTTCGCGGCCTCGAGGCTCGGAATGATCCGCACGACTGCCAACCCCGGTGGTCGAGCAGGTCTACGAACGGTTCACCGCGACCGCTGCAACAGCGCGCCGACCAACATCACTCTCTCGAACAGCTCGATCGCCGAGAACGCGGGCGTCAATGCGACTGTCGGTGGCCTGTCGACGACTGATCCGGATGTCGGCAACACCTTCACCTACACGCTGGTTTCCGGCACGGGCAGCACCGGCAACGGTGCCTTCAACATCAGCGGCTCGACCCTGCGCGCCACCAGCTCGTTGGACTTCGAGGCCCAGAGCTCCTACAGCGTCCGCATCCGCACCACCGACCAGGGCGGCCTCTTCTTCGAGAAGGTCTTCACCGTCAACGTCACCAACGTCAACGAGGCGCCGACCGGCACCGACAAGACAATCACCATCAACGAGGATGCCAGCCACACCTTCGCGGCGTCCGACTTCGGCTTCAGCGACCCGAACGACACGCCCGCCAACACGCTCTCGGCGATCCGCATCACCACCCTGCCCGCGGCCGGCACGCTCAAGCTGAGCAGCGTCAACGTCACCGCTGGCCAGGAGATCGCGACGGCCAGCATCCCGAACCTGGTCTATGCGCCGGCAGGTGACGCGAACGGCATCGGCTACGCCAGCTTCACGTTCCAGGTGCGTGACAACGGCGGCACGGCCAATGGCGGCGTGGATCTCGATCAGAGCGCCAATTCCATCACCTTCAACGTTACGGCGATCAACGATGCGCCGTCGTTCGTCAAGGGCGGCGATCAGACCGTCGCCGAGGACGCCGGCATGCAGGTCGTGACCCTCTGGGCCACCTCTGATCAGCGCCGGGCCGACGAACGAATCGGGCCAGACGGTCACGTTCGACATCACCGGCAATACGAATGCCAGCCTCTTCTCCGTGCAGCCCGCTGTCTCCTCGATGGGCACGCTGAGCTACACCCCGGCCGCCAACGCCTCCGGCACCGCGACGATCACCCTGAACGCGAAGGATGACGGCGGAACTGCCAATGGTGGCATCGACGTCAGCCCATCCCAGACGTTCATCATCACCGTGGACGCCGTCAACGACGCCCCGACGGCCGTCGATGACGACTACGCCACGGACGAGGACACTCTTCTCAGCGTGGCTGCACCCGGCGTGCTCGGGAATGACACCGACATCGACGGTGGACCGCTGACGGCGGTGCTCGTCGCCGGCCCGACGAACGGTCTGTTGACCCTCAACGCCGACGGCAGTTTCGACTACACCCCGAATCTCAACTTCAACGGCATGGACAGCTTCACGTATCGAGCATTCGACGGATCGGCGAACTCCAACGTTGCGATCGTCGATATCACGGTGAATTCCGTTAACGACGCCCCGGTCTGCGTCGCCGACTCAGGCTCGACCAACGAGGATGTGGCCCTGGTTGACAGTGTCACCTGCACCGATGTCGACGGGGGCAGCCTCAGCTACGCGGTCATCGACGGTGTCGCCAGCGGCGTGCTCTCCTTCGCTACCAACGGCTCCTTCACCTACACGCCGGATGCGGACTTCAACGGCACCGATGGCTTCACCTTCCGCGCGTCCGACGGCCTGTTGAACTCCAACACGGTCGCCTATTCCATCATCGTCAACGCGGTCAACGACGCGCCGACCTGCGACGATCCGCAGAGCGACAGCACCGATGAGGACACCACCCTCAACGGCGCCGTGCTCTGCGACGACATCGACGCCGACACGCTGACCTACAGCCTGGTCGACGACGTCAGCAACGGAACCCTGACCTTCAATCCCGACGGCACCTTCAGCTACAGCCCGGATGCCGACTTCAACGGCCTCGACAGCTTCACCTTCTCCGCCAATGACGGCGCCCTCGACTCCAACGCCGCGACCTTCGACATCATCGTCAACGCGGTCAACGACGCGCCGACCTGCGACGATCCGCAGAGCGACAGCACCGATGAGGACACCACCCTCAACGGCGCCGTGCTCTGCGACGACATCGACGCCGACACGCTGACCTACAGCCTGGTCGACGACGTCAGCAACGGAACCCTGACCTTCAATCCCGACGGCACCTTCAGCTACAGCCCGGATGCCGACTTCAACGGCCTCGACAGCTTCACCTTCTCCGCCAATGACGGCGCCCTCGACTCCAACGCCGCGACCTTCGACATCATCGTCAACGCGGTCAACGACGCGCCGACCTGCGACGATCCGCAGAGCGACAGCACCGATGAGGACACCACCCTCAACGGCGCCGTGCTCTGCGACGACATCGACGCCGACACGCTGACCTACAGCCTGGTCGACGACGTCAGCAACGGAACCCTGACCTTCAATCCCGACGGCACCTTCAGCTACAGCCCGGATGCCGACTTCAACGGCCTCGACAGCTTCACCTTCTCCGCCAATGACGGCGCCCTCGACTCCAACGCCGCGACCTTCGACATCATCGTCAACGCGGTCAACGACGCGCCGACCTGCGACGATCCGCAGAGCGACAGCACCGATGAGGACACCACCCTCAACGGCGCCGTGCTCTGCGACGACATCGACGCCGACACGCTGACCTACAGCCTGGTCGACGACGTCAGCAACGGAACCCTGACCTTCAATCCCGACGGCACCTTCAGCTACAGCCCGGATGCCGACTTCAACGGCCTCGACAGCTTCACCTTCTCCGCCAATGACGGCGCCCTCGACTCCAACGCCGCGACCTTCGACATCATCGTCAACGCGGTCAACGACGCGCCGACCTGCGACGATCCGCAGAGCGACAGCACCGATGAGGACACCACCCTCAACGGCGCCGTGCTCTGCGACGACATCGACGCCGACACGCTGACCTACAGCCTGGTCGACGACGTCAGCAACGGAACCCTGACCTTCAATCCCGACGGCACCTTCAGCTACAGCCCGGATGCCGACTTCAACGGCCTCGACAGCTTCACCTTCTCCGCCAATGACGGCGCCCTCGACTCCAACGCCGCGACCTTCGACATCATCGTCAACGCGGTCAACGACGCGCCGACCTGCGACAGCGACAGTGGGATGACCGATGAGGACACGCAGCTGGTCGACTCGGTGCTGTGCTCGGATGTCGACGGCGACGCGCTGACCATCTTGCTCGACGATGACGTTGCCGACGGCAGTCTCAGTCTCTCTGCATCCGGCACCTTCAGCTACACGCCTGACTCGAACTTCAACGGTTCAGACGGTTTCACCTTCCACGCCTCCGACGGCTCGCTTAACTCGGCGCTGGCTGCATACGACATCACCGTGACCGAGGTCAACGATGCCCCGGTCGCCGCCGACGACAGCGCCACGGTGGCCGAGGATGGCTCGGTCAACCTCGACCCGCGTGACGGGGACAGCACCGGTCCGGCCAACGAGTCCGGCCAGAGCCTGACCATCATCAGCGTCAGCGACCCGGCCAACGGCACCGCCACCCTCGAGATCGATGGCACGGTGACCTACGAGCCCGACCTGAACTTCAACGGCACCGACAGCTTCACCTACGTGGTCCAGGACGACGGCACCACCGCTGGCGTCGATGACTTCCTGACCGACGAGGGCGAGGTCACCATCACCGTGACCGAGGTCAACGATGCCCCGGTCGCCGCCGACGACAGCGCCACGGTGGCCGAGGATGGCTCGGTCAACCTCGACCCGCGTGACGGGGACAGCACCGGTCCGGCCAACGAGTCCGGCCAGAGCCTGACCATCATCAGCGTCAGCGACCCGGCCAACGGCACCGCCACCCTCGAGATCGATGGCACGGTGACCTACGAGCCCGACCTGAACTTCAACGGCACCGACAGCTTCACCTACGTGGTCCAGGACGACGGCACCACCGCTGGCGTCGATGACTTCCTGACCGACGAGGGCGAGGTCACCATCACCGTGACCGAGGTCAACGATGCCCCGGTCGCCGCCGACGACAGCGCCACGGTGGCCGAGGATGGCTCGGTCAACCTCGACCCGCGTGACGGGGACAGCACCGGTCCGGCCAACGAGTCCGGCCAGAGCCTGACCATCATCAGCGTCAGCGACCCGGCCAACGGCACCGCCACCCTCGAGATCGATGGCACGGTGACCTACGAGCCCGACCTGAACTTCAACGGCACCGACAGCTTCACCTACGTGGTCCAGGACGACGGCACCACCGCTGGCGTCGATGACTTCCTGACCGACGAGGGCGAGGTCACCATCACCGTGACCGAGGTCAACGATGCCCCGGTCGCCGCCGACGACAGCGCCACGGTGGCCGAGGATGGCTCGGTCAACCTCGACCCGCGTGACGGGGACAGCACCGGTCCGGCCAACGAGTCCGGCCAGAGCCTGACCATCATCAGCGTCAGCGACCCGGCCAACGGCACCGCCACCCTCGAGATCGATGGCACGGTGACCTACGAGCCCGACCTGAACTTCAACGGCACCGACAGCTTCACCTACGTGGTCCAGGACGACGGCACCACCGCTGGCGTCGATGACTTCCTGACCGACGAGGGCGAGGTCACCATCACCGTGACCGAGGTCAACGATGCCCCGGTCGCCGCCGACGACAGCGCCACGGTGGCCGAGGATGGCTCGGTCAACCTCGACCCGCGTGACGGGGACAGCACCGGTCCGGCCAACGAGTCCGGCCAGAGCCTGACCATCATCAGCGTCAGCGACCCGGCCAACGGCACCGCCACCCTCGAGATCGATGGCACGGTGACCTACGAGCCCGACCTGAACTTCAACGGCACCGACAGCTTCACCTACGTGGTCCAGGACGACGGCACCACCGCTGGCGTCGATGACTTCCTGACCGACGAGGGCGAGGTCACCATCACCGTGACCGAGGTCAACGATGCCCCGGTCGCCGCCGACGACAGCGCCACGGTGGCCGAGGATGGCTCGGTCAACCTCGACCCGCGTGACGGGGACAGCACCGGTCCGGCCAACGAGTCCGGCCAGAGCCTGACCATCATCAGCGTCAGCGACCCGGCCAACGGCACCGCCACCCTCGAGATCGATGGCACGGTGACCTACGAGCCCGACCTGAACTTCAACGGCACCGACAGCTTCACCTACGTGGTCCAGGACGACGGCACCACCGCTGGCGTCGATGACTTCCTGACCGACGAGGGCGAGGTCACCATCACCGTGACCGAGGTCAACGATGCCCCGGTCGCCGCCGACGACAGCGCCACGGTGGCCGAGGATGGCTCGGTCAACCTCGACCCGCGTGACGGGGACAGCACCGGTCCGGCCAACGAGTCCGGCCAGAGCCTGACCATCATCAGCGTCAGCGACCCGGCCAACGGCACCGCCACCCTCGAGATCGATGGCACGGTGACCTACGAGCCCGACCTGAACTTCAACGGCACCGACAGCTTCACCTACGTGGTCCAGGACGACGGCACCACCGCTGGCGTCGATGACTTCCTGACCGACGAGGGCGAGGTCACCATCACCGTGACCGAGGTCAACGATGCCCCGGTCGTGACCGCGGGCTCTGATCAGGCCATCATTGAAGGTGGGATCGCGAGCGTTGACGCGACGTTCACCGACGTGGACAGCGGTCAGACTCACACCTGCTCCATCGATTGGGACGACGGCAGCTCCTCGATGGGCCTCGTTGTCGAGCCGTCGGGTTCCACCCCGGGCATGTGCACGGGCAGTCATACGTACCCGGATGACGATCCCACAGGCACATCGTCAGATGAGTACGCCGTCTTGGTCACGATCGTCGACGATGGCACGACCAACGGTGCGCCAGATCCGCGCCAGGACACGGCCTCACCCACCGTTACCGTCAGCAACGTTGCGCCGGCCGTCACCCTCAGTGGCGATACCGCCGTCAACGAGGGCGGCAGTCTGAACTACACCTACACCTGGACCGATCCGGGTACCGACAGCTGGACCCACAGCATCAGCTGCGGCACCAGCGGCGTCGCCTCGCTCGACGTGTTCGACGAGCTCTCCAAGAGCGGATCGTTCACCTGCAGCTGGGCCGATGACAGTGCAACTCCGCAGACGGTCAGCGTGAACGTCACCGACGACGACACCGGCACCGACACCAAGTCGAAGTCCGTCACCGTCAGCAACGTGGCGCCGACGATCGCCATCTCCGGTGCGGCCAGCGTCAACGAGGGCTCGCCCTACAGCCTGACCCTCGGTGCCGTGACCGATCCGGGCACCGATACCGTGACCAGCTACATCGTCCACTGGGGCGACGGCAACAGCGACACCTATGGAACCAACGGCGTGAAGACGCACACCTACGCCGATGGTCCGGCCACACCCGCCATCACCGTCGACCTGGTCGATGAGGACGGCACGCACCTGAATCGCGCCAATGCCAAGAGCGTCAGCGTGCTCAACGTGGCGCCAAGCACGCCGAGCCTGGTCTCGCCGGCAAACGGCGCGATCACGAACGACAACACGCCGACCTTCGACTGGAGCGATTCCACCGATCCGGCCGGCGCCAACGACACGATCAGCTACTCGCTCCAGGTGGACAACAACGGGTGCGGATTCCCGAGCCCGGAGATCGACGTGAGCGGCCTCGGCGCATCCACCTATACCCCGGCGACCGCCATCCCGGACAGCAACGCCTACTGCTGGCGTGTGTGGGCATCCGACGAGGACGGCGGCATCGGCGCCTACAGCGCCACCCGCGCTCTGACCATCGATGCCACCGTGCCCACCGTCGGGATCACCTTCCCGCTGAGTGCCGCGTACAGCGAGGCGAGTTGGAACTCCGGCTGCGTCCCGTTGACGGGTGAGTTCTGCGGATCGGCGTCCGACGCGACGTCCGGCATCAGCCAGACGCAGGTCAGCATCCGTCGCTTCTCGACCGGCCTCTACTGGAGCGGGACGGCCTTCAACAGCGCGGCTGAGGTCCTGTTCAACGTCGGGAACGGCGGATCATGGCTCCAGGCGTTCCAGTACAGCAACTTCCCATCGACCGGTCAGTACACGATTCGCGCGCAGACGACCGACAACGCGACGAACACGTCGTCGACGTCGGTGACCTTCCAGCTCAACCGCTACACCCTCGACTACCAGTCGCCGATCGACGACTCCACGCCGAGCACGATCGTGCTCAACACGGGAAAGAACGGCAGGGTCATTCCGGTCAAGATCCGGGTGTACCTCGAGGGCGTGAATCAGAGCAGCACGCAGATCGCCCAGGGCCGCCTCGAGATCAACGTGAACTCGACGAACTGCGCGAGCGGGGCTGTGGTCGATGGAGTCGAGCTCTATGCCGATGCGGGCGCGTCGAATGGCAACACCAACGACTTCCGCCCGACCGGTGACCACTGGATCTACAACCTCGACACCAAGGCGCTGGGCCTGGTGACGAACCAGTGCTATCGGCTGGACGTCTACCTCGATGGCGTCCGGATCTCGACCCAGCAGTTCGCGGTCTTCAAGCCGACGAAGTAACGTCACCTCCCTCGGATGGCGAGAGGGCCGGCCCGGAGGGGTGCCGGCCCTCTCTCGTCGTCCCGGGCGGGTAGCATCGGCGCCGTGAAGATGCGCGGTGCGGTGTTCCACGGGCCGAACCGGCCGATCCATCTCGAGGAGCTCGAGCTCGATCCCCCCGGACCGGGCGAGGTGCTGGTCCGGATGGTCGCCGCGGGCATCTGCCATTCGGACCTGCACGTCGTCGACGGCGAGTGGGAGCGGCCCGCAGGTGTGGTGCTCGGCCATGAGGGCGCAGCCGTGGTCGAGCAGCTCGGCCCCGGAGTGGAGGGCCTCGAGCCTGGCGACCTCGTGGTGCTCGCCTGGACGGCCCCGTGCGGGACCTGCCCTGCATGCGAGCGCGCCGAACCGTGGCTGTGCAGCCAACCCGACGGCAGCGGCCACCGCCTCACCCGCGACCTTGCGCGTCTGCATCGCGATGACGGCACCGCCATCGGCGCCTACTCCGGCATCGGGACATTCGGGACGCACCAGGTCGTCGCAGCGTCCGCAGCCATCAGGATCGATTCGGCGACGGCACCCGAGATCGCGGCGCTCATCGGCTGCGCGGTGACGACCGGCATCGGCGCGGTGCAGGCGACGGCCGGCGTGGCGGCGGGGGAGTCGGTGGTCGTCATCGGCATGGGAGGGGTTGGCCTTTCGGCGGTGATGGGCGCAGCCGCCGCGGGCGCGGAGCCGATCACGGCCGTCGACACGTCGTCGGCCAAGCTCGAGCTCGCGAGACTGGCCGGAGCACATCGCGCCGTCCCGGCCGATGCGGCCCACGCAGCGGCGGGCGCCGATCACGTCATCGAGTGCATCGGCCTGGTGCAGACCGTCGAGCTGGCGATCGACCTCGTTCGACCGGGCGGGATCGTCACGTTGGTGGGCATGACGCCGCAGGGGGCACGCGCGAGCTTCGACGTCTATCGGCTGGTGGAAGACGGCAAGCAGATCCGGGGTTCCAACTACGGGTCAGCGGTGCCGGCGCGTGACTTCCCGAGGATCGCCGATGCCTACCTGGCCGGCAGCCTGCCGCTGGACCTCCTGATCACCGAGCGCATCGGGCTGGATCGGCTGAGTCATGCCTTCGACGCCATGCGCCGGGGTGATGGGGCACGACGGGTCGTCCTGTTCTGATCGCCCCTGGAGCGACGCAACCCTGGCGTCCTCAGTCGTCGGAGTCGCCCTTATCGTCGCCCTGGGAGCCGTGGCGCTCGGCCTTCTCGGTTTCACGCGTCTCCTTGGCGGCGTCGCGCTCCGCCTTGCGCTGCTCCTTGGCGGCCTCGCGCTCGGCCTTGCGGGCCTCCTTCTCGGCGGCCTTCGCCTCTGCATCGGCTGACTCGACTTCGCCATCGGATTCCTTGCCCTCGCGGCACGTCTCGCGGGCCGCTTCGCTGACCGCACCACCGTGGTTCTCGTTCTTGCCGCCGACCGCGTCCTTGTCGCGCGCGACCTCCCGCACGCATGCGCCATGCGTCCCGTCGGAGTCAACGTCGGCTTCGTCGGCCTGCTCCTCGGTGCCGTCGTCATCGGCGTCGCAGTTCTCGGACTCGATCACGGCTCCGAAGCTTCCGGCGGGCGCATCGGCCGTGGGCGGTACGCCGTCGCAGGGCCCAGCTCCATCCGCGACCGTTCCGCCGTCGAACAGCAGTCCATGGACGAATCCTGCGATGGTCTGACCGCGGGTGCCATCGGTGGAGGCGGCCGGCGCGCTGCCGAATGCGGCGGAGACCGAAAGTGTGACGAGGATGGCGCCGGCGATGAGGGCGAACCACGTGCTGCGCAGGCGATGCATGACCGGTGACTCTCCTATGCGGCGACGCGCGGGGCAGAGCGTGCGCCGAGGATGACAGGCGCGGACATCGCGCCGAAACGATACCGAAGCGAGTCTGGCATCCCGACCGCTCGCCGCAAGGGGTACGAGCGGGCACGCGGCATGCACCAAATGGTCCGTTCGTGCGATCAGCGTGACGGCTGTCGTGGCCGGTATTTGCGCAGCAGGATGTCGATCGCGTCGCGGTAGCGGGCGCCGGACGCGTGGCGGCGGAGCCAGTCGAGATAGTCGGGATCGCGCTTCGCGACCTCGCCCAGCGTCCAGCCCTCGTAGCGGCCGAAGTCGAGGCGAGCCCCGCCACCATCGGCGCCGAGCGGTCCGCGCGGAGCTCCGTGCGTTGCGTCCTCGGCCGGCGTCGGCGGAGGCGTCCGGCGTCGTTCCGCTTCCCACGCCTGGCGGCGCACCGGATCTCGGACGACGGCGTACGCCCAGTTGAGGTCGGTCATGCGCCGCTCGCCGGCTTCGTCGACCGGCAGGCCTGCGTCCGGATGCGCCTTACGCGCCAGCACGCGATAGGCAGCCTTGACGACCTCGGGGTCGGCATCGGGCTGAACCTGGAGGATCCGATACGGGTCGCGGCGCTCCATCGCGGACTAGACCAATGCCCGTTCCACGACCTGGCGCAGGACGGGCAGCGGCAGCGCGCCCTCCTCGAGCACGACGTCGTGGAATCGGCGAATGTCGAAGCGCTCGCCCTGGCGATTCCGCGCCTCGGCCCGCAGCCGCAGGATCTCGAGCTGGCCAAGCTTGTAGGCAAGCGCCTGTCCCGGGTAGGCAACGTAGCGGTCGACCTCGTTGGCGACGTTGTTCAGCCCCAGAGCGGTGTGCTCCGCCATGTAGTCGATCGCCTGTTGCCGCGTCCAGCCCAGGGCGTGGAGCCCGGTGTCGACGACCAGCCGTGCCGCGCGCCAGGCATCGAAGGACAGGACCCCGAAGCGGCCCATGTCGCCCGAGAGCAGCCCCATCTCCTCCGAGAGGCGCTCCGTGTACAGACCCCAGCCCTCGGTGTACGCGGTGCTGCCGAGGAAGCGGCGGAATGCCGGCAGGTGCTCGAGCTCCTGGGCAATCGCGATCTGGAGATGGTGGCCGGGTACCGACTCGTGGAAGGCGAGCGTCTCCGCCTCGTAGCGCGGCCGCGTCTCCGGGGCGTAGGTGTTGACGAAGTACTGGCCCGGACGGCTCCCGTCGGCCGCCGGTTCGCGGTAGTAGGCGATGGTCGAGTGCTTCTCCTCGTGCGCCGGCATGACGACGACCTCGCACGGAGCGACCGGCCGCCGCCCGAACCATTCGCCGATGGCGCCGTTGGCGCGGGCCAGGGCCTCCACAGCCGCCGCAGCTATCTCGTCGCGCGTCGAGAAGTGGAGCGCGGGATCGTCGCGCAGCTTCGCCAGGGTGTCCGAGAGCCCGACCGTGCCCAGCAGGCGCCGGCCGAGGTCGACGAACTCGGCGTCGATGCGCGCGATCTCGTCCACGCCGATCCGATGGACGTCGCCCGGCTCGATCGCGAGCGACGTGTGAGCGCGCGCGAGCAGCGCGTACGCTTCGGCGCCATCGGGGACGTGCGACAGCCCGGGTTGATCGTCGGATCGGGCGTGCGGTGCGATCTCATCGGCGATCACGGCCCGATAGCGCTCGAAGGCGGGTCGAATCTCGCTGCCGATGACCTCCAGCAGGTCGTCGCGGAGCGCTGGCCAGCTGTCCGCGGGCGAGGCCAGCGGCCACTCCCCGATGGGACGATCGAGGAGGTCGTCAAGCTGCTCCAGCACCTTGGCGCACAGGCTGGCCACGCCGATGCGTCCCCGCCCGCGCCCGGCGACGAGATTGGCGCCCGCCTGGTCCAGGTATCCGGCCATGGCGCGCCAGCGGGCCAGGAGGGCTGCTGCATCGCGCTCCGAGGTGATCGGCTGGTAGGACGGAATATTGAGCAGCTCCGTCTGAGGGCCGTCCATCGGATCCACGTTGAACGAGCCGAGATCGGCGTCAACGAACGCCCGGTTCGACTCGATCGACTCCCTGAGGGCAGCGTGGGTCACCGGATCGGCCGCGGGATCGATCCAATCCAGACGCCGATCGAAGTCGGCGAGCGCATCCCGCCACGCGGCATCACCCGCCGGGGAGTTGTCGTCGATTCGATGGTCGTGGGCCCGCTCGCCGATCGCCGTCGCGTAGACGGGGTTGCGCGCGAGCCACGCCACCCAGAATTCAGCAGCGAGCTCGTCGAGCGAGGTGGAGGGTGGAGCGACGGTCACGCGCGCATCGTACCGGCGCGAGGCAGGCTCAGCGCGGCATCTGGGTCGTGTGCGGAGCCGGGCCCTCGGCGTCGTCCTTGTCGCGCTCCGGCGCCTCGCCCTCGGGATTCATCGCGTCGCCGGCCTCGCCCAGCGTGGCGTCGTCATCGGTGATCGGATTCTTCAGCTCGATGTCGTCGAGCTGCTCGATGCTGTCCCTGGTTCGATCGGGGTCCATGTGTCACCTCCTGCGCCGAATCGATGCAAGTGGCGGGCCGGGCGCACTATCCTCCGCCGATGCCGTCGACCGAGCCAGCGCGACCGACCGAGACTCGCCGCGCGAGGCCATCGCAGCCCGACCCGGGGATGCTCATGCGCACGTGCGCGAATTGCGGGTCGCCGATGGAGGAGCGCAAGTGCAAGCTCATCTGCCATGGCTGCGGATACTTCCTGAGCTGCTCGGACTACTACTGAGTCAACCCTCTACTGGACCGTCCCGATGAAGCGGATGGTGGCCATGATCCGGTCGAGCACGCCCCTGCTGACGTCGAACGTTCCGCCCATCGCGGTATCCGTGCGTGCCACGAGATTCGGCCCGGACTCGAGCGTGGGGCCGAGCTGGACGACGTACTCGTACGAGATGCCATTGCCGCCATCGGCCGTGCCGTCGATCTCGAGGCGAACGCCGTCCTGCGTACCGCCCACGATGATCTCCTCGCGGCTCAGGATCGAGCGCAGGTAGCCGCGGTCCCCCGATGCCACGAAGATCTCGATCGCGATCTCGTCGGGCACCACGGCCGGATCGGGGACCTGGTAGAAGGTCGGACTGAACCAGGTGCAGGCGGGCACCTTGGCGATGGCGGTGTTCGTCCACCAGTCCTCGGGGAACTCGAGCTCATACCCGTCGCGTGGATTCCGGCACTCGTCACGCACGAGGAACAGCGCATCCGCGGCCGGGTTGGCAGGGATGCCGAATCCGCCGGGCGCCGGCGTCGGCGAGGTGGGCGCGCTGGGCTCGGCCGTGGGCGAGGCGCTCGGCGTGGGAGTGGGCATCTCCGTCGGCTCGGGGGTCGGGCTCGGCGTGGGCGAGGGATCCGGACTCGCGGTCGGGGTCGGGCTCACCGATGGTGCGGGAGCCGCCGTGCACGCGCCGACGAGCAATGCGAGTCCGAGCAGGGCGAGCAGCCGATTCATGCGCACCAGCCTACGCCCCAGCCGATGCGGGATCACGGCGATATCTCGACGGGCGTTCCCCGTGGCCGGATCGGACGTGCGAGCTGCGCCGTCAGCACTCCCGCGACGACCAGCGCACCCCCAACGAGCTGGGGAAAGCTCAGCGCCTGGCTCAGCAGCCACCAGGCGAGTGCCGCGGCCAGGACCGGCTCGGCCGTCGTGGCGATCCCCGCCAGCGCCGAGGAGATCCAGCGCAGCGCCGCCACGGTCAGCGCAAACGGCAGCAGCGTGCCGAGCAGCCCCACCGCCACCACTCTCCACGCCACGTCGGGGTTGGCGAGAAGCTCGAACGGCCATGTCCACGGCGGCAGGATGACAATCCAGATGGCGGCTGCCACCACGAAGCCGATGAAGAGGGTGGTCACCGGGTGCGTGCCACGGCGCCCCGCCATCTCGGCGGCGACGAGGTAGCCCGCGAACGTCAGCGCTGAGGCCACCCCGGCGAGCAACCCGAGCCCGTCGAGGTCACCGATGGCCCCGGTGAGCGCCCCGCTGACGAGCGTCGCGCCGGCGAGCGAGAGGGCTGCGGCGATCCACACGGTGCGTGACGGGAGTCGTCTGCCGAAGATCGCTCCACCGGACAGCACCAGGACCGGCGCGGTGTACTGCAGCGAGATCGCCACCCCGACGGGCACGCGCTCGATGGCGACGTAGTACGCGAAGTTCACCGCCACGATGCAGGCACCGAAGACGAGTAGCGGAACCGATGCGCCGGCATGCGGCCGCATGAGGTCGCGCCGGAACGCCAGGAGCACGACCGTGAGGGGGACGAGCGCAACCATGACCCGCGCCTCGGCCAGCTCTTCGGGGCTCACGCCGAGCTCGAAGGCGCCGGCCGCGATCACGGCGTTCGCCGCCCAACAGGCAGCGGCGACGACGCACGCGAGGGTGGCGAGGAGAGCGGGGCTCATGGATTCGAGCGTAGCAGCGCGTCGTGCCGGTACGCCCGGAGCCCCGTCAGCGGGAGCTCTTGCTCCGCATCAGAGCCTCGTCCGCCCTCCGAAACGCATCGCGGAGCGGCTCGCCCGGGCCGGCTGACGCCGTGCCGATCGAGATGGAGAGTGCGAGACCCGGATGGCTGCCGCTCCACGCGCCCATCGCATCGGCGATTCGGCGTTCGACGATGGAGCACGCATCGGCGTCGGTCATGGGCAGCAGCGCGGCGAACTCGTCGCCGCCCAGGCGAACGAGGATGTCCGACGAGCGCATCGTCGCGGTGAGGACCTCGGCAGCGGCCACGAGGATCTCGTCGCCCCCCGAGTGTCCGAAGCGCTCGTTCATCTCCCGCAGGTGGTCGATGTCGAGGGACAGCACCGACATCGGGTGGCCGTGCCGGTGGAACAGTGCCTCCTCGCGCCGGAGTGCTTCGTCCCACGCGATGCGGTTGCCCAGACCGGTCAGCGGGTCGGTGCGCGCCTCGCGGGCGAAGGCGTCGCGCTCGCGGGCGAGGTCCTCGCGGGCGGATGCCTGCGCGAGGAGAACCTCCGCCGCATCGGCGAGAGAGCGGCCCACTCGCTGGCAGAGCGCCGTGAAGCCACGCGCGCGCTCCGAGGAGTGGCCGACCATGAGCGTGGCGATCGGCGCCGGGGAGCCGATGCGCAGTGCATACCGCGACACCAGGTTGATGCCCAGCGGGTCGTCGCCGACCTCCTGCTCGACCACGCTCTCGGTCCGCGCGCGCTCCGCGATCGACTCGAGGTTGCGGAACGAGGCGCGGATGATCGGCGATCGCAGGCCAGCCGCTGCCGGCGCCGCCGATGACGGTCCGGCCGCGGTCGGTGACCATCACGACCCCGATCTCGCAGCCAAGGGCTTCAGCGGCGACGGCGGCCACGTGCGAGGCTGTCGCCACCAGCGACTCGGGGCGATACTCCATGAGCTGGCGAACGGCGTGGACGACTTCGAGCTCGTCGGCAAGGAGCTTGGCGGAGGGGATGTCGCCGCAGGCGGCCGCTGATTCGGCGGCTGCGCGCAGGAGCTCACCGTCGGAGACGACGATCGGCCGGGAGGCCCCGAACACGACGAGCGTCCCGTCGCCGAGCGGGATGAAGGCCGCGCGCTCGACGTAGTACGGGCCGATGACGCGATGCGCTTCCGACGACTCGATGCGTCGCGGCCTGCCGCGGCGGATCGTCTCGGCAGCCAGCGGTTCGTCCGCCAGCTCGACGTCGACAACGCCTGCCCACCCGATGCCGCGCCCGGCGCCACCGAGCAGCGAGAGCTGTTCGCCGCGTCGGACGAAGACGAGGATGTCGTCCACCCCCAGGCTCACCGCCATGTCGGCGCAGCCGCTGGACGCGTCGCGCGGGGTCACGAGGCGAGGACCTCGCTGATCGAGGAGTCCGCGACGACGAGGCGTGTCGCGGCGATCGGATCCAGTGGTCGCGCCAGCAGGTATCCCTGCCCGTAGTCGACGCCGAGCTCGCGCAGCCGCTCCAGCTGCGCCGGCTGCTCGATGCCCTCGGCCACGGTGTGGAGCTCCATGGCGGCGCCGAGCTGGATGACCGAGCGCACGAGCGCAGGCTCGATCGTGCCGGGCTGGATCTGGGCGACGAAGCTCTGGTCGATCTTGAGCACATCGATCGGGAAGCGCGAGAGGTAGCTGAGCGAGCTGTAGCCGGTCCCGAAGTCGTCGAGCGCGATGTGGACGCCGAGCGCCTTCAGCTCGTGGAGCCGTCCCTCATCGTCCTGCATGAGTCCGGATTCGGTGAGCTCCACGATGAGCCGCGCCGGTTCGAGGCCGCTCTCGGCCAGGGCGTGGCGAACGGAGTCGGTGATGGTGGGGTCCTGGACCTGCCGGGGTGAGATGTTCACGCTCACGTGGAGCGGTCGCGACCCGGTGGCGTTCCACGCCTGGGCCTGGCGCGTCGCCTGCGCGAGGACCCAGTGCCCGATCGGGACGATGAGCCCAGTCTCCTCGGCAAGAGCAATGAAGTCCCCGGGCATGACCTCGCCGCGCTCGGGATGCCGCCAGCGGATCAGCGCCTCGAAGCCGCTGAGGCGCCCCTGCTGGAGGTCGAAGACCGGCTGGTAGCGAAGACGAAACTCACCGCGCTCGAGCGCCCGTTCGAGATCGGCGCGCAGCTCGAGCCGGTTGAGGGCGGCGGTGTGCATGCTCGCCTCGAACAGCTCGATCCGGCCCTTGCCGCGGCCCTTGGCCGTGTACATGGCGACATCCGCATTGCGCAGCAGCTCATCAGCGGACCTCGTCTCGGGGCCTGACATGGCGAGGCCGATCGAGCCCGCCAGGTGGACCTGCTTGCCGCCGATCTCGAAGGGGCTGCGCAGCGCATCGACCAGGCGCCCGGCCACGATGTCGACGAGAGCGGCATCGGCAGGGTCGAGCAGGATCGCGAACTCGTCGCCGCCGAGACGACTGATCGTGTCCTCGGGTCGCAGTGCCCCGCGGAATCGTTCCGCCACGGCAGTGAGCACCTGGTCGCCTGCAGCGTGCCCGAGCGAGTCGTTGATCGTCTTGAAGTCGTCGAGGTCCAGGAACAGCACGGCGAGTGTCTGAGTCGCGCGACGCGCGAGGGCATGCTGGACGCGGTCGATGAACAGCGCGCGATTCGCAAGACCAGTGAGCGGATCGTGGAACGCCTCGTGCAGCAGCTGGCGCTCGAGCTCCTTGCGCTCGGTGATGTCTCGGTAGTTCACCACCACGCCACCCACCGCGGGGTCCGATGTCAGGTTGCGAGCCGTGACCTCGATGAAGCGCCACGAGCCATCAGCGTGGCGGGCGCGGCCCTCGAGGGTGCGGGTGGTGGTCGGATCGAGCTGCAGCTCGCGGAAGGTCGCGCGCGCCGCGGCGATGTCGTCCGGGTGAATGATGTCGAACATGGAGAGCCCGACCCGTGCGCCGGGCTCGTAGCCGAGCACGCGTTGCACGGCCTCGCTCTGGTAGGTGATCGTGCCGTCGTCGGCAAGGATGAGGATGACGTCGGAGGAGTTGCGCACCAGGGATCGGAAGCGCTGTTCGTTGAGGGTGAGCTCGGAGATGGCAGCGCGCTCGCGCGCCACGCTGGCCGTCGCCTCATCGACCAGCCGGCCGCGCTCCGACAGCAGGAGGGTCTGACGCACGATGATCAGCGTGAGGACAACGCCGATCGACCCGTCGACGGTGATACCGGCCAGGTCCCCGCGGAGGGGCGTCAGGACGTGGTTGAGCACCAGGAGCACCGGCGCCAGCGCCGCCGTCGCGACCGGAAGCGCGGCCCGAATGCGCGCGTAGCGTCGTCGAAGGTCGGCATCCGGATGCACGTCGGGCCGCCAGGTGGCCGTGCCGTACGCAGTGATGATGACGCCGACGGCGGCGATGAGCTCAGCCCCGATGGCGACCTGCCCGGCAGTCTCGGCCACCAGTGCCCAGATCATGCCGATGGCAAGGGTCGCCAGGCCGATCGTGACCACGACCCAGCCATGCAGGCCAGGCGCCGGCGTCGCGGCGAGATAGATGACCGCCAGCGAACCGATCACCCCGGCGAACATCACGGTGTTGGCGGCCAACGGGACAAGGTCCGAACGGTCGCCGACCAGGCGGCTCAGGACGAGGATCGAGACTCCCGCGAAAGTGAAGAACACGGTGGCGGCATCGAGGTACACGGCGCGCTGCTCGGTGCGCGAGAAGCGCTCATGAAAAGCGACGCGCCACATCGCCACGGTGACGGCAACGATCCCGGCCATGAGCAGAAGCTCCGGGATCAGGACGGGGGGTGGATCCGGTACACGGCCAACCGTGCGTACCGCCTGGATTCCCAGCCACAGCAACGTGGCAGCGGTCAGCAGTCGGCGGTAGCGATGCGCGGGACCACCCGCGAGATAGGTGGATCGGACGGCGATGGTCAGCGCCACCAGCGCGGCTCCGCCCCGCAGGGCCGCGCCCGAGAACGCCGTCAGCGCGTCGGCGGCCGACCCGACGAGGGCAACCACGCCCAGCGCGATGATCCCGGCCACCACGATCGGGCCGAGCGCGTGTCGATCGCGCTGGCGATCGTCGTCGCTCGCCATCGACGGCTCGATCTGCGCTGCAGCGAGCATGCGCTGCGCACCCGGGATGAGGCTCACACGCCGGAGCCTAGGTCCTACCCAACCGGCAGGGCCATGGCCCGATCGGGCTATGCGGGCAGTGGCTGGCCAGATCGGTAGGATGAGGCATGGCGAATCCGCGAACCGTGGCGATCACAGGAGCAGGCGGGCTGATCGGCGACCTGCTGGCCGATCACCTCGACGGGCGGTACGACGTCCGACCCCTCAGCCGAGATGACGCCGATATCACCGACCTCGACGCCGTGGTGGCGGCGCTCGATGGCATCGACGCCGTCGTGCACCTCGCGGCGACCTCCGACGTCGACTCGCCGTGGGAGGCGGTTCTCGACGCGAACGTGATCGGGGCCCGCAACGTGTACGAGGCGGCGCGTCGCGCGGGCGTCGCGCGGGTGGTCTTCGCGAGCTCGAATCACGCCGTCGGCATGTACCAGTGGGACGATGCCTACTTCGCTGATCAGCACGCACCGACCATCGTACCGGCCGATGCACCCGTTCGGCCCGACACGCTGTACGGCGCCAGCAAGGTGTGGGGCGAGGCGCTCGGACGCTACTACGTCGAGCGACTCGATGCATTCAGCGTGATCTGCCTGCGGATTGGCTGGGTCACGGAGCACGATGAGCCCCCGACGCCGCTCCACGCTGCCCGGAGGGAGATCCAGCACGTCCGGGACCGTGGCCCGGGCATGTGGCTCAGCCAGCGGGACTGCATGACGCTGATCGAGGCGGCCCTGCGCACGGACCAGCGGTTCGCGATCGTCTACGGCGTGAGCGACAACGCCGGTCGCTGGCTCAGCCTGGAGGAGGGGGAGCGACTCCTCGGCTGGCGGCCGCAGGACGGGCACCGGCCGTAGCCGGGGCGGGCCGGACGCTCAGGCGCGGTACTCGCTGATCTCGAACAGGTTCCCGTCAGGGTCGCGGAAGAAGCATCGCGTCTCGGCGCCATGCGTCACGGGCGGCGTGAGGAACTCGGCGCCGCGCCCCTGGAGCTCGTCATGGGCAGCCTGGCAGTCCGGCACGCGGATCGTGAACAGGTGGCTCAGGCGATTCGGGTCGTCCGGCGGCGCGAGGGTGACGCCCGGCTTGTCGTCCGTCGGGTCGCCGCTCGTTACGAGGAGCAGCCACGACCCGCTGAACGACAGGACCGTCGAGTCCTCGCCGTACTCTCGGTACAGCGTTGCGCCCAGCACGTCCGTGTACCACGCCCGCGATCGGTCGACGTCCGATACGACCAGGATGTGGGTGATCGGCATGTCGTCGGTGGGGAAGGTCATGCGTGCCTCGCTCTCGGGGTGGGGGACAATTGACGCCGTCGGCGAGCTCGCCGACCAGCCTGCAGCCACAGCAACATGGGCTCAGGCGGGCAGCACCCGCAGCGTGGTCTCGAGGGTCGCTGGCTGCAGCATCGAGACCGTGCTGGCGTGCGCGGTTCGGTCGTACTTCGCGTGGAAGAGCTCGCTGACGAGCTCGATCGACGGCTCATCGACGGCAGGCACGACCGTAACCGGCACGCGCTCCGCGCCGACGGTGAGCATGGCCTCCGGCCGGGCCACGAGGTCCCGGAACCATCGACCATGGCTGCCCCGGACGGATCGGATGTACGCATCGGCGCCGTCGGCGACGACCCAGATCACCGTCCGGCGCGGCCTGCCGTTTGCCCGCGTCGTCTCGATGATGACCTCGTGCGTGGCGTCCAGCAGGGCGAGCAGCTCCGAATCGAAAGCCGGGGTACGCGACATCCACCGAGTCTACGCGGGGTACGTCACGGGCGCGGGTGCGCTCCCGGTCCGACGGACTTGACGGCTCGCGCTATATTCGGCGAACAATGCGTTCGACCAAAAGGGACAGGCGGCCGTATCGGCTCGGAAAGCGGGCGGATCGAGCCGAGCGCACGCGGCGCACCATCCTCGAAGCGACGATTGCCGCCCACGACGACCTGGGGATCTCCGGCGCGTCGCTGCGCGACATCTCCGAGCGAGCGGGCGTGGCGCCGTCGACGATCCTCCACCACTTCCCGGATCGTGACGAGCTGATCCGAGCGTGCGGCGAGTTGAGTGACGCACTTCTTCCCATGCCGAGCGAGGACGCATTCGCCGATGCCGACGAGGAGACGGAGCGGGTTGCGCGAATGAGCACCGCCCTGTTCGCCTGGTGGGAGGCGCTCGGAACCGGCTTCGACCACCTGCGCACGGACCGGCGCAGGATCCCCGCCGTCGATGCCTGGTTCGGAGAGCTCGATCGCAGGCATCGAGAACTCGCCGCTTCGGCGCTCGCGGGAGCCGAGACGGAGCGGATCGTCACGCTCGTCGCGCTCACGTCACCCGACGCCTGGAGCGTGATGCGGGCCTCCGGCATGAATGCGGTCGCCGCCGGCCGATCGGTGAGCCGGCTCATCTGTGGGCAGCTCGCCCGTCATCCCCTTCAGTGAGGAGCAGCCATGGAAGCCTTCGTCGCCTTTAAGTACCTGCACGTCGCTGCGATGTTCTTTGCCGTCGCCCTCTCGGTGAGCGGCGAGCTCGTCGTGCGCGCCGTCGCGAACTCGGGTGAGGTGGTGGCGATCCGCACCGTGGCGGCCCGCGTGCGGCCGCTCGCCAACATCTCCACCGTGCTGTTCCTTGCGGGCGTCGGCTTCGGCGTGGTCGCAGCGCTGGCCGGGCAGATCGACCTGCTCGCGACCTGGCTGATTCTCGGATACGTCGCGTTCTTGGCGGCGATGGCCATCGGCATCACGGTCAGCGACCCATGGGTCGGGCGGCTCGAGCGTGCGGCTGCCGACAGCCCATCCGACAGCCCATCCGACGATCTACGTGAGGTGATCGCCGATCCGCGGGCGCGCGCAGCGACGTGGGCTCTCATGGTGCTCGTTGCCGTGCTGGTGTTCGTGATGGTCGTGAAGCCGCTCAGCTAGGGCCGCGGGCGGGCTGGAATCTCGCCGAAACGGGGCTATGATCTGGCGGAGACGGGCGCCGCGCTCCGGGCACCACGGGCCGCGCGCCGATCCGTCGTTGACGGAGGGATCGACATGGCGGCGCTGGCCATCACCGCGCTCTCGGGCGGCACCAGAGAACTCGATCAGTCGGATCTCGACGCCTTCGAAGCGTCGCTCGAAGGGCGCGTATTGCTGCCCGATCACGACGGCTATGCCGAGGCGATCGCCCTCTGGAACGGGATGATCACGAAGCAACCATCGGTCGTGGTGGTCGCAGGCTCCACGGAGGACGTGGTTCGAACGGTGAACTTCGCTCGTGACGAGCAGCTCGAGATGTCCATCAAGGGTGGCGGGCACAACATCGCCGGCCTCGCGCTCTCCGACGGCGGGATCACGCTCGACCTCTCGGGACTCCGGGAGGTGACGGTCGACGCCGATGCGCGCCTCGCTCGCGTCGCCCCGGGCTGCACGCTCGGGGACGTCGATCGAGCGACCCAGGAGCACGGGCTGGCGACCACGCTCGGCTTTGTCTCCGCGACCGGCGCCGCCGGTCTCACCGTGGGTGGAGGATTCGGGTATCTCACCCGACGCTTCGGATGGACCGTCGACGATCTCGAGGAAGTTCGGATCGTGACCGCGGACGGACAGTCGCGGCGCGCCTCGGAGTCGGAGAACGAGGACCTGTTCTGGGCGATCCGCGGCGGTGGCGGGAACTTCGGCGTCGTGACCGAGTTCACGTACCGCCTCCACGAGATCGGCCCGCAGGTCACCGGTGGCATCATCGCCTGGCCCGCCGCGCGGGCCGCGGAGGTCCTCGCGGCGTTTCGCTCCGTCTCGGCCGCCGCACCGCGGGAGCTCACCCTGGTCGCCCTGCGTCGCAACGCGCCCCCGGCTCCATGGCTGCCCGAATCGGCGCATGGCAAGCCCATGGCGGCCATCGTCGTCTGCCACTCGGGCAGTCCCGAGCAGGCCGAGGCCGACCTCGCGCCGATTCGCGCGCTCGGCGACCCGCTGGCCGACATCATCCAGCTCCGCGACTACGTCCAGCTCCAGTCGATGCTCGACGCCACCCAACCCAAGGGCATGCACTTCTACTGGAAGTCCGAGTTCGTGTCCGAGCTGAGCGACGACCTCCTCGCCGCGTACCACGCCCAGTTCGAGGGCCTCGACGCGCCGGCGAACCAGATCGTGCTGTTCCAGATCGGCGGGGCCCTCAACGAGCACGACGAGGATGATGGCGCCGTCGGCAATCGGGACGCCGCCTACGCGTGCGTGGTCCAGGCCATGTCGGCCCCGGATTCGCCGGCGCGTGAGGCGAACCGCGGATGGGTCCGGAGCGCGTGGGAGGCGCTGAAGCCCTACTCCACCGGCGGCAACTACGTGAACTTCCAGACCGATGACGAGCCAGCTGCGCGGACCGCCGACTCGTATCGTGACAACCTGGCGCGGCTCCGCTCGGTGAAGGCCACGTACGACCCGGGCAACCTGTTCAGGGTGAACCGCAACATTCGGCCATAGGCATCGGCGGCCGATGACTTCGAGGCTGGAGTCGCGTCATACCGACGACCATCACACCTCCAGGAGAACCATGAACCTCAACAGCATCCTCATCGGGTCAGCCGACCCGAACCGCCTCGCCGAGTACTACACGAAGCTGTTCGGCGAGCCCGCCTGGGCCGATGGCGGCTACACCGGCTGGCAGATCGGCAGCGGCTCCGTGACGGTCGGCGCGCACTCCGAGGTCAGCGGCCCCAACGCGCAGCCTGGCCGACTCATCTGGAACATCGAGAGTGCGGACGTCCAGGGCGATTTCGATCGGCTCAAGGCAGCGGGCGCCATCGTCGTGCGCGAGCCGTACACGATGGGCGATGAGCCCGGAGCGGCCATCGCCACCCTCGCCGACCCCGATGACAACTACTTCCAGCTCCTGAGCCCGATGTAGGCTCAGCCCAGTTCCAGCGGGAGGATCCATGGCCGGCGCCGAAGACATCGATTCCACCGTCCCGCCGAGCGGCACGGGGTGCGTGGAGTGCCTGCAGAGCGGGGGCTGGTGGTTCCACCTGCGGCGCTGCGCCAGGTGCGGCCACATCGGCTGCTGCGACTCCTCGCCGTCGCAGCATGCCCGCCATCACGCCGCAGACGTTGGCCACCCGATCGTGCAGAGCTTCGAGCCCGGCGAGGACTGGTTCTACGACTTCGTGGAGGATGTCGGTGGGGAGGGTCCCGAGCTTGCACCGCCGCACGAGTACCCCGCCGATCAGACGGCCCCCGGCCCCGCGGGCCTGGTGCCCGATGACTGGGAGAGCCAGCTGAACTGAGCGGGTCGGTGCCTCGCCCCCGTCATCCGTCGAGATCGAGCCGCATGAGGAGCCGTGGCAGCCGGGCGCTGTGAGCGTCGGTGGTCGTCACGTGCCTGAACCCCGCGTCCTCGAACATCGAGGCGAAGCCCACGAATCCGAGCGTCGCGTCCACGCGCTTCCCACCGGGATCGATCGGGTACGCCTCGAGACCGGGGGCACCGGCCTTCCGGGCGGCGTCGATGACGCCTGCCAGGAGGGCTCTCGCGACACCCTGACGCCGGAATCCCGGCCGGATCCGGAAGCAGCCGATGGACCAGACGGGGAGGTCGTCGACCTTCGGAATCGTGCGCGAGTTCGCCAGGCGCGGCATCTGCGTTCGGACGCCGACGCCGATCCAGCCGACCGGCTCGCCGTCGAGATAGGCGATGTAGCCCGGTTTGGGAGGAGCGCCGCGCATCTGCGCGCGAAGCAGCTCGGGTCGCGACTTCCCGCCCGAGAGTCGCTTGGCGTCGAGTCCACGCCACGGCTGGCACCAGCAGCCCACCTCGCCACTTCCGTCGAGGACCGTGCGCACGTCCTCCCAGCGGGCCGGGGTGGCCGGCACGACCTTGGGAGCAGCCTGGGCCGTCATGCGGCGACGATACGGCACCTGACACAATCGGCGCATGGAGCTCCTGGGCCTCGTCCTCGTCTTCGTTCCCTCGGTGGCACTCGGAACCGTGCTCATCCGTGCGGGAATGCGCGCCACGGCTGTGGCCGCCGGCATCTGGCTGATCTCTGCGGCGCTCCTGACGGTCCTGGGCGCTGCGGCGGCCTCGCTGGGCATCCCGGCCTACGTGATCCTCTGGCCCGCGGCCCTCGGCGCGGCCGGCGTGGCCGGCTGGCTGATCGTTCGCCACGATGACACCGCGGCGTGGGTCTCGCTCGCGGCCTCGATCGTCATCCTGGCGCTCGCCGTCATCGGCGTGCTGACCTCGTCGCCCGGCTTCCACGCGGGACTCTGGATCCTGGCCGGCTTCGCCGGCGCGGCCCTCTACTTCTCGGATGCCCACCTGCGGGCGCTCGGACGCTAGTCCAGGGTGCGAAGCATCGGCGCGGACGCGGACCCGACCTGATCGCGGAGCCACTCGAGCGCGCTCGATGCGGCGTCCAGGACCGAGATGTGCCCGGCATCCGGCACGACCTGCAGCTGGGCCGATGCCATCCGATGTGCGAGCCATTCGGCGTGTCCCACTGGCGCGATCCGGTCCGCCGAGCCGTGGAGCAGGAGCGTCGGCGCGGTGACGGTGGCGGGATTGAATCCCCACGGCGTCACGTACGCGAGGTCGTCGTCGATGAGCGGACCGGGACCGCCCGCGAGTGCCGGACGGACGACCTTCATGAACCACGACCAATCGCCCTCGAGGGCGGCGAGGTCCGCCGGCACGAAACCGGGATCGGCCTCCGTGGCGTTCGCCTCGTGACGCTCTTTCGCCTCACGTCCCTGAGCGGCGGCTTTGAGCGTTGCCACTCCGGCTGGGCTCATGCCGGCGAACCAATCGAGGCCGATCGGCGTGGAACGGTGCGAGGGTCGAGATCGGGAGCGCGCCGACCACCCGTTCCGGCAGAAGCGCCGCACAGGCGAGCGCGTGCGGCGACCCACCCGAATGCCCCATCACGGCGAACCGGTCGATGCCGAGCGCATCCGCGATGCTCGCCACGTCGCTCGCTGCCGACGCGACATCGCGGCCCGGGTTGGGATCGGACCCACCGTATCCCGGCCGGTCGTATCCGACCCAGCGAATACCCAGGCGCTCGGAGGTGGGGAAGAGAGGCTCCGGCGGCAACCCGATGTTCGGGGTTCCGTGATGCCACACGATCACCAGCTCATCGGCACCGACGGGAGCGGTGTGGTGTGCTCGCACGGTCCGGCCGTCGGGAAGGCGGATGTCGATGCTCTCGACTGCGGTGGGCGTCATCCCTTGTCGATGACGCAGAAGCGGTTTCCCTCGGGGTCGGCCAGGATCACGAAGTCGGCGTCGTCGGGGCGTCGGGGCCAGTCCACCTCGGTCGCACCCAGGCCCAGCAGCCGCTGCACCTCGGCCGCCTGGTCATCGGCATAGAGGTCGAGATGGATCTTCGGCGGCACCTGCACCGGGGCGTGCCAATGATCCAGCGAGACGTTGGGACCGCTTCCATTCCGGGGACGGAGGAGGGCGAAGGTGTCGTCGTCGCCCTCGCGAGGAACGTAGTCGAGTGCCGCGCTCCAGAACGCCTTCTGACGCTCCAGATCCTCCACGCGGATCACCACGGAGCCGATGCTGATCATGCGCAAATCCTAGCCATTCCCGTGCTTGGCGTGGCAGCCGCCGTCGGTGAGTGGCGGATGGACATCTGCTCGCCTGGTTCGCGTTAGCGGGCCGTGAGGGCTGATCTGTCCCCGTTTCACGCTCAGGTGGGCGCCGCGGCATGCGCCGCAGCCAGCCAACGCAAACCCTGAGCGCAGTTGTCAGGGAGAAGCGCGCCGGCGCTGTCATGGCAGGGGAGTCGGTTTCGGCGTTGACGACTGCTCGTCTGGTTCGCGTAAGCCGGCCAGCGATCGCCCATCAGGGTTCACGCACGCTCACCTATTCCTGGCGGAGGCACTCGGGACCGGCTAACGGAAACCACCAGCGCACGTGACAGGGAGATTGCGGCCAACGCAGGGCCTAGTCTTGACAATAGTGTGTCACACACATTAGTGTGGCGGCATGGTCGATGAGGAGGTGCTCGGTGCGCACCGGCAGGAGCTGAGGCGGGGGAGCATGGTGCTGGCCTGCCTGTTGGCGCTCAAGGCGCCGGGCTATGGCTACGGGCTGCTCAAGACCCTCGAATCGGTCGGCCTGGCAACCGATCCGAACACGCTCTACCCACTCCTGCGGCGGCTCGAGGAGCGCGGGCTGTTGACGAGCGAGTGGAACACCGACGACACGCGGCCGAGGAAGTTCTACCGAACCAGCCCCGACGGGATCGAACTCGCCGCGTGGCTGATGACCGAGGTGAAGGCCATGACGGCCGGACTGCACACATTGAACGGAGGAGAGATCGAATGACGGCGCTGACGGAGCGCTATTTGGCGGTGGTCCTGCGCGGCATTCCGCAGCAGAAGCGTGCGGACGTGGAGCGCGAGCTGCGCTCGTCGATCGCGGATGCGGTCGAGGATCGCCTGGCGGCAGGGGGACCCCGCGACGAGGCAGAGACCGCGGCGCTCGAGGACCTCGGCGATCCGGCGCGACTGTCGGCTGAGCTGGGCGGGCGCTCGCTGTATCTCATCGGGCCGGGACTGTTTCTCCACTACCGTCGATTGCTGGTCATGCTGCTCGGGATCATCGTGCCGATCGTGGCCGTCGTTGCGGCAGCGGTCGAGCTCTCGAGCGGCGGGCGCATCGGCTCAGCCCTGGTCGAGGGCGGGGGAGCAGCATTCATGGTCGCGATCCAGACGGCCTTCTGGGTGACGCTCGTTTTCGCGCTCATCGAGCGCGTGGAGTCGCCCAGGGAGGTCGCACAGGTGCGCGAGGAGCTTGGGATTCGTTCCGGTCGCTGGACGGTGGGGCAGCTCCCCGACCAGCCGAGTGAAAGGATCGGCCTGGGCGAAACGCTCGGCGAGGTGGTGACGCTGCTGATCACGGGTGGCGGATTGATCCTTGCGGGTCGCGCATCGTGGGAGTTCGGCACCGGTGGCCAGGAGATCCCCCTGCTCGATCCCGCGATCTCGAGCTTCTGGATCCCGATCCTGGTGGCCGTGGTCGTCTTGCTGATCGTGCTGCGCATCGCGATACATCGGGCGGGTCGCTGGACCATGCCCCTCGCGGTCGGCCACGGGATGCTGGAGGTCGCGTTCGCGGGGCCGTTGATCTACCTCGCGCTGACGGGCATGCTGATCAACACGGAGTTTGCCGATGCAGTCGGCTGGCCACCCCTGGCCGAAGCCGATGGGCCCGTCATGGTGTGGGTCGCGGCGGGCGTCCTGCTCGTCACCGCCTGGGAGATCTTCGACGGCTTCCGCAAGGCGCGGCGACCGAGGGCAGCAACCGGGGAGCTCGACCTCGGTCGTACCGGCTGACGTGCCCGGCGCGCCATCGTCGAGCCTGCCGGATCGGGATTGACAACTGCGCGCCTGATTCGCGTTAGCCGGGCGCGACGGACGATCCTGGTCCGGATCACGCTCAGGTCGCACAGTTGTAGATGACCGGAGCCCGCTAATGCGAACCACCTGCGCAGTTGGCAGGGAGAGACGCGCCGCGTGCCACGGTTCGGACAACTGCTCGCCTGGTTCGCGCTAGCGGGCCGCGACGGCCGATCCTGGCCCGGATCACGCTCAGGTCGGGCGGTGGGAGCCGACCGGAGCCAGCTAATGCGAACCACCTGCGCAGTTGGCAGGGAGCCGGCCATGTGCGACGGCCCCCGCGAGGACGGGACGGCTACGTGGCCTTCGAGCGGCTCGGAACCTCCTGGAGCAGCCAGGTGTTGCCGTCGGGATCGGCGAATGTTGCGTAGGAGCCGAAGTCGGCGTGGTTGGGATCGGGCCCGGGCATCTGGCCCTCGGGGCCGAAGTGGAAGATGTCGTCGATCGCGATGCCGCGCTCCCTGAGTGCAGCGTGGGCGGGGACGATGTCGCTGACCACGAGATAGGTCGACCGATACGAGCCCGGCTCGGACTGCGGCATGCCGGTGCCGAACGTGATCGAGCAGCCGGAGCCCTCGGGCGTGAACTGCACGACCCGCATTCCGGGAGCAGGTTCCGTGTCGACGTCCAGGTGCCAGCCTGCCTGCTCGTAGAAGGCCTTCGCGCGATCGACATCGGCGACCGGGAGGGTGATGGCCTCGATGCGGTAGTCCACTACTCGGCCTGGATCAACGACAGGATGTTGCCGGCCGGGTCCTTGAACCAGGCGATCGGCGGTCCGAAGTCGCGCGCGATGCCTCGCTCGTCCTGCCCCGTGCCCTCGTATCGCTCGAACGTGACGCCGCGGCCCGACAGCTCGTCAACGGCCGCGTCGATGTCCGTCACCTCGAGGTTGAGGACGGTGAACGTCGCCGGCTGATGGTCGTCCTTCGGGTAGATGATGACCCGCTGTCCGCCGGCGAAGTCGAGGTTCAGCATCCCCATCTCCTCGCTGACCGTGAGCCCGAGGGACTCGGTGTAGAACGCCTTGGCCCCGGCGATGTCGTCCGCCGAGTACCCGGAGAACGCCCGTGTCTGCTTCAACATGAATTGGTCTCCTTTCACGGTATAGACCGATCGAGGCCCCGATTGTGATCGGTCGGACCCGCCCGAACCTTCGCTTGACACCAAGCTGAACACACGTTTAGGATACTGAACATGCGACCAATAGCGGGATGACCGCAGCAACCCCGGCCCAGCTCGACGACAGAACCGCCCGCGCCCGCATCCGGGACGCGGCCATCCGCTGCATCGCCGCTGAGGGGGTCCGCGCCGCGACGGTGCGCAAGATCGCCGCGGAGGCCGGCGTCTCGCCCGGGTTGGTGATCCATCACTTTGGATCGGTACCGGCCCTTCGGCGCGCATGCGATGAATACGTCGCCGTCGCCATCCGCGAGGCAAAGGAGGCAGCGGTCGCCGAAGGTCGGTCCCTCGATCCGCTCGCCGCACTCCGAGACCACCACATGCCCGAGCTGATGGCCTACCTCTCGCAGGTCCTCGTGGAGGATTCACCCGAGGTCGATCGGCTCGTCGATGACCTGGTCGCCGATTCGCTCGGCTATCAGCAGGAGGGCATCGAGAACGGGCTCCTGAAGCCCACCGACGAGCCACGGGCCCGTGCGGCCGTCCTTGCGATCTGGAGCCTGGGCAGCCTCGTGCTCCATCGGCATGCGGCCCGGATCCTGGGCGTGGATCTCACGAGCCCGCAGAGCAGGAGCTCCGCGGAGATGCGCGCCTACGTCCGCACCGTGATCGAGATCCTCAGCCAGGGCATATACACCGATGAATTTGCCGGTCCCGCGCTCGCAGCGCTGGCCGCAACGGAGAAGGAAGCGATCGACCGATGAGCACCACCACGACCCCGGCCGTCACCATCGAGACCGTCGGTCTCACCAAGCACTACGGCGACGTCCGGGCGCTCGAGAACCTGAGCCTGCAGATCACCGCGGGCGAGGTCTTCGGCTTCCTGGGACCGAACGGCGCGGGCAAGACGACCACCATTCGCACGTTGATGGACGAGATCCGGGCGACCTCCGGATCCGCGACGATCCTGGGTCGCGACGTGCATGCCGACGCGGTCGAGCTGCGCCGACACATCGGCTACCTTCCGAGCGATCTGGCGATGTACCCCGGGATGACCGGGCGCGACGTGCTGACCTACTTCGCGAACCTGCGTGGAGGCGTGGACTGGACGTTCGTCGAACATCTGGCCGATCGCCTGGCTGCGACGCTGACGAAAAAGATCGGCGACCTTTCGTCCGGCAATCGCCAGAAAGTCGGCCTGATCCAGGCCTTCATGAACCGGCCCGACGTCATCATCATGGACGAGCCGAGCAGCGGACTCGATCCGCTCGTCCAGCGTGAGTTCCAGGCCATGTTGCGGGAAGTCGTGGGGGAAGGCCGCACCGTCTTCCTGTCGAGCCACACCCTGTCCGAAGTCCAGCGCGTTGCCGACCGGGTGGCCATCATCCGCCACGGTCGTCTCCAGGCGGTCGAGACGGTGACCGACCTGCGCTCGAAGGCGATCCGCCGCGTCGAGTTCGAATTCAACTCGCCGGTGGAGGCGTCCACCTTCGAGGCGCTGCCGGGCGTGCGCAGTGTCGATGTCCACGACCACCGCGCCGTCCTCTCGTATGACGGCAGGATGGATGAGCTGCTCAAGGTGGCGACGGCGCGCTACCACGTGGTCGACATCACCTCGCAGCCGGCCGATCTCGAGGAGATCTTCCTGACCTACTACCGTGACGAACCGGTGTCCGCGTGACGCTCGCGACGGTCTTCACCAAGACGATTCGCGATCGCTGGCTGGGTTTCACCATCGGCGGCGTCCTCATCGGCCTGTTGTTCATCGCCGGCATGTCCGTCTACGGGACGATCGATCTCGACATCTATCGTTCCATGCCCGAGGTATTCCGTTCGCTGGTCGGCATCTCCGCCGACGCTGACCTCGCCAGCCTGTCGTACGCGGCGATATACGGGTTTATCGGTGCCTTGACGCTCGCCGCGCTGGCGTTGACCGTGGGCTCGTCCTCGATCGCCGGCGAGGAGCGATCCGGCACGCTGGGCCTGCTGCTTGCCAACCCGAAGAGTCGCACGCATGTCCTGCTCTCGAAGGCCGGCGCCATGCTCGTGCTCACGGCATTCGGGGCGCTCATCCTTCTCGTGGCTGCCTACGTGGTGCCGGCGATCCTCGACGTCAGCATCGCGGGCATGGAGCCGGGTGCGCTGATCGCGCACATCTTCGCCCACGCGCTGTTCATCGGCTTGCTGGCGATGGCGGTCGGCGCGTGGACCGGAAGCTCCGGCGCGGCCACGGGCGTGGCGGCTGGCGTGCTCCTCATCTCGTACCTGGCGACCGGCCTGCTTCCGCTGTTCGAAGGATGGGAGGGTCTGACGCGCATCTTCCCGTGGTACTACCTCGACGGCAGCGCTCCCGAGCTGAACGGCATCGACTGGGGGCACCTGGCCGTCTTTGGCGTGGCGAGCCTGATCCTGCTCGGAATCGCTGTCGTCGGCGTCAACCGCCGTGACATCAAGGGCCGAAGCGTGGGTCGCGGCATGATCGACCGCCTGCGCGAAGCGCCGGGTGCCAGCCTTGTCGTCGACCGCCTGGCCGGATCGGTCGCGGTGTCCTCGGTGTGGCTGAAGACCGTGGCGGAGCACCAGGGCCTGGCGCTGGCCGGCGGCGTGCTCATGGTCGCGCTCGGCGCGATGATGGGGCCGATCTATACCTTCCTGCCTGTCGAGCTGCGCAACCTCGGCGATCAGCTCCCGGAGGCGCTCCTGGCGCTCGTCGGCAACGGCGACTTCAGCACGGCCGCGGGCTGGTATCAGCTCGAGAACTTCAGCCTCATGGCGCCGACGGCCGTGATGGTCGTCGCGATCACGCTCGGCGCTCGTGCGCTTGCTGGCGAGGAGGGGAATCGGACGATGGGGCTGCTGCTGGCCAATCCGATCTCGCGCACCAGCGTGCTGATTCAAAAGGCCGGGGCCATGGTCCTGCTGGTCGCGATCGTCGGCGTCCTGACCTTCGTGGGCACCTGGATCGGGGTCACCATCTCGGGTTTAGAGATGGACCTGGGCGGAGCCGCCGCGGCTTCGCTGCTGGTCTCGCTGCTTGGGTTGGCGTTCGGCGGGCTCGCGCTCCTGCTGAGCGCGGCGACCGGTCGCGTGCGCATCGCCGTGATGGGCACGCTCGGGGTGCTGATGGTCGCGTACTTCGCCAACTCGTTCCTGCCCCTGAGCGCCGATGTGGCTGACTTGGCTCGCCTTTCGCCGTTCTACTACTACCTCGGCGGGGACCCGCTCGTTGCCGGGCTGGACCCGGTCCATGCCGTCGTGCTCGGCTCGATCTTCATCGTCGAGGTGGTGGTCGGCGTCATCTTGTTCAAGGGGCGCGACCTGCGCACGACGATCTAAGCGTTCGCGGGGAGCGGCCGGCGGTGGTCGACGCGCCGCACGTCCTCGCCAGATTCATACGGTTTGCGCGTGAATGGCGCTGATCGGGCTTCTCTACGCCACGCTGCGGCTCTCAGCCTGCAGGTGACACCAATCGACCCCGTCCTCGCGCCTTCGTGCGGCTCTTGCATGAATCTGGCAAGGGACGTCAGGTGCCAGCCCCGCTCGATGCCTCGTCGAGGAAGTCCAGGACGACGGCCGCGAAGAGCGGCGAGGCGAAGATGTTGTAGTGGGTGAGGCCGGGGAGGATGGCCAGCGCGTGGCCGCCCTTCGGACGGCCCTCGCCCATCCAGCCGCCGTCGCGCAGGCCGCCGTCGAGCAGCTTGAAGGCGTCGACGTAATGAGACGGCGGGGCCATGTCCGCATCGGCGCAGACGATCATGGTCGGCACCTGCAGCGAGCGCATCTCGTCGCTGTAGTCGAAACCCTTGGCCTCCTCGTTCATGAATGCGCCGATCTTGTCGAGGAGCCTGCCGAAGTCCTCCGGCCGCGGCGCGACCCGCTGGTAGAGCTCGTACATCGGCGTGTCCTTCATGAACTCCACCGCGGCGGCATTGACCTGGCCCTGCTGCGCAAGCATCTCCGGGTAGATGGCGTCGTGACGAATGTTCGCCGATGCCATGACCAGCCTCCCGACCTTCTCGGGATGGTGGACGGCGGTGAAGAAGGCGACGCCGCCGCCCATCGAGTAGCCGACGACGTCCGGCCGATCCAGCCCCAGGTGGTCGATGAGCGCGGCGATGTCGTCGGCCATGTGCTTGTCGCTCAGCGGCCGGTCGATGTCGGCCGTCCGCCCGTGGCCCTGCAGGTCGACGGCGATCACCTCGTGGTCCGCGGCGAGCGTCGGCAGGATCGGGCCGAACATCTCGCCGGATCCGAGACCCCCGTGCAGCAGGACCAGGGGGCGTCCGGACCCGTGGCGCTCGTAGTAGAGGTTGATGCCGTTGACATCGGCGTAGGCGCCGGCGCCCTTCGTCTCGGTCGTCCAGTCGGTGGTCATGTCGTCTCCGTGGCGGTTCGAATGCTGTGCTGATGTCAGTCTGACCGCTCGGGGCCACCGAACTCATCGGCGGCGACTTCGTGCTTGCCGCCAGCGTCGACGCTCCTTACGCTCCGTGCATGCCACCGAGGGAATTCTCGAAGGCGCCGATGACCGCGCCCGGTGCTGGTGGGCCGGCGACGACCCGCTCTACCGGGCGTACCACGACACGGAGTGGGGGAGACCGGTCGCCGATGACCGGCGCCTGTTCGAGAAGCTGTGCCTGGAGGGCTTCCAGGCGGGCCTCAGCTGGCTGACCATCCTTCGCAAGCGCGAGAACTTCCGTGCAGCCTTTGCCAACTTCGAGCCCGGCCCCGTCGCCGAGTTCGGGGAGGACGACGTCAGACGCCTCATGGCCGATGCGGGCATCGTCCGACACCGCGGGAAGATCGCCGCGACCATCAACAACGCCCGGCGCTACGCGGAGCTCGTCGCCGAGACCGGCAGCCTGGCCGCCCACCTGTGGAGCTTCGAGCCCGATGCGGCACACGCGACCGCCCGTCCTGGATCACGCCACGCTCCTCACCTTTGGGGCCTCGCCGGAGTCAAAGGCGTTGAGCAAGGACCTTCGCAAGCGCGGCTGGGCGTTCGTCGGCCCCACCACGGCCTACGCCGCCATGGAGGCGATGGGAATCGTCAACGACCATCTCGACGGGTGCTGGGTTCGGCCGGAGGTGGAACGGCTCCGCGCGGCGTTCATTCGGCCGACCTGACGCCCGGATGGCGCCGGTGGACGTCGCGCCCGCAGAGTCGTCAGATGCCCTTCTCGCACCCGCCGTCGCCCGGATGCGCACCTGACGGCGAAGGCTGGCTCGGGACGCTACTCGCCGCTCTCCGAGCGCTCCCGCCCCGTCGCGCGGGCATACGCCCACAGGTCGATCTCTGGCGGCGACATGCCCAGCGTCGTCAGCATCGTCCAGACCTGGGTGCGGTGATCGGTCCCGTGGTGGACGACCTGCGCCATCAGCACGCCGACCGATGAACGAGCTGTCCATCCGTCGCCCTGTGCCACGAGCTCATCATCGGCGTCGAGATCGCCCTCGAGCAGCGCCCTCCAGGCCGATGCGTGCGTCCTCCACGCCGTCCGCAGCTCGTCGAGGTTCGGCTCCGCGTCCTCGTCGATGGCCGTGTGCTCAGCGGGAAAGAACGAGAGGAACCAGCCGTCCGAGCCGACGAGATGACGCAGTGTGGTGATGATCGAGCCGTAGGTGCCCGCTGCCGACGTCGCGAGTTGCCCATCCGTCAGGCCGGCGCACTCGTCGAACGCCCGTTCGGTGGCCCAGAGGTGGTGTTCGAGCGCGTCGTGGAGGAGCGATCGGGTCAAGATGCGGACGACTTCGCTGCCACGCGCCCGATGATCTCCGCGAGCTCCGTCGGCTTCGACCACATCGGCCAGTGGCTGGTCGGCAGGTCGATCCAGGTGACGTTGCGGAGCTCGGGGATGCCCGGCCAGGAACGCCCAATCCGGATTGTCCGCGGCGTACGACTGGTATTGCTCCGCAGTGAAGCCGGTGCAGATCATCGTCGCCGGGACGTCGCCGCGGGCATCATTCGTCAGCTCGACACTCTCGCGCATCGATGGCGCCCGGCTCCGGGACGGCGCGCTCGCGGAACGTCGCCTTCTGCTCGTCGGTCAGCCCGTCGAGGTTCTCGCCCTCCTCGATCTCGGACCAGACCATCGGCTTCTCGTCGGCGGCGAAGTCGGGGTCGAGGGCGCCCTTGCCGGGAGCGGTGTCGACGTAGACGGTGGCGGCCACCCGCTCCGGCATGCGGTCGATGGCCGCATAGCCGCTGAAGCCCGCCGCGCTGTGCAGGACGAGGACGGCGGGGGAGTCCTTGCTCTCGAGCGCGTCGCAGATGGCGTCGACATGGTCGGCGAACGTGACGCTCGAGCGATCCGCGTCAGCGGATTCGAGGCCGGGGAGGGTCAGCGCGGTGACGTCGTGGCCCTCGCCGCGGAGCGCATCGGCGACCTCGTCCCAGGCCCATGCGCCGAGCCAGAATCCGGGAACCAGGATGATCGGTGCGGTTGTGGCCACGGAGTCTCCCGTACATGCTGTTTTGAGCAGATTTCAGCGAGTAGGGTAGCGGGATGCATGCCACCTCGGCTCGGGCCGCATTCGACATGTGGCCGCAGTACAACCGCCGCCTGCGCGAGGTCATCCGCACCATGTCGGCGGAGAGTCTCGGCATCCGTCCGTCGCCCGATGGCTGGCCGATTTGGGCCATCGTCGGACACACCGCCGGCACGCGCGTCTACTGGCTGTGCGAGGTTGCCGGCGAGCCGGGCGCCGACACCACGCCGTTCAGGGACTTCGAGGCCGGCTGGGAGGACGACCTCGACCATCCCCGCAGCGCCGATGAGCTGGTCGCGGCCCTGGATTCGACGTTCATCATCATCGAGAGCGCCCTGGACCGATGGACGATCGAGCAGCTGGCCGAGACGGTGGAGCGCACATACGACGGCAGCACGCAGGTCCATACCCGAGGATCGCTCCTTCAGCGACTGTTCAGCCACGAGGCGTACCACTGCGGCGAGCTGTCACAGACGCTCGGCATCCACGGGCTGGCGCAGATCGATCTGTGGAGAGCCGACTGACGCTCGTCCGCCTCAGAAGTCGATGCGCATCACGACCCGTCGTTTGCCAGGGCGGCTGACCTCGGTCATGCCGGCCGCCTCGAATATGCTCTCGGCGCCGACATGGATCTCGTCCCAGGTGATCTCGCCGGCTGATTTCAGCATCGGGTAAGCCTCGAGAGCCTTCGCTCCTCGCGCCCGGGCGTGCTCGACCGCCGCACGGGCCAGCTCGTAGGCGATGCCCTGTCGCCGTCGGCCGGCGCGGACGAAGACGCAGGTGACGGCCCAGATGGTCTCATCGGCCTTGTCCTCGTTTCGGCCCTCCCACGGCGTTCGGTAGACGCGGAGCAGGGCGTCGTACGCTGGGCGCGGCTCGACGGCGCACCAACCGACGGGCTCACCATCGCGATACGCGACGAGTCCGGTCGTCGTTTCCGCGTCGGCATCTCCCGGGCTCGTCTGGGCCCGGAGGCGCTCCGCGCGCTCCTCGGCGGGAAAGGAACGAAACGCCTCGCGCGGCGCGAGCTTGTAGCGCTGGCACCAGCACGTGGCCGCCGAACCGCGAGACCCGAAGACGGCCTGGATGTCCTCCCAGGACGCCTGATTCGCCGGCACGACAGTGATCTCGTCGCCTGGGGCTGACTCGTCCGTCACGTTGGTGAGGGTACTGAATGTGCACGGCACTGTGCATGCGCATCGTCACCATGAACGTGTTCGGTCACCACCGGGTACGGGTTGTCTGGGCGAGCGACCATTTCGGCGTCTCTGCCGATCTCCAGCCGAAGCCGACTACCAATGATCTAACCTGACCGACGCCGTGCCGGCGGCACATGCGGGCGTATGCTCGATGCTCACAATGGAGCACCTCCATGGATTCCGAGCAGAAAGGACGCCTGACCGCCCTCCTCAACGAGGCCCAGCAGGCCCACGGGACATACGAGGCCACGGAGCTCAACGGCGTCTTCGACGAGGAGTGGCCGCGGTGGTACGCGTCGTACGCCATCGGTCACGGACTGGCCGACATCCTGGGCCGTGAGGTAACCGTGGAACGCGTTGGAGAGCACCTCGCGACGGCCTACGCCGCGTACGAGCAGGTTGACCCCAAGCCCGATGCCAGCTGGGCGGAGTACATCGCCGAGCACTGGCCCGACGAGGTCTAGGCGGCCCGCATGGCGAAGCAATCGTTGTTGCCGCTGCGCGAGGTCAGGCGCCACCTGCGCATCCTCGGCGAGCGCTATGTCGGCATGCGTGAGATCCGGGTCGGGGAGATCGTCGGCTCGGTCGACCGATCCGTGGACTTCGACCGCTTCTTCCGCACGCGACGCCGCGAGCTTCGGCGGCGGATCGACGCGCTGCGCGAGGTCTTCGCGGACCGTCCGATGCCACCGATCTCGGTCTACGGCGCCGGTGGGCTGTACTTCGTCATCGACGGCCATCATCGGGTGGCGCTGGCGCGCCAGGAAAAGGCGGAGTACATCGACGCGGAAGTGACCGAGATCGAGACGTCGGAGCGGCTGCATCCCGACGTCGACATCCTGGAGCTGATCCACACCGAGCAGCATCGGCGCTTCAAGGAGCAGACGGACCTCGCCGAGGTCGCACCCGATGCCGTGATCGAGTTCTCCCGCCCGCTCGGCTATGGCGAGCTGCTGCAGGTCATCCAGTCTCACGCCTACGAGCTGAGCCGGATCCGCGGCACGCTCGTCCCGATACGGGAGGCGACGGGGGACTGGCACGCGTCCAGCTGGATCCCCGCGCTCGAAGCCATCGAGTCAACCGGGCTGCGCAAGGCGTACGACTTCAAGACCGATGGCGACCGCTACCTGTGGACCTACCGGAAGCTGCAGGAGCTCAGGGCGTCCGACCCGGCCGCGACCTGGGAGACCGCCGCGGCGGCACTTGCGCGGCTGCCGGTGGCTCGGAGCCACCGGCGTGAGACCCTCGCCATGCGTCGCGAGCCGCTTTCGCGCCGGACGTAGCGCGGAAGGGCGTCAGCTCGGCAGCAGGTCCTTCATCTGGTTCGCGATGAAGCCGGCGGCCCGGCGCGGGCTCAGCCGGTAGATGCGGTCCATGAACGTCGCATCGCCCCCGACCATCACGCGGTAGGCGTCCTTCTCCATGCCGTCCAGGATGATCCGGGCCGCCTTGTCGGGCGCCATCGTCCGGCTGGCCATCTTCTCGGCCTCGGGGCCGGTGATCGGCGCGTCCACGCCCGAGTTCTCGGTGATGTTCGTCCTGACGGCACCGGGAAAGACGACGGTCACCCGAAGGTTCGTCCCGCGACACTCGGAGTGCAGGCCCTCGGTCAGCAGCTTCACGGCCGCCTTCGAGGCGCCATAGACGGTCTGACCGGGTACCGGGAGGAAGCCGCCCATGCTCGAGACGTTGACGATGTGACCCTCCGGTCGCGCGAGCAGGATCGGGAGGAAGGTCTTCGTGACGTAGAGCGTGCCGAGCCAGTTCACGGCGAAGACACGCTCGATCTCGTCGTACGGGAGATCCTTGAGACGGACGAAGGGCTGGATGATCCCGGCGCAGTGGATGAGGCCGTCGACGGCGCCGTGATGATCGATGACCGTGTTCGGCAGCGTCTCCACCGCCGGACGGTCGGCCACGTCGAGGGTATGCGTCGAGAGACGATCGCCGGCTCCGGCCAGCTGGACGGTCTCGGTGAGCGTGACCGGGTTGATGTCACAGGCGGCGACGCGCGCGCCGCGCCGCAATGCCTCGAGGGCGACCTCGCGACCGATGCCGCTCCCGGCGCCCGTCACCACCAGGACCTTGTTCGCAGCCTTCATGGAATGGACCTCCACCAAGAACGCTACCTTCGGGTCGGAGGCACGGCTTGTGCCGTTCGGCCCCCTTCTCCGGGGCTAGTGGAGCACCTCGCGCAGGGTGGCGGCGAACTCGTCCGGCTTCCCGACCTGGCCGTACTCGCCGCCCATGAACGCACCGTGGTCGCCGGGGAAGATGACGGGCTCGATGCCGAGCCGCTCGGCGACGGCCCGGCCGCCACGGCTCGCGAGCTGCTCACCCGAATCCGCGCCGACGCCGATGACGATCCGCGTCGGAGCTGCCCGGATGGCCTCGAAGTCCGGCTCGTAGCTCCGGCAGCGTCATCATGTTCTGGCCGAGCAGGGGATCGGATCGGTTTCCGTCGTCCTCGGCCGGCATGCCGAACATGGCCGGGTCCGGCCCGGGCTGCGCCGCCGATTCCGCCGTGAACTCGCCGGCATGGCTGGTCACGGCCACGAAATGCGCCATGCCGGCGCCCCATCCGCCGCGCTGGTAGGTCTCGTGGACCGCGCGCATCACGTCCACCACGTGCTCGCGGTCCGGCAACGCGGAAGCCAGCGGCGGTTCGTGCGCCACGAGCGTCCGCACGTCGCCGGGATGTGCGGCCACGAGGGCGAGGGCATTGACCGCCCCGCCGCTGCTCGCGAACAGGTCGACCGGCCCACCACCGATCTCCTGGATGACCCGATGCACGTCATCAGCGTGGATCTCGGGCGGTGACGGGTCCATGGGGTCCGTCTTCACGCTCCGATCGGAGCCTCGCGGGTCGTAGGTGACGACCGTGCGGTCCGCGAAGTGTCCGGCGAGCGTCCCGAAGCCGCTGGCGCCCATCGGCGAGCCGATGATCACGAGCGGTGGCTCGGTCGAGGTCTCGTTGCGGCGAACGTCGTAGGTGAGCGTGGCGCCCGGGACCTCGAGGGTCCCGGTCGCCATCTCGCTCCTGGATGCGACCAATGCTTCATCTCCTGTGGTTGAGTGCCCGTCACCCGTTGGACGGGCTTGACGCTCGGTTGTCACCGGGCTGGCGGATCAATGTGGGGCGACCGCGTCCTCGGCCAGGATCGCGTCGATCTGGCCCACGGCCTCAGTCAGGCCCTGCTCCATGCCCATCGCCAGGATCTGCTCCATGGCCTCGGTGCTGGGGAAGACGCTATGGATCGACATGCGGGTGCGCCCGCCCCCGATCTCCTCGATCGTGACGCGCCCCTCGTTCCGCGGCAGCTCGTCGTTCGGCGCGCCGTCGGCATTCGCGAAGCCGTCCCGGAATGCCAGAGCGCGAGGCGGATCGGTCTCGAGGACCTCCCAGTAGCCGTGGAACTCGTCGCCATCGGGCCCGGTCATGTGGTAGGCGACGTGACCGCCGGGGGAGAGGTCATGCTTGGTGAAGGTCGCGGGGTAGGTCGGCGGTCCCCACCAGCGCTCGAGCTGGCGCGGATCGGCCCACAGCTGCCAGACGCGGTCGGTGGAGGCGTCGAACTCGGCCTCCAGGGTCATGGTCAGGGTCTCGAGGTCCTTGCGGACAGCGGTCACGGTCATCGGTCGATCTCCTTCCCCTCTGTGACGAGCTCGGTCATGCGGTCGATCCGACCGCGCCACAGCTCCTCGAACTGGTCGAGCAGGCGGCGAGCGACGCGCAGCCCCTCGAGGTTGGTGCGGACGACCTTGCGCCGTCCGTGGCGTTCCTTGGTGACCAGCCCTGCCCGCTCGAGGATGGCGACGTGCTTCTGCACGGCCGCGAAGCTCATCGGGTAGTGGCCGGCCAGCTCGGCAATGCCCTTCCTGGGCGTCGATCGCGCGGCGCACGATGTCGCGGCGGGTGTGGTCCGCCAGCGCGCCGAACATGCGGTCGAAGTCAGGAGGGGTGATCTGCATAGTACAACCATACGGTTGTATGAGGAGCGTGTCAAGCGGTCCTGCTATGGGTCACGGGTCACGCCCGGGCGGCGTATGACCGCCAGGTCTTAGCGTTGACCTGAACGGCTGCTGAACCGCCGATTTCATTACATCGTTGTCATGAACGCGCTGCGCCAACGCACATTCAGGTCATTGATAAATCCAGGGGGTCATAACCCACGGCGGCGGGGGCGCAGAGCGGTGGAGTAGAGTCGGCGCTGATGACTCCGGACCCGGCAGAGCTGACTCTTCGCGTGGTGGCCGACCACGCGCCGACGCGCCCGGGATCCGCGTTCGGCCTGCAGGACAAGTCTGGCGACCTCGTCGCAGGCATCGCGGGGCAGCGCGGCCGCCTCACCTTCGAATGCGATGTCCGAGTCCGGCGTTCTGCCGCAGGGGGCAATCCCAACTTCCTCGGCTCGTTCACACACGGCCCGGCGAACAATCGCCACCTGTACCTCAGCCTGCGAAGCGCGAGCGAAGGATCAACATGGATCCGGCGCATCAAGCTTCCGCTTGCCCCGATCACCTGGCAATTGATCGAGGCGGCCGGCGGCGGCGCGCTCGAAACCGTGGTGGATGGCCGGGCCGCGGCCACCGTTCCCGTCAGCTGGCAGGTGGTCTCGTGAAGGCGGCCCTCAGACGCCGATACGGCCCACCCGAGGTCGTGGACAATCGAGGACGTCGACGTCCCCGTCCCGTCCGAGGGCCAGGTGCTGGTTCGGATGCGTGCCGCATCGGTCAATCGCGCGGACCTCGATAGTCTCAAGCCGAAACCACAATTCGTGCGACTCTTCATGGGGCTGCGCGCACCGAGGAGCCACAGCGTCGGCGTGGATGCGGCCGGCGTCGTCGAGTCGGTGGGCCCGGGCGTCACGCGTCTGAAGCCGGGAGACGAGGTCTTCGGGGACATGTTCATCGGCGGGCAGGGCAGCTTCGCGGAGTACGTGTGTGCCCCGGAGCGCGCCTTCCAGCCGATGCCGCCCGGCATGCCCTTCGACGAAGCCGCCACGCTGCCGCACTCGGCGATCCTTGCGCTGCAGGGGCTGCGGCTCCGCAGCGGCCGGACGATCAAGCCAGGGGACCGGGTCCTGATCGACGGCGCGTCGGGCAATGTCGGGCCATTCGCGGTCCAGATCGCGAAGGCCATGGGCGCGGAGGTCACGGGCGTCGCCAGCGGCGACAAGCTGGACTTCGTGCGCTCACTCGGCGCCGATCACGTGATCGACTACACGACGACGGACTACACCAGGGCCGATGAGCGCTACGACTGGATCGCGGCCGTCGACTCGCACTATCCCATCCTCCGCGTGCGCCGCGCCCTGCGGCCGAACGGCGTGTACGTGACGATGGGCGGCAACGACGGGAGCATCCTGGCCTCGATGGTGGGCGGCCCGCTCGTTTCGAAGTTCAGCGACCGATGGAGCGGGCTCCTCATGTGGTGGAAGCCGATGCACCAGCCGGACGTCGAGACCTTGACGGAGCTCATCGCCACCGGCAAGGTCACGCCGGTCATCGATCGCCGCCTCCCACTGTCCGACGTCGTCGAAGCTCTGCGCTACGTCGAGGACGGCCGCGCGCGCGGCAAGGTCGTGATCACGTTCGACGAATCCTGATCGGGTAGCCGATGCCTACACCAGTCGACGGTCCGCGGCCCAGCGGGTGAGCTCGTATCGGCTCGAGAGCTGGAGCTTGCGGAGCACAGCCGAGACGTGCGTCTCGACCGTCTTCACCGAGATGTGGAGCTCGTGCGCGACCTCCTTGTAGGTATAGCCCCGAGCGATGTAGCGCAAGACCTCACGCTCACGGCGGCTCAGCAGGTCGAGCTCCGGATCCAGGGGCTGCGGCGCCTCCCCGCCGAAGGCGTCGAGGACGAAGCCCGCCAAACGGGGCGAGAAGACGGCGTCCCCCTCGTGGACCCGGCGCACCGCCGAGGACAGCTCCTCGGCCGAGATCGACTTCGTGACGTAGCCGCGCGCTCCGGCGCGGATGACACCGATGACGTCCTCGGCGGCGTCGGATACGGAAAGCGCGAGGAAACGGACCTCCGGACGTTCGATGCGCACCGCCTCGATCACGGCGCGACCGCCGCCGCCCGCCATGTGCACATCCAGCAGGACGACGTCCGGCTCGAGACGGACGATGGCTGGCACGGCCTCCTCCACTGACCCGGCATCGCCCACGATCTCCACCTCGCCACCGAGCTCGGTACGCACGCCGGACCGGAAGAGCTCGTGGTCGTCAACCACGAAGACGCGCGCTGTCACGGAGATTTCCTCGGGAGCTGGAGCACGACCTCGGTCCCGGCGCCCGGCCGGCTGTGGACGTGCGCGGTGCCGCCGCGACGCTCCATGCGTCCCACGATCGAATCGGCGACTCCATGACGGTCGGCAGGCACCGCATCCGGGTCGAATCCGGCACCCTGGTCACGGATGAAGGCGGAGATTGTGTCCTCCTCGACTTCCACGTAGACCGAGATCTCCGTGCTGCCGGAGTGCCGCGCGGCGTTCGCGACCGCCTCAGCGCAGGCGTTCACCAGCCCACGCAGGCGGTCATCCAGCTCGGCGTCACCGACCACGACGGCTTCGACGCTTACCTGGTGCTGCCGCTCGATCCTGCCGGCCATCGAGTCGATCGCGTCACGGAGACGCACCCCGGCCAGCTCCGGCGCGCGCCCGTAGAGCCACGCCCGCAGCTCGCGTTCCTGGGTGCGAGCCAGGCTCGACATCTCCCGCGGCGCCTTGGCGCGCTGGATGAGCGCAAGGGTCTGGAGCACGGAGTCGTGGAGATGAGCAGCCATCTCGGCTCGGGCCTCGGAGCGTACCCGGCTGCTGCGTTCCTCGACCAGCTCACGCCCCATGTTCCACACCCACGGTCCGGCCAGCAGCGCCAGGCCGCCCATGGCCACGATCACGGCGAGGAGCATGTTGCCGGCGGCCGCGAGGGAGGTGTTCGTTGCGAGGAAGACCGCCATGCCCGCGAGGATCAGGGCGGCGCCGATGGCGACGCGCGGCAGCGAGACCTGTCCGCTCACCATCGACTCGAACGGCGTGCCGAGGCTGGAAAGCGTCCAGCGGCCGCGGCCGTCATCGGTGCTGCGCGCCCACAGGATGGCGAAGCCGATGGCGGCCAGCACCACCGGCCATCCCAGGTCACCGCCGAACCACAGGCCGCTGATCCACAGAAGGATGACCAGGCCACCGGCAACCAGCAAGATGCCGATGAGCTGCGTCCGGGTGGGGGCAAAGATCCTGCGTGGCGGTGGCGCATCGTCGGAGAGCTCCTCGAGCGGAGCGAGCAGCCAGGTCAGCAGGTACACGACGACGCCGAAGCCCAATGCGAAGCTGAGGCCGATGAAGCCGGCCCGCACGACATCGGGCTTGATTCCGAGGTGCCGCCCGATGCCTCCGGCGACGCCCCCGATCAGCCGATCCGACCGACTGCGCTCGAGGCGGGATCGTGTCGGGTGTCCAGCCGGTCGATCACGAGCCTTCACCTGCGCCATGGCTCGCATGTTCCCACACGCGCACGCGATTTCCGATGGGTGACAACCCTGAACGGGCGCCGATTTCCTCAGGGTCGAACGGGTGACATCCCTGATGGTCGGCGCCGTGTCGGCGCCCGATGCTGTAGGAGATGACGACCGAACAGCCCGAGGCCCAGCGCATCCTCCGTCGGCGGTCCGAGGATCGGGTCGTGGGCGGCGTCGCGAGCGGCCTCGGCTTGTACGTCAACGTGGATCCGCTCCTGGTCCGCATCGCGTTCGTCGGCCTGATGGTGTTCGGGGGTCTTGGCCTCGTCCTGTACGTCGCGGCGTGGCTCGTGATGCCAGACGAGGCGACGGATGAGTCGATTGCCGCGCACCTGCTCGGACGGCTGCGCCTCACGAACCAGCGGTTCCTGGCGGGCTTGCTGTTCCTCATCGGCGGCTTCCTCTTCGTCGCCGGGATGGGCGGCCAGATTGCGTATGACATGCTCGCCGTCGGAATCGGTGTGGCGCTGATGGTGATCGTGCTCGGTGGTGCGTTCCTCTACCAGGGCGGGGTGGCACCGGCGGGCGTGACGGGGACGACCAGCCGGCAACGAAGTCCCGCGCCAGTCGTGGCGGCCGCGCCGGAACGTCGAGATCGATCCGTTCGAAAGCCTGCCGCCAGAGCCCGATCGCCGTTGGTCTGGTACGTCTTCGCGGCAATCCTGGTCGCCATCGGTGCCCTGGCGACGGTCACCAACGTGTCCGGAGCGCGCGTCGACCTGGGCCAGTTCTTCGGGATCGCGCTGTCAGTCCTCGGCCTCGGGCTCGTGACCGGGACGTGGTGGGGACATGCCCGTCGACTTGTCATCCCGGGACTGTTCATCCTGCCGTTCGCCGTGGCGTCGAGCTTCGTGACTGCACCGATCGCGGGGGGATTCGGTGAGCACGAGTTCCGCCCGGCGAACGTGGATGAGCTGCGCGACGCATACCGACTGGTGGGCGGGCGATTGAGCCTCGACCTCACTGAGATGCAGGGCGCCGGTGAGCCCGTGGTCATCGCGGCCAGCGTGGCCTTTGGCCAGCTCAAGGTCATCCTGCCGGCAAACGCGAGCATCCAGCTTGACGCCGATGTCGGAGCGGGCGAGCTCGGAATCCTCGGCGCATGGCAGACCGGCACCGGACTGGCCGACCGGTACGTGCGGGACGCGGACGGCCCCCGGTTCATCCTCGACGTCGAGATGGGCGTCGGATCCGCCTGGGTGGATGGCCGGCCTGTGGGAGGGGACCAACCATGAGGCGACACTCGGCCGACGTCGTGTCGCTGTCGTTCGGCCTGTTCTTCGTGGGCATCGGTCTGGTGCTCCTGTCCGGCGGCTCGGGGGCACTGTCCATGGCGTGGGTCGGACCGTTGGTGGCCATGGTCATGGGCGGGATCCTGCTGTGGGCTGCCCGATCGATCCAGCGGCGGGCCGACGATCCCTCGCCGAGGGAATGACCGTGCGTCAGTGGGGATCGTTCCTCGTGGCGCTCCCGTTCGTGGGCGGCGCCGTACTTGTCGGGCTGCTCGCAGCACTGCTGAGTGTCTCTCGCTGAAGGGTTGGCAGGTCGACCACAGGCGTGACTCCAATGGCGTGAGCCCCGAGGTTCATCGAAACGACGTGATGTATACTGCGCTGTATATGCCGTCGATACGAACCCAGATCTATCTCACTGATGATCAGCGCCGCGAACTCGATGCACGTGGTCGCCGTACCGGCGCCCCCATGGCGCGGCTGATCCGCGAAGCCGTGGACGCCTATCTGGCCGACGACCGTCCTGACGCGGACGCAGTTCTCGACGAGACATTCGGAGCACTGCCGGATCTCGAGCTTCCCAGCCGCGACGAGTGGGACCGTGAGCCGGATCCTCGTCGATAGCGACGTCCTGGTCGACCACCTGCGTGGTCACCGGCGCCTCGTCGCCGGCGGCGACGAGCTCCACGTGTCCGCCGTCACCCGTGCCGAACTGTTCTCCGGGCAAGGCGCCGAGGAACGGCGCATCCGTCGATTGCTGGAACCCATGACGAACCTCCCGATCGATGAAAGGATCGCGGAGCGCGCCGGTCGGCTTCGCCGTGGTAGCAGCCGCCGTCTGCCCGATGCGCTCATCGCTGCCACTGCGATCGAGCATCGACTCACCCTCGTCACCCGCAACGCACGCGACTTCGAGGGCATTCGCGGCCTCAAGATGCGATCGCCCCGCTAGTCGGGTCGAGCGATCGCGCGCACGACGCCTAACAACCTTACGGGCTGGCGTCGCCAGCCGAGTAGCCTGAACAGGACTCGTTCGAAGGAGGACCGCACCATTGCACGCCGATGACGCCCGCTGGCTGTTCGCATACGACCGTTGGGCCACCAAGCGAGTGCTCGATGCGCTCGACAGCGTCGACTCCGACCTGTGGGAGCGTCCGAACGAAGTGGGCGATCGCGGGCTCGGCGGGATCCTGGTCCATCACCTGGGCGCGTCGCAGCGCTGGCGTATCGGCCTGGAGAGCCGTGGTGCCGACGAGGGTCCGTCGCCGGAGAACGAACCGCTCCCGACGATCGACGAGCTGCGTGCGCGCTGGGAGGCGGAGTGGACTGCCGTCGACGCCTGGCTGCCGGAGCTGTCTGACGACTTCGTCGGCATGGTCTTCGAAGGCGTGCCCGTGTGGCAGATGCTCATTCACGTCGTGAATCACGGGACCCAGCATCGGGCAGAGGCGGGAGTCCTCCTCACGGCGGCGCATCACTCGCCGGGGGAGCTCGACATGATCAACTACGCCGAGGAGCTTGCAGGGAGGCCCGACGCGGGCTCGTGAGCTCACGTCGCGCGATCGGGTCGAAGCTGAGCCGATCGCAGATCCTGGCGTTCCGGCGACGTATTCAGGCGCTGGATCGTCGGCTGCCGGCCGGTGCGGTATCGGTGCGGAAGGCCGCGCGCGCAGGACTCCAGGACAGCATGCCCCGCGCGGCGGTGCTGTCGCTCCACGCACGAGTGGAGGGTATCGGGCCATCGGCATGGGAGGATCCAGCCCTCGTGCAGGTCTGGGGTCCCCGCTATAGCGCCTACGCCGTCCCGCGAGAAGACATGGCGCCATTCACGCTCGGAAGGCTGCCTGCCGATGATCGCGGACGGAAGCGCGCCGAGGAGATTGCCGACCGGATCGAAGCGTTCCTCGATGGCCGTCGGCAGACCGCGACCGAGATCGGACGCGGGCTGAAGATCCACCCGAACGCTCTCCGGTACGCGGCACCGACCGGGCGGATCCTGATTCGCTGGGATGGCGCGCGGCAGCCGACCGTGTGGACGACCCTTGCGCCGCAGGTCGAACCTGAAGCTGCCCGGCTGGACCTGGCACGTCGACACCTGGCGGTTTTCGGTCCGACGACCCCGGCCGCCTTCGCGGAGTGGGCCGGCATCAAGCCGCCGATCGCCCGGGTTGCCTACGACGCGCTCGCCAGAGAGCTCGCCGCGGTCCGTACCCCGATGGGCGACGCCTGGATCCTGGCCGCGGACTGACGTCACTCCGCGCAACCGGCCGGGCCCGAGGCGCCAGCGCGCCTCCTCCCCAGCGGCGACACGTACTACCTGCTCCAGGGCGCGGACCGGGAGCTCCTCGTACCCGACCCGGATGAGCGAGCGCGGCTCTGGACCCCGCGAGTCTGGCCAGGGGCCGTGCTCGTCGAGGGCGAGATCGTCGGGACCTGGCGACGAGCAGAGGCGATCGTCACCGTCGACCCGTGGCGTCGCCTGTCGGACGCCGAGCGAGAGGCTATCGAGGCCGAGGCGGCGTCGCTGCCGCTGCCCGGCTTGAAGCACGCGATCGGCGTGCGCTTCACGAACTAGGAGGCTGCCTGGCCGCCACTCCGTTCCGCGGCGACCTCGCGGTGTCGGAACTCGACGATGCGGGCGACCAGCTCGAGCGGGATCGGCTCGTCAGCCGGGAAGCGGATCGTGCCCTTCCCGACGGCGAACGGTCGCAGCGCCTCGCCGAGCTCGGCGGCCATGGCGTCGCTCCATGGGAAGAGGCTGTAGTGGCGCTTGAACGCCTCGTACGAGACGAGAAACCGACCGTCAAGCCGAAAGGCGGGCATGTTGTAGGAGATCGCCTCGATCGCATCGGGCGCTGCTGCGCCGATGGTGGTGCGAAGCTCCTCCATCACCGTCCGCCGGTCGTCCGGCAGCGTGCTCATGTACTCGTCGACGTTGGCGTACTTCGCCACCGATGTCCCTCGCTCTTGGCTACGCCGCGTCGGCGGCTCGGCGGATCTCGTCGATCTCGATCTTGCCCATCTGAAGCATGCACTCCATGGCGCGTCGCGCACGCTCCGGATCGGGGTCGTCCACCAGCTCGTTCAGCTCACGCGGGACGACCTGCCACGACAGCCCGAAGCGGTCCTTCAGCCAGCCGCAGGGGCCCGGTTCGCCACCATCGGCGGTGAGCCCGTCCCACAGGCGGTCGACCTCGGCCTGGTCGTCGCACTCGATCACGAACGAGATGGCCTCGGAGAACTGGAAGTCCGCCCCACCGTTGAGGCCCTGGACCCGATGGCCGAGCAGCGTGAAGTCGACCGTCAGGACCATCCCGGCGGGCCCGCTGGGCGTATCGGCGGGGGAGCGCCAGACACGGTCGATCTGCGTATCGGGCAGCAGGGAGGCGTAGAACTCGGCCGCCTCCTCGGCCTTGCCGTCGAACCAGAGGCAGGGATAGAACGTGTGCATGGTGCCTTCCTCGGAGCGGGTGGTGTTTGTCACCAGTCATGACCGATTCGGCGCTCGGGATTCATCGGTTTGGCGTGTCGCTGCCGAAATGGAGCGCGGCATATCGTGATATACGCGCTGCCTCCGACACTACAGCCGCGCGTAGGACCGAAGCTCGACGCCGGACTCGAAGCGGCGGCCGCCGATCGAGCGGAGCCGAAGCGGCGCATCAAGCACCGGCCAGTACGGGGTGCCGGCTCCCAGCACCACCGGATGAATGACGAGGTGGAACTCGTCGACCAGGCCGCGCCGCACGAACTGCCCGGCGAGATCGGCGCCCGCCACCTCGAGGTCACCGCCGATCTCACGACGAATCTCCGTGAGCACCTCCGCCACGTCGCCCTGGACAAGCCGAGAGTTGTGGTCGACCTGCTCGAGCGTTCTCGAGAAGACGAAGCGCGGCATCCCGTTCCAGATACGCGCGAATTCGCGCGTCGTTTCCGTGGCGTCGGGATCGGCCTCAGCCGTTGGCCAGTAGGCGGCCATCACCTCGTACAGCCGGCGCCCGTAGAGCGATCCCGAGAGCGGACGCATCTGGTCGTTGAACCAGGTGTGCAGCTCGTCATCGACGACCGACCATTCGAGACCGCGGTCCGCCGTCTCGATGAATCCGTCCAACGAGACATTGAACGTGTAGACCAGCTTTCCCATCGCGTCGAGCCTACGCTTCCCGGAGGCCGATCGGGAACGCCGCAGGTAGGCGAGAGATCAGCCCACCGCCCGCTTCACGAGCTCGCCGATCCGCTTCTCATCGGCGGCGCTGAGCTTCATCAACGCGAAGGAGGTCGGCCACATGGCGCCGTCGTCGAGTGTCGCGACATCGTTGAAGCCGAACGTCGCGTAGCGCGCCTTGAACTTCGCCGCGGACTGGAAGAAGCAGACGACCTTGCCGTCCTTCGCGTAGGCCGGCATCCCGTACCAGGTGCGCGACTCGAGCCCCGGAGCGCTCGTCTTGACGATGGCGTGGATGCGCTCGGCCATGACCCGATCCGCGTCGTCCATCTCGGCGATCTTCTCGAGGACATCGGCCTCGCCGTCGCCCTTCTTGCCCGCAGCCTTCTTGAGCTCGGCGGCGTGCTCCTTCATGGCGGCGCGCTCTTCATCGGTCCACCCCGAGGCGGGCGTCTGGCGTCCGCCGCGCTTCGTCGTCTTCGTCGCGTCTTCGTCGCGTTCATTGCTTGCTCCTCGTCTGGATGATGCGAATCATGTTGCCGGCCGGGTCGCGGAAGGCGCAGTCGCGGCCGTAGCCCTGGTCCATCGGCTCCTGGATCACGTCGGCGCCGGTCGCCTGCACGTGGTCGAACGCCGCATCGACGTCGGGAGTCGAGAAGTTCAGGCCCCGCAGGAGGCCCTTGGCGAGCAGGTCGCCGATGAGCTCCCGATCCGACGCCGAGACGCCGGGATCGGCCGCGGGCGGCTCCAGGACGATGTTGATGTCGGGCTGTGAAGGAGGGCCGATGGTGACCCAGCGCATGCCGTACGCGCTGACGTCGTTGCGGACCTCGAAGCCGAGCGCGTCGCGGTAGAACGCGATCGCCTTGTCGTGGTCGTCGACTGCGATGAAGCAGTCCTGCACTTTCAGTTCCATGGCCCGAGCCTACGCCCTGTCCGTCGAGCTCGCTTCTCGATTCCTGACCGGTCTCGTCGCCACGCGCACGAGACAGGCGGGGAGTGCATCCACCCATGCGTGGTCACGCGCCCGATACGCGCTCGGGGACTCGCCGACGAGCTCGGTGAAGCGCGTGCTGAACGTCCCGAGCGACGAGCAGCCGACCTCGAAGCATGCCTCGGTGACCGAGACATCTCCCCGGCGCAGCAGCGTCATGGCGCGCTCGATGCGCCTGGTCATCAGGTAGCTGTAGGGAGTCTCGCCGTATGCCGCGCGGAAGCTGCGCGAGAAGTGGCCGGCCGACATGAGGGCCGTCCTGGCCAGCGACGCGACGTCCAGCGGCTGCGCGTACTCGCGGTCCATCCGGTCTCGTGCGCGCCGCAGCCGCACCAGGTCGTCACGATTCACGGCTGACCTCGCGGGCGCAACTCAGCTGCCGACGTAGGCGGCGAGGTGCTCTCCGGTGAGCGTTGATCGTGCGGAGACGAGATCAACCGGCGTGCCCTCGAACACGATCCGGCCGCCGTCGTGGCCGGCCCCCGGGCCGAGGTCGATGATCCAATCGGCGTGGGCCATGACCGCCTGGTGATGCTCGATGACGATGACCGACTTCCCGGCATCCACGAGCCGGTCCAGCAGCCCGAGCAGCTGCTCGACGTCCGCCAGGTGCAGACCGGTGGTCGGCTCATCGAGCACGTAGATCCCGCCCTTCTCCCCGAGGTGCGTGGCCAGCTTCAGCCGCTGGCGCTCGCCGCCAGACAGCGTCGTGAGCGGCTGCCCCAGCGCCAGGTAGCCGAGACCGACATCGGCGAGGCGCTCGAGGATGGTGTGCGCCGGCGGCGTCCGGGCGTCTCCTGTGGCGAAGAACGCCTCGGCCTCGGTGACCGGCATGGCCAGCACGTCGGCAATGTTTCGCCCGCCGAGGGTGTACTCGAGCACCGATGCCTGGAAGCGCCGGCCCTCGCACTCCTCGCAGGTCGTCGTCACGCCGGCCATCATCCCCAGGTCGGTGTAGATCACGCCGGCCCCGTTGCAGGTCGGGCACGCACCCTCGGAGTTGGCGCTGAACAGGGCCGGCTTCACGCCGTTCGACTTGGCGAAGGCGGTGCGGATCGGGTCGAGCAGCCCGGTGTACGTCGCCGGGTTGCTGCGCCGCGAGCCACGGATTCCGGCCTGGTCGATCGAGATGACGCCGGCGTCGCGCGGCATCGAGCCGTGGATGAGCGAGCTCTTGCCCGACCCCGCCACGCCGGTCACCACGACCAGCACTCCGAGCGGGACATCGACGTCTACACCCTGCAGGTTGTTCGTGTTCGCGCCTCGGATCTCCAGGCTGCCGCGCGGCGACCGCACGGATTCCTTGAGCTTGGCGCGGTCGTCGAGGTGACGCCCGGTGAGCGTACCGCTCGTCCGCAGCTCGTCGACGCTGCCCTCGTAGCAGACCGTACCGCCGGCGGAGCCTGCGCCCGGGCCGAGATCCACGACGTGATCGGCGATCACGATCGTCTCCGGCTTGTGCTCCACCACGAGCACGGTGTTGCCCTTGTCGCGCAGCCGCAGCAGCAGGTCGTTCATGCGCTGGATATCGTGGGGATGGAGGCCGATGGTCGGCTCGTCGAAGACGTACGTCACGTCGGTCAGCGACGACCCCAGGTGGCGGATCATCTTCGTGCGCTGCGCCTCACCGCCCGAGAGGGTGCCCGACGCCCGGTCGAGTGACAGGTAGCCCAGCCCGATCTCGACGAAGGAGTCGAGCGTCTCGCGCAACGTCGCGACGAGCGGCGCCACGGCGGGGTCGTCGACGCCGCGCACCCACTCGGCGAGATCGCTGATCTGCATCGCGCACGCATCGGCGATGTTGACGTCGCCGATCCTCGAGGAACGCGCGGCCTCGGCCAGGCGCGTCCCACCGCAGTCCGGGCACGCGATGAACGTCACGGCGCGGTCGACGAACTGCCGGATGTGCGGCTGCATCGCCTCCCGGTCCTTCGCCAGGAACGACTTCTGAATCTTCGGGATCAGGCCTTCGAACGTCATGTTCATGCGCTCGATCTTGATCTTCGTCGGCTCGCGGTACAGGAAGTCGTGGAGCTCCTGCTCGCTGAAGTCGCGAATCGGCTTGTCGGGGTCGAAGAGGCCCGACTCGGCGAAGATGCGCACGTACCAGCCGTCCGAGCTGTAGCCGGGAATGGTGAACGGGCCGTCCGCCAGCGACTTGCTGTCGTCGTAGAGCTGCGTGACGTCGATGTCGGTCACGTTCCCGGTGCCCTCGCAGCGCGGGCACATGCCGCCGAGAACGCTGAACGTCCGCGTCTCGGTTCGCTCCCCGCCGGCCTTGACGCTCACGGTCCCGCCGTAGTGCTGCGCGATCGCCGTCGCCCGAGGTGGGGACCGGCGATCCGCCGCGCTCGGCGGTGATGGTGCCCGTGGCGGTCACCGACGGGACGTTGAAGGAGAACGCATTCGGTGAGCCGATGTGCGGCTGCCCGAGCCTGCTGAACAGGATGCGGAGCATGGCGTTGGCGTCGGTGGCGGTGCCGACCGTGGACCGGACGTTGGCGCCCATCCGCTCCTGGTCCACGATGATGGCCGTGGTCAGGCCGTCCAGCACGTCGACATCGGGCCGCGCCAGCGTCGGCATGAAGCCCTGCAGGAAGGCGCTGTACGTCTCGTTGATGAGGCGCTGCGACTCGGCGGCGATCGTGTCGAATACGAGCGAGCTCTTGCCCGATCCGGACACGCCGGTGAAGACGGTCAGCCGGCGTTTCGGCAGCTCGACGCTGATGTTCTTGAGGTTGTTCTCACGTGCCCCGCGGACCCGGATGAGGTCGTGGCTGTCGGCGCGGTGCTGATCTTGTGACGTGGAGTCCGGTTGCGCGGTCGTTGTCATGCGTTCCTCCCGCCGGTCAGCGTAGCGTCGAAGGGACCACCGCGCATGCGGCGCTCAGGACGGACCGATGTCCTCGCCGGGGTCGCCGTCGCCCGCCGCGACCGCGAGCCGGGGCAGGTAGTGCTCCCAGCCCATCCGCTGCGTGGGATGCTCATCCTCGGGCAGGTCGCGGTGAGTCAAGACGAGGATCGTCGCGTCGCCGTCGGCCCGCAGCTCGATCTCGACCGTGGAGGACCCCGGCGGAAGGTTCTCGTAGCCGATCCACCCCCACGTGAACACGACCCGGCGTTCGGGCACCAGCTCGACGAACTCGCCGCGGGCGTTGACTCCGTTCGCCATGAGGACGGACAGGACGCCGCCCGCATGCGGTTCGACGGTCGCGTCCACGCCCTGCCAGCGCTTCCAGCGCGACGTCTCCGTGAGGTAGGCGTAGACCACGGCCGGACGCGCCTCGATGCGCTGCTCGACCACGATGTCGGTCATCCCTCGTCCTCGATGGCCTGGGCGAGGCCGCGCAACGTGTCGCGCCACATCGCCTCGAGCGCGTCGCGGTTCGCCCGGTAGAACCGTCGATTGCCCTCCCGGCGCACGGAGACGAGCTCCGTGTCGCGGAGCACCGACAGATGCTGCGAGATCGCGCCGAACGTGCTGTCGAACTGCTCGGCGATGTCCGATGCGGAGAGCTCGGTGTCCCACACGAGGCGGAGGATCCGGCGACGGTTCGGCTCCGCCATCGCCTGCAGTGCGTCCATGCCGGCATTTTAGTCGGCCTTGAAATAGGCTGCACACCAAACTATAGTGGGGCCTAAAGTACTGAGGAAACCACGATGTCACGCTACATGCTGATCTACAACGGCGCGGCGACCGATCCGAGCCAGATGAGCCCCGAGGACGCGGCCAAGGTCATGGACGGCTGGCGAATCTGGATGGGGAACGTAGGAGACGCGCTGGTCGACGTGGGCACGCCGTTCGGCGCCGGCACGTCGGCGGTGGACGATGGATCGACCGCGCAGGCGATCGCACTCAGCGGCTACTCGATCGTCGAAGCGGGCAGCCTCGATGAGGCGCGAGGCCTGGCGGCGAGCCACCCGTTCCTCAGCGAGGGCAAGGGCGCGTACGCCGTCGAGGTCTACGAGATGATGCCGGTCCCGTTCGAGGCCTAGGGGAGACGGATGGCACTCGACGAGATCGCGGAGATCCACATCTCCCGACAGGCCGACGACGTCGCCGCCTACATGTTCGATCCGGCCCATGATCCGACCTGGATCAGCGGCATCAGCGAAGCCGAACCACTCGACGGGGCCGCCCCGCTGGACGTTGGCTCGCGTGTTCGTCGCAGGGCCAGCTTCCTCGGTCGGCGGATCGACTACGTGATGGAGATCGTGGCGCTGGAGCCGGGCAGGCGGCTGGCCATGCATGCCGTCGAGGCGCCGATGCCGATGGACGTCACGTACGAGGTCGAGTCCGCGCCTGACGGTGCGGTGGCGCGGGTGCGCGTCCAGGGCGATGCGGGGGGCCTCTACCGACTCGCGGCCCCACTCGTGTCCACCCAGGTCGGCCGATCGATCGGCGCGGACGTCCGGCGGCTCAAGCGCATTCTCGAGGGATCCTGAGCCTCATCGTTTGGGCGCCCGGCTACACTCGGCCATGTCGGGAATCGAGTCGGAGGACGTCTGACATGCGCTTCGAGAAGTCGGTCGAGGTGGATGCCCCACAGCAGCGCGTCTGGGACGTGCTCAGCGACCTGGAGGCCTGGCCACAGCGTATCGAGACCGTCGACGAAGCCGAGCTCCTGACGCCGGCGCCGATCACCACGGGCAGTCGCGTGCGGCTCAAGCAGCCGAAGCTACCCGAGGGGACGTGGGAGATCACGGCCTGGGTGGAGCCGTCGTTCTTCGAGTGGAAGCAGAAGACGAGCGGCGTCACCAGCGTCGCCGGCCATCGCGTCGAAGCGCTGGGTGACGCCCGGGCACGTCTGACGCTGACGCTCGACATGCGCGGACTCCTCATTCCGATCGTCGGACTGTTCTACCGGAGCCTCACCGAGCGCTACATGAGCCTGGAAGCGGAGGGCATGAAGCGGGCAGCCGAATCGGCACAGCCCTAGGCCACGACGGCACCGCGGTCCGGTTCGCGGGTGTCAGTCGCGGTCGCCGATGACGAGGCTGCCCCTGGCCAATGTCGCACCGTAGTAGCGCGCGTCCGGGTCGACGACGATCACACGCGTCTCGTTCCCGCTTCGTGCCAGGCTCTGACGCGCCAGCTGCTCGAACGTGATCCGCTCCGGTCCACCGACGTTCAGGATGCCATGGATCGGCTCCGCGACCGCGGCGCGCGCGACGGCTGCGGCAACGTCATCGGCCGCGATCGGCTGGATGAGGGCATCCGGGACGCGGATCTCATCAGCGGAGGTCAGGGAGTCGACGATCCCATCGGCGAACTCGGCGAACTGGGTGGCGCGAACGATCGAATAGGGGAGCCCGGACCCGGTGATGAGCCGCTCCTGCGCGACCTTGGCTCGGAAGTAGCCCGCGTCGACGCCGTCGACGCCCACGATCGACAGCGCGACGTAGTGGCCGACCCCCGCTGACCTGGCGGCCTCCACCAGGTTCGTCGTGGATGTCGTGAAGAAGGCCATGACCGCATCGGGCTCCCACTCGGACGAGTTGGTGACGTCCACGAGGACCGCTGCGCCTGTCAGCGCAGCCGCCACCCCCCGCCCGGTCACGGTGTCGACCCTCGATCGGCGTGACGCCGCCACGACTTCGTGGCCTTCGCCCCGCAGGAGGTCGACAACCTTTGCGCCGATGAGCCCGCTGGCCCCCACGACGGTGATCTTCATTGGGACATTGTCATCGTGGATGGTGGCATCCGCGACGGCGGAATGTCGCACCCGACTCATCAATCCAGCCGAGGCTCCGATCAGTCGCGCTCCCACATGGAGACGTGGCTCCGGCTCTCGCTCGTGAAGGGCTCACGACTCCAGTTCGCCCACCGCTCCCGCAGGCGCATGCCGGCAAGCTCGGCCATGAGATCGAGCTCGGCGGGCCACACGTAGCGGAACGGCACCGACGACAGGTGCCATTGCCCGTCGCGTTTCGAGAAGTGGTGCGAAATGAGGCCCTGGTTTGCGACGTCGTACTCGTCGATTCCGACATGGTCGTCGGTGAACGCGAACACCACGTGAGACTCGCCGAACGGCAGGCGTGTGAGGTCCGGGGTGCCGACCTCGATCACGAAGCGACCGCCTGGCGCCAGGTGTGCGGCCGCATTCCGAAAGCAGGCAACCTGCGAACTTTGGGTCGTCAGGTTGCCGATGGTGTTGAAGACGAGGTACACGAGCCGATACGTCCCCGCGCCCGGAGCCTCGGCCGTCGCCATGTCGCCGATGGTGACCTCGATTGCGTCTCCTCCCGGCTTGGACCGCATCTGGTCGACCATGGCGCGCGACAGCTCGATGCCGCTGACGGGCACGCCGCGCGCGGCGAGTGGCAGGGCCACGCGTCCGGTGCCGATCGCGAGTTCCAGCGCAGGTCCACCATTCCGCGAGGTCCGCCAGGAACCCGGTGGTGGCGTCGAGCAGCTTCGGCGGCGTACATCGGACCGCCATCGTCGTAGCGAGCCGCCACCTCGCTGCCAAAGTAGCCGTCGTCGTGCATCAGCACATCATGGCGGAGTGGCCGTCTGCGTCACGACCGGTATGACTCCAGCAGGTCCGCGAGCTCCCGCGGGTGGCTGAGGGCGGGCGTATGGCCGGTGGGCAACTGGTCGGGCTCGATGCCGAGCCGATCGCGGACGACGCCACGAAGCCAATCGGCCGGGAAGAAGCGGTCGTCGCTGCCGATGATCACGTGCGTCGGCACCTTCGGCCAGGCGTCGAGCGGCCACGGCTCGCGATCGGTGCTGTCCGAGTGGGGTCGCTCGCGCGACTGCGCGTCGGCGGCCAGGGCCGGATCGACATCGTGATAGAAGGCGTCGGGCTCGTCCTGCGGGAACAGCCACCCCGTGGCCTCCCACATCTCATTCGAGGTCTCGCCGGGCCGCGGAATCATCGGCGCGACGAGGACCAGGCGATCGGCCTTGGCGTGCGCGGCGACGATCGGAGCGACATAGCCGCCCCATGACTGTCCGACCACGATCAGCTCGCCGCCATCGTGCGTCTTCGTGATCGCTTCGATCACCGCCTGGGCGTGATCGAGCAGCGTCGCGTCATCGCGTTCGATCGGGAGGTCGGGCGCCACGGTTCGGTGCCCGCGACCCTGGAGCTCGCGCTCGACGAGATGCCAGTACCACCCAACGTCGGAGGCGCCGTGGATCAGCGCGTAGGTTGCCATCGAGCGATGTCCTCCTGCGTTCATGCCCTTTGGACGCCGCGAGATCGCGAGGCTCATCGGTCTCGGGACTCAGGGCCTTGGCCCTACACTGCGGTCCCGGCAACCACCACGAGGCATGATCCATGAAGTTCGCCGCGACGCTCCCGGCAGCCGACATCGAGCGGGCAAAGGCCTGGTACTCCACGATCCTCGGCCTCGAGCCGTCCGAGATCACCCACAGCGGGGACGTCTGGTACGAAATCGGCGGCACGCGCCTGATGCTCTATCCATCCCAGTTCGCCGGCACGAACCAGGCGACGGCGTTCAACATCGGGGTCGATGACGTCGAGGCCACGGTCGGTGAGCTCAAGGCGCGCGGCGCCGAGTTCGAGCACTACGACTACGGCGAGGCGTTTCGCACGGTGGATGGGATCGCGACCGACGCCGTCGGCGGGAAGATGGCGTGGCTGAAGGACCCGGAAGGCAACATCATCAGCATCGGCGCACATTGAGGACTCCACGATGACCTGGGAACGCGCCGAAGAGGCCGCCAAGCCGCTGCTGAAGTGTCCGCTGTGCGAGGGCACGGAGTTCGATCGGCAGCAGGGACGTCTCGACAGCCGATGGGGGATCACGAGCCACAAGCTCGTGCTCCAGATCTGTCAGAACTGCGGGTTGGTCCTCCAGTTCTCAGCCGGTCGCGGGATCTTCGACTTCGACTGAGCGTGTTCGATCGGCTTCCGGAACCGATCCGCCGATGGCTGTATGCCGGAGGCTCGCGCGCCGACCGGCTTCGGGACCCGGATGCGGTCGTCGCAGCCCTCGAGCTGCGCCCCGGGATGATCGTCGGTGACCTCGGTCCCGGCTACGGGCATTTCACGCTCCGCATGGCCCGCGCGGTCGAACCCGATGGCGTCGTCTACGCGCTGGATGCGAGCCGATCCACGCTCGACGAGCTGCGCGAAGCCGCCGACGAGCGGGGGATCGGGAGGCTGCGCCTCGTTCACGTGCCACCCGACCGGCTCGAGGCTCCGGAGCCGGTTGACCTGCTCTTCGTGTCGGCCACGTACCACCACCTGCTCGATCCGACGCGCTACTTCGCCGATGTCCGCGCGCATCTGAAGCCAGGGGCTCGGATCGTCATCCTCGAGGCGCGGCGGGAGGGGGTGTTTGCGCGATGGCATGGCCGCCACGCCACGTCACCGCGTCGCGTCCAACGCGAGATGGCCGCCGCGGGCTACCGCCTGATCCGCACCCACGAACTCGTCCGTGGCTACCTCTTCGCCGAGTTCGTGGACCGGGTGGTCGCCGGCAATCCGGGTCATGCTGAATGATCGGCATCAGCCGCAGCGCCTCCTCCGGCGCTATCGTGCGCACAAAGAGCGTGGGTGCGGACGGCTGTGATCCGCCCATGAAGGAGAGGCATGGAGACGACGTTCGACACGGTCATCCGCGGGGACGGCAACAACGCCGGAATTGAAGTCCCGCCCGAGAACCTGGCGCAGCTGGGAAGCAGTAAGCGGCCACCTGTCGTGGTCACCATCGGCACCTACAGCTATCGCAGCACTGCCGGCGTGCTGGATGGCCGAACCATGATCTCGCTGCCCAAGGCTCATCGCGACGCGTCCGGTCTGAACGCCGGTGACGAGGTGACCGTCACGCTCACGCTTGACACAGGGCCGCGCCCGGTCGCCGTCCCTCCCGATCTGGCCGCCGCGCTCGAGGACGCAGGGCTCACCGCGAAGTTCGAGGGCCTCGCCTACTCGAAACGCAAGGAGTTCGCACGATTGGTCGTCGAAGCAAAGGCTGAGGCAACGCGTGCGCGACGCGTCGAGAAGATCCTCACCCAGGTCGGTCAAGGCTAGGCATCGGTACCGGCCCGCTCCTCCAGCTGAGGCAGCGGATGAGCGCTACCCGGCTACGGCGTCGGGCTCGGCGAAGGGGTCGGGCTGGGACTGCTCGTCGGGGTCGCGGTGGCGGAGGCCGATGGCCTCGGTGTTGGTGACCGCGTCGCCGACGGCGCTGCCGGGCTCGACGTGGTCGGCTGCGGTGTCGGACTGGTGGCGTTCGTCGACGGCGTGGCGCTTGGACTCGGGGTCGGCGTGGCGCTCGACGAGCCGGACGCCTCGGGCGACGCTGAAGGCGACAGCGACGGACTGACGCGTGGCGCAACGCCCAGGATGGTGACGATCTGCGCCTTGTAGTCCTCGAGCTGAGCGATCACATCGGCGAGCGGAAGCGTGGGGATCGTCTCGGCGAAGGCGGCGATCTCGTCCCACAGGTCGGCGAGCGCGACCTGCTGCGCTTCGTCGGGCAGGGACTCGACCGTCACCACGAGCTGGCTGGCCACCGATGCGGTGATGCACTCGAAGCACTCGTAGTTGAGGGCGCCGCTGAGGTTCTGCGGCACGATGACATCGGCGCTGCCGACGATGACGACGACCTGGAATGCGACGGCGACGGTTACGCAGTCGGAGCAGCTGGCGAAGGCGTACGCCTCGTTCGTGTTCAGCACGGGCTCGTCGCCGGTGACCCACACCATGGCGACCGCGACGTCGTACTTCACGCTGCCGTCGGTCGTGTTGACGGCCAGTGCCTGGTTGTCGCCGTCGTCCGGCGGCAGCGGCTCGTTGAACGGGAACACCCACGCGGGCTCCACCGTGCCGTCGGGATCGGCTCCGTCCGCGGACCCTTCGGTGCCACGCGGCACGAGGACCAGCGCCATCTGCGGCTCGTCCTCGGTGGGCAGCTCGCCGGAGCTCGGCAGAACAGTCACCACCTCGCCGCCCCGTGGCGACGTTGTCGCTGCAGTTGGCTGGTCGAAGCCGGCCGCGGCCAACGGGACGTTGGCGACGGCGAAGATCGTGCCGTCCTCGTAGGGCCGGATCGGCTGGTAGCGCTCGGCATCCGGCCACCACGCCAGCGCGAGCAGCACGGCCGCCACAAGCACGGCAGCGCCGGCCCCGGTGCGTCGCACGGGCCGCCCCTCGGTCCGGCGCCAGATGCCGCGCACGATGCCGTACACCACGCGCCCGAAGACGAAGCTGATGGCGATGATCGGAAGCGTGACGACGGCGATCGCCAGCACGGCGCCGACGGCGTCCAGGAGCTGACCGGCGTTCCAGTGCAGCCCGGCACGGCCCCATTCGCGGCCGATGCTCTCGAGGGCGGTGCCGATGAGCCGGGGAGCGCTCAGCACCAGCGTCAGGATTGCGATCAGGAGCAGGGGCACCACGACGAGCACCCACAGCGTGACGATGGTCCGCACCCACCACTTGAGCTGGGCGACGCGCGGATCGTTCCAGCGGCCCGGCCAGAACGAGCGTGAGGATGGGGCCGATGCGCGAGAAGAGGTCCGGCACGCCGGTGACGTCAGCCAGCACGTGGTACCCGTCGAAGCGCACGAGCGGCGCCAGCTGGCGGATCATCTGGAGCATCTGGGCCGCGATGACGAGGAGCAGCGCATCCCAGCCGGTGAACCACCACGCTCCCGCGATGGCCACGGCGACGATGGCGTTGAAGTAAAGCCCGCCCAGGTCCGTGCGGAGCCGAGCGGAGCGACCGAGCCGATAGGTATCGGTCACATCGGTGTAGAAGGCCGGCCACAGGAGGAACCACCCCGCTCCCATGACGCCGGGCTGGCCACCGCCACGTCGGGCGGCCGCGGCGTGCCCGAACTCGTGGAAGCCGGCCGAGAGGATCGTCACGACGAGGACCAGGATCAGCAGATCCGGCTTGGCGAAGGCCTGGTAAGTCGCCGATGCCAGGCCCTGCTCCACGAGCAGCCACCAGACGATCCATCCGAACACCGCCAGCAGCGGGATCCAGATCAGCGGGTGGAACAGGATCGCGAAGGGATCGGTCAGGCGCTTGGTCCAGATCGGATCGGTGACGGCCAGCTTGAGGCGGAGGCCCGTCAGCGGGTTCGCCCGCTTGAGCTCCGGAGCCGATCCATCCGCGGCCAGCAGGAGGCCACGCGGCCGAAGCTGCTTCTGCGCGAGTGTCTCGACGTCGCTCGCCGAGACGCCGCGGCCGGTCCGCTCCGAGACGTGCTGCGCGATCTCCTCGTAACCGCGCCGCCCGTCGACCGCCTCGAGCACCGCGTAGAGGAGCGGCGTCAGCTGGAGGGTCTGGCCGTCCTGGCGGCGCACGAGCGCGGGTGGCGTCCGATAGCCGGACCCCTCCATCTCGCCGATGAGCTCGAGGCCGTCCGGGCGTGCCGGGACCTCAGCGACCATCGCCATGTGGCTCCTTCACGAACTCACGAAATGGCCGCGCAGGGCCCGATGGCCCCACGCGGCGTCGCATGGCCCTGCTACTGGGAGATCTCGGAGTCCTGGTCGGTCGTCGCGGAGCTGTCGCCCTCGATCGACTGGTCGATGATCGCGTCCTGCTGGGCGACCGCGGTCGCCTCCGAGGCGATCGAGCCGACGTTCGCGGCCACGGCCGCGTCGATCGGCGCCGCCACGTTGGCGTTGGCCGCCACCGCACCGGCGATCGGCGCAGTGAGGTCCGCATCGGCGGCGAGGTTCACGTCGACGTTGAGCAGGTCGCCACTCAGCATGTCGCCGGCATCGACGCCACTGATGGCGTCACCGGTGACGTTGCTGGGATCGGTGCCGGGCGCACCGGCTGCGGGGGCGTCGGTGGTGCCGGTCCCGGCATCGGCGCCAGCGTCGACCGTGTCGTTCGACTGGTCGATGTCGCTGACCTGCGTCGACTCGGCGGTCGAGTCGCCCACGATGTCCTGGTTGATCATCACGCCCTGGTCTGCCAGCGCCTGGGCGCTGGAGCCGACGGAGAGGACGTTGGCGCCCACGGCGGCGTCGATCGGCGCGGCCACGTTGGCGTTGGCGGCGACCGCGAGGTCGACCGGCGCTGCGAGGTCGAGGGCCAGATCGGCGTCGACCTGCAGGTCGAGGATCGAGACGACTTCCTTGTCCGGGAGCGCGGTGACTTCCTCGGCCGCCAGCTCCTCCGGCGTCATGCCGTCGGCGGGGTTGGTCTCGCGAGAGGCGTTGGTGTTCATGATCTCCCCTTTATCGGTCTTGCCCCGAGTGCGGGGCCGATCCGACAGATGCATGGCGCGTGCCGGAGCGCCTGTCCGGTGGTGCGTGCTGTCGACACCCGGCGTCCGACCAGTCAGCTCGCGTAGAGTTCGCGATGAGTGAACAAGGCTGGCGGGAGTTGCTCGCAGCCGACGACGTCGGGACTGGGTTGTTCTCCACGGCGGTCCGACCGCCGGCTTCCGGGTGGAGTCGCTGGAGGAGGCAGCGCGCCTGGCGGCGGCGTGGCGGAAGTGCCCGATCTCGAGCCGAGGACCGTGCTGACCGCCGCGTCGGCTCGGCTCACCGTGAAGCTCACCAGAGAGGTGTTGGCGACGGAGGACCGCCAGATCGACCTGGCGCGCGCGATCTCCGCGGTCGCTCGAGAGCACGGCGCGACGGCGGACCGGACCGCCGTGCAGGAGGTCCAGCTGGACGTTGCCGCAAGCCCGATGCGCTCGATCTCGGCTTCTGGCGCGCCGTCGTCGGCGACGAGCCCCTCCATGGCCGACGACAGCGGCATCGACCCGCGCGGCCAGGGCTCCACGGTCTGGATGCAGGACCTCGATCCGGCGAAGCCGCTGCGTCACGCCATGCTCATCGACGTCTCGGTGGCGCGAGAGCATGCCGAGGCGCGCATGCAGGCGGCCTTCGATGCGGGTGCCCGGGTCGTGGACGACTCCGCGGCGCAGCCACCTGGATCCTGGCCGATCGGGCCGGAAGCAAGGTCTGGATCGCCACCTGGCCCGATGGTGCGCCGATGCCGGCTCGCGACGAACCACCGCGACCGATGAGTCCGGCGGACGCGACCGTCGTACCCGCATGAGCAAGACACGCGCGTACATCTCGGTCTCGCTGGACGGCTACGTCGCCGGACCGAACGAGACCATGGAGGAGCCCCTCGGCGCGAACGGTGAGCGGCTGCACGACTGGGCCACGGTGCTGCGGTCGTGGCGCGAGCTCCAGGGCATGGAGGGCGGCGAGGAGAACGCAAGCAGCGCCGTCGTCGCGGAGGACAATGCGAACGTCGGCGCCGAGATCATGGGTCGCGGCAAGTTCGGCCCGCCGGCCCGTGGCCAATGGGGCTCGGACCCGTGGCAGGGCTGGTGGGGCGACGATCCGCCGTTCCGCAAGCCGGTCTTCGTGCTCACGCATCACCCTCGCGAGCCTTTGACCCTGTCGGACACGACCTTCACCTTCGTGACCGACGGCATCGAGGCAGCGCTCGACCTGGCGCGCACGGCGGCGGGGGAGCGGGACGTCGCTCATCGGCGGAGGTGCGAAGGCCATCAACCAGTACCTGGCCGCCGGGCTCGTGGACGAGCTGGACCTTCACGTCGTGCCGATCATCCTCGGTGGCGGCGCGCGCCTCTTCGACGGCGTCGGCCCGGAGGTGAAGCTCGAGCTGACCCGCGTGATCGACGCGCCCGGCGTGACGCACCTGACGTACCGCGTGACGAGAGGCCCGACGTGACGCTGCGGCATGGACAACGTCCTGGTGGTGGTCGAGGACCTCGACGCGTGCGATCGCCTTCTTCATCGAGCTCGGCATGGAGCTCGAGGGCCGCGCCCAGCTGGAGGGCGAGTTCGTCGATCGCGTGATCGGGATCGATGGCACGCGGGACGAGATCGCCATGATGCGCACCCCCGACGGCCACGGCAAGCTCGAGCTCACGCAGTTCCAGACGCCGGAGGCGGTCGGCCCGAAGCCGGCGGCCCTGCCGGTGAACGCACTCGGCTATCGGCGGGTCATGTTCTCGGTCGATGACCTCGACACGGTGCTGGCTCGCGTCCTGGCCGCCGGCGCCGAGCTCGTGCGCGACGTGGTCCAGTACGAGGACGCCTATCGGCTCTGCTTCATCCGCGGGCCGGAGGGCCTCATCATCGGCCTCGCCCAGCCGCTGAGCTGACCAACGGGGTTCGGCGGCGATGCTTCGAGACTCTCCGATCAGCGCACGAGCCGCCGCTCTCGACCTCGATCGCGCGCCAATGGTTCGAGGACAAGCTGAACATCACGCCTGACCAATCGGACCCGGGTGGGCACTGGTACCGCTTCGGCGGCGACACCTGGCTCTACCAGTACTGCACCCCCTCAGCCGGGACCGCCCAGAACACGATTGCCGGGTGGGCCGTACGAGCTGACCCAGACTGGCTGACGTCGCTACGCGACCGGGAGCAGCATCAGGGCGACGAACTGTTCGCCGGGATGGTGTTCGGCTCGGGCTCGGTCGGGATTGGCTCGGTCTCCAGGCGCGCTGCCTCACGAACCGTGTTGTAGAAGATCTGCACCGGGCCGATCAGGGCCGCCAGCATCAGGAACTCGAGGTATCCGAGGCTGGCGACGATGAGATTCCCGAGCGTGACGGCTGTCAGAACGGTCAGGCCGGCGATGATGGTCCAGCGCTCGCGCTCGCGCGGCCACGCCGGCCCCGGTCGCGCTTGAAGGTATCCTCGGATATACGGAATCACGAGAAGAATGGTTCCGACGCGCACCGTCAACGCCAGGTTCTCGCCCGTGATCGTGTATGCCGCCACGGTGCCAAAGCCTGCGAGGGTGAGGGCGAATCCCAGGAAGACGATGCTGGTGATCCGGTAGGCCGCAATCGGAGAATGTGCCAGCGGGCGACGGTCGAGCGCCGAGATCAGGCCCGCGAATCCTGCCAGGGAGACGCCGAGGCCACCCATTGCCATGAAGAACGATTCATGCACGCCGCCACGATACGTCGTGATCGATCGGGAGTCACTAGTTTCGCCACTTCGCCGTGAGCGAAGGGACGGAGAAGCTGATTGCGCTGCTGACCGCGACGATGATTGCGGTGGAAGACCGCGACGGCATCACCGACTGACGTCGTGCCGCTGGCCGTCAGGTCAGCTTCGGGTTCAGTCTCACGAGCAGCACGATCCAGACGAGCAGCGCGGCGATCGCGCCAGCCGATTCCATCGGTTCCTTCCGCGCGTAGGTACCATCGACGCGTGACCCAACGAGTCCACAGTCCAAGGCGGAGCCGGGATGATGGCCCGCTCGGACCCCAGATAGCTCCGACCGTGGACCGGTGACCTGGAAGCCCATGGCGAGCGCCCTCGAGACCGAGCGGCTCACCCTCCGGACGCGCGATGAGCGCGACGCCGAGTGGTATCGCGAGCTGATCGGCGAACGCGGCGAGGAGATCCCGGCGCTCGAGGAGTCGAAGGCGCGCCTCGCTCGATTCCGGGAATCGACCGAGGAGACCGGAATCGGCGCCCTTGCGATCGATCGTCGCGCCGAGGGCGACACGATCGGCTACATGCGCGCTGGTGGTGGGGCGCGCCAGCCTGGACGAGCCGGAGATCGCCTACGAGCTGCTGCAGCGGTTCCACGGTCACGGCTACGCGACCGAAGCGGCACGAGCCCTCGTGGTCGCTGCTGCCGCGACGGGACGGCACCGGCTGTGGTCCACGGTCCGGGCCTGGAATGCGCCGTCGTTGCGGGTGCTCGAGAAACTGGGATTCCGCCACGATCACACCGTCCCCGACGACGCTGGCGACATCGTGTGGATGGTCCGCGACCTCTAGCGGCCATTCGTCAGCTTCGGTTCAGCCTCACCAGCGCAGCTCGACCCAGACGAGCAACGCGGCAATCGTCCTGGCGAGCGTCGTGAAGTGGATGGTCTACCGTGTGAGAAGCGAACTGAGGAGTGACCGGTGCCATCCAACGATCCAGAGACGACCCTCGACCCACGCTTCAGCAGCGAGGACGCCACGCCAACCCCGTGGTCGACCGCTCGCGATCAGCTGCGAGAGGCGATGAGCTATCAGCTCACGACGATCCGGACAGACGGCCGCCCGCATCAGACGACCATCGCGGGCATCTGGCTCGATGATGCCTTCTCGTTCTCGACCAGCAGTGGCGAGCAGAAGGCGCGCAACCTGGCGGCGGGCAACCACCACGTCATCGTCACCGCGGGCAACTCCGGCTGGGATGGCCTGGACGTGATTCTCGAGGGAGAGGCGGTGGAGGTGACCGATGCGGACCGGCTCGGCCGCCTGGTCGATGCCTACCGCACGAAGTACGACGACTTCTTCCAGTTCCGCCTCGAGGACGGCCGGCTCGTTGCCCCCGGCGCGATCGGGGACAACCTCGTGTTCGACGTCCGTCCGCGGAAGGCCTTCGGCTTCGCGAAGGGCGATGTGTTCAGCCAGACCCGCTGGCAGTTCTGAGGCGCGACCGACCTAGTGGCTGGTTTGGGGTGCGTCAGATGCTTCCGAGCCAGGCTCCGATGAAGTAGAGCAGCGCCAGGAGCGCACCGATCGCGAAGACCACGGCCGGCCGATCCCCGAAGGACGGCTCGACTGGGTCCGGTCGCGAGGGGCGGCGCTGTCGAGGCTGCGCGGCGACGCGGGACTCCGGCCAGGTCGTCCACGTTGCGTTCCGGGAGCGCGGCCCGTAGGTCGTGCCGGCCCACGGGGCGGTGCCGGCACCTGCCACATAGGGCGTCCCCGGCCACGTCGTCGGTCGACGCCGCGCGTCGTACTGCGCCCGGCGCGCGGGGTCGGACAGGATGCGCCATGCGTCGTTGATGCGCCGCATTCGCTCGGCAGCTGCCGCTCCCGGGTTGACGTCCGGGTGGAACGTCTTCGCCAGGCGTCGATGCGCGCGTGCCGCCTCGTCGCGGCTGGCCCCGGCCGGGATTCCCAAGGTGGCGTACGGATCGACGGTGGTGGTTGCCATGTCAGGCGCTCCTTGGTGGCAGCCGCGTGGCGCGGCCGGTATCGGTCCAGATGAGCAGGTCGGCGATCACGAGCAGGACGATCGCGAGCTCGATGCCCTTCGTCACCCAGCCCAAGGTGAAGTAGGGACCCATCGCCAGGTAGGCGACGATCGTGACCGATGCGAACGTCGCCAGTCCCACCCGCGGCAGCCAGCCAAGCCGGCGGATCACCGGCACGGGGAGGCTCGCGGCCGCCAGGTAGGCGGCACCCAACGCCACGTAGCCCGCGGCGTTGAGCAGGAACAGCGTGCCGCCGAGCGCGAAGTGGATGTACGCCGTCGCGAGGGTCAGCTCGATGATCACCCCGGTGAGGAGGATTCTCGGTGTCGTGTTCAAGGTTCCGATCTCCGATCGATGGTTCGTTGTCACACTGAGCACGAACCGACCGCGCCCGATGTGACCGATCGAGCCATATCGGCGACCATGTCACACTCGCAGCGACGCATCCGTGTTCGTTCCATGACCCCACCGCAATCCGACGACGACACGACCCGACGCGACTGGCTGGCCGGCGAGTTCGAGCGACACCGAGGCCACCTGCGCTCGGTCGCCTACCGGATGCTGGGCTCTGTCACCGAGGCGGATGATGCGGTCCAGGAGGCGTGGCTGCGCCTTGACCGCAGCGACCCCGGCGGCACCGACGACATGCGAGGCTGGTTGACCGTGGTCGTGGGCCGTATCTGCCTCGACGCCCTGCGGCGGCGCAAGTCGCGGAACGAGCAGCTGGCCGGTTCATGGCTGCCCGAACCGATCATCCGCATGGCCAACGACGCCGGACCGGAGCGCGATGCGGTCATGGCCGACTCAGTCGGTCTGGCGCTACTGGTGGTGCTCGAATCGTTGAGCCCGGCGGAGCGCCTGGCGTTCGTGCTGCACGACGTGTTCGGGGTGCCGTTCGAGGAGATCGCACCCGTGGTGGAGCGCACCCCGGCCGCGGCACGCCAGCTCGCCAGTCGTGCCCGCCGCCGTGTGCGCTCCGAGGCTCCCGAGCCGGATGCGGACATCGCCGTTCAGCGGCGAGCGGTCGACGCGTTCCTGGCGGCGGCGCGAGACGGTGACTTCGAGGGGCTGCTGCGCGTGCTCGACCCCGACGTGGTGCTCCGCGTCGATGGCGGACCGAACGCGCCTCGCGCCTTCTCCGGGCCGCCGCTCATCGGCGCCGAGGCCGTGGCGCGTGGAGCGGGCAATTTCCGTGGGGCTGCCCCGCGGGCAGAGCCGGTGCTCGTCAACGGCGCTGCCGGGCTGCTGGTGCGCTTCCCGGCTCGCTCACTCGTCGCCGCCTTCACCGTCGCCAATGGGCGCATCGTGGAGATCGACATCATCGCCGACCCCGCGAAGCTCCGCGGGCTCGACCCGGCGTAGCCGGAGGAAGCTCTCGATCCCTGCGACGCGCATGACGGAGCGCTGGAGCGGATGGAATGCATCGGCTGCAATCTCGAAGCCGATGACGCGTGGGGCCACCGCAGCGTGCTCGCGACCGCGCCACCGGATCGTGCAGCCACCGGCGGCGACCACGTTGCGCAGCCAGTGCGTCTCCGAACCCCACGGAAGCGGGATGGTGAACGAGTCGGCGGAGGCGCGGATGGCGATGGGAAGCGCATAGGCGCGCCCCGACTGCCGACCGCGATGGTGGACGACGGCCCACAGCGGAAAGGCTCGCCGACCGGCGAGCGGGCGGCTCAGCGGTGCGGTGGCGCGGGCGATCGCGCGGGTCACCCGCGCGGCGTGCGACGGTCGGTGTGAACGAGCGGCGGCGGACATGGTCGGCTCCTGGATGGGTTGTCGCACCTCGTACGGGACGCGTCGCGGCGATGTGACCGATCGGGCGGCGATCTGTTGCGCGCCGCGCAATGATCGTGGTGGGCGGTGTCAGCGCCTGGTCAGCTTCGGGTTCAGCTTCACGAGCAGGACGATCCAGACCAGGAACGCGGCGATCCCGGCGCCGATCAGCGTCGGCCAGCCTCCACACGGCACCGTCCAGGCGGCGAACATGCCGAAGCAGGTCGGCGGATCGGGGTCGATGCCGCCGCCCCACGGGAACTGGAGCACGAAGACGACGAGTCCGGCCAGGAGCGCGGCGACGCCCAGGCGCCTCGGCGACGGCGGCCGAGGATCAGCGGATTCCATCTGCGCTTCCGGCGAGCATGAGCATCGCGAGCGGCACGAGGATCAGGACCCCCAGGACCACGCCACCGGCCGTGACGAGCCTGGAGCGCATGCGAGAGTTCCGCATGTCGGACGGCACGCTCGATCGATCGCCGATGAAGGTCACCGCCAGCAGGCTCGAAAACACCACGATGAGCCACCACCCGGCGACCGCTGATTCGTCACCCACGGCGACACCGGCGATCCCGGACAGAATCAGCAGCACGCACATCGCTCGGAGCAGCAGCATGCCGCTCACAATGCTCCGAAGCGTGCCCGTGGGCAAGATCTGCAGCTCAATGTCGCTCTACCGATCGCGGTTCAGCAGCCGACGCGATCGCTACGCATCGGACTCTTGGGCCAGCTCCATGCGCAGCTCATCGGCTCGGCTGAGCTCGTCCGCGAGGCTGGCGCGGTCGGTCGAATCGAGGGAGACCTGCCCGACCTGGTCGAGCAGTGCGGCGGCGCGGTCATCGTCGTCGAGGGCGTGGGCGGCATCGGCGCGAAGGATCCACGCCTGGACCCGAAGCCGATCGGAGGCGTCGGGCGTGGCGGCCAGGGCGTCGTCGATCACCTTGGCCGTCGTCGCCGGATCGACCTTCGAGTAGAGGAGCAGGTTCGCCGCCGCCAGCGCACGCTCGAGGCGAGGGAGTGGCTCATCGGTGGCGGCTGTATCGGCGGCGACCCGGGGCTGGCCGATCCGGATGATGTTGCCGCCCGGATCGGTCAGGAGGAACTGGCGCACGCCGTACGACATGTCACCGATGGCGCCGAGGCGTGGGATGCCTCGCGTCGGGATCCGACCGAGCGACTCCTTGAGCCCAGCCCGGAAGTCCGCGTACAGCCGATCGACGTCCGAGACCATCACGTAGCACGTGCTGTACGAGTCGGCCGGCTCGTAGCCTTTCAGCGTGAAGAACTGCAGCTCGATCGCACCGCGCCGGATCGCGGCGAACACGTTCGGGGACTTCTGCCGGTAGGTGACCTCGAAGCCGAGCGACTCGTAGAACGCGATCTGGTCGTCGATCGATCGGCACGGGAGGATCGGGATCATCCGGTCCGGCGGCAGCTCGCTCACCGCATCCATCCTAGCGAGGGCCGCAGCCTACACTCGACGCATGGCAACCACTGACTCCCTTCCCCTCGGCAACTTCTCCGTGAGCCTCGCCGTGAAGGACATCGCGGCCTCGCGCGACTTCTACGAGAAGCTCGGCTTCTCGGTGATGGGCGGCGACCAGGCGGAGAACTGGCTCATCCTCCGGAACGGCGCCGCGATCATCGGCCTGTTCCAGGGCATGTTCGAGCGCAACACGCTCACCTTCAATCCCGGCTGGGACGCCGATGGCGCCACCCTGCCCGACTTCACCGATGTCCGCGAGATCCAGCGTCGCCTGAAGGCGGCCGGCATCCAGCCCTCCATGGAGGCCGATGAATCCGGGTCAGGCCCGGCCAGCCTCATGCTCACCGACCCCGACGGCAACCCGATCCTGCTCGACCAGCACGTCTAACTGAATCTGGCAACGTTAGAGCCATGACCTGGAAGCCGATGGCGCGCGTCGTCGAGACCGAGCGACTCAGCCTTCGAATGCGCGATGAGCGCGACGCCGAGTGGTACCGCGAGCTGGTCGGCGAACGGGGCGAGGCGCCCCCGACGCTCAAGGAGTCGAGGGCGCTCCTTGAACGATTCAAGCAATCGACCGAAGAGACCGGGATCGGCGCCCTCGCGATCGATCGGCACGCGGAGGGCGACACGATCGGCTAATGCGCGCTGGTCGTGGGACGTGCCAGCCTTGACGAGCCGGAGCTTGCCTACGAGCTGCTCCAGCGGTTCCACGGTCACGGCTACGCGACGGAGGCGGCAGGAGCCCTTGTCGAGGTCGCTGCCGCGACGGGTCGACGCCGACTGTGGTCGACCGTCAGGGCGTGGAATGCGCCGTCGCTGAGAGTGCTCGACAAGCTGGGGTTTTGCCGGGATCACGCCGTCGCCGACGACGCCGGCGACATCGTGTACTTGGTCCGCGACCTCTAATGGCCAGCTTGGCGCGCCAGGCCGCCGAACCAGATCGGTCGATTGGCGATGATCCCTGCGAGTGCCGCCGCTACCATGGCCAAGTGACCCAGCGAGCCCCTGATCCGAGCCGGGACGGCGACTTCGTCCACCTCCACGTGCACTCCGAGTTCAGCCTGCTCGACGGGCTGAGCCGCATCGGCGAGATGACCCAGCGCGTGGCCGACCAGGGCATGCCGGCCCTGGCGCTCACCGACCACGGCAGCATGTACGGCGTCATCCCGTTCTACGCCGCGGCGAAGAAGGCCGGGATCAAGCCGATCATCGGCGCTCGAGGCGTACGTGGCTCCCCGCGGCATGACCGACAAGGAGGGCAAGCAGGACGCCGACTACCACCACATGATCCTGCTGGCCAAGGACGACGTCGGCTACAAGAACCTGCTGGCCCTGACGACCGCCTCGCACCTCGACGGCTACTACTACAAGCCGCGGATCGACAAGGAGCTGCTGGCGAAGCACGCCGCGGGGCTCATCGGCACATCGGCCTGCCTCGGTGGGGAGGTGCTGAAGCGCCTGGGCCAGGGGGACGAGGCCGGCCGCCGCGAAGGCGGCCATGGAGTACCGCGACATCCTGGGCGACGGGAACTTCTTCATCGAGGTCCAGGAGCACGGGATCGACGACCAGCGCCGGCTCCATCCGCAGCTCGTCGAGCTGGCGCGCAAGAACAACCTGCCGCTCGTGGCGACGAACGACACGCACTACACCATCGCCGGACCAGTACGAGGCGCACGACCTCCTCGTCTGCATCCAGACCGCGTCGAACCTCGACACGCCGGGGCGGATGCGCTTCGAGAACAACGAGTTCTACCTGAAGTCCGCCATCCGAGATGCGCCGGCTCTTCAACGGCGAGCTGCCCGATGCCATGGACAACACCGCTGCGCATCGCCGAGCAGTGCGAGGTCAACCTCGACTACGAGGGGCTGCGCCTCCCGCACTTCGAGGTGCCGGCAGGGGAGACCGAGGCGACGCTGGCTGCGCAAGGAGTGCGAGCGCGGCTTACCGCCGCGTTACGGGACGATTACCAGCGAGGTCCAGCATCGGCTCGACTACGAGCTCGGGATCATCGACCGGATGGGGTACCGCGCCTACTTCCTGATCGTGGCCGACTTCACGCGGTTCGCCCGGGAGCAGGGGATCATGATCACCTGCCGCGGATCGGCGCCGGGAAGCATCGTGACCTACTAGCCTGGGCATCACCCCGGTCGACCCGCTCGAGTACGGCCTGCCGTTCGAGCGCTTCCTCAACCCCGACCGGGTGACGATGCCGGACATCGACATCGACTTCCAGGACAGCGCGTCGGGACGAGGTCATCGAGTACGTCACGCGCAAGTACGGCGACGACCGGGTGGCGCAGATCATCACCTTCGGGACGCTCGGCGCGAAGGCGGCCATCCGGGACGTGGGGCGCGCCATGGGCCTGACCTACGCGGAGGCCGATCGGGTCGCCAAGGCGGTCCCCAACGAGCTCAACATCTCGCTCGAGCGCGCCGTGGAGACCAGCCCGCCGCTGCGCGAGCTCATGGCGGGGGACGATCGGGTCGACAAGCTCATCGGCATCGCGAAGCAGCTCGAGGGCGTCTCGCGCCATGCCTCGACCCATGCCGCCGGGATCGTGATCAGCCGCGACCCGCTGACCGAGATCATGCCGCTCCAGCGCGCGACCGACGGCAAGACCACCATGACCCAGTTCGAGATGCACGCCTGCGAGACGCTCGGCCTGCTGAAGTTCGACTTCCTGGGCCTCATCAACCTCACCATCCTGGCCGATGCGGTCGACCTCGTGGAGAAGCACCGCGGCGTGCGCCTGGACGTCGACAAGCTCCCGCTCGACGACGCGAAGACGTTCGAGCTCCTCGGCCGCGGCGAGACGATGGGCGTCTTCCAGCTGGAAGGCTCCGGGCATGCGCCGATACGTCAAGGAGCTCAAGCCGACCGAGGTGCGCGACCTCGCCGCCATGGTCGCCCTCTTCCGACCCGGCCCGATGGCGAACATCCCGGCGTACATCCGCCGCAAGCACGGGGAGGAGCCGGTCTCGTACCTGCATCCCGCCCTCGAGCCGGCGCTGAGGACACGTACGGGATCTTCGTGTACCAGGAGGACATCATGACCGCCTCGATCGCGATGGCGGACTACACCGGTCCCGAGGCCGACAACCTCTGCTACGCCATCCGCAAGAAGAAGGAGGACGTCCTCCGCCAGCACGAGGCCAAGTTCAAGGCCGGGGCGAAGAAGAAGGGCATTCCGCCGCAGATCGTCGACAAGGTCTTCGCCGAGTTCGAGCCCTTCGCTCGCTACGGCTTCAACAAGGCCCACGCCACCTGCTACGGCCTGATCGCGTACCAGACGGCCTACCTCAAGGCGAACTACCCGATCGAGTTCATGACCGCCGTCATGAACGGCTTCCGCGAGCGCGCCGAGAAGGTCGCCGCGGTGATCGCCGAGTGCCGGCGGCTGGGAATCGAGGTCCGCCCGCCGGATGTCCAGAAGTCGCACGCGCTCTTCGCCGTCGAGACCGATGCGAACGACGTCCCCGAGGCGATCCGCTTCGGCCTGGCCGCCATCAAGAACGTGGGCGAGGGCGCGATCGAGGCGATCGTCGGCGGCGCGCGACAGCGGCGAGGAGCCGGGTCCGTTCGCCTCGCTCGACGACCTGTGCCGGCGCGTCGACCTGCGGACCGTGAACAAGCGCGTCATGGAGTCGCTCATCAAGGCCAACGCCGTGGGCTCGCTCGGGACCGCATCGGCGCTGCTGGAAGCGCTCGACGGGGCCCTCGAGAACGGGCAGCGGCATCAGCGCGACGTGGCGGCGGGCCAGTCGACGCTCTTCGACCTGTTCGCCGTGCCGGCCGACTCCGGCGTGTCGTTCCTCGACGGCGGGGAGGAGATCCCGCGTCGCGAGCGCCTTCGCTGGGAGAAGGAGCTCATCGGCCTGTACCTGTCGGAGCATCCGCTCGGCGACATCGAGACCGTGCTGCCCGATTACGTCACCGCCTACACCGGCGACCTGGCCGAGGAGTCGGACCAGTCGAAGGTCACGCTGGGCGGGATCCTCATCTCGTCGCGACGCGTGGTGACGCGCGCCGGGTCGACGATGCTCGTGGCCACTCTCGAGGATCTCCAGGGCTCGGTCGAGGTCGTCGTCTTCCCGAAGGTCTTCGAGCAGACCGCCAATTCGTGGGCCGATGACTCGATCGTCCTCGTCACCGGCCGGATCGACCGCCGCGACGACTCGCCCCAGATCCTGTGCGAGGCGGTCCACGCCTGGGACGACGCGGTGCGCATGGGCCCGGCCGCATTCGGCGTCGAGCGCGATCGTCTGCTGGCTTCGCGCGGCGGTGGCCGCCGATGGGAGAAGCAGCCCGATCGCGCGCAGGGGGTCTGGAGCGGGGGAGCCGGTGCGCCCCGCCAGGCCGTCGCCGTCGCTGCGCCGCCACCGGTCGCCGTGGCCATCGAGGAGCCGATGGGTGCCCCCGAACCCGCCGAGGAGCCACCGGCCCCCGCCGACGCCGTGCCGATCCAGTCCTCGCCGGTGGCGTCCACGGCCACGGTCAGCGTCGCGATCGGGGAGGACGTGGCCACGGATCGGCTGCTGGGCGCGATCGAGTCGGTGAAGAGTGCACTCGCGGGCCGGCCGGGGCCGCTGCCGGTCGTGCTCACCATCTCGGTGGCCGGGGCGACGCGCCAGGTGCGCCTGCCGGACCGCGTGGCATGGGACGACCGCCTGGCGGATGCACTGCGACGCGCGGCGGACGTGCCGCTCTCGGTCGAGCTCAGCTCGGGCGCCCATTCGGAGTCGCGCCTCGCCTGATCGTGCGGCTCCCCACGGCCGGCGTGCCTCAGTCGACGAACTCGAGCGAGCTCAGCATCCCGTTGATATCGTCGATGAGATCGCTGGTCTGCAGCGCGAAGCCGGCGATATCGGCGCGGACCTCGATCCATCGGTCCGGGAAGCCGGGCGGGCTGAGCTGCCACCACGCCTCGAGGCCTGGGCCATCGGCGAACAGGCGCTGCTCGAATACCGCCGGTGCGCCGCCGATGATGGCGTCCGCGTCGAGCCCGAACGGACGGCGAGTCACCGGCTCCGGCTCCGGCGGCGTGCCGCCTTCCCACGCCGTGATGACCACTGACGCCGTCCCGGCGGGAACGGCACTGCCGGAGAGCGAGCACGGCTCGTCGAAGCTCGTGCACCATTCGTCCTCGGCCGGGCTGAAGCTGACGATGTGCGCGATCACGCGGTGCTGCGGCGAGTCGGTCCCGTCACCCGGGCGCAGTGACCATCCCGCCGGGTATCGGAAGGTGACGTCAGGCCCCTCGAACGTCCCACGGCCGTCGGGTGGCGCCGTTGCCGCGATGACCCCGACCATCAGCGCACCGATGATCACCGCTGCCCCGAGCAGCGCGCCGATGACGGCCCATCCCGAGTCCCAGCGCGACGGTGGGGCGGTCCGTGACGCGGGCCGGCGGGCTTTCTCGGCCGCCGGCGAGGGCGACCACGGCCGAGGGCGTGACCACGGTGTGCTCGCGGTCCCATCGGGCACGGCGTGACGGGTTCGAGAGGACGCCCCACGCCTCGTTGATGCGTCCCATCTGCGCGCTCGGGGCCGCTCCGGAATCCGGGTGGTGCTGCTTCGCCAGGCGCCGATACGCTCGCGCGATCTCCTCACGAGTCGCCGTCCGGGGCACGCCGAGGACGGTGTACGGATCTGTCTGGGTCACGTCGGAGCGAGTCTACGCGCGAACGGACGCGGCCTCACGCTTGCTATCCTGTCGCCCGTGATCATCAAGCGAGCATCCGAGCCGGTCGAGACCGGCGACCCGACGCGACCGTCGCCCCGGAGGCCGATGAGGCCGCCGCGGTCGCCACCGTGCCCGCCGCCAGCGAGGCGCCGATCGACGGCGCGCAGCTCGACGCTGCCATCCTCCGCTTCCTGCGCCAGTTCCCGAACCAGACCGTCGAGCTGACGCCGCTGGCCGAGGAGCTCGGTGTCGATCCGGCCCGCGTGCAGCTGGCGGTCGAGGACCTGGGGCGCCGGCGGATGGTGGTCGTGCCGTTCATCGAGCCTGGGGCTGCGGGCGGTGCGACGCTCACCGCCATCGGGCTGCGGTGGCTCATCGAGCGGGAGGGAGGCTCGCCGGCCGATACGCCGACGGCGCTCAAGCTGGCGACGGAGCGCGTGCGCGCCGAGGACGAGGCCGCCCGCCTGCCGCGAGCCCAGGTTTACGGCCTGAAACGGGAGTGATCGGCCGCGTCCTTTCGTTCCTGGGACGGCTCCCCGGCATCGCCTGGCGCCAGACGGTGGGTCGGCTCACGGCCTCCTCGCACGACGGTCCCGACCGCACGACGCCGGCGATCGAGCCGGACGAACCGCGCAGCGTGGCCGGCATCGCATTCCGGGCGAGCCTTGTCGTGCTGGCCGTCGGTTTCGGCGCGTACCTCGTCTACGAGCTCAGGCTCCTCCTCATCCTCGTGTTCCTCGCGATCCTCCTCGCGGCCGGCCTTTACGGGGTGGTGCGCTTCTTCGAGCGGATGCTGCCGCGGATCCTGGCGGTGCTCGTGTCGTACGCGCTCCTCATCGGCGTCGTCGGCCTGGTGCTGTTCCTGATCTTTCCGCCGCTCATCCGGCAGGCGATCGAGCTCGCCGATGACTTCCCGCGGATCGTCGAGGACCTGCGGAGCGGATCGGTGAGCCTGATCGACAGCGTCGCGGGCGAAGGGCAGGGCGAGGAGATCGTCGACACGCTGACGCAGGGGGCGGGGGACAACCTCCCCGAGATCGGGTCGCTGCTGAGCGTGCCGCTGACGCTTGCCGGGATCGTCGCCAACCTGCTCATCGTGGTCTTCCTGTCGGCGCTCATGCTCATCGAGCGCGATCGGTCCCGCGAGTACCTGCTGCGCTTCATGGACGATGACGACCGTGAGCCCGTCATGGACTCGGCGCGGCGTGCACTCCTGAAGCTCGGGGCGTACGTGCGCGGGCAGCTGCTGGTCATGACGGTCATCGGCGGCGGTTCGGTCATCGGATTGGTGGTCGTCGGTCTCTTCGTGCAGGGCAGCCCGCTGCCCTTCTCGGTGCCGCTGGGTGCGCTGTCGTTCATCACCGCCGCGATCCCGCTGGCCGGGGCGTTCCTGGCTGGCGGGCTCATCGTGTTGGTGTCGCTGACGGTCTCACCGCTGGCGGCGCTGCTCATGCTCGGCTGGGTCGTGGTGCTCCAGCAGCTTGAGGGTTCGGTGATCACGCCGTACATCCAGGGCAAGGTCGTCAACCTGTCGGCGGTCGTCGTGCTGCTGGCGGTGGTGGCGGGGACGTCGCTGGCTGGAATCGTCGGCGGGATCATCGCAATTCCGGTCGTTGCGGTGGTCGACGTCGTGATCCGCGACATTGTCTTCCCGCTCCGCCGCCGAGCCGAGGAGCGACGCGTAACCGCGCGGTAAGTCGCCGCTGCCATCCTTGGCCGATGGATGCCGGTCGCTTCGGTTCGGCCATTCGTGCCGTGCGGCTGCGCCGAGCCTGGCGACAGGCCGATCTCGCACGGGCCGCTCGGGTCTCCCGTGCCACTGTCTCGCGCTGCGAGCGGGGTCATCTCGAGTCGCTGTCGGTCGCAACGCTGCTCCGCGTGGCCGCAGCGCTGGACATCCGCGTGGATCTCGTTCCGCGTTGGCGCGGCGCTGATCTCGATCGGACGCTGAACGCCGGGCACGCGGCCATGCACGAGCTCGTCGCTCACCGCTTCGCCGGCGGGCGGTGGCTGACGGCGGCCGAGGTGAGCTTCTCGATCTACGGGGAGCGGGGGATCGTGGACATGCTGGCCTACCGGGCCGACGGCGGCGCGCTGCTCGTGGTCGAGTTGAAGACGGCGCTCGTGGATGTCCAGGCGTTGATCGGAGCGGTCGACCGCTATCGGCGACTTGCTCCGGTCATCGCCCGTGAGCGCGGCTGGGGACCGGTGGCGTCGGTCAGCTCGTGGGTCGTGCTCCGCGACACGCCGACGAATCACCGACGCCTCGCCGACCACGCGACAGTCCTGCGCCATGCCTTCCCGGCCGATGGCCGGACCATGCGAGGCTGGCTCGCTCGGCCCTCCGGGGCAGTGCGCGGCCTGTCTTTCCTGTCAGATGAGCACCCTCGGAACGCTAGCGTCGGTTCCACGAGCGTCCGACGGGTGCGCCGGCCTGCCGTGAGCGTGGATCCGGCCAGCCGATCCGATCAGACGCTCACCCGATGAACGATGGACAGGAAAGCCGGTCCGAAGCCATCGCTAGCGTTCCACCCATGAGCATCTGACAGGAAAGCGGGCGCGGGCCATCCGGAGACCATCGCTAGCGTTCCACCCATGAGCATCTGACAGGAAGGCCGGCCCTGACCATCAGGAACGCCCGCGCCAGCGCCCCGGCCAAAGCTAGCTAGGCGGCGGTGACCTGGTTGCGGCCCGCGCGCTTCGCCATGGAGAGGGCGACGTCGGCGGTGGATACGAGCCCCGACAGCGACTCCTCTTCGGGACCGATCGAGGCAACGCCGGCGCTGACGGTGCAGCGGATCGGCGCGCCGTCAGAGCCCACATGGGAGGTTTCGGCGAAGAGCCGGCGAATGTCCTCCGCGACCTGGAGCGCGCCGTCGCGGTTCGTGCCGACCAGGACCGCAACGAACTCTTCGCCGCCGTAGCGGGCGACGATGTCGGCGCGACGCAGGCGGCTCGCCAGGATCTCACCGAACCCCGCAAGCACGATGTCGCCGGTGGCATGCCCGCGTTCCTTGTTCACCGCACCGAAATGGTCGAGGTCGAACAGGATCGCGGATACCTCGGACCGCACGTCGACGGCCTGGCGTGCGCGCTGGGCGTCGATCTGCTCGATCGCCAGGTCGAAGTAGCGTCGGTTCGGCACCCCGGTCAGGACATCGCGGATCGAACGCTCGTGCACGCGGCCGAACTCGAGCGCGTTCGCGACTGCCAGCGCCGCGAGGTCCGACATCATGCGCACGGCCTCCTGCTCCTCGGAATCGAACGCATCGGACACATCGAGCCGGGCCAGGCCCAGGGTGGCGACGACCGACCCGTCGATGATGATCGGCGCGCAGGTGATCCCGAGCTCCAGTTGAGGCATGACGTCGCTCATCGAGCGGGCTCGATCAGCCACGTTCGTGTGACCGCGGGTCACCGCTACACCATCCCGGATGACGGCGCCGGTGATGCCGTCGCCCGACGGGATCGTGCGGCCGATGGCGGTCGGTGCACCGACTGCGGCGACCACCGTGTGCGTATCTCCTCCGTCATCGGCGAGCGTCACCTGCACGATGTCCGCCGGCACGACCTCGCCGGCGGCCTGCACGATGTGGCGGAAGAGTGCGTCTCTCTCGAGTGACTGTGTGATCTCCCGCGCGAACGTCGCGATCCGGGCCATCCGCCCGGCGCGCTCCGCCTCGACGTCCATGGCGGCCCGGAGCGCGTTGCCGGATGCCCGGCGTTCCTCCATCGCCGCGGCCGTGATCATCGAGGACAGGAAGATGACGGCGATGAGGATCTGGGCCTGGCCGATCTGCACCGCACGGCCCGGATTGAGCTCGACGATGGGTCCGAACCCCGCGATCGTCCCGGCCATCGCCAGGGATCCGACCGAGAAGGTCGCCAGTGCCGCACCGGCGCTGCCGAACCGTACGCCGATCACGACGAGGAGCATGAAGACCGGGTACGCCGATAGCTGAACCACCGATTCGATCGGGAAGAACGAGAGCACGGTCAGGCCGACGAGGCTGGTCGCGAGGGCGAGCGCCTCGCCGATCCGTCGCCACGGCATCGGCGGCCAGACGCGCAGGGATGGCGCTGCCAGCAGGAGCGGCGCGACGATCATCACGCCCCCGGCATCGCTGACGAGCCAGGTCAGCCACGTTGGCAGGAAGGGTGCACCCTCCACGATCGCCGCGCTGGCAGCCCCGATGGTCGCCGCGACCGCTGGCGCGCCGAGGACGGCGAAGGCCACGAACAGCCCGACGCCGCGCACGGTGGACAGCGGCCCGGCCCGATAGCGCCGGAGGAGGGTGGCGGCGAGCAGCGGCTCGAGCGTGTTGGCAAAGGCGAAGCCAGCCACCACGGCCGGCGGGTTGCCGGCCGACAGGTTGGCGACCGCGACCGCGAGCGCCACACCGGCCAGCACCAGCGGCCAGCGTCGCGTCGATGACAGGAGGAGTGCGCCGAGGGCGATGCCGGCGGGCGGCCAGATGCCTGCCACGTGTTGCGGCTCGAGGACGAACACCAGGCTGAGCCGCGCCGAGATCGCGTAGACCGCGGCAGCCGCGACGAGCAGGAGCATCCCGCGCGTGTCGATCGTCGGGCGCCACGCGGCGTCCGCAACGCCCGCTCCCGATGAGTGAGGTCGCTCGACGTGGCCAACCCCCTCAGATGGAACGGTCGATTGCATCGGCCCCATGGTGCCGGGTGTCACCACCCACGAACACCGGTACCTTGGTCCCGGTTCGGCCTCAGCGATCCAGGAAGCGGCGAAGGAAGTGCGTCGTCTCCTCGTGGCGGGGATCGTTGAGGACCTGCTCCGGCGGCCCCTGCTCGATCGATCACGCCGTTCTCCATGAACACGACGCGGTCCGCCGCCTCCTGGGCGAAGTGCATCTCGTGCGTGACCACGATCATCGTCGTGCCGCTGTGCGCCAGGTCCTCCATCACGCCGAGCACCTCGCCGATGAGCTCGGGGTCGAGCGCCGACGTGGGCTCGTCGAACAGCAGCACCTTGGGCTCCATGCACAGCGCCCGTGCGATGGCGACGCGCTGCTTCTGACCGCCCGACAGGCGTGACGGGTACTCGTCGCGCTTCTCGGCCAGGCCCACGACCTCGAGGTAGTACTCGGCCCGCGTGGTGGCGTGCTCCCTCGAGTGTCCCAACACGCGCGTCGGCGCCTCGATGCAGTTCGCCAGCACGTCCATGTGCGGGAACAGGTTGAACTCCTGGAACAGCATCCCCGCGCGCAGCCTGATCTGCCGGATCTGCTCACGGTGCCGCCGGTCGCGTGCGTGGAGCGGATCGGCGTCGACGCGAACGCCGTCGACCTCGATCGAGCCGATGGTCGGCTCCTCGAGGAAGTTGATGCAGCGCAGCAGGGTGGTCTTGCCCGATCCGGATCGGCCGATGACCATCACCGCCTCGCGCTGCCGCACCTCGAGGTCGACGCCGCGCAGGACGTGGTTGTCGCCGAAGTACTTGTGCACGCCCTCGACCTTCACGATCGGCTCGCCGATGTGCGACGGCAGCGAGCTCTCGGGGTGGTATCCGCTGGTCGCGGATGCCGGTCGCACGCCGTGGTCGGGGAGCTCGGCGCGCGTCATCGGTCGCCGCGCGCCATGCGCTGCTCGAGGCGATCCTGGAAGTAGCTGAAGATGATGGTCAGCAGCCAGTACACCGCTGCCGCGATGAGCAGCGCCTGGAGCGTCTTGAAGTCGCGCGTTCCGGCACGCTGGGCGCGCCACAGGAGCTCCTGGACCGCGATCGTGGAGATCAGGGCCGAATCCTTGATCATCGCGATGAAGTCGTTGCCGATGGCCGGGATGACGATGCGAACGGCCTGCGGCAGGACCACGCGCCGCATGACGAGGGCCTCGGGCATGCCGAGCGCCTGCGCCGCCTCTCGCTGGCCGCCGGGAACGGCCTGGATCCCGGCCCGGAAGATCTCGGTCATGTACGCGCCGTAGTTGAAGCTGAGCGCGAGGATGCCGGCCGGGACGGCGTCGAGCCGGACGCCCATCTGGGGCAGCGCGAAGAAGATGAAGTAGATCTGGACGAGGAGCGGCGTGCCGCGCACCAGCGAGACGTAGAGCGACGAGATCGCGAACAGGATCGCGTTGGAGGAGAGTCCGCGCGATCGCACCGAAGATCGCCAGGAGCGTGGCGAGCACGATCGAGACCACGCACACCAGGATCGTGGTGCCGGCTCCACCGACGATGAACGGCGCCCAGGTGACCATCCATTCCGTGTCGATGTTGTCGGTCGCCCACAGGGCGGCGAGCAACGCGCCGACGAGCGCGATCCAGACCAGCGCGAACTGGCCACGGAACCATCGCCGTCGTTGCCGCTGAGACTCGACGATCTCGGCGAGGAGCGGGGGTGGCTGGATCGTGGCGGAAGGTGTGGTCACATCAGGCTCGGCGAGCCGTGCAGCACGAACGCGGGAGCGCGGACCGATCCGCGCCCCCGTCGCCCGTGGTCAGCCCGTCACTCGCTCGAGGCCGTTCCCTCGGTCAGGTCGAGCCCGTACCACTCGTTGCTCAGGTCGGCGAGCGTTCCGTCATCGTGCATCTCGCCGATGATGCTGGTTGATCTCGTAGAGCAGCTCGTCGTGCGGCGGGCCGCTCTTGTCGATCGCCACGCTCAGCGGCTCGGCAAACACCGGATCTCCGACCGCGACGATCGGCACGCCCTCGTCGATGGCGCCCTGCACCGTCGTCGATGAGCTGATCCAGAGCGCGAACTCCTCGCGTCCCGCCCGGATCGCCTCCGCGCAGTTGGCATCGGTCGGCAGCGTCGTCGCCTCGGCACCGCTCGGCAGCTCGAATGGCAGATCCTCCACGCCGGTCACGCCCGAGGCCGTGCTCGCCGCCAGCTGGGCCGGGGTGTAGTAGTACGGCTGCGTGAAGCTCAGGATCTCCTTGCGATCCTCGGTGATCGTCATCGATCCCACGCTGATGTCCCAGCGCTCGCTCCAGTTGCCGGCGGTGATCGCGTCCCAGTCGGGCGTCTCGAACTTGACTTCGACGCCGAGTCGCTCGGCGATCTCGGTCGCGACGTCGATGTCGAAGCCGACGAACGAGCCGTCGCGGCTCGAGGAACGACTGCGGGGCGTAGTTCGGGTCGGTGGAGACGCGGATCTCGCCGCGATCCTTGATGAGCGCCAGCAGGTCGTCCGGGTTGCCGGCGTCCGAAGGCTCCTCGATCGGGTCGGCCTCGCAGATCGCCAGGTCGCCGGCGAGCCAGTCGAGGTAGGTGGTCGCCTCGCCGACGCACACCACGTTAGGGACCTCGGCCATGGCGTGGCCGGACTCCGTCGGGTGCGCGCTGGCGCCCGTGCTCTCGCTGGCGACCGGCGACTCGCCTGAGCCGCTCTGGCACGCCGCGAGTACGAGCGCGGCCGCCGGCAGCAGCGCGAGGCGTCGCATGTTGAGCATTCGTTCCTCCAGTGGGTTGGACAGCCGCGAGGGGACGTCCTGTGGTCAGGTCGGTCGGGACGTTGTAGCACTTCACGACGTCGGCGGGCAAGGACGTCATGCCACGTCCGGCGGGCCGTCCACGTCGCTACACTCCGATCGCATGACGACGATCTCCCGTCCCGAACGCCGCACCACTCAGCCGCGCGGCAACGCTGCCGTCGCGCTACTACCTCGACGCGGACATCCTCGAGCGCGAGAAGGAGCGTGGTCTTCGGCCGCACCTGGCAGCTGGTGGCGCGGGCCGAGGAGCTCCAGCGCATCGGCGACTTCGTGCCGGTCACCGTGCTCGACGAGCCCGTCGTCATCACCCACGGGCTGGACGGCGAGCTCAAGGCCTTCTACAACGTCTGCCGGCATCGGGCCGGGCAGGTGGCGCTGACGAAGGGCAACCGCAAGTCGCTCCAGTGCCGCTACCACGGCTGGACCTACGGGCTCGACGGCTGTCTGCGCGCCGCGCCCGGAGATGGAGGCCACCGAGGACTTCGCGAAGGAGGACTTCGGGCTCATCCCGGTCCGCGTGTGAGCGCTGGGGGCCGTTCGTGTTCGTCAACCTGAGCCGATGACGCGCCGCCGCTGCAGCGAGATGCTGGGCGACATTCCGGGCGAGGTGGCCCGCGCCGGCTACGACGTCGACTCGATGCGACTCGTCGAGCGCCGCGACTACGTCATCGAGTGCAACTGGAAGGTCTACGTCGACAACTACCTCGAGGGCTATCACCTGCCGATCGCGCACCCGCAGCTCTTCAAGGAGCTCGACTACGACTCCTACCGCGTCGAGGAGTTCCGCTACTACTAGCAAGCAGCACGCGCCGATCCGGGAGCTCAAGCCCGGCGAGGAGCTGGGCGTCGACCGTCGCTATCTCCGGCAGCCCGGGGGCCGAGGACAACGCGCTCTACTACTGGCTCTTCCCGAACACGATGTTCAACATCTACCAGGACAACATGTCGTCGAACGTGATCCTGCCGCTCGGGCCGGATCGGACGCTCACGATCTTCGAGTGGTTCTTCGCCGATCCGGGCTCGGGGCCGGGCTGGGAGTCGATGCAGCAGACGATCGCCTTCAGCGACGAGATCCAGCAGGAGGACATCGTCATCTGCGAGCAGGTCCAGCGCGGCCTCCGCTCGCGTGCCTACGACACCGGCCGCTTCTCCGCCAAGCGCGAGAACGGCGTCTACCACTTCCAGAACCTCGTCCGCGAGTTCCTGGGGGAGTAGTCGGCCCTCGCGCGGCGTTCGGCCGTCGCCCTGATCCTCGCCAAATTCATGCGACATGCGCATCTGCGGCCGAATCGCGCCCAGTTTCGGCCACCTGCGGCGCTCAACCTGCAGGACGGCGAGGAATCGCTCAGTCGGCCGTTTCGTGCGCACCTGACGTGAATCTGG
>CAVYGE010000004.1:0-55617 GCA_963767985.1 uncultured Chloroflexia bacterium
ACGAGCAGCTCGCGGCCCTCGCGGACTGACGGCCCTCGGCGGCTGCGGGAAGCTTCCGCGACCGCCGGAGAACCGAGATCGAGACTCGAGACGAAGGACTGTTCGCGCCTCCGTGTGCGCTGCCCATGGCGGGCGACCGCAGCCGGTATGCTCTCGGCCGATGATTCGCACCACGCCTTTCCACGATCGGACCAGCGCGCTGAACGAGACCGGCCTGTGGCAGCACTGGTCCGGTCATCTCGTGGCGACGCGCTACCAGGCATCCGACAAGTTCGAGTACTTCGCCGTGCGCAACAGCGCCGGCATCTTCGACACCTCGCCGCTCTACAAGTACCGCGTCGCGGGCCGTGACAGTGAGCGCTTCCTGTCAGGGATGCTGGCGCGCGACATCCGCGCCTGCCCGCCGGGCGCCGCCCAGTACACGACCTGGCTTGACGAGCGCGGCTACGTCCTGGAGGACGGGGTCATCCAGCGTCGCGGGCAGGACGAGTTCCTGCTCACGTCGGCGGAGCCGAACTTCGCCTGGTTCGCCGATCGCGTGGGCCGGCTTGCCGTCACCGTCGAGGAGGTCAGCCTGGACATCGGCGCACTGGCGGTGCAGGGTCCGCGATCGCGCGACCTCCTGATGCGCCTCGTTCCGTCCGTGCGCGAGCTGCCGTTCTTCGGCATCACGATGGGGACGATCGCGGGTCGGCCGGTGACCGTGACGCGCACCGGCTACACGGGCGACCTCGGCTACGAGATCTGGGTCGAGCACCCCGACGCCGTCATGGTGTGGGACGCCGTCTGGGACGCGGCCGACGGCCACGGAGTGCTGCCCTACGGGATGGACGCGCTCTACATGCTGCGCATCGAGGCCGGGCTGCTGCTGCTGGGTGCCGATTTCGACTCCAGCCGGTTCTCGTTCAATGACGCCCATCGGTCCACGCCTCTGGAGCTCGGCTGGGCCTGGATGTTCAAGGGGTTGGAGGAGGATGGCCGCCCGTTCATCGGCCGCCGGGCGCTCGAGCGCGAGCGGGCCGAGAAGACGTCACGCTGGCGGATGGTGGGTCTGGTGGTCGACTGGCAGGACTATGACCGGGTGTACAGCGCCGCCGGGCTCATCCCACCCAAGGATCATCGGCCCGTGCACGAGGACTGGATGGTGTACGACGCCGATCGGACCCGGGTCGGCTACGCAACCAGCATCATGTACTCGCCGGTGCTCCAGCAGCACATCGCGCTGGCGCGCGTGCGGCCCGACCTCGGGAAGCCCGGAACGCGCGTCTTCCTGGAGTTCACGGTCGACCACCAGTACCAGCAGGTGGCGGCCAGCGTGGCCCGGCTCCCGCTCTACAACCCGGCACGCAAGACAGCCTGAGGGACCGATGAGCATGGACCGATACGACGCGATCGTGGTGGGGGGCGGCCACAACGGCCTCGTCAACGGCGCCTACCTGGCCAAGGGCGGGCTGCGGACCCTCATCCTGGAGCGCCGGTCGCTGGTCGGTGGCGCGGCGATCACCGAGGAGCTGCGGCCGGGCTTCCAGTTCACGACGTTCAGCTACGCCCTCTCGCTCCTGCGGCCGCAGATCATCCATGAGCTGGAGCTGACGAAGCACGGCTTCCTGCCGCTGCTCATGTCGACCCGCTTCGCGCCCGGCGAGGACGGCGAGTACCTGCTCTTCAACCGCGACCACGACGAGACCCTGCGCGAGATCGCCCGGCTCTCCCCCCACGACGCCGATGCGTACGAGCAGTACAGCCACGACCTCGATCGCGTCTGCCAGGCCATCAAGCCGCTGTTCGACATGGTGCCGCCCGACCTCTTCAGCGACGACCCGGAGGAGCTGGTGGCGCTCGCGGGACTCGGCTCGCGGCTGCGGGGGCTCGACAAACGCACGCTGCATAACGCCGTGCGCCTGCTCACCGGCAGCGCCGCCGACTTCCTGGACGACTACTTCGAGTCGCCGCTGCTCAAGGGCTACCTGGCCTCGTCATCGATCATCGGCTCCAAGGTGGGTCCGCGCTCGCAGGGGTCCGGGCTGGTACTGCTCTTCCACTCGCTTGGCGAGCACGACGGCGAGTTCGGCAGCTGGGCCTTCCACAAGGGCGGCAACGGCGGCTTCACCCAGGTGCTTGCCCGCGCGGCCGAGGCGTTCGGCGCCGAGATCCGGCTCGAGGCGCCGGTCGAGCGCGTTCTCACCCGGGATGGCGAGGCGACCGGCGTGGCCCTGGCCGACGGCACCGAGATCGCCGCCGATGTCGTGGTCAGCGCACTCGACCCGCGACGCACCTTCCTGGAGCTGCTCGAGCCGCGCGAGCTGCCCGACGACCTCGTCGAGGACATCAGGCGCCTGAAGTTCCGGGGCGTGAGCTCGAAGGTGAACTTCGCGCTCGATGCCCTGCCGACGCACCCCGTTCTCGGTGCGCGGCCGGACCTGTACCGCGGCTTCATGAACATCGGCCCGTCGATGGACTACCTCGAGCGCGCCTTCGACGACGCCAAGTACGGCTGGTACAGCGAGCACCCGTACATCGACTGCGCGATCCAGTCGACGATCGATCCCGACATGGCCCCGCCCGGCAAGCACGTGCTGTCGTGCTTCGTCCAGTACACGCCGTACGAGCTGCGCGAGAGCGACTGGGACGCGCAGCGCGAGCCGATGGCGGATCGGGTGCAGGCGACGCTGGAACGCCACTTCCCGGGATTCGGAGATCTCGTCCTGCAGCGCGAGGTGCAGACGCCACTGGACATCGAGCGCACCGTGGGTCTGTCGGAAGGGAACATCTTCGCCGGCGAGTTCCTGGCGCCGCAGATGTTCTTCTTCCGCCCGGCGCCGGGCTGGTCGCAGTACCGCACGCCGATCGCCGGCTACTACCAGTGCGGGTCGGGAACGCACCCTGGTGGCTGCGTGATGGGGGCGCCGGGACGGCTTGCCGCCGGCCAGATCCTGGGCGATCGGCGCCGCGCCGCAGGCGCGTGAGACGACCCTCGGTTCGTCAGCGCGTCACGTCGACGCGGTGGTACCCGGAGGCGTACCACAGCAGCGGCTCGGCATCCTCGCGGTAGCCGGCGGCCACGATCTCGCCGATGAAGATGGTGTGATCACCTCCGTCGTGGCGTCCGGTGAGCCGGCAGTCGAAGAACGCGAGCGCCCCCTCGAGCACGGGCGAGCCCGTCTCGGCCTCCTCCCATGAGGCGCCACAGAACCCGGTGAGCTTCTCGGCCGTCGTCGGCCGAGCGAAGCACTCGGCCAGCCCCTGCTGGTCGGCCGCCAGGATGCTGATCGCGAACGCGTGGGAGCCGATGATCGCGCCGTGCGTCTCGGCCTTGCGGGCGATGCTGGCCATCATGAGCGGCGGGTCGATGCTGATCGAGGCGATGGCGTTGGCGGTCATTCCGGCCAGCAGCGGCCCGTGCCGCGCGGCCACCACGCTGACGCCCGTCGCGAACTGCGCCATCAGGTTGCGCAGCCGGCGTCGCTCGACCTCGTCCATGGCGATCAGAGCGCCGCAGCGGCGGCCAGGCGGTGGAGCGCGAGAAATCGGCGGTACGCGAGGTCCCCGTCCTCCGCTTCCATCCGCACGGTGCGCGGGCCGGCGCGCTCGGCGCCTGGCAGGACGGCGGCGAAGGCCGCGTGCGCGGGGAACCGGAAGTCGACCTCGAGAGTGATCGGCAGCTCCGGCTGGTACGGATGCAGGTCGTCCATGCGGCCCAGCGCGCGTCGGACGCCGTCGCCGATGGCTGCGCGAGCGGCCTCGGGGCTCAGCGAATCGGCGAGCGAATAGCCGAGCGAACGCTTCACGACGACGCGCTCGGCCCACGGGAGCAGCTGCTCGACCTCGCCGGCCAGGGCATCGTCGCCGGCCACGAACGCGACCGGCACGCCGTGGTGGCCGAGTCTGATCGCGTTCAGCCCCGCCTCGTTGTGCGGCACGCCGTTCACACGCACCTCCATGATCGTCGCCGAGGAGTAGGTGTGGGCGATCACCCCGGTCGGGTGCCCGGCGCCGGCGTGGTACCCGACGAAGCACGCCGCATCGAAGGCGCCGTCGCCGGTCTCGCCGATGCCCTGCGTCATGCTGAGCGGCTTGTCCCCGACGATGAGTCGCGCTCGAGGATCGAGATCCTCCGCCCGCAGGTTCCGCATCGTCCAGTGGCTGTCGTTCACGACGACCTCGTCGGCGCCCGCGTCGAAGGCAGCGGCGATGGCGGCGTTCGCCTCGCCGGCCATCAGGGCGCGACCGCGGTCATAGTCGGTGCGGTCCACGTCCGCGCCGTAGGCGACCTGGTGCGGGTGCGCGACGCCGGCGAGGCCCTCCATGTCGACCGAGATGTAGATCCGCACGGTCTATCGGTACCTCTCGAGCTTCTCGAGGATCGTCGTGGTGGTCGCCCAGTCCTCGTCCGTTGGCTGCTGCCCGGCATGGAGATGGAACAGCGGCACGGAGTTCCAGGACGGACCGTCCTCGCGCGGCAGGTGGATTCCCAGGTCGCCGCGATCGAGCACGACGACCAGTGTGGCTCCCAGCCCGCCGCTGCGCTGCAGGGCACCGGCGAACGCATCGGCAAAGTCGTCGGCCCCGCCGAACTCGACGCCGATCCGCATGGCGGCGATGCCGGCCGCCGGTGGCGCGATGCGAGCGTCGCTCACGTCACCAGCCGGGTGAGCCAGGTGAAGACCACCGCCGACCCGATGACCGCGAACAGCAGGACGAGGAGCAGCAGTCCCCCACCGGCGACGCTGGCCCACGGCGGCACGTGCGCCGGGCTGACGACGCGCTCCTGGGGCGGCACGTCGCCGGTCAGGCCACGTCCCAGCCAGATCGCGAGGGCGTCGCCGTCGACGCGAACGTCCACCTCATCATCGAGGGGCATGACGACCAGGCGCTCGCCGGTCGGGAGCTTGTCGGTCGTGATGAGCGCGCGGTGCCGCCCCTCGGAACCCGTTTCGCGCACGAGAACCGCGTGGTCGCCGCCGGCCTCGAGCGCCGCGGCCTCGAGCCTCCCGGAGCGGCCGACCGGGAGCTTCCGCGGTTCGGCATCGGCCCCGGCGTTCATGCCGCGATGGTATCAGCCGCGGTGGCCTCAGCGGCCATGGAGAACGGCGAGCGCGGGCTCCAGGGCCTCGATCGTCTCGAGGGTGATGGGGTCGAGGACGAGCTGAACATGCGCGACGCCCGCCGCCTCGAACTCGCGGAGGGTAGCGGCGAGGGTGGCCGGCTCGCCCGGGATCGGCGTGAACGGTGCCTCGGAGACGGCGGACCCGCGGCCGACCGCCCCCGGAAAGGCGACCACCAGCGCCAGGGTGCGCTCGACCTCGGCCGGGTCCCGGCCGACGGCGCGACATGCGTCATCGATCTTCTGGCGCAGCGGCAGGTAGCCGGCGACGCTGTTGCCGAACCACGAGCACCAGGCGTTCCAGGACGCCACATGGGGCAGGGTGATCCGGAGCATCCGCTCCCCGATCGAGCCGATCATGAGCGGTGGGCCTCCCTGCCGCGGTCCGCGCGGGAGCAGCTCGGCATGCTCGACTGAGGCATACGCGCCACGAAGGTTACTGCGGCCGGTCGCCAGCAGCTCGCGGATGATGGTGAAGGCCTCCTCGAAGCGGCTGACGCGGTGGTCGAATGGGAATCCGAACGCGGAGTACTCCGCCTCGTTCCAGCCCGCACCCAGGCCGAGGATCAGCCGACCGCCCGAGATCTCGTCCACGGTCGCCGCCTTCTTGGCCAGCATGGCCGGATTGTGGAAGCTGGTCGATGCCACGAGCGGACCCAGCTCCACTCGCTCGGTGATGGCGGCGATGGCCGCCAGCTGCGACCAGGCTTCCCACGGACCGCGAGTCGGCTTGCCATCGTCGCGATACAGGAGGTGGTCGCCGACCCACACCGAGTCCAGGCCGATGCGCTCGGCTGCCTCGACCATGGAGCGCAGCTGGGTCCACGGAACCTCACGTTCCACTTCGGGGAGCTGAACTCCGATCTTCATCGGCTCATCTTCGCACTGCGCCCTGGTGTAAGCCGTGCGTAAGGGGGCGATAAGCGGGGCCGCCGACGATGGCAGTGTGCAAGAGACCTGCACACTCCGCGTGACGTGGTGACCAGAAGCGGTCCGCGCCCTATGGTTGGCGGATGCCGCGACCCGATCCCCTGGCGCACCGGCCGTTCACCTGGGTCCGTCGTGCCGACGGAACGATCGTCGTCATGTACCACGACGCGCCGGTCACCCTGCTCCGCGGCAAGGCGGCCATCCGCTTCATCGAGCGTGTTGCCGATGCCGATGACGAGAAGGCACAGCAGCTGATGGCGCGCGCCACCGGGCAGTTCAAGCGCGGCAACGAGCGAGACGCAAAGCGCCGGGGTCCCTAGGACGCGGCCCCGCTCACGCCACTCGCTTGGTCTTCTTGCTCACGTAGTCGACGAGGACGTACTCGCCCAGGTGCTCCGGCTCCACGTAGAAGGCACGTCCGCGATTGATCCGCGACATGAGGTCGACGAATTCGGAGAGATACCTCGAGCGCTCGAGCATGAAGGTGTTGATGACGATCCCCTCGCGCGTGCAGCGGCCGACCTCGCGCAGCGTTGACTGCACCGTCCGCAGGGTCGGCGGGTAGGCGAATTCGACCTGGCCGGCCTCGATGTGGGCGGTGGGCTCGCCATCGGTGATGACGACGATCTCCTTGTTGCCACCCGTCGACCGCCCGAGCAGCTGCCGGGCGATGATGAGCGCGTGCTGAAGGTTCGTTCCGTACTCGAACTCGTAGGGCGAGAGGGTCGGGATCGACTCCGGCTTCAGCTGGCGCGCGTAGTACGCGAAGCCGACGACGAAGAGCCGATCGCGCGGGTACTTGGTGTGGATCAGGGTGTGGAGTGCCATCGCCACCTTCTTGGCGGCCGATGAGCAGCCGCGCAGCAGCATCGATCGGCTCATGTCCAGCAGCAGCACGGTGCTGCTGACCGTCGTCTCCTCCGAGCGCGCCACCTCGAAGTCCCCGGGCTCGATGGCGACCGGCGTGCCGGGGCCGCCGCGGCTCATGGCATTGAACAGGGTTCGGTTGATGTCGACGGCAAAGGCGTCACCGAACTCGTAGGGCTTGGTCTCCTCGGTCGGCTCGCCACCGCGCCCGGGGCGGGGCAGCGCGTGCGATCCGAAGCCATCGCGTCGCAGTCGGCTGAAGATGTCGGTCAGCGCGCGCATCCCGAGCTTGCGGGCGGCCCGCGGCGTGAGGTCCAGCTTGCCGCCCTCGCGCTCGAGGTATCCCGCGTCGGTGAGGGCCTGCGTCAGCTCGCGCAGCTGGTCGAGGTCGTTGATGGCGTCGTCGCCGGCGAGGTCGCGCAGCGCATCGGCGTCGACGCGCTCGAGAGCATCGGGGTCGCGCGCCGCGCCGAGCGCCTCCTCCATCGCGTCGTACTGCTGCTGCCGATCGATGGCCGAGAGAGCGTCGGCGAGACCCATCGGCTCATCGCCCTCGAACGGGTAGGGATCGCCGAACGGCAGGTCGGGACGGGCCGCCTGGAGGTTGCCGGCCAGGCGCGCCATGTCGATCTGCAGCCGATCGTCGCGCAGCAGGTCGTCCATCAGCGACCGCAGCTCGTCCCGCATCTCGGGCGACATGCTGTTCAGCAGCGACGCCATCTGCGATGCCTGCCGATGGAGGTGCTCGATCAACTCGTCAACGGTCCCGATGCCCGGCGGAAAGTAGCGGCCGTGCTGCGCCATGAACGATGCGAAGTCGCTGGTGGCGTCGGCGCCGGTGGCGTGCTTCTCGAGCAGCTGGTTCAGGTCGCGCACCATGTGGCGGATGCCGTCGAGGTCCTCCGGCGTGACTCGCTCGACCCCTTCCTTGAGGCCCTGGAAGTAGGTCTGGAGCACCTGGCTGCGCAGCTCATCGGTCAGGGCGGCGAAGGCGTCACGGGCGGCATCGTCCATGAACTCGTAGTCGGACAGCCCATGCAGGCGGCCGGCGAGGTTCGGCGGAAGTGCATCGAGCCGATGCTCCCGCTGGCGCGCCGTGCGCCGCATGACCCCTTCGGCCATGCGCGCCTGGTCCTGCTCGTCCCCGGGTGCCGCATCGAGGGCGCGCTGCTCCGCCTCGCGAACGCGCTCCCCGATCCCCTGTCGCTCGGTCTCGAGGATCTCGTCCAGCCGCTGGTTGACCTGCTCGAGGACCCCGTCGAGGTTCGACTGCTCGAGCTCCGCCTGCCGGCGGGCGCGCAGCCGCTCCATGATCTGGCGCAATCCCGGGATGTCCCCGCCCCGCGTGCCGCGCAGGCCGCGCTGCATGAGCCGCTGCAGGGCTCGGCGGACGTCCCCCTCTGCCAGGATGTCGTCGGACAGCGCGTCGAGCACGTCGTCCGCGTCGAAGGCCGGCAGCTGCTGGCTGCCGTCCCATCGGGAATAGCGGAAGGTGCTCACGGTAGTGCGCAGCCTAGGCCGATGTGGGGCGAGCGTCCATCGCCCGCCCCCAGCCCCCGTCAGACGGTCTCGAGATCGCTCAGCACGAGCTCTCGGTCGTCGTCCTCCTTGATGGCGGCGGCAAGTTCGTGTGCCGTGGCCAGGGCACGCTCGGCGGCGGCTCCGTCACCCGCGACGCGATTCGCACGAGCGATCGCCTCCCAGGCAAACGCGATGTCGAAGTCACCGAATCCGTGCTCTTCGCACAGGGCGAGGCAGCGGCCGGCGTGCCACAGCGCGGGCTCGGATCGACCCAGCACGGCATAGACCCGCGAGCATTGCCACTCGCCGCGCGCGAGGTGCACGGGCTCGCCGACCTCGCCCCAGTGATAGCGCGAGGCATGGGCCGCGTGCAGCATCTCGTCATCGTCGGCGGGCGATCGATCCGGTTGCTCGAGGAGGGTCCAGACGTGGTTGAACAGCTCGACGGCGAGCTGCCGGCGGACGTCGGAATCGAGCGTGGTGGTGGTGGTCGTGGTGGTCATGATCGGCTCCTCGTGATCGATTGCCCGGTTCAGCCAGTGGATCTGGCGCTGGGTTCGCGACAGGAATGCGGCCAGTCGGGCGCGGTGCGCCTTGAGCAGGTCCGTGCGCTCCTCCGCTGTGGCCTGGACGACGGCCCGAATCTCGGCCAGGCCGAGGTCGAGCTCACGCAGTCGCGCGATGAGTCGCGCGTCCTCGAGCTGCGCGGCGGAGTACGACCGATACGACGTCTCGTCGTCGACGCGCGCCGGGACGAGGAGGCCGACCTCGTGGTAGTGGCGCAGCGCGCCGATCGTCAGCCCGGCAAGGCGTCCGAATCGGCCGATCGGCAGAAGAATGTCGTCCATGGGAGGCAGCATGCGGTCTCGGGTAGGTCGAGAGTCAAGCCCCGAATTCAAGGTCCAGCTCGGGGAGCGGAATCGGGTCTGCAGGCTCCGCGGGTGGGTTCACCAGCCGCAGCCCGTACCAGGCGACGTCGTGCCAGGCCCCGAACTTGTAGCCGACCCTCTCGTAGACGCCGATGCGACGCATCCCGATCGCTCGATGGAGCGCGACGCTCGCCGGGTTCGGAGGCGCGATGCCCGCGTACACGTTGACGAATCCCTGCCGCCGCAGGAGCGGCAGCAGCGCGTCGTACAGCAGCCGACCGACGCCAAGCCCGCGGTGGGCGGGTGCGATATAGGCGGAGACGTCGACCGACCAGCGATAGCCGGCCCGCTCACGATGGCGGCTGGCGTACGCGTAGCCCACCACCTCGTGACCTGCCGCGTCCTCCGCGACAAGCCATGGGGTCCATGACTGCGTACCGCGAATGCGTTCGGCGAACTCAGTCGCGTCGGGCGGGATCTCCTCGAAGGTGGCGACGGTCCCCTCCACCGCGGGTCGGTAGATCGCCGCGATCGCGCCGGCATCCCGATCCGGATCGGCGTGGCGAATGACGTGGCTCATGGATGCCCATGATGCGTGAGTGGCGCGCGCCCTAGCCGGCAACCTGCTGCAGCACGCGGCCATCGGCAGCCACCCGCACCACCATCGGCACGAGGGCGACCCCGTACTTGCGGGCCAGGTCGGGCCGCTCCCGAACATCGACGCTGACCCACGGCGCGGAGCCGGATGCCAGATCGCCGAGCACGGTGCGGCAGTCGGTGCACAGGGGATGGCTGAAGGCGACGAGCAGCTCGCCCCGCGACCCTGTGCCGGCCAGCTCACCCAGCTCGGTCAGCTCGACGCGATCGATGCGCCGCCGTCGGACGCCGCGCAGCCGGGCTCGGACCCGGTACATCTCGCAGCCCGCGCAGATGCCGGTAGCGGCGGCCAGGAGGGCCAGCGCCGCGACAAGCAGACCCAGCGCGTTGCCGAGCAGCACGAGCCCACCGAGATGGGCAACCGTGGCGGCGCCCAGGACTCCGAAGCCGATCTGGTTCGCGAACCTCGGCGGTCGCGAGTCCTCGATCGGGCCCTCGCCGAGGCGGGGCTGGACCAGCTCGAAGTAGGCGACGCAGGCCAGGCACCAGCGTCGCCCGAAGCGCAGGCCGAGGCCGAGCTGGAGGGCGAGGAGGGCGAGGAGTGGCCAGATGCCGGTGACGACCGCGAGCAGTGAGACAGAGCCGACGACGGCCTGGTTGAGGCGTGGGGCGCGAGCGTCGATGACGTCGAGGTCGCGATAGGGGTGGGCGGTGCGAGGTGCGCGGGTCATGGGATCGTGCTCCAGGTGCGCGGCAAGCCGCGAACGGCGGTGGACGTGACGGGCGGGAAGGAGGGCCTCAGCGGAGCGGCGAATCCGACGGGATGCACCGTGTTGCAGGACGGGAGCGGAGCTCCTCCCGCCTAGCGACAGCTACAGGGGTGGGCGCTGTGTTCGAGGGTGCTGAGGTGCGCGTTGGTCACGATGGGGGCAGCGTACGCGGCACCGGTTGACAACGCAAGCAGAAGCTGAGCCGCCGACGGACACGCCGATCAATCGGACGACGGGCGCCGATCGACGCCGCCGCGCGCCGGTTCGCCGATATTTCGGTCGCCATGTCGCCGGGCGGCCTGACCCGGGCGCCCTTCGAGCGACAGGCTCGACGATCGATCGTCGGAAAGGCGCCGGAACCGCCGCTGCGGCGCGATTCCGACGATTGATCGACGACGCGGCCAGCGTGGCTTAGCGAGAGAAGCTGTTCGTCGCACGCCGGGGCCGTCGATTTCTACTGGTGGAGTTGCCGAAGCGCGGCCGGTTTCGATCGCCGGCGCCCGAACGGTGAGCCGGAGCGTTGCGGCGCGGGGCGCCGTGCTGTCCGGAACGCAGGCGGATCGGCTCGGGGCGAATGTCGCGGTTCGGCTCGAATCCGGGAACGACCTGCGAGGTGATGGGCGCGCCGAGCAGGCGCTGGATCTCACGCAGCAGTGGCGCCTCGTCGATGCAGACCAGCGAGACCGCCGTTCCGGTGACTCCGGCACGGCCAGTGCGACCGATGCGATGGACGTAGTCGGAGGGCACCATCGGCAGCTCGAAGTTCACCACGTGCGGCAGCGCCTCGATGTCGAGACCACGAGCCGCGACCTCGGTGGCGATGAGCAGCAGGATCCGGCCCGACTTGAAGTCGGCGAGGGCCCGAACGCGCTGGGACTGCGATTTGTTGCCGTGGATGGCGGCTGCGGCGATGCCGTCGCGGGTGAGCTGCTCGGCGAGCCGGTTGGCGCCGTGCTTGGTGCGGGTGAACACCAGCGCCTGATCGATCTCCCGCGTGCGAACGAGGTGGGTCAGCAGCTCGCGCTTCCGCTCGCGGTCGACCGGGTGGACGATCTGCTCGACCAGCTCAACCGCGGTGTTCTCGGGCGTGACCTGCACGGACGCGGGTCGATCGAGAAGCCCTTCGGCCAGGGAGCGGATCTCGCGCGAGAAGGTGGCGCTGAACAGCAGGTTCTGGCGTCGATCCGGCAGCAGCGCCAGGACCTGGCGGATGTCGCGGATGAAGCCCATGTCGAGCATGCGATCGGCCTCGTCCAGGACGAGGATCTCCACGGCGCGCAGGTCGATGGTGCCCTGGCGTGCATGGTCGAGCAGCCGTCCCGGAGTGGCGACGACGATCTCGGCACCGCGACGCAGTGCGCCGACCTGGCCGCCGAAGCCGACGCCGCCGTAGATGGCGGTGGAACGAGCGCGGCCGCCGGAGTAGGTGCGGACCGACTCCTCGACCTGGATGGCGAGCTCCCGCGTGGGAGCGAGGACCAGCGCGCGGACGCGCCGGTCATTCGTTGGACGCGCAGCCAGGTTCTGGAGCAGCGGCAGCACGAAGGCCGCGGTCTTGCCGGTGCCGGTCTGGGCGCCGGCCATGAGATCGCGTCCGCCGAGGACGAGGGGAATCGCCTCGCGCTGGACGGGGGTGGGTTCGGTGTATCCCTGGCGCGCAACTGCGCGGAGCAGGTCGGGCTGAAGCCCGAGGGCAGAAAAGGACAAGGGAAAGGTTGCTCCTGACGAGGCCCTCCCGCTGCGATACTCGCGCGGGGCCCGGTCAGGGCGAATGGTGGGTAATCGAGGTCGGGACGGGGATGAAGCCGCGGCGCAGACCGGTGCGCCAATCGAACACGTGTGCCAAATGTACCACACGCAATCGGTGTACGCTGGAGACCCCACAAGAAAGGCGGCCATGACCGACCGATGTATTCACGGGTTCGAGGAGCAGATCTGCGCCTCCTGCCGCCGATGCGCGCACGGACTGCTCGAATCGCGATGCTCGACCTGCAACCCGAAGACCGCGCGGGAGGCCACGATCATGCTGGCCAATGACGCTCCCCGCCCGACCGAAGAGCACCGAGGCTACGAGATCTCCTACGTGGCCGGCGAGCGAAGCTGGTACATCCAGGCCGATGCCGATGCGCCGCGCTCTCAGAACTCGTATCGCAGCGCCTTCCAGGCGCGCCGCGCCATCGACGAGATGCTCGACAACCCCGCGCCCGTCTCCGCCGGCGGCAAGAAGAAGAAGGGCTAGGCTCGTCCGACGCCTCAGTGGAGGCGCGGCCCGCGGTCCGGCTCGCCGCCACCCTCGTCCCCGGAGTCGGAGCCGCCGCCCTCGCGCAGGAATCGCTCGATATCGGCGATGAGCTCATCGCCCTCCGGCAGGCGGGACTCATCGGCCATGAGCTCGAGGCGCTCGACGTGGGCACGCGTGTCCTCGTCCGAGGCGGCCGCGGCATCCAGCATCGACCGCCGTTCGAGCGCCCGGGTGGCAAGCGAGCCGATCGGGACCTCCGCACCGAGGTAGGCCCCCAGGGCGCCGAGTAGAGCAATCGACGCCGTCGGGTACGTGGCATTCACGTAGTGGGGAACCTGGGCGAACAGGCCGATTGAGGGGATGCCGGATGCGGCCGCCGCCAGCTCGAGCACGGACAGCAGGGCTGCGGGGACGCGCAGCACGCCGTCGGGACCCTGTCGGATTCCATCGGGCAGCAGGCCGGGGGCGGACGCGGTGGCGAGGATCGGCACGGGACGGGTGTGGGGCACGGCGGCGGGGATCGCACCCAGGCTCACCCAGCTCGTCACCCCCAGGCGCTTGGCGACCTCCACCACGTCGGAGGCCAGCTCGCGCCAGCGGTAGTCGGGTTCCGGCCCGCTCAGGACGAGGAGGTCGCGATCGGCGACCTTGGCTGCCGTCAGGCGCAGCTCCGCCCAGGCCAGGTTGGTGAGCCGTCCATCGACGATGTCGAGCACCGGGCGGCGCGAGCGAAAGTCGTAGATCGCATCGGCGTCGAATGTGGCGACCGTGGTGCCGTTTTCCTCCAGCTGGTGCGCGGCCGTGGTTCCGGCTCCCCCCGCGTCGACCCAGCCCTCGAATGCGGCGACCAGGATCGGGGCCTTGAGCTGCGGATCGTCCTCGAGCCGGTAGAGCGACATTGACCAAGCATACGGCCCCGCCGCCGCTCGGACCTCAGCGTCGGTCGTAGATCCCCACGTGCCATAGGCCGACATGCCCATGACCGGCCGGCAGGAAGCCGCCGCGACCGAGCGTGCGCTCGAAGGCGCGGACGTCGTGGACGTACCCCCGGCAGCCGTCGTGGAGCAGATCCCAGATGTTCTCCGCGGCCCACATCGGGCGGTTGAGCAGGCCCCGCCAGCCGCGCGAGTCGGGCACGGAGATCACGATCCGGCGCTCCGCGACGTCGATCGCCGCCTCGAGCATCTCGCTGGCTCGGCCGTCACAGCACAGGACCCGATCCATCACCACCCAGTCATACGACTCGTCCCCCACGATCTTCCCCTCGCCGACATCGAACGAGGCCTGGCTCGCGAAGCCGGCCGCTGCTGCCCGGCGACGCGCAACCTCGACGCTGGCGGAGGACAGATCGATGCCCCGCACGGCCCGCGCCCCCATCTCGAGCAGGGCGACGCTCAGGCCGCCGGTTCCCGAACCGATCTCGAGGACCGTGGGCCGCGCCAGCGGGGCATCGCGCATCTGGTCCAGCAGCCCGGCGGACACGTCGGTCATGTCCGGGAAGCCTTCCTCGTCGTCCCAGTCGGACCACTCACGGTCGAAACGGCGCGCCACCCTCGGGTCGGCGTGACAGCAGTCCTCGCGCCCCTCATCCGAATGCTTGATCAGCCCGCTCCCTGCGTCGACGATGCTGGCGAGGATAGCGCCGATGGGAAGCCCGGCGGGAAGGCGCTAGGCTGGTGCCGATGGGCAAGCGCAAGACTCCCGACACGGTCGATCCGGACCGTCTGCTTCGCCGGCAGGCCGGAACCTATCGCTCTGCCGACGACCGATTCGAGGTGCGCGAGGCCGATGCCGGCTGGTTCGTGGTCGACACGACCCTCACCAACGAGTTCGGCCAGGAGCTGATCCACGGGCCATTTCCGACGCTCAAGGCGGCGGGTGCATCCCTCTCCGAGCGACGGGCCGCCAAGAAAGCCCCGAAGGGACGCGCCCTCAAGGCCATGAAGCCAGCGAAGCCGCGCCGGCAGGCGAAGCCGGAGCCGGAGCCGGAGCCCGAGTCTGAGCCGGAAGCCCCACCGAGCTGGATCGATGAGCTGCCAGGGGCGGAAGCCGCCGGCGTGCGCCGCGTGATCGCAGCGCTCGCGGCGGAGGGCGTCGAGGACGCCGAGGCGGTCGTTCGCCGTGATCGGGATGGTCTGCTCCCCGCGGTGGCGACGCGCCGCGTCGAGGATCGCCTCGAAGCGTTCATTGCCGAGCTCCCCGCCGCTCACCGCGAGGCGGCGCGCGCCATCGCACGCCGCGTGAGCGAGATCCTCAGCGCCGAGGGAACGTCCTCGGGTCGATCGCTGCCAGGGTGGGCGCTCGTCGAGATCGGCCCGGGCGCCCACCCGCCGGAACGGCGCATCGACCTGCGCCGGTAGCGAGATGACGGCGGTCGAGGTGCGGCGGGCAACCCGCCGCCAGATCCCGGAGATGGCCGAGGTCCTGGCCCGTGCCTTCCTCCATGACCCCTACTTCGCCTTCCTCGCGGCGGACGCCCCCGAACGCCGTCAGCGCATGCGAGAGGGCTGGCGGGGCATCCTGCGCCACGGATCGGCAGGGCTGGCCGAGACCTACACGACCGACGACATCGGCGGCGTGGCCATCTGGATTCCTCCCGGTCACCACGGGCCCTCGATCATCGACAGCCTGCGAATGATGCCGGCGATCGGCCGCCTGGCCGGCTGGCGCCGTCTGCGGATCGTGGCATCCGCCATGGACGCGCTCGAACGGCGACACCGGCACCATGCTCCCGGCGATCACTTCTACCTCTCGGCGCTCGGGGTCGACCCGGATCGCCAGGGCGCGGGCATCGGGACGGCGCTGATGGGGCCGGTGCTCGAGCAGTGCGATCGCGGCGGCATCCCGGCCTACCTCGAGACGGCGACCGCTCGCAACGTGATCCTGTACGAGCGGCTCGGTTTCGAGGTCGTGGAGGAGCTGACGCTTCCGGGGACCGACGTCGATGGCTGGCTCATGCTCCGGCGCCGTCAAGGCTGACCGCCTCAGGGGCCAGCGCCGCCAGCTCGGCGCGTGCCTGCTCGAACGAAGCGTGGCCCGACAGACCGTGCTCGCTGGCCTCGAGCGCGTCGAGCAGCACCTGGCCACGTTCGATGACCCGAACCACCTGGGGATCCCCATCAGCGAACGAGCGCACCGCGGCACGAGTCGACACGACGATCACGCGAACGCGAAGGAGGACGTCGGCGTGATCCATGAGGGGCCTCCGTGCAAGCCGGGGACCACCCGGCTCAGCCGCTGTGCGACCAAGCGTCCCGTCACGGGATGGGACCTTCGGACCATCAGTCGCGGAATATCCCGGGTGCTACGGTCATTCGGGGATTGGACCCCGTACGCACATGGTGACCATGCAACGTCTCTCGATCGGACTGGCTGGCGTGCTCGTCGCGCTGCTGGCGACCGCGCCCGTCGCGATGGCCGCGAGCTGCAACGGAGCGTCGCACCAGCTCTCGCTGTCCGATGGGTCGGCCAGTCCGGGCGCGGGCACCACCTCCACCGTCGTCACCTTCTCGGTCCGCTATACCGACAACGCCGGGTGCGCCCCGACATCGATCACGGTCACGATCCCGGGCGTCGGCACGATCGTCATGAGCGCGATCCAGACCACGTACGCCAATGGCGTGATCTTCTCGCGGTCGCTGAATCTCCCGCCGGGCACCCACACCTACTCGTTCTCGGCGACCAGCGGATCCGGTCGCGGCGCGCAGTCGGTGAAGCTCACCTCGGTCTCCCCCGGCTCGGTCATCATCCGGGCTCCCGTCCCGCCGCCGACGCCGGCGCCCACGCCGACGCCGACGCCGGTGCCGACACCACCGCCCACGCCGGCCCCAACCCCGAGGCCGACGACGGCGCCTACTGCACCTCCCGCACCTCCCGCGCCTCCGACCGCCGTGGTCCCTCCGCCCCCGGTGCTGGTGGCTTCGACCCCATCGCCGGTGGCTGCCTCCCCACCGACAAGCCCGCCGCCGCAAGGCTCCGCGTCGCCGGCCGCAACCGTCGCACCGAGCGAGTCCACGCGTCCGAGCCCATCTCCCTCGGCAGACGGGGGCATCCTGGTCCCGGGTCCGGCCGAGCCGCCGGCGCAGGGGGGTGGCGTCATCGGCTCGATCACCGATCCGTCGGGTGGCAACCTGGCCATGCTGCTGGCGGTGGGTACGGGGCTCGGCATGCTGATCTGGCTCGGCCTTCGTCGGCGCCGCGCTGCGCAGGATGTCGTGGTCGCCTCAGCCTCGTCCGCCGGGGTGACCGCCGGAGCTCTCGCCGCGGCGGCAGTCATCGACCCCGAGGACTATCACGTCACGCCACTGCCGTCGATGCGGGAGCTGATCCCACCGGTCGACCCGGGCATCCTGGGTGGGGACGTCGAGCCTGATGGCCCGCGACCCGAGGAGGCCGCCGTGCCGCGCTGGCTCCGCCCCAGCGTCCGCGAGGCGCGTTTCGCCGGCGACCGCGACCGTCGGCGCGACTGGCACTAGACCCCGCGGCTCAGCCGGCCGGCCAGCGCGGCCGCTCCACGCCGAGAGCCGGGAAAGCATCCCAGTCGGCACGGATCGGGCTGAAGACATCGATCACGACGGCGCCCTCCGGCCCGGCACGGGCCGTGTGCGGCACGCCGGCCAGGATGCGCCACGTTCCGCCCGGACCAAGCTCGCGCTCCTCGTCCGCGATGCGAAAGGTGATCGTCCCGGAGATCACCATGCCGTTCTGCTCATTCGGGTGGCGATGCTCCCGAGCGACCGCTCCGGGATCGAGCTCGACGACGGCCAGGGTGACCTGCTCGCCCTGCACGCGGCGGGCGCGGATCCCGTCCCAGACCTGGATCGGCGGGATGTCGGCCAGATCGATCAGGTTCGTCATCGCCCCAGTCTAGATCGCGTGGCGGGGATGACACCCGCGCCGCGGCACGGCAGGATGGTGCAGATCAACCCCGTGGGGACCCGATGACGCAGCCACCACCGCCCGAGCATTCCCATCCCTGCCGCCGATGCGGCGCCGAGGTCGCGCCCGGCGCGCCGTACTGCCCCGAGTGTGGACTTGTCCAGACGGGGTCGTCCGCGGCCGTGCGACCGCGAGCGCGTCGCGGGAAGTCGCCGTGGCTCGTTCCGGCGCTGATTGCCGGGGCCGTCGCGTCGCTGCTCGGGGGCGCGCTGCTGTCGGTCGCCATCAACCGCGACGCGGTCGCCGAGCAGCCGAGTGCTCCCGCGAGCGCTGGCGCATCCTCGGGGACGAGTGCGTCGGTGGAGCCGGAGCCCTCCGCGTCTCCGACGCCGAGCCCCTCGCCGACGGCAGCGCCCATCGCCAACCGGTCCGTGGCCGTGGTCGCAACCGACACCACGGTTCTGCGGGCCAATCCCAACGACACGGCCGCCGCGCTCACCGACCTTGGCGCCGGCAGCCGGTTGTTCGTGATCGGCGAGCCGGAGGAGTCCGGGGAGCAGCGCTGGTACCGGGTCGGAACGTTCGACGACCTCGCCTGCGGAGATACCTGCGGTCTCATCGGCTGGGTCGCCACGCCGATCGCCGAGGGCGACCCGGTGCTCGAGGTCGCCACCGTCAGCTGCCCCTCGTCACCGATGAGCGCCGAGGCCCTGGCGGCGGTCCCCGCCTTCGAGGCGCTGCATTGCTACGGCCGCAGTGAGATCCAGGTCACCGGGATCGTCGATCTGGCGCAGGGTGAGTACGACGGCCCGTATCGCTTCAGCCCGGACTGGCTGGCGCATCCATTCACCCCAGCCGTGCTGCGCGGAGGTATCGCGTTCCACCCGCTGCCGGAGGCGTCGCTCGAGGTCCCCGAGCAGGATGCCGAGCTTCGGGTTCGCGGCCACTTCGAGGATGCGGCGGCGACCACCTGCCGCATATCCGCCGCTCCCGAAGCGGGCGACGTCGAGCTTCCCCAGCCCGCGCGCGCCGTGCTCGACTGTCGAGCCACGTTCGTGTGGACCGACTACGAGGTCATCGGCGCCGAGTAGGGAGCCGGTCCGCCTTCCTCGCTGCCGGGTCGAGCCGTCCCGACCAGGAACCGATCGCCGGCAGGCTGGACCTCGGCGTCCCAGCCCAGAGCTCGGAGGTCGGCCTCGAGCTCGGCAGGCGGGTGGAAGACCTTGATGGCGACGTGCGCGCTGCCGTCGTCGAGGCGCCGGAGCACGGCCGGCACCTCGGCATCGGGGATCGGCTCCTCGCTGATCTCGGCGCGAACATCATCGTCGATGAAGAAGACGCGGCCGTCGTCCGCCAGCGCATCGGCCACGGAGGACCAGAAACCCGCGAACCGCGCAGGGGGCACGTGGGAGAGCCAGAAGGCGAAGATCACGGCGTCGTAGCGTTGCCCGTCGGACCCCCATCCGAACAGGTCGTGCCGCTCACGCCGAACCCGCGGATCCGAGATCCGCTGCTCATGGATGGCCAGCATCTCGGGAGCCGCGTCGATGCACATGAGCTCATCGACCGGATGGCGCAGGATCTCGGCGGTCCAGATGCCGGTCCCGCTGGCCAGCTCGAGCACCCGACCGCGCGGCGCGAAGGCGTCGAGGGCGGCGCGCAGCTCGGGCGTCGGCACATGGTGGCTGAGGTCGAATTCGGGAGCTCGAGCCCGGTAGTAGGCGATCTGGCGAGCGATGAGGTGGTCGGCTGAACGGCGTGATTGCATCGGCCAAGGATAGGGGTCAGGCGCCTGGCCTCACCTCGGCCGAGCGCAGACGCACCCAACTCGCCGGTAATCGCCACGATCTACCATCGGGGTCATGGATCCCGAGGCCATCCTGGCGGCCCTGAACGACGAACAGCGCGAGGCGGCGCGCGCCACGACCGGTCCGGTGGTGATCCTGGCCGGGGCCGGCACCGGGAAGACGCGGGTCATCAGCCATCGAGCGGCTTACGCCGCAGCCACCGGCGCGATCGATCCGAAGCGGGCGCTCGTGGTGACCTTCACCGAGAAGGCGGCGACCGAGATGCGACACCGTCTCGACCAGCTGGGCCTGCCGCAGGTCCAGGCATCGACCTTTCATGCCGCCGCTCGGCGCCAGCTGGCGTATCACTGGCCGCTGGTCCATGGCCGCGAGCTGCCCGACGTGCTCGACACGAAGCTGCGAATCATCGGGCCGCTTGCCCGCCAGCTGCCCGGTGGCTATCGATTCACGCCGGCGCGTGACCTGGCGGACGAGATCGAATGGGCCAAGGTTCGGCGCATGCGACCGGACACCTACGCGCCCGAGCGCGAGCCACCGGTCCGCGCCGACATCTTCGTCGACCTGTGGCGCGGGTACGAGGCGGCCAAGGCGCGGCGCAACGTCATCGACTTCGAGGACATGCTGTCCCTGGCCGTCGAGCTCTACGAGAGCGATGAGCAGGCCATCGGGCTCGTCCGACAGCGCTACGCATGGTTCAGCGTGGACGAGTACCAGGACACGAACCGCCTGCAGGAGGATCTGCTGCACCTGTGGCTCGGCGACCGCCGCGATCTGTGCGTCGTCGGCGACCCTGACCAGACGATCTACACCTTCACCGGCGCCAGCAGCCAGCACCTGGTGACCTTCGCGCAGCGCCACGCCGATGCGCGCGTCATCCGCCTGCGCCAGAACTACCGCAGCACGCCGCAGGTGATCGACCTCGCCAACCGTCTCATCCCGGGACGCGAGCTGGCCGCCGTCGGCGAACCGGGTCCGGCCGCGGAGCTCGTCCCGCACGCCAGTGACGATGCCGAGGAGGCCGCCGTGGTCGCGCGCATCCGCCAGCTCATCGCCGACGGAGTGCCGAGCCGCGAAATGGCGATCCTGGTGCGGACCAACGCGCAGCTTGTCGGGTGGGAGTCGGCGCTCACCGCGGCCGGCATCGGCTTCACGATCCGCGGCCTGCGGTTCTTCGCCCGCCCCGACGTCCGCGCCGCCCGCGCGACCCTCCGAGCGGGCACGTCGGGCACTCCTGCGCGCGTCGCCGCCACGACCTGGCGCCGGGAGCTGGGCTTCGACGAGGCCGATCCCCCGGGCGGGGCATCGGGCGCCGAGGCGCGCGACCGGCACGCCGCGCTCTCCACCCTGCTGGCGATGGCGCGCGAGCTGCAGCGCGAGCGCCCTGAACGCGAGCGTGGACGACTTCCTGGCCGACCTGGCGCGACGCGACGCCGCAGAGGCGGAGGCCGGCGGCACCGGCGTCACGCTCTCCACCCTGCACCGCGCCAAGGGCCTGGAGTGGGACGCCGTCTTCCTGCCATCTCTCGAGGAGGGCATCCTGCCGATCCGCCAGGCCAGCGACGTCGACGCGCTGGCAGAGGAGCGGCGCCTCCTGTATGTCGGGATCACGCGCGCTCGTCGCCATCTCGTCCTGTCGTGGGCCGTGCGGCGGGTCGGCTCGCGCGGCACGGAGGCCCGCGCCCGTCCGTCACGCTTCATCGCCGAGCTGCGCCCCGGCGCGCCGGCTCGGCCACGAACGGCCATCGCGGTCTGGCCCAGCCTCAGTGAGGCCGATGAACCGCTGCTCGAGCGCCTGATCGAGTGGCGGCGGGAGCGCGCCCGTGCCGACGGCGTGCCGGCGTACATCGTGGCGGACAACAAGACGCTGGCCGGCATCGCGGCCAGCCGCCCGACCGACGAGGCGGGACTGCTCAGCGTGCCGGGCATCGGGCAGCGAAAGGCCGACGTGTACGGCGACGACATCCTGCGGGTCATCGGCGAAGTCCCGGCCTGACGGCTGACCGCCCGGCCCGGGAAATGCATGGGGTGGGGCAACCTATCGCCACCCTAAAGGGGAGAACTCGATCCATGACCCACCACGAGAACGAGTCGATCATCGACAAGGTCAAGAACGCCTTCGGCATGGGCAACGACGATCACGAAGGGCACGATCACGGGCCGGGTGAGCATGACCACGGTCACGACCATGACGGAGTCGCCGGCGATGTCGAGAATCGCCCCGCCGGGCCCGACTACGCTGCATCAGCCGCCGATGTCGACCTGGAGCGCGGATCGGTCGGCGATCTTGCCTCGACCGGCTTCGATGAGCCGCAACCCGGAGTGATCGAGGACCCAGAGCCGGTCAATTCGGAGCGTCGCGACACGGGCGTCTGATCTCGCCGGCGGCGAGCCCGCTACTGCAGGGCCCCCGCGATGACGCGGCGCGCGGCCTCGACGCGTGACAGCCCCGCGAATCCCTCGGCCTGGACCGCGGCGCGCACCGCCGCCGCGGTCCGGCCACGAACGCGCGACGCCAGCTGTCGCCCGACGTGCGACGCATGCAGGCCGAGCAGCCAACCGAGTACCGCGCTCAGCAGCACCGCCCCGGCCAGCAGGGCAAGCGGCATGGGGATCGGCCCCAGCACCGGAACATCGACGCTCCCGACTGGAACGGCCCCTCCGGCCACGAACAGCGTGACGAGCCAGGCGACCGAAAAGACGAGGAGCGCGCCGGCGACCAGCTGCGCGGCGCCGAGAATCGGCCAGACCGCGGACCGTGGCAGTTCGAGCGAGGCCGCCGCATCACGGGTCACGTCGTCGAGCACGCGCTCGAGATCCTTCTCGGCAACGGGCGCCCCCAGCGCCTCGAGGACGCGCCCGCGACTCTCGGGCGGGAGCTCGGCCGCCGCCTCGACCAGGGCGGCGCGGACCGGGTTCAGGACGCGGCCCAGCGCACCGCGACTCCGCCACATTCCCAGGTAGGCGGCGGGATCGGCCTCGCGCCGCGTCCGTCCGGTGAAGCGCTCGAGCAGCACGCTGGCCCGCCCGATCAGCGATCCCCCGCCGCCTCGTGCACGCGACAGCACCGCGGCGCGAACCTGCTGCCCGATCCCAGGCGGGTCGACCAGCGTCAGCGCCCCGTCCACCGCCTCCCCGACGAGTGCCTCGTGGCGCTCGGCCGCCAGCAGGGGCGCGTACCCCTGCTCGGGATCAACGCCGGCGGCACGCGCCAGGCGCGCCGCGGCCTCGCTGCGATCGGCCTCGAGCTTGGCCGACACGATGACCTTGGCATGGGCCGCGTTGTCGAGCTCGGTCCGCAGCCGATCGATGCCGTCGCCGGTCGTCGCCGACACGACGTGCAGCATCGGCCGTGGAATGCCATCGGCGATCAGGCGGGCGCGGAGATCGTCCGCCACGATCCGCTGCTGCTCCTCGGTCAGCCGGTCCGCCTTGTTGAGGACGAAGCGGAGTCGGTCGGCGTGCGGCGCCAGCGTGCGCCAGTACGTGTGCACCCGCTCGTCGTCGTACTTCTCATGGTCCACGATCCACGTCACGGCATCGATTCGCGGCAGCAGCGTGTCGACCATTGCCCGGTGCTCGCCCCGCACCGAATCGACGTCCGGCAGGTCGAGGATCGCCACGCCGTGCAATGACGCGTCGGCGTGCGTGGCGACCTCGTCCACCTTGAGCCACTCGAGCAGTGGCGCGATCTCCCGCTGCTGGTCGGCGGCAACCCAGGCGAGCGGTCGGTCGGTCGTCGGCCGGATGGCCCGCACCTCGCTCACCGTCTCGCCGGCAAGTGCGTTCAGGACCGATGACTTTCCGACACCCGTCCCACCGGCCAGGGCCATGACGTAGACCTCGCCGCCGAATCCGGCCCGCCGCCCGACGCGCCGAGCGACCGCGCGGGCCGCGGCCGCCTCCTCTTCGAGGCCAAGGGAGCGAGCGGCCTCGACGGCCTCGCGCAGCCGCGCCACGCGCTCCTCCAGCGGCCCGCCCTCGCTCACGACGGCATCAGCTCCGCCACCCCGCGGGCAGCGTCACGCAGCTCGTCGGCGAGCTCCGCACGGCCGGTGCTCCCCAGCGCCGCGGCGAATCGGCCAAGCTCATCGGTGAACACGTTGTCGAGGATCGTGCCAAGGTCGTTTCGCGCGCGACTGACGAACGCCGCCACGTTCGCCTCGCCGAAGATCGCCTCGAGCAGCTTCTGGTTCACGACCGCCGTCGCCGCGGTGATCCCGACCTCGGTCCCGGTCAGCCCTCCGGTGTGGACGAAGACGGCGAGGACCGCGCTGGTGCCGACCGCGTTGACGCCGATGCTCGCCACCTGCGCCCAGCCGCGGCGCCGCGCGCCGAGCTCCCGGATGCGGGAACCGATCTCGCGCCCCCAATCGTCGAGGTCGCGCGCCAGGCGCGTGGCGAGCTCGGGCGACGCACGCCACAGCGCCGGATCGGCCGCCAGGGCCAGTGCGCCGTAGCGGTCCTCCGACCAGGCCGATGCCGTGCGCTGCGCCGCCGCATCGGCGTGCTGGAGCGCAAGCGCCACGAGGTCCTCGAACGCCGCCTCTCGCACCTCCGCGGCCGGCGCCGGTGGGCCGGGCTGCACCAGGCTGCGCAGGGTGGCGGTGACCTTGCCGACTCCCTTGGCCAGGAAGCGCGCGACCTGGCCGGCGCCGATGAAGTCCTGCCACTGGCGCAGGACCTCCGCGCGCAGGAAGGTTCCGCCGCGCAGCTCCTCCGTCAGTGAGCGCCGAGCGCTGGCGTACGATCGCTGCGCGCCGGACCTCAGCTCGGCCACCGCGCGCTGCTCCTCGTCGATCTGGCCGGCGATGGCCTCCACGGCCGGGCCGATGCCGCTCACTGCTCCGGCCAGGCCGCGCCGAGCCAGGGCGCGCCGCTCCTCGCTGGAGTCGACCAGTCGATCGAGCGCCTCGCGGACCGGCGCGATCGCATCGGCGGCGAGGGCGTCATGCTGCGCGTCGACGGCGCCCTCGGGGACGGCGACCACCTCGAGCGTACCGTCGCCGATGTGTCCACGCTCGAGGAGGGCGCGGTAGTCCGCGATCACGGCATCGGCGTCATCGGCTTCGGGGGGAAGGCGGTTGAGGATCGCGAGCAGCGGGACGCCACGGGCGCGAGCTCGCGCCAGCACCTCCCACGGGACCTGGTCCGCGTAGCGCGTCGCGGTGGTGGCGAAGATCACGAGGTCCGCGATCTCGAGAAGGCCGAGGGCGCGTTCCCGGTTCTCGGCCTCGATGCTGTCGAAGTCCGGCGCGTCCACGATGACGACGCCACGGCGCGCCCGGTCGTGGATCCGCACCTCCCAGCCCGTCTTGCGCGCGATGGCGCCGATGACGCCACGCAGGTCGGCCGGGTTGGCAATGGCGATCGGCTGCCGCGTCGTCGGACGCAGCACGCCCGACGGGCTGAGCGCGGCGCCGGCGAGAGCGTTGAGCAGGCTCGACTTGCCGCTCCCGGTCGATCCCAGGATCACGACCAGCAGCGGCGCATCCAGGTTCGCGGCACGCGGCAGGAGGTACTGCTCGACATGGCGGCGCAGCCCGTCGGCACTGGCCGCTCGCTCTTCCCCGGGAGCGGTGGCGACCCGCTGGCGGAGCGCCGTGGCCAGCCGATCGAGCGGCGTCTCCGCAACTTCCTGGGCGTTGTTGTCGTGCACGTCGTGCTCACTGTTGCATGACGCGCGCCGCGGTGCGCGCCCGTCCCGCGTGTCGGGCCACCGCATCGGGGCTCGGTCGACACCGAATTTCGTTGACAGCAGATAGCCACAACGACGACGATTCCGCTCGTCGCGCACGGGGAGGATGAGCAGATGACGGCCCAGAGCATGGATCGACCACGATCGACCGGGATTCCGCCCGTGACATGGCTCCTGGTTGCGGGCGCGATCGCGGCGGCCGGTCTGAACGCAGCCGGTCGGGGGTTGCTCGCCGGCGGATTCGCGCTCGAGCCGGTCGCCGTTGCGGACGTCATCGGATCGGCGGCGGGATTGGCCCTTGCGGCGGCCATCGTCGTCAGCGTGGATCGCTGGCCGGCCGGCCGCGCGTGGCTGCTGGGTGGCGCGATAGCGTGGGCCCTGTCCGGAGTGCTCGAGCTGGTCATCCAGGTCTGGTTCATCGCGTCGTACGCGGACCCGCGGGTCCTGAGCGATCTCGAGACGGCGGGCCTCTACACGCGGGGGATCGTCGGCCTCGGCGCGCTGGCGGTCGGAACCGGCCTCGCCGCCGTCGGCCTGTGGCGCGCGCGCCCCCACGCATATCCCCACCGCGCCGATCCCGTCGTCATCGGGACCGTCGGCATCTTCGCCGCGGTCGCTGTCGCCGGTTCCATCGGTGTCTCCTTCCGCACGGCCGCGTTCTCACCCATGCCACAGGTGGAGATCCTGCAGAACTTCCTGTTGGCGACGGTGTCGCTGGCGACCGCGGGACTGGCCGCGGCGGCGAGCCGCTATCGGCCGTTCGGGCACCATCTTCCCGAGCTGGCGATCCTGGGGGGCGGGCTTCTCTACCTGATCATGGCGGCCATACGACCATGGACCCTGCTCCTCATCCCGCTCGATGGATCTGCGCTCGAAGGGTCAGCCATCCTGTTCGGCGTGCCGCTCGTGCTCGGGGCGATCGGGACGGTCGTCATGGTCATCGGCTTCGGATCGGGCCGTCCACGAGACGCACACTGACTAGCCGGGAGCGGTCTCCCACGGATTGAGAAGCGCTCGCTGGCTGTCGCGGTGGCTCGACAGCAGGCCGTCGACGTCAGCGCCGTCGAGCTGGAGGTCGGGTCCGGGCATGGCGAGAAGGTATCCCTGACCCCGAGTGATACCGACAGCTCGAATGACCTCGAGCTGCTCGACAGTCTCGATCCCCTCCGCGATGACGGTCGCGTTCGCCCGGTCCGCGATGCCCTGGATGGCGCGCAGGACGGCAACCGCCGAGTCGCGCAGGACGCCACCCTGGACGAGCGAGAGATCGATCTTCACCAGGTCGAAATCAACTTCGCTGAGAAGGCGCAGGCCGGCGTTGCCGGCACCCACATCGTCCGCGGCGATCCGGAACCCGGCCGCGCGACAGGCCTGAAGGTTGCGCTGAAGGCCATCGAGATCCTCGATCGCCTCCCGCTCGGTCAACTCGAGCACGATGCGGTCCGGAGTCAGCCCATGTCGCTGAAGAGCGTCGACCAGCTCAGAGCTGCGAAATTGGTCCGTCTCGAGCGTTCGCGGCGAGAGGTTGACGCTCAGATACGCATCCCCGAGCTCACCGTCGAGGCCGGCGGCGATGACCGAGATGGCCAGCATGTCGAGCTCCACGGTACGGTCGGCAACCTCGGCCGCGGTGAAGAGCGCGCCGGCGTCGCGGAACGGAGCTTCTTCGGTGGGTCGCACGAGTCCCTCGAAACCGGCCGGCCGGCCCGTCTCGAGATCGATGATCGGCTGATAGACCGGAGTGAGCAGCTCGCCGCCGATCACAAGGTCGAGCGCATCGGCGAGCTCGGCCGTCGATCGGCGGTCGTCCGCGACGCCGTGGCGTTCGGGATCGAAGATCTGGACGTCGGTGCGCCCATGGCGCTTTGCCCAGTACAGGGCGGCATCGGCATTGCGGATGAGGAGTCGTCCGTCCGCGCTCGGATCCGGATAGGCCGCGACGCCGGCCGAGAACGAGAAGGCGCGCTGCAGGATGGTCTCCGCGGACAGCGCCGATGCAAGGATGCGCCGAACGACCGCATGCGCCGACGATGCGTCAGCACGCGGAAGCATGAGGGCGAACTCGTCGCCTCCGATGCGGAACGCCCGATCGCCGGGTCGGCTGGACTGGACCAGCAGTCGCCCCATGGCCGCGAGGAGGCGGTCGCCGCCCGCGTGGCCGAATTCGTCGTTCACGCGCTTGAGGTCATCGAGGTCGAACATCGCCAGTGCCAGGGAGTGCTCGTGCCGGGCCGCATCCGCGGTCTGCCGGTGAAGCTCCTCCTGGAAGGCACGGTGGTTGCCGAGTCCGCTGATCGGGTCGAGCAGGGCGTCGAGGCGTGCCTGGGAGTACAGGGTGCGCAGCTCATCGGTCGTTCGCTCCAGCTCGAGCGCGGGACCGAGGATCTCGCGCGCCAGCAGGTACATCGCCACGGGGATCGTTGCCGCCAAAAAGGCGAGCCGCGCAATGAGCCAACCGTCGGGCTCGCCCGCCGTGGCGACGGCGATGGTCACCACGGCCATCACGGCGGCGAAGAACAGGGCGATCCCTCGATGCACACGGGCGCGAAGCTCGCCGTGGGCGGCGTGCTGGCCGGTGGCGGCGTCGGACCGCTCACCATGCGCGGCACTGACCATTTGAGAGTTCCTCGTTTGGGCGATGGGCTCGGCCCCCCGGCGCCTGGTGAGAGGAATCTACGGTGCAGACGATCGCCCGGTAAGCGACCAAGCGGCCTACAGGCCCGGGGGACTTTCGGGCCATCCGACCCTGACCTGGGGGGCGCTACGGTCTCGTGACGGACTTCTCATCAGGCATCCATGTGAACCGAATTACCGCGGCAACCATTGCTGTCATCGGCATGTTTCTGCCGGTTGGCGCGCCGGTTCTCGCCGCCTCGTGCAACGGGGCCTCCCACCAGATTCAGCTCAGTGGCGGTCGCGCCGAACCCGGCTCCGGACCGCCGGGGACGCTGATCGCGTTCAGCGTCACGTATGCCGATTCCGCCGGCTGCGCTCCCTCGTCGGTGACCGTTCAGGTGCCCGGGGTGGGGACGTTCGCCATGAGCGGGTCCGGGTCCGCCTACGGGTCGGGCGTCGGGTACAGCGTCGCCGTCAAACTGCCGGGTGGAACGCACCGGTATTCGTTCTCGGCCACCAGCGGTACGGGCAACGGTGTGAAGAGCGCTGTTCTCACGACCGTCAGCCCGGTAGCGGTCGTCATCTTCTCGCCAACCCCGGTACCAACGCCGCCACCCACGCCTGCGCCAACGCCTCCTCCTCCACCACCACCACCGACCGATGCGCCGCTTCCCCCGCCGCCTCCCACGTCGGTCCCGCCCACGACGGGCCCGCCGGCCGCATCGCCGACCGCGCGCGGTTTCCCGACGACGGGGTCGACCCCCCCGGGGACGGCGTCGGAACCCCCGACCGGTCCAACGGCGAGCGCTCCTGGGTCAACACCCGAACCGGGGGCTCCGGCGTCCGGCGACCCCGGAGTGCCGACGGGCGGTGCAACGACATCCGGCGGCTCGGGCAAGCCGGGCGGTGGCTTTTCGTTCACTTTCGGAATCCCTCCTCCGATCGTCGCGTACCTGACGTCCACGGCCGCCGGCATCGGGTTCTTCATGTTCCTGGTTCGTCGGCGACGTCCCGATTCCGACGGCGTCCTGGCCCCGGCGGTCGCCTCCCCCGCATCCCCGCCGCCGCATGAGCCCAATGTGCCGGATACCCCGCACTATCTCGCGGCGGCCGAGGACGATCGCGGACCCGAGCCTGGCGAGGCCGGCGTGCCCCGATGGCTTCGATCCAGCCTCCGCGACGCGCGGCGCGGTCCCGACTCGGGGCGGATGAGCGGGCGCGACTGAGCGCGTCGGCCCGCCTGCCGTCGACTCGACGAACCGGCTAGGCTGGTCGCATGCGTAGTCGACGGATGCTGCCCCGAATCGCCGGCATGGCTGCGGCGCTGCTTCTCATTGGCGCTGCCGCCTCCGTCGTGCTCGCCCAGGACGAGGCACTCGGGGGCAAGCTGCGCGTGGGCGAGACGATCCTCGTGCCGCAGGACGAGACCGTCGATGGCGATCTCTATCTCGTGGCGGGCACCGTGACGATGGACGGCACCGTCGAGGGCGACCTCACCGCGGCCGGGGGCCAGGTGACGATCAACGGCACGGTCACCGGCGACGTGCTGGCGACCGGCGGGATGGTCTCGATCGTGGGAACCGTCGAAGGTGACCTGCGCACTGCCGGCGGGCAGATCAGCGTCAGCAGCACGGTGGCCGAGGACGTGCTGGCGGCGGGCGGCCAGGTCACGATCGCCAGCACGGGAACGGTCGAGGGCGACCTCATCGTCACCGGCGGCGACGTTCGCATGGCCGGCGCGGTGGCCGGCAACATCGAGGCCTCGGGCGGAGCCTATGAGCGCACCGGGACGGTGGGCGGGACGGAGCGCGTGCTCATCGGCGAACCAGACGACGATGCTGATGAGGCCACGGCGCCGATCGACAACGCCATCGGCCACTTCGTGGCGCTGCTCATCCTGGGCGGCCTGGCGATCTGGCTCATCCCGCGCGTGGTCAACGCCGCCGAGTCGGCCCTGCGCACCCGTCCCTTCCTGTCGCTCATCGGCGGCCTGGCGGCAATCGTCGGGTACATCGCCCTCGTCATCGTCGCCATCCTCGTGCTGGTGATCCTCGGCATCGTGTTCGGCGTTCTCAGCCTCGAGTCGATCGCCGCGGTCACGATCCTGACCGGGGTGATCGGGATCGCACTGGTCTCGTTCCTCTTCGCGATCGCCGTCGGGTTCGGAGGCGACATCGTGGTGGCGCTGACCGTCGCCCGGGTCGCCGGGCGCGGCGGCATGGGAACCCGGTGGCGCGAGCTCATCCTGTTCGCGATCGGGGCGGCGGTGGTGGTGATCGCAACGTCGCTGCCCGTCATCGGCGGCATCGTGAAGCTGGCGGTGGTGCTGTTCGGCGTCGGGGCGCTGGCGATCGTCGCGTATCGCGCCTGGCGTGCGCGCAGCGGTGGCCCGATGCGGACCGAGCCCTCGACGACGTAGCCACTGTCGAAAGACAGGACAAATGACGTATGCGGCCGCAACCGCATCCGTCGATACTGCCGGCAGGACGGGTCCCGAACCGCCGCCGGCCAGCCGCCCGCTGCCCGAGCCGACCGCCACGCAGGCGATCGCACCCGTCCTCGAGGGGAGCCCAGCGATGCAACGTGTCCGCGTTCTCTTCCTTTCCGCCCTGGCCTGCCTGCTCGTGGCCGGCCCCGTAGCGGCTGCCAAGCCGGCAATGGAGAAGGTGCCGATCAATGACGTCGGCTTCCTCGATCCGTTCTTCACCGCCGAGTGTGGCTTCGATGTCTTCAGTGACGTCGTCGGGCACATCACGTTCCGGACCAAGCTCGATGCCCAGGGAAACCCGCGCTACGACCTCAACAACTACGCTCTGCGGGTGAGGATCTACAGCGAATGGGGCTCGCTGAGAGCTGTGGACGTCGGCGCGGATCGCGTGACCTTCCACGAGGACGGGAGCGTCACGATCACGACCATCGGCAACGTCCAGTCGCTCCAGATCCCGGGCATCGGCCGGGTGCATGCCGACGTCGGGCAGGTCACGGTTCACGTGAGCTTCCCGGACCCGGAGGGAGAGCCGGTGGTCGACGTGCTCAAGGTTGCCGGCAAGCACTCGGAGAGCTTCCCGATCGCGGCATTCTGCGAGGCGCTCGCTCCCTGACGCCCGCTTCACGCACGCCGGGGCTCGGGCCAGGTGGGTCGGGCCCCGGCCATACGCCGAACCCGGAGGCGGTCATCGGTACCGGGCCGGTACTGCATCCCACCGCACCTGGGCGGTGAGGTGCAGTTGACGTCTCGCTCGGAACTCGACGGACGTACTACTTCGTCACTGGTCCCCGCATCCCCCGCGGCCCATCCTGTGCGCCTCATCGCATCAGGACTCATCAGCAATGACACGCATGACTCGGGGGACGACTCGACTCAGGATCGTCATCACGGCGGTCCTCGCGGCATCGGCCCTCGGTGCCATCCCCGCGCTCGCGGCGGCGGCCAAGCCCGCGAATGACGCGGTGACCATGCCGGACAGCTTCACGCTTCCACCGGGCGCCGCCTGCGACTTCGCCGTGCGCGTCGACGTCCACGCCAACGGCGAGCGCTACAAGCTGTGGTTCGACCAGGACGGGAACCCGACCCGTGGCCGCCTGAACGGACGGCTCGTGCTCGGGTTGACGAATGTCGCGACGAACGCGGCGGTCGTGCTGAAGGTCTCCGGACCCGGCCACGACACCTTCAACGCCGATGGCTCGATCTCCACGCGTTACACCGGCCGGGGCGTGCCGCTGTTCGACGGGGTGTTCATCCTCTCGGTCGGCCGCCACGACTACGAGGTGAGCGACTCCTGGGATCTCCTGGACCAGGGGCGCGCGTCGGGCCAGTCGCACGACATCTGCGACATGCTCTCCTGAGTCCATATCAGCGCCGATGCCCCGCCAGCTGCCCGGCGGGGCATCGTGCTTCCCGGGCAGGAGCGAAGAAGCAGCGACGAACGAGACCGCCTACTCGAGGTCTCTCACGCGGAAGGCCTCGACCGGCGTGGATCGGCCCTTGACCTGGATCGGCCCGAGCGGAGCCAGATCCAACGAGCCGCCGAGCATGCGCGCCGTCTCCGGCCCGATCACGATCTGTCCCGCATCGGCCACTCCCTGGAGCCGGGCCGCCACGTTCGTCGTGTCGCCGATGGCGGTGAAGTTGCGATAGTCGTCGCTGCCGATGTTCCCGACCAGGGCCGGTCCCGAGTTGATGCCGATGCTGAACCGCGGGCCACCGATCGGCGGATCGGCCAGGTGGGCGGTGCGCTCGAGGATGGCCTGCGCCGCCCGGCATGCGCGCGCCGCGTGGTCGGGGCGTGGCGTCGGCGCCCCGAACACGGCGAAGACCGCATCGCCCGGGAGCTGGATCGGCGTGCCGCCTTCCTGCTCGATGGCCGGGAGCGCCTCGGCGAAGTACCGGTTGAGCAGGGCGACCACTTCGGCCGGCGCGCGCGACTCGGCATAGGTCGAGTACCCCCCGAGGTCGGCGAACAGGGACGTGACCTCCGCGATCTGGCCCCCGAGATCCAGCCGCCCCGGGTCCGCCGCCAGGGCCGTCACGAGGTCGGCCGGGACGTAGCGACGCACGACCGACCGCACCGCTGCCAGTGCGTCCTCATGCCCGCCGGCAAAGACGCGGACCAGCAGCCAGGCCACGATCGGCACGCCGGCCAGGTTGAGGATGAAGAACAGGTTGCGCATCGGGGCTGGCAGGGTCGCGCCCGATTCGGCCGTGATGACGGTGAACACGAGCAGGCCGATGTAGCCCACGACGAGCAGCGTCGCCTGCCATCGGTGTCCGAGCAGCAGAGCCACGATCGGGCCGAGTCCCGCCCAGAGCCCAACGGCGCTGCCGTTCACCGGTCCGCCAATCGACCACATGAGGAAGAACGGCAGGATCATGTACGGCACGAACTGGCTCACGGCGAACCACGCGTAGCGGCGCGTCGCCGCGAAGGCCGCGATGCCCACGGCCGAGACAACCGCGTAGGCCCACGGAATCAGCGCCGCGCCCGTCGCTCCCGCCAGCCAGTAGAGGAGTCCCCACGCGACGGCCAACGGCGCGATCGTGAATGCGGCCACCAGGAGGAGGACCTTCCGGAGGCGCGTGTCCTCGTCGTCGGCGGGGTCGGCGCCGATGGACAGCAGTCGGCCGAGGGGTGCACGCACGAGCCGATCCTAACGCGGCAATTCGTCGCGCTCAGAGGCAAGTCCGCGCGCCGCGGGACCCGTCAGCCGCCGACTGCCCGACGCCGCTCCTCCACCGCGGCCCCGATGAGCGCGCGCACCTCGACGCGCGCGACCTCATCGGGCGTGGCGAGCTTCACGCTCCGCATCGACAGCGTGCCCGAGACCTGGGTGCCGCCCTTCGTCGGCAGCAGACCTGCCGGATCAGGCAGCTCACCGCCCCGGTAGAAGCCCAGGGCGACGTGCGCGGAAGACGGCAGAAGGTAGGCAAACTGCTCGGTGAACTTCTTCGGCCCGACGCCCCAGCCGATCGAGCGCTGCTTCGGCCAGATCACCTCGACAGCACCGGGGAAGACGTCGAAGACGAGGTCCCGGACGGCGCGCGCCACCGCCTGGACCTCGTCCGACGACCCCGACATTGCCTTCGCGAACGCGCCGTCCTCCTCGGGGCCGGCCCGGTTCTCGATCCCCGCCTCCGCCACCGTGCTCAGGCCTGATCCATCTTCAACAGTCCGAACATCGCGCCGTGCGGGTCGTTGACGATCGCGAAGTGGCCGCCCGGCATCGGGGTCGGGGGAACCACTTCGGTCGCGCCGAGGTCGATCGCCCGTCGGAACGTGTCGTCCAGGCCGTCGACATTGAAGTAGATCATCCAGTAGCTGGGGACCTCGGCCGGAATCATGGGCTGCATCTCCATGCCGCCCGCGATCGCCTCGTCGCCCACGTAGAACTGGGTGTAATCCGGCTGCCCTTCGCCAATCGGATTCGTCTCCGCGCGCCAGCCGAAGACCTTGGAATAGAAGTCGATGGCCTTGTCCATACCGCGCGGGTTGAGCTCCGCCCACCCGAAGGTGCCGACGTCCCCGCTGCGGAAGGTGCGCATGGCTCCGGCCTGCCAGGCCGAGATGACGGCTCCGGTCGGATCGGCAAAGACCGCCATGCGGCCCATGTCGCCGACATCGAAGGCCGGGGCGATGACGGTGCCACCGGCGGCCTGCACCGCGTCGCCGAGGGCGGCGGCGTCATCGGTATCGATGTACAGGCTCCAGGCTGTGGGAGCCTCGGGCATCATCTTGGCGGTGATCCCGGCGACATCGCCGTCGCCGTCGCCCAACCGCGCCATGCCGTACCCGCCGTACTGCGGATCGGGCGAGACCTCGACGTTCCAGCCGAACAGCTTGCTGTAGAACTCGCGCGATGCGGCGGGGTCGTCCGTTGCCAGCTCCACCCACGCGGGGCGGGTCTTCGTGGCAGTGACCATCGGTGATCCTCCGGTTTCCGGCGTCTCGTTCGTTGTGCCTGGACCTTCCCGCGAGCGACGCCGATTGACGGGCTGATCCGGGTCGAAATGCTGCCGCAGGCCTCGCCAGGTGGTGCGGGAACGTCGGGCAGCGAAGGCATGACGCCTTCGTCATGTCGTCCCGGGAATGCTGCGCCGAACCGGGGCCCGGGTCAAGGGAGATCGGGGCGATCGCTCCGCGGCCGGCCCGGTTTCAGGAAGGGGCGCCGAGCGTCGCGAACAGGTCGACGGCATTGCCGTCGGGATCGGCCACGGTGGCGTAGCGCTGGCCCCAGATCGCGTCCCACGGCTCGCGGTGTCCCGTGCCCCCGTTGGCGGTGAGCTCGGCGTACAGGCGGTCGACCTCGGCCGCATCGGCGCACAGGAAGGCCATGCTCGTTCGCGGTCCGCCGGTCGGGGCGCGCCAGTCGCGGTCGAAGGTGGCGATGCCGTCCTCCGTGTCCCACATCAGGCGCAGGCCGTTCGGGAGGGTCGCTTCGGCGTGGTCCTCGGCATCCGCCTCGGTGGGGATCTCCAGGCCCAGGCGTCGGTAGAAGGCGAGAGATCGCGGCATGTCGGCCACGATGATGCCGATGGCATCGAGTCGAGCGGTCATCGGCTCAGCCTAGGGCCAGGGGAGACGGGCGGCAAGATTCCGGCGTGCCCCGTGGCTCCCCCGCCCGACGACATGTCGGCGAACCGTCGCCCGAACCTCGTCTGGGGCGGCGATTCGCCGATGTGTCGGTCGAGACCACGCGTGACGTGCGCCGTCGGGCGCCCGCCGATGCGGATGCTCGGCTGATCTGTCGCCGAATCGGCGCCGAAGGCAGGTCTCTGGACAGAGTTCACCGATATTTCGGCGCCCGCCCGGTGCTCGTGACGGCGACGGGCCGCCCTGGGGCGATCGGGCAAATCGCCGTCCCGGGCGATGTCGCGTGCCAGGCCGTGCTGGCCCGGCGCGTTTCCTGCCAGGCCGTGCTGGCCCGGCGCGTTTCCTGTCAGATGTCCATGGGGGGAGCGTAAGCAACGAAGACCGGCCCGCCATCATGTCAAATGTCCACCGGACGAACCGATGACATGGTCGACCCGGGCATCCACGCTCAGGGCTGGCCGGGCCCCTGGTCCAACCCACGCTAACGACCTGCTCCTGAGAATCTGACAGGAAGCCGCGGGTTCCGCGGTCACACACCGCCGGGCCGAGCGCGGGCCGGGCCGGGCCAGGCCACGCGGCACGCGCTACGCCGCCTCCGGGGCCAGGAACCAGCTCCCGAGCTCGGCGACGAGGCCAGGCGACCCGTAGACCGTCACCGACCGTTCCGCGATCGCATCGGCCCAGGAGCGCTGCCCGCGGGCGACCGGGAAGAGGGCCGCCGCATCGGCTTCGACGTAGACGTAGCGTTCCTCGCCCAGCATCGGGTCCTCGAGGCACAGGTTCGGCTCGGTGTCGCGTGCGACGAGCAGCCACGACCGCTCCGCATCCGGCACCCGCAGATCCAGCTCGATCGCGACCTGCTGCTCCGGAGCCCGTGCCCGATCCACCCGATGCCGCAGCCACCACAGGATCACCGACGGGTCACGCTGCGCCATCGCCGCGTCCTCCGGCACCCAGTGCTCGGCCCAGTCCCAGAGCGATTTCAGGGTCGGCACCAGCTGCTCACCGGCCGGCGTCAGCAGGTACGGCGCGGAACGGCCGGAGTCGGCGGGGTCGCGGGCCAGCAGGCCGATCTCCTCGAGCTTGCGGAGCTTCGCCGCCAGCACCGATCGCGACACGTGGCCCGGGAGGCCGGTGGCCAGCGCGTTGAAGCCCCGCGGTCCGAACCGCGCGATCTCGCGGACGATGAGCAGGCTCCATCGGTCGCCCAGGTGCTCGACCGCCTTCGTGAACGCGCAGTACTCGGTGTCGTTGGTCATTGCCAGGCTCATCGCGCGACCATTGTCGCACCGCCCGTCGAGCCGGCCAGTTCTCGTTTCGAACTCGTCGCGGGTCGGCCACTGCCCGAGCCTGAGGTTCGGCACACGAACCCCACGGAGGCACCCATGAACCGAAGCCACGAAGTCGTCGTCATCGGCGGCGGGCAGTCCGGCCTGGCGGCAGGCCATCACCTGGCGAAGCGAGGCATCGATTTCGTCATCCTGGAGGGGCGCGATCGCATCGGCGACATCTGGCGCTCCCGGTGGGAGTCATTGAAGCTCTACAACCCCGCGAAGTTCAGCGCCCTGCCGGGGATGCCGTTCCCCGGCCGCGGAGGCCACTTCCCGACGGCCGCCGAGATGGCCGACTACCTCGAGGCATACGCCGATCACCAGCAGCTTCCGGTTCGCACTGGCGTGCGCGTCAGCAGCGTCAGCGCCGATGACGACGGCTACATCATCGACACCAGCGACGGCCGATACAGCGCGCGCCAGGTGGTCGTCGCCAGTGGCGGCTTCCGCGATCCGTACGTCCCGGCGGCTTCGGCGGACCTCGCTCCGTCAATCCGGCAGATCCACTCGAGCGACTACCTGCGGCCCGATCAGCTCGCCGATGGACCGGTGCTGGTGGTCGGCCTGAGCCACTCGGGCGCCGATATCGCGCACGAGGCTGCCCTGCATGGCCACCGCACGATCGTGTCGGGCAGGTCCCATGGGCAGCTGCCGTTCTCCGTCGAGAGCCGCCGCGGGACGCTGGCCTGGCCGCTGATGCGCTTCCTGGCGTGGAATGTCCTAACGGTCAACACGCCGATCGGACGCAAGATGGCGCCCGAGGTTCGCAAGGGCGGCGGTCCGCTCCTCCGGTATCGGCGCCAGGATCTCGTGGCGGACGGCGTCGAGCTGCGCGATGCCAGGGTCGTGGGCGCCCGGAACGGCCTGCCGCTGCTGGCCGATGACTCGGTCCATGACGTCGCCACCGTCGTGTGGTGCACCGGGTTCCGGCCCGATTACTCGTGGGTTCTGCCGGCGACGATCGGCGAGGACGGCTGGCCGATTCAGCAGCGCGGCGTCGTGGCCGACTCCCCGGGGCTCTACTTCCTGGGGATCCCGTTCCAGTTCGCCTTCACCTCGATGCTGGTGCTCGGGGCGGGCCGGGACGCGGGATACGTGGTGGATCGCGTGGCGCGGGTGTCCTCGGCGCGGCGGGGGGAGCTTGCACGGGCGGCGCAGGGGGTGGGGTGAGGCGCGCTCAGGGCGCGTCGGCGGCCGAGTATATACCGTATATACGCAGCGAACCCCCCAGCTATCCCCGCGCGGCCGTGATCTTCCGCCAGCCGCCGGCGCGGTTGTTGGCGATGATCTGACGGGCGGTCGAAAACTACCCTCCCCGCGAAAACCGACCGTCCGGGACCGACCGGACCGGTAGAGTACTTCCAGCGATGCGGCGGCTGGCGCCGCGCCACGATAGGGCCGTCGTCACGACGGCCGGAAGGGGGTCGAGCCCATGAGGCGTTTCTCCATTCTCATTGCCCTGGTCGGGTTGCTCGCCATCAGCGGAACCGTGCTTGGGGCACCGCCGCTCCAGACTTTCGGCACCGGTGACGTCACCGTCACGAGCCGCACATCGGCCACCATCGTCAACGACGAGGGCGAGTACGGCGGCGTCTACATCAACGCCCGCAGCCTGGGCAACAAGTCCGTCGGCGACGTGATGGTCTCCTACGTCTCGACCGGCGACGTCACCGGCGGAGCGCCGCGCATCAACCTGCCGATCGACACCGACGGCGACAAGACGATGGACATCTACGCGACGCTCGATGCGGCCAACTGCGGCGGCGTCTCCGGTGAGACGACGCTGGTGAGCACCGAGAACCCGGACTGCTACGTCTATTTCCTGGGCAGCGACGAGTCATTCCCGAACTGGGATGCCTTCGTGGCCGCTCATCCGACGTACCGCATCGCCAGCAAGGGCGACGGCAGCATCCCGTTCATCATTGCCGACATCGGACCCGGCACCTACATGGTCGAGCAGATCGACCTCCAGTAGCCGATCCGGCGAGTTCCAACCGCGAGACGGGCGTCCCTTCGGGGGCGCCCGTTCAAGCACACGTCGCGGGAGCGCCGGCGAGTCGTTGGCTGGTCGTCAGCGTCCGGATTCCTATCACTTTCTCACCGGGGGAACGCTATCCACGGTTCGGCGGCGGATTTCCTGTCAGATGTGCATGGGCGGAACTCTTGATCGGAAGGGTGCGGGCGGCCCACGCTCAGCTGCCGGCCGGACCGTCGTCCGCATCGGCGCCAACGATCCGAGGGTGAGCATCTGATAGGAAAGCGGCGCGGACGAGACCCGGGCGAGCTGCTCCGCATCACCCCATGTCAGGGGCGGAGCGGATAGACCTCGAGGAGAAGGTCGGCCGGCGCGTCGATTTCCCCGAGGACCGACTGTGGCTCGCCGCGCAGGACGTGATCGAGGAAGGCGAGCGTGGTGCCACGCGTGACCGTCAGCACGTCGTCGGCCGTGCCCGACCCGGGCAGCACCCGCGGCCGGAAGCGCGGCCCATCGCTGAAGGAGTCGTGCTCGGCGGACGCCACGATCGCCCGATATGCTCCCGAACCGGCCTCGCCTGATCCTTCGAAGACCTCGACGAGCGCGGGGTGCAGCTCCGCGTCCTTCGTGATGAACAGGAACGGGTTGGCCGGCGCCACAGGTTCAGCGCCGATGCCGAACGGCCCGGCCCGGTTCTGACCGTCGATGTTCACACACGCCCGGACGCGAGCATCGCCGCAGGCCTCGACGGCCGCAATCCCGCCGTTCGAGTGGCCGATGAGCGCCACTCGCTCGAGGTCGAGCGATCCCCGGAGGACGGCCAGGCCCGCGGCATCGGCGGCCAGGCGCTCGAGCACGAAGCCGATATCGTCCACCCGCTCCCCGATCCGTTCGACGGTCACCCGTTCGGCCTCGCCCAGCGGCGGATCGCCGGAATAGACCGCAACCAGGTCGCCGAGATCGACCGCCGCGCTCTGGAATGGGTGATCGATGCCGATCACGACGTATCCCTGGCTCGCCAGCTCCTCCGCGAGCGAGGCATAGAACTCGACGTTCGTGGCGTTGCCCGGCGACAGCAGGACGACCGGCAGGTCCGAGGTCGCTGCCACGACCTCGGCGTTCCGGCGGGCCGGGTCGTCGATCAGCCGCAGGCCGGCGGCTTCGAACGCCCCGATCGACCCGCTGGCCTCCAGCCCTTCCGCGATTCGGTCGAGGTCTTCGAGATACGCCGCGGGCTCCCCAGTGCCCGCCACCGCGGGGTACCAGGCCACGATCCTCACCCGCCGATGGTCTCCGCTGGCTTCCGTGCCCAGCTCCTCGCGCGACGCGTCCGTGAGCACCACGGCCGCCTTGCCGACCGCATGCGCGCCGGTCGGAGCCAGGACCCCCAGGTGCAGCAGCGTCGAGCCGATCGTCGATGAGGCCAGGAGAACCGCCGCCACGGCGGCGACGAGCGCCAGACGTCGATGGAGCCGCGGCGGCCGGAACTGGGCGGGCCGCGGCAGGGCAATGCTCGAGGAGAGATGCGTCACATGGTGGAAACGCCGGCGCAGCCGATAAGGTTCACTCGCTACGGGCTCGTACGCCCTGCTCGCTATACGTGGGCATGAGCTGCGCCCACCGTGCGCGCCACTCCGCGCGGTCCTCGCCAGCGAGGTGGGCAGCCAGGTCCTCGACGTGGACCTGCCAGCCGGCACCGTGCGCCACGATCTCGTCGAGGTCGATTCCGCGCTCCTCGACCACCAGCCTCGTCTGCTCACCCTGAGCCTCAAGCTCGCGCGGTGATGACGGTCTGGTCCGGCCGACCCGGCGACATTGTCAGCAGGAGCCGCCGCGGCGCTTCGCACGCGTCGACGCGGCCCGGCCCTTCCCAGCCACTCGTGAACGTCGCCTGGAACTCGCCGCCGATGTGAAGGTCGCCCTCCACCTCGGCGATCCAGCGCGCCAGGCGCTGCGGATCGGTCAGTGCGGACCACAGGTCGTCGATGTCGGTGTCGTAGTGACCCTCCATCCGGACCTCGCCGATGCCGTCCACGGCTCGGATCGTTCCGACAATGCGCGCCCTGGTCTGGATTTCGTTGCTCATCGGTTCTTCGTTCTCCTGTGTCGTCTTCCGCGTGCGACTTCGGTATGGAGCGCATCCATGCGCTGCTCCCAGACGGATCGGTAGGGTCCGAGCCATGCGTCCATCTCCACGAACGGCTCGGGACGCAGGCTGTAGATCCTGAACTGCGCCTCGTTGCGCACCTCGACCAACCCTGCTTCGCGGAGGACGCGCAGATGTCGCGATACGCCCGGACGAGCGATTGGCAAGAGCGCGGCGAGCTCGGTCACCGTCGCCGGTCCCTTGACGAGGGCGTCGAGAACCGTCCGGCGGCTGTGATCCGAGAGCGCCTGCATGACACTGTCCATCGGTCCTAATGTACCCGATGCGTTACGTACCCGTCAAGGTACGTCGTCGAGAGGCCACGCTCCCCGGCACGTTCCGCGGCACGGAGCAACGCCAGGAAAAGGAGTCTTGTCAGACCCAGTCTCCCGGGCGTACCTTTGCGGCGCATCCGACGGGAGGCAATGACGCGCGGTTCCACTAACGGTCGCCCGCAGATCTGCCCTACTCGCGCTCCGCGCGCCGCCACTGGCGAAACCGGCCCGTCCGCAGGGGAGAGCCCACCATGGAGCGCGCGCGCGTATCCAATTTGGCGCGTCGGTCACGCCTGGCCAGACGTTTCGACCGACCGATCTCGAGGCGTGGCTTCCTGGCCGGGGCGGCCGGGGCGGGAGCGACACTCGCGGCAACCAGCCTGACCGGGGTCGGGGCCTCGAGGGTCCTGGCCGCACCACCCGGGAGCGCCGACGAGAGCGCGGTCTGGTTCGAGAAGTCGATCACCGAGCTTCAGTCGCTCATGGCATCGGGCCAACTCTCGAGCCGCGAGCTCACCAAGGCCTACCTGCGGCGGATCGCGAACCTCAACCCGACCCTCGGCGCCGTGATCGAGACGAATCCCGAGGCAGTGGGAATCGCCGCCCGGCTCGACGCGGAGCGCAAGCGTGGCCGCCTGCGTGGACCGCTCCACGGCATCCCGATTCTGCTCAAGGACAACATCGCGACCGCCGACTCCATGCAGACAACCGCCGGCTCGCTCGCCCTGGTCGGCACTCGCGTACCGCGCGACGCGCAGCTCGTCGCCAACCTGCGAGCCGCCGGCGCCGTCATCCTGGGCAAGACCAACCTCAGCGAATGGGCGAACTTCCGCGGCTTCCCGCCGGAGGACTTCCCGTTCGACACGAACACGCTGAACGGCTGGAGCGCGCGGGGCGGGTTCACCGCCGATCCCTACCTCCTCAGCTTCGACCCGTGCGGCTCGAGCGCCGGCTCGGGAGTCGCGCCCGCGGCCAACATGTGCGCGGCGGCGGTGGGCACCGAGACGGACGGCTCGATCGTGTGCCCGGCAGGAAACAACGCGATCGTCGGGCTGAAGCCGACCATCGGCCTCATCAGCCAGGCCGGCATCATTCCGATCTCGCACAGCCAGGACTCCGCCGGACCGATGGCTCGGACGGTCACCGACGTGGCCATCCTCCTCAACGTCATGAAATCGCCCTTCGGTCCGGTGGCCGGTCACGCGTTGCCGGCCGACTACACGGCGTTCCTCGATCCGAACGGGCTGCAGGGCATGCGGATCGGGATCGAGCGCCGACAGTTCGAGGCCGACTACTTCGCGCTCCCCGAGATCAACGACGTGGTCGAGGACGGCATCACGGCCATGGCCGATGCGGGCGCGGTGATCGTTGACCCGGTCGACACGGGCGACACGTATGCCTGGTATGACGCCGAGTTTCTCGTGCTCCTCCACGAGTTCAAGGGCGACATCGCGGCGTACCTGTCGACCCTGCGGCACACGCGTCGCGACACCCGGGTGCGGACCCTCGCCGATCTCATCGCCTTCAACAACCGCCATTGCGAAGAGGAGATGGAGTACTTCGGCCAGGAGATCTTCGAGCTCAGCGACGAGCTGAACGGGGACCTCAACGACCCCGACTACCTCGCCGCTCGCGCCCTGTGCCTGGAGCTGACCCGGACGCAGGGCATCGATCGGGTCATGGCCGAGCACAACCTCGACGCGGTGCTGTCGCCGTCGTATGCGTTCGGCTCATCGGCGCCGGCCTGCGCCGGCTACCCGATCATCTCGGTGCCGATCGGGATCACGGCGTCCGGACTGCCTGCCGGCGCCTGGATCTACGCGGGCTTCCTCCAGGAGCCGCAGCTGCTGAAGATCGCCTACGGCATGGAGCAGCTCTTTGGCCGCGACCTGCCCGAGTTCCTGGGAGCCGTGCCGCCCGAGCCGCCGGATGCCGGGATCTGCCCGGTGCCCTCGAGCAGCGCGCGCGCCAAGCGGGTCGAAAAGGCACGGGCCAAGGGGCCGATGCATCCCGCCACGGGCCGACGCCCGAAGCGGCGCCGGTGACAAGGGATTGGCACAGCGTTCTTCACGGTCGCCGCGGTCGGTTCATGGCCGCGGCGGCCGCGCTTCTGGTCCTGGCCGCTTGCGAGCCACCACAGGTCGTCATCCCGGACGGAGCGACGAACGTGGTGCACGTCCACCTTGATGCGGAGACCGTTCGGCTCGATCCGGCAACGGTGCGGGCCGGGGACGTCTTCTTCGTGATCGAGGGGCCGGGGCCGGCCTTCTCGCTCGTGCGGTGGCTGGGCGCACCCGACGCGGAACCCAGAGGTCTGACCCCGGCGGAGATCACACGCCTCCGCGACGGCGATTACGTGTGGACGCAGCTCGATAGCTACAACGTCAGATGTGACCCGAATGCGTGGACCGAGGAGCGCCATTGGCAGGGCTGCCGCGAGAATGCGATGGTGCCGCTCCTGCCCGGCATGTATGCCATCGTCGCCGGATCCGGCGATGGCGGCGTGGCCCCGATCATGGCCGTGCTCGAGGTGGAGCCCTGACGCGGCGGCGGGGCCGCGTCACGAGGTAGATCCGCGGCCGCGTATATCCGGTATATACGATGCGGCGGCCCACCCTCAGGCGAGCTCAAGGAGAATCGCGCAGCCGATACACCTCGATCGGCCGCTCAAGCCCCTTGACCTCGCGCCGCCCGAGTTCCTCGAAGGTGAGGCCGCTCCCATCGACCAGGCCGACGGCGGCGGACGAGGCGAAGACCTCGGAGGGGCTCGCCAACGCCATGATCCGGGCCACGGCGTGGACCGCAACGCCGCCGATGTCCTCCCCGATGATCTCGACCTCGCCGGTGTGCACGCCGGCACGGATCTCGATCCCCGACTCGCGCAGGGACTCGATGATCGCGGCGGCGCATCGAAGCGCGGCCACCGCACTGCGAAACGTCACGAGGAAGCCATCGCCGGTGGTGTTCACCTCCGAGCCGCCGAATCGGCGCACCTCTGCGCGGACCAGGCCGTTGTGCTCGGTCAGCAGCTTCCTCCAGGCGGAATCCCCCATGCGGCTGGCGGTCGCCGTGGAGTCGACGATATCGGTCATCAGCAGGGTCGTGACGATCCGCTCGTGCTCGCGCGGCATGCCGATGGCATCGCTGTTGCCCGCGAAGTCGATGACGTGGACCGGCTCGTCACCCACCACCCAGGCGTCGTGGCCGGGCGGGATGTCGCCGACGTCCATCGGCCCGAACTCGACCTCCTCGCCGTCATCCATGCGCGACACGAATCGGCCGGACAGGAAAAGCTGGACGTGGTGGACCTGGCACGAGTCCGTCCCGGCGCGCGGGCCCAGGTGCGTCGACCAGCGGAATCCCGGCTGGACCACGCCGAACCCGAGGGTGAGCGAGCCGATCCGCACGATCGAGAGCGTGGAATGCGGCATCTCGTTCTTCAGGTCGGGTTGCGCCAGGCTCTTCTTGCGAATGGCTCCCATGCGCCAATGGTGCGGGTCGAGTGCAAGTACCGCGGGTGCGTCATTCCTTTAGGTTCGGCCGCACGCGTAGTCCCCATTGCCGCAGATCGCTCTGCGTCATGCGGCCGATGGCCGGCACGCCCGGTACTCCGAGGATGGCCGGAGACGGCGACCGCCCAGATGTCGCCCCACAGATGAGACTCAGATTCAATGACCACGCCACAGCGATCCATCCTCGCCCTCTCGACCCTCGCCTTCGTCCTCGTCCTCGCCGCATGCGGCACGACGGTGGGCGCTCCGACTCCGCCGCCGACCGCGTCCCCGGACCCGTCGGTCGCGCCGTCCGAGGAGCCCGTCGCGCCGTCCGAGCCGGCCGATGAGGAGCGCCAGGTCGACGGCACGATCACCGTCGCCCAGATGGCCTTCTCCGGACCGGGCGCATCGATCCAGGAGGCACTCGACGCCGGCCCGTCCGACGACCTGCCGACTCTCGTCAACGGCGTCCTCTTCCTGGACACCGACGGCGCCATCTACCTCGCCACCTCGGTCAGCGACACCACGGCGCCGACGTTCGACGGCCCGATGCTCCTGGTCCTCGGCATGCCGAACGACGGCCCGAGCTGGGATATGGCGAATGCCGAGCTCGTCAACCTCCAAGAGGCCGGCGGCATCATCTTCAAGGATGACGCGCAGGTGCTGGGGTTCCTCGCGATCCCCTGAACCGCCGACCGGGCGAATTCCTATCACCCGCTCACCGGGAGAACGGTATCCACGATTGTTGGGCGGACTTCCTATCAGGTGTGCACCCGGAGAACGCCTGACGGAATCCGCGGTCGGCCCACGCTCAGTCGATGGCCGGACCTTCGTCCGCATCGGCCCTAGCGTTCCGTGGATGACCATCTGATAGGAAAGGGCGCGCGGGCAGTGCCTACGGGCCAGGATTGAACGGTTTGGGCTCGCACGGCTCCCGAACAGGTAGGCCCGCGGAGCAACCGCGGCCCGTGTGAAGTGAGGTGTCGACCCATGCGTCGCATCGTTGGTTCCCTCGGAGTGCTGCCGATCCTCCTCCTCGTCCTCGTCGCGCCGGCACTTGCCGCGCGCCCATCGACCGCCTTCACCGGGTCGTGGGAGGCAACCGACCCGGGCGACGGCAGCAACCTCGACGCGGTCATCTTCGGCGCGTCGACGACCCAGATCCTGTTCACCGACGACAACGCCACGCAGGCATGCGCCGGAGCATCGACGCCGGTGTTCACGTCGCTGCTGGTCGGCAAGGTCGACGGAGACTTCATGCACACGACGATGAAGGCCGCGAAGTGCGGGACCACACCACTCCCATTCCTCCACGGCCTGGAAATCTTCTGGTCCCTGGACGATGGCGGGAACGGCGACCCGGCCGACGACGTGCTGTACAACTCGTTCGGCGAGGAGTACACGCGGTCGAGCTGACCCTCAGCGCGACGGTCGGAGTCAGCGTTTCCAAATGATCGGTGCGCGGGGGTCGGGGGTGTAGGAGCAGTACGTTCCGGTGCGAACGGTGGCCTCGAGGTGGCGGGCGAGGGTCGGTGCCTCACCCGCCAGCCGGTCCAGTGCAGTGCGAATGGCCCGCGTCACGCTGATGCGGGCACGCTCGCTGGTTGAGGACGTGGGCCGATCCCGGCCACCCAGGCCGACGGCCGACGCCAGCTGCGCCGTCAGCGCCTCCAGCTCGTCGCGCGCGCGGGCGGCCCGCTCCGGGTCGTTCCACTGCTCGGCCTGGGCGATATCGGCGCGCAGGTCGGCCACGCGCTCGCGGTAGGCGGCGCGAGCTTCGTCGTCGAGGACGGGGCCGACGCCCGCATCTGTCGTGACCGACAGCTCGGCCATCGAGGCCGAAGCCGTGCCATTGCCGCCGGGGCTGGCAAGGTCCACGGCATGAATCTCCGAGCCCGGACGTTCCAGCAGCCGGGCGAGGTAGCCGAGGCCCTTCGAGTGCTTCATCCGCACGGCCTCTGACTCGAAGGCGATCGTCCAGAACTCGCCCTCGCGCCGGAACGTGGCGGCCGACGGCCCGGCGGTTGGGACCGCATCAACGGGCGCGGTGATGCGAGCCTCCAGAGCGACCATCCCGAGGGCCTGGGCGGTGGCCAGGGCAACACCGTCAAGATCAGCGGCCCGCTGCACGTCCCCCGGTGCGTCCCGCTGGCGAAGGACGGCGGCCAGGTCGTGGCGACTGTGCGCGGTCCAGGGCCGTGCGCCCATGCGCTCGTTGATATGGACCGCGTCCTCGAGATGGCGGGCGGCATCGTCCAGGCGGCGCAGCGTGGCGGCAAGCAGCCCGAGATAGCGATCCACCGCGCCGATGCTGCCCTCGTTGTGTCCGATGGCATGCCGCCCGGCCAGCGGGGCGAGCTGAACGTACAGCACCTCGGCCGCGGCATCCTCGCGGAGCGCGGCCGCGGCATCGGCGGCAAGGCTGGCACCGAGAATCCATTCGTTGTCGGGATACAGGGCGCGGAAGTCGTCGCGAGCGAGCTCCTCGAACACCCCGCGTGCCTCGCCCGGGCGCGCGAGGTCGACGAGCAGGTTGGCAAGGGCGGCTCGGTGAAGCGGATACCACGGGAACTCGTCGACGGACAAGCGCACCTCGGCCTCGACCTCGGCCAGGCGTCCCTGCTCGCGACGCAGGAGGAACCGCTGGAAGCGGGCCGCCGAGACGTTGTCGCGGGCCAGCGTGAAGTGCGCACCCGGGTCGGTCTGCTCCGCAATCAGCGCCTCCGCACCGGCGAAGTCGCCCTCCATCAGGCCCATGATCGCGCGCGGCGCGATGCCGAGCCACAAGTGCCCGGGCTGACGGAGATCGGCCACCAGGCGCACCATCTCCGCCGACTCGCGGCGGGCGGCGGTCATGTCGGCGAGCTCGGTGTGGCTGAGCCAGAGCATGAGCTGGGCGTCGATCAGGCGCTCGGCATCCGCCAGGCTCGACGCGATCTCGCCCATCTCCTCGGCCAGTGCCAGCCGATCGCCAGGATTGTCGGGCCACCAGGTGGCCCAGAAGCGGGCAGCCACAGCGTAGGACAGGGACGCTGGATCGTCGAGCGTGCGTGCGAGCTCCATGGCCTGCAGACTGAGCGCGTCGGCCCGCCCCCGCTGGTCGGGCGAACTGCGGAGCGCACAGGCGAGGCGGGCCAGGAGCCGCACGCGCAGATGGTCGTCGGCACCGCCGAGGTGGACGAGTGCATCCTGCAGCAGCGGGATCAGCTTCGATTCGCGGCCCGGACGCGCCCATGGCAACCGTCCGCCGATGCCCAGCGCGGCGAGCGCCAGTTCGCGAGAGGCCCCGAGCGCCATCGCGATCTCCGACGCCTCGAGGAGCGCCCCGCGAGCCGCCGGCACGTCACCGCCGCGGTTGAGAGTGTCGCCCAGCGACAGGAGGATCTCCATCCGGGTTCTCGGATCCGGATCGGTGGACCGCTCGTGGGCCGCCGCTGCGATCCGGTACAGCCTCCCCGCCTCCTCGAAGGCCAGCGCGCGGGAGGCCTGAGCGCCGGCGCGGCGGGCATAGTCGACGGTCTTCGCATCGGTCGACGCGTCAGCCTCACCCTCGTAGAAGTGATACGCCAACTCGGCCAGGTGGCTGTCGGGGGTCGATGCGTGCAGGCGCTCGAGATGCTCCGCCACGCGCCGATGCAGTGCCCGACGACGGCCCGGCCCCGGCTCGTCGTACAGCGCCTCCCGAACGAGGTCGTGGGAGAACCGATACCGGCCCGGAGTCCCGGTCACTTCGAGCAACAGGCCCTCACCAACCGCCTCGTCGATTCCGGTCGCCGTCTCCTCACCGCTTCCGTCAGCGATCTGCCCGAGCAGCTCGGCGTCAAACTCCAGGCCCACCACCGCCGCCAGGGTCAGAATCGCCCGCGTCGATGCCGCCAGCCGCTCGAGTCGGCGGCCGATGACAGCCCGCACGCCCGGCGGAACCGCCAGGTGCTGGGTCGGACCATCGGCAAGCGCCTCGAGCCGGCCCTCGGCCGCAAGCAGACGCAGCGCCTCCGTCGCGTATAGAGGATTGCCCTTCGTTCCGCGCTCCAGCGCTGCCACGAGCGGGGCGGAGGACGAACCCTTGGTCGTGGCGTCGGCGAGCTTGCGCAGCGCGTCACGACCCAGGCCGGCGAGCGTGATGGTCTGCGTCGTCGGCTCACGGGACAGCTCGGCAAGCGTCGAGGTCAGCGGATGATCCGGCGTGAGCTCGACGTCACGGTAGGTCCCGAGCACCAGCACTCGCATCCCGCTCAGCTGGCCAGCCAGGAACTCGAGCATGCGCAGGGACGAAGCATCCGCTGCCTGGAGGTCATCGAACACGACGAGCAGCGGCCGATCCTGCGCGGCGGCGCGCAGGAACCCGGCGGTCGAGTCGAACAGCTGGAAGCGAGCGGCGTCCGAATCGGCTCGCGCCGCGTCCCCGAGGTTCGGGAGCAGGTCGCGAAGCTCGGGAAGCACCTGCACGATGTCGGCGGCTCCAGGCGCCAGTCGCCGGCGCGCGGTCTCCGGATCCGCGTGGCGCAGGTAGGCCCGCAGCACCTGGACCCACGGCCAGTATGGCGGGGCGCCGACGTCCTCGCGGCCACGACCCCAGAGGGTGACGAATTCGCGGCCGCGCGCCCGTGTCGCCGCCTCGTCAGCCAGGCGGCTCTTGCCGATGCCGGGCTCACCGCCGATGAGCACCAGACCGCCGTCGCCGGCCTCCGCCTCGTCGAGCCGCGCGAGAACGGCGGCAAGCTCTTCGTCGCGTCCCAGTAGCGGCGTCTTCGTCTGCTGGCCACTCATGTCGTCACCACCGTTCGGGTCCGTTGGTGCGCAGCCTGGTCGGAGCATAGCCCCGGCGCGCAACGTCTCCTTCATGCCGATGGACGCCGGCCTCCCGGGCCGGCGTCCCTGGCTCTGGTGTCAGTCTTCGCTGACGAGATAGCGGCTGGCCCAGCCGTCGACGACGGGCGGTTCGGGCTTCAGCAGGGCCGATGCCCATCCGTCGACGACCGGCGGTTCGGGCTTCAGCAGGGCAGCACCCCAGCCATCGACCGTCGCGCGCGCTCGCTCGGCGGTCCGCTCCTGGTTGGCGTAGGTGATCGCCGGCATCCACCCGTCGGTGACGTCAGTCGATGCCTGGGTGACGACGGATCGCGGCTCCGCGCTGAGGTTCATCGTCAGGCCGATCGCGGCCACGTGCGCCGATGACCAGGATCGTGCCGAGGTAGAAGGCGTGGAGGCGGCCGATGTGGATCGGGCCGCGCCGGGTCAGCGTCGGGGACGAGACGAAGTCCTGGAACTGTGCCATCTGGGATGCCTCCTTGTCGATGTGCTGCGTACGTCCCCTGTGGGACGACTGCGCTTCTACCGACAAGGCGTGACATCACACCGAACAACCGTGAGATTTCCCGTGATCCGACGTGAACGATCGGGCAGCGGCAGCGGACGGGGGCCGGCGGTGGATGTCTCGACGGAGCCCGATGCAGATGTGGCTCGGGCTAGGATGCACGCCATGGTCGTCAGTCGAACCCGAACGGCGCGGTACGCGCGGCGGCGCAAGCGCCGGATGCTGCGAGTGACGCACGACCTGACCGACGAGCAGTGGATCGCGCTCCAGGCCGCCTGGGGCGGATGCGCCTACTGTGGCGCGACCGACGTGCCGCTCCAGCGCGACTGCGTGCTGCCGATCTCGAACGGCGGCCGATACACCATCGGCAACGTGGCGCCCGCATGCCGCTCCTGCAACGCGAGCAAGTGCAACCAGGAGGTCACGCGCTGGATGCGGCGACATCGGCTGGACGAGCGGACCTTCCTGCTGCGCCGGCTCGAGATCGTGGCGCGCTCGGAGCCCAGGACGCGCACCGCTCCGCCGCCCTACAGGAGTAGAGGAAGCTCGCCACGCCGGCGGAGCCGGAAAGCGGCACCGAGGGGAAAGCGTCGGTCAGATCTCGCGGTCGGCATCCCGCTCTGGACCGCTCTCCAGCTCGTCGGGAAGGCGCGGTGGCTGCTGCCATCCGGCCGCGTCGATCTCGCCTGCGGCGAGGTTGATGTGCACCGTCTCCGCCTCCACGTTGCCGATGGCCGACGACGGCACGAACAGCGTCTGCGAGAAGAACCCGCCGGACACCTCGACGTAGTGCTGGCCGACGGTCTTGATCCGCCCCAGGCGGTGGCCGTCGTTGGTGACCACGTCCCAGCCGGCCTGGAGATCGGCGATGCGCATGGCGTGCGGCTACCCCGAGCGAGGAGTGAGCGTAGCACCGGCCGCGGGCCTGGCAGCGGCCAGCGCCGGCCGCCCTGATCGCGTGGTTCGCCGGTGGGAGTGTCGGCCAGGCAGTGGCCGATATCGCTCTTCGTGCCACCGGCGGACCAATGCTGGGCTAGGCAGAGGCCCTCATCCCCACCGACCGAACCGATACGACTATTCAGCCGAGCCGCGCCCCGATACAGTTCGCCCATGAGGGGACTCGGGGGTCGCAGGCGGACTCTGCCCTGGATCGCGGGCCTGTTCGTGGTGGCGTCCGGCGCGATGGCAGTTGCCCTCATTCCCCGCGGCCAGCAGGAGGCACCGAGCGACTCCGTCGTGCTGGCACGGCCGCTCCCGGGCGAGGTCCGCGCCGATTACCTCCCCGACGGTACGCCGGTGTGGGTCGCCGGCCACGCCGACGGGGACGCCAGCGTGATCTCCGCCTTTTCCTCGCACGTCCCGTACGGCCTCAACAAGCTGATCTGGTGGTGCGCCAAGGCCGATGCGTTCGACGATCCGTCCCACGGAGGCAAGTGGGACGAGTACGGGGTGCGGTTCGGCGGTCCGGCGCCCATTGGCCTTGCGACGTACGAGACGGCAGTGTCGGGCGGGCGGGTCGCGATCGGCGGCCTTCGCGAGGGCCAACCTCTTGGCACACCGTTCCTGGGTCCCGGCGAAACGGAGCGAGAATGGTGCCTGGGCCTCGACGGTGGGGCGACGTGGCATACGTTCGACGGCTGGCGAATTTGGGACTCGCCCACGGCCGCTGTCGACGCGAAGCCCGACGAGTGGATCCTGCTGGAGGGTCATCTGGCGCCCGTCGGCGGCGAGCTGCGCCTCTGCGCCGCGGCCGGCTGCGCGGATTCCGCGCGGGTCCTGGACGTCGCGATGCCGAGCCATCCGGAGCTGGAGCTCGTTCCAGTCCGGGGCGAGCGGTTCATCGCGCACGTCCGTGACGGGGCTCTTGCCGACCTCACCCGCGCCGTCCCACTCCCCGCGAAATGACGACGGCGATGGTGGAGCCCGATGCCCCTGTCGATGAAGGCACGCACGCTTCACGCCGCGCCCGGATCCTGCCGTGGGTCGTCTGGGCCTGGGCGGCCGCAGAGGCGGCAATTCTCGCCAGCGCCCTGATCCTCTTCCCCGCCCTGCAGGGCAACGCGTCGATGGCGGAGATCATCGAGCTCGGCGCCTTCCTCGTGACGCTGGCCTTCGCGGTCATGGCGTTCGCCACCGCGGGGCTGCTGGTCACGCTCCAGCAGGCACGCAACGCGGTCGGCTGGGCGATGCTCGGCGGCGGCGCGGCACTCGGGGCGGTCTTCGTGGGCTACGCGGTCGGCGTCGCGATCCTCGAGACCGATCCGCAGCTCGGCGGCTGGTTCGTGCTCCTCGGCGTCGTGCTGTTCGGGCCGGCGCTCTACCTTCCGATGAGCGACGAACAGCAACGACGGGTACTTCCCATCGGCTGCAGCGCTTAGGCGCCGATAGTCCAAGGCTGCAACGACAGTCTTCCCCGTCCCAGTCGCAGCGACCACGAGGTTGCGGTGCCGATCGTGTACGACACGCTCCGCTTCGATCGCGTCCAACATCACCTGCTGGAACGGGTAGGGACGGACCTCCAAGCCAGACAGCGACAACGTGATCCGGTCGGTCGCCCGGCGTCCCGATGCTTCGAGCAGCGCATCGTCAATCCGATCGCGATCAAGGTTCGGGTCGTACCGTTCGAACTCCGCAGAGCTCCAATAGGTGTCGAACGTCGCCTCGAACTTCTGGAGGAGGGACGGGGTCGTTCTATTCGAGAGGCGAACATTCCACTCGACACCGTCCAGTAGGGCGCTCGTGGAGAGGTTCGAAGAGCCAACGTACGCCGTGTCGAAGCCAGTGTGGCGCCGGAACAGCCACGCCTTCGCGCGGAGCCGTGTCCGTGCTGGGTCGTACTGAACCCGCACCTCTGCGCCGTAGTCCCGGACGAGGCGATCCAGCGCTTCCCTTTCGGTGCCGCCGATGTAGGTCGTCGTAAGCACACGGAATCGGATGCCGACATCTCTGATCCGCTCCAGTGCCGGCGAGACGAGACGGACACCCCGCCACATGACGAAGGCACACAGGAGATCGACCGAGTCAGCGGAGTCGAGTTCAGCCTTGAGCTCGTTCGCTAGTGTTGGCTCACCGGGCGCGTTCGTCATCAGCGCTGCGTCCTTCAGCGGTGTCATCGGACGCACTTGGAAGCGCGGCACCACGCCAGGCTGACCCGGCCGGTACATCGCAAGCAGTTCGCGAGTCGGTGGCTCTACGGCTCCCCCGTCCGACTCGACCAGGTGAAGCAGGTCAATCGTGAGACGGACCCGTTAGTCCGAGTCCTTCATGTCGCGCATTCGGCGGGCGACCGCCTCGGCAATGTGGTGCGTCAGGACGTGCACCTCATCGGCAGCAGCCTCGATCTGCGCCTCCAGCGCAGCATTGATCAGGGATTCGTAGAGGCCGTCGCGCACGCCATCCGCTTCGTGATCGTCTGAAAGTTCCATCCTATCTGGGCAGGCGCCGCGGTCGGGTTCGGTATGGCCCCGGCGTGCTGAAGGCCTTCCACCGCGAGAGGCGTTGTGCGCCGACCTGAGGTAGGGCTATCCCGCCCAGGTCCTGAACACCGACTCACGCTCCTCTGCGACGAACGTCTTCTTATCCTCACCGGGCCGGTAACGCTTAAGGTCCGTCGCGCAGCCAAAGAACATGTCGCCTGGTTGTGTAGTTCCCTTGCGCACGACGATGACGCTTAGCAGGGGCCGGCCTTCAAGGTGTTCGTGGCGGTTGATCTCGTCCAGCAGCGGACCTATGACGGCACGGCTTTTTCCAGTCTCGCTATAGGCAAGTGCTCTGGCGGTGCCGTGCCTTCTCGACTAAGAGGCCATAGAGCTTCACATCCACGTACCACCTCCCCGCGATCTGGTCGGAGCGTTCGCCGAGCGGCGGCTCCACATATCTCTCACCGCGGACACGGTCCTAGAGCAGCCTCCTGATGGTCTCAGCGACGTCAGTGACGCTCGGCATGTACAGTCCACCGCGCTCGTCGTCTCGAGTTGTAAATAGGGATTCACCTTCGACATAGCCGTTGTCGAGGTACCACTGGCGTTTCCACTCCCACTTTTGACGGTACTCGGCAAGATCGAGTCGTCCAAGATGCTCCCGACACGATCAGATCGCCGGCCATTGAAGCGAAGGAGAAGTCAGGAAGGACGCGCCCGTCTCTTTGAACACCGTCGAGACGTCGTTCGTACTCATACTCGATGGCCATGGCGTGAAGCTTGTTCGCGACTGACGAGCTCCGACTTACTCCTAACCAGGTGGCCGTTATCGGTCGTGTGTAGCAAGTGGTCGGCATATGCTGCGTCCCTCTCGTCGCTCGCGGATAACGTGCTTAAACAACAGCGTGTTTCGGCGCGCTACATCCGACTTCTCGGGATGAGGGGGGGGGGGTGAGACATTGCGGACTAACGTGTTAAACTACTGCATCAAAAGGTGGAAAAATGCGGATCGGGGGGGGGGGTTAAAAAATCACAAATTTTTGCGGACGTCTTTTATGCATGATCCCTTGCCTTAAAATTATAATTATCATTGCATATGTTATACAGGTATTTAGGTCTGATTGTAATTTACACTGTACATAATTATATAGGGCCTACATGTACGTCTACATTATTTACTGTTTCTATAAATAATTTTGTGCGCACATTTTTATAGATTATCTATACAGCAACTGTTACTAAAATGATGCATATATGATTTGCCAGTTTCTTTCCTTATGATGTGTATAATACTGTACGTTATGAGTGGATTAGGTATCTCACTTGCTATCTGATATTTTGAACTATAGGCTAATATGCTGAGGAGCAACAATTGCAGGCTAATACACCTGCTTATGAGATTTGTAATAAAAATATTTTTTATTATCTTATATACCTTTGTATTTTATTATTCTATATTTTAAGTTATATATTAGAAGCATATTGACCAACTGAATATTATAAATGACTGTATACATGTATGTTAATGTATTTGCAAAGCTCCGCGTAACTAAACCTGCGTATCTCTAGATATACGCATCATGTCTGAGCATTCCTTGAGCGAGGTCTAGACGAGATCTATCCGAGATCTCAGCCGATACCTTCCCACCCAGAGTCCGACCTCATACCACTGAACGACTGGCTCGAGAAGGGAGAGTTGCCCTGTGTAATGGGATAAAATCGTTTTGTTGATTGTTGTGGTGATCAATAGTGAGCGAGATAGTAGACTGTTGTAATAATTAATTATATATCGGATGTATCGCTTGGCAGCGCACTTGATACATGTATAATTTTCTTAACATCTTATTATAATTATAATACTTTAAGTAATAATATTGCAATTCTGTGCACTATAGCTATGCGACATTAAATTATACATCAACATAGTGTTGATTTGTCGAGGTTACCAGTTGTTGAACCTTGAACCTTAGCTTAGCTGTGGTGAGACAAGCAAAGCTGCGTCATCTTCCGTTTCCAGGCATTTTAATATCCGATGATTTACAGTGAGTCAGCAGTAGGTCCCAGTGATAATGAGGGGCATTGTTGAGAGACCGGAAGTACTAACTGGACATCAACGTGTTACAAGTATGGAGCTAGGAGAATAAACTGCGCCTTGGCCGACCCATATATATTCACTTCATCAGCATTTAAATGCTGAACGACTGAAGTAAAATTATCGTGAGATGGCAGCAATCAGCTCAGAATTATTTCCAGTTCATCCCACCATAGCGTCATTCTTTACTCTGCATTGTATGTATTTATATACATATTTTTATATTTTTTATTGTTTTGTATTTTTTCAATATTACACACATCTCTTTATAGTACACTCCTATAATTGTACCTACTACAAAATTCCTTCAACAGTCTACTAACTATTGCGAAAATATTCATTCATTCATTCATAGAACTCAGATTCACCACGTAGAACTATTGTTTGCATCCGGTCCTATACGGTCCAATAGTAACTTGGTCCGTTGTTGGCAAGTATGTTGGCAGAGTGTTTCAAAAGTACATCTTAAGAAAGTGTATATCTCTCTCTCAGTGCACTGACTAGCGGCAGGTCCAAGGCACATATTCTCTTCAAGCATCTCTGTCCACAGCCCTTCGCTTCATTTTTTCATATGACCCTGCAA
>CAVYGE010000005.1:0-441399 GCA_963767985.1 uncultured Chloroflexia bacterium
GGTTGCTTGAGGCATGTAGGCTCCGGCCCGTGATACGCGAAGTGCGCTGGCGCCGGGTGCTGATCGACGGCACATACGTCGGCGTGAATCTCGTCCTCATCTATCTCTCGATCTCACTTGGGCCCGAGGCCCCGGACTGGCAAGCATTCACCCGCCTTGAGGACGCTCTTGCGGAGGGAAGCGTCTATGACGTCATCGGCGACGCGACTCCGTTCGTTTGGTCGCCGGTCATGGCGATCGTCATGTCCGGTGTTGCCTGGGTCGGATACTGGCCGTGGTTGATAGCCCACGTCGCCGCGCTCCTCGCACTGCGCAACTTGCGGCTCATCCTCCTTGCGCTCGGATCGTGGGCGTTCTGGTTCGATGCTGCCCAGGGAAACACTCTGGTGTTCTCGTTCATCCTCGGCGTTCTCGCCCTACGGGGCAGCCACGTCGCCGGAATCGGCTATCTGGGCCTGCTGCTGCTCATGCCGCGTCCGCTGATGCTCCCGTTGGCGGTCTGGCTGGTGTGGAAGCGAGCGAATCTCCGCGCTCCACTCATCGGCCTCCTAGGGATCCACGTCGTCCTGGTCGCGGTGATCGGGAGTGGCGCCGAGTGGGTCGAGGCAATGGTGGCGTACCGAGGAGGGTCGTGGACGCTGGGTCCGACCGCTCTCCTGGGTGTGTGGTGGCTGGTCGCCGGCATCCCGATTGCGGCGGCGCTCACGTGGCGCGGACACGTCGGGTGGGCCGGCCTTGCCATCAGCCCGTACGTGCTGCCGCAGTACCTCCTATGGCCGTTGCTTGACCTGGGTGTGTGGCGGCGTTCGGAAGCGAGGCTGAAGACGACGCGCACCTGATCCGACCGGTGCGGTACCACCGACGTTGTACTGCGCAACCGAAGCACCTCCCCACAATGAAATCGGTCGAACTACGCAATCGAGCCGGCCAGCGTCTCGAGCAGGACCTTCGGCGACCCGGGTCCACCTGGATCGTCGTCATGCCTGGCCAGATGGGGAGGGAGATCGAGCGCTCGAATATCCGCTCGGCAACGGGGAAGTCACCCGGCTTGTAGCCATAGCGCCGTTGGTAGTGCGGGTGGAGGTGCAACGGGATGAAGTGGACCGATGTTCCGATGCCTGCTGCCGCCAGGCGCCGGATCACCTCGGCGCGGTCGACCGAGAGCGCGCTCGATGGCCAGCCGGACGACGTACAGGTGCCAGGCAGTGCTGGTCGCCGTCGCGTCGGGGCGGGATCTCGAGCACGGTCCGTGCTGGCGAATGCGGCGTCGTATCGCGGCGGCGATGGCGGCTCGGGCGTCCGCCAGCTCGTCCAGGCGCTCGAGGCTGGACGAGGCCGATGGCGGCGGCGAGATCGGTGAGGTTGTACTTGAAGCCGGCCTCGGCGACCTCGTACGGCCCAATTGCCGCCGGCTCCGTACCGGTTCCAGGCATCGGCGTCGATGCCGTGCAGCCGCATGACTCGCGCTCGTTGCGCGCACGGCGTCATCCGTGGTGACGAGCATGCCGCCCTCGCCGCCGGTGGTCATGCTCTTCGTGGCGTAGAAGCTGAAGGCGGCGGCCTCGCCAAGCAGGCCGGTGGGTGTCCCGTTGCACGGAGGCGGGCAGCGCGTGGGCGGCATCCTCCACGTACACGAGGTCGGGCGCCACCTGGCGCAGCGCATCCACGTCGACCGCCTGGCCGGCGAAGTGGACCGGCATGACGGCGCGGGTCGCATCGGACAGCACCGGGGTCAGCTGGTCGGGTCCGAGCAGCGCGTCCTCGCCAACGTCCGCCAGGACCACCCGCGCACCGAGATACGAGCAGACCTCGCCGCAGGCGGTGAACGTGTAGGCGGGAACCACGACCTCGTCATCCGCGCCGATTCCGAAGCCATCGAGCGCCAGGTGCAGCGCCGCGGTCCCGCTGTTCACGGCCAGGGCGTGCGGCGCGCCGAGGCGTTCGGCGAATGCGGCCTCCAGCGCATGGGTTCGCGCTCCGGTGGTCAGCCAGCCCGCTTGAGGCATGTAGGCTCCGGCCCGTGATACGCGAAATGCGCCGGCACCGGGTGCTGATCGACGGCACATACGTCGGCGTGAATCTCGTCCTCATCTATCTCTCGATCTCACTTGGGCCCGAGGCCCCGGACTGGCAAGCATTCACCCGCCTTGAGGACGCTCTTGCGGAGGGAAGCGTCTATGACGTCATCGGCGACGCGACTCCGTTCGTTTGGTCGCCGGTCATGGCGATCGTCATGTCCGGTGTTGCTTGGGTCGGATACTGGCCGTGGTTGATAGCCCACGTCGCCGCGCTCCTCGCACTGCGCAACTTGCGGCTCATCCTCCTGGCGCTCGGATCGTGGGCGTTCTGGTTCGATGCTGCCCAGGGAAACACTCTGGTGTTCTCGTTCATCCTCGGCGTTCTCGCCTTGCGGGGCAGCCACGTCGCCGGAATCGGCTATCTGGGCCTGCTGCTGCTCATGCCGCGTCCGCTGATGCTCCCGTTGGCGGTCTGGCTGGTGTGGAAGCGAGTGAATCTCCGCGCTCCACTCATCGGCCTCCTAGGGATCCACGTCGTCCTGGTCGCGGTCATCGGGAGTGGCGCCGAGTGGGTCGTGGCGCTGGTGGCGTACCGAGGAGGGTCGTGGACGCTGGGTCCGACCGGCTCTTCTGGGCGTGTGGTGGCTGGTCGCCGGCATCCCGATTGCGGCGGCGCTCACGTGGCGCGGATACGTCGGGTGGGCCGGCCTTGCCATCAGCCCGTACGTGCTGCCGCAGTACCTCCTATGGCCGTTGCTTGACCTGAGTGTGTGGCGGCGCTCGGAGGCGAGGCTGAAGATGCGGCGCACCTGATCCGACCGGTGCGGTACCAGCGACGTTGTACTGCGCAACCGAAGCACCTCCCCACAGTGAATTCGGTCGAGCTACGCCATCGAGCCGGCCAGCGTCTCGAGAGGACCTCGCGATCCGGTCGACCTGTGACGGTCGTCATCCCCGGCCAGATCGGGAGGGAGATCGAGCGCTCGAAGATCCTCTCCGCGACCGGGAAGTCGCCGGGCTTGTAGCCGTACCGCACCTGGTAGTGCGGGTGGAGGTGCAACGGAATGAAGTGGACTGACGTGCCGATACCCGCTTCTCCGAGGCGGCGGATGACCTCCGCGCGGTCGATCGAGAGCTCCTCGAGCGCCAGCCGCACGACGTAGAGGTGCCAGGCGTGCTGATCACCGTCTCGTCGGGGCGGGATCTCGAGCAGTGTCGAGCTGGCGAACGCCGCGTCGTAGCGGAGGGCGATGGCGGCACGGGCGTCGGCCATCTCGTCCAGTCGCTCCAGTTGCACCAGGCCGATGGCCGCGGCGAGATCGGTGAGGTTGTACTTGAAGCCCGCCTCGACCACCTCGTAGGCCCATGATCCGCCGGATCCGTATCGGTTCCAGGCGTCCGCGCTGATCCCGTGGAGCCGCATGACCCGGGCGCGATCGGCGAGCGCGTCGTCGTCCGTGACGAGCATGCCGCCCTCGCCGCCGGTGGTCATCGTCTTGGTGGCGTAGAAGCTGAAGGCGGCAGCGTCGCCGAGCCGGCCGACGGGCACGCCGCCGACATCGCGCCGGCAGCGCGTGCGCCGCGTCCTCCAGGAATCGGACCTCCGGCGCGACGACGGATCGGAGCGCAGTCGACATCGGCTGCCAGGCCGCCAAGGTGGACTGGGATGACCGCGCGGGTCGCATCGGTCACCACTGCGGCCAGTTGGTCGGGCTCGATGCAGGCCGCCCTCGCCGATGTCGGCCAGGATCACCCGCGCACCGAGATAGGCGCACACCTCGCCGCACGCGGTGAAGGTCGTTGTCGGGATTACAACGTCGTCGCCGGGACCGATGCCCAAGGCCCTCGAGCGCCAGGTGCAGGGCCGCCGTCCCGCTGCTCACCGCCAGGGCGTGCTTCGCGCCGATGCGCTCCGCGAAGGCTCCTCGAACGCATGCGACCGTGGACCCGTCGTCAGCCAGCCCGAACGCAGCACCTCGACGGCCGCCTCGATCTCCCGCTCGCCGATGGACGGCCGATGGAAAGGAGTAGGTAACGGTGCGGCGGGACTCGTCATGGCTCGACGACAGTACGTGACGCGGACGAGGCGGTGCCACACTAATGATCGGCGGTTGCGCGGCAGTCAGCCGCGGACGGATGGCCTGAGTTGGTCGAGTTGCGGTTTGGGATCGGCCGGGCACCTTTGTGCGGTACGGTTCGTCGCGTGAGTCGGGAGCTGCAACCGTTGGTTGCGACGGCCGTTGCTGGGGTTGGCTCCGTGGCGACCCTCTTGGCCAGCGTCGCGGCGATGAAGGCGTTCGCCGTTATTGTGGGACCTGAAGGCGTAGGCCTCTATGCGCTCCTCCAATCAGTCATCAACCTGGGCTTGGTGGTTGGCAGGAGTAGGGCTCCACGCGAGTTCGATTAGTTTGGTGGCACGTGCGGACGCGAGTGACGGTCCGCCGCCGCAGCATCTACAGCGGGCACTGCGGTTCTCATGGGGGTGATCACGGGGACGCTCGGCGCGGGGGTACTGCTGTTGGTACGGGAGCCTGTCGCCGAGGTTGTGTTGGGGTCGCATGAGCAAAGCCAGCACATTGCCCTGCTTGCGCCGACCCTCCTGACAGCAGCGACGGCTTCAGTCATCACCGGCGTGCTCGTGGGGCTGAGGCGCTTGCGGACGGCAACGATGGTGATGTCGTGGGTGCAATAGCGGTAGCCGCTCGTGACGGTGGCAGCCATCTCCGTGCTGGGGTTTGGACGGCATCGCTCCCGGTTGGCGGCCGCGTGGGGGCTTCAATTTGTCATCGCACTCATCGCCCTGCGCTGGTCGCTGGCACCCTTCGGACGGCCTCGGGAGATATGGGCTACGGGTCGCCGTCTTCTGGCGCTCGGACTGCCTGTAGCCGGTAGTCAAGTGATCGGAATGGTGGCGATGCTTGTCGTACCGGTAGTCGTCCTCCAAGCCCTTGGCACAGTGGAGGTCGGCTTCTATCGCGCTGCGATGGCGGTGTCCGTAGGCTTGACCGCGCTATTTGCCGTCGGGATCCACCAGGACTTCCTACCGCGTATCTCTGCCGCGATCGGGCCTGATGAGCAAAAGTCCCTGATCGAGAAGCGAATGCGAATCGTCATCGGCATCGGGCTGCCAGCCCTCCTCGTGCTCCTCGCCTCAGCCCCGCTGCTGATCGAAGTGCTTTACGCATCTGAGTTCCGGCCTGCGCTCACCATTCTTAGGTGGCAGCTTGTGGGTGACATGATCCGCCTTCCGGCAATCGTCCTCGCGACGGCCGCTCTGGGAGTAGGCAGCCGGTCGCTCTACTTCAGCATCGAGAGCCTGGGCGGATTCGCCTTCGTCGTCGGGGCAGTTCTCGCAATCGGAACACTCGGCCTTGCAGGGGTTGGCGTGGCCTATGCTGCGGCACAAGCCATGACGTTTGCGGCTGGCTGGCTTGTGATGCGAGCGCGGCTTAAGGTAGTGCCTGGACGACTCCAGGTCGTGGTGGTGATCACGACTGTCGGATCCTGCCTGGTGGTCCTCGCGGACCCCGCGCCGGCGGTGATCACTACGGTTTTTCTGCTGGCGGGTCTCGTCGGTGCGATCTTGGCGTGGAAGCGCCTAGTGCCTCTTCATCGCCAGCGCGCGCTTTAGTAGCTCGGCGCCAGCGATGACGATAGACGCGACGCCCCGTCAACGAAGGCGCGATTCATCGACGGACCCGAACGTTTCCCTCGCTCCCAAGAGGTTCTTCGGTTCGATCGGGTTTGCCCTACTAGCACTCCTGATCATGGTCCTGCGGCGTCCTGAGGCAGTCTTCCGCGCGCAGCCATTTGCGGAGAGTGCTCCGGTGTTCTACGTGCCGACCTACTTCCTGGATCCGATCCCTCTCTTCCTCCAGCCATACGCCGGGTATCTCCACGTCGGCACTCGCGCCATGGTCTATCTCGAGCGGATTGTGTCTCCCCTGCACGCGCCCATCGTGGGGGCGATCGTCTCGCTGGCGGTCACCGCATCGGTTGCCGCATTTCTGGCCAGCGATCGGCTTGCCGGAGTGTTGCCTCGGCGCTGGCAGCGGTTCGCCTTGGGCTTCTGGGTAATCGCCGCTCCGGGCGTCTACGAGACGCTGGGCATCGATGCGGCGGTCCAAACTTACCTGTCCGTCTACCTATTGGGCCTTGCGCTGGCAGCACCTGCACACACCCGCAGTGGTCGATTGCTGGATCGCGCGGGGGCTCTGGTCGCGAGCCTGACAGGACCCTTCTCGCTTCTGTTCGCGCCGATATTCTGGCAGCGCCGCTCCTCCCTCGCACCACTCGTGACTGCTGGTGGATTAGTTCAGCTGGTGACCCTTCTCTCTGCCCCAAGCCGGCCGTGGATACTCCCATCCCCCGTCGTTTTGATCGAGATCGTGGCGCTCCGCACAAACGCGGCGGTACTCGGGTCGACGCTCGGAACGATCGTTCCTGCAGCGCTCGCGGTCATTCTCTTGGCCGCGCTCATCTTCATTGCCGCCAAGGCGCTGGCGCTCCAGTCGATCGCTCCAATCGTGTTCGCCGCAGGAACGGTCGCCGTAGGGGGTATCCTCGTTACCGGCCCACCCCTGATGGAAGGAGCCCGAGCCGGTGAGCGCTTCTTCTTCATCTCAGGGCTAGCAGCGGTGACAATCGTCATCGCTGGCGTTGCGGCTCGCAACCCGCTCGCTCGAGTTTCAGCCCGCCTGCTCGCCGTTCTGCTCGTGGCGGGCCTGTTGATAGACCTGCGAGTCCCGGCGCATCCGGATAGCAGCTGGTCCGAGGTCAGTGGATGCATTGGCGCACCAACGCCCTGCCACATAGAGGTCTACCCCAGCCACTTTTCCTTCCTTTGGCCCGGAGCCGACGGAACGTACCAGGTACCCCTGCGGGCGCCACGAGTCGATGACTGAGTTCGGCCGCTCTGCGGTTCCACTCGTGTCGGTAATCGTCCCCGCGTACAACCACGAGGCCTATCTCTCTCAGGCGCTCGACAGCATTCGAGACGAGGGATACCCGAACACCGAGATAGTCCTGCTCGACGACGGCTCGACCGACCACACATGGGACGTCGCCGTCGGGTGGCAGAAGCAGAATGCCGGCAGGTCGCTGATGACGGCACGCCATCAGCCAAACGCGGGCTTGACAGTTACGCTCAACCGGCTACTGGCCTTCTCCGCGTGGCACGTACGTGACGATGCTTGCGAGTGATGACCGGTTGCTTCCTGGCGGCATCGCCGCGAGGGTTGCCTTGCTGGAGCAGCAGCCGAACCTTGTCGCGGTCTTCGGCGACGCTCGCGTTATCGATGGTACGAGTCGAGTCGTCGGCCAGCACGCACTGGAGGCCGGTTACAAAGGTGTGCGCAAGCGACTGCTCCGAGATACGGCGCGCGAGATCGTTGAGCACTGGGCCGTGCCCGGCCCGGTTCTCCTTTATCGACGTGAACCAGTCATCGCTCTAGGTGGCTATTCAGAGGATCTCGCATTGGAAGATTGGGACCTCTACCTCCGGCTGGCCTCAATGGACGCAATCGCGTACGTCGACGTCTCCGTGGCCGATTACCGCTGGCATGGTTCCAACACCGTCGCAGACCCGAAGATCGCTCCTCGTCTCTCCGACGAGCTCAGCATGGTGGCTTGGCGTTCGCGGTCACTCTTCCGCGGCCATCTCCGCATGGAACTGATCCACGAGAGCACTGCCCTGTTGGCGCGCTCCGCGCGCCTCCGCCAAAGGTGGATCAAGTGGCTTGGCTGGAAGGTTACCTCCATCATGCTCAAGGTGGTCGCCGCCTGCATTCCTCGCCGCCCATCGGACCAGATCGGCAAGCGTGGCGGGCTTGAGCATGGGGGGTCCAATTAGCAGCTGCCCATCTGATCTTTCACGGGCGTGAATGTTGGCCGGCTGGAGTCATCCGCGTGGCTGTGGCGGGATGGCGCGTCTACCGAGTGTGCGAGAGATCCTAGGCGCCGAGGTGGAACTCAGCCCAGCCTTCGTCGACGTAGCTGGGATCATGGCGCTTCGCCTCAGTAACGGGGTGCCCGCCCGGCGATGGCCGCGATGGCGTGCCTAAAGCCGGACCACAGCAGCATGGGGTGGCCTGCGGCCAGCCTCGCGACTCGCGTCGCCCAGTAGGCGATCAGCAGCAGCTGGACGACGGTGGACGTCACGAAGCCGCCGCGGCTTGAGAAGTAGCGCCGCACTCCCCAAGTCATGTCGTGGTAGAGGCGGAGACGCTGCCGCGGATCCGCCGTCCCGACACCGGCCCCCGCCCGAAGGTGGTGACAGCGCACGTCCGGAAACACGACCACCCGGCCCACCTTGTTGAGTCGATCGCAGAGGTCCAGATCAGAGACGAAGTTGAAGTAGCCGGGATCCAGCGGTGGCGCGCCGGCGGCCGCGCGACGGAACAGGATGAACGCCCCGGGAATGTCTTCGACATTGGTAGGCTGCGCGAAGTCCTCGTCAGACATCAAGAAGCGGCGTCCGCGCCGCGTGCGCTGGAATGCCCGTTCGAACAGCAACACCGGCAGATCGGCAAGCCGGGGCAGCCTGCGGTAGTACCGCTGAAGGCGACCGTCCGGGCCGATCAGATAGGCGCCGAGGGCGGCTAGATCAGGTGATGCTTCCATGTGTGCGAGCGCGCGCTCCAGGGCATCGGCCTCGACCCGCGTGTCGGGATTGAGCAGGAGGACCAGATCTGCCGTGGATCGCTCCCACGCGAGATTGTTTCCTCGGGTGTAGGTGGTGTTCGTCGCCTGCGGCATCCATCGGACCCATGGATACTCTGCGTTCAGCGCTTCCGAATCGAAGTCGCCGGACGCGTTGTCGACGACGATGGTCTCGAGATGATCAGCGATGGTGCTGTTCGCGATTGCGTCCAGGCAACCTCGCAGCAGGGGCGTGGAGTTGAAATTGACCACGAGGATCGACAGGATCGGGCGTTCACCACGACCGACGGAATCGGGCCGGTGCGGCGGCTGGCTGTTCACCGGGTTCGAGCCGTGAGCTCCGTGTCGGCCATCATCGTCTCCTACCGTACCCCTGAGCTCACGCTGAGGGCGGCGACTTCTGCACTCGGCGCCGATGCCGACATCGAGGTCGTGGTGGCCGACAACGACTCAGGCGACGGTACGGTCGAAGCCCTGAACGCCCTCCAAGAGCGTCGACTGCGGATCGAAGCCCGGCCATCCAACGGAGGATTCGGCGTGGCGGCCAACCTTGCGGCCTCGCGCAGCTTCGGCGAATACCTGGTGTTCCTGAACTCCGATGCCGAGCTCTCGCCGGATGGGGTGCGTCACCTGGTGGCCGAGGCTAGCGCCCATGGCGGGCGATGCGTGGTCGGCCCACGACTGATCGGTATCTCAGGCGAGGTTCAGCCGTCGGCCGGCCTTCGCCCGGGACCACTCGACCTCACCGTGCGGGCGCTCGGACTGCACACACTAAGGCGACGCCTGGCGGCCGTTCCTTTGGTGGGATCGTTGGTTCCGGGGAGTCGGATGGCTCGCGAGTATGCGAGCGCCGAGACGGCGACGAAGACCATCGACACGAACATGGTGTCCGGCGCCTGCTTCGCGATCGGGCGCAATGCATTCCGGGAGCTCGGCGGCTTCGACGAGCGGTTCTTCATGTACTTCGAGGACGCGGACCTCTGCCGGCGGGCGGCGGCGGCCGGAATGCCGATCCGTTACGTGCCATCGGCGGTGGTCACCCACATCGGCGGAGGCAGCTCTTCGGAGGACTATCACTTCGGTCCGCTCCACGCTCGGGCCATGCGCCAGTACCTGGGTAAGTGGTACGGGCCTGCGGGAAGCGTGTTCGCGCTGATGCTGCTCGTGATCCGCGCCATGGGCATGACGCTGACGCTGCAGCGTGGGGCGCCGCGTGCCCGGCGGGCCTTCTGGGCCGCTCTGCGCGACGAGGACCCGCGTCGGTGAGCATCACGGTCGTCGTTCCTGTTCGCGATGGTGCCCACCTCCTGGCGGACTGCCTGGCGGCCATCCACGAGCAGTCGCAGCCACCGGACGAGGTGCTGGTGGTGGTCGGGCCGTCGCATGACGGAACCGCCGAGACGGCACGCGAACTTGCCGGTCAGGGCGTACGCGTCCTGGACAATCCTCGGGGTGATCGCGCCTCCGCCATCAACGTGGCGCTGGCGGTTGCTTCGGGCGACCTCGTTGCGCTCGTGGATGCGCAGGCCCGCCTGACGCCCGACTACCTCCGTTGTGCCGCCGAGGTGCTGGATGACCGAACGATCGCGGTGGCTGGTGGGCCGATGCGGCCCGTTGGAACCACCCCGATCGGCCGCGCCATGGCAGCAGCGCTTCAGTCGCCGTTCGGAGTCGGGGACTCGCAGTTTCACTTCGCCGGAGCCGCGCGGGACGTCGATTCGGTCTACCTCGGGGTCTACCGTCGCGACGTATTCGATCAGATCGGGGCGTACAACTCGGCGCTCGCCAGGACCGAGGACGACGACGTCAATGCCCGGATCCGCGAGGCAGGACTTCGAATTCGGCTGGACCCGTCGATTCGATCGAGCTATCGGTGCCGCGAGACCCTCGTCGGGATCTGGCGGCAGTACCACGGGTACGGCTACTGGAAGGTGGCGCTGGCAGCGGTTCGCCCATCCTCGATCCGGCTCCGTCACCTGGTTCCCGCGGTCTTCGTGCTGGCGCTGCTGTCCGCGGTGGTCCTCGCCGCCACAGGCTGGTGGATCCCCATCGTCGTGCTCGGCGTCGCGTGGAGCGCCGCGGCGCTGGTCTTCGCTGTAGCCGCGTCGGGCATCACGCCGGATGCACGCATCCGTTTCCCCGTGGTCACGCTGACCATGCATCTCGCCTACGGCATCGGCTCGCTCCAGGCACTCCTACAGTGGCCACGGCTCGCCCGGCAAGCGCGCGCGTCCGCACCGGAGAGGGGCACGGGCGAGAAGTGAATGACCGCGAACGCGACCTGGCAGCCATTCGCGCGACCTACGACCGGTATCAGCGCGAGCAGCGCGGTCGGATATGGGACCCAAGCAATCCGGGGTTCGCGCGGATGATGCGTGACCGTGATCGGGCAGTCGTCGACCTGCTCCGTCGGAGCCTTCCCGGGGACGGCGGGGCGGTGCTGGACCTCGGCGCCGGCGACGGGCGGCTGGCGCAGGTTGCCCGAGATGCCAAAGTGCCGTTCTCGTCCTGGACCGGGGCGGATTTCGACCCCGGCGCGGTGGCGGCCGCCGAATCGGCCATGCCATGGGCAAGCTGGGTCGAGGCATCGGCGGATCGTCTTCCGCTCGCCGATGGGTCCTTCGACGTGGTCGTGGCCTCCACGCTGTTCTCGTCGTTGCCGTCCCGGGCCCTGGAGGAGGCGGTCGCCGGTGAGGTCACCCGTGTGCTTCGTGCCGACGGCTGGCTGGTCTGGTACGACCTCCGCTTCGACAATCCGTTCAATCGCGCGGTGCACGGGATCGGTGAGCTCGCGACTGGCGCAGCTCTTTCCCGGCTGGCCGGTCGAGCCTCCGCGCCATGACACTCCTGCCGCCCGCCGCTCGGCGGTTCGGGTCCGCTGACGAGGATGCTCTACGGACCGCTGCAGACTCATCCCACCGCTGCGATCGCACATGGTCGGGCGCCTGCTCCGCCCATAGTCACCACTCCGTCGTGACTATGGGGTCGTACGTCGCCGGAGTTCCAGGAGCAGCACCATCGCGTACTGCGGGGTGATGTACGGGCTCACGGCGAGGCCAGCCCATCCAACCCGACCCCGGTAGGTGAGCCACGCCGCCAGCGGAATCCCCACGATCGAGCCACGCATAGCCGATGAAGCGCGTCGGCCCGAAGTCGCGGTCTCCCCCGGTGTATCCCGGCCCGCTCAGCAGCGCCGTGATCCATTCCGCCCCCCATCCCGATGCAAGAACAGCGACGGCGTACACGCCGACGATGCCTAGAACGGGAAGCCGCCATTCTGGCCGCCTCCAAGCGATCCAAACACGACCAGAAGGGATGGAGGGCGCGGGACCAGCAGCGCGAGAGACCAAGAACGCTGCGGTACCGATGCGGCTCCCGCTCAGCGGATGCCAGGCAGCCACGAACACGCCGGAAAGGCCATGACGTCGCGTGTGCGAGTCGAGCCAGAACGGCCAAGCTCACCAGCGTCAGGATGCGCGAGATCGGCGCGGTAGGAGTCAGCAGCGGCGCAAAGTGCAGCGCGCGCCACACCCACAGCCGAGCCAAGTGAAGGGGTGATCCAGCGTAGGCGAACAGCGGGGAGTAGCGGTAGTCGTAGATGTCGTTGAACTGGCCGGTCACACCCCAGTCGTACATGGGCCGGTCCCGATGCGTGCCGAGGCCTCGCCGAAGAGCCACCAATCGAGGACGTAGTCACGCGTTGCGATGAAGCCGAAGGCCTCGCCGACCAAAATGGCGTTCGGCACGGCGAGCACGGCCGCAGCCGCTAGAAGCAGAACGAGCCGAGGGCTGATCGGCGGCAGGAGGACCGGTAGCGACCGGATCATCGGATCCGCGCCAGTCGGGGGATGGCGGCAAGCAGCGTGAGACCCTCGGCCCATGGGATGGGCAATGCCAGGAACGCCGCAATCGGGAGGAAGATCGGTCGCCGGCGTCGGGCTGCGAACCACACGATCCCGAGGGCCAGCAGGATCCTGACGCCCAGGGCGACCATCCAGGCCGGTCCGGCGGTTCCCGTGTCACCGGCCATGCGATCGATCCACGCCGCCCACAAGTCGGCGCCGAGCAGAACCGAGATCGCGACCACGGCGAGGGTGGAGAGCACGCCCACGCCGGCCATTCGCCACTCACCTCTGAAGAGGTGCCAGACGCCGACCGCGGCGACGGTGGGTTTCGTGAGCGAGATAAAGGACCACGCAGCCGGGTGGCGGACGGCGAGGACAAGCGCGATCGCCATGAACAGGTGGACATTGCCGATCGCGACCTCGGCAGGACGAACGGAATGGCCAGCACGAGCAGTCCGAGAGCGGCCCGATCAGCCACGCAAGGGCGAGGAGCTCGAGCGCCAGCCACAGCGCGATGAACAGCTCCCAGGAAGCAACCGCAACGGCGTGAGGACCTGGATGAAGGGTGGCGGATACAGGTAGGCGCCCGGCAGCCCCACCTGGGGTCCCGTGTACGGATTCGACAGAGAGGCACCGTGGTACGCCAGCGCGTCCACGCCGAAAGGCTTGCCGATGACATCAGGCTGGAGGACCAGCAGCGCCACCCACACGCCAATGAGGCCGGCGGCCCCGATCCACCACGAGATACGGGCCCAGTCGCGCTGCCTCGCCACCGCGATCTGCATCGGTGCCCTAGCTCGGCGCGGCGACGCTGTCGAGGACATCGGCGAGTGATTGCTCGATGGGGATCTCCGGGCGCCACCCGGTCAGCTCCGTCAGCTTCGCGGCGTCGCCGATCATCGCCGTCGTCGGCTCGCCCGGACCGGGAGAGCTCCGGATCTCGGTCGACCTCGGCCGTCACCGAACGGAGCCGCAGCATCGTGTCGAGGACCTCGCGCACGCTGATGCCGCGCCCCGAAGCGACGTTGTAGACATCCCCGGGGACACCGTGCGCAGCGGCGAGCCGGTAGGCACGGACCACGTCGCGCACGTCGGTGAAGTCACGGCACGCGTCGAGGTTGCCTGCCCGAATGATCGGCTCCTGGGAACCGCCCTCGATCCCGATCACCTGGCGCGCCAGGGACGGCACGACGAACCCGGCCTGCTGGCCGGGACCGATGTGGTTGAAGGCGCGGACGCCGATGACATCGACTCCGGCCGCCGGGCCAAGGTGCACGAGTGCCGACTCGGCGGCGGCCTTCGCCGCGCCATAGACGGTGGTCGGGCCAACCGGCGCGCGCTCGTCGATCGGCGTCTCACTCGGTGGCACGGCATACATGTGCGAGCTCCCGACGTGGAGCAGGCGGATCGGGCCATCCAGGCTCGCGGCGGCGGCCAGCGTGTTGAGCGCGCCGTGGACCGAGATGCCGATCGCGAGATCCAGGTCGTCGCGGGCGCCGGCGCGGCTCACGCCGGCCAGGAAGTAGATGACGTCCGGCTGCGACGAGGTGACGACGCGATGGACGCCGTCGGCGTCGCGGACGTCCAGCCGATGGGGCTCCAGGTCGCCCGGCAGGGCCTCGTCGCCGTACCCCGGACCGACAGCGGCGGCGACCTCGTCGCCCGACTCCAGCAGGTGACGGAGCAGCCAGCGACCGGCGAAGCCGTCGGCGCCGATGACCAGGGCGCGCATGCCGGTCAGGTGGGCGACAGGACGGGCCGGCCGTGGGCGACGCGCGCGAGATCGGCATCCACCATCATCGCGACCAGCTCCTCGAACCCGACCGTCGGCTCCCAGCCGATCTCCGCACGCGCCTTCGACGGATTCCCGCGCAGGAACGGCACGTCGGATGGGCGGAAGTACTTCGGGTCCACGCGCACGTGGTCGTGGTAGTCGAGCCCGACCCGCGCGAACGCGACCTGGCACAGCTCCTCGACCGAATGGCTCTCGCCGGTGGCGATCACGTAGTCACGCGGCTCGTCCTGCTGGAGCATCATCCACATCGCGCGCACGTAGTCGCCGGCGTAGCCCCAGTCGCGGTGAGCCGACATGTTGCCCAGCTCGAGCGTATCGGCCCGGCCGTGCTTGATGCGCGCCACGCCGTCGGTCACCTTGCGGGTCACGAAGCGGATGCCCCGTCGCGGCGACTCGTGGTTGAACAGGATGCCGGAGACCGCGTACATGTCGTAGGCCTGGCGGTAGTGCTGGGTGAACATGTGCCCGAAGACCTTGGCGATCGCGTACGGGCTGCACGGCGAGAACGGCGTCTCCTCGTCCTGCGACTCGTAGGAGTTGCTGCCGAACATCTCGGAGCTCGAGGCCTGGTAGAAGCGGATGGACGGGTCCACCTCGCGCACGGCGTCGAGGATCCGGGCCACGCCGACGGCGGTGACCTCGGCCGTCTCGGCCGGCTGGCCGAAGGACGCGTAGACGTAGCTCTGCGAGGCGAGGTTGTAGATCTCGTGCGGCTCCGCGGTCTTGATGGCACGGATGAGCGAGCCGGAGTCGACCATGTCGCCGCCGATGATCGTGATGACGGTCGACCAGGTGCTCGATGCGCTCGTAGGTGTCGACGCTGCTGCTGCGCACGAACCCGGTCACCTCGTACCCCTTGTCGAGGAGGAACTCGGCCAGGTACGACCCGTCCTGTCCGGTGATGCCGGTGATGAGCGCGCGCTTGCTGGTCATGATCGTCCCTCTGTCTGGCGGGGCCGGCTGGTGCGCAGCCGCAGCAGGCCGCGGAGCGCCGCGACGGCCTCACCGGTCCCCATTTTCGAGATGCCCTGCCGCCGGTTCACGAAGGTCGTGGGCACGTCCGCGAAGCGCATGCCCGCATGGTGCAGGACCCACGCCCACTCCGACAGCGAGATGTAGCCGCGCTCCCGCATCTCCGTCTCGGCCAGGATGGCGGCGGCGCGGCGGGAGTAGACGCGGTAGCCGTTGGTGTAGTCGCGCGTCGGAAGTCGCAGCACCGTCCGCAGCAGCCGATTCGACATGCGGCTCCACACCTTCCGCTTCCGGGACCAGCCGATGATCTTGCTGCCCCGCCCATAGCGGGAGCCGATGACGAGGTCCGCGTTCTCGCTGGCGGCCAGCAGCGCGGGCAGCTCCTCCGGCAGGTGCGAGAGGTCGGCGTCCATCTCGACCAGGCGGTCGTAGCGCTGCGTCCGCCAGTCCGTGCGTGAGCCCGGCCAGGACGGCCGCTCCGCGTCCGCCCTTCTCGGAGCGATTGAGGACGGCGACGCGACCCGGATGGGTGTCGCCCATGCCCTCGACGAGCGCGGCGGTCCCGTCGGGCGAGGCGTCATCGGCGACCAGGACGTCCAGGTCCTCGCGAAGGTCCATGAGCTGACCGACCAGCTCCTGGATGTTCAGGGCCTCGTTGTAGGTCGGGATCACGACCAGCGTGCGGCTCATGCGGACGCCTCGTCCAGGATCGGCCGCACGATGGCGGCGATGGCCGCGACGTCGTCATCGGTCATGCCCTGGTGGGAGCCGATGTAGAAGCCGTTGGCCAGGGCGTGCTCCGCATGCGGGAACGTGCCCGGCGCGAACTCGAGCCGGCCCGCGTAGCAGGGCTGTCCGAGGATCGGCAGCAGGAAGCGCGTCTCGACGCCACCGCGCTCGAGCGCGATGACCAGCCGGTCGCGAAGCTCCGGGGTGCGGCACACGATGGGATACATCATGAAGGCGTGCTCGTTGCCGTCGGCGACGGTCGGCAGCTGGAGCAGCGGATGTTCGAGCGCGGCGTCGAGCGCGGCCGCGATGGATCGGCGCGTCTCCAGCGTGGCCGGCAGGCGCTCGAGCTGGCCGATGCCGAGGGCGGCCTCGAGCTCGGTCACGCGGTAGCTCTGTCCGATCGAGTGGAAGTCGTATCGGCTCCAGACGACCTCGAGCAGGGCCTGGTCGTCCAGCCCCTGGTCGTCGTCGATGCGCAGGTACCTGGGGTTGCGCCCGTGGTTCATGAGGCTGCGGAAGCGGAGCGCGTTCTCGTCGTCATCGGTCACGGCCAGTCCGCCGACGCCCGTCGTGACGAGGTGGGCCATGTACGTGCTGAAGCAGCCGAAGTCGCCGAACGAGCCGACCATGCGCCCGCGATGCCGCACGCCGGTGGCCTCGGCCGAGTCCTCGACGACGCGGAGCCCGTGGCGCCCGGCGATCTCCATGATCGCGGTCATGTCCGCCGCCTGGCCGAAGAGGTGGACCGGGATGATGGCCACCGTGCGCTCCGTGATCGCCGCTTCGACGGCCGCGGGGTCGACGGTGTAGGTCAGCGGATCGATGTCGGCGAGCACCGGCGTCAGGCCGTTGAAGTAGACGACGTTGACCGTGGCCACGAACGTCATGGCCGGGACGATGACCTCGGCGCCATCGGGCCATCCGTGGCGCTCCTTGAGCGCCTGGAGCGCCAGCTGCAGCGCGCCGGTGCCGCTGTTGCACATCGCGGCGTGCCGTCGCTCATGCATCGCCGCGAACTTCGATTCGAACTCGGCCATGAACGGACCCGCCGAGAGGCGGCCGGTGACCAGGGCATGCTCGACGCGCGCGCGGTCCTCCGCGGTGATCTCCGCGGTGCCGATGCCGATGCGCTGTCGTGCTGCTGGTGGTCATGCCGTCGTCGCGTGCTCCCTGTCCCGGACCCGGTTCCCGTGGTGCGGCAATGCAACGCTAGCAGGTGCCCTGGCTGGGGCCAGTAGTCCCTTCGTCATGCGCTCGGCCGCTCTCGACTCCTCGTCAAGCACCGCCTCGAGCGCCTGGCTGCGGTACGCCCCGCGGGACCAGTTCGCTCGCATGCGGAGGACGTCAGCGGCCGCTCGGGTCGAGTCGCGCACGACCCGCACCGAGGAGCTGGCGTTCCTCTCGAGCCTCACCGGGATCCGCTTGATGTCGAGCCGATGCTTGAGGAGCAGGTAGAGCAGCTCGACGTCGATCGCAAAGCCGTCGGTCCGGGCGAGCCGGAACAGCTCGGTCCCCACGTCGCCGCGAAAGGCCTTGAAACCGCACTGGGTGTCGTAGATGCCGCCGGTCACCAGGGTCCGGAACGTGAAGCTGGCAATCTCTGAGACTGCCCGACGCAGGGGCCGCTCGTGCTGGTATGTCGAGCCGGGCAGCGTCCGGTCTCCGACAACCGCGTGGAACCCCCGATCCTCGATGTACCGCCTGGCGACGAGGATCGGCTCCGCGCCGTAGGGCAGATCAGCATCCGTGAAGACGTGGATGCGCCCCGTTGCCTTGAGCATCCCGGCACGGAGTGCGGCGCCCTTGCCGCGGTTGCGAGACAGCCGGACGACCTGCACGTCGGGACCCTCGGGGACAGCATCGGCTGTTCCGTCGCTGCTGCCGTCATCGGCCACGATCACCTCGCCGATGAGGCCGTGCTCGCCGAAGAACTCACGCAGTGTGCGCACGGATGATGCGATCTCCGCGTGGGCGTTGAAGGCCGGCAGCACCACCGAGACGTCGGGAGTCACGCGACTCACTCGGGGGTGGCTCCGGCGGCGATCAGTGGAGCGCCCGGCCGGACGCCCATCCACCACATGGCCGCGAGGCCCGACAGTGCGGCCGGCACGACGACGATGACGTGGACCAGGCCGATGCACAGCAGAGACTGCTCGGCCGGGAAGCCCATGGCGACCATCACCGCCGAGCCGAAGAACTCGTAGGTACCGATGGATGCCGGTCCGGCGGGGATGGCGGTCGACAGGGTGACGGCTGCGATGATCAGCGCCGCCTGCCAGACGGGGATCGCGAGTCCCACCGCGGTGGCCACGATGACCAGGGTCACGACCGCGAGGCCGAACGACGCCAGCGTCAGGGCGGCTGCGGCCACGAGGCTCGATGGCCGGCGCAGGGCATCGGCTCCGGCGACGAACGATCTGCCGTGGCGCAGGGCAAACCCGCCAATCCTGGTGGCGACGATGGCTTGGCGGCGGAGCACCGCGAAGAGGAGGAGGGCTCCCACGACCGCCACCATGCCGGCAACCGATATCGCCGCGAGGGTGGGAGCAAGCTCGCGGAAGCCGATGAGGACGCCGATGAGGACGGCCGAGCCGAGCAGGCCCGCATCCGCGATGCGCTCGACGGCAATCGTGCCGAGCACCGAAGCGCGGGACACCCCGATGCCGGTCGCTGAAAGGAGGCCCCGGGCGATGTCGCCGAGCCGGGCCGGCAGGATCGCGTTGGCCAGATGGCCGATCGACAGGTATCCGAATGAGGTTGCGTAGCGAACCTCGGCAAGCGGTGAGAGGAGAAGGCGCCAGCGCAGCGCCCGCACGCCGAGCTCCACGAGCGAGACGCCCGCAGCAAGAACCAGGAGCGTCACGGTGACCTCCGCCCACGCGCGGCTCAGGAGCGGAAGGTCGACTCGTGAGATCGTGATGGCGGCAAAGCCGACGCTGATGGCGATGCCGACGACGGCCCGAAGCCAGGGTCGGGTCAGCTTGTGGCGAATGGTCATGTGCGTCCGTGGTGGTGCGACCGCGCAACGCTAGCACGCGGCCGCCGGCGCCTCAGTAGCCCGATGGTCCCGGCGGAGCGCGCTCGGTGCGGGGTGCCGGGAGCGCGGCGAGCAGGCTCGTGATGTCGAAGATGAGAAGCCGCGGAAGGGCGAGAATCGTTGCCGTGGAGGCGGCGAGCCAGGCGAACCGGGAGCGCGCCAGCCGCAGCGTCGTCACCAGGGCGGTGAGCACCAGCAGTCCCCACAGGATCGGCGCGGACGTGAACAGGCCGGTGCCGCCCGTCTCGGTCGCGCTCGCCGGGAGCTCGAACAGCAGGGTCGGCAGCACGAGCAGCGCAGCGACACCGCCGGCCACGAAGGCTCGACCCCACTCACCCCGGCCGACGTACACGAGAGCGAACAGGATCGGGGTGATCTTCAGGCTCGCTGCCACGCCGATCGCGATGGGCCCGGCGCGCCGCTCGAGCGACCAGACCAGACCCGCGAGAAGCAGCGGCTGCACGTTGCCCTCGGCGACGAGGTTGAGAAGAAGGAACGTCATCAACGCGACAAGCGGAAGCGGCGGCAACTCCATGTGCGCGCACGAGCGGGACGAGTGCCAGCGCACTGGCCGCGATGAGGATGAGCGACCATCCCACCCGGACGACATCGGTCGGCAGCCCGCCGAGAGGGACGAAGACTCCGGCGAACCAGGGGCTGTAGTGATAGTGGTAGGGCAGCCCGCGCTCGAAAAGGGCCACATCGAACGGATTCCCGCCCGACGCCAGCAGATCGGCGGCAGCGAGGTACGCCTTGAGATCGGTGAGATGCCAGTTCGCTGCGGCCGTGGTGATGCCCACCGCCAGCAGGGCGAGGCTGAGCAACGTGACCGTCAGGCGTCCCGCCTGCGGAAGGGAGCGAGGGATCGGCAGGACCTCGGCCAGGAGAGTTGAGGCGGGCGTCACGTCGTGGGTGCTCCCATTCGAGCTGTCGATTGGCGTGATGCAACCGAGCAACGCTATCACCCTGCACGTCGGTCCAGGTCGCCGCGGCTTGACGGCGGTCCTCGCGGATCGGGATGAAGGCAGCTCGAGCACGAGCATCAGCAGGTAGTACGGGAGCACGTAGGGATAGCTCACCGCGAGGCTGGCCCAGCCCGAGCCGGCCACGCCACGCGAGGATCGCCGCCAGGGGGACGCCCACGAGAGCCACCACAGCCCCAGGAAGCGCGTCGGTCCCAGGTTGTTCGGGAGACGCATGCTCGCCTCCCGGGCGTCGTGAGCATCGGCGACCCACTCGACCAGCCATCCGCTGGCGAAGGCACAGGCCGAGGTGCACGGACCGCCATGCCGGACCGCCGGAATGCGCCATGCCGGCTGCTGCCAGAGGATCCACGCGACGAGCGGGAGCATGAGCGGCCGCGGAACCAGCAGCGTGAGGGCCAGGAATCCGAAGGTGCCGATCGGGTTCCGTCGCAGCGCCCACGCTGCGGCCAGCAGGACGAAGACCAACGAGGTTGCCGGTCTCGACGTCGTACCAGAACGGCCAGGCGGCGAGCGTGACGAGGCGCATCGGCCAGGTGGGCAAGCGCCAGTGCGGCGACCACGTGGAGGAGCCGCCAGCCCTCGGTCCCGATCGGCTCCAGGAGCGCGAACCCGTAGGCCGCGATCGGAGAGTAGCGGTAGCCGTAGGTGTCGCTGACCTCGTACAGATCCCCGCCGAACACGCGCCGCCCGCCCTCGACGAACTGCAGCCAGTCGACCGCCGGTCCTCCTTCCATCACGACGCGTGAGCGAGCGCGGCAGCAGGACGGCGTTGACGACGGCCAGCACCAGGATCGAACGCCGCGGCCAGGCCATCTCGGACACGTGGCGGGACGCTGAGCCGGTCGAGGATCTCGCGGCGCAGTCGAGCCGGCGGCACTCACTCGTCCGACCACCCGGCACTCGGCGGCGATCTCGCACTCGAACACCGGACCAAGGCGCGGGTCGTCCAGGATCTCTTCGATGTCGATGCCCGAGGTGTCCTGGAAGTTGTCGTGATCGGGGACCGCGATGCCCTGGCGCCGTGCGTAGTAGAGGAAGCTCGGGTTCCAGCCCATGCCGCGCTGCATGATCCAGTCGTCCGGCGTGGAGTTGTCGGCGAGGTGCCCGCCAGGTGGAGTGCCCGTGTCTCCTCCGCCGGCGTGCCGTAGATGATCGACCACGATCCGAAGAGGCCGATGAGCGTGGCGATCCATGCCCCGGCCAGTCCGACCATCGTGCGCTTCGCCCACCGGCGGGTCCGGTGGCCGAGCAGCTGGTCGGCGCCCAGCCCGATGCCGATTGCCACGAGCGGCGCGACCGCCGAGAAGTAGTAGTCGTGCACGACGTACAGGTTGAACAGGATGAGCGGGGTGCCGGCGGCCACGGCCAGGAGACCGAGCGCGAAGCCGGCCTGCGGCACGCGGCGCGCGCGAAGGACGGCGAGCGGCGCCCAGACCACGAATCCCGAGCCGGTGAGCATGAGCGCCACGACCAGCGGGAGCCTCCACTCGCCGGGATCCAGCCGCTGCGCGATCGTGCCGAAGAGCCAGGCGGGCTGGTTCTGGAAGGAGAGGAATGCCGCCGCCGGCGTCTCCGCCCGCACGCCCTGCGCGTAGGCGCTCCACCCGAGGCCGATGATCACCGCCGCCGCCGACCACGGCCCACATCCGGGCGGTCTGGAATCCCCACCGACCATCGGGCGTGCGCAGGAGGAGGGCGGGGAGCAGGTAGAAGCCGCCGGTCGTGATCTTGACCAGCGTCGCCACGGAGCCCGCCACCAGCGCCAGGACCCAGAACCGGCGGCCGGAGTCCTCGACGGCCCGCATGGCGAGATACAGGAAGGCCACGCCGCTGCCGGCGGCGAGGTACTCGATCAGGGACGTCCGCCCGTAGAGCCAGGCATGCGCGTTGAACAGGAACGCGGCGAGCGCCACGAGCGCGGCGGCCGGGGTCAGGAGCCGGCGCGCCAGCGCGAAGACGGCGATCGCCGTTGCCGACGAACGTCGAGCAGGCCGGTGACGCGCATCGCCAGGTCGGCCGGCAGGCCCAGGATCATGAGGATCGCGCCGCCCGCCTGGAACAGCGGGAACTCGAGCGGGATGATGCCCGGCGGCCCGAGGATCGGCAGCGGCGGCCGGAGCAGGTCGATCCCGCGTTCCGCGTACAGGACCGCGGTGTAGGCCGTCTGCGTCTGACGGAAGGCGTGCGACTCGAGGAGCGTCTGTCCCAGCGATGGCAGCACCCCGAGCACGTAGAGGCCGATGAGGACGCCGGCCACCGTCCATGGCCGTGTCGCGCAGCAGCGCTCTCACGCCGTGGCCTCCGTCGTCGGTCGCCGCAGCCTCGAGGCCAGGTCCGACCGGCTGGCCGCGACCGCCGCGCACAGGATGCCGATGACCCCGAAGTGATAGTTCGCCGACCCCTGCCGGCTGAACGCGAAGAAGACGAGAAGCATGAGTCCCAGGCTGGCCGCGAAGCCGAAGGCGGTCCGCGGCGCGCGCAGGTAGACCAGGACGCCGAGCGGCACCAGGAGGAGATAGCCCAGCACGCTGAGGCGTGCGCCGAGATCCCCCGGAAGCACGGCCAGGTAGCTGAGCGAATCGGGCCGGAAGATCTGCCCCGCCAGCGAGCCGATCGTGCTCCAGACGAACGTCTCCGGACCCCAGACCACGAACGGGATCGTGATCAGCGTGACGATCGCCAGCGATTGCCAGCCGATGCGCCACCGGTCGCGGTTCACGCCGGCGAGCAGAAGCAGCGCCAGCGGCAGGCCGAGAAGGAGGTACTGCTTCACGCCGATCATGAGCGCGACCGCGACACCCAGCAGGCGAGGCGCCCGGACCGCGGCCAGCGTCACGACCGCGACGCCCAGGACGACGAGCGGCTCGGTCCAGGCACCGACAACGAGGAAGAACGTCCACGGCGCAAAGAGGAAGAGGAGCGCGGCCGGGATCCCCACCCGGGTTCGCCGGCCGGTGATCGCCATGGCGATCGCGCCGAGCTCGAGCGCCACCAGCAGCGCGAAGCGCGGATCACCGGCCAGCAGCTGACCCGGCAGCACGAGGAGCAGGCTGAGCGGCGGATACGGGAACCCGATGGTGAGCTTGCCGTCCTCAACCAGACCCGGGCCGTAGTACGGGGAGTCGGTTCCGTGGAGGTTCTCGTAGATCGGCAGGTACGGATTGACGCCATCGACGAGCGCGCGGGCGCCATCGGCCTGCATGACCCACACGTCGATGTGCGGATCCGGGGCCACCAGGACACACCAGGCTCCGAGCGCCACGTGCAGGCCGACCAGGATCGCCGAGCCGCAGCATGCTGTCGCGCAGGAATCCGGCGAGCGGGGCCGCCGCCACGGCCGCGACGGCGGCGAGGCCGATCCAGAACGGGACGTAGTCGCCGACGTTCGCCTGCGCCAGCGGGTTGGTGAGCGGCCAGACGCCCAGAAGCGCGAGCTCGACCGCCAGCCCGAAGCCCATGAGCTTGCGCAGGCCGACCCCGGACCCGACCCCGGGTGCGGTTCGCGCCAGGACGGCCACCGCGGCGGCGCCGATGGCGACCGTCAGGAAGAGGAACGGGATGATGCCTGGCCCGCCGCGCCCGACGAAGATCGCGTAGCCGAGGGACAGGGCGGCGAGCGTCGCCCACCATGCGCGCCACGTCTCATCGGCGACGGGCGCCCCGGGTTCCGACCGCCCTCTCACCGCGCCGGGAGCAGGCGTCGCAGGCGGCCGCGGTAGAGGTAGACGTACCAGCGCAGGTACTTCGGCAGCCAAGCGCGGAGATTGAAGCGCGACTCGCCCGCGCTCCGGTCGCGCCAGGTCGTCGGGACCTCCGCCAGCTCTCGGCCGGCGAGCGTCGCCTTGGCGGTCAGCTCCAGCGCGAGCTCGAAGCCGCCGGTGCTCTCGATCGTGACCGACTCCAGGAAGTCGCGCCGGTAGAGCTTGAAGTTGTTCGTGGCGTCGTGGATCGGGACGCGGCCCACCCAGTGCAGGGAGAGGCCGGCGACGCGGCTCATCGTGCGCTTGAGAAGTGGTCCGCCCTCCTGGCTTCCGCCGCGCATGTATCGGCTGCCGGCGACCACCGCCGCGCCGCGCTGTGCCAGCTCGACCATGTCGTCGACGCGGTCCATCTCGTCGGAGCCGTCCGCCATGGTGATGAGCACCAGCGGCGCTGCCGCGGCCCCGATGCCGGCCCGCATCGCATTGAGGACACCGCGGCCGATCTGGTTGTGCAGGAGCTGGACGGCCGGCAGCTCGGGCTGGAGCTCGCGCACGACCGGCACGGTCGTATCGGCCTCGAAGTCGTAGACCACCAAGACCTCGTGCGGCGTCGTCACCTGGTCGGCAATGCGGCGCAGCGTCGGGCCGATGTTGTCGGGCTCGTTGTAGACCGGGATCACGATCGACAGATCGGGGGCGGTCACGTCAGGGCTCCGGCCTGGATCTCGTCGCCGATCCACGGGATCACCTCGTCGAGCATCTCGTCCAGGCTGGTCGTCGCCTCGAAGTCCAGGACCTCGCGGGCCTTCGTGACATCCGGGACGCGCAGCTGAACGTCGTGCTCGAACGGCGCGTCGCTGACGAAGGTGAACGGTCGGTCGCCGTTGATCTTGCGCCAGATGGTCTCGGCCAGCTCGAGGACGGTGGTGCTCTGGGCGGTCGACAGATTGAAGTCCTCGTTGATCGCCTTCCGCGACTCCATGGCGATGCGGATGCCTCGCGCCAGGTCGCCGCCGTAGGTGTAGTGGCGGACCTGCGAGCCCTCGCCCAGGATGTGGAGTGGATCCTGTCCGTGGAGCACCTTGTTGACGAGGTCGGGGACCACGTGGCTCAGGGCCAGCTTCACGTTGCCGCTCATCACATCGGTGTCGCGCAACGCCCGCTTCTCGCCGATGCCGACGCAGTTGAACGGGCGGAGGATGGTGTACGGCAGTCCGAACTGCTCGTGGGCGCCCTTGGCGAAGTACTCGCTCGACAGCTTCTGGAATCCGTAGGTGCTGATCGGGGGCGGGCTCGTCAGCTGCGCTCCTTCGGGCGTCGGGAAGACGGTCGCCGACTCGTAGACCATGGAGCTCGACAGCACCACGATTCGCTCGAGACCGCCCGCCTGGCGCGACGCAATGGCCGCGTCAAAGGTGGCGGCCAGGATGCGCTCGTTCTCGGCCAGCAAGTCATATGCGAACTCGTGGAAGTAGCTGATTCCGCCGATCATCGCCGCGGCGGCAACGACCTGGTCGACGTCGGCGGCCAGCTCGGTCAGGAGTGCGACGTCCTTCGCGTCACCCTCCACGAAACGGTAGCCCGGATGGTTGTCGTAGCTCTTGGCGACGGGGCCGTACTTGCTGTAGTTGTCGACGCCGATGACCTCGTGGCCGTGGGCCAGCAGCTCGTCGACGAGGTAGCCGCTGATGAAGCCCGCCGCGCCGGTGAGGAGGATCCTCACAGCCGGATGCCCTGCCCCGTGACGCCCCACACGTCCACCACGTCCCGACCGCCGACGTCCAGCGATCGATACTCGCGGTGCGGCGCGCCAAGCACGAGGATGTCGGCCTCGGCCATGACCTGGTCCAGGGCCACCAGTCGGTCATCGGCGACGTACGGATCGGTCATCAGCACGCGTGCGCCCTTCCAGGCCAGGAGCTTGCGCAGCTTGTACGAGAGCGACGAGCGGGTGTCGTCCGACTCCGCCTTGAAGGCCATGCCCAGCAGGCCGATGGAGCGGCCGCGGAGCGAACCGTATCGGCGCTCCATGGCGGTCACGACGTAGGCCGGAAGGCCCTCGTTGATCTGCACGGCGGTCTGGCCGAGCGGAAAGTGGTCGGGAGTGAACGCGGCCAGCTGCATCGTGTCCTTGAGGAGGCACGGTCCGGCGGCGAACCCGGGGCCCGGCAGGTCGGCGGCGCGCGGGTAGTTCAGCCGCACGGCGTCGAGCACCCGGTTGTAGTCGACGCCCGCATCGTGCGCGACCATGAAGAACTGGTTGGCCACCGCGAACTTCATGTAGCGCCACGCATTCGTGAAGAGCTTCGCGAGCTCCGCCTCGATCGACGTGGTGCGGATGATCTCCGCCCCGAGCCTGGCGAACAGCTTCTCGGCTCGGTCACCTGCGGCCTGGCTGTCGGCGCCGATGATCTGCGGCAGGCTGCCGAGCTCCTCGAGGGCGTGTCCCTCCGCGATGCGCTCCGGCGCGAACGCCACGTCGACGGTTGCGCCCCGCTCCTCGAGGGCATGCGCCACGTACTGGGTGGTGCCGGGGAAGACGGTGCTGCGCAGCACGACGAGGGCGCCGGGCTTGAGGTACGGGGCGAGTTCGTCCACGGCGCGCTCGAAGATGGCCATCGACGGGTTGAGGAACTCGTCGATCGGCGTGCCGATCACGACGATGACCTGGTCGACGTCGGACAGCAGCTTTGGATCCGTGCTGACCGTGAGCCGATCCTGGGACAGGACCTCGCGCAGCAGCCGATCCGCCCCGTCCTCCAGGAAGGGCATCTCACCGTCGCAGATGCGCTCGACCGTCGTCGCGGACGTGTCGAAGATGCCGACATGCAGGCCGGCCCGGGCCAGGACCAGGCTCAGCGGCAGGCCGACGTGGCCCCCGCCGCCGACCACCACGACGTCGGGAGGAGCGGTAGTTCGGTCCTTCGCCTGGTCGGGAAGCGACGATACGGACATGGAGCTGATGAGTCCTCGTGCTGATGGCTGCACGGTAGCAGCGTGGTGCTGCCGGGCAACGCCACGATCAGGCTAGACGGACCCGTCCCGCGCGGTGAATGGGACCTTGGTCCCGTCGTCGTTGGACGGGGCGACCGGATCGGGCTTGACGGCCGCCATCGTCGTCGTGTCATACGCGAACAGCTTCGGCGACACCAGCACCGCGGCGGCCGCGGCAGCGAGCGTGATGTATGGCGACCGGCGCCAGGTCAGGATGCCCAGCACGAGAAGGGTCACGACGCTCACGCTCACATAGAGCAGCGTGGACTGCGCCAGGAGGCCGGGCTCACGCCCCGCGACGTCGGAGACCAGCGTCGCCGGGTCGTAGAGCAGCATCGGCGCCACCAGGATGCCGGTGAGGCCGATGGTCAGCCAGAAGCGCGACCACTCGCGTCGCGCCGCATAGATGGCGACGAACACGATCGGCGTCGCGCGCAGGGACGCGGCGATCGCGATCCAGAGCGGTCCCGAGCGACGATCGATGCCGAAGAGCAGGCTGGCCACGAGGAGCGCCTGGACGTTGCCACCGGCCGACACCGCGAAGAGGAGCGGCACGAAGATCCCGGCGAATGCGATGCCCAGTGGCCCGCGACGCACGAACGGCACGGCCACGGCCGCGCAGGCGACAAGGAGCGCGGCCTGCCACGCGACCGCCACGACGTCGTAGGGCAGCGCCGCGAAGCCGGCCCACAGCCAGGCGAACCATGGCGCATAGCGGTACGAGGTGTACGGGCTGTCACCCGGGTACAGCGGATCGCCGTTGACGACACGCTGCCCGGCATTCCAGTAGATCTGGATGTCGCCCATCGGCCATGTCTGGATGGTCCAGATGACGTTGGCGACGGCCATGCCGCCGATGATTCCGAACGCCACCAGTCGCACCCAGCGCTCCCACGACCCCGCCTTGGCGTCGCCGAACAGGTCAAGCCGCAGGCTGCCGATCATCGGTCACGGTCCTCGTCCTGCGCCCCGACCAGCACCCAGCTGACGTCGTACAGGAACGAGCGTGGGATCGCGATGACCACCGCCGCGCTGGCCGCCAGCCATCCGAATCGGGAGCGGGCCAGGTAGGCAGCTGCTCCGACCGTCGCCACCACCGCCGCCCCGTACGCGACCGGCCAGTCGTAGAGCAGGCCACCCCCGCCGGGGCTCGTGACGTAGTTCGACAGGTCGTAGAGGAGGTACGGCGCCAGGAGCAGCGCCGAGACCGCCAGCGTGGCCGCGGCGCGCCACCACTGCCGGCGGCCCAGGTACGTGATCACGAAGAGGATCGGGAGGAGCTTCAAGGATGCCGCCACGCCGATCCACAGCGGGCCGCTGCGGCGCCCGACGCCGAACACCAGGCTGGCGATGAGCAGCGCATGAACGTTCCCGATGGCCGAGATGCCGATGAGGATGGGCAGGAAGAACGCGACACCCACCCACGCCCGCCGCCGGGCAAGTGGCCAGACTGCGGCGAAGCTCGCGGCCAGCAGGACGGCTGACCAAAGGACATTGACGATCCCGCGTGGCAGGAGCGTCAGCGGCGTCCACAGCCACGCGAACCACGGGCTGTAGCGGTAGACCTCGGAGGCGTTGACGTCGGTGACCGGCGGGAAGAGAGCGCCACCGGTTCGCAGCCGCACACCGGCGTCCCAGTACGCGTTCATGTCGCTGAGATGCCAGTCCTGGACCGACCACCAGACGTGGTTGAAGCCAATGCCGATGATCACCGCGAGCACGACGATCCGCGCAAGCCGGTGATGGAGCGGACGCAATCGGCCACGCGAGCTCGACCGATCGAGCGTGCCGGCGGCAGAGGTGAGGTTCGTCACGGAGCGCTCAGGGCGCGGGGAACTCGCCGAAGCCAGGTGGCTCGATCTGGATGTCGGGCATGGCCGGGCCCCGCCCATCAAATGCGCCGATCGGGCCAACTGGGTAGTCGATGATCGGCAGGTCGATTCCCGCCATCTTCAGCGCGCCGCCGACGACCACCAGGACGACCACGATCCAGAACAGGCCCCTCATCAGGGCCAATCATGCGTTGCGACGTCAAGGACGGCCCGTTCGGGCGCGTCCTACTCGGGATCGGCCGGGGAACTCGTATCGGTGACCTCCGGCTTGGCCGCATCGCGAGTCTTGGCCTTCTGGAGATAGAACCAGCCGGCGATGAGCGCGGCCAGCATGAGCAGGAAGAGCGGCAGGTATTCCATGATCGGTGGACCTCTTGGGCGGGATAGGCCGCAAGTATCGTCATGGACACCGCAGGTGATATGGCCCGGACGATCCATGCGGCCCCCCGTACCGATGGCAAGACTCATGCATGGTTGGCCAGCGTGTTCACGGCTCGCTTCATCCTCTTCGGCGCCGTCCTGGCGCAGCTCGCGGATGCCTTGACGTTCACCGTCGGGGTCAGCCGCTTCGGCATCGGCCTCGAGAGTAACGGGCTGGCCGCCTCGCTCTTCCAGGTTGGGGGACTCGATCTCGTCCTGGTGGCGAAGGCTGCGGTCCTGGTGAGCGTGATCGGGATCCTGGTCATCGCTGCCCCGCGTTTTCCACGGCTGCTCGTCTGGGGCGGAGCCGCTGCCACCAGCCTGGGCCTGCTTGGTTTCGCAGCCAACAGCGCCTCGATCCTGCTTCTTTCCTGAGCTCTCCCCGGCCCCCACCCGGCCCTGGGGGTTGCCGGAACGCAACCCTTCCGTAGACTGCGGAGCATGGACATCCGTGCGCAGTTGATCGGCTTCCCGCGAATCGGCCCCAGGCGCGAGCTCAAGTGGGCCCTCGAGAAGGCGTGGTCCGGCCGAATGGAGGCCGATGCGTTCAGCGCGCGCATCACCGAGCTGCGTCAGGCGCACCTCGATGAGCAGCGTGGCGCGATCGGATCGGCGGTGGACGACTACTTCCTGTACGACGAGGTGCTCGAGACCGCGCTCATGCTCGGGATCGCGCCGGAGCACGAGGCGGTCCGCATCGGCGATGAGGCGTTCGAGGTCCTGACCGACCTGGCGCGTGGCACTCCCGAGCGCGAGGCGTGGGAGATGACCAAGTGGTTCGACACGAACTATCACTACGTCGTGCCGGAGATCGATCGGCCCATCGCCACGCTGCGACCGCTTCCGTGGCGCGAGCCCACCGGCCAGCCCGATACCACCTGGGCCATCCTCGGTCCCTACTCGCTGATCAAGCTGAGCAAGATCGACGAGGCACTTGATCCCATCGACCTGGCGCGTGCCGCCGGGGAGGCGATCTGGACCTGGGTCCGCGACCGCACCGCGTCCGACCCCAACTTCCGTCTTCAGCTCGACGAGCCATGCCTGGGCATGGTCATGGACGAGGCCGATGCCGCCCTGCGCGAAGCCGCCTACGAGGGTGCCGCAGTCGCCACCGGCAATGGGTCCCCGATCGTCACCGTCCAGTTCGGGCGGGCATCGACGAAGACGCTCGAGGTCCTGGGGCGCGCCGGCTTCGCGGTCCAGGTCCCGGTCGATGAGGTGCCGTCACTGCGCGGCACGCCGGCGTGGGATGCCCAGCCCGAGCACGTCGTGGCGGTCATGGATGGCCGGAGCGTCTGGCCGGACTCCTTCGATGCGGCTCGGGATGCGCTGGCCACCGAGGACGACCACAAAATCACGCGCCTCGTCCCCTCGACCAGCCTGATGTTCCTGCCGGTCACGGTCGAGGGAGAGGATCTGCCCGCCGGATTCCAGTTCGCGCGCGAGAAGGCCCATGCCCTTGCCGGCTGGGCATCGGCGCTGGCGAGCGGATCGGCGCCCGAGACTGTCCAGCCGCCGCCGGTCGACTGGCCGGAAGTCGGTTCGCTCACCTCCCGCGCCGCGCGCGAGGAGCGGCGGGCGGCACAGGCCGATCTCGACCTGCCGGCGTTCCCGACCACGACAACCGGCTCCCTTCCCCAGACGGGCGATGTCCGGCAGCTGCGCGTCAGCCTGGGTCGCGGCGAGCTGGACCGAGCCGGCTACGACGCCGCCATGGCCAAGCTCATCACCGACTCGGTCGCGTGGCAGGAGCGGATGGGCCTGGACGTGCTGGTCCACGGCGAGTTCGAGCGCACCGACATGGTCGAGTACTTCGCCGAGCAGATGGACGGCTTCCACACCACCCACAACGGCTGGGTCCTCTCCTACGGGTCGCGCTGCGTCCGCGCGCCGATCCTCGCCGCGCCGCCCTCCATCTCGGCGCCGATGACCGTGGACGAGTGGCGCGTTGCCCAGGACGCGACCGACAAGCCGGTGAAGGGCATGCTCACCGGTCCGGTCACGATCGTGAACTGGTCGTTCCGCCCGCCCGGCGTGCCCGATGACCAGCTGTTCTGGGCCGTCGCCCGCCCGATCGCGGAGGAGGTCGGCCACCTGGTGGCGGCCGGTGCCCGCGTGATCCAGGTCGACGAGCCCGCGGTCCGCGAACGCTGGCCCCTTCCCACCGAGGACGCCCCCCGGCTGCGCGAGATCTACGCCCGCGGCGTCCGCGCCGCGCTGAACCACGTCTACGACCAGCCGGCCCAGGTCCAGATGCACACCCACATGTGCTACGGCGACTTCGGCGACATCGTGCCGCTGTGGTCGGACGCCGGGGTGGACGTGGCCTCTGTGGAGTTCTCGCGTTCCAAGGACGACAGCTACATCCGCCAGTTCTATGCCCTGTTCAGCGACGGCCACCTGCAGATCGGGCCGGGGGTGTTCGACGTCCACTCTCCGCACACGCCGGGGCGCGAGGTGATGACGGATCGGCTCCATCACTTCCGCGAGTTCATGGACGAGGTGGACCTGTGGGTCAATCCCGACTGCGGGCTGAAGACGCGCCGATGGGAGGAGATCGAGCAGCAGCTGGGCGACATGGTCTCGGCGGCGCGCGAGCTCCGAGCCGCCGCAGGGCCGCGCTGATGGGGGAGTCTGTGCTGCGTATATACGTATATACTTTCCGCCTCGAGACCGTCCGCCCCGCCCAGGCCGACTGACGATGCTGTCCCACGGTCGCGACTGGGTGGAGCTGGTGGAGGTCAACCCACCGCGCCTGCCAAGCATGTCCCACCTGGAGCTGCGCGGGAAGTGGCGCGACGTGCTGATCACCGACAACCCGTTCAAGCAGGTCCGCGTCTCGCCCTATTCGTTCGCCGCGCGCATCACCCACGACGTGCCCGACGTGCGGCCGACCGTGGTGTGCTCCACGCGCGACCGGAACATCCTGGCCATCGAGTCCGAGGTGCGCGGCGCCATCGCCAACGGCGTCCTGTCGTTCCTGGTGGTGCAGGGCGACATGCTTCCCGAGGTCGAGCATTGGAGCAACAGCTACGAGATCGTCGAATACCTGCGGGCGCTCCAGCCGGAGGTCGCGCCGGTCGAGTTCGAGGTCGGCATGAGCACGCGGTCGCGCCGATGGATGCTGCGGCGACGGATCGAGGTCGGCGCCCAGTTCCTCACCACCGGGCCGGTGATGGATCCCGAGACCGTGACGTCGGTCGCGGAGCGGCTCGAGCTGCGACCCGACGATCCGCCGGTCTACCTGGAGATCACTCCGCCGATGTCCGAGCGCTGGGTTCGGCGACTCGAGTCGGTCGGCGCCATCCCCATCGGCGACGCGCTCCGACGCCGCCTGCCCGGCATGTCCGAGGAGGAAGCCCGCGCACAGGGTTGGCGCCTGGCCAGGGAGTCAGCGGCGCGTGCCCGTGAGGCGGGGTTCGCCGGGATCGTCCTCATGGGACTGCGCTACGAGACGGTCGTCGGCGAGGCCTACGAGGCGTGGCACGCGGCCGATCAGGCCGGCTGACCCACCACGTCCCGCCACGAGCGGTCGAGCGCCGTCTTCGAGGTCGGCGGCAGGTCAGGGAAGAGTCGCGCGGTCATCGCATCGGCTATGGCCTGCCAGGCGCGCATCGACTCGTCCCCTGGGAGGCCGGCACGCAGGCTCGCCTCGGTCACGACGTCGCACAGCGCCCCGACCTGTGGCGGGAGCATGCCCCACGCCATGCCGAACGCAAGCTCTCGCGCCACGGGGGCACGAAGCTCGCGGCTTGCGCGCTCGTCGTATCGCTCGGCGAGGGCGTGAAGCTCGTCCGCGGTCAATCGGCTGGACCGCTCGATCATCGGCTCGAGCGGCGCTCCGTCGCTGATCCATCGCATGTGGGGCATGAGGCGCCAGGCGCTTGCTCGCCGCCATGGGCCATTGGTACCGGGGGCCCGAGCGGGCCGAGAGTATATACGGTATATACTCCCGCGCAGGCCAGACCCGCCGCTTTGACGAACAGAGTGGCCGTCCGTAGCATCCGAGGGGTGACCACCCAGCGCCCGACCCGGGCAGGATCGCCCGATCACGAGGGCGCCATCGCCGGGGCGGCGTACACCCGTCATCGGCGCATCCATCGCTCCAGGAGCCATCCGCGGCCGCGCATCCTCCAGCTGCTGGCGACCGGCGGGAACGGCGGTGCGCAGGAGTCGTACACCGGCCTGATGCTGCGGCTGGATCGGGCTCGCTACGACGTGCGGGCGCTTTCCCTCTCCGCGGGTTCAGCCGTCCAACGGCTCCGTGGGCTCGGCATTCCGGTCGAGGTCCTCGACGTCGCCGATGACGACCAGGCCGTCTCCGACCTTGCGGAGTGGATGCGCCACCACGAGCTCGACCTCGTTCACGCCCACATGTTCCGCGCCGAGGTGATCGGCACGCGGGCGGCGCTCGAGGCCGAGACGCCGGTGATCATGGCCACCGTCCACTCGTCGCGCGTCCGCTCCGATGAGGACACCGCGCTGCTGGCGTCCCTCACTCCCCGGATGGACCGGCTCGTCGTTCCCTCGGCGAGCATCGAGCGCAAGGTGCGAGCAGAGGGCCGGACCGGCGCCCCCTTCGCCGTCATCCCGACCGGCGTGGACCTGTCTCGCTTCGCCGGGCCCCCGCCGCGCTGCGGGATCCGGAGCGAGTTCGGCATTCCCGCGGAGGCTCCGCTCGTCGGGGTCGTGGCGCGCCTCGAGCCGGAGAAGGGGCAGCGGCACCTCATCGAAGCCATGCCGCGGATCCTCGACGCGGCTCCCGACGCCTGGCTGGCCGTCGTCGGTGAGGGATCCGAGGCCGATGCGCTGCGCGGGCTGGCCCGTGGCCTTGGTGCTTCCGTGTCGGAGCGCGTCGTCTTCACCGGGCGGCGCGAGGACATCGCCGCGCTCACAGCCGAGCTGACCGTGGCCGTCATCCCGTCCCTGCGCGAGGCCCAGGGGATCTCGATCATCGAGGCCATGGCCCGATGCCGGCCGGTCGTCGCCTCCGCGGTCGGGGGCATCCCCGAGGTCATCACCGATGGCGTCGACGGGTTGCTCGTGCCGCCGTCGGATTCGGACGCGCTGGCCGCGGCCGTCGGCAGCCTTCTCGCCGATCCGGCGCTGCGCGCTCGTATCGGACGGGCGGGGTACGAGACGGTCGCCGAGCGATTCAGCATCGACGCCCAGGTGCGGCGGATCGAGGAGGTCTACGACGAGGAGCTGGCGCGGGCCGGTGTGGTCGGGGTTCGTGGTTCGGCCGGCCGGCTGCCGGACGCCCGCCCGCTGCAACGCGGGGCGCTGGAGCTGCCGCCGGTCTGATCGGCGCTCAGGGCGCCGCGCGAGCGTCCGGGCGCCGCGTATATCCGGATATACGCCGCGCCCGACCGCCCCCTAGACCCGGTCGCGATCTCCCAGGCGCAGGATCGCCATGAGCAGCAGGTAGATCAGCAGCCAGCCGACGAGTGCCACCAGCGCCGCGACATCCAGCGTCGCGTCACCCGCGCGCACCTCGTTGAACTGGAAGATGCCGCGGAACGGAGCCACGAACGGCTCGGTCGCGCCGTAGACGAAGTCCACGATCGCGTTCTGCTGATTGGCCACGAGGAGCAGCATGAGGATCCGCAGCCCCAGCAGGACGGCGAGCACGCCGAAGAGGAGCGAGAGCACGCGTCGCACGTAGTACAGCGGCCCGGCCCCGCCGGGCTCGGCGTATGCCGCCTGTCCCGAGTTGACGTTCACCTGGGAACCGGCGGGTTGGGCCGGGTAGCGGATCGGCAGCGGGTCGTTCACGCTCGACGTACGTCTCGCGCTCGACGACTCGAGTCTCGTTGTCGACGGGATCCACCGGATCGGTGCGTCGGTCATGGGTCATGCGGAAATCCTCCGTGACGGAGATGGGCGTCGGACCGTGGGATGCACGCCCCATGCCAGACGCTAGGTCGCCGAGTGACCATGCTCCCCGATGAGCGGCACGAACACCACCGCCCCGAGGTCCCGGGTGCGGAACTCGTTCCCTCGGCGCTCGACCTGGGTGAGCTCCTGGTGCTCGCGGTCGCCGATCGGCATGACGAGCCTCCCGCCATCGGGTTCGAGCTGGTCGAGGAGCGGTTGCGGGACCCTCGGCCCTCCCGCCGTGACGAGAATGGCCCGATACGGCGCTCGAGCCGGCCATCCAAGGGTCCCGTCACCGATGACCACGTCGACGCGGTCCGCGAAGCCGGTCGCCTGCAGTCGCCGGCGCGCGTCCGCGGCCAGGGAAGCGTGACGCTCGATGCTGACGACGCTCGCGCCGAGCTCCGCGAGCACCGCCGCCTGGTAGCCCGAACCCGTTCCCACCTCGAGCACCGATGCGCCGCGCCATCCGGATTCCGGACGGGCGGCCGAGGTCATCAGCGCGACCACGTACGGTTGGGAGATCGTCTGCCCGGCGCCGACGGGCAGGGCATGGTCACCGTAGGGCTTACCGTCGTCGACGAACCGATGCCGCTCCACGCTGCCGAGTGCGGCGAGCACCTCGGGATCGGTGATGCCGCGCTTCTCGAGCTGCTCGGCGACCATCTGCGCCCGCTCGCGCGCGGGCGCGTCGTCCTCACCGGGGTCGCGCGGCCGCGGGGATCGCGGCCATCGCATCGGTCAGGAGCGGGGCCGGCTCAGCCGGCCGCGGCACCCGAGCCGGCACTGGCGGCGCGGCGCGTTCGGGGGGCCGAGGCACGCGCCGGGCTCTTGGCCTCGGTTGCATCGGCGGTGCCGTTTCCGGTGTCAACGGTGCCGAGCGAGGCGGCATCGAGGACGTCGTTGAGGATGCGGTCGGCCTTCTCGCGCACCATGCGACGGGTCTCCTCGCCGCTGCGCGGAGCCAGGAGCACGCCGACGGCCAGCCCCACGAAGAAGAATCTGATCGCGATTCGCACGCGGCTGAACATGGGAAATCTCGTCCCTTCGTGTGGTGATTCGTGCTTGTGCAGTGGCAAGAAGGATACCACCGCCTACTCTTCCAGCCCGTACTCCTTGATCTTGGCGTACAGCAGCCGCCGATAGATCCCGAGCTCGTCCGCCGCCTTGGTCCGGTTCCCACCGGCGCGGTCGAGCGCCTCCTTGATCAGCTGACGCTCGAGGGTGGCGACCTGCGTCTTGAACGAGCTGTCGCCGTTGGCATGCTCGGTCTGCTCGGCGTCAGCATCGGCGGCGTCCGCATCGGCTTCGTCGGAGTCGAGCTGGCCGCGTCGCTCCTCGAGCGTTTCGGCGTCATGGTCGAGCTTGGTGCGTCGCTCCGCCAGGCTTGATCGGTCCTGCGCGTTGGCGAACGGCAGGTGGTCCGCCGTGATCGGGATTGCCCCGCGACAGGACCACGGCCCGCTCGATGGCGTTCTCGAGCTCGCGCACGTTGCCCGGCCAGTCGTGGTCGACCAGGCGCTGGAGGGCATCCTCGCTGATGGACGTCGGAATGGCGCCCGCCGCGTGGCGGAACTTCACGAGGAAGTGCTCGACCAGCAGCGGGATGTCGTCCTTGCGCTCGCGCAGCGGCGGCATGTGGATGTGGATGACGTTGAGGCGGTAGTAGAGGTCCTCGCGGAACTTGCCGTTCTGCACCTCGTCCGCGAGGTCGCGGTTCGTGGCGGTGATCACGCGGATGTCGATCTTGATCGGCGTGTTGGAGCCGATGCGCTCGAACTCGCGCTCCTGGAGGATGCGCAGCAGCTTGGTCTGCGTCCCGAGCGTCATCTCGCCGATCTCGTCCAGGAAGATCGTGCCCTTGTTGGCGGTCTCGAAGCGGCCCTTGCGCATCGTCATCGCGCCGGTGAACGAGCCCTTCTCGTGGCCGAACAGCTCGGTCTCCAGGAGGCTTTCGGGCAGGGCCGCGCAGCTGACCTTCACGAGCGGGTGCGGGTTGCGCTTGCTTGCCCGATGCAGCGCCTCGGCGATCAGCTCCTTGCCGGTGCCGGACTCGCCGGTGATGAGCACGGTTGCATCCGACGGGGCGACCTTGCCGATGAGCTTGAAGACCTCGAGCATCGGCTTGCTGCTGCCGACGATCCGCTCGCGCTCCGCCTCCCGCTTTCCGAGCTCCAGGCGCAGGGCGCTGACCTCGTTGCTCATGTCGGCATGCTCGAAGACGCGCTTCAGGGTGGCGAGCAGGTCGTCGATCTCGAACGGCTTCGTGACGTAGTCGTAGGCCCCGTGCTCCATGGCCTTGATGGCCGTCGAGCTGCCGCCGAACGCGGTCATCACGATGACCTCGAGCTCGTCGTGCTCGCGCTTCAGCTGCTTGAGGAGCGAGATCCCATCCTGGTCGGGCAGCTTGACGTCCATCATCACGAGGTCCGGCAGATCCTTGGTGATGGCCTCGATCGCATCGGCTCCGCTGGGGGCGAGGCGTACGGCGTAGCCCTCCTCGACCAGGAGGTCCTTCAGGAGGTTTCGGATGTCGCCGTCGTCGTCGACGACGAGCACCGACCGCTTCGTTTCGGCCACGTTGGAATTTCCCTCCGATTCCCCCGCTGTCCCGTGCGGTGCGCCACGCTGGCGACGACGTTCGCGGAGTATGCCAGCCGTCCGCATTGCGTACAACCGGCCTGGTCCGCGTGACGCCTCTCGTTCGGTTGGCGTGTGGCGCGGCGGCGATAGATCGGCGAATCTGCGCCACCTCGGTGGTTCCGGCGCCGTCCGGCCGATATATCAGCTCTGGCGTGGCCGAACTCGCCTGAATCGGGCGTCCGGGCCACGTGCCAACCGATACGTCGACGAATCGGCGCCTGTATCACCAGTTCGGCGCGATCACGCCGATACATCGCCAACCGGCCAGTAAGCCCAGGCGAATCCGGCGCCGCGAGAATCCGTCGCATGTCGCCCACGCACCGCTCCGCCCCGCGTGCCCTTGGCCTGCAGCGCGCTCGTGCCCAGGCCGAAGCGATCGGCCAGGAGATCAGGATGGCGCGTATCGAACGGGGCTCCGCCGGTCGGTCGCGAGCCGCCGAGCCGGGATCTCCGCCGATACCCAACGACGCGTTGAGCTGCGGCGACCCGTCTGCGACGATCGCGTCGCTGTGCGTTGTCGCGCAGGCAGTGGGGATCGACGTCGTGCTGCGCAGCTATCCGGGCCGCGGGCCGTCGCTCCGCGACACCGGCCAGCTCGAGATGGCGGAGCTGATTCGCGCCGTGGCCGACCCATCCTGGAACGTCGCGCTGGAGGTGCCCGCCGGGGATCGCGGCGAGGCAATCGATCTCGTCCTGTTCGGCTCGCGCGAGATCATCGTGGTCGAGATCGACCGCATGCTCGTCGACTTCCAGGCCCAGTATCGGCGCAACGTTCGCAAGCGCGATCACCTTGCCGCCCGCCACCAACGGCCCGTCCGTCTGGTCATGTTGATCGACGACACCCGCCGCAACCGAATCGTCATCGCGGAGCACGCCAGTCTGCTGGCGTCCGTCCTCCCCGCCGGCTCCCGTGAGGTGATGCAGGCGGTACGCAGCGGTCGGCCGCTCGGTCGAGACGGACTGGCCTGGATGCGCCGCCGGCGGGCATTGCCTCGCCGATAGATCGCAGAGATGCGGCCCGGCTGGCGGTTCTGCGCCCGTCGCCCCCTTGCCTCGCCGATAGATCGGCGAAATGTGGCCTCGCGGCTCCGTTCGGCGCCAAATGAGCGATATATCGGTTCAGGAATGGCCAGAACCGGCCGTTCAGCGCCAGCGAGGCCACACGACAGCTGACATATCGTCGGATCCGCGCGCGTACGCCGTGTCAGGCGCGAAATCAGCGATCTATCGGCGTCGGAGAGGGCCTCATCCCGTTGTCCCCCTCGACCCTTCGTCCCCCGCGGTCCTAGCTCCCGCTCGGTGACGCCGACGGAGAGGCCGACCCCGAACCCGACGGAGAGGCCGACGGAGACCCCGAATCCGACTCCGACCCCGACCCCGAAGGCTCCACCGAGCCCGAGGACGTCGGCGTCGAGGGCAGCGGCACGGGCGTCGGGTCGGGGATGAAGCGCGAGGGGATGCCCGCGATCGACAGGACGAAGATGAGCACGAAGATCCCGATCACGGCCAGGATCCAGTTGCGAGCCAGGCGATCCTCGCGCTCGGGAAGCGCGCCGCGATAGCCGGGCTCGGATCGGCCCTCAGGACGCGGCGTCGGGCTGCTGGTCGTCATGCGTCGGTCGCTCTCCCGGTGCAGATTGATCGGATTCGTGCGTCGAGTCGGCCGAGCGAGGCCGATGCTCGCGCGGCGCTGGATCGGATGCGGTCCTCCGCCCCGGCGACGGTCGTGCGCTGCGCCGAGACCCTGCGTCTCCCGTCTCGCACCGCACGCGTGGCACCGACGGCGAGCGTCCAGGCCAGGAGTGCCAGTGAGCCGATGACAACGAGCGCGAGGGCCGCGACCGCCAGGTCGAGGATCAGTCCCACGGCGCGCGAAGGGTAGCAGATCGCCCCATCAACGGGCGCCGCGCATGGAGGGCACGCCGATGCCGATCACGCCGGCTGCCGCGCAGATCGCTCCGCTCAGCCCCAGGACCATGGCCGGCCCCAGGATGCCGGCCAGCCAGCCGGAGAGACCCATCGACGCGGCGATCGAGCCGAAGACGAGCGCCTGCCGGCTGGACACGACGCGTCCCATCAGGCGCTGAGGCGTTCGCTCCTGGAACAGGGTGACCGTGGGGATGATGAAGAGCATGTTCATTGCGCCGGTGAAGAAGAACGCGATGATGGCCAGGATCGGATCGGTCACCAGGCCGGCGACGATCAGCGACAGCCCCATGCCGATGAAACCGGTGATGACCAACGGTCCCTTCGGCAGCCGACTCCCGAGCGCGCCCACGGCCACGCCGGCGGTGACGCTGCCGACGGCGATCGCGGTGAGCAGCAGCGAGTAGATCTGCTCGAAGCTCACGGCACCGCGATCGACGACGTCGCGGGCGTACAGCAGGCTGACCACGATCTCGGCACCGACGGCAACCTGGGCCATGGTCGAGAGCAGGGTGTTCGACAGGAGCGCTGCCTCGCCCCACAGGAACGCGAAGCCTTCCCGCATCTCGCGCCACACGCCGGCGACGGACAGCCGTTCCGACGGCGCCTCGAGCTGGCGCGGCACGATCATGGCCCAGATCAGGACCGCGGAGACGACGTAGGTGCCGGCGTCGAGAATGAACGCCGCGCCGATCACCGAGCTCAGCGCCGTGACGATGAGCCCCGCAATCGGGAAGCCCAGGAGATCGGCGGCGGTCTCCGGCACCGACATCGCCGAGTTGGCGGTCACGAGGTCGCGGTCACCGACGATCGCCGGCACGATCGCCGTCTTCGCCGGCCGGAACAGCAGGGTCACGGTCGCAATGAGGAACGCGGACAGGTAGACGAGCCCGATGTGGATCTCGAATGCGAACGGCACGGCCAGCACCAGCACGGCACGGATGACGTCGCAGAAGATCATCGTCAGGCGGCGGTCCCATCGGTCGACGAGCACGCCGGCCAGCGGGCCGAGGATGACGCTCGGTACGGCCGTCGCCGCGAAGGTCAGGCCCACCTCGAGGGCCGTCCCGCGCCCGGCGACCAGGGCGCCCAGCGCGATGATGTGGATCCGATCGCCGAGCAGAGAGACGAGCTGACCCACCCACAGCAGAGAGAAGTTCCGGTTGCGGACGAGGCGCAGATACGGGCGACTGGGTGCGCTGGGCGGCGACCCCGGCCGTCGCGCGGCCGGCATCGGCGGGGATGGCGGACGCCTGGGCATAGGCGAGACCGCTCTGGAAGGCCGGCGCGGAGTGCGCGCCGCCCGAGCCGATGGCCATGGCGCGATGCGTCGGTGCCTCGGCGCGTGTCATCGAGTACACGATGGCCCAGAAGATCCCGATGGCCAGCAGCACGTCGCCGATGCTGATCACGTCGCGGATCAGCGGTACCGGGAGCGGGATCACGTCCCCGAACAGCCCACCCGCGGCGACGAAGCCGGCGATCGAATCGGTCTGCAGGAGGAAGTGGAACGGGTCGTTGACGATCTCGGCTTCGGTGAAGCCGGCGCTGAAGAAGGCGGCCGACCAGATCGGCATCTGTCCCTGGTTGAGCAGCAGCGCCACCAGGTTGGCGCCGATGCCGACGGATGCGATCTGGAGCCCGGGAACGCGCCAGTTGCCCCACAGCCACGCGAAGATGAAGCCGTACGCCGTGAGAAAGAGCAGCCCGACCGGCAGCTCCACGCCGAGCACGCTTCCGCCCGACATGCCCACCGCCACCCGCAGCAGGACGGCCACGACCAGGAGGTAGCTCCAGCGCAGGCCAAGCTCGGCGATTCTCGGGAAGGCTCCCCCCGCCAGCGCGCCGACGATCAGCGCAAGGACGATCGTGCTAAGAAACATCGTCCGAGGCCAGGGCGGGCCTCGCTGGGGGCTCGGATGATTCCGCCGTCGTGGCCGCGCGCGTGCTGTCCGTGGGTCCGGCGCCCGGTCCGGACTGGCGCAGCATCGTCGGCAGCTCGTCGGGTCGTTCGGGCTCGCGGTCGAGAGTGCTTCGATCCAGCCCCAACAGGATCGGCACGATCTCCGGGTCGAACTGGATGCCGGAGAACTTCTCGAGCTGGTCCACCGCCTGCTCGTGGGTCAGCGGGATCTTGCGGTACGGGCGGGAGCTGGTCATGGCCTCGTAGGCGTCCGCGATGCCCATGATTCGCGCGCCGAGCGGGATGTCCAGTGCCTCGATGCCCTTGGGGTAGCCGGAGCCGTTGAACCACTCGTGGTGCGCCAGGATGAGCGGCGCCTCGCCCTTCAGCTGGGTCGCCGGCTCCACGATCTCCGCACCGATCTCCGGATGCTGGTTCATCAGCGTGCGCTCGGCCTTGTCGAGCGGACCCTCCTTCAGGAGGATGTGGTCCCGGATGCCGATCTTGCCGACGTCGTGAAGCAGCGCGGCCCAGGTGATCTTCTCGATCTCGGGCTCCGGCAGGCGCATCACGCGAGCCATTGCCTCGGAGATGCGGCTCACGCGCGTCGAGTGGTTTCGCGTGTAGTTGTCGCGCGCGTCGATCGCCTTCGAGAGCGCGTGGATCGTCTCCTCGAAGAGGAGCCTCGTCTCCACATACCTCGCATAGGCCATGCGGGTCGTAAATAGTGGCACCACGAAGAGCGGGGTGGCCCACCACCCGATTCCATCGGAAAGTTGGAATACAAGGGCCATCAACCAAGCTAGTGGAGCAAGCCCGATGAGGTTCGAGGCGACCGCAGAAACGTCCTGCGCCCAGACCGATCGGATGGAAGCGTCTGTCCGAATCGATACAGCCAGAACCGCGAGAAACCAGTTGACTCCAAGAAAGATCGCGCTCGACACCAACGCGAAGGCGAAGAGCGCTAGTGGCTCCGACGCAAGTGACGTGCTACGAAGGACCTCATACGCGATTCCAGCCAGCCCAACCGAGATCACGGCCGCCGAGTGATTGAACAGGGTTCCGTACCACGGCACCTGACCCCGGAGCTCCCGCTCGTCAGTGGTTCCGACAAGACTTACGAGCGCAGCTGCCAACGGACCGCCGAGAAGCATGGCCGCCAGGATCGGCGCTGATCCAACCGAAACCACCGTTCCGCGCGGAAGTCTGATCGGCATGGCACTGGCTAGGAGCGTGGCGCCCGTCCAGTACGCCAAGCCGAGAATGCCACCAATCTCGGGCCGGATCGGGAATAGTAGGAAAGCCGCCGCAATTACGAGAACTGCGGCGGCTACTGTTGCGAGGATTAGGCGGGTAACGTTGGCATTCACCGGCGTCGTCTCGAGGTCGAGCGACCGGAGTCTACCACGACCTCCTACCAGCCTCGGAAGCCAGCACCGCCCGCCAAAGCGAGTGCGGCAAGTGCCCCCAAGACTCGACATCAGCGAGCCGATACGCGCTACGCGTGATCGCATGCTGACTACCTCTGGGCTGTTACCAGCCCTTAACGAGTTCTCTCTGCATCAGAAGGTGCCCTCTTCTGTACAAGACTGATCAAAACCGACACACTCCTGTGACGGAACGGTCGGTTGCACTACCTGCTCCCCGCCAGCCTAAGTGCCCAATTCAGCTGACGGATCACGGCGTCCCACGCTATTGGCGGCAGTACCAAAGTACTACTGCGGAAGTACTGTAGGGTTCGGGGTCGAGAAGTCAACCCCCAGATTGCTATCGGCGACACAAAGTCCATTCACGTTTGATTGTTAGCGCCGAGCGCGGACCGTCATCGGTCTCGGTGGCGTTGACTCATCTGATCGTCATCCATCAGCTCGCGCGTACTCGACGAGAACGTCTTTCGCAGCGCTCGGCGTCGTCCGGAACGCGCAAGGTTCTCGGCTAGTGCTTGCGTCGCGGCTTCGTCGAACGGATCGAGTGTGACCAGAGCCGGTCGCCGCGTCGATCGCGACCTCGATGTCGAAAGAAGTGCCTGACCGACCGCGATCGGCAGCAAGCTAGCTCGGATGTACGCGGTGGCACTGGCGCTTGGAGCCCGGAGGTCCAGGTCTCGTATCGGAGGTCGGCGAGGAACTCTCCCCGCACGAGGGCAATGGCGTCGGGATGCGATCTCCTGTCGTCTCGCCCACGGCACTCCGGCGATCCGGCGGGGCAGGCTCCGTATTTCATCGATGTCGGTTCGGATCAAATCGTCCGCGAGCTTGAGTTGTTCAGCGGAGTTGATGACGTACTCAGGACTGTCTCCCTGCTCGTAGTCGGGGTCGAGATGGCGTCGCAGCTGGAAGACCGTCTGATTGAGGCTGTTCACCGCGCTATCCCCGTCGGCGTCTGGCCAGAGGAGGTCGACGGCCGTATCTCGCGTGAGCGACATCTTGCTGTGGGCTGCGAGGACGGCGAGAGGCCGCGGACTCGTCTCTTCTCGAGCGGCATCACGGGCCCGTCCCACCCCCCGCGATGTACCGATACTCCGCCTAGGGTTCGGAGGAAGAGTCGATGCGCCTGCGCATGCTTCAGGATCGCCGGTACGTTTCCCGTACATCCCGGCCCGGGATCCTCCCGGGCATTGCTTCAACGCTGGTTCGCGTTGCATGCCTGGCCACTCGTAGACAGCAGGCGCTCACGTTCGGGGCTCCGCGCGAGCGGGAGAACCTGCAACGACTGCGTTGCGCCAGCCATCGGGGTCGGCAGACATCAGCTCCGCGAGGACGCCCGCGCCGTCGGGCATTCGGAGTGCGACGTCGGCGTCTCGTGAATAGCGTCGAGCCCACCAGATCGACCGACGGCAGCCAGCCGTTCTTGACTGCGTGACTAAGGGCTTCCCATGCACGACGCTTTGGCCCGATCGACCGGTGGTCGAATGCCAACGAACGCCGACTTTGACGCGGCACGTCGAGCTATGAAACACGGCCCCCGACGTGTCGACCTGTTCCAGATTCGCGAGAAGGCCTGGCACTCGCCTCCGCACTCGCGAAGGATGTGACAGGCGATCGCTTGAGCCGGAAGCGGTTCGAGCTATGAGCGCTGGTCGACATGGGCGTCGAGCGTCGATGCCGTCGACCATTGGACGGATCTCGGACGTCGGGAGCGACCGCCTAAGAAGAGGACTTCGACCAAGCCGCTGGCGACGATGGGCGTATGCGTTGCCCCAAGGCGGTCACGGTCCTTGATCGCAGTGCGCATTGCGCCTGCGGCCTCCTCGAATTCGCCCTCGGCGGCGAGGAGATCCCCATAAGCTCCCTGTCGACAACGCACGCTGGACGCTCCCATGGACGCGTGCGTGCGGACGCCTCGAGTGCGACCGTCCGCGCCCGCTCGAATTGCCGATCCGCGATCAGCGCAGTGACCAAATCCTCAGAGTGTCCAAATGGCGTCGTGGGGGTCTCAGCCCAGAACTGCGCTGCTCTGGCAAGATTCGTCGATTGCATGTCGGATCTTGCCCATCGCAAGAAGTATCTCGCCAGCGTTGTGATGCCCGATGGCGGCGAAGTGGTCGAGGCCATGTCGCTCAGCTTCGGACGCGAGTCGATTGCACTCAAGAACGACGGCGTCGAGTGATCCACGCCAGCCGGCCACGCGTGATCGCAAGATTTCCCTGTAGGCGCAGGCGTGTCGATGTCGCATCGGCTGGCACAAGGCGCAAGCCCGATTCAGCGACTGAGGCCGCCGCTTCGGCGTCTCCGTAGTTCGAATGCACCGAGCTAAGCTTTAGGCAAGCCAGCGCCTCGAGCCTCTTGTCCCCCTTGCGCTCGAAGTATGCCCGGGCCCGCGAGAGAGACTGCACGGCCTCCTCCCAGTCGCCGCGAATCCCGGCAGCCTCCCCGGAAAGCAGACTGAGCCGTGCGTTCTGTTTCACAGTATCCGGCGGCAGCTGCCGGAGCCATTCATCTATCAGCCCCAGCCGGCCAGTGACCGCAATGCTCTCCCCGTGCCGGGCGATCAACCTAGCGGCCTGGCGCCTCAGTCCAGCGCGCAGGTAGTGGTGGATGGCCTCGGGCCACTTTTCGGTCGTCTCGAAGTACGAAGCCGCGTGAATGTGAAGTCCCAACACCTCCGCATCCGATCGATCGTCGATCAAGCGTCGCTCGAGGAACTCACGGAACAGGTTGTGGTACCGATATCGGTCTTCGTCGAGCCGACTTGTGAATAGACCGCTGTGTTCGAGCCTGCTCAGTTCCCGGCGACCGTCGTGCACCCCGGCGAGGCGCTCTGCGACCTCCGGCGTGATCTGTTGAAGGATTGACGTTGTCAACAGGAAGTTGCGCATCTCGTCTGACTGCTGGTCGAGGACCTCCTCGGCGAGAAAGTCGAACAGGTCGTTGTCTGTCGTCGCGGTGATCGATTGCAGGAAGGCACGGCGCGTCATCTGGCGTGGATCGCTCTCGCAGGGAGACCTCAACAAGTTGAATGGAGGCGGCCCAGCCTTCCGTGCGACGTTCGAGCTCGGCGAGCTCCGTCGCGTCGAGCGGATCGTTGTAGATATCGCGGAACAGCTCGTCGATCTCTGATTCGGTGAAGCGGAGCGCGTCGGTCCGCAATTCGGCATAGCCGGAATGTGTCTTGAATCGTGCGAACTGCAGCCGCGGCTTCACCCGAGAGGCAAAGATGAACCGGCACGTGGGAGGAGCATCGCGGAGGATCTGGTTCCACAGCCCGCGCACCTCGGTCGCTGCATTGACGTACTGCCAGTCATCGATGATGAAGGTGCACGGCTCGGTCAACCGGTCGTGCATGTCGGCGAGCAGATATGCCGCGACACCTGGCCGCGCCGAGCCCGGGCCGCCGAGCTGCTGCAGCATCGAATGCGCTCGCCGGCCGAAGCCCTTGTGGCGCTTGCTGATCGCCTCGATGAGATAGCTGACATGGAACGTCCAGTCCCGGTCGCTGCGGTCCAGCTTGTACCAGTAGACCGGGACGTTGGTCTCGCGTTCCCATTGCCACAGCAGCGTCGTCTTTCCGTAGCCGGCATCGGCGGCGATGACCGCAGCACGGCACTCCGAGGCGGCGTTCATCCACTCGAGCAGCCGCGGTCGGCGCAGCGTCGGAGTCGCGTAGTGCGGGGACGCGACCTTGTTGAGAATCAGGGGATAGGCGTAAGTGATGTCCGACAATCCACCGGTCTCCTGAGGGGCGCAGAGACTCCCGATGCCCGTCGTCGCGCCCCCCGCGTCGAGCGCCTCGGTGCATTCGACCGTAACGCCCCGCGATTATCAGACGATTACTGAGAATCGGCTAGAGTGCGGGCACTGTGCGCGCCTTCATCGGTCTTGGTGGAAACCTGGGGGAGCCTGCCGTGGCGTTCCGCGCCGCGGTGGCGGAGCTGCGCGGCATCGGCCTCGTTGCCGGCGTCTCGTCGCTGTACGACAGCGCGCCGCGCGACTCCCTGGACCAGCCGCGATTTCTCAACGCCGCGCTCGAGCTCCAGACCGATCTGTCGCCCACCGACCTGCTGAACGAGCTCAAGCGCCTGGAGCTTGCGCTGGGTCGGGATCCCCAGGGTCGCCGATGGGGGCCGCGCGTCATCGACCTCGACATTCTGAGCTTCGACGGGCTGTGCGTGACCGATACCGATCACGACCTGATCGTGCCGCACCCCCGACTCCATGAGCGCAGATTCGCGCTCGAGCCGATCGCGGAGCTCGACCCGAACCTGCGGCCCTGGCGGGACTGTTCCGATCTGCGGGTGGAGGTCACGGTGGCCGATCTCCTCGCAACGGTCGCGAACCAGGAGGTCCTGCGCGTTGGCGGTCCCGACTGGTCGGATCCTCAGTTCCGGAGCTGAATCGGGAGCCAGGCCGCGGCGTACAGCAGGTCGGAGGCGATGACCGTCTCCTCGCCGGAGCCGATGTCGATGGCCACAAGGTCGGCGGCGAAGTCGTTCGTCGCGGTGCGCGTGACAGCGATCCATCGACCGTCGGGCGACCAGACCGGCGAGCCGTAGAACGCATCGGCGGTGGCATCGAACTCCACGACATCACCACCGTCGACGCGGACCGTCCCGACGTTGCCGCCGGTGCTGAAGAAGCCGAACGAGAGCATGGTGAAGGCGACCTGCTCACCGTCGGGTGACCACACCGGCTCACTGAGCGATGCACCGTCGACCTCGGCCAGTGTCCGGATGTCGCCGCCCGCCACCTCGACCAGGGCGATGGCGGTGGCTCCATCGAGCGATCCGCCGCGCTCCGGCCCGGTGAACGCGATCGATGTTCCGTCCGGCGACCAGGCGGGAGGAGCCGAAAAGTTCGCGGCATCGGCGAGTGTCCGCAGGTCGCTCCCGTCGGCGTCGATGACCTGGAGCTCCGATGGCTCCGTGGAATCTCCTCCCATGAACGTTCCGGGATCCGCCGTGGTGAACGCAATCCGGGTTCCGTCCGGTGACCACCGCGGCGCCGATGCATTGGGCGCGATCCGCGCCTGCTCGTCCCCGGCGAGGTCGACCACGGTGAGCATCCCACCACCGGCGAAGGGATCGAGGTCCACGAATGCGACCTGGCTGCCGTCGGGCGAGAAGACGGGCCCGAATCCGTTCTCGGCCAGCACGCGCTCGTCCGTGCCATCGATGCGCGCAAGGAGGACCTGCGCCGTGATTCCGTCGTCGGGATAGCGGGTGAACGCGACGAGGGTTCCGTCGGGCGAGACGCTGTGCTCGCTGTCCATCGGCGACCCGCCGCCGAGGGGCCCGAGGTCTCCGGACGCAAGGTCGAGCACCCACGAGCCAGCGTCCTGGCCGACCAGCAGGATCGAGCCCGACGCGCCATCGAGCTGGTCGCCGGCCGTTGGTGGGGTCCCGCCACCGAGCGTGCACTCCCAGAACTCGACAAGCGTGGTCTCGCCGGCCGCATCGGCCCCGTCGAGGCCGTTCAGGCTGGCGGGCGGGTCGATCGAGACGGCGCCGAACGCCGGATCCCACTCGAGGCGGTCGACCTCGCTGCACTCAGGGTCGAGGAGGCGAACCGCGGCGATGGCGCCACCGAACAGCATCGCCTCCCCGGTCGCACCACCCGGTACCGCGAAGGCCATGGGGCCGAATTCCGTGTCAACGCTCAACACCCAGTCGTCCTGGGTCTGGTTGACCACGACGAGGGAGCCGTCGGCACCAGGAAACGCTCCAGGCCCGCCGAATGGGAACGGCAGGAACGCGTCAAATGGGGGGAAGCAGGCGGAGAGAAGCGCGGCTGCGACCACGGCGCTGAGCGCTCCCAGCCGCGTACGAACCAGCAACGACGTCCCTCCCCAGCGCCCGCTGCGGCTCCATGCCGCCTGCTCGGTGATCAGCGTATATCACGCGCCCACCCACGCCGACAAGAGGCCGAACTATCCAGAGCGGTGCGCGCTCACACCGCGAAGTCGCGGCGGGGGAAAGGCGCAGGCTAGAGGCGCACCTTCGGCGGGTTGCCCGGGTCCCACATGTGGACGGTGTCGATGAAGCGCACGAGTCCGCCCTGGTAGCTGAGCATCAGGGAATGCGTCCTCGCTCCGCCGCCGAAGAAGCGGACGCCGCGCAGAAGCTCACCATCGGTGACGCCGGTGGCACAGAAGACGACGTGCTCGCCCGACGCGAGGTCATCTGTCCAGTACACCCGCTCGCTGTCGTCCACGTCCACGCCCATCTTGCGGGCGCGCTCCTTCTCCTCGTCCGAGCGCCATCGGAACTTCGCCTGGATCTCGCCGCCCAGGCATTTGAGGGCTGCCGCCGAGAGCACGCCTTCCGGGGCGCCACCCGTTCCCATGACGGCGTGCACGCCGGTGCCCGACACCGCCACGCTGATGGCGGCCGTCAGGTCGCCGTCGCCGATGAGCTTGATCCTGGCCCCCGCCTCGCGCACCTCGGCGATGAGCTCCTCATGCCGATCCCGCTCGAGGATCACGATGGTCAGGTCCCACACGTTGCGGCCGAGGCGCTCGGCGATGGTGGCCAGAGTGGTGGCGACCGGATCGTTGATGTCCACGTGGCCTGCCGCCATCGGCCCGACGATGAGCTTCTGCAGGTAGGTGTCCGGCGCATGCATCAGCCCGCCGGGCTCCGCCGCGGCGAGCACCGCGGTTGCGTTCGCCGACCCGGTGGCGACGAGGTTGGTGCCCTCCAGCGGATCGACCGCGATGTCCACCGACATGGCGGCGTCCGGGTTGCCCACCTTCTCGCCGATGTAGAGCATCGGCGCGGAGTCGCGCTCTCCCTCGCCGATGACGATGGTGCCGCTGATGTCGGCGTCGTCCATGGCCTTGCGCATCGCTGTCACGGCCGCCTGGTCGGCTCCGTCGCGATCACCGCGGCCCATGAGGCGGGCGGCGGCGATGGCACCGGCCTCGGTGGCGCGGATCGCCTCGGCGATGATGATCTTGTCGACGGGGGCTCGGCTGCTCATCGGCTCATCGGCCTCAATGCTTGAAGTGGCGGCGGCCGGTGAAGACCATCGCCATGTGATGACGGTCGGCGACCTCGATCGCCATCTCGTCGCGGATGCTGCCACCCGGCTGGATGATGGCCGTCACGCCGGCCTGTGCGGCAATCTGGATGCCATCGGGGAAGGGGAAGTAGGCGTCGGAGGCCATGACCGACAGCGGAGCTCGCTCGCCCGCCTTGCGCAGGGCCACCTCGACGGAAACGACGCGGGACGGCTGACCCGGCGCCCATGCCGACCATGGCGTGCTTCTTGGCCAGGACGATCGCGTTCGACTTCACGTGCCGCACGGCGCGCCACGCGAAGAGCAGATCCGTCAGCTCCTCGAGGGTGGGGCGCCGCTGCGTCACCGGCTGGAGCTTGTCGCGGTCCTCCTCGAGGTCGTCGACCGTCTGCACCAGCACTCCGCCGCCGATGCGCTTGAAGTCGAACTTGCCGATGCCCAGCTCGTCCAGGTCGTCCGGTGCCGGTGGCACCTCGACGATCTCGAAGCCACGCTTCGTGCGCAGGATCTCGAGCGCCTCGGGGGTGTAGCCGGGCGCCACGATCGCCTCGAAGAAGCCGGGACGGATGGCGCGGGCGGCCGCCTCGTCGATCGTCCGGTTCGAGCCGATGACCCCGCCGTAGGCGCTGACGCTGTCGCCCTCCAGCGCCAGGCGGAACGCCTCGGCCAGGTCGACGACACTGGCCAGCCCGCACGGGTTGCCGTGCTTGACGATGGCGATGGCCGGCGTCTTGAAGTCGCTGGCGATGCTCCACGCGGCGTCGAGGTCGAGCAGGTTGTTGAACGACAGGTCCTTGCCGGCGATCTGGTGCGCGCCGCTGATGCTGCCTCCGGCATGTGCCGGATCGGTGTAGAAGGCGCCGAGCTGATGCGGGTTCTCGCCGTAGCGCAGGTCAGCCTTCTTCTCCACCACCATGGTGAGGCGGCTCGGGAAGACGGTGCCGGCGGCGACGTTGAGGTAGCTGGCGATCTGCGCGTCGTACGCGGCGGTGGTGGCGAAGGCCTCGCCGGCGAGCTTCTGCCGGGTCTCCGGGCTCACGCTGCCCTGCGTCTTGACGTCCCGCAGGACGGACGCGTACTGCGTGGGCGAGCTCACGGCGGCAACGCCGGGGAAGTTCTTGGCAGCCGCCCGCAGGAGGGCCACGCCGCCGATGTCGATCTGCTCCAGCGCCTGGTCGAGGCCGGTATTCGGCTGCCGGATCGTCTGCGCGAACGGATAGAGGTTGACGACCACGATGTCGATCTGCTCGATCCCGTGCTCGGCCAGCTGCGCCAGATGGTCGGGCTGGTCACGTCGTGCGAGCAGTCCGGCGAAGATGTTCGGGTGGAGGGTCTTCACGCGCCCGCCGAGGATCTCGTTCGTCTCCGTCAGCTCGGAGACGGGCCGGACGCCCTCGACGCCCGCCTCGTCAAGGTGGGCACGCGTGCCGTCGGTGGCGAAGCATTCGGTGCCGGCTTCGATCAGGCCCCGGGCGAGCTCGACGATGCCTTCACGATCACTGACGGAGAGCAGGGCGCGCAATCGACGTCCTCGTTGTGCGTGGTGACGTGGCTCGGGGTCGTGAATTATAGCCCCGGCCGGCGCTTCCGAGCACCTCTGTCTGGCGGCATCCGGATCTACCTGCTCCCAGGGATGCCCCGTGCTAGACTCCGCGGCCGATGAACGTTCTCACCGATCCCTTCTCGCCGGCGACCTATCCCGACCTCTTCACCCTGATGTGGGTTGCCGGGCTCGTGATCTTCCTCGGCGCGGTGGTGGTCTACAACATCGCCGGGCGGCGCTACCGACGCTATCCGGAGCTGCTGGCCCTGCACGAGTGGGTGTTCTGGCCGATCGTCGTGACCTGGGGCGTCATCCCATTGCTCGTGGTCATCGGCGTGCCGCTGATCCTTCAGCTCATCATCGTGCTGACCGGCATGGGCTTCGCCGCGCACGCCGTGTTCGTGCGATTCCCGCCACGCATCGCCGGGGCCAACGCCGAGATCCGACGCCGCAAGTACGTCCCGCCGCCGCGCCGGTCCGAGCGGGAACGCGCCAAGCCAACGCCCGCGGGACGTCGCCGCAAGCACCGCTAGCGCGTTCCTTGAGCGGGGCGGGGTCGGGTCTGCGGCCGCGCCCGGCGCGGATCCCGCTCGTGCCGATTTGTCGCCGGAATCGCGCCGAAACGGTCGCCTTGGCGCCCTGCCGCCGATCTATCGGCTCTGGCGTGTCCACATCGGCTCTCAGGGCCGGGTTCGGGCCAACCCGGAACCGATATATCGTGGTTTCGCGCCCGAATCAGGCGTCCGGCGCCATTCCGGCGATCTATCGCCGCTCCCCGAGCCCCGGCGCCGATCCCGCCCGTGCCGATATGTCGCCGGAATCGCGCCGAAACGGTCGCCTTGGCGCCCTGCCGCCGATCTATCGGCTCTGACGTGTCCACATCGGCGCTCAGGGCCGGGTTCGGGCCAATCCGGAACCGATATATCGTGGTTTCGGCGCCCAGATCAGGCGTCCGGCGCCAATCCGGCGATCTATCGCCGCTCCCCGAGCCCGGCGCGCCTCGGCCGCGACCCGCAAGCCGGTGAACGGTGAAGGGCCGACCCTCGCGGGCCGGCCCTTCGTGTCGCTTCGGGACGAACGATCAGTTCGCCCGCGTGATCCGCACCGTCTCGACCGGCGTGTACGGGTTGTTTGCCCCGAGGTACGCCTCGAGGGCGACCAGGTCATCGGCCCCGGTGACGATGTTGTCTCCAGCCAGGAATCCGGGGAAGTCGTCCCCGCCGGTGGACAGGAAGTTGTTCATCGTCACGCGATACTCAGTGGACGCTCCCAACGGGACGCCATTGAGCATCGTGGTCGCGGGGTTCACCTTGCTGCCAAGCGGCGCAGCCGCGTCCCAGGTATAGGTGAATCCGTCCGACACCAGGAGAACGGTGGTTCTCGCGGATCCCGGCCGCCGAGCCGCTGTTCACCGTGAACTGCTGCTCGAGAATGGTGTCGATCTCGGCCCCGGTCAGCGTCATCGTGGTGACGATGTTGCTGAACGGCTGAACGTTGAACGCCTCGCCGTGGGTGATATCTCCCTCGTCGAAGTTCGAGCGGATGCCACCGGGATTCATGAACGCGATCTGCGCTCCTGCTCCCTGGGAGGAGGCGAGCTGCGCATCGGCGATCAGACGGCCGATCGTCGACTCACGGCCGGGCGTCACCTCGGTTCGGTCCATGGCTGCCGTCGTGTTGCCGACGACCACGGCCGAAATCGGCCCCTCGAAGACCTTGTACTTCGCGATGAGGTCCGTCAGCGCCGGAGCCGCCACATCCCGCGTCACGATGCGGTTGTTGACGGTGATCGACCCGGGCACGAAGTCCTTCGTGGTGCGATCGATCTGGGCGTCGATGTCGGTGATCAGCCGGCCCTGCGAGGCGGCACCGGTGACGACGAGGTCGCCGAACTTGCAGTTGACCGCCCAGTTCGTGTGACCGGTGATCATGATGTCGATCTCCGGGTCCAGGAGCGGGGCGATCTGAGGAATGGCCCCGGACGGGCTGGTTGCAGCTGTTGATGGTGCCGATGTTGCCCGCGCCATTGCCGGAGGCGTTGACGCTGCCTCCTTCATGCAGCAGCACGACGATGGCCTCGACGCCGCGACGCTGGAGATGCGGCACCAGGGCGTTGACGGTCTCGGCCTCATCGAGGAAGTCGACCGACGAGATGCCGCCGGGCGAAACGATGAGGGGCGTGCCCTCGAGGGTCATGCCGACGAAGGCGACCTTCACGCCGCCGGGGAAGTTATGGATGGAGTACGGGGCAAAGATGGTCTTGCCGCTGTCCTTGTAGGCCACGTTGGCGGCAAGGAAGTCGAAGTCGGCTCCGCCGTATCCGTCGCCGTCGCCGCAGCCGTCGACCGGGTGGCAGCCGTCCGGTCGCGCCGGCTCGTAGCCCTTGGTGCTCTCGTCGCCGTAGGCGATGCGCAGCAGCTCGTCGACGCCCTCGTCGAACTCGTGGTTGCCGACGCCGTTGTAGTCCAGGCCCATCAGGTTGAAGGCCTCGATGGTCGGCTCGTCGTGGAACAGCGCGGACAGAAGCGGCGTCGCGCCGATGAGGTCGCCTGCCGAGACGAAGACCGTGTTGGGATTCGTGGCCTTCAGGTTCGCGACATGCGTCGCGAGGTATTCCACGCCGCCCGCCGCGATGCATGCCGCCGCGCAGACTCCACTGGTCAGCGAGCCGATTCGAGCTCCCGAGGTCACGGTCGGGTCGACGGCCTCGAGCTGTCCGTGGAAGTCGTTGAGGCCCAGGATCTGGACGTCAACCGGTGCCTTCGGATTCTTGGCGATGGCCGCGGGCACGGCCATGGTCACGAGCAGTGCCATGGCGGTTCCAAGCGCCGCCATGCGTCGAAGAGTGGGGGATCGGGTCACGAAGATCTCCTTGCCGGGGAAGTGGCCGCGGCGCGAAGGGTGCGCGGCGGTGGGGCCCAGATCGTACCCGTTCTCACCACCGCGCCGACCGTCCGAGCCGCGATAGGGTTGCTCCCGCGCACCGCCGAGCGGTTGCTCGCCGAGCTAGTCCGTCGGGTCGGCGGACGGGAAGATGGGCCGGAACCGCTCCCGGCTCTGGCTCGATCTCACGCCTCGCATAGGCCATCGACGCGGCAATGCCGCAAAGAACGCGACGACACCGAAGCCGATGGCAATTCCGGCATGGCCGCCGAGCTGCATGGTGAGCAGCGCAGCGATGCCACCCGCCAGCACCGAGTTCACGACACTGATGACCATCGGGCTCGAAGCGATCATCTGCGCCAGGACCGGCGTGCGCGGTTGGATGGCCATCGTCAGGAGCACGCCCCGTTGGTCGTCCGTGGTGCCCATGACGAAGAACCGCCGGAGCTCGGGGGCGATCTCGAGGTACCCCGCGCGGATGCGGTTCATGCCCAGCACGCAGATCGCGTCGTGGTAGTTGGCGATTCCCATGCGGAGCGTGGTGCCGATGCCGATGAAGAGCACCACGGGAAGGATGACCAGGCCAAAGATGCGAAAGCCCTCGCCGAACTGCGTCGCCTGGGCGACCAGCGCAAGGGCCACGATGGCGCCGGAGAGGCTGGACAGGAACATGCCGGCGCGGCTGAACGACTCGTTCCATGCCAACGAGCGTGACGCGAGCAGGCTCCAGTGCTCGGTCGACAGGATCTGCAACCGCATCCCGGGGGTGACGTCGGAGTTGCTGCCATCGCCGCGCTCGGCGCCGGCCGGAACGGGAGCCGGTTCAGCTCCGAGACCGGCGGCAACCCCGGTTGGACGCTCGAATGACATCGGTCACTTCCCTTCACGGCGGTCGATGACGCGCAGCGTACCCCAGGCGCTCAGTGGACCGTCGAGCTCGAGCTGCCGGGGGCAGGTGCGGCCGGACGAGGTGTCTTCGTCTCGATGCTGTCGTTGAAGCTCAGCGCGCCGTCTGCCGCGTCGATCTTGACGACCTGTCCGTCGCCGAACTCCCCGGCCAGGATGCGGCGGGCCAGCGGGTTCTCGAGCTCGCGCTGGATGGCACGGCGCAGTGGCCTGGCCCCGTAGACCGGGTCATATCCCTCTCGCGCCAGAAACGCGAGGGCCGCGTCGGTGACGTCGAGCGTCACGCCGACATCGGTCAGGCGACGCTCGACATTGGCCACGAGCAGACCGACGATCTCGCGCAGCTGCGTCTCGTCGAGCGGTCGGAAGACGATGATCTCGTCCACCCGGTTGAGGAACTCGGGCCGGAAGTGCTCCCGCAGCTGGCGCCGCACGTTCTCGGCGGCGCCCTCGAATGCATCGGGACCGGCCTCGCCGGCCTCGATGAGCGTCGTGGAGCCGATGTTGCTGGTCATGATGATGACGGTGTTCTTGAAGTCCACGGTCCGACCCTGGGAGTCGGTGAGCCGCCCGTCGTCGAGCAGCTGGAGCAGGACGTTGAACACGTCGGGATGGGCCTTCTCGATCTCGTCGAACAGCACGACCTGGTAGGGGCGGCGCCGGACGGCCTCGGTCAGCTGCCCGCCCTCGTCGTAGCCGACGTAGCCGGGCGGCGCGCCGACCAGGCGCGACGTCGAGAACTTCTCCATGTACTCGCTCATGTCGATGCGCACGAGCGCCTGCTCGTCGTCGAAGAGGAACTCGGCCAGCGCACGGGCCAGCTCGGTCTTGCCGACGCCGGTCGGGCCAAGGAAGATGAACGAGCCGATGGGCCGCTTCGGATCCTTCAGCCCGGCGCGCGCACGACGGATGGCGTCGGAAACCGCGGTCACAGCCTCCTCCTGGCCGATGAGGCGCGCGTGCAGCCGATCCTCCATGCGGAGCAGCTTCTCCGTCTCGCCCTCCAGCAGCCGGTTGACCGGGATCCCGGTCCAGCGCGCCACGACCTGCGCGATGTCGTCGGCGTCGACCTCCTCCTTGAGGAGCACCGACCCTGACGCCTTCAGCTCGCGCAGCTGCTCCTCCTGCTCGGCGAGCTGCTTCTCGAGCTCGGCGACGCGCCCGTACTTCAGCTCGGCGGCGCGGGCGTAGTCGGCGGCTCGCTCGGCGGCTTCGATCTCGGGACCCAGGCGCTCCTGCTCCTCACGCGTCGTGCGGATGCCGGCCACGATCTCCTTCTCGCGCTCCCACTGCGACTTCATCCCGTCGCCACGTTCGCGGAGGTCGGCGAGCTCGCGTTCCAGGGTCTCCAGGCGCGACTTCGACGCGTCGTCCTTCTCCTTGCGCAGCGCCTCGCGCTCGATCTCGAGCTGCATGCGCCGCCGCTCGATCTCGTCCAGCTCGGCGGGCATCGAGTCCATCTCCATGCGCAGGCGGCTGGCGGACTCGTCGACGAGGTCGATCGCCTTGTCGGGCAGGAAGCGCTCGGTGATGTATCGGTTGCTGAGGACGGCAGCGGCCACGAGGGCCGAGTCGGTGATGCGGACCCCGTGGTGCACCTCGTAACGCTCCCGCAGGCCGCGCAGGATGCTGATCGTGTCCTCGACGCCCGGCTGGTCCACGACGATCGGCTGGAATCGGCGCTCGAGGGCCGCGTCCTTCTCGATGTGCTTGCGGTACTCATCCAGCGTGGTGGCGCCGATGGCGTGGAGCTCCCCACGGGCCAGCATCGGCTTCAGGAGGTTCGACGCATCCATGGCGCCTTCCGACGCGCCGGCACCGACCACGGTATGGAGCTCGTCGATGAACAGGATGATCGTGCCATCGGAGTCGGTGACCTCCTTGAGCACGGCCTTCAGCCGCTCCTCGAACTCGCCGCGGTACTTGGCGCCGGCAATGAGCGCGCCGAGGTCGAGCGCCACGACGCGTCGCTCGCGCAGACCATCGGGCACATCGCCGCGCACGATGCGCTGCGCGAGGCCCTCGGCGATGGCCGTCTTGCCGACGCCCGGCTCGCCGATGAGGACCGGGTTGTTCTTCGTCCGTCGACTCAGGACCTGGATCACGCGACGGATCTCCTCGTCGCGGCCGATGACCGGGTCGAGCACGCCCTTGCGCGCCGCATCGGTCAGGTCGCGGCCGTACTTCTCGAGTGCCTCGTAGGTGGCCTCCGGGTTGTCTGTCGTCACGCGTTGGCTCCCTCTGATCTGGGTGAGTGCCTCGAGCACCGCGGCCGGCTCCACGCCGATCTCACGCATGGCGCGCGCCGCCGCGCTGTCACCGGCCTCGAGCGCGGCGATGAGGAGATGCTCGGTGGATACGAACTCGTCCTTCATGCGCTCCGAGACCGTGTGCGCGTCGGTGAGGACCCGGCGCGTGTCGTTGGCCAGCTGAAGCTGCTGCGCCGTTCCACTGACCCTGGGTTGCTGCTCGAGCAACGCCCGCAGGGCTGCGGCGGCGGTTGCCGGGGCGATGCCCAGGCGGGTCAGGACCGCCGGCACGACGCCATCCGGCTGCTCGACCAGCACGAGGAGCAGGTGCGCGACCTCGAGCTGCGGATGGCCCTCGGCCTCGGCAAGCTGCTGCGCGCTGACGATGGCCTCGGTCGCACGCTGGGTGAATCGGTCGGTTCTCATGACGACGCCCCCCGCGGGTCGGGCTGTGGATCGGCGGCCAGGATCTCGGCCACGCGGCCTCCGGCTTCCTCGTCGAGCCTTGGCAGAACGACGCGCGTCACGACGACCAGGTCGCCCTTCTGGGATGCGCCGCGCTTGGGCAGCCCGCGGGCCTTGAGGCGGATCTCCTGACCGTTCTGGGTGTTGGGTCGAATCCGCAGCTTCACGCTGCCGGTCGGTGTCGGGACGGGCACCTCGGCGCCGAAGAGGGCCTCGGCCAGTGTCAGCGGAACCTCGACTCGGAGATCATCGCCGTCGCGGGCGAAGCGGGGATCGGCCTGGACCTTGACGTTGATGACGAGGTCGCCGCCGTCGACGGCGCCGCTCAGCTTCACCTTCGATCCGTCGCGGACGCCCGCCGGGATCTTGACGTGCAGGCGCCGCCCATTGACGTTCACCATCCGCTCCGCGCCGGTCGCGACCTCGGCGAGGCTCACCTCCGCGGTGGCCTGGGCCGATGGGATCGAGCGTCGCGGCGCCCCGCGACCGCCTAGGTTCGAAAGATCGACGTACTCGAAGCCACCGCCCGAGCCGAAGGGGGCGGACGAGCCTCCTCCCGCTCCGGCGAAGAACTGCCGGAAGAAGTCACTGAAGCCCCCGGCCTCCTCGGCCGACGACGTGCGATAGGTCCAGCGTGTGCCGCCCGGCGCACCGCCGAACCCGGCCCAGTCTGACGCCCCACCCGAGCCGACGCCGGCGTTCTGATAGGCCTGCCAGTTGGCGCCGAGCTCGTCGTACTGCTTCCGCTTCTCGGCATCGGCCAGCACGGCGTGGGCCTCGTTGGCATCCTTGAAGCGCTTCTCGGCGGCCGGGTCCTTGTTCGTGTCGGGGTGGAGCTCGCGCGCCAGCTTGCGATAGGCCTTCTTGATGTCGGCCTGCGTGGCGGTCTTGGGGACGCCGAGGATGGCGTAGTAGTCCTTGTACTCCATGGTTCAGACTCCCCCGACCACGGAGATCGAGGCCGGATCCACCGTTGCGGTGAACCCGGCCCGATGCATCGCGCGTGATGCCCCGTGGCGTCTTGGCATGGCGTTCCCCTAGGCGGGCTGGCCCGCCGGTGGCTGATCGGACGGCTGGTCCCCGCTGGCCGGGATCGGCGCATCGCCCGCCCGCTTGCGCGGGCGTCGCGGCCGGCGAGCAACGCGCTGCTGACGCTCGTCGCGCTCCGCCTTGATGCGAGCCGCCGACCGCGGCGCTTCGATCAGCGCCTCGGACAGCACCTGGTCCATGTTCTCAACCGGCACGATCCGCAGCTGCTGGCGCACCTCGTCGGGCACGTCCACCAGGTCCTTCTCGTTGCGCTTGGGGATGAGAACCGTCTTCACGCCGGCGAGATGCGCGGCGAGGAGCTTGGACTTCAGTCCGCCGATGGGCAGGACCCGGCCGCGAAGCGTGATCTCGCCCGTCATGGCCAGGTCGCGGCGCACCGGCTTGCTCGTCAGGAGGCTCGCCATGGCCGTTGCCATGGTCACGCCGGCGCTCGGGCCATCCTTCGGGGTGGCACCGGCCGGGACGTGGATGTGGACGGTCGTCTTCTCGAAGGCACCGGGGTCGATCCCGAGCTCCTTCGTGCGAGCCCGGATGTAGCTCATCCCGGCGCGCGCCGACTCCTTCATCACGTCGCCCAGCTGACCGGTCAGCAGGAAGTCGTCCTTGCCATCCATCCGCGTGGCCTCGACCTGCACGATGTCCCCGCCCGCGTCGCTGACGACGAGGCCGGTGACCATGCCGATCTGGTCCTCGGAGTCCAGCTCGCCGTACTCGAAGCGGCCCGGCCCGAGGTACTCCTCGAGGTCCTCCGCCTTGACGACGACCTTGGTCTTGGGATCGCTCGCCACGCGCCGCGCCACCTTGCGCGCCACGTTGGCGATCTCGCGCTCCATGTTGCGGACGCCCGCCTCGCGGGTGAAGGCCTGGATGAGGCGCACCAGGGCGCCCTCCTCGAACTTCAGGTTGTCCTCGGTCAGCCCGTGGTTCTCGAGCTGCTTCGGTACCAGGAACCGCTCGGCGATCCGAACCCGCTCCAGCTGGGTGTAGCCGGGCAGCTGGATGACCTCCATCCGGTCGCGCAGGGCGGCCGGGATGGTGTCGAGCATGTTCGCCGTCGCGATGAAGAGGACCTTCGACAGGTCGAACGGCACCTCGAGGTAGTTATCGGCGAACGTGTTGTTCTGCTCGGGATCCAGGACCTCGAGCAGCGCCGATGACGGGTCGCCGCGGAAGTCCATGCCGACCTTGTCGATCTCGTCGAGCATGAACACCGGGTTCGCCGATCCGGCCGTCTTGATGTTCTGCATGACCCGGCCCGGCAGCGCCCCGATGTAGGTGCGCCGATGCCCACGGATCTCGGCCTCGTCGTGGATTCCGCCCAGGCTCATGCGGACGAACTTCCGTCCCATGGCGCGCGCGATGCTCTTGCCGAGGCTCGTCTTGCCGACGCCGGGCGGTCCGACGAAGAGCAGGATGGGGGAACGGATCTTCTCGGCCAGCTTGCGCACGGCCATGTATTCGACGATCCGCTCCTTCGGCTTCTCCAGCCCCCAGTGATCCTCGTTGAGGATCTTCTCCGCATCCTCGAGGTCCAGGTTGTCGTCGGTCTCGATGCCCCACGGCAGGCTGACCAGCCAATCGACGTAGGTGCGGATGACGCCCTGCTCGGGTGATGCGCTCGGGATGCGGGCGAGGCGGTCCACCTCCTTGAGCGCCCGCTCCTTGACCTCCTCCGGCATGGCCGACTGCTCGACCCGCTCTCGAAGGTCGCTGGCCTCGGCCACCGCCGGGTCGTCCTCGCCCAGCTCCTTCTGGATGGCCTTCATCTGCTCGCGCAGGATGTACTCGCGCTGGGTCTTGTCCATCTCGGACTTGACCTCGCTCTGGATCCGGCCCTTCAGCTCCAGGACCTCGATCTGCTTCGAGAGGAACTGGCTGGCCAGGCGGAGCCGGTCCGCGATGTTCACCGTCTCGAGCAGCTCCTGGCGCTGCTCGGTCGTCATGTCGGGGCTGTAGGCCGTCATGTCGGCCAGCAGTCCGCCGTCGCTGATGTTGCGTGCCGCGACGGCGACCTCGGGCGGCACCGATGCGCCGCTGCTGACGTACTGCTCGATCTGCGCGTGGATCGAGGCCATCAGCGCCTCGATCTCGAGCGTCTTCTCCTCGACGTCGTCGATGACCTCGACGCGCGCCTCGAGATGCGGGTCGCTCTGGACCAGGTCGAGCAGCCGAATCCGGCGCTGTCCCTGGACGATGGCGCGGATGGTGCCGTCCTGCAGGCGGATGACCTGGGCGATCTTGGCCAGGGTCCCGACCGGGTACAGCTCCTCCGCGCCGGTGATGTCCTCCTGCTCGCTCGAGCGCTGGGTCACCAGCGCCACGGGCTGGGAGGTGCGCACGGCACGGTCGAGTGCCTTGACGCTGCGGTCGCGGCCGACCTGCAGCGGAACGATCATCTCGGGGAAGATGACCGTGTCGCGCAGTGCGACCAGGGGCAGAACCTGGACCCGCTCCACGTCAGCAGCGCCGTTCTCGTCGTCCCCCGACGCCTCGGGAATGTTCTGTGTCTCGTCAGTTGCCACGCTTTGGTGCTCCTTCAGCCGACGCGTCGACGAGCTCCGGCTCGTCGTGGTCTTCGGCGAATCGCTCTACATCGTCCTCATCGAACAGATCGTAAACCCGGATCTTGCCGAGTGACTCGAGCTGAAGGATGACCCGCACGCCGGCGAGGTTCACTCGCTGCCGACGCGTCAGGAAACGAATGATACGAACGCGCTGGATATCCGCCTCGCTGTAGAGGCGGAGGTTGTTGCGACGCTGCGGCTGGAGGAGGCCCTCCTCCTCGTAGATCCGCAGCGTCCGTGGATGGCAGCTCGCCAGCTCGGCGGCGATGCTGATGATGTATCGCGGGCGGTTCAGAGCGTCGCGACGCGGGGTGCCGGTTGTCGATGGCGCCGCGCGCCGCGTTCGCTCCACGCTCTTCCTACGACCCGGTTCCGTTTTCGGATGTCTCGTCGACGCCCGCATTGATCCGGATCTGACGCGGCTTGACCTCCTCCGCCTTCGGGATGTGGAGGCTGAGGACGCCGTCACGGAAGGTGGCATCGGCCCGATCGCCCTGGACGCGGACCGGAAGCTGGATGTTGCGGCTGAACCGGCCGAAGCGACGCTCGCGGTAGAGGTACTGATCGCGTCCCACCTCGTCGCCGGCCTTGAACTCGCCCCGAATGGTGAGGTTCTGGCCGGTCATCGTGATCTCGACGTCCTCGGCCTTCATCCCGGGCAGGGAAGCCGTGACGACGATCTCGTCCGCGGTCTCGTGGACGTCGACGGGCGGTGCGATCGTGTCTCCGCCGCCGATCGTGCGCCACCCGAGCGGGCTCACGAACGAGTCCTCGAAGAGGCGGTCCATCGCCGAGCGCAGCGAGACCATCTCACCGACCGGATCGAACCTGGTGATGTTCGCCATGATTGTCTGTCACCTCACGAAAACGCTTGTTCTCGAGTCGACACGCCACGCTGGTGTGTCCATGGCGGGAACATAAACCCTGACAATGGTGTTGTCAAGGGATGTGACAAGGATCAGGTCCCAGGGTCGGCTTCCGCTCCCACGATGGCCCAGCGCACGGCGCCGAACCCGCCGACGACGGGGAGGGCAACCGGTTCCGCCTGCAGCTCGAGTGCCAGCACCTCGTCATCACGGACCGGCGTCAGCTCGCTTCCCGGAAAGACCCACAGGAATCTCGTCGGCCGCCGCTCATAGTGGATCGATTCCGCGACCGCGGTGGCACGGTCATCCACCTGGTCGATGACGGTGATCCGCAGGTCGCGGAAGCGGTCGGCGGCCGTCCCCAGGGAGCGCTCGGCGATGCCAGCCTGCCTCCGCACCCCGGCGGGCCACGCAGGCCCGAGCTCGCCCGCGCTCCACTCGGTGACGAAGCGGTCGAGCACCGCCGCCGGGGTGGCCGCATGCGCGCCGATGAGCCAGAAGCCGCTGCCCCAGGCCAGGAGGGGGACGCTCAGCCAGGCGATGGCGGCCGCCGGCGAGCGCTCGGGGGTGGGTGGCCGGGCGATGCGCAGCACGTGGGCTGCCTGGTAGGCGTTCACCGCCTGCCAGGCCCAGGCCACGATGAATGCCGATCCGGCCAGGAATGGGATGAGATAGGCGCTGGTGTCGCCGAGGCCGGTCGTCAGCCACCACACCAGTGCGGCCGCCCCGATCTCGGCGGCAAGGAGGGCGAGTCCGACGGTGCGACGTCCGATGACCAGGTGCCCGAGGCCCCACGCGACCAGCGCGGCGCGCAGGACCGTCCCTGGCTCGGGACCGCTCACTCGCCGATGAGCAGGCGCCGAAGCTCCGCCTCGCCCTCCGGCGAGGTCACCGCCAGGACCTTGTCACCGGTGCGCAGGCGCGTGTCCGATCTGGGGGACTGGGCACGCTCATCCCTGATGAGGACCGCGACGGTGCTTCCCTCCGGCAGGTTGAGCTCGCGCAGCTCGAGGCCGATGGCCGGCGAGTCGGCGTCGAGCTGGGCTTCGACGATCTGCACCCCTCCACCCTCGAGCTCGGCAAGGTGGAGCAGGTCGTGGATCGGGATCTCGTGCTCGATCACGCCCAGGATCGAGCGCGTCGGGCTCACGGTCTCGTCGATCGCGAGATCCCTGAACAGCTTCTCGTTCTTCGGGTCGTTGATGCGCGCGATCGATCGCGGCACGTTGAAGCGCATCTTGGCGATCTGGCACGCGGCCAGGTTGACCGCGTCGTCGCCCGTCACCGCGGCCATGACGTCGGCGCGCGCCATCCCGGCCTCCGCCTGGTAGCGGCCCTCGCAGCCGTCGTTCGCGACGACGATGCTGCCGAGCTCGTCTGCGATCTGCCGCGCGCGCCCCTGGTCCTCCTCGATCACGACCACCTCGTGGCCGGCGGCCAGGAGCTCCTTGGTGAGGTAGTACCCGACGTTGCCGCCGCCGACGACCACGACGTACATCACAGGCCTCCGCGGCCGTCGGTCGGCTGCACGATCGTGGCGTCATGGCCTTCGGGATCGTCCGGTGACGTCTGCGGCGCCACCTCCTCGATCGGGGTGGCGTCGGCGACGGGTGCGATGCGGCGCGGCTCGGCGGTCGCCGCTTCGACGAAGCCGTTCGTGGCCTCCGCCCCATCCTGGGCGGCGGTGACCAGGGCGTCGCCCAGGATGATCGTGCGGCAGATGGTCTCGACTCCGAGGGCCCGATACGCCTCGCCGCGCAGGGGGTCGTTGATCTTCGCGATCACGCGCGGCACCCCGAAGGTGTGCTTCGCCAGCTGGGCGGCCAGCGCGTTGCGATTGTCTCCCTCCGTCAGCGCCATCACGAGGTCCGCCTGCTCGGCGCCGGCGGAGCGGACGACGTCCTCGTCGGTTCCATTGCCGCGGACCGTCTCACCGCCGAACGTGGTGGGGAGCCGACTGAATGCCCGCGGGCTGAGGTCGATGACCGTGACGTTCTCGCCGCGGACGTCGAGCTCGGCCGCGACCCGCGCGCCGACCCTTCCGCAGCCGATGATGATGACCCTCATGGTGTGTGTGCCAGCTCCTTCGTCTCGGCCCGCAGGCACCACACCGGCGCGGTCGAGTTGCGCATCACGTACGGGACGGTTCGGCCCGCGTCCCATTGTCCTCCGAATCGCTTCTTGTAGCGCAGTCCCATCAGGAGAAGGTCGGCGCCGAGCTCGTTGGCGTCGTCCACGATGGCTGGACCGGCTGCGCGTGCCTGGACCGTGCTCGTACGAACCTCGATCCCGCGTTCGACGAGCACCGCCTCGGCGCGCGAGAGGACCTCATCGGCTGCGGCGACGGCCTCCTCGTTCTCGCGATCGAGCGTCTGGTCGAACGGCACCTCGATCACGTGGAGCAACGACACTTCGGCGTCGTTCCGTCCCGAGAGCAGCAGCGCCGCAACCTTGAGCGCCGGGCCGTCGACCTCGTCCACGCCGAGCAGCGGGACGAGGATCCGGGCGTAGTCGAAGGAGGAGGCAGGTTTCTCGCCGCGTCGGAAGAAGGCCATGGCGCGGCTATCCTACGGCGCGCGCAGGGGGATGCGAACGTTCGGGCTGCACCCGTGGCTCAGCGTCCGTAGCTGAGTCGCTCCGCGAGCCGCGGCGGAAGGCCGACATCTCGCATCAGGCGCTGGGTGAGCTCGATGTCATAGCGCACGCGATGAAAGCTCATCGTGGCGTCCTCCACCGTGGCGTCCAGCTCGAGGATGCCGTAGGCGGCCTCCGGCAGCCCATCACGCGGCTGGCCCACACTTCCCGGGTTGAGCAACGCACGAGCGTCGCCGATGGTCACGGCCTCGCCTGGCAGGCCGGGGCTCACCTCGATGCCGTCCTCCGTCAGCCGGTAGGCGATTGGCAGGTGTGTATGGCCGAACAGGCACAGCCGAGTCTCGAAATGCCCGAAGTTGGCCGCAGCGATTCCAGGACTGGTGATGTACTCCCAGATCGGGTCCCGCGGGGAGCCGTGCACGGCGGTCAGCTCACCGTCGCGTCGCACCTCGGGAAGCGTGGCCAGGTACGACCGGGCATTCTCGTCCAGGGTGCCCGCCGTCCACTCGATCGCGGCCCGCGCGTCCGGATTGAAGTACGCCGGATCGACGGTGGCGATCGCGGCTCCGTCGTGGTTCCCCAGCACGCTGCGAGCGCCCATGGCCTGGAGCTCGGCGATCACCTCGTTGGGTTGCGGCCCGTAACCCACGATGTCGCCGAGCACCCAGACCTGGTCGACGGCGCCGAAATCGGCGCGGACCGACTGCAGGGCGGGAAGGTTGGCGTGGATGTCCGACAGGACGGCGATGCGCATGCGACTGCGGAGTATACCGACGCTCAGCCGAGGGGACGACGCGCTGGCTCGCCCGGACGTCGCGGGAACCGGCGCGGCGTCGCGGCGACCTTTTCCAGCACCACCAGCCGGTGGTGTCCGAGGGCAACGATCCCCGTCTCGCGGACCGTGGACCGACCGCCGAGCTCGTCCGCGGCCCGCCGCCCGGCCTCGAGCTCCTGCGCCGAGATGTCGCCCTTCCAGGCGATGAGCGGCACCGCCCCGGCGCACCAGCGGCAACGCGTATTCGGCCAGGACCGGGAGCGCGGCGCAGGCCCGTGCCGTGGCGACGTCATGGAGCTCCCGATGGCTCGCATCGCGGCCGAGCGCCTCCGCGCGCTCGGCCATGACGCTGGCGCCGCCGATGCCGAGTGCCTCGACGAAGTCACGCAGCGCATCGGCCTTCTTGCCCACCGAGTCGACGAGGGTCCACGCCACCCCGGGCCGGGCCAGGGCCAGGACGATGCCCGGCACGCCGCCACCCGATCCGATGTCGATCGCCCGGGATGGCTGCATCTCGTCGAGGAGCGGGAGCGCGCTGAGCGCATCGAGCAGGTGGAGACGCGCCACGGCCGCGGGCTCGACGATCCGGGTGAGGTTGAGACGCGTGTTGGCGCCCAGCAGGAGGTCGACGTAGCGCTCGGCTGCATCGAAGAACGTTGGCGCCAGCGAGGCCGCAAGCACGGGCGCATCGGCGGCAAGCAACCGCTCGAGCTCCTCGCGCGCCAGTCGTGCGTCGGACAAGGAAAATGCTCCTGACGAATGCCCTTTCGGTCTTCCCGAGCTGATGGTCGGCGTCGCGGCCGGCTCTCGCATCGGCCCCGACCATCGGCTGGTTACCGTACTCGGTCACCCGCAGAAGCAGGATCTCGACCCTACCAGCGCCCGGCTGTGGATCACAAGCGAAGTTATCCACCATCCACGCGAGCATCGGCGAACTGTGGATAACCCACCCGGATATACTCGGTTCCGATGGCGTCCGGTACTGCGCGCAAGGCTACGATCGAGGTCAGGTGGCGGCTCACATGATCTCGGACTCGCCACCCCGTTTCGCGCACGACAGCGAGGCGGAGCTGGCGAGGATCCTGGACTACTACGGTGTCGCATGGCGCTACGAACCCGACGTCTTCCCCATCTGCTGGAACGCCGACGGCGAGGTCATCGAGTCCTTCGCGCCCGACTTCTACCTGCCGGAGATCGATCTCTACGTCGAGCTGACGACGCTCAAACAGTCGCTCGTCCGCAAGAAGAACCGCAAGATGCGGTGGATGAAGCAGCTGTACCCCGAGATCCGCGTGAAGCTCTTCTACGCCCGTGACTTCCGCGCGCTGATGCTGAAGTACGGACGCCTCGATTTCCTGACCGATGTCACCGCGGCCAACGGGGCTCACGCGCTGACCGGTGCCGGGTCGGTCGTCGCGCGATGAGCCTGCATGACGACGTCGAGGAGGTCCTCATCGACGCCGATGCCATCGAGGCACGGGTCGTCGAGCTCGGGGCCCAGCTCACCACCGACTACGCGGGCCGCGATCCGGTGCTGATCAGCGTCCTCAAGGGATCACTCGTCTTCCTGGCCGACCTGATGCGTGCCATGGACCTGCCGTCGAGCATCGACCTCATGGAGGTGTCGAGCTACGCCGGCACCGAGACCTCGGGGCAGGTGCGGATCCTCAAGGACCTCTCCAAGCCGATCGAGGGCCGCGACGTGATCGTGGTCGAGGACATCATCGACACCGGCCTGACGCTCAACTACCTGCTGCGCTACCTCGCCGAGCGCAAGCCCGCGTCGATCTCGATCATCTGTCTGCTCGACAAGCCGGCGCGGCGCCTGGCCGAGATCCCGATCGACTATCGCGGATTCACGATTCCCGATCGGTTCGTCATCGGCTACGGGCTCGACTACGAGGAGCGCTACCGGAACCTGCCGTACATCGGCGTGCTGCGTCCGTCGGTCTACGGCGGAACCTCACCGGAGGGCTGACCGATGGACGGAGGCGGCCGCCGCTTCCGGCTCCCCATCCTGCTCGGCAGCCTGGCCATGATCGGCTCCGGGTTCCTGCCGTGGTGGCGCGCCGGCGGTGACTCGGTTTCGGGGGTGCTCGTGCCGGCCCAGGAGGGGATCGGGCTGGAAGGCCCGGGGCTCGTGATCTTCGGGGTGGCCATCGCGGCGCTCGTCCTGCTCGACATCGGATACATGCGGGGGCGCTGGGGATTCGTGCTGGACGCGCCGCCCGTGTACCTGCTGCTCGGCTCGGTCGGGGCGCTCGCGTTGGTCTATCGGGGCTGGGAGCTGTGGTCGGTCGGGTACGTCCCGCATCCCCAGCAGTCGCCGGGTCTGGCGCTCGCGGCGGTCGGCGTGGGACTGGTGCTCTACGGGGCGGGCACCGGCTTCGGGAGCCCTCGCCGCTACTGAGGTGTCTGCGTCGGGTCATCTGTTCGCACGGCGGACATTTGGCGGGGGGCGTGACCGCTTCCTGCCAACTGCTCGCGTGGTGTGCGTTAGCGAGCTCTCGCGACCCTCAATGGCGCGGGCCGAGCGCGAATGGCGCCGTTGGTCCTGCCGTTCCGCGGCTAATGCGCGTGTGGCGAGCGTTTGACAAGGCCAGCGGACCCAATCCCCCGCACAAACTCAGACGAGGGCTGACCAGGCGAAGAGCACCAGTGCGCCACCGACCGTTGCGGCCATCGCGAGCAGCGCCCGTCGTCGCAAGCCATCAAGATGCGCATCGTCAACAGGCGCGAGGAGCAGGTTGGTGCGGTACCAGATGCCTGACGCTCATCGGGGACCATGCCGCCCCACGCCGAGAAATACACCGATCCGGTGAGCCGCCCCGGACCCGCTCAGGCGGGGAGGATCAGCGGTGACAGGACGAGCCATGCGATGACCACCGCGAACAGCAGGCCGACGAGGATCAGCATCGGCCGCAGGTCGGGCCGGTAGTCCCCGGGCCCGCGTGGCGGCGTGGGCTGTTCCGACAACGGCGCTCAGATCTCGCCGAGGTAGGCCTGGCGGACCTGCTCGTTGGCGGCAAGATTCTTCGCGCTGTCCGCGAGCAGGATCTTGCCGGTCTGGATCACGTAGCCGCGATGTCGCCGCGTTCAGCGCCATGAGCGCGTTCTGCTCGACCAGCAGCACGGTCGTGCCCTGCTCGTTGATCTCGTGGATGATCTTGAAGATCTGCTCGGTCAGGATCGGGGAGAGGCCCATCGACGGCTCGTCGAGCAGCACGATCTTGGGATGTGCCATCAGGGCGCGGCCCATGGCGAGCATCTGCTGCTCGCCGCCCGACATCGTGCCGGCCTTCTGGGTGCGGCGTTCCTTGAGGCGCGGGAAGAGGTCGTAGACGCGGGCGACGTCGTCGTCGATCTTCTGGCCCTTGCGGCTGAACGCGCCCATCTGCAGGTTCTCGTACACGGTCATCCGGCTGAAGACCTTCCGGCCCTCGGGGGAATGGGCGATTCCCAGCGTCACGATCTCGTGCGCGGGCAGGGTATGGATCGGCTTTCCCTCGAGCAGGATCGAGCCGGTGCGAGGCCGATGCGTGCCGCTGATCGCGCGCAGGGTGGTGCTCTTGCCGGCGCCGTTCGAGCCGATGAGCGTCACGATCTCGCCCTGGTCGACGGTCATCGACACGCCCTTGAGCGCCTCGATGTTGCCGTAGTAGACGTGGATGTCCCGCAGCTCGAGCAGGGGCGTGGTGGTCGCCGGCTGCGCGCCGGCGACGGCTTCGGCCTGGGTCATTCCGTCGCCTGCTTGCCCAGGTAGGCCTCGACCACCGCCGGGTTGGCCCGGATCTCCTCCGGCTTCCCTTCGGCCAGCAGCTCGCCGTGATCCAGGACTGTGATGCGCTCGCTGATTCCCATGACCACCTTCATGTCGTGCTCGATGAGCAGCACCGTCAGGTCAAGCTCATCGCGAAGCTGCTTGATGAGATCCGTCATCTGCGCCGTTTCGCCCGGGTTCATGCCGGCCGTGGGCTCGTCGAGCAGGAGCAGCTGCGGCTCGCTGGCCAGCGCCCGGGCCAGCTCGAGGCGACGCTGGTCGCCATACGGCAGGTTCTTGGCCCAGTCCTCCTCGTAGCGTCGCGGCAGGCCCACGCGCTCGAGCAGCTCCTGGGCACGCCGTCTCGTGTCCTCTTCCTCGGCGCGAACCGCCGGCAGCCGAAGGAGCGAGCCCCACCAGCTGGAGTGCATCCGGACGTGCCGCCCGACCATGACGTTGGCGAGCACCGTCATGGCACCGAAGAGGCGAATGTTCTGGAAGGTACGGCCGATCCCCATCTCGACGATCTCGTACGGCGTGCGGCCGACGATCGACTTGCCGTTGAAGGTGATGCTCGCCCGAGGTCGGCTCGAGCATGCCGGTGAGCTGGTTGAAGAACGTGGTCTTGCCGGCTCCGTTCGGGCCCGATGAGCGACACGATCGACCCGCGCGGGATCACGAAGTCCACGTCGCGGTTGGCGACCAGGCCACCGAACTTCATCGTCACCTTGTCGGCCTGGAGCAGGGCGTCCACGACCCGAGCGGATCCAGCGTGCTGCATCGTGTCGGTCATGTGCTCACCACCGGTCTGCCGGTGTCGATCCCGGCTTCATCGGCGTACATGTCGTCGTCGTCACCATCCGATACCTCGTGGAGCTCGGCGCGTCGCGATCGGCTCGGGCAGGAGGCCCTCCGGCCGCAGGAGCATCATGACCACGAGCACGACGCCGTAGATCAGGAGGCGGTACTCGGCGAACTCGCGCAGCAGCTCGGGCAGCCCGACGAGGACGAGGGCACCGACGACGACGCCGGCGATGTTCCCCATGCCGCCAAGGATGATCAGCGCCAGGGCGTTGATGCTGACGAGGATGTTGAAGCTGTCCGGGAAGACGACGCCGATCTTCGCCCCGAAGAACGCACCCGACAGGCAGCCGAAGGCGGCGCCGAGGCCGAAGGCCAGCAGCTTGTACTTCACCGTGTTGATGCCGGTCGCCTCGGCAACCGATTCATCCTCGCGCATCGCGTTCCAGGCGCGTCCGACGCGGGATGCGGCCAGCCTGGTGGCGGCGATCGCGGCGATGATGCAGAAGAACAGGATCGGGTAGTAGATCGATTGCGGATCACGCGTGAACGGCAGCGGCTCGGGGACCGACAGGATGCCCTGCGCGCCGCCGGTGACCGGCTGCGCCCACGCGGACTTGAAGATCTCTCGCGCGATCTCGCCGAATCCGAGGGTGACGATCGCCAGGTAGTCGCCGCGGAGCCGAAGCACCGGCGCACCGACCATGAGCCCGATGAACGCTGCGGCCAGGATGACGAACGGGAGCGCGCCCCAGAACGGCAGCTCGGGGTTGAAGACCGGGCTGGCGGGTGATGTGAGCAGGGCCGTCGTGTACGCACCGACCGCGTAGAAGGCGACGTACCCGAGGTCGAGCAGGCCGGCGAAGCCGACCACGATGTTGAGGCCGAGGCCGAGCAGGATATAGATGCCCACCGTGCCGACGACTTCGGACAGCCGCTGCCCGACGACCTGCGGCAGGATGAGGAGGATGACGAACAGCACGCCGTACGCGATGAGCTTGCCGGCACGACGTCGATCGGGCGGCATGGCCGCGACCCGAGCCTTCGCTCGGTCTCCGCGCTTCGCCCAGCCGTAGATGCCGGCGGCGATCAGCAGCGAAGACGAGAATGAAGCCCTGCACGGTGAGCCCACCGCTCTCGTACAGGAAGCGCCTCGATGGCGCGCAGCTCGACGTTGCGCAGCACCGCGCCGATGAATGGCTCCATCAGGGCAGCGATGATCGTGACGATGCCGCTGATGGCCAGCAGAGCGTGCGATCGTTCGCGGCAGGAGATGGAGGCCAGCCCCGGCCGCTCCCAGCAGCAGCGCCGCCGCCGATGAGGATGACCGAGCCGAGTCCGGGTCCCTGCTCGAAGTAGAGGATGTTGGCGAGCTGCGGACGGGCGTTGACCAGGATCCAGGTCAGGCTGACGGAATCGACGAGCAATGCCAGCCCGGCGAGCACGACGCCGACCACGCCGCCGGCCAGCGCCCCGTGGACGAGCGTCGCCGATCCGGATGGCCTGGGAATGTGCTTGCGGCGTCGAGCCGGCCAACCAGCCGACCATGATCGCGATGAGCATCGGCAGGACGGACCCGATGGTGACGATGTCCGCGATGAGGTCACGCGTCTGGAACGTGTTGACGATGCCGACCAGGCTGACGTGAACGCCCGCGACCCCGCCGAAGAGACCGATCATGAGCGCGCGGCGCAGAAGCGTGCTCATCAGGTGTTCTCCTTACGGCCCAGCAGGCCCGATGGTCGGAAGATGAGGACGAGGACGAGGACGCTGAAGGCAATGACGTCCTTCAGCTGGTTCGGTGACGGGACGCCGTAGCCACTCAGGAAGAGGTTCGGGCCGAGCTGCTCGACGACGCCGAGGATCAGCCCGCCGAGCGCGGCCCCGATCACGTTGCCGATGCCACCGAGCACGGCGGCGGTGAAGGCCTTGATCCCGGGCAGGAAGCCCATGAAGAACAGGACCTGGTTGAAGATCAGCGTGTACAGGATGCCGGCCGCACCGGCGAGCAGGCCGCCGATGGCGAAGGTGGTCACGATGATGCGGTCGACGTTGATGCCCATCATCGCGGCGACGTCCTTGTCCTCGCTGACGGCGCGCATGGCACGACCGGTCCGGGTGCGATTGATGAAGACGTACAGCGCCAGCATGAGTCCGACCGCCGCGAGAATGACGACGGCCTGCTTGACGCTCAGGCTCAGGAAGCCGATCGAGATGGTGCCGTCGAAGAGCGTGTAGTCGGGGTAGGCGCGCACGCCGGAGCCGTAGAAGCCGCGCGCCGTGTACTGCAGGAAGAGTGACGCGCCGATGGCCGTGATCAACGGCACGAGGCGCGGAGCTCCGCGCAGCGGCCGATACGCGATGCGCTCGAGCATGATCGCCACCAGCATGCTGACCAGCATGGACGTGGCGAGGACGAGGAAGAAGGCGAGGACCGGGTTCGAGACCATCATCCCCGCGTCGTTCAGAGCGGTGGCGGCGAAGAAGGCGGTGAAGGCTCCCCACATGAACACCTCGCCATGGGCGAAGTTGATCATGAACAGAATGCCGTAGACCAGGGTGTAGCCCAGCGCGATGAGGGCGTACACGCTGCCCAGCGCGATGCCGGCGATGACCAGGCTCTGCCACTGCGACGGCTGGATCCGACCTTCGACGAGCGTGAGGAACGTGCCGAAGGCGGCGAATGCGAGCAGCCCTCCCCCGAGCAGCCACAGGAACAGGTTGACGAGGTTGAACCGGATTCGTCGGCCGCGCATCTCGGGTCCCCGTTGGGCGGTAGGTGAGTCGAATGCAGCGCGGGTGAGCCGGAAGACCGACTCACCCGCACCAGTTACATCAGGTGCAGCTCAGCTGCCGTACCCGTTATTCCTCCGGCCAGATCCGGACGAAATCGGCGTCCCTGGACTTCGCTGACGCTGATCTTCGCGTCGGCGCAGTCGCCGTTCTCGTCACACGTCAGCGTGCCGGTGATGCCCTCGTAGCCACTGGTGGCAAAGAAGGCGTCGCGGAGCGCCGAGCGCGGGATATACGTCGTTCCGCCATCCGTGAACGCGGCCGCCTCGATGGAATCCGCGAGCAGGTTGTAGGCGTCGAACGCATGAGCGTGGAACACGCTGATCGGCTCGCTCTCGCCGGAGACATCGGTGTACGCCGGGAGGAACTCGTCGGCGTAGAAGTCACCGCTGAAGGCGAGGTCGGGACCGGACAGGTACGCGCCGTCGGCAGCGTTGCCGGCGGCCGCAGCCAGTCCGGGGTCAGGATGCCGTCCGCTCCACCGAGGACGGTGTCATCCAGTCCCGACGTATCGCGCGCCTGCTGGGTGATCAGACGCACCCTCGGCCACGAAGATCGGGAAGTACAGGAACTCGGGCGAGTCCGCCGCGATGTTCTCGAGGACGCCGGTGAAGTCGGTCTGGCCGACCGTCACGGCCTCCTCGGCGGTGATGGAGCCGCCGCACTGCGACGGGAACTCGGCCGCGAAGACCGCAGCCAGCTGGTCGGCGTAGGCCGACCCGTCGTCGATCGTGGCGGCCGTGGTGAGGCCAAGGACCTCGCACACGAACTGCGCCATCGCCGCGCCCTGGATCCCGTCGTTGTGCGCGGTGCGCGCGTAGAACGGCTCGTGCGTCTCCGGCGCCGTCAGCGACGGAGCCGTGTTCGACGGCGAGACGAGCATGATGCCCTCGGCGCTCAGGATCTCGGCGGCGGGGATGCCGGCGCTCGAGCAGCTGGTGCCGATGACGCCGGCGATGTTCTCTTCCGAGACGAGAGCACGCGCAGCTGCGGTGCCACCCTCGGTCGAACAGCCGTCGTCCTGGAAGTTGAACTCGACTTGGTGTCCTGCGATCTCCGGTCGGAGCTCGTTCGCGACCTGGGCGCCGTACTGGCTGTCGAGGCCGAGGGACTCGTTGGCCCCGGTGATCACGAGCGCGGTGCCGATGACGATCGGATCGCCTTCGGCGAGCTCGATGCAACCGAACTCATCGGCATCGCAATCCGCGGTCACCGCCGCCGCCCTGGCTCGCGGGCGGATCGCTCTCGCCGGCGCTGGGCTCGGTGCTCGTTCCGCCGTCGCTTGACTGACAGGCGGCGAGGATGAGCATCAGCACGACGAGCATGCCGCTCCATCGCATGTACTTCTGCATCCGGTTAACTTCCTCCACTGGTGTGCTCGGGTGGATGCGCGCATGCGCGGCCCGGCGTAACAAAGGTGCGCGGCATCATAGCGGTGCACGCTTGCCCGGCGCAAGACATATTCCGTGGTATCCTCCTCGGGGTCGTCCCGCAGCACACGTGACTGCGAACCGCTCCCCGATGAGGCCTTCGTGGAGGTACACGTCCGCAGCGCCCGTCTCACTGATCTCGACAGCGCCGTCCGCATCCTTGCGCACGTCGGTGTCGGACTCGAGCAGCGCAACGACGTCGACTACCTGCGCAACCTTCTCTTCGTTCCCTCCGCCACGATCGTCGTCGCGGAACGCGAGCGACGGGTCGTGGGCGTAGGGGTCCTCGCCATCAGGCCATCGGTGCGGTCGGGTCCCTTCGTCGGCGTTGTCGACGAGATGGGAGTCGAGCAGGAACCTGCGCTGGACACCGCCGAACGGCGGAGAGTTGCCGACGAGATCGTCGAGCACCTCGCCACCTCGGCACGAAACAAGGGTTGCACGCGCGTGGAGGTCGCCGAACCGCTGGCGTCCGCAGAACCGTCGCTCTGGAAGCGGCTGGGGTTCGCGAGCCGCGGTCGGACACTCGGTCGAACGATCGGCTGAGCCCACCCACCCGCGCCGGCCATATCACACACCACAGGAGAAGAGCTCAACCGTGAGCAAGAACGTGGCGATGTTCGTTGACGTCGCCAACATGTACTACGCGGCTCGAGGCCAGGATGTCGACGTCGACTACGTCGCCCTCCTCAAGCACGCCACCAAGGGGCGCGATCTCATTCGCGCCTACGCCTATACCGGGCTGGACCCGGAGAATGAGAACCAGCGCAAGTTCATCGACTTCCTGGGCAAGAACGGCTACAAGCCGGTCATCAAGGACATTCGCAAGTTCGGCGACGGCCGGATGAAGGCGAACCTCGACATCGAGCTCGTCGTCGACCTCTTCCGGCTCGCCGATCGCATGGACATCGCGGTCATCGTGTCGGGTGACGGCGACTTCGCCCCCGCCATCAAGGCGCTCCAGGACAAGGGTGTCCGCTGCGAGGTCATCAGCTTCAAGCCGAACACCTCGTCGGACCTCGTCGCGGTCGCCGATGAGTTCATGGACATCATGAAGATCGCCTCCATCAGCCGGAAGGAGGGACGCGCCCTCCGCGACAGCATGAGCGCGCCCGAGATGCCGGCCAAGGAGGTCAGCCCCGAGTTCGGATTCCGCGAGGCATCTCCATCGGTGGCCGCGGCGGCCCTGGCCGCCATCAAGGGCGGGCCGTCGGACACGGCCCGGCGCGGCCGCGCCAGCACCAGGCGCACCGCCAGCACTCCCGCCAAGGAGGAGCCGAAGGCCGTGGCATCGGCGACGGCCACCGCTGACGCCCCGAGTGACGCGGACCCCGAGCGCAAGCGCCGCCGCCGTCGCGGGGGCCGTGGACGTGGCCGATCGCGTCGCGACGACGAGGCCGGAGCCTCTGAAGCCACCGCCGGCGAGCCCGGGTGGGAGGAGTTCGACGACCTGAGCCAGATCGACGGAGGCTCGCCGGATCGCGAGTACACCTTCCAGGAGGTGGACGCCGCGACGCTCGCGGAGCTCGGACTGAGCGAAAGCGAGCTTGCCGAGCTCCAGGCGGCCGCGCCGCATCCGAGCCGCCGCCACCGAGGCAGAGCCGAAGCCGGCTCGTCGCCGTTCGACCCGGACCAAGAAGGACGATGCCGCACCCGACCGACGCCGGTGCCGAGGGCGAAGCCGAGCCGAAGCCGGCTCGTCGCCGCTCGACCCGGACCAAGAAGGACGACGCCGGTGCCGAGGGCGAAGCCGAGCCGAAGCCGGCTCGTCGCCGTTCGACGCGGACCAAGAAGGACGACGCCGCATCCACCGACGCCGGTGCCGAGGGCGAAGCCGAGCCGAAGCCGGCCCGTCGTCGTTCGACGCGGACCAAGAAGGACGATGCCGCACCGGGCGGCTCAGTCCGAGGGCGGCGCCGATGGTGAGCCCCAGGGCATCTGGGGCCGGTTCCGATCGGCTCGCAAGCCGCGCGCCGGCGAGTAGCTCCGAGAATCCGAGCACGCCGCAGGCATGAAGAAGGGCCGGCCCATTGGGCCGGCCCTGATCATCTGACGTGGATCAGGCGCTGGTCTCGCGGTCCACGCTGTCCGGTGCCTCGTCGATCGCCTCGGCGTGGTCGGCGGGCTCAGGCTCGATCGCACCAGCCGGCGTCTGCCGCCGCCTCGTCGAGGCTGGCGGTCGTATCGGCGCCATTGGTGCCGTTCTCACGCTGGAAGATCGGCATCCAGTCTGCGTCCTTGGCGCGCGATGCGAGCTCATCGCGGACGCCTTCCGTCCGCGCAGCCGATCTCCCGTCGGATCTCGCTCCCGCGCTTGGGAGTGAACAGCATCGCGGCGATTGCACCTCCCACGGCGCCCAAGATCAGCCCCGCGAAGAACATGCCCCAGTGGCGGCGCTCGGTGCGCTCACGGAGTGCCGAGCCGAGCGGCCGCGGTGTCGACCAGCTCCTTCCCGACGGGCATTGCCGCACCGGCGGCGCCCATGGCGAGCGTTCGACGCTTCCACAGGTCGCGGACCATCGGCCGCAGTGACGAGCGCCAGGTGCGATCGGACCAGCGCGCGGCCTCCCCTCCGGCGCGGATGACCGCAGCGGCGGCGTCCTGACGCAGCGGGCGCGACTCGCGCCAGGCGTCATGCGGCTCGGTCGCCGACCTCGGTCCCGCGCTCGGCGAGCACGTCGGCCACGCTCTGACCGCGCTTCGCCATCTCCTGGGTGACCTTCGCGTCAGCGACGCGATCGATGAATGATCGGATGGACTCGGTGATGTCGTCGGCCGTTGCTGCCGGGCCAGTCGGCATGGCTTCCTCCTGTGTTCGGCCGTGTTGGGTGCATGAAGTATGCCACCGGTCGGGCACCCGGACCAGCGGGGCGAGCTGGCCGGGCAGGGTCAAACCTATACTCAGCGCGTGATCGAGACCGAGGTGCCTCCGGGCTTCAGGAGCGTTGGACAGCCGACCGCGCGTCGCCTGGCGATGCGGACGAGCGACCCGACGCAGGCGGGGCGGACCTTGCTCGTGCATGGCCCCGCCGGAGCCGGGAAGGGGGCGTTCGTCGAGGACCTGCTGGCGCTGCTCTTCTGCTCGGCAGCGCCCGCAGGCGAGCGACCGTGCAATGCGTGCCGCGGATGTCGGGATGCCAGGACGCGGTCGCATCCCGACCTGGTCATCGCCTCGCCCGAGACGTGGCGCGAGGACCGATCATCGGGCGAGAGCATCGTCGCAGCGGCCCGGCGCTGGCTGCTCGAGGCGTCCGGTGCGCCCATCGTTGCGGGTCGGCGGGTCGTGGTGATCGAGCAGGCGGATCGTGCCGGTGAGCAGGTCCAGAACGCACTCCTCAAGGCCCTCGAGGAGCCAACCGATCGGCACACCTTCGTCCTGGTTGCCGATGAGCCGCGGGCCCTGCTGCCGACGATCCGGTCGCGCTGCCAGTCGCTGCGCATCGGGCCTGTTCCGCGACAGGAGCTCGTTGCCCACCTCATGGACGTGCGCGGCCTGCCGGCGGACCAGGCTGACGTGCTCGCCCGGATCGCGGACGGGCTCAGCGGCACGGCCCTCGCCTTCGTCGACGACCACGAGCGCCTCACCTGGCGTCGGCGCGTTCAGACCGAGCTCATGTCGCTCCTCGAGCGGGGCCGGGCCGATCGCTTCGGCTCGGCGCGCGACCTCCTGGACGAGACGGTGCGGGCCGTGCGACCCGTGACCGATGGAACCGAGGACGACGCACGCACGCCGGCCGCGCTTCAGCGACGGGCCGCCGCCATGATCGTCGCCGCCTGGATGTCGCTCGCACGCGATCTGCTGGTCGCCGCCGTCGGGCGTCCCGAGCTGGCGCCGTCGAGCGAGCTGGCACCGGGCCTCGAGCAGATCGCCATGCGAGTCGGCGCGCCGGCGCTGCGGGAGTCCGCGCAGCAGCTCGAGCGCGTCCACGCCGCCCTGGAGGAGAACGCCGCGCCCCGGCTTGCGCTCGAGGCAGCGATGTTGAGCTGGCCGACCCTGCGCCAGTGACTGCCCAGCGCCTGACCGCTCGCATCGCCGGGCACGTCCAGGGAGTCGGTTTCCGGTGGTGGGTGCGCCGCCACGCCGAGCGCCTCGGACTGGTGGGGTGGATCATGAATGCGGACGACGAGCGATCCGTCGAGCTGGTCGCCGAGGGCGGCACCACGGAGCTGGACGAGCTGGAGCGGCTGGTGAGGCTCGGCCCACCGGGGGCCCGGGTCGCATCGGTCGAGGCGGGTCGGTCCGTCGCCAGCGGGGAGTTCGACGACTTCGGGATCGTGCGCTCGTGAACGGTCGGGCGGTGGGCTGCGGCGCGCTGGCGGTCGTGGTCTTCATCGGCGTCGGCATCTTCGGCATCCTTCGTGCTGGAGCTCCCGCGGAGTGCCCGGCACGGCTGCCGTACGAGCCCGCCGCGTTCGAGCCGGTGGGTGAGCCGACAACCGAGCCTGCGCTCGAAGGCATCACCGGTCCGCTCGATCCCGCGGGGAGCACGTCGTTCGGCCTGGCGCGCTGGGACGTGTTCGTGGAACCGGGGTTCGCGCCCGCCGCAAGCGGTGCTCGACTCCCGCAACGAATCGTGCTGGATTGCGGAGACGGAACCTTTCAGGCCTACCAACGAGGAATCGAGTGACGCGTCGACCGATCCTGCTCCTGGTCAACCCGGTCGCGGGTGGCAAGCCCGGCTCCGGGCCGAATCTCCATGACGACCCCGAACGCCTGCAACCCGATGCGCTGCGCGATGAGCTCGCCCAGCGCGGTCTCGACGTGCGGCTCCACGAGCTCGGGGAGGACGACGACGCCGGGACGCTGGCCCGGGCGGCCGCCGACGAGGGATGCGACGTCGTGGTGGCCGGGGGAGATGGGACCGTCTCGGGCGTCGCGACGGCGATGATCGGGCACCCGCAAGGGACGCTGGGCATCCTGGCCATGGGCAGCTTCAACAACATGGCCCGAGGCTTCGGCATTCCCGTCACCCTGGACGCCGCCCTCGACGTCATCGGCGCGGGGGACATGAACGAGATGGACGCCGGCTGGGTGGTCCGCGACGGCGACGACGGCCGCCCATTCTTCGAAGCGGCCGGCGTGGGCGTCGACGCCATCGGCTTCCTGGCGGTCGAGGTGGCGGAACGTCGTGGCTGGCTGCGCGCCGCCCGCTCCCTGGTCCGCGCCATGCGCGTGCGGAAGTCGCCGATGCGCATCGTGCTGGATGGGACCGCGTATCGCACCGGCAGCCCGGCTGTCACCGTCAGCAACGGGCCGTACCACGGCATGGGCTTCGCGGTCGCCGCCGATGCCGATCCGACCGACGGCCTGTTCAACGTCGCCGTCTTCCACGGGATGAGCCGATTCGACGTCGTCCGCCACTTTCTGTCGATCGCGCGGCGCCAGGAGCGACGCGAGCCCCGCATCCTCCAGTACCGGGCCAGCCAGGTCACGATCGAGGGCATCCGTCGCGCGCTGCCGGCTCACGCCGACGGCGTGAGCATCGGGGTCACCCCGGTCACGTTCGAGGTCAGGCCGCGGTCGCTCCGGGTCTTCCGCTAGGGCGGGTCACTGCCGGGCATGAGGCGCGAGTGCGTCGCGAGTGCGAAGCGGTCGGTCATTCCGGCGATGTAGTCCGCGGCCTGGGTCGCCGGCGAAGCTTCGTGCTGCCGGTAGGTGCCGGGGATGTCGTCGGGGTGGGCGAGGTGCCACTCCATCAGCTGACGAATGACCAGCACGGCCCGACGTTGCTGACGCAGCTGCTCCTCCGCCTGGTAGACGCGGGCGAACATGAAGTCGCGGAGCTCGTTCATGACGTCCAGCGTCGGGGCATCCATGCGCACGGCTCCAGTGCGCAGCGATTCCTCGATCACGGCCTCGATCATGGCCGCCACCCAGGCGCGGCCGGGTTCCCCAAAGCGCTCGATGACCGCGGGTGGGAACTCGCTGCCATCGAGCACCCCGGCGCGCAGAGCGTCGAGCGCGTCGTGCGCGAGGTAGGCGATGCGATCGGCGAAGCGGACGCAGAACGCCTCCGGCGTGGACGGCGGAGGGTTGATCTTCCACGAGTGGGCGCGGATCCCATCGCGGACCTCCCAGGTCAGGTTGAGGTCCTCGAGGACCTCGAAGATGCGGACGCTCTGTGCCGCGTGGTGCCAGTCGTCCGGGGCGAAGTACGGGCTCAGTGCTTCCTCACCGGTGTGGCCGAACGGCGAGTGCCCCACATCGTGGCCCAGGGCGATCGCCTCGGCCAGCGGCTCGTTGAGGCTCAAGGCGGCGGCCAGCGAGCGGGCGACCTGGGTGACCTGCATGGTGTGGGTCAGGCGCGTGACGTAGTGGTCGCCCTCCGGGTTGAGGAAGACCTGCGTCTTGTGCTTCAGCCGGCGGAACGCCTTCGAGTGGATGATCCGATCCCGATCGCGCTCGAACGCCGTCCGGAACTCGTCCGCCGCCTCGGGCCGATCGCGGCCGCGGCTCTCGGTGCTCTTCGTTGCCGATGGGCTGAGCGATGCCTCGTGCGACTCGCGCGCCAGCCGATCCCGACGCACCAGGTCTGACGGCCGGCCGATCTCCTGCATGCCCCGATGATGCCCGAACGCGGCGGTAGGCCGAACGGGATCCAACCCGTCGGTCGTTGCGGCGCGAGGCAATCCAAGGTCTGGCGCGCCGGACAGGATTCGAACCTGCGACCTTCGGCTCCGGAGGCCGACGCTCTATCCACTGAGCTACCGGCGCGCGATCACCGGAACGGCCCCAAACCGGGCCGGGGCATGGTACACGCGGGGTCGATCGGCGTCACGAACCGAGGACTCAGCTCCCGGGAGCGAATCGATAGAGGACGATGCGATCGGCCTCCTCGCCCGGCGGAGCCGTCCAGATGGGGACCAGCCACGCCGGCGCCGTCGCCGGTTCGAGCGACTCGACCAGGCGGTTCTCGTGCAGCTGCCGCCGCCGCGCCACGTAGTAGTCGGTGCCGTTCGCCTCCATGAACGCCTCGCAGGTCGCGCCAGGTGACCACGTCACCTTCGAGCGGCTCGAAGCCGATGCCGGAGTAGAACGCGAAGTGCGCAGACCCGAACGAGGTCAGCGAGTCATCCGCGGTGGCGCCGTCGGCGTCCAGCGCCGCAACGACCTGCTGGAGATGGGGAACCTGGAGCTCGTCGCGCACGAGCTGCAGCGTGTGGGCGCCCGCGACGAGAACGCCGACGGCCACGAAAAGCGCCGCCGACACGGACGCGCCACATCGAGCTCACGCCGTACCAGATTGCCGCTGCGCCAACGACGGCCAGCGTCGGTACCAGGATCAGGGCGTGGCGATCGCCGCGCTCCGAGATCGACGCAACGAGAACGACGACCAGCGCCGATCCCAGTGCCACCGCGGTTCGCGTTCGCAGCGTCCGCCGGCGCCAGATGAGCACGAGGCCGGGAAGGACCAGGAAGGTCGCCGGACCAAGCCACAGGGTCTCCGCGTAGTGGAGCAGGTTGCTCATCCAGTTCTCGACCAGCGCGCCGGGCGCCTGGGCCACGACCGCGATCGGCGATACGGTGTTCGGGACGTCGTTCCACGCAGGCCAGTCGTATCGGTTGATGACGGCATTCCAGATGTTCTTGCCGTGTGCGCTGTGGAACGGATTGCCGTGCAGCTGCAGCTGGATGATCAGGTCGGGAAGGGCGACCAGGCTCGCGACGCCGAGCACGATCGACGCCCGGACGACCATCTCTCGCCATCGGCCGCGTGCCGAGATCACCGCGATCCCCAGCAAGGGCAGCAGCATCACGGCGCTCTGGCGACGGACGAGGAAGCCGATGCCGAGCGCGACCGCAGCCAGGAAGATCCACCGACGCCTGTCCGGACGACGGATGGCCCACACTCCGCCGGCCAGCGCCGCGGTGACCGCGGCACCCGCCAGCAGGTCGGTGCTCGTCGCGTACGCGAGGGTCAGGACAGCCGATGACGTCGCAAGGAGGGCGGCCGCGACCAGGGCCACGCCCCGCTTCCCGGTCCAGCCGAGGGCGAGCCAGTAGGTGCTCGCCATGAGCAGGACGGCGGAGAGCGCTCCGATCACCTGCGATGCCCGATGCGGATCCCCGACGATCCTCGCCGCCGCCCACAGGAGGAACGGGTAGCCGGGGGGATAGAACGCCGTTCCGCCATAGGCGCCCTGGATCAGGTGCGGATAGGGGTTGTCACCGGTGAAGCCGTATCCCATCGGCGAGTCGAAGCTCTGCGCGAGTGGCCACAGTGCGCTGAGGACATCCTCCTCGACCGCCCACACGGATCCGCGCAGCCACGTGGTGTGCGGCAGCTGAGCGACTGCCAGGGCGGCCACGAAGGCGACCATGAGGCCAACGAGCGCGAGCAACCAGGTGCTTCGCCGACGAAGCGGTGATCTGGATCGGCGATAGGGTGGGGATGCAGTTCGTGTGAGCGTCGCGGTTCGGGACATGGGCAGCCTGGTTCGCGGGGCCAAGCTCGGGTGACCAGCATGACGGACAGCGGGGGCAGGACTGCAAGCCGCCCCTCGGCGGGTTCGCCGTCACGGGATAGACGAAGGCCCCCGCCGAAGCGGGGGCCTTCATTGCTGCCGGATTCGCTAATCGCAAGGGCATCTTTCACGCACGGTTTCCCGCACTACCCTAACCCTAACCTACCCATGGCCTTGCAACCAGTGGTGAATCGCTGTGCGAACAGCACGATCAGGATAGACCGCCTGTTCTCTTTAGACAAGGCTTGTCGAGGTTGAGATTCCTTTACAAAGCAAAGCGTTCGGGCCCGCTCACGACCCCGGAGACTCCTCCGGGCCGCCGGTCTCCGAGATCACGATCGACGTGATCGTGACCGGTACGGCGGGGATCCCGACACGTGGATCAAGGACCGGGACGGCGGCGATGGCATCGACGACGTCGGTGCCGGACACGACCCGACCGAAGATCGTGTAGAGGCGCTCCAGACCATCGTTGAGGTCGACCAAAGACACAAAGAACTGGCTGTCGTTGGTCCGCGTGTCGTTGGCCACGGCAACCGAGTACTGGTCGTAGCCAAGGTCGTCGGCCGGCGGCTCGATCTCGTACTCGTACCCCGCTCCGCCGCGACCGATGCCGGGGAAGTCACCGGTCGACCGCGCGTGTTCGGGTCGCCCGGCCTGGATCACGAACCCGGCCAGGACCCGATGGAAGTTGATCCCGTCGTAGAAGCCGCAACGGGCCAGCTCGACGAAGTTGGCGGTCGCTATCGGCGCGAGATCGCCGTGGAGCTCGATGACGAACTCACCCTCGACGTCGCCTCCCATGGTGACGGTGGCGAAGCCGGCATCGGCCAGGGTCGCCTGGGCCGAGGTGCTCGTCGGCGGCTGGGTCGGGCATGCCGGGTCGCGGGGTCGGCGTGGGATCACTGGCGCATCCGGCCAGGGCGATGGTGGCGGCCGCAGCCAGGAGCGGCGCCCTCATCGGGCCGTGAAGGCTCGAACAGCCGACGCGCATAGCTGACCGGCATGGTTCCGCCGTAGATCAGGGTGTCGTGGAAGCGGCGCAGATCGAAGTCGGCGCCCTCACGCGCACTGACCTCGTCGCGAAGCTTCTCGATCATGTGGCGCCCGAAGAGGTAGGACAGCTGGTACGTGGGGGTGCCCGTGTAGCGCTTCACCTCGGCCAGCGCCGCCGGCCGCTCGAATCCTGTCTCGGCCACCAGGCGCTCCACGGCCTCGTCGAAGCCGATGACGCCGCGGTGCAGCTGGACGTCGAGGATGATGCGAGTCGCGCGCCAGATGGCATCGGTATGGACGATGTACCAGCCCGTCGGCGTGTCGTCGAAGCCGGCCTCCTTCATCATCCGCTCGCAGTAGAACGCCCACCCTTCGGTGAACTCCGGGGCGCCCGAGAAGAGCCTGACGAGGCTGGGGTTGGTGATGGCGGCGCTGAGCTGGAGATGGTGGCCCGGATAGGCCTCGTGCACCGACGTGTTGCTGATCGAGGACCGATTGTGCTCGCGCATCATCTCCGGGGATGACGGTGGCGTGACGATGTAGGTCCCGACCGGGGTTGGGTCGAACCTGGCCGGGTCGTAGTAGGCCGCGAATGGGACGAGATGCCGCACGAAGGCCGGCGTCTCGATGACGTTGAGGCGGTCCTCCTCGGGCGGCGTCGCGATGCCGTGCTCGACCACGAAGGCGCGGGCACGATCCATCGACTCGCGATATTCGCCCAGCGCCTCGGCAAAGGTGGCGGCGTGGTCGTCCTTGACGATGTCCGCCACCTCCGCCAGCGACGCGGTGGGGTCGATCAGTGGTGCCAGGTCGTCCCGAGCCTGCTTCTCGCTGACAAGGAGCTCCTCGCCGACGGCCAGGATCTCGTCGCCGCCTGCCTCGAGCTCGCGGAGTCGAATCATCTCCTCGAACCGCTCCGGCCCGGCCCGCCAGTCTGCATCGGCGCGCGGCAGGACGTCATCTCGCAGCCACTGCGCGTGCGCCTCGAGGGCGGCTTTCACGTCGTTCGATGCGGCGACCAATCGCGAGGTGAGCCGTTCATCGACGGCTTCCGCGCGCGCGGCCGCGATGATGGTGTCGAGGAATCCCGGAAGCTGCTCCGTCGACTCGAGGTCGATCTCGGTCCACAGGCGAACGGGCGCGGTCACCCGATGCCGGACGTCCGACAGGTAGCTCGGAGCCGCGTCCAGCCGCTCGATGATCCGCTCGACGCGCTGGTCGAGGGGCGCGAAGTCCCGCGTGAAGAGCGGGAAGAGCGCTTCACCGATGTGCTCGGCACCGTGCGACGCGCCCGACCATGCGCGATATTCCGTCTCCCAGTGGATGGCGAGTCGGGCCTGGTGCAGCGCAAGGTCGCGGTCGAGTGCCCGATCGGGGCTCAGCTCGGACGGATCGAGCGCCGTCAGCTCGTCGATGGCTCGTCGATGGAATGCGACCTCTTCCTCGATTGCCTCCGGCGATCCCGACGAGAGGTCGCCGTCGTGATCGTGGATGCCGAGATAGGTCGCGGCCTCGGGATGGAGGGCGAGCTGGTCGCGGAACCAGCGATCGACCGTGCGGTCGAAGCGCGCGTCGACGTCGGTCGCGGCGATCGTCATGGAAGATCGGTACCTCGTGAACTGCGCGGCCCTCCTCCGGGGAGGGTCTTCTGGACGGGCGGGTACGGGCGCCTCAGCCGGGTGACGACAGGGCCCGCTGGAGGAAGCCTAGCACCCAATCGGCGTACTCTCCGGCGCAGGTTTCGTTCGCCTCGGCATGGCCCGCATCGGCGCACACGTGGAGCTCGACCGGCGAGCCTGCCTCCTCGGCTCGCATCCGAAGGGTCTCCGCGTCGTCGGGCCCGATGCTCTCGTCCGCGCCACCCGAGATCAGCAGCACCGGCCGGTTGTCGAGACGTCGAATCGTCTGTTCCGGATCCACCACCGACACGTCGACCCCGGTCCGCACCAGCGTGCCGAGCAGGATGGCCCAGCTGCCGGGGAGCGCCAGGGGATAGCCGCTCGTCCCCAGCCGCGCCTCCGCGGCGTGGGCCAGCGACGCGTGGGTCGACTCGATGACGAGGGCATCGACCCGCGGGTCGCTGTCGGCCTCCGCCAGGGCGGTCGCCCCACCCATGGACACGCCGAGGACCGCGATCCGTTCCGGGCCCTTCTCGCGCTCGAGCCAGTCGATGATGGCACGCAGGTCGTCCGCTCGCGGACGCCCTGGGTCGTCTGCGCGTCCGAGCTCTGGCCGTGGTTCCGAAAGTCGAACAGGACGAGGTTGTACGCGTCGTGCAGCAGCGCCGCGCGATCCAGCAGGGTGCTCTTGTTGGCCCGCCAGCCGTGGGCCATGACCACGGTCGGGGCCTCGGGGCCGATGCCGGCCGCGGCCGGGATGTACCAGCCGGCGATCTCGACCTCGCCCGTCTGTGACGGTGTCGTCGGCCGGGACTCCCTGCTGCGACGCAGTCCCGCGGGTCGGGCTCGGCCTGGAGGGCGACATCGGTGGCGATGTCGTAGCCGATGGCCTCGTACGACCAGCCGAGTGCGGCGGGGGTTCGGCAGTCGGTGAACGGCGACGGCGGGTCGGCCAGCTGACGCGATCCCTCGTACCCGACGTATCCCAGGTAGGCGACCAGCGCCACCATCGCGGCGGCCAGCCCGAAGCTCACCCAGCGCGTGATGCGGGTGCGGCGCTCGGTGCTCGGATCCGGCGGCAGCTCGTAGGGCATCCCGCGGCGGAGTATACGGCCGGCGAGCGCGCGGACTGGCTCACCGCGTACAATCCGTCGCCGATGACCAACCGACGACCCGTCCGCGCCGCCTCCGACTGCCGGAGCACGCGCACGCGCCAACCATTCCCTCGCGCCTGCCCACCTCGGCGAAGCCGCCGCCGCGGCGACGGTCGGCGTGGTCGTGGGCGGGATCGCGCTCATCATCACCGGCATCGGGATGATCGCCATGGCCCTCACCATCGGCGGACGCTATGGCAGTGACGCGCCACCGGACGTCACGTCGATCGGCATCGGGCCCCTCCTCCTGGGATTGCTCGTGCTGCTCCTTGGAACTGGCCTGGCGGCAGGTGGAACGGCGGTCTTCGCCGCCGTGCCGCGCGCCCGCCTGCTGACCGGGCACGCTGGCCGCAGTGGCGGCGGCACTCGCGGTCGGCGGAGCGCTGCTCGCGATGGCGACCCCTCCGGCGGATCCCGTTCTGGCGACGGCGCTGACGGCAGCGACCCTGATCTTCGGCGCCTCAGCCATCCTTCTGCTGCGCCCGCGCCGCTGACGGGCCGAGGGTCGCGGTGGTGCGGACGATCCTGATCATCGCCTCCGCGGCCTGGATCCTGGCCGGCATGGTCGGCCTGGCGGTCGCCGCGGTGGGGACCGAGACCGTGCGTATCCGCCCTGCCCCCACTGGCCATCGACCGCTCCGCACTCGGCGGCGCGATCACCGCGGTCGCGCTGGGCATGATCGGCGTGGGCATCCTTCACGTCGCCGTGCTTGCCGGCATCCGACGGCGATGGCGCGGCGCGCTGGCATCGGGAGTCCTGCTTGCCGCGATGATGACCGCACTGGCGACGGCATCGGGTGCGGCGGCGGTGGCGAGCGCGGTGCGGACACCCGACTACGCGGCGCTCCTCGGGGCGGCCACCCTGGGAGCGTCTCTGGCGGCGCTCGGATACGGCCTGGTGACGGTGCGCCTGATCGGCGACCTGAGATCAGATTCGGGTACCTGAAGGCCCGGGCGGGCTATGGTATGCTCCGCCACCGTCACTCCCGCGGGCCCGTGGTGTAGTGGCCCAACATGCCAGCCTGTCACGCTGGAGATCGCCGGTTCGAATCCGGTCGGGCCCGCCACTCTTGCCCTTCCCGGACCCTTCTCGCGCTGCCCGTTCCCGCTGCCAGCCGCACTGCGTTCGACATCGGCGCATGATGGGCGTCCACAGCGGAGCGAGGCCGATGGGCGAGAAGGGGCACGCGAGGAAGCGAGGCGGGCACGGCCATGGCGGCCGTCCTCCTGGAGGAGCTGAAGCCGCTCGGGGACGTGACCCGGCGCGCGATGTTCGGTGGCCACGGGATCTTCGCCGACGGCGTCATGTTCGGCCTCGTCGACTCCGAGGGCACGCCGTTCCTGCGGGCCGATGACGACAGCCCACCCGACGGCTCGGTGCGCCATGGACGCATGCCGTACTGGTCGGTTCCCGATGATCTCCTCGACGCTCCCGATCGTCTGCGTGAGCGTGCGGGTCGATCGCTCGCTTCGGCGCGCGCCGCTCGTCGCTGATCGCCGCCTTCAGCCGGTGGTCGGCTCCAGCAGCCGTGGCTCAGCCAGGCCGATCGGCGCCAGAACGGTGCGCATCAGCCAGTCGACGGTGGGGCCGATGAGCAGGACGATGAGCAGCGTCCCGGGTCCGATTGCCGCCCCGAGCAGCCAGCCGATGGATGCACCGGTCACCTGGACGAGGGTGTAGCTCCACTTGAACGGGATCGGCGGATCCCACGCCAGGGCTGCCGCCTCCGCCGGCCCGGCGCCGAGGTCGGCAGCAAGGTAGCCTGCGACTCCGAAGCACAGCAGGACGAACGCCAGCGCCAGCTCGACGGACTGGAGTGCCGGGTGCGCGGGCGTCGGAAGCAGGGGCATCACGAGCGACACGGTCACCCCGACGACCACCGGCTGCACGAGCGTCCCGACTCCCGGCACACGGCCACGGAGCCACGCTGCGCTGATGAAGACCACGCTCACTGCGATGTTGATCATCCAGAACGGCATCCCGGTGGCGAGCGTCACTCCATTCACGAGAGCCGCAAAGCCATCCGAGCCCAGGGCGGCGTCGAGCAGCAGTGCGACGCCGACCCCGAGGATGACGCACGCGACGACGAGCTGGACGAGCCGCCGGATCACGGGGCGCCGGCAGCGGCTCGCTGCACGGCATCCTTGGTGGCGGCGCGGCTGTCCTCCTCTTCCTTCTCACGTCCCTTGCCGCGGTGCCGCAGGATCGCCGCGCACGCTTCCTCGACGTTGTCGGTGACGGTCACCAGGTCGAGGTCCTCGGGCGAGATCTTCTCCTCGTACAGCGGCTTGTCCTTGATCCAGTCGATGAGGCCCGTCCAGTAGTCGCGTCCGTACAGCACGACCGGGAAGTGCTGCACCTTCCCGGTCTGGATCAGCGTGAGGGACTCGAACAGCTCGTCGAGCGTGCCGAAGCCGCCGGGGAAGATCACGAACGCCTCCGCGTACTTCACGAACATGACCTTGCGCACGAAGAAGTAGCGGAACTCCATCCCGAGATCCACGTACTCGTTGAGCCCCTGTTCGAACGGCAGCTCGATGTTGCAGCCGATGGAGAGGCCGCCAGCCTCCTGGGCACCCCGGTTCGCGGCCTCCATGATGCCCGGGCCTCCGCCGGTGATGACCGCGTAGCCCTCCTTCACGAGGGCGGCGGCCAGGCGGCGGGCCGCTCCGTAGTATCGGTTGCGGCGCCCGATGCGCGCCGATCCGAAAATGCTGACCGCCGGCCCGACATCGGCGAGGGCATCGAAACCCTCCACGAACTCGCCCATGATGCGCAGCGTTCGCCACGTGTCGGTCTCCTGGAAACGGAGCGCGGGGGCTCGCGCGCGGAGCAGCTTCTGGTCTTCGGTGCGCTGGTCCCCGGGCGATGCGCCGCGCACGACGATGGCTCCCCGACGGCGCTCAGGCTCCTTCGTACGGCGTGGCATGGGTCCTCCGGTGGCTCGACAGGTCAGATGGCGGATGCTAGGGTGAGCCCTCGCCGGCACGCCACCTGCATGTCATGGTGCGCGTCGGCCGGACCACGTACTGGATGGATTCTATTGCCCGATTCCCAGCGGCGCGTTGCCGCTCACATCCCGAAGCGCAGCACCCGGGTCGCGATCTCGACGCGCCCGCGGCGCGCCTGACGGATCGCATGATGTTGCGACGTATTCTGACCCTTTCCGCCATCAGCATCGCCGGAGTCGCTCTGCTGGCGCCGGTCGCCGCACGTTCGGCGACGCCCGTCCCGCTCGACATCGCGCAGGGTCTGCTCCCGGTCTCCGACGCCCCCATCCTCGTGGCGGACCGCAGTGCCCTCTCGGGCCGCCAGGGCATCCTGGCAGCCAGCGTCACGAACCAGGCGGCGGCGGAGAATCTTGCCGCCGATGCGATCCCGACGCCGGTGGAGGCCCCGATGGAGGCCACTCTCCACGTGATCGCGACACCGAAGCCGACGCCCGCTCCGCAGCGGGTCGTGACCTCCGACGGCACCACGGTGTGGGACGACTTGGCGAAGTGCGAGTCCGGTGGAAACTGGGCCATCAATACCGGCAACGGCTACTACGGTGGCCTCCAGTTCAACCTCGGGACGTGGCAGGACTACGGCGGGGCTGCCTATGCCGCATATCCGCACGACGCCACGCGGGAGGAGCAGATTGCCGTCGCCGAGCGCCTGCGGGATGCCCGCGGGTACGCTCCGTGGCCCGCCTGCCGCGCGAAGCTGGGCCTGCCCTAGCTCCACCTCGGCGGTGGAGTAGCATCCGTCCATGCTCCAGCCCCTCGGCGTCGGTCACGTCGTGCTCAAGGTGCGCGACCTCGACCGCGCGCTCGCGTTCTATCGGGACGTCCTCGGCTTCCAGGTGTCCAGCGAGATGAGCAACGTCATGATCTTCCTCACCGCAACGGGCGAGAACCACCACGACCTGGCCCTGCTGCGGGTGGGCGATTCCGCCCCGTCGGCGGTTCCCAACGCGGTCGGCCTCTACCACGTCGCCTTCCGCCTGGCGGACTGGGATGCGGTGAAGGAGGCGCACGTCATCCTCGCCGAGCGTGGGTTGCTGCGCGGGACGGCAGACCATGGCGTGACCCGCAGCCTCTACACCGCCGATCCGGATGGAAACGAGATCGAGCTGTACTGCGACGCGCCGCGAGAGGAATGGGAGGGTCGCGTCGCCGAGACGATGACCGTCCGACCCCTGGTCCTCGACTGACCGGAGACACCGCGGGCGACGTCGGCATGACGATTGCTTGAAGAGCGAACATGCCGTTCCTTCCGTTCGTCCTCCTGCTGGCGTGGCAGGCGTTCAGCAAGTCCGCGTCGTTCGCGCTCGGCTGGGCGACGGCGCTCTACTTCGGGCAGGTGCCGGGGCGGCAGGGCCGCATCCTGTCCGTCGTCAGCCTGCTGGCCGCCGGATGGGTCATCGTCGTCATCGGCTTCGCCGTTCCGATCTTCGGCGGGGCGTTGCTCGAGGCCTCCGGCGTGATCGATGACAACTTCGACGTGGAGGCGATCCACTACATCGGGCTCGTCGTCGCCATCCTGCTGACCCCGCCGGTGATCGCGGCCGCGACGGTCTACGCAAAGTTCCACGACGATCGCAGCATCCGAACGTGGGCGAGCATGCTCCCGATGAGCTACCCGGCGACCGCCATGCTCGGCGCCTCGGTCCTCCAGATGGTGGTCTTCACGCCGATCCTGCTGTTCCAGCGCTGGCGGCGGAAGCGCAAGCTGGTCCAGGTGCCGCTGGTGATGACCGACGGCAGCGACGACGACGACCTGGTCGAGGCGCTTCGCACTGCCCTCGGCACGATGGACATCGGCGACATCGAGCAGGCCGAGGCGCGTGGACCCCGATCGTGGCCCCTCCGAACGCTGGGTTTCGCCGCCGAGCATCTGCTCGGGGCCGCCGTGCGGGGTGAGCCGATGCGCCTGCGGGCGGACGGGCTCGACATCATGGCCTACGCCACGAATGTTTCGATCCTGGGGCCCAAGGAGGATGCGTACCGCGCGCGCGCCGCGATCGAGCGCGAGTTCGCGTTCCAGCCGACCTACCTCAGCTGGAACGAGGATGCGCAGGACCTCGAGGACGAGCTGCGCAGGGCGCACCGCGCGGCAAATGGCGACGTCGAGGGCCTGCGGTCGGAGCTGGACGGGATCCAGGAGAAGATCGACATCGCCAGTCTGAACACCGAGGAGTGGAACGTCCTGTATCGGCTGCGCCTGCAGCTCGAGCATGACGTGGCACGGCGAGAGTCAGCGCGAGGCTAGGGTGCTTCCGCGCGTAGCATGGCCCGATGCGGCGCCTGCGACGGATCGGTCTCGTGTTCCTCGTTCTCGCCATCCTGCTCGTGGCATGGGAGCCGACGAGGGTCGCGTTCCAGACCGCGGCGCTGCTGCCGAACCTGCTCGACGCCGGCCCGAAGCCACTGAACGTCTTCAGCGCGGCGCCCGTTCGATCGAGCCGTCCGTATCGGGCCGTCGAGCCCGGCGGCGAGCCTGACCTGGCGGAGCTGTGGCTCCCGGCCTGGGCATCGCCCGAGCGGCCGGCCGGTGCGATGCTCCTGGTCTTCGGCGTCAACAACCTTGGCCGCAACCATCCCGCCATCGAGCGCGTTGCCGACGGGCTGGCGCGCACCGGCGTGGCGGTGCTGGTTCCCGACTCGGCGACCCTCCTCGAGGGCCGGCTCGAGCTGGGTGAGATCGACGGCGTGGTGCGGGCATTCCAGCTGCTGGCGGCTCGACCCGAGGTGGACCGCAGCCGCGTGGGGATCGTGGGCTTCAGCGTCGGTGGGTCTCTGGCGCTGCTCGCCGCCGGCGACGAGCGGATCGCGGAGCAGGTCCGGTGGGTCAACGCGTTCGGGGCATTCGCCGATGCCTCGACCTACCTTGCATCGGTGGCAGCTCACGCCTACCGCGACGCGGACGGAACCCCCGTGCCCTGGACGCCGACGCCGCTGGCTCGCGAGGTCTACCTGCGGTTCATGCTCGACCAGGTCGATGATCGCGCCGACCGCCGGCTCCTGGAGGACGCCTTCGGAGCCGCCGTCCTGGCGGGAGATCGACCCGATGGCGATGCGGCCCTGCGCGCGGACCTCGCGTCTCGGGGAGCTCGAACCGTCCACGACCTGCTGACCGCGGCATCACTCGATCGCGCCGAGCGCTCGATCCGCCAGCTGCCGTTGGCTTCGATGGAGTTCATCGACGGCATCTCGCCGGGTCGTCATCTCGGCGACGTCGTTGCCGACGTTCACCTGATGCACGAGACGCAGGATCATCACGTGCCGTTCGTCGAGTCGCGTACCCTGGCGGCCGCCCTGGATGGCGACCGACGTCTGGCGGCCCACACCGAGTTCCGGCTCTTCGACCACGTCCAGCCAGACGACCTGGACCTCATCGCGGCGGCACCGGAGCTCGTGAAGCTGCTGCTCCACGTCCGGACCCTGGTGGAGGAGTCGCTCTAGGAGGGCGTGGTCACTGGGGAGTCCCGCCGAGGAAGGCGAGCGAGCCCACGACCAGGATCACTCCCACGGCGATGACGAGCAGCCGGACGACCCACGCGTTCGAGCGTCGGGCGGGCAGCGGCTGGTAGGGGCGGCCCTTGCGACGCCGTGTCGATCGGCTCATGCCCAGCTGCGCCGGAAGAGGAAGGGGACGGTGAGCGCCTCGCGGCTCGACACCGAGCGCAGCTGCTTCCGCGTCCGCTTCAGCAGCTTGCCGTGAAAGGTGCCGTCCCCGTACGGCTCGAGCAGGCGCGCGACGTCCCACTCGCGAGTCCCGGCCACCGCGCTCTCCGGCAGCCAGCGGTCGAGGATGGCCTTCGCCTCGTCGATGGCCACGAAACGCCGAGAGCGCTTCTCGTTGTCGAGCGTGATCAGGGCGTTCGCGAAGCTGACGTCCACGTCCTCGACCAGGGTGGTGAGGCGCTCCATCGTCCCGGGCATGCGCTCCGGCTTGAACAGGCCGGTCAGGATCACCCGTCGCTCATCGGTCGAGAGCGCCTCGAGCAGGGGGCGCAGGCTCGGCACATCTTCCGCAGCATCGGCGGCGGGCACGTCGTAGTCGTAGAGGCGAACCATCATCGGTGATGGGATCGTAGTCCGATGGAGCGTGCGGTGCAGCGCGACGCCATCCGCATTCCCGAGCTGAGCCCGGCGCGAGGGTACAATTCGGCAGGTCCGCGCGCGGTGGCGCGCATCGGCCCATCCGCAGCTGGAGGCTCCCGTCCGCATGCTCCTCGAAGGCAAGAAGCTGCTCGTGACCGGCGTCCTGACCGACGACAGCATCGCGTTCGCCATCGCCAAGGTGGCCCAGGAGGCCGGAGCCGAGATCGTGCTGACATCGTTCGGGCGGGCGGCGCGGCTGACGGAGAAGGTGGCGAAGAAGCTGCCCGGTGGAGCGCCGGACATCCTGGAGCTCGACGTCAACGACCCGGCCCACATCGAGGCGGTATCGGGTGACCTCATGAAGCGTTGGGGGCACGTGGACGGGGTGGTCCACGCCATCGGCTTCGCGCCCGCGGACGCGCTCGGGGGCAACTTCGTGAACACGCCGTGGGAGAGCGTCGCGACAGCCTTCCAGACATCGGCCTACTCGCTCAAGGCGCTGGGCGTGGGGCTGCGTGAGCCACTCGCCGCCGCGCGAGAGCGGGGTGGAGGTTCACTGGTCTCATTGACCTTCGACGGACGCTTCGCGTGGCCAATCTACGACTGGATGGGCGTCGCCAAAGCCGGCCTGGAGGCGATCACCCGCTACCTGGCGCGTGACCTCGGTGCCGATGGGATCCGGGTCAACACCGTCTCCGCCGGCCCGATCCGCACCATGGCCGGCAAGAGCATCCCCGGCTTCGACCAGATCGCCGGCCACTGGCTCGAGCGTGCACCTCTCGAGTGGTCGCTGTCCGATGCGACACCCGTCGGGCAGATGGTCTGCTTCCTTCTCAGCGACTGGGCCCGCATGACCTCGGGCGAGATGATCCACGTCGACGGCGGCTACCACGCCATGGGCACCGATATCCGCGGCGCCCGGATCGAGGGCTGACCGGGCTCGACATCGGGGCACGCGCCGTCGCTGGGACTGGCGGCCGAGCAGTTGCCGTGCGCTCGCCGCACGTTGCAGAGATGCGAGGTCAGATGAGCGTGCGAAGTCCCGGCGCTGATCCGCTGGGCACGCCGACCCGATGCTGGTGGCGAGCCTCGAGGTCGAGCAGCCAGCGCTTGGCGGGAAGCCCTCCCCCGTAGCCACCCAGCCCGCCACCCGCGGCGATGACGCGGTGGCATGGGACGATCACCGCAAGGCGGTTCGAGCCGTTGGCGCGACCGACCGCGCGAGGCGCCTGCGGCGATCCCACCCGCGTGGCGAGCTCGCGGTACGAGATCGTCTCGCCGTACGGAATTCGCCGCAGCTCGGACCAGACCCGTCCCTGGAACTCGCTGCCCGGCATCTCGATCGGCAGGTCGAAGGTCACGCGATCACCGGCGAAGTACTCGGTGAGCTGCGACTCGATGCGGTCCAGCACCGGCGAGTCCCCTTCACCAGTCGGCCCGATGCGACGGCGTACCGATGCGAGTTGGGCCGGCATCATGGCCCGCTCGCTGAAGTCGGCCAGGACGGCGTGGTGGTCGGTCGCGCCGAGCGTCATCGGTCCGATCGGGGTGACGATGTGACGGATGGCCACCGGCGTGGCGTTCCCCGGCTGGCAGCGCAGGCAGGCGCGGTAGCCGGCAGCTCGCGCCTCGGCGGCATCGGCCAGGAAGGTGATGTTCTTCGGCAGCGGCTTCCGGACCCGGCACGATGGCCGGCAGAAGATCCCGGTCGTACGGACGGCGACCACGAAGCGGCCGTCCCAGGCCGGATCGGAGGCGTAGAAGGCTCGTTCCATCTCGGTGCTCATGCCAGGTGAAACGCCCGCCTCGCCTCAGTCGTGAGATGTCCGTTCAGGCGTTTCCCGGCGTCTGGCGCAGGATGAGGTTCACGAGGAACGGGCTGCTGCCGAGGACCTGGTCGCCGGCGCGAACCTCGATCCGATAGCGCCCGATCTCCTCGAGCCGCATGCCCTTCAGGTCGGCGACGATGTTCGCGCTGGTGGCGTTCGGAGGGACCTCGATCCGCAGCCGGGGAGCCTGCTGCAGGGTCGCCCTGCCGGTCGGGCTCACGACCTGGAAGGTGAGCTCGTGCGGTCCCGGTGACGCCTCGAGGATGGCGACGATGAAGCATCGCCCGTGCGTCGCCGGCATCTTCCCCACGTTGATCTGGCTGAAGACGCCGATGGCACTGATCTTCCCGTCCTGGGCGGTCAGCGCGTAGTCGCACAGGAGCAGGGTGTGAAGCGCGACGTCGGCCATGCGAAGGAGACTACACGGATCGCCGCCGACCTACCGGTCCATCGGCAGGCCCGCTCGAGACCAGGCGGTCGTGCCGCCGCGGACGTTGATCGGCTTTGCGAATCCCGCCTTCTCCAGGTAGGCGGCGGCCTTCGCACTGCGATTTCCGCTGGCGCAGATCAGGTAGATCGGCGCCTCGTGGGGCAGCTGATCGATCTGATTCGGCAGGTCGGCGAGTGGGATGTGGCGCGCACCGCGTGCGTGGCCATTCCGCCACTCGTGGGCCTCGCGAACGTCGACCAGCACCGCGCCGTTCGCAGCCACGGCGGTGTTGACCTCGGCCGGATCGGCCTCGGCGACCCTCGGCCCGAACAGGAAGCTCATGCTGTCTCCTCGTTCTCGATGTGGATGGGGAGGCCGGCCGATCGGTATGCGCTCATGCCGCCGATGACGTGGGCCACCTCGGTGCGTCCCTCCCTCTGCAGCAGGCTGGCCGCGATGGCCGACCGATAGCCACTGCCGCACATCACGAGCATGGGCCCCGCCGGGACGTCGTCCATCCGCGACGGGAGCTGCGCTCCGGGAATGTGCACCGCCCCCGCGACATGGCCCTCTCGCCACTCCGACGGCTCGCGGACGTCGAGGATGGTGAACGAGGAATCGACCGACACGTCTGCCGCCTCGCGCTGCTCGAGGCGGTCACGGTCGCCGGTCCACGCATCGAATCCGCCGTCCAGGTAGCCGACGACGCGGTCGAAGCCGGCGCGGCGCAGCTGGACGACGGCCGGCTCGAGGTCGTCCGAGGCGGCGAGCACGAGAACGACCTCCCGGTCGATCGGCACGACCGAGCCCGCCCAGGTCCCGAAGGTGTCGGCCAGGCCGATCGAGATGCTGCCCGGCACATGGCCCTCGGCATACTCGGCGGGATCCCGGGCATCGATGATCGTGGCGCCATGGCCGGCGGCATGCGCCACCTGGTCGGACGTCATCGGCCGCGGATCGGCCAGCTCGGCGGTTGGCGCGGCCCCCTCCTGGTTCAGGGGACGCATGTGCCGCCAGTAGGCGGGGACGCTCGGCTGATCCGCCAGGATGAAGCGGGCGAACGCATCGGCGTCCGGCTGGTTGAGCGCCGGATTGTGGCGTCGCTCGAAGCCCACGGTGGACCATCGCTTGCCGCCGATGCCCGACCCGCACAGCGACCCGGCTCCGTGGGTCGGGTAGAGCTCGATCCAGTCGGGAAGCGGTGCGATCCGATCGCGCAGCGTTTCGTGCAGCGTGGCCGCGGCGGCGCGAGCCTCCTCCGGTCCGCCCAGGAGATCGGGTCGCGCGGCGGTCCCGACCAGGAGGGCACCGCCGGAGAAGAGAACCCAGTCCTCGTCGGTGCGCGACAGGTCGGCAACCAGGAACGCGAGATGGTCCGGGGTGTGCCCGGGCGTGGCCACCGCGCGAACGCGGAGCGATCCGACATTCAGCTCGCTCCCGTCCTGCATCGGCTCATGCGGGCGGGACAGCTCGGCGGTCGGTGAGGCATGAACGGTGGCGCCCGTGCGGCGCCGGAGCTCGTCCGCACCCGAGACGTAGTCATTGTGGACATGGGTCTCGAGCACGTCGGTGATGCGCAGACCCTCGTCGGCGGCGCCGGCGACATACGCGTCGACGTCGCGGCGCGGGTCGATCACCAGCGCCACTCCGGCGTCCGGATCGCCCACCAGGTAGCTGGCGTGGCCGAGGCCCTTGACGAAGAACTGGTGCAGGTACATCAGGAGTCCTCGCCCGTGTCGGCGTAGCGGTCGGCACCGAGGAAGTGGATGCTCACGTAGGGCTCGTCCCCGATGACCACCGAGTCATGGCCCGGCCCGATCTCGAACAGGTCTCCCGGCCCGACCTCGACGACGCGTCCGTCGGTCATCTCGATCCGATTGCGTCCCGCGACCACGAGGCCGAGATGCGACACCTCGCACACGCTGGTGCCCATGGCTGCGCCAACGTGCTCGGACCAGCGCCAGCCGGGCGCGTACTCGGCGCGACCGATGGTCATCCCACCGAGATGCAGCACGCTGAAGTGGCCAAGGGGAAACTCCCGGTGCTCGTCGGGCTCGTCGAAGCGGCGCACGATGGCCGTGGATTGGGGCATGGGTCAGTCTCCGATCGGTTCGTCGGCATAGAGGTCGGGGTCGATGAGCCAGGCGATCTCGCCCCCACCGGGCTCGGGGACCCCGTAGAACTCGACACACGCGAGGCCACCCTTCCGCATCCGCACCGACGCGGCACCGGTGAGATGCACGATGGCGGATGACAGGTCGGGCTCATGGCCAACGAACAGCGTGCGTCGCGCGTCGGGGTGGTCGGCCATCGCCTGGGCGAGGTTGCTCCATGGCGCACCGGGCCGCAGCCGGTCGTCGACCTCCAGTCGACCTCCGACCGCTTCGACCGCCACCTCCGCCGTCTGGCGGGCCCGGGGCAGTGGGGAGCTGAGGACGAGATCGGGACGCAGGTTCAGCCGCCTCCAGAGACGGGTGGCGGCCTGGAGCGCGCTCCGCCCCTGGTCGGTCAGCTCTCGGGCGTCGTCGTCACCGGCGCTCGGGGAGCCGGCATCGCCGTGCCGAAGGAAGTAGAGGGTCACGCGACCGTCGTGGCTCGGCTGCCGTCGTTCGGGTCGGGGTCGTCATCGGCGCCGCCGCGTGTCCCGCTGTGACCGGCAGCGACACCGCGTGCGTGGCCCGTGCGCTGAACGAGCAGTCTGCCGGCAGCGGTCGCATCGGCCTTGGGGAAGGTGACCGACAGGACGCCATTGCCGTAGGTCAGGTTCGCGCGCATCGCGTCGACCGCGCACGGCAGCTCGATCGTGCGTTCGTAGGGGCCGTACGACCACTCGCGCTGGAGGTAGTCGATCCGCTCCTGTCCCTCCCCATGCTGGGCGGCGCGCAGCGTGAGGTGGCCGCCGTCGGTGACGTCGACGCTGATGTCCTCCGGCGCCACGCCCGGCATCGGCGCGACCACCATCAGCTCGCGCTCGTTCTGGAAGAGATTGACGGGGACGGCGGTCGGTTCAGTCATCTCGCTGGCTCCTCATGGGTCACGGCGATCCTACCTCGACGTTGTGAGCTGAATGCGTCGGGATGGAGCTGATTCGTCAGGTGACGACAAGAACGCCCACGGCGGGCGCAGGTCAGTCGGGGAACGCTTCCGGCCCGCGCTCGGACAGCTCGCGCGCGAAGGCTTCCTTGTCCTCCGGCGGGATCCACGAGTACGGGTAGCGATCGTCCTCGAGGTCCGACGCCTGGCGGGTGAGGTGGAGCGGGTGGAAGGTATCGATCATCACCGCCAGCTCCTCCGTCGACTCCTTGCCGATGCTCGCCTCCACCGACCCCGGATGCGGCCCGTGCGGGATGCCAGCCGGGTGGATCGTGAAGGACGAGATGTCCACGCCACGGCGCGACATGAAGTTGCCGGCGACGTAGTAGATGACCTCGTCCGAGTTGATGTTCGAGTGGTTGTACGGCGCCGGGATGGCGAGCGGGTGGTAGTCGAACTTGCGCGGCACGAACGAGCAGATCACGTAGTTGCGCGGCTGGAAGGTCAGGTGCACCGGGGGCGGCTGGTGGACGCGCCCGGTGATCGGCTCGAAGTCGCCGATGTTGAAGGCGAACGGCCACAGGTGCCCGTCCCAGCCCACGAGGTCGAACGGGTGGTGCTTGTAGTGGTACGCCGTGATCCGACCGCGGGTCTTGACCTCGATGACGAAGTCGCCCGACTCCAGCTGAGCCGCCATCTCGGCGGGCGGGCGGATGTCGCGCTCGCAGTACGGAGAGTGCTCGAGCAGCTGCCCGAAATCGTTGCGGTAGCGCTTCGGCGGCACGATGCTCGAGGGTGACTCGACCCACAGCATTCGCTGCTCGTCGCTCGACGGACGCAGGCGGAAGGTCGTCCCGATGGGGATGACGAGGTAGTCGCCCGGGCCGTACTCGATCGGCCCGAAGTTCGTCTCGAGCGTCCCGGTGCCGGTGTGGACGAAGTACATCTCGTCCGCCTCGCCGTTGCGGTAGAAGCGCTCCATCGGCTCCGCCGGGAGCACCACGCCGAAGGTGACGTCCGAGTTGTAGAAGAGCGGCACGCGTCCGGTGACGCCATCACCCGACGGCTCCAGGTCCTTCGTGTTGACGAGCCGATGCCGATGCGGCCCAGACGCCTCGTCCTCGCTCTGCTCGATCCGGACGTCGCGCACCTTCTCGATCTGGTGCGTCTGCGTCGGCGGCGTGTGATGGTAGAGGAGGCTCGCCCGACCGCTGAAGCCCTCGACCCCGAAGAGCTCCTCGGCGTAGAGGCCGCCGTCGTCCTTGCGGAACTGGGTGTGGCGCTTGTGCGGGATCTCGCCGCGCTGGATGTAGAACATGCGCCGTCATTATCTCCCGGTGGAAGGCCCTACAGGGCGCGATCCGGGAGGAGACGGTCGACGGCGTCGATGACCTCGAACAGGCGGAAGGGCTTCGCAAGCCATGCATCGGCGCCGATGCGCTCTGCCGCCGACGGGAGGTCGTACGCCGCCGACACGATCAGCACCCGAGCGTCCAGGGCGACGTGATCCGCGCGCTGCCGTCGTCGAAGCTCCTCGGCGTCCATGCCCGGCATCATCAGGTCCAGCACGATCACGTCCGGATCCCAGCGGTCCATGGCCTCGAGTGCGCCGCGACCGTCGGCGGCGGAGCGGACCTCGTGACCCTCGTCGGCCATCACCTCGAAGAGCGTCTCCCGCAGGACCGCGTCGTCCTCCACGACGAGGATTCGGGCCGCGCTCATTGACCGCCATCGGGGCGCGGAAGGCTGACGGTGAAGACGGAGCCGGGTCCGCGGTCGCGGCCGCCGACCTCGATGCGTCCGCCATGCCGCTCGATGATCTGCCTCGAGATGTAGAGGCCCAGACCGATTCCCTGCAGGTGCTCGGCGTTCGAGCCACGACCGAACGCCTCGAACAGCCGGTCCATGGTCGGCTCGTCGATGCCGATTCCTCGGTCGGAGACGCTCACCTCCACGCCCGATGCGGTGTCGACCAGCTGCGACCTCGACACGGTCGTCGGGACCGGAGTACTTGAGCGCGTTGTCGAGCAGGTTGCTGATCACCTGGTCCAGCCGTGATGCATCGACCGCGAGGTGGACGGAGTCGGGTCCGGTGATGTGGATCCGATCCCCGCCGGCGATGTCGGCGAAGCGCGCCGCAATCTCGCGGACGAGCGTCATCAGGTCCGTCTGCTCGCGTCGCGGCTCCCGTCGCTCAGCCGCCAGGCGTGATACGTCGAGCAGCTCCCCGACGAGCGCACCCAGGCGTTCGGTCGCGATCGGCGATTCGGCGCAGGCCGCGGTCGAGTCGAGCCTCGTCGAGCTCATCCTGGTCCCGGGCACGCAGCAGCGCGTCCGCGGAGATCTGCAGGCTGGCCACGGGGGTCTTCAGCTCATGCGAGGCGATGCTGAGGAACCGATCGCGAACCGCGAGGGCCTCCTCCGCAGCCGCTCGAGCCCGCTGCTCGGCCTCGAGCGTTCGTCGCTGATCCTCGGCGGCGCGGCGCTCCGTAAGGTCGCGCGTGATCTTCACGAAGGCGTGGGGAGGCATTCCGGGTGCGTCCTGGAGGGCCGTGATCACGACGTCTGCCCAGAAGCGCGAGCCGTCCTTGCGCATCCGCCAGCCCTCGTCCTCGAAACGGCCGGTGCGTGTCGCCTTCTCGAGCAGCATCTGCGGTCGGCCACCGGCACGATCCTCGGGGGTGTAGAACCGCGAGAAGTGGCTGCCGATGATCTCGTCAGCCGCGTATCCCTTGATGCGCTGTGCGCCGAGATTCCAGGTCAGCACCGTGCCGTCCGGTCCGAGCAGGAAGATCGCGTAGTCGACGACCGCGTCCACCAGGAGGCGAAAGGCGACCTCGCCCCTCAGGATCGTGACATCTCTGTCGCTGCCGCCCGCCCCCTCGGGTTCGACGCCGGGCCGGATCGTCACTCTGCTCTCCGTCGCTCGCTTGCCCCTGCATGAGCGTAATCCATGCCAGACAGCCGAATCGGTGCCGCGCTGCCGCCAGTCGCTCGCGGCCGGGTCCCCGCGGCTAGGATGCGGGCATGGCGGTATGGCAGTGCGCATCGTGCGGTGGAGAGAATCCCGACGGGATGCGCTTCTGCGGGCACTGCGGCACTCCGGCCGCCGATGCCCCGCCACCGGTCTCACCAGCGCCTCCGGTGCCCGAGGTCCCAGCAGAGGATGAGCGCGAGGCGGCGCTGACGGCCTTCGCCTCGGATCGGATCGACCGGACCGGTGCGGGGATGACCGAGGAGCGCCGACTGATCACGGCGCTGTTCGCCGACCTGTCCGGCTTCACGCCTCTCTCCGAGAAGCTGGATGCGGAGGAGCTGCTCGAGGTGATCGACCCGATCATCACGGCGCTCTCCGACCTCGTCGGGCGTTACGGTGGCTACGTCGAGAAGTTCGCCGGCGACGCGCTGCTCGCCCTGTTCGGTGCGCCGATCGCCCACGAGGACGACGCCACGCGCGCCCTCCAGGTCTCCATCGACATGCACGAGGAGCTCCGGCGGCTGCGGAAGACGATGGGCGAGCACGGCGAGGGCCTGACGCTCCACATCGGGATCGCGTCGGGCCGCGGCATCGCGCGGATGATCGGCAGCAAGGTCCGGATGGACTACGCCGTGCTCGGCGACTCGGTGATCCTGGCCCAGCGGCTCGAATCCGCCACGCCGTCCGGGGAAACTTACGTCAGCGACGCCACCCACGAGCTGGCGCAGGATCGATTCGTGATGGAGCCGGTCCCGCCCCTCACCCTCAAGGGCAAGGCGGAGCCGGTGCCCGCATGGCGGCTGATCGGGATCGGGGAGGCATCGGCGCAGCGATCCGGGCTGGTGGGACGGCGGCAGGTGCCCATCATCGGCCGCGAACGAGAGCTGTCTGCCGCGGCGCCAACCTTCGACCGTCTCGCCGGCGGGAAAGGCGCCGAGATGCTCGCGGTGGTCGGCGAGCCAGGGGTCGGGAAGTCGCGCCTCACCGAGGAGCTGAAGCGGGGCGCCGAGAAGCGGGGGATCGGCTGGCTCGAGGCGCGGTGCCTCTCCTACGGCGCCGGCCTGGCGTACTGGCCCTTCGTCGATCTGCTCCGTCGCGAGCTCGGCTTCACCGAGCACGACCCAGCGGAAGCCGCCGCCGCCGTCATGACCCTCCGCCTCACCGAGCTCGGGGTTCCGTCCGCGGCGCCCTTCATCTCGCGCCTCACCGGCGTGGCGGCGCCGTCCGAGCTCGAGGACCTCGAGCCCGAGGCCCTGCGGCGCGGCCTGCACGAGGCCGTCGGCGACTGGCTGCGCGCTCGGTCGTCACGGGCGCCGAACGTGCTCGCGGTCGAGGATGCGCACTGGGCCGATGCGTCGAGCATCCGCCTCATCGAGGAGCTCGGCGAGCTCAGCAGCAGCGCTGCCGTCGGCATGTACGTCACGAGCCGCCCGCCGGTGCCCGAGTGGCTCGTCGCGGAACACGAGGATCGTGCGCCCACCACGGTGCTCGAGGTCGGGCAGCTTGACGGTGCGGCGGTCGGCGAGCTCGTCGACCAGGTCATCGGCGGAAGTGCGCCTCCGGCGCTGCAGCAGATGGTGGCCGAACGATCGGCCGGCAACCCGTTCTTCGCGCAGGAGATCGTCCGGTCGCTCCAGGACGCCGGATCCCTCACCCAGGACGAGGACGGACGCTGGCGGCTGCGATCGGAGTGGACGGCGGCCGAGGTTCCCGCGACGATCGAGGGCGTCCTGGCGGCGCGGCTCGACGCGCTGCCTCCGTCGGCGCAGACCACGGTCGCGGTGGCGTCGGTCATCGGGCGGCGCGTGCTGATCCCCCTGCTCGAGGGGGTGACCGGCGATGCAGATCAGACCAGTGCCGACCTGGCCACGCTGGTGGACGCCGGGCTCCTCGACCCGATCGACGGCGGCGACGGCCGCACGCTGATGTTCCACCACGCGCTGATCGGCGACGTCGCCTACTCGCGTCTCCTGCGGCGCCGTCGCCGAGAGCTGCACCTGCGGACCGCCGAGGTGGCCGAGGAGCTGTACGGGACGAGCGACGAGAGCATCGAGCTGCTCGCCCGGCATCTCTACCTGGGCGGGGCGGGCGAGCGGGCGATCGACTACCTCGTGCGCGCCGCGACCCGCGCCGCTCGCCTGTTCGCCAACGACGAGTCGATCATCCACCTGCGACGGGCGGAGGAGCTGGCGAGCAAGGAGGCGGATGCGCCGGATCGGCTGCTCGACATCCGCCTGCGGCTCGGCGACCTGCAGGAGCTCGTCGGGGCGTACGAGGATGCGGAGGCCACCTACCGCCGGGCGCTCGAGGTGCGTTCCGACGTGCGAGCGTGGCGGGGCCTGTCGTCGGTGCAGCGGGTGCGGGGGGCGTACCACGAGGCGATGCGGGTGCTCGACGACGCGTTCGCCCGCCCCGAGCTGGCGGAGCAGGACCTGCGCCCGCTCTGGCTGGAGCGCGGCTGGAATCTCACCTCGACGGAGGCCATGGGGGACGCGATCGCCGCGCTGAAGGAGGGGCTGGACGTGCGGCCCGATGCCGCGGATCCGATGGCGGGGCAGCTCCTCATCGAGCTGGCTCGGGCCGAGTCCTACGCCGGGCTGCTCCATCCGGCCCTCGAGCACGCCCAGCGCTCGCTGGCGATCGCCCAGCAGCACGAGGACCTCCGGGCCGAGACGACGGCGCTGCGGGTGCTGGGGCTCGTCCAGCATGGGCTCGGGCAGCTCGAGGAGGCCGCCGTCTCCCTGCGACGCGACCTCGAGCTGGCACGGCGCATCGGCAGCGTCGAGGCGATCGGCGGGGCGCTGATCAACCTGGGTCTCGTGGAGCGCGACCGCGGCAACATGGACGAGGCGATCGTCTGCGACCGGGGCGCCATCGAGACCTTCGAGCGGGTGCGCCATGGCGCCGGTCGCGCGATCGGCTACGCGAACCTGGCCGACAAGCTCCGACGGGCGGGCGAGCTCGACGAGGCCGAGACGTTCGCCCACCGTGCCCACGACCTGGCCGAGGAGATCGGCCATGCCATGACGCGCGCCGACTCGGTCCAGATCCTGGGCGAGATCAGCCTGGCGCGCGGCGACCACGAGGAGGCGGCGCAGCTGGCGGAGTCATCGGCCGAGCTTTTCCTGGCCGCCGATGCAAATCCGGGCGCCGCGGAGGCCTTCGAGCTCGCCGAGCGCGCGTGGCGAGCTGCGGGAAACGAGACCCGGGCGACCGAATCGGCCGCCCGGGTCCGTGAGCTGTCCGGGGTGGAGAGCGCCTAGCTCAGAATCCCTTGCCGCCTCCGCCGGACGATCCGTCATCGGTGAGGGTGATGCAGCCCTCGTCGGGTCCACGGTCCGTGATCTTCTTCTTGCCGATCGTCGCCGTCACGTAGACGCAGACGGTGTTGTCTGCCGAGATGACATCGTTGACCTCGATGATCACGAAGTCGGCCGCTCCGTCACCGGTGACCGAGGCGCTGGCGATGGGCTCGCTGTCTCCCTCCGCTTCCAGCACGTACAGGGTGTAGGTCACCTGCTTGCACGATGACGCCTCGTTCTCGAGGTAGAACTGGCCGATGACCTGGTCGTCGTCGTTGCGGAACGCGGCGAGGCTGATCTTGGTCTCATCCGCGTTCGAGCCGATGATGTGCGAGCAGCTTGGGCCGGCGGCTGTGACCGGAACGGCCATTGCCCCCACGAGCAGGGCTGCGGTCATCGTGGCGGTGAAGAATCGACGCATGAAGTGCACCTCCATCAGGGCTTGACCAGCGTCGTGTCGCTTGCTTCGAAGCTCCACGACGGCAGGGTGTTCGAGGTTCCACGGACCGTGATCAGGACGTTCCCGCTCGTGAGGCCGTTGGACGTGAAGTAGTTGGCGAGGGCCGAGCGCCGGAACTTGGCGACCAGGCGGCTGCCCTTGAACGAGACCCCCTCGTTCGCGAAGTTGACCGTTTCCCCGGCGATCTCGACGATCCGGACCGACGAGGGGAGGATCTCCCGGATGTTTCGCTGTGGCGTCTCGATGTAGATGGTCACCCAGGTCCCGCTCGAGCCGAGGCTGAAGGTGTCGGGGTCGAATTCCGCGGTGGCCGCCACATCGGCGGGAGCTCGCACGCACGGATCGGGGTCGCTGGCGTTCGGGATGCCGTCGGAGTCGAAGTCGCCCGACGGAGTGCTGCCGTCGGTGGCGGCTCCCGCGCCGAAGCAGGTCGTCGACTCCTGCTCGTCGCTGAACCCGTCGTTGTCGGTGTCGTCCAGCACGTGGATGAGGGACTCGGCGCGGTCCGTCCCGCCGTCGGAATCGGTGACGACCAGCGTCACGATGTAGTCGCCCGGCAGGAGCTGAGAAGCGTCGTAGTCCACCTGCTCACCGAACCCGACCGACGCACCGCAGCACGACTCCGCGGCGGGATTGATGTACCACCGCAGCGACGTGCCGGTGAGCTGCCCGTCGTCGGGGTCCTCTCCCGTGCCGTGGAACGCGATCACGGCCGAAGTCAGGAAGGTGGAGCCCAGCGGCGGCCCGTAGGTCGAGGCGATCGGCGGCTTGGGATCGGTCTGGATGGGTTCGCCACTGCCAGGGGCCGTGGTGGTGCGGGAGAAGCCGTCGCTCAGCGCGGCGAGGATCTCGCCGCCCGAGCAGCTGAGGCTCGCGTCGAAGTTGTACTGGAAGCTGGCCGTCTGGCCGCTGCTCTGGCTGGGCAGCAGCCCGACCGCGATTGGCATGACCTGCCCACCGCACGAGTAGTAGAGATCGAGACGAAGGTCCTCGGGGATGTCGTCCGTGGCGCTCACGATGATCGTGTTGACACCGGAGATGAGGTAGATGTCGGCGTCACTGCTGTCGCCGACGGCCGAGAAACCGATGATCCCGCCCCCGCTCGTCGGCGAGACGTGGTCGAACCCGTCGGTGATCTGCTCGTCACCGGTGCCGTCGGGCTGGGTCCGCCGAATGCCGCCGTTGAGGGTCGATAGAATCCCGTCATCGCCCCAGAACGGCTCGTCGCCCTCGGTGACGAACGACGACGTCCCGCCTTCATCCGCGTCGAGCACGCGGATCTCACGCTCCAGATCGCCAGAGTCGAACGTCACCTCTGCGCAGTCCGAGAACTCCGAGGTCTGGCCCTGGATGTCGCTGGTGGTGGCCGTCAGGAAGAGACCCTCGAGGTCCTCGAAGATCGTGAACGATGCGCTCGCGAATCCGAAGTCATCGGCCGGTCGCGCCGAGCGTGGTCAGGTAGCGCTGCCCCTCGCCGTTCCCCGACGGATCGCACGAGTCGCTGACGAAGAGCTGGTACATGATCACCTCGGCCGGCGCCGATGAGAAGCTGGTGACCGCTCCCGTCGTCTGCTCGCCGTCGCTGTCGCCGTACACGACGTCCGGGAAGTTCTTGAGGTCGTTCGGGCCATCGTCGGCGTCGTTCGCCGGATCGGTATCGTTCGCGGTCACGCCGTCGCCGTTGAGGTCGATGCCGAGCCCGCCGTTGTCCCAGATGGCGTTCGACAGGATGGCGTTGAAGTCCGCGTCGGCGGCCGTGCCGTCCGGCGGGAGCAGCTCCACGCCGTTCCCGTCATTGAAGGCGATCGCGTTGCCCGACCCGTAGAACCCTTCACCGATCCCCTGGCCGATGTTGTTGTTCTGGCTGGGTCCCGTGATCCGGACACCGGCCAGCGCGTTGCCCAGGTCGACGGTCATGGTGCGGTCGGTGCCGATGAAGTTGCCTTGGACGTCGTTGTTGTAGGAGATGCCGATGTTGACGCCGGTGCCGCCGTTCGCGCCGATGATGTTCGCCGCGAGCGGCGCGCCGCCGTCGCCCGTGAAGCCGCCGACGGTGTTTGCGTTGGTGTCGAAGGCCAGGTCGATGCCGTCTCCGCCGTTGCCGAGCGCTGCCTCACCCGTGACATCGGTGCCGATGAGATTGCCGAGGAACTCGTTGTTGTCGGCCAGGATCTCCAGCTCCCCGTTCCCGGCCACGTGGATCCCGTCGTCCTCGTTTCCGCTGATGAGGTTGCCCTCGCCTTCGAAGCGACCGCCGATCCGCTCGTTGGTCGCCGCGTCGAGGTCGATGCCGATCTCGTTCGGGACGGCCACGGTGCCGGTCACATCGGTGCCGATGTAGTTGCCGAGCACCGACGTCGAGCCGTCGGTCCGGCGCAGCGTGATCCCGATCTCGTTCCCGCTGATGATGTTCCGCGTCTGGGCGTCGCCCTCGCCGATGCTTGCATCCTGGGCGCGATCGATGAAGATGCCGGACTCCGCGTTGCCGATCGCCAGCGTGCCGGTCTCATCGGTTCCGATGAGGTTGCCGTGGAACTGGAGGTCGTACTCGTCACTGGCGAGATAGATCCCCGATGCTCCGTTGCCGCTGATCACGTTTCCGGCGGGTGTCTCACCCCCGTTGGGGACGTTCCCGACGTACGTCTCGCCGGCACCCATGAGCCGGATGCCGTGACCGTCGTTCGCGATGGCAGCCGTTCCGCTGGCGTCCAGGCCGACCAGGTTTCCCCAGACTCGGTGGTTGATCGATTCGCCCTCGCCGCCATTGCTGATCTCGACTCCGTCGTCCCCGTTGCCGCTGATCACGTTGCCGAGGGCGTCCGGGCCCCCGATGACCGCGTCGTCCGCGAACTCGATGTGCACGCCGTCGTCGCCGTTCCCGAGGTCGCTGGTCCCCGTCGGGTCGGTGCCGATCCGGCTGCCGGTGAGCAGGAGGTCATCGCCGATGACGTTCAGGCCGTGGCCGACATTGGCGGAGATGACGCTGTCGGCAACCGTTGCGCGCTGCCCGCTCACGAGCACGCCGGCATCTCCGTTGCCGGCGCCGGCGCCCGCATGGTCGACGCCGACCCAGCTTCGCTCGAGCGTCGTGTCCGCCGCCGCGAGCTCCAGGCCATTGCCGGTGAAACCGGTGACGAGGAGGCCGCGAAGGACGGTATCGGCGGCCGGCGACGCGACCACGAGGCCGATGTCGACTTCGTCACCTCCGTCGATGCGGATGAGGGGATCCCCGTCGAACCCAGCCTGGGTCTCGCCATCGATGATGACGGACTCGGTGATCTCCGGCAGGTCGGCCTCGGTCACGGTGATGGTCTGGGCGCCGCCCAAACCGATGTCGAACGAGATCGTGTCGGTGCCGGGCTCCGCGTTGGCGCGATTGATCGCCTCGCGCAGGGAGCAGTCGGTGGTCGTGCATGCGCCGTCGTCATGGTCATCGGCAGTGTTCACGGTGAACGTCGCTGTCGCTGGCCCGGTGACGGTCGCGCAGGCGGAAAACTCGGACGAGCTGTTGCTCAGCCCCTCGCCCCCGGTCGCGGTGATGACGTCGCCGATCGCGGCCGAGAGCCCCGAACGGCTGAAGGTCGCATCGCCCGACGTCGTCCGTGGTGACCAGCGACTCGCCGAGGTATGTCGTGGCCTTCACCGTGGCCACTGGCGTCGCAGCGCTGCTGCGGTAGAGATCGACGGTGATCGTGGCGTCGGGACGCTGTCGACCGTGCCCTCGACGGTGAGCGACGATCCGTCGTGAACGGCGCTGGTGATGACCGGGAAGTTCTGGAGGTCGTTCGCTCCGCTGTCGGTATCGTCCGGGTCGTTTGGCGTCACGCCCTCCGGTCCGATGTCGATGCCGAGTGTCGCGTTGTCATGGATGCTGTTGGCGCGGAACGTGTGGCCGGTCCCCGAGACCACCCGGATGCCGGCCGCGCCGTTGTGCGCGATCGTGTTCTTCCGCGGAGCCCCCCCGACGCGTGTCTCTTCCGCATCGTCCGTGATCTCGATGCCATTCGAGCTGTTCCCGAGCGGCTCTGCTCCAGTGACATCGGTCCCGATGAGGTTGTTGTAGACGAGGTTGTTGAAGGCAGCGGCGCCGGAGATGCGGATGCCGTTCGCGCCCATCACCTCAGTACCGTTGCCGCTGATGACGTTGCCACCGCCCGCAGTCAGGCTCCCGATGCGGTTGTGCCCTGAGTCACTGATCTCAATGCCACCCCCGGAGTTGCCGAGGTCGGCGGTGCCGGTGACATCGGTGCCAATGTAGTTGCCCTCGACGACGTTCGAGATCGCCGTTGCTCCTGCGATTCCCACGCCGAAGGTGTTATCGGAGATTACGTTCCGCGCGGCAGCCGATGTGCCGCCGACCTGTGCCTCCTGGGTGGATGCCCCAAGGAAGATCCCGTTGGTCGCGTTGCCGAGCGCGCCGTCCCCGGCCGCGTTTGTCCCGATCTTGTTGCCCGCGATGACGACGCCCGTGACCGGTGTCTCGACAGAGCCGCCGGAGATGCTGACACCGTGCCACCCGTTGCTGGAGATCACGTTGCCAGAGCCGACATCGATGCCGATGCCGATCCGCAGGTCGTTCGCACCACTCGCGAAGACTCCTCGGTCTCCGTTGCCGGCGGCCGTCGTGCCGTCCGGGTCCACCCCGATGTAGCTGCCCTCGATGGCGGCACCCGAACCGAAAACCGCGATGCCGTCGCCGTCGAAGCGATTGATCGCGAGGCCGCGAAGCGTGACCCCGGTCGTGCTGAACCCGATCAGCAGACCATCGACTCCCTCTCCAGCACCCGAGCCGTCGATCTCGATGACCGGTGTGCCGGCGTAGTCGGGCTCGGTTGTTCCGTCGATGAGGACGTCGTCGGTGAGCGCGGGCAGGGCACTGTCCGGCGAGATGGTGTGCGGACCGGAGCCGGCGATGTCGAACTCGATGACATCCGGGCCATCGACGTTGGGCATGTCGTTGGCCGCCTCGATCGCTTCGCGAAGCGTGCACGTCGCATCGCACGTGCCGTCGCCGGGATCGTCGACGCTGGTGACCACGAAGTGGGCGCCGGCGTGGTCCAGGGTCGTGATCGGGTCGCCCTCGGGCTCGACGAAGGAGGCGAAGGTCGCATCGGCGAATTCCTCGCCCTCGACGTCCCGGGCGAAGGCGATGCGGTTGTCCTCCGGATCGGGCGACCAGCTCGGGTCGTGTGAGAGGTCGTCGTCGGTGAGGGCCACGAGGTTCGCGCCGTTGGCGTCGATGCGCCAGATGTCGTCATCGGCCTCGAAGGCGAGCTGAGAGCAGTCGGGTGACCAGGTCGGATGGCTGCCGGGCGGAGGACCGTCGACAACCGCGGCGTCATAGAGGAGGTCGGGGAATCCGAACGTGACGGGGATTTGGCCGGTGTCGACGCCCACGGTCCACAGGTCTCCGTCGCTGTCGGCGTAGGCCAGCTGGCTGCCGTCCGAGCACCAGGCGGGCTGGAACGACTCGATGTCGACCTCGCCGTCGTTCAGGACCGCCGCCGCATCGGCGTCATCGACCGGCGCAACCCGAATGTTGAGCTCGACGCCGGCCTCGCTATCGACGAACGCCGCCCAGGCGACCCATTGACCGTCTGCGCTGATGGCGGGCTGGATGTCCTGCAGGACGGTGTCGTCGGTGAAGTTCTGCGCGCCCTCGCCGCCGCCGATGACAGTGACCTGCTCGAGCACGGGAACGCCGGTGCGGTCGCGCGCATAGAGGAGCTGCCCGGAGCCGGGAGCCCCGTTCCACAGCTCGATCCGATCGGCGCCGGTGTCGAACTCGAACGAGGCGGAGAACAGGTGGATCCCAGCCTCGTGATGGGGATCTCCGTGGTCGTCGTGGTCGTGGGCGGAGTCCTCGTCGGTTGTCGGGACGCCGAGATCGGTGAGGATGGTGGTGCCGTCGCGATAGACAAGGCGGTACGGGGACGCCGGGTCCGGCGCCGTCGGAAGCATGTCGGCGCTGAAGAACGACTCGAGGACGTCGGTGCCGCCTGCGGTGCCGTCGGTCACGCCCGAGATCACGAAGCGCGGTCCCGCGGCGACCCCCGCGCCGGAGCCGACCGGGATGGCGGGCGCTGCGCAGTCACTCGTCGCCGCGCCGCCCAGCTTGCAGATGAGGTACGCCCAGTCGACCTGCTCGAGCAGCGTGTTGTTGTTGTTCGCCACGGTGACGTATGTCATCGCCGTGCGGTCGTCGTAGAGCAGCGTGCGCAGCCGGGTGTTGTAGCTGCGGTTCTGGCGCAGCGGATCGGCGAATGAGTTCGGCGAGTGGTAGCGGCTGAAGGTGTCGTCGCGGGCGTCCGGGACGAGGCCGAAGGTGTGACCCAGCTCGAGCGCCGCGACGAGGCCGCTCTGCGACGGCGTACCGGAGGCTTCGGGCACCGCGCGAATCCATGCCTCGGTGGAGTCGATGGCCGCCATGCCCTCGGCACACCCCGCGCTCGAACCGTTGCTGAACGAGCCGTCGACCACGCCGAGGACGCGATCGGCCTGGTTGTTCGCGCCGTTTGCCGCGTTCCACGACTGGAGGAACTGTCCGAGCGACGCCTTGATGGCGTTGAAGTTGCCCGAGGATCCACCGGTCCCGCAGAACTTCCCGTCGCTGCCGAGCAGGCCCGAGAGATCGAGCATGCCCGGGGACACGGAGTACCGAAGCCCGCCCGTGGTTCCGGTCAGCGAACCCACGCCGTCGGGCACCGGGAAGATGCGCGAGACGGTCAGCATCGCGGCCTGGAGCGCGGCGTCACCGGCTGCGGTGTACGTCTCCGCGAACGGGCGGGCCGCGTTCCCCATCGGCACGACCAGCACCCGCAGGGCGTTCGTGCGCTTCTCCACGGTTGCCGTGATCGGCGTCGTGGATCCGCTCTTGGTGGTGAAGGTGCGGGGCGGCTGGACCGATCCGCCGACGCGGTAGGTGATCGTCATCGAGAACGTCGCCGTGAAGCGGGCCACCGTGCTCGCCGGCGCCAGCACCGATCCGGGCACGACCCACAGCGGATCAGCGGTCGTGTCGGCGAGGGCCGCTGCCGTGAAGCTGGCAATCTGCGGAGAGGGAGCGGTGGGGACCGCGGGCGTTGGCTGGGAGATCGTCGTCGTCGTGCTTCCGGCCGTCACGGCAAGGCTGGCACCGACGAGCTCGATCACGTCAGTCGATGACGCGCAGGACGGCTTGCTGAGGTACGCCCGAACGAGCGCTTCCTTGCCGCGCACGAGCGGGGTATAGGACCCGACGCCCTGGTTGATCGTGACGTCGCGAAGCAGCGGAATGAGGTCGCAGACCTGGGGGGTCGGAGTCGGCCGAACCGGCTTCGCGGCCTGGGCTGGCGCGTTGGCGATGAACAGGGTGATGACGAACACACCGCAAAGGACCAGTGCCGCGCTGGAGCGACGGGCCCGGCGCGGCCACGGGGAATTGCTCGGGTCGATGTTCGGCACGTTGGGCAGTCCCCCAGTGTCGGCGGCCCCGGGGGTGGACACTCCCCGGCGAGAGCTGCAGTAGCCCAGACTAGTACAGCGGTACCCAGTTGGCTAGATCGTGGCGCCAATCGTCCCATGCGGGCGTTGACCGCGCGCGCCACCCGCGCGTGCCTGAGTTCCGGATCCACGCCATTTGCGTGGCCCCTGTCAGGGTGCCAGGAGCAGGATGAGCCCGGCAAGGCCGGCAGCGATGGCCACTGAGATGATTGAACCCGGGACGGCGCCCTCCCTGAACTTCACGTGGCGGACGCTCCCATAGGCGGTGAGAGCGATCGCCACCACCAGGCTGCCAAGCAACGCCCAAGCGAAGGACGATTCAGGGTCGGGAAGAAACGTGCTGACGACGCCCGCCACCAGCCAGGCGGCCGGCACCAGCCCGAGACCAGCGGTCCAGCCCAACGCGCGATGGGCCATGAGATTTGCCATGGCATCATCGTCGCGCGCCACGCCCTCCAGGCAAGGGGCAAATGGCAGGGTCCGTGGGTGACAGCGGCATGGATCCATCGTCGCCCGCGTTGGACTCTGCGGCTTCGCGATGAGGCCGACGACCCCGATGAAATGCTCAGCTGGCCCGACGCCTCAGGTTGCCGGGGTGCCGTCCCCGATGAGGCCGTCCAGCTGGTCGGCGTGCTCCTCGAGGTGGCTCACGATGAACTCCTCGAGGATGCGCTCGACGGTCATCTCGCCCCGAGTCGGGTGGGCACCACGCGTGCGCCAGGCGCTCGCGTCCCAGGCGCGAGCCGCGTCGCTCAGCTCGGCGAGCGAGGAGCGCACCCGGGCAAGGAGCGCCGCGGGATCGGTATGCCGGTCGCGCTCGATGGCTTCGATGCGACCGCGGTCGGTCTTGACGCGGCCGAAGGCGGCGGGCTCGGCTGACGCGCCGTCGATGACCTGCCGGATCTGCCCGAGCCAGTAGCTGGGGAACTCCGCCAGGTGGGCCCAGACCTGACCGGCCTCCCAGCGCTCGTTGCCTCCGATGTCGGGCTCCGTGAGACCGCCGGGAACGGGACCGGCCGCATGATCGGCGAGGCGCCTCTCGGCGTTCGCGAGCCGTGCCACGAGCGCATCCACCGACGCCGTCATCGGGCCGGTCGCTCGACAACGGGCGACGTCAAAGCCCCCAGCCGCTCGATCGCCAGGGTGACGGCGTCACCAGGCTGCAGGTAGCGTCCGAGCTTCTCGTCGCGGATCTCGAGCAGGCAGCCGGTTCCCACGGTGCCGGAGCCGATGATGTCCCCAGGGCGGAGCCGGACATCGGCGGAGGCGCGTTCGAGCATCTGGCCGAAGCTGAAGTGGGCGCTCGACCAGGTGCCACGCGAGAGCTCGGCCCCGTTGACGGTGGCGGTCATCGACAGATCGTACCCCGTGCCGTCCCGAGCATCCGCCAGTTCGTCCGGAGTGACGATCCACGGCCCAATCGTCGAGGCGAAATCCTTGCCCTTGGCCGGCCCGAGGCGGACGGTGGTCTCCTCGCGCTGGAGATCGCGCGCCGACCAGTCGTTGAGGATCATGTAGCCGCCGATCGCCTCCTCCGCTCGGCCCGCCTCGAGGTCGCGTGCCGGCGTATCGACGATCGCGGCCACCTCGAGCTCATAGTCGAGCTCGCGTGACTCCCGGGGCGCCCACACCGGGTCGCCGGGACCGCGAATCTCGGAAACGTTGCTGAAGTAGAAGACCGGCAGGCGGAACCACGCCTCGGGGATCTCCATGTCGCGCCGCTTCCACATCGTTCCGACGTGCCGCTCGAACGCGTAGAAGTCCCGGAGGGATGGCGGGGACAGGATCGGTGGACCGAAGTCGAGGCCCTCGGCGTCGAGTGGCTGCTCCGGGTCGCCGTCGAGCAGATCGGCGAGCGCGTCGATCCGCATGCCCGCGGCCAGGTGCGCATCGAGCGTCGTGATCGGCTGCCGAAACAGGCCGCTGTTGTGGGCGCGTGCCGGTTGTGCGGCGACGAGGGTGCGTCGCGCGATCTCGAGGTCGAGCCACCGGGCCCCGCCCCCATCCATCGCTGCCGCCAGCCGCCACGATGTTCCGGCCGGGGCGTTCCGCTCCCGGACGTGAGCAATCTTCATGGTCGGTCAGTGTAGGCCGCGAAGCCGATCCCGGAGCCGACGCCAACGACCGAGCGCACGGTGGTTCTCGGCGCCGGAGAGGATGCGGGTGCCGTAGCGGGCCAGGGCGTAGTCGGCCTGCAGCGACCCGATCTCGGCCAGTCGCACGCGGGACGCATGCGCGCGCGGTGTTTCCGCCTCCCGCCGTGCCAGCTTCGGATCGTGCATCGCGATGTCGTCGAGCGCGGCGAGGTAGGCGGCGACCGCGTCCGCCGGTGTGCCGCGCCGCGCTCCGCGACGAGGGCCTGGCAGGCGCGGTGCTCGAATCCGGAGCGAACGCTGCGGGATCGCGAACGTCCGCTCTTCGCTGCCGCCCCGGACGCGGCCGCGCACCCGTCGTCGAACCCAGACGCGGATGACGATGACCGCCAGCAGCACGATGCCGAGCCACAGGATCGCGACGGTCATGATCGGGCCCTGGAGCTGTTCAATCGTGTACTCGCGCAGCTCGGGCAGGCGGGCGATCTCATCGGGCGTGAGCGGTGCCGGCAGGGCGAACCCGAGCCTGCTCAGGACCTCGTACAGCGCGGCTGACAGGATCGAGGCGACGAATGCGAGCACCAGCAGCCCGTAGCCCAGCAGGCTGAGCACCGGGCCGAGGACGCCGCGCGCGACGGTGTCGACGGGCAGGCCGAGCAGGTAGGAGCCCGGAATCCCGACGGCCAGCACGATCCCCAGCACGCCGAGGACCGTGCCGAGCCACGATCGATTCGTTCGCCAGTCCACACCGGTCTCACGGCCGATCTCCTGCAGGCGCGCCAGGCCGGCGGCCATGAACCCCGCAGCCATGAAAGTCAGGCTGGCGACGAATGCCTCCTCGACGAAGACCCGGTGCAGCGGTCCGGCCCCCAGCTGTCCGAGCGTCCACGGAACGGCGAGCGCGGGGATTCCCACCAGCACGAGACGCGTCAGCGCTCGATCGTCGAACTCGAAGCCGCGGCCCACCCCGCGCATGGCCGCCACGAGGACCAGCCAGCCGCCCGGGTGCAGCACGATCGCACCTGCCAGGTCGCCCGACAGAACCAGGGCCCGCACGCGGTCGTCCCACAGCCAGCCGACGGCGCCGATGGCCACGAGGACCCCGAAGAAGGTCAGTGGCCGGTCGTCCGGGCGCAGCAGGCGCCGATTGACGGCGAGGGCGGTGGCGCCCGCGGCGACGGCGAGCTCGAGCGTGCCGAGCATCGGCTCGCGGCCGTCGATCGTCGTCTCGACTGCGGCGTACACGACCGCCAGCCAGGCCCCCTCGGCCACGAGGGCCAGGACGGGCAGGATCCAGCCGATGACCCGGTCAGCCAGCCAGGACGAGCGCATCGGCGTCCCTCCAGCCCGGGCCGAGGTCGGCAGCCTGCGCGCTCACGCCGATCCCGGCCATCGAAGCCCGATGCGCCTCCCGCTCGTCGCCGAAGGCCAGGTGGGTGACCGCGTACCCGGAGCGCGCCAGGCGCAGCACGCGATCCGCGTAGGGCTCCGGATCCCGGGCCGAGAGGGTCAGAAGCGTCCCGCCAGGGGCCAGGCGTCGCGGCACGACGCCCAACAGGCGCTCGAACGGCAGCGACACGATCGGCTGCAGGCGGGCCAGGGCGTCCTCGATCCGACCGAGCTGGCTCGCCGCCGACGACGGGGGCACATAGGCCCAGCGCCGTCCGCCCGCCATCTGCGCTCCCGACGAGCAGGCCGCATGCCGTGTCGTCCCGCAGCAGTCGACGCGCCAGCGAGGCCGCGGCGACGCACAGCGCCTCCACCTGGTCGTCGTCGAAGATCATGAGCCAGTACGGGCCCGGTACCGTCTGGAGGTCGACGGCCAGCAGCACCTGCCGTTCGTGGACCGGCTCGTACCGCCGGCTGACCGGCTCGCCGATGCGAGCGGTGGCACGCCAGTGGATGCGTCGAAGCGGATCTCCCGGCTCGTAGCGGCGGACTCCCGCATAGCGCGACTCGTCGACGAACAGGCTGGCGGGCGAGCGCACCGAGCCGAGCGGCGCGCGGGCCGTTGGTGGAGCACGCACCGGGACCGTTCGTGGGCGCACCACCAGCTCGTCGGGAAGCTCACGCTCCTCGCTCGTCGTGCCTCGCTCGAACAGATCGCTCGCCGTGAGGCGGATCGGGCCGAAGCTGAACGCTCCGCGTCGCCGCGCGTCGATCACCAGGTGCCGAATCACCCGCTCGAACCACAGCAGCGACCATGAGTTCTGGAGGGCACCCTGGCCGGGGCGCTCGCTGGCGACGAGCGGCCTGCCGGTGACGCGCAGCGTGTCGGTCACGTGGTCGTCGACCGTCAGGAGCGGCACGGGCAGGAGCTTGCGGTTCCACACTTCAATGTCCAGCGGAATCTCGTCGCCCCACACGGCGCGGGTCGGTGCCGATGCGTCGCCGGTAGTCGATCGCGTCGAGGCCGTAGCGCGACCACAGCGTCGTCAGCCAGCGCGAGAGCAGGGTCAGCCCCCCGACAAGCAGCAGACCCGGGGCGGCGAGCACGGCGCCTGCCACCACCATGGCGATGCCGACGACGGTCCAGCCGTTCATGTTCGCGGCCGTCAGCGCGCTCCGGCGCCGACGCCGACCGGAACCGTTTCGAGGACCTCCGCGATCACCGCGGGAGCCGTCGCGCCTCGCAGCTCGCGATCGACGTCGACGACCAGGCGATGGGTCAGCACCGGACCGGCCAGTGCGGCCACGTCGTCCGGCAGCACGAAGTCACGACCTTCGAGGACTGCCAGCGACTGCGCCGCCCGATACAGCGCAACCGAGGCACGCGGGCTCGCGCCGAGCTGCAGGTCCGGATGCTCGCGCGTGGCACGGACGAGCCGAACGGCGTAGGCCTCCACCTCATCGCTCACGGTGACCGAGCGGGCCAGCGCTCGCAGGGCGGGGAGCTCCGCGGGATCCATGATGCGCTCGACGCCATCGAGCGGCTCTTCGACGCTCCGGTAGCGACGCGCGATCGATCGCTCGTTCTCCTCGTCCGGATAGCCGATCCGGATCCGAACGGTGAACCGGTCGAGCTGCGCCTCGGGGAGCGCGAAGGTTCCCTCGAGCTCGATCGGGTTCTGCGTGGCGAGCACGAGGAACGGTGCCGCGATCTCGCGGGTCTCGCCGTCGACGCTGACCTGGCGTTCCTGCATGGCCTCGAGCAGCGCGGACTGGGTGCGCGGGGTGGCACGGTTGATCTCGTCGACCAGCAGGACGTTGGTGAAGATCGGTCCGGGAATGAATCGGAATGCAGCCGTCGGCGAGGACGCTGGAGCCGGTGACGTCGGTGGGCAGCAGGTCGGGCGTTCCCTGGATGCGCCCGAAGTCAAGGCCGAGGGCTCGGGAGAATGCCCGGGCCAGCAGCGTCTTGCCGACGCCCGGCACGTCCTCGACCAGGGCGTGCCCATCGGCCAGGAGCGCGACCATCATGAGCCGCAGCGCCGGCTCTCCCCCGACGACCGCGTGCGCCACCTCGTCGCGCATGCCGCGCCACAGGCGCTCGCCGGCGTGGGAATCGGTCATCGGCTCTCCGAAGTCTGCGTGTGCGGAGGATACGGGCTGGTCGCTATTCTCGTTCAGCCCATGACCCATCCGACGGTTCCCCTGATCGCCTCCGACCATCATCTGGCCCACGATGGGCTGATCGAGCTCGTCGGCGGGCGCGAGGTGCCGTGCTTCGAATCGCCCGCCCGAGCGACGGCGATTCGGGATGCGCTGCTGGAGACCGGCGACTACGACCTTCAGGCGCCGGAGACCCACGGCCCCGACCCGATCGCGGCGGTCCACGAGCTCGAGCTCATCGACGTGGTGGAGCACGCCTGGACCGATGCCGTCGCGGCGGGGTGGGATGAACGCCGAGCGCTGCTGCCCGACACGTTCCTGCTTCGTGCGTACGCCGGTCCGATGCCGCTCGATGCCCTGCCGGCCGCTCGTCATCTGCGGCTCGGAGCCTATTGCTTCGACACCGCCACACCGATCGTCGGCGGCACGGCGGCGGCGGCACGGGCCGCGGTCGACATCGCGCTGACGGCGGCCGATCGCGTGCTCGCCGGCGCCCCGTTGGCGTATGCGTTGTGCCGGCCGCCCGGCCACCACGCGGGTCGCAACCTCATCGGCGGCTATTGCTACTTCAACAACGCGGCCATCGCGGCGGAGTGGCTCGTCTCGCGCGGGGCGTCGCGCGTCGCGATCCTCGACATCGACTTCCACCACGGCAACGGGACTCAGCAGATCTTCTGGCAGCGCCCGGATGTGTTCTACGCCAGCCTCCACGGCGATCCCGGTGGGATCTACCCGTACTTCTCGGGCTACGCCACGGAGGTCGGCGGCGACCGAGCCGCCGGCACGACCCTCAACCTGCCTCTGCCTCCCGGGACGCAGCGGCGACGCGTACCTCGCCGCGCTCGATGTCGCGCTGGATGCGATCACCGACTTCGATCCCGATGCCCCGCTGGTCGTTTCGCTCGGATTCGACACCTACCACGCCGATCCGATCGCCAACCTCGCCCTGCACACCGACGACTACGCGCGGATCGGCTCGCGGATCGCCGCCCTGCAGCGGCCCGTCATCGCGATCCAGGAGGGCGGCTACGCGGTCGAGGCTCTGGGCGCGAATGCCGTCGCATTCCTCGGCTCACTGCACGAGGACTCTCGGCGCCGAATGAGCGACTCGCACCGGCAGCCGCTGTGGCCGGCGTACGTGGCGACGTATACCTTCATGCTCGGCCAGTGGGCGTCCGGCGTGGCGGTGCCACTCCAGGTCCAGCTCCTCGGCGGGTCGCTCGCCGACGCGGGACTGTTGGCGTCCGTGCGCTTCGGGCTCCAGGCGTTTCTGCAGCTGCCGTTCGGGGCGGTGGCCGATGCGTGGGGGACGCGTCGCGTGCTCATGCTGGCCATCATCGGCAATGCGCTGGTCAACCTCGTGCCGATCGTGGCGCTGGCGATGGGCAGCGTCATCCCGCTGTTCGCCTGGGCTGTGCTGTCCGGCGTCACCGCGTCGCTCTTCCTGCCGGCGATCAGCGCGTACGTTGCGATCAGCGCGCCGGACGCGTCGCGGCGGCAGCGCCTTCGGCTGGCTGACGCTGTTCACCCACACCGGCGTCGCGTCCGGCCCGGCGCTCGGCGGTCTGGTCTGGGATCTCGGCGGACCGTTGCCGACCTACCTGGTGTCGTCGGCCGCCGGGCTGGCGGCCATCGTCGGGGCGGTGTTCGTCGCGCCGAGCCTGCGCACCACGATCCAGCTGTCTCGCCTCCCCGGCATGGTGGCCGAGGTCGCCGGGCAGCGGGCAATTCTCGGCGACCTGGCTGGCGGCCCTGGCGATCGGTCTGCCGTGGGGCGCGGTGGCGGGTCTCTTCCCGCTGTTCGGGACCGGCGTCGGGCTCGCGGCCGGGACCGTCGGCCTGCTGCTCGCGGCCCAATCACTGGCGAACGGTGCGTCGCGCGTCCCGCTCGGACGGCTCATCGACCGGCGCCGGATCTCGCCGGTGGCCGCGGCGATCGGCGCCGCGGGGTACGCGATCGTGATCGCGCTGCTCGGATTCCAGGACGGGGATCCCGGGCATCCTTCTCGTGCTCGTCGCCGGCGTGATCATGCTGGCCTTCACCCTGATGCTGGTGCAGGTCACGATCAGCGCGGTGGCGCGACCCGAGCTGCGCGCAACAGGGCTCGGAGGCTACGGCACGTCGCTCTCCGCCGGGCTGGGCATCGGCCCATTCGTCGCCGGCGGAGTCGCCGACGCCGGTGGCTTCGGCTGGGGGTTCGGCGTGATCGGAGGCATCGGACTCGGCGTCGCCCTGTTCGCGGCTGTCGTGCTGCTCGGGGTGCCTCGGGGTCGCGTTCCGGAGGCGGCCGCTTCAGACTAGGGCCTCTGTTCGGGGCTCATCGTCCCGCTCGTTTGCGACTGGCCGTCCATCGGGCTGGAGAGCACCGAGGTTGCGCATGACCTCGCCTTCGCCGAACCGTCCATTCAGGTATTGCGGAAAGGATGGGGGTGGGAAGTCGCGCAACTGCTTCCAGACCGGATTCAGCCGTGCGGTCCCATGCTCGCGGACCGCGCTCACGAGGTCGAGGTCGAGGGTGACGGTCAGGAACTCCTCGCCGGCCCCGCCCTCGGCCAGGATGCGACCTTCCGGATCCACGATCACGCTGCGTCCGGTCCCGAACAGCCGTCCGTAGTTCGGGTTGACGACGTAGACCTGGTTGGTGATCGCGTTGGCCCGCGCGATGATCAGCTCCTGCTCGCGATCGACGGTCTGCGTCAGGGTCGGCTGGATGATCACCTCGGCCCCCTGCCACGCCAGCGCACGCATGATCTCGGGCACCCAGCCGTCGTAGCAGATGGCGAGGCCGAACCGGCCGACATCCGGGATGTCGAAGGTGACGTATTCGTCGCCGGGATCGGTCTGCTCGTAGGGCATCCACGGGAACACCTTCCGATAGCGCGCATGAAGGGTTCCGTCCGGCGCGAACACGAGCGCCGTGTTGTGGATCCGATCCCCGTTGCGCTCGAAGATCGAGCCGGGGACGATCCAGCGGCCGACCGACTGCGCCAGCGCCGAGAGCCGCTCGGTGAGCGGCCCGGGGATCTCCTCCGCCACTCGACGCTCGTAGCCGGCGGGGTAGTCGTCGCCGAACGTCCCGGTGGCGGTGAGGTAGAGCTCCGGAAAGACGTAGAGGTCGAGCTGCGGGCTCAGCCTCGACAGCAGCCGAACCTCGCGCTCGAACTTCGCCCACGTGGCTTCGGGATCGAAGGGGACGGGCGCGACCTGGGCGGCGACGACGCCGAAGAGACGGTTCATGAGGCTCTCCGTGATTCGGATGACGGATGAAGGTGATCGGCAAAGTGGCAGGCGGCGCGACGCGCACTGCCCTCGTTCGGGGACAGGAGCTCGGGCTCGTCGCTTGCGCAGACGGCCGGGCGCTCGAGCTGCTCTCGCAGCCAGCAGCGCGGGTGGAATCGGCAGCCGGTGGGGGGATCGAGCGGCGACGGGATGTCGCCGATCGGCGTCGCGGCGCGGTCCTCGCCGCCATCGCCGATCGCCGATCGCAACAGCGCCTCCGTGTACGGGTGGCCGGGATCGGCGAACAGCGGCTCGGCCGGCGACTCCTCCACCAGCCGGCCCAGGTACATCACGCCCACCCGATCGGCGAGGTGTCGGACCACGCCGAGGTCGTGCGAGATGAGCAGATAGGTGAGACCGTGCGCCGCGCGCAGGTCGGCCAGGAGGTTGAGGATCTGCGCCTGCACCGAGACATCGAGCGCCGACGTCGGCTCGTCGAGGACCACCAGCTCGGGGCGCAGGGCGAGGGCGCGGGCGATCGCGACACGCTGCGCCTGACCGCCGGAGAGTTCGTGCGGCCGCCGTGACAGGTGCTGCTGCGCGAGACCGACGTCCGTGAGCAGCTCAAGCACGCGCGTTCGCAGCGCCGGCCCCCGCAACGGCTCATGGGTGCGCAGCGGTTCGGCGACGAGTTCGCTCACCGGCATCCGCGGATCGAGCGAGCCGGCAGGATCCTGGTAGACGACCTGCATGCGCCGCCGCAACCGGCGGAGCTCCTCGCCCGAGATGCGGGTGATGGCCTCTCCGTCGAAGGCCAGCTCGCCGGACGTCACGTCCACGAGCCGCAGGAGCGTCCGGGCCAGGGTCGTCTTGCCGGACCCTGACTCGCCGACCAGCCCGTAAACCTCGCCGGCCGCGATCTCGAGGGATACCCCGGCGACCGCGCGAACCGCGCGACCGCCGTGGATGCCGTGGGTGGCGTACTCGACCACGAGGTCGCGCAACTCCACGAGGGGCCGGGGGTCCGTGTGCGCGATGCTCATGCGCTTGCCTTCGCCGCGTCGGGCGCGCCCGCCAGGAGGCATGCGCTCTCGTGCGTCGGGGTGATGGGGACGGCCGGCGGCCGGACGCGGCGGCAGTCGTCGAAGGCGAGCGGACATCGCGGCGCGAACGAGCAGCCCACCACGGCGCCCGGGTCGGGCGGGACGGAGCCCTCGATCGCGGCCAGCCGTGACCCCCGGCTTGCCACCGACGGTGCGGATGCGAGCAGGCCGCGCGTGTACGGGTGCTGGGCGGCGGAGAAGAGCTCGGCGGTCGGGGCCGTCTCGATGACGCGGCCGGCGTACAGCACCGCGACGCGGTCGCACAGCTGGCGCACCGCCGGGAGGTTGTGGGTGATGAACAGCACACCGAACCCGTGCTCGGCCTGGAGGCGGCGCAGCAGCGCCAGGATCTGGGCCGCGATCGTGGCGTCGAGCGCGGTCGTGGGCTCATCGGCGATCACCAGGCTCGGTCGGTTCACGAGCGCCATGGCGATCATCGCCCGCTGCAGCATGCCGCCCGAGAGCTGGTGGGGATAGGCGCCGGCGATCCGCTCGACGTCCGGGAGCCCCACCTCCCCGAGCACCTCCGCCAACCGCTCGCGGCGTCCGCGGCGGTCGAGGTCGAGGTGCTGGGACATCACCCGATCGATCTGCCAGCCGATGGTGAAGACCGGGTTGAAGGCCGACGCCGGATTCTGGAAGATCATCGCCATGCGACGTCCGCGCAGGCGGCGCATCCGTCGCTCCGGCATGCCGAGAAGCTCCTCGCCCTCGAAGCGGATCGACCCGGTGCTGACCCGGGCCCCCGGCGGAAGCAGTCGGAGCACCGAGAGCCCGGTCATGGTCTTCCCGCACCCGGTCTCGCCGACCAGCCCGAGCGACTCACCCGGCTCGAGGCGCAGCTCCACGCCGTCGAGCGCCGTGAGCCGGGGCGCCTGGCGCCCGCCGAAGACGACGCGGAGGTCATCGATCGTGAGCAGCGCGTCGGTCGCCGTGCTCATCGGCGGACCTGCCGTGGGTCGAAGATGTCGCGGAGCGTGTCCCCGACGAGGTTGAAGCCGAGCACCGAGAGGAAGATGGCGAGCCCGGGGAAGCCGGAGTACCACCACTGGTCGAGGATGAAGGTGCGTCCCTCGCTGACCATGAGGCCCCAGTCGGGAGCCGGAGGCCGGGCGCCGAGGCCGATGAAGGCAAGCGATCCCGCGGCCAGGATGACCGTGCCGATGTCGACGGTCGCCTGCACCAGGATGGGCGAGATGGCGTTCGGAAGGATGTGGCGGCGGACGATCGTCCGCTCTGGCACGCCGATCGATCGCGCCGCGTCCACGAACGGGCGCTCTCGCAGCGATGCCGCGACGCCGCGAGTGATGCGGGCGTACCACGGCCACCAGCTGATCGCCAGGGCCAGCGCGGCACGCTCGAGGCCGGGACCGAGTGCGGCGATGATCGCCATGGCCAGCAGGAGCGGCGGGAAGGCCAGGAACAGGTCAGTCAGCCGCATGATCGCCTCGTCCAGGCGACCGCCCCGGTAGCCGGCGATGGCGCCCAGCGGCGCGCCGATGAGGACTGCCAGGCCGACGACCAGCAGCGACACGAGCAGTGCCGGACGGGCCCCGAGGATGATGCGACTGAGCATGTCGCGGCCGAGCCGATCGGTCCCGAGCAGGTGCTCGCCGCCGGGCGGCGTGAGCGCCTCACCGATGTTCGTCTGGCCGGCGCCCTGCTCGGGGAACGGGGCGATCCACGGACCGAGCGCCGCGGCGACGACCAGCAGGGTGATCAGGACGAGGCCGACGACGCTCAGCGGATCGGCGAGCAGCGCGCGCAGGACGCGGTTGCGGTCACGTGACGGCAGCTCCTGGGGTGCCGTGACCGCCTCGACGTTCGCGCCGATCATGCGAGCCGCACCCGGGGGTCGAGCCATGCCTGGGCGATATCGACGGCCAGGTTGATGAGCACGTAGCCGGCCGCGCCGAGCAGCGCGATGCCCATCACGGCCGGGTAGTCGACGTTGAGCAGCGCGTCGACGGCGAACTGCCCGAGGCCGGGCCAGTTGAAGACGATCTCCACGAAGAACGCGCCGGTGAGGGAGTAGGCCAGGGTGAGCCCCAGGACGGTGAGCGTCGGCGGCAGCGCGTTGCGCAGTGCGAGCCGATAGACGACGGTCCGCTCGCCGATGCCGTAGGCCCGCGCCGAGCGGACGTAGTCCTGGCCGAGCGCCTCGAGCATGGAGGCGCGCGTCATGCGCGCGATGAGGCCGATCGGGTAGGCCGCCAGCGTGACCGCGGGCAGGACGAGGTGAGCGGCGGCATCGCCGAGCGCCACCCAGTTGCCCGTGACGAGCGCGTCGATGGTGAAGAAGCCGGTGACGTCGGCGATGGGCGAGATGAAGCGGATGTCGGTGTCCAGGCGCCCGGAGAGCGGCAGCAGGTCGAGCTGCCGGAAGAAGAGCACCTGGAGCAGGAGACCCAGCCAGAACGCGGGCATCGAGACGCCGGCGATGGCGATGAGGCGGACCACCAGGTCGGGGGGACGCCCCCGCCACTGAGCGCTCAGGACGCCGAGCAACGTGCCGACCACGACGGCGATGATCATGGCGGTGATGAGCAGCTCGAGCGTGGCCGGCAGCCGGTCGAGGATCTCGGAGAGGACCGGGCGCTTGGTCCCGATCGAGGTGCCCCAGTCGCCGGTGAGCATGTCGCCCATGTAGTCGACGTACTGGAGGGGGAGCGGCCGGTTCAGCCCGAGCTGCTCCGTCACGCGGGCGATCTCCTCCGCGCGTGCGCGGGGGCCGATGTACAGCGCGGCGGGATTGGACGGGATGACGCGCGCCAGCGTGAACGTGACGAGCGAGACGCCGAACAGGACGAGGATCGCCGTTCCGAGGCGGCGTCCGAGGAAACGGCTCATGGGGTGGAGGGATCGTACGCCGGTCGGGGGACGGATCCTCCGACCGGCGCCATCTGTCCGGTGCCCGCTACTCGGCCGGGTAGAGCGGGTAGAAGAACTGGGCGAACGGGTAGTTCAGGTTGTAGTCGTAGCCGCCGACGTGCGACGGAACCGCGACGATCTCCTGCGTGTCATAGAAGAAGAGACCGGGCGCCTGGTCCACCAGGAGCTGCATCGCCTCGGTGTACTTCTCCTGGGCCGCATCGCGATCGGTGGCCGTCAGGCCGCCCGCCTCGTCGATGAGGGCGTCGTACTCAGCGTTCTCCCAGTAGGAGAGGTTGAAGAACGGCGCCTCGCTGCTGCGGAACAGCGACCACAGGTTGTCCGATCCGGCATCTGAGTAGGTCGGCCAGTAGAGGAGCAGGAACAGGTCCTGGCGGCCCTCGGGATCGCCCTTCGAGCGCTCCCACTGCTGGCTGAACAGCATCGGCGTGAGCTCGACCTCGACGCCGATCTCCGCGAACGCGTCGACGATGATCGGAGCGAAGCGCTCCTCGTTCTGGTTCTCGCTGGCGTAGGTCATCTCGATCGAGAAGCCGTCCGCGTGACCCGCCTCGGCAAGGAGATCACGCGCCCTGTCGAGGTCCTGCTCGTACTGGGGCACGTCCTCCGACCAGGGGAAGACGCCCTGTGGGACCGGACCGCGGGACTGGGTCCCGAAGCCACCCGCACCCGCCTGGATGATGTCGTCGTACGGCAGGGCGTAGCTCAGCGCCTGTCGAACGAGCGGGTCGTCGAGCGGGGCGCGCTGGGTGTTGAAGAGGCCCACGTAGTTGAAGAACGAGGGCTCCTCGAGCACGGTGAACTCCGGGTTGTCCCGGAACGTGTCGATGTTCTCGGTCGGCAGGCTGAACGCGAGGTCCACGTCCCCACCCTCGAGCATCTGCTGACGCCCGACGGCCTCCGGCGTGATCGACACGACGACCGTCTCGTAGTGGTTGATGTCGTCCCAGCCACCCCAGTAGTCCTCGTAGGCCGTGAGCACGACCTCCTCGCCGGGGGTGTAGGAGTCGATGGTGTACGGACCGGTGCCGCCGTCGACGCCGTCCTCGAAGTAGGTCTCGTCCTCCGTGAACGCGGCCAGGGCCGCGGGGCTGATGATCCACGCCCCGTACAGGGAGCTGGCGACGAGATCCATCGGCGCGGCGTAGCCGAGCGCCATCTCGACGGTCAGGTCGTCGACCGCCGTGATGGACTCGAGCGGCAGCCAGATGAACGAGGCGCCTGCACGCTCCTTGGCCGCCTCGATCGAGGCCACGACCGCATCGGCGTCCATTGCCTCGCCGTCGTGGAAGGTCACGCCGTCGCGCAGGTTGAAGGTCCAGGTGAGGCCGTCGTCCGACGACTCCCACGACTCGGCGAGGACCGGCGTGAACTCATCGGCCGAGTCCGGCCCGTTGACCCGCAGCAGCGGCTCGTAGATGTTGGCCATGTAGAAGGCCTCGGTCGAGAACGACGCGACCGGATCCCACGTGGTGACGGCAGCGGTCGTCGCCACCTTCAGGAGCGACGGACCGGCGGCCTCGCTCGGCGCGGCGGTGGGCTCGGCCCCGCCGGATTCGCCCGCGCTGGCGGTCGGGCTCTGAGCCTGCGTCCCGCAGGCGGAGAGAGTGAGTACAGCTCCAGCAAGTAGCGCGACCAGGCGCGCAGTGCGATGCGACTGCATCGGTTCTCGGACCTCCTCCGTGATGTGGCCGACGATGGCGGGCAGTGTTGGCCGTGGTTGACATTCTTGTCCAATACTTCCTATGGGGCTTACCCATGCTTGCCAGGCATGGCATGATTCCACGGACGAGGAGGCGGCAGATGGAACTCAGGCACGCACGCTACTTCCTGGCCGTCGCCGATCAGCGCTCGGTGACGCGCGCCGCGGCGCTGGTCCGGGTGGCCCAGCCATCGCTGAGCCGACAGCTGCGCGGACTCGAGGATGAGCTCGGCTGCCGGCTCGTTGACCGCGGCCCGACAGGCGTGCGGCTGACCCCTGCCGGCGAGCGTTTTCTGCCGATGGCCCGCGACCTCGTTGCACGTGCGGCCGCCGCGGAGGACGCGATGGAGGCGTTCGCGGCCGGCCAGCCGACGCCATTCAGTGTCATCGCGCCGGCCACGACCGTCGCCGACGTCATTGCTCCGTTCCTTGCCACGAGCGGTCCCGAGGCTCCCGGGCTCACCATCCGGGAGGAGCTTCCCAGCGCCGTTTTCGACGCGCTGGTCATGGGGCAGGCCGACCTTGCCATCAGCTCCGGCCCGCCCCCGGGCGGGATGGAGGTCCGGCCGCTCGTGCGATTCGCGGTGTGGGCGTATGTTCCTCGGAGCCACCGGTGGGCACGTCGCCGGCGCATGCCGATCGCCGAGCTGGCGACCGAGCCGCTCGTCATGCTCGGTCCCGAGCACGGGACGCGCAGGGTCTTCGACGCGGCGGCATCAGCGGCGGGCGTCGCCTACCGTCGCGCCCACCAATCGGACTCGCCGCAGATCGCCCAGGCCATGGCCGCCTCGGGCCACGGGGTCGCGGTCGTGTCCGACGATCCGCGCTACGGCCTCCACCCCATCGGCATCCTCGACGTCGATGCCCAGCTCTTGCGCATCCCGCTGTTCGCCGCCTGGAATCCGACGAGCTACGCCTCACCCACCATCGGACCGTGGGTCGAGGCGCTCGCGGCCTTCTGCGCCATCCACTTCGGTGCGGAGCTGCCGGCGGAGGCCTAGCGCCCCGCTGGGCCGGACGACGGGCGTGGATCGGGGACGCCGGCGAGGTCCACGATGGCATCCCACAGCCGTCGACGGTCGTTCGCATCGAGTCGGGTTGAGGGGATGCGATCGAACGGTCGCTCGCGACGGTCGAGGAAGAGCCGTCCGTCGGGAATGCCGGCGTCAGGATCGGCGGTGAGCCAGACGAGAGTGTCGATCCCCTCGGCAGGAGTGCGCAGCAGCGGCCCCATGAGGCGATGGAAGGCGGGGAGCATCTCCGCCAGGCCTGGCGTATCGGCCCAGCCGGGATGCATGGTGTTGAACCGGGTCCCACCCGCCGCCGTCCTCCGCGACCACTCGCGGACCAGGGCGACCTGGGCGCGCTTCGCTCGCGCATAGGCCTTGGAACCCGAGTATTCGGCCGCGGACCGCTCCCACTGAAGGTCGTCGAGGTCGAGCGACTGGGTGTACATCCCCCCGGACGTCACGCCGATGACGCGCGAACCGGGCGTGCTCTCGAGCAGGGGCAGCACGCCGGCGGTCATGGCGAACGGCCCGACGACAAGGAGCGCCAGGCTGGCTTCGATGCCGTCGGGGCCCACTCGCCGCTCCGGGAAGATGGCTCCCGCATTATCGATGAGGGCATCGAGCCGATCCTCGGTGGCCAGGATGCGGTCGACGGCGGAGCGGATCGACGCCAGTGAGCCGAGGTCGGCCTCGACAATCGGGAAGCGGTCCTCGTCATGTCGCGCACGCAGCTCATCGGCGACCCGGGTGAGCTTCTCGACGTTGCGGCCCACGAGAATGACGCGAGCGCCAAGCTCCGCGATCTCGTCGGTCGCCGCGCGACCGAGCCCGGAGGTCGGGCCAGTCACGAGGACCGTCGTTCCACGCAGAGCAGCCGCCCGAAGGGTCTTCCAGTCATGCGATCGTCGGCGGATCGCGTATCCAATACGAGTGAAGCTGCCGACCACCGTCAGCTCCAGCAGATCGTCCAGAACGTCGTCCCACATGCACCCCATGATGAACGACCCGGAGCGGAGTCACCAATGACCACCATTCGCAAGCAGATCGAAACCAACCTCCCCGTGGCCGACGCCTTCGCCTACGTGGCCGATTTCGCGAGCTCCGCGGAGTGGGATCCCGGCGTGGAGTCGGCCGAGCGCATCGGCGACGCGGCGGGCGACGTCGGTGTCGGGACGCGCTACCGGCTGCAGGTCCGGATGGGCGGACGAACGGCCCCGATGGAGTACGAGATCACGACGTACGACCGCCCGAATCGCGTCGTGCTGCATGGTTCGGGCTCCGGCGTCACCGCCGTTGACGACATCAGATTCACGGACGCCGATGGCACGACCAGCATCGAGTACGCCGCCGACATCCGTCTTGGCGGGCTCCTTCGCTTCGCGCAGCCTTTCATGGGCTCGACGTTCGAGCGCATCGGCCGCGACGCCGCCGAGGGCATGGGTCGCACCCTGGATGAGCGGGCAGCGCGGGTCGAACGGCAGTGAAACTGGCGGTCATCGGGTCCGGGGTCAGCGGGCTGAGCGCGACATACGCCCTGAGCCGTGACGGCCACGACGTTCGTCTCTTCGAGCGCGAATCCGCCGTTGGCGGGCACGTGAAGACCGTCGAGGTCGATACCCCGGATGGGCCGATCGGCATCGACACCGGGTTCATCGTCTACAACGAGCACACCTACCCCACCTTCATCGGCCTCCTGGACGAGCTGGGGGTTCGCACCCAGCCGAGCGACATGTCGCTGTCGGGCTCATGCCGACGTTGCGAGCTCGAGTACAGCACCCGCGGCCTGCGCGGCTACTTCGCGCATCCCGGATCGGTCGGGCGACCCACGCACTGGGCCATGCTCAACGACATCCGTCGCTTCTACCGAGATGCGCGCCAGGTTCTCGAGGGCGCGTGGACCGGGCTGACGCTCGGGGGCTTCCTCGATGAGCGAGGATATGGCCGGGCGTTCCGCAGCCACTTCATCATGCCTCTCACGTCCGCGGTCTGGTCCACGTCGGCCGACCAGATCCTCGACTTCCCCCTCGACTACCTGCTCCGCTTCCTCGACCATCACGGCCTCATCGGCCACGGGAACGCGTTCCAATGGCGCACCGTCAGCGGCGGATCGCGCCGGTACGTCGAGCGCATCCTCGACCGGCTCCCGGCCGGGACGGTCAGATCGGGTGACCCCGTCATCGGCGTGACCCGGCAGCCGGCGGGGGCGATGGTGCGGACGGAGTCCGGCGTGGTCGAGCGCTTCGACGGCGTGCTGCTGGCAACGCACGCGGACGAGGCCCTCGAGGTCCTGAGTGATGCGGATGAGCGCGAACGCGTCGCTCTCGGCGGGTTCGAGTACACCGAGAACCGTGTCGTCCTGCATACCGATGCCGAGATGCTCCCGCGCCGGCCGGCCGCGCGTGGGTCGTGGAACGTCACGGAGGCCGACTGCGCGCTGCCCGGTCAAGCGCTGACCATGACCTACCACATGAACCGCCTGCAATCGATCCCGGGTCCCACGCAATACCTGGTGTCGGTCAATCCCGACGATCGGCTGCGCCCGGAGCGCATCATCGTCGAGCGCGCGATGCGCCATCCCCTCTACACCTTCCGCACGCTCCAGGCGCAGGAGGCGGTCGGCGCGCTCCAGGGGCACCGCTCCACGTGGTTCGCGGGAGCTCACCTTGGATACGGCTTCCACGAGGACGGCTGTCGCTCCGGCTTCGCCGCGGCGCAGATGATCGGCTCCGTGGATGTGGAGATCGCGGCGTGAGGTCGCACCTTCTCGAGGGCGTGGTGCGTCACCGACGCGCGCAGCCCTTCACGTACGAGCTGGAGCACGATGTCTACTACTTCGCGCTCGATCTCGAGGAGCTCGACGAAGTCGATCGGGCCACCCGCATCGTGTCGCGCAACCGCCCGAACCTCCTGACCTTCCGGGACGCCGACCATTTCGACCCGCCGGCCGACGACCTGCGCGCGTCCGTGCTCGACCTTCTGCGAACGACCGGCGTCGATCCACGCGGCTGGCGCATCACTCTGGTGACGAGCCTTCGCGTCTTCGGCTACGTGTTCAACCCCGCCTCGTTCTACCTCTGCCGCGATGCCGACGGACGCCTGCGCCAGGTGGTGGTGGAGGTCCACAACACGCATCACGAACGTCATCTCTACACCCTCGCGCCGGAGGCGGACGGCGAGACCTTCGTCTCATCGATGGCCAAGGCCTTCTACGTTTCTCCCTTCATCGCGCCCGACGGCAGCTACGTCGTTCGCGTCAGGGATGAACCGCAGCGGCTCAGGGTCACGATCAACCAGTACCGGGAGGACGAGCTGCAGCTTCATGCCAGCCTCGACCTGAAGCGGCACCGCTTGAACTCGCGGACGGCGGCGCGCATGCTCATCCGGCATCCGTTCGTGACACACAAGGCCATCGGCATGATCCATCTGCACGCCCTGCGGCTGTGGCGTCTGGGCGCGAGGTTCTACAAGCATCGCGAGGCGGCCCGATGACGGCGGTGCTGCCGGCAGCGCGGCTGCGCGGTCTTGCCGATGCCATCCTCGGCCGCACGGCGGAGCGCGTCGTCCTTGCTGGGGCAGCGCGAATTCGGACCGGCAGGCTGACTGCCGTTCTGCCCGACGGCAGCCGCCGAGAGTTCGGCGACAGCACGTCGGCCGAGCGTGCGGAGATCCATGTTCACGACCGCGAGGCGTTCGTGCGGATGCTGATCGGCGGCGAGACGGGGGCTGGCGAGGCTTACATGGACGGCCTGTGGTCCAGCCCGGACCTGGCGGCGGTCCTCCGGCTTGCTGCGATCAACCGCAGCGCGCTTGCGCTGACCGCACGGGTGGTATCGGGCGCCGATGCAGCTGCGCCGGATCATCGAGCATCGATCGCGGCGCAACACCGAGCGGCAGAGCCGGAAGAACATCAGCGCGCACTACGACCTGGGCAACGACTTCTACCGCCTCTGGCTCGACGAGACGATGACGTACTCGAGTGCCGTGTTCGAGACCGCCGATCAGGACCTTGCCGATGCGCAGCGGGCCAAGTACCGCCGTATCGCCGAGGGCGCGGGCCTGCGTGAGGGGATGCACGTCCTCGAGATCGGGTCGGGATGGGGAGGGTTTGCCATCCACGCCGCGCGGGAGATCGGATGCCGGGTCACCTCGATCACGATCTCGCAGCGCCAGCTTGACCTGGCGCGCGAGCGCGTTCGCGAGGCCGGGCTCGAGCATCTTGTCGACATTCAGCTGCGCGACTACCGCGACATCTCCGGGACGTATGACGCGATCGTGTCGATCGAGATGCTCGAGGCCGTCGGTGCCGACTACCTGGCGACGTACTTCGGGGCCTGCGCCGACGCGCTGGCGCCCGGGGGGCGCATGAGCCTCCAGACGATCACGGTCCCCGACGCCGGATGGAAGCGACAGGCGGGCGGTGCCAACTGGATCCAGACCTACATCTTCCCGGGCGGCCTCCTCCCCTCCCTTTCCGTGATCGAGCGCTCGCTCCACGGGACCGGCCTGGTGATCGAGCAGGTGGCGGACATCGCCGCGCACTACGCCCGCACCCTGCGAGCGTGGCGGACGCGCTTCATCGGACGGGTGGATGCCGTGCGCGGGATGGGATTCGACGATCGGTTCGTGCGGACGTGGGAGTACTACCTCGCGCTGACCGAGGCCGGTTTCGCGACCGGAGTGACCCAGGACCAGCAGATCGTGCTTCACAAGCGTCTGCCGGCGGCATGATCCGCGCGGCGTCGGCCGCCATACTCGCGGCATGAGCCGTCGATCATCACGTGCGCAGCCGTCATCGGTGTCGGGCTCAGGCTCCCGCGAGACCAGCTGGGAGCACGTCGCCACCTGGTACGACGGGTGGGTGGGCGACCACGGCTCGATCTATCACCGCGAGCTGGCGATTCCGGCGGTGCTGGACCTTCTGCGACCGGTCCAGGGCGAGTCGGTCCTCGACGTCGGCGGCGGGCAGGGCGTTCTTGCTCCGTACCTGGTTGAAGCCGGCGCGCGGGTGACGGTGGTCGATGCATCGGCGCGGCTCATCGCGTCCGCGAAGCACCGCCACGCGCGTCTGCGCGGCGCGAGGTTCATCGTCGGGGATGCGCGACACCTCGCAGCCGTGGCCGGACTCGAGCCGGCCGCATACGATGCCGCGACGTTCCTGCTCTCGATCCAGGACATGGACTCGCTCGACGGCGTCGTCCGCGGGCTCGACTGGGCGTTGGCGCCGACCGCGCGCGTCGTCCTGCTCATGACCCACCCGGCATTTCGGCAGCCGCGCCACTCGGGCTGGGGCTTCGACGAGGGGCGCAAGCTCACGTATCGGCGGATTGACAGCTACCTGAGCGAGATGGCCGTGCCGATGAAGTCGCTGGGTGGAGGGCTTCCGACCCGGAGCTTCCATCGGCCGATCAGCGCCTACGTGAACGCGCTCGCGGATGCGGGCTTCGGGTTGGACGCCATGCAGGAGATCGCCGACCTGCCACCCAATCGACGGCCGGGAAAGGGAGCCCGCGGCGATGCTCGGGGCAACGCCGAGATCCCGATCTTCCTGGGGATGCGCGCCGTCCGCCGATGATGCGCTGAGCGTCCTCGTGCGTTTCGCGGGAGAATGCGCGTCCGCGCTCTCGTACCACAGGAACAGCCGATGACCGCCACTCGAACCCGCCGATCCCCCGTGGCCAGCGCCGTCGCGCTGGTCTCCGTCCTCCTCCTCTTCGGTGCCCTCACCTTCGTGGCGGGCTTGGCCGTGGGTGGTTCCTCGGAGGTCGGTGGCGGCGTGGCATCGCCGTCGGGCGCCACGCCGAGCCCCACCGAGACGACCGGCCCGACGCCGATCCTCGAGACGGTCTCCTGCGCCGAGCCGAGCGAGGCGTTTGCCGTCCTGTGTGAGACGTACGCGCAGATCAAGGGCGACTACGTCGACGAGATCAGCGACGAGGAGCTCGTCGACGGCGCCGTGCGCGGGATGATCGAGTTCGGCCTCCAGGATCCGTACTCCGGCTATCTGCCGCCGGACCAGTACGGGTCGGCTCTCGACGACCTGTCCGGGGAGTTCAGCGGCATCGGGGCCGAGGTCGGCATCGAGAACACGGTGGATTCCGAGGACCTGGCGTCCTGCACCGTCGTCACACAGACCTGCGCCATGGTCGTGGTGTCGCCGCTCGCCGGATCACCCGCCGAGGAGGCGGGCTTGCGCGCCGGCGATCGCATCCTGGAGATCGATGGCACCTCGACGCTCGGCGAGTCGGTCAGCTCGCTGGTCTTCGAGGTTCGCGGTGAGGCCGGCACCGACGTGACCCTGACCGTCGAGCGGGGCAGCTCGGAGCTGGACATCACGATCACGCGCGCTGTCATCGATCTGCGCGAGGTCGAATCCGAGCTTCTCGACGGAGGCATCGGCTACATCCGGCTCACGACCTTCACCGATCGCGCCACCGGGGTCTTCCGGGAGGAGCTCGGGGCGCTGCTCGAGCGGGGAGCGTCGTCGATCGTGCTCGACCTTCGTGGCAATCCCGGCGGATTCATCACCACGGCACGCGGGATCGCGAGCCAGTTCGTGCCGACGGGGGAGCTCCTGTTCACCGTGGAGTCCGATGGCAACGTGCAGCGCTGGGAGTCCGAGTCCGGGGGCCTGGCACAGTCCGACGCCATCCCGGTGGTTGTCCTGGTGGATCGTGGCTCGGCCTCGGCCTCGGAGATCGTGGCGGGGGCGCTGCAGGACACCGGTCGCGCGACGATCCTCGGCGAACCGACCTTCGGCAAGAACACGGTGCAGATCTGGAACGACCTGCCCAACGGTGGCGGGCTGCGCATCACCACCGATCGCTGGTTCACGCCGGATCACAACTCCGCGGCGCCGGACGGCATCACCCCCGACGTCCTGGTTCCCTCTCCAGCCGATCCAACCGGCGATGAGGATCCGCAGCTCGACCGCGCGCTCGAGATCCTGGCCGGCTGAGTCAGCCCGAGAGCACCCGGAGGTACAGCTCCGGGTCGACGTTGCCGCCCGAGATGATGACGACACGCGAGTCGTCGCCCTCGATGCGGGGGACGCGGCCGGCCAGATGGGCGGCCATCGAGGCTGCCCCGGACGGCTCCACCACGAGGCGCGCGCGGCGCGCAAGCTGGCGCATGGCGTCGGCGATCTCGTCCTCGCTCACGGTTACGATCTCGTCCATGAATCGCTTCAGGTGCTCGAACGGCAGCGGCCCGAGCGAGTTCGTCCGAAGCCCGTCGGCCATGGTGCGCGCGGTCTGATCGGCGGTCCAGGTGACCATGTCGCCGCGTTCCAGTGACTCCTTGGCGTCGGCTGCCAGCTCGGGCTCGACACCGATGACGCGCGCACGGGGCGCCGTGGCCTTCACCGCGGTCGCCACCCCGGCCGACAGCCCGCCGCCGGAGACGGGGACGATGACGCTGGTCACCTCGGGCAGGTCGTCCACGATCTCGAGCCCACACGTCCCCTGGCCGGCGATGATTGCCGGGTCGTCGTAGGGCTCGACCATGACGAGGTCCCGCTCGTCCACCAGCTCGAGCGCGCGCCGATGCCGCTCCTCCGAGTCGTTGCCGGTCGTGACGATCTCCGCACCATCGCGCAGGACGCCGTCCACCTTTACCTGCGGCGCGTTCTCCGGCATGCAGATGACGGCCTTCGCGCCGAGCAGCCGGGCAGCGCGCGCGACGGCCTGGGCGTGGTTGCCCGATGAGTACGTGACGACCCCCCGCGCCCGCTGCGCATCGCTGAGCGATGCCACCTTGTTGTAGGCGCCGCGCATCTTGAAGGCGCCGACCGGCTGGAGCGACTCGGGCTTGAGCCACGTCGTGTCGTCCCACTGCAGGAGCGGCGTGCGGGTGGCGACCCCGCGGATCCGCTCGGCCGCCTCGCGGATCTCGTCGATCGAGACGATGTGCGGCTCGGCCACTCAGTACGCTCGAGCCCAGTGCGCGATGTCGACGCCCGCTGCGCCACAGTGCATGCACGGTGAGCCTGGGTCCGTCGGCTCGATCGGCAGGAAGCGGATGCTGGCCTTGGTCTTGGCCGCGATCTCGGCCTCGCAGGCTGCATCGCCGCACCACGCGCCGACCCAGAACCCACCGTGCTGGTCGAGGCCGGTGGCGAAGTCGTCGAAGGTCGTGATCTGGTGGGTGTTCGCCTCGCGGTACGCCAGGGCATCGGCATACAGCTCGCGCTGGATCGACGCCAACCGCGCGACCATGCCCGGTGCGACCTCGGCCAGCCCCACCGTCTCCTTCTCGCCGCCGAGACGGCTGGCGATGACGACCTGGCCGGCGGCCACGTCGCGCGGCCCGAGCTCGATCCGAACCGGGACGCCCTTCAGCTCCCATTCGGCGAACTTGTAGCCGGGCCGATGCTGGTCGCGATCGTCGAGCCGCACCCGGACTCCCTGGGCGGCGAGGTCGGTGCGCAGCTTCCCGGCGACCTCGAGGACCTCCGCACGCTCCTCGTCCGTCCGCGCGATCGGCACGATGGCGACCTGGATCGGCGCCGCGGCGGGGGGCAGCCGCAGGCCGGCGTCGTCTCCGTGAGCCATGATCGTGCCCCCGACCATGCGGGTGCTGAAGCCCCACGAGGTCGCCCAGGCGTGCTCCTGCACGCCATCGGCGTTGAGGAAGGTCACGTCATAGGCCTTGGCGAAGTTCTGGCCGAGGAAGTGGCTCGTGCCGCACTGGAGTGCCTTGGCATCCCGCATCAGGCCCTCGATGCAGTAGGTCTCCACCGCGCCGGGGAAGCGCTCGCCGGGTGACTTGCGGCCCATGTGCACGGGGATGGCGAGGACGTCCTCCGCCACCTGGCGGTAGACCTCGAGCATCTGGAGCGTCTCCGCGACGGCCTCGTCGGCGGTCGCGTGGGCGGTGTGCCCCTCCTGCCACAGGAACTCGCTCGTTCGCAGGAAGAGACGCGTCCGCATCTCCCAGCGCAGGACGTTGGCCCACTGGTTGTAGAGCAGCGGCAGGTCGCGGTAGCTCTGGATCCAGCGCTTATAGGTGCTCCAGATGATGGCCTCGGACGTCGGCCGGATGGCGAGGGGTTCCTCGAGCTTCTCGCCGCCGCCGTGCGTGACCACCGCCACCTGCGGCGCGAAGCCCTCGACATGCGCCGCCTCCTTGTCGAGCAGGCTCATCGGGATCAGCAGGGGGAAGTACAGGTTCTCGTGACCGGTCGCCTTGAAGCGATCGTCGAGTGCGCGCTGCGTCAGCTCCCAGATGGCGTAGCCGTGGGGCTTGATGATCATCGAGCCCTTCGCCGGGCCGTGCTCGGCCAGCTCGGCGCGCTTGACGACCTCGACGTACCACGCGGGAAAATCCTCTGCCTGGGTGGGCAGCTTGTTCGAACTCATGAGCGACCGATGCTACCCGATGCCCCGGCGCATCGGGCGCGACCGGGCCGTCAGCGTGCCGATCTCACGATTTCCGGCGAATCGTGGCTCGTCGGCGCACGCGCCATCTCCACAGTGCGCCGGCGGCGAGGATCGCGGCCGCGGCCAGGATCAGTCGCAGCTCGATCGACGCACCGAGGCCCACCTCGGCAATCGGTCCCGACCGACCGAGATCGGCGCCGTCGTGCCTGACGCCGATCGTGACCCCGAGCGATCCGCTGAGCCCGGATGCCAGGAAGGCGGCTCCGGAGCCGGTCAGAAACTCCGGTGGCGGGCGCAGCTGCGCGACGTCGCGGTAGATGACGTCGGGCTGCCAGCGGGACGTGGGCCATGCCCAGTCGCACGGGTCGTGCTCGCTCGACCAGCCACCGAAGTCGCCCTCCTCGGACACCTCGCCGGGGGCGAGACGCACGTCGATGGCGACCGGACGCGAGATCGTCCAGTACGTCTCCACTTCGACGAGCTCGGGCAGGAGGATGCCATCGACGAGCGGCCGGGCGCCGATCAGGGTCAGGGGGCCGAGCGCCGTCGGCTCGAGGCGCGCTTCCGTCGGCACTGCATCGACGGCGCACCCGGCAGGCGGCTCGTCGGCCGGTTCGATGACCGCTTCCGGTGCCGGCCGAACCACGCGCTCCGGAGCCGAGGCGGGATGTGGTCGAGGCGAGAACCTGAGCTCGAGCGTATCGCCAGTGAGCGCGGTTCCCAGATCCGCCGACCGCTCGGCGAGCCGTTCCAGGATGGCGCGGCGTTCGGCCGGCGATGCCTGCCGGCTCCGGTTCGTCTCGGCCATGATCGGCTCGATCTCGACCCTCGCGATGCCGTCGACGCTGAGGGTCAGCTCGAACAGCGCCGACTCCACCGGATTCTCGAAGGGGGCGGCTGCGTGCGCGACGTCGTGCAGGATGACGCCGTCCCCATGCAGCTCGATCCCCTGGAGCGCGTGGGCGTTCGCACCGATGACGACGTCGGCACCCAGGTCGATCAGCGTGCGGCCCAGCTCACGCTTGGCGTCCGAGGGCGACGTCGCCCAGTTCGCGCCCCAGTGCATCGAGACCAGGACCGCGTGCGTCGACCGCCGCGCATCGGCGATCGCAGCCTCGAACGTCTCCACCCAGCCACTGATGTCGTTGACGCCGATGTGGCACGTCCCTGCCAATTGCGGTCCGGCGGCGAACATCGGCTCCGTGGTGTCGGCGCTGAAGAGCGCCACGCGGAGCCCGCTCCCGGCGTCCAGAAAGATTGGGGCGCAGGCTTGCGCATCGTTCGCTCCTGGCTCCGACGTGCGCCACGCCCATCTGGTCGAGCAGCTCAGCCTGCTCGAGGATGGCGGCCGGTCCGTAGTCGCCCGCGTGGTTGTTCGCGGTCGACACGGCATCGATCCCCGCGGCCGCCAGGACGTTCAGCGTCTCCGGACGACCACGAAAGTAGAACGGAACGTGTCGCGACTTGTCCGCGCCGCCTGCCGCTGCCGAGGTCGCCACGCTCTCGAGGTTGGCGATGGCGAGGTCGGCCTCGCCGATGGCCGCCAGGTCCCCGAGCACCGAAGCGGGACCGCGCTCGGCCACGGTTGCGTTCATCGGACCGCCGAGGACCACGTCGCCCATCACGACGATGGTGGCTTCGGGTTCCGCGGCCTTCGCGGTCGTCGAGAGCGGAGATGGGACGACCGATGCCACGACCGCACAGCGCGATGGACGCGATCACGCGACGAGCGTGACGGGCTGGGCTCACCTACAGGTTGCCGCGCCGCGCCTGCTCGATCTCGATCGCCTCGAAGAGCGCCTTGAAGTTGCCGACCCCGAAGCCGCGGGAGCCGTGACGCTCGATGATCTCGAAGAAGAAGGTCGGTCGATCCTGCACCGGGCGAGTGAAGATCTGGAGCAGGTAGCCCTCCTCGTCGCGGTCCGCCTCGATGCCGAGCTCCTCGAGCGTGTCGATCGGCACGCCGACGTCCCCCACGCGATCCGGGAGCGTCTCGTAGTACGCGTGCGGCATGCCGAGGAACTCGACGCCGCGCTCGCGCAGGACCCGGACGGTCTCCACGATGTCCTCGGTGCGCAGGGCAATGTGCTGCGTCCCGGCATCGAGGTAGTAGTCGAGGAACTCCTGGATCTGGCTCTTCTTCTTGCCGGCCGCCGGCTCGTTGATCGGGAACTTGATCCGCCCATTCCCGTTCTGCATCACCTTGCTCATCAGCGCCGAGTAGTCGGTGTGGATCACCTTGTCGTCGTAGTGGATGAGCTGCGCGAAACCGAGCGTCTCCTTGTAGAAATCGACGTACTTGTTCATGTCGCCGAGGTCGACGTTGCCCACGCAATGGTCGACCTCGAGGAGGTTCTGGCCCGTGGCGGCCGACGCCGGCTGCGTGATCCGGTGGTAGCCGGGAGCGAAGGTGCCGTTGTAGTCGGACCGATCGACGAACGAGTGAATCACCTCGCCGTAGGTGTGGATGGCGCTGCGCCGCAGCGTGCCCTTCTTGCCTTCCATGTCCGTCGGCTCGAGCGCCGAGACCGCCCCGCGCTTCGTCGTCTCCTGCCAGGCGGAGGTGACGTCATCGACCGCGAACGCGATGTCGTGGACGCCGTCGCCGTGGCGCGCGACGTGCTCCGCGATCTCGCCGTCCGGCCCGATCGGCGCCGTGAACACGAAACGGATGTCGTTCTGGACCATGACGAAGCTGGACCGGTCGCGCACGCCGGTCTCGAGGCCCGCATAGGCCACGGGAGTGAATCCCCACAGCGCACGGTAGTAATGCGCCGCCTGCTTGGCGTTGCCGACCCAGAACTCGACGTGGTCGATGCCCTTCAGCGGCAGGAAGTCCTGCGCTTCGGCTTCCGCGTTCTTGTTGATGACGGCGCCGGCCTGGTTCGTCGCGCCGCGAGTGATCGTGTCGGCCATGAGGAAGGCCTCCCTTCGAGCTTCCGCGAGTCTACCGCAGGACCGATGCCGCCCTATTCGGCCGTGCCGGCCTCGAGCGCGATCTCGATCATGCGATCGATAGCCCGGTCGAGCTCATCGAGCGGCAGGTAGCTCTCCTCACTGGAGATGTCGTCGCCGAGGACGTCACTGACCGTCAGTGCGCATGCGGCCTGGACGCCCGCTCGGGCAGCCAGGTAGAAGAGCGCCGATGCCTCCATCTCGAAGGCCAGCACGCCCCGATCGCGCCAGCGCTGGGCATAGTCGTCATCGGGGTTGTAGAACACGTCGACCGACGCGACGAGCCCTGTCCGGGCTTCGATTCCGGCCGATGCGGCCGCGTCCACCAGCGCTCGGGTGAGCTGAAAGTCGGCGGCCGGGGCGTACGCTTCCCCGTGCAGGTACGTCGCCGTGGCGCCGTCGACCGGGCACGAGGCGGTGGCCACCACCAGGTCGCCGGTCTTCAGGCCCCTGGCGATCCCACCGCAGGTACCGACGCGGACCAGGCGCGTAGCGCCGAGTCGCAGGAGCTCCTCCACCACGATGCTCAGGCTCGGTGTACCCATTCCGCTCGTCTGGACGCTCGCTGGGGTGCCATTGAACGTTCCGGTGAATCCGAGCATTCCACGATGGTCGTTGACCTGGCGGGCCGAGCCCTCATCGAAACGCTCGGAGATGCGGCGCGCCCGGTTCGGGTCGCCGGGCAGGAGGACGAGCGGCGCATAGTCGCCCTCTTCGGCGCGAAGGTGGATCTGTGGCATGCGCCGTAGCCTAGCCCAGAGCCGCCTCGACGGCTCGGCGCTCGGCTCGGGCGATGAAGCGCGACGTCCTCACCGCACTTCGCACATCCCCGTCCATGACCGCTGTCGCGAGCCGGTGATGCGCCGTGTCGAGCCGATCGTCCTCTGCCGTCTCCGCGGTCTGCGCCGCAGCCGACTCGAGAACGGTGCGTAGGCGCTGCGCAACGCGGCCGTACAGCGCCGGACCAACTTCGATACCGCGAAGGCCCTCAAGGACCGTCCGGTGGAAGTTCACGTCAGCTTCAACGAAGTACTGGACGGGATCGTGCCTCCGGCCTGACCGCTCGATCGCCATGAAGTGGAGCGCCGCTACGGCTCGAGGCACCCGTTCTCCGGGGCGCTCGGCCACCCTCGCGGCCAGAGTGATCGCCGCGCGCTCGTCGATCGTCGAACGAACGATTGCGAGTTCACCAAGGCTTGCTGCTCTCCACGCATAGTTCAACAGACTTGCGTCGTGTCCCGGGGCAGTGACGAACGTCCCGACTCCGTGGGCCGATCGCACCATCCCCAGCCCTGCGAGGACATGGATCGCCGCGCTCATGGTTGGCAGACTCACCCCGTACATGGCGGCCAGGGTGCGAACGGACGGCAGCTGCTGTCCTAGCCTCAGGTCACCTCGCACGATCCGCCGCCTCATCTGGTCGGCGATCAGTTGAGGGAGGGGATGGCGTGGTCTGGAGCGAATTCGGGCGGCCTCGACCCACGAAGTGTGCAAGAGACCTGCACAGTGCGCCCCGGCCGAATTCCGACCACTTACCGCGCGCTTAGCCGCCTCGAGTCGCGCGCCGTTGCGCATCGAATCTGGCCCGAGGATTGCTTCTCCGCTGGCTGAAATGGCGAGTGATGCCGAGAGCGCAGGCTGGAAAGCGCCCGACGGGATTGGCGAGTCGCACGTGCGGCCGGTTGCCCGATGGCGGCGCCATGCGAGCCCGATGTCGCTGGTGGTCCTCGGCGCCGTGATCGTTGCCGGTCTGCTCGGAGTGTTCGGCCACGAGCGCACGTGGAGTGCGGATGAAGGTGGCGTCACGCTGCGCATCGAGTCACCGGAGACGATCCGAAACGGCGAGTTCTTCGAGATGCGAATCCGCGTTGCCGGCGACCGACCCATCGCCCAACCGGTCGTGGCGATCGAGAGCTCCCTCTGGGAGGACATGACGGTGAACACGATGATCCCGTCGCCCGTGGACGAAGAGTCGAGCGACGGAGAATTCCGATTCACGTTTGCACCGATGGAGCCGGGAAGCGAGCTCCTCCTCAAGGTCGACCTTCAGGTCAACCCGGACATCATCGGCGGCAACGAGGGGACCGTGACGGTGTATGACGCGGATGAGCGGATCGTCGAGTCCGAGATCGAGATCGGCGTGCTGCCCTGATGGACATCATCCTGCGCGCAACCGTCATCTTCTTCGCGCTCTACGTGTTGGTGCGCCTGCTGGGCAAGCGCGAGCTGGGGCAGATGACGCCTTTCGAGCTCATCGTTCTCGTCGTGATCGGCGACCTGATCCAGCAGGGCGTGACGCAGAACGACTTCAGCCTGACGGGGGCGATCATCGCCATATCGACCATCGCCTTCTGGGCGCTCGTCTTCAGCTGGGCGGGGTACCTCAGCCCCCGCGCCGAGCGGATCCTGGTCGGCGAGCCGCGGGTGATCATCCGTGACGGCGAGCTGCTGGACGCGAACCTGCGCCGCAACCGGCTCACTCGTCCCGAGATCGAGTCGGAGATGCGGCTGGCCGGCATCGGGCACATGCGGGATGTCGCGTGGGGGATCCTCGAGGCACGCGGCAAGATCAGCTTCATCCAGCGCGGCTCGCATGGGGCCGATGAACCACCGCCGCAGCCGCCCGCGGGCGAGGACGACGGACCTGCCTGAGGGCCGGCCGGGTAGGATCGGACCCTGATGACCACGCGATGGGCCGATGAGCTCGCCTTCACGACTGCCCTGGCTCGCCGGGCCGGAGCACTCCTCACCGCCAGCTATGAGCGGCTCGAGCGCATCGACTACAAGAGCAAGCGCGATGTCGTGACCGATGCGGACTACGCGTCCGAGCGCCTCGTGATCGACGCCATCAAGGCCCGCTATCCGGACGATGCGATCCTGGCTGAGGAGTCCGGCGAGCACGCCGGAGTGCTGCGCGACGACGGGTCGCACAACGGGAGAACCTGGGTCATCGATCCGCTCGACGGCACGGTGAACTACGCCAACGGCATTCCGTACTACTGCGTCAGCATCGGGCTGGTGGTGGACGACGTCCCGACGGTGGGCGTGGTGCTCGATCCGGCCCGCGACGACCTGTACGCGGCGACCGTCGACGGACCGGCCACTCTCGACGGGGAGCCGATCGGGACATCTTCGAAGGAGACGCTCTCCGACTACGTGGTGAGCCTGGCGGTCATCGGCCGCGGGGGACTCACGCGCGAGCGCAAGATCGCGCCGCTCATCCGGATTCACCGTCGGATGGGAAGCGCGGCCCTGGCGCTGGCGTACGTCGCAAACGGTCGGTTCGATGCATTCATCCAGAACGGCGGCCTGTCGCCCTGGGACGTGGCAGCGGCCGGGCTGATCGTCGAGCGTTCGGGAGCCGTCGTGACCGATGTCACAGGCGGCGCATGGTGGGATCCACGACTGCAGGGGCCCCGCAACAGTGTTGTCGCGGCGCCACCCGCCCAGCACGGCGCGCTGGTCGAGCTCCTTGCCGCGCTGAAGACCAGGCGTCAGACCCGGCGCTGATCGCGCGGGTCGAGGACCTGGGCCAGCATGTCGAGCGTGAACGCGGTCGCGCCCCAGATCCGGACGCCAGCGTAGCGATATGCGCCGGCGCGGAAGGTGGTCCCCCGACCTTCGAACTCCTCGATGCCGAGGACCTCGGGGTCGAACAGGGCCTCGAGCGGCAGCTCGACGATCGACGCCACTTCCGCGTCGTGCGGGACGAGCAGGGGCTGCCGGGCGATCGTGCCGACGAACGGCCGCAGCTCGAAGTTGCTGACCGGGATCCACACGTCGTCGAGGTGCCCGGCCACGTGGACCGTGGCGGGCTCCAGGCCGATCTCCTCCCACGCCTCACGCAACGCGGCCGCTTCGGAGGTCGCATCGGTCGCGTCGACTGCGCCGCCCGGCAATGAGACCTCGCCGGCGTGGGCTCGCATCTCCGCGTGGCGCACGGTGAGCGGGACGACCAGCCGGCCGTCCGCATCGGGATAGACGGCGAGCAGGGTGGCCGCGCGCCGAGCCGGGGGGAAGTCCGCTCGGTCAAAGCGGCGCAGCGTCCCGACCGCGTCGCCGCTGCGAGGGAGGAGGCGTTCGTCGCGCGGGATCGGCCGCGGGGCGCGGCGCACGGCATCGGAGATCGCCTCCTCCCACCCGGCGCCAGCGCGTAGTATTCGCTCCATGACCCAGGGCCACCTCGATCGTGACAGCCGCGTGCGCGACGCCCTGTACCGGACGCGCGTGCTCGTCAACCGTACCCCGCATTTCAGCAATCAGACGCGTCGCGAAGCGAACCGGGCGCTCGACATCCTCGACCGGCAGCTCGGGCTCAATCAGGTGAATGCGGCCGAGGGCGCGCGCGGCATCGAGCTGCTCAACCGTGCGCACTCGTCGCTGACCTTCGGATTGCTGCGCAGCGATGACTTCGCCGACCGATTCGCCCCCGCGCTGCGCCGGCTCGGCCTGCGCGGCATCAGTGACCGGCTGGACGAGGTGCCGTCGTCGGTCATGGCGCTGCCGATTCCCGGACCGATCGGCGAGCGCAAGCATCGCGACGATCTCGCCGACCCCGAGCGCGTGGACGCCGAGGGCCGACCCCTCCCGCCGCCACCCGGTTTCTACTGACCCTCGCCTGCTAGGCGGCCCCATCCCCTGACAGGGCGGCGATCAGGCTGGCGTCGGTCGGCGTCGACCCCCTTCCGAGTCGATCGCCGATGAGGGCCGACAGCGGCGGCTCGACATACGTCGACCGCAGTGCCTCCCATGCCGATGCGCCGAACACCTGCGACGGACTCCCGTCGAGGATGATCCGGCCCGAGCGCAGGACGACGACCCGCTCGAAGGTCTCGGCAACGAAGCGCATGTCGTGGCTGATGGCGAGGACCGTGCGGCCCTCCGAGACGACGTCGGCGATCGCGGCCCGCACCCGTTCGACTCCGCGCGGATCCTGGCCCGTCGTGGGCTCGTCGAGCACCAGGACGGGCGTGCGCATGGCCAGCACCGATGCCAGCGCCAGGAGCTTGCGTCGTGACTGCCCGAGATCGTACGGATTGGTCCGTTCCTCGCCCTCCAGGCCACATGCCGCCAGCGACGCTCGGACCGCGGCCCGCAGGTCGTCGCCCGAGCGTCCGAGGTTCCGCGGTCCGAACTCGACTTCTGTTCGGACCGACCCGGCGAACACCTGGCGGTCCGGGTCCTGGAAAACGAGCCCGACGCGTGCCGCCAGCTGGGCCACGGTCAGCTCGGCGGCGTCGCGGCCGTCGACGAGCACCCGTCCCGACGTCGGGCGCAGCAGCCCGTTCAGGTGCCGGGCCAGGGTGGTCTTGCCGCTCCCGTTCTGACCGATCAGCGCCACCGTCTCGCCAGCTCCGACGACGAGGTCGATTCCATCGAGCGCTCGCACGTCACCGGCCGGGTAGACGTGGACGAGGTCGGAGACACGCAGCTCAGTCACGCAGCGCCACCTCGAGCTGCGCCGTGTCGATCCCGGCAGACGAAGCCGCACGTCGGAGTCGAACCGCGGCAGGCTCGGCCACGCCGAGCTCCGTGAGCCGCGGATCGGCAAGGATCTCGTGGGCGAGGCCGCGGAGCGCGATCCGCCCTTCTGCGAGCACAACGATGGTGCTGGCGATCACCGCCAGCAGATCCGTCTTCTGCTCCGCCACCAGGATGCTGACGCCATCGGCCGCGAGGCGGCTGATGGCCGCGCCGACGAGCCGGGTGCCGGCGGGGTCGAGCTGGGCCGTCGGCTCGTCGAGGACGAGATGCTCGGGGTGCATGGCGAGCAGGCCGGCCATGGCAACGAGCTGCTGCTGTCCTCCCGACAGGCGTGAGGGATCGCGCCCGGCGAGCTCCCCGATCCCGAGCGAGTCGAGCGCATCCCACGCGCCTTCCACGACCTCGGGGCGGTCGGCTCCGAGATTCATCGGCCCGAATGCCACCTCCTCGAACACGGTGGATGCAACCTGGGAGAGCTGCGTCGCCGGATTCTGGAATCCGATGCCGATGCGCTGCGACAACCGATGCATCGGCCAGGCATCGACGTCCTCGCCGTCCAGGCTGATCGTGCCGCGCACCTGGCCGCCCACGATCCGTGGCGCCAGCCCGCTGGCAACCAGGCACAGCGTGGTCTTGCCCGCCTCGGACGCGCCGACCAGCCCCACCACGCTGCCGTTCGGCAGATCGAGATCGATGTCGAGCAGGGAGGGCCGCTTAGCCCCGGCATACCGGTAGCCGACCCCGGACAGGCGCAGCGTCACAACCACGCTCCGCTCATGCGCCCGACGACAAGCGCCGCCAGCGCGAGCACCATGGCCCAGCGGAGCAGCGCCTCGCGCGACGAGTCGGCCGGTGACCACAGCAGCGTCCGGCGGCCGGGACGGCTGAAACCCCGCGCCTCGAGGGCCATGGTGCGCTCCTCGACCTCGGCGATTGATCCGAGGATGACCGGACCCACGATCGGCACGATGCCGCGCACGCGCCGCCAGATCGAGCCCTCGGTATCGAGCCCGCGCGCCCGCTGCGCGGCGGTGATCTGCCCGGCGCGCTCGACCATCGCCGGCACCGTCTGGACCGAGGCGTTGATGACGAATGCCGCGCGGGAGCTGACGCCTCGCCGCTCGAGGTCCACCACCAGGTCGGCGGGGCGTGTCGTCAGATAGAAGAGTGTGATCGCCCCACTGATGGCGAGGATGCGGGCCAGGATCTCCATCGCGAATCCGAGACCCTCGGCACTGGCGGCGATCGGCCCGACCCGCAGCAGAATCGTCTCGCCTCCGGGAAAGAAGAACAGGTTGATGAGAAAGGCGGAGAGCGCGATCGGCAGCGCCAGGATCGCGGCCAGCGCGAGCAGGCGTCGCAGCACACCCGCCATGACCGCCGGCACGACGACCGCCGCCCCGACGAGGATGGCAGGACCGACCAGCCCTCCGAGCGCGACGGCCGCCACCGCGGTCGTCGTCGCCAGGGTGGCCTTGGTCAGCGGGTTCAGCCGATGGAACGGGCTCGGACCGGGGCGCCCGATGACGTCGGGGATGCCCCGGCCCGGGGAGTCCGCGGGGTGGTGCGCCGGGTCGGTCAGGCGGTCGCTCCTCGCCACTCGCCATCGTCGGCAACGTCGGTGGCATCGGCATCGAGCAGCCGTTCACCCTGTGGGAATCGCGCCTTCATGCGCGTTGCCATGGCACTGACGATGAGGTAGACGACGAAGAAGGTCGTGATCTTGTCGATCGGGTCGCTGATCAGACCCTGGCCCAGGGTCGCTGCGCCGATATCGGTGCCCGCCTGTCGGAACGCGGCAACCAGGAAGTCGGTGCCGGCCCCGGTCACGCCGCCGAACAGGTTGGCGCTGATCGGCGCGCTGATGAGTGCCGCCACGATTCCCGTGCCGAGTCCGGCAATGACGACATAGCTGGCCGTGAGGTCGCGGCGAGCGAACAGCATGTAGAGGAGCCCGATGACGGTGAGCGCCACGAGCGCGAGAGCCAGCCAGCCGAGGATCACGAACGCCACGTTGTCGTTGGCGACGGTGATGCCGGACTCGCCGATGATCGCCTCGTAGCCGAGGAACGACAGGTACGCCATCAGCACGATGACCCCGATGGTGACGACCGCCCCGGTCAGCAGCTGGCCCATCGGCCGGTTCGGCCGAGGTCGGAGCCAGCCCGCACGCCCGACCAGGCCCGCCACCAGGCCGATGACCGCGGCGACGATCGCGAAGGCCGCGGCCACGCCGCTGTTGAAGGGCGGCGGGACGACGTAGGTCCACAGCATGTTCGACAGGAAGCCGGTCAGCGCTCCGGGGATCGGTCCCGCCAGCACACCGACCAGGATCGTTCCGATGCTGTCGAGGTAGATCGGAATCTTCAGGGCGTTGGAAACGGCAGCCCCGAGGACGATGTTGATCGCGATCGCCACCGGCATGAGCACGATGGTCCGCGTGTCGAACTGGCGCGAGATGGATGCGAAGGTTCGCGTCTGTGCGTACTCGACCGCGGCGTAGGCCACGAACCCGACGATGAGGGCGACGGCCAGGATGACGGCGAACGAGTCCGCACCCTCGATGTCGTAGAAGACCTCCTCGTCGATGCCGGTCGAGAAGCTTCCGAATCCGACGATGCCGATGAACGCGACGATGAGGAACGCGGCGATGGCGATGATCCAGCGGACGACCATGGGACGACCTCCTCCGTGTGGGGCGCGAGTCAGCTGTTGGGTGCGCCCACGGCTCGGCCGAGGCGCGCGATGAGCTCCGACTTCATCCCCTCGGGGTCGATCGCCGTGGCCACCGAGGTCGACGGTCGGTCGTCGTGCTCGGCGCGGTACAGGCTCCCCGCCAGGTGGGCGTCGGAGCTCGTGTCGCAGGCCAGGGTCTCCGTGACGGTCTCCGTCACCAGGTCGGGACGCAGCAGCGACCCGATGAGGACGACGGGATCGTGGAGATAGGCGCCATCGATGCCATCGGCCTTCTGATGGAATCCCACGTAGAAGCGCACCGCGTCGCGCACGATGCCGGCCAGGTGGGTATCGGGCAGGGCGCGCAGGTCGTCCATGCCGAACACGACGTCCTGCGTTGCGTCGAGCGGGAACATCCGATGCAGCGCGCCCGCAGCCAGGCAGGACTCGACCGCTTCCGGGTCGACACAGGCATTCCATTCCCCGGTTTCGGTGGTGTTGCCGCGCTCCTCGAGCGTGCCGCCCATCCAGATCACCTCGCGCGTGCCGGCGGCCAGGTCGACGCCGGACATGACGGCCGAGGCGAGATTGGTCAGCGGTCCCAGCGCCAGGACGGTCACCTCGCCGGGGTGGCGGCTGACGTGCGCGCCGAGGTAGCGGCTGGCGGGGATGGCCGTGTACTCGGTCGTCCCGAGCTGGCGATCCTCACCGCGCAGCTCGACGTACCCGGTGCCGGTCGGCCCGTGGGTGTCCGGGGCGGTGCGCAGACGCCGCTGGAGCGGCCGCGCAGCGCCGATGCTGACCGGCACGTCGCCGCGCCCGACCATGCGCAGGATCTTGCCGGTGTTGCGCGCCACGTGATGAATCTCGACGTTGCCGGCGACGCAGGTCACGCCGCGCAGGTTGATCTCGGGGCTGGTGGCGGCGATGAGCAGGGCGATCATGTCGTCGATCCCGGTATCAACGTCCAGGATCAACGGGCGCGGCTCGGGATGGGTGGGGCTGGCGGCGTCCATCGGCCGCCTATGGTAATCGCCAGTCGCCCGCCTGGCCGACCTTCGTCGCCAGCGGCCGACCGAGCTGCTGGCTGACAAAGCGCGCCGCGGCCAGCACCGCCTCGAGATCGACGCCGTGCGAGAGGCCCTCGCGCTCCAGCAGATACACGAGATCCTCGGTCGCGAGATTCCCTGCCGCGCCCGGGGCGTACGGACAGCCGCCGGTCCCGCCCGTCGAGCTGTCGAAGCAGCGCACACCCATGTCCAGCGCGGCATGCACGTTGGCCAGCGCCGTCCCCCGCGTGTCGTGGAAGTGCATCGCGAGCCGATCCACGCCGATGCCCGCCGTCTGGAGCGCGCCGACCACGCGCCGCACATCCGCCGGTCCGGCCACGCCGATGGTGTCGCCGATGCTCAGCTCATCGACGCCAAGGCCGAGGAGCTCCTGCGCCACGGCAACCACCGCCGCCTCGCCCACCTCGCCCTGGTAGGGGCAGCCGAAGGCCGTGCTCACGTACGCGCGCGTCCACCAGCCGCGCTCGCGAGCGCGGTCGATGACCGGCCGGAACGCATCGATCGACTCGGCAATCGACATGTTGATGTTGGCGGACGTGAATGCCTCCGAGGCAGCGGTGAAGACGCAGACGGCATCCACACCGGCTGCCTCGGCGCGCTCCAGGCCGCGCACGTTCGGAACGAGGGTCGGGTAGCGGACCCCCGGCCGACGGTCGAGTGCGCGCATCAGGTCATCGGCATCGGCGAGCTGCGGAATCGCGCGTGGGGAGACGAAGCTGGTCGCCTCGATCTCGCGCAGGCCGGCATCCGCCAGCAGCGCGATGAAGCGAAGCTTGCTCTCGGTCGCGATCGGCTGCCCCTCGTTCTGGAGCCCGTCGCGCGGACCGACCTCGTAGATGCGGACGTCCGGATCAGCCATCCGCGTCATGGTAGGGCGCAACCTCGACCAGCACGTCGCCACGCTGGACCTGCTGCCCCTCGCGCGCCGGCAGGCGCGCGACCGTTCCCTCGATCGGCGCGACCACGGCGTGCTCCATCTTCATCGCCTCGATCACGACGAGCGGCTGGCGCGCGGAGACCATGTCCCCCTCGCCGACGCGGACCGCGATCACCCGGCCCGGCATCGGCGCGGTCAGCACCGCAGCACCGTCGCCACCGGCCGCCGGCATGCGCCACCGCCGCCTCGACCGATGGCGCGCGGGCCGGCTCGAACGTGAGTGACTGGCCGTCGACGTCGACGTGCACCACCTGGCCGTCCTCCGCGGTCCCGGGACCGTGGTCGTCGTGGGCGGGGCTCAATGCGACCGTCCGTTCCTCACCCTCGTGACGGATCCTGCGCACGGCCGGCGCGTTGAGGCGCCATCCGTCGGACCATGGGTCCGCGATGGCGTGGCCCAGGCTGCGGGCGGCGGCGGCCCAGTGCTCGTCCTGCGGAACGACCGGACCCGGCAGCTCCAGCCCACCGATGGTGTCCGTGCGGACCTCGCCCCGGCGCATGACCTGGTGGTCGAGCAGCCATCGCAGGAACCGAAGGTTGGTGCGGACGCCGAGGACCGTCGTGGCATCGAGCGCCGCCCGGAGGCGATCGAGTGCCTCGCGCCGGCTGGAGCCATGTGCCACGATCTTGGCGAGCATCGGGTCGTAGCGGTCGGTCACCTCGTCGCCGGTGTCCACGCCGGCATCGACGCGGACGCCCTCGGGCCAGTCGAGGCGCGCGATCCGGCCCGTGGCCGGCAGGAAGCCGGACTCGGGGTCCTCCGCGTACAGCCGCACCTCGATGGCGTGGCCGGTGAGCCTTGGCGGCCGCTCGAGTCCGATCTCGGCGAGCGTCGCCCCCGAGGCGATCCTCACCTGGTCGGCCACGAGGTCGCGTCCGGTGACTTCCTCGGTCACGGGATGCTCGACCTGGAGGCGGGTGTTCATCTCGAGGAAGAAGAAGTCGCTCTCGTCCGTGACCAGCATCTCGACCGTGCCGGCACCGACGTAGCCCACGGACGACGCGACCCGCAGGGCAGCGTCGCCCATCCGGCGGCGCAGGTCGGCCGTCATCGTCGGGGCGGGCGCCTCCTCCACGATCTTCTGGCTGCGTCGCTGTGCGCTGCAGTCACGCTCCCCGAGATGCACGCCACTGCCGTGCGCGTCGAACATGATCTGGATCTCGATGTGACGGGAGCCGCCGAGGTAGCGCTCGAGGACCAGCCGATCGTCGCCGAACGAGCGCCGAGCCTCGCGCCGCGCTCCGGCCAGCGCTTCGCGCAGCGACCCCGCGTCCTCCACCACGCGCATGCCCTTGCCACCGCCACCGGCCGACGGCTTGACCAGGAGCGGATAGCCGATGGTCGACGCGGCGTGGGCCAGGGCCTCGTCCTGCTGCGCCTCGTCGTCGTAGCCGGGGACCGTCGGCACTCCATGCTCGGCCGCCAGCCGCCGCGCCGCGGCCTTGTCACCCATGGCGGAGATCGCCGCTGCCGGAGGGCCGATCCACGTCACCCCGGCCTCGCTCACGGCGCGCGCGAACGCGGCGTTCTCGGCAAGGAACCCATATCCGGGGTGGATCGCGTCTGCATGATGCGCGACAGCCGCTGCCAGGATCGCGGCACCGTCGAGGAACGATGGGACTGTCGCCACTTCGTCGACGCCCGACGGAACCGGCTCGTCCGGGGCGTGGAGGCCGATGACGCGGATCCCCATGCCCCGCGCCGTTCGCGCGATGCGCCGCGCGATCTCGCCGCGATTGGCGACCAGGATCGAGCCGATGCCTCGCGCCGGCAACGGAGCGCGGCCGGGGTCGCTGACGGCTGCCAGCGACGAACGCGACACACGCACGCGCGATCCCACACGATCTGCCGGGAGACGGCCGTCGGCGATCCATCGCTGGACGGTTCGCACGGTGACGCCAAGCTCGTCGGCCACCTCGCGGGGCGTCAGCTGCTCACGCATGTCGTGATTGTCGCCGATGATGTGCCCAACGGGACGACATCCGTCAGGCAGTCCAATCCGGGCGGCGCTTCTCGACGAAGGCGCGGAGCCCCTCCTGACCCTCGGGTGACGTGCGCTGCTGCGCGATGTGCCGCGGGGTATGCCGTCGAGCTTCGACCGGACCGAGCTCGCCGAGCTCGCGTACCAGCGCCTTCGCGGCGCGCGCTGCCGTCGGTCCGGCCGACAGGATCTCCGCCAACTCTGCGTCGACCGCCTCGTCCAATCCGGCCTCGCCGTCGACCAGCCGATGGACAAGGCCAATCTCGCGTGCCCGCTCGGCGCCGAATCGCTGGCCCGATGCGAACAGCGCTCGCGCATGCGACGGCCCGATCTTCGGCACGACGAAGGTGCTGATGACCGCCGGAATGATGCCGAGCTTCGCCTCGGAGAATCCGAACGTGGCGTCCGCCGTGGCCACCACGACATCGCTCACCGCGCACAGGCCCATGCCCCCTCCCAGCGCCGCGCCCTGCACCCGGGCGACGACGGGGACCGGACAACGATCGATGGCGTCGAACATGGCCTGCATCGTCGTGGCGTCGCGCTCGTTCTCGTCCACGGACAGGCCGATCGCAGCCCGCATCCACTCGACATCGGCGCCGGCGCAGAAGACGCGGCCCTCACCCGCGAGGACGACCGCTCGGAGGGAGTCAGGTGTCTCCGTCGATAGTGCGTCGAACGCTGACCGCAGGTCGGCGATGAGCTCGGCGTTGAACGCGTTCCTCACCTCCGGTCGCGCAAGAGTGACGCGTGCGACCATGCCGTCGCGGGTGACGGTCAGCCGACTCATCGGCCACCCCGGCGGCGATGGAACGGATCGGCAACGCCGCGCACCTGGGCGAGCAGCGGCTCCTCGAGCCAGACCACGTCGGTGTCATCGGGGACGTCGACCGTTGCCGTCGCCCCCGGTTCACCCACCAGGCCCAGAAGCAGCCGGGGAACGCCGTCGTCCCCATCGGTCTCCACGAGGTAGGCCGCATCGACGGCCGTCGGCCGAAGCGCAGCCGCGAGACCCGCCTCGAGCTCGCGCGTGTCACGGCCCGGGATGCGGATCCGGATCGACGTCCGCGCGGTTGGAGCGAAGAGCGGGTCACCGGTCCCGGGCATTCGGCCCTCGGCCAGCGCGGTCAGCTCATCGGCGTCGAAGCGATACGGGACCGGGCCTGCGGGATCCATGATCGCCGGCAGCCCGGCGGCGGCGAGGTTGGCGACCGCGATCCGGGCCGGGAGCGGCAGGTTGCCGGTCTGCGGAGGTGCCCACGCCGCCAGGGCCCCCACCGACCCGAACACGACGCTCACCGGCTGTCCCTCGGCCTCCTGGGCGAGCATGACGCTGATCTCCACCTGCTCGTCGTCGTTGACCGCCGATGCGAGGGCATCCTTGGCCTCCTGGCCGTGCTCGGGCGGCACGGGCAGCAGGAGCGTTCCGCTCATCAGCGTTCGGTAGAACTCATCCAGCGGGCCGCGCGCCTCGCCGCGCTCCTCGGCCTCGCGGGCCGCGAGCATGGCCTCGAACAGGTTCGCCGCGCTGGTCTCGAGCGCGCCGGACGGCGTGCTTCGATCATGGGAGCCCGGAGCGGGCCGATCGATCTGGGTCATGGGTCCGGTGAGCGTAGCCGATGCTGGTAGCATCGTCCGCATGATCCAGGGCATCGACCACCTGGTCATCGTCTGCGCCGATCCCGACGCGGCGGCGGCCGACCTCGAGTCCAGCGCTCGGACTGGTGGCGACCGGTGGAGGGCGCCATGCCGGTGCCGGAACGTTCAACCGGATCGCCTGGCTGGCCGATGGGAGCTACCTCGAGCTGATCGGCATCGATGATCCGGATGCGGCCCGCACCAGCCCGGTCGGCATGGCGGCGCTCGCCACACTGGAGGCATCAGGCGAGGGCCTTGCGACCTGGGCCCTGCGCACCGACGATGTCGAGCTCGCGGTGGCCGGGCTGCCGGAGGGGGCGTTCGGACCGGCCACCCACGGCAGCCGAACGCGCCCGGATGGTGAGACGGTCGAGTGGTGGACCGCCATGCCCGACGCGCCGCTGGGGCTCGACGGCGTGCCCTTCCTGATCCAGCACGCGTATGTCGGTGCCGAATGGAGCCACGGGGCACTCGCCGAGCGGGCGGCGTTCGAGCATCCGATCGGATCGCCAGTCGCGCTCGCGCGCCTGGACCTCGCCGCGCCCGATCCGCCATCGCGCGCGGCCACGTTCCACGAGCGCCTCGGGATCGACGTGTGGGCGGTGGCCGACCTTGGCGTGGCCGAGATCGGGTCGCACGTGGTGCGCTTCGTTCCAAGCCGCGAGATGGCGGTTCCCGCCGTGGTGACCCTGGCCGCCTCCATCGAGTCGCCAAGGACGGCGGAGCTGCTTGGGCTGCGCTTCGACGTCGAGCGCGCCGAGCTGCCGGTGCCCGGCACGGCGGGTGGCCCGGGACGGGCCGATCACATCCGGTACAGGCTGAACCCCGGCTCGTCGATCGGGGCGTTGAGCGCGGCGCTGATTCCGAGCGCCAGCACGCGTCGGGTGTCCATCGGGTCGATGACCCCGTCATCCCACAGCCGCGCGGTCGAGTGGTAGGGGGACCCCTCGAGCTCGTACTTCTCCAGGATCGGTGCCTCGAAGGCGTCGCGGTCGGCATCGTTCTCGAAGCCTCCGCGCACGGTCGAGAGGACCCGCGCAGCCTGCTGCCCGCCCATGACGCTGATCCGCGCGTTCGGCCACATCCAGAGCTGCCGCGGCCCGTAGGCCCGGCCGGCCATCCCGTAGTTGCCGGCCCCGAAGCTGCCGCCGATGATGACGGTGAACTTCGGCACGTTCGTGGTGCTCACCGCCGTGACAAGCTTGGCGCCATCGCGCGCGATGCCACCGGCCTCGTACTCCCGGCCGACCATGAAGCCGGTGATGTTCTGCAGGAAGACGAGCGGGATGCGTCGCTGGCTGGCGAGCTCCACGAAGTGGGCGCCCTTGAGCGCCGACTGGCTGAACAGGATCCCGTTGTTGGCGATGATGCCGACCGGGTGGCCATGGATCCGGGCGAACCCGGTGACCAGGGTCTCGCCGTAGCGCTCCTTGAACTCGTGGAACTCGCTGCCGTCGATCAGCCGCGCGATCACCTCGCGCACGTCATACGACTGCCGCGCATCGGACGGGATGACCTCGTACAGCTCGTCGGGCGACACCGCCGGGGCCGCGGTGTCGGCGACGCCCCATGGTGACTGTGGCTTGCGCCAGGCGAGGTTCGCCACGATCTGCCGCCCGATGGCGAGGGCGTGCTCGTCGTCAAGGGCGTAGTGGTCCGCCACGCCCGACTTCACGGTATGCACCTCGGCACCCCCGAGCTCCTCGGCCGTGACCACCTCCCCGGTGGCCGCCTGCACGAGCGGCGGGCCGCCCAGGAAGATCGTGCCCGTGCCCTTCACGATGACGGTCTCATCGCTCATGGCCGGTACGTACGCACCGCCGGCCGTGCACGACCCCATGACCAGCGCGACCTGCGGGATGCCGCGCGCCGACAGCTGCGCCTGGTTGTAGAAGATGCGGCCGAAGTGCTCGCGGTCCGGGAAGACCTCGTCCTGGAGTGGCAGAAACGCCCCACCCGAGTCGACGAGGTAGAGGCACGGCAGGCGATTCTCGAGCGCGATCTCCTGGGCGCGCAGGTGCTTCTTGACCGTCATCGGGTAGTAGGTCCCGCCCTTGACCGTGGCGTCGTTGGCGACGACCACGCACTCCACCCCCTCGACCCTGCCGATCCCGGTCACCACGCCGGCACCGGGCGCATCGTCGTCGTACAGGCCCGAGGCGGCGAGCGCCGAGAGCTCGAGGAAGGCGCTGCCCGGGTCGAGCAGCCGGTCGATCCGCTCGCGAACCGGGAGCTTGCCGCGCTCGCGGTGCCGGGCGATCGAGCGCTCGTCGCCACCCGCCCCGCCTGCCGTCAGCTCCCGCGTCCGGTTCCGCAGATCATCGACGAGCCGACGCATCGCATCGGCGTTGGCGCGTGCGGTTTCGGAGCTCGGATCGATCGCCGTCTTCAGGAGGGCCATGTCGAGGATTATCCCCCGCGCACCCGTCCCTTCGCCCCACGGGGTGCGTGCTGGCTGTCTCTCCCTGGTTCGTCCCCGTGCCGGCTCAGGCCAGCGCGATGAGCGGAACGATCTGCGCGATGTGCGCCCCATTCACGATGACGACGCTGACGACGTGCTCGAACGCCTGGTCTCCGCTGTGGAGGATGTAGGCATCGGTCAGCGGAACGAACCGCTGCTGCCGCAGCAGGTGCAGCCCGATCTCGGCTCCCGGGGCGAGATGCACGTTGCCGCTGACGGTGAAGGGCCCGGCAACGACGGCCGCGCGACGGAGCTTGCGGTGCAGGCGCAGCTGCCGGCTGGCTCGCCACTCCGGCGGCATGGCCAGGATGACCGTGGATGTCAGGAGCGTCTCCCACTCACCGCCGTCGCCCTCGTCGGGATCGTCGGCTGTCGATCCGGGGCTCGGGCGCCAGAGGCGCAGCTCGTCCTGTGTGCTCAGCAGATCGGTCACGCGCTTGCCCTCGGGTGCGATCCACCCCACGATCCGTGCATGCGCCGTATAGAGCTCGATCGGAGCGAGCTCGGGCGCCATCGCGAGCGCCGCACTTCCCTGTGTGGCCGTGTGGCCAGGGCCGCGGCGCCAGTTCCAGAACGTCACGTTGCCTCCTGCTGAGGGTCGACCACGCGGGCACGGGCGTGGGAGCACGACCGTACGCTGAGACCGGCGCCGCACCAACGGGTCGAAAGTCCTACCCCGCGCGACAGCCGGCAGGACCTCCACCGGCGGGCGGGGTATCGTGCGCCGATGATCGAGTTCGACGACTTCCTCCGCGTGGACATGCGGGTCGGTCGCATCCTCGATGCCCGACCCTTCCCGGCAGCGCGCAAGCCCTCGTATCAGCTCCGGATCGACTTCGGATCGGAGCTCGGCGAGCGTGTCAGCTCGGCACAGCTGACGGTGACCTACCCCGATCCCGCTGCACTCATCGGACGCCAGGTCGTGGCCGTCGTGAACTTTCCAGCGCGTCGCATCGCCGGCTTCGAGAGCGAGGTCCTCGTCCTCGGCGCAATGGGCGAGGATGGTGCCGTTCATCTCCTCGCACCGGAGCCCGAGTGCGATGAGGGCCTGAGGGTCGGTTGATGCCGCTCCGCGCAGGGGGGATACTCGCCCGACATGACCCGCGAAGCTCTGCCCCTCGCTCCTGTTGCCGGTCCGGCGCCCGATGGCATGCCGGACCCGACGATCGTCCCGCCTCAGCTGGCACGCAGCGGCGATCCGTTCGCCGCCCTGCGCGTCGTCCACTTCGTCTCTCGGCTGCGCCGGAACGAGTCGCTCCAGCTGCGTGACGTGGTTGGCCGCGCTCAACTCCGAGTACCTCGACTGGTACTTCGCCGAGAAGGTGGTGCTGGCCGAGCTCGTCCAGCTGCAGGCGAACTGGTCGATCAGCTTCCACGGCGACGATCGGATCGTCCTCGATCGCAACGAACGCGGGCACACCCTGTTGATCGTCGACTCGACGAAGATGAACAGCTTCCTCGTCAACGAGGCCACGCGGCTCGCGGAGGCCTGCACCGAGGAGCTGCGCCGGTTCACCCTCGGTGACGGCGTGTCGTCCGACAACTAGCCGCGGAGCTGCTCCAGGTTGTCGTCCTGGCCGATGAGGATGAGCTCGTCACCCTCCTCGATTCGCTCGCTGCGTGCCGGATTCACGAACACCTGCTTGCCGCGCCGCAGCGCGATCGGCGTCAGTCCCATCCGCGTCTTCAGGTCCAGGTCGCCGAGCGACTTGCCGATGAAGGACTTCGGGGGTCGGATCTTCTCGATCCCGAAGTTGGGTGCCACGTCCAGGTAGTCGATCACGTTGGGAACGTTGAACGAATGCGCCAGGCGCAGGCCGGTTTCCAGTTCGGGGAAGACGACGCGATCGGCCCCGACGCGCGCCAGGATCTCGCCGTGCAGCTTGCTCCCGGCCTTGGCGATGACGGTCCGGACCTCGAGGCGCTTGAGGACCATGGTGGCGAAGATCGACGGCTCGGCATCGCTGCTGATGGCGACGATCGCGGTGTGGAAGTCGGCGGCACCGGCGCCGCGCAGCGCATCCTCGTCCGCGGCGTCGAGCTGCAGGGCATGCGTCACTTCCGCGGCCATGTCATTCACGCGCTGCTCGCTGCGATCAATCGCCAGCACCTGGTGCCCGAGCCGCTCGAGCTCGCGCGCCACCGCCGAACCAAACCGTCCGAGCCCGATGACGACTACCTGCTCTCCGGCCATCCTGCCTCCATCTCGAGTTCGCGCTGAAGCCTAGCCGATCCGGATCGACTCCACGGCCGGACGATACGACACCGGTCGCGCGCGCGCCGCGAGCGCGAGCACGAGCGTGAGCGGGCCGAGGCGTCCCGCGAACATCGTTGCCGTCACCAACAGGCGCGACGGGGCGTCGAGCTCGGTGGTGATCCCGGTGCTGGCGCCGACCGTCCCCGCAGCGGACACGGCCTCGAACAGCGTCTCCACGAAGGGTGCGGGGTTCATCACCGTCAGCAGGAACGCCACCACGAACACGACGCCGATGCTGAGCAGGACGACCGACAGCGCCCGATACACGACCTGGTGCTGGATGCGTCGACCGAACGCCTCGGCGGACGGCTGGCCGCGCACGGACGAGACGATCGCAATGAGCAGCACCGAGAACGTGGTGACCTTGATGCCGCCGGCCGTCGATCCGGACGCGCCGCCGATGAACATCAGGGCCATGACCACGAACAGCGTCTGGTCCAGCAGGGCCCCGGTGTCGAGCGCGGTGAAGCCCGCGGTGCGCAGCGTGGCCGACTCGAACAGGGCGTTGAGCGCGCGCTGCTCGGCCGGCAGCTGACCGAGCGTGGCGGGATTTCCCCACTCGGTCGCGCCGATGAGCACGGCTCCCGCGACGAGCAGCACCGCGGTCGTGGCCAGCACGACCTTCGTCTCGAGGGCGAACCGGATCCAGCGCCGCTTGGTCAGCGCGTCGCCCACGATGGCGAAGCCCAGCCCACCCAGCACGAGCAGCAGGCCGTGCACGAGGAGCACCACCCAGTCGTCGCGGAAGGGCACCAGGCTCTGGAATCCGCCCGTGAGGTCGAACCCGGCATTGTTGAATGCCGACACCGAGTGGAAGACCCCCCACCACAGGCCGAGCGGGTTTCCGACGCCCCCCGCCTCTCCGCCGACGAGGAACGCCACCGACAGGACCACCGCGCCGATGCCCTCGGCAACGAACGTGAAGATCGCGATGCGCTTCACGATCCACGTGACGTTCCCGAGCTGGAGGCCGCCGAGGGACTCCTGGACGATCACGCGATTTCGCAGGGTCGTGCGCCGTCCGACGACGAGCGAGAGGAGCAGCGTCGAGCCCGCCATGATGCCGAAGCCGCCGGCCTGGATGAGCAGCATGATCACCACCTGGCCGAACGGGCTCCAGTGGGTGCCGGTGTCCAGGACCACCAGGCCGGTCACGCAGGCCGCCGAGGTCGCCGTGAACAGCGCGTCGATGAAGCCCGTGGGCTGGCCCGACTGCGTCGCGAACGGCAGCATCAGGAGGACCGTGCCGATGGCGATGAGGACGGCGAATGCCGCGAGCAGGCTCGGCGCGGGCGATGGCGGCTTGCGGATGCGCCGGGGCGCGCGGACGGTGAATTTCTGAGGCTGGGTGCGCTGGACGCGGACACGCTGATCGCCCGGTCTGCGGCCCTGGACGGTCACCGGGCCCTTCGTCGGCGCTTCACGCGGTTGACTCTAGCGCGACGTGCCGTGGTCGCGGGGGAAATGTCAGATGCGGTCGGCGTCCGAGGCCTGGCCGACGGCCGCGCCGGTCGGCTCGCCGCGACGCGGGGCGACATCTCCGTCGGCGACGGGCAGCGGCACGCGGCGTGGCTTTGGCCTGAACGGACTGGACTCCGGAACCACCGGCCCATCGGTCTCGTCGAGTGACCCGCCGCGATAGGCCTCCCACACCGCCATGACCGTGTCGCGGTGTGGGCGGATGCGGCAGTGCTCGTCGCGGTTGTTCATCTCGTCGCAGTACCCGAGCGGCACGCACTTCGGGACCAGGAAGCTGCCGAAGAACGGGCTGACCCGGAAGACCTCGTGCCGAATCTGCTTGAACAGCTGGCGGATCTCCCACTGGGCCATGGTGCACAGGCGCAGGCCGCTCATGTGGATGAGCTGGCGCAGGTTCACCGTCATGATCAGGTTCGTCTGCATCGCGTTCGGGAAGATGAAGCGCGCGTCCTCGGCCGGCACCTCGGCCTGGAGCAGCTGCCCGTAGAGGTCGAGATTCTCGTCGACCGCCCGACTGAAGCGCCCCGCCAGATCGTCCGGCAGATCGCCCTTCGTGATCGAGTCTGGCACGGTGTAGTTGTCGCGCTTCTTGAAGCTGACGTAGCGCTGCGACTGCTGGTCGAACGCGGTTCCCGCCCGATGCCGGACAAGCTGGTGGCTCAGGGTGCGGGTCACGCCGCTGATCGCGAACGTGAAATTCACGTGCTCGATCGTCGAGCCGTGGCCGGACTCCATGACCTTGCGGACGAGGTTCTGCTGCTTCTCATCGGCGATCTGGCGGCTCACGGCCTTGTCCCAGATCTGATCGGGAACCTGCTCGGAATAGCAGGTGCGACACGCCGTGTAGATGATCGGGAGGTAGTACTCCTCGACGATCTGGGGCGTGGGGAAGATGAGCTTGGCCGAGAGGTCGGTGGAGGTCGACGGCATGGTGTTCGGAGTGTACCAGCGGCCCTCCGCATTGGCGTGCGCTTATCCACAACATGTGGTGGTCGGGCCGCCCTGCTGTGCATATGTTGTGCACAACCGCCGTCATCCGCTCTCGGCGTCCTCGGTTCGGGATGCGGCCCCGCCTCGGGCATCGGCCAGGCGAACGATGCCGTCGAGCCCACCCAGCACGACCTGGTCGCCGCCTGCCTGGCGAGCGGTGACCAATGCATCGGCGAGCCGCGACCATCAGCTCGTCCGGCTCGACCTCGTCGCCGGGCTGCACGACGGACACGCCGATGCTGACGGTGAAGGTCATCGGTGGCGTCGTGCCGAACTGCAACGGTCGCTCGGCGATCCGTCTGACGAACGGCGTCGGCGAAGGTCCTCGCGCCGTCCGCGTCGGTGTGCGGCATCAGCGCCAGGAAGGTGTCGCTTCCCGCGCGGCCGAGCGCATCGGCCTCGCGAACGCGGACCCGCATGCGCAGTGCGATCTCGCGCAGCAGCGCATCGCCGGCTCCGACGCCGTGATCGGCGTTGATGTCCGCGAAGCCGTCGACGTCGAGCAGCAGCGCGGCGAGTGGATGTCGATAGCGGCGCGCCGCGGCGACCTCGACCCGCAGTCGTTCCAGGATCGCCGGGCGGCTTGCCACGCCGGTGAGCGGGTCTGTCGACATCGCCCGCTCGAGCTCCGCGCGCTGCAGCTCGACGGTTCGCCGTGCCTGGAGCAGCTCCTCGATCGTGCCACGCAGCTCACGACCAAGCCGCTCGGCGTCGCTCGTCGCACTCGGGTCGTGAAGCACAACGGTCAGACGCTCGGCAGCTCGGTGGATCGTGAGGTCGATGCCGCCGACGGGTGTCTGTCGCTCCACGGTCTCCGACGTCGATGGCAGCTCGGCGAGGGTGATGCCGAGAAGGTCTTCGAGGCGCATGTCCCGCGCGGCGTCGTCCAGCCCCAGAAGGGCCGAGGCCGCGGCGTTCCACGCCCGCAGCCGCAGCAGGCCATCGAAGATGAGAACACCTTCGCGCAGGTGCATGGCAACTGAAGGGAGCCGTTCGAGCTCGGCCATCGGGCTGTCGGCTCGATCGGCCCTGCCCCGCACCGGCAGGAGGAGCGACCGCGGCGACGAGCGGCACGAGTCCGACGACGAGATCGGCGTCGCCTCGTGGAGCTGACCAGGAACAGAGCGGCGACCGCGAGGAGCCCGGCCGGCTTGGCCAATCGCGCCGTGGAGCCGACCGCCGTGATTGCCGCCGCGACGGCGGCGATCCCCAGGATCGATGTCCCGGCCGCTGCGAGCCAGCGCCGCGTCGCCCACGATCAGCTCCGCGGCAGCCACGCCCTCGGCGAGCAGGAGCATCCCGCCCACGGCAAGAAGTCGCTCACGCCTGCCGGGCAGCGTCACCCGGGTCCAGGTGGCCGCGCGCCGCGACCAGGATCACCGCGGCAGCCACGGGAAGGCGGAGGAGGTCGGCACCTGCGAGGACGTTCACCGACCCTCCGACCAGCGCGGCAGCCGCTCCGGCAAGCAGGATGGACGAGAGTTGCCCACGCTCGAGGCCGTCGACGACAGCCGCCACGGTCGTCCCGCTGGAGGCGAGCACCAGCGCTCCGCCGATCACCGGCAGCAGCCAGCCAAGGCCGACGCCGACGAGGTCGGCGGAGGGCGCGGCGCGCAGCACGCTGATCGGCACGAAGGCGGCGATGAGCGCGAGGAGCACGAATATCGCGCGCCGGGCCGGTGACTCGGTCAACCAATCCACGCCGGGAGTGTCCGAGCCAGGCTCCGCGCGAACAATGGTACGAAGGGTCCCCGGCAGCCGAGCCGCCTATACTCCTGCGGCGATGCACGCTCGCCCCGCCGTCATGACCCGTTCGGCGTTCCTGGCTGCGACCGACGGCCTCATCGTGACGGGGGAGGCGATCGAGGCCGAACCGGACTGGGACGCGTTTCGCGCGTGGCTCCTCGAGTCGGACTCGCTCCTCGAGCGCGTGTGGGGGAAGATGGACCGCTACCACCTTGCCTGGCTCAACGTCGGACGCGGGAGTGCGCCGCCCGGCACGTCGCTCGACGATGAGGGTGCGCGACGCTTCATTGCAGAGGTGGCCGGCGGCAAGCTCGCCGTCCTGCGTACGATGAGAACGAGCGTCGAGCGACAGGGATGGACCCTGCTCTCGGACGACGAATCCGAAGACGACTGACCGAGGAGATTCGGTGGCCTATCCGATCGCGCCCGGCGGCCTCGCCGCCATCCTTGCCCATCCCGATGACGAGAGCTTCGGCTGCGCGGGTGCCCTCGCCGTGGCGCACGACGCAGGCGCCACGACCCGGCTGCTGGTGGTCACCCGCGGCGAGGCGGGATCCGCCGACGGGTCATCCGATCCCGCCACCGGCGACCAGCGCGAGGCCGAGCTGATCTGCGCCGCGCGTGCGATCGGCCTGGACGAGGTCTCGCTGCTCGACGGCTATCCCGACGGCGGCGTGGCGGACCAGCCGTTCGATCGGCTCGTGGACGAGATCACCGCGTGGTTGGCCGAGCGTCAGCCGGCGGCCGTGATCACGTTCGGCCCGCACGGCGTGACCGGGCATCCCGACCACATCGCCGTCGGCAACGCCACCCGGTGGGCGGTCGAGCGATTGGCCGACCGCGGAATCGCGCCGAACGCGGTGTACGTGATCAGCCCGATCTTCGATCCGAGCGGCAACACCTACGACCTGTCGGGTGAGGAGCAGGCGGCCACGCATCGGATTTCGATCACCGGCGTAGCGGCACGCAAGGCCGAGGCACTCGGCTGTCACGCGAGCCAGACCGACGCCAGCGAGGAGCTGGCGGCGCTGAAGGCGGCGATCGAGAGCGGCGAGCCGATTCACGAGGGCTACTCGCGCGTCCGGCCCCTGGTCCCGAGTCCGCACCCGGACTTCGATACGGCGCTTCTCTGAGGCCTCGGACGGGGCATGATCCCCACGAGGGCGTAGACTGTTCACATGACGATCGATTCGAACCTCGGCAAGGTGGACGAGGTGATGACCGCGCTCTACGAGATCCAGGATCCCGAAATCGGGATGAGCATCGTGGACCTCGACCTCATCAAGGCCGTCGAGCTCGGCACGGGTGGCGCGCCGACCGAGATCAAGATGATCCTCACCACGCCGTTCTGCCCGTGGGCCGGGGAGCTGATCCAGACGGTGAAGGCCAAGGCCGAAGAAGTGGTCGGGCCGCCGGTCAAGGTGACCCTCCTGGCCGACCGCTGGGAGCCTCCGCCCGGCCTCTTCTAGCCGTTCGCGCGTCCCTCGGCGACTACCATGGCCTCCGATGCGGATCTACACGCGCAAGGGTGACGACGGCTCGACCGGCCTGCTGTACGGCGGCGACCGGGTGAGCAAGGCCGATCCCCGAACCGAGGCCTACGGCACGACCGACGAGGCGGTGGCCGCGCTCGGGATGGCGCGCGCCCAGATCGGCACGGCGACCGATCGAACCGAGGCGCGGCTCGCCGAGCTCGTCGTCCGTCTCCAGCGGGAACTGTTCGTGGTCGGCGCGGAGCTTGCCACGCACGTCGACCGGCGTGACCGGCTCACCAACGACGTGACGCGCGTCACGGCCGAGATGGTGACGGCGCTCGAGCGCGACATCGACGAGCTCGAGGAGCTTGTCGAGCAGCCGAAGGAGTTCGTCCTCCCCGGTGGTTCGATGACAGGGGCAGCGCTCGATCTGGCCCGGACGACCGTCCGTCGGGCGGAGCGCCGATGTGTCGAGCTGGCCGCCACTGACGGCCTCCCGGACTCGCAGGTGCTGCCATACCTGAACCGGCTGGCGGACCTACTATTCGTCGCCGCACGGGCCGCCGACGGGGGGTTTCAGCCGGTCCGAACCAGAGCGTAATATCGGCACCCCGAAGGAGATTCACACGATGGGCTATGCCGTGACCAACCCCGCCACCGGCGAGACGGTCAAGACATACGACACGATCACCGATGCCGAGCTCGAGGCCGCGATCGCCGCGGCCGACGAGGCGCATCGGAGCTGGTCGAAATCCACGACGGTGGACGAGCGCGCGGGTCTCATCCGCCGCGTCGCCGAGCTCCACCGTGAGCGTCGCCAGGAGCTGGCGGAGATCATCGTGCGCGAGATGGGCAAGCCGATTGCCCAGTCACTCTCCGAGGTCGATTTCGCCGCCGACATCTACGAGTACTACGCCGACCACTCGCCGAACTTCCTCAAGGACGAGCCGATCGAGCTCCTCGCCGGCGAGGGATCGGCGGTCATCCGCCGCTCGTCGCTCGGGGTCCTCCTCGGTGTGATGCCATGGAACTTCCCCTACTACCAGGTCGCCCGATTCGCCGGCCCGAACCTCATCATCGGCAACACGATCCTGCTGAAGCACGCTGGCCAGTGCCCCGAGTCGGCCGCCGCCATGGAGCAGATCTTCCGTGAGGCGGGCTTCCCGGCCGGCGCGTACGTGAACCTCTACGCCGCACATGACCAGATCGAGCGCATCATCGCGGACCCCCGCGTGCAGGGCGTCTCCCTCACCGGCTCGGAGCGGGCGGGGGCCGAGGTCGCGGAGATCGCCGGGCGGCATCTGAAGAAGGTCGTGCTCGAGCTCGGGGGCTCGGACCCCTTCATCCTGCTTTCGACGAACGACCTCGACGCCGCCGCCCAGGCCGCGGTCGACGCCCGCCTCGACAACAGTGGCCAGTCCTGCAACGCGGCCAAGCGCTTCATCGTCGCGGACGAGCTGTATCAGCCGTTCCTCGAGACATTCACCGCGAAGCTCGCCGAGGTCGAGGCGACTGATCCGACGTCCGCCGACTCCGCGCTCGGCCCGCTGTCCTCGCTGCAGGCTGCCGAGCGTCTCGACGAGCAGGTCGAGCGCGCGATCGAGCACGGTGCCAAGGTGGTCCACGGGGGTGCGCGCGACGGCGCGTTCTTCCCGACGACGGTGATGACCGATATCACACCCGACAACCCCGCCTCCAAGGAAGAGTTCTTCGGTCCGGTCGCACAGGTGTACCGCGCCAAGGATGAAGCCGACGCCGTGCGGATCGCGAACGACACCCCGTACGGCCTGGGCTCGTACGTCTACTCCACCGACCCGGCCCAGGCGCTCCGCGTCGCCGACGCCATCGAGGCCGGCATGGTGTTCGTGAACCTCGTGCTCGCCGACGGCGCCGAGCTGCCGTTCGGCGGCATCAAGCGCTCGGGCTCAGGCCGCGAGCTCGGCCGCTTCGGCGCCGACGAGTTCACCAACAAGAAGCTGATCCGCGTCGGCTGACGCTGATCAACCGCGGACTTCGACGACGACTCCCTCGTTCGGGCGGAGCTCGAGGTCGGCGTCGACCCCTTGGCCGTCACGGTCGCGGTGTGTCCCGATGAGGACGCGCCCGGGCCGCGACCCGCGGACCTCACGGAGTTCGTCGGTCAGATTGATGATCACGTTCAGCCCATCGCCACCGCGGCTGACGCGCCGGAAGGCGAACACGCCGTCGGGGGCGGGTCCGAAGGGCTCGAAGTCACCGAGCTGCAGGATCGGGTGCTCGCGTCGCAGCCGTAGCAGGTCGCGCGTGAGGGTCAGGAGCGAGCCGGGATCCTCGGCCTGGCCCGCGACGTTGACGTCGGCGGCGTCGGGCGCGAGCGGGAGCCACGGCTCGACGCCGGCGGCGGTGAATGCCGCGTTCGGGGAGGCGTCCCACTGCATCGGTGACCGCTCGGGGTCGCGGCCGCGGCCGGGCTCGCGACGCTCGAGCGGGTCGCGGGCATCGGCGCTGGCGACCGGCACGTCGACCATGCCAATCTCGTCGCCGTAGTAGATCGTCGGCGTTCCGCGCAGCGTGAGCAGCAGGAGCATGCCGACGCGCGCCTGGTCTCGACCGGCGCGCTCCGGCGAGGCGAACCGGGGCTGGTCGTGGTTGCCGAGCACCCACGATGCCCAGGCGCCGGCCGGCAGGGCGGCCTCGACACCTTCGACCGCGCGACGAACGTCGGCAGCAGTCCACGGGCTGTTGACGACGTGGAAGTTGAACGGCACGTGGATCTCGTCCTGCCGCTCGCCGTAGTACTCGGCCCATCGGTCGAAATCGGGATGGTGCAGCTCGCCGATGCTCACCCGGTCACCCGGATACGAGTCGAGCATCGAGCGGAACGAGCGATACAGCTCGTGCATGTCAGGGTGGTTGTGGTCGTTGACGTGGAGCTGCGTCAGCCACGAGCCCAGGCGTGAGTGCTCCCAGCCGGGATCCGGGTTCGGCGGGTTGTCGCGCAGCTCGGGATCCTTCATCACCATCGGCGCCACGTCGATCCGGAACCCGTCCACGCCGCGGTCGAGCCAGAAGCGCGCGACGTCGAACATCGCTTCGCGGACCTCGGGATTGCGCCAGTTCAGGTCGGGCTGCTCCGCGAGGAAGATGTGGAGGTAGTACTGCTCACGGGTCGCGTCCCACGTCCAGGTCGGGCCGGCGAACATGCTGATCCAGTTGTTCGGGAGGCTGCCATCCGGCTTGGGGTCCCGCCACACGTACCAGTCCGCCTTCGGGTTGTCGCGAGAGGAGCGTGACTCGGCGAACCACGGATGCTGATCACTGGTGTGATTCGGGACGTAGTCGATGACCACGCGGATGCCGCGCTCGTGAGCCGCCGCCACCAGCTCGTCGAAGTCAGCCATCGAACCGAACAGGGGATCGACGCCGGTGTAGTCGGCCACGTCATAACCGAAGTCGGCCATCGGCGAGGGATAGAACGGCGAAATCCAGATTGCATCGATCCCGAGCCAGGCCAGATAGTCCAGCCGGCCAACGACTCCGCGCAGATCGCCCGTTCCATCGCCGTTGCTATCGGCGAAGCTGCGCGGATAGACCTGGTAGACGACGCCGTTCTGCCACCAGCGCGGCGCACTCGACTGCATGTGCGCAGGCTAGCGGGAACGCTCGGTAGATGAGGATCGACCATCGCGGCTTCCATGTCGGGCCTGCTAGGATCGCTCGGCGATGACCGACTCCGCCGTGCAGCCACCTCCTGCTGACCCGCCGCTCGAACGCGGACGCACCGCACCACTCGATGACCGCGAGACGGCGCGCGTGTTCGGCCAGGCGGTGGCAATGTTCAACGGCGTTCGCTACTGGCACGCACACGAAGCGTGGGAAACCCTGTGGCGCGCGGCCGATGAGGGCGACCGCGACTTCTACCAGGGCCTGATCCAGGTTGCCGCCGGCCTGCTCCACCTCCAGCGCCGCAACATGAAGGGCGCGCGCAACAAGCTGGCGGAGGGGCTCGAGAAGCTGCGGCCGTACCAGCCCGCCCACCACGGCGTGTTCGTCAACGAGCTGATCGGCGAGGCCGGCCGGCTGCTCGCCGACCTGAATGCCGGACATCTCCCGTATCTCATCCCGCCGGTCATCCGGTTCACCGAGACCGAGACGCCCGACTTCAGCCGATGAGCGGTGACCGCGTCGAGCGCGATTCGATGGGCGAGGTTCGGGTCCCCGCGGACGCGAAGTGGCGTTCGCAGACCCAGCGCGCGGTCGAGAACTTCCCGATCTCCGGCGGCGGCCTCGAGCGCTCGCAGATCGAGGCGCTGGCCCAGATCAAGGCCGCCGTCGCCACGGTCAGGCAGGAGCTCGGGCTGATCGACCCCGACCTGGCGGAGGCCATCACCGTGGCCGCGGAAGCGGTGGCCCGTGGCGAGCACGACGACCAGTTCCCCATCGACGTGTTCCAGACCGGCTCGGGCACGTCGAGCAACATGAACATGAATGAGGTGCTGGCGACGCTGGCATCCGAAGTCCTCGGTCGCAGCGTCCATCCGAACGACGACGTCAACCATCCGATGTCGTCGAACGACATGTTCCCCGCCTCGATCCACATCGCGGCCGCCGCAGGCGTGGTTCGTGACCTCGTTCCCGCGCTCCAGCATCTCGCAACGGCGCTCGAGCGCAAGCGCGACGAGTTCGCGGGCGTGGTGAAGGCGGGCAGGACGCATCTCATGGACGCCACGCCCGTGACCCTTGGCCAGGAATTCGGTGGGTACGCAGCGCAGGTGCGCATGGGCGTCGAACGCCTCGACGCGAGCCTGCCGCGCGTGGCCGAGCTGCCGCTGGGTGGAACGGCCGTGGGAACGGGCATCAATGCGCCACGCGGATTCGGGACGCGGGTCATCGAGCTCGTGGCAGCGTCGAGCGACCTCCCCCTCACCGAGGCGCGCGACCACTTCGAAGCCCAGGGAGCCCGCGACGGCCTCGTCGAGCTGTCGGGCCAGCTCCGAACCATCGCGGTCAGCCTCACGAAGATCGCGAACGACCTGCGCTGGATGGGCTCCGGCCCACGTGCCGGCCTCGGTGAGATCAACCTGCCCGACCTTCAGCCCGGCAGCAGCATCATGCCGGGCAAGGTGAACCCGGTCATCCCCGAAGCGACGCTCATGGTCTGCGCCCAGGTCGTGGGGAATGACGCCGCGATCGCGTGGGGCGGGGCCGCGGGCAGCTTCGAGCTCAACGTCATGCTGCCCATGATCGGCCGCAACGTCCTCGAGTCGATCCGGCTCCTTGCGAGCGTCAGCCGCCTCCTCGCCGATCGGTGCATCGATGGCATCACGGCCAATGTCGAGCGACTGCGCGAGCTGGCCGAGAGCTCACCGGCGATCGTGACCCCGTTGAATCGACACCTCGGATACGAGGAGGCGGCCAGCATCGCGAAACAGGCGCTGGCCGAGAGAAAGACGATCCGCGAGGTCGTGGTCGAGCGCGGCCATGTCGAGGCCGGCCGTCTGAGCGCGGCCGACCTCGACGAGGCCCTCGACGTCGAACGCATGACGCACCCCTGAGCGTGTCAGTCGCGTCCCCGTTCGGGTAGCCAGGCGTACTCCAGCGGCGCCGGCGGGGACACCCCGGCGCCCGCCTCGGTACGGTGCAGCCACACCAGGAGGTCGCCGGCGAGGTGCGGGCGCACGATGCTGTCCACCAGATTGTCATAGCGCGCGACGAGCCGGCTCCTGCCGCTGTGAAGATCATGGACCGTGAACACCGACGTGTTGGCGCCCCACGCCGCCACGAAACGCCCGCCGCCGGACGGATAGTTGACGTCCGCCTGCGGCATCATGCGGACGCCGGTCACCTCCCCGGTGTCGAATGCGTAGCGGTGCAGCGTTCCCCAGTTGAACATCGCGAAGCCGACCTCCGGCTCCTTCCACACCACGCCATCCGGGGTGACGACCGGCATGGTCGCGTTGCCCGACGTGTCGAGCTGAACCGGCGCCGCCTCGGGTCGGGAGAGGTCGAGGAGCATGACGTGCCGGATGTCCAGGCTGGGGTCGGCGCCGATCGCGACCTCGACGTACGCGAGCTGACTCCCATACAGCGACGGCAACCACAGTGCGTGTTCTGCGGCGTCGCGTTCGGCCACGAGGCGTGGGACCCAATCCGGAGCCTCCGCCAGCCACAGCTGCGAGATCGAGCTTCCGGGCATGGCGCCCCCGTGGAATGACGTCCAGGTGACGCGACCCGCGTCGACGTCGAACGACGGCACGAGGCTCGGCACGCTCGCGTCATCCACCTGCGAGTCGAGCATGCGCACAGCTCCGTCGTCCTCGGTCAGGAGCCACAGCTTCCACCAGCCTTCCTCGCGCGCGCTGGTCTCGGCGAAGGCCCACACGTCGGTGTCCCCGCCGATCTTTGCCAGCTGACGGTCGCGGTCGGGATTGCGCCACAACAGCTCGGGTCGATCAGCGCCGGGGACGTAGCGCCACAGGTCGGGAGCGGTATGGCCGTTTGGATCGTCCAGGACGCCCGACGACCAGATGATCCCGTAGCTGTCGCTGGCGAAGTCGAGCATCGGCCACAGCCACTCCGGATCGATCTGGCCGATCTCGAGGTCGAGCCTGCTTGCACTTGGGCGTACCGACCGTGGCGCCTGGGAGGGCGGAGGTGTGACCGGACGCGACGGCTCGGGCGATGCGCTCGGCACGTGGGACTCGGAATCGGGCGCCGATGGAGTGGCGGCCGAGCAGGCCGCCACTCCGAACGAGACCACCGCGACGATCGCGGCCAGACGCCGTCCGTGATGGATCACCACACGATCCGCTTCGTATGCTCGGCGACGAGGGCCGCGATGTCGCGGGTCGGGTCCCAGAACTTTCCGGTGCTGCCACCTTCGTCCTTGGACGAATCCGTGTAGTAGATGCGGGAGAACGTCGTCCCGGTCCAGTTGCCGTACCACCCGTACGCGGCGATCCAGTGACCGATGGACTTCACGGCCTTCGGCCAGCTCACGAGGTAGTACTTCGACGCCGGGTCGTGGGGCTTGACCGGGATGGCCAGTGGCATCTTCGAGCTGCTCACGTTGCTGCGGACGTAGCCCTGCAGCTCGTCGCCGGTGGCGCCGTCGTTGTCGCGGTCCCGCAGATCGAAGACGACCCAATCCCAGCCCGCCGGTCGTCGAGGTGATCCATTCGTGCCGGCCTCGAGCCCGTCCTCGAGCTCGGGAGCACTCGTTCCGCCGTTGACGTCGGTCTTCATCCAGCCGGCGATGACGCCCTGCCCGTACTTGTTCGCGCCCGTTCCCATGGCCCAGCTGTAGTTGGCGATCACCTGGCCGGTCGCCGGCCCGCAGTACGTCCCCTTGATCTGGTCGCGCGCCTCGACGGCCAGGTAGCCCTGTGGGACGCTGCACGTCTCGGTCGTCGCGGCCTGCGGGCCGGTGGCGGTCGGGGTCGGGCACGAGAGGGGGGCAAGGTCTGCCCCGACTCCTCGACCGAGGCGAGATAGGCGTCCGATGCCGCGACCTTGCGCTCGGCGGCCGCCAGCTCATCGGGCGTCAGCGGGCGCTCCGCTGGTGGCTGTGATGCCGGGGGTCTGGTCGGCTTCGCCGCGGATACGGGACCGACGAGGGTGGCCGTCAGCATGACGCCTCCGATCGCGGCGAGCGCGGTCGTTCTCCTGAACACGGGGGCAACCTCCTGTTCGCTGGAGGCGAGCCGGCGTTCGATGGCGAGGCGGTCATCCTGCGGGGCAGTGTCGTACCGGCGGCTTACGGCGCGCTTATCGGGCCGCGGTCCAACCATGCAAGAGGGCCGGTCCGAACATCGGGCCGACCCTCTCACGAACGCCGCGCCGGGGTGCCACTACTTCAGCCCCGTTCTCGTTGGATCACAGGATCCCGACGCGCCGGTTGTTCGGTTGTCACCCGATCATGCGGGATCGGGCCGGGTTGCCCAGTGTCGAATGTCCCGGATGACCCGGGATCAGCGGATCACGCCTCCCACGGCCCGACGGCCTCGTCCGGCGCTCCCTCGTCGGTCACCACCACCACGTCCGGGCCAACCGACACGATCCGCGTGGCCGGGATCGCATCGCTCGTCTCGAACATGCCCCCGCCGATCAGCAGTGAGCCCACGCGCCGCGCTTCCTCGTTGAGCACGAAGTCGGCGATCTGTCCGACAAGGCTGCCGCCCTGCGTGACGATCTTCCGCCCGATCAGCGTTCGTTCACCGCCACGGGCCTCCTGGAATGCCGGTTGAGTCGCCTCGGGGCGGTGAATGATCTCGGTCCCTTCGACGGTGATCGCGTCCGCGCCGACCGCGCGGACGTCGTCGATCTCGACCGCCGATTCGTCCCGGCTCAGCATTCCTCCAGCCTTCAGCACGAAGCCGAGCAGCCGACCGTCGTCGGGTGATACCACCGTCTCGGTCACGACACCGAGCTTCGTTCCGTCGCGGACGTCGATGACCGGGAGCCCCGCCAGTTCCTTGCTCGTTCGCATGCCAGCCCTCTCTCACTTCGCCTTCGCCTGGCACGCCACCTGTCGCCGACGACGCCGGCCCAGTGGCGCGCAGCGCCCGCTCCAGCGTAGCCGCAGCCGTGTCCGGGGTCGACCGGTAGAATCAGGCGAGCAGCCGAGCAGCGCCGACCGAGCGCGCCCTGTCCCCCAGGAGATTCATCCTCCGTGACGAAGACGTACCAGAACCTCATCGGCGCCGACTGGAAGCCGGCAGCCTCGGGAGCGACCTTCACCAGTGTCAGCCCGGCCGACCACGGTGACGTGATCGGCGAGTTTCCGGCCTCGAGCCCGGCCGACGTGGACGCGGCGGTCGCGTCGGCGAGGCGGGCGTACCCGGCGTGGAGCTCGATGCCGGCCCCCAAGCGCGGCGAGATCATGTTCCGCATCGCACGCGTACTGGCCGAGCACAAGGAAGAGCTCAGCAAGCTCATGACGCGCGAGATGGGCAAGGTGCTGCCGGAGGCTCGTGGCGACGTCCAGGAGGCGATCGACGTCGCCTACTACATGGCCGGCGAGGGCCGCCGTCTCTTCGGCCAGACCGTGCCGTCCGAGATGCCCGACAAGTTCGCCATGGCGATCCGTCGCCCGATCGGCGTGGTCGGCATCATCACGCCCTGGAACTTCCCGGTGGCGATCCCGGCCTGGAAGCTGTTCCCGGCCCTCATCTGCGGCAACACCGCCGTCATCAAGCCGGCATCGGACACGCCGGCCTGCCTGGTGCGCTTCGTCGAGCTGCTCATCGAGGGCGGCCTGCCCGAGGGCGTCGTGAACGTCGTCACCGGTTCGGGTGGCGAGGTCGGCAATGCCATCGTCGACCATCCCGACGTCCGCGTCATCAGCTTCACCGGGCACACCGACACCGGCGTCGAGATCAGCACGCGCGCGGCGAAGACGCTGAAGCGCGTGAGCCTCGAGCTCGGCGGCAAGAACCCGATCGTGATCTGGGAGGACGCCGATCTCGACCTGGCGCTCGACAGCGTCGTCTGGTCATCCTTCGGCACGTCCGGCCAGCGCTGCACCGCGGCCTCGCGCCTTATCGTGCATCGCAACGTCCACGACGACTTCGTGCATCGACTCCAGCAGCGGGTCGCGAAGCTCGTCCTCGGCGACGGGCTCGACGAGGCGACCGACGTCGGCCCGGTCATCAATGACGCTGCGGTCGAGCGCATCGCGTCCTACGCGGCCATCGGCCGTGACGAGGCGGAGCTTGTCATCGGCGGCGAGCCGGCGCGCGACGGCAAGCTGTCCAAGGGCTCGTTCTTCCAGCCGACGATCTTCACCGAGGTCAAGCCCGACGCACGCATCGCCCAGGAGGAGATCTTCGGGCCGGTCGCCTCGGTCATCCCGGTCACCGAATGGGACGAGATGGTGCGGATCGTGAACGGTGTGAAGTACGGCCTGTCGACGTCGCTGTTCACGCAGGACGTCAACCTGGCATTCCGCAGCATCCGGGACTTCGAGTCGGGACTCGGATATGTGAACCACGGCACCATCGGCGCCGAGGCCCACCTGCCGTTCGGTGGCACGAAGGCCACGGGCAACGGCCACCGCGAGGTCGGCCAGGCCGCACTCGACTTCTTCAGCGAGTGGAAGAGCGTGTACATCGACTACTCGGGCAAGCTCCAGCGCGCCCAGATCGACACGACCTTCATCGACGAGGAATAGCCGATGCGGCTCCCTCACTTCCCGCTCCACACGGTCCTGTTTCCGCACCTGCCGCTCCCGCTCCACATCTTCGAGGAGCGGTACCGGACGATGGCGGCCGATGTGCTGGCGGACGGATCCGTCTTCGGGGGACGGTTCGTGGTGAGCATGATCACCGACGGCCCCGAGGTGGGGGGCGACGCGGTGAGCCAGGCGATCGGCACCATCTGCGAGGTCCACAGCGCGGAGCGCTTCCCCGATGGTCGCTGGCTTCTCCTGGTCGTTGGCGTGGGTCGCGCTCGGGTCACGGCGGTCGATCGCAGCGGACCGTATGCAACGGTCGAGGTCGTCAAGGTCGATGAGCCGGTCGGCGCCGATGCGGCATCCCTCCTGCCGCGCGTCCAGGAGGCGCTCGATCGGTACGTGGCGACGGTGAAACGATTCGTAGCCCGCACGGCGTCTGTGGGTGACGCATCGCAGGAGCCCACCGACGTGACCGAATCGCTCGACCAGGTTCTCAGGCCGATCCAGCTCCCCGACGACCCCGTTGCGGCAAGCTACGCGGTCGGCGGCATGCTGCAGGTGGAGCTCACCCGAAAGCAGAAGCTGCTTGAGCTTCCCGATGCGGCCAGCCGTCTGCGGGAAGAGCTCGACCTTCTGCGGCGCGAGGTTCGGCTCCTCGACGACGGCGCGCTGCCGCCGATTCCGGCGGGCGACCTCGGCTACCACCCCAACTAGGCCGATGCGCGCGCTGGCCACGGGCCTCGTCGCACTCGCGCTGCTCGCCGCATGCTCGACTCCCGCGGCGACACCTCCCGTGACGGCGACCCCATCGCCACCGTGCACGGCGGCACCTTCACGCCGACGCCGTCGTCGAGCGAGGGCGGGTCACCGACGGTCATGCCGTCCGCGTCGGAACGGGCGAGCGGCTCACCCACGGCGAGCCCGACGCCGACCAGCGGGACGACCTACACAGTCCGGCGGGGTGACTCGCTCTCGGGGATAGCCCGCGCCTACGGCACGACCGCCTCGCAACTGACCGAGTGGAACCGTGGCCGGTACCCCTCCCTGGTGGGCGCGCCGAACGTGATCGAGCCCGGATGGATCCTCGTCGTGAGCCCGGAGCCGAACGTGACCCCGCGGCCGACCGCGGCACCGGCGACGCCGAATCCGACGACACCGCCATCGGCCGGATGCACGGCCGGCAATCGGATCGCAGCCGGCTCGCCGCAGACCTACCGCACCATTCCGAACGCGGGTCCCGGCGTGGCCCTCACCTTCGACATGGGAGGGCGGATGGATCCGGCCGTCGACATCATGAATCTCCTCGTCGCGAACCGGGTCTGCGCAACGATCTTCGCGACGGGGATCATGGCCCAGAACGCACATGGTCAGCAGGTCATGGCGATCATCCGGGCGCATCCCGATCTGTTCGAGATCGCCAACCACACGATGTACCACTGCGACCTCGTGCGAGGCGGCGGCGGCTCACCATCGATCCAGCCGTGCGCCGGCGGACCGTTCAGCGCCGACCGCGTTCGGAAGGAGCTGACCGATGCGGAGGCGATCCTGCGCAGCGGAACCGGCCAGAACCCGCAGCCCTACTGGCGGCCACCGTATGGCTCGGTCAGCCAGGGCGTGCTCGACGCTGTTGCCTCGGTCGGGTACACGAAGACGTTCCTGTGGGACATCGACACGATCGACTGGAAGCCGATCGCCGACGGTGGCCCGACCGCGGAGCAGATCGCGTCGAAGGTGATCACGAACTCGGTCAACGGATCGAACGTTCTGTTCCACCTCGGCGGCTACGAGACGCTTGACGCGCTCCGGCTGATCGTGCCCGGCCTGCGCGACCGCGGATTCACCCTCACCAGCCTGTCGGACCTGTTGAACTGAGGAAACGGCACAGGGCGCGGCCGCCGCCACGCCCTGTGCTGAGTTGCCGGTCGGGTCAGCTTCCGAGCGTGCCGAGCGCTTCGCCGAAGATCCTGACGGCCACGTCCACGTCGTCACTGCCCACGATGAGCGGAGGACTGAAGCGCAGCGACGACTCGCCGCACTCCAGCGTCAGCAGCCCACGTCGGAACGCTGCATCCTGAACCGCCTCTGCGGTGAGGTGGGAGTCGAACTCGACCCCAAGCATCAGGCCGGCGCCGCGGATGTCGCGGACCGCGTCCACGCCCGAAGCCGCCGTCTCGAGCCCGGCGCGAAGTCGAGCCCCCATGGACGCCGCGTTGGCCAGGCCCTCGGACTCGAGGATGTCGAGCGTGGCCAGTCCGGCCGCCGCACAGACCGGGTTCCCGGCGAACGTCGATCCGTGTGCGCCGGGGGGCCACGTCCACACTGAGTCGCGCGCGATGAAGGCGCCGATCGGCATGCCGGAGGCGATCCCCTTGGCAGTCAGCACGATGTCGGCCTCAACGCCGGTGTGCTCGATCGCCCACCATGCGCCGGTGCGCCCCATCCCGGACTGGATCTCATCGGCGATCAGCAGGATCCCATGCTCGTCGCACAGATCGCGCAGGCCCTCCATGAACGCCTTCGGCGCCGGAAAGTAGCCGCCCTCGCCCTGGATCGGCTCGACGACGATGGCGGCGACGTCGGACGGTGCGATCTGGCGCCCGAAGATCGTGTTCCTCAGGTGCGCGAGCTCGGCGGAGCCGTCGCCCCCTGATCCCTCGCGCCACGCGCGGATGCGCGGGAACGGCGCGTGATGGACCATCGGGATCAGCGGGCCGAAGCCGGCGCGCTGCTTGACCTTGGAGTTCGTGAGGGACAGGGCGCCCATGGTGCGGCCGTGGAAGCCGCCCTCGAAGGCGATGATCCCCGGCCGATGGGTGTGGTAGCGGGCGAGCTTGATCGCTCCCTCCACGGCTTCGGTGCCGGAGTTCGTGAGGAAGACGCGGGCCTTCTCCTCGAACGGCGCGATCGCTGCGAGGCGCTCCATGAACTCTGTGTAGCGCGGCTCATAGAAGTCGGTCGCCGCGATGTGGATCAACCGATCGGCCTGGGCCTTGATGGCCTCCACCACCTTCGGGTGCGAATGGCCGGTCGAGCACACCGCGATGCCGGCGGCGAAGTCGAGGAACCGGTTGCCGTCGACGTCGGTGACGACCATGCCGGATCCGGACTCCGCCACGAGCGGATAGGCGCGGGTGAGCGATGGGCTGGCGACCGATGCGTCGCGCTCGATGAGCGCGCGGCCCTTCGGTCCGGGGAGTTCGGTGTGGATGTACGGCGCGCCCGTGTCGTGGGCAGCGCCATCTGAGGTCGGGGCCTCCAGGGTTGTCATGAGGTGGTGCACTCCGGATTCGGAGCGGCGCGTCCTGCCCGCGCACCTTGGCTAGACCAGCCCATCCTAGCAGGCGAAAGGTCTTCGCCCTCGCGGGCGGGTCAGCGGATCGTGGGGCGCCGCGACCGCTCGTTGCCGATGGCCCACATGCTCGCGCCCAGGCCGACCGCGGCCGCGGCGAAGAGCGGTCCGCCGCCGAACGCATTGGCCCAGGCCAGCGCGGCGAGCGCCAGCCCGCTCCCGATGGCCGACATCACGATGACGTTCGCGGGGTCGCCGCGCACCCTTCCCGCCAGGAACGCCACCACGATGCCCGTCACGAAGCCGGCGATCGCCAGGGGGCTGAGCAGGATGTCGGTCGGGATCATCGCGTCGATCATCGCACGCTGGCGTCCGCCGTCGGGCATCAGGACGACGCGTCGATTGCCTCGCCGATGAGCCCGGGGCCCGCGTAGACCATCCCGGTCCAGAGCTGGACGAGAACCGCCCCGGCTCGCCGAACCTCGCGGACGTCGCCCCCGCCTCGAGATTCCGCCGGACGCCACGATCGCGAGCCGGCCGTCAGCCACCCGGCTGGCGCGGTCGATCGAAGCGATGCCCGGGAGCAGCAGCGGCCGGCCCGACAGCCCACCCTCCTGGGACCGCGCCGCCGAGCGCAGGCCCTCGCGCCGGGTCGTGGTGTTGGCGAGGATGACGCCAGCCGCGGGCGAGGCGGCCAGCATCTCGACCAGCGCCCCGAGCACATCCTCGTCGAGATCGGGCGAGAGCTTGACCAGGATCGGGAGCCGGGGAGCGGCGACACGGACGTGGACAGGAGGTCGGCCAGGAGGTCGGGCTCCTGGAGGTTCCGAAGGCCCGGTGTGTTCGGGCTGCTGACATTGATCGCCAGATAGTCGGCGACATCGGCGACGGTTCGAGCGGCGCTGGGATAGTCGGCCGCGTCGCCATCTCGGTTGCGTCCCAGGTTCACGCCGATCACGAAGCCAGGCGGAAGGTGCGGCCGTGCGTCGGCGATGCGGCGCGCCAGCGCATCGGCGCCATCGTTGTTGAAGCCCATGCGGTTGACGAGGGCCTGGTCCTCGACGAGCCGCGCGAGGCGGGGTCGTGGATTCCCGCGCTGCGGGCGAGGCGTCACCGTCCCGAGCTCGACGAAACCGAGGCCGAGCGCCGCCCACCCATGGATCGCCACGCCGTCCTTGTCGAATCCGGCACCCAGGCCGATGCGGTTGCGGAAGCGGAGTCCCATCGTCTCGACCGGCGACGCTGCGGCGCCGGAGGGTGTCGTCCCCGACGCCAGCGGAGAGCAGCGTGCGCCCGACCGCCACGGCGCCGCAGCGGTCGCAGCGCGGCGAGCGTTGCGCCGTGGATGCGCTCGGGATCGACCTGGAACAGGAGCGGGCGGACGGCCCGATAGGCCGCCGTGCGCCACCTCATCGGGTCAGTCGTCGCGGGCGCGTGGGAAGGCCATCTCCTCCGGATAGACCGGCGGAAGCGGCTCGCCCTCGTCGTCGATCTCGGATCGTGACGGGTCCGGCGACATGAACTCGTGCCACACCTCGGTCCCGTGGACCGGTGGATCGTCGAGCTCCTTGATCGCCACGATGCCCTCGAAGCGGATGGCGCCGGATTCGCCGCCCTCGGTCTCGTAGTCGTCCTCGTAGTCGGGAGCGAGCTCCACGGCGCGCCCGAGGGCAGCCTCCTCGTCGGAGCCCTCGACCAGGATCACACGATCCTCGACCAGGGTCACGGTCTCGTGCTCGCCGGAGAGGTAGGCGTAGCGCAGCTGGACGGAGAACCAGCCCGACGGCTCGACGATGGTGAGGTCGGCGGTCACTGGCCGCGCGGCTCGTCGCCGATCACGGTCTGCGACTGCTCACGGAGGAACTGCTGGACGTAGTACGGCCCGAGGCCGCTCTTCCCGGACGAGCCCGATCCCTTCCAGCCACCGAAGCTCTGGATCCCCGGCCAGGCGCCGGTCGTGGCACCCGCGCGCCGGTTCACGTACACCACGCCGGCCTGGATCGTGTCGAGGAAGCGCTGTACCTCGGCGTCGTCGTGGCTGAAGATGCCGGCCGTCAGTCCGTACTCGCTGGCGTTCGCCTCGGTGAGCGCCTCGTCGAGCGAGTCGACCTCGCCCACCACGAGGAACGGGACAAAGAGCTCGTCGCGATACAGCCGATGCTCCAGCGGAAGCCCGGTCACGACGGTGGGCGTCGGGAAGAATCCGCGTTCAGTGTCGGTGGTCTTCAGGACCTCGCCGCCGATCTCGATCGAGCCGCCGCCGGCCTTCGCATCGTCCACGGCGCGCTGGAACGTGTCGAGCGCGCGCTGGTTGATGACCGGACCCATCCAGTTCTCGCGCTGCGTGGGATCGCCGACGGTGATGTCTCGTGCCTTCTCGACCAGCTTCTGCACGAACTCGGCGGCCACCGGCTTCTCGACGTAGACGCGCGAGTTCGCGCTGCACTTCTGCCCGTCGAAGCCGAACGCCGAGCGCATCACGCCCTCGGCAGCCTCGTCGAGGTCGGCATGGCGGGTCACGATGGCCGGGTTCTTCCCGCCCATCTCGGTGATGATCGGCCGCGGATAGTCCTTCGTGAAGCTGCGATACAGCTTCATCCCGACCTCGTACGAGCCGGTGAAGACCATCCCGTCGATCCCCGGGTTCTCCTGGAGCTCGGCTCCGACCGTCTCGCCCGGCCCGGTGACGAGGTTGAAGACGCCGTCGGGCAGCCCCGCGTCGCGCAGTGCCTCGCCGAACTTCCAGCCGCTCAGCGGAGCGTCGCTGCTGGGCTTCAGGACCACGGTGTTGCCGGCGATCATCGCGCCTCCCGCGGGGCCGCCGGCCAGCGCCATCGGGAAGTTGAACGGGCTGATCACGCCGAAGACGCCGTATGGGCGGAGGACGGAGCGCGTGGACTCGATCTCGGACAGCGATCCGAGCGGCTTCACGAAGCCGTCGGCCTTCTCGAACTCGTCGCCGTAGTAGCGCAGGAGATCCGCGGTCTCCTCGACGTCACCGAGCGCCTCGAGCCGGTTCTTGCCGACCTCGAGCGCCATCAGCGCTGCGTAGTCGAATTGTCGCTCGCTGATGAGGTCGGCCGCACGACGCAGGATGGCCAGGCGCTCGCGCCATGGCGTGTTGCGCCAGGTGGGATACGCCGCTCGGGCCGCGTCGATGGCGTCGCGCACATCCTCGCGGGTACCGACCGGAAAGCGCGCGATCACGACGTCGGTGTCGATCGGCGATCGGTCCTCGAAGGTCTCGTCCCGCATGCGCTCCTCGCCGCCGATGAGCATCGGGTAGGTGCGTCCCAGGCTCGCGCGGGCGCGATCGAGCGCCGAATCGAACGACGACTGGAGCTCCTCGTTGTCGGCCGAGAGCGTGGCGTAGGTGATCTTCATGCGCGGCGTGGTGGCCATCTGAGCGGACGCGTGCCTCCTGCGTGGACGGGTCGGATCGACCCGGATGGGGAACAAGGACGTGGCGGCCATTATCGCACCGCACATTCGGTGGGCACGCCGAAGGCCAGGCTCCGGGGGGAGAAGAGCCTGGCCTTCGGACCGGATGATCATATCCGGCGCCCCGCTTGCTCGCAAGGCATCTGCGCAGATTAGTCGGTGCGCGGCCGCGCCTGGTGATACAGCCCCAGGTTGAGCTTCAGGGAGGAGGAGTGAGGCCCCATCAGGAAGGCGCGGCCGCGATCGCCATAGAGGCGCGGCAGCAGCTCGTGCGCGGTCTCCCGGTCGCGGAGGTCCAGACGGGCGTGAACCACCTTGATCTTGAAGCCGTTGCGGAGCCACCAGCCCGTCCGGCGCCGCGTCGCCTCGAGGGCATGCTCGACCACCTCCGGCTCGAGAAGGGCGGACACGTCGTCACGACCGTAGTGGCCGATGGCGATCAGACGGCCACCCGGCCGGAGCACCCGCCACGCTTCCTCGATTGCGGGCAGTGCCCCCTCCTCGGGGTCGATGAGGCTGGTGAGCACGATGTCGACCGCACCATCCCGCAGTGGGAGGGAGAGGGGCGTGCCGTCGACGATGCGGATATTCGGTTGATGGGCGTCCGTCGCGCGTCGCTGTGCCTCGGCACGGAGCGTCGGGTCCGACTCGACGCCGTACGTGCGGCCCGTGCGCCGCGCCAGCAGCATCGGGTAGTGCCCGATCCCGGTTCCGACGTCCGCGATGCGCCGGCCGCCGAGCGGTGTGATCCGCTCGAGGGCGCCCAGGACCTTGCGATCGGGGTCGATGGCGGCACCGAGTCGGGCGTGCAGGTCGGCATCGGCCTCGGTCCACGCCGGGAGGATGGGACGCATCAGGGAATCTCGACGCGGATCTCGGCAGGGCCCCCGCCCTCGAAGGTCAGCAGGTCGTTTCCGGACAGCAGCTGGAGGTCGAACGCCAACGGATCGGGCACGCGGCGCGACGCCTCGAGGCCGATCACCAGCGTGGCGCCGGGCAGGAGCGGGCCCCACCCCACCGAGGTGGTTCCCGGGGGCTCGCCCCGTTCGCCCGGACCGATCACCCACTTCGTCCACGGCTGGACGAGCGGCGGTCCGCCATCGCGGATGCGGTCCTCGCTCGGGAGTGAACGGGGCCAGGAACAGGGCATCATCGAGCTCGGCCGGCCACCGCAGGACGAGCTCGTCGATGCGTTCCGCGGCCGCGCTCGTGACGGTGATCGTCAAGGTCCCGCCGTCGGATCCGATCTCCGGTTGGACGCCGGCAACCACCACCCGGGGGTCGCTGACGTCGGGCAGGTCGAGGCTCAGAGGCGGCTCCGGGGAGGCGGTGGGGGAGGCCGATGCCGACGGCGCGACGGTTGGCGACTCGCCGGCGGTCGGGGTCGGGGTCATCGTCTGCTGCGCGCTGGGCGACGGAGTCTCGACGGCCACGCACGCGGCCAGCATGAGCGTCATCGCCGCGGCGACTCCCACGCCTCGGGGCAGGGAGGTCATGCGTCGCGGTCGTCGAGCTCGGGGAGCCGGTGGCGGATCGCGTAGGCGGTGGCCTGGGCTCGGCTCTCCAGCGACAGCTTGGCGAGCACGTTCGAGACGTAGTTGCGGACGGTCTTCTCCGCGAGGCCCATGCGGTCGGCGATATAGCGGTTCGATGCGCCGTCGGCAACGTGGGCGAGGACGCGGCGCTCCTGTTCGGTGAGGTCGGCGAACGCCCCGGCTTCCTCCAGGCGGCTCGTGCTGCGGATGACGCTCCAGGACGCGCTTCGTGACCGACGGGTCGAGAAGCGACCCGCCGGAGGCGACCGTCCGCACCGCGTCGACCAGCTCGGTGGATCCGACTCGCTTGAGGACGTATCCCGACGCGCCCGCGTCGATCGCGGAGAAGAGCGCCTCCGAGTCGGCGTAGCTGGTGAGCATCACCACCGGTGTCGAGGGCAGCTCGCTGGTGATCGTTCGGCAGGCGTCGATGCCGGAGCCGTTCGGCATGCGGATGTCCATCACGACGACGTCGGGCCGCAAGCGTCGTGCCTCGCGCACGGCCTCCTCCCCGGAGCGGGCCTCGGCCACCACGCTGAAGCCCGGCTGCCGATCGAGCAGTGAGGCGAGGCCGATGCGCACGACCTCGTGGTCGTCGGCGATGAGAATTCGCACGTCGTCGGCCGGAGGAGTGGGGTCGGTGGAGTGGTTCGGTCATGTCGGTTGGCGGACGGTCGCCACCGGCATCGTAAGCGACAACGCGGTGCCGCGCCCGTCGGCCGCCTCCACCTCGAGCTCGGCGCCCAGCAGCTCGGCGCGACGGCGGATGTTGGCCAGACCCTGCGCCCTCCCGCCCGCCGAGGCCTCCGACGGCGACCGGATCGAAGCCTCGCCCGTCATCACGGATCTCGAGTCGGAATCGCTCCGGCTCACAGGCCATCGCCACGGTCACCGTGTCGGCGCGCGCGTGTCGCAGGACGTTGCTGAAGGCCTCGATGGCGATGTGCCTGAGGTGGTCCGCCTGGTCGGGCGTCAGCCGCGGGCGGAAGGCACCCTCGGACTGGACCTCGAGTGTGACGAGCGTGTGGGCCTGGAGCTCGTCGGCGACGGCGAGCACGATGGCCTCGGCATCGACGTGCCTCGAGCTCACCGGAGCGCAGGTCGAAGATCGTGCCGCGGATGTCCTGCGTGATGCGGTTCAGCTCGCCCATCACGGTGCCGATGCGCGAGCGTGTTGCGCTCGGATCGTCGCCCACCTCCGCCGACGCCTGCTCGAGGTGGAGTCCGGCCGCATAGATCGACTGGATGATCCCGTCGTGCAGGTCGCGCCCGATCCGCTCGCGTTCGCGCAGCAGGAGCTCGCGGCGCCGGGCCTCGGCGAGCGTGCGGTCGGTCTCGTGCTCGAAGACCTCGAGGCTGAGGATGACGGCCACGGCGATGGCGAGCCCGGTCAGCGACCGAAACACCTCGATCGGGACCCCGAGCGTGTCGAGCACCACCTGACCGTTGAGGATCGACGCCGGGGGGAACGGTGCCGGCAGCGGCACGAGGCCGGCCACCAGCGCGTAGACGACGAACGCGATGGAGGCGACACCCAACGCCGGTGTGCCGGACGGTGCGGAGCCGGTGCCCAGCATATCGCCTGACGCGTCGCAGCCCGATGGCGGCCACGATCGAGCCCGGCAGCGCGATCATCAGTCGCGCGACCACGTCGCCCACTGCCAGCGGCTGGCCGACCGCGGCCAGGGCCGGGAGAAGCTCGGGGGAGGGAAGCCATGGGCGCGGGTCGGGCGCCGGGCCGGGCGCGACGAGGGCCGAGATGGCGAGGGTTGCCACCGCCCACAGCCCAACGCTCAGCGCGGGCACGGCGCGCAGCAACGAGACCCTCGGGCCGAGGTCTCCCCGGGCGCTGTGCAGGAGCTCGACGCCGAACTGGAACAGCAGGGCGAAGCTGAGCGGCTTGAGGAGCAGCTGGAGCAGGAGGAGGGCTTCGATGATCGCCTGGGGCAGGAACCCGGCCTGGATCGGGATGAAGAGGTAGCCCCATTCCATGAGACCGTGGACGATGCCGAATGCCGCCAGCCAGCCCAGCGGGCCGGCGAGGGGCAGGCGCGAGCGGCGACGGCTCTGGAGCGCGACGGCCAGGCCCATGACGAAGAAGACCTGACCGTAGACGGACAGGACGATGATGCGGTTCGTCTCGAACAGCTCCGCGAGCCAGCCCATGGCCGCATGGTAGGCGGTCCGCGATCCGGCTCAGCCGGCGAGGCAGTTCGATCGTCTGCGCGGCATCGGGCCGTGCGGGCCGGCTACCCCTTGACGCCGCCGGTCGAGAGTCCGCTGATCAGGTAGCGCTGCGCGATGTAGAAGAACACCATGACCGGGATGGTCACGATCACTGACAGCGCCATGGTCCCGCCCCAGTTCTGCGTGAACTGGTTGATGAACAGCCGGACGCCGATCGGCAGGGTGAACGCTTCGGGCTTGGTGAGAAACACCAGGGCGTAGAGGAACTCGTTCCAGGCCGTGATGAAGGCATAGAACGCGGTGACCGCGATGCCGGGCGTGGACAGGGGCACGACGATGCGCCAGAACGCACCGAACGGGCCAAGCCCATCGATCTTGGCGGCCTCTTCCAGCTCGATCGGCAGGGTGTCGAAGTAGCTCTTCAGCATCAGCACGCAGAACGGGATCGCCGTGGTGGCGTAGGCGAGCACGAGGGCCCACGGCGTGTTCAGGAGACGGAACTGAATGGCGAGGAGCTGGAACAGGGGCACGAGCAGGATGACGGCGGGGAACATCTGGCTGGTCAGGAAGAAGCTGGTCATCGGCCGCTTGCCCCAGAAGCGATATCGGCTGAGTGCATAGGCGGCGGTCGATGCCAGGAACACCGACAGGATCGTGGTCAGGACCGCGATGAGCAGCGAGTTCCCGAACCAGCTCCAGAAGAAGCCGCCGGTCGCGCTGGAAGGGTCGAACAGCGACTCGTAGTTCTCGAGCGTCGGCTCCTCGGGGATCAGGTGGATCTCGGTCGACAGGACGTCGAACTGGTTCTTGAACGATGTCGAGATGATCCACAGGATCGGGAAGATGGCGATGAATGACGCGAAGATGAGGATCACGTGCGTCGCGACCTTCTCCCACAGCGGCTGCTTCATCGGGCCACCTCCTCGGTGCGGAAGATCCGCTGGTAGAACGTCACGAAGACGAGCAGCAGCGACAGGATGATGACCGAGTAGGTGGCGGCAACCGCGTACTGGCCTGCCTGGAAGAGGTTGAACGACTCGGTGACGAGGATGTCCGTTCGGCCACCCGGTCCGCCGCCGGTTGTCAGGAAGATCACGACGAACAGGTTGAAGGTCCAGATGATGCCGAGCATCGTCACGGCCACCGAGACCGACTTCAGCTGCGGGATGGTCACGTTCCAGAACGCCTGGCGACGGTTCGCGCCATCGACCCGAGCCGCCTCGTACAGGTCACTCGGGATGGACTGCATGCCGCCGAGCAGCGCAACCATCATGAACGGAACGCCGAGCCAGACGTTGACGATGATCGGCGCCACGTAGGCCCAGAACGGATCGGACAGCCAGTTCGGCCCGTCGATCCCGATGCCGTCGAGCATGAGGTTCAGGACGCCGTACTGGCCGTTGAAGATGTAGCGCCAGCTCACGGCGCTGATGAAGGCGGGGACCGCCCACGGCAGCATGAGGATGAGCCGATAGACGGTCCGGCCGCGGAAGCGCTGGTTCAGAAGCAGAGCCAGGCCAAGCCCCAGGGTGAAGTGGAAGAAGACGTTGGCGGCCGTCCAGACGATCGTCCAGGTCAGCCGGCCGCGAAACTCATCGCTGGTCAGCACCCTGACGTAGTTGTCGATGCCGATGAACTGCTCGGATCCGGGGCGAAACACGGTGGCCGAGTTGCTCCGGTCGAGGTCGGTGAAGCTGGAGACCACGGAGCCGATGAGTGGATAGATGACGATGATCGCCATCACCACGGCGACCGGCGCCATGAAGGCGTAGGCCACCCACATCCGTTCACGCATCGGGGCTTCTCCAGTGCCGATTGGTCAAGGTTGGCGACGGATGGCTCCCGGACCGGGCGGGGCGCCCGGCCCGGGAGCAGCGTTCCGACTCTACTGCGCGAGTCGATCTCCGAGAAGGGTCTCCCACGCCGCAGCGACGTCGTCGAGCGCCTCCTGCGCCGACTTGTCACCGGTCCAGGCAGCCTGGAAGTTCGGGCCGAAGTCGGCGTAGATCCCGCCGCCCTCCGGCACGACCGGGCGCGCGGTGGCGTTCTCGATCACCGTGCCGAAGTCGGCAATGAGCCGATTCTCGGCAACCTCGGGCAGTTCGTAGGCGCTGGTGCGCGTCGGGAGGAGGTTGAGCTCGGTCGCCAGGCGGCCCTGGTTCTCGGCCGAGCTGAGGTACTGCACGAACGCGGCGGCGCACGTCTGCTGTGCCTCCTCCATGCCGGCGTACAGCACGTAGCTGTGGCCGCCGATCGGGGAGCCCTTGTCACCACTCGGCCCGGCCGGGATGACCCCGATGCCGAGATTCTCCGGATCGGCGAACTCGCTGCCCGCGAGCACGTCGGCCGTCGACCATGGTCCGTTGAAGATCATGGCCACCTCGCCCTCCTTGAAGGCGGTCATCGCGTTGCCGTAGTCGTTCGCGAAGTCGACATCGGCCGCCGCGACCGTGCCGAGCACGTCGTTGAGGAGGAACTCGAGGCCGGCGACCGAGCCCTCGTTGTTGACCAGGATGTCGGTGACCTGGCCCTCGTCGTCGACGGTCAGCAGACCGCCACCGAATGCCCACAGGAAGGGCTGGAGCCAGTAGGCGTCGCCACGCATGTAGAAGGCGTTCTCGAGACCGAGCTCGGTCTGGAGCGTCTCGCCGGCGGCGATGAAGTCATCCATCGTGGCGGGCGCCTCGACGCTCGCCTCTTCGAGCATGGACTTGTTGTAGAGGAGCGCGAGCGCGTCGGTCACCTGCGGGACGGCGTACGTGCCACCCTGCCACTGGCCATATGCCAGCGGACCGGCCAGGAAGTCATCCCAGTCCGACTGCGGGATCATGCTCGTCAGGTCGAGGAGATAGCCCTTGTCGGCGTAGTCGGCGATCCAGGCGATCTCGGCGCGGAAGACATCGGGTGCCTCGCCGCCGGCGGCCTGCTGGTCATACGCCTGCTGGGCACCGTCGAACGGGATCTGCGTCACCTCGACAGTCGTCCCCTCGAACGCCTCCGCGATCTCGGCGATGACCGGCGACTCCTGGTCGTTCATGGTGTGGGTGAAGGTGAGCGAATCGACGCCGCCGCATGCGGTCGACGGGTCGACCGAGGCCGCGGCGCTCGGCGACGTGCCGCCGCCGGAGCATGCCGAGAGCGCGAGTGCAACGGCCATGCCGACCGGCAGGATCGTGCGATGAAGCTTCAGGTTCATGGAGAGTGGTTCCTCGTTGTGGTTGCGTCGGTGCTGATCGGGTGACGGATCAGGGATGGGCGACACCTCCTCCCCCCAGGGGCGAGGCGTCGGCGATGTGTCGACCGGCCGCGGCCGGTGCCGTGGAGCCGCGCACGACCAGGTGGGTCGCAAGAAGCTCGCTGATCGGCCCGCGACCGTCAGGGCCGCGGAGCAGGTCAACCAGTCGTTGGGCCGCGAGCCGTCCCTTCTCGCGGATCGGCTGGTGGACCGTGGTCAATGCCGGATGCGTCCATGCGGCCGCGGGGACGTCGTCATAGCCGATGACCGACAGTTCGTCGGGGACGGCGACTCCGGCCTCGCGCGCCGCGAGGAGGATGCCGATGGCGGTGATGTCGGTGATGGCGATGATCGCGCTCGGCAGGCCATCAGCCTGCAGCTCGGCAAACGCGGCTCGCCCGCCGTCTTCGGAGACCGTCGACGACACGATGCGCAGCGTGGCGTCCGCACCGCCCGACTCGCGTGCCGCGGTTTCGAAGCCCTCCCTGATGCCGCGCAGCCGACGGGCCGAGATTCCCCGACTCCTGTCGACCCCGGAGTCGGGATGCTCTGCGATGAGAACGACCGCGACGTCGCGGTGTCCCAGCGCGTGGAGGTGGCGGGCGGCCTCGGCCGCGCCTCCGGCCTCGTCGACGGAGACCACTCCGGCGTCCTCCCAGGCGTCGACATCGAGGGCCACGACCGGCACGCCCGACTTGCGGACCAGCTCGAGCTCCACGTGGTCGGGCTCGAGGCCGAGGAGCACGAGGCCGTCCACGAGGGCGCCCTCGACCGCCCGCGCGATGGAGCCGCCCACGGGCGGCACGATGACGAGCGAGATGCCGGCGGCGTCGCACACGTCCCCGATGCCGCGCAGCAGTTCGGGCAGGAACGGGTTGGCGAACACGTGGTGCGTGGCCTGCGGGACCACCAGGCCGATCTGGTCAGTCTTTCGCGATGCGAGGCGACGTGCGATGGGCGACGGTCGGTAGCCGAGTTCCGCCGCCGCGGCCAGGATCCGCTCCCGCGTCGCCGCGTTGAGGTTGTCCGGCTGGTTGAACGCGAAGCTGACCGACGTCTTGCTCACGCCGGCAACGCGGGCAACATCGTCGATACGGGGACGAGTCAAGCTGCTTCGATCCTCGTCTGGTGCGGGTGGCGCCCCGCGTAAACCGATTTAGTGAACCGGTTTAGGGATGCGACGATACGTCGCGGCGCGCAAGCCTGTCAAGACTTGAGTCAGCGCCATCCGGGCGCCTGCGCCGGCGACCTTGCTACGATCCCCCGCGCATGCAATCTCGCCACGATCCGCAACCCGGTCGGACGCCGGTCGCCGTCCGACTCTGGTTCGCCTGGGCCTTCGGTCTCCTGGCGATCACCGGGCTGCTGCTCGGTCGCATCGTGCAGTTCATCGACTTCAGCGAGCGTGCGCCGTTCAGCATCCTGGGCATCTTCATGATGCTCGAGCTTGCCGCCGTCCTGTTCGGGGTGACGACGGCGCTCCAGCGCAAGCAGATCGCCCATCGATTCGCCGTGGGCATCGCCTTCCTGCCGGTCCCGATCCTGGCGGGGCTGCCACCGGTGCTGCTGGACCTCCCGCCGCAGGCAGCCAACGGCTGGTACCTGCTCACCGTGCCGATCGGCGCGCTGGTGACCCTCGGGCTCGTCGTCGGCCTGCTTCGTCCCGCGGCCCGCGCCTACTTCAGCGAGCCGTGACCTTCCTATACTCGGCCGCGTGCAGCTGATCTCCCACGCCCTTGATGGGCACCCTCGCCTCGCCGTGCGCCTCGATGGTGACCTCCGGGACCTGACCGATGCCACCGGCGCCACGGACGTCGGGCAGCTGCTGGGCGCGGGCATCACGGTCGCGCAGCTCGCCGGCATGGCCGGAACGATCGTGCGCCGCCGACGCCGTCGCGCTGGCGCCGATCGGGCGCCCGGGGAAGATCATCTGCGTCGGGCTGAACTACCACGACCACTGTCGCGAGCAGTCGATCGACCCGCCCGCCTACCCGATGCTGTTCAGCAAGTTCGCGAACGCCGTCGCGAATCCCGGCCAACCGGTGACGCGTCCGCGCGCGACGGAGAAGCTCGACCTCGAATGCGAGCTCGGCGTCGTCATCGGGCGGCGCGCATCTCGCATCGCCCGGGACGAGGCGCTCGACCATGTCTTCGGCTACACGATCGTCAACGACGTGACGATGCGGGACCTCCAGAAGGAGGATCGGCAGTGGCTGCGCGCCAAGGGTTCGGACGGGTTCGCGCCGATGGGCCCCATCGTGCTCACCGCGGACGAGGTCCCCGATCCGCAGCACCTCCGTCTCCGGTCGTGGGTGAACGGCGAGGCGTGGCAGGATTCGTCGACCGCCGAGATGGTCTTCGACGTGGCCACGATCGTCGCGTTCGCGTCCCGGACCATCACCCTCGAGCCCGGCGATGTCATCGCCACCGGAACGCCGGCAGGCGTCGGCCACTATCAGCGTCCCCCGCGCTACCTCGCCGACGGCGATGTCATGCGTCTCGAGATCGAGGGCATCGGCGTCCTGGAGAACCCGATCCGCGACGAGCTCCCGCGCAGCGACGATCACGAGGCGGCGTCCGGCGTCGTGGACGAGTCGGCGGCCGAGGCCCGATGAGCATGATGCGGGCCCTGGCGAAGACCGCGCCCGGACCCGGTCTCGAGCTCGTCGAGCGCCCGGTGCCGCAGCCGGGACGTGGCGAGGTCCTCCTGCGCGTCGATGCGGCGAGCATCTGCGGCACCGACCACCACCTCTTCGAGTGGGACGATTGGGCCGCGGACAACCTCGTGCCGCCGCGCATCCTGGGCCACGAGCTGGCGGGGACGGTCGAGGCGCTCGGGGCCGGGGTGACTCGCGTCAGGGAGGGCGATCTCGTCGGCGTCGAGTCACACATCGCCGATTGGACCTGCACGCAGTGCCGTCGCGGTGACGCCGCACCTGTGCCGCAACCTGCGGGTGATCGGGGTCCACATCGACGGCGGCTTTGCCGAACGGGTCGTCATTCCCGAGGCGAATGCCATCGAGTCGAATGGTCTCGATCCGGCCGTCGTGGCGCTCCAGGAACCAATGGGGAACGCGGTTCACGCCGCATTCGTGGAGCCGATCGAGGGACGGTCGGTGCTCGTCACCGGCTGCGGTCCCATCGGCCTGTGCGCGGTCGGGATCGCCAAGGCCGGCGGGCGCTTCGCTGGTCATCGCGACGGATACCGAACCGTATCGCCTTGAGCTGGCGCGGACCATGGGGGCCGACCTCGCCCTGGATGCCGCCGATCCGGCGACCGAGGAGCGGATCGTCGGGGCCACGGGTGGGGATGGGGTCGAGGTCGTGCTGGAGATGAGCGGCGCACCCCGCGCGCTGGAGCAGGCCCTGCGCGTGACGACACGCGGCGGACGCATCAGCCTGCTCGGCATCTTCAGCGAGTCGGTCGCGCTGGACCTCTCGGACCAGGTGATCATGCGCGGAATCCGCCTGCACGGGATCTACGGACGCCGCATGTACGACACATGGGAGCGGACGCAGGCGCTGCTCCGCTCCGGCGCGCTCGACGTCTCGCCGATCATCACCCACCGGCTGGACCTCGCCGAGTGGCCGACGGCCTTCGAGCTCATCGCATCTCGTCACGCGGGTAAGGTGGTCCTCCGACCCTAGGGCGGCGCGGTGCTCCGCTCGTATACTCGGGTCATGACCGACGCACCGGCGCGCGCTCGAAATCCGCTCCGATTCCTCGACGACGAGATCGCGGACCTGAAGGCCAAGGGCCTCTATCGGCGGCTGCGTGTCGTGGAGAGCGAGCAGAAGAGCCGATGCGTCATCGATGGCCGCGAGGTGATCACCCTCAGCTCGAACAACTACCTCGGCCTGAACACCCACCCGAGGCTGCGCCAGGCAGCCCTCGATGCGGTCGAGCGCTTCGGCGCCGGATCGGGTGCGGTGCGGACCATCGCCGGCACGATGTCGCTCCACGAGGAGCTCGAGCAGCGGCTGGCGACCTTCAAGCACACCGAGGCGGTGCTCACGTTCCAGTCCGGATTCACGGCGAACACGGGCGTCATCCCGATCCTGGCCCCCGAAGGCGCCGTCATCGTCAGCGACGCGCTCAACCACGCCAGCATCATCGACGGCATCCGACTCACCAAGGCCGAGCGCAAGATCTTCCCGCACAGCGACATCGAGGCGCTGCGCCAGGCGCTGCGCGAGATCCGCGCGGCCGACGCCGATCGGACCATCCTCGTCATCACCGACGGCGTGTTCAGCATGGACGGCGACATCGCGCGGTTGCCGGAGATCGTCGAGGCCGCCGAGGAGGCCGATGCGGTCGTCATGGTCGACGACGCCCATGCTTCAGGAGTTCTGGGCCGCAACGGCCGCGGGAGCGTCGACCATTTCGATCTCAACGGTCGGGTCCAGGTCCAGGTCGGCACGCTGTCGAAGGCGATCGGCGTGCTCGGTGGCTACGTTGCCGGTCCGGCCACGCTGCGCACGGTCCTCGAGCACAGGGCACGTCCGTTCCTCTTCTCGACCTCGCATCCACCTGCCGGTGGCGGCAGCCTGCCTTGCCGCGATCGAGGTGCTCGAGTCCGAACCCGAGCTCATCGATCGGCTGTGGGACAACGCCCGCCACTTCAAGGCCGGGCTCGAGCGGCTCGGCTTCGACACGGGGCACAGCGAGACGCCGATCACGCCGGTCATCGTGGGTGCAGGCGCGCTGGCGCATCGGTTCAGCGATCTCCTCTTCGAGGAGGGAGTGTTCGCGATGGGCATCGGGTTCCCGACGGTCCCCGAGGAGAAGAGCCGGGTGCGGACGATCGTGACGGCGGAGCACTCGACCGAGGAGCTCGATACCTGCCTGGACGTGTTCGAGCGCGTCGGCCGCGAGCTCGCGATCATCTGAGCAGTTTGCCGGTGCGCTCTGCACCGGTGCGGTGCCACTGACCAAGGCCGAATGCTAGGGTTTGCCGCACCGAATCTCCGCTCCGGTACTCGCTGCCCGATGCAAGACCGCTCCCTCGGCGTGATGCTGCGAGCGACACTCGCGGATGTCGATGCGCGCCCGTTGCCCACGGCGCGCCGGCGGTGACGTCACCATCGACGAGCTCGCGGCGGCGGCGAGCTCCGGAGACGTGGAGGCGGTTGCTCGCCTGTACGACGCGCTCGTCGACCCGATCTACCGCTACGTCGCCGTGCGCGTGCGGCATCGCGAGGATGCCCAGGACCTGACCCAGCTGGTCTTCGAGCGGATCGTGACCGCGCTGCCGCGCTACCGTCACCAGGGTCGCCCCTTCGCGGCGTGGGCCTTCCGAATCGCGCGGAACGCGGTGATCGACCATCAGCGACGCCTGCGGCCGACGGAGCAGCTCGGATCGGTGGCCGAGCCGAGCGACGGTCCCGGGCTCGAGGCACTCTCGTTGCGCGACGAGGAGATCCGCGAGCTGCGCGCGGCAATCCGGCGGCTGACTCCGGACCAGCAGGAGGCGATCGCGCTGCGATACGCCGTGGGTCTATCGGCGGAGGAGGCGGCGACCGTCATGGGCAGGCGCGCGGGAACGATCCGCGGGCTGACGTTCCGGGCGATCGAATCGCTGCGGCGCCACATGAGCGATACCGGGCGACGCCCATGAGCCTCTTCTGCCGGTCCCTGCGGCCCCCGACGACCGACGACGCCGTCGAGCGCTACCTGGTGAGTCTCCAGTCACGGATCGCGCCGGACCCGCTCTTCCGACGGCGCCTCCGGTCACAGGCGATCAACCGCTTTGTCGCGGCGAGGGAGCAGCAGCGGACCGACTCGGCGCGGGCAATGACGCGGCAGATGGGCCGCATCGGCCGTGCCTGCCTGTACGCCAGCCTGGCGCTGGCGACGAGCGCGGCAGGTGCTCTCGGCGCGTCGCAGGAGGCATTGCCGGGTGACGCGCTCTACGCCGTGAAGCTCCGGATCGAGCAGCTGAGGTTCCAGGTCACGCCGGCGCATCTCCAGGGAGTCCTGTCAGCCAACGTGCTCGCGGAGCGGCTCGAGGAGATGACGCGCCTGCTCGATGCCGGTCGGACGGCGGATGCCATGGCACTGCAGCCCGCGATCGCCGCGCACATCGAGCAGCTGGCTGCCGTGCGAGGCCGCGGGCAGTCGCGGACGCCAGGAGTCGAATCGCGAATCACCTGCTCGCTCTGGACGAGCTCATCACGGTCTGCCGGCAGCCCCTGGGGCAGCCGTGCGAGCCGCATGGGACCAGCTGCCGAGCAGCCCTGGGGGCATCAACGCGTCCGGACCCGCAGGCGCGACCACAACCCGGGCGACAACGGTGGCGCGAACGACGGCGGACAGGGAACCGGCGCGCCCGAATCCATCGGCCCCCGGGCAGGTGATCGACGAGCACAAGCCGAAGCCGACGCATGCTCCCGACCAGGGGAGGCCCCGCGATCCAGGGGCCGGAGTACCTGGCCAGGGCAAAGCCACCTCGCCCGCTGTCAACAGCACCGACTGAGCACCTCGACCTCGGAGAATGGGGTAGCCGAGCTGTCCGGACATCAGGAAACGGGGTAGAGGCGAACCTCTACCCCGTTCCTGCCAGGGGGGCTGGTGATCTACGGGTCCTGGCCCGTCACCTCCCATGGCTTACCGACTTGGTGCTAGCGGGTGCCCTCCGTCCTCGGTGCTGAGTCGCAGGTAGAGCAGCCCACCGAGCGACATCAGGGTCAGGAGGACGAACGGCCAGGCCGGGATGCCCTCGGAACCGAGTGCGGTATCCGGAATGGTTCCACCACCGGGCTTCGGCGTCGGGTTGCCACCGGCGACGCTCTCGCGCGGGCTCTCGGACTCCGACTCGCTCGGGTTCTCGGACTCGCTCGGGTTCTCCGACTCGCTCGGGTTCTCCGACTCGCTCGGGTTCTCCGACTCGCTCGGGTTCTCCGACTCGCTCGGGTTCTCCGACTCGCTCGGGGTCTCCGACTCGTTCGGCGGCTCCGACTCGTTCGGCGGCTCGGACTCGGAGCTCCTCGGGCTCACATGCGACCCAGAAGACCTTGTGCTTGATCTGCACCTGGCCGCCAGGGTTCACGGCACCGTCCCAGAAGAGCTTGTAGTGGCCATCGGGAAGCGAGTACACGTTCGGGATCGTCCGTTTCACGCGGCTGACGGTCCTCGCCACCGGTCGCGTCGTAGCTGCCGCTGAGCACCTCGGTGCCGTCGCCGGTGGGCGGCCACGACTCGATCGACCAGTCGCCGCTCTGAACGTCGTCACCGAAGAAGAAGTGCAGATGGAACGTGCAGACGTGTGGCTCGTTCTTGACGATCGGCTCCTCGTCCGATGATCCATCGTGGATCTTGACCGTTCCGTTGTTGCCCGGCGCATCGGCGAGCACCGGGGCAGCGGCCGGAACAGCGAGAGGGACAGGCCAAGCGTGGCGATGATCCCAAGTGCCGTCCGTGCCGATGATCTTGTGAACTTGCTTCCACGGTTGTCAGTCCTCTCTCTGTGCCAGCGGGCGTCCCGCCGCCCTCGATTCGATGGCGTAGCTGGACACTAGGACCTTGCATCCCCCATTGGTACTCCCCGCCCCGTGCGGTCAGGGGGAGAACGGCAGAGTCCGATGGGGTGCGGTGCGAAAGCAGCGGTGACGGGCGCACCGCATGGTCCTGGTACCTCGGTCCCACGGGTCGACAATCCGCCCGAGGCGCGGGGCAGGTCGCACGGTGCCTACGAGGTGCGGCCGCGGGCCTCGAGCACGACGACCTGCGTCTCGTCGGGTAGGGAGCTGGTGGTGAACTGGGCCTTTGGCTGACGGATCGGCTCGGTCGCCATCTCGTGGAGGAACTTCTCGGGACCGCCCAGGTCCTTCGAGGCACCGTCGACCCCGAAGTGCATCGGGATCACGATCTTCGGGCCGATCTGCGATACGACCTCCGCCGCCTCGGAGGGCGTCAGCGTCGTCTCGCCGCCGACCGGGCACGAGCAGCACGTCGATCGGCCCGAGCTCGCTGACCTGGTCGTCGGTCAGCAGGTGCCCGAGGTCGCCGAGATGGCAGACGTGGACGCCATCGATCTCGACCGCGAAGACCATGTTCTCGCCACGCGCCGCGCCCGCCTCGCCGTCGTGGAAGGTCCGAATGCCGGTGACGAGCAGGTCGCTGAACTCGTACTCGCCGGGTCGCGTCAGCGTCAGACCGGCCTTGATCGATCGCGTGTACGTGTGGTCGGGATGATCGTGGCTGATCGTCAGCAGCTCGACGTCGTGCTTGCCGGCAACGAAGCCGGTCGACGGGCGGACACGGATCGGTGATGACGGTGGCGTCCTTGCCCTTGAGTCGAAAGCAGGCACGTCCGTACCAGGTGATTTCCATCGGTTCGCCGATGGTAACGGATCGAGAGATAGCACGAGCCCCGGTGCCCGCCCAATGACACCGGGGCTCGAAGGAGGGAGGGTGGAGGCGGAAATCACGGTGATCTCCAACTCGCACGATGAACACTAGGGAGCCGATCTAAACCGCGGGCTTGCCGAGCCTTAAGAAACCTGAACCTTCAAAAGCAGTCGCCGATCGGCTGCGTAGAATGGCGCGAATGTCCATGACCCACCGCCTGATCTCGGCCGCGGTTGCCGTTCTCGTCGTGATCGCGATCGTGGTCCTCGGGTTGAGCGCCGGCGGGACCGGGATCGCCGGCGGCCCCGACCCGACCATGTCGGCTCGACCATCGGCCAGTGCCGCGCCCACCACATCACCCTCCGCGGAAGTGCCGACGCCATCGGTCCCGACCGACGAGGAAGCGCAGGCGATCCTGGCGCAGATCGAGGAGCAGGTGATCGCCATCCGCGGCCTGCCGGCAGCCGACATCGGCCCGGCCGAGATCATCAGCCGCGACGAGCTGGCGGTGGAGCTCCGGCTCATCTTCGATGAGCAGTACCCGCCGGAGGAACGCGAGCGAGACAACGTGACGCTGCGAGCGATGGGACTGCTCGCACCCGACGAGGACGTGGCCGAGCTTCAGCTGGAGCTCCTGGGCGACCAGGTGCTGGGCTTCTACGACGATCTCGAGAAGCGGATGGTGGTCGTATCCGACGCCGGTCTCGACGTCGAGGCCCGAATCACCTACGCCCACGAGTACACCCATGCGCTGCAGGACGCCGCCTTCGGCCTCGACTCGCTCGAAATCGATGCGCCGCGGCGAAGATGACCGTGGGCTGGCTCGCACCGCGCTGATCGAGGGAGACGCGACCGCGACCATGCTGGCGTGGATGCTCCAGAACCTGAGCCAGAACGACATCCTCGAGTACTTCGGCAGCGCCCAGGTCCCCGACACCTCGGGCATTCCGTCGTGGATGGTGGCCCAGCTCGCCTTCCCGTACGACGCCGGCCTGAACTGGACCACGATCCTGGCGGGAGGCGACCCGACCCAGCCGGACTTCATCCGGATCGACGCGGCGTACGACGATCCTCCGGACAGCACGGAGCAGGTGATCGACATCGACAAGTGGGACCCGCGCGAGGAGCCGGATCCCGTTGCGCCGATCGACCTTGCCGGCGCGCTGGGAGCCGGCTGGGCCGAGGTGGACGCCACGCCCGTCGGACAGGCAACGATCTCGATCATCCTCGAGCACTTCGGGGTGGCGACGCCCGACGCGCGAACGGCCTCCGACGGGTGGGGCGGCGATCGGGTCGAGGTGGCCGAAGGCCCCGACGGGTCGTTCGCTCTTGCCTGGCGCCTGGCGTGGGATGCGGCGGAGGATGGCGGCGAGTTCGCTGCGGCGTACGAGACCGTGGTGGACTCGTTCGACTTTGCCGCGACGGTCATCGAGCTCCCCGACGGTGACGTGCTCGTCGTCCACGCGTCGAACGACGAGATCCTGGCCCGGGCGATCGAGGTCGCGCGCTGACCTACATCGTGTCGGGGGCGGAGATGCCGAGAAGGTCGAGGGCGTTGGCGAGCACCGAGCGCGTGGCATCGACCAGCGCGAGTCGGGCCTCTGACAGCGCTCGGTCCTCGGTGAGGACCTTGCAGTCGCGGTAGAAGGCCGAGAATGCGCTCGCCAGCTCGTAGGCATAGCGCGGGACTTCGTGGGTCTCACGCCGCTCGGCAGCGGTGGCCAGCGCATCGGGGAAGTCGAGCAGGTGGCGCACGAGCTCCTGCTCGGCCGGGTGGACGAGCAGCCTGCCGGCATCGTCGGCGCGCGGCTCGAGTCCGACGTCCGCGGCATTGCGCAGGATGGATGACGACCTGGCATGCGCGTACTGCACGTAGTAGACGGGGTTCTCGTTCGACTGCGTCTTGGCCAGCTCGAGGTCGAAGTCGATGCCCGTGGTGTACGCGCGCGAGCTGAAGAACCAGCGGGCGGCATCCACGCCGACCTCGTCGAGGACCTCGTCGAGCGTGATGAACTCGCCGCTCCGCTTGCTCATCGGGATCTCCACCCCGTCGCGTACGAAGCGCACCCATGCGATGAGCAGCATGCGGACCGCGGCGCGGTCGTGACCCATGGCGTCGGCGGCGTTCCGCACGCGCGCCACCGTGCCGTGGTGATCGGCGCCCCAGATGTAGATCAGCTCGTCGAAGCCTCGGCTCAGCTTCTCCGTGACATAGCCGATATCGGACGCGAAATAGGTCGGGAGCCCGTTGGAGCGGAAGATCACGCGGTCCTTGTCGTCCCCGAACGCCGTGGAGCGAAACCAGGTGGCTCCATCGGCCTCGTAGACATGATCGCCCGCCCGAAGCCGGTCGACGGCGCGGCCAACCCAGCCTTCGTCATGGAGCGTGCTCTCCTCCTTCCAGACGTCGAAGTGCACGCCCAGCCGGTCGAGGCTGTCCTCGATCCCGGCCCGCACCCGCTCGGTTGCCCAGGCTCCGACGAGCCGGCCGGCATCGTCCGCGCCTGCATCGGCCTGCGCGATGACGTCGTCGGGGACGGCGGCTGCGAGGTCGTCCACGTAGGCCCCGCGATACCCGTCGTCGGGGATGTCGGTGCCGGCACGGCGCGCGAGCACGCTGAGACCGAGGTTGACGACCTGCGTCCCGAAGTCGTTGAAGTAGTACTCGCGCCCCACCTGATGGCCGACCGCGACGAGCACGCGGCTCAGGACGTCGCCCACGAACGCCCCGCGAGCGTTCCCTACGTGCAGCGGACCGGTGGGGTTGGCGCTGACGAACTCCACGTTGATCCGCCGCGGATCTGGCGTCGTGCCACGGCCGTAGGAGCGGCCGGCATCGCGGATGGCGCCGACCTGGCCGGCGACCCAGCTCGGGTCGAGGCGAAGGTTGATGAAGCCGGGTGGCGCCACGGACACCGCCGACACGGACGGCGGCGGCGCGAAGGCCGATGCGATCGCCTCGGCAATGCGCATCGGGGCCGCGCGAGCGACCGGCGCGAGCTGCATTGCCACATTGCTTGCCCAGTCCCCGTGCTCCGGCTTGGCGGGCCGCTCAAGGCCGATGGAGGGCAGCGTCGTGCCGGCGGGGATGACGAGGGCGCCATCCGCGATCGCGCGGTCGCGCGCGTCGGCGATTGCCTGTCTGAGGTCGTCTCTGAGGGTCACGGGGCGTCGAGTCTAGCGCCTCGACTGCCCCCGATCGGGCCTCAGTCCTGAGCGGCGTCGGTGATCGCCGCGGCCGGACCGGCGTCAGGGCTCGACTCGGCGGTGGCCGCGCCGCCGATCGCCAGCGACAGGATCATCCAGGCGGCGGCGAGCGCGACGAGGAGGCGGTTCGGCCGGCTGACGGCCGTGGTTCGCGTGGTGGGCTTCATCGATCGGGCGTCTCGTATCGCATTCGTGTGGTGGAACTCCCCCCTGCGCCGTTGCCATGCAAGCGGGCTGCCAGCTCGAATATCGCCCGGTGCCGGGAGGCACCGTTTCGCTCAGCGGTCGCGCGCGAGGCGCAGCTCGAGTGCCTGGTCGGGGCTGAAGTCCGCCAGCCGCAGGGCATCGGCGGTCACCTCGAGCAGGGCTCCGGTCGGGGCGAGCCCGATCAGCTCGCAGTGATCGATCTCCGTTCCGGCCTCGCGGGCCAGCCGCCGGACCTCGTTGACGACGGCCGCGATGCCCGTGCGCTGCCAGTCGACGAGGTTCGTGCTGACCTGCGCCATGCGCGGCATGCCGGGGTTCTCGAGCAGGACGCCCATGGCCTGGACTGCCGGCATGCCCCCGGAGCTCTCGCGAATGGTGTTCGCGATCTTGATGGCGAGACCGAGGTCGTCGGTCCGCAGGTTGATGTTGAAGGCGATCAGCGGCTTTCGGGCGCCAACGGCGACGGCGCCGCCGCGGGGGTGGACGCGGGCCGGGCCGAAGTCCGGTGCGCGATGCGCCTCGGTCGCGATCTCGTCGCGAATTGCCTCGTACTGCCCGCGCCGCACCGCGGCCAGGCGGCGCCGCTCGGGGCGCAGCGCGGCCTCGCCGTAGAGATAGACGGGCAGGCCGAACCGGGCCGCGATCTGTTCGCCGAAGCGCCGCGCCAGGTCGACGCATTCCTCGATGCGCGTGGTCCCCAATGGCACGAATGGGATGACGTCGACCGCGCCGATGCGGGGATGCGCACCCGTGTGCTGCTCCATGTCGATCAGCTCCAGCGCACGCCCGACCGCGGCCGTCGCCGCACGCACCACCGGCTCGGCGCTGCCAGCGAAGGTGATCACACTGCGGTTGTGGGTCACGTCGCTGGTGTGGTCGAGCACGGTCACGCCGTCGATCGAGGCGACGGCACGCACGATCTCGTCGACGACCGCTCCGCGGCGCCCCTCGCTGAAATTCGGTACGCACTCGATGAGTCCCGGCACGCCGCTGATCCTAGCCGGGCCGACGCGGCGGATCGAGCGCCGATCGCGGGCTGCTAGGCTCCGAGCCATGACCGCGTCGTCTGCCGGCCGACCGGGCGCGCCCCCGCGCGGGACGCTCCATCTCGTCGCGGTGCCCATCGGCAATCCGGACGACCTGTCGCCGCGCGCCCGCGACGTCCTGCGCTCCGTGGGGGTCGTCGCGGCCGAGGACACGCGGCACTTCGCCACGCTCGCTCGACACCACGACATTGCCACGCGCTCGGTCAGCTACCACGACCACAACGAGGATGCCCGCGCGCGGGAGCTCGTGCGTCGCCTCGAGGCGGGGGAGGACGTCGCCCTGGTCAGCGATGCCGGCACGCCACTCGTCAGCGACCCGGGCTTCCGGTTGGTGCGGGCTGCCATCGAGGCCGGGATCACGGTCACCAGCCTGCCGGGCCCATCGGCCATCACGACCGCGCTGGCCGCGTCCGGCCTGCCGCCGCACCCGTTTCGCTTCCTGGGCTTTCTGCCGCGCACCGCCGCGGCTCGCCGCGCGGCGCTCGATCGCCTGGTGGACGAGCCGGCGACCCTGATCGCGTTCGAGGCACCTCGGCGCATCGATGCAGCCCTGGCCGATGCGCTCGATGTCCTGGGCGATCGAGCGGCGTGCCTGGCGCGCAGCATCACCAAGCCGCACGAGCGCTACCAGCGCGGACGCCTGTCCGAGCTGCTCAATGCGATTCGCACCGAGGGCGAGGTGCGAGGCGAGTGCACCCTGCTGATCGCCGGTGCCGATCCCGGAGCCGCAAGCCTCCACGACGCGGAAGCCGATGCGACACTCCTCCTTGCAGCCGGGGCGCCGCCGCGCGCGGTGCAGGACCTGCTGGTCAGCCACGGCATGAGCCGGCGGGAGGCGTACGCCCTCGTGCTCCGGCTCCGGAAGCGATGAGCGCCGAGGTGGTCGAGCGCGTGCTGCGCTCGGCACGCTACCGAGACGTGGACCCGTCGATGCTGGCGAGGGTGGCGGCCGAGGAGCAGCCTCGTGCCCGGAACGTCGACGACGCCGTCAAGCGCGTGAAGCGTCGCCTCCATCAGGCAGTGGGCGCGTTTCGCGGGACCGAGCGGGCGGATGTCATGGCCGCGGCATGGGACGGCGATCTCGATGACGCGACGTTCCGGAGTGCCTGCGTCGACGCCCTGCGGGCCCATGCCTCGACGCGCGAGCGCCTCGGTGCCATCGAGCAGCTCTACCCATCGATCTGGGCGGTGACCGGGGTTCCGCGTTGCGTCCTGGATCTCGGGTGCGGGCTGAATCCCGTGACGCTGCCATGGATGGGCCTGTCGTCCGACGCCCTGTACCTGGCGTCCGATGTCGATCGTCGGCCGCTCCGAACGGTCGCGGCATTCCTCGAGCTGGTCGGGCAGCCGCACCGCGTCGAGGTCCGCGACCTCGTCGCCGATCCACCCGACGACTCGGGCGGACGTCGCCCTCCTCTTCAAGCTCGTGACCACGCTCGATCGCCAGGACCCGGACGCAGCCGAGCGTCTCGTGGCCGCACTGCGCGTGCGGCATGCCGTCGTCAGCTTCCCGGTCCGATCGCTCGCCGGGCGTGGCAGGGGCATGGAGCGCACCTATCGCGCCCGACTCGAGAGACTCGCGTCGGGACCGCGGGTCCGCGACGTCGTCGAGGTCCCGGTGCCCGGGGAGCTGCTGGCGGTGATGACGCTCGATGCCTGAGCCGCTGACGACGAGGCGCGGAACCCTCGCCGTGCCCACGTTCCTCCCGGACGCCACCCGTGCCGGCGTTCGCGGCCTCACCAGCGACGACCTGCGGCGCATCGGCATCGAGGCGGTGGTGGTCAACGCCTTCCATCTGCTCCGGCGGCCCGGGCGCACGGGTCGTGCAGGCGGCGGGCGGCATCCATCGCTTCATGGACTGGGACGGGCCGATCCTGTCCGACTCCGGTGGCTTCCAGGTCTGGAGCCTGATCCGCCAGGACCCCGACCGCGGGGTCATCCGCGACAACGAGGTCATCTTCCGCGAGCCGGAGACCGGCGAGAAGTGGAATCTCACGCCCGAGCGGATCATCGGGCTCCAGTTCCAGCTCGGCAGCGACATCGCGGTCTGCCTCGACGACTGCACCGATGCGGAGGCGCCGGATGCCGAGCAGGAGCGCTCGGTCGAGCGCACGGTGCGCTGGGCCCGACGCTGCCGCGTGGAGTTCGATCGACAGCTGGCCGAGCGGCGCATGGACGACCCTCCGCGCATCTTCGCCGTCGTCCAGGGTGGCGGATCCGAGACGCTGCGCCGACAGTGCGCGCAGGAGCTGGCCTCCATCGGCTTCGACGGTTACGGCTTCGGCGGCTGGCCGCTCGACGCCGACAGCGCGCTGCTGACCGACCCGCTGCGCTGGGTCGCCGAGTCGCTCCCCGCCGAGGCGCCCAAGCACGCATTGGGCATCGGCCGACCCGACCACGTCGTCAACGCCTTTGCGCTCGGGTATTCGCTGTTCGACTGCGCGCTCCCGACCCGCGATGCACGCCACGGCCGGCTCTACGCGTTCCGGCCCGGCTGGGCCGATCGGCGCCCGGCGCCGGGCGACCACTTCTATCGCGCGGTCAGGATCCACGACGCGGAGCATCGCGTGGCCCACGAGCCGATCGAGGACGGGTGCGACTGCCCGCTGTGCTCACGCCACACCGCCGCCTACCTCCACCACCTGTTCAAGGTCGGGGACCTCTCGGCCGAGCGGTTGGCGACGATGCACAACCTGCGCTTCTACGTCCGGCTGTTCGAGCTGCTGCGCGCCGGCTAGGCGTGCGCGGCGGCCTGGGCGGGATCCTCGCGGCCGAGGGTGTCGGGGTTGACGTTGCGCGCCCGCGCCATCCGCTCCGCGAGCAGCTGCAGGGTCATCGCGCCACCGAGCAACGCCGGCGCCGATCCGGAGATCCGGCCGGTCCGTGGCAGCACGAGACGGCCCGCGGTCGTGGCGTCGAACGGCATGGCGCCGCTGACCTCGGCCGACACGATGGCCGCCGCGGGGACCGACAGGGAACGGGCCGCGGCCAGGAGGCGGTCGGCCCGATCGCGGACGTGATCCGTCGCAGGAGCCGTTGCGATGACGACGAGACCGGTCCAGCGCGTGGCGGCGGCGAGGTGACCGTGGAGCAGGGTCTCCAGATCGTGGGCGGAGGCGGGCAGTCGCGCCCCCTCCGCGATCTTCAGAGCCAGCTCGCGAGCCGAGATTCGATCGATGCCCGCGCCGGCGACCAGGATCCGGTCGCAGGTTGCGAGGGATCCGGCGACCGATGCGGCGGCGTGCGGATCATGCGCACCGTCGAGCAGCGAGCGGATGCCGATGGCGTCGAGCCTCGACCCGCTGATGGCCGATGCCGCCGCGATGCCGACCAGGATCGGCGACAGGTAGCCGACCGTGTGGCACCAGCTCTGGTCCTGCTCCTCGGTGGTGACCACGATCTCCGCGATCTCGGCACCGGGCGAGCCGCGTCCCGCGGTGACGAGCGCCGTGCGCGCGCCCGCATCCCGCGACCGCGCCGAGAGCGGCATTCGTCATCGCCGTTCCGCCCTCGTGCGACACCCCGATGACCAGGCCGCTCGACACCGGGCGCGACACCAGCTCGAGGGCCTGAATCGAGCGGACCTCGGCGCCGGGGGCGAGGTCGAGCGACTCGGTCAGGAGCGCGGCGATGGCCATGGCCGCGTGCTCGGAGGTGCCACAGCCGGTGGCGACGATCGGCTCGCGCGCATCGGCGGCCCGTCGGATGGCCGAGACGAGGTCGGCCATCTGCATCCTGCGATCGCAGCCGATGAAGCAGCCGATCGGCGAGGGCTGGCTCGACCGCGATCATCTCGCTCATGACGTAGGGGGCGCGGCCACGGAATTCCGGCATCTCGGATGAAGCCCACGGGCTCCGGTGGCCCGGGAAGCGGCTCGTTGGCGGCGTGTCTGACCATTGCGCTCAGGCCGTCATCGGGTGGGCGGGGGCATCGGGATCCGGACGCCGCGTTCCTCGGCCACCTCGAGCGCGCGCTCGTAGCCGGCATCGGCGTGGCGGATGACGCCCATACCGGGGTCGCTGGTGAGGACGCGCTCCAGCCGAGCCGCGGACTCGGGCGTTCCGTCGGCGACCACCACCATCCCGGCGTGCAGGCTGTAGCCGATGCCGACGCCACCCCCGTGGTGGAAGCTGACCCAGGTCGCCCCCGCGGCGGTGTTGACGAGGGCGTTGAGGATCGGCCAGTCGGCGATGGCGTCGGAGCCGTCGCGCATGGCCTCGGTCTCGCGGTTCGGGCTCGCGACCGATCCGGCGTCGAGATGGTCGCGGCCGATGACGATCGGCGCCGAGATCTCGCCCGTCGCCACCAGCTCGTTGATGCGCAGGCCGGCCTTCGCTCGATCGCCGTAGCCGAGCCAGCAGATCCGGGCCGGCAGCCCCTGGACCGGGACCTTCTCGGCCGCCAGGGTGAGCCAGCGCTGGAGCCCGTCGTCATCGGGGAACAGCTCGGCCAGCGCGCGGTCGATGACCGCGATGTCGTCCGCGTCACCCGACAGCGCCGCGACGCGGAACGGCCCCTTGCCCTCGCAGAAGAGCGGCCGGATGAAGGCCGGCACGAAGCCCGGGAAGTCGAAAGCGTTCTCGACCCCGTGCTCGTGCGCCACCTGGCGGATGTTGTTGCCGTAGTCGAAGGTGATCGATCCGGCCCGCTGGAAGGCGAGCATCGCCTCGAACGTGCGCCGCCATCGCGGCGGTCGAGCGTCGGACGTAGTCGTCGGGATCGCTGGCGCGCAGCGCCAGCGCATCGGCGAGCGAGAGGCCATTCGGGACATAGCCAGCGAGGGGGTCGTGGGCTGACGTCTGATCGGTGACGAGATCGGGGTGCCAGCCGCGCTCGACCAGCGCCGGCAGGACGTCGGCCGCGTTCGCGACGAGCGCCACCGATCGACCGATGCGGTCGGCCCGCCAGCCGTCGACGGTCGCCACCGCCTCGTCGAGGTCGTCGGTCAGCTCGTCGACGTAGCCGGCGTCGAGGCGGCGTCGAGCCCGGGCCTCGTCGACCTCGACGACGAGGGCGGCGCCCTCGTTCATCGTGACGGCGAGCGGCTGCGCGCCGCCCATCCCGCCCAGGCCGGCGGTGAGCGTCACCGTGCCGGCCAGGGTGCCACCGAAGTGCTGGCGGGCCGCCTCGGCGAAGGTCTCGTAGGTGCCCTGGATGATGCCCTGCGTCGCGATGTAGATCCACGAGCCGGCGGTCATCTGGCCGTACATCGTCAGGCCGGCGCGCTCGAGCTCGCGGAACTTCTCCCACGTCGCCCAGTGCGGCACGAGGTTGGCGTTGGCGATGAGGACACGCGGCACGTCCGGCGTGGTGCGGAACACGCCGACCGGCTTGCCGGACTGGACGAGCAGGGTCTCGTCGTTCTCGAGGCGCTGGAGCTCGGCGACGATGGCGTCGAACGCCTCCCAGCTGCGGGCGGCGCGCCCGGTTCCGCCGTACACGACGAGGTTGTCGGGGTCCTCCGCCACCTCGGGGTCGAGGTTGTTCATGAGCATGCGCAGGGCGGCTTCCTGCTGCCAGCCCTTGCAGGAGAGCTCGGTGCCGCGGGGGGCGCGAACGGTGCGGGGACCGCTTCTCGGTTCGACGGCCGTCATGTGCGGATGATACGGCCCGCCGTCGTTGGTTACGGGATCGGGGCCACCCAGATCGCGAGGCCACCGCTCGATGTGCCGGTACCCGCGTCGGCGAGCACCACGAGACGGCCGTCCACGATTGCGACTCCCTCGACCGCCGATGACGTGGCCAGGGGCAAGAGCTTCCAGTCGGCTCCGTCACCACTGATGTAGGCCGCGCCCGGATGGTAGATGGCCCCCTCACCGCATCCCCACGAGAGCACGGTGCGCATGACGATGTACGAGCCCGCGCTGTGCAGCCCACCGACAGCCTCCGGGCACGGTTGCCCGATGTCCCGGGTGCCGAGCCGATTTTCTCCCAGCGGATCCCACGCCAGGCCGTTTGCCGAGAACCAGGTCGTCACGGTCTGTCCGGTCGCTTGATCCTCCAGTTCGGCAAAGTCGGCCAGGATCCAATCGCCGTGACGGCTGGCGACGTGCGCGGCCCCGGACGTCGGTGTGGCCCCGTCGATCCAGGTTCGCCCGTCGGCCGATGCGATGACCCGTGCCGCCCCATCCGCGAATGTCGATCGAACAAGGGCGACGAAGCCCTCGTCGCCTGCATCGACCGACGATGCCTGCTCCAGCGGGCCGTCGGCCCCCGATTCAGGCCACCACGCGCGCTCCCATCGGCGTCCATCCGCCGAATGCCACAGACCGACGGTCGCGCCATTTCGGGGGTCGTCCGGAAGCTCGAAACCGATTGCCGCGTAGCCACGTGGACCGGCGGTGACCGATGGTCGATGCCCCAGGTTGGGCACCCCCTCGAGCTGGGCCGGCGTCCACGTCCGTCCATCGGAGGACTCGTAGAAGGCGTTCCGAGGCTCGTACGTCGTCTCGTCCCATATCACACCGATCGCGATCAGCGCGTTGTCAGAGGTCACGTACACGTCGACGAGCTCCACGCCGTCGAACGTTCCGGTCGGCGTGACGTCGCCCCAGGCCTCGCCGTCATCTGACCGCCAGACGCGCCCCGCGTGTGCGGGTGGCGGACCAAAGACCCCCCGCTCATCCGTCTCGTACCGCGTCCCGACGGCGACGAGTGCGCCATCCCATGCTGCGAGTCCGCCCGCGAGGTAGCGTCTGCCCTCCTCCACGAACTCCGCCGTTCGCGTCCACGAAGCGGGTAGCTCCCCCGCCGCCGGTGGGGACGCGGGGGCCGGCGTGACGGCAGGCGTTGGTGTCGGCGAGACGGTCGGCGACGCGACGGTCGTCGGCACGAAGGATGCCCGCGGCGATGCGCTGGGGCCGACGGAGCTTGTGGGGGACGGTTGACCAATCGGCGATCGGGTCGCCAGGGCCAGCCCGCCTCCCACCAGGACGACGACGGCGGCTGCCGCGGCGAGCGGTAGCCACCTGCCCGGCCGGGACGCTGGATGAACGTTTGGCGGCTCGTCGTCGGGCAGATGGGCTTCGTACGCGCGCAGCCGTGCGTTGAGCTCCTCGTCGAATCGGTCGTCAGACATCGGTCAGTGCCCTCCGCAGGACGGTCTTGGCCCGTGAGAGCCAGCTCGCTATCGTGCCCGCCGGTACGCCCAGCATGCCGGCGATCTCGGCCTGGGTGTACCCGTCGACTGCGTTCAGCAGAAGCGCCGCGCGATGATCCGGTCGAAGCCGTCCGAGTGCGTCGTGCAGGTCGTGGTCGACGGCTGGCGTCCAGGTGTGCTGGTCGTCGTGACGGCCGAGAAGATCGCTCCAACGCCGTCGGCGCGAACGCTCGTTGAACGCCAGCCGCAAGCCGATCGTGTAGAGCCACGCTCGCGCATCGGTTCCGTCGAACCGATCCCATGCACGGTAGGCGCGGAGGTACGCCTCCTGGGCGACGTCGCGCGCGGCCTCCGGGTCGGCGAGGACGGCGGTGAGGCGCCGCACCAGCCCCGGGTAGTGCTGCGCCACGACCTCGGCGAACGCCGCTTCGCGGTCCGACGCTTGGGTCATCTGGGCGATTCCCTCCATCTCACCCCGTACAACAGCCGAGGCGCCCGGATTCTTGCAGCCTCAGTCGTCGCCGAATGGATTGGGGCGCTTCGGGCCCTCGGGCGGAAGTCGGAAGAGCTCGTCCGGATCACGCTTCGGCGGGAGTGGAAGCGGCCAGTCGTCGCCCTCGTCGGGCGCGCTGGCCCGGAGAAGTCCCGACCACGCGTCCGCATCGGTCTCACCGGTGAGCTCGCGCCGGTAGACCGGGTACCGCTCGTCGCCGACCGCCCGCTCGAAGCCCGCCACCTCGTACATCGCAACCGGTCCCGCCGACGGCAGCCAGGGATCCGCCACCTCTTCCGGGTACGCCTCGACGGCAGTGATGCCCCGGCCATCGAGCTCGGTGCAGACCGCCTCGAGCAGCGCGACGCCCGTCGCGGTCCTGTCGGCAACGGACGAGACGATCTGCAGGCAGGTGATGACCCACGGAGCGGGCGACTCGGGGAGCTGCGGGTAGCGATCGCGAATCGACTGCGCGCGGGGATACGCCGACAGCGGCCCGAACTGGGCGTAGCCGATCGCGTCGCCGTCCGGGGTGTCCGTGTGGCGGGCGAGCATGGCGTACGAGCCGGAGACCCCGAGACCCGCAAGCAGGCGCCGTCGCTTGAGCGCCGCTCGCGCATCGGCGTCCGTCGCGCCCTCCGCTGGTGCCGCACGACCTCCGTCGAGCCGCTCCCAGTAGTCGCAGGTCTGGCATCGGGCGTCCGGTCGCACGGGCGCCGGGATCCGCTCGAAGCTTGCCTCGTCGACGAGCTCGAACTCCAGGTCAGCCATCGGCCGCCTGCGTTGCGCCGTTCGCCAGGAGATCACCCGAGTGGACCAGCTGGCGAATGGCCGCGATGTCCGGCGACGGCGGCCGGTCCCGGTCGAGGTGGGGCACCTGGGCCCTGATCTTGGCATGTGCTGTCGCCACGCCGACTCCGGGGCGCAGCGGCGCACGGAAGTCCAGGCCCTGGGCGGCACACAGGGCCTCGATGGCGAGGACGAGCTCCGCACGGTCAACCGCCTCGCGCAGGTGGAGCGCGGCCGTGCCTCCCATGCTCACGTGGTCCTCCTGGTTGGCGCTGGTCGGGATGGTATCGACCGACGACGGGTGCGCCAGCGTCTGCAGCTCGTTCACCAGGGCCGCCGCGGTGTAGTGGGCGATCATCAGGCCGCTCTCCACCCCCGGCCTCTCGGCCAGGAAGGCGGGCAGACCGGACAGGTGCGCGTCCACCAGGCGGGCGGTTCGACGCTCGGAGATTGACGCGAGCTCGGTCACCGCCATCGTGGCGTAATCCAGCGCCAGGGCAATCGGCTCGCCGTGGAAGTTGCCGCCCGAGACCACATCTCCGTTCGGAAAAACCAGCGGGTTGTCGGTCACCGAGTTGATCTCAACCTCGAGCACCCTCTCCAGTTCGCCGATCGCGTCGCGTGCCGCGCCGTGAACCTGCGGCATGCACCGCAGGCTGTACGCGTCCTGGACCCGGTGGTCGCTCTCCGCGTGCGACGCGCCGATCTCGCTGTCGGACAGCAGCGCCCGCAGATGTGCCGCCGATGCGACCTGCCCGACATGCGGCCGAGCCGCGATCAGCCGCTCGTCGAAGGCGGCCCCGGTTCCCAGCATGGCCTCGAGGCTCATGGCCCCGACGACGTCGGCGGTGAGGGCCAGCCGGAGGGCGTCATGGTGCGCGAGCGCGCCGATCCCGGCCATCAGCTGCGTCCCGTTCAGGAGCGCCAGCCCCTCCTTGGCCTGGAGCGTCAACGGCTGCAGCCGCGCCCGGGCGAGCGCATCCAGGCCCGGACCCGGCCCCGCGCCGTCGACCGTGGCCTCGCCCTCACCGATCATCACCAGCGCCAGGTGCGCGAGCGGCGCGAGGTCGCCGGAGGCCCCCAGGCTGCCGCGTGCCGGGATCACCGGATGGATCGCCGCATTCAGCATCCCGATCAGCAGCTCGGCGATCTCGACCCGCGCCCCGGAGAGCCCGATGGCGAGCGTGTTGGCGCGCAGCAGCAGCATGGCCCGGACCACCTCATCCGGCAGGGGATCACCGACACCGGCGGCGTGCGAGCGAACGAGGTTCCGCTGCAGCTCGGCCGTCTGGTCCGGCTCGATCCGGACGTCGGCGAGGTCGCCGAAGCCGGTCGTGATGCCGTACGCGGTCGCGCCGTCGATCACGAGCCGCTCGACGACGCCGCGCGAGGCGGACATCCGCTCCGCAGCAGCCGGGTCGAGCGCCACGGCGCGACGGCCACGCGCCACCTCGATCACGTTGTCGATCGAGAGGTCCCGACCGGAGAGCGGTAGCGGCGGCATCGATCCCTATACTACGCACCGTGCGACGGCTGCCGGACCCCATGAGACGCCTCGTGGTGAGCGACGAGGCGGCGCATCGCCTGGGTGGTGCCGTCCCGAGCCCCGCGGCGGCCTTCCTCCTCGCCGTGATCGCTCTCCCCGGCCTCTTCTGGCTCGTGATGCTCAAGCGCACCACGGTCTACACGGCTCCCGAGGAGTGGATGATGACCACGATCATTCCGGGGATCCATTCGTGGGTCGAGACGAATCTGCCGCCCGTCGAGCTTCTCGTCATCAGCATCAGCGCCCTCGGCAGCGGCTGGTTCGTGGCCCTCGCCTTCGCCGGCTTCGGCATCCTGGCGCTCGCCAATCACCGCCGCGACCTGGCGTTGCTCTTCGCCCTCGGGACCCTGGCCTTCCCGATGGAGTGGGCGCTCAAGTACTTCACGTCGTCCGAGGCGATCAGCTTCACGGCGCTGCTCGGGGCCATCGTCAACGTCAACGATGTCGGCCTCGATGACATCGCCGACTTCCCGGCGGGGCACGCGTTGCGCGCAACGGTGCTGTACGGCATCGCCGCGTTCAGCGTCGCGCGCCTGGCCCACGACCATCGGCAGGGCCAGGTCGCGTACCTGGTGGCCGCTGTTTTCGTCGGCGCGATCAGCGCGACGCGGATCTACCTCGGCGCGCACTACCCGATGGATGTCCTGGGCGGCCTGATGGCCGGCGCCGCGCTGCTCGCCATCCTGATCGCCGTCCACGTCCTGCGCGTCGACGAGCGGGCGCGCGCCCGCGAGCTGGCGCGACAGGCGGAACGCGAGGCGACCGGCGAACGACGGGTGGCCGTGCCGCGCCGCACCAGGGTCGAGGGCTAGACGCTGCTCGACTTGATCGACCGCGAGGTCATCCCGTTCGTCCTGCAGATGTACGACGCCGTCGGCTACGTCGGCGTCGCGCTGGCCGTGGCGCTCGAGACGATCGTGGCGCCCATCCCCTCGGAGGTGATCCTGCCGATGGCCGGCTGGAAGGTCAGCCAATCGGCCGCCGATGCCTCCGTCCTCGAGCCGCTGACCGGGCTGCCGTGGAACATTCCGCTCGCCGTGCTGCTCGCCACGGTCGGCAGCGTGGCGGGGGCGGTCGTCGGCTACTACATCGGCGCCTGGGGCGGCCGACCGCTGCTCGATCGCTACGGGCGCTACGTCGGCATCGGCGCCGAGGACCTCGACCGCGCCGATCGATGGTTCGAGCGCTGGGGCACCTGGGCCGTCTTCTTCGGTCGCATGGTGCCGTTGGTGCGCACCTTCGTCAGCTACCCGGCGGGGATCAGCCGCATGCCAATGGGTCGCTTCCTCCTGTACAGCACGCTCGGTTCCCTGCCATGGAACGCGGCGCTGATCTACGCGGGGTTCGTTGTCGGCGAGAACTACGACCAGATCGAGGCCGCCATCAAGCCCTACGAGTACGTGATCTACGCGGTCGTGCTGGCGATCGTTGCGCTGGTGGTCATCCGCTGGCTGCTGGGAAAGCGACGGCGCGCGGCGGCCGGTTGACCGCTCTCGCGCCGCATGCCACGATCGGCGCAATCGAACGAATCCATCGTCTTCGGGGCGGGGTGCAAGTCCCCACCGGCGGTCGGCTCGTCACGTGAGCCAGCCCGCGAACCGCATCGGCGCGAATCCGATGCGGCCGACCTGACCCCCGGCGCTCGCCGGGGCAGACAGGGCCGACGGTCACAGTCCGGAAGGGAGAAGACGGCCGCGCGCCTCGCCGTGTCCCGGTGGGGAGCGATGGCAATGCCCCGTGCGCCGATGACCACCGCCTGCACGGGAGTGCGATGAGCTCGCCCACCAATCAACGGCCCGGACTCGACCTGGCGATCCGCGATGTCGACGTGCGCTTCGCGTCGGCCGCGGAGGACGTCCATGTCCTGGATCGGCTGAGACTCGACGCGGCGGCCGGCTCCTTCATCGTGGTCATCGGGCCGAACGGCTGCGGAAAGAGCACCCTGCTGCGTCTCGTGGCCGGCCTGCTCGCGCCGTCGGCGGGGACCGTGCTGGTCGGTGGCGAGCCGCCGCGCCCGGGTGATGGGCGGGTCGGCCTCGCGTTCCAGCAGCCACGCCTCGTTCCGTGGCGCTCGACGCTCGACAACGTGGCCCTGCCCCTCGAGCTTGCCGGCATCTCGGCCCGCGATCGCCGGGCGGCGGCCATGGAGGCACTCGACCGCGTCGGGCTGTCGTCGGCCGCGGGGCTCCGGCCGCGCGAGCTGTCGGGCGGCATGGCGCAGCGAGCGGGGCTTGCCCGTGCGCTGATCGGTGATCCCCCGGTGCTGCTGCTCGACGAGCCCTTCAGCGCGCTCGATGCGCTGACCCGCGAGACATTCGACGCCGAGCTGCAGGCGCTGTGGCTCGATCGACCGCGGACCGTCATCCTCGTCACCCACAGCGTGAGCGAGGCCGTGGCGCTGGCCGGGCAGGTGGTCGTGATGTCGCCACGGCCCGGCCGGGTCGCCGAAGTCGTCGACATCGACCTCCCGCGCCCGCGCCCCGCCGAGCTGATGACCGAGCCGCGCGCGGCAGACTTCGCCGTGCGGGTTCGTGGCGCCCTCGCCGCCGGGCACGCGACCGAGCTCCGATCCTGGACCGACCCGGCGGACGTGGCATGAGAAGCATCGGTGCGGCCGTCCTGAGCCTCTTCGTGTTCCTCGCGGTCTGGAAGCTGGCGACCGTGGTCGGCGGATACCCGGAGTTCATCCTGCCTGCGCCCGAGGTGGTCGGCGAGCGCGCCGTGCGCGCCATCGGCAGCGGCATCCTGTGGGAGCACGCCAGCGTGACGCTGCTCGAGATCGTGCTGGGCTTCGCGGTGGGTGCGACGGCCGCGATCGTCATCGGCGTCGCGCTCGGCAAGAGCGTCCTGGTGGAGCGGGTGCTGTCGCCGTACATCGTCGCGGCGCAGGCCGTGCCGATCCTGGCCCTGGCGCCGCTGCTCGACATCTGGTTCGGCGGCGGCCTGCTGGCACGCGTCGTCATCTGCGCGCTCATCGTCTTCTTCCCGATCGCGATCGCGACCATGGTCGGCATCCGCGCCACCGACCCGCTGCTCGACGAGATGCTTCGCTCGGCGGGCGCGTCCCCCGCGCAGCGCACGCGGCTGCTGGAGATTCCCTCGGCCCTGCCGGTCCTCTTCGGCGGGCTGCGCGTCGGGGTGACGCTGGCGGTCATCGGTGCGGTGGTGGCCGAGTGGGCCGGCGCCAGCACCGGACTCGGCGTCCTCATCAACATCGCCAACCAGGGGTTGTTCGACACCCCGCTCATGTTCGTCGCCCTCGCGACGCTCGCCACCATCGGCCTCGTGTTCTACGGGCTGGTCGTACTCGTTGAGCGTCGCCTGGTCAGTCAATGAAAGGACCATCGATGCGTTCCCTGCGGCTCGTCCTCGTGCTCGCCATCCTGCCGCTCGTTGCGGCATGCGAGTGCGGGCCCTTTGCTTCGTGCCCCGCCAGCGCCCCGGAACTGCGCCCGATCACGCTCGTGCTCGGCTATCGACCGGACGTCCAGTTTGCGCCGTTCTACGTGGCCCAACGGGAGGGGTTCTACGCCTCGGCGGGCCTCGAGGTCACGATCGAGCACCATCAGGCGTCCGATGTCCAGCGCCTGGTGGCGGATGGTCAGGCCGAGTTCGGCGTGGCCGACGCAACCGACGTCATGATCGCGCGCACGGCCGGCATCCCGATCAAATACGTGAGCACGCTCTACCAGGGCTTTCCGGTTGCGCTGATCGGTGACACTGCCGATGTTCCCGCAGACGCCGCCGGCCTGGCCGGCATGACCATCGGGACTCCGGGCCGATTCGGCTCGTCGTGGCACGCGCTCCTCGCCGTGCTGGACGCTGGCGGCCTGACCGAGGACGACGTGACGATCCGGGAGTACCCGCAGTTCAACCAGGTCGACGGGCTCTCGAACGGCGATGTCCAGCTCATCACCGGGTTCCGGAACAATGAGCCGCTCCGGCTCGAGTCGCGCGACGTCGACGTTGGCATGTTGACGGTGGACGAGATCGCGCCACTGCCCGGTCCGGGGGTGATCGTGGGCGACGAGCTCCTCGAGGCCGATCCCGCGCTGGTGGCAGCGTTCGTCGATGCGACCGCGGCCGCGCAGGCGGCCTCCATCGCGGACCCGGAAATGGCGTTCGCCGCCGCCGAGGCCGAGGTCTCGACCATCGCCGAGGACCCCGAGGTGGCCCGCGCGGTGCTCGATGCAACGGTCGAGCTGTGGGACGCCGGCGGCTTCGCGGACGGCGCGATCGACCAGGCGACCTGGTCCGCCGGCTACGACACGATGGTTCGCCTTGGCTTCATCGATGGAACGGTTCCCCTGGCCGAGATGGTCGAGCCCTAGTCCCGGATGGGTCGGCCGGCGGCTCGTTCGGCGGCCTCGACCGTCTGGCGCAGCACCATCATCGGGGTGACCGGCCCGACGCCGCCGGGAACCGGACTGATGGCGCGCACCACGGGTGCGACGGTGGCGAAGTCGACATCGCCGACGATCCCGGCAGGCGTCGAATTGATTCCGCAGTCGACGACGACGACCGACCCGTTCACCATCTCCGGCTGCACCAGGCCCGGCGATCCGGCGGCGGCAATGAGCAGCTCGGCGCGCCGTGTCTCGCGGGCAAGGTGCGCCGTGGCTCGGTGGCAGACGACGACGGTCGCATCGCGGGCGAGCAGCAGTGAGGCCACCGGTCGGCCCACGACAGCCGAACGACCGATGATGACCGCACGCTGACCGGCGACGGGTATGCCATATGCCTCGAGCAGGGCGATGACAGCCAGCGCGGTCGCGGGGACGAAGGCGGGCTCGCCGCGCGCCAGCCAGCCCGCGTTGGCGGGCGTGGCGCCATCGACGTCCTTGGCGGGGTCGATGCGCTCGACCAGGCGGCGACCGAGCTCGAGATCGGTCAACGGCTGAGCGATCACGATCCCGGCGACCCTGCGCGTCGTCGTTGAGACGCTCGATCGTCTCGATCAGGGGACCCGAATCTTCCGTCAGCGCCAGCGGCTCGACGCCAACGCTGCGCGCCGCACGCTCGAGGCTCGATGCATACAGGGCGGACGCCTCGCTCGCCCCGGATCGGACGATCGCGAGCTGCGGCGGGGCCTCGGCGTCTCCGTCGGCGAGGCGCTCGACGCGGTGCTGGAGATCGCGTCTGAGGTGCGATGCCACATCCCGTCCATCGAGGAGGCGGCTCGTCATCGCAACCGCGCGGCCACGGCGTCCTGCACGCGGGCCTCCCGCTCCGCCAGGCCGTGGCGCAGCTGCTCCACGGCGGATTCGGCCCGGGCGTGCAGAGCGTCATCGTCCGCGACATGTGGCAGGTTGATGTCGACGTTGAGCAGGGCGCCGCGAAGGGCGGACGCCGCGAGGAGCGCCGCGACCCCGACATCGCTGATCGCGTTCTTGTTGCCAATCGGGAGAGAGCCGTGTTGTCAGGGTCAGGACCTCGGACGCCGCGCCGGCGATGCCGAGAGGGGTGCGGATCGCGTCGCGGAGGGCGGCGGCGATCTGGACGCGCCGTGTCTCCTGCTCGAGCTCCGTCCGGCGCGGGAAGCCGCCTCGCCTGGACCACGGACGCGTAGGCGGCGGCGTCGCGTCGACCAGCCCGAGCAGCTCCGACTGGAACTGGGATGCCGCGACGCCGATCTCCCGCAGGTCGGACTCATGATCGGCGGCGGCCGGACGGCCCGTACTCAGGTCGACGACCATGTGGACCAGTGCCGCCGCCGTCGCACCGGCGAGCGCCGCCGCACTGCCACCGCCGGGCACGGGGTCGCTGGTCGCCAGTCGCTCAACGACCTCGCGCACGGGTGCGTCGACGATTCGCTCGTCCATTGGCGGGTGCGGTTCCTCGCGCAGGTTGCCCCGGCTACCAGAATCGGCCCGGACGACACCGGGCCGATTGTAGGCAGGTTGCCCGCGCGGTCAGGCGGCGCGCTCGACCGCCTCCAGGAACCAGCGGCGCCGACGACCGTCGAAGGCGACGGATGCCCGGCTGCCGTCCGCACCACGCAGAACGAACGTGATCCGCGGGCCGCGCTCCGCCGGATACGCGGAGCGCTCGTCGCGCACGGCGTCGAGGTCGGTGATTCGCAGCAGGTGCCCGTTCCAGCGGACTTCCGACGGCCGCTCCGCGTGACGATCCCATCGGACGCGGGCCTCGACGGGGGAGATCTTGACGAGTGCCATGGTGGTCGTTGCTCCTCACGGTGCGGCCTGCTCGGGCACTCGAACAGGCGTTCTATTCAGGTGCCGATCATACAGAACGCCTGTTCGGTCCGTCAAGCCTCGTCTTCGACGTCCTCGGTGACGTCCGGACGCTCGCCGAAATCGAAGCGACGGTGGGGCCGATCGGTGAGCAGGCGCGCGCGCGTGATCGCCTCCTCGCCGAAGCGTTCGCGGACGGCGTCGATCGAGCGCGAGAGGCGGTCGTCGCGCGCGGGCGCCCCGAACAGGGTCAGCTGCTGGGCATCGGTGAGCGAGATGGCGGTGAGACCGATGAGCCGCACGCCGCGCCCCGCGACCTGGGTCCTTGCGCAGCAGCGCGACACCGGTCTCATACAGGGGACGGCTGTCGCGGGTCGCATGGGGGAGGGGGGCCTGACGCGTCAGGGTCTCGAATCCCTCGTAGCGCAGCTTGAGCTGGACTGCGCGGGCGGCGAGGTCGTGGCGCCGGAGCCGGCTGGCGACCGACTCGGCAAGGTCGAGCAGCGTGGCCTCGAGACGACCGGGGTCCGCGCTGTCGGTTTCGAAGGTGTGCTCGTGTCCGACGCTCTTCGGCGCCTGCATCGACTCGACGCGTCCGCGGTCGATGCCTCTGGCGCGAGACAGCAGATCATCTCCGTGCTTCCCGAATCGCCGATGCAGCGTCGCGCTCGAGAGCGCAGCCAGCTGGCCGATGGTTGTCACCCCGTACTCCGCCAGTGCCTGCTGAGCCTGCGGGACCGACCCCCCACAGGCGACTGATCGGAAGCGGGGCAAGGAAGGCGGCCTCCTCGCCCGCGGGCACGACCACCAACGCGTCCGGCTTGCGGAGGTCCGACGCGACTTTCGCGCACAGCTTGTTCGTGGCCACGCCGACGGATACGACCAGCCCGACCTCGTCGAGCACGCGACGCTTGATGTGACGAGCGATCGTCGGGCCGTCGCCGAATGCCGCCGCGCTGTGGGTGACGTCGAGGAACGCCTCGTCGAGGCTGATCGGCTCGACCTGGGGGGTGTAGGACGCGAAGATCGCCATGACCATGCGGGAGAGCTCGCGGTACCGATCGGGCCGTCCGGGAAGGAAGACGCCGTTCGGGCACCGCCGCGCGGCTGTTCGCAGGGGCATCGCAGAGAAGACGCCGAAGCGCGCGCGCCTCGTACGAAGAGGCGCTCACCACGCCGCGCTCTCCCGGGCGGCCCCCGACGATGACCGGCTTCCCGCGCAGGGATGGATCGTCAAGCTGCTCGACGCTGGCGTAGAACGCGTCGAGGTCGGCGTGGATGATGGTCGGCATCGGCGGTCAGGTGGCGAAGGCGATCCGGCGATCGACCGGGTTCGGAGCCACGAGTCGCAGGAGTCGGTCCGCTTCGGCCGCCAGAGCATCTCGGTCGCCGCCGGCGAGTGATCCGAAGGGTCGGAGCTCGATGCCGGCACCCGCTTCCGTCCGCTCGAGGCTCCACGTCCCCGCGACGACACCGTCGATCAGGAACGATGGGAGGACGTCGGCGTTCTTCGTGAACACCAGCGGCCGATGCTCATCGGCGAGGACGCGGTCACGGGCCTTCGGGTGATGCGAGAGCAGCAGGCTGTCCCAGCGCGCGAGCAGCCGCGGCGGAGCCTCGATCGTGGCCGATGGGCGCGGCGCTGCGTCAAGGTCGAGAACCGTTCGACCAGTCTCGTCCTCCATGGTGACGAGCTCATCCGCGATGGCGTCCAGCGCGCGACGCCACGGGCCGATGCCTCCGGGGCCGCGCCCGACGTAAGCGACGAGATCGTCGAGCGTGGCCGGGCCGAACGCCGCGAGGTAGCGCCGGGCGACGTGTTCGCGAGCCTCCTCGATCGCGGGCTCGGCGCGCGCTCCGAGCCAATCCTCGGCCATGGGCGTAGAGCGAGCGGCCATAGCCTTCGCCCGAATGCGGGACGTGGACGAGGGGCACGAACGCCGCGAAGTGCCGCCACGCGGTGCGAACCACGATCTGGCTCTGTGGCTGGCGCCAGGCCGGCCGGGTGACGGCGGCGGCGTCGAGCCCTGCCTCGGCCGACATCAGCCGATCGAGCTCGAGGGATGACATCGGCCGTTCGCGGAGCGCTGCGATCGCCGTCGCATGGGTTGCCATCAGTCGCTGGCCGAGCGACGATTCGACCGGGTCGGCCTTGACCAGCAGCTTCCATTGGCGCAGGCGCAGCGGTTGGCAGACGACGAACATCGGCCACAGCTCATCGGCCGCCACGACATGGATCGTGATCCGCATCAGCGAGCTGCGGACGACCTCGCGGCCGTCGAGAGCTGCGGCGAGGTCGGCGGTCGCCCGATCAGCGGCGCGTGAGGCGAGGGCGACCGGCGGCCACTCGGGGTGCTGCGCCTGCAGCGACCCGACAGCGCGGACTGCCGTGCCGGCACTCATGGTGGCGTCGAACGGCTCGAGAAGCCCCTGGCGCGCCAGGGTCGCGCGGTTCAGCTCACGCCGAGTGATCAGCGCCATCGCGGCGCCGTGCTACGTGAGGCGGCGGATGACGCCGACGACCTTGCCCTGGATCTGGACCTCGGTCGCGTAGATCGGGTCCATCTCGGCATTCGCCGGCTGGAGCCGGATCCGATCCTTCTCGCGGAAGTAGCGCTTGAGCGTGACGCCGTTGTCCTCGAGGAGGGCGACGACGATGTCGCCGTCGCGCGCCGTCGCCTGCGGCTGGACGATGACGAAGTCGCCGTCGTCGATGAGCGCGTCGATCATGCTCTTGCCCCGTACCCGCAGAACGTAGGAGTCCTCGCGAGCCTCCAGAGACCGCGGCACTTCGAGCGTCTCCGCCGCGTCCGCGTAGGCCTCGATTGGTTGTCCGGCGGCGATCTCGCCCATCACCGGCAGCGTGAGCGTCTCGCGCTCGATCGGCATCCGGAACGGCGTGACCTTGGCGGGGTCGGCGGCTCGCGTGGCGGGTCGCGTCACGCGCAGCGCTCGCGACGAATGGGTTCCGCGCTCGAGCAGGCCGTCGCGTTCGAGGGCGATCAGGTGGTGGTGGACCGCGCTGGTCGAGGCCAGGCCGACGGCGTCGGCGATCTCGCGGACTGACGGCGGATATCCGCGCTGCTCGACCGTCTGGGCGATGCAATCCAGGATTCGTTGTCGTCGTTCGGCATCGTGCCTGGTCATCGGATTTCTCCTCCGTCGCCTCGGTGTTCAACTCGGTCGACCTCGACCCTAGCAGAACGTCTGTTCTAATGTCAAACGAGCGCCATCGGCCTCGACTGATATCATGCCTTCCCCATCAGACACTCCGGAGTTCGGCGTGAACCTGTCCTCGTCGTCGCGCTACCTGCGCATGGCGCGCATGGTCGTGAAGCTCCCCACCTATGCACGCATGGTGTGGGGCCTGGTCCGGGACCCCCGAACGCCGATCGGCCTCAAGGGGATGCTGCTCGCTGCGCTCGCGTACGTCGTCATGCCGGTCGACCTGATCCCGGACGTCATCCCGATCCTCGGCCAGGCGGACGATCTCACGGTCCTGCTGCTGGTGCTCGACCTCTTCATCCAGAACGCACCGGCCGACGTCCGGGCCGAGCACTCGGCGAGAGCGCGCAACGGCACGGCCGATCTCGACCGTGACCTGGCGCGACTGCGCGGACTGATGGGCGATCGTTTCGATCGCATCCGTGACGACCTGCCCGACCTGCTGGATCGGTACGGCCGGATGCGCGATCCCGACGAAGTGAAGCGCGCCCTGGCCTCGTGGCGACGCCGGCGCTCGGACCCCACCACATCAACGAAGGAGCCCGGATGAAGGTCATTCTCAAGCGTGACGTGAAAGGCCTCGGCCGCGAGGGCGATCTCAAGGACGTCAAGGACGGATACGCCCGCAATTTCCTGCTGCCGACCGCGGCGGCCGTGGTTGCCGACAAGGGAGCCGTCGCGAACTGGGAGCGCCACCGCGATCAGCGCGAGGAGCGCGATCGGAGCGTCCGAGCCGAGGCGGAGGCCACGGCCGAGAAGCTGCGCGAGCTCAAGCTGGAGATCCCGGTCAAGGCCGGCGAGCGCGGTCGCCTGTTCGGCGCGGTGACGAGCCACCAGATCGGCGAGATCATCAATCGCGAGGGGATCGAGCTCGATCGCCACGCGCTGCATCTGCGCGAGCCGATCAAGGCGCTCGGCGACTACAAGATCGATGTCAAGGTCATGCAGGGCGTCGAGGCCGTGCTGAGCATCAGCGTGATAGCCGCCGAGTCCTGAGCCGATGCCGCGGGCCGTTGCCGTGAGTCCGGCCGAGGCGGCGCGGCGGTGGGCCAACGCCTGGAAGATCGGCTGGGAGGCGCTCGACGCCGAGCCGATCATCGCGTGCTACGCCCCGGATGTGGTGTTCTCGACCGAGCCATTCCGCGAGGCCTATCACGGGCGTGACGGCGTCCGGGCGTACACGCTCCGCGCCTTCGCCGATGAACGCGAGCCGCGCGTGTGGATGAGCGAACCGATCGTCGACGGCCGCCGAGCATCGGTGTCCTGGTGGGCGAGCCTGATCGACGAGGGACGGGACGCGACGCTGGCCGGCACCTCGGTGCTGCGGTTCGATGCGGCGGGCCTCGTGGTGGAGCAATGGGACACCTGGAACCATCATCCGCACCGGGCGGAGCCGCCTGAGGCGACGCCGTTCGCCGGCTGAACGTCGCCGGCTGACGGGACCGGCTGACGGGGCCGGCTGACGGGCGCCACGGGGCTTGCGCGCCGTCCCGTGGGTCCGAGCGCGATAGATCGTCGCTTTCGCGCCAGAAGGGGCGAGAAGGCTTCAGATCCACGATCTATCGGTCCTCACGTGGCCCAGGGCGGGCGGAATGCCCGAGTCGGGCCAGGCTAGAGCCGATATGTCGTCGGATCAGCGCCGGAGCCATCGGTTTGGCGCCGATCAGCCGATAGATCGACGCCACGACCACGCCACGCGCTTGCGCGCCGTCCCGTGGGTCCGAGCGCGATAGATCGTCGCTTTCGCGCCAGAAGGGGCGAGAAGGCTTCAGATCCACGATCTATCGGTCCTCACGTGGCCCAGGGCGGGCGGAATGCCCGAGTCGGGCCAGGCTAGAGCCGATATGTCGTCGGATCGGCGCCGGAGCCATCGGTTTGGCGCCGATCAGCCGATAGATCGACGCCACGACCACGCCACGACCACGCCACGCCCACGCCACGACCCCACCACGACCACGCCACGCCCCCGCCACGACCACGCCACGACCCCGCCAGGTGAGCCTGCGTTCATGGACGCGACACAGGACCTGTCACGACATCGCGTGGTAATCGGCCCGTACGCCGCACCCGAGTACCGTCCACATGGTGTCCACACGCGGGCCGACCGTTATCCCCAGACCTGCGGATAAGCCCATTGAGAGGCCTGCGACCATGGGGGTGCGCCCGGTGGTCAGCGGTCCCATGAGCGGACCGCCCGGGCGCGATCCATGTCCGCCCCATCCAGCGCGAGAACCCGAGCCGTGAGCATCGACAAGCTGGCGCCCCAGGCGGTCGAGGCCGAGCAGAGCGTGCTCGGCTCGATCCTCATCGATGCCGACGCCGTCCTGAAGGTCGGCGACTTCCTGAAGCCGGCCGACTTCTATCGGTCGCAGCACTCCGACATCTACGAGGCGATGTTGGCCCTGCACGGCCAGCGCGAGCCGATCGACCTCGTCACGCTCGGAGACGAGCTGCGGCGCCGGGATCGGCTCGAGGAAATCGGCGGCCCCGCCTATCTGACCTCGCTCATGAACGCCGTGCCCACGGCGGTGCATGCTGAGCATTACGGACGGATCGTCGAGCGCAAGGCCGTGCTGCGCAACCTCATCGGCGCGGCCGGCAAGATCGCGGCGGTCGGCTACGAGGAGTCGAACGACGCCGAAGTGGCGATCGATCGGGCGGAGTCGATCCTGTTCGAGATCAGCCAGCGACGGACCGACGGCGGATTCGAGTCGCTCTCGATCCTTCTGGGGCAGGCGTACGACCGACTCGAGTACCTCCACGAGCACCGTGGCCAGATCCTCGGCGTCCCGACCGGGCTCAGCCAGCTCGACGCGCTGCTCGGTGGATTCCAGCCGTCCGACCTCGTCATCCTGGCCGCCCGACCCTCCGTCGGCAAGACGTCCCTGGCCCTCAACGTCGCGCAGCACGCCGCGGTACGAGAGGGAAAGAAGGTCGCGGTGTTCAGTCTCGAGATGAGCAAGGAGCAGCTCGCCCTGCGCCTCCTCTCGGCGGAGAGCGGAATCAACCCGCGTCCACTCCAGACCGGATTCGTGGACGAGACCGACTGGACGAAGATCGCCACGGTCATGAACGACATGGCCAGCGCCACGATGTGGATCGACGACTCCCCGGCACTCTCGGTGATGGAGCTGCGCACCAAGGCCCGCCGGCTGGAGGCCGAGCAGCGTGGGCTCGACCTCGTGATCGTCGACTATCTCCAGCTCATGCAGGCGTCGAGCCCGAGCAAGGACGCCAACCGCGTGCAGGAGGTCTCCGAGATCAGCCGCGGGCTGAAGCAGCTGGCCCGAGAGCTCAAGGTGCCGGTCGTCGCCCTGTCCCAGCTGTCGCGTGGCGTCGAGCAGCGCGGCACGGCGGAGCCCCGGCTGTCCGACCTCCGGGAGTCCGGGAGCATCGAGCAGGACGCCGATGTCGTGATCTTCCTGTATCGCGATGGCGAGCAGAACCCCGATGCCGAGGTCGAGCTCGTCAAGGCCAAGGTCGCCAAGCACCGCAATGGGCCGATCGGCGAGGTCCCACTCCAGTTCCGGAAGGCGAACACGCGCTTCTACACCGTTGCCGCCCGCGAGGAGATCGCGGCCTACTGAGTCGCGTTCAGCGGCCAAGCGGTCGGGCGTGCGCCGAAAGGCTTGAAATCGGGGTGTACACTCGGGCGCTGTAACGACCGGCCTCATCAACGTCTGACCCGAGTTCGCTCCGATCCGCGCCCGATGCATACCGCAGATCCCGGCCCGCTCCGCAGACCGCGACCGTCCAAGTTCGGGCCGGGCGTGCGATAACAGGAGGCACTGGAGAGGGTGTACGCCGACAAGACCATCCGCTGTCGCGACTGCGGGATGGACTTCGTGTTCTCAGCGGGCGAGCAGGAGTTCTACGCCAGCAAGGGGCTGGTCAACGAGCCCCAGCGCTGCCAGAGCTGCCGAGCCATCGCAAAGCAGAATCGTGCTCTCGGCATCGGAGGAGGAGGGGGAAACGGAAACGGAGGTCAGCGCGAGATGCACGCGGCGGTCTGCGCCGAGTGTGGAGGGCAGGCGCTCGTGCCGTTCCTCCCCCGCAACGACCGACCGGTCTACTGCTCCAACTGCTTCGACAAGGTGCGTGCGCGGGCCTGACGCATACCGTCGCAGCACCTGACATGAGCGCCGCCCCAGGGCGGCGCTTCGTCGTGTGCCGCATGCATCGGATGTCGACCACCGTGAATGGGACGATCGTCCGATCCGTCGACCGCCCTGCCTTCGCCACAATGGTCGACGATGCAACGCACTCACTTCTCCACGCACCGCAGGCTCGGTCGAGCGGCCGTGGCCGTGCTCGTCTCCGCGGCGGGACTCTTCGCCCACGCACCGGCGCCGGCCCATGCCGCCATGGCGGTCGACCGGCATGGCGGAGCTGATCGCTATGCGACGGCCGTGGCGGTCAGCGCCGCCCACTTCGCGCCGGGCGTGCCGGTTGTCCACGTGGCGACCGGATCCGACTTTCCCGATGCGCTGGCTGGCGGACCGGCGGCGGCACGCGCCGGCGGACCGATCCTGCTCGTCAAGCACGGCTCGATCCCGCCGGTCGTCGCGGCTGAGCTCGCCAGGCTGCGGCCGGCATCGATCGTGGTGCTCGGCGGAGCCGGCGTGGTCAGCGACGCCGTCGTCCGGGCACTCGACGCCCACGATACCGGCGGCGGCGTGCGTCGCATCGGCGGCACCGATCGCTACGGCACCGCGGCCGCGGTCAGCGCGGCCAGCTTCGCTCCCGGCACACCGGTCGCCTACGTCGCGACCGGTGGAGCATTTCCCGACGCCCTCGTCGGCGGCGTGGCGGCCGCGCGGGCCGGCGCACCGGTGCTGCTGACCAAGCAGGACAAGCTGCCGGCCGCCACGGAGGCGGAGCTGCGCCGACTGGCACCCGCGCGCATCGTGATCCTGGGGGGCGCCGGGGTGGTCGGTGAGGCCGTCGCCGCGAGGCTGCGGACCCTGGCTCCCGCCGGCGGCGTCAGTCGCCTGGGCGGTGCGGATCGGTACGCGACCGGGGTCGCGATCAGTCGAGCCAGCTTCGCGGCGGGGTCGCCCCTCTACCTCGCCACCGGCACCGCCTTCCCCGATGCCCTGGTCGCCGTCCCGGCGGCGGCGCGCGCGGGAGGCGCACTGCTGCTGGTCCCCGGCTCCACGACCCCCCCGGTCGTCCGGGACGAGGCGAAGCGCCTGGCGCCACCGCGCGTCGTGATCCTCGGTGGCCGATCGATCATCAGTGACCGCGTGCCATTCGACCTCCGGGTGGCGCTCGGCGATCTGCGCCCGCTCCCTGCTTGTGCCTACCAGGACCTGCCGACGCCGTTCGCCGGCTACGGAGATTGGCATCGCACGCTGGTCGACACCATCCTCATGCTGCCGTCGAGCTACGCGCCCGGCGACCTCGTCGACAGCGGAACGACCGGCCTCAACACCGGATACGCCCTTCGGGCGCACGTGGGTGCCGATCTGCGGGCCATGGCCGCGGCCGCACGAGCGGCCGGGCGGCCGCTGCAGGTGGTGAGTGCCTACCGCAGCCATGCCACCCAGAAGGTGACGTTCGATCACTGGGTGGCCGTAGGCGGCTACGAGCAGGCTCTGCGCACCAGCGCGCGCCCCGGTCACTCGGAGCATCAGCTCGGGACGACGTTCGACTTCACGAGCGCCGGTGGCCGTCCACCGTGGGAGTATTCCGACTGGGCCACGACGCCGGCCGGCGCGTGGATGGCGGCCAACGCCTGGCGCTATGGATTCGTGATGAGCTACCCGCGCAACAGCTTCGCGAAGGTCTGCTACGACTACGAGCCGTGGCACTACCGGTACATCGGCCGCGACGCCGCCGCCCAGGTCCGTGCCTCCGGCCTGACGCTGCGCGAGTGGCTGTGGCTGAACGGATCGGGCGGCTGACCCGACCCGGCGCGCCGAACCGCAGAGCGGTAGCATGGCGCCGTCCCGCACGCTGAGGTTGCCGCCACGCCATGTCCGTCGTCGCCGTCGTCGGTGCCCAGTGGGGCGATGAGGGCAAGGGTCGCGTCGTCGACTACCTCGCCGAGGATGCCCAGCTCGTCATTCGCTACGGGGGCGGAAACAACGCCGGCCACACCGTGGTCAATCCGCACGGACACTTCAAGCTCCACCTGATCCCGTCGGGCATCTTCCATCCGGGTACGCGGAACCTGCTCGGCAACGGCGTGGTCATCCACCCCACGGCGCTCGTGGCCGAGCTCGACGGTCTCGCGGCCGCCGGCTTCGACGGCCGCAACCTGTTCATCAGCGATCGCGCGCACCTCGTGATGCCGTATCACGTGCTGCTCGACCAGCTCGAGGAGCGGGAGCGCGGTGCGGGCAAGCTGGGCACCACGTCGCGGGGGATCGGACCAGCCTACGTCGACAAGGTCGCACGGCGCGGCCTGCGCGTGGTCGACCTCGTCGAGCCGGACTCCTTCCGCGCGCGCCTGGCGGCGGCCATGCCGCGCATCCACCGCGTGGTCCGCGGCTACCCCGGAGCAGCGGAGGAGATGGCCGAGGAGATCGCGGAGGCCACCGACGAGGTTCGCATCGCCGATGCCTACCTGGCCGCCGGCGCCCGCCTGGCCCGACACGTGGTCGACGGACAGGCGCTGGTCGACGAGGCCCTCGACCGCGGGGAGCGCATCCTGCTCGAAGGTCAGCTCGGCACCATGCGCGACCTCGACTGGGGCATCTACCCCTACGTGACGAGCTCGTCGCCGATCCCCGGCGGGGCAAGCCTCGGGGCAGGCCTGCCGGCCGTGGCGATCGACCAGGTGCTGGGTGTCGCCAAGGCCTACACAACGGCCGTGGGCGCCGGGCCCCTTCCGACCGAGCTCGAGGATGCGGACGGTGAGCGACTGCGTGAGCGAGGGGAGGAGTACGGGACGTCGACCGGCCGACCGCGGCGCTGCGGCTGGTACGACGCGGTGGCCGTCCGATTCAGCGTCCGCCTCGCCGGCTACTCCAGCATCGCGCTGACGAAGATCGACGTGCTCGACGGCTTCGAGCGTGTCCTCGTCGCTCGGGCCTATCGGGACCCGCTCGACGGCCGGGAGTGGACCACGGTGCCGGCGTCGACGTCGATCTACGAGCGGCTCGAGCCGGTCTACGAGGAGCTGCCGGGCTGGATGAGCGACACGACCGGCTGCCGGACCTGGTCCGACCTGCCCTCGGCAGCCAGGGCGTACGTCGATCGACTCCAGGAGCTGGCGGGCGTCCCGATCAGCCATGTCAGCGTTGGCCCCGAACGTGCCCAGATGATCGTCCGATAGCACGAACGAAGGAGATCGCGTGAAGCTCGGAGTCATCATTCCGCAGGGGTGGACCGGGGAGTACGACGGCTGGGAGCCGGAACGGGCCTGGCAGCGCACATGCGAGGTGACCCGGCACGCGGAGCGGCTCGGCGTCGAGTCGATCTGGCTCTTCGACCACTTCACCACCACGCCCCGGCCGACGGACGAGCTGACCTTCGAGTCCTTCACCTCGCTGAGCGCCCTCGCCGCGATGACCGAGCGGGTTCGCCTGGGGCAGATCGTCATCTGCAACGGGTTTCGGAACCCGGCGCTGACGGCCAAGATGGCCTCCACGCTCGATACGATCTCCGGGGGACGCTTCGAGCTCGGGATCGGCGCGGGCTGGAAGCGTGACGAGTGGAATGCCTACGGCTACGGCTTCCCGGAGACGCGCGAGCGCCTGGCGATGCTCCACGACGCGCTCGAGGTGATCACCCGGATGCTCGAGCCGGAGCGATCGGCGCATGCCACGTGGGATGGCGAGCATCACCAGGTCGCCAACGCCATCAACCTGCCGAAGCCGATCCAGCCGACGGGCATGCCGGTCATGGTCGGCGGCAACGGGCCCAAGGTGACCTGGCGGCTGGCGGCCCGCTACGCCGATGAGCTCAACCTCGACGGCATGTCGCCGACCGAGGTCCGCGAGGCGCTGCCGACCATCCGCGCACGGTGCGAGGAGATCGAGCGCGACCCCGCGTCGCTCTCGGTCTCGGTCCACGTGTGGTGGGGCGAGACCGATTGGGCGACCCCCGGCCCGGGGCGCCAGCAGCTGCTCGCCGACTACGCCGAGTTGGGCGTCAGCCGCGTGATGGGGCTGCTGCAGGCATCGGCCGATGGGGACGACGCCCTCGAGTCGCTCATCGAGGATGCCCGCGCGGCCGGGGTGGAGCTCGCCACCGGCTGAGCCACCGATCAGTGGCATGCGCACGCCGCGGGCTCCCGTAGTTCATGGCATGCAACCCGTCCCCCGAAGCATTGCGTGGTTCCGGCGCGATCTCCGCCTCGGTGACAACCGGATGCTCGAGCGCGCCACCGCCTCGGGCATGGCCTGGCCCGTCTTCGTGGCTGGACCCGGCGCTGACCGAGACCCACCGCGACGCTCCGAGACGCCGCGCCTGGTTCGATCTCTCCGTTCGCGCGCTCGATGAGCGGCTCCGGGCGCGAGGCTCGGGCCTGACCCTGCTCCGCGGCAGCCCGTCCGAGGTCCTGCCCCGCTTCGCGGCGTCGATCGGCGCCGATCGCGTCGTTGCAGCCGCGGACGAGGATCCGGTGGCCGTCCAGCGCGACGCGCGCGTCAGGGAGGCCGTCGACCTCGAGCTCGTGCAGGACCAGCGCATCGTGGCCCCGGACGTCATTCGCACGGCGGACGGAGGTGCGTACTCAGTCTTCACGCCCTTTCGTCGTGCCCTCGAGCGCGAGGTTGCGAGTGCGTCCGATCCGAACCTGGCCCGCGCCGAGGTCGACGCGTCGCGCCTCGCGCCGCCAGGCGCCGACACGGTCATGCCCCCGAACGAGGAGCCCGATCACCTCCCGGTGCCCGGCGAGGGAGCCGCTGCGGAGCGCCTGGGCGCCTTCGCGCGAACGGACCTGCTCGGATACCGAGAGGACCGCGACCGCCCCGACCTCGACGCCACATCCCGGCTCTCACCCCACCTGCGGGTCGGCGCGCTGAGCATCCGCGCCTGCTGGCGCGCCGTGCTCGACGCGACGGAGCGCGCCCGGATCAGCGGACGGCCCGAGATGGTCAAGAGCGCGGCAGCGTGGAAGGGCGAGCTCGCGTGGCGAGAGTTCTTCGCGCACGTCCTGGCGGCCAACCCGCGCCTCACCCGGGAGAGCTATCGGCGCGAGTTTGACGGGCTGGAGTGGGAGGGTGGCGCAACGTCGGACGAGCTGCTCGACGCATGGCGTGAGGGACGGACGGGGTATCCGCTGGTCGACGCCGGGATGCGCCAGCTGGCCGCGACCGGCTGGATGCACAACCGGGCGCGGCTCGTCACCGCCAGCTTCCTGGTGAAGCACCTCGGGCTCGATTGGCGACGCGGTGAGCAGGTGTTCAGCGACCGGCTCCTCGACGCGGACGTCCAGCAGAACAACGGCAATTGGCAGTGGGTCGCGGGCGTCGGCACCGACGCGGCGCCGTACTTCCGCATCTTCAACCCGACCCTCCAGGCCCGGCGTTTCGACCCCGATGGGACGTACGTGCGCCGGTGGGTTCCCGAGCTGACCGCCGTGCCAGACGACGTGGTCCATGAGCCCTGGCGGGCGGGGAAGGCAGCCTCCGCCTACCCGCCCCCGATCGTCGACCTTCGCCAGGCCCGCGAGCGCGCGCTCGCGCGGTATGCCGCCGCACGAGATCGGTTTGTACAGGGTTAGTCCGCTCATACGTGCCGTTTGACCCTTGACAGCCCTGCTCGGTCGGTGTACAAAGAATGAACAAACACTCAACACAGAGGCTATTCCCAATGCGCAACCCCATTTCACGGCTCGCCGCGATGCTGGCGGCGTTCAGCCTGATTCTCGTAGCCGCCATGCCGGTGGCTGCGGCAGATGACGCCATGGTTCGCGTCATCCATGCCTCGCCCGACGCACCCAACGTCGACGTCTGGGTCGACGGCACCATGGTGCTCTCCGACGTGCCCTTCACGGCCGTGAGCGAGTATCTCGCCGTCCCGGCGGGTGAGCACAACATCCAGGTGACCGCCACCGGCTCGACCGACCCGGTCATCGATGCGGACCTCACCTTCGAGGCCGGCACGTCCTACAGCGTGGCCGCCATCGGGCTCGTCGCCGAGATCAGCGCGACGGTGCTCACCGACGACCGTGCTCCTGCCGAGGGCATGAGCAAGCTCCGCGTGTTCCATGCTTCGCCATCGGCGCCGGCATCGGTCGACGTGGCCGTCACGGACGGCCCGATCCTCGTCGAGGGTCTCGCCTATCCGGAGGCCACCGACTATCTGACCGTCGACCCGGCCACCTATGCGCTCGAGATCCGGGCAGCGGGTGAGATGGACGCGGCCCTCACGCTGGACGCGACCCTCGAGGCCGGCATGAACTACACGGCCATTGCCATGGACGGCGGCGAGGCCGGCGTGCAGGTCATCGTGGCCGACGACACCGGAGCCGTTCCGGACACCGCGATGGCGACGGGCACCCCGTCCACGTCGCTCGTGACCTTCGCCGGCGTCGCGCTGCTGCTGGCCGGTCTGTATCTCGGACGACGAGCGTTCGCGGGCACTCGCGCCTGACACGACTCCGATCCCGAACTTCGACGACCCGCGGGAGCGACTCCCGCGGGTCGTCGCTTGTGTCGGACGGGCTGCGCCGCGGCTATACTCGAGGCAGATCTGAAGCTCGCAGCGACATGCACCCGATTCGAGCAGTGACAAGAGCGCCCGACCCGTCCAGCCCGCGATGGCCGATGCCGTCCGCGGGCGTTTTCGTACGCAGCCCGAGGACCCGACCGTGACGATCGATTCCCGCGTCGGCGACGCCACCGAGACACGCCTCCGGCGGGCCTACGGATTCGAGGAGGTGGCGCTCGTTCCCGGGGCGGTCACGGCCGATCCGGCCGAGGTCGACCTCGGCGTCGAGATCGGCGGGTTCCACCTCGAGATCCCCTTCCTGGCGGCGGCCATGGACGCCGTGGCCGATGCCGACTTCGCCGTGCGCATGAGCCGCCATGGCGGCGCCGCGTTCATCAACCTCGAGGGCCTCTACACCCGCTACGAGGATGCCGGGCCGATCATCGAGCGCGTGGTCGCCGCCGAGGACGGACGCGAGGCCGCGCACATCCTCGCCGAGGCCTATCAGCAGCCGATCCGTGACGAGCTCATCACGGCGCTGATCACCCGGGTCAAGGCACAGGGTGCCATCGCGGCGGTGGCGACGACGCCGGCATCGGCGTGGACGCATGCGGAGATCGCCGCAGCCGCCGGTGCCGACCTGCTGCTCGTCCAGTCCCAGGTGTCGTCGGCGCGCCACATCTCGACCTCGACGCGCGTGCTGTCGCTCGCCGACCTGACGGGCGGGCTCAAGATCCCCGTCCTGGTGGGCAACACCGTCAGCGGCGAGGCGGCCTATCAGCTGATGCACCAGGGGGCGGCCGGCATCTTCGTCGGGGTCGGGCCCGGCGCGGCGTGCACGACGCGCGAGGTGCTCGGCATCGGCGTCCCGCAGGTCAGCGCGACCCTCGAGGTGGCGGCGGCCCGGGACCGATACGAGCGCGAGAGTGGACGCTACGTGCCGATCGTGACCGATGGCGGCATGAAGACCGGCGGCGACATCGCGAAGGCCATCGCGTCAGGCGCCGATGCGGTCATGCTCGGCTCGCCGTTCGCCGGCGCACTCGAGGCGCCGGGTCGCGGCTTCAACTGGGGGATGGCGTCACCCTCGCCGACGCTCCCCCGGGGCACGCGCATCAAGATCGGCACGCGACTGCCGCTCGAGCAGATCCTCTTCGGGCCGGCGGAGACGACCCACGGGACGCAGAACCTCGTCGGCGCGCTTCGCCAGTCGATGGCCGCGCTCGGCGTCCGGACGATCCGCGAGATGCACGAGGTCGAGATGGTCATCGCGCCATCGATCGTGACCGAGGGCAAGTCCTGGCAGCTCGCCGGCCGGGAGTAGGCGGGTCCACGAGCGGCTCGGGGGACTGGATTTGGATGTCCTGACGGTTCGCGCACGGAACCGGGCGCTGCTCGCGCGCCAGCTGCTCCTCGAGCGCCACTCGATGGCGATTCCCCAGGCGCTCGAGCGAATGGCCGGCATCCAGAACCAGTACGCGCCGAACGCGTACCTCCGCCTCTGGTCGTGCCTCGAGGGCTTCCGTGCCGAGGATCTCACCGCCGCCTACGAGGCGAGCCAGGTCGTGCAGGGAACGCTCATGCGCGGCACGATCCACACCGTCTCGGCGACCGACTACCACCCGATGGCAGCCGGCCTGCGGGCGCTCCGGCACGCCTGGGCGCGGAAGGTGTACCGCGGTGACGACTCGGGGCGCGACGCGGTCATCGCCCGCATCCGGGCCGGATTGGCCGGCACCGATGCCCCGCGAGCGCGGCTCCGCGAGCTGGTCGGAGATGCCGATGGGACCATCGCGGCGACGATCGACACGGATGCCGAGCTCCTGCGCGTCCCGCCGTCGGGGACCTGGGAACGCCGCCGCGCCGACCTCTACGCGCTGGCCGACGACCGCATCGGTCACGTCGAGGTCGAGCCGGAGGCCGGGCTCGTCCATCTGGTGCGCCGCTATCTCGGGGGCTTCGGACCGGCCGCCGTCGGCGACATCGCCAGCTTCATCGGCGCGCCGATCACGCCCGTGAGGTCGGTCCTGGGCTCGATGGAGCTGCGACGGTTCCGCGACGAGACCGGCAGGGAGCTGTTCGACCTGCCGGATGCCGAGCTCCCCGACGAGGGCACCCCCGCGCCCGTGCGGCTCCTGCCGACCTGGGACGCGATCCTGCTGGTCCATGCACGCGGGACCGGCGTGCTGCCGGAGGAGTATCGGCCGATGATCTTCTCGACGAAGATGCCGCCGTCCCACCCGACCGTGCTGGTCGACGGGCGGGTCGCCGGGACGTGGCGCTTCGACGAGGGCCGCGTGACGATCGCGCCCTTCCGGAAGCTCTCCGGCCCCGAGCGCCGCGCGGTGGACGAGGAGGCCGAGCAATTGGCCGCGTTCCACGTCGAGGCGTCGGCGTAGGATGCGCCGATGAATCGCACCGACCTTCAGGCCTGGCTCGATCGCTACGTCGAAGCCTGGCGAGCCAATGAACGGGCACCGATCGAGGCGCTCTTCACCGACGACATCGTGTATCGCTTCCGCCCGTACGAGTCGTATCCGGCGGCGCGCGGCATCGAGGAGGTGGTCGACGCGTGGCTCGGCGAGTCGCGCGACGAGCCGGGAACGTGGGAGGCGGAGTACACCGCCTACGCCGTCGACGACGACCGGGGTGTGGCGACCGGGTACAGCCGCTACCTCGCCACCGCCGATGCGCCGGAGAAAACCTACCGCAACGTCTTTCTGCTCGAGTTCGCGCCCGACGGCCGCTGCCGATCGTTCGCCGAGGTGTACATGGCCGAGGAGGAAGGGTGACCGCTCCCCGGCGCGAGATGGGAGCCGCGCCTGGTCCGGCACTACGGACGACATCGACTGAGTAAAATCACTCAGGACTGTGAGTAATCTCGCCCGCCTGAGTGAGTGAATGCCGAAACCGAAGGTCTACCGCCGCCCGATCTACGACGAGGTCCTCGAGCGCGCGCACGAGCCGCGCCGCTTCATACAGGTGCTGGCCGGACCGCGCCAGGTGGGCAAGACCACGGTCGCGCGCCAGGTCATGGACGCCATCGGCATCCCGGGCCATTTCGCCTCCGCCGATGCGCCCGATCCCGAGGACATCGGCTGGATCTACACGCAGTGGCAGATCGGCCGGCAGGCCGCGTCGATGGGCAGTCGAGCGGGCGGGCTGCTCATCCTCGACGAGGTCCAGAAGATCCGCGACTGGTCGGACGTCGTGAAGCAGCTGTGGGACGAGGACACCGCGTCGGGGATCCCGCTGCGGGTGATGCTGCTGGGGTCGGCACCGCTGCTCGTGCGCAAGGGGCTGTCCGACAGCCTGGCCGGACGCTTCGAAGTCATTCGCGTCACGCACTGGACCTTCGCCGAGATGCGCGATGCGTTCGGGTGGGACCTTGACACCTACCTCTTCTACGGTGGCTACCCCGGCGCTGCGCCCCTCATCCGGCGCCACGAGCGGTGGGAGGAGTACATCCTCGATTCGATCGTGGAGACGAACCTATCGCGAGACATCCTCCTCCTCAACCGCGTCGAAAAGCCGGCCCTGCTGCGTCAGCTGTTCCGCCTGGCCTGCTCGTACTCGGGCCAGGTCCTGAGCTACACGAAGATGCTCGGAACCCTGACCGATGCCGGAAACACGGTCACGCTGGCGCACTACCTCGAGCTTCTCGGAGGCGCCGGGATGGTGACCGGCATCGGCAAGTACTCCGGCTCCGCCGTTCGACGCCGCGCCTCGAGCCCGAAGCTCCTGGCGCTGAACACCGCGCTGATCACGGCCACGGCACGGACGACGTTCACGCGCGCACAGGCCGATCACGAGACGTGGGGCCGGCTGGTCGAGACCGCGGTCGGCGCGCACCTCTGGGCCCACGCCGATCCGGACGAGCTCGGCTACTGGCGAGAGGGCAACAACGAGGTCGACTGGGTGGTTCGACCGGGCAAGCTCATGCGATCCCGCGATGCGCCGATGGCGATCGAGGTGAAGACCGGTCATCCTCGTGGCACGCCGGGCACGGTCGCCTTCACCCATACGCACCCGGGCGCGCGCGCCCTCATCGTGGGTGCCGGCGGCATACCGATCGAGGACTTCCTGGCAGCCCATCCGCGCGAATGGCTGGACGGGCCGGGGTGATGTCGGCGGCGTCCCCCTCTGTCAACATAGGTTGACATCACCCGGGGTTGCTCGTAGCCTGCGTCCATGGCCGACGACCCGCAGACCGGCGATCCCGCCGCCGCCTTCGCAGCGGTGATCGCGCTGCGTCGGCTGGCGGACCGCATGGAACGCGAGGCCGTGGACGAGGCGATGGAGCTCGGATGGACCTGGCAGCAGATGGCCCAGGCGCTGGGCGTCTCACGCCAGGCAGCCCACAAGCGTCACGCGCAGCGCCTTCGTCGCCATCCAGCAACCCAGGAGGACAGATGAACCCGATGAGGATGTTCCGCGAGATGCGGGCGATCAAGGATCTGCTGACCGGTGCGGAGCGCATAGCCCGCTCCATGGGTGACGAGCAGCCGGCGGCCGAACACCTGCTCCTGGCGGCCTTCGACCTCCCCGATGACTCGGCCGATCGAGTGCTGGGCGGATTCGGCCTCGATCGTGATCGGCTTCGGGCTGCGATCGTCGAGCAGCACGCCGCCGCGCTCGTCGCCGCAGGCATGCGATCTGACGTCGCCGAACGGCTCAGCCATGCGCCCCCACTCGATCCGGCCACCGGGTCCGGTATCTATCGGTCCAGCCCGTCTGCCCAGGAGGCGTTCCAACGAGCCGGAGGCATGGCCCGATCAACCCGACGGCCACTGGTGGGAGCGCACGTCGTGGCCGCTGTCGCTGATATGGAGCACGGGACCGTCGCACAGCTCCTGGAGCGCCTCGGCATCGAGCGTTCAGCGGTGGCCGCTGCGGCAGCCGATGAGCTCGCCCGGTCTGTATCCTGAGCCTGATGCCGACCTCCGCCCGCGACCGCCGCGACCGGTTCCGCCGCCTCCACGAGCGCGGGCTGTTCATCATGCCGAACGCGTGGGATATCGGGTCGGCTCGGATCCTTGCCAGCATGGGGTTCGAGGCACTGGCGACGACGAGCCTCGGACATGCGGCGGCACTCGGCAAGCTGGATCTCACGGTGACCCGCGACGAGATGCTCGATCACGTCGAGACCCTGGCGTCGGCTGTCGACCTGCCCCTCAACGTGGATGCCCAGCGATGCTTCGCCGACCATCCTGCAGGCGTTGCGGAGACCGTGGCCGAGATGGCCGCACGCGGCGCGGCCGGCTGTTCGATCGAGGACTACGATCCGGCGACCGGCAGGATCGACCCGTTGGACGTCGCCGTCGAGCGAGTCACCGCCGCCGCCGAGGAGGCGCATCGGCATGGCGTCGTCCTGACAGCCCGGGCGGAGAACCACGTCTACGACCTCGGTGACCTCGACGATACCGTTCAGCGGCTCATCGCCTATCGTCAGGCCGGAGCCGATGTCGTCTATGCGCCACGACTGTCCGCCGCCGATGACATCCGGCGCGTGGTGGACCGCCACCGACGCGCCGGCCAACGTGCTGGCGGTGCGCAACGCCCCATCGGTGCGCGAGCTCGAGGCGATGGGCGTTCGTCGGGTCTCCACCGGCGGCGCCCTGGCCCGTGCTGCGTACGGAGCGCTGGCCGCGGCCGCCGAGGAGTTGCAGCGTGCGGGGACATCGATGTATATCGACGCGGCGATGACCGGCGCTGACCTTGAGAAGGCGCTCGGCGGCGCGGATTGACCTGCGTGGTGACGATTAGACTCTGGCGCACAGGTGATCATCGCCGGACGGAGCGGCATTGACAGAGTCCAAGGAACCGAGAATCGACGCCGAACAGCCCGTCCCGCGAGAGCGCGGCCGAACCGTCCACGGCGAGGCTGCCAATGCGGGCCATCGCGTCCTCGCCCCCGACGATGCGGAGGTTGAGGCCTATCTCGAGCAGGCACTCCATGCGCCGCCGCCGCTCCGCGTCGAGACCGAGGCACCGGAACAGCCGGACACCGTCGCGGTCCTGGACTTTGGCAGCCAGTTCGCCCAGCTCATCGCGCGACGCGTGCGCGAGCTGAATGTCTATTCCGAGCTGCTGCCGCATGACACGCCGATGGCCGAGCTCGAGCGGAGGGGCGTCAAGGCGGTGATCCTGTCGGGCGGGCCGTCATCGGTCTACGACGTGGACGCGCCACGGGCCGACCCGGCGCTGTGGTCCGGCCGAATCCCGGTCCTCGGCATCTGCTACGGCCTGCAGCTCATGGCCCACGAGCTCGGTGGCGAGGTCGTGCCGTCCACCAGGCGCGAGTACGGCCCGGCCACCGTGAGCGTGACCGATTCCTCGGGCCTGTTCGCCGGGATCGAGCGCGAGCAGCCGGTCTGGATGAGCCACGGCGACTCGATTCTGCGTCCTCCCGAGGGATTCGCCTCCACGGCCCAGACGGACTCGACCCCCTACGCCGGCCTTGCCGATGCGGGCCGCCACCTGTACGGCATCCAGTTCCACCCCGAGGTGGTCGCATACGCCGATCGGCCGCGACGTTCTGCGCAACTTCGTGGTCGGTATCGCCGGCGTCCGGGACAACTGGACCGCCGCGAACCTCGTCGAGACGACGGTCGCCGAGATCCGTGAGCGGGTGGGGGAGGGGCACGTCATCTGCGCGCTGTCCGGAGGCGTGGACAGCGCCGTGGCGGCGACCCTGGTTCATCGGGCCATCGGCGATCAGCTGACGTGCATCTACGTCGACCACGGCCTGATGCGGAAGCGCGAGTCGGAGCTGCTGCGGGTCACCTTCGAGCGCGACCTCGGGATGAACCTCGTCATGGTCGATGCGCGCGAGCGCTTCCTGGCGCGCCTGGCCGGGGTCGAGGATCCGGAGGAGAAGCGACGGATCATCGGCGACGAGTTCATCCGCGTCTTCGAGGAGGAGGCCGCGAAGATCGGGCAGATCGACTTTCTCACCCAGGGCACGCTCTACCCGGACGTCATCGAGTCGAAGACGTCCGAGACCAAGACGTCGCAGAAGATCAAGACCCATCACAACGTCGGCGGCCTGCCGTCCGACCTGCGCTTCAAGCTCATCGAACCACTGCGCTACCTGTTCAAGGACGAGGTGCGCAAGGTCGGCCTGGAACTCGGCCTGCCCGATGCCATGGTCCAGCGTCAGCCATTTCCCGGTCCGGGCCTGGCGATCCGGATCATCGGCGAGGTGACCGCCGAGCGTCTCGAAACCCTGCGTGAAGCCGACTGGATCGTCATCGACGAGATCAAGGGCGCCGGCCTGTATCGGTCCCTGTGGCAGTCGTTCGCCATCCTCACCCCGGTCCGCTCGGTCGGCGTGATGGGTGACGGGCGGACCTACGCCAACGTGGTGGCCATTCGCGCGGTCACGTCCGACGACGGCATGACGGCGGACTGGGCCCGCCTCCCGTACGAGGTGCTGGCCAAGATCAGCTCCCGGATCGTCAACGAGGTGCCTGGCGTGAACCGCGTCGTCTACGACATCAGCTCCAAGCCGCCCGCCACCATCGAGTGGGAGTGAGCCGATGCGGGGGTTGCCGGTCGGGCTGATCGCGATCGCGGCCGTGGTCGCCATGGCCGGCTGTGCCATCGGGGGACCGTCCCGTCCCGCGCCCACCGGGCCGATCCAGCTCCTTCCCGGAGCTCCGGAGCCCGACGGTGAGATCACGGTGGCCGCGACGGGCTCCGCTTCGGACACGGGCTGGCGCCTGCTCGTCTGGGAATCCGGCGACCTGCTGTGCCGGCAGCTCGATGTCGTCGCCATCTCGAACCTCGACTGTGGGCGGATCGTCGTGGAAACGGCGTTCCGGTCGGTCAGCGTCGGAGCGGAGCTGGGTCGCGTCCACGCAATTCACGGTTTCGTGGATGGAAGTGTGGAGTCCGTGAGTGCCCGCGCGGATGACGGCACTTCGTACGACGTCCCCGTGATGCCAGGCGGCCCGGGCGGCGGCGACTTCGGACTGTTCGTGATCATGTACCCGTCGACGGCCTCGATCGTCGCGATCACGGCCTACGGTGCCGGCGGCGCGGTCCTGGAAGAGCGTGACGTCGAGTGAAGCTGGGAGTACGCCAGATCTCGCTTCTCCTTCTTGGCGCAGATCGTGGGAGGCTGCGGGCTCCTGCCCGAGCCCGATGCCGGGATCCAGATCGCGGAGCTCGATACCAACCCGCGCCAGATCCATACCGGCGGCCCGGCCGCCAGGCCGACCGGCCCGGCCGTCGAGATCGTGCGCGGACGGGTCGATGAGCTGCTCTCGGTCGTCGTCCAGCGTGACGCCGACGGCGCATGCCTCGCGATCTTCCGCGGTGGAAACGGCTCGACGATCTGCGGGCCGCTTGCCGGCGAAGCCGACATGGGAGCGTTCGGGCCGGTGACCACCGGTGGTGGCGAACGGGACCCGGTGTTCGAGGTCGGCGGGATCGTCGACTCGAGCGTCAGCTCGGTCGTCCTCGAGCTCGACGACGGGAGTCGGGCGTCAGCCCTGCTCGTTCCACTGGCCCCGGCCGAGCTCGATGCGAGCGCGTTTCTCGTCTATCTCCCGGAGCCTGTCCCGACCGCTCTGGTGGCGTACGCCGACGATGGGACGGAGCTGGGTCGGCTGGTCATGACGCCGCCTGTCGTGCCGTAGCGGACCGCCGTCGGGGGCGGAAGGTCGCGCTCGCCACTCTGCGCCACCGGTGGCTCGACATACGGGCGAGCGGGCAAGCCGGTAGCATGGGTGACTACATGTCATCTTGGTTCGACAAGCTCCTCGAGGAGCTGCAACGCCGCCAGGAAGAGGCCGACGCGCGCAGCGAGGGGCGTCCCTACGAGCGCAAGCCCCGTGCCGAGCGCAACGTCACGCCGCTCGACGAGGAGCGGCGCCAGCGCCGCACGGGCCGCGCGAACGGCGGCGGCGGCAATGGGCCGGGTGCACCACCGGTTGCCGCCGACCTTCCGTGGCGCCGATGGATCGTGATCGGCGGAGCGGTCGTCGCGCTGCTCGTGCTCCTGGGCCTGCTGGGCGGGATCGTGAGCCTGATCACCGACATCATGTGGTACGACGCGCTCGGTCGGCGCGACATCCTGTTCACCCGCTTCTGGGCCCAGGTCGCGCTGTTCGGCATCGGCTTCGCGGCGATGCTGGTGCCGGTCGTGGTGAGCGTCTGGCTGGCCGGGCGCATCGCGCCGCAGGCGCCCGTGCGTCAGCTCGGAGGGATCGAGCTGCCGGATGCGTCGCGCCTCATCGGGATCGGCCTGGCAGTGATCGCCGTGCTGCTGGCGCTCGGCTCGGGGGCCGCGTGGAGCGGCTCGTGGGAGATCGTCCTCCTCTTCATCAACGGCGCGGCATGGGGGGTCGATGACCCGACCCTCGGCCGCGACATCGGCTTCTACGTCTTCGATCTGCCGTTCTGGCGCTTCCTGCTGGGCTGGGCTTCGACCGCGCTCATCGTCATCGGGCTGCTGACCATCGGGACCTACGCCGCCCGCGCACTGCGCTGGCAGTTCCACCTCACCGCGCCGGTGCGCGCGCACCTGTCGGTCATCGGCGCGCTGTTCCTGGTCGTCATTGCCGGCGGCTATCAGCTCGACATCGCGGAGCTCGCGTACTCGACCCGCGGGTGGGACGGCAACGTCCAGGCGGCGCTCTACACCGACATGAACGCCCAGTACCCCGCGTACGTGATCCTCACCGTCGTCGCGCTCGTCTCGGCCGGGCTGCTCCTGGCGAACACGTTCTTCCGGACGCTGTGGCTGCTGGGTCTGGCGGCCGGCGCCTGGTTCGTGCTCTCGATCCTGGTCGGCGGCCTGTACCCCGGCTTCGTGCAGCGGGTCCAGGTCGAGCCGAACGAGCTCAACGTGGAGCGCCCGTACATCCGCAGCCATCTGGAGGCGACGCGCGCCGCGTTCGACCTCGATTCCATCGAGACCCGGCGCTTCACCGGGGGAAGAGACGATCACGCGCGACCTGCTCGAGGGCGACGCCACCACGATCGACAACCTGCGCCTGTGGGACTACCGGCCGTTGCTCACGACGTTCGGCCAGCAGCAGATCCTCCGCCGCTACTACACCTTCTCCGATGTCGACATCGACCGCTACACGATCGAGGACGAGCAGCGCCAGATCATGCTGAGCGCCCGGGAGCTCGACGTCGACCTGTTCGGCGACAATCGCACCTGGACGAACGAGCGGCTCGTGTACACCCACGGCTACGGCATCACCGCGGTGCCGGTGGATGCGGTGACCGACGCGGGAACGCCCGACTACCTCGTCAGCGGCATCAACCGCGAGCCGCGGCTCCCGATCGGCCAGCCGCGGATCTACTTCGGCGAGGAGACCGACACGTACGTCGTCACCTCGACGTCCACGCGCGAGTTCGATTACCCACTGGACAGTGACGCGGGCGGCGAGGCCGGCGCCGAGACGATCTGGGAGGGGACGACCGGGGTCGACATCGGCAACCCGCTGAATCGGCTGCTCTTCGCCCTCCGCTTCAGCGACTTCAACCTCCTCATCAGCGGCCAGCTCACCGACCAGTCGCAGATCCTCTTCCGCCGCGACATCGAGGAGCGCGTCACGGAGATCGCCCCGTTCCTCGCCTACGACCGCGATCCGTACCTGGTGGCCGCCGACGACCGGCTGCTCTGGATCTGGGACGCGTACACCGTGACCAACCGCTACCCGAACGCGCAGCCGCTGTCGAGTGAGAGCCGGTTCGCGGGCGCGAACTACCTGCGCAACAGCGTGAAGGTCGTGGTCGACGCCTACAACGGCACGGTCCGCTTCTTCCTGGCCGATCCCGACGAGCCGATCGTGGCTGCCTACGGACGGATCTTCCCGAACCTGTTCGAGCCGCTCGATGCCATGCCCGAGGAGCTCCGCGAGCATCTGCGCTATCCCGAGGACCTCTTCCTGGCGCAGAACCAGTCGTTCCGGCTCTATCACCTGCCGGCGACCGATGGCGGTGCCACCACCTTCTACAACCAGGACGACCGCTGGGCCATTCCCGAGGACGTGATCGCCGGCACGGGCCAGCCGATGGAGCCCTACTACGTGATCATGCGCATCCCCGGCGAGGACGAGGCCGAGTTCGTGCTCATCCAGCCAATGGTTCCCGAGGGCCGGCCGAACATGATCGCCTGGGTCGCGGCCCGCATGGACCCCGGTGTCTACGGCGAACGGATCGCGTTCCAGTTCCCGACCGGTACGACCACCCAGGGGCCGGTCCAGATCGAGGCGCGTATCGGAGCCGATGACGCGATCAGCGAGCAGTTCACCCTGTGGTCGAGCGCCGGGTCGCGCGTCGTGCGCGGCAACCTGCTCGTGCTGCCGATCGGCGATGACGCGCTCCTCTACGTCGAGCCGATCTTCCTCCAGGCCGAGGGTGCCCCGTTCCCCGAGTTCGTGCGGGTGATCATGGCCGACCAGCGTCGCGTCGCCTTTGCCAGCTCGGTCGAGGAAGGCATTCGCCAGCTCCTCGGCGAGGCCGAGCCTCCGCCGCCCGAGGCACCGGAACCGAGCCCGTCGCCAGGCGAGTCTCCCGGGCCGGAACCGACGCCTGGCCAGCTGCCGTCCGATGCCGCGGGCCTCATCGCCGAGGCGCAGCGCCTCTACGACGCCGCGCAGTCGGCACTCGATCGCGGCGATCTCGGCGCCTACCAGGAGCGGATCAACGAGCTGGCAGAGGTCCTCGACGCACTCGAGGCGCTGTCCGAGTAGCGAACCTGCTGCCCGCAGTCCGTAGACTCGAAGGCATGGACGTGCTGGTCATCGGGTCAGGCGGCCGAGAGCATGCCCTCGCCTGGCGTCTTGCGCGCGACGAGGGCGTGCGGCGGGTGCGGATCCTCCCCGGGAATGCCGGGACTGCGGCCGTCGGTGAGAACGTCGACCTCGATCCGACCGATGTCACCGCGGTGGCCCGCCACGCCATGCGCGAGCGCTACGGCCTGGTGGTGATCGGTCCGGAGGGCCCACTGGCCGCCGGCTTGGCCGACGAGCTTGCCTCCGCCGGCATCCCGACATTCGGTCCGAGCCGGGCGGCCACCCGGCTCGAGTCGAGCAAGGCGTTCGCGAAGGAGCAGATGCGCCGAGCGGGCGTCCCGACCGCCACCGCCCGAAGCTTCACCGACCCCGATGCGGCACTGGCCCATGTGGCGGCCGCGTCCCGGCCACCCGTCGTGAAGGCAGACTGGCTGGCCGCCGGCAAGGGGGTGGTGGTGCCCGAGACGACCGAGGAGGCGTCCGATGCGGTGCGAGCCCTCTTCGACAGCGTGGCCGCCGGCGCGCGCGTGCTGCTCGAGGATCGCCTGGCCGGTCCGGAGGTGAGCGCGTTCGCGCTCGTCGGGGACGAGGTCGTGGTGCCGCTGGCGTCCGCCTGCGACTACAAGCGCCTGGGTGACGGCGATGCCGGACCGAACACCGGAGGGATGGGCGCCTACACGCCGGTTCCGTGGTTCGGGACCGGCGAGCTCGAGGAGATCGCGGCCGCGGTCTTCGAGCCGATCGCCTGGCGCATGGCTCGCGACGGCTTCCCGTATCGGGGCGTGCTGTACGCGGGCCTGATGATCACCGACGACGGCCCGATGGTCATCGAGTTCAACGCGCGCTTCGGTGACCCCGAGGCCCAGGTCCTGCTGCCGATGCTCGAGGGTGATCTGAGCGGAGCCCTGATGGGCTGTGCGACCGCCGACCGCGGCCTGATGGAGGGCTCGGTCGGTCCGCGTCCCGGCGCGGCGGTCGGTGTCGTCGTGGCATCAGCGGGCTACCCGGGCGATCCGCAGGTCGGACGTCCGCTCCTTGGCGCCGAGCCGTCATCGGCGTCGGATGACGGCAACGTGCTGTGCTTCCACGGCGGCGTGGCACGCCCCTCCGACGCGTCGTACGAGGCAAGCGGCGGCCGCGTCGTGACGATGGTCGGGCGCGGACCGACCATGGCCGCGGCACGGGACGCGGCTTACGGCGGCGTGGCGGCCGTAGAGCTCGAGGGCGGGCAGTTTCGGTCGGACGTCGCGGCGCGCGAGCTCACCGACTGAGCCCGCGCGCCGATCGGGTCAGCGGCGGGTGCTGCCGGGAATCATGAGGTCCAGCCAGACCAGCCGATGGTCGCTGCTCGGCACGGGGAAGCCGGTGCCGGTCAGGTAGACGAGGTCGCTGCCGGGCTCCGGCCAGAAGACGCCAGCATCGGCGATGCGCAGGCTCCGGCTCGGCAGGACGTAGTCAGCCCGCAGGTTGCCCGGTCCGCTGCACGGCGGGAATGCGGGGGTGTCGCAGAAGTCCGCCGTGTCATATGCCGGATCACTGCGATGTCCGTCGTTCAGGGCTCCCTGGACTGCGGCCCACTCGGTGCCTCCCGCGCTCGACGGAGTGACCTTGGTATTGATCCGCGGGCTGTCCAGCAGCTGCTGGATCGAGCCGGGGATGCTGTCGCCGTCGAGCGGATCGGAGTTCTGGTCGCCGGCGATCACGAACTTGGAGCCGGGCTTCAGTCCGCCCCACGCGCCGGTGTCGTCGTAGATATACGCGCCGGCACCCGGGGTCACGTAGTCGGCCCACAGGCGAATCTCGTCGAAGTTGCGCCGCCCGTTGCGATCCTCCGGTCCATCGAAGACCGGTGGCGTCGGATGGCTGACGAGGAAGTGGACCGTGGTGCCACCCACATCGATCGGCACGTCCCAGTGGGACTTGCTCGACAGGGGGAGGATGGCGAGCTCATCGGCGCTGTACCAGTCCGCGGGCGCGCCGGTGGAGGGGTCATCGGGGAGCAGCGCGCCGGGCATGTCCTGCCACTTGAAGTCGCGGAACGTCCGGGCCGCGCCGTGGTCGATCGGGTGCTGGCTGAAGACCGCCATGCCGAACTGGCCGGGGAAGAATCCGAAGCCGAGGGCATCGTCGCCGTAGCCGGGCATGGTCGGGTCGGTCACGGCCACGCCGTTGTTGTTGAGGTCGAAGCCGGATGCGATGCCGGTGTTCGACGGTGCCACGAAGACGTGGGGATAGTGGATCGGCTCCTGTCCGTTCTGGCTCACGCCGAGATAGTTGGCCTGGAACGCGGCCGTCAGGGAATTGCCGGTGATCGGGCCGTCGACGTAGTCGAATTCGTTGACGAGCAGGACCTCGGGCCGGGTGCGCTGGATGATCTCGGCGACGGCGGCGGCCTGCGCGCGGCGACCGCGGAGTGCCGCATCGGGTTCGGCCGGGTCGTACGGCGAGGAGAGATCGCTCAGCGCCTGGCCGGCGGCCCCGCGGTTCAGGGATGCGTTGAACGTCGCGAAGCGGACCGCTTCGGGCGGTCCCTTGGCCTCCGCGGGTGGCGCGATCAACAGGGTCGAGAGTGCCATGAGCAGCGCCAGCAGAAGCGCAGCGGCGGCGCGGGTATCGTGCATCGCACGTTGGGTGGTCATCGCGGCCTCGCTGTGGAAGTGTGGCCCCCATTGCATCACATGACCTGCCCCGGCGCGAGTCGGGCTATTCTTTCCGCCATGCCATCCATCGCCGTCGTGTGCGGCTCTCGCTCCGACCTCGTCACGCTCAAGGGCTGCTTCGACGTTCTCGACTCATACGGGATCTCGTGGGAAGCCTCGGTCATCAGCGCCCATCGCCAGGCCGATGCCTTGCATGCCTACGTCGCCGAGGCCGAATCCTCGGGCGTCAAGCTGTTCATCGGCGCGGCGGGCCTGGCCGCTCACCTGCCCGGCGTGCTGGCCAGCCTGACGGCGAGACCCGTCATCGGCATTCCCCTGGACGGTGGATCGCTGGGCGGGGCCGATGCGCTCTACGCGGTGGTCCAGATGCCCCCGGGAGTACCCGTGGCGACCGTCGCCATCGGTTCGGCCGGTGCGAAGAACGCGGCCCACCTGGCGGCGCGCATCCTTGCTTTGTCCGACGTGGAGGTCGCCGACCGTGTCATGGCGTTTCGGCGCGAGCAGGCGGGGAACGCCGAGCTGCGGATCGATCCGCGGGTCTGAGCGGGGGCACGCTCACCTCGCCTCGAGGAGGCCCACGATCCTGCGTTCAAGCTCCAGGATCCGCCCATCCAGCTGCTCGACCCGCTCGAGGATCGCTCGATTCCCACGCAGGAGCTCCTCGATCTGCCGCTCCTCGACATCTGACTGGTGGGCTGCGTGCTCGAGCGTCATGCGATCCCGGCGCGCCGCGCGGTTGCCAGCCAGCAGGATGAGCGGCGCGGCGTACGCGGCCTGGGTCGAGAAGGCGAGGTTGAGCAGGATGAACGGGAACGGGTCGAAGCTCACGTTGAGCAGGTGATAGACATTCATTGCGACCCAGGCCGCAACGATCATCGTCTGGATCACGATGAATGCCCAACTGCCCATGAAGCCGGTCACGCGATCGGCAACGCGGGCACCGAGCGGTGCTTCAGCGATGAGCTCCAGATTCACCGGATGCCGGTAGTCCGCCATGTTCGCTCCTCGCGCCGTGAGTGGGCGCATGGTAGGTCATCACTGCGTGACGCCGACGTCCTCGGTATTCTCGAACCGTGATCGACCGATACGCGCTTCCCGAGCTGCGCGAGATCTTCAGTGAGGGTCGCAAGCTCGAGCTGTGGCTGCGGATCGAGCTGCTGGCGGTCGAGGCCATGCACCAGGCGGGGGTCGTCCCCGCGGCAGACTGGGAACGCATTCGGACGACGGCGACGACCGTCGATGCCGGACGGGCGCGCGAGATCGAGAAGGAGTCCCAGCACGACATCATCGCCTTCCTGCGCTCGGTCACCGAGGGACTGGGTCCCGAGGGACGCTGGCTGCACTTCGGCCTGACCAGCTCGGACGTGCTCGACACGGCGACGGCCGTCGTGCTCCGGGATGCGACCTCCGTCCTCGAGGGGGAGCTGGCGCGGCTCGTCGAGATCACGCAACGCCTGGCGCGCGAGCACCGAACCACTCCGATGGTCGGGCGCAGCCACGGGATCCACGCGGAGCCGATCACGTTCGGCTTCAAGGTCGCGGGCTGGTACGCCGAGCTGACGCGTGACGCCGATCGACTGGCAAGGGCGCGGACGCAGGTCGCGGTCGGCTCGATCTCCGGTGCCGTCGGGACGCACGCCAACGTGTCCGAAACGGTCGAGCGCCACATCCTCGCCGGCCTCGGCCTCGAGCCAGATCCGGCCCCCACCCAGGTCGTCAGCCGGGATCGCCATGCCGAGCTGCTCACGGTGCTCGCCATCCTGGGCGGGACGCTCGAGCGGGTGGCGATCGAGATTCGCCACCTTCAGCGCACCGAGGTCGGGGAGGCATTCGAGCCGTTCGGTTCGGGCCAGCAGGGAAGCAGCGCCATGCCGCACAAGCGCAACCCGATCCTGGCCGAGCGGGTCTCCGGCATGGCGCGCCTGCTGCGGGGCGATGCGCTGATCGGCCTCGAGAACATGGCGCTCTGGCATGAGCGCGACATCAGCCACAGCTCAGCCGAGCGGTTCGTCTTCGAGCGATCGATCGGGGTCGCGGCTTACGCCACCCGCACCCTGGGGGACATCCTGGACGGCCTGGAGGTCGACGCCGACCGCATGGCGCACAACCTCGACCAGTTGGGCGGCATGGTCTACTCCGAAGCGCTCCTGCTGGCCATGATCGCGAAGGGGGCGGATCGCCAGGCTGCCTACCGGCTCGTCCAGGCTGCGGCGAAGCAGGCGTGGGCCGGCGAGGCGACCTTCCGAGACGCGCTGAGATCGGATCCCGCCGTCGGGGAGTGGCTGACCGCTGACGAGATCGATCGAGCCATGGATCTCGAGCATCACCTCGCCGGGATCGCGGTCACGTACCGCGCCCTCGGCCTCGACGACGCTCCGTAGCCGTCGCGGTCGTGAAACGCTGGGGCGCGGCGGCCGGCGCATCGGCGCACCAGGTGTCGGAGCATCCGGACCTGTGGGTGCCCGGTGCTCTGGGTTGGCTGGTGAGCGTCGGGTGGATCCCGTTCATCGTGACGGTCGTCCGGCCACCGTCCGTGTCCGACCTGACCTTCGTGGGAGCGCGGCTCGCCACGTCGGGGGCCTGGCCCTGGAACGCGGTGGTCATCGGCGCCGGGACGCTGGCGATGGTCGGGGTGGCGCTCGCGCTGTCGGCCGGCGCCAATGCCACCCTGATCGCCCTTCACGAGCGCCGCCAGACGCGCGTCGTGGATGCCATCCGACTGTTCCGGGTGTCCGTCGTGGCGGGCCTGCCGGCGGGGCTCGCGATCGGGACCCTCCTTGGCGCCGCGGCCCTCGTGGCGCCCGGGCAGTTCAACGCGCCCGACCCGCCGGGCGGACCGCTGCTCAGCACCCTCGGCAGGCTCGTTCCGTTCCTCGCTCCTCGTCGGCGCGGCGGTCGTCGGTGGCCTGATGGTCGCCGCGATCGGCGGCAGGCTCGCGGTGGCGGAGCAGGGCGGGCCACTCCCCGCCATCGCGGCCGCGGCACGCCGGGCGCTGCGCGGCGCCGAGCTCATCCACGCGATCGTGTCGCTGACCGCCGCCGGCCTTCTCATCGGGCTGGCCGTCATGCTGCTCGGGGTGCTCTGGGCGCCGATTCGTGCCGACCTCGGCGTGATTGGCGCGTTCGACCTCGTGACCGGCTCGCTGCTGGTAGGCTTCGTCGCGGTGTGGCTCGGCATCGTCCTGGCGGGCGGCGCCCTCCACGCATGGTCGGCCACCACGTGGTCGCGGCTCGTCGCGACCGACGCACCCTGGAGGATGTGAGCCCCTCGTGGAAGACCTGACCCTTGGCACTCAGCTCGAGCTGACGGCGCGCCTCGTGGTCGCGCTCGTGCTGGGAGCGGTGATCGGCTGGGAGCGTGAGCTCCAGCGCATGCCCGCTGGCTTTCGGACTCACGCGCTGGTATCGCTGGGGGCGGCGATTTTCACGGTGGTCGGCGCGTATGCGTTCGTGGGATCGAACCCGGATCCGACGCGCGTCGCCGCGCAGATCGTGTCCGGGATCGGGTTCCTGGGGGGCGGCGCGATCCTGCACTATGGCGGAACCGTGCGCGGACTCACGACGGCCGCCTCGCTGTGGGCGGTGGCGGCCGTGGGAATGGCGGCCGGGGCCGGTCTTCTCCTCATGGCGGCGATCAGCACGGCCCTGATCATCATTGCGCTGGAGGTCTTTCAACGTCTCGAGCGCGTCGCCAAACGGCGGCTCAACATCCCGACCGGCCGAGCGCCGGCTCCGACCAATGACGAAGCCGAGGAGGGCGATTGACGATGACCGGTGCCATGCTGGCGACCGAGATCGAGGGACTGCAGCGCATTCATCGCGGGAAGGTGCGGGAGACGTACGAGGTCGACGATCGCCACCTCCTGCTGGTGGCGACCGACCGGCTGTCGGCGTTCGACGTCGTGTTCTCGCAGCCGATTCCCGACAAGGGCGCGGTCCTCACCCGCCTCTCGGCGTGGTGGTTCGAGCAGCTTGCCGGCCTGGGCCGATCCCACTTCGTCAGCGCCGACCCGGACCGATTGCCCGAAGCCGCGCAGACCCCGGAGCTGGCCCCACGCTCGATGCTCGTGCGGCGCGCCCAGCGCGTCGACGCCGAGTGCGTGGTGCGCGGCTACCTCGCCGGATCCGGCTGGGCGGAGTACCAGCGCGACGGGACGGTCTGCGGCCACCGCCTGCCGGGCGGCCTGCGGGAAGCGGATCGGCTCCCGGAGCCGATCTTCACGCCGTCGACCAAGGCGGAGGTCGGGCATGACGAGAACATCAGTCGGGAGCAGCTGGCCGACCTCGTGGGCGCAGACCTGGGGCGCCAGCTGGAAGAGCGGTCGATCGCCCTCTACGCCGAGGGGGCCCGCCGTGCGGAGGAGGTCGGCCTGATCCTGGCCGACACGAAGTTCGAGTTCGGGTTCATCGACGGCCAGCTGGCGGTGATCGACGAGGTGCTGACGCCCGATTCGTCGCGGTTCTGGGATGGCGACACCTACGCCCCCGGGTCGAGCCCGCAGAGCTTCGACAAGCAGTTCGTGCGCGACTTCGTGGCAGACGCCGGCTGGAATAAGGAGCCTCCCGCCCCGGAGCTCCCGCAGGACGTGATCGATGGCACTCGGGAGCGCTACGTGGCGGCCTTCGAGCGCCTCACCGGGCGACCCTGGGACGCACCGGCCTGAGCATGCGCTGGATCGCCGAAGTCCACGTGTCGCTGCGGTCGGGCATTGCCGATCCTGAGGGGCAGACGATCGGATCGGGCCTGCGGGCGCTCGGCTACGACTCGGTCGCGGAGGTCCGCAGCGGGAAGCTGCTGCGGATCGTGTTCGAGGCCGCGAGCTCGGACAAGGCACAGGCGGCCGTTGCCGACATGTGCCGCCGGCTGTTGGCCAACCCGGTCATGGAGACCGCCACGTGGGAGCTCCGCGCCGACGAGCAGCAGGACGCCGAGCAGGCGAACCCGTGACGCTCATCGGCCAGGCCCCACGCGTCGCGGTTGCCGTCTTCCCCGGCACCTGGTCCGAGCGCGACTTCGTGCACGTTGCCGAGACGGTCCTCGGCTGGCGCGCCCGTCTCGTGTGGCACGCGGAGCGCGACCTCGGAGCGCCGGATGCGGTCGTGCTGCCGGGCGGCTTCGCCCACGGCGACCATCTGCGCACCGGCGCCATCGCCCGCTTCTCGCCGCTGATGTCGGCGGTGGAGGCATTCGCCGCCGCCGGGGGACCGGTGATCGGCTCGTGCAACGGGTTCCAGGTGCTCACCGAAGCCGGCCTGCTGCCGGGTGCGCTGATGCGCAACGATCATCTCGAGTTTCGCTGCGACTGGCAGGACCTGCGCGTCGAGCATCCCGGCGCCGCGTCGCCATGGCTCAACGACCTTGCCGACGGCGACGTCATCCGGTTGCCCATCAGCCACGGCGAGGGCCGGTACGTTGCGGACCCCGAGACGCTCGACGAGCTGGAGCGCGAGGATCGGGTCGTGCTGCGCTATGCCGGGCCGGATGGCGAGGTCCGCCCGGAGGCGAATCCCAACGGCTCCGAACGCGGGATCGCGGGCATCGTCAACGCGGCGGGCAATGTCCTCGGGCTCATGCCCCATCCCGAACGTGCGGCCGAAACCGAGGTGGGCGGGACGGACGGCCTTCGCCTCTTCCGTTCGCTCGAACGGTGGCTGCACGACCAGCCGGCGCGCGCAGAGCGTCGAGTATCATCGCCATGACCGCCCAGAGCAGCCGCAGGAGGCGAACGATTGGACGACCTCGAGCGCGATCGACGCGACTCGCCGGACGCAGAGGACACGTCGAGCGCATCGGCTGAGCCTGCCGCGGGCGACGCCGCCGCCGACGCCACCGCGGCCGAGCCCCCACCGGGCGCCGAGCCCGATCCGGCCGACATCGAGAGCTGGCCCAGCCAGCCGGCACCAGCCGAATCGTCGTGGCCGACGGAGCCGCCGAGCGCAGGAGCGCCGAGTTCGGGAACCTGGCCGACGGAGTCACCCGAGCGCGGCGACGCGCCGATCCTCGAGCCCGACTGGGCGGCGACCGAGTCTCAGCCTGACGCGTCGGTCGATGATCATCCGCCGAGCGAGGTGGAGGCCTACGGGTCGGGGCCGGCAGCGACGGACGCCGACGTCGCCGATGCGACGCAGGCCCACACGGTCCCCGCTTCCGAGGCGGCCATCGGCGAAAGCACCCAGTGCCCGCGCTGCGGTACCGAGAACCGGCCGGGGCTGGCGTTCTGCAACAACTGCGGCCAGCGGCTGGTTGCCGCCGGCGTGGCAAGCACCGTCGAGCGACCGGGCACCCCCGAGGGAACGATGGCCTGCCCGCGCTGCGGCACCCACAATCGCGCCGGCGTCGGCTTCTGCCAGAACTGCGGCGCGAACCTGCGCGGAACCGCGCCCGGCTATGTGCCACCGTCGGTCGCCGCGGAGCCCGGATCCGCGCCCGCGAGCCAGGCGGCGGGTGGCGCCGTGCTCGGCCCGGTCGTGCTTCTCATCGGCCTGGTGGGCATCGTCACGGGCTATCTGCTGCCGTTCCTCTACGGCTCCGGCTCGCTGCTCGACCGCGCCATGGGCCCGGGAGGGTACGGGGTGGCGTTCTGGAGCGGGTATCCCGACGTCGGCGCCGGCCTCGCCGACCAGGCCTACTTCGGCCTTGCCGGCCCCGTGCCGTTGCTCGCCATCCTGCTGGCGGTGCTGGCCATCGCCGGGTTCCTCCGCGCGCGACCGGGTCCGGCTCAGGTCGCCGGGCTGGCCATCGCGCTGCTGTGGAGCGTCGGGCTCATCGTCCTGTTCGCGGTCGTGGAGCTCGCCGGGAACTGGAGCGGCGATCTCGTTGGCATGCTGCGCGTGATGACGCCGGCCGGCATCATCTTCTTCCTTGGCTCGCTGATCGTGGTGATCGGGACACTCACGCGCTTCGGCCGCAGCTGACCCGGTGGCTCGCTACTGCGCCGCGTGCGGCACCGAGGTCGAGGACACCGCGATCTTCTGCCCCACCTGCGGGCAGCCGATCGACCAGGAGCACGAGGCGGAGATCCCCGCTGCCCCGGCCTGGCCGGATCAGCCGGCGCCGCAGGCGCCGCGACCGCATGTCGAGCGCGAACCGGTCGAGGATCGCTTCGTGGCGCCCGAGCCGGCGCCCTCCGACGAGGGTCGCGCGGCCGAGGACGGGCCGAGTGCGCCAGCGTGGGAGCCTCGTCACGAGGACCCCACGCGCGTCGTCGAGCCGCCATCCGAAGAGCCCGCTCCGCCACGGAGCGTGCCGCCGCCCGTGCGACCGTCGCCGCGCCCGGCGGCACCGGACGCCGCAGGGCGGCGTTCCGGACCATCGGTCGACCTCCCGCTGACGATGCCGGTCATGCTCAGTGGCTGGCTGATCGGTGTCGGGGCACTCATCGCGGTGCTGGGCCTGCTCATCGGCCTGTTCGGAGGTGTCCTGAACCCGATCGACCTCATCCTGCTGCTCCTCATGCTCGGCATCGGCGCCACCGTCTTCCTGCCTGACCGCATCCCCGACGTACCTCATCTGCGACTCGCCACCCTCGTGATCGTGCTTGTCGCGTTCGGCATGGCTCTCGACCGCATCGGACTGGGCGGGGCCGGCGTGGGCGAGCTGCTGCTCTTCTTCGGGGCGGCGGCCGCGGGCATCGGAGCCATCATCATCGAGCTCGGGCGCGACCAGCCGCTCGGTGGGCCGCAGACCTGACCGGATGACCCTGGCCCCGCCCCCCGCCGAGCAGCGCCACGGTCTGACCGACGCGGAGTACCACCTCGTGGTCGACGCGCTCGGACGCCCTCCGAACGACGTGGAGCTCGGCATGTTCGGCGCCATGTGGTCCGAGCACTGCGCCTACAAGCACTCGCGGCCGCTCCTCGGCCGTCTGCCATCCACGGGCCAGCGGGTGCTCGTCGGGCCGGGCGAGAACGCGGGAGTCGTCGACATCGGTGACGGCCTCGCGGTCGTCTTCAAGGTCGAGTCGCACAATCATCCGTCCGCGGTCGAGCCCTACCAGGGCGCGGCGACCGGCGTCGGCGGCATCATCCGCGACATCTTCACGATGGGGGCCCGTCCGATCGCCCTTCTCAACAGCCTTCGGTTCGGACCGCTGGAGGCGGGACCGGAGACGTCCGACGACGCTGCCGCCCGCAACCGCTACCTCTTCGGCGGGGTCGTGGGCGGCATCGCCGGCTACGGCAACTGCATCGGCATCCCCGACGTGGGGGGAGAGGTCACCTTCGACCCGACGTACTCGGGCAACCCGCTGGTGAATGCGATGTGCGTCGGCATCGCCCGCCATGACGAGATCACCCTGGCGCGCGCGGCGGGCGCGGGCAACATCCTGCTGCTCGTGGGGGCGACGACCGGGCGTGACGGCATCCAGGGGGCGAGCTTCGCGTCCGCCACGCTCGGGGAGGACCGCGAGGAGCGCCGGCCGGCTGTCCAGGTCGGGAATCCGTTCCTCGAGAAGCTGCTCATGGAGGCGTGCCTCGAGCTGTCGGGCCGGCCCGGTGTGGTGGCCATGCAGGACCTCGGGGCGGCGGGCCTGACCTGCGCGCTGGCCGAGCTGACCGCTCGCGGCGGCGTCGGTGCGGAGGTCGACCTCGATGCCGTTCCGCGTCGCGAGCCGGGGATGACGCCGTACGAGGTGCTCCTCAGCGAGTCCCAGGAGCGGATGCTCATCGTCGTCACGCCGGGCGCCGCAGCGGAGGTGGAGGAGGTGTTCGCGCGCTACGAGCTCCACGCGGCGCGGATCGGGACCGTGACCGATGATCCGATGATCCGCTGTCACGCCGCCGGCCAGGCGGTGTGCGACGTCTCCGGACGCTCACTCGCCGATGACGCCCCGCGCTACGCGATCCACGGCCGTCCACGTGAGGCAGCGCCGTCGTCCGCCCTCGACGCACTGGCCGCTGATGAGCCCGGCCGCTCCGTGATCCTGGAGCTCCTGGGATCGGCGAATGCGCGCGACCGCAAGCCGATCTGGCGGCGCTACGACCACATGAACGGCACGAACACGGTCATCGGCCCCGGGGACGGAGACGCTGCGCTGCTGCGCATCAAGGGCACGAGGCGAGGCTTGGCGGTGTCGATCGACGGACCGGGGCCGGCTCGCATCGGCGCCCTCGATCCGTTCCTGGCCGGGGCCTCGGCCGTGATCGAGGGAGCGCTCAACGTGGCGGTCATCGGCGCCACTCCGATCGGGATCACGGACTGCCTGAACTTCGGGTCGCCGGAGTCCGACCTGGGAGCGTGGCAACTCGAGCAGGGCATCAACGGCATCGCGGAGGCCTGCCGGCTGTTGGGCGTCCCCGTCGTCTCCGGCAACGTCAGCCTCTACAACGAGACGCCGGACGGTCCGATTCTGCCCACCCCGGTCGTGGGCACGGTGGGGCTGATCGAGGATCGGTCGAAGGCACTGCGCATGGGGTGGGGGCCGGGCGAGGAGATCTGGCTGCTGGGTGAGCCCTGCGACGACGCCGATGCCCTGGCCGGATCCGAGCTGGCATGGCGGCGCGACGTGCGCGATGGCCGGCCGAGCCTCGACCTCGACGCCGCGGCACGCGTTGCCGCGCTGATTCCACGGCTGGCAGGCGAGGGCATCGTGGCGGCGGCGCACGACTGCTCGGTGGGTGGCATCGCCGTGGCGCTGTGCCGCATGGCGATCGCGGCGGGGGTCGGTGCGCGCCTCGATCTCGGGCCGGCCGATCTGCCCACGGCAATGCCTGCACGGCGAGCGTGCCGGCAGGGTGATCGTGAGCGCCGATCCCGTTCGGGCCGATGCGCTGCGCGCCGCCTGCCGATCTGCCGGAGTTCGGCTGCGACGGCTCGGCGCCGCCGGTGAGGGTGACCTCGCGCTGCGCATCGGCAGCCGGGACATCCAGCTCCCGCTCGTCGAGCTCAGCGAAGCCTGGAGCGCCGCCTTCTAGGTCGACTCAGCCGATGCAGCCCCTGACGAGTCGTCGGCGTCGGGCGAAGGATCATCGGGAAGCGGCCGGCCGGCGCGCAGCGTCCTCTTCGCGAGGACTTCACTGATCTCCCGCTCGGTTGATGCGAGATCGTTCGACTCGCGCCGCGTCGCCCGGATGCCGAGCATGCCGGCGACGAGGCCGAGGACGATGGCCGCGCCGACGACCGACAGGGCGATCCAGGCGTCGATGGATGAGACGAACGCAACGGACGGCGCCCCCTCGGGCGCCGTCACGGCGGAATTGGCGACGAGTGCGGGGCTCAGCGCGCCGCCTCCCGGAGGGATGCCGCGCGGCCGTCGCCAGTCGCACGCTTGCGCCTGGGCGCCTTCGGCACCTCGACGTCTTCGGGCGAGACGGTCTCGATGTGCGCCAGCCCACCGCGGGCGCGCTCGCTGAGCCGATACACCTCCTCGAGCCCATCCGGCGGCACGGCAGCCGCATACACGCTGCAGAAGCGCTCGACCACCGCCGGGTCGAACTGCGTGCCGGCATTGCGCCGCAGCTCGTCTATCGCCTCTTCGTGGGTCAGCGCCGCGCTGTACGGACGCTCGTGGACCATGGCGTGGTAGGCATCGGCCACCGCGACGATGCGCGCTCCGAGCGGGATCTCGTTGCCCTTCAGGCCGTGCGGGTAGCCTCCGCCATTGAAGCGCTCGTGGTGGTGAAGGACGACCGGGATCGCCTCGCGCAGGTTCGAGGCCTGCTCGAGGATGACCTGCCCGATGCGCGGGTGTTCGCCGATGGCCTGCCACTCCGCATCGGTCAGCGAGGTCGGCTTGTCGAGGATCTCTTCCGGAACCGCGATCTTGCCCAGGTCGTGGAGCAGCGCTGCGATCCGGATGCGCTCGATCTCCTCGCTTGGCAGCCCCATCTCGAGCCCGATGCCGGTGGCGAGAGCGGCGATCATGTCCGAGGGTCGACCGCGATGGTGCGGCTGCGGAGCCAGGACCGATGCCAGTGCCTGCGTCGCCGTATCGCTCGCCCACTGCCCGATGGCGGTGGCCTGAGCCCGGCGCTCGTTCGAGATCGGGGCACGGCGCACGGTCGCGTTCTCGTCGAGCTCGCGGTAGAGGTAGGTGCGGTTGCGTCCCAGTGACTTCGCCGCGTACATCGCGCCATCGGCTCGATCGACGAGCATGTCGAGCTGGAGCTCGGCGCCGCGGCCACCCGCGATGCCGACGCTGATCGTGATCTTCACCGTGCCGTCCTTGGGCAGGACCAGCGGCTCCTGCTGAACGAGCGTTCGCAGCTCCTCGGCCAGTCGCACCGCATCCTCCGGCAGGGTTTCGGGGAGGATGAGCATGAACTCCTCGCCGCCGTAGCGTCCGAACGTGTCGTTGACGCGAACGCCAGCGGCGACCAGGCGCGCCACCTGGCGCAGGACGGCATCGCCCGAGTTGTGGCCGTAGGTGTCGTTGATCGGCTTGAAGCGATCGATGTCGATGAACGCGACGCTCAGCGGCTTGGAGTGGCGGACCGCACGCTCGACCTCGGCGCCCAGGATCGTGAGCAGGGTCTCGCGGTTTGGGATCCCGGTCAGGCGATCGTGCGTGGCACGCGCCTCGACCTGGATGAAGGCGCCGCTGGCCGCGTTCAGCGCGCGGGCCAGTCGCCGCTCGCCGGGGATGCCGGACTCCCGGATGCGGATCGGCTCATCGAGCTCCAGCGTCCGTTCGAGATCGGCGGCGATGTGGTTGAGGCGCCAGCCGAAGTAGCTCCAGCCGACGAGGGCCATCGTGGTGAGACCCGCTGCCGCGGCTGCACCGGCGACGAGTGAGACACGCCAGCGCTCGGCGGGCTCGATCTGGCTCGCCATGCCGAAGGCGATGAGCAGGAGACCCGCCACGGCGATCGGGGCCAGGAAGCCGAGCAGACGAATGAGGAGCAACATGGCAGCGAAGCATGCTGGCCAAGGTCCGGTTCCGCCATGGGTCGATGGTCCCTCCGGGCGGCGTGCAAGCGAGCGGCGACGGCCCGATTTCGGCCGAGTGGGGATTGGTGCAGTACTGGCCCGGTACCTGTGCCGGTCCGGCGCCGACGCGTCATGCGCCACCACCTGCGGCGGCTATCATGGGCCCGTGCCCGGTCTGCACCGATTCGCTTGATCCGCCCCGTGCGCGCGCCCGTCCGATTCGTGCAGGCCGTCGGCGAGGCCCCTCCGACCTACCAGCCGCACGGCCCGCGCGAGGAGTGCGGCGTCGTCGGGATCTGGGCGCCGAACGCCCCGGTGGCGCGCATGGCGTACGTCGGGCTGCATGCCCTTCAGCATCGCGGGCAGGAGTCGGCGGGGATTGCGGTGACCGACGGCAGGCAGCTGTCGCTCCACAAGCGACTCGGCCTGGTGAGCAGCGTCTTCGACGAGGAGACGCTGAGTCGGCTCGAGGAGCGGGACGACAGTGGTCGGCCGCCGCGCGCTGCCATCGGCCACACGCGCTACAGCACCACCGGATCGAACACCCTGCCCAACGTCCAACCGGTGTACGCCAACTCGGACATCGGCGAGCTGATGCTGGGGCACAACGGCAACCTCACCAACGCCACCTGGCTGCGGGACGAGCTGAGCGAGCAGGGGATCGAGTTCGGGTCGGCCTCGGATACCGAGGTCCTCGCCAAGCTCATCGCCCATGCGCCCGGCCGCACCTGGGCGCAGCGTGTCGACCACGCATTTCATCGCGCGGTGGGGGCGTTCACCTTCACGATGCTGACCGAGACGGCTCTCGTGGCTGCCCGCGACCCGATCGGCTTCCGGCCCCTGTGCCTCGGACGCCTGCCCGGCGGCGGATGGGCCGTCGCATCGGAGAGCGCAGCGCTGGATGCCATGGGTGCGCAGTTCGTGCGCGACGTCGACGCCGGAGAGGTTCTGACGATCGACGACGACGGCGTGGCCTCCCACCGATCGAGCCGGGCCGCGCCGGCGCGCGAGAAGCTGTGCGTGTTCGAGTTCGTGTACCTGGCGCGTCCCGACTCGGTCATCGACGGACGGCTGCTGTACGAGGCACGACTCGAGATGGGCCGCCGGCTGGCGCGCGAGCATCCGGCCGATGCCGACCTCGTGATCGCGGTGCCCGATTCGGCGGTGCCGGCCGCCATCGGCTACGCGGAGGAGTCGGGGCTGCCGTACCGCGAGGGGCTCATCAAGTCGCGCTACGTGGGGCGCACGTTCATCCAGCCGGCCCAGCACACGCGCGACGAGGCGGTCCGCATGAAGTTCAATCCGCTGCCCGAGCTGCTCTCCGGCAAGCGGGTGGTGGTCGTCGACGACTCGATCGTGCGCGGCACGACCACCGGCCCGATCGTGAAGATGCTTCAGCGCGCTGGCGCGGCCGAGGTCCACGTCCGGATCCACTCGCCGCAGATGCGGCACCCCTGCTACATGGGCGTCGACACCGGGCGCCGCGAGGAGCTCATCGCCGCCACGCACTCGTTGGAGGGGATTCGAGCGGCCATCGGGGCCGACTCCCTCGGCTACCTCTCGAAGCAGGCCCTGCTCGAGGCGGTCGGCGGCAGGACCGATGCCCGATGCACCGCATGCTTCGACGGCGTGTACCCGACCGACGTGCCGCTCGAGCTCGACAAGCTGGCCCTGGAGCACCGCTGAGCGTGGTACGGACCTACCGCGAGTCGGGCGTCGACATCGCCGAGGCGGAACGCGCGGTGGAGCGCATCGCGCGCGCGGCCGCCACCACGGCCACGCCCGAGGTGCTCGGCGGCATCGGGGGGTTCGGCAGCCTGTTCCGCTTCGACCCGGAGCTTCACCCCGACCCCATCCTCGTCAGCAGCACCGACGGGGTCGGCACCAAGCTCAAGGTCGCCATTGCTCTCGGGCGCCACGACACGATCGGGGTCGACCTGGTGAATGCCTGCGTCAACGACATCATCGTCAGCGGCGCGACCCCGCTCTTCTTCCTCGACTACCTCGCCGTCGGCGAGCTTCGGGCCGAGGTCGTCGAGGAGATCGTGGGTGGCGTGGCCGCCGGCTGTGCCGCCGCGGGGATCCCGCTGGTCGGCGGCGAGACGGCGCAGATGCCCGACCTGTACCGGGGCGCGGATTACGATCTCGCGGGATTCATCGTCGGGGTCGTGGCCCGCGGGGATCTCATCGACGGGTCGAAGGTGCGTGCCGGCGATGCGCTCATCGGCCTCTCGTCGTCCGGCCTGCACACCAACGGGTACAGCCTTGCCCGCCGCGTCCTCGCCGAGGGAACGTGGGACTCGCCGATGCCCGGGGCCGGTGGCACGATCGGCGACGCGCTCCTCGTTCCGCATCGGTCCTACCTCGACGAGGTTCGCGTCCTGCGTCGGGCGCTGCGCGACGCGGGTTCGGACATCCATGCGCTGGCCCACGTCACCGGCGGTGGGTGGGAGGGGAACGTCCCGCGCACGCTGCCATCGGGCCTGGGCGTGGAGGTCCGGACCGGCGCATGGCCCATCCCTCCGATCTTCAGTCTCATCCAGTCCCGCGCCGACATCGCGGACGAGGAGATGATGCGGACGTTCAATGTCGGCATCGGCATGACGGCGGTCGTCGCCGCGGATGCCGTCGAGGTGGCCCTGCGCGCCATCGAGGGCGCCCATCATCTTGGGCGGGTCGTGCCCGTGGGCGAGGACGAGCCGCGCGTTCGGTTCTCGTGAGGCTCGGGATCCTCGTCTCGGGACGTGGGTCGAACCTCGAAGCGGTCCTCGATGCCGGGCTGCCCGACGTCGAGCCGGTCGTCGTCATCAGCAACCGCCCGGATGTGCCGGCGCTCGATGTGGCCGCGCGTCACGGGGTTCCCACCGTGGTGCTGCGCCGGGCCGCGTTCCGCGACGGGGCGTCGCGGGACGCCGCCATCGGGTCCGCGCTCGACGACGCCCGGGCCGACCTCGCGCTGCTGGCGGGCTATGACCAGGTCCTGCGCTCCACCTTCTTCGGGGCGTTTCGGGGGCGGACGGTCAACATCCATCCAAGCCTGCTGCCGGCGCACGGGGGCGCGGGCATGGTCGGGCTCGAAGTCCATCGCTCGGTGATCGCGGCCGGCGATGCCGAGACCGGCGTGACGATCCACGAGGTCACGCCGGACCTCGACGGCGGGCCGATCGTCGCGCAGGTGCGCATCCCGGTGGAGCGGGGGGAGAGTGCCGAAGCCCTCGCCGCTCGGGTGCTGGTCGAGGAGCATCGGCTGCTGATCGCGACCCTCGCCAGGCTGGCGGTGACCACCCCCGGCTGAGCGCGACTCGGCAGCCCGCGCCGAGGGTCATCGGGCACGATGCGTGCTAGCATGACCGGCGGCGCTCCACGGGGCGCGTACCCCACGCAGGAGAGGCCAGGCAGCTACTGATGGACGCGATTCTCGGACCGATCGGCGAGTTCTGGGACGGATTCCTCAGCAACCCGGTCGTACAGCTGGCCAGCCAGCTCATCGTGATCTACGTGGTCCTGCTGTGGCTCGGGACGGCGTACTGGGCCTTCCGCGACATGCAGGCGAGGACGGAGAACCCGATCCTCCCGTACTTCGCCGCCGCCCTGATCATCTTCTTCACACCGCTGCTGTTCATCTTCGCAGTCGTGCTGTACCTCATCGTTCGCCCGCGCGAGTCGCTGGCCGAGGTCTACGAGCGGTCGCTGGCCGAGGAGAGCCTCCTGGCCGAGGTCGAGAAGAACGAGCTGTGCCCGGTCTGCCGCGATCGCGTGGATTCCGACTGGCTGGTCTGTCCGAACTGTCGGACGCGGCTCCATCGCGTGTGCCCGTCGTGCAACCGGCTGGCCGATCCGACATGGCCGCTGTGCGCGTTCTGCGGCACCGACTTCGGCCGCGAGTCCTCGCGACCGCAGCGACGAGCGGCAGCGTCAAGCGCACCCGCTGCTGATACGTCGGCGCCGGGCGACGCCACCGCCGAGCACGCGCGACTGCGCGGAGCCACGAACACCTGACCGACCACAATCTCCCGGTTGACTCCGGCCGGGACGACGGCCCCGATGGGCGCCCACCGCTGCTCACCGGACCGCATCCCACGGTCGGACCCGGGAGCGTGAGAATGCCGCGCTGGCCAGGGCCCGTCATGGCCGTCGTCGGGGCGTTGCTGGCGCTCTTCTCCCTCGGTGCCGGCGCCGCCGCCCTGCAGGGTGCCATCGCGGTCGCCGATCCGGCGATCTTCGCCTGGCTGGCCATGCTGGGAGGCGTCCTGTTCGTGGGCGGCCTGCTGTACGTCGCCGTGCGTCAGCTGCGCGTCCGCCGTCACCTGCCGCCGGAGCGCTACCGCGGGCCGGCGATCCTGCTGCTGCTGCTTCTCGTCTTCGTGCTGGCCACCATGCTCACGGCCCCGTTCGCCGAAGACGCCGCCGCGCTCGTCCTCGGCCAGGGCGAGCTGACCTTCCTCGGCGCACTCGTGCTCCTCACGGCGACCCAGGCGGCGCTGCTCGTCGTCAGCTGGCTGCTCGTCTACCTCCCCGGCGCGCTGAAGGCCCTTCCATCGTTCCCCGGTCCGAATCCTGCCGCGGCGATCCGCTCGGGATTGGGCTGGGGCGTCGCCGCCTGGCTCGGCTCGTCCGTCCTGGCGGCCGGGATCGCGTGGGCGCTCGATCGGGCCGGATTCGTCGTCGAGCCGCAGGCGGCCGAGCAGGCGATCGCGGTCATCGAGCCGTGGGTCGTGATCGTGGCCATCGTGATCCTCGCCCCGGTGGCGGAGGAGATCTTCTTCCGCGGCATCGTGTTCAATGCGTGGCTCCGGGAGCGCGGTCGCCGCTGGGCGTTCATCGGATCTGCGGTGCTGTTCGCGGTGATCCACGTCTCGGTCGTCGCGCTCGTCCCCATCTTCCTCCTCGGCCTGGCGCTGGCCTGGATCTACGCGCGAACCGGCAGTCTCCTGGCCCCCATCGTCATGCACGCCACCGTCAACGGAATCTCGGTTGCGCTGGCACTGCTCGTCCGGTTCGAGGTCGTCGCGCTACCGACGTGACGCGGGCGTAACCGGGCGGTAAGCGTCCGATGAGCGCCGTCCACCTATCGTCCGCTTCGATGACGAGCGAGCCGTTTCCCGACCCGATCCCCCTCACGCCGACCCGCCGCCGTCCCGGCGCCGACCGCCTGCTGCGGCACGGGCCCGAGGCGGCGAGTGACGAGGCGCTGCTTGCGATCCTGGTCGGCGAGCGCGCGACGGGCGTTCGCCAGGCGCGCCGACTGCTCGACCGATTCGGCTCGCTGTCGGGGGTGGTCCGCGCTCACCCGGTTGAGCTGCGCGTCGCCGGGCTGGCCGAGCAGTCCTCGGTCCGGGTGGCGGCCGGTGTCGAGCTTGCCCGGCGCGTGGCGCGCTCGTGGCCGGACGACACGTGGGTCGTGCGCACTCCCGCCGACGCGGCCGAACCGCTGGTGGACGCCATGGGCTCGCTCGAGCGGGAGGAGCTGCGGGTCCTCCTGCTCGACACGAAGAACGTGGTGACGGCGGAGCGCACGGTGTATCGCGGCAATCTCGCCGGGTCCTCGGTCCGCGTCGGCGAGGTGTTTCGGGACGCCGTGCGGTTATGCAGCGCCGCAATCATCGTGGCGCACAACCACCCGTCGGGGGACGCTGCGCCGTCGGGCGAGGATCTGCGCATCACGTCCGAGCTGGCGGACGCCGGCCGGCTGCTCGACATCGAGCTGCTCGACCACCTGGTGATCGGGCGAGGGCGCTGGACCTCACTGCGCGCCGTCGGCGGCCTGAGTCAGCCGCCGGGCACGACTCGCGAGATGCGTCCCGCCCCGAGGTCCGCGACGTAGAGCTCTCCCCGGCTGTCCGTGCCGATGGCGCTGATCCGCGCGCCGGTCTCGAGCAGCACCCGTGGGGTGGCAACGGAGGATGCGTCGGTGTCGGATCGGACGCCCATCAGCCTGCCGCTGCAATAGTCGGCCATCATGTACCAGCCGCTCAGGCCGTCGATCGCGGCTCCGCGGTAGACGTGACCGCCGGTGACCGAGCACCCGACGTCGCGGCCGTACTCGGCCACCGGCAGGACGAGGCCGTCGGTCGAGCAGTCGGCGACCCCGAAGCAATGCGCACCCTCCATCGTGCTCCAGCCGAGGTTGGCGCCCGCGTCGCCGGGATCGAGTCGGTTCACCTCCTCGTACGCACCCTGACCGACATCCGCGATCCACAGCATCCCGGTCGCAGCGTCGAAGCTGAAGCGCCACGGATTGCGCAGTCCGAAGAGGTAGACCTCGGGGGCTCCGTCTCGCCCGTTGGCGAACGGGTTGTCGTCCGGGATGGCATAGGTGCCGGCCGTCGAGACATCGAGCCGCAGGATGCTGCCGAGCAGCGTCGTCGGGTCCTGGCCGTTGCCCATCGGGTCGCCGCCCGCTCCACCGTCACCGAGCGCCATCCACAGCTTGCCGTCCGGGCCGAACGCAAGCTGACCGCCGTTGTGATTGCCGAAGGGCTGGGCCTGCGTCAGGAGAACGGCTTCCGATCCCGGATCGAGCGTCGGTGCGGCGCCCTCGGGCTGCGACCCGCGGAACTCTGACAGGACGGTGCCCCCGTCACTGCCGCTGTAGTGGACGAACGCGCGATCGTCGTTCGGCCAGTCCGGATGCAGCACCAGTCCCAGCAGTCCGCGCTCGCCGCCGCTGGAGATGCGGTCACTGATGTCGAGGGTCGTGGAGGTCTCGCCGCTGCCGGGGTCGAGCGCCACGGCGCGGCCCGCCTGTTCGTTGATGACGAGCCAGCCGCCGGGAGCCGGGGCGATGCCGATCGGGGCCGCGAAGCCCTCACCGACCGTCTCGAGTCCGACGGGCGGTGGCGTGTCCGAGATCGGCTCGTCGCTGGGTGAGCCGCCGAGCGAGGGCCCCGCACCGGTCGATGGCGTGACCGTCCGGCTCGCGTCGGGAGGGGTCGCGGCCGAAGGCGTGGCAATCGATGGCGTCGGTTCCGCCGCGGTGCACGCGGCCAGCGACAGGGCGACGAGAACGCCCATGACGAGCAGGCGAGGAGAATGCATCGCTCGATTCTGTCCGAGATCGCCGTGCTTCGCCCAACACGCGACCGATCAGGTAGGGTTTTCGCATCCATGACGACGACGAAAGCGGGCGTGCGCCGCGCCATCTCGACCGTGACACCAGCCCCCGAGCCGGCCGGCGGGGCGGTCGGCACGCGGCGCAGCGTGATCATCGAGCGCATCGCACCCGAGCTGGACGGCGGCCGGCACGCGGTGAAGCGCGTGGTCGGAGATCGGCTGCTGGTTGCAGCCGACATCTTCGCCGACGGCCACGACCTGCTCGACGCGGCGCTGCTGCTGCGGGCCGATGACGAAGCGGCCTGGCGCGAGGCCCCGATGCGGCCGATCGAGAACGACCGCTGGGTTGGCCAGGTCGAGCTGACGCGAAATCGCTGGCATCGGTATGCCGTGGAGGCCTGGCGGGATCGCTTCGGGTCGTGGCGCGACGGACTGCTGAAGAAGGTCGACGCGGGGGTCCGCGTCCCGACCGAGCTCGAGGAGGGTCGCCTCCTGCTGGAGGCCGCCCTGGCGCGCGCCGAGGACGCGAAGGCGATGCCTGACGCCGCGCGAATCCGGGCCGCCATTGCGGCATTGAAGCGGGCGCGGTCCGAGGCGACGCGGGTCGCGGCGGTTGCCGGCGCGGATCTGCTCGTCGCCATGCGCCGGCATCCCGACCGACGTCACGCAACGCGCTCTCCCGAGCTGCCCCTGATGGTGGACCGCGAGCGCGCGCGCTTCGGGGCGTGGTACGCGCTCTTCGCCCGCTCCCAGGGTCGCGATCCGGCACGGCCCGATGCCACGACCTTCGCCGAGGCCGAATGGCGCATCCCCGAGATCGCGGCGATGGGATTCGATGTCGTCTACCTCATGCCGATCCACCCGATCGGCACCACGAACCGCAAGGGCCGCAACAACACGCTCGACGCGGGAGCGGACGATGTCGGATCGCCGTACGGCATCGGGTCGCCCGATGGGGGCCACGACGCCGTCGCGCCCGAGCTCGGTGGCCTGGACGAGTTCCTCCACTTCCGCGAGCAGGTCGAGGCGCACGGGATGGAGGTCGCGCTCGACATCGCGATCCAGGCGTCGCCGGATCACCCGTACGTCGAGCAGCATCCGGACTGGTTCCGCCGCGCTCCCGACGGGACCATCAAGTACGCGGAGAACCCGCCGAAGAAGTACCAGGACATCTACCCGGTCTTCTTCGAGGGCGAGGATGCCGCCGAGCGCCAGGCGCTGTGGCTCGAGCTCAGGCGCGTGTTCGAGGTCTGGATCGAGCGCGGGGTGAAGATCTTCCGGGTCGACAACCCCCACACCAAGCCGATTCCGTTCTGGGCCTGGCTCATCCCGGAGATCCAGGCGACACACCCCGACGTCATCTTCCTGTCGGAGGCATTCACCAGGCCGAAGATGATGCGCAAGCTGGCGAAGGTCGGGTTCACCCAGAGCTACACGTACTTCACCTGGCGCGAGTCCGCCGCCGACCTGCGCGACTACCTCGCGGAGCTGACGCAGTCCGAGATGCGCGAATACTTTCGCGGCAACCTGTTCACCAACACCCACGACATCAACCCCCATCACCTCGATCACGGCCGTCCGGCGTTCGTGATCCGCACCGTGCTTGCCGCCACGCTCTCGAGCTCGTACGGCATCTACTCGGGCTGGGAGCTGTGCGAGTCGGCCCGGCTCGGGGAGCGCGAGGAGTACGTCGACAGCGAGAAGTACGAGGTCCGCGCGCGCGACTGGGACGCGCCGGGGAACATCAAGCTTCTCGTCGGCGAGCTCAACCGGCTGCGGCATGAGCGCGCTGCCCTCCAGGACTACGACAACCTGCGCTTCGAGAACGTCTCGGGCACGCGCACCCTCTTCTATCGCAAGGCGCTGCCCGATGGCGAGCTCGACCCGCTGACGGCGCAGCCGAACGCGTGGCGCGATCCGGTGTACGTCGCAGTGAACTGCGACCCGACCGCGCCGGAGCGTGCGATCCTGCATCCCGACCTGCCGGCCGTCGGCATCGGCTGGGATGAGCCCTATCAGCTCATCGACCTGCTCAGTGGCGACGTGTCACGCCATGTCGGCGCCGACCTGGCGTTCGTTCTCGATCCGGCGGGGGAGCCATTCCGCATCTTCACCATCGCGGCGCTGGGCCGGCCCCCGACGGCCTGATCCGGCGTTCGAGAGGAGGCACCCGACCGATGACCGCGTCTCGCGCACCTCGCCCGGTCGACGCCGGCGCACCGCAGCTGCTCCGCGACGACCCGGACTGGTATCGCGACGCCATCATCTACCAGCTCCACGTCAAGGCCTTCATGGACTCGACGAACGACGGCGTGGGCGACTTCTCCGGGCTCGCCGAGCGGCTCGACTACATCGCCGCCCTCGGGGTGACGGCGATCTGGCTCCTGCCGTTCTATCCCTCGCCGCTGCGGGACGACGGCTATGACATCGCTGCGTTCACCCAGGTGCACGCGGACTACGGCTCCCTGCGCGAGTTCCGCGCGTTCGTGCGCGAGGCGCATCGGCGCGGACTGCGGGTCATCACGGAGCTTGTCATCAACCACACCAGCGACCAGCACCCGTGGTTCGTCGAGTCGCGATCCAGCCGCAAGAACCCGAAGCGCGACTGGTACGTGTGGAGCGACACCGACCAGAAGTACGGCGACGCGCGGATCATCTTCACCGACACCGAGACCTCGAACTGGACCTGGGACCAGGAATCGCAGCAGTACTACTGGCACCGGTTCTTCAGCCACCAGCCAGACCTGAATTTCGACAATCCGCAGGTCGTCAAGGCCGTGATCCGGGTCATGCGCTTCTGGCTCGATCTGGGCGTCGACGGTCTGCGACTGGACGCCGTGCCGTACCTCGTCGAACGCGAGGGGACCAATGGCGAGAACCTCCCCGAGACGCACGTCGTCCTCAAGCGCCTGCGCGCCGATCTCGACGCCCGGTACGACGGCCGCATGCTGCTGGCCGAGGCCAATCAGTGGCCACCGGACGTGCTCCCGTACTTCGGCAGTGTCGAGGAGCCGGAGTGCCACATGGCGTTCCATTTCCCGCTCATGCCCAGGATCTGGATCGCACTGCGGCGCGAGGACCGCTATCCGATCGTCGAGATCATGGACCAGACGCCGGACCTGCCCGAAGGCGGCCAGTGGGCCCTGTTCCTGCGCAACCACGACGAGCTGACGCTCGAGATGGTCACCGACGAAGAGCGCGACTTCATGTACACCGAGTACGCGAAGGACGCGCGAATGCGGATCAACGTCGGGATCCGGCGGCGCCTGGCGCCACTCGTCGACAACAGCCGGCGACGGATCGAGCTCCTCAACTCGCTGCTGTTCAGCATGCACGGCACGCCGGTCGTCTACTACGGCGACGAGATCGGCATGGGCGACAACGTCTATCTCGGTGATCGCAACGGCGTTCGGACACCGATGCAGTGGACCGGCGACCGCAACGCCGGCTTCAGCCGCGCCGATGTCCACGCGCTGTACGCGCCGCTCGTCGCCGATCCGGTGTACGGCTACCAGGCCGTCAACGTGGAGTCGCAGGAGCGCGTGCCCGGTTCGCTCCTCAACTGGATGAAGCGCCTCATCCGCGTCCGCCGCACGCACCCGGTCTTCGGTCGTGGCTCGCTCGAGTTCCTGCATCCGGAGAACCGGCGCGTTCTCGCCTACCTGCGGGAGCACGACGGCGTGGCGATCCTGTGCGTGGCGAACCTGTCGCGCTTCGCCCAGTACGTGGAGCTCGACCTCAGCCGTTTCAAGGACCGCGTCCCGATGGAGCTGATCGGGCGGGTGCACTTCCCGCCGGTCGGCGAGCTGCCGTACCTGCTGACCCTGGGCCCGCACGACTTCTTCTGGTTCGAGCTCACCGATGGCGGATGACCCCGACACGGTGATCCGTGCGGCAGGGTCCCGGGATGCCGCGGCGCTCGGACGTATCAGCCAGCGCGCGTGGGGGTTCACGTATCGGGGCATCGTGCCGGACCCGGTGCTCGACGAGTGGATCGCCACCGCTCCGCAGATGTGGGCCGACACGCTGGCGGCCGCGGACGCGGCCAGCGAGTCACGGCGCTGGGTCGGCGAGCGTGTCGGCCGCATGCTTGGGTATGCCACGACGGCCCCGGCGGGATCCGCCTGGCTGCCGCCGCCCGATGGCGCCGGTGAGCTGACCAACCTGTACCTCGATCCCGACGCGATCGGCATCGGGCTCGGGAGGGCGCTGTACGAGCATGCCATCGCCGACCTGCGTGCGCGCGGGTTCGCCCCGTTCGTGGTGTGGGCGTTTCGCGACAACGTGCGTGCGACCCGCTTCTATCTCGCGCGCGGCCTGCGGCAGGACGCCGAGCACGACTGGGTGCTCGGGGACATTCCCTGCCCCATCGTCCGCTTTCGGGCGGACTGGCCGAGCGCGCCACGATGAACCCCGACGATCTCGCGCGACAGCGCTGGTTCCGAGCCAAGCAGCGGCCGATCGCGGCGGTGACCGAGGCGGACGTCGCCCGGCTGCCGGGAGCGGACCTCCGCGTCCTCGATGTGGCCTACGCCGATGGCGGTCCGTCTGACCGGTACCTGGTGCCGACGGTCGAGGGCCGCGAGCCCGCGGACGGCGAGGGCGCGTGGCACGCCGTCGCGCAGCTCATGGTGGCTGACGCCGAGGTGCGCGGCCGGCGCGGCCGGTTCGTCGGCTGGCATACGCCGGCGCTCGACGAGCATCGTCCCCTCGGCGGCCACCGCGATTGGCACGCTGGCCGAACGCCGGCTCACCGTCGAGCAGTCGAACACGTCCGTCGTCCTCGGCGATCGCCTGATTCTCAAGCTCTACCGGCTGCTCGAGGCAGGCGACAATCCTGACCTCGAGGTCAGCGCCTTCCTGACCCGCGCCGGCTTCGCCGATACGCCGCCCGTCGCTGGCGGCCTGACGTACCACCCCGACGCCGGCGAGCATTCCGCAGCGGCGATGCTGCAGGCATTCGTTCCCTCGCGCGGCGACGCGTGGGGCGCGATGCTCGAGGTCCTGGCCGACGATCCCGATCGCGGCCTCGAGATGACCCGAACGGTCGGCGATACCACCGCCAGAATGCACCAGGCGCTCGCATCGGCCACCGATGACCCATCATTTCCCGCCCGTCCGGCGACGGTCGAGGAGACGGCGAGCTGGCGCGCGTCGGCTGAGCAGCAGCTGGCGCAGGCCGTCACCGCGCTCGGCGGCGCAACACACGGCCAGCTCGTGGCGATGGCGCCGGCGATCACCGCGCGCTTTGCGGACACGTTCGGTTCCGCAACCGGCGACGCGCTGGTGACGCGCGTCCATGGTGACTACCACCTCGGACAGCTGCTGGCCCGGCCCGACGGCGGATTCAGCGTCATCGACTTCGAGGGCGAGCCGGCCCGTCCGCTGGCGGAACGCCGCGGCGCAGCGTCACCGCTGCGCGACGTGGCAGGACTGCTGCGCAGCCTGGACTACGCGGCGCGCACCACGCAGCGCGACCATCGGTGACTTCGATGGTGATCGGTGGCTCGAGCAGGCCCGTGCCGCCTTTCTCGACGCGTACGGGCGGATCGGCCCCGGGCAGTCCGTCCTGCTCCAGGCATTCGAGCTCGAGAAGGCCTGCTACGAGGTCCGCTACGAGGCCAACAATCGGCCGGACTGGCTCTGGCTCCCCCTCGCCGCCGTCTCGCGGCTGGTGGCTTGACCATGCGACCGAGTCATCACCGCTATGCTGACCACTCCATGATCCTCGTCCGTCCGTCCGCCGCTGCGCGCCGCCCCTCGCCCCGATGGCATTGAGGGTCTGGCGCGGCACCCCGTATCCGCTCGGGGCGACGTGGGACGGGTCCGGCGTCAACTTCGCGATCTTCAGCGAGAACGCGGAAGCCGTGGACCTGTGCCTGTTCGACGTCGACGGCACCGAGCAGCAGGTTCGCCTCACCGAACAGACGAACCTCGTCTGGCACTGCTACCTGCCCGACGTGCGCCCCGGCCAGCGCTATGGCTATCGCGTCCACGGTCCGTACGCTCCCCAGGACGGTCACCGCTTCAACCCCGCGAAGCTCCTGATCGATCCGTACGCCAAGCGCATCGACGGCACGATCAGCTGGGATGACTCGCTGTTCGGCTACCAGATCGGGTCCGACACGGAGGACCTCGAGCCCGATGACCGTGACAGCGCCGAATTCGTGCCGAAGAGCGTGGTGGTCAACCCGGCGTTCGTCTGGGGCGGCGACCTCCCGCCGCGCACGCCCTTCGACCGCACGCTGATCTACGAGGTCCACGTCAAGGGCTTCACCAAGCTCCATCCGGAGGTGCCCGAAGAGCTGCGTGGAACGTACGCCGGACTGGCATCGGGGCCGGCCATCGACTACTTCACCGGTCTCGGAGTCACGGCGGTCGAGCTGCTGCCGGTCCACCAGTACGTGAACGACCGTCACCTCGTCGAGCGTGGCCTCAACAACTACTGGGGCTACAACACCATCGGCTTCTTCGCACCGGACGTGCGCTACAGCGCGACCGGCGAACCGGTGAGCGAGTTCAAGTCGATGGTCAAGCGCCTCCACGACGCCGGGATCGAGGTCATCCTCGACGTGGTCTACAACCACACCGGCGAAGGCAATCATCACGGTCCCACGATCAGCTTCCGGGGCGTCGACAACGTTGCCTATTACCGGCTGAGCCCCGAGGACCAACGCTACTACGTCGACTACACCGGGACCGGCAACACGCTGGACGCCACGAGCCCGAAGGTGCTCCAGCTGATCATGGACTCGCTGCGCTACTGGGTCACCGAGATGCACGTCGATGGCTTCCGCTTCGACCTGGCATCGGCCCTGGCGCGCGAGATGTATGACGTCGACAAGCTCGGCAGCTTCTTCGACATCATCCACCAGGACCCGGTCATCAGCCAGGTCAAGCTCATCGCCGAGCCGTGGGACGTCGGTCCCGGCGGCTACCAGGTCGGCAACTTCCCCGTGGGCTGGGCCGAGTGGAACGGGAAGTACCGCGACAGCGTGCGCCGCTTCTGGAAGGGGATCGGCGGCCAGACGGCGGAGCTCGCCTACCGGCTCAGCGGCTCGTCGGACCTCTACGCCAGCTCGGGGCGCCAGCCGCATGCCAGCATCAACTTCGTCACCGCGCATGACGGCTTCACCCTCAATGATCTCGTCAGCTACGAGTCGAAGCACAACGAGGCGAACGGCGAGGACAACAACGACGGGGACAACAACAACGAGTCGATGAACTTCGGCGTCGAGGGCGAGACCGATGACGAGGCGATCATCGAGGCGCGCGAGAAGCAGAAGCGCAACTACCTCGCGACGCTGCTCCTGAGCCAGGGTGTGCCGATGCTGCTCGGCGGCGACGAGATCGGCCGAACCCAGCGCGGCAGCAACAACGGCTACGCCCAGGACAACGAGATCAGCTGGTTCGACTGGGACCTCAAGCGTCGCGATCGGCAGCTCCTGGCCTTCACGCGATCGCTGATCCGACTGTTCAGCCTCCACCCGGTGCTGCGCCGGCGCCGATTCTTCCAGGGCCGCCAGATCCGCGGATCACGGGTCAAGGACCTGACGTGGTACTCCCCGAACGGCGTGGAGATGAACGACGACGAGTGGCAGGCGCCCGGCGTGAAGACGCTCGGCGTGCAGTTCGCCGGCGACGCCATCGAGGAGCGTGGGCCGCGCGGCGAGCGCGTCACCGACGACACCCTCCTCATCATCCTCAACGCCGACGACAAGCCGGTCGCGTTCGAGCTCCCGAACCACGAGGCGGCCAAGCGCTGGGAGCTGGTGTTCGACACCGTGCACCCCACCTTTGGCGGCGCGCACGGCGAGTTCGAGGAGGGAGCCGTGTACCGCGTGTCGGAGCGCTCGGTCGTGTGCCTGCGCCGCCTTCCCCGCGTCCGGCGCACGAGCACCGGATGAGCGGGCCGGGCACTCCGCGGCGGGGTGCGGGCCGGTGAGCGCAGGGAGACGCCCCACTCCGCGAGCCACGTATCGGGTCCAGCTCCACGCCGGCTTCAGCTTCGACGACGCGCGCGCGATACTGCCGTACCTGCGCGACCTGGGGGTCAGCCACCTCTTCTGCTCGCCGGTCCTGCAGGCGGCGCCGGGCTCGACGCACGGCTACGACGTCGTGGACCACGGTCGCGTCAGTGCCGAGCTCGGCGGGGAGGACGGCTGGCTGCGCCTCACCGACGCCGTGCGGGACCACGGCATGGGAACCGTCCTGGACATCGTGCCGAACCACATGGCCATCGGCGAGGGCAACCGCTGGTGGTGGGACGTGCTGACCCACGGACGTGCCAGCGAATTCGCCTCGTTCTTCGACATCGAGTGGGACCCGCCGGAGAGCCGCCTGCGCGACGTGATCCTCCTCCCGGTCCTGGACGACCATTACGGCCGCGTCCTCGAGTCGGGCGGCATCCGGCTCGCCACCCGGGACGGCCGGCCGATCGTGGTGGCGGCTGGCCGGGCGTTCCCCGTGGATCCGACGAGCACCGATGCCCTGGGCGCGTCGCTCGAGGATGCGGTCGCGGCGCTCAACGCCGACGTTGACGCCCTCGATGCCCTCCTCGAGCGGCAGCACTACCGCCTCGCGCACTGGCGGTCGGCGTCGCGCGACCTGGGATATCGGCGCTTCTTCGACATCGACGACCTTGTCGGCCTGCGCGTGGAGGATGAGCGGGTGTTCGCCGAGACGCACGCGCTGCCGCTGCGCTGGGTCGCCGAGGGACGCGTCGACGGCCTGCGCATCGACCACCCCGACGGCCTGCGCGACCCGGCAGGCTACTTCACGCGGTTGCGTGCGGCGGCGCCGGACGCCTGGATCGTGGCCGAGAAGATCCTGGAGCTCGATGAGGACCTTCCGCCCGACTGGCCGGTGGACGGCACCACCGGCTACGGCTTCGCCAACCTGGCGACCGGCCTCCAGGTGGCGCCCACGGCCGAGGCGGCGTTGACCGAGCTCTGGAACGAGCTCGCCGATGCGGGTCCCGGGTGGGAGACCGTGGTCGCCGACGCTCGTGCCGAGGTGCTCTCGACCGTCCTCGGCAGCGACGTGAACCGTCTCACGGACCTCTTCCTGGCGGTGTGTGAGGCGCATCGGCGCTACCGGGACTTCACCCGTCACGAGCTGCACCATGCGCTCCGCGCGGCCGCCGGCCGGCTGCCGGTGTATCGGACCTACGTCCGCGCCGCCGACGGCTTCGTCGCGGCGCCAGATGCCGCACTGATCACCGAGATGGTCGAGCACGCCGCCGCTGCCCGTCCGGACCTCGATCCCGAGCTTTTCGAGCTGCTCGGCCGCATCCTGCGGCTCGAGCTCGGCGGACCGCTTGCACATGAGCTGGCCATGCGCTTCCAGCAGCTGACGCCGCCGGCCATGGCCAAGGGCGTCGAGGACACCTCCTTCTACCGGCATCATCGGCTGGTGGCGCTCAACGAGGTCGGCGGCGATCCCGGACGCTTCGGCGTCGGCACCGATGCCTTCCACCGCGCGATGCGGGAGGCGGCGAGCACCTGGCCGGCCGCCGGGCTCGTCCTCTCGACGCACGACACGAAGCGCAGCGCGGATGTGCGGGCGCGGCTGGCCGCCATCACCGCGGATCCCACCGGCTGGCGCGGGCTCGTCGAGCGCTGGCTCGAGCTCAGCGCCGCGCACCGCGCCGAAGCGGATCAGCCGACCGACGCCGATGCGTACCTGCTGCTCCAGGTCCTGGTCGGCGCCTGGCCGATCGAGGAGGATCGCGCTGCCGCGTACATGACGAAGGCCACCCACGAGGCCAAGCTGCGCACCAGCTGGACCGCACCCGATGCCGCGTACGACAGCGCGGTCGATCGGTTCGTCCGCGAGTGCCTGGCCGATGGGTCCGTGGTCGGGTTGCTCGAGGGCTTCGTGGGCGCCCTTTCCGATGCTGGCTGGCGCGCCGCGCTGGCCCAGGTGTCCCTGCACCTCACCGCTCCCGGTGTCCCGGACATCTACCAGGGCGGCGAGCTGTGGGACCTGGCGCTGGTCGACCCCGACAACCGCCGCTCCGTCGACTACGACGTGCGGCGTCGGCTGCTGGACGAGGCCGCCAGCATCGGTCCGGCCGAGGCCTGGGATCGGCGCGACACCGGAATGCCGAAGCTGTGGCTGCATCGGCGGCTCCTCGAACTCCGGGCGCGCCGTCCGCAGGCGTTCTCAACCGGAGCGACGTACACGCCGATCGAAGCGGACGGCATCGTTGCGTACGTCCGCGGCGACGCGGTCGTGGTCGTCGTCCCCCGCGTCTCCGTGGCCAGCTCGCCGGACACGGAGCTCGCGCTGCCGTCCGGGGAGTGGGTCGCGCTCGACGGCGCGACGCTGCGCGGTCCCACGATGCTCGGCGACCTGCTCGGCTCTTTCCCGGTCGCCGTGCTGGAGAAGGCCGGATGAGTGTGAAGCTCGAGGTCTGGGCCCCGATCCCCGAGGTCGTGGAGCTTGCCGTCGGCGACGATCGGATCCCGATGCAGCGTCAGGAGAGCGGATGGTGGACCGCGGAGACGGCGATCGAGATCGGCACCTCGTACGGCTACCTCCTCGATGGCGAGGGCCCGTATCCCGACCCGCGCTCCGGCTGGCAGCCGGACGGCGCGCTGGGCCTGTCGCGGTCCGTCGATCACGCCGCCTTCGACTGGACCGATTCCGCGTTCGACGCGAAGCCGCTGGCCGAGGCGGTGCTCTACGAGCTGCACGTCGGCACCTTCACGCCGGACGGGACGTTCGAATCGACGATCGAGCGGCTCGACGATCTCGCGGAGCTGGGCATCACCCACCTCGAGCTCATGCCGGTCGCCGAGTTCAGCGGCGATCGCGGATGGGGCTACGACGGCGTCGACCTGTACGCCCCGCATCACGCCTACGGTGGTCCGCACGGCCTGAAGCGACTGGTCGACGCGGCCCACGCCCGCGGTCTGGCGGTGCTCATGGACGTCGTCTACAACCATCTCGGTCCGGAGGGCAACTACCTGCCGCTGTTCGGCCCGTACTTCACCTCCCGCTACGGGACGCCGTGGGGCGATGCGGTGAACTTCGATGACGCGGGCAGCCACGAGGTCCGCCGCTTCGTCATCGACAACGCCACGATGTGGATGCGCGACTACCACCTCGACGGCCTGCGGCTCGATGCCGTGCACGCGATCTTCGACCAGTCGGCGGTCCACATCCTCGAGGAGCTGGCCACGTCGACGCGGGCGCTCGAGGCGGAGGTCGGCCGTCGCCTCGTGCTCATCGCGGAGTCCGACCTCAACGACCCGCGCCTGGTGAAGCCGATCGCGGACGGTGGGTACGGGCTGGATGCCGTCTGGGCCGATGACGTCCACCATGCCCTCCACGTCGCGCTGACGAACGAGGAGACCGGCTACTACGCCGACTTTGCCGATGCCGATGCGCTGGCGCGCGCGGTCAGCGATCCCTTCGTCTACGCCGGCCACTACTCGGCCGTGCGCGACCGCCTCCACGGCCGGCCGGCAGAGGACCTTCCCGGCGACCACTTCGTGGCCGCCCTGCAGAACCACGACCAGGTCGGCAACCGAGCGCTCGGGGACCGGCTCAGCCACCTCGTCTCGCCCGGCCGCGTTCGCATCGGCGCGGCCCTGCTCCTCGTCCTGCCGTACGTTCCGCTCCTGTTCGCGGGCGCCGAGTGGGGCGCGTCGTCGCCGTTCCGCTACTTCACCTCGCACGGGTCGCCGCAGCTGGCGCGGGCCGTGCGACGCGGCCGCCGCGAGGAGTTCAGCGACTTCCTCGAGGACGTGGCGACCGTCCCCGACCCGCAGGATATCGCCACCTTCGAGGCCTCGAAGCTCGACTGGGACGAGCGCGAGCGGGAGCCCCACGCCGCCATCCTCGGCTGGTACCGCGAGCTCCTGGCGCTGCGCCGGCACTCCCCGTCGCTGCGCGACGCCGACCGCGACGCCGTGCAGGTCGCCTACGACGCGGACGCGGGCTGGATCAGGGTCCAGCGTGGCGGGATCACCGTCGCCGCCAACCTCGGCCAATCCCCGGTCGAGGTCGAGGTGGGCGGCGAGGTCCACCTCGGATGGCCCGAGGAGCTGGCGCCGGTCGAGGGGTCGGCCCTGATTCCCCCCGACGGCGTGATCGTCACCGAGACGTCGGGGTGAGCCTCGACCTGGTCGACGAGACCTACACCGACGCGCTGGGGCAGCAGCGCACGATCGCACCGGACGTCCGAGCGGCCGTCGTGGCCGCCATGCTGGAGGGCGAGGACGCGGGCCAGGACGTCGCCATCGTTCGACCCGGCGCCGCGCTGCCAGCGGCCGGAGCGGTGACCCTCGAGGACGGGACCGAACTCGGCCGGATCGCCACCCTGCCGCGTGACGTCCCGTTCGGCTACCACCACCTCGACACGGACGGCGCGCACCCGCAGCTTCTCATCACGGGACCCGGTCGCTGCCATCTGCCGGCCGGCCTGCGCGCCTGGGGCTGGGCGATCCAGCTGGCGACGACGCGATCGCGTCGCAGCTGGGGCATCGGCGACCTCGGCGACCTCGGTGCACTGGCGCGATGGTCGGCCGATGCCGGCGCAGGATTCGTGGCCGTCAGCCCACTCGGCGCGCCGAACCCGGGCCCGCGGCCGGAGCCGAGCCCCTACTACCCCAGCACACGGCGCTTCGGAAGCCCGCTGCACGTCGATGTCGCCGCCCTCGCCGGGTCCGTCGACGTCACCGATCTCGCGGCGCGGGGCGTGGGGCTCAACGCGGATCGGCTCATCGAACGCGCCCGCGTCCTCGAGCTCAAGCGCCAGGGGCTCGAGCGGATCTGGGCCGCCGGCATCCCGGATCGTTCGGCGTTCGAGTCGTGGCGCACCGAACGCGGAGCGTCCCTCGAGCGCTGGGCCGTCTTCTGTGTCCTGAGCGAGCGCTTCGGGCCGGGCTGGCACGCCTGGCCCGAGGAGTTTCGCGACCCCGACGGCGCCGCCGTCGCCCGAGCGGCGTCTGACTCCGCCGACGCCGTCGCCTTCCACGCCTGGGTGCAGTACGCCTTCGACCGCCAGCTTGCCGAGGCGTCGAGCCACCTCCCCCGCATCGCCGACATGCCGGTCGGCGTCGACCCCGGCGGCTTCGATGCATGGGACTGGCAGGACCAGGTGGCCCGCGAGATGACGGTGGGGGCACCACCCGATCGCTTCAACCGGGCCGGCCAGGACTGGGGCCTGCCTCCGTTCATCCCGCACCGCCTGCGGCAGGCGGGATACCGGCCGTTCATCGACACCATCCGCGCCCAGCTGCGCCATGCCGGCGGGCTGCGCATCGACCACGTGCTCGGTCTGTTCCGGCTGTGGTGGGTGCCTGCCGGCATGGGTCCGGCCCACGGCGCCTACGTCCGCTATCCGACCGAGGAGCTGCTCGAGATCGTGGCGCTCGAGAGCCACCGCGCCGAGGCCGTGGTGATCGGCGAAGACCTCGGGACGGTACCGCCGGGAGTCCGGGACACGCTGCGCAGGCACCGACTCCTCTCGACGCGCCTCGTCCTCTTCGAGCGCCAGCCGCCGGAGGCGTACCCACGGCAGTCGTTCGCGGGCGTGACGACGCACGACCTGCCGACGGTCAGCGGCCTGTGGAGCGGCGCCGACCTGGCGGACCAGGCCGCCGCCGGCACGGTGCCGGATCCCGATGGCGCCGCGCTGCTGCGCTCGCGGCTCGCGGCAGCCGCCGACGCCGGACCGCAGGCTGGACCGGCCGAGGTGAGCGCGGCCCTGCATCGGCGCCTGGCGGCGTCTCCGTCGGCCCTCGTTGCCGCCACGCTGGAGGACGCCCTGGAGGTGCCGGAGCGCCCGAACCTGCCGGGAACGGTCGGCGCGCAGCGACCGAACTGGTCACGCGCGCTGCCGGTCGCGATCGAAGACCTCGCGGCGCATTCGGGCGTCGCTGCCGCCGCCGCCGCGCTCCGACGTCCCTAGCGGCGCGTCAGTCCGTCGCGGGCCGCAGGATGAGTCCGCTGAGCGGCGGCAGCGAGAGGGTTCCCGAGGCCGGCTGGCCGTGCCAGGACTCCTCGTGAGCCTCGATGCCACCCAGGTTGCCGAGGTTCGACCCGCCGTAGTGCTCCGAGTCGGAGTTGATCGCCTCGACCCAGCGGCCGGCGCGCGGCAGGCCCAGGCGGTAATCGTGGCGGGGGATCGGTGTCAGGTTGAGAACCACCACGGCCAGGTCCTCCTCGGCGCGCCGGATCCAGGCATAGACCGACGATTCGACGTCGGACGCATCGATCCAGGCGAAACCGTCGGGATCGTGATCGGCGGCCCACAGGGCGGGCGTGGCGGCGTAGACGCGGCCGAGATCCTCCATGAAGTGGGCCATGCCGCCGTGCATCGGCTCCTGCAGGAGCTCCCACGGCAGCGTGCCCTCGTGCGCCCACTCGGTCCATGGCGCCATCTCGGCCCCCATGAACAGGAGCTTCTTGCCGGGCTGGCCCCACATGTCGACGAGCATGGCCCGCAGGTTCGCGAAGCGCTGCCAGTCGTCGCCGGGCATCTTGCGCAGCAGCGAGCCCTTGCCGTGCACCACCTCGTCGTGGCTCAGCGGCAGGACGAACTGCTCGGTGCCCTGATACAGGGCGCGGAACGTCAGCTTGTCGTGATGGAAGCGCCGATGGACCGGGTCCTCCTTGAAGTAGGCGAGCGTGTCGTGCATCCAGCCCATGTCCCACTTGAAGCCGAAGCCGATGCCGCCGAGGTACGTCGGCCGCGTGATGCCGGGGAAGGCCGTCGACTCCTCGGCGATGGTCACGACACCGGGGAATCGACCGTAGACGCGCTCGTTCATCTCGCGCAGGAAGCTGACGGCCTCGAGATTCTCTCGCCCGCCATGGACGTTCGGCGTCCATTCGCCGGCCTTGCGTGAGTAGTCGAGGTAGAGCATCGATGCCACGGCATCCACCCGCAGCCCGTCGATGTGATAGCGATCCAGCCAGAAGAGCGCGTTGGCGACCAGGAAGTTGCGCACCTCGGCCCGGCCGAAGTCGAAGATCAGCGTCCCCCAGTCCGGATGCTCGCCGCGCTGCGGGTCCGCGTGCTCGTACAGCGGGGTGCCGTCGAAGCGGCGCAGGGCGAAGTCGTCCATCGGGAAGTGGGCGGGCACCCAGTCGACCAGGACGCCGATCCCCGCGTTGTGAAGGATGTCGACCATGGCGGCGAAATCGTCCGGGGAGCCGAAGCGCGCCGTCGGGGCGAAGTAGCCGGTCACCTGGTAGCCCCAGGATCCGTCGAAGGGGTGCTCCGCCACCGGCAGCAGCTCGACGTGCGTGAACCCGAAGCGCAGGCAATGGGCGACCAGCTTCTCGGCCGCCTGGCGGTAGCCGAGCCACGAGCCGTCCTCGTTGCGCATCCACGAGCCGAGATGGACCTCGTAGGCAGCCATCGGTGACCGATACGGATCGCGCGCCGCGCGATCCGCCATCCAGGTGTCGTCGCTCCAGCTGAACGTCGTCGTGTCCCACACCTGCGACGCTGTCTCCGGTCGCACCTGCATCGCGAAGGCGAGCGGATCGGCCTTCAGGCGCAGGGTGCCGTCCTGGCCCAGGATCTCGTACTTGTAGAGCTCGCCGGGGCCGATGTCCGGGACGAAGAGCTCCCACACGCCACTGGCGCCCATCGAGCGCATCGGCATGAGGCGACCGTCCCAGCGGTCGAAGTCGCCGACGATCCGAATGCTTCGCGCGTTCGGTGCCCAGACCGCGAAGCTCACCCCACTCACGCCTTCGTGCTCGCGCGGATGGGCGCCGAGCACGTCGTACAGCCGCTCGTGCGTCCCCTCGCCGATGAGGTGGAGGTCGACCTCGCCCAGCGATGGGCCGAACCGATACGGGTCCTCGTGCTCCCAGCTGTTGCCGTCGGCGAACGTGAAGCGCAATCGGTAGCCGAACTGGCCCGGTGCGAGGTCGGGCACGAGCCCGGCCCACAGTCCCTGGCCGATCGGCTCCATGGGTGCGCGCCCGCCGTTTGGCGCCACCAGCTCCGCGCCGCTGGCATCCGGATGGAAGGCACGCACGACCGTTCCGCCGGGCGCGGGGTGCGCGCCGAGAATGGCGTGCGGGTCGTGATGTTCACCGCGCGCCAGGCGCGCGATCTCGTCGGTCGGGGGTGCGAGCTGGGCGGTCGTCATGTCAGTAACCATACGCCCCATGCCCCCGCAAGACGCGTGCGAGGGGTGCCGATGGGAGCATCGTGGCCTCACGCCGTGCGAGCTGTCACGCTCCCGGACCGCCAGCGGACCCGGCTCGAGACACGATGAGCCGGACCGCGAGCCGCAGCGTTTCGCCGGGTGGAAGCGGGGCGAGGGCGCCGCTCGTCCCGTTGCGAAGCCGGCGCAGACCCTGGGGGACGTGCGTCTGGGGCTCGACCGCAACGGCGTCGAGGCCGGACGGGCTGGCGGCCGTGACGTAGCGGGCGGCTGCGTCGAACTCGAGGCGCGCGGAGATCCCGTCCTCTCGCCAGGCGAGCTCGGCCGGCGGATCGCCGACATCGGCCCAGGTGGCGTCCAGGCCATCGGCCATCGGGCCGATCGTGCGGAGGTCGTAGTCCGCGCCGACCGGCTCCGGATCCGGCCCCGGGTGCGCATTCGCCCGAAAAACCGTGTCCCCGTGCACGGCGACGTGCACCGGACGCCGGAACCAGGGGTGGAGGCCGAGCCCCGCCGGCATCGGTGTATCCGCGAGATTGCGGAGCTCGAGCTCCAGCGTGAGCGTCCGATCCAGCGCGGCGACCTCGAGTGTGACCTCGTACGGCCAGGGCCAGCCGTCGCCCCCACCGGCCACGCGCAGGCGCCCGTCGCCGACGACGTCCCACGGACGGGCGTACACCTGGCCGTGGATGGCTGAGCCGTCGTCGAAGTTCGGCTCGAGGTCAACCGTCCTGCCGGCGACGGCGGTCGGGCCGGGATCGAGACGGTTGCCCCACGGCGCCAGGACGTAGCAGCCCCAGAAGAACGGATCGTCCGCGTGGGTCGCGGGGTCGGGCGGCGTCCGCAGGAGGTCGACGCCGAAGGCTCGCAGCCGATGCAGCCGCCCACCGACCTCGGGCAGCAGCACGGCCTCGAGCGCGTCGGAGGCGACGTGGATCTCTCTCACGGTCGCATCGTCATGGCCCGGTCGGGTCGCAGGACGAACGGGGGGAGGTGCGCCGCCAGATTCGACAGCGGCAGGACGTCGGGATGCAGCTCGATCCCCAGGGCGTCGGCCATGAAGGCGCGCCGTCGCTCGATCCGCCCCCAGGCCTCCGGGAAGCGATCGGCCATCTCGTCACGCAGCGACGCATCGGCGAGGGCGATGCCGTCCTCGATGTTCGTCGTGAAGTACGCGGTGCCGGTGGCCGGGATGACGTCGACCTGGAAGCACATGCCCGAGCGCAGCTCGATCGTCGAGCCGGGTCCGATCGGCGAGTTCACCCACTCGTCGAGATGGAGCTGGTGGCCCGGGTTGAGGAAGATGCCGAAGAACGGGTCCCCCAGGCGCCGCCGCACGATCTCGTCGAGGACCTCCCCGGTGACGCCGATGCGGATCGTCGCGTACCACTCGGCGATCGCGGCGAAGTACGGCGCCACCAGGCGTTCGACGTAGTCGCGGATCAGGGGATCGAGCTCGTCGGGGGACTCCACCACGAAGCCGGCGCGGCAGGAGAGCGCGCCCCAGATCCCGAACGCCACGGTGAAGCGGTCGCCGCGCTCGATGGGGCGATCGCCGGGGCTCAGCAGGCCGAAGGAGGCTCGTGGCCCGGCGGTGAGCATGAGGTGGCAGGACAGCGGCCAGCCGTTCCAGCCGAGCAGCCGGACGGCCTCGCGCTCCGTCATCCCGGGCTCGAGGCCCGCACAGCAGCTGCCGCACCCCAGCCGAGGTCTGGCAGCTGGCCCACTCGAACGCCGCGAGCTGCTCCGGCTCGTTGATGATCCTCAGGCCGTCCGCGGCGTCGATGAGGATGCCGGTGGCGTTCGTCACCGATCCTCGCGGACCGACGAGGTCGCGGATCTCGTCCACGAGGTAGCTCGGCAGGTCGCTGCGCATCGCGTCGCCGTAGGTCTTCCAGCCGACGAGGCCGATCCGGCTTCCCGCGGTCACTCCCTCCTCGGACAGGAGCTCTCGCAGGGTTCGCGAGCGGTCACGCGGCTGGCTCGGCAGGCTGAAGTCCTGGAAGAGATGGCGCCGCATCGACAGCGGGGCCACGCCGGCCATGCCCATGCACTCGTTGCCGACCAGGATCGCCGGGTCGTCCGCCGGCCCGACGACCAGCAGCGCCTCCTCGAACCGCGGGTCGAAGCCGGTCAGGTAGGCGAGGTTGGCGCTGTGCTCGCGGTCCGCGTACACGAGGACGCGATCCAGGCCGGCGCCAGCGGCGCGCTGGCGGAGCCTTGCCGTGCGGTCGGCGTAGGTCGACGCCGGGATCTCCGGCATGCGGTCCGGCATCCCGAAGTCGGGCAGGACGATGTCGGCCAGTCGCGCGCTCACGGCGTCGGCACCCAGCCGCGGGGGCCGTCGGCGTCTCGCTCGATCACCGCGAAGACATCGGCCTCGATCGTCTGCCACGCTCCGGCCTCGCCGTCCGGCCACGTCACGCGCACCTCCGCGCGCTCGGACGGCCCGATGCCGACATGAATCCAGCCCGAAGCGCCGCTGAGGTGTCCGCCGCCCACGATGACCTCCTGCCGGAGCGTCGTCTCGCCGACGCGCGTCTCGATCCAGGCGCCGACCGCGTCGCGGTTGGGAGCCGGCTGCTCGAGACGCACCTGGATCCAATGACCCATCGGGGCCGGATCGGACGCCGTACCCGACCCGACATTGCGCCACAGCCCAACGGGCGCGTCGAGGAAGATCTCGACGAGATCGGGCAGTCCGTCGAGGTTGAGGTCGACCAGCGCCGCTCCGCGACCGCGGTCGTAGCGGACGATGCCCGCCGCATCGGCGACCTGGGAATACGTCCCATCCGGTTGGCCGAGGAGCAGCTCGCTCGGATCGCGGGTCGCGTAGCCCGCCTGCTCGCTCACGTTGCCCTTGCTCACGAACAGGTCCGCGAAACCGTCGTTGTTGACGTCGCTGAACTCCGGGTGCCAGGCCGTCGAGGGCAGCGTCTCGCCGCCGGTGAACGGCTGCGCCGCCGTGACACCCCGACGCGCGGCGATGTCGCGGTATGCCGGCTGGGCCGGTCCGCCGGTGAGTGTCTGGAGCTTGTTGTCGCCCTGGCTCGTGAGGTAGACCTCCGGATAGCCGTCGCCGGTGACATCGCGGCTGGCAATGCCCATCCCCCAGATCTGCATCCTCGCCCATCCGTCGTCGGCGGTGTAGGCCGCCGGCGCGGCACCGGGCTCGATCCGCCACAGCTGCTCCTGGCCGTCGGTGTAGTACTGACGGTCGTTGCTGATCCTCAGGTCGCGGCGGCCGGAGCGGTCCCAGTCGCTGAACAGCATCGAGAGCGGGCAGTAGCCGGGTGCCAGGGTGGTCGGCGACGCATACCCGCTTCCATCGGCCCGTGGGCGATGCAGCTCGTTGTCCGGGCACGGTGGCAGCGGCGTCCCCAGCTCATCGAGCGCGATGTAGTCGCCGACCGCGAGCGTCGGCAGGAGCTCCGCTCCCTCCCAGGTCGCGCTGAATGCCATGGTTCGCTCGCTCCCGCCGGCGAATCCCCACGGTTCGTTGGCGCGCTCGAAGCGGCAGTCGCCGAGCCCGCGCAGGAGAACGTTCTCCCCGACGCGAAGGACGGCCAGATCAGTGTGACCGTCGCCGTCGACGTCGAGCGGGTAGGCGCCGGTCGCCTCGGCGAGGTCGGTCGTGGCGCTCGGCACGCGCTCGAAGCGGAGCGTTCCGCCGATCGGGCTGAGATTGCGGTACAGGGCGGCGGGTCGGCTGCCCCCGGCCAGGAAGAGATCGGGGCGTCCGTCCGCGTCGCAGTCGAAAGCGGCCAGCCCGCCGCCCACGAAGTACGGGCTGTCGCCCGTGTAGGCGTGGATGAGCCCGCTCGATGTCGCCTCGTCCACGAAGGCCGGTGCGCCGAGTGCGACGCTCGGGGTGGTGGTGGCGTCCCGCAGCGCCAGCGCCGTCGCCCCACCCGCCAGCACGGCCACGATGCCGATCGCCATCAGGATCCGGCGGTTCGTCATGAGCCCCCGCTGAAGATCTCGACGGCGCGGGCCCAGGCGGCCTGGCCACATGCCGATCCCGCACGACGACCGGCCAGGTCATCGGCCTCGATGTGGATCCCGCCCCACAGCCGGGAACGACCGGCCTGGTCGGCGGCATCGGCGAAGGTGGCCCACTGCAGCCGGATGGCCGTCGCCGGACCGTCCTCGAACTTCAGCCCACCTGGCTCGATGGTGGAGACGCTCAGCCCGCCCGGGAAGTAGTCGCTGCCCGTCATGCGCGCGAGCACCTCGGACGCCGCACGGCTGAACGTGCTGTGGCCGGACACGTAGCCGGGGAAGGAGGGCGTGACGAAGGTCGGCTGCTGGTAGGGCACCCACTCGGTTGCGAGCATCCAGCGCACGCCGCCCGCCTCGGTCTCCGGATCATCCGGTGGCCCGGACCAGGCCCGTACCGCGATCTCGCCCTCGTGGCCGGCGAGATCCGCGTGGCGCTGCCCTGATGCCGTGCTCTCGTCGCTGACGACCTCGACGAGACCGTCGAGGAGCGGGAGCCCGTCGGGGTCATAGGCAGGTCCGTCCGGGTCGCTCGACTGGCCGAGGCTGCCGAGGTAGCGGATCATCGAGATCGGCCGGATCGAGTCGTAGTGACCCTTGAGGCCCCACGCCGCGATCGCCGCATCGTGGACGGCGCCGTTGAGCGCCAGGTACGTCTTGACGTCCCATTCGAGCCGATCCACCGTCGGCCCGGTTCCGCCGATGCGCAGGTCGGCCCCGAGCTCATCGCCGACCGCGTTGGCGATGACGTTCCAGTGCCCGGGCGGCGTCTCGGACTTCGGTCCATCGGCCCAGAACTCGGCAAGCGCGCGGCCGAAGTCGGCCCGACGGACGATCTCCGCTTCGTACGGCTCGCCCGTCATCGGGTTGATCGGATGGCCCGCGCCGTCGTTTGCGCCGAGTTCGTTGTTGCCGAGGCCAGCCGGCGAGATGTCGACGGTCGCCGGGTCGGCCGGGTCGAGCAGGCTGCTGAGCCGAAGCACCTCGACCGCCTGGTCCCGGTACTCGGGCGTCCCGAAGCGGGGCGGTGGCCCCGGGTCGATCGGCACGCCGGCCGGTACCGCCCGCCGCGATCGCGAACGAGCCGACATGCCCCCAGTGCGGCCCGATGGCCTGCTGGACGCCGTTCACGACCGGGATCCCGTTCTGGGAGACCATGTGCTCGATCTGGAGGGGCTGCCAGCGGTTCGGGTCCGCCAGCTCGATCGTCGATCCGTCCACCACCAGCGGCGCATTCACCGGCTCGTAGTCCAGGGGAGCGTATCCGTCGGCCTCGTTCGAGCCGTCGTCCGACGAGGCGGCGAGAACGGCCTCCGCGATGCGGGTCCCGAGGGCGGCCGGCGAGTCCGCGCTCACGGCGCCCGGGTCGAGCGGGTGGCAGAGCGCATCCATGAGGTCGGCGAACTGGGAGAGTGACTCGTCGCCGCCCACGGAGTCGACGTAGCGCCGGCTCAGCACGCCGTACGCGGCGTAGCTGATCGCCTCGTCACGCGCTGCCGCGATGTCGGCGGCCCGGGCCTTGTCGGCGACGAAGACGCCGGAGGCGGCCGAGTCGTACGCCGCCCAGGCGTCCCACATCGCGGCCGAGGTGTGGAACAGGTTCCGCGCGTGGACCGTCGGGGCGGGGAGCGCGCGGCGGATGGCGTCGAGCAGCGCCTCGTCCCAGCGCCGGGCCACGCTCCACTCGGGATGCTCCGTCGGTGTCGGGCAGGGAGATGCCGTCTCCCACGGGCGGGCCACGCCGAACACCGCGCCGGCCGCCAGGATGCCGGCGACGACGGTCGCCCCGATGATCGCTCGCCTGGACCGGGTGCTCGGCATCGCCGCTTCTCAGCTGCCCTCCGCGGACTCGAAGAGTGCCTCGATCACCCGCAGGTTGGCAACGGCGTCGGCGGGTGGCACGGGAACCGGCCGACCGGCGAGGACGGCATCGGCGAAGGCCGTGGCCTCGTCGGTGTAGGGGTCGGACGGCTCGAGGGTCAGCGTCTCCACCTGCGCCGCCACCGGCGGATCGCCGCCGGAGGCGATGTGGACGCGGGTCGGCAGCGCCGGCGGGATGTTGAACGGGATCTCGATGCGGACCCTGCCCTCGGTGCCGTAGACGTCGACGCGCTGGTCGTCCTCGGCGCGCGTCGAGGCCGTGAAGGTGGCCACGCCGTCCCCGAACTCGAGGATTCCGCTGGCCAGGATGTCGGTGCCCCCGATCGGATCGCGCATCACCGACCCGACGACGCGGGTCGGCTCACCGGTGAACAGCATGCGCGAGAGGTTCACGCAGTAGCAGCCGATGTCGTAGAGCGCGCCGCCGCCGGCCTCCAGGATGTTGCGGATGTTCGTCGGGTCGTCGTTGAAGTAGCTGAACCAGCTCTGGACCGCCACGAGCCGGCCGATGCGTCCCGAGGCGACCGCCTCGCGCAGCGCCATCCACGATGCGTGGTGGCGATACATGAACGCCTCCATGAGCTGCACGCCGGCGACGTCGCACGCCTCGATCATGCGCTCGGCCTCCGCGGCGGTCAGAGCGAGCGGCTTCTCGCACAGCACGTGCTTCCCGGCGCGGGCGGCGGCGATCGTCCACTCCGCGTGGAGATGGTTGGGGAGCGGGATGTAGACCGCGTCGACATCGGGGTCGGCCACGAGCTCCTCGTAGGAGGCGTGGGCCCGCGGGATATCGAGCTCGGCGGCCACCGCGCGGGCAGTGGCGACGTCGCGCGACGCGATCGCGACGACCTCGCAGTTCGCCGCGCCCTGGATACCCGGGATGACCTTGGTGCGCGCGATCCTTGCCGTCGAGAGGATTCCCCAGCGCAGCACGCTCATCGGCTCAGCCCCAGGACGCTTCGCTGACCGGGCGGAAGGCAACCTCGAGGATTCGGTGCGTTCGGGGACGCGTGAGCACGAACATGACGGTCTCGGCCACCTCGTCGGGCTCCATCATGCCGGCGAGCTCCGGCATGTCCGGCGTGCGCCCGCGACCCATCGCAAAGTCGGTCGCCACACCGCCCGGGCAGACGTTCGTGCAGCGGATTCCGTGCTCGCGCAGCTCGTGGTCGAGGGCCCGGGTCAACCCAACCTGGGCGAACTTCGAGGCGCAGTACACGGCCTCGAGCGGAAGGCCGCGTCGCCCGGCCTCGCTGGCCAGGGTCACGACGTCGGCAGCGGAGCTCTTCATGAGATGGGGCAGGGCGGCCCGAATCGAGTGGATGGCACCCTTGACGTTCACGTCGATCATCTCGTCGATCTCCTCCGCAGGGAGGTCCAGGATCGGTCCATATGCCCCGACCCCGGCATTGACCACCAGGATGTCGAGCTTCCCCAGCCGGTCGACGACGGTCGCCACCGCGCTGCCGATGGAGGCCGGATCACGGACGTCCGCGGCGACCCCCACCGCTCCGGCGATCCCGAGGTCGTCACCGCTGCGGGAGGCCAATCCGACCCGGACGCCCGCGGCGTCGAGCTGGCGGGCCACGGCGGCTCCGATGCCGCGGCTGGCTCCGGTGATGAGGGCAACGCGCCCGCTGAGGCTGTCCATCGATCGCTCCTCTGACTCCCGCCGGGGCCCGGCGCTTGGTGAATGTCGCGTCGCAAAGGCTCGGGGCGGCCGATGCTATTGACACGCGCCGCCTATTTGGTGGAGTCTACGCCAAACCATTTGGCAAAGAGGAGCACAAACCGGGTGTCATCACCTCGGGATGTCGTGGGCCAGCGCAGCGAAACGGTCCGGCGGGCCAACCTCAGCGCCATCGTCCGCGAGCTCCACGTCCACGGGCCGCTGTCTCGCTCGGAGCTCGTCGTGCGCACAGGGTTGACGAGGAGTGCCATCCGGGGGCTGATCGGAGAACTGGTGACCGCGAACCTCGTGGAAGAGCGTCGAAGCCTGCCGGTCGGAACGCCCGGGCGACCCTCACCCGTGGTGCGCGCGCGCTCCGACCAATCCATGGCGCTCGCGCTCGAGGCGAACGTCGACTCCCTCGCGATGGCACTCGTCGGTCTCGGGGGAACCGTTCATCGGCTCGAGCGCGTCGATCGGCCGCGCGCGCACGAGGCGGTCGACGAGATCGTGGCCGACCTCGTGGATCTCGCCCGACCAGTGCTGCCCGGCATCGATGCGGATGCCCTTGTCGGCGTCGGGGTTGCCGTCGCCGGGGTCGTCCGTCGCAGCGACGGCGTGGTGCGCCACGCGCCGAATCTCGGGTGGCGCGACGTCCCGCTCGCCGATCGGCTCGCGGCGGCGCTCGATCTCGACGTTCCGGTTCGCGTCGCCAACGAGGCCGATCTCGGCGGGCTGGCCGAACACCGGCGGGGAGCTGCTGTCGGGTTCGACCACGTCATCTACGTCATGGGCGAGGTCGGCGTCGGCGGGAACATCATCGTCGACGGGCGCCCGCTGGTCGGGGCGGCGGGCTACGGCGGCGAGGTGGGTCACATGCCCGTCAACCCGGCGGGGGCGGCCTGCGGATGCGGTTCGTCCGGCTGCTGGGAGACCGAGATCGGTGAGCGTGCGCTCCTTGTGCGTGCCGAACGCGACCCGGATGGCGGCCGAGCGGCGGTCACCGAGCTCATCGATGCCGCGCATCGCGGGGAGGAGCGTGCGCTGGCTGCCCTCGAGCATGTGGCGACCTGGCTCGGCATCGGTCTCGCCGCCCTTCTCAACGTCCTCAACCCGCAGCTCGTGGTGCTCGGCGGCGTCTTCGAGCGTATCCATCCGCTGGTCGGATCGACGATCGAGCAGGCGACCGCGAGTCGCGCCCTGCGTCCGTCGTCCGAGCTCGTGCGGATCGTGCCCGGCGCGCTGGGCGCCGACGCGCCGATCCTCGGGGCCGCGGAGCTGGCCTTCGAGGATCTGCTCACCGACCCCGCGGCGCGGCTCCGGCCGCGCACACCGGCGCTGGCGAGCGCCTGACTGATGCTCGGTTCACCATCGGGAATGGCGCGCTCCAGCGTGGCAACCCGAGCGATCGAGAAGCGAGACGGGAGGGGCTTGACAGAAGAGTAGCCTGATCCGGCGCCCCATCACCAACGCAAGCAGTGGTTTCGATAATCGGAGGAGAGCACACCCATGGTCACACGCAGATTGGCGGCGCTCCTGGGCACCCTGGCCCTGGTCCTTGCCGCCTGCACCGGGACCGGCTCATCGACGGATGCGCCGGAGTCGGATGCGCCCACGTCGCAGGCGCCAAGCGGCGAATGCACCGTCGGCGTCTCGTGGAACAACTACCAGGAGGAGCGCTGGGCGCTCTGGGATGAGCCCGCGATCCAGGATGCCCTCGAGGCAGCCGGCGCGGAGTACGTCTCGAACGACGCCGCGTCGTCGGCCGAGACCCAGGCCAGCAACGTCGAGAACCTCATCGCGGACGGCGCGAATGTCGTGATCATCCTCGCCCAGGACGGCACGGCCATCCTGCCGTCCGTCGAGGCGGCGATCAACGAGGGTGTCCCGGTCATCGCCTATGACCGCCTGATCGAGGACCCGAACGCGCTCTACATCACGTTCGACAACGTCGGTGTCGGCCGACTCGAGGCCGAGGTCATCTTCGACCTGGTGCCGAGCGGCAAGTACGTGATCATCAAGGGCAACTCTGCCGATGCCAACGCGGACTTCCTGCGTGAGGGCATGGAGGAGGTCATCGGTGAGGCGGTCGCGGCTGGCGACATCGAGATCGTCGGCGAGACCTACACCGACAACTGGGATCCGTCGATCGCCCAGGACCACATGGAGCAGTTCCTCACCGACAACGACAATGATGTCGACGCGGTCCTCGCGGAGAACGACGGCATGGCCGGCGGCGTCGTTGCCGCACTCGAGGCCCAGGGCCTGGCGGGCGATATCCCCGTCTCCGGTCAGGACGGCGAGCAGGCGGCCCTGAATCGCGTGGCACTCGGCACCCAGAGCGTGAGCGTCTGGAAGGATGCCCGTGAGCTGGGTACGGCGGCTGCCGAGGCGGCCGTGGCCCTGTGCGCGAACCCGGACATCGCCGCGGTCTCGGGCACCGCGACCTTTGACAGCCCCGGCGGCAATGCCATGACGTCGATCCTCCTCGAGCCGATTCCGATCACCCAGGACAACCTGAGTGTCGTGCTCGACGCGGGCTGGATCGATGAGGCGACCCTGTGCCAGGGCGTCGACTCCGGCAGTGTCGACGGCTGCCCGTGATCGGGACGCCGAGCTGAACGATCCCCTGCACCCGCCGGCGTTCCGGCGGGTGCAGGGGCTCATCCCGGACATGAACATCGGGTAGCGCCATGGCGGAACCTTCGACCGGCCCCCAGCCCACGACCCCCGGGGCGCAGCGGCCCCCGCAGCGCCGCTCCGTGGGCGGCTTCCAGCGCATCCTCGACGTCGATACTCGCCTCGTCGGCCTGATCCTCGGACTGGCCGTCATCTGGATCGGCTTCAACATCGCGTCGGGCGGGACCTTCCTGTCCGCACGCAACCTGTGGAACCTTTCAGTCCAGAGTGCCTCGATCGCGATCATGGCGACCGGCATGGTGCTCATCATCGTGTCACGCAACATCGACCTCTCGGTCGGAGCCCTGCTCGGGTTCACCGGTTACACCATGGCCATGGCGCAGACCCAATGGATTCCGCAGGGCCTGGGGCTGGGCCTCGACCACCCACTGACGTGGGTCATCACGCTCGCCTTCGGGTTGGCGCTGGGCGCCATCCTCGGCGGCATCCAGGGCTTCGTGATCGCGTACGGTGGGGTTCCATCCTTCATCGTGACGCTGGGAGGCCTGCTGGTCTGGCGCGGCCTCATCTTCCAGTACGCGCAGGGCCAGACCATCGCTCCGCTCGACCCGACGTTCCGGCTGCTCGGCGGCGGGCCCCAGGGCTCGCTGGGCGAGTTCGGCAGCTGGGCGCTCGGCGCCGTGGCCTGCGTGGCGATCGTGGTGGGCCTGCTCTACAACCGCCGACGTCGAGCGTCGTACGGGTTCCCGGTGCGGCCGATCTGGGCCCTGGTCCTGCTCGGTGCCGTGGGGATCGCCGTCGTGCTTGGCGGCGTGTGGGTGGCCAACGCCTACCCGTGGCCGGATGCGCTGGCGCGGCAGTTCGCCGAGCGGAACAACATTCCGATCCCGACCGACGGGCTCGTCATTCCGACCGGCATTGCCTACCCCGTGCTCATCATGATCGCGGTGACGATCGTCATGACCCACCTGGCCGAGCGTCGACGCTTCGGGCGGAACGTCTATGCCATCGGCGGCAATCCCGTCGCGGCGGTCCTCAGCGGTATCAACACGCGCCGGACGGTGATGCTGACGTTTGCCGTGATGGGCGTCCTGGCGGCCGTCAGCGGCGCCGTGCAGACGGCCCGCCTCAACGCGGCCGTCACCGGTCTCGGCGTCCAGAACGAGCTCGACGTGATCTCGGCCGCCGTGATCGGCGGCACGTCGTTCAGCGGCGGCATCGGAACCATTCCCGGAGCGATCCTCGGCGCGGTCGTGATGCAGTCCCTCCGATCGGGGATGGTGCTCATGCGCGTGGATTCGCCAATGCAGGACATCGTCGTCGGTATCGTGCTGGTGGCAGCGGTGGGGCTCGACGCTCTGCTGAGGCGTCGGACGACCTAGGCACAGGAGGAGACCCCATGACCGCAGTACCCGACCCGACCGCCGCAGCGTCGAGCGCATCGCGATCCGCCGCAGTCGCGACCGGAGCGACGGCGATGATCGAGATGGTCGACATCCGTGTCTCGTTCGGCGGGGTGCATGCGGTCGACGGCGTGAGCCTGGACCTGTATCCCGGCGAGGTGATGGGCCTGGTCGGCGGCAACGGCGCCGGCAAGTCGACCCTCATGAAGGTTCTCTCCGGGGCCCAGGTGCCCGATTCGGGCGAGATCCGCATCAACGGGCAGCGGGTTCCGATCCACAACCCGCGCGATGCCCGCGCGCAGGGCATCGAGACGATCTACCAGACGCTGGCGCTGGCCGACAACCTCGATGCGCCGGCGAACGTGTTCCTCGGTCGTGAGCTGGTCGGCGGATTCGGCACGCTGGACGATGCCGCCATGGAGTCGGCCACCCGCGAGCTGATGGAGCGGCTGAACCCACGGTTCAAGAACTTCAAGGCGGCGGTCGCCTCACTCTCCGGCGGGCAGCGCCAGTCCGTCGCCATCGCGCGCGCCATCCAGTTCAACGCCAAGGTCCTGATCATGGACGAGCCGACCGCGGCGCTCGGCCCGGCCGAGACGGCCCAGGTGCGTGACCTCATCCGCCAGCTCAAGGCCGACGGGCTCGGGATCTTCCTCATCAGCCACGACATCCATGACGTCTTCGACCTGTCCGACCGCATCAGCGTCATGCACCAGGGCGAGATCGTGGGAACGGTCGAGCGCGAGGGCGTCACCACCGACCAGGTCCTGGCGATGATCATCCTCGGCAAGAAGCCCGACGAGGTCACCAGCGAGGAGCTGGCCTCGCTGCACTGAGGGCCGGCGTCACATCCGGGGGAAGAGCGGCGCCAGAGCCGGGTAGAGCTCACGATGCACCACGTGCCGCTCGGCGTAGTCGGCGGCCGCCGGCCCTGGCTCGGCCATCGGCCGGACCTCCGTGGCGCGCTGGACCATCTCGGACACGCTGACCGCGAGTCCTCCGGCCGGCGCCGCGAGCAGCGCCGCCCCGAAGGCCGCGCCTTCGACGGTGGCGGTGCCGGCAATCTCCACCTCGAGCACATCGGCCAGGATCTGGCGCCACAACGGGCTCGCCAGCCCGCCGCCTGACGCTCGGATCTGCGAAGGATGCGGCATGCCGGCGGACTCCATGAGGTCGAGGCCGTCGCGCAGGCCGTGGGCAACGCCCTCCAGCACCGCCCTCGTCAGGTGCCGGCGCTCGTGGGCCACGGTGAGGCCGATGAAGGCGCCGCGCGCGAGCGGGTCGGGATGCGGACTGCGCTCCCCGCTGAGGTAGGGGAGAAACCACAGGCCGTCACTGCCGGCCGGGACGTCCTCCGCCTCTGCCACGAGGTCCGCGAATGGGGTGCCGGGCGCCATCGCGTCGCGGAACCAGCGCAGGCTGCCGGCGGCCGAGAGCATGACCGACATGAGGTGCCAGCGCTCCGGGACGGCGTGACAGAAGGCGTGGACGCGACCCGCCGGCTCCACGATCGGCCGGTCGGTGGCGGCGAACACGACCCCGGACGTCCCGAGCGAGAGGGCCACGAACCCCGGGTCGATCGCACCGACCCCGACGGCATTCGCGGCCTGGTCGCCACCCCCGGCCACGACCGGCGTGCCGGCCAGCAGCCCGGTGGCATCGGCGGCCGCGGCGCTGATGCCACCGGTCGTTTCGGGGCCCTCGGCGCTGGGCGGCAGGATCGCTGGATCCAGGCCCAGGGCCGCGACCACCTCCGGCGACCAGTCGCGGGCCGCGAGGTCGAAGAGCAGGGTGCCCGCGCCATCGGCCTTGTCGACGGCATGCTCCCCGGTCAGCTGCAGCCGGACATAGTCCTTGGGCAGGAGCAGGTGGGCGACGCGACGCCATGCGTCCGGCTCGTGGCGGCGGACCCAGAGAAGCTTGGGTGCGGTGAAGCCGGTGAGTGCGTCGTTGCCGGTGATCTCGACCAGGCGCTCGGGCCCGACCGCCTCGCGGATGGCGTCGCACTCGGCGCCGGTGCGCTGGTCGTTCCACAGGATGGCGGGACGGACGGGCCGGTCGGACGCGTCGAGGAGGACGGCTCCGTGCATCTGCCCGGTCAGGCCCACCGCGATGACGTCGTGCCCGGTCGCTCCCGCCTCCGCCAGCGCGGCCCGGATGGCCCGCCTGGCGCCGTCCCACCACAGGGCCGGATCCTGCTCGCTCCACTGCGGCCGTGGAATCTCGTAGCCATACGTCGCACTGCCGCTGGCCCGCACCGTTCCGTCGCGGTCGACGAGGATCGCCTTGGTGGCCGTGGTCGAGACGTCGATGCCGAGGAGCAGGTTCATCGGCTCAGCGCTTCCGGTCGACCGCCCAGATGCGCTGGTTCACCACGTTCTCGAGTCGCTCCTGTGCACCCGAGACCGGTCGCGGCTCGATCCCGCCGTCGACGACCCGCGCCTCGATCTCGGGCAGTGACAGGCTGCCGCCGAGCAGATCAGCCCCGAGGCCCTCGTCCCAGCCGGCGTAGCGCTCGGCCCGATGCTGCTCCAGGTCTCCGGCCTCGATGAGGTCCGCCGCCACGAGCAGTGCGCGGGCCAGCGTGTCGATCCCGCCGATGTGGGCATGGAACAGGTCGTTGCGATCCATGCTCTGGCGGCGCAGCTTGGCGTCGAAGTTGAAGCCGCCGGACGTGAATCCGCCGGCTCGCACGATCTCGTACAGGGCAAGGCTGAGCTCGTCCACCGAGTTCGGGAACTGGTCGGTGTCCCAGCCGTTCTGGGGGTCGCCGCGGTTGGCGTCGATGCTGCCGAAGATGCCGCGCGAGATCGCCACGGCCACCTCGTGGTGGAACGAGTGCCCGGCCAGCGTGGCGTGGTTGGCCTCGAGGTTCACGCCGTACTCGCCGGCAAGGTCGTGGCGCAGCAGGAAGCCGTCGACGGTCGCCGAGTCATAGTCGTACTGGTGCTTCGTCGGCTCCTGCGGCTTCGGCTCGAGCAGGAGCATGCCCTCGAAGCCGATGCGGTGCTTGTGCTCGGCGACGAGCGTGAGGAAGCGCGCGAACTGCTGCTCCTCGCGGCCGAGGTCGGTGTTGAGCAGGGTCTCGTAGCCCTCGCGCCCGCCCCACAGGACGTAGTTCGCGCCACCCAGCCGATGCGTCGTCTCGAGCATGACCTTGACCTGGGCCGCGGCATAGGCGAAGACCTCGGGATCGGGATTGGTTGCCGCGCCGGCGGCGTAGCGGGGATGGCTGAAGAGGTTGGCCGTTCCCCACAGGAGGCGCAGCCCGGTGCGCTCCATGTGACCTTCCATGGCCGCCGCCACCGCGTCGAGATTCGCCCGCGTCTCGGCAAAGTCCCGGCCCTCGGGCGCGACGTCGCGGTCGTGGAACGTGAAGAACGGCACGCCGAGCGCAGCGACGAACTCGAAGGCGGCCGCGAGCTTGTCGTGCGCCGCCGCCATCGGGTCGGCATCCGGCGCCAGCCATGGACGGTCGAAGGTTCCGGTCCCGAACACGTCCGAACCGGGCCAGTTGAACGAGTGCCACAGGCAGACCGCGATGCGGAGGTGGTCCTCCATGCGCACGCCGCGCACCAACCGATCCGGCTGGTACACGCGATAGGCGAGCGGTTCGCTCGCATCGAGGCCCCCGAACGGGATGCGTGCCGGGACGTCCGGGAAAAAGCCAGCCACACCGAGCCTCCTGCGATGAGTTTCACGAGCCGATGGCGCCGCCGCCGATGCTCTGCAGCGAAGGTATCAGACTTGTTTGTCCAAGAGAAGCACAAATCGATGCGCGCCGAATCGGCGCACACGACGAAGGTCCTGCTGGCCCGCCACCGACTGCGTGGTAGGGTATCGCCGCGCCCGTGGGTGCCCGGACGCACCATCGGATTCCACCGCGCCGCCCAGACGTGCCACGGGCCCGCAACGAACGATCACGAGAGGGACCTTGGGACTCTTCGACGGCCTGCTCGGCCTCCTCAGCCACGACGTCGGGATCGACCTCGGCACGGCGAACACCCTCGTCACCGTCCGCAATCGCGGGATCGTCATCAGCGAGCCGTCGGTGGTGGCGATGGATACGCGGTCGAAGCGCGTCCTGGCCATCGGCGCCGAGGCGAAACGGATGGTCGGTCGCACCCCCGCCAACATCGTCGCCATCCGACCGCTGCGCGACGGTGTGATCAGCGACTTCGACGTCACCGAGCAGATGATTCGCTACTTCATCAACAAGGTGCACGACCGGTACGCCCGCATCCCGCGGCCCCGCGTGCTGGTCGGCATCCCGTCGGGCGTGACCGAGGTCGAGAAGCGCGCGGTCCGCGACGCCACGATCAATGCCGGCGCGCGCTGGGCACGCCTCATCGAGGAGCCGATGGCGGCTGCCATCGGCGCCGGCCTGCCGGTCAGCGAGCCGTCCGGCAGCCTGATCGTCGACATCGGCGGCGGGACGACGGAGGTCGCCGTCGTCAGCCTGGGCGGGATCGTCGTCAGCCGATCCGTCCGCATCGGCGGCGACGAGATGGACACCGACATCGTCAGCTTCGCCCGTCGTGAGTACAACCTGCTGATGGGCGAGCGCACCGCCGAGGACATCAAGATCGCCGTCGGCTCGGCGTACCCGGACGAGAATTCGGAGCACACCGTCACGTTCCGTGGCCGCGACCTGCTGACCGGCCTGCCGCGCAGTGTCGAGGTCGGTGGCGACCAGATCCGAGAGGCGCTCGAGCCGTCGATCGTCCAGATCATCGAGGCCATCAAGGAGACGATCGAGGAGACGCCGCCGGAGCTCGTCGCCGACATCATGGACCAGGGAATCGTGCTGGCCGGTGGCGGCGCACTGCTCGTCGGACTCGACAAGCGCGTGGCGGAGGCGACCCAGATGCCGGTGCACATCGCCGACGATCCGCTGACCTGCGTCGTGCGCGGCACGGGTCGCGTGCTCGAGGACCTCGATACGCTCGAGCGCGTGCTGGTCAGCGAGCAGTTCACCCGGGCTCCCCGCTAGTGCCCGCCATCGACGCGTCCGATCGTATATACGGGATATACGACCGGGCCAGGGGCTGACCGGCGATGTACGGGCCTCCCAGCCCGAATCGCCGCCGACGCGGCGGCCTGCTGTTCGCCGCGTTCACCATCGCCAGCCTGCTGATGCTGCTGGCCAGCTCGACCGAGGCGGCCACGACCCTCCAGCGCGTGACGACCCGCGCCCTCGACCCGGTGCGCGGCACGCTGACGGGCATCGGCGAAGGCGTGGCCGGACTGGTCGGTGCGGTGGGCGAGATCGACCGGCTGCGGACCGAGAACGATCGGCTGCGGACGCGAGCTGGCCGGAGCGGAGCAACGGATCGCCGGCCTGGCGGAGGCCGCGCGCGAGAACGATGAGCTGCGGGACCTGCTCGGCATCACCGAGGCGCTCGACATGGAGCTCCTGCCGGTGCGCGTCATCAGCCGTGATCCCTCGAACCTGGTGTGGGAGGTCGGCATCGACGCCGGGACCGATGACGGGTTGGAAGAGGGGATGCCGGTGATCGGCAGCGCCGACGGCGCGGGCGCGCTGGCCGGAACGGTCGTAGCGGTCAGCGAGGACAGCGCGCGGGTGCGGCTCATCGTGGACAGCCGGTCGGTCGTCATCGCGCTCGAGCAGGAGACACGGGCGCTCGGCGAGATCCGCGGCCAGCCGGGGGGCCAGCTCGTGATGGTCAACGTGCCGATCACCGAGGCGCTCGAGGTCGGCGGCACGATCGTGAGTGCCGGCCTGACCTTCGGCGACGAGGCGAGCCGCTATCCCGGAGGCCTCCTCATCGGGCGTGTCCAGGCCGTCGAGCCCGACCCGAACGCGCTGACCCAGACCGCGTTCGTGCGACCGTCCTTCGACCTCTCGGCGATCGAGCGGCTGCTCGTGGTGCTCGACTTCAGCCAGGGCTGACCGCCGCTAGAATGGGCGCGCCCAAGGAGATCGAATGACCGAGCGTGCGAACGTGCGCATCCATGCCACGGCCGACGTTGCGGCCGACGCGCAGATCGGTCCGGGAACGAGCATCTGGAACCAGGCCCAGGTGCGGGAGGGTGCCCGGATCGGTGCCGACTGCATCATCGGCAAGAACGCGTACGTCGACGTCGGGGTGACCATCGGCGACCGCTGCAAGATCCAGAACAACGTCAGCGTCTTCCACGGCGTCACGGTCGAGGACGGCGTCTTCATCGGCCCTCACGTGTGCTTCACCAACGACCGGCTGCCGCGAGCGATCAACCGTGACGGCAGCCTGAAGACCGACGACGATTGGGAGGTCGGCCCGATCCTGGTGCGCCACGGAGCGGCGCTCGGCGCGAACGCCACGATTCTGCCGGGCGTCACGATCGGCCGATGGGCCATGGTCGGGTCGGGAAGCGTCGTGACGCGCGACGTGGCAGATCACGAGCTGGTCGCCGGGAACCCGGCCCGACGCCTCGGAACCGCCTGCGCCTGCGGCAAAGCCCTGCGGGACCTCGGCGATGGCTCACCCTTCCGCGGGGACTGTCCGCGCTGCGGGACGCCGTCACCCGGTCGAGCCAACCGGGTGAGAGATCCTCACGGTCGTCGGCGCGCGGCCGCAGTTCGTCAAGGCGGCTCCGGTCAGCCGCGCCCTGCGGATTCGGCACACCGAGATCCTCGTCCACACCGGGCAGCACTACGACGACGCGATGAGCGCCTCCTTCTTCCGCGAGCTCGAGATCCCTGAGCCCGACGTCAACCTCGAGGTCGGCAGCGGCCCGCACGGGGCGATGACGGGAGAGATGATGCGGCGCCTCGAGCCGGTCGTGCTGGCGCACGAGCCCGATGGCGTCCTCGTGTACGGCGACACGAACTCGACGCTGGCGGCCGCCGTGGTGACCGCGAAGCTGGCGTACGCCGAGGGGCGCCGCCCGTGGCTGGCCCACGTCGAGGCCGGGCTGCGGTCCTTCAATCCGCGCATGCCGGAAGAGCGGAATCGGGTGGTGGCCGACCACCTGTCCGACCTGCTGCTGGCTCCGACCGACGCCGCCATGCGACATCTCGAGCGCGAGGGCCTTGCCGGACGCTCAGAGCTCGTCGGGGACGCGATGGTGGACGCGCATGAGTGGGCGGTGGCTCGCACGCGCGACCAGGTCCCCGATGCGGCGCGCGACCTGGACCGCTACGTGCTGTTGACGCTGCACCGTGCCGAGAACGTCGACGATCCGGCCCGCCTCGCCGCGATCCTCTGCCGGCCTGGCGATCGACCTGCCGGTGATCTTCCCGGTGCATCCCCGCACGCGGGCCCGGCTGACCTCGAGCGTGCGTCTGCCGCCGAACGTGCGGACCATCGAGCCGGTCGGATACCTCGACATGGTGGCGCTCGAGGCGCGCGCCGTCGCGATCGCCACGGACTCCGGCGGGGTCCAGAAGGAGGCGTACCTGTCCGGCACTCCGTGCGTCACTCTGCGCTCGGAGACCGAGTGGGTCGAAACCGTGGAGGCCGGCTGGAACCGAGTCGTCGATGCCGATCCAACGGCGCTGCGCGCGGCCCTGGCGGACGCCGCGTTCATGGACCGTGCACGGCCGCGGGCTGCACTGTACGGTGACGGGCGCGCATCGGACCGCATCGTCGACGCGCTCGAGCGTCAGCACGGCCACCCGGCACGGTGGGCCGCACCTCAGGAGGCAGCAACATCGTGATCCCGATCGCTCGCCCGCAGATGGGGGAGGAGGAGAAGCAGCGCGTCTGGGAGGCGATGGCCTCCGGCTCGCTGGCCCAGGGACCGCGCGTCCGCGAGTTCGAGGAGGAGTTCGCCGGGTTCATCGGCGTCGAGCACGCGGTGGCGACCAGCTCGGGGACCACGGCCCTGCACCTTGGCCTTCTCGGCCACGGCATCGGCCCCGGTGACGAAGTCATCACGGTGTCGTTCACCTTCATCGCCAGCGCCAACAGCGTCCTGTACACCGGGGCGCGGCCGGTCCTCGTCGACATCGGCGAGGGTGACTTCTGCATCGACCCCGAGCGCATCGAGGCCGCGATCACGCCGCGCACCCGCGCGATCATGCCCGTCAGCCTCTACGGCCAGCCGGCCGACATGCCGGCCGTGATGGACATCGCCCGGCGCCACGGCCTGGCGGTGATCGAGGACGCGTGCCAGGCCCACGGCGCCGCCATCGGGGAGCGGAGGAGCGGAACGTGGGGTGAGGGCACCTTCAGCTTCTACCCCACGAAGAACATGACGACCGGCGAGGGCGGGATCCTGACGACGGGGGATGCCGAGCTGGCGGGCCGGGTCCGGCTGCTGCGCGAGCACGGCATGAACGTTCGCTACCACCACGACACGCTGGGCTACAACTTCCGCATGACCGATATCGCGGCGGCCATCGGCCTCGCCCAGCTCCCGAAGCTGGCCGCCAACAACGCACGTCGTCGCGCGATCGCGGCGCGATACGACGCGGAGCTCGAAGGCGTCGTGGTGCCGCAGGTCCGTCCCGACGTCACCCACGTCTATCACCAGTACACGCTGCGCGTCCGCGAACGCGATGCCTTCGCCGAGTCCCTTCGGGAGCGTGGCGTCGGGACGGGGATCTACTATCCGATCCCGGTCCACCGCCAGAAGCCCTTCGTCGCGCTCGGATATGGCGACGTCGTCCTGCCGGTGACGGACCGGCTGACGGCGGAGGTCCTCTCCATCCCCGTTCATCCCACGCTCACCGACGACGAGGTATCGACCGTGATCGAGGCGGTCAATGCCACGGCGCGCGACCTCGGTCCGATCGAGCGACAGGCCAGCGGGGCATGAACGGCGCGGCCGAGCCGGCACTGCGGGCGGGGGTCGTCGGCCTCGGCATGATGGGTCGCAACCACGTGCGCGTCTGGGACGAGGCGGTCGAGGGCGTGGAGCTTGTCGCCGTTGCCGACCCCGACGGCGAGGCCGTGGGGCGTGCCACCGCCGGGCGGCGCGCGCGCGGCTACCAGGATGCAGAGCGGATGCTGGCCGAGGAGCGACTGGACCTCGTGAGCATCGTCGCTCCCACCAGCCTGCACCTGCCGGTCACGCTGGCGGCGATCGAGGCCGGTGCCAACGTCCTGGTGGAGAAGCCGATCGCGGCCACCCGGGAGGAGGCGACCGCCATGATCGACGCCGCGGCCGGGGCCGGGAAGATGCTGACCGTCGGTCACATCGAGCGCTTCAACCCGGCGGTCCGCGAGCTCCAGCGACGGCTGGCAGCGGGTGAGCTCGGTCGCATCTTCCAGATCAGCGCCACGCGGCTCGGTCCGTTCCCGGCCCGAATCCGCGATGTCGGCGTGGTCGTCGACCTCGCGCCGCATGACCTCGATGTCATGCGCTACCTCATCGGCTCGGAGCCGGTGCGCATCTTCGCCGAGGCGGAGCGCCGGATCCACACCGAGCACGAGGATCTCTTCAACGGCATCATGAAGTTCGAGAACGGGGTGATCGGCATTCTCAATATCAACTGGCTGACCGCCACCAAGCGCCGGACGCTGACGGTCACCGGCGAGCGCGGGTACTACGTCGCCGACTACATCGCCCAGAACCTCGACTTCTACGCCAACCCCGAGGCGGCGCAGACCTGGCAGAACCGGGGCGCCGATGGCTTCGGCAGCCCGATCAGCTCAGTCGCCGAGGGGGAGATGACGCGCCGGTCCGTGCGTCGCGCCGAACCGCTCGCCGTCGAGCTCGACGAGTTCGCGCGTGCCGTGCGCGACGGCGGCCCACCGCCGGTCGACCCGCACGACGCCATGGTCGCCCTGCTGCTCGCGCGCAAGATGGTGGAGTCGGCGACGACCGGCGAGGCGATCTCGGGCGCGGCCCTGGCCGAGGCGCTGGCATGAGGGTCGCCGTCGTCGGCCTGGGCCACATCGGGCTGCCGCTCGCGGTGCAGTACGCCTCGCGCGGCCATGACGTCCTTGGCGTCGACATCGACGAGCGCCTGGTCGGCACGCTGAACGGCGGCGAGTCGCCGCATCGCGACGAGCAGACGCTCATCGATCGCGTGCCCGAGCTCGTGGCCGCCGGGCGGTTGCGTGCGACGACCTGGAGCGACCCGGCCGGGTTTGGGGATCGCGAGGTGGTCGTGGTGATCGTGCCGGTCGTGGTGGACGCCGAACGGCAGATCGACTTTCGTCCGATCGACGCCGCCACGCGCGACATCGCGGCCAACATCGGGCCCGACACCCTGGTGGTGTACGAGACCACGCTGCCGGTCGGCACGACGCGCACGCGCTTCGGCCCGGTGCTCGCCGCGGGCAGCGGCCGCACCCTGGACGAGGACCTGTTCCTGGCGTTCAGCCCCGAACGCGTGCTCGTCGGTCGGGTGTTCCTCGACCTGCAGCGCTATCCGAAGATCGTGGGAGGGACGAGCGCCGAGAGCACGCGCCGCGCCGTCGACTTCTACCGCGCTGCCCTCGATGAGGGCACCGAGGTGCGCGCCGTGGCCAGCGCCGAGGCGGCGGAGATGACGAAGCTGGCAGAGACGACGTACCGCGACGTGAACATCGCCTACGCCAACGAGCTGGCGCGCTTCGCGGTCCGCAACGGCATCGACGTCATGGAGGTCATCGACGCGGCGAACTCGCAGCCGTACAGCCACATCCACCAGCCCGGCGTGGGCGTCGGCGGTCACTGCATCCCGGTCTATCCGCACTTCCTGTTCAATGATGACCCGGAGCTGCGCATGCCGCCCCTGGCCCGCGAGATCAACGAGAGCATGGGCGCGTTCACGATCGACATGATCGAGGATCGGCTCGGCTCGCTCGACGGGCAGAACGTCCTCGTCATGGGCGTGGCGTATCGGGGGGACGTGCGCGAGGACGCCTTCAGCTCGGCCTTCCGCCTCCGCGACGAGCTCCTGGCCGCCGGGGCGAACGTCTTCGGCCACGACCCGTACTTCGACGACGATCACCTGCGCAGCATCGGCTTCGAGCCTTACGACCTCGATGATCCGCAGCCGGTCAGGGTCGCGCTGCTGCAGGCGGCACACGAGCTGTACCGCACTCTCGCCCCGGGCGCCCTTCCCGGTTTGGAGTTGTTCGTGGATGGGCGAAACGCCATCGACCGGGCGCCGTACGACGCCGCGGGAATCGCTTATGTCGGCATCGGGCGCTGACCCGCCGAAGACCCCGAGCGTCGGGATCGCGGCCGGACGAGGAGCATGGGTGGTCCTGCCGACCTACAACGAGCGCGAGAATCTCGAGCCCATCGCCGCCGCGATCCTCTCCGCGCTGCCCGAGGCGTCGCTGCTCGTGGTCGACGACGCGTCGCCCGACGGGACCGGCGAGCTGGCCGACACGATCGCGTCGATCCAGCCGCGCGTCAGCGTGCTGCATCGGCCCGCCAAGGAAGGGCTGGGTGTCGCCTATCGCGAGGCCTTCTGCCTGGGTGTTGGCTCGCCCCGAGGCGCGGGTCGTGGTGCAGATGGACGCCGACTTCAGCCACGATCCGGCCAGCCTGCCGCGGCTGCTGTCGCCGCTCATGCGCGACGCCGATCTCGTCCTCGGCACCCGGTACATGCCCGGCGGCGATACCGTCGGATGGCCCTGGTATCGCAAGCTCATCAGCCGCGGCGGCACGATCTTCGCCCGCACCGTTCTCCTGCTTCCGTATCGCGATCTGACCGGTGGGTTCAAGGCGTGGCGCCGCGAGGCGCTGGAGTCGATTCGGATGCGCGAGTCCTCCGGTTCGGGCTACGGATTCCAGATCGAGACGACCTGGTGGGCGCACCGGCGGGGCGCCCGCATCGTCCAGGTGCCGATCGTGTTCCGCGAGCGCGTGGCCGGCTCCTCGAAGATGAGCGGGGACATCGTGCGCGAGGCGCTGCTGCTCGTCGTGCGGCTTCGCCTGCGGGTCATGCGTGACGCTCTCGTGCGGCGGTGAGCGCGAGCCACCGGCGTGCGGCGTGCGTCGCACCACGTCATCCGCTAGCATGGCGCCTCGCCCCGCCCGGCGGCCGCGAGGGCCGCATCCGAGCCGCCGCATGACCGTGAGCCGATGACCATCCGATCTCGCCCCGTCCTCGACCGCAAGCATCGCCCGCGCTGGCAGGATGAGCTGCGAACCCAGCAGCTCACGATCGTCGCGTTCGCCATGGCCATTGCCCTGGCGCTCGGTATCTTCGGGGCCGCCGCGTGGAACGGCTACTGGGACGCCCATTTCCGGACAGTCGCCACCGTCGACGGCACGACCTATGATCGCTCCGATCTCGAGGAGCGGCAGCGCATCCTGGTGGCCGAGGCCTCCGCCACGATCGCCGAGCTCCAGGCGCAGCTCGGGGGTGCGCGAGATCAGATCATCCAGCAGCAGATCGACCAGCTCAGCCTCCAGCTGTCGAGCCTCGACAGTGCCGCGGCGGACTCGCTGGTGCAGAACGCCGTGCTCGCGGCGCGGGCCGGGGACTTCGACGTGTCGGTCAGCGACGCGCAGGTCGACGCCGGCATCGGGGAGCGGTTCGCACTCGAGGCCATGGTCCGTGCCCAGCTCATCCTGATCGAGGCACTCCCCGAGGACGCGGAGCCGGACGCCGAGCCGACCCAGGGCCAGCTCGACGCGGCTCGCGACGCCGCGCAGGCGGCGCTCGATCGGGTCGAGGCGGGCGAGGAGTTCGCGACCGTGGCTGGGGAGGTGAGCGACGACTTCACCGCGCCCGCCGGCGGCGTGCTCGGTTGGTTCGGGGCGGAGGACAGCGCGTACGGCGAGTACTTCACCGCCCTCGAGGACGCGGCACTCGACGACCTGGTGGGTCCGGTCGAGACCGAGCGCGGGTTGCGGTGCTCAAGCTCGTGGGCCGGCGTGACGCGACGACCGAGGGCCCGCTTGCCGAGATCCTGCGGCGGCAGAACGTGAGCGACGAGACGTACCGCGAGTACGTCCGCGGCGAGCTGCTCGTCGAGGCCTACCGCGATCATTTCGTCGACGAGGTGGTCGGGGCATCGGCCGAACAGCGGCGCGTGGCGCAGATCGTGATCCAGGCGGTGACCGGCACGATCGTTCCGCAGGAGCGCGCGCGGCACATCCTCATCGACCCGCTCCCGGAGGACGCCGCCCAGGACGCGGTGGCCACGGACGAGCAGTGGGCGGACGCCCTCGCGGAAGCCGCAGGAGGTACGCGACCTGCTGGACGCCGAGAACGCCGACTGGTTCGCGATCGCCGAGGAGCGAAGTGACGATCCGGGGTCGGGCACGCGCGGTGGAGATCTCGGCTGGTACGACCCGGCGGCACCGGGCTTCGTGGAGGAGTTCGCGGATGCGCTGGACGCCCTCGACGTCGGTGAGCTGAGCGAGCCGGTGCGCAGTGACTTCGGCTACCACGTCATCCAGAAGACGGGCGAGCGGACGAGCCCGCAGGCGGAGGCGGAGGAGCTGATCGAGGAGCTCCGCGCCGACCCCGACAGCTTCGCCGACGTCGCTCGTCGCCTCAGCGAGGATGCCGCAACGGCTCGCGAGGGCGGTGAGGTCGGGTGGGTCGCCCGCTACGAGCTCGACCGCGGCGCGGAGGAGATCGTGTTCGCCCTCGACGAGGTCGGCGCCATCAGCGAGCCGCTGGACCTCGGCACCGACGGCATCACGATCTATCAGCTGCTCGAGGTCGGCGAGGACCGCGAGATCGAGGCCGACCGGCTCGAGACGATCCGCAGCACCGGATTCGACCGCTGGCTCGAGCAGGAAGTGCGCTCCTCGGTCGACACCTGGATCGACCCACAGTTCGCGTCCTCGACATCCACCTGATCCGATGACCGTCGGCCCGGCGCCGGGCGTGGACCACCTGCTGGCAGACGGCGGGGATCGACCCGCGGTCCGGCGTCCAGGTCGTCGCCACGCACCACCTGCCCTCGATCGCCTTCGATCCCTCGATCCCGCTGATCCTGCTGCCCGGCGGCGATGCCGCGGACGTCGATGTGCTCGCCGGTCGCCACGCTCGCTCCGGGCCGCGCGACGTGCTCGCCGCGCTGTATCCGGCCGGCCATCCGTTCCTCCGTCTGCCCGATCGCACCGTCGCTCCGCCTCGCCGAGCTCGACGACGCGACGCTGGCGGCGAGGGCGCGTGGTTCGTCGAACCGCTCGACTCGATCGACAACCTGGCGAGCCCGCACGGCATGGCGGCCATCAGCGCGCGTCTGCGCGCGCCGAACGGCTGCCCGTGGGATCGGAAGCAGACGCATCGCACCCTGCGCCCCTACCTGTTGGAGGAGGCCTACGAGACGGTCGATGCCATCGAGCACGGGACGCCCGCCGACCTCGCCGAGGAGCTCGGCGACGTTCTGCTGCAGGTGATCCTCCACGCCCAGTTCGCGGCCGAGGAGGGAGCCTTCGACCTGACCGACGTGTATCGGTCCATCACTGCCAAGATCGTGCGTCGCCACCCGCACGTCTTCGGCTCGGTCGAGGTCGACGGTGTCGAGCAGGTGCTCAGCAACTGGGAGACGATCAAGGCCGACGAGCGCGCCGAGCGCGGCAAGGCCGAGGAGGGCGCGTTCGGGGGCGTGGCCCGTGCGCTGCCGGCCCTGGCCGGCAGCCGGGAGATCCAGGAGCGCGCGCGCGTCGCTCGGCTGGGACTGGGACGCCATCGACGGCGTGTGGGACAAGGTCCACGAGGAGATCGAGGAGCTGCGCCAGGCGGCCGACGACGACAGTCGACTCCACGAGCTCGGCGACGTCCTGTTCGCGCTCGTCAACCTCGCTCGCTGGATGAAGCTCGACCCCGAGGAGGCGCTGCGCACGGCGAACCACCGCTGGGTCGCGCGCTACCGCCGCGTCGAAGAGCTGGCCGCGCAGCGCGGCATGGATCTCGACGCGATGTCGCTCGCCGAGAAGGACGTGCTATGGGACGAGGTCAAGCGAGGGTGACGAGCCCGCGCCGGATCGCGATCGTCGTCCACGCCGTCGTGCCCGGCGACCCGCGCGTCCGCCGCCAGAGCGACGCGCTCGTGGCAGCCGGCCATGAGGTCGACGTGATCTGCCTCCGGCAGCCCGGCGAGGCACCGGAGGAGCGCGACGGGCCGATGCGCATCGTGCGCATGCCGGTGAACCGCAGCTTCATCGGATTCGCCGGCCACATCGCCGAGTACCTCGCCTTCACGGCCATGGCGACCTGGCGGCTCGCCGTGGAGCATCGACGCCGGTCCTACGACCTCGTCCAGGTCGCCACCGTCCCCGACTTCCTGGTCTTCGCCGGCATCCCCGAGAAGCTCGGGGGCGTTCCGCTGCTGCTCGACCTGCACGAGGACATGCCCGAGTTCTTCCGCGACCGCTTCTCCGCACCGATCCTGCGTCCCCTGATGCCGGTGGTGACCGCCGCGACGCGCGCATCGGCCGCAGTGGCCGATCGAGCTGATCACCGTCCACGAGCCGCTGCGCCGGCTTTCGATCGATCGCGGCGTCCCGCCCGAGAAGATCGCCGTCGTCATGAACAGCGCCGATGGCCAGCTGTTCGACCCCGAGCGCCACGAACGGCGCGGTTTCATGGCCGACGGCGAGCTGCGCCTCATCCATCACTCGAACTTCCAGCGCATCTACGGGCTCGATGTCGCGGTCGAGGGCCTCGCGGCGCTGCGCGGCGGGATTCGCTGGCGCCTCGATGTCTACGGCGACGGGCCGTGGCGTCCCCACATCGAGGCAGCCATCGCCCGGACCGGGACCGCCGACCGCGTGACCCTCCACGGCCGGGTGCCGATGGACGACCTGCCGCGGCTCCTGGCGGGGGCCGACATCGGACTGGTCCCGTCCCTGGCCGAGTCCTACCTCCAGTACTCGCTGAGCACGAAGCTGCTCGAGTACGCCGCGATGGGCGTTCCCACCGTCGCCAGCGACCTCGCCACCTTCCGCCACCACTTCGACGGCTCCGCGCTGTCCTTCGTCCCGGGAGGCGACGCGGGAGCGATCGCCCGTGCGATCGAGGCGTTGGTCGACGATCCCGGGGCCGCGGTCGCGATGGGCATCGAGGCGCGTCGTCAGGCGGCCGCGTACGACTGGGAGGTCCAGAAGAAGCGCTACCTGGCGATCATCGCGCGCATGCTCGAGGCGCGACGCACCGGCTGAGCCCGCCGGACGTACTGGACCCATCGGCCCCGACCGAGTGAACCATGGGGCCATAGGCGTCGCCCCGGAGGCTGCCTAGGATCGATGGCGGTGGCAGAGCCCCCACCTTCCATCCCGTCGCATCCCCGAGGAGCCCCGCTGTTGCGAGACCGTTTCCACGCCGCCGTTGCCGCGGCCATGACCCTGTCGCTGGCTGTCCTGGTCGCCCTGCCCATCCCCGCCGCCGCGAGCCGCGCCCAAGGTCGCCATCATCGTCGGCCCCGTCGCGGGCCTATCGACCATGTATCGCAGCATGGCCGATGAGGTCGCCGCCGCCGCGACCGCGGCCGGCGCGACCGTCGTGAAGGCCTACACGCCGTCCGCCACCTGGGCCAACGTCAAGACCGCCGTCGCCGGCGCCAATGTCATCGTCTACTTCGGCCATGGCAATGGCTACCCGAATCCGTACGGCTCCAATGAGCTCACCGATCGATCGAACGGCTGGGGGCTCAACACGAAGACCACCAACGGCGACGCCGACAGCTGGGCAAACGGAACCCTGGTGTACTGCGGGGAGCGAGCCCTGCTGGGAACGCTCACCGCATCGGATGACGCGCCGCGCCAGGCCTACTGCGGCGGAACGGCCAACGACGGGATTGCCCCGGCCCCCAACTTCACGATGGTCTATGCGCAGGCCCACTACGCCCCCGGATTCGGCGAGCGCTACGCGAAGAGCACGCCGCTCACCACCCTCGACGAGGCACGCCAGCGGGTCCGGCACTACTCCTACCCGATCCTCCAGCTCGGCGGGACCTACATCGCGACGGCCTATGGTGACGCGGACGAGATCGTGAGCCGCGTGCTGACCCAGCCGACCCAGCCCTTCGCCGACCTGTTCGCCAGCGGTCGCGGCTGGAGCGCGTCGACCGCTGTCTCGATGGCTCACCCCGACGTGAGCGCACACCAGGTCTGGGTGCAGCGCACCTCGATCAGCGGTCTGCACTTCGGTGAGCCCGACTACTGGTACGCATTCGCGGGCCAGCCCTCGAAGACCCCGGCCGGCGGCAGCGCGACCCCCGCGACACCGACTCCGCCGACCACACCGCCGCCATCCGACGTCGAGCGCCTCGCCGGGATCCGATCGCTACGCGACGGCGGCCGTCGTGAGCGCCGCCAGCTTCGCGCCGGGTGTGCCGGTGGCCTACGTCGCCACGGGTGCATCGTTCCCCGACGCCCTGGCTGCCGGCGCCGCCGCGGCTCGGTTCGGCGGGCCCGTGCTGCTCGTCTCCTCGAACGGGATCCCCGGCTCCACGGCGGCGGAGCTCTCCCGGCTTCGCCCGCAGGTCATCAAGGTCGTCGGCGGCACGGCGATCGTGTCGAGCGGCGTCGAAGGGGCGCTCAGGTCGTATGCGACGTCCGGTAAGGTTCATCGGCTGGCCGGGGCCAACCGCTATGCCACCGCCGCGCGGGTGAGCGCGGACGCGTTCGACCCCGGCGTGCCGGTTGCCTACGTCGCCACGGGCGAGACGTTCCCCGATGCGCTGGCCGGTGTCGCCGCGGCCGGATCCGCCGCGGGACCGATCCTGCTCGTGCAGCAGGGGTCGATTCCGTCCGATACCGCCGCCGAGCTGCGCCGCCTGCGGCCGAGCCGGATCGTCGTCCTCGGCGCATCGGCGGTCGTCTCCAACGGGGTCCAGGCCAGCCTCGCCGGGTTCGCGGCGAGTGGCAAGGTCTCACGGCTTGCCGGTGCCGACCGCTATGCGACCGCAGTCGCCGTCTCCAGTGGCACGTTCTCATCCGGTCCCACCGTGTTCGTCGCGACCGGCGTCACGTTCCCCGACGCGTTGGGCGGCGGGCCGGTGGCCGGTGGCCTCCCGGGTCCTCTTCTCCTCGTGCCGGGTACGTGGGTCCCCGCCAGCGTCAGGGCCGAGCTGGCCCGCCTCGATCCCGATCGGGTCGTGATCCTCGGCGGGACGGGGGCCGTGTCGAGCGGCGTGGAATCGCAGATCGAGTCGCTGCTCGGCAACTGAGGAGCGCCCCGAGGGCCATGGGACGGACGTACCATTTGAGCGGTCCGCTGCAGCGAGGTAGCGTGCAGTGCGGTTGCAAGCCGATCGGCTCGCAACCCGGCGTCAGCGCCTCATGAGGATCCCGATGTCCGCCAGATCCCGTTGCCTCTCGATTCTCCTCACGGTGGTGCTCGCGTCGGCCCTGCCGGCCACCGCGGTCGCGGGCGAGCCCACGCTCGGTGACCCCGTGGTCCTCCCCGACGGCACGCAGCTGCCACCGATGCCGGCCGAGCTGGTCGCGCAGACCGCGCAGTCGCAGATGCTCGAGGAGCACGGTGGACTCGTCACCGGTCAGGGCGATGCCGAGGGCGGCATCCAGGTCATGTCCGCCCTGGCCGATGAGGGCGGGACCGTGACCGCGGCCAACCCGCTGATCACCGTCGAGGGATCGGTTGCGGGTCCGGCCGGCCCGCTGCCGAACCAGCTCACCCATGAGGTGCTCGGCTTCCTGCCCTACTGGAAGCTCGACACCACGACCCGAGCCGCGCTGCGCATGGACCTCCTGTCGACGATCGCCTACTTCAGCATCGGCGTGCAGTCGAACGGCTATCTCGCTCGGGGTCCCGCCGCGACTCCGACGGTCGGCTGGACCGGCTGGACCTCCTCCGCCATGACCGAGGTCATCAACGCCGCACACGCCCGAGGTGTTCGCGTCGTGCCGACGATCACGATGATGGCGTGGGGCGGGGACTACACGGAGATGTCCACGCTGCTGAACAGCAGCACGTACCGCGCCCGCCTGGTCGCCGACGTGGTGAAGGTCGTCGGAGATCGGCGCGCGGATGGCGTGAACATCGACTTCGAGCCCGTTCCGTCAAGCCTGCGCTCGCAGTTCACGACGCTGGTGCGCGAGATCAAGGCCGGGCTCGTCAAGGCCAGGGTCGGCTCGTACGTGACGGTCGACACGATGGCCGGCGCGGCCGCCTGGGCCAGCGGTTACGACGTCGTCGCCCTCACGGCAAGCGGCGCGGCGGACGCGCTCATGGTCATGGCCTACGACTTCAGCTATGCCGGATCAGCCCGGGCCGGCGGGGTGGCGCCGTACGACAGCACCACGATCTATGCCGCCAGTGACGCGATGCGCGATCACGTGGCCAGGGTCCCGGCGCGCAAGCTCATCTGGGGCGTGCCGTACTACGGCCGTGCCTGGAACACGACGAGCGCCTCGCTCAACTCGACGGTGCGCTCGCCGGTCGGCAGCACGGCATTCAGCTACTACGCGACGGACAGCAGTGGCCCGATCGGCGGCAAGGTGCTCGCAGCGCAGCACGGCCGAAAGTGGGACGACCTGGGAAGGGTGCCGTGGTTCGTGTGGCGCGCGTCGGACGGCGGCTACCGCCAGGGCTACTACGACGACCCGGCGTCCCTGCGCCACAAGTACGACATGGTCCGCGCCAACGGCGCCGCGGGCATCGGCATCTGGAGCCTCGGCATGGATACCGGAGTCGGCGACCTCTGGAATGTCATCGAGGACCGCTTCCTCAAGCTCCAGGCCAGGACGGCCGGGGCCGATCGATACGCCACCGCGGCACGGGTCAGCGCCACGACCTTCGCCCCGGGCGCGCCGGTCGCGTACGTCGCCACCGGCAGCTCCTTCCCCGATGCGCTTGCCGCAGGCCCTGCGGCGGCGAAGAGCGGCGGACCGGTGCTCCTCACGCAAGCCACGTCGCTGCCGTCTGCCACCGCGACGGAGCTTGCGCGCCTTCGCCCGGCGCGGATCGTCGTCCTCGGCGGTACCGCTGTCGTGAGCGACGCCGTCGTGGCCCGGCTGCGCGCCTACGCCACGAGCGGTCAGGTGACCCGCCTGGCCGGGGCGGATCGCTACTCGACCGCGGCTCGCACCAGCGCCTCCGTCTTCGCCCCCGCCGCCCCCGTTGCCTACATCGCCACCGGGGCATCGTTCCCCGACGCCCTGACCGGCGGCGTCGCAGCCGGGCGCCAGAAGGGGCCGATCCTCCTCGTGTCAGCCGGATCCGTGCCGGCCGCCACCGTGAGCGAGCTCGGACGGCTGAAGCCCGCCAAGATCGTCGTCCTCGGCGGGCCGGCGGTCATCAGCGACGGCGTGCTGTCCCGCCTGCGTCCCTACGCCACGAGCGGAACCGTGACGCGACTGGCAGGCTCGGACCGCTACGCCACGTCGGTTGCCGTCTCCGTTGCGACGACGGGCGCCGATGCGCCGCGCACCGTCTACGTCGCCACCGGCGCGAACTTCCCGGACGGATTGGCCGGTACGCCGGCCGCCGCTCGCGCCAATGGTCCTCTGCTGATCGTGCCGGGCGGGACGCTGCCGGGCAACGTCGCCGCGGAGCTGCGGCGACTGAATCCGCCGCGGATCGTCATCCTCGGCGGCACCGGCTCGGTGTCGGCCTCGATGGCGGCGCAGATCGCGGCACTGTGGGACTAATGGTCGCCCGTCGAGGGTACTGAGCTCGGGCGGGTGCGGCCCCATCGGGCCATTCCCTGGCGCCACGGACGGTTGGTACGGTCGGTCCCGATCCCCAATCCCAGCGGAGCGCGCCGTCCTCATGATCCGATCGACCTTCAGCCGACGCCTCATCGGCCTGCTCACGGTCACCGTCGTCGTCCTCGGTATGGCCGCACCTGCGGCCGCTGCCGATGGCGGGACGATGGTCTCGTTGGCCAATGCCAGGCGCAGCTCGGTCAGCCTCCCGCCGGTGAGCCTGTATGCCGCCGTCGACAAGGTGAGCGACGAGCGCGCCGTGCAGATGGCCGGCGCCGACAAGCTCTCCCACGACATGTCGTACATCGCGAACCGCCTCAACCAGCTCGGCGTGTGCTTCACCGGGCACGGGGAGATCATCGCGTGGGACAGCAATGCCACCTATGACCCCGCGCACACGGTTGACCAATGGTGGAAATCCGACGGTCACCGCGGGATCATCAGCGGCAACTACAACGCCGCCGGCGGCAGCCACCGCCGGTCCTCCAGCGGCAAGAACTACTCGGTCATGGTCTTCGTCAAGCTGTGCTCGACACCGCCTCCGCCGTCGGGCGGCGAGACTGAGATCAAGCGCCTGGCGGGCAACGACCGCTATGCGACCGCCGCGGCGATCAGCAAGATGCGCTTCGCCGGGGGCGCGTCGACCGTGTTCATCGCCACCGGTGGCTCGTTCCCGGATGCTCTCGCCGGTTCGCCGGCCGCGGCCAGGCTCAACGGTCCGATCCTGCTGACCGACCCCGGCAGGCTTCCGGCGGCGACGGCGGCCGAGGTCGATCGGCTCAACCCGTCGAGGATCATCATCCTCGGGGGCGCCGCATCGGTCGGCGGGAATGTCGCATCGGCGCTCGCCGGCTACGCCCCGGTCGTCCGCTGGGCAGGTAACGACCGCTATGCGACGGCCGCGACCGTGAGCCAGAAGTCGTTCTCGCCCGGCGTGCCGGTCGCCTACGTCGCGACGGGCCTGGCGTTTCCCGACGCCCTCTCGGGCGGGGCGATTGCCGGCAAGAACGGTGGGCCGATCCTGCTGGTCAAGCAGAACGCCCTCCCCGCATCGACCGCCGCCGAACTGGATCGCCTGAACCCGGGGAAGATCGTGATCCTCGGGGGCGCGGGTGCCGTAAATGGGGCCGTTGCCACCGCCCTCGGCCGCTACGGCCCCGTGAGCCGACTCTCGGGATCCGACCGCTATGCCACCGCCGTCGCCGTCAGCAGGGCCGCATACGGGAATGCGGGCGCCATCGCCGCATTCGTGGCGACCGGCTCGAACTTCCCCGATGGCTTGGCCGGTGGCCCGGTCGCGGCACTCGTGCCGGGGCCACTGCTCCTCGTCGCCCCCGGCACACTCCCCGGGACCGTCGCGACCGAGCTGCGCCGACTCGCGCCCGACACGGTCTGGGTCCTCGGAGGCCCGGGCTCGGTTTCGGGCAGCGTGGTGACCAGCATCGACGCGGCGCTCCCCTGACGTCTCCGGCTGCCGGGTAGAATCGGCAGCCACATGACCACCACCACCCCGACCGGCGCCGGGCCACGCAACGATGGCCGCGTGCCGAACCAGCTGCGGCCGGTGAAGATCGTCCCGGACTACCTGAAGTTCGCCGAGGGATCGGTCCTCATCCGCGTCGGCGACACGCGCGTGATCTGCGCGGCAACGATCGAGGACCGGGTCCCGGGCTGGATGCGAGGGAAGGGACGCGGCTGGGCGACAGCCGAGTACAGCATGCTGCCGCGGGCCGGGACCGAGCGCAGCCAGCGCGAGGCGTCGCGCGGCAAGATCGGCGGGCGAACCCATGAGATCCAGCGGCTCATCGGTCGCTCGCTGCGCGGCGTGATCGACATGAGCAAGCTCGGCGAGCGGACGATCACGCTCGACTGCGACGTCATCCAGGCCGATGGGGGAACGCGGACCGCCAGCATCACCGGCGCGTACGTCGCGCTCGCCCGCGCCCTGCACAAGTACGGCATGGCTCACCTGTTGACCGGGCAGGTGGCCGCGGTCAGCGTGGGGATCGTCAAGGGCCTCCCGTACCTCGATCTTGACTACTCGGAGGACTCCACGGCAGACGTGGACTTCAACGTGGTCATGACCGATGACGATCGGCTGATCGAGGTCCAGGGCACGGCCGAGCACGGGGCGTTCAGCCGCCAGCAGATGGACCAGATGGTCGACCTCGCCGCCGCGGGCATCCGCCAGCTCTTCGCCATCCAGCGAACGGCCATCGAGGCGCCGCCGGGAGAGTGAGGCGCCTCCTCATCGCCACCACCAACGGCGGAAAGCAGCGCGAGTATCGGCGCCTGCTGGCGGGCCTGGATGCGGAGGTCGTCACCCCGGAGGACATCGGCCTGTCGCTCGAGGTCGACGAGCCGCACGAGACCTACGAGGACAACGCCCGAACCAAGGCCGAGGCCTACGCACGGGCATCGGGGCTCCTGGCGCTGGCCGATGACTCGGGGATCGAGGTCGCGGCGCTCGACTGGGGGCCGGGGGTGCGGAGTGCCCGGTGGGGAGGGGGCCGGAATGCCGAACGCGTGCTCGAGGCACTCGGTGAAGGGGATGACCGGCGCGCCCGGATGGTCTGTGCGGTCGCGGTCGCGGCGCCGAAAGGCGACCGGATCGACATCGAGGTGTTCCGCGGCGTGGTCGACGGCTCGATCGCCCACGAGCGGCGAGGGAGCGGGGGCTTCGGCTACGACCCGGTGTTCCGCCTGCCGAGCGGCCTCACCACCGCGGAGCTGCCCGAAGCGGAGAAGGACGCGATCAGCCATCGGGGGCGTGCCGTGGCGGCGGCACATGAGACCCTCGCCCGGCTGCTGGCCGAGGGCGGCTGATGCCGGATCGGGGGACGCTGGCCCAACGGTCCTGTTGGCCCGCGAGACAATGGTAAGGTCGTGATCTCCCCGGATCGGCCGTACGGTGAGGCCGTCCTCGCGAGGCCCATGCGGATGGAGCCTCGCCCCAGCGAACCGCACCGGAGTCCACCGCGCGTGTCCCGAGCCATCTCCACGCTCCTCGCCCTGCTCGTTCTCCTCACGACCGCCATCCCGGCAGCCGCCGATGAGCCGGAGCCTCCGAAGACGCCCGAGGCCGGAGAGGTCGTCCCCGGCGAGGTCGTGGTGAAGTGGCGCGACGCCGATCGTGGTCCGGAACTGGCCCGCGCGCAGGGCCTCTCGGTGCTGGCGGAGGTCGGAGCGCCCGATGAGGGCCTTCCGGAGGTCCTGTCGACCGCGGGTCGACCGGTCGCTGACGTGCTCGCGGAGCTGCGCGCGGATCCGGCCGTCGCGTACGCCGAGCCGAACTACGTCGTCCGGCTGGCCGACGAGGGAAGCGTGGCCGCCGTACCGGTCAACGATCCGAAGACCAGCGGCCAGTACTCGCTGGATCGCATGCGCGTCCGCGACGCATGGTCGCTGTCCAAGGGTGGGAACGGTGTCGTCGCCGTCCTCGACACCGGGGTGCAGGCCAACCACGCCGACCTGTCGGGTCGCGTCCTGGCCGGCTACGACTTCGTCAACAACGACTCGAACGCCGCCGACGACAACGGCCATGGCACATGGGTGGCCGGGATCATTGCCGCCAAGCCGAACGATGGCTACGGCATTGCCGGCGTCAGCTGGACCGACAAGATCCTGCCCGTGAAGATCATGAATCGCGAGGGGACGGGCGACACCGCCGACCTGACCTCGGGCATCGTGTGGGCGGCCGACCACGGTGCCACGATCATCAACATGAGCGTCGGGCGGCTTCCCGTCCTCATCGTACGTTCAGGATGCCGTGAACTACGCCTGGAACAAGGGGGTCGTGCTGGTCGGCGCCGCCGGCAACAACGGCCGCCAGGAAGACTTCTATCCCGCCGCATTTCCCAACGTGGTGAGCGTCAGCGCGACCCAGGTGAACGACGAGTTCGCCAACTGGTCCAGCTACGGGCCCAAGGTCGATGTCAGCGCGCCCGGTGCCTCGGTGCAGACGACGAACTGCACGGTCTGCACGTACGCCGGTCACGACACCTGGGGTGATCACACCTACATCAGCGGTACGAGCTTTGCCACCCCGAACGTGGCGGGCGTCATCGCCCTGATCAGGGCTCGCTACCCGGGCTACACGCCGGCCCAGGTCGTGAGCCGTCTCACCTCGACGGTGGACGACCTCGGATACGCCGGGTACGACATCCGATACGGCCGCGGCCGGGTCAATGCCCTGCGGGCACTGGGCGGCAGCGTGGCCGGTGTCGCGGTGGCCGCCGGTGACGGGCTCGAGTCGAACAACACCCTGTCCGCCTCGCGGTCGATCACCCTGGGCGCCACCACCCGCCCGTCGATCTATCCCGCGGGCGACATCGACGTGATGTCGGTTGCCGTGCCGCGCGCCGGACGCCTCGACGTCCGCGTCACCGGCGTGGTGGACACCCGCGCCTATCCGTGGAATCGCAGCGGCCTCCCGATCGACCCGATCGTCGAGCTCTACTCCAGCAGCGGGACCCTCCTCAAGCGGGTCGACGCCCAGTACGAGGCCGGCACCGAGCTGGCGTCGGTCCAGCTCACCGGACCGGCCACCATCAAGGTGCTCGTCAAGAACTTCTACGCCAATGGCAGCCGCACCGCGTACTCGGTGACGCCGACCTTCGTCGACAACGCGGCGCCGAAGATCGCGGGGCGCAGCCCGGCGCCCGGCGCCACCTCCGTCAAGAACGATGCTCCGGGCATCACCGCCACCTTCGATGAAGCGATCACGGGGACCTCGACCGGCACCTTCGTGCTCAAGAGCTCGTCCGGTGCCGTGGTGCCGGCGACGGTCTCCTACTCGGCCAGCGCGCGGCGTGCCACGCTGACGCCGTCGGCGCCGCTCGGACCCGAGTCCACCTACAGCCTGCATGTCACGGCCGGCATCAAGGACACCGCCGGGAACGCGCTGGCACCGACGTCATGGACGTTCAAGACCGGGAAGGGTGCCCCGCGCATCGCGGGCACCGACCGATATGCCACGGCCGCGGCCGTGAGCAGGTTTGCCTTCGCCCCCGGCGTGCCGGTGGTCTATGTTGCGACTGGCCTGGCCTATCCCGACGCCCTTGGCGGAGGTCCGGCAGCCCGCGTGGGAAATGGACCGCTGCTGCTGACCGCGCCGGGGTCGCTCCCATCGGCCACCGCCGCCGAGCTGAACCGGCTGAAGCCGGGCCGGATCGTGATCCTGGGAGGGACGGCCGCGGTCTCGACGGGGGTCGCGAGCGCGCTCGATGCCTACACGACCGGCAAGGTGACGCGCGTCGCCGGCTCGGATCGCTATGGAACCGCGGCCGCGATCAGCGCATCCGTCTTCACCCCGGCAACGACCGTGGTCTACATCGCGACCGGCGCGAACTTCCCTGACGCGCTCGCCGCCGGGGCTGCCGCAGCGCGAGCGAACGCGCCGATCCTCCTCGTCAAGCCCGACAAGATTCCGCCTGCCACGGCAGCGGAGCTCAATCGGCTCAAGCCCACCGAGATCGTCGTCATGGGCGGTCACCGGAGTGATTGCCGAGCCCGTGATTCAGCAGCTTCGGAATCACGCGGCGAACGTCCGCCGCATCGCCGGCGCGAATCGCTACGAGACGGCAGTGAATCTCAGCGCTGCGAGCTTCGCGCCGAACAGCGTGTCCCGGGTCTTCGTTGCGGCGGGCATGTCGTTCCCGGATGGGCTCGCCGCGGGACCGGTCGCCGGACGCAACGGTGCCCCGTTGCTCCTCGTGCCGGCCGCCACGCTGCCGACCAGCGTGGCGAATGAGCTCAGGCGCCTCGACCCCACCGAGATCATCTTCGTCGGCGGCACCGGAGTGGTCCCCGAGTCGGTCCGCAGCCAGATCCGCGCCCTCTGGCCCTGACCCGAGGCTCACCCCGGGCCCGGCCGGATCCGGCTCGTCGTGAGCGATGTGGACGAGCTGCTGCCAGATCAGGAGCAGGAACAGCCCTGATCCGCCAAAGGCGAACCAGAACGGGGCGGTGACGCCGAAGCGCTGCGCGAGCAGCCCGCCGATTGCCGATCCGAGGACCAGACCGCCGAACACGCCAACGGTGTTCACGCTCCCGACCCGCCCCTGGAGGACGTTCGGCACGGCGCGCTGCCGGATGGTCGTTGACGTCGTTCCCCACACGAAGGCGTGCGCGCCGAAGACGAGGAAGATTCGCCATCGCCACCGGGGCGCTCGTGGTGAGCGCCAGTCCGAGGTGCGTGAACGTCTCGATGACCAGGCCGATGCGCATGATGTTCCCGAGGCTGAGTCGCCTCGTGATCCAGCCGTAGGACAGGGTGCCGAGGATGCCGCCGATGGCGATGATCGTCGTCAGGAGCCCGAATCCAACGGCGCCGAGTCCGAGCCGTTGCGTGGCGTACAGGACGAGAACGGACCAGGCCGCTCCGAACGTGATGTTGAACGAGAAGATCGTCAGCACCAGGGTCCGGACGGCGGCGTGGCGACGCACCCACGCGAAGCCCTCCGCGATCTCCTCGCGGATCCTCGTCGTGCGCTCGGAACTGCCCCCGTGCTCGGGCAGCGCGATGCGCGACACGAGGATGGCTCCCATGGCCATGAGCACGGCATGGCCGACGAAGGGGAGCGCCATCCCGGCGGCGAAGAGCGAGGCGCCGATCGGTGGTCCGGCGAGCTGGTTCACGGTGATGAACCCGGTCTGCAGCCGCTGGTTGGCGATGGCGAGGTCTTCGCGCGCCACCAGCATCGGCAGGAGGGTCTGGGAGGTGTTGTCGGCGAAGACCTCGGCCGTCGCCAGCAGGAAGAGCGCCCCGAGCACGAGGCCGATCGAGACACTGTCCGTCAGCACCGAAGCGGCGATGGCCAGCAGGACGACGCTGCGAACGACGTCGACGGTGACGACGAGCAGCCGCCGGTCCAGGCGATCGGACAGCGCCCCGGCGAAGAGCCCGAACACCAGCGGGGGGAGCCACTGGAGCAGCGCCGCGAGCGCCACCAGGAGCGGCTCGTCGGTCTGCGAGGCGATGAGCAGCGGGCCGGCCGCGATCGCGATCCCGTCGCCGAGGTTGCTCGTCCACGACGACGCGATCAGCCACCGAAAGTTCGTCCCGAGCCGCGACGGCACGAGAATGTCCACGACGCGGCTCACAGCCGGCGCAGGCTAGCACGCCCTCGAGCGAGCCGATTCGCGCTCGCGCATCGCGGACGCGCTACGATTCGGACCGTCGGGGCGTGGCGCAGCCTGGCAGCGCGCCTGCTTTGGGAGCAGGAGGCCGCCGGTTCGAATCCGGCCGCCCCGACCATTTCCATCGACGACGGGCTCGAGACCGGTAAGATCGGCCCCATCCGATGCTGATCTCCCTGACGTTCGCCACGGCCCTCGTCGTCGCGCTGCTCGCCACGCCGATCATCCGTGGCGTCGCCCACGGGCGGAGCTGGCTCGACCATCCCGGCGGCCGCAAGGTCCACGCCGTGCCGATCCCTCGCCTGGGGGGCGTGGCCATGGCGATCGCGTTCGGGGCGGCCATGGGCGTGGCGATGCTGCTGTCGCCGGATCTCGAGTCGGTCGACGGGCTGCGGCCGAACCGGGCCCCGGCGATCCTGGTCGGCGCGGCGCTGCTCCTGGTGGTCGGGATCGTCGACGACATTCGCGGCATGCAGGCCCTGGTCAAGCTCGCCTTCCAGGTGATCGCCGCGGGGGTGGCGTGGTGGATCGGCATCCGCATCGAGCTGCTGTTCCTGCCATGGGACATGGTCAGCGTGGGTGCCCTGTCCCTCCCCCTGACCGTGGCCTGGATCGTGGGCGTCATCAACGCGGTCAACCTCATCGACGGGCTCGACGGGCTGGCCTCCGGTGTCGTGCTGACGGCACTGGGTGCCTTCGGGCTGCTGGCCGCGGTCGACGGCGTCGATCCCACGTTGCCGCTCATCGCTGCGACCATCGGCGCTGCGGTGGGATTCCTCGCCTACAACCTGCACCCGGCCACGATCATCATGGGTGACACCGGCTCGATGTTCCTGGGCTTCGTCGTCGGTGCGCTGGCGGTCTCGCTGACCCAGGACGGTGTCCATCCGGTGCCGCCCTGGATTCCCGTGATTGCGCTCGGCGTCCCCATCGCCGATACGCTCTGGGCGGTGATTCGGCGGACGGCCTCGGGCGAGCGGTTCTTCGTCGCCGATCGCGGTCACATCCATCACACCCTGCTGCGGCTCGGGCTGTCGCAGCGCGACGCGATGCTCCTGCTGACGGCGTTCTCCGCCGGCCTGGCGGTGGTCGCGGTGGTCCTGGCTCAGCTGGACTGAGCCCGGTCTCCTTCGCGTGCGGTCGCCGCCAGGACGGCTCCGAGGCCGAGCAGGAACCAGAAGACGTACCCGATGCTGTTCGCCTCGAGCAGCATCGTGGTCAACGAGCTCACCGCGATCCCGGCCAGTGCCGCCACGGTGCCGCCGAGCACGATCCTGCTCCATCCGCTGGCGCGCCGCGCCGCGGACAGGATTCGCAGCCCCGGGATCATCGCCGCCGCCAGCAGCGCGACGAGACCGAGGATTCCTACCTCGACCAGCGTGTGGAGCCAGAAGTTGTCGACGGTCAGCTGCGCGGGATTCCAGAAGAGCCTGGTCGTCCCGTAGCGGTCGTAGATCGGGGTTCCGTACGTCCCCGCCACGGCGCCGCCGTAGCGGCCGGGTCCCACGCCCAGCAGCGGGTGATCACGCACGATCGGGATGGCGTTGATGATGAACAGGGTGCGCAGGTCGCCGCCGAGGCCGATGGCGCCGACGCGGTCGATCGTCGAGTCGATGAGGGCCGGCTGGCCGCCGCTGTTCGGCACGAGCAGGTTGCGCGGCATCACGGCCGCGGTCCCGAAGGACACGACCGCGATGAGAAGCCCGAGCATCAGCGTGCGGCGATCGATGAGCACCAGGGCGAGACCCACGCCGAGGACGATGGCGATCCACGCTCCACGCGAGTAGCTGAGCCACAGGGCGAGCACGATGACGAAGGCCGCCGCCGCCGCGATCCGTCGCAGGCGCGGCGTGGGCAGATGGATGGCCATGAGGAGCGTGAACGGCGCCGCGACGACCAGGAACGCCCCGAAGACGTTCGGGTCGCCGAAGATCGACGCCAGCCGCGCCACCTCTCCGAAGCGGCCGCGCGACGGCTCGAGTCCCAGGATGCGGGGCGACAGCAGAGCCTGGCCGACCGCCAGCAGCGCGGACGTGAAGACGATGGCCAGCATGGCGCCGATGGCGTACATCGACTGCCGCAGTGTGAATCCCGACCAGGCGCGGCAGGAAGAAGAGGACGGTCGCGTCGAGAGTGAAGACGAGGCCCAGCGTGGCGATGGTCGGCGAGACGCCGTTGGCGACGGCAGATACGACGGCGATGGTCGCGAAGGCAAGCAGGGCCAGCGTCACCGGATGACGCAGTGCCCCGATCAGGCTGCCGTCGCGTGCGGCCCGCGCGGCGATGACGAGGCCAACGGCGAGGAGCAAGCCCTCGGAAAGCAGGTGAGCCACGGTCTCGAGCGCGGGCGGCAGGATGTCCGCCACGATATAGCGGTCGATCAGCGGGCTGAGCACCACGATCACGATGCTGGCCCGCGGCCAGCGCGCGGCCGCGTAGCCAGCCAGCGCGACCATGCCGATGCCGAACACGACGAACGCCGCGGGCGAGATCCGCGCGCCGATCACCGAGCCAACGAGCAGGAGCAGGGCGGTGATACCGATCGCGATCGGCTCGACGGCCGGTCGGCGGATCAGCCACCGCGATCCGATTCCCTCGAGGTTCATTGGTTGCGCCATGGGTCCGAACCGATTCTCCGATGTCCGCGGCCACCGCAGCCGCGGGCAGCCCTCAGGGTACGTGATCCTCCGCGCCTTTGGGTGGGACGACCGCCTGGCGCGGCATGGTGCCGTCGGGGTCATCGCGGCAACGCGGCCGGCTCGCCGCGAACGCCTGCCGCCGCGCTCCGAGCACAGGTGGTGCGCGCGGGCGACGGATGGGTAGTACGGATGGGTTAGTACGTTTGCGCCATCCGACGGCACCCCCCCATACTTGGCCGGCCGGCGAACGCCGGTCACGTAACGCGGAACATGGGGGAACGAGGGGCCCGTGCCACCAGAGCAGACCATCATCGCGCTCACCGCGCTCCTCGCCGGGCTGCTTCTCGTCGGGGTGATGCTGGCGGGCCGGCGGGTACCCGGAGAGAGCGGCGAGTCACGGCTCACGGAGGCGGGATCGCGCTCGTTCGCGGCGCAGACCGGCGGCGGTCGTATCCGCGGCATCCGCGGAAACCCGTGGCGCCGCTTCGACGCTTCGCGTGGTGTGGTGGCTGACGATCACGATCGTCCTGCTCGGCGTCGGCATCAGCGGCTCGTTCGCCGCCGACCAGGCCCCGATCTTCCTCCTCGGCGGCGCCGCGGTCGTCACCGTGGTGATCTTCCACGAGCTGCTCGGGTCGGCGGATACCTCGCGCCTGCTGCGCTTGGCAGAGGTCGTGGCGGCCGTTGCCCTCATCGCCGTCCTGTTGGCGTTGACCGGCTTCGCATCGTCGCCGTTCGCGATGCTGTTCGCCCTGGTATCGGTCGCGGCCGCCCTCGCCTACGGCCCGCGAGCCGGAGCCACCGCCGCGGCGCTGGCCACCGTCGCCTTCGGCGCCATCCTCGTCACCGATCCTCGGCTGGCGGCATACGGGCCGGAGGACGCGTTGCGTCTCTCGATCGGACTCGGTGCGACCTGGCTGCTGGCCTTCGTCGCCGTCGCGTACGCCGGTCACCAGCGTCGCGCGATGGCCCGCGCCATCGAGCAGGCCCGCACCGACCCGCTGACCTCCCTGTTCAACCGCGGACAGATGTACGTCACGCTCGAGCAGGAGGTCAGTCGCACCAGGCGCAGCGATCGCGGCTTCTGCGTTCTCATGATCGACCTTGATGGCCTCAAGGCCATCAATGACGGTGGAGGTCACCAGCGGGGAGACGACGTGCTCCGGTCGCTGGGTCGGGTCATCCGTGCCTCGATCCGAACCGTGGACAGCGCCTACCGCTATGGCGGGGACGAGTTCGTCGTCCTGCTGCCGGAGACCGACATCGTCGGCGCATTCGTGGTGGCCGAGAAGATTCGCGCCGGGGCGGAAGAGACCGGCCTGGCCATGGCGGAGTCCAGCCGAGGAGCCGCTGACGAGCGTGAGCATCGGCCTCGTGTCGCACCCCGAGGATGGCCTGTCGGCCGAGGAGCTGATGGCCGCCGCCGATCGGGCGATGTACCAGGCCAAGCGGCTCGGCAAGAACCAGATCAGCGGCAACCCGCGCCCGCGCCCGGCGCTCCTGGCCAGGCGATCCACCGTTGCGGCGCCCGAGGCGCCCGCACCGGCGGCCGAGACACCGCCACCGACACCCGCAGGGCCGGACCCCGTCGCGGTGGCGGTGGGGGCCGACATCCCGACGCCGGCACCGGTCGCCCCTCGCGCGGATCGTGCCGTCGCCGTGGAGCTCGGCCCGGTGACCGTGGACGAGACGCCGGCGTCGCGCGGCGACGAGATCGACGATGCCGATCCACTCGAGGTGCGCCGCCGCATCGCCAGCGCCAGCCGGTCGTTCGACCCGGATCACCAGATCCGACGGGCGATGGATGCCTTCCTGTCGCCCACTCCCGCGGAGACCGAGCGCCCGACGCCCGACCACTGACCCGAAGCCGTCAGCCCTCGCTGATGCCGCTGCCGACCGGAACGATCTCCCACCAGATGCGCCCCGGCGGAAGGATCACGGGATCGCCGCTGTCCGCGTAGGTCCACGTCGTCACGTCGCCGGCTGCGGGCCGCGACCATCGAACGTCATGCCCGCGCCCGTCGATGTACAGGACGCCGACGCCCTCCCCGACAAGGTGCTGGAACCGCCGTGGGAAGCCGCCGGGATCGTTCTCGCCGACGAGGACGTCCTGCTCCACGACCTGCACGATGACGGTCCGCGTGCTGATGCGATCGCCGCTCAGGGCCTCGAAGTTCGGTGCGCCACCGTCGGTTCGGAGCCACGAGCCGGCACTCCCGTCCCACTGCCACCCGAATCGCCAGAAGCTCGAGGTCTGGAGCCCGACCGCGTTCACCTGCTCGGCCCGCGGGCAGGTCGGGTGCATCGGCGAACGCGAACGGCGCGCGCACCTCGCCGGCGGCGTCGGCGAGCGAGGACAGGAAGCCGCCCTCGAGCGCCGCGCGGCCGGCATCGACGTCGAAGAACACGTTGTGTGGCGCGCCCCAGCGGACCGGCGCGATAGAAGAATCCCCAGCCACCGGTGAGCCCGTTGGCGTAGGGCATGGCCTCGCTGTTGAAGCGCGACAGGACCTTGCCGGCCCCGCCGAAGTGGAACGTCACGGCTCGCATCTGCTGCCATAGGTCGATGTTGAAGTAGCGGGCCGAGCGCACCGGACCGACGCCGGCGTTGACGTTGTCGTCGCACATGTACACCGCGCCGAAGCGCGTGGTGTCACCCTCCACCGGCGCCTCGATCACCAGGTCGGCGAGATTGAGACCGGTTGGCGGGCGGGCGATCGGGTTGTTCTCGATCTGCACCAGGATCGGCACCCGGCTCGCGAGTTCGGGATCGTCGATGGCGGTCCCGTTCATCGGGCACACCGCGATGGGCGTCGGCGACGGGGTGGGGCTCGGCGTCGGCGACGGAGTCGGGCTCGGCGTCGGCGACGGCGTGGGGCTTGGGCTCGGCGTCGGCGACGGCGTGGGAGTGGGCTCCGGAGCGGCATTGAGGACCATCACTCCGGCCACCGCCAGGATGGCGGCGAGCACGAGGACCCCGACGGCGAGCAGCGCGGAGCGGGAGCGGAATCGATGCATGGGCCGCCCATGCTACCGACTCGTCCAGGGTGCTGCGCGCGATCCGCTGTAGACTCCTCGGCCATGCCGGGCTTCTCCACGCGCGCGATCCGCGCCGCCAGCCGCGCCCCCGCGGCACCGCAGCCACCGGTCAACGTGCCGATCTACCAGACGAGCACCTTCGAGGTCGCCGATGCCACCGAGCTCGCCGAGCTGCTCGAATTCGAGCGGTCCGGGCACTCGTACTCGCGGTACTCGAATCCGACCCACTCCGCCCTCGAAGCCGCGCTGGCCGAGCTCGAGGGCGCGGAGGCGGGGCTCATCACCGCGTCGGGCATGGCCGCCATGCACGCCGTCGCGCTCTCGCAGCTGCGCGCGGGCGACGAGCTCATCATCCCGCGAGCCGTGTACGGGGGGATGGTCGGCCTGGCTTCGTCGGTGCTCGAGCGTTCCGGCATCCGTCATCGATCCGTGGACACCACCGACCCCGACCGCGTCGCAGAGGCTCTCGGCGATCGGACCCGACTGCTGTGGCTCGAAACCATCAGCAACCCGACCACGGCGGTCGCGGACATCGCACTCCTGTCGGAACTGGCTCACGCGAGGGGCGTCAGGGTGGCCGTGGACAGCACGTTCGCCTCGCCGGCACTCGCCAATCCCCTCGACCTCGGCGCCGATCTCGTGGTGCACTCGTCGACGAAGTACATCGGCGGTCACTCGGACCTGATGGGCGGCGCCGTCCTCGGCAGCGCTGAGCTGGTAAGCGCCGCACGACACGTCGCGATCACCGTCGGCGGGAACGCGGCTCCGTTCGAGGCCTTCCTCGCCTTGCGCGGCCTCAAGACGCTGGCTCTGCGCATGGAGCGTCACTCGGCCAACGCGCTTGCGGTCGGCGCGGCACTCGAAGGCTGCCCCGGGATTGCCGGCGTGCGGTATCCCGGGCTGCCGTCGCATCCCCAGCATGCGCTGGCCATGCGAACGCTGCGGGGCGGCATGGCCGGCGGCATGCTGGCCATCGAGCTCGAGGGCGGCCGTGAGCACGGCGAGCGCTTCCTCGAGTCCGTGCGCGTCGCCGTCCACGCCACCAGCCTGGGCAGCGTCGAGACGCTCGTGAGCCATCCGGCCACCTCGTCGCACCGCCAGCTCGACGATGCCGGGCTGGCTGCTGCCGGCATGACCCCGGGCACCGTTCGGGTGTCGATCGGCCTCGAGGATGCCGAGGACCTGATCGAGGATCTCGTCGGGGCCGCCCGGCCGTCCCGATGAACCCGTCGCGGGTCGCCGCGACGACGACCGGTCCGGACCGCGGCCTTCGCACCGTCGAGCGACTCCTGCGGTTCATGGGCGATGGCCGACTGGGATTGGGGCTGCTGCTCGTGGCGGGGCTGGCCAACGCCCTGGCGGCGTTGCTCCCGGACGGGCCACGCCGCCTCGATGCCTGGCCGTACGTCGCCCTGCTCGGAGCGGTTGCACTGACCGGCGTGGCGGCGGTCGCGGTCCGTGCCCCGGTGGCGTGGCGCGAGTGGCGGCGACCGGCGGCCGTGCAGCCAGCCGCCGCAACCCGGCGCGAGCTGCTGCCGGCCGCACGCGCCGCCGACGTCGAGCTCGTCCTGCGGGCCGCGGGCTATCGCGTGCGGAGCGATGGAGGCGGCACGCGGTGGGCGGTCCACGGCGTTCGCCGCGGCTGGTCCCGCTTCGCGGCGCTCATCAGCCACCTCGCGCTGGTGGTGATCGTGCTCGGCGCAGCTATCGGCGCCGCGTTCGGATCCGAGGTCGTCTTCTCGCTGCAACGCGGAGACCAGGCGCTGCTCGACGCGCCGAGACCCGGGTTCGCCGCCGCGGTGCGTCTCGAGCGTTTCGACGCCGAGATCGGCGCGGACAATCGCCCGCGCCGCCTGGACACGACGGTCTCCTTCATGCGCGACGGCGTTCCGGTTCGACAGTCCGTGCTGCGGGTGAACGAGCCCGGCGCCTTCGATGGCTACCTCGTCCATCCCTGGACCTACGGCCCCGCCGTCGGACTGCGGGTCACGACCCTGGGCGGGAGCCCGCTGCTCGATGCCTCCGTGCCGATGGACGGCACCCGCGACGGCCTGGCGGTCGGCAGCGCGGAGCTCCCGACCGCGGGCGTCACGCTGGGGCTGGCGCTCACCGACGCGGCGCGCAATGAGCTCGGCGTCAGCGTGGTCGGTCCGGACGGCCTGCGCGACACGGCCCGGCTGCGGCCCGGCGAGCGTGCCCGCATCGGGCCGATCGCGGTCGAGCTCGTCGGCTTCGACGCGTGGGTCACCTTCCTGTCCCGCCGCGATCCGGGACTCCTCGTCGTGTTCGCCGGTGCGGGAGCGCTGTGCGCGGCGCTGGCCGTCGGGTTCTGGCTGCCGCGCCGCCGGCTGACCGTCCGACCCACGGCGACCGGCCTCGAGCTCCTGCTGCGCGGCGAGCGCTTCGATCGAGTCGACGACGAGCTCCGACGACTGACCACCGCGATCGGGGCCGGGGCATGACCAGCGTCATCGACCTGTGGCGAGCCATCGACCCGGCGGCGCGCCTCGTGTCCGGGTCGGTCGACCACCTGGCACGTCCGGTGCGCGGGGTGGCGCGCACCCGCGCCGTGCCGCCCTACCTGCCGGACGTGCTGGATCGCGATCTCCTGGTTGCCGATCACGCGATCCTGGCCGGGACATCCCTGGATGCCATCCTCGCGGGTTTGGCCGACACCGCTGCCGCGCCGGCGGCGCTGTGGGTTGCCGGCGACGCCGACGTCGAGATCGACTCCGCGTCCTCGTCCCTCCCGGTGGTCGTCGCTCCGGGCGGCCCCGCAGCGGCAGCGGCAGCGGCAACCCGGTACCTCGAGGACGAGGCGGATGCGCTGCGCGCCTTCGGTGCCGCCATGCGCCTGGCGGGCGCCGAGGCGGCCCTGGTCGATCCCCGGCCGGCGGCTCCGGCGGGGGTCGTGGCCGCGCGGCTGCGACGAGGCATCGCCATCACGGTCGACGGCGCCCTCGAGGCGTTGAACCCGCGTCCCGCCGGTCGAGCCCTGGCCACCCGGTTCGCGGCCGCGCATGCGCGCCTGCTGGGCGAGCGGTCCGACAGCGGCAACGCGGCGCGCCGGACGCGGGACGGCCTGTGGGTGCTGGAGCGACCGATCGCCGCGGGATCCTCGGCCTGGCTGTTCGACGACCTGCCGCCGGGCCGCATCGACGGCGTCGGCCTCGAGGCCCTGGCCATCACCCTGCGCGCCCTCCTGCGTCGCGCACCGGAGCCCGCCCGCGCGCGCCGGCTTCCGAAGGCTCCACCCTCGACCGGCGATCCGCTCCACGACACCCTGCTGGCCGTGGCCCGTGCGAACGGCCGGATCGCCCCGGCGGCGCGCGCGCTGGGGGTGCATCGCAACACGGTCCTGTATCGCCTGCGGCGCGCTTCGGTCGACCTCGGAATCGACCCGCGCCGGCCGGATGACGCGCTGCGGCTGCTGAGGGGCGACGCCACGGACTGAGGCGCACCTTTGTGCGTCCTGCACAACAATCCGCGATTCCGAATCGATCCACAGGGCCCCCGCCGCGGCCGCGCGGCCGTAGCCTGTTCGGTGACCCCAAGAACGTCCCACCCACTGAGGTTCTCCATGGCACCAACCAAGCTTGCCGCCGCATTGAAGCTGGCGGATGAGCGCAACCTGCGTTTCGTCAGCCTCCAGTTCACCGACATCGTCGGGCAGGTGAAGTCGGTCCAGGTGCCGATGCACCAGCTGGAGAGCGCGGTCCACGGCGGGAAGTGGTTCGACGGATCGAGCATCGAGGGCTTTGCCCGCATCGCCGAGTCCGACATGTTCCTCGTCCCCGATCTCGACACCTTCTCCGAGATTCCCTGGGAGCCGGGGATCGGCAGCGATGGCAAGGAGAAGCTGCACACCGGATCGGCCCGTGTCATCTGCGACGTCTACACCCCGAACGGCGACCCGTTCCCCGGCGATCCGCGGGGCGTGCTGAAGCGCCAGCTGGAGCGCATCGCGAAGCTCGGCTATGTCCTCAACACCGGCCCGGAGCTCGAGTTCTTCCTCCTGCGCCGATCCGCCGATGGCGTCGAGACGCTTCCGCATGACGCGGCCGGCTACTTCGACCTCTCCGAGGACCTTGGCACCGAGGTGCGCAAGGAGATGATGAACTCGCTCGAGGACTTCGGGATCAAGGTCGAGACGGCCCATCACGAGGTCGCCACCGGGCAGCACGAGATCGACTTCGAGTACGCCGATGCGCTCCGCACCGCGGACAACGCGGTGACCTTCAAGACGACGCTCAAGGCGGTCGCCGCGTCGAAGGGGCTGTACGCCACGTTCATGCCGAAGCCCTTCTTCGGCATCAACGGGTCCGGCATGCATACCCACCAGTCGCTGTGGGACACGAAGAAGGGCAAGAACGCGTTCAGCGATCCGAAGGATGACTACGGCCTGAGCGAGATCGCGCGCCAGTACATCGCCGGCACGCTCGAGCACGCGCGCGGCATGATCGCCGTGCTCGCGCCACTCGTGAACTCGTACAAGCGGCTCGTCCCGGGCTACGAGGCGCCGGTCTACGTCGGCTGGGCGCGCATCAACCGATCGGCCCTGATCCGCATCCCGCAGATCAGCAAGGGCAGCCTCAACTCGGTCCGCATCGAGCTGCGCTGCCCGGATCCCGCGTCGAACCCGTACCTTGCCTTCGCCGCAATGCTGGCCGCCGGCCTCGACGGCATGGAACGCAAGCTCACGCCGCCAGGTCCGATCGAGGAGAACCTCTACCACTTCGACGCCGCCAAGCTCGAGTCGCGCAAGATCCGCCAGCTGCCGGGCACCCTGCGCGAGGCGCTCGAGGAGCTGAAGAAGGACGAGGTCATCCGCGACGCGCTCGGCGACCACGTCTTCGAGCGATTCGTCGAGGCCAAGACCGAGGAGTGGGACGAGTACCGGACCCAGGTGTCCGCGTGGGAGGTCGACCGCTACCTCGAGGCGTTCTAGCGCTCCGAGGGCCCGACGGGCGCTGTCGGCGGTAGAATCGCGGACGATTCGGCAGCCCGCCGCGGCGCTTCGGAGGCTACATCCTGATCGGTTCACGTCCGCGATTGCTGCTGGTCTCGATGTATCCCCTGGACGGCGGCGTCTGGGGGCCGATCGCGCGGATCACGAACCTGCGCGCCGAGCTGTCCGCGCTGGCGGATCTCGACGTCGTGGCAGGCGAGCGAGGCGCGCGTCGCTGGGCCCTGATGCGGTACGCCCTGAGCGGGAAGCTGCGACGGCTCGACGGCATCTACGTCGAGAACTCCTCGACGCTGCCCGGCGAGACGGATCTCGCGTTCCTGGCGCTGGCACGCGCGCTCGGGATCCCGATCCTGACCTACGTCCGTGATGCGCAGTACCTGTTCGACGAGTACTACGTCGCCTCCTCGCTCAAGCGCCGCGTGGCACGGGCCCTCTTCCTCCCGGCGATCTCGATGCTGCGGCGCGTCTCGTCGCGCGTGGCATATCCGTCGATCGGGCTGGCCTCGGCGGTCCGCGAGCCGGCAGCCGAACCTCTCCTGCTTCCGCCCGGGAGCCCGGCCCCCGCTGCCATCGCGCGCTCGCCCGACGCTCGGCGCCTCCTGTTCGTCGGCTCCATGAAGTACCCGGTTCACGGCCTCGACCTGCTCGTCGGCGCCGTGGAGCGCGTCCGAAGCGCCGGATCCGACCTCCGCGTCGTGTGCGTCTCGCGTCCCGGCGAGGAGCCTCCGGAGCCGAGGCCGGCGTGGCTCGAGGTGGAGCATGGCGCCGGCGAGACGATCCGGGCCCTGCTGCCGGACACCATTGCCACGATCCAGCCCCGGCATTGCAGCCCCTACAACGACCTCGCGGTGCCGATCAAGGTCATGGAGTACCTCAGCTACGGCCGACCCCTGATCGTCACGCGATGCACGGAGCAGGCCCGCATCGTGCGCGATGCGGACGCCGGCATCGTGGTCGGGGACAGCGTCGAGGAGCTCGCCGCCGGCCTCGAGAAGCTGGTGGCGGCGCCCACGGCGCGAGATCGACCGCTGGTCGGCGAACGCCGTCGCGGCGGCGGAGGCCGCGTCGTGGGGGAACCTTGCGAGGCGAATCGTGACCCTGCTCGGGTGAGCTCAGGCGATGATCCTCGTCCTGACCCGCATCTGGCCGTCCGCCGACCGCCCCAGCCTCGGCAGCTTCGTGCGTGACCGCGTGCGCGGCGTTGCCGGGCTGCGCGTCGTCAGGCCGAGGGACGACGGCGCCCCGTTCCCGCTGCTCTACGCCCGCCTCTTCTTCGACGCGATCAGGGTGCGCGGACGGCTGCGCGGTGTCGAGGCGCACGTCGTGATCCCCACGGGTCTGGTCGGCCTGGCCGTCGCCCGGCTGCGGGGGGTGCCGCTCGTGGTCTATGCGCACGGCGGCGATGTGCGCGACTGGCGTGCCAAGCCTGCCCCGATCCGCTGGCTCACGCGGCTCGTGGTCCGTCGCGCCGACCGGGTCGTCACGAACTCCGACGACACGGCCCGCCACATCAGGGAGATGGGCGTCGAGCCGACGATCGCCCCACCCGGCGATCGACCTCGGGCGATTTCGCCCCACCGCCCGGCCCGCCGAGCGGCGGGTGCTCTACCTGGGCGGTCGCAATCCACGCAAGGGCTACGAGGTCGCGGCGGACCTGGCCGACACGCTGGTCGGGCCGTGGCTGCGGGATGTCGAGCCGGACGAGATCCCGGCGATCATGGCCGAGCACGACGTCGTCCTGGTGCCGTCGCTGGCGGAGCCCTTCGGGCTGGTGGCGGTGGAGGCCATCGCGAGCGGGCGCTGGGTGGTCGCACGCGACGTCGGCGGCCTGCGCGACATCGTGATCGACGGCGTCAACGGCACGCTCGTCACCGACGGCGACTTCGCCGGCGCACTGGCCCGCGTCCCCGATTACGACCCGCAGACCGTGGCCGCCACCGCGCAGCGCGCATGGGCTGGAGCGGTGGCAGGCAGCCATGGCTCGCATCTGGGACGAGGTCACCGCCGGCCGCGATAGAACTCATGAGCGTCGCGCGAACCGCGCCAACGGCGCGAGCACCTGGTGCGGAACGATCCGCAGCCCGATGACGAGGGCGGGATACGCCGCGATGCATGCCAGCCGCCAGCCGACGTGGTCGGGACCCAGCAGTGCCGCCGCGGACAGGCCGCCCGCGATCGCGAGCAGCGCACCGACGCGCGGCAGGTCCCACGGCACGCGGTAGTAGCGCTGGCTGACCCGACCGGCGATCAGCGCGAGCATGCCGTAGCTGACGATCGTCGACACTGCCGCGCCGGTGTAGCCCAGCCACGGGATGAGCAGCAGGTTGAGCACGACGTTGCCGGCCGCCACCGCGCCCATGACCAGCGGCAGCCGGCGCGTCTGGCTCTCGAGGTTGAGGCCCGTGGTGGCGATCGTGAACGTCTCCGTACAGGACGTACGCGAAGGCGCTGAACGGTGTGATGTAGCGGCCCGGCTCGAACTCGGGCGTGAGGAGAATGCGGAAGACGTCGGTCGACAGGGCGGCCAGGCCCAGCGCCGCGAACGAGGCCAGCGCGGTGAAGCCGGTCAGCACGCGACCGATCACCTCCCGCGCGTCGTCCTGCCGCGCGATCTCCCAGTAGGCCGCGCCCCACGCCAGCGTGAACGGGCGAGATCGCGAGGGCGTTGATGGCGAGACCGACCGTGTAGCCCGCCGAGTAGGTGCCGACGGCCGCCGCGCCGTCGAAGGCGGCGATGAGGTACCGGTCCGACAGGTTGAGCGTCCAGCTCGCCACCGACGCCGGGACCAGCGGCAGGCTGAAGACGAGCATGTGGCGCACGAGTCGACGGTCCAGCCCGATACCCAACCGGCCGTCGCGGGCGAGGATGGCGAAGCCGGCCGGCCGGCGGCGATCAGCGCCGAGAGCGCCGAGCCCAGCACCACGCCAAGGACGCCGAGGTCGAGCGCGACGACGAAGACGATGATGAGGACGCTTCCCAGCACGGCGCGGCTGAAGGCGACGAGCGCATACGGCACCGGCCGCCGTTCCGCCCGCAGGAACGAGAGCGGAACGAGGTTCAGGGTGTCGAAGAAGACGATCGGCCCGATGAGCGCCAGCAGCAGCCACGCGTCGTCGTCGCCGAGCAGCATGCCCGCCAGGGGAAGCGAGAGCGCCAGGAGGGAGAGCAGCGCGATGACCGAGACGATGAGCCGGAGCCCCAGCGTGGTGCGAAGCACATCGGCCTGCGCTCGCTCGCCATCGGCCTCCTTGAGGTACGAGCGGAAGAAGGCGTGGGGCAGGGCGAGCGTCGCGACCAGGGTGGAGAGGGACAGCGTGGTGGTCAGGATCGCCACGATGCCGTAGTTCTCGAGGCCGAGCTGCCGGGCGTAGATCGGGACGAGGATGATCGCCAGCGCCTGGTTGGCGACCCCGCCCAACCCGTACACCGCCGACTCGCCAAGGAGCCGGCGGAACAGCGGGGATCGGCGCCGCGGAGCGGGCCCGGTCTCCCCGGGCTCCGATACGTGCGTCACGCCCCGCGAACCGCCGAGTGACGACGCCGGCTCGCAAGCTCGAGGTACAGCGATTCCATGCGCAGCATGTTCGCCTCGTAGTCCGCGACCTCCATGGCCCGGTTGCGCAGCGTGCGCCCGAGCGTGGCGCGGGCGTCGTGCGGGAGGTCGAGCACGCGTCGCATGGCACGCGCCATTGCCTGCGCGTCGGTCGGCTCGACCAGCGCCTCCGGCACGATGTCGCCGATGCCGGCCCTGATCGCCGGCAGGTCGCCGACGACGAGCGGCGTCTCGCAGGCCATCGCCTCAAGCAGCGTCACGGCGAAGCTGTCGCTGGTCGCGGCCGATACGACGACGTCCGCGCACTGGTACATGGCGATCATGTCGGCCTCGGTCGTCTCATCGACGATGCGGATGCGGTCGCGAATTCCGAGGTCCGTCGCAAGCTGGAGCAGCTCCGCGCGGTGGGACGCATCGGCTCCCTTCCCGGACATGGCAACCAGGTGCTGGGTGTCGAGCTCGGCGACAGCGCGAATGATCGTCGGCTGGTTGTACAGCGGGCGAATGGCGCGCGGGGAGAAGATGAACGGACGGTCGAGCCCCAGGTCGTCCAACCGCCGGGGTCGCTCATCCGCGGGATGGTAGACGGACGGATCGACGCCGTGATGGATCTGGACCATCCGATCGGGCGCGGCGCCGGCCCGGATCGTGGCATCGATCATGAACGGCGCAACCGCTGTCACAAGGTCGGCGCCCGACAGCGCTCGCCGCGTCCAGAACCGCGCGCGCCAGCTGGCAGGACGCAGCAGGACGTCCGATCCCCAGGTCGACACCACGTACGGATGAAAGCCGGCGAGCGACGCCTGCCAGCCATAGCGTCCCGCGGTGTGGGCATGGAGCACATCGGGGTCGATCCCGCGCAGCATGCGGCGCACCGTGCGCCGGCTGTGGAGCATCGGCGCCAGCGGAAAGCGGAGCGATCCACGAGCGTCGTAGGGGCGGAGGCGCACGCTCGGGTCGAGCTCCGGTGCCGGCTCGTTGCCGAAGCCGTCGAGGACGGTCACCTCGTGGCCGCGGCGCGCGAAGAAGTTCACCCATCGCCGGACGTGAACGCTCGCCGAGTTGGCGACGTATGCCAGCCGGAGTCGAGTATCGTGAGCCAAGGCACGCATCATACGTTGAGAGCTCATCCGGGGACCCCCATGCAAGTTGGCCCGCCCGCCAATCGGCGCGTGGTGATGTTGGTGCGCAACGCCTACACCCACGACACCCGCGTCGAGAAGGAGGCGAGCACGCTCGCTGCGGCCGGCTATGACGTCACTGTCGTCGCCGATGCGGCGCCCGGACTTCCCCTGCGCGAGAGCCGTGGCGCAACTCGGGTGATTCGTGTCCCACGCGCCGCCCGGAGAGTCCCCGGGCTGCGTTTCATCCTCCACGAGGCCCGGCTCGCGAGGGTCCTGCGCGATCTCCGGCCCAGCGTGCTGCACGCTCACGACAGCAACGCCCTCCTCCCCGTGGCGCTGGCGTCCCGCGCGCTCGGCGTCCCGTTCGTCTACGACGCCCACGATCTCTGGCTCGGACGGCCGCGCCGCGAGCGCTCGGTGGTCTACTTCGCGCTGAACCAGCTCTACTACACGCTGGTCGAGCGCGCGTTCATTCCCGCCGCGGCGGCGACGATGACCGTGAGCCCACCGATCGTCGACCATCTCCGGCGCCGCTACGGGCTGCCGCAACGTCTGGCTCGTCCCCAACTATCCGGAGCCACCGGATCGGCTGGAGCGGCGTGAGCTCAGATCGCTGCGAGGCGCAGGCCGGATCGGCGCGGACACGCCGATCGTCCTCTACCTCGGAGGGCTGATGGCGGGCCGCGGCCTCGAAGAGCTCGTCGACGCCATGGCCGATGTCGCCGATGGGGAGCTGGTGCTGCTGGGTGATGGAGTGATCGTCGATGCACTCCTGCGGCGGGCCGCCGCGGCGGGCGTCGGCGATCGGATCCACGCGCTGCCGCCGGTGCCGTCGGGCGAGGTCGTCGCCTATGCCGCCTCGGCCGATGTCGGGCGTCAGCCCGATCGTCGCCGTCGTGCCTGAACTACCGCTACTCGCTCCCGAACAAGCTGTTCCAGTACATGGCGGCGGCGATCCCGGTGGTGGCCAGCGACTTCCCGCAGGTCCGTGCCATCGTCGAGGATGCCGGCTGCGGGATCGTGGTCGACACGACCCGACCGGGGGCGATCGCCGCTGCCGTCAACGACCTGCGTGGCGGACCCGGTCGCCGCAGCGCGGAGATGGGGGAGCGAGGCCGGCTTGCGATCGAGGACCGCTACAACTGGTCGACATCTGCGGCCGAGTTGCGCGCGCTGTACGACAGCGTCTACGCCGGCGTAGACGGACGGTCAGCGCCAGGTTCCGGGGTCGGATCCCTCGCCGCGTCGCGCCGGACGCCATGGCGGCATCGATGATGCGCCACGCATCGTCCAGCCCAGCCAGCCCCGCACGTCGGTCGGCCGCTTCTCGAGCGTCTTGTAGGTCTTGAAGAAGTTCTCGATCTCGAGCAGCCGATGCGGCGAGAGGTCCTCCAGCCGATGCATCGCGTCCCAGCGCGGATCGTCGGCGGCGACGGCCAGGATCTTGAAGTCGTGGCCCTTCTCGTCGGCCATGTCGAGCACGCCGATGGGGCGCACGCGGACGACGCAGCCGGGGAAGGTCGGCTCGGCGAGCACGACGAGGACGTCGAGCGGGTCGCCGTCATCGGCCATGCTGCCCTCGATGAACCCGTAGTCGCACGGGTAGTGCACGCTCGAATACAGCGTGCGGTCGAGCACGAATCGGTGGCGCACGTGATCGTATTCGTACTTGTTCCGGCTCCCCGACGGGATCTCGACCGTCACCTCGACCGGGGCGCGGACTGCTGGGTGCTCCATTGCCGGCCAAGTATGCCCGACCGAAGGCAACATCCGGCACCCGAGCAGCGTCTGGGTATACTCGCTCTCCGCTCGCCACCCTGATCCGGAGTCCAGTGATTCGAACCAGACCTGCGCGTCGCGCGGATCCACGCTCCGCGGCGGCGGCGTTCTTCTCCTTCCTCTTCCCGGGTGTGGGCCAGGCGTACAACCGTCAGTGGGCCCTCGCTTCGCTGTTCGCGCTGCCGGTCGTCCTGGTCGTCGGACTCGCGCTGATCATCGCCGCGCAGGACGGATCGACGGCGATCAGCCGGCTGCTGGACATCCGGGTCCTGGTCGCGTTGATCGTTCTCGACCTTGCGCTCCTCGGATGGCGCGTCGTCGCGATCGTCCAGGCGCACCACGAACGCTCCCAATTCGATCGCCGCCAGTGGCCGACATGGCTGACGGCGGTGCTCGTCGTGGCAACGCTGGCGATGCACGCCCTTCCGGCGTACTACGCGTCGAAGGCCATCGATACGCTCGACTCGGTCGCGCTCGAGGGCGGCGGAGCGCTGCTCGACGATGGAAGTGGCGGCGACGTCGGATTCACGCCTCCGTCGTTCGAGCCGGATGTCGGCCTCGGCCAGCGCATCAACGTGCTGCTGGTTGGCATCGACTTCGCCCCCGGACGCGAGCAGCACCTGACGGACACGATGCTGGTGGCGACCCTCGACCCGGACACCGGGGAGGGTGCGCTGGTCTCGGTGCCGCGCGACCTGTACGGCGTGCCGCTCGGAGACGGCCGGGTCTACAACGCGAAGCTCAACTCCCTGATGTCGGTTGCCAGTGACGATCGTGACACCTATCCGCTCGGAGGGCCGGCGACCCTGAAGGCTGCGATCGGGGAGCTGCTCGGCACGCGAATCCACTACTTCGCTGCCATCGACATCGAAGGCATGCGCCAGGTCGTTGATACCATCGGCGGCGTCGAGGTCTTCGTGGAGCGCGCGATCGACGATCCGCGCTACGCCGACGTCATCACCGGCCAGCGCGGGTTCTACCTGTCCGCGGGGCGGCATCATCTCGATGGCAACACGGCACTCGCCTTCGCGCGATCGCGGCTGGGGGCCGGCGACAGCGACTTCACGCGCGCCGAGCGCCAGCAGATCCTGCTCACCGCCATCGCGGAGAAGCTCACGGCCGGCAACCTGCTCGTGACGCTGCCCGGCCTGCTCGACGCGATCCGCGACAACGTGGCGACGGACATTCCGTCCGGGCGCATCCCGGCCATCGCGGCGGAGGTGCAGGATGCCGACCTCGGCGGCCTGGAGCAGGTCGTGCTCACGCCGGACGAGGGCTACGTGACCGTGGATCCGTTCAGCGCGGCGGGGTACATCCTCATCCCGAACCTCGATGCCATTCACGAGCTCGCGACGAGGATCTTCGGGCTGTCCACGGCAACCGTCGACCCGGCATCGCCTTAGCGGGGCTGTTCGTCGGTCGCCACGACTGTTGTCGGCGACGCAGGCTGAGGATTCGGCGGGCGGGCTCCATCGCCATCCCGGACAGCAATCCAGGCCCGGGTCGCGCCGTGGACGATCAGCAGGGGGATGACGCTGTAGAGCACCACGCTCGCAATACCGGATTGCACCGTTCCACCGAGCGCCAGCGCAAGCAGCACGGCGAATGCCGCATCGCTCGGCCGATGGATCCGAAGCGAGGGGCGCACACGAGCGAGCAGCCCTCCCATCAGAGCAGCACCGACAATCGCGATTGCCGTACCGAAGTTCGCGTAGAGCTCACCCAGCAGCCCGACGGTGATGCCCCCGCCCGGGAACTGCATGCCGATCGTGTCTTTCAGCCACTGGCCGAAGTTCGGCTGATGACCAGGGAGCAGGACCGCGAGGTCGATCAGGTATCCGCGTCCGGCGAGATGTGGCACGCGCTCGGGGATCAGCATCGTGAGGCGCTCGAGATTGGAAGGGTTCACGTAGAACTGCCACTGGAACCGCGTGGCGAGGTCGCCTCCGCCGACGTCGCCACCGCGGAGGCTCCCGGCCACGGCGATCAGCACGAGGACCGCTACGCCGCCGGCGAATACTGCGCGGAAAGAGGGGAGCTTGCCGTTCGTCGTGATGGCCACCCAGGTACACGCGATCACGAGGACGGCAACCGGAGCCCGGTTTCCCAGCGCCGCCAGGGTAATCGCCGAGACCGCGACCAACGCCCACACGCCGTGGCGACGCGAGGCACCCGATCGGTAGGCACGTGCCACCCAACCGACGGTTCCATATGTCACCAGGGTGATGGCACCGATCACGACATACCCCAGACCGGCGCGAGCGTCCACCCGCGCCTGCTCTCCGTCCGGCGCGAGGACCGGGATACCGCCCACCAGCACCACGAAGAGCATTGCCAAGGCGTAGCCGACGGCCAGGACGACGCCAAACGGCGCCACGCCCCCGATACGGGTGGGCCTCAGCTGGTCATAGCCTGCTGCTGCCGCCGGCGCGCCGCGCCGGGTGATCATCGCGTGGCCGATCCCGCCCAGGGATAGGGCGGCATACCCGGCAAGAAGCATCGCGCTCGTCGAGGGGGAGAGCTGGGGAAACGTCGGGAACCGCGCTCCGAGTCCGGCGCCGACGACCCACAGCGCAGTCATGTACAGAAACGCTGTGACGAAGGCGTCATCCAGTCGGCGGAGATCGTAGAATCGCGACACGAGCGCCGTCATCGCGATCGCAGTTGCGATCGGTAGCCATGCGGGCATGCGACTGAGTATGGCAGTCGGCCATGCCGCGATGAGGTCGCCGGACGCAGTGAAGGAGCGCGATGTCGATATTCGACGGCCGGTCGGTCTTGATCACCGGCGGTACGGGATCATTCGGCAAGCGGTTCGTGGCGTCGGTTCTCAGCACCGCCAGTCCCAAGCGTGTCGTCGTCCTCAGCCGCGACGAACTCAAGCAGTACGAGATGCAGCAGCTCTTTCCGGGTGAGGATCGACTGCGCTTCTTCATCGGTGACGTCCGCGACTATCGACGCCTGTACCGGGCGTTCCACGACATCGACTTCGTCGTGCACGCGGCGGCGCTCAAACAGGTTCCGGCGGCCGAGTACAACCCCTTCGAGGCCGTCAAGACGAATGTCCACGGTGCGCAGAACGTCATCGACGCGGCGATCGAGCGCGGCGTGGAGCGCGTCATCGCGCTGAGCACCGACAAGGCGAGCAGCCCGATCAACTTGTATGGCGCGACCAAGCTCGTCAGCGACAAGCTGTTCATCGCCGGCAATGCGTACGCCGGCGGCACGGAGACACGATTCGCGGTCGTCCGCTACGGCAACGTGGTGGGAAGCCGGGGCAGTGTCATTCCATTCTTCAAGGAACGAGCGCGCGACGGTGTCGTGCCGATCACCGACGAGAGGATGACTCGGTTCTGGATCACCCTCGACCAGGGAGTCGACTTTGTTGTGTCGTCACTGGCGTCGATGCGCGGAGGCGAGCTCTTCGTGCCCAAGATCCCGAGCATGCGGGTCGTTGATCTCGCGCGGGCGATTGCGCCCGGAGCTCGCCTCGAAGTCGTCGGAATTCGACCCGGAGAGAAGCTGCACGAGGAGATGATCGCGGCCACCGACTCGCGCCGGACCGTGGACATGGGGTCCTTCTACGTGATCCAACCCGAGATGGAATGGTGGCCGGATCAGCAGCTGGATGGCTCTCCTGTCGAGGAGGGCTTCAGCTACGCGAGCGACACCAACTCGCAGTGGTTGGAGGTCGATCAGCTCCGCGAGATGGCGGCAGATGCCTGAGCGCTCGATTCCCTATGGTCGCCAGTCCATCACCGACGACGACATCGCCGCGGTCGTCGAGGTCCTGCGGTCGGACTATCTCACCACCGGGCCCGCGGTCCCTGCGTTCGAGAAGGCCCTTGCGTCCGCGGCCGGCGTCCGGCACGCAATCGCGCTCAACTCCGGCACGTCCGCCTTGCATGCGATGTACTTCGCCGCGGGACTCGGGCCTGGCGACGAGATCATCACATCGCCGCTCACGTTCGCGGCGACATCCAACGCTGCCCTCTACCTCGGAGCGAGCGTTCGCTTCGCGGATGTCAGCCCCGACACCGGCAACCTCGATCCGTCGAGCGTGCGTGAGGCACTCACCGACCGCACCAGGCTGGTCGTGGCGGTCGACTACGCCGGGCATCCGGCCGACTACGATCCACTGCAGCGCATCACCGAGTCGGCCGGGATCGCCCTTCTCGCCGATGCCGCACACTCGCTCGGGGCCAGCTATCACGGCAGGCCGGTTGGCACCCTCGCGCTGGGCAGCGAGCTGAGCTTTCACCCGGTGAAGCCGATCACGACGGCAGAGGGTGGAGCGGTCCTCACGAATGACGACGGATTGGCTGAGCGGACGGCGCGCTTCCGAACACACGGGATCACGAAGGACCCGCGGGAGATCGATCCCAACGTCGGCGCGTGGCACTACGAGCAGCATGACCTGGGCTTCAACTATCGCCTCACGGACATCCAGGCAGCACTCGGTCGCAGCCAGCTCACGCATCTCGTCGACTTCATCACCCGGCGTCGAGCGATCGCCACGAAGTACCTCGCGGCCTTCGCCGATCTTGAATCCCTCGAGATGCCGGTCGTGCGGGCCGATGTCGAACCCGGATGGCATCTCTTCGTGGTTCGGGTCGCGGAATCGGGCCGCCGACGTGCGTTCTTCGATCGGCTGCGGGAGCTCGGTCTCGGCGTGCAGGTCCACTACGTTCCGGTCCATCATCATCCGTACTACCGAGAGCTCGGATTCGATGCGGCCAGCTGTCCCGTGGCGGTGGATTACTCGTCGCGTGCAGTGTCGCTGCCGATCTTTCCCTCGATGATGGATGACGAGGTCGACGCGGTGATCGAAGCGGTCCGCCGCGCACACGACGAGGTTCTCTAGGGCAGGCCCATCCGGCCCGGGGTCCTCGGTCGGGGTTCCATGGCGGAGCCGCGATTGACGGCTATCCTGTGCCGCAATGGACACACATCGGCCGAGCGCATGACGCTCAAGGGCGTCGTTCTGGCCGGCGGCAGCGGTAGCCGGCTCTTTCCGCTCACGCTCGTCACCAACAAGCATCTCCTGCCGGTCTACGACCGTCCGATGATCTTCTACCCGCTCGAAGCATTGCGCGAGATGGGGTGCCGCGAGGTTCTCGTGATCGTCGGCGGCCGATCGGTCGGCGACATCCTCGAGCTGCTCCATGACGGATCGGAAGTCGGTCTCAGCCTCACCTACCGATACCAGCGAGGCGCCCTGGGGATCGCCCACGCGATCGGCCTCGCTCGGGAGTTCGCCGGGTCTGACCCCGTCGCCGTCGTCCTCGGCGACAACGTGCTCCACGGCTCGCTCTCGGAGTTCGCCACGGCCTTTGTGAGCGGCGAGGCGGAGGCTGGCGCCGTCCTCAAGCAGGTTCCGGATCCGGAGCGCTTCGGGGTGGCCGAACTGGACGACGCCGGCGGACTCATCGGCTTCGAGGAAAAGCCGGAGCGGCCGAAGAGCGATCTCATCCCGATCGGCGTCTACTTCTTCCGACCATCGGTGTTCGATGTGATCAAGGGCCTCCGTCCCTCGGCTCGTGGGGAGTTCGAGATCACCGACCTGCTGAACTACTACCTGGGGCTGGGATCCCTCGACCACACGGTGTTCGAGGGTGAATGGATGGACGCTGGCACCATCGATGCGCTGCTGGAATCGAGCACGTTCGCGGCGCAGTTCGCCGCGGAGTCCCCGGTGCACACGGCGGCTGGTATCGACGCTGTCGAGGCCGAGCATGTGGATCCGATGGAGGACGGGCACTGATGGCACTGCCGGGCCGGCTTCTCGTGACCGGCGGTGCCGGATTCATCGGGTCGGCATTCGTTCGTCGCTCCCTCGAGCATCATCCCGACGTCGAGGTCACGGTGCTCGACAAGCTCACATATGCGGGCAATCTGGCGAACCTGGAACCGATCGCCGAGAATCCGCGCTACCGCTTCGTGCATGGCGACATCAACGATGGTCCGCTCGTGGACGAGCTCGCGGGCACGGTCGATGCGATCGTCAACTTCGCCGCGGAGTCCCACGTGGATCGAAGCATCGACGAACCGGATGCGTTCATTCAGACGGATGTGCACGGCACGTTCACGCTCCTCGAGGCGTCGCGTCGACACGGCCACCATCGGTACCTGCAGATCAGCACCGACGAGGTCTACGGCAACGTACCGTCCGGCTCATCGATCGAGACAGACCCCATCCGGCCACGGAGCCCGTACTCGGCCAGCAAGGCGGCCGCCGATCTGCTGGTCCAGGCCTATCACACGACGTATGGCCTCCCGGCAATGATCACGCGTGCCAGCAACAACTTCGGCCCATACCAGTACCCCGAAAAGGTCATTCCGCTGTTTGTCACGAATGCGCTCGATGGCGAGGACCTTCCGCTCTACGGCGATGGACAGCAGATCCGTGATTGGCTCCACGTCGACGATCACTGCGATGCGATCGAACTGGTTCTGTCGGACGGCGCCGCCGGCGAGATCTACAACGTAGGAGGCGGGAACGAGGTCGCCAACGTCGACCTGACCCGGCGCATCATCGAGCTGACCGGGCGAGACATGTCGCTGGTGAGGAGCGTCCCGGACCGGCCGGGTCATGATCGCCGCTACTCCGTCGACTGTGGAAAGCTTCGAGGGCTCGGTTGGCAGCCCCGTCGCGAGTTCGACGCCGCGCTCGCCGACACCGTCGATTGGTATCGCCGACGGACCGATTGGTGGCGCCCCCTGAAGAGCGGCGACTATCTGGCCTACTACCGCCGGCAGTACGGTGATCGCCTGGCGGGATCGACCACCGTCGAGTGACTGCGGTATCCCGGGCCGTCGTCCTCGGGGCCGCCGGACAGCTCGGTGCGCGCCTCATGACCGCGCTCGAGGCAGCAGGCGTGACCGCTCGTGGGGTTGCCCGACCCACCCTGGATCTCGATGACCTTGATGGGCTGGCCAAGCTGCGCTTCGATGCCGATCTCGTCATCAATGCAGCCGCGTGGACCGACGTGGACGGCTGCGCGCGGGATCCGGAGCTGGCGATCACGCGCAATGGGCTGGCCGTCGGCGTTCTGGCTGACTCCGCCGAGCGCGCAGGCGCGCGGTTTCTCCAGGTCAGCACCAACGAGGTCTTCGCCGGAACGGAGTCGCGGTCCTACTCCGAGGACGACGCCATCGACCCGATCAACGCCTACGGCCGGTCAAAGGCGATCGGGGAGAAGCTCGCGCGGCGCGCGTCTGGCTCGATCGTCATTCGCACCGCCTGGGTCTTCGGAGGTCCGAGGAGCTTCCCGCCCAAGATCATATCGGCGGCGATGCGCGCTCTCGAGGCGGGGAACGACCTGCGGGTCGTGGCCGATGAGGTGGGCAACCCGACACCCGTCGAAGCGCTTGCGCGATCCATCGTGGTCGTCGCGTGCCTGTCCGAACCTCCCGCGAGCCTTCACATTGCGGGCGAGCCGCCGGTCAGCCGCCATGCGTGGGCAACGCGCATCCTGGCCGCCGCCGGCCATCCGCAGCCGGTCGCCATCTCATCGGACGACTATCCGCGGGCCTCGACACCGCCGCGACATGCGGTGCTCGACACCTCCCGCTCGCGGGCCATCGGACTGGACCCGATCTCGTGGTGGCCGTCGGCGACGGCTGGCTGAACGCGGATTTTCACCGCTCGTCGGCGTCGGCGAGCAGTCGGCGAGCAATGCGTTGTGCCGCGCTCCCCGTGAGGGGACCAGCGGCCCGTCCGATCGCGGCGCCGCGATGCTCGAGCCACTCTGTTCTCCGCCCTTCGGCGGCGAGATCGAGCAGCACCGAGGCGAGATGCTCCGGCGTGCCCGCGGTTGGCAGATCGAGATCTCGCAGCTCCATGTCCGCCACGGACGGCGCGTCGCCGACCACGGCGACAACCGGAGTGCCGGCCACCAGCGACTCCAGGGCGACCGTGGAGCGGTGGACGATAGTGACGTCGGCCCAGTGCAGCAGCTCATACAGGTTCTCGTGATGGGCCACCCGGACCTCCCCGGCGACGGGGGTCCGCTCGACGAGCGGTGCGACCCACGACCATTCGCGATGGCCCGGGTGGAGCTTCACCACGATTCGGACGTTCGGGTCGTCCCGGACCGCGGCCAACACCATCGAAACGACGCCGTTGTTCGTCGTCGGGTCGCCAGGGCTGAGGGCGACCAGCAGCCGACGCTCGCGGGTCAGGGCCGTCTCCCTCCTCGGCCGCGGCTCGACGAGGGGGTCGAAGCGTGGGTTCCCGAGGACACTGAGAGTCGACGGATCGGTGCCCCGCGTGACGAACCACGCGACCGATTCCTCCGACCAGGCGGCCACTCGGTCCGCAACGACAGGAACGTAGCCGATCTCGGTTTGCGGCAGTCCGTGCTGGAGCACGGTCACGCGGATGCCATGCTCCGCCGCAGCCTGGACCACGAGCCGGCCGATGCGGTGCTGGTCACTCGCGATCGCAACGGCTCGGGGGCGTACGCGCTCGATCCACCGACGCACCGCGCGCCACTCCACGGCCAACCACGGAAGGGAGCGTCTCAGGCTCCCGTTGAGCCGGTCCAACGCTTGGGGGGTGACATCGCGATCGGCCAGGATCATCTTCGGCGGCCGCTGGAGGATCTCGCTCAATGCCCCGAGATACGCGGGTGCGTCGCGGCGCAGGCACGTGGCCGCCTCCCAGGGCCGGAGGGCGATCGCCTCCGGTTCGAGCTGTGATGAACGAAGGGCTCGCAGCGCGCGGGGATCGGCACACGCGACGGATCTGCGGTCAGCAGGCAGGGCGGCCGCAACCATGCGGACGCCTTCGAGCATCGACGGGGTTGGGATCTCGGCCACGAGCGCGACGCCACCCTCGGTGCGGATCCTGGACGTCCTGGGCGTGAGCCCGAGCGCCACGCCGCGTACCGCTCGGTCCCAGCCACGCGCCTTGAGCCGCCCCGGCAGCGACAGCGGTTCACGGGGGAGCCCGAGCGTCTGACGAGCTACGTCAAGCAGGAGCAGGTAGGCCTCGACATGCGTGGCCCAGCCGGCGCTCACTCCGTCGGCCGACAGTCGATCCGCCCCGTCCGGGGCAGCGAACCAGTGCTGCGCCCAGTGCGCTGCCCACGTCCGCGCCTCCTCGAAACGAGCGTCCGTCACGCCTCGACCGTCTCTCCACTGTCTTCGGGGCGCAAGGTCACGAGGGCCAGGACGCCGAGCACGGCCCAAAAGGCGATCGCATATCGGGCATGCGCAACGCCTGCGATCGAGACCTCGAGGATCGCGAGCAGAATGGCCAACGCAAGCACGGATACGGAGTGGCGACGAGCCAGCACGAGAAGCCCCGGTACGACGAAGAATCCGGCCATGCCGATCACACCGAGGTCAGCGAGGATCCACGCGTATCCGTTGTGGGGTGTGATCGCCTTCTGCAGGAAGGTGGGTTCGGTCGGACGATCGAACTCCCACGCCCCCAGCCCGGGGCCGGTCAGCGGCTGGCGGCTCCACACCGACAGCGCGGCCTGCAGGATCTGCCCCCGTGACGTGGAGGATGTGTCCGTCTCGTCGGTGGGGACCTCGTCGGGCTCCTCGGCGGTCGGCCCCCCGCCAAGACTTCCGGCAACGAAAGCCACCGGATTGAGATCCGCCAGGCGTGGTACCGCCAGCGAGGCAGCGAACAGCAGGAGCGCGCCTGTGACGACGCTCACGCCGACCGATGGCAGCACGATCGCACGTGACCGTCGCGATCTCAGCCACGAAGCGGCCGCCAATCCCGCACGAATCGAGCTGGCGAGCACGATGACGATGATCGCGGTTCGGTATTCCGCCAATAGCAGCGCGATCAAACTGACCGCGATCGACAGCACAATCCACCGAGTCGGGAGCCTTGATCGGGCTGCCAGCAGGATGGCGGTGGCTCCTCCGAGGCTGACCGCCGAGGCTGCCAAATTGTTGTTCCATCCGGGAAGGTTTGGCCGTACCCAATCGAAGCCCGACCAGATCGCCACCAGGTCGACGCCCACGAGTTCAGCACCGGCCTTCAGCAGCGACACGGCGATCAGCTCGATCGCCAGCACGCTCCCACCGAGAATGGTGGCGTCGACCACCTGCGACAGTGCCGACGACGGACCGCTCCGCCGCACCGTAGCGTCGACGAGCAGGACAACCAGGATGCCGCGCACCGGCACCAGTGCCCAGAACGCGGCTGCGCTGAATGGGATCGCGGGCTGTGCGACGGCCGTCACGAGGCCACCGATCACGGCCAGCGCGAGCAGTCCGACGATCACGGCGGCTGCCCTGGAGATCGGAAGTCTACCGCGGGTGGCGACCGCCCCGAGCAGGACAAGGTCCGGCAGCACGAACCACGGGCGGAGAGCGGGGGAGCCTGCAGCGTCGAAGTTCGGCCACGCGTCGACCAGCACCCTGGGCAGAGCACGATCGACGGTGTAGAGCGAGATCAACGCAAAGGCAACCACGAAGAAGAGGGCGCCTCGATCACGGACTCGCCACAGCACGAAGACGAGGGCCAGGTCCCACACGAGGCCGACCAGGGCTGCCAGCGTGTCCAGGGCTTGCTCCCTCCGTACTGCCAGCGACCGGATCCTGCCGCGTCGAGGACCGAGCGGCATGTCGCCGGTACAGCGTACGATGGGCCGATCGTTGGTGTTGTCCAGATCGGGAGGGTCTCCCCACCAGATGCCGCTCGGCATGAAGATCGCGATCCTCGGCACGCGCGGCATCCCCGGAAACTACGGCGGGTTCGAGACGTTCGCCGAGGAGTTTGCGGCGCGCCTCGTGACGCGCGGCCATCGGGTGACGGTGTACTGCCGCACGGGCAACACCGCGGGTACGCCAAGCTCGCATCGTGGAGCCGAGCTCGTCCACCTTCCCGCAGTGCGGAACAAGTACGGCGAGACCCTCACCCACACCTTCTACTCGGCCATCCATGCGATCTTCCGGCGCTACGACATCGTCTACGTCTGCAACAGTGCGAATGCACCGATCTGCTTCATTCCGTGGATGCGGCGCCAGCAGGTGGTCCTCAACGTCGACGGACTGGAATGGCAGCGCGCGAAGTGGGGCGGGCTGGCAAAGCGCTACTACCGGTGGGCCGCCGGCCTCGCCGCTCGAATGCCGATCGAGGTGGTGACCGATGCCGATGTCATCCAGCGCTTCTACCGCGACGAGCTCGGCCGCGAGACAAGGTGCTTTCCCTACGGGACGGACCTCTATGAGCGTGGCCATGCGTCGGAGCGGTTGGGCGCGCTCGGACTCGAGCCCGACCGATATCTCCTCTACGTGAGCCGGATGGAGCGTGAGAACAACGCGAAGCTGGTCGTCGAGGCGTATCGCAGAGTGGAGACGGAGCTCCCGCTCGTGATGGTGGGAGACGCTCCGTACGCACAGGACTACATCGCCGAGGTCAAGGCGGCCGCGGACGGACGTGTCAGGTTCCTCGGGTATCGGTTCGGCGACGAGTACCACGCGCTCCAGGCCAACGCGCTCGCATACATCCAGGCCACGGAGGTCGGCGGCACGCACCCGGCCCTGGTGGAGGCGCTCGGCCACCGGAACGCCGTACTCGCCCACGATGTGCCCGAGCATCGCGAAGTCGTCGCCGACGCGGGGCGCTACTTCGCGTATCGCGATGCCGATGACCTCGCGGCCCATATGCGGGCCGTCGTCAGCGATCCAGCCGAAGTAGCACGCCTGCGCCGCCTCGCCGAGGAACGGGTCGTCGCGCACTACACGTGGGATGCCGTGACGGACGAGTATGAGGCGTACTTCCACGAGCTCCTGGACCGCTGATGCGCGTGATCGACACCGAGCTCGGCGGGCTGAGGCTGGTCGAGCCCGAGGTGCATGGAGACGACCGCGGGTTCTTCATCGAGTCGTATCGGCGCGACCGGCACGCGGCGCTTGGCATCGACATCGATTTCGTCCAGGACAACCACTCACGCAGTCGGCGCGGGACATTGCGTGGGCTCCACTTCCAGACCTCCCCGGGACAGGCGAAGCTCATTCGATGCGCTCGGGGAGCGATCCGCGACGTCGTGGTTGATCTGCGGCGCTCATCGGCGACGTTCGGCCGTCATGAAGCCTTCGTCCTCGATGATGTCCACCATCGGCAGCTCTACGTGCCGATCGGCTTCGCCCATGGCTTCGTCGTGCTCTCGGACGCGGCTGACGTCTGCTACAAGGTCTCGAGCGTCTACGAGCCGACCACCGAGGCGGGACTGGCGTGGGACGACCCGGAGCTCGGCATCGACTGGGGCATGGCCGAGCCCGTTGTCTCCGAACGAGATCGGAACAATCCGCCGCTCGAGAGCCTCACCCCGAGCCTCCCGCGATGGTGACGTCGGTCAGGCCGTGATACTCGTCGGCCGTGATGCTCATGCTGACGACATCCTCGAAGTGATCACCCTTCCAGATGTGCTCACGCAGCACACCATCGATGGTGAACCCGAGCTTCCGGTGCATGGCGACCCCCGCCTCGTTCGAACGGAAGACCTCACAGCACACCTTGTGCAGCTTGAGAACGCCGAATGCCTGGTCGAGCAGGAACGACTCGGCGAACGAGCCGAGACCGCGTCCGCGCATTGACGGATCTGCGAGATAAGAAGCCGAGGACGCGCGCCTGTGCTGGTCTGAGATGTCGACGAGGCTGGCCAGGCCGACGGGCTCGCCATCGAGCTCGATGATCCAATGCTGGCGATCTGGTCGCTCCAATGCGTCGTCGAACCACCGCGCGTGTTCGGCTTCGGAGATCTCGTGGTCGGTGTACATGTAGCGGGCCACGTGTGGGAGGTTTCGCCATTCGCGGACCCGCTCGATGTCGTCCAGCCGAAGGCGCCGCAGGGAGACCCCGGCTCCGTCTTCCGTCACGTTGTCTCACCTCCTCCGCCCATGTGTTCGAGGATGTCGCCGACGCGCCGTGCCCCCTGTCCGTCGGTCACCCTTGCGGCTGCCTGGGACATCGCTGAGAGGAGCTCAGGGCGGCGCCCAAGGTCCCCGACCGTCTCAGCTATGGCGGTGGCGTCCGCGACATCATGCCAACCGAGACTGATGGCAGCTCCGCTCTCGTGGAGCGCTCGCGCGGCGCGTGCCTGGTTGTCCGCCAGCGTGACTGTCACTGCCGGCAGGCCGAGGCAGCAGCGCTCCCAGCTGGCGGATCCCGGGGCACCGATTGCCAGGTCGGCGCGATCCATGAGCTCGGCCATGTCGGCGACATTACGATGCAGTGTGATGGACGGCACGCCATCAGCCCATGCTCGGAGCTCCTCGAAGTTTGGGTACGCGACACCGACCACCACATCGGTCGTCACGCCCAGGCCTGCCATCGCCTCGGCAGCGACGCGCGTCACGTCGCGCGCGTCCGAACCGCCCATGGCGATGAGAACGCGCTGCACCGAAGTACGAACCTTGGGTTGTGGGCCGCGTCTGGCGACGAACTGTTTCCTGAGCAGGGCATACCGGGGTCCCACCAGGCGACGAGCACCTGGCGGCAGGAGGCCGTCGTAGGAAGCCTCATCCTCGCCGAGGTTCTGATTCACGACGACATCGACGTCGAGCGGTGCCTCGGCGAGATCGTCGATCGCCACGACCAGGCGGCTCCACCGGCGAGCGTCCCTGTGCCATCGGGCGCTGATCTCGTAGTGGTCGACGACAGTAAGGTCGACTCCGCCCGATGGCACCGCGCTCGCGATCGCCGCGGGCTCGGAATCGAAGGGGACGTCATCGAGCTCGATCAATTGGAAGCCGAGATGCCCGATCTCGTCTCGCACGATGGCGGGCATCGTCCGCGACGCCACAAATACGTGCCAACCACGCTGGTGGAATGTATCGGCCAACGCAAGGCTGCGAACCAGGTGGCCCATGCCGATTGAGAGGCTCGCATCGGCCCTGACGAGCAGGCGCCCGGAACCCGCGGTGCGGCCGATCGTCATTCGTGCAGGAGCTTCTGCTCCACCGCGGCGTTGATGCGCTCGATATCGGGCCGCCGCCGAAGGAGCTCGACAACGTGACGAGTTTCGAACTCCGGGGGACGCGGCTCGACCGCGTCGAACACCGCACGGACGAACTCGAGATCCTCGGGCGTGTCCACGGTCCAGCGCATGCCCCCGCGATCCACGTCGGCAGCGACGTTCAGGAGCCGGAAGTGATCGGGTCGCCGATAGATGTACGGCGTGACGTGTTCACGCTCGAATGGCGCATCTGCCTGTCGCCACGCGGTGTCGAGAGCGCTCCGGCTGATGACCTCCGTATCGAGGCCCCGCGGAAACGTCCGTTCCAGCGTGTTCGCGGCGTAGTCGGGTCGTTCGCGTTCCCAGAGCTCGAGCACCTGCCGAATCACATCGGGGTCGATCAGCGGGCAGTCCGACGTGATCCGGATGACCGGATCGGCCTCGAGGGTTTCGGCTGCCTGGTGATACCGGTCCAGGACGTCCAGCTCGGAGCCTCGGATGACGTCGACACCCTCCGTCTCGCACAGCCCGACAATGGGGTCGTCCGATCGATGCACCGTGGTGGCGACCGCGATTTCGATGTCCCGCCGGACGCGTCGGAGCCGCTCGAGCTGCCATCCGAGCATCGGGCGGCCGGCAATGTGCTGCATCACCTTGCCGGGAAGGCGCGTCGAGGTCATTCGAGCCTGAACGACGATGACGGGAGTCGGGCGCATGCAGTCCTCGGCGGATGATGGCTGGTCCATACTAGCCGCTCGAGGAGGCGCGGCCTGTGGCGCCCATTCCAGGAAGGGGACGCTAGTCGATGCGGATTGGGAAGCGAGATGTCGGGACCGGATATCCGGCCTTCGTGATCGCGGAGTTGTCAGCCAACCACGCCGGCGATCAAGCGCGAGCGATCGAGCTCGTCGAGGCCGCGGCTGCGGCCGGCGCGGACGCGGTCAAGGTTCAGACGTTCACCGCCGATACGATCACGCTCGACTCGGGCGCGGAGGCATTTCGCATCTCGGCCGGCACCGTCTGGGATGGCCGAACCCTCCACGACCTCTACACCGAAGCCGCGATGCCCTGGGAGTGGCAGCCCACGCTGAAGGAGGTTGCCGATCGCCTTGGGATCGAGTTCTTCTCCTCTCCATTCGATCCGACGGCGGTCGAGTTCCTGGAGAGCCTCGACGTGCCCTGCTACAAGATTGCCTCTGCCGAGATCGTCGACGTCGGCCTGATCAGCCTCGTCGCGCGGACCGGCAAGCCGATCATCATCTCGACCGGGATGGCCACGCTGTCGGAGATCGATGAGGCAGTCGTCGCCGCCCGCGAAGCGGGTGCGCAGGACATCGTCCTTCTCAAGTGCACCAGCGCGTACCCCGCTGATCCCGCCGAGATCAACCTCAGCACGATTCCCCACATGGCCGCCACGTTCGACTGTCCGGTTGGCCTCTCGGATCACACGCTGGGGATCGCTGTGCCGGTCGCTGCAACGGCATTCGGAGCTGCCGTGATCGAGAAACACCTGACGCTGCGCCGCGCCGATGGCGGCCCCGATTCCGGATTCTCGCTCGAGCCGGATGAGCTTGCCGAGATGATCCGGCAGGTTCGCGTTGCGGAGCAGGCCCGCGGCCGGATCAGCTATGACCCGACCGAGCAGGAGGCCGCCACGCGATCGCTGCGGCGCTCGCTGTTCGTGGTGGAGGATGTCCCGGCAGGGGGCGCCTTCAGCGAGGTGAACGTCCGGAGCATCCGGCCCGGGAACGGACTCCATACGCGGCACCTCCCCCAGATCATTGGACGCCTCGCGAACCGGGACGTGGAGCGTGGGACGCCCCTGAGCTGGGACCTCATCGCTCCTCGATGAGCTTCCGCGAGGCCTGGACTCGCACCGCGACTGGACCGAGAGCCCGAGAGTTCACGCTCTTCACTGCCTCGACGGTTCTCTTCCAGGGCGCGCGCTTTGCGTTCTCGATCGCTGCGGCGCGGGCGATGGCGCCATCGGCCTTCACCACCTGGGCTCTCGTTGTCGCTCTGCTCATCTATGCGCCATCGGTCCTCCTCGGCGTGGTCAATGGGATGAGCCGTCAGCTGCCGGTGCTCGTCGGCGCCGGGGATGATGCGGCAGCGCGTCGAGCAACCAGCGCGGCCTGGACAGCTACCGCCGCAGGAGTCATCGTCGTGATCGTCGTGGCGGCGGTCGTTGCCGCGGCGTGGGCAGACCACCGCGGACCAGCGCTGATCATTGGCCTGGTGGTGGCTGGCACGATCGTGTATGGAACGCAGCAGTTCGTTCTCCGTTCGCTTCTGCGGTTCGAGGCGGCCAGCGTGCAGCAGGCGACATTCGGTGTGGTCGTGCTCGCCGCGGCGGCGGCACTGCTGTCTGGCGGTATCGTTGATCTCACCGTTGTATCCGGTGCCTATGGCGCTGGCGTGCTCGCCGCGATCGGTGTCGGGGTGCTCATGACACGCCCCGATCCGCGGCTCCCCCCGGACTTCGCCGAGATTCGGCATCTCATGCGAATCGGGTTCCCGATCATGCTTGCCGGGCTCGTCTTCAGCGTGTTCGTCACTTCCGACCGGTGGATGGCGGTGGCGATCCTGGGCGCGGAGGTGGCCGCTCCATACGCCCTCGCCAGCCTGGTTGCCTCGGCAGTGCTGGTCGTTCCGGCAGTGGTGTCGCAGCAGACGTATCCGCGAATGGCAATCGCTCGCGGCCAGACGGCGTCAGCCGAACGCCTCCTCGAGATGGCACGGCACCAGGGGCTCCTGGCGGCCGCCCTCGTCGCTCCTCTCGCGGCGGTCGTCGGACTCGTGGCATGGATCGGCATTCCGCTCGTGCTCCCGGACTACCTGGATGCCCGACTGCCGATCGTCGTCCTGAGCGCGGGGCTGGTGGTCCTGGGCTACCTGACCGGATACGGCAATTACCTCAACGTTGTCGGTGGTCAGTGGCGATATCTCGCGATTCAGCTCGTGGGCGTTGCATCGGCCCTGCTGCTGATGTTCATCGGCGGCCTATGGCTCGGTGTCGTCGGGATTGCCGGAGGCATGTCCCTCGGCCATGTCGTCTACGGCGTTGCTCTGCGCGCCACGGCGCGCCGAACAGGATTGAGGGACGACTAGGCGGTCACGTCAGTGGCCGCCGTGCATCACGAGCGCGGGAATGGTCTTCGCGAGGATCTTGATGTCGAGCCAGATCGACCAGCCGTCGATATAGATCAGGTCGTGCTCGACCCAGCGGTCGAAGTCGGGCTCGTGACGAGCCTCGACCTGCCACAGCCCGGTGATGCCGGGCTTCATGCTCAGCCGCCGGCGGTGCCAGACGTCGTACTCCGCGACCTCGTCGGGGAGCGGCGGGCGCGGCCCGACGAGGCTCATCGAGCCGGTGAGCACGTTCCAGAGCTGCGGCAGCTCGTCGATCGAGGTCTTCCGCAGCCAGCGGCCGATGCGCGTGATCCGCGGATCATCGGCAGCCTTGAACGCTGCCCCCTGACGCTCGTTGAGGTGACGGACCTCGTCGAGCCGGTCCTCGGCATTGGTGACCATGGTGCGGAACTTGTAGATCGTGAACGGACGGCCCTGGAGCCCCACGCGGGTCTGGCCGAACACGATCGGACGGCCGTCGCCCATCCAGATGGCCACCGCGACTGCCGCCAGGAGCGGGCTCAGCAGGACGAGCCCGATGGCCGAGCCCAGGATGTCGATCACGCGCTTGAGGATCAGGCCGACCTCGCGCTGGCCGTCGTGGATGAGCGAGCGCACGAGAAAGCCGTCGAACTCCTCCTGCACCGCGCTCGGGAGGATCTCCTCGACCGGGTCCACCGCGATCCGCACCGTCTTGCCCTCGCCGGCGGCGACGCCGGTGATCGGTTCGAGGAAGTGGGCGGCGATGGGCGGCAGGCAGATGGCGACCTCGTCCACGACCCGCGAATGGAGGATGTCCTCGATCTCGTCGATCGACCCGAGAATCGGCCGCGTGACGGACCACTCGCGCTCTTCGGGGGCCGCGAGATGCCCGATGATGTGAAGCCCGAGGCCGGGATGGCCCTCCACCCGATCGGCGAAGTCCTGGGCGAACCGGCCCGTGCCGGCCACGAGCATGTATCGGGGGTCACGCCCACTGCTGCGGGCGGCCTCGAACACCGCACGCAGCGCGATGCGACCCATCAGCGTTACGCTCGGCTGGGCGATGAAGAGGAACGCGAGGAACAGCCGGCTGACGTCCACCTGCTTGACCAGGAAGAGGAACGAGAGCGTCAACGCCACGACGAGCAGCGTGGCCCGCGCGATGTCGCGAACCTCCGTCCACAGGCGCCATCGCACGCTCAACCGATACAGCCCGGACGTCCACAGCACGGTGACCCAGGTCAGGGCGAATACGAGTGCCGCGATCCGGATGTCGAGGCCGAGTGCGCTCCACAGCTCGCCCGCGTTGCCGTCACTGAATCGAAGGACGGATACGGCGAGGAAGACGAGAACGGCGCTGATGCCGTCCACGATCATGAGGCCGAACCGCAGCGCCATCATGTGGCGACGGATCATCTGCCGGTTCCCTCCAGCCGCGCGACGTCCACGAGTGCCCGCGTGGATGCTTGCATCAGCGGATTGTGCCACCTCGTGCCCGTCCGGGCACCGGGTAGACTCGCGCGATGGCACGCATCCTCGTGGCCGAGTCGGTCGCCCAGCCCGGAATCGAGCTGTTGACGGCCGCCCACCAGACCGAGGTCAGGCCGTCCCTGGCCCGTGACGAGCTCCTCCGCTCTCTCGCCGATGGCGGGGGCTGGGACGCGCTGATCGTCCGCTCGCAGACGCGTGTCGACGCCGAGCTCCTCGAGGCAGCCGCGCCGCAGCTCAGCGTGATCGGAGTGGCCAGCGTCGGGATCGACCGTATCGACGTCGAGGCCGCGACGCGCGCCGGCGTGATGATCGTCAACGCGCCAACCGGGAACACGATCGCCGCCGCCGAACACACGATGGCCCTGATGCTCGCGCTGCTGCGACACATCCCGGCGGCCGACGCATCGATCCGGCGCGGCGAGTGGGAGCGCTCCCGTCTCACCGGCAACGAGCTGCGCGGGAAGACCCTGGGGATCATCGGCCTCGGCAAGATCGGCAAGGCCGTCGCGCGGCGCGCGCTGGGCTTCGAGATGCGCGTCATCGCCAATGATCCCTACCTGACCGACGAGCAGGTCGCCGAAGCGGGCGCGCGCCTGGTCGGGCTCCCGGAGCTCTTTCTTCGCGCGGACGTCATCAGCGTCCACATGCCCCTCTCGCCGAGTACGCGTGGGCTGGTGGGACGCGCTCAGCTCGAGGCGACGAAGCCCGGCGCGGTCGTCCTCAACGTCGCACGCGGCGGAATCGTGGATGAGTCGGCGCTCGCGGACGCGCTCGCTTCCGGTCACCTTGCCGGAGCCGCCGTCGACGTCTTCTCATCGGAGCCGATGGCCGCCGACAACCCGCTGCGCACCGCGCCGAACCTCATCCTCACGCCGCACCTCGGGGCATCGACCGCCGAGGCACAGGACCGCGTCGGTACCGAGATGGCGGAGCAGGTTCTCATGGCGCTGAATGGCGTGACCCCTCCGCACGCGGTGAACGCTTCGGCCCTTGCGCCGGAGTCGGGGCAGAAGCTGCGACCCTACGTCGAGCTGGGACGGCGCCTCGCGCTCCTCGCCCGACAGCTCGCACCCGGGGCGTTCGACACCCTTTCGCTCACGTACGCGGGAGAGATCGCGGCAGGCGATTGCGCGGCGATCCGGACGGCGGCCATCGCCGGCATCCTGGAGGCAGTGACCGACCAGCGGGTGAACGCGGTGAATGCCGATCTCGTGGCGCACGAGCGGGGCATGACGATCCGTGAGGAGCGGAGGGCGTCGTCGGAGCCGTGGGCATCGCTCGTCGAGCTTGCCATCGGTCCGGCGGACGGCGCACCGACCCTGACGCTCGGCGGGTCAACGGCACACGGGCGCCCGCACCTTGCCGGGCTCGACGGTTTCGCGATCGACGCGGAGCTCAGCGGGCACATGCTCGTCACCAGGCACCACGATCGGCCGGGCATCGTCGGTGCGGTGGGCACGATCCTGGCCGAGGCGACCGTCAACATCAGCTCGCTTGAGCTGTCGCGCATGTCCGAGCACGGCGAGGCGATGATGTTCGTCTCGGTGGACGACCCGTTGGCCGATCATGTGCTCGACCGTATCCGGGCCACCGATGGCATCGTCGACGCGCGTGAGGTGGAGCTTCCGTGACCGACCGCCATGACGTGGTGGTCGTCGGCGGGGGCATCGTCGGACTCGCGACGGCCCTGCGCCTCGTCGAACGACAGCCGGCGCTGCGCGTCGTGGTCGTCGACAAGGAGCCCGATATCGCCCGGCACCAGACGGGCCACAACAGCGGGGTCGTGCACCGCGGCGTGTACTACACGCCCGGGTCCCTCAAGGCGAAGCTGTGCGTGAGCGGGGCGGATCGGCTCGTCGAGTTCTGCGAGCGTCACGGCATTCGTGTCCACCCGGTGGGCAAGGTCATCGTCGCACTCGACCAGTCCGAGGTGCCGGCGCTGCTCGAGCTCCATCGACGCGCCACGGAGAACGGGGTCCGAGACGTCGCCCTCATCGATCGGGATCGGCTGAGCGAGATCGAGCCCCACGCGGCGGGTGTCCGGGCGCTCCACTCGCCCCACACCTCCGTCGTGGACTTCGTGGCCGTGGCGCGCGCCTACGCAGCGGACTTCGTGGAGCGCGGAGGTGAGATCCGTCTGTCCCAGACGGTGGTCGGGTTGCACGAGCGCGGCGACGGGGTCACCGTCGAAACCGACGGCGCGGAGCTCGTGGCCCGGAACGTCGTCGTGTGCGCGGGCCTCCAGTCGGACCGGCTTGCCGCCATGTCGGACCCCGGAGCCGCTCGGCAGATGAAGATCGTGCCGTTCCGCGGGGACTACTACGTCCTGCGTCCTGAGCGCCGCGACCTCGTCCGTGGGCTGATCTATCCGGTGCCAGATCCACGCTTCCCGTTCCTCGGCGTGCACTTCACCATTCGGCATGACGGCGCTGTCTGGGCCGGACCGAATGCTGTCCTCGCCTTCCGTCGTGAGGGATACGGGCGCTTCGACCTCTCGATCGGCGACCTCGCCGAGACCCTCACGTACCGCGGCTTCTGGCGGGTCGCCGCTCGCCATTGGCGGGTGGGCGCCGCCGAGATGTGGCGCGACTACGTGCGCTCCGCCTTCGTGGCCGCGCTGCGCCGCTACGTCCCCGAGATCCGGGACGATGACCTCGTGCCGGGACCATCCGGTGTCCGCGCCCAGGCCGTGGCCGCGGACGGCGCGCTCGTCGATGACTTCTCCGTCATGCGGTCGGGCAGGACCCTCCATGTTCGGAACGCACCGTCGCCGGCAGCGACGAGCTCGCTCGCCATCGCCGATCTCATTGCCGACCGAGCCGTGAGCGAGCTCGGGGTGGGTGGCTGAGTCTCGGTCGACGCACGTCCCGAATCGGGACGGACTGTGGATAAGTCGGCCGCATCGGCGGGATCTCGTGGACAAAGGGCCTTGCGAGGCCGGTCGCGCGCCCGGCATGATTGGGCCGTCCCGAAGGGGCAGTTGGCGATCCGAGATCACCTCAACGATCGCCGCGGTTCCTTCGGGACACTTCATGTCCGGGCCCTCTCGGCGGTCGTTGGACCCTCCTTCATCGGCCTGCTAGGATGCGATCCTTCGGTCGGGGCGTGGCGCAGTAGGTAGCGCGCGTCGTTCGGGACGACGAGGTCGGAGGTTCGAGTCCTCTCGCCCCGACCAGCCTGGCCTCCTTTCGTGCTCACAACCCGTTGGGACGGAGTGAGACCCATGACTCTGGCGGTCGGTCTCCAGACGATCCAGGAGTGGTTGGCGAATGCGCGCACTGGTAGCTGATAGCTCGGCTCCTGGCAGGCTCGCCTTCAGCGACGTTCCCGAGCCGGTTCTGGCACCCGGTGAAGTGCTCGTGGAGGTCCGCGCGTTCTCGATCAATCGGGGTGAGATGCGAATGCTCGGGACGGCCCCCGACGGTTGGCGGCCCGGCTGGGACTTCGCCGGCATCTTGCGGTCCGATGTCGACGGCGGCCCGCGGGTCGGCGCCCGGCTGGTCGGGATCCGGCGGGGCGAGACCTGGGCGGAGCACGTAGCGGTCCCAGCTGCCTGGATCGCCGAGCTGCCCGACGGCCTTTCCTTCGCTGAGGCGGCGGCGCTGCCGACGGCTGGCCTGGCAGCCCTGCGTATGCTCCGGATGGGACCAGCGATCTTGGGTCGCCGCGTTCTGGTGACGGGGGCTTCGGGTGGCGTCGGCCGCTTTGCCGTCCAGCTAGCCCACCTCGGTGGTGCTCAGGTCACGGCCTTGATCAGCAGCGGATCGGCTCGAGGGGAGGGCCTTCGCGAGCTCGGTGCCGATGACGTCGTCTCCGACATCGATGACCTCAAGGGTCGTTTCGACCTCATCCTCGAGTCGGTGGGAGGCGAGACGCTCGGCCGACTCGTGACCAGGGTCGACCCACAGGGGACGCTGGTCATGTTTGGCAACAGCTCGGACGAACCGACCACGTTCAACGTGCGCGACGTCTACAACGATGCCCTCGTCCGTCTTCAGGGGTTCGAGTTGTTCTTCGGTGGCGATCCGTTCGGTCGCGACCTCGGGTACCTCACCTCGCTTGCTGCCGACGGCAAGATCGATTCACAGCTTGGCGGGGAGATGCCTTGGGAGGAGATCACCGCGGCGATGGATCGGTTGCGGAACCGGGACGTCGCCGGGAAGTTCGTCCTGACGCTCGGCGGATGAATCAACGGGAGAGTCACCAAGGGGCTAGCGCGACGGGGGTTCCCTACTCGTCGTTCTGAGCCATGCCCCCGGGTTGTGGCAGTCGTGCAGCGAGGATCCACACGAGCTGCGCCGTGGTCGCTGCTCCCACCTTGGAACGCGCGTTCGCCAGGTGGTGCTTCACGGTCGAGTGCGACAGGCCAAGGATGCGGGGCGGCCGCACTTAGCCCTCGATGCGCAGCGCCGGGAACCCGTCGAGCAGGTCCTTCGCGACCACCTGGTAGATGTCGTGCTCGTCGGGGATGCCGCGCAGCCGATACGTCCCGAGATGCCGCAGTTCGACGGTGGCGTCTTCGCCCAGGGCTGCCCGGGCCGTCCGCGAGACGAGGATCTGGCCGCCGTGGCCGCACGAACAGAGCCGTGACGCGGCATTGACCGAGATGCCCTGGTATCCGCCGGGGGTGCGCGTGGGGCGGCCGGTGTGCAGGCCCATCCGGACGCGCACCGACGCCCCGTCGGGCCACGAGGTCGTCGCGAAGGCGCGCTGCATGGCGATGGCCGCCGTCAGGGCATCGGCAGCCGACTCGAACACGGCGAAGTATTCGTCCGCGCGGGCGTCGACCTCGAAGCCGTCTGCCTTGCGGATGGCTGTGCGCTCGATCCGTCGGACGGCGTTGAGGAGCGAACCGTAGCGCTCCCCGAGCCGCGCGGTCAGATTGGTCGAGTTCTCGACATCGGCGAAGAGGAGCGTGAGCTGGCCCGTCGGCAGCTTCGGCCGCAGCTGTCCCTCGATGAACCCGACCGGCACGAGCCCGTGACGCTTGGCGGCCTTGAGCAGCCGTGAACGCGCGCGGTCGCGGGCCTCCTCGTCCTCGAACACGACCCGGTTGAAGCGGGCGAGCGCGTTGCGGACGTGCGCCTCGTCGTGGATCGGGAGCAGGCGCCGCCGCCGCTCGGAGTCGATGTAGGCGAAGGCAGTGTCGGGCAGCTTGGCCCGTTCACTCGCGCCGAGTTCGGCCATGGTTGCGTCATCATCGCAGACGGTCGCCGGACCTTCAGCGGAGGCGGGGGAGCACCTCCCGGCCGAAGGTCTCGACGAACCGCTCCTGCTCCGGGCCGACCTCGTGGAGGTAGAGGCCGCTGAACCCCCGCTCGAGCTCGCGCTGCAGCCACCCGACGTGCTGTCCGAGGTCCGCCGATACGCGAACCGCCGCATCGATGTCGGCGGGCGTCACGTGGGTCGACGCCTCGCGGATCTGCGCCGGATGCGAGAGGTCGGTCATCACGCTGTTTGGCAGGCAGTTCTGGCCCCACTGCGCGAAGGCGGCGTCGCGAGCCTCAGCCTCGGTCGGGGCGTAGGCGAGGTGGACCTGGAGGAACATCGGCTTGTCGGCTCCGCCGTTCGAACGGAAGGCCTCGACGATCTGGTCGAGCGTCTCGTCGGCCTGGACGACGGTGATGAGCGCATCGGCCCACCCGGCGACCCACCCGGCGGTCTCGGGTGTCACCGCCGCGCCGACGAGCATCGGCGGATGCTCCGGCCGCGTCCAGAGGCGTGCCTCCGAAACGGTCACGTTGCCATCGTGTGAGACGGTCTCACCCGCCCACAGCCGGCGCATCACGTCGGCGCTCTCACGGAGACGCTCGTTGCGCTCCGGCTTCGACGGCCAGCGCTCCCCGGTGATGTGCTCGTTGAGCAGCTGACCCGACCCGATCGCCATCCAGAACCGCTCGGGGAACATGACGTTCAGCGTCGCTGCTGCCTGGGCGATGATCGCCGGGTGGTAGCGCTGGCCCGGCGCGTTCACCACCCCGAACGGCAGCGAGGTGGCCTGGAGCGCGGCACCGAGCCAGGACCAGGCGAAGCCGGACTCGCCCTGGGTCTCGCTCCACGGCGCCCAGTGGTCGGAGCACATGGCCGCGTCGAACCCGGCGGCCTCGGCCGACTGCACCAGCCGAAGCAGCCGATCCGGGCGGAACTGCTCGTGGCTGGCATGAAAGCCGATGATCGGCGCCATCAGACGCCCTCCTTTCGTCCGTACCAGTGGTAGCCGTGGGGCGCCATCTCGCAGGTGAGCCGATCCCGCCCGATCTCGGGGGCGTCGGCGTCCCCGGCCCCGAAGATGTGCCGCCAGCGACCACCGCGCGCGTCGGCGGGAATCTGGACGGTCACCTTGGCCGGTGCATCGGAGAAGTTGTGGAGCGCGAGCACGCTCGAGCCGTCCCAGGTTGCGACGTGGGCCAGCACGGCGGGATTGCGCGTCCCGACCACCTGCCACGTGCCCCAGCCAAACTCCGGCCACTCCTTGCGGGTGCGGATCGCTCGCTCCGTCCAGTTGAGGAACGACGACGGATCGCGCCGCTGCTCCTCGACGTTGACCGAGCGGTACCCGAAGGGGCCATCCCTCAGCACCGGACGCGGCAGATCGCCCTCTTCGGCGGTGGTGAAGCCGCCGCCGGGGCGGTCGGACCACTGCATGGGCAGGCGCACCGCTTCGCGGTCCGCCATGGCCAGGTTGTCGCCAAGTCCGATCTCCTCCCCGTAGAACAGGACCGGCGTGCCCGGCAGGCTGAACAGCAGGCTGTAGGCGAGCTCCATGCGCCGCCGATCACCCTCGACCATGGTCGGGAAGCGCCGCCGGATCCCGCGGTCGAACAGCCGCATCGACTTCTTCGGGGCGAAGGCCGCGAAGACCTCCTCGCGTTCGGTGTCGGTGAGCTTGTCGAGAGACGCCTCGTCGTGGTTCTTGATGAAGTTCGCCCACTGCGCCTGCGACGGGATCGGCGGCAGGGAGCGAAGGGCATCGGCGACCGGGGTGGCGTCGCCGCGCACGAACGACAGGTAGAGCGCCTGGTTCGTGATGAAGCTGAAGAGCATGTCCATCTGGTTCCCGCGCTCGCCGAAGTAGCTCGCCAGCTTGTCGGCAGGCTCGTTGGCCTCGGCGAGGAGCATGGCGTCCCCGCGACGGCGAGTCATGAAGTCACCGAGGTCGCGCAGGTAGTCGTGCGGGTCGGTGACGGCAGGGTTGGTCGGGCTCACCTGCTCGATGAGGAACGGGACGGCGTCCACGCGGAACCCCGACAGCCCGAGCTCCAGCCAGAAGCCGATGACCTTGTGGATCTCGTCACGGACGAGCGGGTTGTTGATGTTGAGGTCCGGCTGGAATGGGTAGAAGCGGTGCATGTACCAGCGCTTCGCAGCGCGGTCGTACGACCAGATGCTCTCCTGCTTGCCCGGGAAGATGATCCCCTTCTCGGCATCCGGCGGCTTCTCGTCGGCCCAGACGTAGAAGTCGCGGTAGATCGGGTGGCCGGCGCGCGCCATCTGGAACCAGGGATGGTCGACCGACGTGTGGTTGACCACGAGGTCTGCGATGACCCTGATGCCGCGCTCCTTCGCCGTGCGCACCAGCTCGACGAGATCGCCAAGGCTGCCGTACTTATCGGCTACGCCGTAGTAGTCGGCCACGTCGTACCCGTAGTCGCGCTCCGGGGAGGGGTAGATCGGCATCAGCCACAGGCAGGTGACGCCGAGCCCGGCCAGATAGTCGACCCGCTGGGTCAGCCCGTCGAGATCGCCCACCCCGTCGCCGTTCGTGTCGAGAAATGCCTGCGTGTCGACGCAGTACACGATCGCGTTCTTCCACCACAGGTCGCTGGTTGCTTCGAGGCTCATGCGCCTGCGTGCTTGCACGGAGCGTTCCCGGACGGCGCCCGGGATAATGGATGGATGCCGACCGCCGAGCTCGCCACGCACGACTGGGCCGCCGCAGGGGCGGAAGACGGCGGCGCGCCGACGATCATCCTGGTCCATGGCGTGACCGGCTGGTGGCGGACCTGGTGGCGCGTCGGCCCCGCGCTGGCACGGGAGGGATGGCACGTCGTGGCGGTTGACCTGCGCGGCCACGGTCGGAGCCCCCGGATCGACGGATTCACGACCGTCCGCGAGATGGCAGACGACCTCGGCGCGATGATCGAGAGCCTCGGAAGTCCCGTCGACGCGGTCATCGGACACTCGCTCGGCGGCGCGGTGACCGCGGAGCTGGCGTTCACGCATCCGGAGCTGATGCGGCGGGTGGTGCTCGAGGACCCGCCGGTGGTGACGCGTGCCGACGACGTCGAATGGCAGGCCGGCCTCGAGAGCGAAATGTTCGCCGCGCAAGCCGATCCCGAGGGCGAGATCGCCCGGGAGCTTGCCGAGAATCCCGGCTGGGACGACGAGGATGCGCGGCAGGATGTCGAGGGCAAGCGGCTCGCCGATCGGCCGGGCATCATGGCCTCGTTCCGTCGCGACACCGGCGCGCGCGTGCTCGATGTTGGCCCGCGGCTCGAAGTCCCCGCGCTCTACGTCCTGGCCGCCGAGGATCGCTCGGTCGTGTGGGGCGACAACCGGCGCCGACTCGTTGATGAGCTGCCCGAGACGGCGAGGGTGGCGGTCGCGGACGCCGGGCACACCGTCCATCGCGACTGTCCGGAGTGGTACGTGGCGACCGTGCTCGACTGGATCAGGTCGTGACCACGCTCTCGGAGATCGCCCGTTGGGTCGCCGATGCAACAACCGTCGTCGCACTCACCGGCGCCGGCATCAGCACCGAGTCGGGGATCCCGGATTTCCGCGGGCCGGACGGCGTCTGGACGCGAGACCCGCGGGCTGAGCGGCTCAGCAACATCGGCTACTACGTCGCCGATCCGCGGATCCGGCGCGAGGCGTGGCAGCGTCGCGCCGATCACCCAGCCTGGGGAGCACGACCGAATGCCGGGCACCGTGCCCTCGTCGACCTCGAGCGTGCCGGGCGGCTCGACCTGCTCGTCACGCAGAACATCGACGGGCTGCACCTCGCCGCCGGGTCGTCCCGCGAGCGCCTGGTCGAGATCCACGGCACGATCCGTGAGACCGCCTGCCTGACCTGCGGTGACCGGAGGCCGATGCGCGAGACACTCGGGCGGGTCCACGACGGGGAGCCCGATCCGGACTGCCGGGCCTGTGGCGGCATCCTGAAGTCGGCGACGATCAGCTTCGGCCAGAACCTGGATCCCGAGCTGCTGGCTCGCGCCGAGTCGACGGCGGCTCAGGCCGACGTCCTGCTGGCGATCGGCACCAGCCTGAGCGTCTACCCCGTGGCACGGCTTCCCGAGCTGACGCTCGCCGGCGGCGGGCGGGTTGTCATCGTCAATGCCGAGGCGACGCCCCTCGACGCATCGGCGCATGGGGTCCTCGGCGGCCGTGCCGGTGAGCTGCTCCCGGCCCTCGTCAGCGCCGTCCACGCGCGGATGGATCGACGCGTGCCGGCGGTCGAATCATGAACGGGGAACGTCGATGCACCGGCTGACGATCAGGGACGTCCCCGGCATCCGGGTCGGCCACTGGACCGATGCGACGGCGCGCACCGGCTGCACCGTCATCCTCGCCGACGACGCCGGCATGGTGGCCGGGGTCGACGTCCGCGGCTCCGCACCGGGCACGCGCGAGACGGATCTCCTCCGACCCACGGCGCTCGTCCAGCGCATCCACGCCATCTGCCTCTCCGGCGGGTCGGCCTTCGGGCTCGGCTCCGCGGACGGCGTCATGCGCCGGCTCGCCGAGCGCGGCGTCGGCTTTCCGGCGCCGCATCGTCCCGTGCCGATCGTGCCGGCCGCGATCCTGTACGACCTGGGGGAGGGCGACTCCACCGCCTTTCCCGGCGCGGACTCCGGCTACGCGGCAACACGCGCCGCCGAAGAGAGCGAAGGGCCGCTCGAGGGGAGGGTGGGGGCCGGGACCGGTGCGACCGTCGCCAAGCTGGCGGGACCTGGACAGCCGGCCGGGATCGGCTCGGGGGCTCGGCGGGCGGCTGACGGCAGCCTGGTCGGGGCGATCGTCGCCAACAACGCGCTCGGTGACATCTTCGATCGCGCGGGCCGCCCACTCGCGACGTCCGGAGCCTCGCCGCCATCAGCCGGACCGGGCAACACGGTCCTCGGGGTCGTGGCAACCGACGCGTCGCTCGACCGGGCGCAGTGCCGACGGCTCGCCGAGCTGGCCCACGACGCCCTGGCTCGGGTCATCCGCCCGGCCCACACCCTCTATGACGGGGACGTGATCTTCGCGGTCAGCACCGGGGATGGGAGCGCCGCGCCGCCGGAGTCGATCTTCGCCATCGCGGCGGCCATGGAGGATGCGGTGATGGAATCGGTCGAGCGCAGCGTGAGTGAGGCGGGTCGCTAGCCGCTAGTCCTCGCCGCGCGTGCGTTCGAGATCGGCCTCGAAGGCACGGAGCTCGTCGCTCGCGATCTTGTACTCGTGCTCGCCCGCCGGGTAGGCGCCCGAGCGCACCTCGGCGGCGAACTCCGTCAGCCCGCGCCGTGTCTCCCCCGCGAGGTCGGCGTAGCGCTTGACGAACCGGGGCGCGGCGCCCTCGTTGACACCGAGCAGATCGTGCCAGACGAGAACCTGGCCGTCGCAGCCGGGCCCCGCCCCGATGCCGATGGTCGGGATCGTGAGGATCTCGCTGATATGCGCGCCGATGCGGGCCGGCACCGACTCGAGCACGATCGAGAAGGCGCCCGAGGCCTCGACCTCGCGCGCGTCGTGGAGGAGCTGTTGCGCCGATGCGGCGGTCCGTCCCTGGGCCTTCATGCCGCCGAGCTTCGTCGCCGACTGTGGCGTGAGTCCGACGTGCCCCATGACCGGGATGCCGCCATCGACGATGGCGCGGATGCGGGACGTCATCGGCCCGGCGCCCTCGAGCTTCACCGCATCGGCGCCGGCCTTGACCAGCCGGACGGCGTTGGCGACCGCGTCGCGATCCGACGATTGGAACGAGCCGAACGGCAGGTCGCCCACGATCAGGGACCGCGGCCGGGCTCGTGCGACGGCGGCGGTCAGCATCACCGCTTCGTCCATGGTCACGGGCACGGTGCTCTCGTAGCCGAGCACGTTGTTGCCCGCCGAGTCGCCGACCAGGATGAGGTCGATGCCCGCTTCCGAGGCCAGCCGCGCCGACGGAAAGTCGTAGGCGGTGACCATCACGATCTTCGTGCCGGCCGTCTTCATGGCAGCGACATCGGGCAGCCCGATCGCCTCGCGTGACTCGCTCATGCCGGAAGCGTCCATCGCGGCGTGAGACTTGTCAACGCAGCGGGCATCCAGGCAGATCGTATATACCGATGTACTCTCGTCCGCCTCATCCGCCTCATCCGCCGAGCCGGACGTTGTCGATCAGCCGTGTCGCTCCGACCTGGATCGCCGCAACCAGTGTTGGGCCACCGAAGTCCGCGATCGCCACGTAATCGATCTCCACGCCGCTCGATTGCAGCAAGGTCCGCGCCGCCGCGACCGGATCATCTCCGCGCCGATGCGCCGCGTCGCCGGCCTCGAGCGCACGCGGGAGGGCCAGGGCCGTCGACCGCTCCGCGGGCGACAGGAACGCATTGCGCGACGAGAGCGCCAGCCCATCGGCGTCCCGGACCGTCGGGAGCGCAACGATCTGCAGGTCGAGGTTGAGATCGGCGGCGACGCGGCGCACGACCGCGACCTGCTGCGCGTCCTTCTGGCCGAACCAGGCGGCCGTCGGCCGCACGATCGAGAAGAGCTTGACGCACACGGTCGCCACCGCCCGGAAGTGCCCCGGCCGCGCTGCCCCCTCGAGAACGTCCCCCAGCTCGCCGGGATCGACCCAGGTATCGAAGCCCGCGGGGTAGAGCTCGTCGGGACCGGGTGCGAAGAGGACGTCCACGCCATCGGCTTCGGCGGCGCGGGCATCGCTCTCCTCGTCCCGTGGATAGCGGGCGAGGTCGTCGGGTGCGGTGAACTGGGCCGCATTCACGAACAGGCTGACGACGACGAAGTCCGATGCTTCGCGAGCGGCCCGCATGAGGGCCCGATGCCCGTCGTGGAAGGCCCCCATCGTCGGCACCAGGCCGATGCGCTCGCCGCGCTCGCGACGAGGTGGGAGCACGTCCCGCACCTCCGCGATGGTCCGCACGATCCTCAAGGCTTCGTGGCCTCCGCCAGTGCCCGATACATGGGTACGAGGTCCGGGGCTCGCTCTTCGAGCGCGGCGAGGTGCGCCTGGACCGTGGCCTGATCGCCCCGGGCGATGGGCCCGGTGAGCTCGAACTCGTTCTCGATGGTTCGCTGCATGAGCGGGACGATGGCCTCCGTCGGCACGCCGGCGGCCTCGAGCAGCCGGGTGGCGCTGCGGTGCAGGGTGACCAGGTAATTGCCGGCGATGACCGCGGCCGCGTGGTAGATCGCACGATCCGCGTCGGCGAGCTCGAAGGCTCGGAGGCCGAGCCGATCGGCGAGGTCGCGTGCCTGATCCAGGGCCGCGGCGCTCTCCGCCGTGATGGCCGCCCACGCCCCGTCGAGCTGCTCTGGACCGCGACCCCGCACCAGGGTCTGGAGCGGATGGAGGCTGAATCGACGCTCGTGGGACTCCAACGCGCTGAGGGGCGTCGTCCCGCTCACATGGGCGATCCACGGCCCCGGGGGTAGTGCGCCCGCCACCTCTGCGATGGCCGCATCGGGCACGCACAGCAGGACGAGCTCCGCGTCCGGCGAGGGCTCGCGGCCCACGCTGACCCGGACTCCGCGCTCTCGCAGCCGCGCGGCGATCGCCGTCCCGGCGCGACCGCCGCCGATGATGTGAACGGACTCGACCATGCGGCTGAGTCTACGGGTGCGGCGTCAGCGGAGGACACCACGCAGCGCCGAGTTCGCCGCGTGCATGCCGCACAGTCCGTGGACGCCCCCACCGGGCGGCGTCGACGACGAGCAGACGAAGATCCCGCGGTCGGGGGTCGCGTACGGATCCCAGCGCAGCGCGGGCCGGGTGAAGAACTGGGCCCAGTTCTGAAGGCCGCCGTTGATGTCGCCGCCGACGTAGTTCGCGTTGTACTCCTCCAGGTCGCTTGGTCGGAGGACATGTCGAGCCAGGATCCGGTCCCGGAAGCCGGGCGCGAACCGCTCGATCTGGCCCAGGATGCGCTCGGTGGCGTCGCCGTCCCAGCGATTCGGGACATGGCAGTAGGCCCACACCACGTGCTTGCCATGTGGCGCGCGGGTGGGATCGAATCGCGAAGGTTGGGCCAGCAGGACGAACGGCCGGTCGTGGACCCGGTTGCGGTGCACCGCCCGTTCGGAAGCGGCCACCTCCTCGAACGTCCCGCCGAGGTGGACCGTGCCCGCGTCGGCCAGCAGCGGATTGCGCCAGGGGATGGGCCCGTCGAGGACGAGGTCCAGCTTGAATGCCGCCGGCCCGTACCGAAACCGTCGAAGCTGCGCCGCGTACCACCCCCCGAGTCGGTCGCCGCTCATCGCCAGCACCTGCCGAGGCGTGACGTCGAGGAGTGCCGCGCGGTGGCCCGGGCAGCTCGTCGAGATCGGCGACAGGAGCGCTGGTCGTGATGCGCCCGCCCGCCTCGCGAAGCACCGACGCCAGCGCGTCGACGATCGAGCTGCGCCCCGCCGCGCGGGAACGGCCAGCCAACGGCGTGCGCGCTGACCAGGAGCGCCAGCCCGGTGCCGCCGGTGAGGAGCGAGGTCATTGGCAGGAAGGAGTGGGCGCCGCATCCCGCGAGCAGGGCACGGGCTGCCGGCGACCTGAACCGTCGCGCGACCGCCGCCATCGGCATCACGGCGGGGATCCCGAACCGCCCGAGAGCGACCGGATGGCGAAGGGCGCCCACCGGCAGCGGACCGAGCAGCTCGCCCACGATGAGGTCCCAGTCGCGTGCCATGGGCGCCATCCAGCCGCGGTAGGTCGCTGCATCGGCTTCGTGCTCGAAGCTCTCCGCCGTCGTCCCCACGTCCCGGCGGACAAGGGCGGCGCGTCCATCGTCCAGCGGGTGGGCGATCTGGATCGGCGGCACGATCCACTCCAGACCATGGCGCTCGAGCTCCAGCTCGCGAAACAGCGGGGACGAGCGCCCGAGTGGGTGAATCGCGCTGCAGACGTCGTGGGTCACTCCCGGCAGCGTGAGCTCCGCCGATCGGCAGCCGCCCCCGATGCTGTCGCGTGCCTCGAACAGCTCCACGGAACGTCCGGCTCGCGCCAGGACGATTGCGGCGGCGAGACCATTCGGTCCGCCGCCGACCACCACCGCATCGGTCACCTCGGTCACGCCGCTACGGTAGCCCCTGAGTCAGTCGAAGGTGACCTCCACCAGTGGGGCAGAGGCAACCATCACGCCCAGGTCCATCCGCCAGGCGCGGGAGATCGGCTCGAGCAGGCGTTGCCGCTCAGCCCGATCGGTGACGACGCGGCCGCGGGCCGGCAGGTCGGCAACCGGGTCGCGCTTCAGGTGGAAGGTCATCGCCGGATCGGCAGTCAGGTTCGCAATCCAGCCACGCGGGTAGCCAGGCCGGCCGCTGATGAGGATCCGGCCCTCGACGCTGTGATACACGAGCTCGATGCGTCGCGGCTCGCCGGACTTGCGGCCGGTGGTCGTGATGTCGATCACCTGGCCGCGCTCGAGCGCCGCTGCGATGCGCGGGTCCGCGGCGATCACTCGTTCACCGTGACCTGCTTCTCGTCCGCGCCGCGCACGACGGTGATCTCCAGCGATCCGCTGCCATCCGAGCGCCTCGAACAGGTCGTCGGCGCTGGTGATCTCTGTGCCTCCGACCGCGACGATCAGGTCGCCCTCCGCGATGCCGGCCCTCGCGGCGGGGGAGTCGTCCTCCACTTCGCGGACGAGGAGCCCGTCGCGCTCGGCCAGGCCCACCGCGCGGCGCAGCTGTCGCGCCACGTGCGACGGCGCCAGGCCGACGCCGAGCCGTCGTCGCGTCGGCGTCTCGCCTCGACCGAGCGCGTTGATGCGCTCGCGCAGCGACTCGTCGGCGGCGATGGCCAGGTAGAAGCCATTGCCGAGCCGGTTGGTGTTGATGCCGAGCAGCTTCCCGTCGAGGTCGACCACCGGTCCGCCGGACGAGCCCGGCATGAGCGGCGCGGTGTGCTCGACCGCTCCCGCCACGCGACGGCCGCGCGGCCCGCGGAACGAGCGACCGGTGCCGGACACGAAGCCGAAGGTGACCCGCGGCCCGTGGCCGTTCGGGTTGCCGAGCGCCACGACCGGCGCTCCGACGCCGGGCGCATCGGCTCCGAGCTCGATCGCCGTCGCGCCGTCGGTGGGTGCCTCGAGGATGGCCAGGTCGCCATCGGTGTCGACGCCGAGCGCCTTCGCATCGGCGCTGCGTCCATCGGCGAAGGTGACGGTGACTTCGTCGCCGTGGAGGTTGTGAGCGTTCGTCAGGATCCGGTTCTCGCCGATGACCACGCCGGAGCCACCGCGCCATCGGTTGCCGATCCCGACCACCGACGGTCCGACGCGCTCCGCGATTTCGCCGATCTCCCGGCCCAGCTCTGCCAGGGATGTCATGTTCGTTGCCTCGCTTGGTAGAGTGTGACTTGCAATGCGCAAGTTACTCCTTCGGCAGCGACTGTCAAGGCCGATGCCCTACGATCCCCGCATGGCCGCCCAGACCCCGCTCGCCGCGGCGCTCGAACGCGTCGGAGACCGATGGAGCCTCCTCCTCATCGAGGCGCTCCTCGACGGGCCGCGCCGCTTCGGTGAGCTATCGGAGTCGGTCGACGGGATCGCGCCGAACATCCTGTCGGAGCGGCTGAAGCGCCTGGAGGGGGAGCGCATCCTGCGCGCCACGCCTTACTCGGAGCGGCCGCCGCGCTTCACCTATGCGCTCACGGATGAGGGGCTCGAGCTGGCGGGCGTGCTGCGCCTGCTGGCCGACTGGGGCTCCCGCGGCTCAGCCCATGCCGAGCCCATGCGCCACGCACTGTGCGGCACGCCGGTCGAGGCCCGCCTGTGGTGCCCGACCTGCGCGCGGGCCGTCGAGCGCCCCGAGGCCGACGAGCTGCGATTCCTCTGACGGGCGAAGCCGCCGTGGCACATGTCGCCAAATTCATGTCGCATGCGCACGCGACTCCGAAAAGTGCCCAGAAGTTGTCATCTGCAGCGCTCAGCCTGCAGGGTGGCGAGGACCTGCGGAATTCGGTCGGTCTGTGCGCAGGTGACATGAATCTGGCACGAATTCCGGAGCGCGGGATTCGCGTGCATCCGCCGCGAGCCGCATGATCGAACCCAGCTAGTCGACGAAGCGGACCACCGTCTCGTCCCACGTGATGCCGCAGTCCTCGCACAGCCGCTCCTGGCGCAGCCGCAGGGTGAACCGGGTAGCTGGCGCCATGTCGCGGTGCACGGCGACGAGGAAAGCATGGGGAGTCGCGTCGGACGTGCAGCCGAAGTTCTCGGGGACTTCTCCCAGGAACAGCTCGACAGAGAGCTGCTCGAACTCGCCGTACATCAGCTTCTCCGCTGGGTTCACGCCGATGCCGGTAAATGCGATCCACGGGCAGCTGCCGCTCACCGGGGGAACGAACTGCACGACGAACTCGGTACCGAAATCGACCACTGGCGGCTCGCCACTCGCCTGCGACAGCCACAGGCGCGGGTAGTCCACCGCGTCGAGCGCGACATCAACGATCTCGGCGCTCACCGTCACGGCGAGCTGGTTGCGGGTTGAAGAGGCGAGGAGACGCCAGCCGTCCCCGGAGTCCGCCTGGATCCCTGGCGGAGGCGTCCACAGTGGATCGGCGATTGGCGCGTCGATGATCGGATCGGGGCCATCGGCGCGGATCTCGGCAACACTGAACTGCTGCTCGCACCAGAGCTGCTGCTCGTCGGGGCTCATCGGCGGAAAGCCCTCCAACCGCGGCGCCTTGGTGCAGACGATCGCGCCCGGGCCAAACCCGCCTGTGATCTCGACTTCCTCGCCCTGCTTCACCCGCTGATCGTTCAGCCATGCGAGGAGCAAGGGGTCGCCGGCGGCGATGTGCAGCGGGAAGAAGCGGTATCCGGACTCCATGTCGCGGGGAACGAATGTCGCGTTGGGCAGTGACGTGAGGTGGCTGGGTTCCCCCGGATAGAGGGCCTCACCATGCTCGCCCCCGGATATCACGCCGCGGATGGTGATGACCTCGGCGACGTCATAGCACTGATGCGGACCGGCTCGGCGACGCGATACAGCTGCTCGGGCCGGTCAGGGCACGCCCAATGCACGGCCTCGAGGGTGGGGCCGGCGAGCGTCTCGGGGGCCGGGATGCCCCATCCCGGCGAGGACAGACCGGCGACCTCGAGAGTGGCCGCAACCCAGCCGAATACCCATTCGCTCGGGGCACCTGCTGCGCAGCAGAATTCGAATTCGACGCGGTACCACTCGGTTTCGCCGTCGTGGAGGACGTCCACGACGAGGACGTTGCGGTCCGGCTCGAGGAGTGCCCACTGGCGGCCGCCGGGCTCGTCGACCACGGCCGCCGCCGCTTTCACCACCGCCAACGTGCCGGGTCCGATCTGCGCGGTCGGATCGGCAGGCGAGGGTTCGGCGCTTGGTACCGACGGAGACTCGACGGGAGCCGACGGTTCCGCCGATGGGGTGGGGCCAGGGGAGGCAACCAACCGAGTGCCGATTGCCGCGGTCCCGATCGCGAACAGCACCACCGCCACGGCGCCGATGGTGGTCGCCCAGGCGCGACGACCATGGGGAGGTGCGACAAGGAGCGGATCGGCCGGCAGGGGTTCGTCCCGACGCCTCGCCAGCACTGACTCGAGCTCACTGACGAACGCGTGCGCGCCCCTCGCGGTGTCCTGGCAGGCAGCGCACCCGGCCAGATGGTCGGCCTCGGCCGTCGTCAACCCGCGCCCCTCGGCGATCGCACCGCGGATGCGCTTCGCGTAGCGGTCGCTCATCGCTCGATTTCCTGCCATGCAGTGGCCAGGCGGCGGCGGGCGCGGAACGCGATGGTGCGGGCATTCGTGTGTGTCGTGCCGACGATGCGCGCGATCTCATCGAGTCGGTAGCCGTAGGCGTGCTGCAGGACGAGCACCGTGCGCTCTCGGGCAGGAAGCTGATCGATCAGGTCATCGAGGCTGGCGCCCGGCGGACTGCTCTCCTGCCTTGCCGCCAGCAGGGGCAGGCGATCCAGGAGGCCGCGCCGCCGCCGATGATGGTTGAAGGCCACGGAGGCGATGATGCGCGTCAGCCAGGCATCGAGCGCCTGAACATCGCGGAGCTGCCCGATCTTGGCCCGCGCTCGCAGGTAGGCGTCCTGAACCACGTCCTCGGCGGCGTCGCCGCCGACGAGAGCGCGTGCCGCGGCCAGCAGTCTCGGCTTCAGCTCGACGAAGCGCTCGTCAAGAAGCCGAGCAGATGCGCTGGCAGCCGAAATCGCGACTGGTTCGCTCACACCACCCCCAAGTGCCGTGATCATGACACTGGATAGGACACGCGGGAGGGTCGAGGTGTTGCTTCGGGGTTCGTGGCGCCGCGGATCGCTCAGCTTCCGAGCCGTCTTTGGCCTTGACATGTGACCGATAGGTCACCTATAGTCCGGCACATGGAAGAGATGGAGGCTGCATTCAGGGCGCTGGCCGATCCGCATCGGCGCACGCTCCTGGATCGGCTTCGCGAGCAGGACGGATTGACGCTGGGTGACCTGGAGGAAGCGCTGCCCCAGATGACTCGTTTCGGCGTCATGAAGCACCTGCGGGTGCTCGAGGATGCGCACCTCGTCACCACGCGCCGCGACGGCCGCCGAAAGCTCCATTTCCTCAATCCGGTTCCCATCCGCCTCATCGCGGACCGATGGATCAGCCGCTACGCGGAGCCCCTCGTCAACACGATGGCGGACATCAAGTACAGCGTGGAGAAACGACCCATGACAGAGCTCAAGCACGTGTTCGAGGTCTACATCGCCGCGACGCCCGAGCGGGTGTGGCAGGCGCTGACCGACTCCGACTTCACGAAGCAGTACTACTACAGCAACAGCGTTGAGTCGGACTGGAAGCCCGGCTCGCCGCTCCTGTACAAGAACCCCGATGGCAGCGTCGCCATCTCGTGCGAGGTGGTGGAGGCCGATCCGCCGAAGAAGCTGGTCCATACGTTCGGCTTCCCCGGCAGCGACGAGGCGAGCCGCTGCACCTGGTCCATCGAGGCGCGAGGCGAGACCTCGCTCCTGACCCTGGTCCACGACGGATTCGCGTCAGAGACCGAGACCTACAAGTCGGTGGCCCACGGCTGGGTGCCGATCCTGTCCGGCATGAAGACGCTGCTCGAGACAGGGAAGCCGCTCGAGATCAGCTATCCCGTGGCGGAGGGCGTCCGCGACTGACGTTCCGGGGCCCCGAATGCACCAGGTGCGGTGCACGTTGCGCCGACCGCACCTGGTGCATCCCCGTACACTCGAGCGAGCGTGGCGGCGCCCAAGCCGCCCGATCTCGAGCGGAGGGACCCCGTGACCGAATCGATGTCCTCCCCAGACAGCGGCCCGACGGTCGCGACCCCCGCCCCGCCGGCTGGCCGACCAGGAATCGTCACCGCGGCCGGCATCACGCTCATCGTCCTCGGGGCGCTGACGCTCCTCATCGCGTTGATCCTGCTCCTCGGCGCCGCGATCTTTGCCGGGGCGGCCGGCGGCGTGGACACCGAGGTCCCCGGCCTCGGCGGGATGTTCGGGGCGTTCGCCGGGGCGATCTTCTTCGTCGTCCTGATCGTCGTCGGGTTCGGCGCGCTCCAGCTGATCTCCGGCATCAAGGTTCTCGGCGGACGGAACTGGGCTCGAATCACGGGCATCGTCGTCGCCGTGATCGCGGGTGTCCTGGCTCTTGCGGGCGTGGGCAGCGCCGACGGCGCGGTCCTCAACATCGCGCTGGTGGTCGCGAACGTCTTCGTCGTCTATGCACTGGCCACGACCGGCCCGTGGTTCGCTCGCTGACGCCGGATTCTAGGCCGGATCCCAGCGGAAGTCGCCGGTGAAGAGCCCGTCCACGATCCCGATCTGGTAGCCCAGGTACAGGCCGAAGGCCAGCGATAGCAGTCCGGATCCGAGGGTCAGCCACCGGTTGATCTGCTGGGAGCGCGCCCTGGCGACCCAGAACGGCAGGCCGATGACCGTCGTCAGCACCGCCATGCCGGCGGCCACGCCGAGGCAGAAGATCACGAGGTAGCCGATCGCCGTGCCGGTGTCCTGGATCGTGGCCAGGACGAGGAGCGCGACGGCGGCACTGCCGGCAAGGCCGTGGACCAGCCCCACGCCCACGGGCCGCAGCAGCTGGTACCAGCCGAACGTCGCGACCAGCCCGGTCGGGCCGCCGAGGTGCGGGTCCGTGCCGTGTCCGTGAAGGTGCGCGTGCCCATGGGCGTGATCGTCGGGGACGTCGTCATGGGCGTGGACGTGCTCGTGATCGTGCCCGTGCAGCGGCGCCGATGGCGTGAAACGCTCGGTGATCGCCCGCATGCCCCCGGTCAGGTTGAGGATGCCGAGCGCAATGAGCATGAGCGCCACCGCGAACTCCATGGCCAGGCCGACCGGCGGCGGTATGACGACGTTGAAGCCGATGATCAGCACGCCGACGATGACGACGGTGATCGTGTGGCCCAGTCCCCACAGCGCTCCGATCAGGGTCGTATGCGCGAAGCGGCGGCTGCGATTGAGGATCGTGGTGACGGCGATCACGTGATCGGCGTCGGTGGCGTGGCGCATCCCGAGCAGGAATCCGAATCCGGCAAGGGCAAGGAGCTGGGACATCGAGCCTCCGATTCAGTCTATTGCGAGGCTTTGCAATAACGGCGTTCAGCATAGACTACGGGCGATGAAGGCGAGCGAATCACTGCCGGCCCCGTGGGACTCGGTCGGGCAGCGTCTGCGGGACCGGGGTCTGCGCTGGACGCCACAGCGGCGCACCGTGATCGAGGTCCTGGCCGAGGCCGATGGCCACGTGTCCGGCTCCGTCCTGGTCGAGCGCTGCCGGGAGCGGGATGCCTCGACCATTCCGTCGACCGTGTACCGCACCCTCGACGTGCTCGAGGAGCTCGGCCTGGTCCAGCACGGGCATGGCGCCGACGGCCGCGAGGAGTTCCATGTCCGCCCGGTGGACGAGCACGGCCACCTTCACTGCGCCGAGTGCGGTCGCAGCTGGGAGATCGGGACCGACCGCGCCGACGCCGTGGCCAGCACCCTGCGCGCCGGCGACGGCTTCGAGATCGACATCGGCCACGTCACCCTGGTCGGCCGCTGTGCCGAGTGCGCGGCCGCCGGCCGAGATAGCCTGCGCGGGTGAAGATGGAGTCGCCCGATGCGGGCTTCGGCGGTGCGCCGATCCAGATCGACCTCGAGCAGATCGACGGCGGCCACGTGATCGTCGGCGTCCCGTTCGGCTGGCCCTACCCGCGACCGGGCCCCACGAGCGGATGCGCCGCCGCCCCCACGGCCATCCGGCGACGCGCGGCGCGCCTGGCCGCCTTCGTCGGCCACTGGGACTTCGACGCCGATGCCCCGATGGACCTGCCCGCCCTGGTGGATGCCGGCGACGTCCCCGGGACGCCGGACGACGGAGCCGGGAACAGCCGTCGCACGACCGACGCCGTGCGGGCCATTCTCGATCGCGGGGGGACGCCGATCTGCCTCGGCGGCGACGACTCCGTTCCGATCCCGATCCTGCGCGCCTACGCGGACCGCGGACCGCTCGTCGTCCTCCAGGTCGACGCGCATCTCGACTTCCGCGACGAGGTCGACGGCGTGCGCGAGGGCTACTCCTCGCCGATGCGTCGCGCGTCCGAGATGGACCACGTCGAGCGCATCGTCCAGGTCGGGCTGCGCGGCGTCGGGTCCGCGCGCCCCACTGACGTCGAAGACGCCCGAGCGGCGGGCAATCTCCTCGTCACGGCTCGCGAGCTCCGCCAGCGCGGGGTCGCCTGGGTGCTCGACCAGATCCCGGCGGACGCGTCGGTCTTCGTCAGCTTCGACTGCGACGGGCTCGATCCGGCGGTGCTGCCGGCGGTCTCGGCGCTCACGCCCGGCGGCCTCGACTACCGCGAGGCGTGGGACCTGCTGGTCGGAGTCCGGGATCGTCTCGCGGGCGCCGTCGTCACCGAGCTCGTGCCTGACCGGGATGTCAACGAGCTCTCCGCACTCGTCGTCGCGCGCCTGCTGGGCGCCCTGATCACGGAGCGCTGACGACCGGCATCAGCTGTCGACGGCGGTCGCGCGGAAAATCGGCCCGATCTGGCAGATGGACGCCATGTCCCCGGCCGGCGCTCCAATGACGGTCACCTCGTCACCGCCGCGCGCCACCACGGAACCGTCGGGTGCGATCAGCTCCAGCGGGGCCAGCCTGAGGTCCCACCCGTCCGGATAGATCACCTCGTACCTCGTCCCATCCGGGGCTTCGAGGTACCCGCACCCACCTTCGATCGAATCGGCACCCAGGCGGCCGGTGAGCGGATCTCCCTCGGGTGCTGCCGTGGGCTGCTGGCTGGATGGCCGCAGCGACTCCCGCGGCGTCGGGTCGCCGCTGTCGCTGCTCTCCGGGCTGGGATCGACGGAGCTTCCGGCCGACGCGCACGCGGCAAGGGCGAGCCCCAGCAGGGCGGTGGCGATGACGATACGCATGTGATCTCCAGGAGTGTGATGGCGCAGACGCGACCACCTGCACGATCGGTTCCGCGCATCCGGCGCGTGCGGGCACCGCAAAATCATCGCCGATGTGCGAACGGTATGGTCGGTAGCCTGATGGCGCTGCTAGCATCCCATCAACGCCCCCTTCGTGGCATCACCTGCCACCCGTGCCTGATGACAAGCGGGGCTCTTGGGAGGATCACGCCCCGTGGACCCACGCCGTAGGCGGACGCTCACCGCCGTCCCCTTCAGCATCGTGCTGCTTCTTTCCCTGGTCGGCACCTCGTTGGCCGTCGACCCACTCAGTCCCGGCTCGGGTACCGTCGAGCAGGACGGAGATGCCATCGAAAGCGCCAAGTCGCGCAGCGGGTCGATCGCCCAGACCGATCCCGCGCTCCTCGGTCGCAACGACGCCACGCCGGTGCCGGTCCTCATCAAGCTCGACTACGACGCTGTCGCGTCGTACACCGGAGACGTCGAGGGTCTCGCCGCCACGAGCCCGGAGGTGACCGGGAAGTCCCTGAGGGCCAACAAGGCCGCGGTGGATGCCTATGGGCGACACCTTGATACCAGGGAGAAGGCAGCCAGGGATGCCATCGAGGCGGCCGTGCCGCAGTCGACGGTTCTCGATTCCTTCAGCATCGCGTACGGCGGGGTGAGCGCCATCGTCCCGGCGAACCGCATCGGTGCACTCCTCGGCGTCGAGGGCGTCGCCGCGGTCCAGGCCGATACGCTCGAGCAGCCGCTGACGGATGCGACCCCGGAGTTCATCGGGGCCACCCAGGCGTGGACCGGCCTCGGCGGGTCGACGACGGCCGGCGAGGGCGTGATCGTCGGCGTGCTCGACACCGGGATCTGGCCCGAGCATCCTTCGCTCGCCGACAACGGGATCGACCATCCCGGCGGCACCTACGGGTGCGAATTCGGCGACGGCTCCGATCCGTTGCTCGGTGATCCGTTCACCTGCAACGACAAGCTCATCGGCGCCTACGCCTTCACCGATACCAACCTGTCCATCAACAGCACGCTCGCGGGCGAGTTCTGCAACGACTCGACGGGCGAGTGCTCAGCACGCGACGCCAATGGCCACGGAACGCACACCGCAACGACCGCGGCCGGCAGCGCAGTGGAGGAGGCCGTCCTCCTCGGCGTCGACCAGGGACCGATCAGCGGGATCGCCCCCGGCGCCCATGTCATCGCCTACCGGGTGTGCCTCGATACCGGCTGCTACGGCTCCGACTCGGTGGCCGCGGTCGAACAGGCGATCCTGGACGGGGTCGATGTCCTCAACTTCTCGATCTCCGGCGGCACCAACGCCTACGTCGACGCGGTCGAGCTGGCATTCCTCGACGCCTACGCGGCGGGGATCCTCGTGAACGCGTCGGCCGGGAACAACGGTCCGGGGGCGGGTACCGCGAACCACGCCGGTCCATGGACGAACACGGTCGCCGCGTCGACCTCCGACCGGCACTTCCTGACCACGCTCGAGCTGACCGCCGACGGTGGAGCCAGCCTCGACATCACGGGCGCGACCGTCACGTCCGGGGTCGCCGATCCGACGGATGTGGTCCTGGCGCAGGAGGTGCCCGGTTACACCGACCCGCTGTGCCAGACGCCACTGCCGGCGGACTCGGCCACGGGACTCGTCGTCGCGTGCGAGCGCGGCGTCATCGCCCGCGTGGACAAGAGCAAGAACGTCGAGCCGTCGGGTGCGGCCGGCATGATTCTCTACAACCCCGCGATGCAGGGTCTCAACACCGACAACCACTTCATCCCGTCGGTCCACATCGACCAGCCCGATTCGGATGCGTTCCTGGACTTCATGGACGCGAACTCCGGCGTGCAGGCTCGGTGGGATCCCGGGACGAAGACCGAGGTCACCGGCGACGTGATGGCGAGCTTCTCGTCTCGCGGCCCGCTGGGTGACTTCCTGAAGCCGGACGTCACGGCGCCGGGAGTCCAGATCCTGGCAGGGCACACGCCGGTGCCGGTCGGTGAGGCGACCGGTGTGACCGGTCAGCTGTACCAGGCCATCGCGGGCACCTCGATGTCGAGCCCGCACAGCGCCGGTGTGAGCGCGCTCGTCAGGGCCGCCCATCCGGATTGGACACCCGGCCAGATCAAGTCGGCGCTCATGACGTCGTCGCTGCAGTCCGTCCTGAAGGAGGACGGTGCGACGCCGGCCACGCCGTTCGATCGCGGCGCGGGCTCGATCCGGGCCAACCGGGCACTCAGCCCGACCCTGACGTTCGACGTTCAAGCTGACGATTACTACGCCAGCGCGACCGATCCGCTCGGGCGGTTGGACCTCAACCTCCCCAGCGTCTACGCCAATCCGATGGCCGGCGCCGTGAACACCGACCGGACCGTCACCAACGTGAGTGGTGCGAAGCAGAACGTCCAGATCTCGGCGCAGGCTCCGGCCGGGGCCAGGATCACCGTCAGCCCGAGCACGTTCCGGCTCAACCCGGGCGCGTCCCAGGAGTTCGAGATCACGATCGACGGGACGGCGCTGGCCGATGGCTTCCACTTCGGTCAGATCACGCTGGACGTGAAGGGCCAGGCCACCGATGCGGTCATGCCGGTCGCGTTCAACAAGACCCAGGGCGGCGTGACGCTCGACCATGTCTGTGATCCGACCGAGCTTCCGCGCGGCACGGCTGCCGATTGCTCCGTCACCGCGACGAACCTGACGCCGGTCACCTCGCAGACCACGCTCGAGGTGGCGACGGCCGCCAAGGCGAACAAGCTGGCGATCCGCAACGTCGGGGCGCCGGGCCTGCCACGCGGCAACGGCTTCACATGGAGCGGGACCCTCGCGCCCGCGTCGGCACCGTCGATCGACGCGATCGAGGATGCCGGAGGCACCAGCCCGGCCGGCGGGTATCTCCCGCTGTCGGCGTTCGGCTTTGCGCCGATCGCAGGCATCGGCGACGAGACCATCGCCAACTTCAACGTTCCGTCGTTCCAGTACGGATCGGAGACGTACGCGAGGCTGGCGGTCGATTCGAACGGCTACGTCGTCATCGGCGGGGGCACGGCGGAGGACAACGACTGCTGTGCTCCGCAGGACTTCCCCGATCCGGAGCGACCGAACAACGTTCTCGCGCCGTACTGGACGGACCTGAACCCCGGGGCCGGTGGTGCGGTGAGAATCGGAGTCCTCGGAGACGGTGTGAATGACTGGCTGATCGTCGATTGGGAGGAGGTCGACACGTTCGGAGTTGCCGCGTCGGCCAGCTCGTTCCAGGTCTGGATCCAGCTGGGCGCGACCGAGGGCATCTGGTTCACCTACGGCGACCTGTCCGCTCCATCGCCCGACGGGCTGACCGTCGGCGCGGAGAACCGCGATGGCACCAGCGGCGTGACCCTCGGTGGCGCGCCGACCGCCGCTGACTACGTGATCACGACGTCGCCGCCGACGCCCGGTGGCAGCGTCACGATCCCGTACGAGGCGCTCGGCAACGGCAAGGGCACGTTCGAGATCGTCGCCACGATGCGGTCGGATCTGCTGAATGGCTCGACGAAGGAGGTCGTGACCCTCACCGTTCGCTGATTCGTCGGCAATCTGCGACATACCAGGCCCGTCGGTCCGCCGGCGGGCCTGGTGCTGTCCCCGGCCTCCTACTCGGGGCGGTAGCCGGTGCACGCGAGCACCGGTAGTCGCGGGTAGCGGACGAAGCGATCGTCCGTCTCGGCCAGGCGGCAGCGCCAGTACTCGGGACCGCGAGCCGTCGCGATCCGGTGCGCATGACGACAGGTCCCGCACAGTCCGGGCCAGTCGGGTCGGGTGCGTGGTGGCGCAGATCGGCTCATGGCGGGTCGACCGGAAAGGCCATTGTCAGTGACTCGGTCGCGGGTATGGTTGAGGGACCCAACCACCATGCATGCCGGAGGCCTCCCTGACCGTGCTCACCTCTTCCCCGATGCCGATGCAGCGCGGGTTCGCGCTGATGATGACGCTCGCACTCGCGCTCGGCGCGCTCGTTCCGTTCATCGCCCCCACCGCGACGCGGGCGGCCTCGACGGAGCTCTTCTTCAGCGAGTACATCGAAGGCTCGAGCAACAACAAGGCGCTCGAGATCTACAACGGCACCGGTGCGCCGATCGACCTGGCGGCGAACGGCTACAGCGTTCAGATGTTCTTCAACGGCAGCACGACCGCCGGCGCTGACGATCAACCTGACCGGCACGGTGGCCGCCGGCGACGTCTTCGTGCTCGCGCAGTCGTCCGCCGACGCCGACGATCCTCGCCGCAGGCCGACCAGACGAACGGCGCCGGCTGGTTCAACGGCGACGACGCCGTCGTGCTCCGCAAGGGGACCGACGTCACTCGACGTCATCGGCCAGATCGGCTTCGATCCGGGACGCGAGTGGGGCAGCGGCCTCACGAGCACCGCCGACAACACGCTTCGGCGCAAGACCGCGATCGAGGCGGGCGACACCAATGGCGCCGACGCGTTCGATCCGGCCGTCGAGTGGGACGGCTTCGCCACTGATACCTTCGACGGGCTCGGCGCGCACACGGTGACGGGCGGTGGCGACGTCGCGCCGTCGGTGACCTCGACCGTACCGACCGACGGTGCATCGGGCGTCGCACAGGACGCCAACCTGACGGTCACCTTCAGCGAAACCGTGAACGTGTCCGGCGCATGGTTCGCGATCGACTGCAGCTCGAGCGGCGCGCACACCGCCACCGTCAGCGGTGGTCCGACGACCTTCACCCTCGATCCGGACACCGACTTCGTGAACGGCGACACGTGTGACGTCGACATCTTCGCGGCCCACGTCAGCGACCAGGATGCGGCGGATCCGCCCGACGCCATGGCGGCGGACGCCTCGTTTGCCTTCACCGTCGGCGTGGTCTGCACGCCGGCCACGCGCCTCATTCACGAGGTGCAGGGCTCCGGCAGCAGCACTCCCATCTCGGGAACGACGGTCACGATCAACGGCGTGGTCGTCGGGGACTACCAGGGGAGCTCGCCGACCCTGCGCGGGTTCTTCGTCCAGGAAGAGGACGCCGATGCGGACGCGGACCCGCTGACGTCCGAGGGCATCTTCGTCTTCCATTCGGCGACCGATGTCGTCCCCGGTGATGTCGTCAGCGTCACCGGACGGGCGACGGAGTTCAGCAGCCTGACCCAGATCGACCAGGTGGCCAATGTCACGGTCTGCGACTCGGGTGCGTCGGTGACGCCGGCGGCGATCACGCTCCCCGTGGGGGCGACCGGCGACTGGGAGCGCTGGGAGGGGATGCTCGCCAGCTTCACGCAGAGCATGACGGTGACCGAGAACTTCAGCCTCGGCCGATTCGGCGAGGTGGTTCTGAGCTCGACCGGGCGCCAGTTCCAGGGCACGCACGCGGCCGAGCCCGGTGTCGATGCCCTGGCCGTCGCAGATCTCAACGCTCGGACGCGAATCGTTCTCGACGATGCGAACACCAGCCAGAATGCGGACCCGACGCGGTATCCGACCGGCGGGCTGTCAGCCGCGAACACGCTGCGCATCGGGGCGACGGTGGCGAACCTGACGGCGATCGTCCACGAGGGATTCGGGACGTATCGGCTTCAGCCGGTCGCGGACGTGCCGTTCGCCGATGCCGCGACGCGTCCGGCGACTGCGCCGGATGTCGGTGGCGACATCCAGGTGGCCGCCTTCAACGTGCTGAACTACTTCAACGGCGATGGCCTTGGCGGCGGTTTCCCGACGGCGCGCGGGGCGAACACGCCGACGGAGTTCACGCGACAGCACGACAAGATCGTGGCGGCCATCACGGCCATGGACGCCGAGGTGGTCGGCCTGATGGAGATCGAGAATGACGGGGCGGATGCCGTCCCCGCCATCGAGTCACTCGTCGCCGGCCTGAACGAGGTCGCCGGGGCCGGAACGTATGACTACGTGGAGACCGGCGTCGTCGGCACCGACGAGATCGCCGTGGCCATCATCTATCAGCCCGCGGCGGTGACCCCGATGGGCGCGTACGCGGTCCTCGACTCGAGCGTCGATCCGCGGTTCGACGACACGCGGAACCGGCCGGCCCTGGCCCAGACGTTCACGGAGACCTCGAGTGGCGCGGTCTTCACCGTGGCCGTCAACCATCTGAAGTCGAAGGGGTCCGGCTGCGGGACGGGTGACGATCAGCCCGATCACCTGGGCGGAAACTGCAACGGCACCCGCACGCTGGCCGCCGCGGCGCTGGCGGACTGGCTCCTGGCCGATCCCACCGGCTCCGGCGATCCGGACTCGATGATCATCGGCGACCTCAACAGCTACGCCATGGAGACGCCGATCTCGGCCCTCGATGACGCGGGGTACAGCGACCTCCTGTGGGAATTCGAAGGTCCGAACGCGTACACCTACGTGTTCCAGGGGGCATCGGGCTACCTCGACCACGCGCACGCGAGCCCCTCGCTCTCGGCGCAGGTTGCTGATGCTGCTCCGTGGCACATCAACACCGACGAGCCTCCGGTGCTGGACTACAACACCGAGTTCAAGTCGGCCAACCACCAGACCACGCTCTACGCGCCGGATCCGTACCGCTCATCGGATCACGACCCGGTGATCGTAGGGCTCGACCTCGGGCTGCACGCCAAGGTCACAGGCGGTGGGCGCATCACGACAGGGAGCGGGATCGCGTCGTTCGAGCTGTCGGCGCAGTACGCCGGCAAGGCGTTGACCCCGAGCGGCGACACCCTGTTCACCCTTCCCGGCCTGGCGTTCGCATCGAGCAGCGTCACGTGGCTGGTTTCCGAGCCCGATGGGTCCGCAGCGCGCTACGCGGGGACCGGGACGGTGAACGGAGCCAGCGGCTACGGCTTCGAGGTCTCGGTGACCGATGGCCCAGATCGTCTGCGGATGCGGATCTGGCATCTCGCCTCGGGCGACGTGGTGTTCGACAACGGCTCCCCGCAGGCGATTCGGAATGGCCAGATCACGATCCACAAGCCGTAGAGAGCGACGGCTTCCCGAACTCGAAGAGGCCCGGCCCGGTGCCGGGTCTCTTCGCGTCCTACGCCTCGGGATCGGGCTCGTCGCGCGGGGCGCCCATCGGCTCGTGGCTCTCGCCCGGGGCTCGCTGCTCGGGCTCGTCCGGCGTGTCGATCGGCACCGGTGTCGGATCGGTCTCGGGTGCCGGCGGTGGGGTCTCGTCGTTGGGGGGATGCTGAATGGTCATGCGACGCCGAGTGCATCGCGCATGCCGGTGATGCGGATTGGGGAGTGGACCGTAATTATGCTAGGATCAGGTATCACGTTATTCAGCACACCTGGAGACCCCGATGGGATGGCTACCGGAACCGATCGAGCAGCTGCTGGAAGTGGCGCTGGTCGGTGAGCTCACCGTCATCGGGCGCGACGGGCGGCCGATCACGCATCCGCTCATCCCGCTCTACGACGGGGACAAGATCTACCTTCACTCGTCCACGCTGTTCAGCAAGAAGCTCGAGCACATCAAGCGCGACGCTCGCGTGAGCCTCGCGCTGACCGACCCGGTCGCGATGAAGGGGAACCCGGATCGCGCCACGATCCAGGGCACGGCGCGCGTCATCGAGGACGATCCGCACGCCGACTGGGAGCGGCTCATCCTCGACCTGTGGCGCCAGAAGGAGCCGGCGATCAACGACTTCCTCAAGGCTCGCGTTGCTCTGCCCCTCTTCTTCGAGCGCGCCGTGATCGAGATCACTCCGGGGCGGGCGCTGTACTGGGCCGATGGCCGGACCGATCGCGCACCGGTCGAAACCGTCGCTCCCCGGCAGGAGGCAGCCTGATGACCACGGCGACGAAGATGCGTTCAGGGTCCATCCCGGCACACGATGCCGCGCCCGCCGACCTCGAGAAGCTGGCGACCTACCCGCACGTCATCGTGAGCTGGGTCGACGACGCCGGATACCCGACCAGCGTGGCCACCACGGCCGAGGTGGACGCCGGCGCCGGTCGCGTGGTGCTGGCACCGCCGGCAGGCATGCCGATCCCGACCGATCGCGAGATCAACGTGATGGGCAGCCACATCCGACCGCAGGAGGGTATCGGCTACGACCAGCGCCGCTACGTCCAGCTCTGGGGTCGGTCGGACGGGACGGCCTTCAGTCCGTCCCGCGCCTGGGGCTGGGACGAGAACGAGGTCCCGTTCTTCGAGTACTCCGAGCGCTCGGTGCCGCAGTCACGGCGCTACCTCGCCCAGCTCTCCGAGGAGAAGGGTCGCACGATCCGGCCGAAGCTCAGCCCGTTCTGGCTGGCCCTGCGCACGACCCGCCTGCCGTTCCTGTCGGCCACCGCGGTTCCCGTGCTCCTCGGCATCGCCGTGGCCGCCAGCCATGGCGCATTCACCTGGTGGACCGCGCTGCTGACGCTCATCGGCGGCTCCTTCGCGCATCTCGCCATCAACGTCTCGAATGACATCTTCGACACGCTCTCCGGGGCCGATGACGCGAACACCACGCCGACCCAGTTCTCCGGCGGCTCGCGCGTGGCGGTCTACGACCTGGTCAGCATCCGTGGTCTGACGCAGCTGTCGGTCGCCCTGTTCGGCGCGGCGGCGCTCATCGGCCTCCTGCTCGTGGCGGTCACCGGCTCGCTGACCCTGCTGTGGATCGGCATTGCCGGCATCGTCGTCGGGGTGGCGTACACCGCTCCTCCGCTCAAGCTCGTGTACCGCGGTCTCGGCGAGTTCGCGGTTGCCATCGGGTTCGGGCCGATCATGCTGCTCGGCGCGTACGTCGTGCAGACGGGCCGCCTGGCGGTCGAGCCCTTCGTCCTGTCACTCGTGCCTGGAATCCTCATCGCGCTGATCCTGTTCGTGAACGAGATCCCTGACCGGCGCAGTGACGCCGAGGCCGGCAAGCGAACCCTGCCGGTGCGCTTCGCGCCTCGGACGATCCAGACCGCCTACCTGGTGGCGGCGGTCGTGGCGTTCGCGGTGATCGTCGTCGGCGCGGTGGCGGGCATCCTGCCCTGGCCGACGCTCATCGCCCTGGCGGCCGCGCCGATCGCGCTCCGCGTGCACCGCGGCATCAAGGTGAACTACGACAGCCCGTACACCCTCATGGCGGTGATGGGCACGAACGTCAACCTCAACCTCGTCGTGGGCGGGCTGCTGCTGGCGGCCTACGTGGCGACCATCGTGGCGACGGCGCTCCTCTGATCATCTGCGGGTAGATACCGTAGATACCCGCGACGAGCCTACCAGCCCTCGGTTCCGGGCTCTCCCTTGAACGGACCGACGACGTCGTCGGTGATCCAGCCGCCGTAGAAGCCGCCCGGCTGCGGACGGACGACTTCGCCGTCGACGGTCGCCTCGTCGACCGACGCCGCGTAGAACGCGATGTAGCCGGCGATGGCCTCGTAGCCTCGCTGCGGGCTGGGATACGACCATGCGGCGCGCGGCACCACCGCACCGCCGACCCGCAGATCGAGGTAGACCGCGACGCCCTTCCACTCGCACACGGTGTGAGGAGAGGTCGATGGGCGAAGGAGGTCCAGTCGCACGTCGGCCGGCGGGAGATACCAGACCGGGGCGCCGGCTGTCTCGAGCACGCGAACGGCACGCCGGGATTCGGCCACGACCTCGCCAGCGTGCACGATGCGTACGAGGCGGTCGCTCGGCCGCGCGGCCGGCGGTCGGGGATAGTCCCACACGGATTCGCGAGTCAGCATGCCACCCATACGGTGGGCGGCAACGGCCGAATCACTCCCAGGACCAGGCGGATCCGTTCCAGGATGTGTGGAGAAGGTCGCCACCGGGACCTCGCGCGAAGACGTCCAGGCGATTCTCTCCCCAGGAGCAGGCCGCGGGGTCCCCGGCCAGCTCGCCCCCGATCGCCTCCCAGCTGGACCACCCGCCGGGCTCATACCAGCAGTGCTGCAGCGAGCCGTCGGCCCCACGCGCGAAGAGGTCGATGCGATCAGCCGACCAGCTGCAGGCCGCCGGATTCCCCACCAGGTCACCGCCCAGCGACTCCCAATCGTGCCAGCGACGTCCGTCCCAGTATCGGTTCCACAGAGCGCCATCGGCATGGATGGCGAACACCTGCATCTCGTCGGCGGCCCACGTGGTGACGGCGGGTGCGGAGACGATCGCTCCGCCCAAGGACTCCCACGCCATCGGACGAACCTCCATGCTGTTGGGAGCATCTTCGCTCCTCAGGCAAGCCCCGGCCGGCTCAACGATCGACCGCCACCATGGCGGCGACCCGATCACGCTCAGCGCTGCGGGCGAACAGGAAGATCGCGTCAACGAGCTCGGTGCGAACGTGGAGCGCCGCGACGGTCTCGGCGACGGTGTGCACCCAGCCGGTCCGACCGGCCGACCAGCTGCCCCCGACGAGGACCGGTCTCGGGGCCGGTCCGTCGTCCTCGGCCAGCGGCTGGACGCTGAGCAGCAGACCGCGTGGGTCACGGCGCAGCAGGAGCAACGCCGCGCCCGGCTCGCCGAGGTCCGCGTGGTTGTCGCCGATGCGGCCCCCGTACGCGGTGGGCACGCGCTCGCCCGCCGCCAGTGGACGCGCCAGGACATCGATCTCCTGCGAGGGCCGGAAGACCGGATAGCCGATCCGCGAGCCGATGAGCAGGCTGACCGCCACCAGCGCCGGCACGACGGCGAGCGGCACGAGGTTGGCCCGCTGCGGCTTCGCCGGCTCGTCCAGCAGCACGATCCGATCGGGCACGACGCGCGGTGGTGTCCCGGCCTCCGTGGCCTCGATCGGCAGCTCCTCCTCCACGACCACGGATCGCTCCACCAGCCGGCCGGTGACGGTGGTCCGGGCTGACGCCTCGAGGCGACCCGAGGACTCCACCACCACGGCTCGCAGGCGCCGGTCCGCGTCGATGAGAAGCCCGAACGTCCCCGGCTCGCCGGTGGGGGACTCGGCCAGCGGGGTGACCCGACCGCGCAGGCGGACCCAGCCCTCGGGATGCGTGATCGCGCCGTCGAAGATCTGCTGGACCGCCACGTCCTCGGGCTGCGCGTCGAGCAGGGGAATGACGATCGGTACCGCTGCTGCGATCAGCAGCACGACGGCGAGGGCGGGCACGACGAAGCCGCCGGCCAGTGACCAGCCGCGTCGGTCGAATGGCCGGCGGATCACCCACGCCAGCCAGCCGATGATGGCCATCGCGCGTCCCATCGGCGCATCATGGCCCGCGATCCTGCGCTCCGCCACCCAGACCATCGGGTGCTGAGGCGCACCGGCACCGACTACCATGCGACCGGCATGGACCGCTTCCGGACGATCATCGAGCCATTCCGCATCAAGAGCGTCGAGCCGATCCGCCTCACGACCGCCCAGGAGCGCGAGGCGAAGCTGCGCGAGGCGGGGTACAACCTGTTCAACCTCCACGCCGCCGACGTCCTGATCGACCTGCTCACCGACTCCGGCACCGGTGCCATGAGCAGCGAGCAGTGGGCCGGCATCCAGCGCGGCGACGAGTCGTACGCTGGCTCGCCATCCTGGTTCCGGTTCCTCGACGCCGTCACCGAGCTGTGGCCGTTCCGCCACGTGATCCCGACTCACCAGGGCCGGGCGGCGGAGAAGATCCTGTTCAGCGTGATCGGGGGACCGGGCAAGGTCATCCCGTCGAACACCCACTTCGACACCACCCGCGCCAACGTGGAGTTCACCGGCGCCGAGGCCGTGGACCTCGTCATCGCGGAGGGCCGTGAGCCCGCCACGATCCACCCGTTCAAGGGCAACATGGACACCGAAGCGCTCGACGCCCTCATCCGGGAGCGAGGGGCGGAGAACGTTCCCGTCGTCTTCGTGACGGTGACGAACAACTCGGGTGGCGGCCAGCCGGTGTCGCTCGCCAACCTGCGCGCGGTCCGCGAGGTCTGCGACCGCTACGGCCTGCCGCTCTTCCTCGACGCCTGTCGGTTCGCGGAGAACGCCTGGTTCATCAAGCAGCGCGAGGACGGCTATGCCGATGCGGCCGTGCCGGACATCGTGCGCGAGATGGCCGCCCTGGCCGATGGGATGACGATGTCCGGCAAGAAGGACGCGCTGGCCAACATCGGCGGCTGGCTGGCGCTCAACGACGACGCGTGGGCCGAGCAGTGTCGCAACCTGCTCATCCTGACCGAGGGTTTCCCGACCTACGGCGGCCTGTCCGGCCGCGACCTCGAGGCGATGGCCCAGGGCCTGCGCGAGGTCGTCGAGGACGACTACCTGCGCTACCGCATCCGGTCGACCGCCTACCTCGGCGAGGCGCTGGTCGAGGCGGGGATCCCCTGCGTCCAGCCGATCGGCGGGCATGCGGTCTACATCGACGCAAAGGCGCTCCTGCCGCAGATCCAGCCACTCGAGTACCCCGGCCAGTCGCTGGCTGCCGCGCTGTACCGCGAGGGCGGGATCCGCTCGGTCGAGATCGGGTCGGTGATGTTCGGCCTCCATCCCGACGGCAGCGAGACACCGGCACCGATGGAGCTCGTGCGCCTGGCGATCCCGCGCCGCATGTACACCCAGTCGCACGTCGACTACTGCATCGAGGTCATCCGCTGGGTTGCGGAGCGAGCCGCCGATCTGCGCGGCTACCGGATCGTCGAGCAGCCCTCCGCCCTGCGGCATTTCACGGCGCGCTTCGAGCCGATCACCTGATCGGCGCTCACGCCACCTCGATCTCCGTCACCCACTTCACCCAATCGAGGCCCCGACGGCCCGGCGCCACGAGGCGCAGCGGCCACCCGTTCGCCGCCGGCAATGGCTCACCAGCGACGTGCGTCGCCAGCAGCGCGCTCTCGATGTCGGCAGCTTCGAGTGGAACCATCCAGCCCGTTGCCGATCGGACCTTCACGAACGCCGGCTCGGGATCGGCCCCGGCGATGCGCAGGATCTCGGCCAGCGCGACGCCGCGCCAGCTCGTGCGCAGCACCCAGCCGGAGGTGCAGTCGAGGACCGCCTCGCGCTCAACCAGCCCGGCCGCGGTGAGCTGCCCGAGGTCGAAGGTCAGCGGAGTGGAGACGCGCCCGGTGACACGCAGCCGCCAGTTCCGCGGGTCGATGGCCGGTGTGCCCTCGCCGTAGAACGTGGTCGGCGGGGGAATGCCGCCGTCGGGCAGCCAGCGCGAGCCCGTGAACCGGCGGACGCCGCCCTGCAGCCGATCGGCAAGGTTGGCGCCGCCCCACGCGATCATGCCGAGCATGCCCACCGCGCCGATGGCGAGCACGGTCCGCCGCCGCATCGGCGTGGCCAGCACACTCCGCGGCCGCAGCAGGGTGACTCGGCGGGGCAGGAGATGCGCGAGCAGCACCGGGATGACGGCGAGCGCGGCCCAGACATGGAGCGTCAGGATGGTCCACGGCCCGATGGACCAGATCCGACCGCCGGCCACCCACGCGAACCCACCCGCCAGCGCAGCGGCCACGAGCAGGGTCAGCCCTGCGCCGAGCGCCAGCCGCCGCCACCGACGCCGGCGAATCGCCGGTCCGATGCTGCGCCGGAGCTTCTCGGCCGACGTCACCAGCAGCATGCCGCCGATCAGCCCGTGAAGCCAGAACAGCGGGGCCGTGGCGGGAACGCCCGACCGCAGCGTCAGCAGCCCGCTCACGAGCTGGACGGCCACGAGCAGCGCCAGCAGACGATCGAGCGCGGCGTTGCTCATCGACCTACGGTACTCCCGCCGGGAGCACGCAGCGAGCAAGGGCCCCGGTGGCTGACCTCGGGCGGCGTAGGATGTCGCGATGAGCACAAGATTCGGCACGCTGCTGGCGGTCATCCTCGGTTCGGCGATCGTGTTCCTGGACGGAACGATCGTGAATGTCGCGGTCGAGACGATCGGCCGCGAGCTGCCGGCGACGTTCGTCGGACGCGTCGAAGGCCTGACCTACGTCAACAGCGGCTATCTGGCTGTCCTCGCCGCCCTCCTCATCCTGGCCGGCGGGATCAGCGACTTCTACGGACGCCGGCGCATGTTCCGCATCGGCCTGGCCGGCTTCGGGGTGGCCTCGGTGGCCTGCGGTTTGGCGCCGAACATGGAGGTGCTCATCCTCGCCCGCCTGGTCCAGGGCGCATTCGGCGCCCTTCTCGTCCCGGGCAGCCTGTCGATCATCACCGCCACGTTCGACGGCGAGGAGCGGGGACGCGCAATCGGCCTGTGGGCAGCGGGCACCTCGGCCACCATGATCCTGGGCCCGTTCCTGGGCGGGTTCCTGGTCCAGTCGGTCAGTTGGCGCGCGGCGTTCCTCATCAACGTGCCGCTGATCCTTATCGCCCTGTGGGCCACCAGCGCCGTTCTCGAGAGTCGCGACGACGAGGCCGAGGGCAAGTTCGACTGGCTCGGGTGCCGCCGTCATCGCGATCGCGGTGGGCGGCCTGGCCTTCGGCGCGACGCGTGGCGCCGAGCGTCAGTGGCAGGACACCGTCGCGTTCATCTCGCTCGGGATCGGCGCTCTGGCGCTCGTCGCTTTCCCGTTCCTGATGCGCATGCGCGCGAATCCGCTCGTGCCGCTCAGCCTCTTCTCATCGCGCAACTTCACGGTCGTCAACGTCTCGACGTTCGTGATCTACGGTGCGCTCTACGTCACGCTCATCTTCCAGAGCCTGTACCTGCAGGGGACGCTCGGCTACTCGCCGATCGCCGCGGGTGCCATCGGACTGCCGGTGGGCCTCTTCCTGACCTTCCTGTCGACACCCGCCGGGCAGCTGGCAGGGCGTCTCGGCCCCCGCCTGTTCCTGACCGTGGGGCCGATCATCATGGGGCTGGGGCTGCTGTGGCTGGCGCGCATCCCGCCCGACAGCGAGGCGTGGGTCGCCGATCTGACTGAGCCGGCGACCCTCATCCCGCCCGGCGACGCGCTCGTCGACGTGGTCCTCGCCCTGGTCGTGTTCGGGCTCGGAATCTCCCTGCTCGTGGCGCCCCTCACGACCGCGCTGATGAGCTCGATTCCCGTTCGCCGCGCTGGCCTCGGCTCGGCGATCAACAACGCGGTGTCGCGGGTCGGCGCGCCGCTCATGAGCGCAGTGCTGTTCATCGCCATCACGGCCAGCTTCTACCCGCTGCTCGCCGAGCGCGTGCCAGGGCTCACCGCTGATGACGCCCGTGCCCAGCAGATCCAGCCGCTGACCAGCGTGCCGGAGGGCACCGATGCGGCGCTCGCCGAGGCCGTGGTCGAGGCCTCGACCGATGCGTTCCACCTCGCGATGTTCGTCTCGGCGATGCTGCTGTTCGCGGGTGCGGCGATCAATGCGGTGTGGATTCGGAACCCGTCGCGGCGCGAGACGGAGGTGGCGCCGGAAGCGTCGCCGGCCGCCGGCTAGGGGAGCGCGGCGGGCGGCAGTGCCGTGCCGTCACCTGTCACCGTGACCACATCGTATATACGCATATACTCCCGTGCCTCCCGCTGCCTCAGAAGACCTTCGGGCACCACGGAGCGCGCTCGGTCCGGAACAGCGCGTCGGCGCGCGCCACGCCGCCCGGCGCCAGCTCCGCGACGCGCCCCGCGTCTGCCAGCTGGCGGAACGAGAACCCCCCGAGATAGGCGGCTCCGAGGTCGGTGGCCTCGCAGGCGACGTCGGCGGCGGCCGTGGTCGGCTCGACGAGCGGCACGCCCGCCTCGATCCGCAACGACCAGCGGCCCGCGTTCCACGTGCAGAACTCGTCGCGAACCTCAATCACCAGGGGCCCATCGGCCGCGTAGCGGCGACCCGCCAGGGCCGAGGCCACGTCGACGACGCGCAGCCAGAGCCCGTCGGAGAGGCCGAGACCGAGTCGACGAGGCTCGAGGGCGGCGAGAACCAGCGGATCGTCCGGGGCGACGTTCCACGCCTCGATCCTCCCGATGAGGTCCACGTCGAGGAGATAGCGCCACAGGTCGAGATGCGCTGACGGATTGGTGGCGAGTATCTCGTTGATCATGAGCGTGGAGTTCGGGCCACCCTCGTCCCACTTGTCCTTGATCCGGTAGCGGGCGTAGCCGTCGGGGACGCCGGCGACCTCGTGCACGACGTGGAAGGCGGCCCCGGCGCCGTGCCGCCAATGCTCGGGGTCGTGGAGCGTCTCGTCCCAGAACGCCGGGGTCAGGTGGAAGAATCCCGGTCGCGACGGCAGGAGAGCGTCGTGGATCGGCGGGAAGACGCGCTTCGCCTCGTCGACGCTGACGAAGCGAATCTCCCCCGAGGGCACGTGCGGCCGCGCGAACGCTGAGCGATCACGCGGCACGCTGATCCGCGCACGCATGCTGGCGAGGCCGTAGCCGAACCGCTGATAGATGCTCCCCTCCGACGCCCACAGGACCGCGAGCGGTTCGCCCCGTTCGTGGACGTCGTCGAGCTGCATCCGCATCATCCGGCGCAGAGCCCCGCGCCGCCGGTGCGTGGGATGCACGCCGACCATCGTCACGCCGGCGGCCGGAAGCACGCCACCGGGGATCGTCAGCTCGAAGCTGAAGGCCGAGGCGGTACCCACCAGCCGATCCCCGTCCCAGGTCCCGATCGACCGGTCGGGCTCGAAGATCGGCTCGAAGATCGCGGCATCGTCCTCGCGGAGGTGCTCGCCGAAGGCAGTCTCGGCCGCGGCGAGAAAGTCACGAGCCGTTCCGTCGTACGGTCTGACGTCAATGGGCACGCGACGATTATGGCGCGGGACGTGCTCTAGAATCCGGCCGATGTTCCCCATCGGCGACGAGAACGAGCGCGGCCACGGACCGGCGTTCGTCAGCCTGGCCTTCATCGGTCTCAACATTGCCGTCTTCCTGCTGCTGCAGGGCGGCGGCGGCCCGAGCGGGGAGGAGTTCACGTACGGCTACAGCGCCGTCCCGTTCGAGATCACGAACAATGTCGACCTCGTCGGCTCCGAGGAGATCATCGTCGATGGCACGCCAGTGCCGATCCCCCAGGAGCCGGGACCGTCGCCGATCTTCCTCACGCTGCTGACCAGCATGTTCATGCACGGTGGCTGGCTGCACATCGCGGGCAACCTGCTCTTCCTGTGGATCTTCGGTGACAACGTCGAGCACCGGATCGGGCACATCCCGTACCTCGCCTTCTATCTCGTGGCCGGGGTGATCGGCAGCATGGCCCAGATCCTCATCGACCCCGGTTCGATCATCCCCACGCTCGGCGCCTCGGGCGCCATCTCCGGCATCCTCGGCGCGTATCTCGTGATGTTCCCGACCAACCGTGTCACGGTCCTCTTCCTGCGCTTCCCGATGCGCGTGCCCGCCATGGTCGCCATCGGGCTGTGGGCGGTCTTCCAGTTCGTCAACGGCATCGGTGCCTTCGCGGTGACCGAGGAGACCGCCGGGGGCGTGGCCTACATGGCTCACATCGGCGGTTTTGTGGCGGGGCTGGTGGCGGGTTTCGTGTTCCGATCGATCTTCCATGAACCCCGGCGGCCACGGAACGCACCGGTATTCGGATGACGGACGCGGACGAGGCCGCCGGCCTCTTCGGCCCCGGATCGGTCTCGTGGCGGATCGACCGTGAGCTGGTCGTGCTGGCGGGCGGATCCTGCGCCCTCCTCATGCAGGCCGCGCATCCGGTGGTGGCCGCAGGGGTCGTCGAGCACTCGACCTACGCCACCGATCCGCTGGGCCGTCTGCGGCGCACCCTCCAGTCCAGCTTCGACGTGGTGTTCGGAAGCCGGTCGACCGCCGATGCCGCCATCCGGCGGGTCAATGCGATCCACGCCCGGGTCGGCGGACGCCTACCGGATGGACGGGCCTACGCTGCCACCGATCCCGAGGCGCTGCTGTGGGTCCACGCGACCCTGGTCGACACGGCGCTGCGGGTCTATGCGCGGTTCGTCGCACCGCTGGATCCGACGGACGAGCAGCGCTACCACGCCGAGAGCGCGCACGTGGCGGAACGCCTTGGCGTGCCGTCCTCGCTGCTCCCGGGGACGATCGACGAGCTGCGGAAGTGGATGCGTGCGCGCATGGCAGACGGAAGCGTCCGCGTCACGCCCGAGGCCCGCCGCATCGCCCGGTCCGTGCTTCGACCGTTGCCGCTCGTGCCCGGGACGCTCCAGGACGTCATCCATCTCGTGTCACTGGCGACGCTGCCGCCGGACCTGCGACGTCAGTACGGCATCTCGTGGTCGCCGGCACGGGAGCGGGGGATCGAGCGGCTCGCCGCCACGAGCCGGCGCGCGCTGCCGTGGGTTCCCTCCGCCCTTCGTCACGCGCCGCAGGCCCGTGCCGCGGACCGGCGCGTGGGTCAGTCGCTCAGCTCGGCCACGTAGCTGCGACGCGTCCCGATCCGTCGAAAGCCCAGCCGTTCGACGTTCGCCGCTGAGGATCCAGCCTCGATGGTGGATGCGCCGATGGCATCCGCGCCGAGGCGCCGCGCATGCGCCACGCGATGCGCGATGAGCGCGCGCTGGATGCCGCGTCCGCGATGGGCGGGCAGCACCGATCCGGCGCGCAGCCAGCCGAGGTGGTGATGGACGTGCAGGCTGCCGGCCCCGACCGCCACGCCGTCGACCTCGGCCACGAAGCGGTGGTGGTGTGGCACCAGCGCCAGGTGCCTCTCGAGCCGGCGCCACGCCTCGGCGACGTCGCGCGGCATGTCCGACGCGGCCACGATGACCTCGGCCCATGCGCCGGTCTCGCGTCGCGACAGCTCGCGCACGCGCACGTCGTCAGCGCTCACGTCCTGGATGGGCTCGTCGAGCACGTAGCGTGCGAGCGTCGCGTCGAAGCGCGCCCCGTTCCATGGCGGGTCATCGGCCAGGATCCAGCCGTTGACACCGTGCCGGGCGAAGTGGGCCTGGGCCCGGTCGACGAGGTTCGGCAGATGGGCGAAGCCCAGGCCCGAGTTGAAGATCGGACCCGGCAGCTCCGGCGTGGCAGCCACGGCGATCTCGCCGTCGTCCAGGAGCCTCACGTCGATGCCGGCCGCGATCGCCGATTCCCAGAAGGCGACGGAGCTCTCGCGCTCAGCCTGGTCGAGACGATCGGCGACCTGGTAGTCCGCCGCGGATGCGTCCGTTGATGGCTCGATCCGAATCGGGTCGTCCGGCCTGACAACGCCCGGCCGAATGACCCGGGCGTACATCCGGCTGTCCTCGGGGTGGACGTTGATCGACAACCGTCCGAAGCGCCCGTCGGTGAACGAGTCACGGATGGTGCGGCACGGGCTCGCCGCGTGCGACAGCTCGAGGACCAGCTCGTCGCCGATCGCCAGACGCGTCCCGACCGCGAGGCTCGACACATCGAAGCCCGAGGTCGTCAGGTTCTCGCCGGTCGTGCCGGGGCCGATGGGATGACCCTCGGCCCGGAGGCGCTCGATGGCCTCGATGCCCAGCAGCGCCACCGCCCGGTGCGGCCCGCCGTGCACCGTGTCGGCCGACTGGCGATCGCCCTCGACTCCTGCACTCGTCACCCGCGCCGAGGCCACCGGCAGCTTCGGAACGCCACCCGTCGACACATTGATGTGGAGAAGCCGCCCGTCGCTCATGCCGCGCATGGTAGCGGCGTTCGCGCCGGCGACGGCGCCCGCTATCATGTCGTCGCCCGCTCGGAGAGGCCCCGCGAGCGGTGAGAGGTATCGATTTGACCCGATTCGCCAAGCTGGCGGTTGCGGCTGCCGCTGCGACCTTCGTCCTGATCGCCGTCGGCGGCCTCGTGCGCGCCACCGACTCGGGACTCGGCTGCCCGGATTGGCCGCTGTGCTTCGGCGACTGGTTGCCGCCGGCCGAGCTCCACGCCTGGATCGAACATTCGCATCGGCTCACAGCCGCCATCTTCGTGGGGCCCCTGGTCGGGGCGGTCGGGCTCATCACGGTCTTCACGCACCGTCGTCGGGACCGGCCGCTCCTCGCGGCCGCGGTCGTCGCCGGGGTCCTCGTCATCGTCCAGTCGCTGCTCGGCGCCGCCGTCGTGCTCCAGGGACTCGCGCCGGAGTTGGTGACCGCTCACCTGGCCATGGCGCTCACGGTCTTCGCCGCCACGATCTTCATCGCCGAGCGCGCCTCTCGCGGTCCGATGCCCGGTCTCGATCTCCGGCCGGCGCTGACCCGGCTCGTCGCGATCACCGCCGTGGCGGTCTTCGCCCAGATGCTCGTGGGATCGTGGGTGACGGGCCACGCCGCCGGCCTTGCCTTCGACGACTTTCCGCTGATGAACGGCGCGGTCGCGCCGGTGGTCACGAACGATCGGGAGGCGATCCACCTCGCACATCGGGCGCTGAGCGTGGTCGTGGCAGCCCTGGTCATCTGGACCGCGATCTCGGTCCGCTCCGCCAGCACGAGCGCGCTCGCACGCCGCATGGCGATCGGCCTCGTGGTGCTGGTGGTGGTGCAGATCGCTCTCGGCGGGCTCAACGTCGTCTCGCGCCTCTCGGCCCTGTTCGTGGTGCCGCACCTGGCGGTGGGGGCGGCGATGTGGGGCGTGTCGGTGTGGCTGCTGCTGACGACCCGCCGGCTCCGGCCGGCCGAGATCCCGCGGCCATCCGGTGCGGCATCCGAGGCGCGACGGGTCGACACGATTCGCGCCTACGTGGCGCTCACCAAGCCGCGGATCATCGAGCTGCTGCTGGTCACCACGGTGCCGACCATGGTCCTGGCCCAGCGCGGAATCCCGTCCCTGTGGCTGATGGCGGCGGTGGTCATCGGCGGCACCCTGGCGGCCGGTGGCGCCAACGCGATCAACATGTACGTGGACCGCGACATCGACGACATCATGCGCCGGACCCGGCATCGACCTCTGCCGCGGCATGCCGTCGATCCGCGCGCGGCGCTGTGGTTCGGCATCGGGCTCACCGTGGTCGCGTTCGTGTTCCTGGCCGTCACGGTGAACCTGCTGAGCGCGCTGCTCGCCATGAGCGCCACCGCTTTCTACGTGTTCGTCTACACGATGTGGCTCAAGCGATCGACGCCGCAGAACATCGTCATCGGCGGAGCCGCCGGCTGTGTCCCCGTGCTCGTCGCGTGGGCCGCCGTCACCGGCGAGGTCGGACTGCCGGCCCTCGTCCTGTTCGCCGTGGTGTTCTACTGGACCCCGCCACACTTCTGGGCCCTCGCGCTGCGCTACCGCGGCGACTACGCGGCGGCGAACGTGCCGATGCTGCCGGTCGTGCGCGGCGAGGCCGAGACCGCGCGTCAGATCGTGCTCTACACGGCGCTGCTCATCGGCGTCAGCCTGCTCCTGCTGCCGGCGGCGGGCATGGGCTGGATCTACCTCGTGGCGGCGGCGGTGCTCGGGATCCTCTTCATGGTCCAGGCCCTGCGCCTGCGATCCGATGCCGGCAGCGGCAGAGCCGCCATCGGCCTGTTCCGCTACTCGATCACCTATCTGACGCTGCTCTTCGCCGCCGTTGCGGTCGACGCCCTCATCCGCCTTCCCCTCGCCTGAACGGCGGCTCGGCTCGCGCGGCTCGCTCGATGGCGAGCCGGGCATCCAGTCGCTCGGTGCGACGGTCCTCGTGTCGCATCCACATCACGACCACGGCGGCCATTCCCGCCAGGAACGCGAGGTCGCCCACGACCCACATGATCACGCCGCCGAGTGCCTGGTCGTCGATCGGCGTCATGCCCCAGGTGCGGCCGTTGGTGAGGTAGTGCGGGTAGAGGACGGTCGAGGCCGACATCAGCGCCACGCCGAGGAACGAGTTCTGGGGCATCGCCAGGAACAGGTAGAGGAGCCGCACCGGGTGTGGCAGTCGCCACGGTGAAGGGTCGGCGCCGACCACGGGCCACCAGAAGAGCAGCGCGGCGCCGAGGAAGGTCGCGTGCTGGAGGTAGTGCAGCGCGGTGTTCTCCAGCGCCTGGTCGTACAGCACGCTGAAGTGCCATCCCCAGTTCACCGCCGCGAACAGGATCCAGGCCACCACCGGGAACGACAGCGCCCGCAGCAGCCGGCTGTGAAGCACGCGGAGCAGCGCGCGACGGACGGCCGGGGAGGCGGTTCGCAGGGTGAGGGTGATCGGCGCACCGGCCAGCAGCAGGGGTGCCGCGACCAGCTCGAGCAGCATGTGCTGGACCATGTGGACGCTGAACAGCGTGCCCTCGTAGGCCTCGATCGGGGACAGCAGCGCCACGCCGATGGCGGCGAGGCCACCCCCGAAGAGCCAGGACCGATACGCCGGATGGGGATTGCCTGGATGCGCGCGACGGACCCGCACGACGGCCCACCGATAGGCAAATGCCGCGAGCAGCAGGCCGACGATCGCAAATGGATCGAAGCTCCACTCGAGCAGCACGGCGGGGAACGTCGGTGCGGGCGCCACCTCGCCGTGGGCGAGAACGGCCGACGGCGCGGCCAGCAGGACGAGAGCGGTGATCAGGGGAATGGCGCGGTGCATCGCGATCATTGTCACCCGAACCTCGGGGAACCGCGCGCGCCCACGCGGCGTCCGGGGCCGCATGAATCGAACGATGCCCGCTCTCTTCGCCATGCTCTTCGCCATGTCGGCCTGCGCCTCCTCGGGCGCGGGGCCGGATCCGAGCCGGGATGCCGGCTCGGGATCGCCCGGTGCCTCGCCGGGGTCGGGTGGCGACGGGATCGAGCACCCGGAGGGAAGCGAGGCGATCCTCGTCGTCGCTTTCGAGGGGGGATTCGTGCCCGTCGAGTTCCTCGCCACCGCGCTCCCGACGTTCGTGCTGCTCGGCGACGGCCGCGTGATCATGCAGGGCCCGCAGAGCCTCGAGTTCCCGGGGCCGGCCTACCCGGCGCTCATCGAGCGCACCCTGACCGAGGACGGAATCCAGGCGGTTCTCGCCGCGGTCGAGGAGACGAACCTGTTCACCAGTGACCTCGACCTGCGCGGTGCCCAGAACATGGTCGCCGATGCATCGGACACCCTCTTCATCCTCGACGCCGGCGGACAGGACGTGACGGTGCGAGTCTACGGACTCGGCGCCCTGATCCCGGACATGGAGCCGGCTCCCGGCATCACGTCGGGTGAGATCGAGGCGCACCGCATCCTCGGGCTCCTCAACGACGGCCTCATGACGCTCGACTCGTGGCTGCCGGCGGGATCGTGGGAGGCCGAAGGGTGGCAGCCCTACGAGCCCCAGGCGTTTCGACTCTACGTCCGCGACTCCAGCGCCGAGCCGGTCGAGGGCGGCGATCTGCCGGGGCAGGTTCGCCAGTGGCCGACCGACGACGACCCCGCCCTCTTCGGCGAGGAGGTCGTCTTCTTCGGCAACGGCACGCGCTGCGGTGTCGTCGAAGGTGAGCTGGGAGGCACCTGGCTGGCCGAGCTGGCCGCCGCCAACCAGATGACGCGCTGGACCGATGACGGCGACCGCCGCTTCACCGTGCTGGCTCGTCCCGTGCTTCCACACGAGGATCCGGGCTGCCCCGATCTCGACGGAGCCGGCTGACCTCGGCGGTCGCCGATATGTCGGCGGATTAGCGCCGGCCCCTCGGTTTCGGCGCTCGTTCGCCGATCTATCGGCTGTCAGGTGACCCGACGAGCGCCGAAACGCGTTGTCGGGCCGCTGCGTGGCCGAAATATCGGCGCCACGGCGCCGGAAAAGCAGATCGGGCGCGAATTCGCCGATTCATCGACGGGGGGCGAGGGCCACAGGGTTGACCGGACGTTGCGATCGGGTCGCATCCGGTCGACGTGCTTCGCTACAATGTGCCGCGTGCCGCCGTCAGCCCGCCTGTGCGTGCGTGCCTGAACCCTCGTACGCAACGCGACGTGTCGGTTGAACCAGGAGCCTCGAGACCATCTGATGCAACGAACGGTGGCCCGATCCCGGCTGCGGACGATCCTCCGCTCCGCAGCCCCACTGCTGCTCATCGTCCTCCTGTCGGGGTGCCTGCTTCCGCCGGAGCCGGTGACCGAGACGGGCCGCGAGGTCTTCAACCTCTACATCATCGTCCTGATCCTGGCCGGGATCGTCTTCGTCGGCGTCGAGGGCTTCATCATCTACGCCATCGTCCGCTACCGGCGACAGCCGGGCGACGACGTCCTTCCCGAGCAGCACCACGGCAACACGCTGATCGAGATCATCTGGACGATCATCCCCACGGTCATCGTCTTCATCCTGTTCGGCTTCAGCATGGCGACGCTCGGTGCCGTGGAGGCGCGCAGCGAGGATCCGGGCGTGACGATCCAGGTCGACGGGTTCCAGTGGAACTGGACGTTCGTGTACGAGGACGGCACGAAGGTCAATGGGCGCGGCCTCGAGCCGCCGGTGCTGGCCGTGCCGATCAATGAGCCGGTGCGGGTGATCCTCAACTCGCTCGACGTGAACCATGCGTTCTACGTGCCGCAGTTCCTCATCAAGCGCGATCTCATCGACCTCGGTCAGAACGGTCGCGACAATGAGCTCGAGTTCACGATCACCGAGGCGGGGACATACGCCGGCCAATGCGCCGAGTTCTGCGGCACCAGCCACGCCGAGATGAAGTTCGTGGTCGAGGCCATGCCGCGCGCCGACTACGACGCGTACATGGCGGCGCTCGCCAGCGGCGGTCCACCGCCGCCACCGCCCGGCGGAGGCGACTGCGCCACCACGATCGAGATCAAGGCCAATGACATCGCCTTCGACATCGGCGAGTTCGAGGTCCCGGCGGACACGGACTTCTGCATCGCGTTCGAGAACCAGGAGGACGTCCCGCACAACGTGGCCATCTACGACGGCGGCGAGGCCCTCTTCAACGGTGAGATTCTCGACACCGCAGGCAGCATCGTCTACAACGTCCCGGCCCTGCCGGCCGGCGAGTTCCGGTTCATCTGCGACGTCCATCCACAGGCGATGGTGGGCGACGTGACGGTCACCGAGTAGCGGAGCGCGAGCGAGACCCATGGCAACCACCACCCTCGAACCCCGCAGCGGCTCGTTCAGCCGATCGTGGGTGATCGATTGGCTGACCACCGTCGACCACAAGAAGATCGGGATCCTGTACATCGTCAACAGCTTCGTGTTCTTCTTCGCGGCCGGCATCCTGGCGCTCGTCATCCGCACCGAGCTCGCCGTCCCCGGCCTCCAGTTCCTGGATCAGAACACCTACAACCAGGCGTTCACGATGCACGGGACGATCATGCTGTTCCTGTTCATCATTCCCGCGCTGTCGGGATTCGGGAACTACATCGTCCCGCTCCAGCTCGGCGCGCCGGATATGGCCTTCCCGCGCATCAACGCCCTGAGCTTCTGGCTCCTTCCGCTGGGTGGCGGGCTGATCTTCAGCGGCTACCTGTTCGGCGGGGCGGCGGCCGAGGGCTGGACCGCCTACTCGCCGCTCACCAGCGATCGCTTCGCTCCGGGAGTCGGCACCGACCTGTGGGTCATCGGCCTGACGCTGGTCGGCACGGCCTCGATCCTGGGTGCGGTGAATTTCATCGCCACGATCTTCAAGATGCGCGCTCCGGGCATGACCCTGTTCCGGATGCCGATCTTCGTGTGGACCGTGCTCGTCACCGCGGTGCTCATCCTGCTCGCGACACCGGTGCTCACCGCGGGGCTCATCGCGCTGTTCATCGACCGCAACTACGGCGGCTCCTTCTTCGACCCGAGCGTCGGCGGCAACCCGGTGCTGTGGCAGCACATCTTCTGGTTCTTCGGCCATCCGGAGGTCTACATCGTCATCCTGCCGGCGATGGGCGTGGTCAGCGAGATCCTGCCGGTCTTCAGCCGCAAGCCGCTCTTCGGCTACCGGGCCTTCGTGTTCGCCACCGTCGGCATCGGCCTGCTGAGCTTCAGCGTCTGGGCCCACCACATGTTCACCACCGGCTCGGTCTTCCTGCCGTTCTTCAGCTTCATGACGGCGCTCATCGCCATCCCGACCGGGATCAAGATGTTCAACTGGCTCGCCACCCTGTGGCGCGGCAAGCTCATGCTCACGACGCCGATGCTGTTCGCCCTCGGCTTCCTGTCGATGTTCCTCATCGGCGGCATCAGCGGCGTGATGCTCGCCTCGCCGCCGATCGACTTCCACGTCCAGGACACGTACTTCGTGGTGGCGCACCTGCACTACGTCTTCTTCGGCGGATCGGTGTTCGGCGTCTTCGCGGCGGCCTACTACTGGTTCCCGAAGATGACCGGCCGAAAGCTCAACGAGCCGCTCGGCAAGGTGCACTTCTGGATCCACTTCATCGGCTTCAACCTCGCCTTCTTCCCGATGCACCAGCTCGGATTGGACGGCATGCCGCGTCGCATCAGCGACTACGACCCGAACGCCGGATGGACGCTGCTCAACGCGGTGTCGACCGTCGGCGCCTTCATGATCGCCGTCAGCATCATTCCGTTCCTCATCAACGTGATCGCCTCGCTCATCAACGGCGAGCCCGCCGGCGACGACCCGTGGGAGGGCAACACGCTGGAGTGGGCGACCACCTCGCCGCCACCGGCCTACAACTTCGACCGCCTGCCGCCGATCCACTCGGAGCGACCGCTCTTCTTCCTGACCCACGGGCATGGCCACGCGGCCGCGCGCCCGGCGGATCTCGAGGAGGAGCCGGACGGCGAGACCAAGTCCGGCGACGTCGAGCGGCGGGAGGATCCCCTGGTATGAGCACGCGAACGATGCAGGCACACCCCGCGGGCGAGCACGAGGCCGCGGCCGCCATCCAGCACGGTGGATCGGGGATGCCGACGGCGCTGCTCGGCATGCTGCTGTTCATCGCCAGCGAGGTGATGTTCTTCGGCGGCCTGTTCGCCACCTACTTCAACGCCCGCGCCACGACGCCCGGACCGTGGGGTCCGCCGGAGGGCGCGCACGAGCTGGACATCGCGCTGGCCGGCGCGCTGACCGTCATCCTCGTCGCCTCGAGCTTCACGATGCAGTTCGGCGTGTGGGCCATCCGGCGCGGCGACACCGGCAAGCTGAAGATGTGGACCGGCATCACGCTGGTGCTCGGCGTCCTGTTCCTGATGGGCCAGCTGTACGACTACAGCGAGCTCGGCTTCGGCATCGCCGACGGCGTGTTCGGCACGACGTTCTACACGCTGACCGGCTTCCACGGCGCGCACGTCTTCGGCGGCGCGGTCGGGCCTGACGATCATCCTCGCGCGCGCCCTGCGCGGGCAGTTCAGCGCGAAGAACCACGTCGCGGTCGAGGCGGTCAGCATGTACTGGCACTTCGTCGACGTCGTGTGGATCGGCGTCTTCTCCACCATCTACCTGCTGCGCTAGGGACCGATACGCATGCCCGATACCGCCGTCGGCTACCTCATCCTCGGCATCGGCATCCTCGTGGTGCTCGGCGTCGTCTTCGCGATCTCGTCGCGGTCCGGGGGTGCCGCGGGTCGCCCCACGCCGCCACGCGGCGTCCACCTTCCGCCGCCGAGCTACCTCCCGGTCGTGATGTCGGTCGGCATGGCACTCCTCGGCGCCGGCCTCGTCTTCCGCGCCGACGAACAGCTGGCCAATCCCGTTCCTCGCGATCCCGGGACTGCTGGTGATCGTCATCGGCATCGTGGCCTGGATCCGCGCGGCGAACCACGAGTGGCGCGATACGGAGCGTGGCTCGCACGACGACGCCGCCGCGCACTGAGGTTCCCATGAGCGCCGCGACGGGCGCCGAGTCCCGACGTACCGCGCTCGGCAGCATCCGGCTGCCGTACCTGATCGCAGCGGCCACCGTGCCGCTCGTGCTGCTGGTGCTGCTCGGGGCGTTGGCGGTCAGTCGCGGGGCTGCGGGGACACCGACCGCCATCGGTCGCATGGCTCCGGACTTCACTGTCGCCGACCTCGACGGCAATGCGCTGCGCCTGGCCGACCTCCGCGGCCGTCCGGTCATCGTGAACTTCTGGGCCAGCTGGTGCGGCCCGTGCGTCGAGGAGTTCCCCCTGCTCCGCGAAGCGGCTGCCGCCCACGCGGACGACGGCCTGGCGGTGGTGGGGATCGTGTACCGCGACCGCTCCGAGGCCGCGCGCGACTTCATGGCGCGCAACGGCGCGTCGTGGCCGGCGGCGATGGATCCGGGCGAACGGGTGGCCGGCGACTATGGCATCCTCGGGGCGCCGGAGACCTACTTCATCGGCCGCGATGGGACTATCGTGGCACGACAGATCGGGCAGATCTCGGCGACCTCGCTGGACGAGAAGCTGGCCGCCATCATCGAGGAGTGATCATGGAGAGCAACGTTCCGGCGACGCGTGACCAGACGGACCAGCCGGCGACCGAGAGCCGCCCTGCGCTTGCGCCATCGCGGCCGTTGAGCGTGGCCCTCATGCCCCTGGCGCTCGTCACCTTCATCGTGCTCGCCCTGGTCATCGCCGCCTGGACCTTCCTGGCCGCCGCGACATGACCGTGGCCGACGCAGCAATCGACCTGCGCGGCCTTCGCAAGACCTACGGCTCGCTCGAGGCGGTGCGCGGCATCGACCTGCGCGTCGAGCGGGGCGAGGTGTTCGCGTTGCTCGGCCCGAACGGAGCCGGCAAGACGACGACGGTCGAGATCCTCGAAGGCCATCGCAGCCGGACCGCGGGCGAGGTCAGCGTCCTCGGCCATGACCCCGGGCGCAACGAGCCCGCCCTCAAGCGCCAGGTCGGCATCGTCCTCCAGCAGACCGGCGTCGATCTCTACCTCACCGTGCGCGAGGTGGTCGAGATGATCGCCGGCTACTACCCGGCGCCGCGCGACGTGGACGAGGTGATCGGCCTCGCCGGGCTCACGGAGCAGCGCGACCAGCGCGTGAAGAAGCTGTCCGGCGGCCAGCGACGCCGCGTGGACCTGGCAGTGGCACTGGCCGGCGACCCGGAGCTGCTCTTCCTCGACGAGCCGACAACCGGTTTCGATCCCTCCGCTCGTCGCCAGGCATGGGAGACGGTCCGCGGGTTGACCGCGCTCGGCAAGACGATCTTCCTGACGACGCACTTCATGGACGAGGCGCAGGCCCTGGCCGATCGGCTGGCGATCATCGCCGACGGGCTGATCGTGGCCTCCGGGACCGCGAGCGAGCTGATCGGCGCGACGTCCGCCGCCACCCGCATCAGCTTCCGACTGCCGGATGGCGTGACGCCGCCGGAGGCCGTTGGCGCGGAGCGCGTCGGATCGGCGTGGCAGGTCGAAGCCACCGATGCCGACGCGGACGCTCAACCAATTGACCGGATGGTCACTCGACACCGGGAACGCGCTCCACGATCTCGAGGTCACCAGGCGTTCCCTCGAGGACGTCTACCTTCAGCTCACCGCCGATGCGGAGGCCGACGAATGAACGACGTCGCGCTCGCACTCCGTCAGATCCGCTACGAGAACCGCGCGTTCTGGCGCAATCCGCCGGCGGCATTCTTCACGTTCGCCTTCCCGCTGATCTTCATGGTCATCTTCAACGTGCTGTTCGGGGAGGGCGCGTCGAGATTCTTCACGCCGGCGATCATCGTCTTCAGCGTCATCACCGCCACGTACACGAACCTGGCGATCGCCGTGACCATCGCTCGCGACGACGGGATCCTGAAGCGGGTGCGCGGCACGCCGCTGCCGACGTGGGCGTACCTTGCGGGCCGCATCGGACACGCCATCATCATCGGCTTCCTGCTGGTGGTGATCGTGGCCGCGTTCGGCGCGCTGGCGTTCGACGTCGAGGTGCCGTGGGAGGCGATGCCGAGCGTCCTGCTCGTCCTGGTCGTCGGGGCCGCCACGTTCTCCGCACTCGGCCTGGCCGTGGCCGGCGTCATCCCGAACGCCGAGGCGGCACCCGCCGTCGTGAACGCCGTCATCCTGCCGGCGCTCTTCATCAGCAACGTGTTCATCCCGATCGAGAACGCACCCGAGTGGGTCGACACGGTGAGCAAGCTCCTCCCGGTGCGGCACTTCGCCGATGCCATGCTCACGCTCTACACCGACGGCGCAGGGGCGGACTTCCCGTGGATCGATCTCGGCATCCTGGCCGCGTGGGGGCTGGCCGCCGTCGTGCTCGGCCGTCCGCACGTTCAGCTGGGAGCCGCGGAGGTAGGCGGGTGGGCCGGCAGGCGCTGACGGGTGCGCTGGTCGCGCTGCTGCTCGGTGGATGCTTCCCCGTCGTGCAGCAGGTCCACGAAGGGCCGGCGCAGCCCGTCGGGCCCCAGCTCGCGGTGGAGGTGACGAACCGGTCGGGGAATCCGGTCGAGGTTGGCTACGAGTTCGAATCGGCCGGCATGAGCGGTGGCGGCACGGGCAGCGTGGGCCGATGCGAGCGGGCGCTCCTGCTATATGGCGAGACGACTGGACGCCTTCGGATATCAGTCGACGGCGCAGAGATCGACGACGCCGCCGTCCAGCAGGGACTCCAGCCCGACCTCTATCTGGTGCTGTCCGTGGAGATCGGTGCCGACGGATCGGCGGAGATCACCGGCCGTCGGATCGCGCCCGAAGTTCGCGAGCCGGCCCAGCCCGCTATTCCGGACTGCGGCTGACGCTGCCAGGGGCGGGATAGCGTCGCTCGACGTAGCCGTCGAGGATGGCAAGGAAGCGCGGCACGATGTCGTCACCGCGCAGCGTCTCGGTCTTCTCGCCGTCCACGAAGACCGGCGCCACCGGCTCCTCGAAGGTGCCCGGCAGCGAGATGCCGATGTCGGCGTGCTTCGACTCGCCGGGTCCGTTCACGACGCAGCCCATGACGGCCACTCGCAGCTCCTCGACGCCCGGGTGCGCCTCCCGCCATTTCGGCATCTGGTCGACGAGATAGGCCTGGATGTCCCTGGCCATCTCCTGGAAGAAGGTGGACGTCGTGCGTCCACAGCCGGGACAGGCGGAGACCTGCGGCAGGAACGAGCGCATGCCCATCGACTGCAGGACCTGCTGCGCGACCTGGACCTCCTGGGTGCGGTCGCCACCGGGCTCGGGCGTGAGCGAGACGCGGATGGTGTCGCCGATGCCGCGCTGCAGCAGGATCGCCAGGCCGGCGGTCGAGGTGATGATGCCCTTGGCGCCCATGCCCGCCTCGGTAAGGCCGAGATGGAGGGGGTAGTCGCAGCGCTCGGCGAGCCGGGCGTAGACCTCCACGAGGTCCTGCACGCCCGAGACCTTGGCGCTGATGATGATCCGGTCGTGCGGCGAGGCCCGTCTCCTCGGCCAGCCGTGCGGAGCGCAGCGCCGACTCGAGCATCGCCTCGATCATGACCTCGCGGCTGTCGGCCGGTTCGGGCAGCAGCGCGTTGGCGTCCATCATCTCGGTCAGCAGCTGCTGGTCGAGCGACCCCCAGTTCACGCCGATGCGGACCGGCTTGTCGTTCGCGATCGCGACCTCGATGATCTGCACGAACTGCTCGTCGCGGCGCTTGGTTCCCACGTTTCCCGGGTTGATCCGGTACTTGGCCAGGGCCGCGGCTGCGGCCGGGTACTTCGTGAGCAGCAGGTGCCCGTTGTAGTGGAAGTCGCCGATGAGCGGTACATCCACGCCGAGCCGGTCGAGCTTCTCGCGGATGACCGGAACGGCCTCGGCCGCGGCGTCGTTGTTGACGGTGATGCGCACGAGCTCGGAACCGGCGTGGGCCAGCTGTGCGACCTGGATGGCGGTGGCGTCCGGGTCCGCGGTGTCGGTGTTCGTCATCGACTGCACCACGACCGGGTGCGCCGATCCGACCGGGATGCCGCCGACGAGCACCGTCGCGGTGGGGCGGCGCGTGATCGTGGTCATGTCCACCCATGGTAGAGCCGGACCGCCGGACCGGCACGCGGCGTGCACCTCCGGACGGCCGTGGACGACGATTGGGGGACGGAACCGATGACTGCGCTGCGCCAGGTGTGGATCGTGGAGGACGAGATGGCCGCGGCCACCCTCGCTGCCGACGTGTGCCAGTCGAATGGCGCCGCACCGTCGGTGTTTCGCATGCCGATGGCGTTCCTCGCGGCGCTGCGGACGGCTCCGGCGCCCGATGTGGTGATCCTCGACTGGCGGCTCGAGCATGAGCTGAGCGCCGCGCTCTTCCTCGCGACGCGCCATCGGTACCCCGGCCTGCCCGTCATCTACTGGACCGGGAGCTCGGCCGACGACCTGCCGGCGATGATCTGCGAGGACCGCATGACGGTGATCGTCGACAAGGCAGCCGGAGCGGCCGCCTTCGAGGAAGCGCTGGACTGGGCCGTCGCTCGGGCCGATGGAGACGCGCGCACCGGCTAGTCGTGGCGTGCCAGGACGAGCGCAGCGTTCATGCCGCCGAACCCGAACGAGGTCGACAGGGCCGCATCCACGGCCTTCCGCGTCGCCTCGCGCAGAACGTGGAGTTCGACTTCGGGATCCTGGGTATCGAGGTTGCAGGTGCCCGGCAGGACCCCCCGATCGACGGCCATCGCCGTGATCGCGGCCTCGATGGCGCCCGAGGCCCCGAGTGCGTGTCCGTAGAGCCCCTTCGTGCCAGAGACGGGGATGTCGCCGGCCCCATCGCCGAGTGCCGCCCGGATTGCGCGCGCCTCGGCCGGCTCGTTGAGCGGCGTGCTCGACGCGTGAGCGTTGATGTAGCCGATGCGGTCCACGTCGATCCCGGCGTCCTCGACTGCCGCGCGCGCGGCACGCGCCGCATCACGCCCATCGGGACGTGGCGCGGTCATGTGGTAGGCGTCGTTGCTCGCCCCGTAGCCGACGACCTCGGCGATGATCCGTGCGCCCCGCGCCACGGCGGAGTCACGCTCCTCGAGCGCCAGGACCGCGGCGCCCTCGCCCATCACGAACCCGTCGCGCGTGACGTCGAACGGGCGCGAGGCGTGTTCCGGGTCGTCGTTGCGCTGCGACAGCACGCGGATCATGGCGAAGGCGCCGAATGTGAGAGGTGCCAGGGGCGCCTCCGAGCCGCCCGCCAGGGCGGCGTCGACGGTGCCGCCGCGGATCGCTTCCAGCGCCTGGCCGATGGCCACCGCGCCAGATGCGCAGGAGTTGGCGTTTCCCACGGCCGGCCCGGTCAGGCCGAGATCGATGGCGATGTTGCTGGCTCCCGCCCCGCCGAACACGGCCAGGGCCAGGGTCGGAGCCACGCCGCGCACGCCGCGGGCGACATACGCGGCATGCTGCTCCTCCCCGAAGGCCGTGCCGCCGAGCGCCGAGCCGATGAAGACGCCCGTCCGCTCTCCCTCGTGGGCTACCAAGCCGGAGCTCTCGTACGCCTGGCGGGCCGCGACGACCGCCAGCGCGCTGAACCGATCAAGCCGCCGAGCGCGGCGAGGTTCGAGGTGGTCGGCCGGGTCGAAGTCGTCGATCTGGGCCGCGATGCGCGAGGGGAAGGGGCCGGCATCGAACCGATCGATGCGGCGGACCGCCGACACGTTCGCCATCACGCCGTCCCACAGGCCGCCGGCACCCGTCCCGATCGGGGTCACGGCGCCGATGCCGGTGATGACCACGCGCCGCCTCATTGCTGCGGACCTTCGGCGATCTCGCGGATGCGGCGCAGCGTCCTGCCGGCGATCGCCTCGATGAACTGCGGCCCGATGACGCGGTGTGCCGCGAAGTCTCCGATGACGGGCCAGCCCAGGTCGAGCCGATGCTCGATGCTGACATCGGTGCCGCCCTCGATCGTCTCGAAGCGCCAGGCGACCCACATTCCCCGCGTCACGCCCCCGGTGTGGACGAACTCGATCATGCGCTGCTCGCGCAGCGGCCGGATGATCGCCTCCCATCGCACCGGGATCGGGCCGCGGCGCGCGCCCATGGCGAAGCGTCGCTCGCCACCGGGATCCGCGACGGCGCGCACGTAGCGGTAGTGGGGCAGGATCTCCGGCCAGCGTTCGACGTCGGCGGCCAACGGGAAGATGCGATCCCAGGGCGCTCGCATGATCTCGTGCAGCGTGCTCTTCACGGCGCCAGCACCTCGAGCACGGCACGCGGCGAGAGCGCATCAGTCGCGGGGCGAAGGTCGCCGAGCGCCGAGCCAAGGCGCAGGGCCGCCCCGGGCCGCGACTCGAGGCGTCCGACGACGTGCTCGAGCGCCGTCGGTACGGCCAGGAATCCCTGCACCAGCCAGCTCAGCGCGCTCTTCGCCGCGAAGGCGCGACGCCGTTCGGATCGGTACGCCGCCGCCACGTCGCCGCCGGCCTGGATCGCGTCTGCCGCGGCGCGGGCCGATCGCAGCGCGCGATGGATGCCCTCGCCCGTGAACGGATCCACGAACCCCGCGGCGTCCCCGACGAGCAGCCATCCGGCCCCGGCGCTGTCGGACACGCGATGCCCGATGGGGGCCGCGCCGCGGATCGGGCTCAGCCGACGGCTGCCACGCAAGCGGTCGGCCACCGCCGGAAGCCGGGCGATGGCCTGGGCGAAGCGATCGGCGGCCGGGGTTCGCTGATCCATCGGCAGCGCCATGCCGACGTTCAGCTCGCCACCGGGCGTCGGGGCCAGCCCGACATAGAAGCCGCGGCCGGCGTGCATCTCGCCGTGATCGGCGAGGTCGGCCACTCCGGAGTAGTGCGCCACCAGCCCGAGGCGCCGCGGGAAGCGAACCGCGCGATCCACCCCGAGCAGGTGGCTGACCGTCGAGCGTGTGCCATCGGCGCCGACCACCCAGTCGGCATGCAGCACCTCGTCGCGACCGCTCCGCGCGTCGCGAACCCGGGCGCCCCGAATCCGCGTCCCGTCGGCGACGAGGGAGACGAGCCGCGTGTGCTCACGGAGCGCGGCACCCGATCGGGACGCGTGCTCGGCGAGGGCGGCGTCGAAGGCCCGCCGGTCGACGCCCCACGCGGTGCGGCATCCATTGGCGTCCGCGTAGCGGATCGGCGCGCGCCGCCGGCCCGCGTGGAGATCCATCCCTTCCAGCGGGACGGCCGATGCGCGCCACGTGCCCGGCATGCCGAGGCGATCGAGCTCCTCGACGATGCGGGGGCTGGCGTACTCGGCGCACACCTTGGGACGGGGATGGGTGGCGGCTTCCACGATCAGGACGGACGCACCACCGCGGGCCAGCGATGCGGCGATCGCCGATCCGGCGGGACCGGCACCGACCACCAGGACGTCGAGCCGTCTCATGCGGCCGACCGGGTGGCGGCGGTGACGACCCTCGGCATCCAGCGACCCGATCGCCAGGTGACCCGCAGTCCGGCCGCGGTGATCAGCTCATCGAGCTCGCGGAGGGTGTACGCGCGTCGAACCGACGTGATGCCATCGGCTCGCGTCACCCGGCTTCGGCCCAGGGCCGCGACGCTCAGCGCCGTCGCCGCCAGTGGGAGCAGTCCGCGCCGCAGGTCGTTGATGACCACGCCATCCCGCGCGACGCGCGCCATCTCGCGCAGGACGTCGATGGCATCCGAAGGGTCGAGATGGTGGATCAGCAGCGAGCTGTGCGCCACGTCGAACGCTTGGTCGGAGAACGGGAGATCGCGCGCGTCGGCTTCGATGAGCGTCACGTCTGCGCCAGATTCAGACCGAGCCTGGGCCAGCACGTCGACGTTCAGGTCGACGGCCGTGACGCTCCACGATCGACGTGAGAATGCCCGCGCGATGTCCGCCAGGCCTGTCCCGACGTCGATAAGGGTCGGCCGGCGCGACGCGGTCAATCGCTCGCCCGCTCGCACGCTGGCCGCGCTCCCGCCGGGCAGCCGGTTGAGACGAGCCAGGTCGCGAAGGTTGGCGGCAACCTCGCTCCGGCTGAGCCGCCCGCCGTCGAGGAGCTCGTCCAGGTCGGCGCGTGTCGAGAGCGGCATGGTCCGGCGCACGCGCTCCAGCGCGGTCAGCATGGATCGACCGGGTTCACCGATCGATGATAGGCCCTGATCACGCACGTCCCTCGTACGCTGCAAGGTACGGGTGCGCATGACCCCCCGGCGTCAGCTGCCTCACGGTCTCGCGGTGCGCGGCGCGTTACACTTGAGACGACATGACCGCCACCGTTCCCCCTTCGACCGCCAACCCGACTCCCGATCACGACCACACCGACACCCGCCATCGCAAGGTCGTCATCCTCGGCTCCGGCCCCGCCGGACTGACCGCCGCCATCTACGCGGCGCGTGCCAACCTCGAGCCGCTGGTCATCGCCGGCAACGTGCCGATGGGCCAGCTGATGATCACCTCCGACGTGGAGAACTACCCCGGGTTCCCGCACGGCATCCAGGGACCCGAGCTCATGCAGCAATTCCGTGAGCAGGCCGAGCGATTCGGTTCCACGATCATCGAGAAGGACGCCACGAAGGTCGACTTCAGCCAGCGTCCGCACCGCATCTGGGTCGGCGAGGACGAGTACCGCGCCGATGCCGTGATCATCGCGACCGGCGCATCGGCGCTGTGGCTTGGGACTGCCCTCCGAGGAGGAGTTCCGCGGGCCGCGGCGTCAGCGCCTGCGCGACCTGCGACGGCTTCTTCTTCCGCGGCCGCGAGGTCGCCGTGGTCGGCGGCGGCGACACCGCCCTCGAGGAGGCCACGTTCCTGACCCGATTCGCCGACAAGGTCACGATGCTCGTGCGCCGCGACGAGTTCCGCGGCAGCAAGATCATGCAGGACCGCGCGGCCAAGGACCCGAAGATCGAGATCCAGTTCAACCGCGAGGTCGCCGAGGTGAAGGGTGACATGACCGTCACCTCGGTCACCGTGCGCGACACCGAGAGCGGCGAGACGAGCGAGCTGCCGGTGCAGGGCCTCTTCGTCGCCATCGGCTACAAGCCGAACACCGACCTGTTCGAGGGACAGCTCACCGTCGGCAAGGGCGGCTACCTCGAGATCGTCGGCGAGACGGGATCGGGAATCGAGGGCGTGTTCGTGGCCGGTGACGTGCACGACAGCCACTACCGCCAGGCGGTCACGGCCGCCGGCGACGGCTGCAAAGCCGCCATCGATGCCGAGCGCTGGCTGGCCTCGGTCGGCGAGATCGAGGCATCGACCGCCACGAACTGGTAGCCGGCGACAGGGGAATGGCGATGACGCTCGCGGCGCGGATCCGGGATTGGCTCGACCGCGTGCGCCATCGCGCGGCACCTTCCGCTTCGACGGATCGGCGCTCGTTCGACGCCGAGCGCGACCAGACGCGGACCGACGCGATCGTCAGTGCCGGTCGCATCCGGTACGGGGGCCGCATCGGCGGGTCGTCCGTGGAGGACGAGCCCGGACGGCGCCGCGATCCCCATCGCCACTGACGAGGCGTCGTCGCTCGAGACGGCCGGCGGGGGAACGGCGGCTCTGACTACACTGAGCTCCCGCCCCTGATGGAGATGGATCGAAGATGGCTGCTCGCGCCCCGCGCCCCGAGGACCTCTACCAGCTCCGCGTCCCGACGCAGGTCGAGCTGTCGCCCGACGGTCGTCTTGTCGCGTTCAGCGTCAAGTCCGTGGCCCCGGGCAAGGACGGATATCGCAGCTCGCTGTGGATCGTCCCATCCGACGGATCGTCGGACGCGCGCCAGCTGACCGTCGGGTCGCGCAACGACACGACGCCACGCTGGAGTCCCGACGGTCGGACGCTCGCGTTCCTGTCGGACCGCGGGGCGGTTCTCCAGGCCGGCGGCGGGGGAGCGAAGCCCGGCACCGCGGAAGCGCCGAAGGAGGGCGGTACGCAGGTCTGGCTCCTGCCGTTCGCCGATGGCGGCGAGGCGCGCCAGCTCACCGACCTGCCACAGGACATCGGCGGACTGTCATGGTCGCCCGACGGGAAGCGCCTGTGTGTCGTGAGCGGCGCCACCGGGACGGACCCCGAGAAGCCAGCCCCGCGCAAGCCGGATGACCCTCCGCAGCCCGACACGCGATTGATCGACACGCTTGCGTACCAGTTCAACGGCGCCGGCTTCATCCACGACAAATACACGCGCCTGTGGCTGGTGGACGTGGCAACCGGTGCAGCCGAGCTCCTCACGCGCGGCGATCACCACGACCGCGACCCTCGCTGGTCGCCCGATGGCCGGCGGATCGCGTTCGTATCGGACCGCCACCCCAACGCCGACCTCGGTTGGCGCACAGACATTCACCTCGTGGATCTCGGCAGCCGGAAGGTCACGCAACTGTCGCCGGGACGCGGACGGCAGTCGTGGGGTGCGCCGGCCTGGTCGCCGGACGGCAGATGGGTCGCCGCCATCGGCACCCGCGGCTGGAAGCGGGGCGTGATCCAGCAGGCGTCGATCTGGCGATTTCGGCTGCGGGACCAGCACGCCGAGGACCTCATCGCCGATGCGGACCTCGAAGCCGCTGCTGCGATGAACAGCGACCTGCTCGGTGGCGGCGAGGCGTCGCTGCACTGGATGCCCGACGGCCGATGGATCGTGTTCGGGGCGCCGGTCGAGGGCAGCTATGAGCTCTGGCGCGTCGAGCTCGACGGGGGTCGGGTGGAGCGCCTGACGCGGGACCACCACCACCTCAGCCGCCTCTCGCTCGCCGATGCATCGCGCGGCGGCGCCCGCGTTGCGGCGGTGCGGGCCACCCCGACCGAACCCCCCAACGTCGTCATCGGTGACATCCCGGCGGGTCGCTTCTCCGGCACCGATCGGGTCACGCTGCGCCGGCTCAGCAACCTCGTGGGCGATCCGTGGCGCGACATTCGGCTCGTTGCGCCGAAGGAACGCTGGCACGAAGTCGACGGTCGGCGCATCCAGGGCTGGTTCGTGGAGTCGCCCGCAAGCACGAAGCGCCAGCCTGCGCCCGTGGTGCTCGAGATCCACGGTGGTCCCGGCACGCTCTACGGTTCCTCGCTGATGTGGGAGTGGCAGCTCCTGGCCTCGTCGGGGATCAGTGTCTACGCCTGCAATCCGCGCGGCTCGCAGGGCTATGGCGCCGCGTTCCTGACCGCGAACATGGCCGACTGGGGCGATGGTCCGATGCGGGACGTGATCGGCGGACTCGACGCGCTCATCGCGGACGGACTCGTTGACGCGGATCGGATGGGCGTGACCGGCGGCTCCTACGGCGGCTACCTGACGAGCTGGATCGTGGGGCACACCGATCGCTTCAAGGCCGCCGTCACCTGCCGCAGCGTGAACGACATGATCAGCCAGATGCTCTCGGGTGACATCGGCGGGCCCACGTTCGGCCTGTACGAGTACGGCGTCCAGCCCTGGGATGACTGGGATCTCTACCGGCGGCACTCACCGCTGACGTACGCCACCGAGATGACGACCCCGCTCCTGATCCAGCACAGCGAAAAGGACCTGCGCTGCACGATCACGCAGGCCGAGGAGCTGTTCTCCGTCCTGCGCTCGCTGCGGCGGACCGTTCGCCTCATGCGGGTGCCGGAGGAGTCGCACGAGCTCACGCGGTCGGGGACGCCGTTCCGGCGGGTCGACAACCTGCGTCTCATCCACGAATGGTTCGTCCACTTCCTGATCGCGGGCAAGACGACGCTGCCGAAGGTGAATCCGAAGCGCGGATGACGCTGGCGTGTAGCCTGGATGTATATACGGTATATATCGCCGGCCACGCACTACACTCCCCCCATGTCCACTGACTTCGAGAAGGCCGTCGCGGACGGCTACGGCTTCGACGCCCCCGGCATCACGTTCGGCGCCGGAATGCAGGGCGAGGAGGCGATCCCCGGCGTCCAGGTTCGCGTCCCGCTCGCCATGATGAATCGCCACGGCCTGGTCGCCGGCGCGACCGGGACGGGCAAGACGAAGACGCTCCAGGTGCTCGCCGAGCAGCTCTCGGACGCGGGAGTGCCGGTCTTCATCAGCGACATCAAGGGCGACATCAGCGGCCTCGCCGCGCCCGCTGCGCCCAATGACAAGCTCACCGGGCGGGCCGACGCCATCGGCTTTGCCGACTACGCCGCGAAGTCGTTCCCGGTCGAGTTCTTCACGCTGGACCGCGACGGCAAGGGCGTGCGGCTGCGGGCATCGGTCTCGAGCTTCGGGCCGATCCTGCTCTCCAAGGTGCTCGACCTCAACGAGACGCAGCAATCGGTCCTGTCGCTGGCATTCAAGTACGCCGATGACAAGCAGCTGCCGCTCCTCAACCTCGACGACCTGCGGGCCCTCCTCAACCACCTGAATTCGGACGAGGGCAAGTCCGAGATGGCCGAGTACGGCGGCGTGGCCACCGCGACCGTCGGCGTCATCATCCGCAAGATCGTGGAGCTCGAGCAGCAGGAGGCCGATGCGTTCTTCGGCTCGCCGGAGTTCGAGGTGGACGACTTCCTGCGCGTGGCCGACGACGGCCGCGGGGTCATCAGCATCCTGGAGCTTGCCGACATGCAGGACCGGCCGGCGCTGTTCAGCACGTTCATGATGTGGCTGCTGGCCAACCTGTACGAGACGCTGCCCGAGATCGGGGACGCCGACAAGCCGAAGCTCGTCTTCTTCTTCGACGAGGCGCACCTGCTGTTCCGCGACGCCAACAAGACGTTCATGCAGCAGATCGAGCTGGTGGCCCGCCTGATCCGATCGAAGGGCGTCGGCGTTTTCTTCGTGACGCACGCTCCGACCGACGTGCCGTCGGAGGTGCTGGGCCAGCTCGGCAACCGGGTGCAGCACGCCCTGCGAGCGTTCACGCCGGAAGACCTCGAGACGGTGCGAGCCACCGCGCGCACGTTTCCCACCACAACCTTCTACGACGTGGAGCAGGAGCTGACCAGGCTGGGGACCGGCGAAGCGTTGATCACCGCGCTCGACCTCAAGGGTCGCCCGATGCCGACGGTGCGCACGATGATGCGTCCCCCGATGTCCCTCATGGCCCAGGTCGATGACTCCGTGTTCGCCGCGGTCGCCGCGGCGTCCGCGATCGCGCCGACCTACGCCACGGACACTGATCCGGATTCGGCCAAGGAGATGCTCGCCGCGCGGATGAAGGAGGTCGTCGCCAAGGGTGACGAGCCGATGAAGGACGTGGCCGATCCCGAGACGGCGGGTGAGCGCACGATGCGCCCGACACGGGCTCCCGAGAAGGGGGTCGACTGGACCGACGTGGCCCAGGAGGGCGCCCGCTTCGCCCGCTCCGGAACCTTCAACACGATCCTGCGGTCCGTCCTCGGCATCCTGAGCAAGCGCCGCTAGGGACCCGCGGCAGCTCGGGCCACGCTCAGCCAGCCATCGACGGCGTCGTCCGTGGGCAGACCGCGAACGACGGTGGTGTCCGCCACCGCCGCGTAGGCGGCGAGGCCCGCGACGACGTCGCCGGGGCCGGCGCCCGCCACTCCGACGAGACCAGCCGGCTGCGCGTCGAACGCGCGCGCGTAGTGCCCTCCGTAGCCGCGATAGCGGTCCATCTCCGCCTGGAGTCGGAGCTCCGCGTCCGGCCCGACGGCGGTTCGCACATACGCCACGAAGCGTGGTTCGGGCCGGCCGGCCCCCGTCGCCCCCTGCTTCACGTGGGTGCGCACCCACGCCAGGCGATCCGGGACGGCCCAGTTGGCAATCACGACATCGGCGATCTCACCCGCCAGGTGCGCCATCCGCGGACCGATGGCGGCCATGCCGATGCTGACTCCGGGCAGCAGGCGTCGGAGCTCCTCGACGCCGTCCCGGACGAGCCGCAGCGACGCCGAGGCGCCGCTGCCGACGCCGATGACGAGGCGGTCGCTCGGAAGGCCCGCCGCCGCCACCCGGCCGGCGATCCGCCCCGGATCCTGCTCCGAGAGGGCGATCACGCCGACGCCGAGGCCCAATCTCGTCGTCTCGGGCGCGGCCGCGGCGAGGGTCGCCAACCCGTCGCCGGTCCGCGTGTCGTTGGCCCACAGCTCGCCGTAGCCCAATCGCTCGATCTCGGCGCCGAGGCGCGCGTGATCACGGCGGGCCGCGGCGGTGATCCCGAAGGCCAGGCGGGCGGTGGGCGTCACCGTCCGAGGGCGTCGCGCGCGACGTCGGGCACGTCGGTCACGAAGCCCCACAGGCCGCAGGCGGCAAGGTGCCGCATCTGCTCGGGGTCGTTGACCACGTAGCAGCCGATCTCGCGGCCGAACGCCGACGCCTCGGCGACGAGCGGCAGCGGGTCCATGCCGAGGTCGCCCTCCCACGGGAAGACGCCCACGTGGCCACGCTCGGTGGCCCACACCAGGGCCGATTCGATCGGCTGGGTCGGGACGAGGAGGTAGCCCGTCTTGATCTCGCGGTTCAGCTCGCGGACGCGCTCGATGGACGCCTCGTCGAAGCTGATCACCGCCAGCCGTCCGCTCGCCAGGACGTCGTGGCCGGCCACCGCGGCGACGACGGCGTCGGCCGCCGCGCGAGCCTTGATCTCGATCACCAGCCCGATGTTCTCGGGCAGCCACTCGAGAACCTCGGGCAGGGTGGGGACGGCGAGGCCCTGGCCGGCGAACGGGAACCCCGAGTCGTCGCCGCGCGCGAACGTGGCGCCGGCATCGGCCTGCCGGATCTCGTCCATGGTCCGCGAGGCGATCGGGCCGGTGCGGTCGGTCGTGCGATCCAGCGTCTCGTCGTGGATCACGGCAAGCTGCCCGTCGGCGGTGAGGTGGACATCGAGCTCGATGGCATCGGCCCCGGCCTCGACGGCCAGGCGGAAGGCCTCCATCGTGTTCTCGGGGGCCTGGCGCGAGGCCCCGCGATGGGCCACGATCACGGCCATGGGCGGCTCCTCGCGTGGATGCGTGCGGTCACGCGCCGGATGATAGCGGTCCGTTCAGCGTCGGAGGGTGCGACCGGCCAACCCGATGACCGATCGGCGCACGAGGTCGGAGTCGAATCGCTCGCCGCTCTCCGCCTGGTGGGCAATGACGCCGTCCATGAGGATGGCGATCGCGAGGCTCAGCTCCTCGACATCGATGTCGGGCTCCACCTCGCCCCGGGCGACGGCCTCGCGCAGGAACATCGCGGCGAAGGCGCGAATCTGGTCGCATCGGCGGCGCAGCATGTCGCTCAGGGCGGGGCGCAGGTCCGCCTCGGCCCAGCCGGTGGTGATGATCGGGCCCCAGCGCTCGGTCTCGAGGCTCTCGACGAAGAATGAGACGGCGCTGGCCAGCCGCTCCCGCGCGTCGGAGATCTGCGACATCTGCACGGCGAGCTCGTCGAGCTGGGCCTGCGTCACCGCGTCGCACATCGCCAGGTACAGCTCTTCCTTGCTGGCGAAGTAGCGATACAGCAGGCCGACGCTGACGTCGGACTCCGCGGCGATCGCCGGCATCGTCGTGCCACGGTAGCCACCGGCCAGCATCGCGCGATGCGCACCATCGAGAATGCGGTGACGCATCTCTGCGGCGTGGGCGGGACTGGATCGAGCCATCGGGTAGCGGTCCTGTACTGAACTCCAATTCACTTTACCCTTGACGACGGGTCAGGAGCAAGGGTAGAGTGCGACGCGTGTCGGTGAATGAGCATTCAGCAGTCGCATGCGTCGCCCGCTGATCGTCGGAGGCATCCTGGCCGCGCTGGCGGGCCTGTGGCTTGCCCTGCGGGGCGGGCGTCGGCCGATCGACGTTCCCGACAGCTATCCCGCCGTCCAGCCGCCCGGATTGCCGGCGGTCGATGACCGTATCGCGCACAACGGGATCTTCGCCGCGCTCGGCCGCGCGACGTATCGAGGCCGTCGCTGGCTGCCGATCGTGGGGCTGGCCATCGTCATCGGCCTCAACGTGTGGGGAGCCGCCGCCGGGGGTCGCCTCAGCCAGGGTGGCTGGCAGGTTCCCGGATCCGAGGCCGCCGAGGCGGAGGCGCTGCTGGCCGACCGCTACGGCGAACAGGCCACGACGATGCTCGTCCTGTTCACCGATCCCGACGGCGACGCCGCGTCCGATGCGTTCCAGGCGCAGGTCGCTGCAGCGGTCGCGCCGGTCGCCGCCGACCCGATCGTCAGCGAGGTGCTCACCTTCGCCGATGTCGGCGACTCGGGCTTCGTCAGCCGTGACGGGTCGAAGACGTTCGCCCTGGTCCGCATCGACCGGGAGCTCGAGGCGGCCATCGACGATGCCGAGCACCTGGCCTCGCTGGTGGCGGCCCCGGAGGGCGTCGAGACGGTCGTCACCGGCATCCCGCTGATCCAGCACGAGTTCAACGAGGCCGTCGAGCGCGACCTCGTGCAGGCGGAGCTCGTCAGCCTGCCGATCGCCATGCTCATCCTGCTCGCCGTGTTCGGGACGGTGGTCGGCGCCGTCCTGCCGATCGTGATCGCCGGCCTGGCGCTCCCGAGCTCGATGGCCGCCATCGGCCTGCTCGCCAACGTGACGGAGATGAGCATCTTCGTGACGAACGTGGCGACGATGATCGGACTGGCCCTGCTCGATCGACTACTCCCTGTTCACGGTCAGCCGGTTCCGGGAGGAGCTTCGCCATCGATCGGTGGCCGATGCCGTCGAGCGCACCATGGCCACGGTGGGCAAGGCCGTGGCCATCAGCGGGGTCGCGGTCGCCATCGGCCTGTCCAGCCTCATCGTGTTCGAGTCGCCGGCGCTGCGCAGCATGGGCATCGGCGGCGTGGTCACCGTGCTCTCGACGCTCGTCTTCGGCCTCACCGTCCTGCCCGCGCTGCTCGGCATGCTCGGTCCGCGGGTGAACCGCGCTGCGCGTCCCGCTGCCACGGGCCCTGCGACTGGTCGAGGACGATCCCGCGGCCGCCGACGCGCGCCAGGGCCATGGCGTCTGGGCCCGGATCGCCGGGGCGGTGATGCGACGTCCGGTGCTCATCGCCACGCCGGCACTGCTCGTCCTGATCCTGGCGGGTCTGCCGTTCTTCGGGATCCAGCTGTCGACCGGTGGCAACCTCGACGACCTCCCGCCGTCGGACAGCGTGGCGGGCTTCCGCACGCTGGGTGACGAATTCCCCGGGGGCGGCTCGGATCCGATCGAGGTGGCTGTCCAGGCCGATGGGCCGATCCTCGAGGATGGTGCCCTCAGCGCCGACTGGATTGCCGCCATATCGGACTACGCCGATGAGCTGCGTGGCATCGGCGCGGTGACGGAGGTCGGAAGCGTGCTTGACCCTCCGTCGGGCATGGACCGGGCCACGTACCTCCAGCTGATCGCCCTGCCCGAGAGCCAGCGGCCCGCCGAGGCGTCCGGACTGGCGGCCTGGGTCGAGCAGTCGGTGGCTGACGACGTTACGCGGCTCGAGGTCTTCAGCACCGCACTCGCCGATTCCGCCGAGGGACGGGTGGTGGTGGACGCCATTCGCGACCTGCCGCCGCCGGCGGGCGCATCGGACACGCTGACCGCCGGCCTGTCATCCCGATCCCGCGACTTCATGGCGAGCTTCACCGGGTCGGTGCCCTTCGCCGTTGCGATCGTGGTCGGCGTCACGGGCGCCGTGCTGTTCCTGACCTTCGGCTCCGTCTTCCTGCCGATCAAGGCCGTGCTCATGAGCCTGCTGAGCATCACCGCCAGCTTCGGGGCGCTGGTCTGGATCTTCCAGGATGGGAACCTGTCGGGGATCCTCGACTTCGACCCGTCGGGCACGGTCATCGCCAGCACGCCCATCCTGATGTTCGCCATCCTGTTCGGGCTGTCGATGGACTACGAGGTGTTCCTCCTGTCGCGCATCCGGGAGCGGTACCTCGTCACCGGCGACAACACGCGCGCGGTGGCCGAGGGGATCGGGATCACCGGCGGGATCATCACCGGCGCGGCGCTCATCATGGTCGCCGTCTTCGGGGCCTTCGCCCTGTCGTCCGTGGTGCTCATCAAGGCCCTCGGCTTCAGCATGGCCCTGGCCGTGCTGATCGATGCCACCGTGGTGCGCGGGATCCTCGTGCCGGCGTTCATGCGGGTCATGGGCGCCGTGAACTGGTGGGCTCCACGCTGGGTGCAGCGCGGGGTTGCCCGTCTCGGCCTGTACGAGGGCGGGCCCGAGCCGGCGGCGGTGCCGGTGCTTGCGCGGGGCTGACCGTGGGGCGGGTCAGGCAGGGGGCGCCGATAGATCGGCGAAATGGCGCCATAACGGCCAGTTCGGCGCCGATTCGACGATATATCAGCTCTGAGGTGGCCCAAGTCGGGCCGGGCAGGGTCCCAGGCTACTTCCCAGCCGATATATCGGCGCTCAGGCGCCGGAAACAGGGTTCTGGCGCCATTCCGCCGACAAATCGGTCACCCCACGTGGCAACGGACCCCGCCCGGACCCGAGCGCCGATAAATCGGCGAAATGGCGCGATAACGGCCCGTTCGGCGCCGATTCGACGACATGTCGGTTCTGAGGTGGCCCAAGCCGGGCCAGAAAGCCTCTCAGGCCACTTCCCAGCCGATATATCGGCGCCCGGCCGCCGAACACCCGGTTCGGGCGCCACTTCCACGATCTATCGGCGACGGGGCCGCGCTAGGCTGACCGACATGCACCGCACGCGGCTCGAGACCCTGACCAAGCGCTGGCGCCAGCGCCACGACGCCAGTCGCCCGACCAACCGCCCCCGAGCCGACCCGGAGCGCGAGGCGCAGGCCACCACGAGCTTCCCGTACCGCGACGTTGCGCCGGCCGAGTACGTCGCGCGGCACGGAGCGGACATGGTCGGCTTCACCTACGACGACGTCGCCTACGCCGATCCGGAGCTCGACGCCTGGGTGGTCGAGGTCGGACGCCTGCTGCGCGCAGCCCGATGACGCCTCCGGCCTGGGCCCGCGATCTCGTCCGCGTGGTGTGCGCGGAGGAGGGGGTCGACGAGCCGCGCCTTGCGTGGCGTTCACGGGCCAGTGAGCATTCGACCGGCGTCACGCGCCGGCAGGACGGAAGCGTCGCGGTTCGGGCCGGGAGCGACGCCACCGACCAGCGTCTCACCCTGCTTCACGAGCTCGCCCACTGGCTGGCCCCGGCTGGCCGAGACGTCGGCGTCGCACGCTGCACCACGGCCGCGATTTCTACGCCGTGGCCTTCGCGCTGTACCGCCGCCACGGGATCCCGGATGCCGATGCACTGCGGCTGGAGTCGGCGCGCTATCGGAGCGCGCTCGGCCACGCCCGAGAGCTCGGGATCGCGGGGGCGACGGACGCCCTCGAGGCGCATCGGGCGCTCCTTCGCGCTCGACCCCGGCGGCGCTGGCGGGTCCTCGTCGACGAGCACCGCATCCGCCTCGAACGCGACGGGCGATGGACGGTCTGCGCGACCTGCGGTCAGAAGGTGGTTGGCATCACCCTGGCGCGCATTCGGCGTGCCCGCCGACCGGTGAGCCACACGCTCATGACCTCCGCCTCCTGACCGAGCTCAGGCCGGAGCCGGCGCGCCGATCCGGTCGCGGGCAACGGCGGCGGCCTCGGCCAGTCGTCGCACGGAGTCCGGTGTCGGCGGGAAGACATGGGCGATGAGGTGGCCGGCGTTCACGCTGGCGTAGGCCGCCAGCGCATCGGCGACCTGGTCGACGGTGCCGCGCATCGCGTTCTTCGGGGCGTCCGCATCGGCGCCGTCGAACGCGACGAGGATGCCGACGGTGATCTCCAGGCTGGCTGGATCGCGTTCCGCGCGCTCGAGGGCCGCGCGAAGGTTGCGGAGGCGGATATGGAGCTCATCGGCCTGGTCGGGGTGTCCGAACCAGGCGGCGTTCCACTGGTCGGCATGCTGCACCACGAGGTCGAGCATGCGGGGCTGCTTGCCGGCGATGAGGATCGGCGGGCCGCCCGGGACGGATCGGTCCGTGGCAGCAGCTCGTTGTCGACGGCGCGGTGGTATCGGCCCTCGAAGGTCACCCGGCCCTCGACGCAGGAGCGGGACGAGGACCTGCAGCGCCTCGTCGAAGCGCGAGACGCGGTGGTCGAACGGGAAGCCGAAGGCGTCGAACTCCGGCTCGTGCCAGCCACAACCCACACCGAGGATGAGGCGTCCGTCGCTGACCTCGTCGAGCTCGGCCGCCATCTTCGCCGTCAGCGCCGGGTTGCGGAAGGGGAGCGCCAGCACGAGCGGGCCGATCTCGACCCGCGACGTGATCGCGGCAAGGGCCGAGAGCACGGTCCAGCACTCGTGGATGCCCTCCGTCTCGCCGTCGTCGCGGAAGATGAGGTGATCGGCGCCCCAGATCGAGTCCAGGCCGCTGTCTTCGGCGGCGATCGCCATGTCGCGCAGGCCGGCATACCCGTTGCTCTCGTCGTCCCCGAAGGGCAGCATCAATCCGATCTTCATGCGGTCAATGCTAGCGGCGCGCGTGCCAGAACGCCGCGCTACCCTCACCCCATGAGCCAGCTTCCCCTCGAGGGCATCCGCGTCATCGACGCCAGCCGCGTGCTGGCCGGCCCGTTCGCGACGATGCTGCTCGGCGATCTCGGGGCCGACGTCATCAAGATCGAGCCGCCCGCCGGCGACGAGACGCGTACCTGGGGTCCACCCTGGTGGGGTTCCCCGCAAGATCGCCGGAGCGCGTACTTCGCCTCGGTCAACCGCAACAAGCGCAGCGTGGTGCTCGACCTTCGGGAGCCGGGCGGACAGGAGACGCTCCATCGGCTGCTCGAGACGGCTGACCTGCTCGTCCACAACTACCGACCGCGGACCGCGCTGCGCCTGGGTCTCGAAGCCGATGACCTGGCGGCGCGACACCCGCGCCTGGTGGTCGCCAGCGTCGGTGGGTTCCCGGGCGCCGATGCCGATCGCCCTGCGTACGACCTGCTGGCGCAGGCGGTGAGCGGCCTCATGTCGGTGACGGGCGAGCCCGACGGGCCGCCGATGAAGGTCGGGGTGGCGCTGCTCGACCTGCTGGCCGGCCTCGAGTGCGCGGTCGGTGCGCTCGCCGCGCTCGTCGGACGTGGCCGCACCCGCCGCGTCGAGGTCAGTCTCGTCGAGGTCGGCGTCACGTCGCTCATCAACGTGCTCGGAAACCACCTCGCCTCGGGCAGCGACGCGCTGCGCCATGGCAACGCCCATCCGAACATCGCCCCGTACGAGGCGTTCGAGGCCATCGACGGCCATCTGGTCATTGCGGTCGGCAACGACGCGCAGTTCGGCCGGCTGCTCGATGTGCTCGGTCTGAAGGACGTCGACGGGCGCTACGCGTCGAATCCCCGACGAGTCGCGGCGCGCGAGGAGCTCGCCACGTGGCTCGGGGGGCGCATTCGCGGGTGGCAGCGCGGGGCCCTGGTTCAGGCTCTGATCGCCGCGGACGTGCCGGCCGGACCGGTGAACTCCGTCCGCGAGGCCGTCGACGCCATGGGTTCGGACTGGACGCTGAACCTCGACGGCATCGCAGCTCGCGCCGAGCCCGATCCGCATCGCGGGTTCACCGGCGCCCTCGCGCCGCGCACCGCCGCTGCTCGGGCAGGACACCGCCGAGGTGCTCGCCGAGCTGGATCGGCGCTAGCTCAGCGCGCCTCGAACGCGATCGCTGCACGACGTTGTTGCCGTAGCCGCCCTCGTTCCAGGGCGCCTCCAACGGCTGCCGCCGCCCCGCGGAGTCCGTGGCCCTGACCGTCACCTCGTGGCGTCCCGCGACCACTTCTCGGTCCAGCACCCACGCTGTCGGCCCGGCGTCGGTCGGCTGGGTGAGAACGGCGGCGCGCCACCTCGCCGTCGAGCTCGACGTCCACCGCCGTGATGGCACCGTCCCCGGACCACGCGATCCCGCGCAGGCTGATCGCTCCGCGGGCGAGCACCGCGCCGTCGGACGGCGAGGTGATGAGCGACCGCACGCGCATCGGGCCGACCGGCGTGCCGTCGGGCACGCCCGCCTCTCCGCGGTAGCGGTACTTCCGCGGAAAGTGGCCGGCGAAGGTGTCGGTCGACGGCGTCGATCCGCGTCAGCCACTTCACCGAGCGCATGCCGTAGTGGCCCGGAACGACGAGTCGCAGCGGCGCGCCGTGCTCGATCGGCAGCGGCTCATCGTTCATCTGCCAGGCCAGGATCGGGTCGGTTGCGTCGATGTCGCCGATCGGCAGGTTGAACTGGTACGCGATCTCGCCGTCGGGTTCGACGCGCCCGTGGTCGGCGCCGGTGAAGACGAGGTCCACGGCGGTCGGAGTCACCCCGGCCATGGCGAGCACGTCGGCCAGCCGAACGCCGGCGAAGCGCGCCACGCCGACGGCACCGAGACCCCAGGGCGTCCCCGGCGGGATCGGCGACATCAGCGTCCGACCATTGCCCGCGCATTCGAGCGTGATGGTGCGAGTGACGGACGGGAGCGCGCGCAGGTCACCCAGGGAGAGGCGCACCGGACGAGCGACCTCGCCCGGACCTCAACGTGCCAGCCGTGCTTGTCGACCGGCGGGATCGGGAAGTTGCAGCGAACGTAGAAGGCCTCGCTGGCGACGAGGGGAGAGCGCAGTGCCTCGATCGGCGTCTCGGCGTTGGGCGGATCGTCGCTGATCGGGACGAGGCGGCTCACGGGGCCGCGACGCGGCGGTAGGGGACGTACTCGGGCCACCACATCGCGGCGTCGATGTCGGCTTCGAGGCGATCGCTGTGATCGGCGACGCCGCTCGCGACCGCCTGGCGCGCGACGGCGAGGGCCACGTTCCGCGCCACCGAGCGCAGCCCGGAGATGGGCGGGAAGATGATTCCGTCCGCCAGGCGCTCGGCGTCCACGGCGTCGGCCAGCGTGCGGGCCGCGGCCACGACCATCGCGTCATCGATGCGGCGCGCACCGGAGACGATCGCGCCCGAGCCCGAGCCCGGGGAAGACGAAGACGTTGTTCGCCTGGCCGATCTCGCGGCCGTCGACCGGCGGGAACGGGCTGCCGGTGGCCACGAGGGCGCGACCGTTCGATCCAGCGGCGACGTCGATCGGCCGCGCCTCGGCCGGATCGTCGGATTCGAGAGCGGCATGACGACGGGCCGGTGGCACGACGCGGCCATGGCGCGGATGACGGCCTCGCCGAACGTGCCGGCAACGCCGGTCGTGCCGACGAGGACGGTGGGTCGGAACTCGGCCACGACCGTCCTCCAGCAGACGCTCGGGAACGTGGGCCGGCACGGCGGCGGTCGGCTCGCCAGGGACCGCTTCGCGTCGTCGAGGTCGTCGCGATCGGCGTGGACGAGGCCGCGCGAGTCGACGAGCGCGAGCGCCGCCGGCGACCTCGGCCTCCGACATGCCCGTCGGCCACCATCGCGGCGCGCAGGAGGCGCGCGATCCCGATGCCGGCCGCACCGGCGCCGACCAGGAGGATGCGCTGCGCACCGAGCGGTGCGCCCCAGCATGCGGCCGGCGGCCAGGACACCGGCCAGCACCACGGCGGCGGTGCCCTGGATGTCGTCGTTGAAGCTCGGCACCGCGTCGCGGTAGCGATCCAGGATGCGGAGGGCGTTGTGCTGCTTGAAGTCCTCCCACTGGATGACGCAGCCGGGCCAGGTCTCCTGCACCGCCTCGACGAAGGCGTCGACGAGTGCGTCGTACTCCGCGCCGCGCAGGCGCGGTGCGCGATACCCGATGTAGAGCGGGTCGGCGAGCAGCTCGGCGTTGTCGGTGCCGACGTCGAGGCTGACCGGCAGGGTGACGCCGGGATAGATGCCGCAGGCCCCGGTGTAGAGCGCCAGCTTGCCGATCGGGATCGCCATCCCGCCGGCGCCCAGGTCGCCGAGCCCCAGGATCCGCTCGTTGTCGGTGACGACGATGAGCCGCACGTCGTCGTACGGCCCGTTGCGCAGGATCTCGCGGGATGCGGTCGCGGTCGTGCGGCGTGATCCACGCTCCCGCGCGTGCGCCGCAGGACGTGGCTGAACTCCTGGCAGGCGAGGCCGACGGTCGGCGTGTAGACGATCGGCAGGAGCTCCTCGAGGTTCTCGGCCAGCACGCGGTAGAAGAGCGTCGCATTCCGATCCTGGAGGGCCGCCAGGCCGATGTACTGCTCGAGCGGGTCGTCCTTGCGTCGCAGGCGCGTGAGCTCGAGCTCGACCTGTTCCTCGATGCTCATGACCCGGTCGGGAAGGAGCCCATGGAGGTCGAACGCCTCGCGCTCATCGGCGCTGAAGGCGAAGTCCTTGGTGAGGAGGCGATTGCTCAACAGGGTCGTCCCACTCAAGGCGACGTCGGCCGGACGGCCGGCAACGATGGCATCAAAGGGTGCTGGCAGGGGTCGCATCGGGTCCGAGGATAGTCACCTCGTGCCGTGTCTCGCGCGGCATACTGGGCCCATGCGAGCGTGGGTCGCCGTCGCGGGAGTGGCGGTGGTGATGGTCATCGTCATCGGCGGCTTCGTGGTGACGCGTCCGACATTGCGGGCAACCTCGAACCTCGATCCCGACGTGACCATTCGGTGCGAGGCGGCGGCGGGATCGACGGAGGTCTGTCGCGCCTGGGGAGACGAGCTGCTGGCGGCGGGCGCGCCGTCGACGACGTTCGAGATGCAGGACGTGGCTCAGCTCGTCATCCGGCGGCCGCTCTTCGGTCTCGGGACGCCGTGCAAGGTCGATTACGTGCTAGGCCGATATCCCGACGATCCCGCCTGGAGCGAGGCGACGCCCTGCCGATAGGGCGCGGTTGCGGAGCGGACCCGTGCGTTACCTTGGGTTGGCTCGTCCAACGGTGTGACAGGACCATCGTGGTCGCGTCTGGCGACGACTCTCTGAGAGCTTGTCGTCAACCCTGGTTGAGCGGCGGTCCGCCCGGGAGAAGCTCAACGCGGGTCAGCTCGTTCTCGAGCCATGTGACGATCCACGCGATCTCTTCCGCCGGCCGATACGGAAGGGTTGGCTTGTCTGACGCGTTGCCGGCATACGCTCCGTCATCGGTGATGACCGCTGCCGTCTGATCGTCCAGCTGGACGAGGTATTGGGGCTGGCACTGATCGATGAACAGGCGCCGGATCATCACGGTTTCTCGCCCCGCCAGAGTCCCGTGGTCTGGTGAACCGTCGCACTTCGGTTCGTTCGCTGCCCAGCGCGCGAGAGCCTCCTCGCTCGAGAGATCGCCAGCACGGAAGACCCACACTCCGGCCCCATTTCCTGCTGGGTGTTGGAGCAGAAACACGGCAGCCACGACCTCGTCCGCTGGTCCGCCGAGGGCTTCGGCGATCCCACCCGTGACCGTTGGCCCTGGGGCTGGATCGATCCCCTCGGAGACCCAGAGCGGTGCGACCGCCGCGCTGGCGCTCGGCAAGACAGGTGTCGACGACGAAGAAGGAGTGGGCGCGACCGATGCGCACGCGGACACGACAGCGGCTGCGAGAAGCAGAGCAAGTCCAGCGGTTGGTTTCACACACTCACCATCGGTCGAGCCGCGCGACAACACAAGTGACGAAAGGCCATCGGACTCCGGCGGCGTAGCGTCAGGCGCTCCGACCGCGCCGGTTCACCCACCCAGGGTAAAGCAGGGGTTGGAGCGGGAGACGGGGATCGAACCCGCGACATGCAGCTTGGAAGGCTGCCGCTCTGCCAGCTGAGCTACTCCCGCACCGATCCGTGCTCAGTTTGCGAGGTTTCCACACCTTCTGAGCCGAGTGCCGATTGACCACAGCGCTCCGCACACACTATAACCGGGCGACAACGCCTAGCGGTTATCGCCTGCATCGAGGGCCTCTGTGACCACGTCGGCGACTCCCATCCTTGTCGTCGAATACCTAGGGACCGTTGCCGAAGGGCTTTGCCACGAACTTGAGGCGGAATGGGTGCGCCAGCGACAGGATAGGGGCCTTGCTGATCGCCTCGGAATCGCGGAGCATTACCCGGCGTACACCTCTGGTCGAGGCTGGTGGGGGCTTCATGGGGACCGGTCAAGGCTGCCTGCGGTGGCGACGCTGTCCCTGATCGATGGGCCGTCGCAGGTGTGCTTTAACGGTCCAGGTACCTTGACCGCATATCTGGTCGTCAAGTTACCTAGGCCCTCGAGTGTAGGACCTTTCGTCGATGCCGTTCGACGAGCTGTTACGCAGACAGTTGAGTCGTTCGGCCTGGAGACGACCGCCCGGCGCGACGGCCTGTTCGTTGGAACGAAGCGCATCGCACGCTCCACCACCCGCGTGAGGCGCGGCGTTGCGGCAAGTCGCATATCGGTGGACGTCGCCACCCGCGGCCACTGGCGCGATGCGCTCGTCGAACTGGGTGCCGGGCCTGGAACGTCAATGGCGCGAGAGCTCGCCTCTTCAGTATTGCTCGATGACGTCAGTTCAGTCCTTGCCGGGGCCTTTGCGCGAGAACTGGATTTGGCAGTAGCCGCCGGACTCCCCGGCGTTGTTGGTCCGGCCGGGGTGCACGAGCAATGAGGACGCGTCGGCCTTCGCAATGGGCTGGCCTGGTGGGACTTCAGACTCATGCACTGCCGTGCAACACGTTGAGGGACGCCGCGGTAGTCAGCCACGTAGGCTAGTGACGTCCAACAGGTTCGGATCCCGCGCGGTCTAGATCGGACTTCAGCCCGGGACGCGTGCGACGCTGTCCTCCTGTCGACCCGGCGAGCCACGAAAGCACGACCATTGCGGGGGAGCGCCTCGCAACGTGCTGGCCCATTTTTTTGCGGGCAGACCTTTACCGCAGGCTCCGCCGGAGTGATTAGGCGCCTGATCTTTCGATGAAGTCGGGCAGTTGGTGGCGCTCCCACGTCGCGCAGGCAGGGGAATGGGTGGCCAACTCCGCCGGAGCCTCCACCTTCAGGCGGCCCCAGCTTAAGGGAGGGCAACGTACCTCTCGGGCACTCGTGCCTTGACGCCAACCAGTGGATTCACGAGCTGTGACACATGGACATCGCAGGCGATGCTCATGAGCATCACAGCGTCTTGCTCAGATAGGCTGCCATTGGCCGCGAGCAGGTGCTTCATGGCGTCTAGCGCCTGCGCAGCAGCGAGGTCCAGGGTTTCCGCGGCGCCCATTGTCATCACGTTGCCTCCGCCGCGGACCACCGGGGCGCTCAGTTCCAAGTCTGGTATCAGCGTCACGCGGATGATGCTCACCATCTCCACCTCGACCGCGCTGATCCCGCACTCGCCATCGCCTTGGACGGCGTGCGCATCACCGATACCGAGGTGGGCTTCGTCGACGAACACGGGAAGATAGACGCTCGAACCAACTCCAATGTCCCGGTTGTCCATGTTGCCGCCGTGGGCTCCCGGCAGACTTGGAATGGAGGCGGTCGCCGGCGGGTGCGACTGAGACCTTGCCCAGCATCTTGCGGGTGGGGACTCTGATCGAATCCGAGAATCGAACTTCGGCGTCGTCTATTCCAACGGCCTTCGCCACCAGCTGGTCGGTAACGTCCGGGAATGCGCCCCGTCCCGGGAGCAGCAGGATGCATCCGAAGTCGCGGACGAACCGAAGGTCGAGAATGTCGACCCGCACGACCTGACCGGGCCGAGCGCCGCGCACAAGGATCGGTCCCGTGAGGGGTGCCACTGCCTGTTCGACGACGAGCTCGTGCATGTTCGCCGCGAAGTAGCCCTCGGTGAAGCTAGCCGAGGTGACCTCGATAACCTCCCCGGACTCCACGACGGCCGCCGGGACGTCACCGACTTCGGACCAATTTGTTCGGATTGAGCTGTCGATTCGCTGCATAACCGGTCCCCAAAATCTCGGTGCGCGCCCATGTCTGCTCGCACCCAAGTTGATTGGCCGCTAGGATGCCGTCGTGTCTTACAAGCCCTTCCGCATCGACGAAGTACTTACCTACCTTAAGCAATCCGAGTCCCGATTCCTAGCGGAATTGGCGGACTTCATCGGTATCGAGTCGGTGGGAGCTGACCCTGCCCACAGTGACGACATGCGCGCCGCCGCGGATTGGCTTTCGAGAAACCTCGCCACGGTAGGCATGCACTCGGCGACCGTCCACCCGACCCCGCTCAACCCCATTGTCACCGCCAGCTACCTGCCCGAGCGAGGGGCACCGACGTACCTGCTCTACGGGCACTACGACGTGCAACCGGCTGACCCGATCGACCAGTGGTTGAGCCCGCCGTTCGAGATGACGACCCGGGACGGTCGCATCTGGGGTCGGGGGACGACCGACGACAAGGGCCAGACGTTCATGCACGTCAAGGTTGCGGAAGCGTTTCTCGCCACGCACGGAACCCTGCCTATTGGGCTCCGGGTGCTGGTGGAGGGGGAGGAGGAGATCGGCTCGCCCAGCCTGCCCGCGTTCCTGGAGGCGCACCGGTCCGACCTCGACGCGAGCTTGGTCATGGTGAGCGACACGCCGATGTTCGCCGCGGGTATGCCGGCCATCGGCTATGGCCTTCGGGGACTGGCGTATCTGGAGGTCCGCGTCGACGGTGCGGGAACGGACCTCCATTCCGGGCAGTTCGGCGGTGCCGTTCCGAACCCTGCCAACGCACTCGTGAAGATGCTGGGGAGCCTCCACGACGCCGATGGCCGTGTCGCCGTCCAAGGCTTCTACGACAGCGTGATCGACGTGCCGGATGAAGAGCGACTCGCGATCAGCGGCCTTCCCTTCAACGAGGAGGTGTACGCGGAGTCGCTCGGGGTGACGACTCTCTCAGGCGAGCATGGCTACTCCGCTCTTGAGCGGGTATGGGTTCGGCCAACCCTTGACGTGAACGGCTTGTTCGGTGGCTACTCCGGGCCGGGCTCGAAGACGGTCATTCCTGCATCCGCTGGTGCCAAGCTGTCGTGTCGCCTGGTACCGAATCAACGGTTCGAGGACATTGCTGACCGCGTTGCCGCGCATCTGAAGGCCGTTGCGCCCGCCGGTGTGAAGGTCGAAGTGACAGTTCTGCATGGCGGCCAGCCCGCAGTATTGCCGGTTGATCACCCCGCTGCTATCGCAGCGGCAGCTGCCATCCGGGAGTCCTTCGGACAAGACCCTGTATTCGAACGAGACGGCGGGACGATTCCAGCCGTCGCGCTTCTCGATGAGATTCTCGGCCTGAAGTCGCTGCTCTTGCCCTTTGGGCTCCCGGACGAGAACAAGCACGCTCCGAACGAGTGGCTGGACCTCGACAACTTCCGTCAAGGCATGGATGCGATTGCGCGGCTCTGGATTCGGCTGGGTGCTGCTCAGGATCAGGACAGCCTGTAGTGCAATTGGTGAAGCAGGAGGCAGCAAGTGACGCAACTGCTCAGTGACGCGGACGTACGAGCTATCCTCGATGGGGCCGAGAAGCACGCTGACAGAGTTGGCGTTCCGGTGACCGTCGCGGTCACCGATGGGCGGGCTATCTGCTCGGGCTCCTCCGGATGGACGGCGCCAATTCCTCGGCCCCGACATTGCCGCCGGAAAAGCGTTCACGGCCGCAGCATTCAAGCTCCCATCGGCCGAGGTGCTCGCGCGCTTCGAGGGGTCACCGCTGTTTGTGCAGGCGATGATGGGTATGACGGCTGGCCGGCTTGTCGCGCATCCGGGCGGGGCTGCCAGTTCTCCGCGATGGCAACGTCGTCGGTGCGGTCGGGATCAGCGGAGGCAGCGCCGATCAAGATGCTGAGATCGCGAGGGAGTCGATCGTTGGGGCGGGTTTGACCCCCGGCTGAATCAGTCTGCCCGTGTCTCCGCCAGGAACGATCTGACCCCCCGGCCAAGCAAGGCCCCAGCGCTGACGATGACCAACCGCATGCCGGCGTCAAAAGCCGCGCGGGCCGCAGCCGCCGTCGGAACGATCGTCCCCACGGCGCAGCCGGCACCAACAAGCTTCTGAGTCGTCTCGCGAAGAACTGCGACGACATCGGGATGGTCCAGTTGTGCCGGGCGCCCAAGGGACATGGCAAGGTCGCCAGGACCGAGGAAGAACACGTCGACGCCTGGCGCGGTGGCGATCTCGGAGATGTCCTGGCACGCCTGCTTGTCTTCGATGAGGGCGACCGCGAGCGGGCGGGCATCCGAGTCCGCGAAGTACTCCTCAGCCGTCTGCGTAAGTCCGTAGTTGGCAGCGCGAGATGCCGACATCGCGCCTCGCTGTCCATCGGGCCAGTATCGCAACGCTTCGACGAAGCGGGATGCATCGCCGAGGCCCTGAACGTGGGGACCATGATGCCGTTGGTGCCTGTTTCCGCGAAGCGCAGGATCTGAGAAGGCTCGTTGACGGGGACCCGCACGACCGTTGGAAGATCCACTGCGTCGGCTGCGCGCACCAGGGAGTAGCAGGTATCGAGCCCGATTCCGCCGTGCTCGGCGTCGAAGAACGCCCAGTCGAATCCGGCGTGCCCGAGGAATTCAACCAGCTCCGGGCTCGGGAAAGTGACGTAGGCACCAACCAGTCGATCGCCGGCTGCAAGTCGTTCCGGCATCCGATTGCGCCGGGCCGTCACTGCAGCTCGTCGATGAAGGTGCAGCCATTCTTGACGAGCTCATCACGGATGGCGCCAACATCGGGCACAACGCCTTCGCGGAGTTCGACCTCCCAGCCTGCCAGCTTCGTGGCGACGGCACCAGCCTTCTTGAGGATTTCGTCGGCAGCCGGCGGCGGGACGACCACGATGCCGTCCTCGTCGGCGACCACGATGTCGCCGGGATTACGGCACCATGTACCGCCGCACGCCAGGGGAAGTTGATCTCGCCGCGGGGAGACGAGCTGTTCTGAGCAGGCGTTGCAATCCCGCGTGACGAGCCGGAAGGTCGGGATCTCGCGCACCTGCTCACATCGCGGATCACCCCGTCCACGATGACCCCAAGAAGGCCGCGAGCGTTCATACCGAGGTGACATGCCGCCCCACATCGCTGCAGCAACATCTCCGCGAACATCAACGATCAGGATGTCACCGGCCTGTGCGAGGTCCATGGCCATCTTCAGCATGTTGATGCCACCGACCGGCAATGAGACCGTGACGGCGGGACCGGCGATCCTCCCGACCGGCAGAAACGCGGCCCGCAGACCCGCCATGGTATAGCCTCGATTCATCGCGTCCGAAAGGTCGACGCTCATCATCTCCCCGAGGGCGCGCACGGTGTCGGCCGGCGGCCGGTTGATCTTGTCCTGCTCCGTACTCGAAATCCGACGTTGTGCACCATGACCTCCAATACTCGGCCACCGGACCGCCGGCGGCATTGACACGTGCGTCAGGACGGCGTAGCGTGCCCGAAAGATACTTACCAGTGCGAACAATCGCTTGAGGCAGTATCGCTGTTGCAACTCGCTCGTTGCAAGGGTATGTGACAGCCCCTACGGAAAGACGGCTGGTCAAAGCGTTCAGGCGCGTGGACAAACCGTCATGGGGGTCGGTTCATGCAGTGGAGGGTCTGCGCGATGTGGCGTTTCTCCGTCCGAGTAGCCGCGGTTACGCTATCGATGGCATTGGTGACGACCGCATGCACTCCATCCGGGGAGCCATCCGGGGAGCCATCCGGCTCTGCGAAAACAACGGCTGTAATCGTTCAGGGCTCCGAGCCCGACAGTCTCGCGCCCGATATTGATGCGATCCGGACATCGGTGCGGGTGCACAACCACATCTTCGAAGCAGCGACGAAGTACAGCTGGGACGGCGAGGAGATCACGCTCGAGCCGAGTCTCACCGACTCGTGGGAGCAGGTCGAGCCCAACCGATGGCGGTTCCACGTCCGTCCTGACATCAAGTTCCACAACGGCGAGGACCTCACGGCCGAAGCGTTCAAGTTCAGCCTTGACACCTACATCGGCAATGCCGGAATGGTCTCAACGATCTTCGCCGACCGGCAGATCGAAGTCGTCGACGACATGACGTTCGACGTGGTCACCGACGCTGAGAACTTTGCTGCCCTACCGGCAACAATGTCGTTCCTAGCCATCTACCCGCCCGCGTACTACGAGGAAGTTGGCGGCAGCGACGGCTTTGGGATTGCGCCGGTGGGAACCGGACCGTACAAGTTCGTGAGCTGGGACAAGGGCGTCGAGATCAAGCTCGCGGCGAATGAGGACTATTGGGGCGAGCAGAATGCACAGATTCCTGAGCTCATCTTCCGGGCGGTGCCTGACGCCGCAACGCGCGTTGCGCAGCTCGAAACCAACGCAGCGGACATGATCACGGATCTCCCACCTGAGCTCGCTGCGCGTGTCGACGCGCTCGATGACGCTCACATCAAGGAGATGGACAGCAACCGGCGGCTGTTCTTCTTCTTCAACACGTTCGAGAGTCCAACCGATGACCTCCTCGTGCGCCAGGCCGTGAACTACGCGGTCGACACGCAGAGCATCATCGACAACCTGTTCGAGGGCCACGCTGGTCGCATCAAGGGCATCTACCTACCCGGCGAGGCAGGCTACAACCCGGACTTCGAGGGCTACCATACGATCCCGACAAGGCGCGCGAACTCCTAGCAGAGGCCGGATACGGGGATGGGGTCGAGATCGACCTCCACTACACGATCGGCAATACCACTCTCGATGAGGAGACCGCGGAAGCTGTCCAAGGTCAATTGGCCGAAGTCGGGATTACCGTAAACATGGACGGCCGGCCGGTTAGTGCCCTCTCGCAGGACTATGCAAACCAGACCTCAACAGGCTTGAACTTCTGGTCGTTCGCACCGGTGTGGTTCGACCCCAGTTTCATCATGATCGTGCACTTCAGCTCTAGCGGTCTCTACCGGTACAACGCCAGCGACGAGCAGGACGCGCTGATCGCTGCGGCGTTCTCAGAAACGGACCCCGATCGCCGAATCGAGCTTACCAAGAGCTCGAGGAGTACCTCACGCTCGACAAGGCTGTGTGGCTACCGCTGTATGCACAGCAGGACATCTACGGCGTTAGTGACGCGCTCAACTGGGATGACAATGCGCGGCCAGACCAGCTCCTCGACATGGAGAAGGCCAGCTTCGTGGACTGATCTCGACCGCGGCAAGTCGGGCAAGGCCACTGTCTCTCCTCCAGGGCAGTGGCCTTGACTGTGGCTGAGACGACCTCCAGGCCCCGATCGCCGCGGGATCCGACGCGCCGGTCAGGGTCCCGTCGGTTGCCCGATGCACGCCAGTCAGCCGTGCGGTGGTACCACTCGAGCTCAACGTCATAGCCGAGCGCGGCGAGATCGAGCGCCGTCGCGGGAGAGAATCGGCTCCGACGATGATCTGTCGCGGGACATCTTCGACGTGGATCCGCTCGGCAGCGACCGCTTCCTGTGGTGTCATGCCAAAGTCCTTCATATTCAGGAAGGCTTGGATCAGCGCCGTGACTTTCCGCGCTCCGGCGGGTGAGCCGATTGCGAGATCGATGGACCCATCGCGCATGAAGAAGGCAGGGCCCCCGCCCGTCACGGCGCGCTTCCACGGAGCAATGGAGTTGAACCTCCCCGGAATGGGATCGAACTGAATCATGTGGCAGTTGTGCTGAAAGCCGAGCCCAGGAGTGACGACCCCCGCTGAGACCCCCGTGGAGTGGGTGATCGCGGCGGCATTCCCGTCCACGTCGACCGTCGTGGAATCGTTGTCTCTCCTCCCAGCGATCCCGTTTGGGATGGGGGATTGGCCCAATCCGGCCCCTCGGCCATTTCCCGCATCTGTGTGGCGCACGCCTTGGTGATCATGCGGGCCACGGGCACATCGTTGATGTCCGGGTCGGTCACCCAGCGCATTCGATCTCGAAAGCCGATGTGCATCGCTCGAGCCAGCCGGTCGAGATATGGTGCGCTATTCAGCCAAGCGATTTGAGGTCCCATGGCTCGATGATGTTGAGGATCTCGAGCGTCACCGGGCCGACCGTCGGCGCTGGCTCGGTGTACACGTCGAACCCGCGGAACGTTGTTGTAGCGGGATCGACAAGGTCTGCTTGATACTGGTGCAGGTCTGCGGCCGTGAGGAGCCCCCCATTTGCGGCGAAGTCTTCGACGATTCGCTTGCCAGTCTCGCCCTCGTAGAACTCGTCGCCTCCTTGGTCGGCGATTCGTCGCAGCGTTGCGCCGTAGTCGGGTTGGCGGAGCGTCTCGCCAATCCGATAGACCGTTCCCCGTCCTCGTGCAGATACACGCGGCGGCTTTCCGCTGTGTGGCCGAGGGTTGCTGGTCCATCCAGGAGCTCAAGGAACCCATGCATGCGCTCGGATTTGGGCATCCACAACCGATACAGGTATGGGTAGACCGTGAACCCCTCTTCGGCGAGCGCGATTGCCGGGTCGATCACCGCCGCCCACGAGACCTTGCCGGATCCGAACTCGTCGAAATGCTGCCGGGCACCGCGAACGAAGCCAGGGACCATCGAAGCGCGGTATCCGAGCCGATTTTCGTCGCCCTGGACCTGCCAGGTGGCTCCCCACCGCCCGCGTGGCTTGAACATCGTTGCGGACGCGGCCATTGGTGCCCTGCCGCCAGAGCTAACAGCCATCAGTCGCTTCGTCGTTGCGTCGAAGAAGAGCCCATGGAACGACCCGCCGATTCCGCAGTGGATCGGATTGACGACGCCCTGTGCGAACGCCACCGCGATCGCCGCGTCGGCCGCATTGCCTCCGAGCCGAAGAATGCCTGCGCCAGCCTTGGCGGCCAGGCTCTCGACGGCTGTTACGACTCCGTGGCGCGGGTGTGCTGGCTCGCTCATTGACACGGGATTGGTCCCTCCGGTAGCGTAACTAGAATGCTTAACAGCGGTAACTATCTTACGACTTACGGTGTCGCGCGGGCAGCCAGCCCAGCCTCTCGAAAACACGGAGGGTGAGATGACGAAGACGTTCTTTCCGCTGATGACGCAGGTCGAGGCGAAGGAGGCGGCTGCACGCCGAGCGGTCGTGCTTCTGCCGATTGGCACGGTCGAAGGTAACGGGCCGGTCACACCCTTGGGGTACCTCGGCGATGATGTTGCCGTTGACGGTCTGATTGACCACGGTCGAGTTGAGATTGATCGTGGTGATGTTCAGGTTCGCCAGCGGAGCGCAACTCGCCCGCATCGGTGACGCCGTCGCCGTCCGTGTCGGTCCAAACCCGCAGGCCGGAAAAGCCGGAATCGGCCGACGTGATCTTGTGGATCAGTGATTGCCATCGAGTGCCCGCAGCGCCGTAAATCCGTCGACGGAATCGTTGCCGAACAGTTCGTTGATGCTGTCGATCGCACCGTTTCCGTTCAGATCGCGCGCAA
>CAVYGE010000006.1:0-931794 GCA_963767985.1 uncultured Chloroflexia bacterium
CACTATGCCACCAGCCACCAGCCCCCCCCCCCCCCCCCCCCCCCCCCCCCCCCCCCCCCCCCCCCCCCCCCCCCCCCCCCCCCCCCCCCCCCCCCCCCCCCTCACCCGACCTATGCCTACGCCGCCCACCCACCTACGCCTCACCCGCCCCCACGTCACCTACGACGACGACCCGCCGCCCGCCCCCCCCCCCTTGGCGTCGATGGACAGGTCGGGCCCATGGGCCCCGGTGACATAGGTGCGAAAGAGGTGGGCGATGCGGGTGCGGGCGCCGTGATGATCGCGGTCGTCGGTGAGGCGCTGCAGCACCCGCGACGCCACGATGCCGCCGCCACGCAGCAGCACGGTGCCCTCGTGAGTTGCAGCTCGCGGTAGATGTGCTCGTGCGGCTTGTACGGTTGACGCCCGGCCGTAGTCGCGGTGCCGTTCGTCGGTACTCCTGCAGGTCGGGCAGGAACTTCACGCCCGGGTAGCCGACGGCGACGTGGCGACCCGCTGCGGTACGCGTACCCGCCGGGGTGGCAGTGGCCCCCTCCGGTGGGGTGAGGATGGTGGAGTAGCCACCGCCGATCCGGCGGCGCACCATGCGGACCTGCCCGTGCATGCACGGCCCCCGGTAGCCGATGCGGTGGTACGCCTCGGGCCATGGCTCGGAACACGTGCCCGGCCTTTGGCGTGTAGTAGTCGGTCAGGATCGGCTCGGTCAGGACGTTCCAGAGCGGGGCAGGAACTTCGCGACGTTCGTCGTTCTCCGAACGCCTCGCGGCACGTGCGTAGCTGGGGAAGCCCCAGATGTTGTCCGGGTCGACGCGGAGTCGCTCGCGGCCGTTCGTTGCGCGGGATCTGCGACACGCGAGTCAGGTACTTGTAGCGTGTCCCACGGCTGCTCGAGCTGGGTGAGGGACTCGACGGGACGGGTACGCACCCCGCTAGATCCGGAGGTAGTCGACGGTGACGAACGAGCCGATGCCGCCGCCGATGGACACGAACGGGACGTCGATCACCGGGATGCCGGCGGCGGCGACGAGCTCGTCGGTCCACACCGACGTCGCCAGCAGCTCGTCGGTGAGGTCGCCATGGCCAGGGCGCGCCACCTCGTCGCCGTCGTTGACCAGCGTCGAGCCTGGTATCCGAATCGTCTCGCCGAAGTCCATGGGTTCCGCCTCGGTTCTCAGTCTCGCATCTTCGGCTCTGCGGGCGCCCCGGTCCGCCGTGCTGCGAGCCCGTCGAGCAGCTGGTCGAGCCGATCGTCGGCGCCAGCCTCGCTGTCGCGCTCGGCCCGGACGGCGAGCACTGGCGCGTTCGGCACGACCGCACCGGGTCGGCCGAGCGCGTACAACGACGAGGCTCACCGTGGTGGGGATCGGCTCGCGGCCGCGGACGACCGTCGCCTCGAACCCTGCCTTGGGGGCCCGCTCGGCGAGCCGGCGCACCCGACGCGGCACGCGGCCGGTCGTGACGCACACCACGAGGCCCCGCCCGTCGCGAACCGCGAGTCGGGTGGCCAGCTCGAGCGCCGTGGATCCGTCAGCGCTGTCGGCGTGCACGACCAGGACCGGCCCGGCGCCGGCCGCGCCGCCCGCGGGCGTGAGCAGCGCGACCGTCGCCGGCACGTCAAGTATCAGCCGGTCGTCTCGCCCTCGGGCGCCGACTCGTCGGTCGCGACGAGCACAACGTCCGGCTCGGTAACGACCGCCTGGTCGATGAGGTCTTGGGTGGTGTCTGCCGCGGAGTGGGTGCGGACGATGCAGGGAGCGCCGTGGCCCGGTGATGCGCGCCTGCAACCGATCGAGCTCGTCGCTGGTGCGAGCCAGCTCGGCCAGCTCGCTCACCAGGCTGCTGCCCAGCTCGAGCGGCGCCGCAGTCAGCGTGCGGGTGAGGATGACCTCCGCCGGCTGCTCGCTGGCTCCCAGGTCGCGCGCCAGCGAGACGACGGCTTCGGCGCTCGGAGAGTCATCGACGACGGCCAGCACCCGGTAGGCGTCGACGGCCGAGCGCGGCCTTGGCCGCTTCGGCGACGTCGTGGCGCAGCAGGCGGTCGGGGTAGACGACGCGCAGCAGCGGCTCGGTCATGACCGTCGTGACGACCGCCATCACGACGAGCATCGTGAACAGCTGGTCGTCGAGGACGCCGAGCTCGCGGCCGACGTCGAGGATGACGAGCTCGGTCAGGCCTCGCGTGTTCATCAGCACGCCGATGGCGCCGCCTTGCGGGCGCGTCGATGCCCCGCGCCCGGGCGCCCGCCGGCGGCGCCGACGAACTTGCCCGCGCAGGCCACCAGCAGGATGAGCGGCGAGCCGCCGAGGCGCGTCGGCGCCGAGCCCCCGAATGTCGACGTCGAGCCCGGTGACGATGAAGAACACCGGCAGCAGCAGGAGCACGCTGACCTGCTCGAGCCGCTCGAGGATCTCGTGGAACAGCTCGTGGCCGTGTCCTCGCGGGGCATGACGACGCCGAACAGGAAGGCACCGAAGATGGAGTGGATGCCGATCTTCGAGTGATGAAGGCCGAGACCAGGAAGCCGACGAGGACGACGGCCAGGATGTCCGGGGTCAGCCGGCCGCCTTGCGGTAGCGCCGCGGCCAGCGCGCTCGCAGCGGGGCCGCACGACGACGAACATGACGCCGACGAAGACGATCGACTCGACCAGGATCCTCGGCGAAGGGCCCAGATGCCTGCCGCTCTCGACGACGGCCAGGACGACCGCGAGCAGCGACCAGGCGATGATGTCGTCGACGGCCGCGCAGGCCAGCGTGAGGGCGCCGAGGGTCGTGCGGTGCATGCCGCGCTCGGTGAGGATGCGGGCCAGCACCGGGAACGCGGTGATCGACATCGACGCCCCGATGAACAGCGCGAACGGGCAGCGCACCTCGCCGCGCCTCGGGACCGTGCCGTGGGACCCGTGGAGGACGAAGCGGCAAGCACGATGCCGAGCCCGAACGGGCAGCGACGATCGACGCCAGCGAGATCGCGGCGGCGATGCCGCTCGCTTGCCCCGGATGAGCTTGAGGTCGAGCTCCAGGCCCACGATGAACATGAAGATGACCAGGCCGAGCTGGGCCAGCACCTTGAGGAACGGGCGCACGTCGCCGGGGAAGAGCGTGTCGGGCAGGTCGCCGCGGAGAGCACCGAGCAGGGTCGGCCCCAGCACGATGCCGGCGATGATCTCGCCGACGACCGCCGGCTGGCGGATGCGCCGGAACAGCGTCCCGACCAGGCGCGTCGCCACCATGATGATGGCGATGTCGATGAAGACGATCGCCGCGATCTCGTCAGGTTTCAGCGCCGCCGTCACGGGTGGGATCACCCCCTACCATCGCCCCGCCCGCCGGGGATGGTGAACACTGTCACACGATTGCCGGGTAGGGCGTCGAGGTCGGATCGACCTCGCCGCGGAACTTGGGGAAGCGAGCGGACGCGTGCACACCATCGACCTAACGGGCATCGCTGACTACACGTTCGTCGAGCGGCTGGGCCAGGGCAATCACGGCTGGTACTTCCGTGCGGCGCGGCCCCCTCGCCCTCGCGCACACGAATGCAGAGCACGTGGCCGTGAAGGTCTTCGGCCTCCTCAGCACCTCCGGCGCGGTAGACCGGGCCATACGTGGAGCTGGAGCTGTTCGCACGGGTTCCTTCGCCGCACCTTGCGCGGCTCTACGACGCCGGGCGGGAGGGCGAGCGGTTCTACTACGCCATGGAGCACTTTCCGATTGGCTCGCTCGCCGCGGCCGGGCCCGAGCTCGACCGTGACGGCCGCGTTGCCGCTGTGCCGCGACGCGGCCAGGGCCGCGCACGACTTGCACGAGAAGGGAATCGTGCACCGCGATATCAAGCCGTCGAACGTGATGCTCACAGACGCCGGCGCCAAGCTGTCCGACCTCGGGCTGGCCCACCTGCTCGCGCAGGGCCGCGGAGGTCACCAGCATGGCGGCGGAGGTGCAAATCCGGAGTACGTCGATCCGAGGCTGGTCGACGGGGCCGCGCCGTTCCGCCGGTCGGACATCTGGTCGCTCGGCGTGACCCTGCACTGGGCGCTCACCGGCGACTCGCTCTACGGCGACCTTCCCGACAACGACCCGCTGTTCGCGGCGCGGGAAGATGCGCTCGACGCCGCCGCAGGTCGCCGAGTCCGTACCGCCCGCGGCACGAGAGTTCGTGCTCGCATGCGTCGCAGCCGCTGGTGCGGACAGACCGGCGACTGCGGCCGAGGTGGCAATGGCGATCGAGGCGTTGTAGCGCCTCGTGGTCAGGTGGAGCGCGGCGGCCGGCGCAGGGGTGACCGCGGTAGTCTCCGCGAAGGAGGGCCAGTGGCCGCGACCACGGCGGAGGGGACGCTGGTGAGGCTTGCGGGGGACATCGGGATCGCCGGGATCACCAACGCGGCGGAGATCGCCCGAGGTGGGTCGGCCATCGTCTACCGCGCCTTCAGACGCGTTTCGACCGCGACGTCGCGGTCAAGGTCATCGCGTTCAGTGACGACGTCGTGCAACGCCGGTTTGCCCGGGAATGTCAGGCGATCGGTCGACTTCGGGACTGCGAACATCCTCCCGGTGCACCACTCCGGTCTCACCGCGAGCGGCAACCCCTACCTGATCATGCCGTTTCTCGCCCAGGGGTCACTGGAGACGCAGCGCCAGCAGCGCGGCCCGCTCGACTGGCGAGAGGTCGTCCCCATCGGCGTGAAGATCGCCACACCGCTCGAGCGAGCCCATGCGGCGGGCATCCTGCACCGCGACGTGAAGCCGGCGAACATCCTCATCGGCGGCGATGGCGAGCCGTTGCTGCGCCTCGACTTCGGCCATCGTGTGCGACATGGATGCCACCCACTCCGTGGTGCGCCGGTCACTCCGTCATACGCGCCGCCTGAGGCATGGAGCGGCGGCGCGCCCACGCCGGCGCGCGATGTGTACTCGCTCGGCGCAACCTTGCATGCGCTCCTCCTCGGCCATCCGCAGTTCGGCGCGGTCGACGCCGCGAGCAATGCCGGCGACGTCGCCACGACAGTGGCGCAGGAGACGCCGTGGGACCTTCGCGCCCAGAAGGTGCCCAACGCCGTCGCCGCCGCGGTCGAGCACGCCATGGCCAAGGATTGGGGGCGCGACCCGCGTCGGCGGCGGCGTTTGCCGACGAGCTCGGTGCGGGCGGCCGAGACGGCGCGGGCGGACAGGACACGCCGGACGATGAGGACAACCGCACGCTGCCGTCTCGCCCCGGTGGGCAGATCAGCAGCCGGCAGCTGCACTTCATCTGGATCGCCGACTGCTCGGGCTCGATGTCAGCGGGTGGAAAGATCCAAGCGCTGAACAACGCGATCCGCGAGACGATCCCACACCTGCGTGACATGGCGCGCCAGAACCCGTACGCGCAGATGTTCGTGCGGGCCATTGCGTTCTCGAGTGGAGTCACCTGGCACATCGCCGATCCCGTCCGCATCGAAGAGCTCAAGTGGCACGACCTCTCGGCCGGCGGGCACACCGACATGGGTGCGGCCCTGCGCGCGGTCGCCGACGGGCTCAAAGCGCCGCACATGCCCGAGCACGCGCTCCCGCCCGCACTCGTGCTCGTCTCCGACGGCCAGCCCACCGACGACTTCGCCAGCGGGCTCCAGGCCCTCCTGGCTGAGCCGTACGGAGCGAAGGCCGTGCGCCTGGCGATCGGCATCGGTCGCGACGCCGATCTCGAAGTCCTCGACCGGTTCATCTCCCATCCGGAGATCCGAGCGACCACCGCCAACAACCCGGAGCAGCTGGTGCGCCTGATCCGGTGGGCGTCGCGTGCCGTGTCGAGCTTGGCATCCGTCGTGCGCAATGGAGAGAGCGGGGTGAAGGTGCCGCAGCAGCCGACCGATCCGAGCGAGCACGACACGTGGTGACCGCGACCGGAGCCGACCGCTGGCACGTGCTGGCTGCCACCGCGCTGGGCTCACGCCACGTCGCGACCGGCGCGCCGAACCAAGACGCGTTCTCGGTGGTACCGGGCGTGGGCGCCCAGGCGCAGTGCGTCGCCGCCATCGCCGACGGCCACGGCGGGGCTCGATACTTCCGCAGCGAAACGGGTGCTCGGTTGGCGGTCGACATTGCGGTCGACATCGGCGGTTCGCTCCTCGAGGCGCTCGACGCGCCCACCACCAAGAAGTCCGCGCTCGGGCTCGGAGACGCCGCCACTCGCATCGTCCAGCGATGGAGTGAAGCGGTGCGCGCCGATCTGGCTGCTCATCCCGTCGGCAACGATGAGCTGGCGGCCGCTGGCGTCGCACGCGAGGAGCACGACGCCGACGATCTCCGCACCTACGGCGCCACCCTGCTGCTCGCCGTGATGGGTGGCGCCGGGCTTGTCCTGCTCCAGATCGGCGACGGCGACATCGTCGTCGTCGACCTGACAGGCAGGGTGACCGAGCCGGTGCCGGGCGATCCCGCGCTCGTCGCGGGTGAGACCACGTCGCTCTGCCTGCCCGACGCGGCGAGCAGCTTTCGGAGCATGGTGCTCGACACCACCGGTGGCCGGGCCCCGGTGCTCGTGCTGTTGTCCACTGACGGCTTCGGCAACTCCTACGCCGACCGGGCGGCGTTCCACTCGTTCTGCACCGGTGTGCTCGAGCGAGTCGCGGAACGTGGGGTGGCGTCGGTCGAGGCCGATCTGCCCAGCTGGATCGCAGAGAGCGCACGGGTCGCCGGCGACGACGTCACGGTGGTCGCACTGCTCGATACCGCTTCAGCACCCGCGTCCGCGAAGGCCGCGGCGCGGGCCGCGGCGGACCGCACCGTCGCGGTGCCGACAACCGCGGCGGCGCCGCCCGCGGGTGCGCCGCCGCCGAGCGCTCCTCCGCGCCAAGCGAGGGCCGCACCGTCACCCAGGGGTTCGGGCGCCGGCGCCGCACCGCCGTGGACCATCGTCGCGGTCGCCGCGATCGTCCGCGCTCTTGCTCGGGGTCGTCGTTGGGCGAGCGACGAAGAAGACAAACACGGCCGCCACCACCGCCACCACCACGCCGCCAGCGACCACAACCGCCGGGGCTGGCGCCGGCGCGACGACGGTGTGGCTGCCGACAGCACGAGGCTTGATCCAAGTCGAGCCCGGCGCCCCTCCCGCGCTCTCGTCCCCGGCTTGGCCAACGCGCCAACTGATGCCGTGACCGTGCGTGGTGCGCTCTGGCTGGCCGCCGGACGGTTGGTGTTTCCGCAGGGGCAACGGGGCGACGCGCTTGAGTTCCCGGCCACAGTCACGAGCGTCGGCACCGACGGAATCGATGTGTGGGTCGCGCTCGCCGACGGTGGCGTCTTTCGCATCGATGCCGCCCAGCGCTGCACCAGCTACGCAGGTGCCGTCGCCGCGACCACGGTCACCACCACGACGAGCCAGCCGCCCGTGGCAACGGGAGGCCAACCCTCCGGTGGTGCGCCGTCGCAGAGCCCGAGTCCGACGACGGTGGCTCCGGCGGCAGTGGCGCCCAACGAGCAGGTGGCCGAGAACCCATGTCCGGGCAGCTGATGCGCGATGGACAACATGAAGGCGAAGGCGAGCATTGATGAGTGAGCTGCGAATCGAGCTCGGCGGCCAGCGGATCACGGTCGCGCCCGGCGCGGTGGTGACGATTGGACGCGAGCCCGACCGCGACATCCGATCCGACAACCCTGCGGTCTCGCGCCGCCACGGCGAGGTGCAGTACGACGGCGTCAGCTGGGTGTACAGCGACGCCAACAGCACCGGTGGCACCTACCAGGGAGGACAGCGCGTCACCCGGGTCGTGCTCACCGGGCCGGCCGAGCTGTGGCTCGGCGCACCGTCGGAGCCAGGCGACCGGCTGCGCCTCGAGCCGGTAGGCGTAGGCGGCGGCGGGCGGGCCCCGCTCGATCGCACGGTCGGGCCGACGCCCGCCGGCGACACTTCGCTGCGTCTGCGCTTCGGTGTGCACGACGGTGTCTACAGCCCGGGCCAGGTCATCACCGTTGGGCGTGCACCCGAGTGCGATCTCACCACCGACAACCCGCTCGTATCCGGGCACCACGCTCGCATCCTGTGGTCGGGGGGCCAGTGGACGCTCGAGGATGCGGGGAGCAAGCGCGGCACCTACGTCGGTGGGCGCAAGGTCCGCAGCACCCGTCTGGGTGGGGCCATGACCGTGTGGTTCGGGCCACCCGAGGCGGGCGAGAAGCTCACTGTCCTCACCGGGGGCGAGGCGCCGCGCACACCGGCGTCGGTTCTCCGCCCGTCGGTGGTGGCCGGTGCCGCGCTCGTGCTCGCCGCCGTGGCCGTGCTGGTGGTGGTGTTCCTCGGAGGCGGAGACGATGACGAGCTCGACGTTGCTGCGCTGCGGCGAGCCACTGTGCTGGTCTCGGAGGAGGCGAGCGACCCGACGAGCTGGGGCAGCGGCAGCATCGTGTCGGCCGATGGACTCGTGCTCACCAATGCCCACGTTGCCGCGCCGGCGGCGCCCGGCCGCGGCGTCAGCCAGCGCGAACCTGTGTCGGAGCGGAACCCGGCCCGCCTCTACATCTACGTGGTGGAGGACGAGGACGCACCGGCGCGGCCGGCGTACACGGCCAAGGTGATGGCGGCCGACGGGTACCTCGACTTCGCGGTCCTGCAGATCGACCGGACCGCGGCCGGAGATCCAGTCGACCGCAAGAAGCTCAAGCTCCCTGCGGTCAAGCTCGGTGATTCGCGCGCGCTCAAGGTCGACGAGGACCTGCTCGTTCTGGGCTTTCCTGGGATCTCGGAAACACAATCGATCAACGTCTCCCGAGGGGTGGTCTCCAGCTTCCTCGTCGATGAGCGGGTTGCCGGTCCCCGCTCATGGATCAACACCGACGCCACCATCAGCCCGGGGAACTCAGGGGGTCTGGCCGCCGATCACCGCGGTCGGCTGGTGGGCGTCCCGACCCTGGTTGTCGCCGAGCGGTCCGGAATCCCGCTGACGATCGGCCGGCTCCGGCCCATCCACCTCGCGCAGCCGGTCATCGACGCGGCCCGCCGCGGCATCGCGTACGACCAGAACAAGTGGGTCAAGCAGCCGACCGGGGACGAGAGCTTCGACTACGAGGGTGTTCTCGACACCGACGCGGAGCAGTGCGAAGACCGTGCGTTCGTCGGCTACCGCTCGGGCACGCCGGTCATCAACACCCAGCTGCGGTACTCCGGCATGACTGAGGACCAAGAGGTCTTCTTCGGATTGCACCAGGTCCGGGGCACGACCCTGGTGCTCGTCGACAGCGTCGCGGCGCGGTGGGAGGACTCTGATGCTGCGGGCTGCCTGTTGGTGGCGTTCCGCAACATCGGGACGGGCGGTGTGCAACGGCCGTTCCCCGATGGCACGTACAAGGTGCTTGTGCAGGCCGGCCCCAACTACGAGACCCAGCTCGCCGAAGGCGACGTCGACGTGGGTGGGTGACGAACGCCATGTTGCAGGAGGGTGCCGACGTCCAGCTTCTCGGATGGGGCACGAACGCGTCGATCACGAGGTGGCTGGGCGAGGGCAGCGAGGGGACTGTCTGGGAGGTCGAGGTGGGCGGCGCCGCCGAACCGCTCGCGCTCAAGTGGTATCACCCCGAGCGGGCTACGCCGCTCAAGCACCGCACGATTGAGCTGCTCATCGAGCGGGGGAACCCACACGAGCGATTTCTGTGGCCGCTCGATCTCGCGACCAGCCGGTTGAGCCCGGAGTTCGGGTATGTCATGCCGCTGCGCGCCCCTCAGTACAAGGGTCTCGTCGAGCTGATGTGGCGCGACCGGGACGAGATCAAGCAGGTGACGTTCGCGTCGCTGGCCACCCTTGGGCTCGAGCTGGCGCATGCGTTCCTGCTCCTACACAACCAGGGCCTCTGCTACCGCGACATCAGCTTCGGCAACGTGTTCTTCGACCCCGCCACCGGGTCGACCCTCGTCTGCGACAACGACAACGTCGGCATCAACGGCAGCAGCGACTCCGACGTGGCCGGCACGTTCCGGTTCATGGCACCGGAGATCGTGCGTGACCGCAACGTGGTGCCGAGCACCGAGACCGACCTGCACTCGCTCGCGGTGCTGCTGTTCCACGTGTTCATGGTCCACCATCCCTTGGAGGGCAAGCAGGCGCTGCAGTATCCCGTGCTCGACGAGATCGCCATGGAACAGCTCTTCGGGCGGAAGCCAGTGTTCGTCTGGGATCCCGACGACCGCAGCAACGAGCCGGTCCCCGGTCTGCACGACAACGCCATTCGGTACTGGGGCATCTACCCGCAGTTCCTGCCGCGATCGGTTCACCGAGGCGTTCACCGTCGGACTGCACGACCCGGGGAACGGGCGGGTCCGCGACGGCCAGTGGCGGGCGGAGATGGCCCGCCTGCGCGACGCGATCGTTCGGTGCCAGGCATGCGGCGCCGAGGCGTTCTACGACGACGCCTCGGCGAAGCCGCTGACGTGCTGGGTCTGCTTCAAGCCGATCCGCCTGCCCCCATTGCTGCGCATCGGCGATCGGGCGCTCATGCTCAACGCGGGCACGCGCGTCTACAGCCACCACCTCAGACTCGACTACGACTTCACCACCGCGATCGCCGATGTGGTCGAGAAGCCCGACGCACCCGGCACCTGGGGTCTGCGCAACCTCGGACGCGACGCATGGTCGGCGGACGTCGGCGACCGCAAGGCGTTGCCCATCGCCCCAGGCCGGGCCGTGCAGATCGGGCCGCGGACTCGCGTGTCGTTCGGGCCCGTGCGGGGCCGCTTCGAGTTCCCCGGCACAAGCTGACCCGACGCCGCTAGACGTCGGCGGCCGCGGCTCACTTTTCGAAGCCGCCAGACGTGTTCCACAAGTCGAAGACGATGTTCTTGTTGCCGTCTTTGCGGAACGCCACGATCGTGATGTTTGGGTCATCGAGTGTGAACACGAGCCACGCGCCGGCGGCGTTGCCGTGCACGAGCCGCCGGCCGATCGGACGCCCGGGGTCGGACGTGAAGATCCAGTCCCGCTCGCACGAGGTCGTGCGGCACGTGTCGTTCGATCCAGTGTTGAACGGTACGCCGCTCTGTTGGACGCGGGCGGTGTAGTCCGCGGACTGGGCGCCGTCGCTGCCGAACTTGTAGAGCCATGCGGTGGTGTAGGCCTCGGCGGTGCAGCTGATGGCGCCGTTCGCCCCGGTCGGGAGCGCAGTCTCCTGCATGCACCTGGGGAACCGGGGCGGGTCGCCGACAACGTGGTTGAGGAGCTCTTGCTCGACAACGGACGGGTTCCAGCTCGGGCGGGGTGCGGCGGTGGTGCGGGTCGTGGTGGTGGTGCGCGATGTGCTGGTGGTGTCGACCACGGGGGTGGTCGTGTCCGTCGCGATCTCGGGATCGGGACCGAGGATCGCGTACGCGATCACGCCGATGGCGACCAGACTGAGCACGGCGAGGGCCGCGAGCAACCCGACGGGGCGGCGAGGCGGGGGCTCGTCTGGTTGGCGTTGCTGGCCCCAGTCGCCACCCCAGTGACCCGGCTGCTCCGGCGGGCGCGGTTGCTGAGGCGGTGGGACCTGAGTCGAGCCGACCCCGCCGTCCGGCGGTCCCTGCGGTCCTCGCGGCCGTTGCCCCGGCCCCGGGCCCGGTGGCGGCCCGGGGCGCGGTGGTGAAGCCGCCGCACTGCCAAGGGCGACGGCCCACGTGCGCACGGCCCAGTCGGCCATGTCGGCGCTGAGTCCGCGTTGCTGCACCAGGCGCGCCGTGAGCTGCTCGATGCGGGGCCCGATCGGTGTCGATGAGCGCATGAGCTCGCCTGGCACCTGCTCTTCGACGGCGCCGAGGAGGACGGCGACGTGGGGCCCGCCCTCGGGCCACACGTCGCGGAACAGCGCGGCGCAGCGGCGAGGGTCGTCAGCGAGCCCGGCGCCGTACTGGGCGAGCAGCTCGCGTAGCGTCGCGGCAGCCTGAGCGGGATCGGTCGGCGGCATGATCAGCCCGTGTTCGTGCGGGTCGCGATGTTCACTTCGTGAACGTTCCGTTCAAGAACCACATGTCGTAGACGATCTGCTTGTTCCCGTCGTTGCGAAACGCGACGATCGTGATGTTGAGGTTGTCGAGTGTGAGGACCAGCCACGTGCCCGTGGCATCCCCGTGGATCAGTCGTCGCCCGATCGTCACCTGCTGGCCGCCGTGGCGCCAAGGCCCTTCGCATCCCGACCGAGTGCATGCCTCGTTGCCGACGCCATAGTCGCGCGGCAGTCCACTCTGCTCAACGCGCGCCGTGTAGTCGGCCGCGTGGAGATCATCGCCACCGAACTTGTAGAGCCAGGCGCGCGTATAGGTCGGCGAGGTGCACGTGATGGCAGCGGTGGCACCAGTTGGCACTCCTGGTGCGCGCTTGCACGCCGGAGACTGAGGTGGATTGCCGACTACGTGGGCCAGCAGCTCGTTCTCGTCTTGAGTCCACACGGGCGCTGCCGGTGGTTTGACGACGGTGGTGGTCGTACTCGTGCTCGTGGTCGTGGTCGGATCGAACGGCTCAGTGGTCGTGTCGGTCGCGACCTCTGGATCCTTGCCACCGAACGTCGCGAACGCGATCACGCCGATGGCGATGAGACCGAGCGCAGTGAGGGCCACGATCAAGCCAACGGGGTGTTTGGGCTGCCGATCGACGGGCCGGCGCTCTGGCGGCCACTCGCCGCCCCAGTGCCCGGGTTGCTGTGGCTGGCGAGGTGCCTGCGGCGGTGGAACCTGCGTCGACGCGACCCCACCGGCCGGTGGTCCCTGGGGCCCAGGAGGGCGTTGCCCCGGCCCCGGTAGCGGCCCGGGGCGCGGTGGCGCCGGTGCCGCGCGGCCGAGGGCGACGGCCCACGTGCGCACGGCCCAGTCGGCCATGTCGGTGCTGAGCCCGCGTTGTTGGGCCAGACGCGCCGCCAGCTGCTCGATGCGGGGTCCGATCGGCGTCGACGAGCGCATGAGGTCGCCGGGGACTTGCTCCTCGACGGCCCCGAGCAGCACGGCCACGTGCGGCCCGCCTTCGGGCCACACGTCGCGGAACAGCGCGGCGCAACGTCGAGGATCGTCGGCCAGTTCCGCGCCGTACTGCGCGAGCAGCTCGCGCAAAGTCGCGGCGGGATCGGTGGGGGGCGGCATCAACGCACCGGCCGACGCGACGGCGGCCGTCTCAGGATGCGCGTCAACCCGACCCTCCCATGGTGGTCCGCCTTCCGCCACGCGGATCGATCACCGCCCGGCGCTTCCCCAATGAAAGACGCTATCGGGCTAGGCGTGAACGTGTTGTGTCCAGCAGTGCAGATGCACGAAGCGGCCACAGACGTCGCACCGCTGCACGGTGGCGAGCATCGGTTCGCGGCAGACCGGGCAACCGGTGTCGACCTCCTCATGGCTGCCGCCGCCACCGAGGGGGATGGTGGGCGCGGCCGCAAGGGTCGCAGGCTCGTCGAGCGGGCGACCGAGGAGCGGCGCGAGCACCGTCAGGGCGGCGGCGGCGAACGCGTCGAGGTTCGACAGCTCGGGGTGCTGGCCGAAGTTCTCGTGGAGCCCACTCGGCGCGAAGAGGCAGAAGTAGAGGTCGTCGTGGCTGTCAGGCATGCCCTCGAGCGCGGCGATGGCAACGATCTGCCCTTGGTCGTATGCGACGCCAAGCGCGCTGTAGCTGATTGGCCCATCGGCAACGGGAGCGGTCCAGATCTCGACCCACGAACGAGCCGGCAAGGCCGGGGCATCGTCCGCCTCGATGGTGTCGACGATTCGCCAGCTGCGCAGGCGCGGCGTGGCACCGCTGGTCGCGGCTCTGGTCGCGACGTAGGCCTGGAACGGGCCGTGCTGGGCGGCCTGCGTGCGGCCCGAGTCGATACCGGCGCGTGCGTCGGCGCGACGGCGCAGGACTGACTCTGTCTGGGCCCGCACGAGCGTGGGCCACCCCTCTGGTCGCGAAGGCATCGGACCGAACCGGCTGGTTGCGCCATCGTCGGTGTACAGCTCGGTGAAGCTGTCGCGGTCGCGCGTGTTCCGCGATGCACAGCGTCGACCAGCGGCCATCGGGGTTGACCAGCGCCCACCCGTCGGTGAACCGGCCGGATGGTTCCACGATCTCGCCGAGCACCAGCACGTGCTCCCCTGGATCGGTGAGGCCGGGGTGCTCGAAGCGCTCGACGACGCGAAGGGCAGACACCCCCACGTCGGCGTTCCGGGCCCGCAACGCCGCGAGCTCCGGCGGAGGTTCGGAGGACTTGCGGCGGAGAAAGCTCACTCGGGGGAACGCTACGCGTCGCCGCGCTTCCCGGCGAAGAACTCGGTGAGCAGCGCCGCCGCCTCGTCGGCTCGGACGCCGGCCGTGATCGGCACCTCGTGGTTGAGCCGCGGGTCGGCGCACAGGTTGTAGAGCGAGCCGCACGCCCCGGCCCGGAGGTCGGCGGCGCCGAACACCAGGCGCCCCACCCGCGCGGCGAGGAGGGCGCCGGCGCACATGGCGCAGGGCTCGAGCGTGACGACCAGGGTTGCCCTGACGAGCCGCCATCCGTCGCCTATGACGGCCACGGCATCTCGCATGGCCAGGATCTCGGCGTGGGCGGTCGGATCGCCCGTTCGCTCGCGCTCGTTGTGGCGACGGGCGACGACCTGCCCGTCGACCAGCACCACCGCCCCGATGGGCACGTCGTCGTGGTCGAGGGCGGCGGTGGCTTCCTCGAGTGCTAGCGCCATTGCCTCCGAATCGCCCAGAATGCCCGTCGTCACCCCGTCGACGGTAACCAACCCAAGCTTCGGTCCAAGACGCGAAACCCGGCAGGACTGAGCGTGAACGTCAGCGAACTCTTGACCCAACAAGTCGCAGGTAGGCCCATCGGGCGGCGCTGGGGCCGTCCGGTTGGCTGGGCGGCGGCTCGGCCGAAGCTGGCGGCTCAGCACGGTGCAGGCAAGACCGGCTGATGCCGGAAGGAGGCTGATCGGTGGCGCAGATCCGAAGCGGACGACACGTTCGCGTGCGGACCCTGCTCCCAGGGATCGTCGCCGTCGCCACCGTTGTCCTGCTGCACGCGGTGGCCCCGCTGTCGAGCCCGACGACCCACCTCGCCGGCGCCGGACCCGCGTTCAGCGCCAGCGACCAGAGCCAATCGGCCCAGGCTGGACGCGATCTGGCGGCCGCCGCCGGCCAGGCGGCCGACGGCTCGGCCACCAGCACGCCGGCCACCGCCGCCGGCCCCACGCTGGTCCCGACCCCCGATCCCACGGCGCCGGCCGCCCTCGCCGCGCCGACGCCACCGCCCGCGGCCAAGGGCGAGCGGTTCGAGGCGCCCCCCACCGACCCGGTCGTCCTCGCCGAGCCCTCCTCGCCGCCGCCACGGCCGAGCAGTCGAGCGGCGGCCTCGGGTCGTGGCGTGTGGGCGGTCGTGGTCGGCGTGGACGACTACCCGGGAAGCAACGACCTTCAGTCGGCCGTCAACGACGCCAACGACGTCGACGCCGCGCTCGGGCTCTACCAGGTGCCGGGCACCCAGCGGCTCCTGCTCCGCAACGGCTCAGCCCGATCGGGCGACATCCTGGCCGCCGTCGACTGGCTGGTGGCCAATGCCGGCCCCGAGGCCACGGCGGTGTTCTTCTACGCGGGCCACGTCCGCCAGGTGTCGCGCGGCGTCGAAGGGATCGTCGCATCCGACGGGCGCGTCGTCACCGACGCCACGTTGGCGTCGCGGCTGCGCAACCTCGCGGCCCGCCAGACCTGGATCACGATCGCCGGGTGCTTTGGCGGTGGCTTCACCGAGGTGCTGGCGCCGTCGCGCATCCTCGTTGCCGCCGCGCCGGCCGGCGTCTACGCCTACGAGAACGAAGGCTTCGGTCGCTCGTACCTCGTCGAGTACATGGTGCGCAGGGCGATGCTCGCCGGCTACGCGCCCGGCTCGGTGCAGGAGGCCTACGCCTGGGCGTACAACCAGCTCCAGCGCGATTACCCCAACCGCATGCCGGTGGCCTACGACCAGTCGGGCAGTCCGATCCGCCTCGGTCCCTCCGGCCCGCCGAACCCGGCGCCGCCGCCTCCGGCCCAGCCCGGCCAACCGCAACCGACGTCGCCGCCCCCGCCGACGACAACCCCGCCCACGACGACGCCACCCAGCTGCCGGGGCATCGTGGTCATCGGTCACGGCTGCTCGTAGGCGAGCCAACCCAGGGGTGACGCCGGCGTGGCTCGCCTGTGTCTCGAGTCGATCAGCATCCCATCGCAGCGGCCAGCGTCCGACACGCGTCCGCTGCCCTCGCCGGGGAAAGGGCGGTGATGCGCCGCCGGAACGCGTCGCGGGGCAGGGTGTGAAGGTTGTCGAAGTTCACGACGCAGTCGGTCGGGACCCCATCGGGCTTCGCACGCAGCTCGAGCTCGGACACCAGACCCCGCTGGGTTCGCGTGAGTGCGGCGACGACCACCGATCCGATGCGGTCCGCCACCGGGTCGCGGGTCAGCACGAGTACCGGCCGGTCGCCGCCAGGTGTGACGGCGAACCAGATCTCACCCCGCTGCATCGGCCCACTCCGACCAGTCCTCTGCGGGCCCCCAGTCGGCGATGTCGGACAAGGCGGTCTCGCTTGTGTCCAGCGGCTGGTCAGCCCAAGTCTGCGCGTCGTTCTCGCTGCGGAGCCGGATCAGCTGCCGCCGAAGCGCGTCGCGCAGCAGCTCGGATCGATCGACCCCGAGCCGTTCCGCCCACGCTTGGACGGCCTCGGCGTCGGCGTCCTCGACCCGGAAGCTCAGCATCGTCATACGAAGAGCCTATCTCGTATGACAACAGGGCGATACATGGGGTGGCCGGGCTGGCCCTACCTCGCGGCGGGGAATCGCGACGCGGTGAGTGCCGGGAGGGTTGAAGACGCCCGGCTCCGAGTCGGGGTTGGCGACGAGCACTTCGCCCTCGAGTCCGTCCGGGTCGACGAAGAACACCGATAGGACCGGGCCGAAGTCCGTGACGAAGTCGTCGGCGGCGCCGCTGGTGATGAGGCGACGCCTGATCTCCCCGAACGCCTCGAGCGACGCCGCCTGGAGTCCGACGTGGTCGAGTCGGCCGCGCCCGAACATCGGCGCCTGGCGGTTCGCCTCGGCGTTGCCGTCGATCTCGAAGACGTTCAGCTCGCGCCCCTCGCCGATGTGGATGATCGAGAGCTTGAAGCCGGGCTGCTGCTCGATCGTGTGTGCCGGAGGCGAGTCGAAGACCTCTGCATAGAAGCGCGAGAGGCGATCGGTGTCCTGGGTGAGCACTGCCACGTGGTTGACGCCGTCGAGCAACACGCAGGCGAATGTAGTTCGAGTCACATTGGCGGAGGCGATGAGATGGCTTTCGAACCCGCCGGACACCTTCAAGCGCCTGACCCGAACCCAGATGTGCTGACTGGGTGGCGGCCCCTGTCCTATGCGGGCTCGGTGGCCTCGCAGCCGTCCCCGAACTCGCCGTTGGCATCACTGAACCCCGGATTGCACATGAGGACCCACACACCGGCCTGGCACGTCGCCCAACCGTTCGGAACAGTCGGAGGAACGAGTTCTTCGTCGACCAAGCCGTCGGCGTCGTTGTCGACGTTGTCGCATTCCTCGGGGCCGGTGAAGGGCACGGGACCGTACTCGCATCCGTCGGCGACGATGCCGTTGAGGTCCCAGTAATTCACGTTGCAGGCCAATAGATGGACCTCGCCGGTGAACAGGTCGCACCCTGCCGTGCCGTTCGGAATCAGCGGAGGCGTCTCGTACAGGCCATCGCCGTCGGCGTCCGTGCACTCGAACAGCGCAGCCTCGGAGTCGTCCTCGCGGGACGTGCAATCGGGGTCGCCGCCGCTGCGCTTGTAGTCGACGAGACCGTCGCCGTCGTTGTCGATCCGGTCAGCGCATGCCGGCTTCGGCTTCGGCTTCGGCGCCGCGGCAGCCGGCCCTGCAGATGCCACCAGCAGCCCACCGAGCACCACCGTGACGACCGCCAGACTGCCCAGGACGCGCCCAGCCCGCGTACCGTGGAGCGAGGAGGTTGGCTGCGCGAGGGAACCGCCGAACCGCCGCAAGTGCAACACCGCCATCTCCTTGATCTCAGCTGCCGGCCGTCCCAGGACGCGCCTCGGATTTGGTCCTGATTGTAGGCCAGCCCGCGGGATCGAAGAAGGGTGTTACCACCCATTTCGAGCGGGGTGCGTCCACCCCAGGCTCGCGACGTGAGGCTCGCTTAGAGCGAGAGAGCGGAGGGAGTGGGATTTGAACCCACGGTGACTTGCGCCACACACGCTCTCCAGTCGTGCCGATTCGGCCGCTCTCGCATCCCTCCAACGTGCAGCGGGACACGCTGAGCGTCGAGTTCTTCGCAGTCAGACCGCCGGCTCGTGCGGCGGCCGGGTCCTGCGCAACGGGACGCCGTGAACCGAGTCAGGGCCGGAAGGCAGCAGCTCTCAGCGGATAGTCCTGTGTGCCGCAGTCAGCCTGGCCGCCGCACCGGCCGGCTCCGCTTCGTACTTGTCGGGGCCCGTGCGAGCCTGGCCTACCAGTCGCTCTACCGGCGCTACCGGCCGCAACGGTTCGCCGACGTTCGTGGGCCAGGACCACGTCACCGTCCGCCATCCGCAACGCCGTGCGCGACGAGCGGGTCGGCCACGCCTACCTGTTCAGCGGCCCGCGGGGCACGGGCAAGACGTCGACGGCCCGCATCCTCGCCAAGGCCCTCAACTGCACCGACCCTCGCTGACGGCGAGCCGTGCGGCACGTGCGAGTCGTGCGTGCAGATCACCGCCGGCGTCGTCGATGGACGTCTTCGAGCTGGATGCCGCGTCGAACAACGGCGTGGGGGAGATGCGCGACGCTGCTCGAAAAGGTTGTCCTCGGGACACCCGGGCGCGGCGCAAGGTGTACATCGTCGACGAGGTCCACATGCTCAGCCCGGGCGCCGGGAACGCCTTGCTGAAGACCCTCGAGGAGCCGCCCGACCACGTCGTGTTCGTTCTGGCCACCACCGACCCGCACAAGGTGCCGGCCACGGTCCGCAGCCGCACCCAGCACTACGACTTCCTGCTGGTACCGCCCGATGCCTTGCGGACCCACCTCGAGTGGGTGGCGGCCGACGCCAAGCTCGGGCTGGCGCCCGAGGCCGTCGAGCGGGCGGTGGTCAGGGGGAACGGCTCCGTGCGCGACGCGCTCGTCGGCACTCGACCAGATCGCGGCGGGCAGTGGTGCGGTCGACCTCGAAGACGCCGGCCCCGATGCCGTTGTCGCCGCGCTGTGCGCGAGCGCGACGCCAACGCGGTCCTCGTCGCAGTGGCCGAGGCGGTCGGACGGGGCACGGATCCCCGGTTGCTCGCCCGCGCCGTCGTGGACGAGATGCGATCGCTGTTCCTTGCGCTGCTCGCCCCCGAGCTCGTGGTGGTTGCCGACGCCGAGCGGGCGAAGCTCGCCGAGCAGGCGAAGCGGCTGGGCACCCCCGCGGCAGTGCGTGCCATCGAGATGCTCGGCACCGCGCTGGTCGACATGCGCGACGCCGTCGACCCGCGCGTCTGCCTCGAGGCCGCGCTCGTGCGCCTGGCTCGGCCGGAGCTGGATCCGACGCCGGAGGCGCTGCTCGATCGCCTCGAACGTCTCGAGCGTCGGGTGGCCGACGGCGCGCCGGCCGCGAGCACGGCGTCCCCCGCCGTTCCGGACCCGCCGCGCCGTACGGCCGCACCCGCGCCACCACCGGCGCCGCCGGCACGCAAGGCCGCCCCCGCGCCGCCGCCCAAGCCGCCCACGAAGGCCGCCGCGAGCAGTGCGGCCGCCACCGAGACCGCATCGACGGCACCGGCGTCCGGGGCATCACTGCCAAGCCGCTGACGAGCTGGCGCTGGCATGGGGCGACGCCGTGCGCGACAAGCTGCCCGCCGCGCGAGGTCGCGCACCGGCGCGGGGCGGTGGGTCGGCGTGGCCGACGGCGCCGCCATCTTCGGACTCCAGAACGCCATCCATCGCGACAAGTGCGAGGAGGTCCGCGCCGACGTCGAGAAGGCGCTTACCGACCACTTCGGCGCACCCATACCGGTGCGCATGGTGGTCGACAGCGGCGCGGCCGCGTCCGACCCCGACGAGCCCGCCGACGACACCGTCGACCTCACTGAGCTGCGCGATGCGCCAGGGGTAGGCTCGGCCGAGGCGTACGTGCTGCACACCTTCCCCGGCGCCACCGAGGAGTAGGAGCTCACCCCGTGTCGAATCAGCCCGATCTGAGCGGCCTCCTGAAGCAGGCGCAGCAGATGCAGGAGCAGCTGCACGAGCGTGCAGGCCGCGGCCGCGGCGGCCGTCGTCGAGGGGCACTCCGGTGGTGGCGCGGTGCGCGTCGAGGTGTCCGGCACGATGGAGTTCCGCGCCGTGCACATCGACCCGAAGGTCGTCGACCCCGACGATGTGGAGATGCTCGAAGACCTCGTCCTCGCCGCGCTGCACGATGCCACCGCAAAGGTGCACGAGCTGTCGGCGCAGGCAATGCCCGACCTCGGTGGTCTGGGCGACCTGGGGGGCCTCGGCGGCCTCCTCGGTTCGCCAGGGTGACGGGCTACGCCGGTCCCGTCCAGGATCTGGTCGACGAGCTCGGGCGGCTCCCCGGCATCGGCCCGAAGTCTGCGCAGCGCATCGCCTTTCACCTGCTGAAGCTCTCGCGCGACGACGCGCTGCGGCTGGCACACAGCATCACCGAGGCCAAGGACCGCGTGACGTTCTGCACGCGGTGCTTCAACGTGGCCGAGGGTGCCGCGGGCGAAGCCGAGTGCATGATCTGTCGCGACGACCGGCGCGACGCCACCACCGTCTGCGTCGTCGAGGAGCCGCGCGACATCGTTGCCGTCGAGCGCACCAACGAGTTCCGCGGTCGCTACCACGTCCTCCTCGGTGCCATCAGCCCCATCGAGGGCATCGGCCCCGACCAGCTGAAGGTGCGCGAGCTGATCGCCCGGCTCGAACCCGAGGGCGTGCAAGAGGTGATCCTCTGCACCAACCCCAACATCGAGGGGGAGGCGACGGCGATGTATCTGGCGCGCTTGCTCGACCGCTCGGCCTCCGGGTCACGCGCATCGCATCCGGACTGCCCGTCGGCGGCGACCTGGAGTACGCCGACGAGCTCACGCTCGGGCGGGCCCTCGAAGGCCGGCGCGACGTGGAGGCGGGTCAGAGCTAGCTCAGCTCGCGCTCCACTTGTTGCACTTGGCCTGGAGCGCCCCGGGGAACACGTCCTTACCCCAGCGCTCGCCGATCTTCTCGAACGGCGTGAAGTCGTCGTGCAGCACCTTGCCGGTGACCTTGTCCTTGATGACCTGGACCTTCATCCCGCCACCCATCACGTCGCCATGTTCCTCGGGGGTGTCCCCGTAGCAGATCATGCTGTTCCCGTCGCAGTGCGAGTGATGGACGCCGACGGCGTGCCCAAACTCGTGCGCGGCCGGCGCTTGCTTTGATTCGAGCGGTATCGGGTTCCCCTTGGCGTCCTTCTGGCGGTTTCCGGCGTACTGCTGCGTCGGGTTGGGCGAGAGGTGCGCTCCATCGGCATCGAGCCTCATCTGCCGTTCCTTCGTCCGTCTGTCCTCGCTCACTTCGCCGGCGCGATGTTTTCCGCTGTTCAGCATGATCGGCATGTGCTCGCCGCCGTCGACGTAGAGGACCGTCACCTTGGTGCGGAACGGCTGCACCTTGAGGCCCGGGCAGGCGGGCTGCACCGTGCCCTTGCCCGACCACGTCGACTCGACGATCTGCTTGAACTCCGACTTGAACTTCGTGACCTCGTCGGGGGTTGGCAAGTCGTCCTCCTGGAGCGCGATGCGCGTCTTGAAGATCAGCGAGATCAGGCCGGACGTGGGCTCGATGAATGCGTCGAAGCGTCCCTCGAACTGATCGCGCTCGTACGTCTTGACGTCCGCCGGCGCGCCAACGAAGCGCATGACATCGCCGATCTGATCGATCGGCAGGCCGCCGAGCTCGCCGGCGTTGGCCGCGGCAAACCCCTTCCAGTCGCCCTTCATCGCCACCGCGTTCATGGCGACCACCAGGCGGGGCCCGCCGACGAAGCCCCCGGCTTCGCGATCCGTGCGGGCCGCGGCCGGCTCCAGCGTGGCGAGGGCCGGAAGCAGGGCGTACATCGGGAGACCCTGGATCTCGCCAAGCGGCTTCTCGTTGTCCTTGTTGCGCTGCAGTGCCGTGCGTTGCGCCACGCCGACTGGCGTCGGTGCCGCCGGGTCGGCTTGCTCACGGGGCTCTCCGCCGCAGGCGCATGATCCACGGCACGCGCACGTCCGCTGCAACGCCGCGGTCACGGCGGCGTTGCCGGCGAAGCGCTGTAAGACGGCGAGGTGCCCGGCGCGGTTGGCGATGTTGCCCCGCCCGAGTAGCCCAACCGCGGTTGCCGTGCTCGGCGCCGACGACTCGGTTGTCGCGCTCGGCGTCGATGCCGGCGCCGGCGATTCGCGCGCCGGGGCCGGGGCCACCGTCTCCGCCATCGTCCGAATCTACGGACGGGACGAATCAGCGCCCAGGGCCGAGTGGGCGTACGTCAGGGCAGCCGGCGCTACCCAAAGGGGCGGGGCGCAGTGGTCTAGAGGGTGCGCAGGATGATGGCGTCGCCCTGGCCGCCACCGCCGCACAGGGCGGCGGCGCCGGTGCCGCCGCCGCGGCGGCGCAGCTCGTGGATGAGCGTGAGCGCGACACGGGTGCCCGACATGCCGACCGGGTGGCCAAGGGCGATGGCGCCGCCGTTGACGTTGACGATGTCGTCGGTGATGCCGAGGTCGGCCATCGACGCCAGACCCACAGCCGCGAACGCCTCGTTCAGCTCGAACAGGTCGATGTCGCTGACCGCCTTGCTGACCTTGCCAAGCGCGGCCTTGATGGCGCGCGACGGCTGCGTGAGCAGCGAGGGATCGGGTCCCGCCACCTGGCCGTAGGAGATGATCTCGGCAATCGGCTCGAGCCCAAGTGCGTCGGCCTTCGTGCGGGAGGTGACGATGACCGCGGCGCCGCCGTCGGAGATCTGGCTGGCGTTGCCTGCGGTGATCGTGCCCTCCTTGTCGAAGGCCGGGCGCAGCCCGCCGAGGCTCTCAGTGGTCGTGCCAGGACGCACGCCCTCGTCGGTGTCGACGATGAGCGGGTCGCCCTTGCGCTGGGGCACGTCGACCGCGGCGATCTCGTCGGCGAAGCGGCCCTCCTTGATGGCGGCGGCGGCCCGCTCGTGTGACTTGGCCGCGGCATCGTCCTGGGCGTCGCGGGCGATCTTGTGGTCGGCGTAGCGCTCGGTGGCCAGGCCCATCGAGGTCTTGTCGAACGCGCAGGTGAGGCCGTCGTACATCATCGAGTCGACTACCACGCCGTCGCCGATCTTGAGGCCGGCGCGGGCGTTTGGCAGCAGGTATGGCGCGTTGGTCATCGACTCCATGCCGCCGGCCACGACGACCTCAGCCTCACCCGAGCCGATCATCTGGTCGGCCAGGAAGATGCTGTTGAGCCCAGAGAGGCACACCTTGTTGACCGTGGTGGCCGGAACCGACATCGGGATGCCCGCGGCCTTGGCCGCCTGGCGGGCGGTGATCTGCCCCTGACCGGCCTGCAGCACGTGGCCCATGAACACGTAGTCGACGTCCTCGGGGCTTACGCCCGCTCGCTCGAGCGCAGCCTTGATCGCGACGCCGCCCAGGTCCATGGCGCTGAACGACGTGAATGCGCCGGAGAGCTTGCCGATCGGGGTGCGAGCACCGGCGACGATGACGGATCCAGCCATGCCTGGGCCTCCTGGAGTTGGCAGCGAGCGAGCGCGACCAGTGTACGGCGCGGCTGCGGTGGACTCTCCGGGCGACCCCGTCGGCGTCAGCGGCGGGCGCTGCTGACCACGCGCCGGAGGTTCCCTACCAGGCCCTGCAGGCTGACCGGGCCGACGGCGACCAGGTCGTCGATCTCGATGTGGGTCATCGTCGAGAGCGCCAGCCGGCCGCCTACGAGCAGCGCCGTGGTGATCGGCGCGGCGTGCAGTTCGAGCCACTGCCGCGTGGCCGGCGTCTCGCCGAGCGAGCGGCGGCCCGCGAGCAGGAGGGGGTGGCGCAGGCTGCCGGCGACGAGCGCGTCCGGGAACGTCTCGCCCTGCGTGACGGTGATGACGGCGTCGGTGTAGCGACTGCGGCCGATGCCCCAGTCGGCCACGCGCACCGCGGTCGTAGCGGTCGGCCCCGGCCAGGCGCTCGGCCGCAGGAAGGACGTCGGGGCGCACGGCGACGGGGCCGCCCACCACGACGGGGGTGGCGGAGCCGATGGCGGCGCGGGTCACCTCGGGCAGGGCCTCGCGGGTGGTGAGCAGCACCGGCAGGCCCAGCGCGCCGGCGGCCAGCGCGTCGGGGAACGCCTCGCCGGACGCAACCAGCACCGTCCCCGTCCCGTCGCCGCCCGCGACATCGGCGAGCCGGCGGGCGACGCGCGCCGCGGTGTCGTAGCGGTCGGCACCGGCGATGCGGTCGAGCTGCAGGTTCAGCGCACTGACGGCGTCGGCCACCGCCGGGCCAAGGGCGAGCGTCCCGCCGAGCAGCACCACCTTGGTGGTGCCAAGCCGAGCCAGCTCGGCGACCACCCGGACATCAAGCGCGTTCGGCCCGGTGAGCAGCACCGGCGCGCCGAGCGATGCGGCCAGCGGACCTCCCACGAGCGCGTCGGCGAAGCCGGCGCTGGTGGCGAGCACCACGGTGGTGGCGGTGGTGAGCTCGTGGGCCACCGCGATCGCGGTCTCGATGCGGTCGATGCCCGCGAGCCGGCGGGTGCCGCGGGGCACGAAGTCGAAGAACACGCCGACGGCGTCGCCCAGCGTGGCCTGCACGCCCGGCACGCGGGCGGAGTCTTCGCCGCTTGGCACGTTCTCGATGCGGCCGTCGACGGACATCGCGGTAGAGCCGCCGCCGTCGAGGGAGATGGCGTCGGTCGCGCCAAGCTCGATCATGAGCGCGGCCAGGCTGGCGAGCGTCGCGCCGTCGACCGACCGGGCTGGCGGCCGTCGATGGTGACCAGCAGGGCCCGGCCGTCACCGGTGAGGCCGACCGCGGTGCGCGGCGCCTTCATGTCGAGGTGGGTCGGGCTGAACCCCTCGGCCAGCATCGCCTCTCGTCCGACCGGGTTGCTGTCGTGGACCAGCCAGGGTCCACCGCCTCCCGCCTCGATGGCCGCGGCGAACCCGGCGTCGTCGATGTCGATGTGCATCTGCACGTCGTCGCCAACGGCCAGGCGGCTGCTCAGGTCGGCGGCGTTGTTCCCGGTAGCCGTGAGCACGGCGCTGCCGACGGGGATCGAACCCGGCCCGGTGCGCACCTCGGTGACCGTGCCGTCGAGCGGTGTATCGGCGTGGACCTCGTCGATGCCGGCGACCACGACGTCGACGCCGGTGGCCGGGGTGCGGGTGGCCGGCCCGAACTGCGGGGTGACCACCACGGTCTCGTCGGGGTTTCCGAGGTAGCCCAGCACCCGATCGAGGCCGTTCAGGCCGAACGCGTCGGGGCCCCGCATGAGCGACAGCGTCGACCGGGGGCGGCCGAACGCCAGCGAGTCGCCGTCGACCCGCCATGCGGCCCGGGGCGTGCCCGCGGCCCCGACCGCGGCCTCTGGCTCGCTGCGGAGCACGCCGTCGCGTACCGCGATGCCGTGCACATTGCCGCTCGACGCGAAGAAGTTGCCGTTGACTGCGGCGAGCGCGTCCGACCGCAGCACGAGGTCGGTCACGGTGCGACGGCTGGCGCCGTGGTCGGCGGCGAGGATGGGTCGGAGCGATAGGCGGGGGTCGTCGAGCCGGAAGCGCAGCAGCCGTACCTCTTGGCGGTCGGTGCCGACGGTGCGGGCGAACGACACCAGCTCGACGCCCGGCGCGACGAGGCGGCTGGTGGCGCCGGCCGGCTCCGCCCCGGCCGCCGGCGACAGCGCGGCGGAGGACGCGGCCAACGTCACGAGGAGGGTGGCGACCGCGATCGTCGGCAGTGTCCGGCGGCGCACGAAGAGGGAGACGTGAGCGCGGCGGTAGCGTCACGTCCCATGCGTGACTTCCTTGACGCCATCCAGAGCGGCGCCTCGGGCGATGACATCGCCAACATCCCCATCCCCGAGGCCTACCGGGCGGCAGTTGTGCTGCGCGACGAGCAGGAGATGTTCGCCGGCATGCCGTCGGGGGAGAAGGACCCGCGCAAGTCGCTGCACATCCAGGACGTGGCGGTTCCCGAGCTGGCCCCCGACGAGGTGTACGTGGCGGTGATGGCGTCGGCCATCAACTTCAACACGGTGTGGACCTCGATCTTCGAGCCGTTGCCGACGTTCGGGTTCCTCGACCGTCTTGGCAAGGAGTCGCGCTGGGTGCCCGCCACGCGCTGCCGTACCACGTGGTCGGTTCTGATGGATCTGGCGTTGTCGTGCGCACCGGTAGCGCAGTGCGGAACTGGAAGCCCGGCGACCGGGTCACCATCCACTGCAACCACGTCGACGACCAGGATCCGAGCGCCCACGACGACTCGATGCTGGCGAGCAACCAGCGCATCTGGGGCTTCGAGTCGAACTTCGGCGGGCTGGCCGATCTCACCGTCGTCAAGGCCAACCAGCTCATGCCCAAGCCCGCGCACCTGTCGTGGGAGGAGGCGGCATGCAACGCGCTGTGCAACTCCACCTCGTATCGCATGATCGTGTCGCAGCACGCGGCCGCGATGAAGCAGGGCGACGTCGTGCTCATCTGGGGCGCGAGCGGCGGCATCGGCGGCTATGCGGTGCAGTACGTGCTGAACGGCGGGGGGATCCCGGTCGGCGTGGTGTCGTCGCCCGACAAGGTCGGGCTGCTGCACGACATGGGCGTGGAGCACGTGATCGATCGCAAGGCCGAGGGCTACAAGTTCTGGAAGGACGAGCACACGCAGGACGAGGGTGAGTGGCGCCGCCTCGGCAAGCAGATCCGCGGCATGGCCGGCGAGGACCCCCACATCGTGTTCGAGCACCCGGGTCGCTCCACGTTCGGGGCGTCGGTGTTCGTCGCGGCGCGCGGCGGCACGGTCGTCACGTGTGCGGCCACCAGCGGGTACATGATCGAGTACGACAACCGCCACCTCTGGATGAAGCTGAAGCGCATCGTCGCCAGCCACTTCGCCAACTACAAGGAGGCGTGGGAGGCCAACCGGCTCATCCAGCTCGGCAAGATCCAGCCGACGCTGTCGGCGGTGCATCCACTCGAGCAGGTGGGCGAGGCGGCCTACCAGGTGCACCACAACCTGCACGAGGGCAAGATCGGCGTCCTCGCGCTGGCACCGACAGAGGGCCTCGGCATCGACGACCCCGACCTGCGAGCAAAGGTCGGCGAAGACAAGATCACGCTCTTCCGGCGTCACGGGGCATAGCGATGCTGCTTACTGAGATCGACCACGTCGCCATTGCCGTCAACGACCTGGAGGCGGCCATCGCCTACTACCAGGAGACGTTCGGCGCGGAAGTGGAGCACCGCGAGACCATCGAGCGCGATGGGGTTGAGGAAGCGCTGCTGAAGGTGGCCGAGAGCTACATCCAGCTGCTCACGCCCACCCGGCCCGACTCGCCGGTGGCCAAGGCGCTCGAGAAGCGGGGCGAGGGCCTCCATCACGTGGGCTACCGGGTGCGCGACTGCGCCGCCGCGCTGCAAGCGGTGAAGGACAGCGGCGGCCGGGTGATCGACGAGGAGCCCCGTCCTGGCTCCCGCGGCACCACCGTGGCGTTCGTGCATCCGAAAGGTGCCTTCGGGACGCTCATCGAACTCGTACAGGAGTGATGCTTCGGAGGCTGGGGGTTCTCGTCGCCATGGGCGCCGCCACCGCGGTGCCGCTCGCGCCAACGAGCCACGCGGCGGCGCCCGCATGTAGCCCTGGTGGCCCGAAGATCGTGCTGCGCGGCGCCGTCACCTCGTCTGCGGCCAAAACCTACAAGGACCTGCCGTTCCAGGTGATGGCGGGCACCACGCGGGTGGAGGTGGGCTACTCGTGGGCCGACAAGCTGCCGCTGCCGTCGACGCCCATCACCCAGACGGTGTTCGACCTCGGGTTGTGGGACGAGGGCGGCGTCAGCACCGCGCAGGGCTTCCGAGGGTGGTCGGGAAGCAGGCAGGGCAAGATCGCCGAGGGCCAGCCCCCGATCTGGGTGCAGGCCGACACGGCCGACCGCGGCTACAAGCCCGAGCCGGTCAACCCCGGCATCTGGAACGTCGACTTGGGCGTTGCCGCCGTTGGCCCGAGCGGCGCCACGTGGCAGGTCGAGATCCGCTGCCTCGCCACACCCGTCGGTCCCCCGTTCGTGCCCCAACCCGTCGACGCCACGCACGTCGCCAACCCCAACCCCGGTTGGTACTACGGCGACATGCACATGCACGGCTACCACTCCAACCCGTCTGCGCCCGACTGGCAGCGCTGGGTGGAGTACGGCCGTACCGCTGGCCTCAACTTCCTGCCGGCCACCGACTACGTCACCAATCAGCACCATGGCGAGCTCGGCCCGATCCAGGCCGCCAACCCCGACGTCGTCATCTGGCCGGGCCGCGAGATCATCACCTACTTCGGACACGCGAATGCGATCGGCGAGACACCGTCGGTGGCCGACTGGCGGCACGGCGCCCCGGGTGTGACGTTCGCGCGGCATCCAGCGCAAGACGGTGGCCGACGGCGCCCTGTTCCAGATGAACCACCCGACGATCTTCCCGGGGCCGGTGTTCCAGAACTTCTGTCGGGGCTGCGCGTTCATGCTCGAGAAGCAGATCGACCTTGAGCACGTCGACACCCTCGAGATCCTCACCGGTCCTGTGCTGGTCGACAGCAGCCAGCTCGGGCTGCCGACGGTGCCGGTGAAGATCCAGAACCCGTTCATGCTCACGGCCATCAACCTGTGGGACCGCCTCCTGCGCGAGGGCCACAAGATCACCGCGGTGAGTGGCAGCGACGACAAGGCCGGTCCCGGGCTCGGCTCGTCCGCCACCGCGGTGTACGCCGACAACCTCTCTCGCGACGCGCTGAAGCGGGCCATCCGCGCTGGGCACGTGTACGTGCGCACGCGCGGCGTGCATGCCAGCCCGTCGCTGGAGATGCACGCAGTCACCCCCGGCGGACAGCACGGCATCTTCGGCGACACCTTCCGCGCCGCGACCGCGCAGGTCACCGTGCGCGTGCGCGGCGCCCGGAACCAGGTGCTGGAAGTGGTGCGCGACGGGCTGCCCGTGCAGTTCGTGGCGGTCACCAGCAACGACTTCACGCACACGTTCACCGCCCGCCGGTTCTCGACGTCTGGACCGCTCGGCACCGCGTGGCGGATCCAGACCCACGACCTCAAGTCGTTCACCACCCTGGGCAACCCCATCTTCCTGAAGTAGCGCCCCACCCCATCGAGCAAGTCGCGGAAGTGCGTGTCCCAACACGCACGTGCGCGACGTGCTCGTGTACGATCCGAACGCATGTTCGACACGCTCACCGACGAGCAGCGGGTGGCCGCGACGTACGACGGCGGGCACCTCCTCGTCGTGGCCGGCGCCGGCACCGGCAAGACCACCGCGCTCGCGGCCCGGCTGGCCCACCTCGTCGCCAGCGGCGTCGACCCGGGACGCATCCTGCTGCTCACGTTCAGCCGGCGGGCCGCGGCCGAGCTGCTGCGCCGGGCCGAGCAGACCGCAGCGGCGCGCGACGTCGCCGGCGGGCGTGGGGCGGCACCTTCCACGCCGTCGCCAACCGGCTCCTGCGGCTCCACGGCGCGCGCGCTCGGGCTCGACCCGTCGTTCACCGTGCTCGACCAGGCCGACGCCGCCGACCTGCTGGCGCTGTGCCGGGCCGAGGTCGGTCGATGGCGCCGCGCCGGGTCGGCCCGAGCCGCCGGGCCCGCAAGGACACCATGGCCTCGATCCTGTCGCGCGTGCGTCAACACCCGCACGCCGCTGTCGGCCGTGCTCGGCCCGGCACTACCCGTGGTGCCGCGAGGAGCGCGACGAGCTGCAGCGCCACCTTCGCCGCCTACACCGCCCGCAAGCGGGCGCACCAGGTGCTCGACTACGACGACCTGCTCCTGTGCTGGGCCGCGCTGCTCGCGCGTGCCCGAGGTCGCCGGCGGCGATCGCCGGCCGCTTCGACCACGTGCTCGTCGACGAGTACCAGGACACCAACGCGCTCCAGGCCGACATCCTCGAGCGGCATGGCCGGCGCCGGCGCCACGCATCACCGCGGTCGGCGACGACGCCCAGGCCATCTACGGGTTCCGGGCCGCCACGGTCGCGCAACATCCTCGACTTCCCGGAGCGCTTCGGCGCCGACGTGGTGCTGCTCGAGCGACAACCACCGCTCGACCCGCCGATCCTCGCCACCGCCAACGCCGTGCTCGCGCGAGCCGCGCGAGCGCCACCCGAAGGAGCTGTGGTCGACCCGGCCCGCCGGCCCCCGGCCCGCGCTGGTCGCCTGCGCCGACGAGGGCGACCAGTCCGCCGAGGTGTGCGCCCGCATCCTCGAACGCCACGAAGCGGGGCGTCGCGCTGCGCGACCAGGCGGTGCTGTTCCGCACCGGCCACCACAGCGACCTGCTCGAGCTCGAGCTGTCGGCGCCGCCGCATCCCGTTCGTGAAGTACGGCGGCCTGAAGTTCCTCGAGGCCGCCCACGTCAAGGACCTCGTGTCGCTGCTGCCGGCTCGTCGAGAACCCGCGCGACGAGCTGGCCTGGTTCCGCGTGCTGCAGCTGCTCGACGGCGTCGGCCCGGCCACCGCGCGCCGAGTCATCGACGCGCTCGGGCTCGCATCGGCGACGCGCCGCTGCGCCCGTTGCCGCCCTCGACGGCGCTGCCCGGCCTGCCGGCCGGCGCCGCCGATCTCGCCGCCGCGCTCGCCGACGCCGCCGGCCGTCGTGCCCGGGCGGCCGGAGCGCAGGTCGAGCGCGTGCGCGTCTGGCTCGACCCGCTCGTCGAGCGCCGCTACGGCGACGCCGCGGCCCGCCTCGCCGACCTCGACGCCCTCGGCAGGCCGCGGCCGCGGCGCCGAGCCTCGAGCGCTTCCTGGTCGAGCTCACCCTCGACCCGCCCGCGTCCACCGGCGACCTCGCCGGGCCGCCCGCACCTCGACGACGACTACCTCACGCATCTCCACCATCCACTCGGCCAAGGGCGGCGAGTGGGACGGTCGTGCACCTGCTCCACGTCGCCGACGGCAACCTCCCGTCCGACCTGGCCACCGGCGACGCCGACGAGCGTCGAGGAGGAGCGCCGGCTGCTCTACGTCGCCGTCACCCGGGCCCGGGACGAGCTGCACTGCCACGCGCCGCTGCGCTACCACCACCGCCGCCCGCGGCCGCGACGACGCCCACAGCTACGCCCAGCCGAGCCGATTCCTCACCGAGCCGGTGCTGGCGACGTTCGATCGCGTGCAGCATGGTCGCCCGCTCGCCCCGGCCGACGAACCCGCGCTTTCGGGTGTTTCCGCACGCTCCGGCATGGCCGCAGTCGATATCGCGCTGAACGCGTTGTGGGAGGGATAGGTCATTCGGCCCATTCGGGTTAGCGCTCGTTGACACTGGCGACGAGCGTCGCCCACGATGGCGGCACCGGGGCGGAGTTCCGGTGGCGGGCTGGCGTTGCAGTGGTGGGCGCCGGACCGTCGGCGGACGGGGAAGGCGGAGTCATGGGCAAGGGTTTCCGACGCGCGTCGTGCGTGTCGCGCTCATTGGCGCGATCGTCGCATCGGGCGTGGTCGGTCTTCCGGCCCTGCCGGCGCACGCCGGTCCAGTTCAGCGTGACGACGGGTCAGACCGCGCACGACGCTGACGACCGCGCTGACGGTGGTGGCGTCACCATCTCCGGCGCGACGTACACCGGCGCGACGATTGCCGCCGGCCGTTCACCGGCGGCGACACCGTGCCGGGCGGGCAGCTCGGGTTCCCCAGCGGCATCGTCCTTGGCTCGGGTCGGGTCAGCGGTGGGTCCGGCTGTTCCAAGGGCGTCGAGGGTCCGAACGTGTGCACGCAACAACACCACGGACAACCCGGGCGGTGGCGACGCCAACCTCAACGCGCTCATTGCGCCCCGCAGCACGTTCGATGCTGCGGTGCTCCAGTTCAACTTCGTGCCCGAGTTCAACCTCATCCGCTTCGACTACGTCTTCTCCTCCGACGAGTACAACGAGTACGCGAACACGGAGTTCGACGACGTGTTCGGGTTCTTCGTCAACGGCGTCAACTGCGCGACCGTGCCCGGCTCCGTCCGCCCCAGCGGGTGTCGATCAACACGATCAACGGCGGCAACATCGGTGGCACCGGTAGCGCCACACCGGTGAACCCGGCGCTCTACCGGAACAACTCCAACGCCGTCGGCGGGCTCATTCAACACGGAGATGGACGGCCTCACGGTCGTGCTCACCTGCACGGCCAACGTGAACCCCGGCGTGACGAACACGATGAAGCTGGCGATCGCTGACGCGTCCGACAGCACACTCGACTCGAACGTGTTCATCAAGGGCGGCAGCTTCCAGAGCGTCTCGTCGGTGTCGACTGCGCTTACGGGCACCGGTGTGTCCACCGCAACGGCGACCGGTCAGAGCATCACGGTGCCCCTCGGCACGACCGTGACCGACCGCGCCACGATCGGCGGACCTGGTGGCAACACTGCGACCGGAACCGTGACCTTCCGCGTGTACGGGGACTCCGCCTGCGCAACGACGGCAACCGTCGTGGGCGCGGCCAAGACCGTGACGGCGGGCGTGTCGGCACCGTCTGACCCGTTCACGCCGCCGAGCACCGGCACCTTCTACTGGACGGCGCAGTACAGCGGCGACGGCACGCACCTCGGCTCCGACGAGCGCGTGCGACGAGATCCTCACGGTCGTGAAGCGGCCGACGTCGACCACCTATACCGGTCCCAGCTCAGGCGCATTTGGCAGCACGGTGAGCCTGAGTGCCACGCTGCGCGACACCACGGGCGGTGGCACCGCCGCGCTCGCGGGCAAGCCGCTCACGCTCACAATCGGCTCGCAGTCGTGCACGACCCCCAACACGAACGCCGCGGGCTCGGCCTCGTGCAACATCACGCTGAACCAGGCCGCAGGCAGCTACACCGTCCTGTCCTCGTTCGCCGGTGACGCCACGTACGCGGGTAGCAGCGACAGCGATCCGTTCACGATCGGCCTCGCCACCACGACCATCGTCTACGACGGCGCCACGTCGGGCTTCACGCTCAACCCCGCCAACATGGCGGCCACACTCACGTCCGGCGGCAGCCCGCTGTCAGGCAAGCCAGTCACGCTGACCTTCGCCGGTGGCACATCGTGCACCGCCACCACTGACGGCTCAGGACACGCTGCCTGCGCGGTCACGCCGGCTCAGCCGGCCGGCACCTACTCGGTGAGCGCCTTCTTTCCCGGCGACGGCAGCTACGCGGTTGCGACGTCGGCCCCCGCGACCTACACCCTCATCCGGCGCCCGACCACCACCACCTACACCGGCCCGGCAGCCGGTGACGCCGGGGACTCGGTCACCTTCAGCGCCACACTCAGGGACGTCACCGCCGGCGGACCCGGGGTTGCCCTCGCGGGCAAGGCGCTGACGTTCACGTTGGGGCTCCAGTCGTGCACGACGGGCCTGACCAACGCGTCCGGCAGCGCCTCGTGCTCGTTCGTGCTCAATCAGTCGGTCGGCTCGCACGTCGTCGTGTCGAGCTTCGCGGGCGACGGCTTCTACTCCGCGAGCACCCACTCCACCCCGTTCATCGTCACCGCGGACGCCACGGTGATCGTGTACGACGGCCAGCTCTCCGGATTCGTGCTCAACCCGTTCACCCTGGCCGCCACCCTGACGGACGCGGACAACAACGCGCCGATCGGCGGTGCGAGCGTCACGCTCACGTTCAACAGCACGAGCTGCTCCGCGACGACGAACGCGGCCGGGCGGGCCACCTGCACCATCACGCCCGCCGAGACGGCGGGCTCGTACCCGGTGTCGGCGGCGTTCGCGGGCGACGGCGTCCACGCCCCCGCGACCAGCACCACGACCGCCACGCTCAACGCGCGGCCCACCGCGGTGACCTACAGCGGACCAGCCTCTGGCGCGGTCGGCGCCTCGGTCACGATGAGCGGTGACCTTGTCGATCTCAGCGGCCTCCCTGTTCCCCTCTCGGGTGAGGCCGTGTCGTTCACCATCGGCACGCAGTCGTGCTCAGGCACAACCAACGCGGCCGGGCACGCCACCTGCGTGCTGACGCTCACGCAGACCGCAGGCTCGTACTCGGTGGCCACCGCCTTCGGCGGCGTGCCTGGCGTCTACACCGCGAGCAGCGACTCCGATCCGTTCACGATCGTCAAGGGCACGCCGACGATCACCTACGACGGCGACACCAGCGCGTACTACGCCGAGGCACCGACCTACGCGGCCACACTCCTCGGTGCCAACGGCACCCCCATCGTCGGTGCGACCGTCCGCTTCGAGTTCGGTGGCTTCCCCGGAACGGAGCTCTGTACAGCCACCACCACCGCGACGGGCCGCGCGACCTGCGCCGGCAACCCCGCGGTGGAGTTCTATCCGGCGGGCCAAACCGTGTTCGCCATGTTCGCGGGCAACGCCTCGTACAACGGGGCGAGCGACACCGAGGCGTTCACGTGGCTGCGGCGCCCGACGGCGCTGACCTACGAGGGAGACCTCGCGGGCGACTTCGGTGACTCGGCCTCGATGGTGGCTCACCTGGTCGATGTGCGCTCCGGCCACGGCATCCAGTCGTGGACCGTCGAGTTCACACTCGGATCGCAGGCCTGCGACAGCTCCACCGGCGGCGATGCGCGGGCGCGCTGCGCCATCGTGCTGAACCAGACACCCGGGACCTACCCGCTCGTGGCCAGCTTTGGCGGGAGCCCCAAGTACGTCGAGAGCAGCGACACCGAGCAGTTCACCATCACGGCCGAGGACGTCGTGCTCACCTACAACGGCGACACCGAGGCGTTCCTGCTCGACCCGGTGACGCTCGCAGCAACGCTCACCGACTCGGACTCGCCGCAGGGGATTGCCGGCCAGCTCGTGTCGTTCACCTTCGACGGCGCATCGGCCTGCACCGACACGACTGACGCGGCGGGGCATGCCTCCTGCGGGTACACGCCGACCGCCGGGGCCGGGAACCACACCGTGCTGGCGTCGTTCGGCGGCAGCCCGGTCTACAACGCCGACAGCGATTCCGCGGTGCTGCTGCTGAAGAAGCGTCCGACCGCACTCGCCTACAACGGCGCCACGAGCGGCGATTTCTCCGACTCCGTGACCTTGTCGGCCACGCTGACCGACGTCCCATCCGGTGGCAGCGCGGTCGCGGGCAAGTCGGTCGTCTTCACGCTTGGAACCCAAGCGTGCGTGGGAACGACGAACGGGAGCGGCAAGGCCTCGTGCTCCCTCACGCTGAACCAGTCCGCCGGCTCCAAGTCGCTCACCGCGGCGTTCGCCGGTGACGCGATCTACCTGGCGAGCAACGCGTCGGGCACCTTCGTCATCAACGTGGAGACCGCGGGCCTCACGTATGACGGCGACGTCTCGGCCTATCTGCTCGAGCCAGTGACCCTCTCGGGGACGCTGATCGACGGTGACTCCGGCGACCCGATCGTCGGTGAGACGGTGACGTTCAGCATCGCCGCCACGGACACGTGCAGCGGCACGACCAACGCTTCGGGTCATGCGACGTGCTCGCTCACACCGACCCTCCCGGCCGGTCCGCACACCGTCGCCTCGACGTTTGCGGGGAACGGATCGTTCGCCCCCGCGAGCGACAGCGACACCATCACGCTGCTCAAGCGACCGACCGTCATCAACTACGACGGCGACACGTCGGGCGACTTCTCCGATGCGGTGACCCTGTCGGCCACGCTGGCCGATATCCGAAGCGGGGGCCCGCTCGCCGGCAAGCCGGTGACGCTCACCCTCGGCTCGCAGAGCTGCACGGCCACCACCAACATTGCCAGCCAGGCCAGCTGCTCGATCACGCTCAACCAGCCCGCAGGCGTGTACACGGTGTCGGCCTCCTTCGCCGGTGACGCGGTGTACGTCGCCTCGACAGACAGCACGCCGTTCGAGATCCGGCACGAGGCCGCTGTGCTCAGCTACGACGGCGACACCAGTGCCTTCCTGGCGGAGCCCGTGACGCTGTCGGCGACGCTCACCGACTCGGACTCTCTCGCACCGGTCGTGGGACGGCCGGTCGTGTTCACGGTCGGCGGCTCGGCGGCGTGCTCGGGCACGACGGACGGCGCAGGCAAGGCCGCGTGTGTCTACACGCCGTCCACCGGCCCCGGCGCCGGACCGTGGGCGATCGTCGCCTCGTTCGCCGGCGACGGCTTCTACAGCGCCACCAGCGATAGCGCGACGTTGAACCTCGTGCTCCGCCCGACCGACCTCGTCTATGACGGGGACACCGCCACGCAGTTTGGCGACGTGACCGTTCTTGCGGCCACGCTGACCGACCGTCGCACCGGCTTGCCGCTTTCGGGCCAGCCCGTGTCGTTCGACAGCGCCGGCGGAAGCTGCACCGCGACGACGGATGCAAGCGGACGTGGAGTGTGCGTCGTTGTGTGGAGCGAGCAGGCCGGCAGCTACGCGGTCGACGCGAACTTCGTGCCGCCCAGCGGCTCGATCCATGCTGCCTCGTCGGCGTCGTCGACGATCGTCGCGACCGCCGACGACGTGTCGATCGTCTACGACGGCGACACCAGCGCGTTCCTCCGAGCCCGCGACCCTGTCGGCCACCGTGACCGAGACCGACTCCGGTGATCCGGTGCCGGGCCGCTCCGTGACGTTCACGTTTGATGGCGCTCCTGCGTGCTCGGCGACGACCGACTTCGACGGCAAGGCATCGTGCGTCACGACGCCCTCGGCGCCCGCCGGCGTCCACACGGTCGAAGCCACGGCCGCGGCGGACGGGTTCTTCGGCGGCGCGACCGCCAGCGAGTCGTTCACGCTGGTGAAGCGGCCGACGACGATCACCTACGACGGCGACACGACCGCCAACACCACCGACTCGGCCACGTTGTCGGCGACGTTGCTCGACGAGCGTCTCAACGCTCCGCTCAGCGGACGAACCGTGACCTTCATACTCGGCACTCAGTCGTGCGTTGGAGTCACTGATGCGGTTGGGCACGCATCGTGCACGATCACCATCAACCAGGCTCCGGGGAACCCGGCGGTGATCGCCGAGTTCGCCGGCGATGCCACCTACGTCGCCAGCAGCGACGCTGACAAGTTCTTCATCACCAAGGAGCAGTCGGCCGTGGACCTCACCGTCCCGCCCGTGGTGCTCATCGGCGATCCGGTGCCGATGTCGGCCGGGCTGGTCGACGGCGACTCGGGCTCGCCGATCGTCGGCGCGACGCTCGTGTTCACCCTCGCCGGTGAGACGTGCTCGGGTGTCACGGATGCGCATGGCGTGGCGGCCTGCACCGTGACCCCCCACGAGCCGGTCGGCACGTATCCGGCCGTCGTCACGTTCGACGGCAACGTGCTGTTCACCGCCACGAGCGACACCGAGCCGGTCGTGATCCGCAAGCGGCCCACCACACTCACCTACGACGGCGCAACCAGCGGCGACTACTCCGACCTGGTGAGCTTGGGTGCGACGCTCATCGACGCCGCGACGGGCACGCCGGTCGCGGGCGCGCCGGTGACGCTCACGCTCGGGCTGCAGTCGTGCAGCGGTACCACCGACGCGGGCGGTCGGGCGACATGCTCGATCACGCTGAGCCAGCCCCCGGGGTCGTACACCGTCGTCGCCACGTTCGCGACCAGCCCGGTGTACGAGGGGTCGACGGCGAGCGAGCCGTTCACCATCAACAAGGAGGCAACGTTGCTGACCTACGACGGGCAGGTGCGCTCGTACGTGGGGCAGCCCGCGGCGTTGTCGGCGACACTCGTGGACAGCGACTCTGGGGCGCCGATCGAGGGACGCTCGGTCACGCTGACGTTCGCCGGCAACGAGTCGTGCACCGCCGTGACCACCTTCACCGGCCAAGCCTCGTGCTCGGTCGTCCCGTCTGAGCCTGCGGGCACCCACACCGTGACGGCGTCCTTCGCCGGCGACGACTTCTATACCGCGTCGTCGGACTCGGAGACCTATGACATCGACAAGTGGCCGACCGCGGTCGACTACAACGGCGACACGTCGGGCTTCCGGGGCCACCCGGCCACGATGTCCGGCGTGCTCCACGACGTCGTGCCCGGAGTCCCGCTCGCGGGAGCGACGCTCACGTTCACACTCGGCACCCAGTCGTGCAGCGGTACGACCAACGCGAGCGGCACGGCCACATGCACCATCTCGCCCAGCGGTGGCCGCGGCGCCACGCCGGTCACGGTCGCCTACGCCGGCTCGCCGCGGTACCTGCCGTCCAGCGACACGGACAGCTTCTTCGTCCTCGTGCCGACCGAGACCGGTCGGGCGACTGTTGTCGACCTCACTGCACCCATCCTCGGGAACAAGGTCATCTCCGATACCGGGGCGGTGCGCACCGATCAGACCGCCGTCAAGCGGGCCAACCTCGTGTCGCTGCCTGGACCGCCGCTGGCGGTCTCAGTGGCCGACGCCAGGGTCGTCACGCAGTTCGGCACGTCGTACGCAGAGGCGTCGGTGGCGTCGGTCGAGATCGGCCTTGCACTCGTGCCTGCCATCAAGCTCAAGGCCGTGGCGTCGGCGTCGACTTCGTCGTGCTCGAAGCCGTCGTCTGGCACCTCTTCGATCGGTGAGCTCGACCATCGGCACGATCAAGGTCCCGATCAGGACGGCGCCGAACGCGACGGTCGATGTCGGGCTGCTCAAGATCGTGTTCAACGAGCAGAAGCCGTTCACCACGGCCGACGGCGGGCGCGGCCTCACCGTCAACGCGGTGCACATCACCGGGTTGGGCATCGACCTGATCGTGTCGTCGGCTACCAGCGACATCCACGACTGCGTCGCCCCGCCCCGCGTCTGAAGCCAGACGCCTCGAGACGCGCAGATTGCCCCTCGGCCTGTCACCAGTGGCAGGTCGAGGGGCGTGAGCAGTCCGGGGGCGGCGGCGCACACCGCGGGGATGGCGTTGAGGATCCGCATGGCGGTGGCGAGCAGGCCGCCATCGTTGTGGTCGCCGTTCGCCGCCTTCATGGTGAGCTCGAGCGTGTACGACGGGTCGCCCTCGACGGTGATGCGGTAGCCCTGGCCCTGCGGCCAATGCGGCGCGACGTCGGGGTGCATGCGGGTGACGTGCTCGACGATGAGCCGCGGCTCGCCGCCCACGATGCCCTGGATCTCGAAGCGGAGCCCGGCGGTGGTGCCCTTCTCGATCGTGCCGACCGGCGTCGTGAACGTCTCGGCCGCCGGTTCGCGCTCGTGCACCTCGCGGATGCCCTCGAGCTCGACACCAAGCCCCTCGGCCATCAGGTGGACCACCCCACCCCACGCCGCGGTGAGGACACCAGGCAGCAGGATGAGCGGTGTCTCGTCGAGGGAGCCGCCGAAGCCCATCGTGTCGAAGATGACCTCGGGCTGCATGTAGGTCGAGTAGTCGAGGATCTCCATCACCCGAGCGCGGTCGACCCGGCTGCAGAACCCGAACAGCGTGAGTGGCAGCAGGTCGTTGGCGAAACCCGGATCGATCCCGGACGTGAAGCACGACGTGCTCCCTCGCTCGCACGCGGCCTGCAGCCTTTCGACGGCCCTGCGGTCCGCCGACCCGGGGTGCACGAGCGACACGACCGAAGTCGACACCACGTTCTTGCCCGCTTCCAGCGCGAGACACATGTCGGCCACCGCTTCGTGAGGGCGCAGGTCGCCGGTGGCGGTGTAGGACACGACGTCGGCGTCGAGGGCCAGCGCGGCGGCGACGTCGGTGGTGGCCAGCACGCCGGTGGAGGCGCCGAGCCCGCACAGCTCGGCCGCGTCCTTCCCCGCCTTCGCGTCACTGCTCACCACCAGACCCACGAGCTGAAGCTCGGGGTGCTCGATGATGGCCCGCAGCGCGAGCTGCCCCACGTTGCCGGTCGACCACTGGATCACTCGATACGCCATGAGAACACGTTCTAGTCGCGTCGCGAGCCATAGCCTGCACCCCATGGATGAGGTCTCACTCACGATCGACGCACCGCCCGAACACCTGTGGTCGCTGATCACCGATGTCACCAACATGGGCAAGTGGAGCCCGGAGTGCGTGCGCTGCTCGTGGATCGGCGGCGCCGTGGAGCCTGCGGTCGGGGCGCAGTTCAAGGGGCACAACCGCCACGGCCTGGCCCGCTGGACGACCCAGTGCACGGTGACGGCGGCCGAGGAGCCCCGGCACTTCGAGTTCCAGGTGAAGCAGTCGGGCATGCGCTGGGGCTACCGCTTCGAGGCCGAGGGCGAGGGCACCAAGGTCACCGAGTACCGGGAGAAGACGACACCGGTGCCCTTCTACATCAAGGCGGTCCAGCGCTCTGGCCTCATCGGCCGCAACCGCGACGAGCTGATGATCGAGGGGATGCGCGCCACCCTGGAGCGGCTGAAGGCCGCGGCTGAGTCCTCGCCGCCCAACTGAGAGATTGGACACCAACCGCTGATGGTGAGCGGTTTGTCCAATCCCTGCGGCGTCGGTAGCCGTGCAACAGTGACGGTGTGGACGACGACTGGCGCCGCATCGCACCCGCGGCACGCACCATCTGGGGGCTCACCGGGGCCGCCGCCGTCACCACCACTGGTCTCGTCCTCGCCGTGCTGGCGGCGGCGAGCGGCGCGGGCGGCGCGGGGATTGCGCTGCTCGTGCTCGCCGCCGCCATCGCCGGTGTGTGGTGGTGGGCCTCGGGCCGGCGCTGGGCGGCATGGGGCTATGCCGAGCGCGAGCGCGATCTCATGATCCGCAGAGGGGTGCTCGTGCGGCGGCTCACGATCGTCCCGTATGGCCGCATGCAGTTCGTCGATGTGCGCCAAGGTCCGCTCGCGGCGTGCGCTCGGGCTGTCGTCCGTGAAGCTCCACACGGCGGCGGCCGCCACCGACGCGGAGATCCCGCTGCTGCCCGACGCCGAAGCGGCGCGGTTGCGCGACCGGCTCACCACACTTGGCGAAACGCACGCCGCCGGCTTGTGAGCTGGCCCGAGCCTGACTTCGCGCCGGCGCCGGTGGCACCGGGCGGGTGGCGGCGCCTCCATCCGCTGAGCCCGCTGCTGCGGGCCGGTCGGGCCGTGCTCGTGCTGGCGGCGGTGAGCCTCGACAGCGCCACCGAGCTCGTGCTGGAGAGCAGCGTGGGCACGATCGTGCTCGTGCTCCTCGGCGTCGTCGCGGTTGCCGCCTTGTACTCCTGGGCGGCGTGGCGCAGCACCGTGTACCGGATCGGACCCGACGAGCTCGAGCTGCGCACCGGCATCGTCTTTCGCTCGCATCGCCGGGTGCCGATCGCCCGGGTCGAGTCGGTTGACGTTGCCCGGCCGATCGTCCCGCGGATGCTCGGGCTGGCCCAGGTCAGGGTCGAGTCGGTGTCGCAGGGCAAGACCGAGGTGCGGCTGTCGTACCTCGAGGAGCAAGGGGCGGCGGCCGTGCGCGACGAGCTCGCCGCCCGCCAACGGCCCGCGGTCGCGACAACCGAGGGCGCCGCGCCGGCGCCCGCCACCACGGGTCGCCCGATCGTGCAGATCCCGACCGGCGAGCTGCTGCTGGCCATCGTCGGCGCCCGAGTGGTGCCGGCCGCCCTGCTGCTGCTCCCGGTGACGCTTGTGGTCGCGGTGTTCGCCGGTGCCGCGGCGCTCGGTGTGTTGGGGGTTGGCGCGGTCATGCTCGTCGTGCTCGCCGTCACGGCGATCGCGGAGGCCGAGAAGCTCTACGGGTTCACGCTCGGCGAGTCCGACGACGGGATGCACATCAGGCGGGGTCTGCTCAACGAGCTGCACCAGCGCGTCGCGGCCGGGGCGCATCCAAGCGGTGGCGATCGTGGAGCCCTGGCTCTGGCGCCCGTTTCATCGCGTGCAGGTCGTCGTCGACATCGCCGGCTATCGCGGTGGTGAGCGCGACCAGCAGCGCGCGACCGCGGTCCTGCTGCCGCTCGCCCCGCCGGAGGTGGCCCGATACGTGCTGGCCCGGCTCGTGCCGGGGCTGGCGCTCGACGCCGCGCAGTTCGTGTCACCCCCGCGTTCGGCGCGGCTGCGTTCACCGGTGCGCTGGCGCTATTACGGCGTCTCCTGGTCCGACCAGCACGCGATGGTGCGGCGAGGGGTGCTGCGCCGTCACACCGAGGTCGTCCCGCATCGCAAGGTGCAGAGCGCGGATCACCGCCGGGCCGTGGCAACGTGCGCTCGGGTTGGCAACGCTGCACCTCGACACCGCCGGCACGCACATCAGAGCCAGCGCGCCGCACATGCGCCGGGCCGAGGCCGAGCGGCTGGCGTGGGCATCGCGCGCCGCCGCCCCGTAGGTTCAGCTACGCAACGCGGCTGACGAGCGCCAGGATCTCTGCGTCATCGGGGGAGCCGCAGGGAAGCTCCGCGGCCGCCCGCACATCGAGCGCGGTGAGATGCATCGGCGCTGGACGACGTGCGTCGTTCACGACGCGGTCCGCGACGTCCGCGATCGCCGCAGCCTTGCCCCTGTCGTCGCTCATCGCGTCGGCGATCTCACGAAGGACAGCCGCGGCGGCAAACCGGTCGACGTGGAGCAACATGGGCAGCGCGGCGCTCAGCTCGATGAGCCCTCCCACCGTGTCGCCGTCTTCGATGCACCACCCACCGAGCTCTCGTCGACACGTTGCCGCGTACCGATTGTTTCCCGCTCGCTGAAGGGCATCGATCGCCGCACGAAGCTGCGTCGGGGCATCAGCGTCGCCATCCGCACCGCGCGTGTCGAGAGCTCGGCACGGATGATCGCATGCACGCCCTGCGCGACACCCCGGTCCTCGAGCTCGCGGGCGGCGATGAGGTCTGCGAGCCCGAGGTCGCCATGCCCGAGCCCCTTTGCGAGCCCAGCCCGGAGGTAGAGCGTGTGCACCACACTCGACGGATCGTCGAGCGCCCGGAACTGTCCGATGACGCGGCCGAGACCGCGTGTGGCCTTCCGTCCGGTTCCCGAACATCATCTCGTCGAGTGCCAGCGCGAAGGTCAGGTACGCATGCAGGCGCTCGTCGCCGCTTTCGGTCAACCGCGACTGGACGAGTCTGCTGTGCAAGAGCGCGCGCCCGCCTGGCACGTCGCCACTCATGATCCGCGCCAGCGAGAGGTTCCCGATGGCCACAAGCCAGTGAGACCACTCGCCAGCCGCTTCAAAGGTGTCGGCACTCGCCGACAGAGGCTCGAGGTCGAGGGCGGTGATGGATGTCATGCCCTTCGCGGTAACTGTCGCGGTGACCGCTCGCGCCGCCAGGAGCGGCGGTGTCTGCTCGCCGAGGGCGCTGTGACACTCCTCAGGGTCCGACCGGTGCGACGGGAGCGCAAGGTCTGACCGGTTCGACGGGCTCGCAAGGCCTTACCGGTGCGACGGGTCCGACCGGCCCGACCAGGGTCCGACCGGTCGCGACGGGTGCGACGGGTGCGACGGGTGCGACGGGTGCGACGGGTGCGACGGGTGCGACGGGTGCGACGGGTGCGACGGGTCTGACGGGTGCGACCGGGCCAACCGGACCGCAGGGCATTCAGGGCGTCAAGGGGAACGCCGGCACGGACGGCACGAACGGCGCGACCGGTGCGAAGGGTGCTACCGGTGCGACCGGACCGATGGGCATCCACATCGTCGAGGCTGACTCCGACGACGACTGGACTGAGGATGGACACGACTTCGACTCAATCCCCGCCGGTACTTCGCAGAGCGGCGGCCGCTGGAACTCCCCCGTGAACGACACGGGTGCCCCCGCCCAGTTCCGCATCCTGAACTGCCCCGAAGGCGAGGTCGCGATCGGCGCCGGCTGGGTGATCGGCATGACCGACCGGAACATTCGGATCATCCGGAGCCAGCCGCAGCCCGCCCAGGCAGGGAACACGGCCATCGTCCCGAGTCGTAAGTGGGTCCTGCTCATCAGTGGCGGCCTTGACAACAACGTCGCGGTGACACCTTCGGTGGTCTGCGCTCCGTCCTAAGCAGTCAGGGGTGCGGCGGTTGCCGCACCCCGGACCGCCGGGCCACATCGGCCGCTGTCGCCCCGTAGGGTCCCGAGCGTGGAGGTCCATCTGCTCGACGGGACGTACGAGCTGTTTCGTCACTTCTTCGCCGTGCCGCCGCACCGCACCGCCGACCACCGTGAGGTGGGTGCGACGAGAGCGGTGCTCGGGTCTGCGCTCGACATGCTCGAGCAAGGGGCCACGCACCTCGCCGTGGCCACCGACCACGTCATCGAGTCGTGGCGCAACGACCGGTGGCCCGGCTACAAGACCGGCGCCGGGATCGACCCCCATCTCCTCGAGCAGTTCGTCCCGCTCGAGGAGGGGCTCGAGGCGATGGGACTCGTCGTCTGGGCCATGGTGGAGAACGAGGCCGATGACGCGCTCGCGGCGGGCGCCCGCATCGCCGCCGCGGATCCTCGGGTCAACCGGGTGCTGATCTGCACGCCCGACAAGGACCTCGGGCAGTGCGTCGGCGGCAAGATCGTCCAGTTCGACCGGCGGCAGCGCAAGCTGCTCGACGTCGCCGGTGTCGTCGAGAAGTTCGGCGTGCCCCCCGAGTCGATCCCCGACTGGTTGGCGCTCGTTGGCGACAGCGCCGATGGCTTCCCCGGGTTGCCGGGGCTGGGGCGCGAAGACGGCGGCCGCGGTGCTGGCTCGGTATGGCCACATCGAGGACATCCCCGCGCTTGGCGCCCGCTGGGAAGGCATCCGCGTGCGCGGTGCCGAGAAGCTGGCGGGCACGCTGGTCGACCGAGCGCGCCAACGCCATGCTGTTCCGGGAGCTCGCGACGCTCGTCGACGACTGCATCACCGTCGAGGTCGACGACCTGCGGTGGCGGGGGCCGCGCCCGGAGTTCGCCGACGTGGCCGCCAGCCTCGACATGCCCGAGCTGGCCGAGCGAGCGACGCGGATCGGCTCAACCAGGGGCGCATGAGCGCGAAGCGCGTCAGCGATAGCCGGTCGTGTCGGCGGGCTTGCCGGCGTCCTGCACCTCGGCCACGTAGCGCCAGGCGTCGGGCTGGCTGCCGTCGAGGTCGGTGAAGCCGTAGACCTCGGCCAGCTGCCCGCTCGACAGCGACTGCCCGTTCCAGCGCGCCACGTCGGGATCCGCGGCGAGGGCGGCGACGGCCCGGCCGACGAACGCCGGGCTCTCGGAGATGGCGAAGTGCGGCTGATACGCTCGGTCGCGTCCTGCCAGTTCGCCTCGGTGACGCCGAACGCCTCGAGCATCGCCTCGGATCGCAGCCAGCCCGGGCGTGAGCGCCACCGCGGTGGCGCCGTGCGGCTTCAGCTCGTGGGCCAGCGCGAAGGCCATGCGGAGGTTGGCGGCCTTGGCCAGGTCGTAGAAGAACGAGACGCGGTAGTTCGTGGCGTTGTACTCGTCGGTGCCGTCGGTCACCTCGACGACCAGGCCGCCCGGCGTCTCGATCAGCAGCGGCAGCGCGAAGTGGCTGGTGATGGCGTGGGTGTCGACCGCCAGGCGCAGGGTGCGCAGCCCGACGTCGAGCGACGACTCCCACACGGTCTTGTTCCACTCCATGGTGGTGGCGCCCCAGATGTCGTTGACGAGCGACGTGCAGCGCGCCCTGCTCGCGCTTCGATGCGCTGCGACGAGCGCCTGCACCTCGTCGGGCACGAGGTGGTCGACCTGCACGGCGATGCCGCGCCCGCCGGCTTCGTCGACGAGCGCGGCGGTCTCCTCGATCGTCTCCGGCCGGTTCATCTCCGAGCGCTCGGACGCGGGTCGTGCGCCCGGTGACGTAGACGGTGGCGCCGGCCGCGCCGAGCTCGCACGGCGATGCCTCGCCCCGCGGCCCGGGTCGCCCCGGCGACCAGCGCGACCCTGCCTGCAAGCGATGTCGGCATCGCCCCGAAGGTAGTCAGCCGGCGGTCGTCGTTGTTCGCGTGTCCGCCACCGTTGAGGTGGTGGTCGGGGCTCGCCCGGTGAGGCTCGGGTCGAGCGCGATGGCGGTGCTGATCTCGTCGTCACCCTCAGTGTCGCGTCCGAGCTTCTTCAGCAGGAAGCCGAGGTTGAGGTGCGTGTTCGCATCGTCGGGCTTCACCGCGATGATGTGGCGATAGAGGTCGATGGCCTCAGTCGGCGCCGGCTCCGTGCGCAGGATGGCCAGGTTGAAGAGCGCAGGGACGTAGTCAGGGTCGAGGGCCAGGGTCTGGCGGTACTGCGTCTCCGCCGACGCGTTGCGACCGGCTTGCTGATCGATCAGCCCGAGGTTGTAGTAGGCGAGCTTGTTGTTGGGATCGAGGTCGATGACCTTGCGGTACTCCTCGATCGCGGCATCGAGCTTGCCGTCGACATGCAGCGCCAGCGCCTCGTTGAGCACGTCGGCCGCCTTCGTCGCGTCGCCTCCACCGCTGTCGTCGTCGTCACCGCACGCGCCCAGCATGAGCGCGGCGCACACCGCCACGGCGAGAACCTTCATCGACGCCACCGGTACACGCATGCCCCGGAGGATACGGGTCGGTCAGCGCGGCACCGGTGCGACTGCGGTGCTGTCGAGCCAGCGGCGGTAGAGCTGGGCGTAGGTGCGGTCGTGCGCGCGAGCAGGTCGCGGTGCGTGCCGACCTCGACCAGGCGTCCGCGTTCGAGCACCGCGACCACGTCGGCTCGTTCGGCCGTGGCCAGCCGATGGGCGATCGTGACCGTCGTTCGCCCGGCGCGCACGCCCCGGTGTAGAGGGCCAGCTTGCCGATCGGGATCGCCATCCCGCCGGCGCCCAGGTCGCCGAGCCCCAGGATCCGCTCGTTGTCGGTGACCACGATGAGCCGCACGTCGTCGAACGGGCCGTTGCGCAGGATCTCGCCGATGCGGTCGCGGTCGTGCGGCGTGATCCATGCTCCCCGCGTGCGCCTCAGGACGTGGCTGAACTCCTGGCAGGCGAGGCCGACGGTCGGCGTGTAGACGATCGGGAGGAGCTCCTCCAGGTTCTCGGCCAGCACGCGGTAGAAGAGCGTGGCATTCCGATCCTGGAGGGCCGCCAGGCCGATGTACTGCTCGAGCGGATCATCCTTGCGTCGCAGGCGCGTGAGCTCGAGCTCGACCTGTTCCTCGATGCTCATGACCCGGTCCGGAAGGAGCCCCCGGAGGTCGAACGCCTCGCGCTCATCGGCGCTGAAGGCGAAATCCTTGGTGAGGAGGCGATTGCTCAACAGGGTCGTCCCACTCAAGGCGACGTCGGCCGGACGGCCGGCAACGATGGCATCAAAGGGTGCTGGCAGGGGTCGCATCGGGTCCGAGGATAGTCACCTCGTGCCGTGTCTCGCGCGGCATACTGGGCCCATGCGAGCGTGGGTCGCCGTCGCGGGAGTGGCGGTGGTGATGGTCATCGTCATCGGCGGCTTCGTGGTGACGCGTCCGACATTGCGGGCAACCTCGAACCTCGATCCCGACGTGACCATTCGGTGCGAGGCGGCGGCGGGATCGACGGAGGTCTGTCGCGCCTGGGGAGACGAGCTGCTGGCGGCGGGCGCGCCGTCGACGACGTTCGAGATGCAGGACGTGGCTCAGCTCGTCATCCGGCGGCCGCTGTTCGGCCTTGCCTCGAACTGCGAGGTCGACTACGTCCTGGGGCGCTACCCGGACGACCCCGCCTGGATCGAGGAGGCACCCTGCCGATGACGTTCCTGGTGGAGCTTCTGAGCTTTGAGCCGGGCGCGGGAGGAAGGTGCATCGGAGCGCGGTATGGGCACTGATCACCTTGCCTTCTCGCGCGCCTTGTCGGCCAAGCTTGCAAACGTGCAGCCATCGCGCGATGGGATGCTGGAGTATCGACCCTGCGCGGTACGGCTGGGGGACGGACTGATCGTACCGAGAGTGGTGTTCGCGATGGCGGACCCTTGGTTCACGGCGTGGGGTATCTGGCCCGAGGACGACCCGGGAAAGGTGGCCATCGCGCCTGCCGACGTGGCCGACCTCTGGGAGAGTCCGGCGAGACTACCGGCTCACCTCGCGGACGAGCTGTACCGACACGGCGAGTCAGGGATGGGCTTCTATCTCTTCAGACTCTGGCCACGCGACGGCTCGAGTCTTGCGACCCGCACGGGCAACGTGGTCGACTTCCCGTATCTCCCGGCCGGCACAGATATGGATGTAGTCGAGCGCGTCGAGCCGGCCGGCCGGTCGGAGGAATCGGTACACGACGCACCACCGTTCGCCTGGTGCCTCCTCCGATGACGTCTGCTCCCCGATGGCGCCTGCGCCGTCGCGTCGCCCCTACGCGGGCGAGGTAGCGTCGAAGCCGGAGACGGGGTCAGTATCCGCTGGCGACTGTCATGGTGACCCCATATCAAGGCCGATCCCCGCGACGGCCTCGCTTTCATCGAGATACATCGTTACCGCCCACCACTGCATGCAGGCCGCGATGCTGCCCCTCGCGGGACCGACAGTGATCATTCGGTGCGCAGCCAATTCCGCGGGGACCGGTGCTGTCTCGTTGGGGGCTGTGCAGGTGTGCGGAGGGCCCTCGTTGACAGTCACGTCCACTGAAGATGCGAGGAGCTCGAGCGCGGAAAACGGGCCTGTCCGCTCGCGAAAGCCGTCCGGGCCCGGATCAATAAGCCATTGCTGCTGATCGACGAGACCAGCCGCTGGAGTACTCATCACCACCCGATCAGCCAGCGCAAGATCCACCTCGCTGGCGAGGGGTATCCGCGCGAATGTCGCCGCATCTCGGACACGGGCGTACTCAATGAGCGTCGCCGAAATAGCTTCACCATCCAGTGGGTCTGCCCGCGCATCGCTGGGTGTCGCGGGGACCGGAAGGCGCCCTTCGTCACCGATTGAGCTACGCAGGAGGACAACCGAACCCTCGGCCACCAGCGCCCCGACAAGGCCGATGGCAACCATCGTTCGTCGGTTCGAAGAGTTGTTCACCAGATCAACAGTATGGCTGCAGTCGATCCTCGATAGATCGTCAGAGTTCCGGCATCCGTGGCTCCTTTCACGACCATTGAAGGCCAAAATCCTGCGAGATGGTAGGCATTCCCCTTGAGTAGCGCGCCATGACGGAACGCATCCTGGGCAGTCGAGGCATGAGAAAGCATGGATTCGAATGACAGCGCTCGAGCGTCTGCCGTCGGGCAAGCGTGGCGCTCGTGTCCGGTTTTCAGGGTCTCGTGCGTTGATGATGGTGATGGAAGCGCGCGGAGTGGCAATGAATCTCACGGACGCCCTCGCAGCTGACGGCGATCAGGCCGAAGTCGGTGTCACCGATGATCAGCTTGCTCGGCGCGCCGCAACTGATCCCGACGCCAGGGCAGCGTTCTACCTCCGGTACCGTGATCCGGTCTTCCGCTACCTCCGGGCGCGATGCCGCGACGAGGACACCGCTCTCGATCTGACGGCAGCTACATTCGAGAAGGCGCTCCGCGCGATCGGCCGATACCGGCCAGGCGAGGGCGGGCTTCGAGCGTGGCTGTTCACCATCGCCCGCAACACCGCGACCGATCATGAGCGACGAAACCAGCCGCTCCTCGGCCAATGGGCGATGAACACTGAGCGGCGCAGTGAGGACCGCGGTCCGGAAGATACCGCCGTCGCAAATGATGAGCGACAGCGGCTGCTTCGGCGACTTCGGGACCTGCCGGAGATCCAGCGTGATGCGCTCGCGATGCGCTACGGATCCGGGATGACCGCGCGCGAGATCGGCGTCGTGATCGGCAAGACCGAGGAGGCGAGCCAGAAGCTCATCACACGAGCGCTGGCTCGCTTGAAGGAGGCCTATCATGCCGACTGACTTCGAGCGCCAACTGCGCGATGCCCTGACGGCGCCGATGAGCGAGACACAGCTCGACGCCCTCGATGCGCGAGTCCGCACCGATCTGGACGCGCCTCGCGCGAGAGCCCGGCGACGTCCCCCTGCTCGGCTACTGCTCCTGGCTGCCGCGATTGCCCTTCTCCTGCCGGTGGGGGCACTTGCGGGCATGTTCAGCTCCGAGAGTCCGCAAGGCTTGGGAGGCGTCGACGAGTTCCAGGCCGAGCTTGACGCTGCGATGGCCGACGTCCCCATCCCGCCAGGTCAATCGTGGCCTGACTCGTCCGTCCTCGATGCCGGGCAAGACATCGCGCCGGTGGAGTCTGGACAGCCGTCGAGTCGGCCACTGTTCAGCCGCGGCGGCGGCCGCGCCACCGTCGAGTACGTGGCAATCTGTCTTTGGCTCGACGAGTGGCTCGCTGCAAAACAACTGAATGATCTCGCGCGCACACAGGCGGCGTCGATGGTGCTCTTCGAGTTGCCGTCATGGCCTTCGTGGAACGGCCCATTCTGGGATGAGTCGCTGACGGACCTGCTGGAAGTGGTACTTCACGCGATTGCCGCCGAGGACGAGGAGCCGGTGCGCCAATTCGTCGGTCTCAACTGCGCTGACTGATGAGGTGCTCGGTGGGACAAAGCACCGCGGCCAACCCTGTCTAGCCGTGCTGACGTTGGTCGCGTTCACGACGAGCGCTTGTGTCGAATCGGAACGCCGCGCAGGCAGAGGCGGTCGTGACCGACTATCTGTCGACCGTGAGTGATATCGCTCCACGCGTCATGTCGCAACCATTCGCGACGCCACGAGAGGTTCTTGGACTGATGACACTGACAGCAATCGGCTATGTCGTAGCCGGCCTTACGGTGGTCGGTGGGCTACTGGCTACTTCCCGCGTCCAGGGCAACCGTCGGTTCGTCGTGTTGGCCGCCTCCGTTGCTCTGGCAGTCATCATCGCCTGGTTCGCCTGGCTGTTCGGCACCGCGGTGTAACGCTTGAGCATGCGACCCGGCTCGCGTCACCTGCAACATCGTGCGTCAGTGGGGCATCTAGCGCCCATCTGAACGAGGGGAGGGAGGAGCCGTTGGTTGAGCCCGTTGGCACGGCGGACGCCTTCGAGGCCATCGAGGCCGACGACGCGACCGATGCTGCGGATCCGAGCGCCGATTTCGACGCGCGATTCACGGCGGCTCGGCAACGGCTCCTCCGCATCTGCGGCTCCCTGGTGGGAGCGGACGAGGGCGAGGACGTGGTGCACGATACCTATCTGCTCGGGAGACGCCGGTTCGGCCAACTGCGGGACGATGCGGCCTTCGAGGCTTGGATCACCCGCATCGCCGTGAACCTGTGCTACTCACGCCATCGGCGAGCCAGCCGACTGCGCAGCCTAGTGTCGGGACTGCGCCCCGCGCGTGCGGCTGCGACGGACATCGGGCTGCGGGAGCTCGTCGAATCGCTGCCCCCGCGAGAGCGGACGGTGCTCGTCCTTCACTACGGGCACGGGTATCGGCTCGAGGAGATCGCGACCCTCCTCGATCTGACCCACACGAATGTGCGGACCATCATCGCTCGCACCCGGAGTCGCCTGTTCGACGCGTGGCGCCGAGCGGAGGGTATCGACCGATGAACCGATGCGGAAGGACCGAAGCGATTGTCGACACGTTGTTGGACGGCGCCGCGCTCAGTCGCGATCAGGTGGAGCACGCGACCACGTGCGCCGACTGTGCACGCCGAGTGGCCCAGGCTCGTCGCTTCGAGGAAGAGCTGCACCGGGTGGGGGATGCTCTGACGCCAGAACCATTGGCGCCGATCCTCGCGACGAGCCATGCGATGACCGGGGGAACCGGCCACGCGGTTCTAGGGCGTCAATCTTGGTGGGCCGGGCTCGGCGTTGCGGTCGCCGTCCTCGTCACCATCGTCTGGGCCGGGACGGCCGTGGAGGCGACGCGTCTCCCTGCGGGCGGCCATCCACAAGATGCCGCGCCAGATCTGAGCCCCTACGTCGCCATCGCCACTGAGCACCAGCTGGCCTACTTCGATGACGGATTGATCGAGTACGAAGAATACGAAACCGCCGTCCTCGCGACCGTCGCGTGCGTCAGGGCTGCCGGACATGATGTCGGTGCTGAAATGGCGTCGGACGGCATGTTCCAGTACGTTGGTGGAGTCGGGACTGAGCCGAACGAATCGGGCAATCTCGGGGACGCTATCGATGCGTGCCGAGGAGAGTGGAGCATGGCGGTCGAACTCGCGTACGCGGAGACCATCGGACCATCCCCGGACGAGCTACCAGCGGTGAGGACCGTGATCGATTGCCTCCGACGTGCTGGCCGTCCGCCGACCGACGGAGTGCGGGTTGACCAGCTGCGGGCATTCATTGCTGAGCTCGGACCACGTGATCTTGCCTCGGCTTGCGCTGCGCTGTTGCCCGGGCAATAGATGGTTCGAGACCGGATACGAAGCGCAGCTGTGGCCGCGGCCGGTTTCACCCTGCTCGTCGCCTGCAGCGGCGACGAGGCCCTGCACATCACGCTGAACGGGGAACGCTATGCAGGTGCCCTGCTGTCGCTGGACATCTCCGATGCCGACCTGGCCCCGGCGGGGATCGTGACTGATAGCAACGATCCGACGTACCGCGGAGCCCAAGTTTTCACCCTTTCGGGGTCGAGTCGCGCGACATCGTCGTCATGCGCAGCAGTTCGGCCGACGGCCAACCGCTCGTGACCTTCCGGGCAATAGCGCTCGGCGAGGGAAATGTGTACCGCTTGGTGCCGGAGCTTTGCACCTACGCCGTTGAGGGTGAGATCGAGTGCCCTGACGCCTCCAAGAGTTCGCCGGATATACCCGGCGAGCTCCCAGGTCCGGATACGTCCGTACCTTCCCGAGCGCCTGGCATCGCCAAGGCATCCATTCACAAGATCGCGCGAATCGCCGATGCGTTCGGCATGTCGTGCGAGTCCTACGCCCAGGATCCTGGTCACGGCGGCGCATATGGCGTCGATTGCCGCAGCGACATCGGTGGCGTTGCGACCTCCATCGTGGCCGGGTATTGGGATCTGGAGTTCGTTGACGACGCGCACACGGTCGTCCTAGCGGGGGACGGAGCGGCCATTGGAGGCGCACCTGCAGCGCGGTTGTTCAGCGAGCTTGCGTCGGCCCTGTTTGATGACGACACAGCGGCGTGGGTCGAGAGCCATGTCGACGCGCCAGAGTGTGCAATGCCAGGCTGCACGATCCTCCGGGCGGGTTCGCGGTTGACCATGGTGGTTGGCGAGAATGGAGCTCGCCAGTTCGACATAGCGCCGGCCGACTAGGTGGCATCCACGCACTGTTGCCTGATGGATCGGCGCATGTGGCGCGCACACGGGTGAATAGGGGTTGGAGCGGGAGACGGGGATCGAACCCGCGACATGCAGCTTGGAAGGCTGCCGCTCTGCCAGCTGAGCTACTCCCGCATCGCAGGAGCTGAACGATACCCGAGTCTGGCCGGCACGCCAATCGAGGGGCCGCGTGCCCCTCACGTTCCGGCCAGGCGCTCCACCACCGGCGCCATCTCGTCAACGCTCCCGACCATGACCGAGGTGATGCCGAGCTCGTCCCGCAGGCGGCGGATCTTCTCTACGAAGCCGTCGACGCTGTTGATGAAGATGTGCGGCGAGTCGAGGAGCTCCTCGGCGCTGACCGCGACGCCGCTCCGCTCTTCCAGGCGCGCGGCCAGCTCGCCCGCCTCGCGCAGCGGGTGATCGGTGACGCTGACGCCGGTCATCGAGGGATAGACGTTGAACTCCAGGTCCGCGAACCGGCCGCCGGCCTCGGCGCGCACCCAGCGCGATCTTCTCGGCGCTGGCCTCGACCGTGATCGATCGCGGATCGCCCGCGCCATTGGGCAGGATGCGCGGCGCCAGGCCGACGATGTTCGCCTCGCGCGCGGCCAGCTCGAGCGTGCGCCGGCCGCCACCGCCGATGAGGAACGGAGGATGCGGTCGCTGGATCGGCTTCGGATAGGCGTCGTGCTCGGTGATCGTGTAGTGGTCGCCGTCAAAGCTGAAGGCTCCCTCGCCAAAGCAGCCCTTGAGCACCGCGATCGCCTCCCGCAGCCGCGCCTGGCGGATCGGCGCACCGTCGAAGGGCAGCCCGATGGCGTGGTACTCCGGCTGGTTCCAGCCCGCGCCGATCGCGACATCCAGGCGGCCGTCACTCAGGACGTCGAGGCTGGCCAGGTCCTGGGCAAGCACGGCGGGATGGCGGAGATCGTTGTTGTGGACGAACGCGCTGATCCGAAGCCGATCCGAAAGTGCCGCGATGGCGGCCATGACCGGGATCGGCGCCATCTGCTCGATCAGGTGATCGGGGATCACCAGGGTGTCGATCCCGATGGCCTCCGCTCGGCGAATCGTCTCGGTGAGCTCGCTGGACGGAGGCGATATCGCGCGCCTCGGCGAGGAAGCGGAACGGTCGGGACACTGCGACATTGTGGACGATCGAGCGGCTTTGGCGTCCCGCGCCGCGCCGGATGGTGCGGTCTGGTGCAGTCCGGTGGGGTCGGGGCGGGTTGTTGGACGGGGGACTCCAATGGTCCAATCGGGTCATGCCTGCCCGCGACGGTGCCCCGAGCCGCCGGCCGGAGGGGGGAGATCGCCTTGGTCCGATGTCCAATGCCGTCGACCTGATCCGCCGTGGAGAGACGGTGCTCACCCTCATCGACCCTGGTGCCCAGGGACGTGACCCCCATGCCTTCAGCCAGTGGCTGCGCGCGCGGCTCACGATTGCCGAGCTTCCGCGCCTGATCCTGCCCGCCTGCGATATCCGATGCGCGGGTCTCGACCACGACCCCGATGACTTCGTGATCCTCAGCGACATCGCGCTCGACCCGGCCGAGCCGCGCCGCCCGTCGTGGTGGGCGGATTGGAACGACTCGCTCGACCACCTCCACCAGTCGGGTGCGGTGTGGTACGCCGGGGCCCCGGCCCTGCCGGTGACGCCTCGCAAGCAGCGGCTCGGCATCGGCACCAGGCTGCGGCGCGTCACGAGCACGGACCCTGCCTGGGTCGCCTACGACCGCACGCCGCAGGAGACGCTGTTCCACATCGCCGACGGGCCCCTGGTCGGGGGTTCGCTGATTGCCGTGACGTTCGGTCCGGCGCCGCTGCTGCCCACGTTCGCCGGCACCCTCATCGCCCCGGACCACCCGCCGGTGCGCGATGCGCGGATCGCCGTTCGCCTCATGGCGGCCGGATGGTCGGCGGTCGAGCGCGGCCTGCCCTACGAGGAGTAGTCCGCGCCTCTGTCAGGTCCAGGTTGCCGCGTATATACGGATATACTCCGCGCCACCCGAGACACCGCACCCGAGACACCCGCCCCGCTAGCCGCCTGACGCGGAATCGGCGCGAGCGGGCTGGTCCACCCGGCCCTCACCCTTGCCGTTGCCTGATTCCTGTTTGGCGGGCGTCTGTGGCGCCAGCGGCGTGGAGCGCATCGGCGCACTTCCTCGCTCGGCGTGGATCACGTGCATCACCGCGTTGATGAGCGACAGGTGGGTGAACGCCTGCGGGAAGTTGCCGAGGTGGCGTCCGGTGTCCGGATCGAGCTCCTCGCCATACAGCCCCAGGCTGCTGGCGTAGGACAGGAGCTTCTCGCACAGTCGGGCGGCGCGCACGACCTCGCCGATCTCGACCAGCGCCGATACCAGCCAGAACGAGCAGATCGTGAAGCTGCCCTCGTCGCCGGACAGGCCGTCGTCGGTCAGCTCGGTGCGGTAGCGCAGGACCAGGCCGTCGTCGGTCAGCTCGTCCGCGATGGCAAGGACCGTCGCCCGAATTCGCGGATCGTGGGGTGAGAGGAAGCGGACGAGCGGCATGAGCAGCAGCGAGGCATCAAGCGCATCGGTCTCGTAGTGTTGGGTGAAGACGCCGCGCTTGTCGATGCCGTTGGCGCAGATGTCGGCGTGGATCTCGTCGGCGGCCGCCTGCCACTTCTCGGCGAGATCGTGCGCCTCGCGGATCCGCGCAAGACGGGCACCGCGGTCGGCGGCGACCCAGCACATGACCTTCGAGCTGGTGAAGTGCTTCGGCTCGCCGCGGACTTCCCAGATGCCGCGATCAGGCTCGCGCCAGTGCTCGAGGGCCGCCTCGACCTGGCGCACCATGATCGGCCAGATCCGCTCGTCGAGGTGGTCGCGCGACTTCGTGTGGAGATAGACCGAGTCCAGGACCGCGCCCCACATGTCGTGCTGCCGCTGGCCGTAGGCGCCATTGCCGACCCGCACCGGCCGCGCGCCCTCGTAACCGGAGAGGTGGGGGAGCTCACGCTCCTCGAGCGCCTTCTCGCCGTCGACCCCGTACATGATCTGGAGCTCGTCGTCGCGTTCCGCGACATCGGCGATGAAGTGGAGGTAGTCGTTCGCCTCCCAGTCGAAGCCCAGCGTGTAGAGGCCCCACAGCGCGAAGGTCGAGTCGCGGATCCAGCTGTAGCGATAGTCCCAGTTGCGCTCGCCACCGGGCGTCTCGGGCAGCGAGGTGGTGGCGGCGGCGACCACGGCACCGGTTGGCGCGTAGGTCAGGCCCTTGAGGGTCAGCGCCGAGCGCTCCAGGAACGAGCGCCATGGATGATCCGGGAACGTGCCGCGGGCGAGCCAGTGCTGCCAGTGGTGCGCGGTCCAGACCAGGCGCTCGTAGGCATCCTCGGCGCTGCGAGGCACGGCGGCGCCATTCCATGACAGGGCGCAGAACCGCGTCTCGCCCTCCTTGATCAGGGTCCGGCCCATGGCGCGCGGACCTTCGAAGCCGATGTTCATGTCGCTCGTCAGCACCAGCTCCACGTCGCTCGCCCTCGGCGGTGACGGCGCCCTGCCGGTAGCCGCTCTCGGTGTAGCGCCAGGTTCCCGGCGTGCGGCCATAGTCGAAGACCGGCTCGCAATCGAGGGTCAGCTGCATCTCGCCGTTCACGCAGCGCACGATGCGCAGCAGGACGTGGCTGGTGTCGTAGTCGGTCGGGGGGCGGCGCTGGATCTTCGAGCGTTCGTCGCCGTGTCGCCACGGGCCGATGAGCATGACGTCGCGCACGATGATCCAGCCGCTGGGCGAACCCCAGCTCGTCTCGAGGACCATGGTCCCGGGCAGGTAGCGCCGGGCTGCGGGAACCTGGAGGTCGGACGGCCCGAAGCGGAACCCGCCGGCGTCCCGGTCGAGGATGGCGCCGAAGACGCTCGGCGAGTCGATGCGCGGCAGGCAGAGCCACTCGACGTTCCCGCTCGGGGCGATCAGGGAGGTGGTCTCGCCGTCGGACAGGAAGCCGTACTCGCCGATGGGCGGGAAGGGCGACGCGCGGAACTGGGTCCGAGGCGGCACGTGGTCACGCCCCTCAGCGCGTCCGTTCGTCGACATCGGTTACCTCCGACGTGGGTCCGACAGTCTCACACGTTCGCTGCGCGGGGCCAACCCCCGATGGTCCTGGTCCCGGCGAGCGCTCAGATGTCGGCGTCGAAGGTGTTGCAGGCGTTCGGGTCCCGACGCTCGAGGCCGGTGCTGAACCACTCCTGGCGTTGCTCCGAGGAGCCATGCGTCCAGGTCTCGCGGTTGACCTGGCCCTGCGTCTCCTGCTGGATCCGGTCGTCGCCGATGACGCTGGCCGCGTCGAGCGCCTGGTTGATCTGCTCCTGGGTCAGGGGTTCGAGATACCCCGTCTCGACCGCGTTGCCACCCCACGTGCCCGCGAAGCAGTCGGCCTGGAGCTCGGTGCGCACCGCCCCGCCCTCGGCACCGGCATCGCGGCCGGCGTCCAGGAATCCGAGCAGGTGCTGCATGTGATGGCCGTACTCGTGCGCCACCACGTATTCCTCCGCGAACGGGCCGCCCTCGGCCCCGAATTGCGACTCGAGCTGGTCGAAGAAGCCCAGGTCGAGGTAGATCGTCTGGTCGACCGGGCAGTAGAACGGCCCCACGGCGCTCGTTGCCGAGCCGCAGTCTGTGTTGACATTGTCGTTGAACAGCACGACCTCGGGCTGGGTGAACGCACGATCCGACCCGCGCATCGCCCCCTCCCAGTACACGTCGAGGCTCTGGACCGTCGCCAGGATGCGGCAGTCACGACGATCGTTGGCATCCGTGCCCGTCTCGCAGGACGAGGCGAGCTCACTGGAGAGAGGGGCGTTGCCCTGCCCCGTGCCGCCGCCGAGGCCGCCGATGTCGCCGAGGTTCCCGCCGAGCAGCAGGATGATGCCCAGGATCACGAGGCTGCCAAGCCCGCCGCCGATGGCGATGCCGCCGCCGCGCACGCGCCGCCCGCGGCGGTCCTGGATGCGGCCCGGGTCGAGGTTGACGTCCCGCCGAAAGGTCATGCTGGCTCTGCTCCGGTCTTCGTGGCCGGCCGCCGACTGGGCGCCCGCTCGCCGATGGGGAAGCATAGCGTCCAGCGTGCCAGCGGACCCCGGCAGGACTTTTCGGGCAATGGTGCCCGGCCAGGATCGCCGCCTAGGTGCTCAGCCTCTCCGCGAGCCAGGCGAGCGCATCGGGGTAGCGCCAGTCGATCCCGGAGTGCGTGCCGTCGAACAGCTCGAAGCGGACTCGCTCGTCGTCGACACCGAGCTTCGCCAGCTCGTTGCGGAAGGCCACGGCTCCGAGGTCGAGATAGAAGTCGTCGCTGCGTCCGGCGTCGATCCAGATCGCGCGCAGCCCGCGAAGCGCATCGGCGTGGCGTGGTGCCATGCGCACCGGATCCCAGGCCAGCCAGCGCTCCCAGACCTCGGGAATGGCGCGGCCGGTATCGGGTTCGAACGGCAGATGGACGGTGCCGTCGGCATCGGCGGAGTAGCAGGCGGCCATGCACCACACGTTGAGGAGGGCGCCATCGGTTCCCTTCGACCGGCCGGGCCGCGACCGGACGTCGGACCAGAACGCGTCGTACGACCCGTCGTAGACGTCGCGCAGCGCGCGAGCCGCCTCGCGGAAGTCGGGGCCGTAGCAGACCTCGAACAGCGCGTCGCCCGCGTGCGTGACCAGGCCACCGAAGAGGTCGGGGCGGAGCATCGGCGTGATCATGGCGCCGTATCCTCCCGAGCTCTTGCCGGCCACGCCGCGATGCCCGGCGCCGTCCAGGGTCCGGTAGCGGGAGTCGACGAACGGGACGACCTCGTCGCACAGGTACGTGTGATAGCGGCCGGTTGCACCTGAGTCCAGGAACTGCGCACCGCCGAGACTGGTCCACGCGTCGACGAAGACGATGACCGCGGGGACCGTCCCGTCGACGGCGAAGCGGTCGTCGATGGCCTCGGTCACCGTCGGCGTGAATGCCTTGCGGTTGCTCCACATGTCGAGTTGCCCGGTGAGGCCCTGGATGACGTAGATCGTCGGGTAGCGACGCTCATCGGCGTCGTAGCCCGGCGGGGTGTAGACCCACACGGGCCGCCGATGGGGGTCGCCGAGCGGGTTGCCGGTCAGCGCCTCGGAGTCGATCACGAGCTCATCGAGACGCCCGTGCCAGGTATGCCCCCAGGGCGGAGGGAGCTCGTCGTCCGTCATCCGGTCTCTCCTCGCAGCTCGACGGTGGTGAGGCGACGCATGGCGAGGGCCAGCGCCAGCACCACGACCGCGCCCCCGACCAGCAGCGCGATCCCCGGCTCCAGCTCGGCGGCGACCGCGCCCTCTCCGACCAGGGCATCCCCGACGGACAGCGCGTGCTGGCGGACCGACAGGATCCGGGTGCCGGCGAATAGCCCCGCGACGACGCCCTCCCAGATGACGACGTACGCCAGCCCGACCACCAGCGCGCGCGAGGTCACCAGCGACAGTGCCAGGAACACGGCGGTGTACTCGAGCGCCCCCACCGCCGATGCCGCCGCGTAGCCGATGCCGATCCCGGCGTTGCCACCGGTTCCCACCACCCCGCCGATGAGAATCGGCAGCGCGACGAGCAGTGAGCTCACGAGCCACGCCACCACGAACTTGACGAGCACGATGAGCCAGCGCGGCACCGGTTTTGCCAGCAGGTAGACGATCGTGCCGTCATCGAGCTCCGACCCGACGGCCGCGGTGCCCACGATGACCGTGACGAGCGGCAGCAGGACCGCCAGCCCGAAGTCGGCCAGCAGCCGCCCGGTGAAGCGCGTGGCCTCGGTCGCATCGGGATCTCCGAGCCGGAAGACGATGGCAACCAGCACGAGCAGGGCGCCGAGCAACCCGAGCATCAGCGTCCGACGCCGATTGAGGAGAGCGCGGAAGGTGAGCGCGACGAGGGCCGGGATCATCGGCGCACCAGGTAGCTGAACACCGATTCGAGCGACTCGTCGGCGGGCCGCAGCTCGAACAGCGTGACGCCGGCACGGCGTGCGGCCGGAGCCACGGCACGGGTCAGCGCCCCGTAGTCGCCGGTGCGGATGGTCAGGCGATCGTCGCGGATCTCGACCGATTCGACCTCCGGCCCATCCAGCAGCTCCCGCGCCAGCTTTCGGTCGTCGCTCGAGCGGAGGGTGAACTGGTGCGGCCGGTCGGTCATCAGGCGCCGGATGCGCCGAAAGTCGCCGGACGCGGCCAGGCGACCGGCAACGACGACCAGGACGCGGTCCGACAGCCGCTCGACCTCCTCGAGGATGTGGCTGCTGAACAGGATCGTGCGACCGTCGGCTGCCATGCGTCGCAGGAGGTCCATCATCAGCAGGCGCTGGCGTGGGTCCATCCCGTTGAATGGCTCATCCAGGATCAGCGTCTCCGGATCGTGGACGAGGCGCCGCCGCAACCTTGGCGCGCTGGCGCATGCCCTTCGAGTAGCCGCCCATGCTGCGATCCGCGGCGTCGGCCAGACCGACGAGCTCGATCGCGCGGCGCGTGCTTCCATCAGCGTCATCGACGCGCGAGAGCCGCGCCGATGCGTTGACGAACTGCCGGGCAGTCAGGAACGGGTAGAACGCCTCGCGCTCCGGGACGAAGCCGACGCGCTCGTAGATCTCCGGGTGGCGCCAGGTGGCCGTTCCGTCGAGGTCCACCGTTCCGGCAGAGGGCGCCAGGAATCCCGACATCAGGTGGAGCAGCGTCGTCTTCCCCGCCCCGTTCGGGACCGAGCAGCCCGGTGATGCCGGGACCGACCTCGAAGCTGACGTCGTTGACCGCCACCACGTTGCCGTACCAGCGCGAGACCCCGGCCAGGGTGAGCAGGCTCATGTCGTGACTCGGCGGTAGCGGATGGCGAGCATCGCCAGAGATGCCGCCAGCAGCAGCGCCGATGCCAGCCCGTAGACCACGAGCGGCACTCCTGCACCGGTGACGGGCGACTCCGCCACGCCTCCGCCGAACAGCCACTCCCGCGTGCCGTCGAGGATCGAGAGGGGATTGGTGAAGGGTGCGTACGACTTCGAGGCCCCCGCCGACCTCTTGCAGCGTGCCGCTGATGACGCCACCGATGAGGAAGACCGCGAGCACCGCCCCGGCCGCGTATGCCCGCCGCGCGGCCAGCGAGCAGATGGCGAGGCCGAGGCTCGCGAGCACCACGGCGTGGATGATGCCGCTGCCGACGATGGCGGGCAGGGCGCCGAGCTCGTCGCCGAATGCGGCGATGAGGTCCTCGGCCGCCAGCACGCGTCCCAGGAACAGGACGAGCACCGGCACGAGCGTGAGGCTCAGCAGCGCCAGGCTGAGTGCGACGAGCTTGGCCGCCACGTAGTCGAAGCGCCCGATCGGGCGACTGAAGTAGAGCGGCAGAACCCGATGCCGGAGGTCGTTGACCACCAGCTCCGGGGCCTGGGCGGCCATGAAGATCGGGAGGAGCCCGCCGATGCCCCACACGTAGTTCTCGTAGCTGTACAGGTCGACGATGTCGCCGACCAGCACCCGGATGGCGACGGCCACGCCGGCCGGCAGCAGGCCGAGGATCACCGCGCCCCACGGGATGATCTTCGAGCGGCCCGATCTCCCCAGACCGAACGACGCGCGCAGGCCGGCGGCAACGATCGCTCCGATCGCGCCCCGTCGGCCCAGCCGCGGGCCGTCGTAGCGCCGGTAGCCGATGTCGTAGATCGTGCCGGCCTGCTCAGGCGACGCGGTCATCGGCCCCTCCGTCGCGGAACAGGTCCTCGAGCTGGTGGCGCCGCTGCCTCGATCCGGACGAGCGCCAGGCCGCCGTCGACGGCCTCGTCGCGCACCGCGTCGTAGATCCGGCCAGGGCATCGGCCTCTGCGTCCCGCGCAGGTCGACCAGCAGCGTTCGGCCGTCGGCTCGGACGCTGTAGCCGCGCGTCGCGAGGCGCTGCGCGAGGCCGTCGGCGGGCTCCTCCGTCTCGACCAGCGAGCTGGCCGGTCTGGCCGGTGAACGTCTCCAGTGGCGCGGTGCGCAGCAGGCGGCCCGCGTCGATCGCCACGAGCCACGTTGCGACACGCTCGATCTCGCCCAGCAGGTGGCTGGCGACGATCACGGCGATCCCGAACTCGCGCCCGATGCGTTCGATGAGCGCCAGCATCTCGTCCCGCCCGGCGGGGTCGAGGCCGTTGGTCGGCTCGTCAAGGAAGAGGAGGCGCGGGTCGTGGACGAGCGCCTGGGCCAGCTTGACCCGCTGCTTCATGCCGGTCGAGTAGCCGCCGATCGGCCGGTAGCGCTCCTCGTACAGGCCCACGTGGCGCAGGACATCGGCGGTCCGCTCACGCGCCGCGCCGGTCGGGCAGGCCGGAGACGCGCGCCATGTGGGAAACGAACTCGGTGGCGGAGACATCCGGCGGCAGGCTGTCGTGCTCCGGCATGTAGCCGACGAGCTCCCGGATCCGCGCGCCCTGCGTGTGCGGTGTCGAGGTCGAGGACGCGGGCGTCACCCTCGGTCGGGTCGAGCAGGCCGAGGAGGATCTTGATCAGCGTGCTCTTGCCGGCGCCGTTGGCTCCGACGAGGCCGATGATGCCCGATTCCAGCTCGAGGCTGAGGCCGTCGAGCGCGGTCACGCCGGGATAGCGCTTCGTCAGCGCTCGGGTGCTGATGAGGGGCATGCCGCGCCAGTGTACGGGGATGGTGGCCGGCGCGACGGACCTGTGCGGTTGGCCCGGGCGAGCCGGCAGGCCGCGTCTCGGTCAACCAGGTGATCTTCGCCAGATTCATGCGAGGTGCACATCTGCACGTCAGGACCGCCGGATTGCCGTCAGATGCGCGTCTCAACCTGCAGGATGGCGAGAATTGGCCCGCTTCCCGTCACGCGTGCGCACCGGGCATGAATGTGGCGGGAACCGGCATGCGGGGCGCGCCCGAGCTCGCCGTGCCGAGGCTACATGTGCGGTTCGTACGACGGGTCGAAGTACTTCGCCGGGTCCTCGCCGAAGTCGAGCTTGCAGCCCTTGCCGCAGAAGTAGTACGTCTCGCCCTCGTGCTCGGCGGTCAGGCCCTGGGCCGATGCGATCTCGCGGTTGACATCCATGCCGCAGACCGGGTCCTTGGCCGCAGCCATCTCGAGCTCGTTCATTGCATGCCTCTCCGTTCTGGTTGAGGGTCAGGCGGCGCGGAAGGCCCGCAGCCGCAGGGAGTTGGTGACGACGCTGACGCTCGAGAGCGCCATGGCGCCGGCCGCCAGGGCCGGGTTCAGCAGGAGGCCTGCCAGCGGGAAGAGGAGGCCGGCCGCGACCGGGATGAGGAGGATGTTGTAGCCGAACGCCCATCCGAGGTTCTGGCGGATCGTGCGCATCGTGGCGCGCGACAGTCGGACCGCCGTCGGCACGCCGCCGAGGTCGTCGCCGACCAGCGTGATGTCCGAGGCCTCGAGGGCCACGTCCGCCCCGGTGCCGATGGCGATCCCGAGATCGGCCTGTGCCAGCGCCGGCGCATCGTTCACGCCGTCGCCGACCATGGCCACGATCCCTCCGGCCCGCTGGAGCTCGGCGACGCGCGCCGCCTTGTCGCCGGGCATGACCTCGGCCAGGATGCGGTCCGCCGGGATGCCGACCTCGGCGCCGATGGCCTGGGCGGTGGCGCGCCGGTCGCCGCTGATCATCCACACGTCGAGACCTGCCCGCTGCAGGCGCCCGATGGCTTGCGCCGAAGCCGGCTTCACCGTATCGGCGAGGCCGATGGCGCCGATGAGCCTGCCGTCACGGGCCACGTAGACGCCCGACGCGTCAGCGATGTCGAGTGTGTCGGAGTCGGGAAGCTCGATGCCGGCGTCGGCCAGGAAGGCGGGAGTGCCGGCCAGCACGACCTGGGCGTCGATCGTGCCGCGTACACCGCGACCGGCGACGGACTCGAAGTCCGCCGGCTCGCCGATCGGAATCTCGTTGGCGGTGGCGTGCCGGACGATCGCCTCGGCCAGCGGATGCTCGCTGCCGCGCTCGAGGGTGGCGGTGATGCGCAGCAGCTCGCCCTCGTCGACGCCCGGCATCGGACGGACGATGCGTCACGGCGGGCTCGCCGCGGGTGATGGTGCCGGTCTTGTCGAGCACGACGGTCGTGATGCGCTGCGCGTGCTCGAGCGCCGCACCGTCGCGGATGAGGATGCCGTTCTCGGCTCCCTTGCCGGTGCCGACCATGATCGCGGTCGGCGTGGCGAGGCCCATGGCGCACGGGCAGGCGATGATGAGGACGGCGATCGCGCTCGTGAGCGCATACGTGAGCTTCGGCTCGGGACCGAAGACCATCCAGGCGGCGAAGGTCAGCGCCGCGATGACGATCACGGCGGGCACGAACCAGCCGGTCACGCGGTCGGCCACGCGCTGGATCGGCGCCTTCGAGCCCTGCGCCCGCTCGACGAGCGTCACGATCTGGGCCAGCGTGGTGTCGCGGCCGATGCGCTCGGCCCGGAACACGAAGGAGCCGCTCGTGTTGATCGTCGCGCCGATGGCCTTGTCGCCGACGCGCTTCTCGACCGGCAGCGACTCGCCGGTGAGCATCGACTCGTCGACCGCCGATGCGCCCGTCGATGAGCACGCCGTCGACCGGTACGCGGTCGCCGGGCCGGACGCGGACGAGGTCGCCGACGACGACCTGGTCGACCGGGATCTCGCGCTCGCCGCCCTCGCGCAGGACGCGGGCCGTGTCCGGTCGGCAGCTTGAGCAGGGCCTTGACAGCCCCGGCGGCCTGGCCCTTGGCGCGAGCCTCGAGCCAGCGGCCGAACAGGATGAGGCCGATGATGATCGCGGCCGAGTCGAAGTACGTCTCGTGGCCGAGCCCCGAGGCCATCACCACGTCGGGCAGGAGCGTCACGAACACCGAGTAGCCGTACGCCGCCAGCGTGCCCATGGCGACGAGCGTGTTCATGTTCGCCTCGAGGTGGCGCGCGCCGCGCAGGGCGGCCACGAGGAAGCGGCGTCCGTACACGAACTGGACGATCGTGGCCGGGATCAGGAACCATCGGTTGATGTCGACCATCGGCCATGGCGTGCCGCCCGGCCAGAACATGATCGCCATCATCGTGACGCCGACGGCCAGGGAGACGATCGCAGCCGTCAGCAGCTCGCGACGCTCGGTCGCCGCTCGGCCTCGTCCGCGGCCTCGGCCGCTTCGACGCCACCGGCCGCCGAGGCATCGGCACTGTCTCGCCCGACCTCGTAGCCGGCGGCCTCGATGGCCGATACGATGCGCGATCGATCGATGAGCGCCGGGTCGAACTGCACGGTCGCGCGCTCGGTGGCGAGGTTGACGGTCGCGATGGCCACGCCATCGGCCTTGTTGAGGTGGCGTTCGATGCGATTCACGCAGCTCGCGCAGGTCATTCCGACGACGGGCAGTGTGATCTCGGTGGTGTGCTCGGCAGGGGGCGCGGTCATGTGCCCAGTATACTCATGGGGAGTATCGCGGACAAGGGGCTCCGGGAGCCGGGCACATGCCTTGCTAGCTGCAGCCGATGACGATGCGTACCCGGATGCGAATCTTGCCTTCAGGGAAGAACGGCCCGACGGGGGCGAAGCGACGACGACCGGGGGAGCGGACGCTCCCGCGGTGTTCGTGGTGGACGACGATCCCGGCACGCTCGAGCTGCTGTGCGAGGTCGCACGCGAGGCGGGCTGGGACGCGCGCCCGTTCACGCGACTCATCGACCTGCGCGCCTCCCTGGATCATCTCCGACCGACGCTGCTCATTCTCGATGACGACCTGCCCGACGGACGCGGGAGGAGACTTCGCGCGCGAGCTGCGCAATGACGAGCGCATGGCCGACACGCCGATGCTGGTCTGCACGGCCGCCCACCCGATGCGGCAGGCCGAGATCGGCTCGTGGGCTCCGGTCGTCTCGAAACCGTTCGACCTGCGCGAGATCGACGCCTTCCTCGATGCCGCCGCGCGCCGACAGCGGCAGGCGGACGATTTCGGCGAGCGGGCAGGGTAGGCTGGGCGCGTGCGCGCCCTGATCCTCACCAACGAGTTCCCGCCGTCGATCTACGGAGGCGCCGGCGTGCACGTGGACGAGCTGACCCGTCACCTGCGCGCCCTGGTCGAGCTCGACATCCGGACCTTCGGCTCCCAGGCCGATGACGAGCCCGGCTGGCGGGTTCGCGGCTATCCGGTCGAGCACAACCTCGACGCATCCGACGAGCGGCTGCGTCCCGATGCTCTCGGCGCTGTTCGCGCGACCTCGCGATGGTCGCCGATCCGGTCGGGGCCGATGTCGTGCACGCCCACACCTGGTACACCCACCTCGCCGGGATGCTGACGCGCCTGGCCTACGGGATCCCGCTCGTGATCACGATTCATTCGCTCGAACCGCTCCGGCCGTGGAAGCGGGAACAGCTCGGCGGCGGATACGACGTCAGCTCATGGATCGAGCGCACGGCACTCGAGTCGGCCGATGCCGTGGTCGCGGTCAGCGAGGGGACCCGCGCGGATGTCGAGCGGCTGTACGACATCCCTCCCGAGCGCATTCACGTCATCCACAATGGAATCGATCCCGAGTTCTACCGCCCCGACCCCGCAACCGACGCGCTCGAGCGCCACGGCATCGATGGCTCGGTCCCGTACGTCCTCTTCGTCGGCCGCATCACGCGCCAGAAGGGGATCGTGCACCTCGTGCGGGCCATCCAGCACCTCGACCCCGGAATCGGCGTCGTCCTGTGCGCCGGCCAGCCGGACACGCCCGGAGATCGGCCGCGAGATGGAGGAGGGCGTGCGGGCGGCGCAGGCCGAACGCGACAACGTGGTCTGGATCGGCGAGATGGTCAGCCGCACCGACGTGCGCCAGCTGTACAGCCACGCGGCGGTGTTCTGCTGCCCTTCCGTGTACGAGCCATTCGGGATCATCAACCTCGAGGCGGCGGCGTGCGAGACACCGGTCGTCGCTTCGGCGGTGGGCGGAATCCCCGAGGTGGTGGTGGACGGCGAGACCGGTCTGCTCGTCCCGGTGGAGCTCTCGCTCGACGACCCGATGCTTCCCGTCGACGCCGACCGCTTCGAGCGCAACCTGGCGGGCGCCATCAACGCCCTGATGGCCGACGCCACCACTCGCGACGTGATGGGGCGCGCGGCCCGTCAGCGAGCGGTCGAGCACTTCAGCTGGGACGCGATCGCCCGCCAGACCGCCGACCTGTACCGGACTCTCGTGGAATAGGAAGCCAACGTCAGATCGGCAGGGTGCCGTGCGTGGGGTGCCTGCGCCGAGATCGCCACGTGATGCGACGAACCCGCCTAGTCTGTCCCATGTCGAGAGGCCGGTTGACCGGCGTCGCTCCAACAGGCTGGGAGGCCGGAACACATGATCAAATGGCTGCGCCAGCGCATCGCACGCCTCGAGCGGCGCTGGATCTCCGATCACGGCGAGCGCGAGCGGCATGACGAACACGTCCGCGGACGGCTCAACCAACGCGATGCGCCCGAGGAAGCCGTTTCGGCCGAGCATCGCATCGGCGACCGCCGAGATCCGGAAGCCGGCTGACCGCCCGATGGGGATGACGGACGTGGTCCTGCGGGTCGAGGCCATCGTCCTGTTCGTCGCGGGCGTGCTCCTCTACCTTCAGCTCAACGGGCACGCGCTGTGGCTCCTCCCCCTGCTGCTCGCACCGGATCTCTCGATGATCGGCTACCTGCGAGGGCCGCGTCTGGGGGCGGCGACGTACAACGCGGCGCACAACCTGGCGACGGCGCTGGTGGTCCTGGCGATCGGCTGGTTCGCAGCGATCGCGCCGCTCGCGCTGGCCGGAGCGATCCTCGTCGCGCACGTCGGGATGGACCGCTCGCTCGGGTACGGACTCAAGCTTCCCACGGACTTCCGCGACACGCACCTGGGTCGCATCGGCCGATAATCCTCCGATGGATCTTCACGGTACGCCGATCACCCGCCGTCGCCTGCTTACCGTCGGGGCGGGGGCGACGGCCGCCGGCCTGGCCGCGTGCGCCACGCCGATTCCGACGCTCATGCCGAGTCGGAGCCCGACCAGCTCGTCACCCCCATCCAGCGTCCCGGCAACCCCGAGCTCGAGTCCCGAGCCCACGCCGACGGCCCCACCCGCATCGGCCCGTCGCGTCCTGTTCCGAGACGGCGCGATGGCCGACGGTCGCTCGTCGAGCCTGGAGCGCAATGTCTCGATCCTTGTCGATGCCGGAGCGATCACCTGGATCCGCCCGGCGGGCGGGGAGGAGGACGCGGCCGGTGCCACGGTCATCGACTGTGCCGGAGCGGTCTTCGTGCCGGGCATGGTCGACTGCCACAGCCACGTCACCGGCCCTGGCGGAGCGAACTGGATCACGCGCTTCAACGACCCGCCCGAGGTGCTGGCCGGGGTCGCCGAGGAGAACGGACGCATCGGGCTGGCGGCCGGCGTGCGCTGGATGCGGGACGTCGGATCGCCGATCGGCGTGGATCCGGTGGACGGCCGTGAGCGTGCGCTGGCGCTCGGCGTCCGCGATCGTTGGGCGGGGCGCGCCGACCGGCCATATCTCCGCGCTGCCGGATCATGGATCTTCAAGGTGGGCGTCAATCCGATGCGGTCTGCGATCGAGGCATCGAATGCCGATGAGCTGCTGGCGGGCGCCATCGGGCAGCTCGATGCGGCGCCGATCTCGTGAAGCTCTACATGGACGGGCCGGACGTCGACGCGTCGCCATGGACCGCCGCCGAGGTCGCGCGGGTCGTCGAGGCGGCCCACGGGCGGGGGGCGAAGGTCGCGGCGCACTCGGGACGGCTGAACGGTGCGCGCCAGGCGGTGCTCGGCGGCGTGGACTCCATCGAGCATGGATTCGACATGGACGCGGGAGTGGCGTCAGAGATGGCCGCGCGCGGCACGACGCTGGTCAGCACGCTGGCGGTGATGAGGTCGTGGCTGAGCTTCGGCGACACCACGACGATGGACCGCTTCGCCGGAGCGGCCGGGCGTGCGTCGATCCAGGCACGTCTCGAGCAGGGCGAGGCGTCGATTCGAATGGCAAGGGACGCGGGGGTTGCGATCGCGGCCGGCAGCGATTTCGGCGGCGGGTCGCTGCGCGCGAATCAGCTGGCGTGGGAGGTGACGAGCCTGGTGGCCGCCGGTCTCGAGCCGGTGGACGCACTGGCGGCAGCGACCTGGCGCGGCGGCGAGCTCATCGGTGAGGCCGAGGCCGGGATGATTCGCGAGGGCGGACCGGCCGACTTCTTCCTCGTCCACGGCGATCCGTTGTCGGATCCGGCGGCGCTGTGGCGCGTATGGCGGACGGCCTGGGCCAGCTGAAGCGCGCGCGGTGTCCCATCCGCTGACGTGCCGTCCGGCACACGTCAACGGTCCCAATGGCCGTTCTGCAAACAAGCGCGGCGTCGGATGATCAGCTCAGGATCAAGATAGTTCTGGAGCAGGATCAATGAAGCGCACGCGCCCCTTTGGATATGTCGTACTGACCAGCCTGATGACCATTGTCCTCATCGTTCCGGCTGCGATCGTCCGATACGTTCGCGAGTCGGTCCAGCAGCTGTCGCGCGGACATCGGCAGTCGGTCAGCCGCTAGCGACGATGACCGTCGAGACGTCCAGCCTTCGCGTCGGAGACCTGATGACAGTCGATCCGGTCGCCATCAGCCCAGATGCATCCGCGTCGGAAGCCGAGCGCCTCCTGAAGACCCACCACATCGGCGGACTTCCCGTCGTCGACGGCGGCGCTGCCGTCGGGGTCATCAGTCAGTCGGATGTGATGGTCGCTCGTTCGAGCGAGATGATCAGCGGCCATTGGGATCGGCTGCGGGTGCGTCACCTCATGTCCGTCCCCGCCATCACCGTCCACGCCGGCGCGACCATCCAATGGGCAGCGCGACAGATGGTGACGCGGCACATCCACCGGTTGGTCGTGGTCGGTGACGATGGCGCGCCGGTCGGTGTGGTGACGCCACTCGACCTTCTCCGAACACTGATTGGCGAGGCGGAGCCGAACGGCTGACGCCGACCGGATGCCATTCGGCACGGTGTGCGAGGGACGCACGGCACTGCCGAACGGTGGATGCCAGCGGGAAGATGCGCGGGAATGACGTGCGCCGCCAAGCGTGGTGCGCGTCTCGATGCAGTCAGAGGTACCCGTGACGTGAGCCTTCCCCGATCCCTTGTCCTGTTCCTGGCCTTCTGCGGTGGAGCGGCCCTGTTTGCGATGCCGCTGCTGCTCGGAGCGATGGCCCTCGGCGGAGATCCAGCCGTGGCCGTAGCGCCAGGCACATCAGGCGCTGCCTCGCCAACGGCAGGTGCGGACGCTGGTGCAGCCCCAATCGGCTCCGTGATTCCCGAGCTGACGCCGAAGGCCGACCTGCCGATGGCACCCGACTCGGAGGTCAACGTATCGGTGGCGCCGGACGTCCCTCCGGCGTCTGGAAGGACCTCCCAGGCGATCGTGGACGTGCACTTCGACATCGTGGAAGGGGTGCAGTCGATCGATCCCGCGACGGGAGTCGAGTACGAGACGTGGGGCTACCGGATCAATGGCGGCGAGGACGTCGAGACCGGCACGCCGGGGCCCATGGTGCGCGCCCGGGTCGGTGATGTCCTGCGCTTCACGATCACGAACCTGGCCGACAACATGCACCCGCACAACGTCGACTTCCACGCCGTGACCGGGCAGGGAGGGGGCGCCGCCGACACGACGGTGGCGCCGGGCGAGACGGTGGCCATCGAGGCGCGGCTCCTGTATCCGGGAATCTTCATGTACCACTGCGCATACGGCGACGTGCCGCTCCATATCTCGCAGGGCATGTACGGCGGCATCCTGGTGGATCCCGCGGACCCACTTCCTGAAGTCGAGCACGAGCTGTACATGGTGCAGTCCGAGTACTACACGACGACCGATGAGGCCGGCACCGTCACGACGGACCGGGCCGCGATCCGTGACGAGGATCCCGAATTCGTCGTCTTCAACGGTGCGGTGGGCTCGCTGACGGGCGACAACGCGCCGCGTATGCAGGTCGGCGAGTCCATGCGCATCTACTTCGTCAACGCCGGCCTCAATCTCGACTCGAACTTCCACCCGATCGGCTCGCACTGGGATGCGGTGTACCCCGAGGGCGCGCTGCTCAATGCGCCGATCCGAGGATCGCAGACCACGCTCGTCCCGGCCGGCGGTGGAGTGGTGGTGGACCTCATCGCGCAAGTCCCCCAGACGGTGGTCCTGGTGGACCACGCATTGGCTCGCGCTTTCGACAAGGGCGCCATCGGCCAGATCGTCATCGAGGGCGACGCCGATCCCGAGATCTTCGAGGCCCTCGGCGCCGCCGAGGCCGGCAATACGCCGGCGCCTGATGGGTCCAGTTCGCCGGCGCCATCGGCATCGGGGGCGCCGTCGGGTGCGGTCCGAGTCGGTCAGCATCCTGCCCGGGAGCGGCACGTTCCAGCCCGATGATGCCGCCGATGAGTTCGCAGACGGCGAGTCGCCGGGCGACTACAGCATCAACGTCCTTCGCATTCCGGTCGGGACGACCGTGACCTGGACGAACGACGATCCCGACATGCTCCATACCGCGACCGACGTCGAAGGGTCCTTCGACTCAGGCTTCCTCGATCCGGGCGACAGCTTCTCGTACACGTTCGACGCCCCCGGCGAGTACGAGTACTACTGCCTCCCGCACCCGTGGATGCGGGCCATGATCATCGTCGAGGGGTGATGGCGGCCACGCCACGATGGGGAACCCGGCGGTCCGAGTACCGCACGCCGGTGCGCGGGAAGCTCAGAGATCTCGTCCGGAAGTTGACAGCTCGTCCGCCGGCTGCGCTCGTCGGACAGCGTCTCGAGGAAGTGGCAGTCGAGGCATTCGACTGCCGGGAACTCGTCCCTGGAGCGGGCACTCGACATGTCCATCCGCGACTCACGGAGTTCGCCTCGGCACTGAATCCACGATGCCGTATCCCGGGAGGAACGGGAACGGGAACGGGTCCCCGGATGCAGTTGGCCCGACATGATCAGGCTCCTCTCGGCTCGATGGTGTTGCTCAGGCCATTGACGAAGTTGACGAGAACGATCGGCCCCTGCGGTAGGGTGTCGGTGGAGAGTCACCCCCCATGCGGTCATCCTGATCGGGTGGCCGGTTGGGCACCATGCCCAGCCGACACCATTTTCGAGAGCCATATGGCCCTTGGTCGGCACGCCAGTCGATCCTGTCCGCCTATTCGAGAATCGGTCAGTCCCCGTCGGAGCCGCCGTCGTTGAGTGCCCGTCGCAATGATCCGTAGTCGACGGGACCCAGATAGCGCGCGCCGTCGATGAAGATCGTTGGCGTCCCGGCCAGCTCCATCTCGCGCGCAGCCCGTTCGTCCGACGCGACGGTCTCAGCGACGGCGGCAGACGCGGCATCGGACCGCCAACGTCCCACGTCGAGACCAAGTTCCGATGCGATCTGTCCGAATGCCACGGTGGCGTCCGACGCGCTGAGGTTGCTCCAGCTTGCCTGCCGCGCGAAGAGCGCATCGTGGAAGTCCCAGAAGCGATCTTGGACTGCGGCGGCCTCGGCCGCCCTGGCAGCGGCGACGGCATTGGCGTGGATTCCGGCCAGAGGAAAGTAGCGGTACACGAGCTGGATGGATCCCTCCTGCGCCAGCTGGGTCAGCATCGGGGCGGCCGCGGCGCACGCCGGACACTGGAAGTCGCTGAAGACCACGACTGCGTTCGGGCCGGCGCCAAGAGTAGGTGCTCCGGCATCGGAAACGCCCGTGCCCACGGTGGCGCCACCGCCGGTCACCAAAGGAACCGTCACGAGCACCACGAGCGCAATGCTCAGCGCGGAGGCTGTCGCGACCGTGAATCGTCGCGTCGCAGCGCGAGCACCTGCCGCGGTGGCTGTCCGACGCCGTCGTGCTCGGGACGACTGCGCGGGATCGCCGTGTGTGCCTGATCCGCCCTGCCAGACACGAGCTGCACCAAGCACGTAGGTCACACTTGCGAGAGCAGTCAACAGGCACCAGCTGCAGGTGGCTCCAATGACGACGACCTCGACAACCGTCAGGACGGCCATGACCCCGAGGCCGATCAGGCTCCAGATCACGATGGCCTGGCGCGCGGCCATGCCGCCCACCCGGGTCCTGCCGGTGAGGGCAAGTGCCACGGCAACTGCGAAGTACCCGACACCGAACAGGGGCATCGGAATGCCGAGCGGGTAGGCGATGGAGCTGCCGCGGACGACATCGCAGCCCGACCCGATGAGGCAGATCCCCGAACCGAAGACGTAGTCCACGAGGAGATACGTCGAAGCGAAGAGCCCGACCAGGGCGCCAAGGATGGCGATTCGCGGATCACCGACCGCTGGCATCGACTCCGCCCTCCGCCTGAGTGCGCTCAAGGTCGACCTCGACCCGCGCGCTGGACGGCCCCGCGATCACGCTGACCAATCTCGGACGCTTGGCGTTGCTGCAAGGTGATGGTCCTCCCCGATCGACAACCGCGACAACGGATCGGCCGGCGCTGTCCGCCGGCCGATCCGAGACGCGCGCAACGTGTTCAGCCGAGCACGTATCGCAGGGCCGGAGTTCGCTTCACGATCGGCTGCTCGTCGACGATCGCGTCGAGGCCGTAGACCTCGCCGGCGCGGATGACGCCGAGGAAGAGGGTCACGAGGGCCAGGAACGAGGTCGAGTTGACGAACCCGTGGGCGAAGTCCCATGCCGCGATGGTGATGAACGCCATCATCAGGAATCCCATGACTGCGGCGAGCCGGGTGGCCAGGCCGAGGATCAGCGCAGCGCCAATCGCAACCTGCCCAAACGGGATGAGGAAGTCCACCGCCGTCAATGCCGAGCCGTTCGCCGCCAGGTCTGCCCAGAACGGGGCCGTTGGGTTGACGACCGTCCCCTCGGCCACGGTCGCCGACGTCGTTCCCGCGGTACCGAAGGACAGGAAGCCGGCGGCCGTGAATGGCTCGCTGCCGCCGATGAACGTGAAGACCTTGTCGAGGCCGGCATAGAGGAAGTACCAGCCAGCGACGAGGCGCAGGGCGAGGATGCCGAATGCCCTTGATCCCTTGAGTGTGGTCATTCCGGATGCCACCTTTCGCTGTGTTGCTATCTGTGAACCACGCTAGGCAGGGCGTACCGCCTCCGCATGGGCCGAGCGGACCTTTTGGCTCGGGACATCGCCGCCGGCCCGTGGGCCATTCGGCCCGACCCTGCGGTACCGGACGGCGACGGTTCCTGCGTCAGGAGTCCGCGGCAAGCGCGACGTAGTCCATGGCGGCGATCACGCCGACCGGGCGGCCGCGCGCGTCGACCGCCACGAGCCGGTGCAGGCGCTCCTGGTGCATGAGTCGCGCTGCCTCTCGGAGTGTCGCGCTGTCATCGATCGTGACCGGCGGCGTGCTCATGACCTCGCCCACGCGGACCGTTGGGTCACGATGGCGGATGAGCGACCGGACACTGGGAAGGGCCAGGTACAGCAGGTCGGTCTGACTGATGACGCCGACCAGGTGCTCGTCGGCATCGACGACGGGAAGGCCGGTGATGCGATGGTCGCGCATCAGCTGTTCCGCCTCTTCGATGCCCGCATCGGAGCGGACGGAGATGGGATCGATGGTCATGAGATCCGCGACGCGGAGCTCGTTGGTGATGAGCGTCATCGGGCTCTCCTTTCCCCGTGGGGGTTGACGTCAGGTTGCCGCGCCAGCATGTGGTCCGCGGGCGGGAGGATCGACAGCCTTCCGGCCCAATCACGCGTGCCGAAGGTCCCGAATCGGCCGGCAATCACCCACGAACGCCCGGCGAGGAGGCCCCCCGTCCGCTCCGGCTCTCAGGGTCGGCCGGCAGCGACGTGATCGGCGACCGCTTCTGCGATGACGCGGTCCTCGCGTGCGCGGACGACGAGAACGGCCGGCGGGCCGGCGGCAAGGATCGCATCGCCGGATCGAGACTCGAGACGCGACGGGACGCGCATGGTTCCGAGGCGCGCCACGATGGCGTCCCGCACCGTCGGCGAATTCTCGCCGACCCCGCCGGTGAAGATCAGCGCGTCGAGCCGGGGAAGCGCCGTGGAGGCGGCAGCGATGCCGGCCGCCGCGCTCTGGGCGAAGATCGCAAGGGCGCGCTCGGCGTGCGCGTCACCGCTCCGTGCCCGGCGATCCAGCACCTCGACGCGAGCCTCGCCGGAGAGCGCCAGCAGGCCCGACTGCTCGGACAGGCCGGCGGCAAGCGCCTCGACGTCGATGCCGCCACGCAGCAGCTGGATCATGACTCCCGGGTCGATCGACCCCGAGCGGGTGCCCATCACGAGGCCCTCGAGCGGCGTCATACCCATGCTGGTGGCCATCGACCGGCCGCCCGAGCACGGCGGTCACCGAGCAGCCAGACCCGAGGTGGGCGATCACGAGCGCGAGGCCGTCTGCCGATCGTTCCAGGAGCTCGGACGCCCGACGCGTCGACCATTCGACCGACAGTCCGTGGAAGCCGAACCGACGGATACCGTGCGCCGCCATCCACTCGGCCGGGAGTGCGTAGCTGCGGGCCTCGTCCGGGAGGTCCGGCGTGGTACGCGGTGTCGAAGCAGGCGAGGTGCGTCAACTGCGGGGGCGGCTCAGTCCCGCGCGCATGACGGCGGCGGCGCGGCGATTGTGGAGTGGCGCGAGGGAGTCGAGGCCTCCACGGCCGCGATCAGCGCAGCGCTGACCGGTTCCGGTTCCACATGGTCCGGGCCGCCGTGGACGACCCGATACCCGACCGCGGCCACCTGATCGGGCTCCAGCGCCCGGAGCGCTCGCTCGAGCACACCGGAAGCACCCGGCTCGTCGACGGGCCATTCGACCGTCGTGGCGGCCGAGGTATGCCGCTCCAGGTTCGATCACGCTCGCCTTGAGCGTGCTGGAACCGGGGTTGAGGACGAGCACCCGCATCAGAAGTCGAGCGTACCGCGCCTTCTCGCTCGGGCGCGGCCGCTCAGCGTCAGCGGTGACTGGAGCGTGGACGTTCGCGGGAGGCGATTGACGCAGCGCCCGGCTCTCGCTCGCCGGTGATCGGCGGCTCGAACTTCGAGTCGTCGAGCTCCCAGGTGATGTTGCTCGTCACCTCGGCGACGCCGTCGAGGAGGCCAATGAGCTTGATCACGATCGTCGCGGTCGACCGCCGGTCGACGATGCCGCTGATGGTGACGTGGCCCTCTTTCACGTGAACCTCGAATCGCGCCGGATCCAGCCACATCGTGTGATCGAGCAGGTCATCGCGGATGGCATGCTCGATCTCCTCGTCCATGTGCAGGTAGGCGCGCACGAGGTCGGCGCGCGTGACAATGCCGACCAGCCGACCATTGTCGATGACCGGGAGCCGGTTGACGTGACTCGCGACCATTCGGTCTGCGGCATCGCGCAGCGGGCGGTCCGCTTCCACCGTGAAGACCGGTGAGCTCATCGCCTCGCGCGCGGTCGTGGCTGCGCGGCGTCGCTGCTGCTCGGGATCCGGCGAATCGCCAAGGATCCAGTCCAGGGGCCTTCGCCGCGACGTCGGCCGTCCCGCTTGCTTCACGATGAGGTCGGCCTCCGAGATCACGCCGACGCAGGTGCCATCGTCGGTCACGACCGGCACCCCCGACACCCGCCGGTCGGTGAGCACCTGCGCCACATCGTGCAGCGTCGTCGCCGGGGAGACCGTTGCCACCGCATCGGTCATCACGTCGCGAACCTTCATCGACTCGCTCCTTCGTGGGCCGCTCGACCGCCAGGCGGCGTCGCCTGCAGGTCGGGACGAGTCACCAGCACCGAGGCGGTGGCGTGCGTCAGGAGGTTGCGCGCGACGCTCCCGAGGACCAGCAAGTCGAGACCGCGCAGTCCCCGGTCTCCGGTCACGATGAGGTCCGACCGGCACTGCTCGGCCATCGCGATGATCTCGTGCGCCGGGTCTCCCTCTGCCGCGTGCGGTGTTGCCGTCACGCCAGTTGCGGCGAGGTCAGCAGTCGCACTGTCCAGCGCCGCCCGCTGCTGCGCCTCGAGCTGCTCGCGCATGCGGCGGAGTCGATCGTCTCCAAGCGTATAGAGGCCGGTGAACAGCTGGAACAGGCCGGGATCCCGGACGAGCACCGACACGACATCGCACGGAAGATCCCGGAACGCGCCCCACGTCGCGAGCTGCTGCGGGATCGCCCGGGCGGTGTCGGATCCATCGGTGGCGAGGAGGACTCGCCGTGCTGACCCGGACCGCGCCACGAGGACAGAGCATGGCGCATCCGTGCACACCTCGGTGGCCACCGACCCCAGGAGCATCGAATGGAGCCTGCCGTGGCCACGTGAGCCGATCACGACCAGCTCGGCGTTCAGGTCACGTGCGGCCTGGACGATCACGGATGCCGGCCGGCCACGGATGGCGTGCGGAACGATGGTGAGGCCGCGTTCGACGAGTGGCTCCGCCATCGTCTTCAGCTCGTCGACCAGTTCGTCCCGATACTGGTCCTCGAGGTCGCCGATCCAGTCCATCGATGCTCCGACGCCGCCCGTCCAGTCCACCGGGACGTGATAGGCGGTCACGAGGTGCACCGTGCTGTTGGGATGCCAGTCGAGGCTGGCGACGAGATCGCGGCCCAAGAGCGATGCTCCCGACCCGTCGAGCGCGAGTACGACGGTCACGGGCCGCTGCTCCGGAGCCGACGCGGACACCGGGGGCGATGGGGCGTGGCGTGTGGTCATCATGGATCGAGAATGGCGGCCGGTGGGTGGTGAGGCATCTGCCGAACGGCCCACCGTGGAAGGGCCGATCCGGCCGATCGCCCGTGTCTCAGAGAGGACCCAGCCGGCGTCGAACGAGGCGGGTCACGAGGAGAGCGGCAGGGAACCCAATCACCGCGCCGGCAATGATGAGGCCCCAGGCGGCTGCGCCGAGCGGCACCACTCCGAACAGCTCGCGCAGCGGGGTGTACAGGAGGACGAGCTGGAGCGCCAGGCTCGCGAGCACTGCCACGACCAGCCAGCGGTTCGTGAACAGCGGTGCACCCTCGTGCACCCGGATGACGGCAAGACGGAGGTACTCCTGCACCACGAGCGCCGTGAAGGTCAATGTCTGGGCGGTCGGCAGATCGAAGAGAGCGAGGCCGATGAAGAAGGTGGCAAGGACAATGGTCGCAATCACCGCTCCCACGCCGCCGACGAGTGCAAGCATCGCACGGCCGATGACCGCTCCACGATGCGGAGGGCGGTCCATCAGACGGGGCGAGGGTGGGTCGACGGCCAGCGCGATCGCCGGTCCGCTGTCGGTCACGAGGTTGACCCACAGGATCTGGACCGCCGTGATCGGCAGCATGCCGAACAGCGATGCGACGAGGATGACGAGAACCTCGGCGAGGTTGCCGGTGAGCAGGTAGTTGAGGAACTTCTTGATGTTGGCGGCGATCCGCCGCCCTTCCTCGATTGCCGTGACGATCGTCGCGAAGTTGTCGTCGAGGAGCACCATGTCGGCCGCATCCCGCGCCACGTCCGTGCCGCGGATGCCCATCGCGATCCCCACATCCGCGCCCTTGAGCGCCGGAGCGTCGTTCACGCCGTCGCCCGTCATGATCACCACGTGCCCGCGGCGGCGGAAGGCGTTGAGGATGCGCAGCTTGTGGCCGGGCTCGACCCGGGCGAAGATCCTGCCCCGCCTGACGATCTCGTCGTCGCCGATTCCCTCGAGCATCCGACCTTCGATGGCTGTTCCGCGAAGGCCGATCTCCCGGCCGATCGCCTCTGCGGTTCGCGGGTTGTCACCGGTGATCATCACGACCCGCACGCCGGCTCGCGCCGCAGCGGTCAGCGCCGGCCCGGCCGCCTGCCGCGGTGGATCCGCGATACCAGCCAGGCCGTAGAAGACGAGGTCGCGCTCGATCTCGTCGCGCTCTGCCGCGGCTGCCGGCTTTCCCGCGAGCGCGAGCACGCGCAGCGCCTCGCCCGTCAGCTGGTCATTGGCTGCGGCGATCCACCGGCGGTCGTCGTCGGTGAGCGGGCGAGCGCCCTCGGATGCATCGATCCCGGTACATCGCGGCAGGATCACCTCGAGCGCGCCCTTGACCAGCGCCACCTGGCCGGCATCTCCCTCGAGGACCACGCTCATGCGCTTGCGCTCGGAGGAAAACGGGATCTCCTCGACTCGCTCGAATGGCTCGAGATCGACGCCGGCCTTCATCGCACCGATCAGGAGCGCCACCTCGGTGGGATCGCCACGGAAGCCGCCATCGTCGGCTCGGTGTGCGTTGTTGCACGCTGCACCGGCCAGCAGCGCAAGGTTCGTGCGCTGGTCCGTCGGGCGCCCGTTCGCCACAAATGCACCAGCGGGATCGTCCCCCGCGCCCGTCACCTCCAGCATCTCGCCGCGCCAGGCAAGACGGCGGAGGCTCATTCGGCCCTCGGTGATGGTGCCGGTCTTGTCCGTGCAGATGAGGTCCGCCGCACCGATGATCTCGACCACCGGCAGGGAGCGCACGAGAGAGCGTCGGTTGAGCATGCGGCGCGTTCCGAAGGCCAGGGCCAGGGTCAGCACGACTGGCAATCCCTCCGGAATGGCCGCCACCGCGAGCGCCACGGCCGTGATGAATGTCTCGAGGGGGTCACGCCCACCGATCGTGAGCTGGAGGGCCGCGATGATCGCGATCAACACGACCACGATGCCGGTGATGCGCCGCCCAAGCTCGCCGACCTCGCGCTGAAACGGCGTGGGACTGTCATCGCCGGCTTGCATGGCCTCGGCGATGCTGCCGATCTCCGAGAGCATCCCGGTGGCCGTCACCACAAAGCGGCCGCGGCCGCTCGCGACCGACGTGCCCATGTACAGCATGTCGGTCCGCTCGGCGAGCGGCGTCTCCAGCCCGAGCGCGTCGGTGGCCTTGGCCACGGGGAGACTCTCGCCGGTGAGTGATGCCTCGTCGACATAGAGATCGTGGACACGGATCACCCGCCCATCTGCGGGAATCCGATCGCCTTCTTCGACCGTCACGACGTCCCCAGGAACGAGATGCGCGGCTCCGATCACGACTGGCCGTCCGTCGCGGAGGACCCCGACGGATGGAGATTCGAGCCGCTTCAGCGCCTCGATGCCACGCTGCGCGCGGTAGTTCTGAAAGAACCCGAGTCCGCCGTTCAGCACCACGATGGCTGCGATGAGCCCGGCGTCGCCCCAGCGAGACTCGGACGGCTCGATGACGCTTACGGCGATGAGCACGGCGATCGCGCCGGCGAGCACCAGCACGAGTGGGTTGCGCACCTCGTCGAGCGCGAGGTGCCAGGCAGGTACCCCTGGAACGGCACGCAGCTCATTCGGACCGTGTCGCTCGAGTCGAATCGTCGCCTCCGCGCTGGACAGCCCTTCCATCGAAGTGCCCAGGGCGGCGACAACCTCGTCTGCGCCAATCGCATGCGGCGCGGTCACGATGCGGTCCACAACAGCCACAGCAGCACGCCGTAGGTGATGAGCACCAGCACCGCGTCAGGCTCACCGCGCTCGAAGCGGGTGCGTGACCCATGCGCGACCCCACCGAGCGCGATTGCCATGAGCAGGAGCGCTCCCAGGCCGGCCGTGATGGCTGCGCTCCCGGACACTACGCCGAGGATGGGACCGGACGTGGTGGCTGCATCCGCCGCGAAGACGATCGTCGTGTTCAGTGCATTGCTGCCGAACAGGTTGCCGACCGCGAGGTCATAGGCGCCGATGCGAACGGCAGCGAGCGAGGTTGCGAGCTCCGGCAGAGACGTGGCGATGGCGAGGAGCGTGACGCCGAGAAACGTCTGCGCAACCCCGATGCGCTCCGCCATCGCCTCGGCGCTGAGCGCCATCGTCGGTGCGGCGGCGAGGATGACGATGGCGGCACCGGTGAACGCAAGCACGTGGGCGCGCATCGGTCGGGAGGCAGGTCTTGGTTCCAGGCCGAGTGGCGCGATGAGCTCACCGTCACCGTTCGCCGGGGGAGCCGGCGTAGCCCCGGCCGGGGCACGTCGCACCCACGCCGCCGCCAGCACATATGCGACGACGACCAGGATCGGCTCGATGCCGATCCAGCCCAGCGTGACTCCGGACGGGGCGACGAGCCCCAGGAGGAGGATGACCGTCAGGGCCATCGCGATTGCGGCGACACGCGCGTGGCCAAGGCCGGTGGCGGGCCAAACGCGTCCGTGGTGCGCCAGATCGATGATCGCCAGGATGGCCATGTTTGCCATGCTGCTGCCGAACAGGTCCCCGATGGCCAGGTCCGGCGCCCCTGAGACCGCGGCCGTCACGTCGGTGGCAAGCTCGGGCAGCGAGGTGGCTCCGGCGAGGAGGAGCATGCCGACGAACAGACCCCCGAGGCCGGTGTGAACTGCGATCGCGTCGCCGTTGCGGGCGAGCACGATCCCGGCGCCGATGACGACGACCGCCGAGATCGCGAAGATCGCGACCAGCGAAGCAAGAGGCAGGTCCGCGAAGAGCGGCATGCATGGCTCTCGTGAGCGGTACGCGTCCAGCCTAAAGCCCCGGCCGGCCACGAAGTACCTGTCCGGGGTCCCGAGCCCTCGGGACCCATGGCCCGTGGTGCGTGGGCGCTTCGGCCCTGCCCGCGCCGCGGCGTCCCCGGGTTCACTGGCATGCATGGATCGGGCTCCACGTCCATCAGGGTCGGAGGCGCGATGCACGCGCATGGTCGAGCCGTGACGGCGGCAGCCGTCTCGGAGTTCGTTCCGCTGCGCGCGTCGACGCTATTGCGGCTGGATGCCCAAGACGTCGTGGCTGCCCTGGCAGGGCACGATGCCGTGTGGCTTCCGGGCGCGACCGAGCTCGAGGCCGTGCGTGGCCTGCGTCGTTTCGCGGTCGACCTGCGGTTCCGTGTCGGCCCGGGCGACGTCTCGCTGTTGACCTTCCGCAAGGCCGCCCTGCTGGATCTCGGTTCGCCTCACCGCGGTGCCGATGGCTGGGTGACGGAGATCGGCTGGCGCGCATCAGGGGCCGCGCCGCTCTTTCCGGTCTTCTCGGGGCAGCTCAAGATCGGGCCGATTCAGCTCACGATCGATGGCCTGTACGCGCCGCCGGGCGGCTCGCTCGGAAGGATCGCCGACCGCGTCCTCCTCCACATCGCGGCCCAGGCCACTGCCCGCTGGCTCCTCGACCAGGTCAATCGCACGAATCCGGCCCCGCCCGCCGAAACGCCTGCCTGATCGGAACCGAGCTCAGCTGCTCCAGCGCCACTCGCGAACCTCGGGGCTGTCCTCGCCGTGGTCGCGCGTGTAGGCGCGAGCGGCGAGGCGACGATCCAGCATGAGCTGCCGAACATGTCCGGCGCGGGCGGCAAGACCGGGCACCCGGTCGATCACGTCCATGACGAGGTGATATCGGTCCAGGTCGTTGAGCATGACCATGTCGAACGGGGTGGTCGTCGTGCCCTCCTCGCGGTAGCCGCGAACGTGGAGATTGTCGTGGTTCGTTCGCCGGTACGTGAGGCGATGAATCAGCCACGGATACCCGTGGTACGCGAAGATGATGGGTCGATCGACCGTGAAGATCGCGTCGAACTCGCTATCCGGTAGCCCGTGGGGGTGTTCCGATTCGTCGACGAGTCGCATGAGATCCACGACGTTGACCACGCGGACCTTCACGTCCGGAAGCTCCTCGCGGAGGATGGTGACCGCCGCCAGCGTCTCGAGCGTCGGGACGTCGCCGGCGCAGCCGAGGACCACGTCCGGCTCTCCGTCTCCGTCGCTGCTGGCCCATTGCCAGATGCCGATGCCTCGTGCAGCGTGGAGTTCCGCCTCGTCCATCGAGAGCCACTGGGGCGACGGCTGCTTCCCGGCCACGATCACGTTCACGTAGTTTCGGCTGCGCAGGCAATGGTCCCCCACGCTGAGCAACGTGTTGGCGTCGGGCGGGAGATAGACGCGGATGACATCCGGCTTCTTGTTGACGACGTGGTCGATGAACCCCGGGTCCTGGTGGCTGAAGCCGTTGTGGTCCTGGCGCCACACGTGCGAGCTCAGCAGATAGTTCAGCGAAGCGATCGGACGTCGCCAGGGGATCTCTCGGGTCGTCTTCAGCCATTTGGCGTGCTGGTTGAACATGGAGTCGACGATGTGGATGAAGGCCTCGTAGCAGTTGAAGAGGCCGTGCCGTCCCGTGAGAAGGTATCCCTCCAGCCAGCCCTGGCACGTATGCTCGGACAGGATCTCCAGCACACGGCCATCCGGGGCGAGGTGCTCGTCGACCGGCAGCGTATCCGCCATCCAGGCCTTGTCGGTTGCGTCGAACACCGCCTGGAGGCGGTTCGAGGCCGTCTCGTCCGGTCCGAACAAGCGGAACGAGTTCGGATTGAGCTTGATGACGTCACGGATCAGCTCGCCAAGGACTCGAGTGGCCTCGGCAGTCGTTCCTCCGGGTGTCGGGACCGTCACGGCGTAATCGCGAAAGTCGGGCAGGCGGAGGTCGCGGAGCAGGACGCCACCGTTCGCGTGGGGGTTGGCGCTCATTCGCCGTTCGCCGATCGGAGCGAGGCTCGCGAGGTCCGGCCGCAGCGCGCCTCCGGCGTCGAAGAGCTCATCCGGCCGGTAGCTGCGCATCCAGCCTTCGAGGAGGGCGAGATGGGCCGGGTTGTCGCGCACGTCAGCCATCGGCACCTGGTGCGCGCGCCATGTGCCCTCGACCGGCGTTCCGTCAACCGTCTTCGGGCCCGTCCAACCCTTCGGTGTGCGGAGCACGATCATCGGCCACCGTGGTCGCCCCGTTGCGCCCTTGCCTTCCCGTGCCCGGCGTTGAATCTCGACGATGGCGTCGAGGCACGAGTCCAGGGTGGAAGCCATCTGCTGATGGACATCGGCGGGCACGTCGCCGGCGACGAAATGGACCTCGTACCCGAAGCCGGTGAGCATGCTCCGCAGTTCATCCTCCGGGATTCGAGCGAGCACGGCGGGGTTGGCGATCTTGTAGCCATTGAGGTGGAGGATCGGGAGCACCGCGCCATCGCGGGCGGGGTCGATGAACTTGTTCGAGTGCCAGCTCGCAGCGAGCGGCCCGGTCTCGGCTTCCCCGTCGCCGATGACGCATGCGACCAGTAGGTCGGGATTGTCGAAGGCGGCTCCATACGCGTGGGAGAGGGCATAGCCAAGCTCACCGCCCTCGTGGATGGAACCCGGCGTCTCCGGTGCGACGTGGCTCGGGATGCCCCCGGGGAAGCTGAATTGGCGGAAGAGCGCACGCATCCCGTCGATGCCCGGGCCCACCGAGGGATAGACCTCCGAGTACGTGCCTTCGAGGTACGCGTTTGCCACGATTCCCGGGCCGCCGTGGCCGGGCCCGGTGATGAAGATGGCTTCGAGGTCCCGGTCGCGAATCGCGCGGTTGAGGTGCGCATACACGAGGTTGAGCCCGGGCACCGTGCCGAAATGGCCGAGGAGACGGGGCTTGATGTGCTCTGCCCGAAGCGGCTCGCGGAGCAGGGGATTGTCGAGAAGGTAGATCTGGCCGACGGAGAGGAAGTTGGCCGCGCGCCAGTAGGCGTCGAGGCGGTCGAGCTCGCCGGCGTCAAGCCTCTCCGGACCGCGTCCATCGGTCATGCGATTGCCGCCCCGAGAAGTGTGCCGATCCCGAAGGTCACGGTCGCGGCAGCGAGCCCAAAGCCCACCTGTCGGAGACCTGAACGGACCGCGCGCCGACCGGTGAGCAGCGTGATGGCAGCTCCGAGCCCGAACAGCGCGATGGCGGAGAGCACCGCGGAGGTTGCGATCGCACCAGCTCCCGACGTGACCAGGAACGGTACGACGGGAATGATGGCTCCGAGGGCGAAGAGCACGAAGGACGTGATGGCGGCGACCCAGGCCGAACCGCCGAGCTCCTCCGGGTCGATCCCCAGCTCTTCGCGCGCCATCGTGTCGAGCGCGACCTTCGGGTCACCGGTGATGATCCGATGCGCCACGCGACGTGCGTCCGCGGCATCGATGCCCTTGGCTTCGTAGATGAGGCGCAACTCCTCCTCCTCCTCCTCGGGAAACGCCGCGAGCTCGTCGCGTTCCGCCGCGATCTGGTTCGCGTACAGCTCACGGGAGCTCTGCACACTGAGCCACTCACCGAGCGCCATCGAGAGAGAGCCTGCCAGCAGCCCGGCCACCCCGGCAATAATGATCGGCTCGCGGCTGGCGGTGGCGCCCGCGACTCCCATCACCAGGCTGAAGTTGGAGACGAGTCCGTCGTTCGCGCCGAGAACCGCGGCGCGCAGGGCGTTGCCGCCGATCTGGTGGTGTCGGCCCTCGAAGCGGGCGAGCTTCGACCCTGACAGGCCTCCGGTGATCCCGTGCAGGGTGCGCGCGTGTGAGCGTTCGTCGTCGGGAAGGCTCGTGCCAAGGGCTTCGGGTTGGTCGTCGTACATCGTCTGCCCCTGCCGCTCCTGGCTTGCCACGGTTGGAGCAACGATCCCGGCGCCGAGCCGCCGAGCGAGGAAGGCCATGAAGCGGGCGCGGGCAGACGGCCCGATCCGTGCATGGTCACCCGCGCTGATGAGGCGCTCCCGCCAGAGCTGCGCGTGGCGCTCTTCGGTGGCCGCCAGCTCGACGTACACGGACGCGATTCGCGGGTCGCCCGCGTTCGCAGCCATGCCGCGGTACACGTGTGCGCCGTCGACCTCGCCCTGAAGGTTCGCGCGCCAGCGTGCGATGTCTGCGCCGGTTGGAGCGGTCATCGGGCGGGGGGGCGGAGCGGCCAGTGGCGCGCCACCCTCCTCGGATTGGAACATGCACCCTGACTCTCGTTCGCCGCGGGAGGAGCTTCGCCGGCCCGCTCGCGCACCAGACGCCAGTTCGCCAGCCGATCCTCCCGGGATGGAAGAAACGCGCTGTGGGCCATCAAACGTTGTACCGCCGGCGGGCATCCGCCGCCAACGCGTCTCGGAAATCCGGGTGCGCGATGGCGATCAAGCTGGCCGCGCGCTCTCGGATGCTGCGGCCGAAGAGCTCCGCGATTCCATACTCGGTGACGACGGTTCTCACATGTGCGCGGCTCGTGACCACGCCCGCCCCGTCGGCCAGGACCGCGGTGATCCGAGAGATTGATCCGCTAGCCGCGGTCGATGGCAGCGCGATGATGGCTCGCCCGTGTTCCGAGAGCGCGGCTCCTCGCATGAAGTCCATCTGCCCGCCGACGCCGGAGTAGAACCTGGTGCCGATCGAGTCCGCGCTCACCTGTCCGGTGAGGTCGATCGCGAGCGCGGAGTTCACCGCGACCATGCGCTTGAACTTGCGAATGACCGTCGTGTCGTTCGTGTAGTCGACCGGCCGCATCTCGATCATCGGATTGTCGTGGACGAAGCCATACAGACGTCTGCTGCCCATCAGGAACGCGGTCACGATCTTCCCGCGGTTGATCTCCTTCTGGGCGCCGGTGACCGCGCCGCACTCGACGAGATCGAGCACAGGGTCGGTGAACAGCTCAGTGTGGATGCCCAGGTCGCGCTTGTCGCGGAGGGCACGCCCGACCGCCGCCGGGACCGACCCGATACCCATCTGGACCGTCGCGCCATCCGGGATGAGCTCGGCCACGTTCTCTCCGATACGACGCTCGACCTCACCGATGGGCCCTTCGCGATGCTCGTACGGCGGCTGATCGATCTCGACCGCCAGATCGATCTCGTCGACGTGGATGAACGAGTCGCCGAGTGTCCGTGGCATGGAGGGATTCAGCTGCGCGACGACGGTGCGGGCCGCCCGCGTCGCGGCCAAGGCCGCGTCAACGCTCGTGCCGAGGGAACAGTAGCCATGGGCGTCGGGCGGGGAGACGTTGATCAGGGCGGCGTCGAGTGGCAGGACACCTGTGGCGAAGAGCTCGGGCACGTCCGACAGGAAGATTGGGACGTAATCGGCGCGGCCGTCGTTCACGGCGTCGCGTGCGTTGGCGCCGATGAACAGCGCGCGGTGCCGGAAGTGAGGAGCCATCTCAGGGGCCAGGTGCGGCGCGGGTCCCTCCGTGTGGAAGTGGATCATCCCGACATCGTGCAGATCGGACGCTCGCGCCACGAGTGCGACCAGGAGGGCCGTAGGGGTGGCCGCGCCACCGTGCACGAAGACCTGGTGGCCTGAGCGGATGCCCGCGACGGCTCGCTCGATGGGGACCTGCTGCATGCGTCCAGTCTAGGAAGTGATTCGCGGATCGGCCCGGGTCATCGGTCGCGTGGCTTCGGGACCTGTGGCACTCCGCCCAGCAGGTGCAGGCGTCGACGATGGGGTCATGAACGGGGACACGCACGTGCTCATGGAGCCAGACTCGTCGCCACGGCGCTTCGACATCGGCGGGGGCTGCCGAATCGATACTCGGGCCGCGGACGAATTCGACATGTCGGGCCTGTCCGATCTGCTCACCGAGCTGTCGCCCGAATCACGTCGCCGGCGCTTCCTGGGTGGGTCAGGTCGTTCGACATTCGGCTCGCCTACGCCGGCCCTGGGAGTCGTCGCCGTGATCGAGGAGCGCGGCCCCAACGACGGGGGAATCGTCGGCCACGCGGCCCTGTACCCCGATGGCGAGGGAGGCGCCGAGGTCGCGTTCGTGGTGGCTGACGCATTCCAGCGACGCGGCATCGGCACCGCGCTGATGCGGGCGCTCGTCGCTCATGCTCGTCATCTGGGCCTGCGCCAACTTTCCGCCGCGACCTACGCGGATAACGGCGCAATGCGAAAGCTCGCATATGGCGCAGGAACGGCTCGGGTGCCGAATCGCCGCTGATTCGATCGACATGGGAGTCGAAGAGATCACGCTCGAGATCCTGTCGGCGCCGACCGGAGCGACACGGGATGCTGCCCGGCCCGACGCTACCCCTGCTCGTCGCCCAGGTGATGCTTCGCCACGAACGCGGCGGCCTGCGCGCGGCGCTGAAGGTTCAGCTTCGACAGGATGCTGCTGACGTAGTTCTTCACCGTCTTGTCGGACAGGAACACGTCCGCGGCAATTTCCTTGTTCGTCTTGCCCTCGGCCACGAGCAGCAGGATCTTCCGCTCCTGGGATGTCAACTCGGACAGCTCGTCGCTGGCGCCGCCACTTGCGGCGGTCCGCACGCGCTGGAGCACCTTCTCGGTGACTGCCGGGTCGAGAAGCGAGTCGCCGCGCCCGACGGCCTCCAGGGCCGCAACGAGGTCGCGACCCCGCACTTGCTTCAGCAGGTACCCCGAAGCACCCGCGATGATCGCCGACAGGACCGCTTCTTCATCCGGGTAGCTCGTGAGCATGACCACTCTCGTCTCGGGACGGGCGGCCCGGATCTCGCGGCAGGCTTCGATTCCGGAACCGTCAGGGAGCCGCACGTCCATGACGACGACGTCCGGCTCGAATTTCGCGGCCGCGGTGATGGCATCCGCCACGGTGCCGGCGTGGGCCACCACTTCGAAGCCGGAACGTCGATCGAGCAGGGCGACCAGACCCTGCCGGACGACCTCGTGGTCGTCGACGATCAGGAGCCGGAGCGGGGGCACGGTTCCGTCACCAGTCATCGCTCGGTCTCCTTCGGGGACGATTGCGGGATCGATACGATGATACGGGTCCCCTCGTCGGAGCGACTCGCCACGGTCAACGTGCCGCCCAGCCGATCCACCCGCGCGCGCATGTTGCCGAGCCCGTGGTGTCCCTTCTCAATCGCTCCCTCCGCATCGAACCCGCGGCCGTCATCGGCGAGCTCGAGCTGGAGCGCGCCGTGGGACAGCGCCAGGTTCACATCGGCCCGCGATGCGGCGGCATGCCGTGCGATGTTGCTCAACCCTTCGCGCGTGACGGCCAACAGCTCCGCGATGTGCTCCATCGGCAGCTGGGGGACGAGCGCCGCATCGTCGGAGATCGAGACGTGGACCTCCACGCCGCCGTTACGTCTGAGCTCTGCGGCGAGGTGCTCGAGCCCCTCGGCCAGATCACCTGACTCGAGCAGGACGGGTCGAAGGCCGAAGATGAAATTGCGGATATCGCGAATCACCGCGTGGAGCGCGTCGATGGCCCCGTCCACCCGGCGGATCGCTTCGTCCGCATCCTCGCTCATCAGCTCGGGCACGTCGTCGAGCGCGAGCGTCTGTGCGTAGATCGACTGGATCACGCTGTCATGCAGATCGCGGCTGATCCGGTCGCGCTCGTCGACCACGGCGAGCCCCTGCACCTGGTGCAGCAGCCGCGCGTTCTCGATCGCGATCCCGGCGTGGAGCGCGAACATCTCGACCAGTCTTTGATCTTCGTCGCTGAACTGCCCCGCCTCGAGCTTGTTCGTGAGGTACAGCAAACCGACCGTGGCACCCCGGCTGGTGATCGGCATGCCAAGGAACGAGTGCATCTCGGGATGGTTCGGCGGAAACCCGTATCGCTCCGGGTGCACGCTGATCTCAGGAATCCGGTAGGTCCGGTTCTCTCGGATGATCAGGCCGAGGAGGCCGCGGCCATGCGGGAGGTCCCCGATCCGATCACGTTCCCCCTCGTCGAGACCGCCCGTGATGAAGCGCTCGATCAATCCGTTGTCATCGACGATGCCAAGTGCGGCGTACTGCGCTTCTGCGAGGTCGCGGACACGGTCGACGATGAGCTGAAGCACGCGATCGAGATCCAGCTCTCCGCTGATGCCCCGGACCGCCTGGTCGAGCGCGTTGAGCTGACGGGCGGCCCGGCTCGCCATCGCGCTGTTGCGCGTTGCGACGAGCAGCAGCTCCACCGCCCTCGCGAGCGAGCTCGCCGAATCCCGGTCCCCCGTGATCCGCACCGAGCCGATGGGCGCACTACCGCCCGGGGCGCGAAGCACGATCTCGGCGCCGCTCGTCCCCGGGCCGACGACCAGGTCCAGCTCGGGGAGAGGAGGCATGACGACCGTGAGCCGCCCGATCTCGAGGTCAAGTGTCGCCGCCGCGACCTCGAGCGTCGCCCGCAGCCTGTCTGTCGCCTCGGGGTCGGGCGTGGCCCGCCAGGCCTCGAGGGCCTCAAGCACGTCGGGCAGCGGCAGGAAGCGTCGCGGTTTTCCCGCGGATGACGCCGCTGGTCGGACGGTCGACATCCGCGTAGCGTAACCCCGCGCTGGTCTTCGAGCGCGGCCGGCCGGTTCGGTCGGGTCGGCCCCTCACCGCCGGGCCAACTGGCACCTCGCCTCGATGACCGTGCAGGGTACACATGGGTGCATCGGGGATCAGATCAGCGGGATACCCTGACAGATGCGGTTCGTAACGGAGGAAACGCGAGTGTCATCGATGCGTGGATATGTGACCTGGATCGCCGCAGTGGCGGCCGTGATCCTGATATGGCTCCAGCTTCCGGAGGACTGGCCGATCACCAAGCCGGAGGGAGAGCTGAACACGGTTCTGACCTGGGCCTTCTGGATCCTGTCGATCGTGGTGGTGGTGTTGCTGTTCACGGACCGCAAGCAGCCCCAGGCGTCGGAGGTCGAGGTCGAGGGCCCGAGCTTCAGCCGCTACCTCTTCTCGAATACCCGTGCAGGGCTCTTCTGGCTCCCGATCCGGCTCTTCCTGGGTTTCGCCTGGCTCGAGGCCGGACTGCACAAGGCGTTCGACGGTGGATGGCTGGACGGAGGATCTGCCCTTGCAGGCTATTGGGAGCGCGCCGCCTCCATCCCGGCGGAAGGGCGCCCACCCATCTCATATGACTGGTACCGCGACTTCATCAACCTGCTGATCGACGGCAACCACGAGGCGTGGTTCGGGTGGGTGATCACCTACGGTGAGATCGCGGTCGGCGTGGGGCTCATCTTCGGTGCGCTCACCGGTATCGCGGCCTTCTTCGGGGCGTTGATGAACATGTCGTTCCTGCTCGCGGGATCGGCCTCCACCAACCCGGTGCTGTTCACGGCGGCCGTCGGGCTCATCCTGGCGTGGCGCGTGGCCGGCTGGTACGGGCTCGACCGCTACCTGCTCCCGACGCTCGGGACGCCATGGCGCCGGCCGGTGCGTACCGACACGTAGCATTCAGAACGCTTGTTCGAATCCTGAGGCGGGGGTAGACTCACGGTTGCCGTGAGCCCCCGCCGATCCGCTGACCCCCTGGCGCCGTTCAGCGAGCCGACCCGTACCTGGTTCAACGAGGCGTTCGCCGAGCCGACTCGAGCCCAGCAGCTCGGCTGGCGCGCCATCAGTGGCGGGCGGCACGCGCTGATCCATGCACCCACCGGCAGCGGCAAGACCCTGGCCGCGTTCCTGTGGTGCATCGATCGGCTGATGACCGGGACGGCGCCCACGAAGAAGTCCGTGCGCGTCCTGTACATCAGTCCGCTCAAGGCTCTGACGTATGACGTCGAACGCAACCTTCGCGCGCCGATGGCGGGGATCCGTCGGACTGCGGAGCAGCTCGGGGTCACCGTCCCGGAGATCGCGGTCGGGAGTCGCACCGGTGACACGCCGGCCGACGCGCGGCGGCAGCTGACGAAGACACCACCCGACATTCTCGTCACGACACCGGAGTCGCTCTACCTGCTGCTCACCAGCCAGGCGCGCGAGATCCTGCGCGGGGTCGAGCACGTGATCGTCGACGAGGTGCACGCCATCGCCGCCACGAAGCGCGGATCGCACCTCGCGCTGAGCCTGGAGCGCCTGAGCCATCTTGCCGATGTCGATCCGCAGCGCATCGGCCTGTCGGCGACACAACGGCCGCTCGAGGCCATCGGCGCATTCCTCGGAGGCGTCGGCCGCGAGGTCGAGATCGTCGACGCAGGAGCGCGCAAGGAGCTCGACCTCGAGGTCATCGTCCCGGTCGAGGACATGGCCCGCATGGGCGAGGTGATGGACGTCGACGAGGCGCCCGGCGGCCCGGCTGCCGGCCCGGAGGCGCGGCACTCGATCTGGCCCTCGATCCATCCGAAGCTGCTCGAGCTCATCCGGGCGCATCGTTCGACGCTGATCTTCGTGAACTCGCGCCGGCTGGCCGAACGGCTGGCGGCCCGGCTCAACGAGCTCGCGGGGGAGGAGCTCGTTCGTGCCCACCACGGCAGCGTGGCGCGCGAGCAGCGGCTCCAGATCGAGGAGGACCTCAAGCAGGGGCGCCTGCCCGCGCTCGTCGCGACGTCGAGCCTCGAGCTCGGGATCGACATGGGGGCCATCGATCTCGTGGTGCAGATCGAAGCACCGCCGTCGGTCGCCTCGGGCATGCAGCGCATCGGCCGCGCCGGTCACCAGGTCGGGGAGCCGAGCGTCGGCAAGATCTTCCCGAAGTATCGCGGCGACCTCGTGGAGGCGGCGGTGGTGGTCGAGCGCATGAAGGCCGCCCAGATCGAGGAGACGCGGATCCCGCGCAACCCGCTCGACGTGCTGGCCCAGCAGCTCGTCGCGATCTGCGTGGACGGCCGCTGGACGGTGGATGAGCTGCATCGGCTCGTGACCCGGGCGGAGAGCTTCCGCGACCTCTCGCGCGAGCAGCTCAGCGGGGTGCTCGACATGCTCTCGGGCCGCTACCCGTCCGACGAGTTCGCCGATCTCAAGCCACGCCTCGTGTGGGATCGCCAGAGCGATGAAGTGGTGTCCCGCAACGATGCGCGCGTCGTCGCGATCACGAGCGGGGGCACGATCCCCGATCGCGGGCTGTACGGCGTGTTCCTGCCCGGGGATGACGCCGGCCGGGGCGGACGCCGGGTGGGCGAGCTGGACGAGGAGATGGTCTACGAGTCGCGGGTGGGGGAGACCTTCCTGCTCGGCGCCTCGACGTGGCGCATCGAGGACATCAAGCCGGATCGCGTGATCGTGACGCCGGCGCCGGGCGAGCCGGGCAAGATGCCGTTCTGGCATGGCGATGCCATCGGCAGGCCGATCGAGCTCGGACGAGGCATCGGCGCATTCCTGCGCGAGCTCGAGCCGATGAAGCCTGCCGCGGCGGTGTCTCGTCTCCGCGAGTCGCACGCGCTCGACGAGCTGGCGGCGCGGAACCTCGTGACCTACCTCGGCGACCAGCGCGAGGTGACGGGGGCGCTGCCGACGGACCGCACGATCGTCATCGAGCGCTTCCGCGACGAGCTCGGCGACTGGCGGGTCGTGCTGCTGTCGCCGTTCGGCGGCCGAGTGCATGCCCCGTGGTCGATGGCAATCGAGTCCCGACTGCGCGAGGAGCACGGGCTCGACGTCCAGACGATCTGGTCCGACGACGGCATCGCCGTGCGGCTGCCGGAGGGCATCGAGGCCGATGGCGCGAACATCGACGCCACGCTGCTGCTCGACCCCGATGCCATCGAGGAGCTGCTCATGGCCGAGCTGGGAGGCTCGGCGATCTTCGCCGCCCGCTTCCGGGAGAACGCCGCCCGCGCCCTGCTCCTGCCGCGCCGGCGGCCGGGGCAGCGCACCCCGCTGTGGATGCAGCGCCAGAAGTCGGCTGACCTGCTTGCCGTCGCCAGCCGATACGGATCGTTCCCGATCATCCTCGAGACGTACCGTGAGATCCTGCGCGACGTCTTCGACATGCCGGCGCTGGTCGGGCTGCTCCGCGACATCCAGGCGCGACGCATCCGAACCGTGAGCGTCGAGACTCGATCTGCCTCACCGTTCGCCTCGTCGCTGTTGTTCGACTACGTCGGGTCGTTCATGTACGAGGGTGACGCACCGCTGGCCGAGCGCCGCGCCCAGGCCCTGGCCCTGGATCGCGAGCTGCTGGCCGAGCTCCTCGGCTCCGAGGAGCTGCGCGAGCTGCTCGACGCCGATGCCGTCGCCGACCTCGAGCTCGAGCTCCAGTCGCTGTCCGACGGACGCCGGGTGCGCACCGTCGATGGCGTGAGCGACCTGCTGCGGCGGCTCGGTGACCTGCGATCCGACGAGGTCGCCGCTCGGGCAGGCTCCGGAGCTGGACGCCGCGGCGGCGCTGGACGAGCTCGAGCGTTCGCGCCGCGCGCTTCGCGTCCGGATTGCCGGGGAAGAGCGATGGATCGCGGTCGAGGACGCCGGCCGCTATCGCGACGCCGTCGGCGCCAGCCCACCGTCCGGGGTCGCCGAGACGTTCCTCGAGCCGGTCGGTGCGCCGCTGGATCTGCTGCTCGCACGCTGGGCGCGGACCCATGTCCCCTTCGTGGCCGACGCCCCCGCCGCCCGCTGGGGCCTTGCGACCGCGACCGTCGAGGCGCGGTTGCGGGCGCTCTCCGCCGCGGGCGGCCTGCTCGAGGGTGCCTTCCGACCGGGCGGGCTCACGCACGAGTTCACGGACCCCGACGTGCTGCGCCAGCTGCGACGCCGCTCGCTGGCGCGACTGCGCCGCGAGGTGGAGCCCGTGGAGCCCGCCATCCTGGCCCGCTTCCTTCCGGCATGGCACGGCATCGGGTCGAGCGCCGGCGGGCTTGGGCGCCTGGTCGAGGTCGTCGCGCAGCTCGAGGGTGTCCCGATTCCGGCGTCCGTCCTTGAGCGCGACGTGCTCTCCGCGCGCGTCGCGGGATACACGCCGCGGCTGCTCGATGAGCTGGGCGCGGCGGGCGAGGTCGTCTGGATCGGTCGCGGGACGCTCGGACGCGATGATGGGCGCATCGCGCTCTATCGCCGCGACCGGGTCGACCTCCTGGCGAGCTCGGGCACCGGAGACGACCGCCCGTCGGAGCCCGTGCACGACGCCATCCGCGCGCATCTGCATCGGCGCGGGGCATCGTTCCACGCGCAGCTGCGCTCCGCGATCCCCGAGGCATCCAGCGAGGCCGAGCTGCTCGACGCCGTCTGGGACCTCGTCTGGGCCGGCGAGGTGACGAACGACACATTCGCCGCCCTGCGCGCGCTCTCGCTGCCGAGGTCGCGCTCGAAAGCGACGCCACGCCCCGGACGGCTCATGGCCCTCGGCCCGCCCCGTGCCGCCGGTCGCTGGTCGCTGGTGGCCGATCTCGTCGGGGAGGAGCGCACGCCGACAGAGCGCGGACACGCGCTGTCCACCGCCCTGCTCGAGCGCCACGGGGTCGTGACCCGCGAGGCGGTGGCGTCGGAGGGGATCTCCGGCGGGTACGCGGCGGTCTATCCGGTGCTCAAGGCCATGGAGGAGTCGGGCCGCGCTCGACGCGGGTACTTCGTGTCCGGGCTCGGAGCAGCCCAGTTCGCACTGCCCGGGGCCGTGGACCGGCTGCGCGCCGCGCGAGACGACGAGGAGTCCGCGGTCCACATCCTGGCCGCGACCGACCCGGCCCAGCCGTACGGGGCCGCTCTCGCCTGGCCTCGGTCCCCGGACGACGAACGGCTGCCCCTGCAGCGCGTGGCCGGCGCCTACGTCGTGCAGGTGGACGGCGAGGCCGCGCTCTACGTCGAACGCGGCGGTCGCGGCATCCTGCGCTTGCCCGCGGCCGCGGATGCGGACGTCGCGCGACGGGCGGTCGCGGCCCTCCCGTCGCTCGTTGCTCCGGGTGGGCCGCTGAAGGAGATGCGTCTCGATCGCGTCGACCGCGGGCCGGTCGCCGAATCCGCACTGGCCGATGCCCTGCGCGAGGCCGGATTCCACACGAGCTATCGCGGTTACGTTCTGCGCCGGCCTTGAGGCGGCGGGCGGACATCGTCAGGCGCGAACGGCATCGAGCTCCGCGGCGATCGACCTCACCCAGCCCCGAATCGCCTTCCAGTCGCGGAAGTCCCCGTCCGCAGAGCGCGCCATGCGGGTGATGACCCGTTCGGCGAAATCGAGACCGCCCTCGTCGATTCGGCCGGAAAACACGAGGTGGTCGCGCGCGCGCAGCTCGGAGGACAGCCGGACGCCGTCCGACGGCGGTTCGGTCGGCGTGAGGGGCGTCCCGACCGGGCCGCTCGAGAACAGCCACACCCGCCGACCCAGCAGCGCGGTCCGGTGCCGTTCGCTGAATCTGCGGGCGGACAACATCCACCGCCCAGCGTAGATCGCGCTGCCGAGGATCACGGCGTCGTATGGACGGCAATCCACAACGTCCTGTGGTTCCATGACGTCGGCCTGCAGGCCGGCATCACTCAGTGTCGTTGCCATCACCTCCGCGATCTCGCGAGTTGCGCCGTGCTTCGAGGCGGCCGTGACGAGGACGTGCATTGGGCTCTCCTGTGGCGGACTCTCCGGTCTCGACCATGAGCCGAGTCGGTCGGTCGGGTCCCGTGCCGCGAGTCACGTCCGCACGGGTCGGATGGCCTTCGCGCTGACAGCAGTGCCGAGATGAGTCCGATTGGCCCCCTCGAACCGGTCCGTCGGTATCTGGGCACGGTCGATCCGGCCGATGAGCATGCGGGCTGGGAGCGGGTGAGGCATTCCGCCACGTGTCATTGCAGGTGGAGGAAACCCGAGTCGCTTCGCCCGCTCCCGGCCGTCTCTCCCACCCCTGCCTGGAGGATCACCGCGATGACCCGGATCGTGATCGGCGTGGACGGTTCGCCGCACTCGCTCGTCGCCGTCGACCTGGTGGCCGGCATGACCTGGCCGCGCCCGACGCATGTCCACCTCGTGCTCGCTCACGAGCGGCCCACCGAGTGGGCTGCCCACGTCCCCGGTGGGGAGTGGTTCCCCGGTGAGGATCCCGCCGTGCACCTGGCGCTCGAGCGGACGCTCGACGACATCGCGACGAGCCTGCGGCGGTCGGGTCTGATCGTGTCGGTCCACGTCGAGCCCAACCGGCCGGCGGCTGCCATCATTGACTTGGCACGATCGGTCGCGGCCGACCTCATCGTGGTGGGCAACCGGGGTCGTGGTCCCACCGCCCGCGTGCTGCTCGGCTCCATCTCGTCGGAAATCGCCGACCACGCGCCGTGCCCAGTCCTGGTCGCCCGATTCCCCGAGGTGACGCGGCTCCTGGTCGCAACCGACGGATCGCCGTCATCCGAGGCCATCCCCGATGTCCTCGGGCGCTGGGCCGCCCTCCGGCATCTGCCGGTCGACGTGTTGACCGTCACCCGGCCGCCATCGTCGGATCAGGCGTTCACCACCCCGTGGTCGGATCCTGTGGTGGAACGGAGCCGCCGTCGTGCGGACCGCGGAGCGGCGGCGGAGCGCGCTGCCAAGCGCCTGCGCGCGGCTGGCTGGCACGTCGGCGCCACTGCCATCCGAACCGGCGATGCCGCCGAGGAGATCCTTCACGCGGCGGATGATCACGGGTGCGACCTCATCGTCACGGGATCTCGGGGGCTCGGCGAGATCCAGCGCCTCCTGCTCGGTAGTGTTGCGCACCAGGTCGTGCTGAAAGCTGACCAGTCCGTGCTGATCATCCGTGGCCACGTTACGTCCGAAGCGGCGGCCTTCAACGTCGCGCTTGCAGCGCGGGACGTCGGTGCGCGATAGCGAGCCTTCGGATGGGCTTACGGCCCAGCGACCGGCTGTACGGCCTCCACGACCAGCTGTGTGCGACACCCCAGGACGACCGATGCCGGGTCGTAGTCGGTCCACCCCGCGGCCTGCGCCGCCTCGTCGCAGGCCTGTGCAGCGGGATCATCAAGGTGTGCGGTCAGCTCGATCCATGACCCTCGCGGCGGCATTGCGACGCCGGAGGTCGGGTCGATGGACACGGTCACGCCGATCCCGAATCCCTCGCTCTCCTCGAATGCGACGTGGTTGAAGTTGGTGTTCTGGCATAGCAGCCAACCGCTCGGCTGCGAGTCGGCGGTGCAGGCGCCGCCCAGACCGGCGTCGTCGGGGATCTCGGACCAGAAGCCGCGGAAGGTGAGAGGGTCGGGGCCGAAGCATGCGAGCCGTTCGATGCTCGTTCGACCAAGGATCACGGCCTCGGCGTCCAGCGGCGCCTGGGGGCATTCGAGCTCGTGTGGCGCCAGCCACGGATCACCGTTCGGCGCGTGGCCGGCCACCCAGCCGAACCAGGCGGGACAGTTGATCGGCTCCGTCTCCGGGAACGCGCAGCCGCTGTTGGGCGGCAGGCCGAGCCCCGACACCTGGTACCAGCGGAAGCCATCGGCTTCGACCGGCCCGTCGACCAGGAAGGCCACGGTACCGAGGGCCAGGCTGCCGAGCCGCTCGGCATCGGTCGACGGCCCTCCACGCAGAGAGAGGCGTTCGACCGTGGTCTCGACCACCGTGTCGTGGGCGATCGACGGGAGATCTGGTGACGCGGTCGAGCGGGTGCTGGCCGACGGCGATGGGCCGTCGACGGAGCTGGTAGGGCTCGCTGACGAGCTCATCGAGGGCGATGGGTCGTCGCTGGCAACCCCCACGTCCGGATCCGCGCCACCTCCGAGGAGCACCAGGCCGAGTGCCGTGGCGAGGACGGCAAGCAGCACAACGCCCACGACCATTGGCAAGGGGAACCCCGCGCGGGGGCGGCGGCGGATCGGCCGCTGAGGTCGAAGCGGGGGATACGGCGCCTCGGTCACCCTTCCTCCGTGAGGCGAAACCTCCGGGCACAGAAGTGTCCCGAAGGAACCACGAGACCCTTTGATGCAATCTCTGGGTCCACGGACTCCTCCGGGACAACAACTACGATACGGTCGGGCGCACGGCGTGCCAAGAGGGTTTGTCCACGAACTTCGGGCTCCGCGCCGGGGTTATCCACCGGTTGTCCACCGGAGGCTTTCATGGAGCGCTCGCGCTACAGCCGGCCCGCCTCGATGATGCGCTGGAGAAACTCACGCGTCCGCGCCTCGGCCGGCTCCCGGAACATCCGGTCGGGCGGCCCTTCCTCCAGGATCCGTCCTTCATCGAGGAACACGACGCGGTTCGCGATGTCGCGTGCAAATCCCATCTCGTGCGTGGCGATCACCATCGTCATGCCCTCGGTCGCCAGCTCCCGGATCACGGAGAGGACCTCCGCGATGAGCTCCGGGTCGAGGGCGCTCGTGACCTCGTCGAGCAGGAGGAGACGTGGATCCATGGCCAGCGCTCGCACGATCGCCACACGCTGCTGCTGACCGCCGGAAAGCCGATCCGGGAAGTCAAGCCGCTTGTCGGCGAGGCCAAACCGCTCCAGCAGCGCAGTGGCACGCTCCTCCGCCGCCGGCCGGTCCGTGCGCAGGACACGCCGCGGCGCGAGCGTCACGTTGTCGAGGACCGACATGTGCGGGAACAGGTTGAAGGCCTGGAAGACGATCCCGATGTGGCGCCGGATCCGATCGACGTCGACGCCATGGGCGGTGATCTCCTCGTCGGCGACGAAGATGCGCCCGTCGTCGATCGGCTCCAGGAGATTGATGCAGCGCAGCAGGGTCGACTTGCCGGAGCCCGATGCGCCGATGAGGCACACGACCTCGTGCTCGGCCACCGCCAAGTCGATCCCCTTGAGGACCTCGAGATCGCCGAACGACTTGTGCAGCGCCTCGATCCGGAGGGTCGGTGCGGGACCGGTCATCATCGGCCCCCCGAGAACCGGCCGCGGCGGCCAGCCTGGCTGTTGGCGCGCACCGATGTTGCGTAGCGGCGGTCCTTCTCTCGCGCCACGAGCCAGTCGGTGATGCGCGCCAGCGGGATCGTGAGCAGCACGAAGATGAGCGCGGTGGCGAGGTACGGCGTGAACTCGAAGGTCGCCGATGCCCTGATCTGGGACTGCCGAAAGACCTCGACCACGCCGATGAACGACACGAGGACCGTGTCCTTCTGCAGGCCGATGAAGTCATTGAGGAGCGGCGGGATCACGCGGCGCACCGCTTGCGGCAGCACGACGAAGCGCAGCGCCTGGGCCTGCGACATGCCCAGCGAGCGGGCGGCCGCGGCCTGGCTGGGGTGCACCGAGTCGATGCCGGCCCGATAGACCTCGGACACGTACGCCGAGTACACCAGCGTCAGTGCCACCACACCCCAGAAGAACGGATCATTCGGGACGCCCGGCAGCCGTAGCCCGGGGATGCCGAACCCGAGCACGTAGATGACGAGGACTCCGGGCAGGGCGCGGAACAGGTCGGTGTAGGCGGTCGCCAGCAGCCGAAGCGGGAAGAGGACCGGGCCCGGCAGGCCACGGAGGACGGCGACGAGCAGGCCGAGGCCCAGGATGAGCACCTCGGCAAAGAGGAAGAGCCGGACGTTGACCTCGAAGCGCGCGACGATCCCGGGGGCCGATGCCACGAAGTTCTCCCAGTTGAAGAACTGCCGTTGGACCTGGTCCCAGCCGGGCGCGTTGACGACCAGCAGAACGATCAGCCCGAAGACGACGACCGTGCTGACGAACGCGATCAGCAGGGCCCGACGGCCGGACCCGCCGACCGTCAGGCGCGCCATGGATGCGTGGGTCGCGCTATTCGAGCACCGGGACGTCCACGGCCTCGGACAGCCACTCCTCCGTGATCGCCTCGAGGTCGCCGCTCTCGTCGAGCGCCGCGATCGCGTCGTTGACGCACTCGGTCAACGGGCTGTCCTGCTCGAGGACAAGGCTGAAGTACTCCTGCTCGTCTGCCGCGGCCGGGAACTGGCCAACCACGACACCGTTGTCCATCTGGACCGCGGTGATGAAGAAGGCCGTCGGCAGATCGACCACGATGCCGTCCACCTGGCCCGCGTTGAGCGCTGCGATGGCCGCGTCGTTGGAGTCGTAGACCGACGGGTCGGTGTTCGGCTGGATCTCGTCCTGGATGTAGGCAAGGCTGGTCGTCCCGACCTGGACGCCGAGCCGGAACTCGGCGAGGTCGGCGATCGAGCCTGCCTCGGTGACGGGGGTATCGGCGTTGGCCACGAGGGACTGGTTCGAGAAGTAGTAGCCGTCGCTCATGTCGACGACCTCGGCGCGCTCGTCGGAGTAGCTGACCTGCGCGAGGTAGAAGTCGAACTCCTTGTCACCCGGCGCGAACGAGTTCGCGAACGGCACGGGGACGAACTCGACGCTCCCCTCGTCGAAGCCGAGCTCCTGCGCCACGGCCCAGGCCACGGCGCCCTCGAACCCACGCTGGTTCGTCGGATCGCCGAGCTCCCACGGGTCGGTCGCCTCCTCGCCATCGCCGGGGGGATCCCAGTAGGGCGGGAATGCCGGGTTGTCGGTGCCGATCGTGAGCTGGCCCGCGGTCTTGGTTTCGAGACTGTCCGGAGCGCATGCTTCCGGGGCTGCCGACTCCGACGGCGCCATGCTCTCGGGAGCCATGCTCGGCGAGGTCGCCGCAGTGGGGGAGCTGGCGCCGCCGGAACCGGTGACGTCGCCGCTGGTGCAGGCCACCACCAGCGCGGCAATCGCCGACACCGTGGCTGCTCGGAAGACCCTGGACATCTCGTGCGCTCCTACGTTGATTGTGCCGATCGAGCCGAGTGTACCGCCTCGCGGCGCGGACTCAATCCCCGCGTTCGAGGCTGACGTGGGCACCGCGCTCGGCCCCGAGCCGCGTCGCCAGGTTCCCCTGGTTGTCGGCGAGGGCTAGGTCGCCGGTCGAGTCGACGTAGAGGAGCGTCGCGCCCTCGGCGACGTGCCCGAAGCTCGGCGCATAGGTGACATCGGCCAGGGGCGTCTTGCCGACCCGAGCCGTGATGGCCGCCCCAGTGCCGATGTCGCCGAGCGCGGATGCCAGCGAATCGGCGCCTCCCGCCAGCCGGAGGTTGCCGAAGCTGTCGACGTAGGTCACCTCGGTCTCGAGGATGCCCTCGCCGATGCGGGCTGCGGGCACGGTCAGCGGCATGAGCGAGGCTGTCTCGATCTCCGCGCCGATCGTCGCGAACGCGGCGTCGCCGGCCGCCAGGTGGGCGGCGGTGGGAGCGAAGATGTCGCGACCGTGGAAGGTCGAGGTCCGGACCGGCAGCCACAGCTCGCGGTTCGTCAGCTCGCGCGCGGTTTCGATGCCGCCGAGCGCATCGGCGCCGCGAAGCAGGAGGCCGTTGTCCGGCCCGATGAGGACGTCGCCGCGCACCGTCAGGATGCCGATCGGGCGTCGAGTGGTCCCGACGCCCGGGTCCACGACTGCGACGTGCACGCCGAGCGGCATGTAGGGCAGCGCCGCGCGCAGGATCATCGCGCCGTCCGCGATCGCGTACTTCGGGACGGTGTGCGAGATGTCGACGATGCGTGCTGTCGGACAGATGTCGATCATCACGCCGCGGCAGGTGGCGGCCGCTCCATCGAGCCCGAAGTCGGTCAGGAATGAGATGAACGGGGGTCGCTGGCCGATCATCCGACCATGCTAGCGGGGAGGCTTGCGCGCAGCGCGAGTCGGCCGAGTGTGCAAGAGACTTGCACACTCGCACCGTAGCGCGAGCTCGCTTACCGGTCGCTTGTCCCCCGCGTACTGCTCCGGTCAGGCCAGCGTGATCGTCTGTCGATGCTTCGGGATGATGGCGTCGAGCCCCATCTCCGAGCGGATGCGGCTCGCGAATGCCTCGGCGGCATCGGGGTCGCCGTGGACGATGAAGACGCTCTTCGGCCGTCCATCGGCGGCGAAGTGGCCGAGCCAGGCCTCCAGCTCATCCTGATCGGCGTGCGCCGAGAAGCCGGAGATGGAGCGGATCCGGCATCGGACCTCGAACTCCTGGCGGTCGATTCGGGCGGTCGTGCCGCCGTCCTGGAGATGGCGACCGAGCGTCCCCTGGCCCTGGTAGCCGATGAACAGCAGGGTGCACTTCGGATCGGGCAGGAAGTCCTTGAGGTGATGCATGATCCGCCCCCCGGTGAGCATCCCGGACGACGCCACGACCATGATCGGCCGCTTGGCGGTGCGGATCGCCTTCGACTCGTCGACCGAGTCGGTGAACTGCTGGCCGGGGTAGGCCAGCGGTGACTCGCCGGAGCGCAGCAGCGCGGCGGTCTCGTCGTCGTAGGTCTCCGGGTGGTCGGTGTAGACGGTCGTCGCGCGCGATGCCATCGGGGAGTCCAGGTAGAGCGGTACGCGCGGGATGCGGCCATCGCGCACCAGCTCGTCCAGGATCCAGATGATCTCCTGCGTCCGCCCGATGGCGAAGGCCGGCACCAGGAGCACGCCGCGATCCTCGCTGACCTCCGAGATGGCCGCGACCAGCTCGTCGACCGCCTCGTCGTGCGGGGCGTGCTCGCGGTTGCCGTACGTCGACTCGACGATCACGTGGTCGGCGTGGGCGATCGGCGTCGGGTCGCGGAGAATCGGCGAGCCGTCCCTCCCGAGGTCACCGGAGAAGATCAGCGTCCGGCGGTCGGGCCCATCGGAGACGCGGAGCTCCACGATGGCCGATCCCAGGATGTGCCCGGCATCGTGGAGCACGGCGGTCACGCCGTCGGTGACGGAGATCTCGGCGCCGTAGTCCGCACCGCGGAACAGGGCCATCGTCGCGTCCACGTCGCCCTCGTCGTAGATCGGGGTGCGCGTCTCGGTCCGGCCCTCCGGCGTTGCGTTCCGCATGCGCTCGGGCAACGTCTCGTCGTCGACCTCCTCCGCGGCCGCCTCGGACGTCGCTGCCTCCGCCGCTTTCTCCGCATCGCGCTCCCGGCGACGGTTCCAGCGCTCGGTGAATTCGACCTGGAGCTTTGCCGAGTCCCGCAGCACGATCTCGGCGAGGTCGACGGTCGCATGCGTGGCGTGGATCGGCCCGGCATAGCCTGCCTTCACCAGCGCGGGCAGGCGACCGCAGTGGTCCAGGTGCGCATGGGTCAGGATCGCCGCGTCCAGCGCATCGGCCTCGAAGGCGAAGGGCAGGCGATTGCGCTCCACCTCCTCCGGCGAGCCCTGGAACATGCCGCAGTCGACGAGGATGCGTCGATCTCCGACGCTGACCAGGAACTGCGACCCGGTGACGCACTCGGCCGCGCCGAGGAACTGGATGCTGACGCTCACGACTCCTCCATGACTGGTGCGGCCAGTACGAGGCCTTCGACCTCGTCATCCCGCATGCGACCGAGGAACAGCCCGGCGGCGCGGAAGTCGGCCGCGGCCACCGAGGCAGGATCGATGCCGATCACGGCGGCGGAGGCGGTGCAGGCTCCGTCGAGGCCGTCGCACAGCTGGACCCCGCCCTCGACGACCTGCAGCGATCCCTCGATCCAGATCCAGCCCGGGGGCTCCTGGTCCGCCGCGACGGACGGGTCGAACACCTCGCCCGGGGCCGGTCTGTGGACGACCCACTCGTCGGCGCAGGTCGCGCCGCGCTCCGTTTCATCCGCATTGCGTCGGACCGGCTGCGGTTCGGCCTCCGAGCCGACGATCAGCTCGGTGGGCTTGTCCACCGCTTCGGAACGAAGCGCGAAGGCAAGCATGCCGGAGGTCCCGGGACCGGCGATGAGATCACCATCCGCGCCGAACCTCGCGCCCGACAGCGGGTCGCTGAAGGTCAGCGCGTCGGGGCACCACGCGGCCAGGGTGCCGAGCCGGGATCCCAGGCCCGGCACCTGCGCATCCAGGACACGGGGCCGACCGGAACGATCTGCGACCACGAAGGCGGGACGGCCATCGTCCAGGAGGATGGCGCGCGCCTCGCCGGCCTCCGGCACCGGCACGCGTCCGAGGTCACCGCCGGGTGGGGTGGCGATTCCGCCGAAGATGAACGCATAGCCGATGGCCATGGTGCCGGCGGCCACGACGCCGAGCCCGATGAGCAGTCGCCGCCCGAGGTCACGCACGACGTGGATGATGCCATGCGGGCCGTATCATCGCCCCATGGCCTACCCGATCGAGCCGCCGATCCCACCCATGCTCGCCAAGCCGACGCCCGCCATTCCCGACGGTGATGGCTGGATCTACGAGCCGAAATGGGACGGCTTTCGGGCGCTGGTCTTCCGCGACGGATCCGACGTGTACCTCCAGTCTCGTGACCTGAAACCGCTGAATCGGTACTTTCCGGAGCTCGAGGCGCCGCTCCTCGCGCTGGGTGGGGCCGATGCACGGTTCGTGCTCGACGGCGAGGTGGTGATCGCCAACGCGGAGACCGGGCTCGACTTCGACGCCCTGCTGCTGCGCATCCACCCGGCGGCGTCGCGGGTCAAGATGCTGTCCGAGCAGGCCCCGGCCTCGTTCGTGGCGTTCGACTGCCTGGCGGATGGCGACGAGGACCTGCGCGAGCGCCCCTTCGCGGAACGCCGTCAGCGGCTCGAAACATTGACGGCAGCGGCGCCCGCATCGGTGCGGCTCACGCCATCGACCACCGATCCGGCCGTCGCCCAGAACTGGTTCGAGGTGTTCGAGGGCGCCGGTCTGGACGGCGTGATCGGCAAGGGCGCGAACGACCCGTACGCGCCGGGCAAGCGCACGATGGCGAAGATCAAGCACGCGCGGACGGCGGACTGCGTGGTGGCCGGATTCCGGTGGCACAAGAACGGTCCGGGCACGCTCATCGGTTCGCTCATGCTCGGCCTGTACAACGACGCCGGCGACCTCCAGTCGGTGGGCGTCACCTCCTCATTCACCATGGCCAAGCGCGAGGAGCTGGTCGAGTTCCTGGCGCCCTACCGCACGGGCGGCATGGAGAACCATCCATGGCGGGACTGGGCGCTGGCCGAGGCATCGGCCATCGAGCAGGGCCGGCGGCTGCCCGGCGCACAGTCGCGATGGAACCGCGGCAAGGACCTGTCATGGGAGCCGCTTCGCCCCGAGCTGGTGGTGGAGGTCGCCTACGATCACCTCCAGGGCGATCGCTTCCGCCACGGCACCACGTTTCGCCGCTGGCGCCCGGATCGATCGCCATCCGATTGCCGATACGACCAGCTCGAGGAGACGCCCGCGGCCCTGCTGGCCGACCTCTTCGGAAGCTGAGGGAATCGGCGCTACACTGGCCGGCGAGATTGAGCCAGCACCTCCGGGAGTGAACCACGACGTGACCGTCAGCCTCGAATCGAACGCCGTCAACGATCTCGCCGACCGCTTCTGGGACGGCGTGCTGGAGCGCGATCCCACATGGGCCACCCTGCTCGGGGATGAGCGGTTCAACGATCGATGGCCGGACCTGGGACCGGACGGCCGCGCCGAGGAGGAGGCGGCCTACCGCTCCGTGCTCTCCGAGGCCCGAGCCATCGAGGCCGATGGACTGACGCCCGAGGAGATCATCACGCGCGACCTCCTGATCCTGGTGGCGGAGAACCACCTCGAGGCCCTGTCGCAGAAGCAGTACCAGCTGGCGATCGATCACATGAGCGGCCCGCAGATCTGGCCCGCCGAGATCGCCCAGTACCAGCTGGCCGACACCGACGAGCGCCTCGCGACGCTGCTGACCCGGCTGAGCCGATACCCGGCACTCATCGATCAGTACGTGGGCACCCTGGCGGAGGGCGTGGCGGACGGTCGCACGGCCGCCGCGGTCCCGGTCCGTCGGACGATCGAGCAGATCGAGCGGATGCTCGACGTGGACCCGGCCGAATCGGCGGCGACGACGATGGCCCAGGTCAGTGACGAGGACCGCCCGCGGGTCGCGGCTGCGGTGGGCGAGCACGTGGTTCCGGCACTGCAGCGCCTGCGGGACTACCTCGTCACCGACTACGAGCCCCACGCGCGTCAGCAGCCCGGCATCTCGGCCACGCCCGGTGGGGACGCGGCGTATCGGCTGGCGATCCGCATGCACACCACCGTGGACACCAGCGCGGAGGAGGTTCACGCCTTCGGCCTGGCGGACCTCGAGTCGATCGAGGCGGAGAAGGACGAGATCGCGCGACGCCTGGGCCATGCCGATCGCCACGCCATGCGCGAAGCCCTTGCCACCGATCCCGCGAACCACACGGACGAGCCGACGGATCTCGTGCGGCGCGCCCAGGAGCAGACCGATCGGGCCTATGCCGCCGCCCCGCAGTACTTCGGCCGGCTGCCCTCCGCCAACTGCTACGTGAAGGCAGTCGAGGCGTACCGCGAGGCCGATTCGCCACCAGCCTTCTACATGCCGCCCACGGTCGACGGGTCGCGCCAGGGCCAGTACTACATCAACACCTATCAGCCCGCCGAGCGGGAGCTGCACAAGCTCGCATCGATCACCTTCCACGAGGCGACGCCCGGCCACCATTTTCAGATCGCGATCGAGATGGAGCTCGAGGGGCTGCCTGCATTCCGGACCCTGGGGTCACGGATGGCGGGCGCCGCCTACGTTGAGGGCTGGGGACTGTACTGCGAGCGCCTGGCCGATGAGATGGGCCTGTACGACTCCGACGAGGAACGCGTCGGCATGCTCGACGCCCAGGCGTTCCGCGCCGCTCGACTCGTCGTGGACTCCGGGCTGCACGCCATGGGCTGGACCCGCGACCAGGCCATCGCCTTCATGAACGAGCGCGGCTCGCTGCCGATGGTCGACGCCGAGATCGAGGTGGATCGCTACACGATCTGGCCTGGCCAGGCGCTCAGCTACAAGCTCGGCCAGCGCGAGATCGAGCGTGCACGGACCGAGATCACCGACGCCATGGGCGATCGCTTCGACCTGCGCGCCTTCCACGACGAGGTCCTCGCCCACGGCTCGCTGCCGCTCGCCACGCTGCGCCGCGAGCTCCCCGGCTGGGTCGAGGCTGCCGTCTCGGAGGGCCGCTGAGGTCCGGGCTCGCTCCGTCAGGCGGGCTCCAGCCCACGGGCGACGCGGATCTGATCGGCGTGCTCGTGGCAGTGCGCCGCATAGATCTGCAGCCAATCGTCGACCGAGTACGCGCCCGACTCGGAGTGCGTGCCGCGGCGGTCCCACTCGGCCTCCGTGAGCGACCGAAGCAGGGCCAGGCTGGCGGCGCGGACGGCCTGAACGACGGCGATCGCCTCGCCGATCGGCCGCTCGGGGTGGAGACGCATGGCCCAGGCCGGCTCGTCATAGCCCTCGATCCGGGGCTCGTCATCGGCGATGAGGCGCCGCAGGCGGGTATACGCCATCGCCTCGCTGTCGGCCAGGTGATGTACGACCTGGCGCGCCGTCCAGCCGCCGTCGTCCGGCGCTCGGTCCAGCTCGGTGTCCGTGACGCCATCCAGCGCGCTGCCGACCTCCGCGGCACCCGCGGCATACCGTTCCATGAGCGCCTCGTCGATCAGCCATCGCCGCCGGTCCACTCGAGGGTCGGGTCGTAGTCGGGGTCGGGGGGCTCCGCCGCCGGGCGCAGATCCTCCGGCACGTTCCGCAGGTTGACGCGGATCCGCCACCACACCTTGTAGCGCCCGCGCATCGCATCCACCAGGACGTCCTCGGGGTCGCGGACGTGCTCGGCCGCCTCGGGGTGGCGTGCGCGCCAGCGATCGAGGCCGGCGATCGCATCGGTCTTGTCGGCTGCCTGGCCGATGACGAGGAGCGGCTGGCTGGACCGCCTGCGGCCGGTCGGCGGCACGCTGCCGTCCGCGTTGCGGGCCGGGGCGGAGAGCGTGGGTGGGGCAACGGAGCCGGCCCGACCGCGCGGGGCCGATGGGTCGGTCGGCGTGCCCGGCGGCGTCGACCGCCGCTTGGACGGCTGGACGCGGGGTGGCTCGCCGGCCTGCTTCGCGTAGTGCGGCGGCCACGGGGCGTCGCCGAGCCCGTCGGCCTCGTGCCGCTCGACGAGCTCGAGCAGCGGCTCGAGCGAGAACGCACGGTCATCGATACCGCCGCCGACGTCGCCGAGCTTGCGCGTACCGGGCGGGGACGGTTCGCAGGGTGAAGTCGCCGAGCTCGGCGTCGGGGACCTCGTCCCAGGTCAGCGGCGCGCTGACCGTGGCCTCGGGGCGCGGGCGCACGGAATACACCGACGCGACCGTGCGGTCCTTCGCGTTCTGGTTGTAATCGAGGAAGACGCCGTGGCGCTCCTCCTTCCACCACTTGCTGGTGGCGATCTCGGGGGCGCGCCGCTCGACCTCGCGGGCCAGCGCCAGAGCGGCGCGCCGCACGTCACCGAAGGGCCAGTTCGGCTCGATGCGAACGTAGACGTGGATGCCCCGCGATCCCGAGGTCTTCGGCCACGCGCGTGTAGCCCAGCTCCTCGAGCACCTCGCGCACGACGAGAGCGACCGACCGGACGTCCGCCCATGGGACCCCGGGACCAGGGTCGAGGTCGACCCGCAGCTCGTCGGGGTGATCGAGGTCGCCGGACCGCACCGGGTGCGGGTTGAGGTCGATGCAACCCAGGTTCACGACCCACGCCAGCGCGGCAGCGTTGTCGACCACGACCTCGTCCGCGGTCCGACCCGACGGAAACGAAAGCTCCACGGTCCGGACGAACTCGGGCACGGACTTCGGTGCGCGCTTCTGGAAGAAGGCCTCGCCCCCGGCACCGTCCACGAAGCGCTTGAGCGCCATCGGTCGATCGCGCACACCGAGTAATGCGCCGTCGGCGACGTCCACGTAGTACCGGACGAGGTCGAGCTTCGTGATGCCCGCATCGGCGAAGAAGACCTTCCCCGGGTTGCTGATCGTGACCTCGTGACCGTCGAGCTCGAGGAGCTCGGTTTCGCGCCGCGCCATCGTCGACAGGGTAGCCTGAAGATCGAGCGGGCACGTCGCTTGCGGAAAGGACGACCCGATGATCGACCGAGCGAAGGGGCTCCTCGCCGATCTCGACGAGTGGAGCCTGAGTCACCGCATCCCGCGCGTCTCACGGCGGGCGCGTGAGCGGGTTCATGAACCACCAGGCGCTGCAGTACGCGGGCAGCATGGCGTACTTCGCGGTGCTCTCCGTCTTCCAGCTCCTCGTGCTCGGCGTCGTTCTCGGCTCGATCTTCCTCGGCGACGGGGAGGCGCGGCAGTTCATCATCGACCAGGCCGGGGCCGGCTCGCCGCTCGACGCCGACACGGTCGGCGGGATCATCGACTCGGTCATCGAGTCGCGCGGCAGCATGACGATCATCAGCGTCGGCATTCCTGGCGTGGAGCGCCCTCGGCGTGTTCTCCGCCATCTCGACCGGCATCGGGCGCGTCTTCGAGAACGCGCCACCGCGACCGTTCATCAAGGACAAGCTCATCGGCCTGTTCCTCATGGCGCTGACCGGGATCCTGGCGGTCGGATCGGTGGTCATCGGGATCGTGACCGGCATCCTCCAGGAGGCGGCGGCCGACGTGGTGGCCGGGCGTTCCCGGCGGCGGCACCGCGCTGTGGCTCATCGGCTTCGCGGTCCCGATCATCCTCATCTTCCTCGCCTTCTGGGTCATCTACCGCGTCGTGCCGAACCGACCCGTCACGTGGGGCGAGGTCCTGCCGGGTGCCCTGGTGGCGGCCATCCTGTGGACCGTCCTGCGCTTCGGCTTCACCTGGTACGCGACGAGCGTGGCGAACTACGAGAGCGCCTTCGGGCCGATCTCGACGGGCATCACGCTGCTGGTGTTCCTGTACTTCGCGAGCATCATCGTCCTGCTGGGCGCCGAGTTCGCGCGCGCCAGCGCCCTTGACGACGAGACGGCGCCGACCACCGCCGCCGATCCCCGGCTCCTGCCCGTGGTCATCGACCCGATTCCCGGGTCGGCCGGCGCGCCGAAACGAGGACTGCCGAAGCCGATCCTGATCGGCGCCGGGGCGCTGCTGGGCGTGGTGATCGGCCGCCTCACCAAGCGCGACGACGACGACTGACCCGGCGCCCGGCCGGGCACCGGGACCGTCCCTGGCGCCCATGAACTAGACAGGTGTAGTACTTTGGGGCCCGTTCCGTGGCCTCCAGGCCTCGGGCACCATTGCCCCGACCAACTCTCGCTACGGGGCTCAAGGGCAAATTGCAGACACGGATCACCGCTCGATGAGGCGGCGGTCTCGTCTCGCCGTCACGTTCGTCGCCCTGCTGACGGTTGGATGGAGCGTCGTCACAACTCAGCCCAGCGGCTCGGCCCTTGCCGCTGATCCCGAGGCCAAGCTGGCCGAAACCCGCGCACAGCTCGCAGACGCCCAGTCGGCGCAGCAGTCGCTGGCGGCTACCCTGCAGCGCCAGCGCGCGGAGCTCTCGCAGCTGCAGCGCACGTCGGCCGACCTCGACACCCAGCTCGACCTCGCCAAGGCCGAGCTCGCTGCCGTCACCGCCGAATACGATCGGGTGGCTTCCCTGCTGGTGCAGGTGCGCGCCCAGGTGGCCGAGATCGAGGCCCGCATCGCCGAGCTCCGCGCGCAGATCGACGCACTCGACGACGAGCTGATCCAGGTCGCGCTCGACATCAACCGCCGCACCTCGGACCTCGAGGATCGCGAGGCACTGCTGGAAGACCATCTGCGCTCTGCCTATGAGCGCAGCCAGACGTCGCTGCTCGAGGTCCTGCTGTCTGCCGGCTCGCTCGACCAGGCGACGACCCAGGTCGGCTATCTCATGGAGGTCTCCGAGCAGGACCGGGTGCTGGCCGAGGACATCCGCAGCATTCGCGAAGAGCTGGAGACGCGCCGCGCGACGCTGCGTGACGGCCGCCGCGCCCTCGCCGATGCGCGCGCCGTGGCGCGCGACGAGGAGGCGTCCCTCAAGCAGCGTCAGGACGAGCTCACCCAGCTCGAGGCGCAGCTCGCCGAGCTGCGCGCAGCAGCCGATCGCAAGCGCGCCGAGCAGGAGGCGGCCCTCAACGCGGCGCTGGAATCCAAGGGCAACGTCGAGCAGCAGATCGCTGACAACGAGGAGGCTGCCGCGGCCGCGGAGCGCCTGGCGTCGCAGCTTCAGCAGCAGGCAGCGTCGCAGCAGGCGGCCATCGCGGAGGCAAAGCGCCGCGCCGCGGCCGAGGCCGAGGCACGGCGCAAGGCGGCCGAGGCGGATGCCGCCGCACGCGACGCCGCCGCACGCGACGCCGCGGCGCGCGCCAACGCCACCTCGAGCTATGGCTTCCGATGGCCCGAGCGCTCCTTCCGCATCACCCAGGAGTGGGGACCCACGAACTTCGTGCTCGAGCCGCCGTACACCTATCGGGGCACCTACTATCCCCATTTCCACGGCGGCATCGACTTCGCGAATGGCTGCGGAACACCGATCTACGCCGTCGGCGCCGGCGTCGTCGTGGCATCGGGCCAGCCGCTCCGTCCATGGGATTCGGGGTACGGGGTGGTGGTCGACCACGGCAACGGGATCCAGACCTGGTACTGGCACATGCAGCCGCGCGTCATCGTGGGGCCCGGGACGATCGTGACCAGCGAGTCCGTCATCGGCTACGAAGGCAGCACCGGCCATTCGACCGGCTGTCATGTGCACTTCGCCGTCAATCACGGCGGTGTGTGGGAGAACCCGCGGAACTATCTCCCGTTGATCAACTAATACGGACCCTAGGCTCCGACGGGACTCCGGACGGCCGGCAGATAGAGGCGATCCACGTACTCGCTGAGCATGCGCGACGTGCTGAAGCGCCACAGCGCCCCGTCGATCGACGCGCGCATGATCGGCAGCCAGGCGGCCGGCAGGCCGTCGGCCCCACGCTCGAAGTAGCGCGGGACGATCTCCTCCTCGAGCAGCCGATACAGCTCCGCCGCATCGGCCGCGTCCTGCGCGCCGTCGTCGTGCGACGTCTCCCGGTCGCCGATGGCCCAGCCGTTCTGCCCGTTGTAGCCCTCGTCCCACCAGCCGTCGAGGATCGAGATCGAGGGGATGCCGTTGATCGCCGCCTTCATGCCCGAGGTCCCCGACGCCTCCATCGGCCGCCGGGGATTGTTCAGCCAGATGTCCACGCCGCCGACCAGGAAGCGCGCGATGCGCATGTCGTAGTCCTCGACGATGAAGACGCGACCCCGCAGGCGGTCCGATCGCGAGAGCTCGAAGATGTGCTGAATGACCTGCTGGCCCGGCCGGTCGGCCGGGTGCGCCTTGCCGGCGATGATGATCTGGACCGGCCGTTCGGTCGCGTCGAGGATGCGGGAGAGCCGCTCCTCGTCGCTGAACAGCAGCGCGGCGCGCTTGTACGTCGCGAATCGCCGCGCAAAGCCGATGATCATCGCCTCGGGGTTCAGGACGCCGCGGACCTCGCGCAGGACGTCGGGTGACTCGCCGTGTCGGGCGAACTGCCGCGCGAGGCGACCCTCGAGGAATCCGACCATCTCTCGCTTCTGCTGGCGGTGTGCCGCCCACAGCTCCTCGCCGTTGACCTCGCCGAGCTTCGCCAGCGCTTCGGGCCCGTGCATGTCGATGCCGAGCGGCACGCCGATCGCGCGCTGGATGAGCCGACGCACCGGCCGGCCCAGCCAGGTCGGCACGTGGACGCCGTTGGTGATGGCGTCGATCGGGTGCCCGGCCAGGTCCTGCCAGGTCTCCGTGGCCGTCGCGCCGTGCAGCTGGCTGACGGCGTTCGCGCCGCTGGCGTGGCGCAGGACGAAGGCGGTCATGTCGAACGGTGCGTTCGGGTCGTCGGTGTGGCCGCGGCCCATCTCGAGCAGCTCGGCCGGCTCCATGTGCACGCGACCGAACCAGCGATCCAGGGCCCGCGTCACGAGGTCACGCGCGAAGACCTCGTTGCCGGCCGGGACCGGCGTGTGGATGGTGAAGACCGCATCACGACCGACCCGCCGCAGTGCCTCGCCGGCGGCCAGTCCGGGATCGCTCGCCACGAGCTCGCCGGCACGCTCGACGAGGAGGAATGCGGAGTGGCCCTCGTTGAGGTGCCAGACGGCCGGTTCGATCCCCAGCGCTCGCAACGCCCGCACGCCGCCGATGCCGAGCACGAGCTCCTGGCACAGGCGCATGTCGCGGCCGCGGACGTAGAGGATGTGGGTGATCGGCCGATCCGCCGGGTCGTTGGCCGCGATGTCGGTGTCGAGCAGCAGGATCGGGGCGCGTCCGACCTGCGCAACCCACACGGCCGCATGGACCACCCGGTCGGCGACCTCGACGCTGACCTGCAGCGGCGAGCCGTCCTTGCCCCGGGCCCGCCGCAGTGGCAGCTGGGCGGGATCGAGATCGGGCTGCGCATGCTCCTGGTGGCCGTCGGCGTCGATCTGCTGCCGGAAGTAGCCGCGACGGTAGAGGAGGCCGACGCCCACGAACGGGAGGGCCGCATCCGACGCCGACTTGCAGTGGTCGCCGGCGAGGACCCCGAGACCACCGGAGTAGATCTGCATCGACTCGTGGATGCCGAACTCGGCGCAGAAATAGGCGATCGGGCCCGGGAGCTCGCGATCTGATGACGTCGCGTACCACGAGTCCGAGCCGTTGCCGAGGTAGCGACGGAACTCGTCGAGCACACGGCTGACGTCGACGACGAAGTCCTCGTCTCCGGCAAGCTCGGCCCAGCGTGCCGCAGTGACGTTGCGCAGGACCCGGATCGGGTTGCGGTACCGGATCCACGTGTTCGAGTCCATTCGGCTGAAGAGCGCCTGTGCCCGCGGGGTCCAGCTCCACCACAGGTTGTAGGCGAGGTCGTCCAGGCCTTCGAGGCTGGCTGGCAGATTGAAATCGTGTCCCGGAATGGTGGGAACACGCAGGGAAGTGGTCACGAGGGGGGATGATAGCGACGTGTCGGCGTAGCATGGCAGCAATGACGTCGATACGACAGCGCCACGGTCTCGACGTGGCCGCGGTGCGCGACCATTTCCCGGCCCTGGCTCGGACGCTGGACGGTGTACCCGTCGCCTACCTCGATGGTCCCGGCGGGACCCAGGTCCCGCGCGAGTGCATCGCCCGCATCACGGACTACCTCGAGCGCAGCAACGCCAACCATGGCGGGGCCTTCACCGCCTCGATCGAGACCGATGAGATCCTCCATCAGGCTCACGCGGCCGGCGCCGACTTCCTCGGAGCCCACGAGCCGGACGAGATCGCGTTCGGTCCCAACATGACGACGATCACGTTCGCGATCAGCCGCGCCCTGGGGCGCGACCTGCGCGCCGGCGACGAGATCGTGGTGACGCGCCTCGACCACGACGCGAACGTCGCGCCGTGGCTCGCCATGGCGGAGGACCGCGGCGCCGTCGTCCGTTGGATCGAGCTCGCCGAGGACGGGGCATCGCTGGACCTCGACGCGCTTGACGGGCTGGTCGGACCGCGGACGCGGATCGTGGCGGTGGGCCTGGCCTCGAACGCGCTCGGCACGCTCACCGACGTGGGCCGCGTCATCGAGGTCGCGCATGCCGCTGGCGCGCTGGTCTACGTGGATGCCGTTCATGCCGCACCGCATGTCCCGATCGATGTCGCCACCCTGCGCGCCGACCTCCTCGTCACCAGCCCCTACAAGTTCTTCGCTCCGCATCTCGGCATGCTGTACGGCCGCCGCGAGTTGCTCGAACGCCTGCAGGCGTATCGGGTTCGACCGGCCGGTTCGGCGCTTCCCGGCAAGCTCGAGGTCGGGACGCAGAATCACGAGGCGCTGGCCGGGCTGCTGGGGACCTTCGACTACCTCGAGAGCATCGGAGCTGCCTACGGCAACGTCGCCGACCGATCGGACCGGCGGGCGCGGCTGCGCGCCGCCATGTCGACGATCCACGAGCACGAACGCGAGATGTCGGGGGCGGCTCTGGAGCGGCTGGCCAGCGTTCCGGGCCTCAGGCTGCATGGCATCGCCGATCCGTCGCGCATCGACGAGCGGGTGCCGACGTTCTCGTTCACGCTCGACGGCCATGACCCGCGCACGGTCGCCGAGCACCTGGCGCGGCGTGCCATCAGCACCTGGGACGGCGATTTCTACGCATGGGAGCTGGTCCGAGCGCTCGGGCTGGCCGATGTCGGGGGGCTGCTGCGCATCGGCCTCGTCCACTACAACACCATCGAGGAGGTCGATCGCCTGCACGAGGCGCTCGTCGAGCTCGCCGGCTGACCCGGCTCCGCCGTCGCTGGCCTTGAGCCGAGACGCTACCCTAGCGTCGCGATGGAAGGGTATTCGGTCACGGAGGCGGCATCGGTTCTCGGCGTGCCCACGGAGCGCGTCTGGGAGCTGCTCGCGCGTGGCGTGCTCTCCGGCGCACCGGAGGGAGAGACCGGCATGCGGGTCTACCTTCAGCCGCGGCCGGCGCCCACACCGCCCGTCGCCGAGCCGCCGCGCACGAACGGCCACGGGGATCCGGAGAAGGCCGATGCCGAAGCGTCGCCGTTCCGGGAGCTCCTGACCGAGTTCCGGAACCTGACCGAGCGCTATGGACAGGCCCTCCTCGCGCTCGGCGAGGCCCGCGGAGAGGTCGCCTCCCTGCGATCGCGCGTCGACGTGCTCGAGGCCCGCATGGACCTGCGGCTTCCGTTCGGCGGTGTGGTACCGACGCCGTCGCCTGCACCGAACCCGCCTTCGCCCGCTCCACGCCGCGACGATGCGCCGGCCGCGACGGCACCACCCACCGTCGCGAAGGAATCGTCCGTTGCCGCCGAAGAGACTCGCGAGGCCGAGCCAGAAGCCGACCACGAGCCGGAGGCCGATCGATCCGTCCGGCGGCGGCGCACCCGCGCACAGTTCGTCGAAGACTTCGCCGATGCGCTGGCCCGTGCCGAGGATCCGAATCCGGCGGAGCTGCCGGGTGGTGTCGAGGCTGGCGCCGCGTTCGCCGCGCTCCAGGCCGTCGTCGCGCCGGACGCCGAGCTCGAGGCGAGCGATCCCGCGGCCGACGCCGGGCTGCCGAGGGAGCTACCGACGGCGGAGCCGATGATCGAGACGGAGGTCGGGGACGGGCCCTCCGCCGGCCAGCCACCCGAGATGGCGTCGGAGGTGGGCGACGGGACCGTCGAGCCTGAGCCTGAACAGGAGGTGGCCGTCGCCCGTGCAGAGCCGGAGGCATCGCCGGCGCCCGCTGACGACGAGCAGGGCCTCGATGCCACGGCCGAGTCAGCCGAACCGGACAAGGATCCAGAACCGGAGGTGGACCCTTCGGCGGCCGTCGCCACGCCGGCTGTCGAGGCCCCTGCCGACCCGACGCCCTCGGACGAGCCCCCTGCGGCGTGGGATCGCGACCGGTACACCGCCGTCATCGAGGAGCCCGACTGGTGGACGCCCGATGCAGCGGGATGGGACGATCCGCTGCCGAAGCCGAGCGCGGCCGCCGTCGCCCCCGAGCCCGAACTTCCGTCGGACGCCGAAGCCGACGCGGAGACGGCCGCCGAGCCTGCGGACGCCGAGCCCGACGTCGAGGCATCGGCGGATGTGCCTGGCCCGGAGGTGGAAGCCGAGCCGGAGCCGGTCCCGCGTGAATTGTCGGAGACCGGGAGCGAGCAGCCGGTCGCCGAGGAATCGCCGTCGCCTTCCACCCGCGCGCCGAACTTCGCCGCCTCGCTCGGCCTCGACCTCCCCCTCGACGCGGAGCCCGCGGTGACGGAGGAGACCATGCTCTGGTTCGGCTCGCGCCCCGAGGCCGACCCGGTGGGACAGGACGCCGCGGCCGAGATGGAGATCGCGAGCACGGGCCGTCCAACGGCCGGCGGCGACCGACCGAAGCCGCTCCCGGGCGCGGCGGAGCTCGACGATGCTGTCGCCGCCCTCTCGAACCGCTCGCGCACGGACCCCGATCCGGGAGCCGCGAAGTCGGAGGTCGAGACGCCACCGCCTCCTCGACCCGCCCCGGCTCCGAACCAGGAGCGCGCCCGGCCCGTCGAGCTGCCGAGTCCGGCATCCCGGGCCTACCGTCGCCTTCGACGGATCTTCCCGAATTGAGCGTCGAGGGCTCACCGCACTTCGACGCTCGCACGGCGCTCGTCGTGGTCGACCTCCAGAACGACTTCGCGGACCCGCAGGGCAGCCTGTCGGTCGATGGTGGTGCCGCGATCATCCCTCGCGTGAACGAAGCGGTGCGCACCGCGGACGAAGCCGGGGCGCTCATCGTGACGACCCAGGACTGGCACCCCGAGCGCACGCCGCACTTCGCCATCGACGGCGGCATCTGGCCCGTCCATTGCGTCGGTGACACGTGGGGCGCCGAGCTTCACCCGGACCTGATGCTGCCGCCGGGCGCCGTCCGCATTCGCAAGGGCGTGAACGGAGAGGATGGCTATTCGGGATTCACCACGCGCGATCCGACCAGCGGGGCGGAAGCTGCCACCGAGCTCGAGGGCATCCTCCGCGAGCGCGGTATCGAGCGCCTCGTGATCTGCGGCCTGGCGACCGACTACTGCGTCAAGGCGACGGCGTTGGACGGACGGCGCCTCGGCTTCGGGGTCGAGCTGCTCGCCGATGCGGTGCGGCCGGTCGACCTCGAGCCCGGAGACGGCGCGCGCGCGCTGGAGGAGCTCGCCGCCGCCGGGGTCGCAACGCGCTGATCATCGGCCGCGCGCGGCGGGATCGATCGAGCACGACGAAGCCTGCGAGCACCGTGAGCGATCCGATCACCGCCCAGGTTGCGTCGGCCGTCATGAAGCTGCGGGGCGCGAACGGCAGATTCAGACCCTGGGCGATCCAGACCAGGCCTGACAGGATCACGAATGCGCCGATGACGCGTCCGACCAACATCGCTCGATCGTACGGCGGAATCCACTTGCGAGCGCCGAGCGCCTCGCGCAATACTCCCGGCGTCGGGCCGGACTCTTCGGCGCCAGCAGCCTATTCCTTCCTCTCCCCTCCACCACGTCGGATCGTCGGCCTCGGGGCAGCGGCAAGATCCCGGGTCGGCGTCGGACGAGGGACGGCATGGTTGAGCGTTTCATGTGTGGGAGGGGTCTGCGTGACCTACACCGATCAGGTGATCACCTGCAGCGACTGCGGCATCGACTTCGTGTTCTCCGCGTCCGAGCAGGAATTCTTCGCCGAGAAGGGATTTGCCTCGGCCCCGAAGCGATGCTCGGCGTGCCGCGCCCAGCGGCGAGCGTCGAACGGCGGGGCCAGCAGCTACGGCGGCGGCGGGGCCTCGGGTGATAACGGGTACTCCCATGCTCCGCGGGAGATGCACGACGCGACCTGCGCTCGCTGCGGCTCCGAGACCCAGGTCCCGTTCAGACCGACCGGTGCGCGCCCGGTCTATTGCTCCGACTGCTTCCGGATGATGCGGGGCTGAGCTCGCGGCTTGCATCGCGGATGGAGGGCGGTCCGGCGGACCGCCCTTCTCGCTTGCCGCGCTGCGGACCCTGATCCCGTGCGCAGCACGCTCGGACGTTCCTCTGGCGGCGGCGTCCTATCATGGAGGGCCACCCTACCGGCAGATAACTTGCGGAGCCCCACCACATGACGAGTCAGCACGACGACTGGCGCGAGCTTGGCCAGCAGCTCCGCGTCGATTCGGTTCGATCCAGCAGCGCCGCCGGCAGCGGGCACCCGACCTCTTCCATGTCGGCCGCCGACCTCATGGCGGTCCTCATGTCGAAGTACCTGCACTACGACTTCGATACGCCCGACGACCCGCGCAACGACCACCTCATCTTCAGCAAGGGCCACGCGTCGCCGCTGCTCTACGCGGTCTACAAGGCCGCTGGAGCCATCACCGATGACGAGATGCTGACCTTCCGCCAGTTCGGGAGCCGCATCGAGGGTCACCCGACACCGATCCTCCCGTGGGTCGACGTCGCGACCGGGTCCCTGGGCCAGGGCCTGCCGATCGCCGCGGCCGTGGCCCTCGCCGGGAAGTCGTTCGATCGGCTCCCGTACCGCGTCTGGGCACTGTGCGGCGACTCCGAGATGGCCGAGGGCTCGATGTGGGAGGCCTTCGAGTTCGCCAGCTTCCACGCGCTCGACCACCTGACGGCGATCATCGACGTGAACCGGCTGGGCCAGACCGGAGAGACGATGCACGGCTGGGACCTCGATGCCTACCGACGGCGCGCCGAGGGCTTCGGGTGGAAGGCGATCGAGATCGACGGCCACGATGTCGCCGCCATCGACGAGGCGCTCGGCCAGGCGGTCGCCACCGACGGCCGGCCCACGGTGATCATCGCCCGCACCGAGAAGGGCCGAGGCGTCAAGGCCGTGGAGAACCTGCCCGGCAAGCACGGCAAGCCCCTCGACGACGAGGAAGCCGCGATCGCCGAGCTCGGCGGCCGGCGGGACATCCACGTCGACGTTCCGAAGCCCGACTTCGCCGGCGAGCCCCACGCGTTCCCCACCGAGTCGTTGACGCTGCCCTCGTACGAGCCCGGAACCAAAGAGGCGACCCGCAAGGCGTTCGGGGACGCGCTCGTCGCCCTCGGCAAGGCGCGCGGCGACGTCATCGCCATCGACGGCGAGGTCGGCAACAGCACCTACACCGAGGAGTTCAGCGAGGCCCTGTCCGAGCGTTTCGTACAGGTGTACATCGCCGAGCAGCAGATGATCGCGACCGCGGTCGGCCTGCAGGTCCGTGGCTGGAAGCCGTTTGCGGCGACCTTTGCCGCCTTCCTGAGCCGTGCGTACGACTTCGTCCGCATGGCGGCCGTCAGCCGCGCGAACATCGCCGTGGCTGGGTCGCATGCCGGCGTCAGCATCGGCGAGGACGGGCCGTCGCAGATGGCGCTCGAGGACCTCGCCAGCTACCGCGCCATCCATGGCTCGACGGTCCTCTACCCTTCGGACCCGAACCAGACCGCGGCCCTCGTGCCGCAGATGGCCGACCGCGAGGGAATCGTCTACATGCGGACGACCCGCGAGAAGACGCCGATCCTCTACCAGCCGGGCGAGGACTTCCCGATCGGGGGCTCGCGCGTGGTGCGCGAGTCCGACGCCGACGCGGTCACGCTGATCGGCGCCGGGATCACGCTCCACGAGGCGCTGAAGGCCGCCGATGCGCTCGCCGCCGAGGGCATCTCCGCGGGTGTCATCGACCTCTACAGCCTCAAGCCGATCGACGCGCAGACGGTCCGCGCGGCGGCGCGCGCCACGGGCGCCGTCGTCACCGTCGAGGACCATTGGCCCGAGGGCGGCATCGGCGATGCCGTGCTCGAGGCGCTGGCCGAGGAGCAGCCACATCCGATCGTCGTGAAGCTGGCGGTTCGGGACATGCCCGGCTCCGGCAAGCCGGCGGAGCTGCTGAGCGCGGCCGGCATCGACGCGGCCCACATCGCCGATGCGGCGCGCGAGCTCGCGTCGCGCAGCACAAGAGAACGAGATACCACCGAGGTCGGCTCCGGTCGGCGCGAGTAGATGGGAGAAGCCGAGATGACAGGAGCAGAGCAGGACCGACAGCGCGACAAGGCGGTCGACCAGGATGGCAAGGCGGCCGAGGTGGCCGAGCGCGCGGATGCGACGAACACCCTGCAGCGACTGCACGCCGAACAGGGTCAGAGCCCGTGGATCGACTTCATCGACCGCGAGCTCATCGACACCGGTCGCCTGGCCGAGATGGTGGGCGACGGGATCCGCGGGCTGACGAGCAACCCGACAATCTTTGCCAAGGCCGTGGCCACCGGTCAGTACGACGACCTCGTCAAGCGCGAGATCGAGAGTGGCGCCGATGCGCAGGCCATCTACCAGCAGATCGCGGTGCGCGACGTTGGCGACGCCGCCGACGTGCTGCGCGGCGTGTATGACGCCTCCGCCGGCACCGACGGCTTCGCCAGCATCGAGGTCGAACCCGATCTCGCCGATGACAGCGAGGGAACGCTGGCGCGGGCCCGCGAGCTGTGGAAGCTCCTCGACCGGCCGAATATCTTCGTGAAGATTCCGGCCACCGAGGCCGGCATCCCGGCCATCGAAGGGGCAATCGCCGAGGGCATCAACGTCAACGTGACGCTGATGTTCAGCGTCGAGGTCTACGAGCGCGTGGCACGCGCCTATATCGCCGGCCTCCGACGCCGGCACGAGGGTGGCGGCGACCTCAGCCGCGTTGCCAGCGTTGCCAGCTTCTTCGTCAGCCGCGTCGACACCAAGGTCGACAAGATGCTCGAGGAGATCGGGACGCGGAGCGCGCTGGAGGCGCGTGGCAAGGCTGCAATCGCGAACGCCCGCATGGCGTATGACTCCTTCGGCCGGATCTTCGGGGGCGACGAGTTCGCCGACCTCCGCGCGGCCGGCGCCCAGGTCCAGCGCTGCCTGTGGGCCAGCACGAGCACGAAAAACCCCGACTACCGCGACGTGCTCTACGTGGAGGAGCTCATCGGCCCCGAGACGGTCGACACGATGCCCCTCGAGACGATCACCGCCTTCGTCGACCACGGAAACGTCGAGCGACGCCTGGATGGCGCCATCGACGGCGCCCGCCAGGCGCTGCGCGAAGTCGAGGCTCAGGGAATCAGCATGCAGCAGGTGACCGACGAGCTCATCGACGAGGGAGTCGCATCCTTCGCCAAGAGCTTCGACGAGCTGATCGGCTCCATCGAGTCGAAGCGAGAGGAGCTCGCCCCCGCATGACCGACCTCGACGCCGCGGTCGCGTCGCGGCTGGAGGCGTTCACCACGGACCGGGTCGCGGATCGGCTGTGGTCGAAGGACGGCTCGCTGTGGGCCGCGTCCGGCAAGCCACCCGACGAGATCGCGGCGTGGCTCGGTTGGCTCGACCTGCCCGAAACGATGGCGGCCCGCGTCGACGAGCTCGAGCACCTTGCGCGTGACATCCGCGAGGACGGATACCGTCGCGCGGCCGTGCTCGGGATGGGCGGATCCAGCCTGGCACCCGAGCTGTTCAGCCGAGTGTTCGGGTGGGCAGGGGGCCCATCGGGGAACGGTGCCGCATCGGCCGACGGCCTCGAGCTGCGCATCCTCGATTCGACGCATCCCGATGCCGTGCGCGGATTCCGGTCCTGGGCGGGCGAGCAGCGCACGATCTTCTGCGTCAGCTCGAAGTCGGGCTCGACCACCGAGCCGAATGCCTATCAGGCCGCGATGGGGGAGATCGCCCCTGCTCTCGACTTCCTCGCGATCACCGACCCGGGAACCGTGCTGGGCGAACTTGCCCGCGCGCAGGAGTTCCGCGGCATCATCGAGGCCCCGCCCGACGTCGGGGGACGCTACTCGGCGCTCACGGTCTTCGGCCTGGTGCCGGCGGTGCTGGCCGGCGTGGACATCGGCGGACTCCTGGAGCGCGCGAACCGGATGGCTGCTGCGTGTCACAACCCGGATGCATCCGACAACCCGGGGCTCCGGCTCGGAGCGCTCATCGGCGAGGCTGCCCTGGCCGGGCGCGACAAGCTGACGATCCTCACATCGGAGCGCCTCGCGTCCTTCGGTGACTGGGCCGAGCAGCTGATCGCGGAGAGCACCGGTAAGGCGGACACCGGGCATCGTGCCGATCGTGGGCGAGCCGCTCGGTCAGGCCATCCGACTACGCGGAGGATCGCCTGTTCGTGCACGTCAGGCTCCGTGACGAGACCGACCCGGCGATGAGCGCGCTGGCGGACGAGGAGATCGTCCTCGACGATGCGCTCGACATCGGCGGCGAGTTCGTGCGATGGGAGGTCGCCACGGCCGTGGCCGGGATCGTGCTCGGCATCGACCCGTTCGACCAGCCGAACGTCCAGGAGAGCAAGGACGCAACGCGCGACCTGCTCGACGCCTTCCGCAGCCGCGGTGCGCTGCCGCAGACCCGGTCCGCTGGTCAGCGAGCCCGGCATGTCGGTGACGGCCGATCCCGAGGCCATCGGCGACACGCCGGTCAGCGTCGAGGGTGCAGTCCAGCAGCTCCTCGGGCTGCTCAACCCCGGGACGCGACTACCTCGCCATCCTCGCCTACGTTCCCTCGGACCCGTGGGTCGAGGAGGCACTCCAGCGCATCCGGGTCGGCGTGCGCGACGCGCTCGGCGTCGCGACCACGCTCGGATTCGGGCCGCGCTTCCTGCACTCCACCGGGCAGCTGCACAAGGGCGGCCCCGCGACGGGCGTGTTCCTCCAGATCACCGCCGAGCCGTCCAAGGATCTCCCGATCGCGGGCTGGGACGAGTCGTTCGCGACCCTGATCGCGGCCCAGGCACTCGGAGATCTGACCTCACTCCAGCGGCGCGGGCGTCGTGCCCTGCGCGTCCATCTTGCCGACCTCCGATCCGGGCTCGAGCGCCTCGAGGCGATGGTCGCCACCGCCATCGGCGAGCCGGCCGAGAGTCACATCGCAGTAGGGAGCACCATGCAGGTCGGAATCGCCGGACTGGGGAGGATGGGCGCCGGAATGGCGCGCCGCGCGGCACGGGGCGGTCACGATGTCGTGGCCTGGAACCGGACCGAGGCCGTCGCGGCTGAGATCGCGGGCGAGCCCGAGAACGAAGGCCGCATCACGGTTGCGGAGCCGATCGAGCGCCTGCTCGAGATGATGCCGGCGCCACGACATGTCGTGATCAGCGTCCCGTCAGGCGCCGCCACGGACGCCATGATCGACCAGCTCGCCGACATCCTCGAGCCCGGTGACGTGATCGTCGACGCGGGCAACAGCCGGTTCCACGATTCGAAGCGCCATGCCGCTGAGCTTGCCGAGCGGGGCATCGAGTGGCTCGACATGGGCGTCTCGGGCGGGGTCTGGGGGTTGCAGGTCGGGTTCTGCGCGATGCTCGGTGGCAAGCGCGAGGTCTTCGAACGCTTCGAGCCTGTGGTGAAGACGCTGGCCCCGGAGAACGGGTACCTGTACTGCGGTGATGCCGGAGCCGGCCACTACACGAAGATGGTCCACAACGGCATCGAGTACGGGATCATGCAGGCGTACGGCGAGGGGTTCGACATCCTCCACGCCGGCGAGTACGACCTCGACCTCGCCGCCGTGGCCCGCATGTGGAACAACGGGTCGGTCATCCGGTCCTGGCTCCTCGAGCTGGCGGGCAACGCCTTCGAGAAGGAGGGCAACGACCTCGAGCAGATCAAGGGCTGGGTCGCCGATTCGGGAGAGGGCCGCTGGACGGTGGCCGAGGCGATCGACCACGACGTCCCGGCACCCGTCATCACGCTCAGCCTGATCGAGCGCTTCCGCAGCCGCCGCGAGCCGGACTCGTACACCGACCGCGTTCTCGCCGCGCTGCGCAACGAGTTCGGCGGTCACGCGCTCAAGGATCGGGAGTAGTCATGGCGACGCGCGTCGAGGACGATCCGCCGGCGGTCGACAAGCCGCGCTCCTCGCACGCCCCCGACGCCCGCCAACCTCGGCCGAACCCGCTGCGCGAGGGTCTGCGCCTGGAGCGCATGGCCGAGCCGTGCACCATGGTCATCTGCGGCGCGACCGGGGACCTGACCGAGCGCAAGCTGGCCCCGGCGCTGTACAACGCGCTGCTCGGCGGGTTCCTGCCGCCCGAGTTCACCGCCGTGGGTTTCGCCCGACGCGAGCTCGACGACGACGCCTTCCGCGACCATCTGCTCGCCGGGATCGACCGCTTCAGCCGGAACAGGCCGGCCAAGCCGGCGATCTGGGAGTCGTTCGCCCGTGGGATCGAGTACCACCAGGGTGACTTCGACGACCCGGCCGCCTACGTCGAGTTGGCCAAGCGCCTGGATCGCATCGACCGCGATCGCGGCACGTCGGGCAATCGCCTGTTCTACCTCGCGGTGCCGCCCTCGCTGTACCCGGAGATCGTGAATCAGCTCGACCGCGCCGGCCTTGCCTCGCACGGGGATCGGCGCCGGAGCGGCTCGCGACGGGGGTGGACGCGCGTGATCGTCGAGAAGCCGTTCGGATCGGACCTCGAAAGCGCGCGCACTCTCAACCGCGAGCTGGCCGAGGTCTTCGACGAGACCCAGGTGTATCGGATCGATCACTACCTCGGCAAGGAGACAGTCCAGAACCTGGCGGTCTTCCGTTTCGGCAACGGTCTCTTCGAGCCGATCTGGAACCGGCGCTACATCGACTCGGTGCAGATCACGGTGGCCGAGACGGTCGGCGTCGAGGGCCGCGGCGAGTTCTACGACGCGACCGGTGCGCTGCGCGACATCGTCCAGGGTCACGCACTGCAGCTCATGGCCATGTTCGCCATGGATCCTCCGGTCGAGTTCCACGCCGAGGACCTGCGCGACGAGAAGATGAAGGTGCTGCGCGGCGTGAAGCCGATGTCTGCCGCCGATGTGGCGACCAACACCGTCCGCGGCCAGTACGTCTCGGGCTGGGTCGAGGGCGAGAAGATCGTGAGCTACCGCGATGACGACAAGGTGGCCCCCGACTCCGAGACCGAGACGTTCGCCGCGCTGAAGCTGGGGGTCGACTCGTGGCGCTGGGCGGGCGTTCCGTTCTACCTGCGCACCGGCAAGGCGCTGCCGAGCCGCGTGACGGAGATCGCCGTCCAGTTCAAGCAGGCGCCGCTGGCGCTCTTCGCGCGGGCCGGGGTGCCCCAGATCGAGCCCAACGTGCTGGCCATCCGGGTCCAGCCCGACGAGGGCATTCTCCTGCGCTTCGGTGCCAAGGTGCCCGGCCAGGGGCTCCAGATCCGGACGGTCAACATGGATTTCCGCTACGGGTCGAGCTTCGCGGTGGACTCGCCCGATGCCTACGAGACCCTCCTGCTCGACGCGATGATCGGGGACCCGAGCCTCTTCACCCGTGACGACGAGGTCGAGCGAGCCTGGGAGATCCTCGACCCGATCCTCGACGCGTGGCATGCCGGCGAGGGGGGCCCGCTGCACTTCTACGGCGCCGGCAGCTGGGGACCGCCGGCCGCGGAGGAGCTTCTCGAGCGAGACGGACGTGCGTGGAGGCGTCCGTGAGCGCGTCCCAGCCTCCTCCGACCGAGGAGCATGCGCTCCATCGTCGGCTCATGCGCTTCGGTGCGGCCGAGAGTCTCACCACGCCGATGTGGGAGCAGCACGGTACGTCGGTGCGCGCGATCGCCGGCCACCTCGCGTCGCTGTGGGATTCGGACCCGGGCCTCGACGACGGTGGCGACCCGCTGGTGACGGAGAAGGGCCTGCCCCACGGTCGGGCCTCCGTCCTCAACCTCATCGTGACGGTGGTGGACGAGGCCGCCGCCGACCGCGTCGTCCGCACGCTCGAGGGCCTCGGCGTTCGTCATCCGTCGCGCGCGATCGTGCTCGTGCCCGAGCCGGGTGCCGGCGACGAGCCGCTCGACGCCAGGATCAGCACGCACTGCAACGAAATGGCCAACGGCGGCGACCAGGTCTGCTACGAGGAGGTCGTGCTCACCGTGCGGGGGGAGGCCTCCGAGCACCTGTCGGGCATCGTGGCGCCGCTGCTCATCCACGACCTGCCGACCCACATCTGGTGGCCCGGCGATCCGCCCTGGCGCGACCCGATCTTCGACCAGCTGGTCGATATGGGCGACCGCCTCATCATCGATTCGTCGGACTTCAGCGACCTGCTCACCGGGCTGCGCCGGACTGCGGGCCTGCGACGTCGCAGCGGGGTCGGGGACCTGTCGTGGGGTCGCCTGGCCTGGTGGCAGGAGCTCACGGCCCAGTTCTTCGATGCGCCGCGCTTCCGCCGCTACCTCCCGAATCTCAGCCGCCTGCTCATCACGTACGCGGTCCCGCCGCCCACGTCGGATCGGCATGACGAGGATCTCGAGGTTGCGCCCGGCGTCGGCGCACCGATGTCGCAGGCCCTGCTGTACGCCGGCTGGATCGCCACCCGTCTCGCCTGGAAGCGGTATCGCACCGTCGAGGCCCTGGCCGATGGAGGCTTTCGGCTGCGGCTCGAGGGACGGCACGAGATGGTCGACCTCGTTCTCCAGCCGGCGATCACCGACGAGGTGCGCCCCGGAGACCTGCTGTCCGTCCGCCTGCGGTCATTGGGTGAGACGGGCGCGGCAGAATTCATCATCGACCGGCACGCCGATCACGCGGTGGTGGCCACCAACGCCGACGGCATGACGGCGCTGCTGCGGCGCGTGTCGATGGAGTCGCCCAGCGAGGCCGAGCTGCTGAGCTCCCAGCTCACGATGGACGTGGCGGACCCGCTGTACGAGTCGGCGGTCCGTGCCGCCGCCATCCTGCTGGCCTCGTCGCGCGAGGCGGCGGCATGACCCGCGTGACGGTGCTCGCGGACGCCGATGCGGTGGCGATCGCCGTCGCCGATCGGTTCATCGCGGCAGCCACCGCCGCCATCGCCGAGCGCGGGGCCTTCCGCGTCGCGCTCTCCGGGGGAGGGACGCCGAAACAGGTCTATCCGCTGCTGCTCGAGCCGGAGCGCCGCGAAGCGGTCGACTGGAGCGCCGTGGAGTTCTTCTGGGGCGACGAGCGCAGCGTGCCGCCGGATCATCCGGAGTCGAACTTCGGCGTGGCGTACGGGATGCTGATCTCGCAGCTTCCCGGTGTGCGTCTCGATCGCGTCCATCGCATGTCCGCCGAGGCCGCCGATCTCGACGCGGCCGCGCTGTCCTACGAGAGCGAGCTGCGTCTCGCGTTCGGAACGCACGGCGACGAGGTTCCGTCGTTCGACCTGATCTGGCTCGGGATGGGCCCTGACGGGCACACCGCCAGCCTCTTTCCGGACTCGAAGGCGCTGGCCGAGACGCAGCGTGGGGTTGTCGGAAACTGGGCGCCGTCCCAGGAGACCTGGCGCATGACCCTGACCTTCCCCGTTCTCAACGCCGCGCGGGCGACGATCTTCGCTGTCACCGGCGCGGACAAGGCGCCCGCCCTTCAACAGATCCGCGAAGGATCCTCCGAGCTACCGGCAGCGCGTGTCGTCGGCGATGAGGTTGAATGGATCGTGGATCGAGCCGCCGCAGGAGCATCAGAGACGTGAGCACCATCCCCGGCGCGCTGTCCGGCGACGAGCTGAGGCTGCTCGAATCCCAGCTCGGCAGGATGCGGGGCATGATCTTCCGCTACTACGACCTGTTCTTCCGCTTCACCTCCGGGGGCCTCGTGGTGAGCGGCGCCCTGTTCGTGGCGGCCTTCTTTCCGCCGACGCAGGCATCCGCCCTCCTGCTCCCGTTCGTGATCCTGTACGTGGGCTTCCACGCGGCCTACCTGTTCAGCTACGTGATCTTCGCCCGCACCTACGCTGCTGCGCTCGAACGCCGGATCAACGCAGGGCTCGGCACCGATGTGCTCGTCGCCCACCGTCTCGAGGAGGTGTATTTCGGCGCGCCGGGCGATCCCAAGATCGTGGCCGCATCGATCCGACGGCCGCTGACCATGCTCGCGGCGGAGACCTGGCACTTCACCATTGCCGGCGCCGCATTCTTCGGGGTCGCCATATTGATCGCCAACGCGACCGTCGCTCGCATCGGCGAACCGTGGTCGACATTCTTCGTTCCCGCGGTGATCGCGTGGGCTGCCGTGAACGGGCTCTACCTCGCCTGGTACTTCGGGCGCAACCGCGATCAGCGGGCGATCGAGGCCCTGCTGGAGGATGCGTACCTCCTCCCGCCGGCGGACCGGTCCTGAACCGATGCTCCCGCTGGTCCTGCTGCTCGTCGCGCTCGTGGCCGGCGCGGTCGGCTTCCTCGTGGGGTGGCCCGCCTGGCGCGCATCGCAGGCCCGCGACGCGCGCGACCTCAACGCCGAGCGCTATCTCGCGTGGCGCGGCCGCGCCGTTCGCGGCCAGCCCGCGCCGATCCGCGAGGGGATGACCGGCGAAGAGCGACGCCGGGTCCTGGCCGGCGCCGCGCTCGGGGTGATCGGGGCCGCGGCGCTCGTCGCGTTCTTCCTGACCAGCTGAGGCCGCGGACCGCTTCCGGCCCGCGGCCCCGCCCTCAGCCTCGGAAGGTCTCGAGGCGGCGGATGACCTGGGCCCCGACCTTGGCGCCCTGCTCGAGGCCGATCTCGATCCCCATCGGGTAGTGGATGCCGCCGTACAGTCGGCTTCCGGCGGCCTCGTCGGCGGCGGCCTGGAACGAGGCGAAGTGGCGGGTGCCCGCCGAGGGCGGCTCGGTCAGGCGGTTCGTGTCCGTGAACGCGACCTGACCGAACAGTTCGGTCAGTACGGCCGCGGCCGCCTGGGACGCCACCGAGTGGCCTGACGTGTACTCGGGGAACTGAGGGGTGTTCACGAACGAGCTCCAGGCCGGGTCGATGAGCCGCCGGATGTAGGTGATCGGCCGCAGGAGGTTGATCTCGTACTTGGCGTGCCAGCACGAGATGAATGCGTCGGCCAGGGCGACGCCCAGTCGGGCGTACATCTCGGCCGCGTCGTCGAGTCGCAGTCCCAGCTGGTCCACCAGCTGGTTGCCGATGACGAACCAGTGTCCTGCGGGCAATCCGCTTGTCAGCGGGTTGTCGCGCCAGAACATCGCGATGAAGCGCTGCTCGTCGGTGAGCGCCGCGTTGACCTCGACGACGCGGGCTGCCTGGAGGTGGAACCCGCTGCCCGGCGCTTCGTCGTACGGAACGTGGGGTGGCGGGAAGCAGGCGTCGGCCGATGGCAGAACGAACGGACGCATGCGACCCCAGTACGGCTCGATGGCCGTGCCGAAGTTCGGAGGGGTGGACTGCCACTTGTCCGGGCCGAGGGGCGGGACGTAGGTCGGTAGGGCCCGGATCTCGGCGAGACCGTCTCCGTGGGTCCAGTCCACGATCGCGCGTCCGACCGCGCGCCCATGGGCTGCCGAGCGATCGAAGTCCGCCGCATCCACGACCGATCTCCGCTCGGAGCTGATGGCGGCTTCGAGGGCAGTGATCTCGGCGGTCGTCTGCGGTTGGGGAGTTGGGAAAAGCGCCGTGGCCATGGTGGCCATGGCACTGTTCGCGGCCGTGGGCCAGTCATGGCGACGACCGCGCTCGGCGCGTGGCGTCGGCCCCAGTCCATTGAGCTGGCCGACCAGGGAGCGGTAGCCCGGCATGCCGTCCCACACCGCTTGGTACAGCGCGACGGCCATGCAGGCGTACCCGCGGGCGGCCGCCGTGGGCGTGATGTTCTCGCGGCGCGTGGCGTCGTACAGCACGCCGACCCAGCGCTGCGCCACCGTGGCGTCATGCGCCTTGGCCAGCGGGTGCGGTGTGCGGGCCGGCCCCGCGGCCGCACGGGCTCGCGAGCCGACGACCGGTCCGAGCCCGACGACGGCGGTCCCGCCGACCACGGCTGCGGCGCCGCCCGCGCGGCGCAGGAACGATCGGCGCGAGAGAGGGTCACCGGCTCGTTGGCCGGATTGCGTGGATGTCATGGTTCCCCTCCGTGCGGTGGCCCGGCCGGGACGACCCGGCCGGGTGCGCGCAATGCCGTCTTACCGGCTTCGCGAGCGGCTGACTTCGCTGTTGTAGCTCATCGATCCGCCCGACAGATCCGGGTCGAAGCCCATCGGCCCGAGCACGCCCGACAGCACAGCCGTTCGGTTGCTCGAGCTGTAGCGCGATGTGTAGGTGGTCGTACCGTCGGTGAAGGTCTGGCTGAAGGTCTGCTTGGCCAGCGGGCCAACGCCCGCGAACGTCACATTGATGGGCACGTTGGCCAGGAAGTCTCCGGGCCCGCCGTGCGGATCGCCTCCGCCGTAGATGCCGACCGTGACCCCCGGGCCCCCGAGCACCGCTCGGGTGAGCTTCTTGTCGATCGACAGCGGGACCAGGCCGTCGATCGCACGGAACCCGATGTGGGTGCAGGGATTCTCCGGATCCACCGGCGCCTCCTCCTCGAGGCCGATGCCGTGACCACCACCTGGTGATGGGACGAAGTCAACCGGGCAGTTCAGGTCGGCGATCTGGCCGAAGACCCACGCCTGTCCCGAGCTGAACTCCTGGGCGAACGCAAACCCGATGTGAACGTTCCCGAACGGCCGCGAATCCATCGGCGGCAGGCGATTTCCGGCCGCGTCCCGGTCGAGCTGGATCCAGTCGAACTGGACCGCGTAGTAGGTGGAGCGATAGAACGACATGCTCCTCGCAGCGGCGGGAGCGGCCGTGCCCAGGATCAGCAGGGCAGCGGCAAGGAAAACGACCAGCCGACGCATGTCGGGACCTCCGTGCGGGGTCAGGCGGTGTGCCCCAATGGCCCCCCGTCCGCCCAAGTGATCGCTCAGACGCCGGCGAGGGACGAAACGGTGCAGAACCACCCCCCGCATGCCGTCCCGCGGATTGTCCGCCCCACGGTCAAGCATTTTGCAGACATAGATTTTCGGCCGTTTGACGAGCCGTGGCCGCCACCCCGTCCGCCGCGCCGGTAGACTGCCGTCGTGCTCGCCTCCGCGCTCCGCGTCTTCTTCCTGTGGCTGAGCGACCGGCGCTGGATGGCCAGCATCGCGCTCGGCACCCCGTTCCTGCGACGCATGCCCTTGCGGTTCGTGGCCGGCACGACCCTCGATGAGGCGATCAATGCCGTACGGACCCTGAACGGCACCGGCGCCAGCGCGACCCTCGATGTGCTGGGCGAGTCGGTGGACGGCCGTCAGGCCGCCGATCGGGCCGCGGCCGCCTACGTCACCGCCATTGAGCGCATCGCGAGCGAGGGCCTCGACGCCAACGTCAGCATCAAGCTGACCCAGATGGGGCTCGAGCTGGGGGTCGACGAGTGCCTCCAGGTGCTAGCGCCCGTCGTCGCGGCGGGAGATCGGGCGAGCATCTTCGTACGGATCGACATGGAGGGCTCGGCCACCACCGATCGAACTCTCGAGATCGTCGCCCGCCTGCGTGCAGCCGGCCATGACGTGGGCCCGGTCATCCAGTCCTACCTCCATCGGTCTCCGGCCGACGTCGAGGGCCTGGCGAAGGATCGCGCGCGGGTCAGGGTGTGCAAGGGCGCGTACGCGGAGCCGCCGGAGATCGCGCACCAGGACCGCGTGGCGATCGGTGACGCCTTCGTCATGCTGTGCGAGGAGCTGCTTCGGGCGGGCGCCTACCCCGGCGTCGCCACCCATGACCCCGACATGATCGAGCGGGTGGCAACCTTCGCGCGCGAGCACGGCATCGGCGCCGACGCCTTCGAGTTTCAGATGTTGTACGGCGTGCGCCGCGACCTCCAGCGTCAGCTGCTCGAGAGGGGATATCGGCTGCGGGTCTACGTTCCGTATGGCACCGAGTGGTACCCGTACTTCATGCGCCGGCTGGCGGAGCGCCCCGCCAACGTCCTCTTCGTGCTGCGGAGCGTCTTCGGCGAGCGTTCCTGACGGCGATCGGTGGCACGGCTAGACTGGGCCGACAGCCCATGAGTGCCAGCAAGCGGCCGAGCACCTCGAGTCTCCGCCGATATCTCACGTCAAGGCCCTACATCGCCGTCGCGGACGTGCGGCGCCGGTTCGGCCTCGATCCCGATGCGATGAGCGTCGTCAGTCGCAACGGGACGACCGCCTTCATCGGCCTGCCGGAGCGCGAGGCGACGAAGATCCAGGATCTCTGGCAGCGCGACGAGGTCGGCGTGGAGATGTCGGTCGAAGTCCGCGCGCCGGTCGTCGTCGGGGTCTACCCGATGCGCATCGCGCGCTTCGTGGTCGACCAGGCCACGAACGGCAGCCACCACGCGGTTCCGCCGCAGCACGACGCCGAGACCGCGCGACATCGCGCGCATCGCGGGTCGGGCGAATGAGGATCGTCGCCATCATGCACGACCTCATGCTCTTCAGCCGCATCGACGAGCCGCCGCCGCGGCGTCGGGTCGGTCCGCCGCCCGCATCGATTCGCCGGCGTCGCTGAGCGAGGTTGACGATGTGGACCTCGTGCTCGTCGACTGGACGGAGCGAGATCCGGATTGGGCCGATGCGCTCGTCGCCCTCCGGCGCCGCGCGCCGGAGACCCGCGTGATCCTCTTCGGCCGTCACACCGACATCGAAGCGCACCGCGCGGCACGTGCTGCCGGCCTGGGTCCGATGTGGGCGCGGTCGAAGCTCGTCAGCGAGCTTCCGGGCCTCGCCGCGGGACGAGGAACGCCAGCGCCACCAGAACGACCGACCAGGCCAGCTCGGCCAGTGACAGGAGCAGCCCGCCGAACGTCGTGAGCCGGTCGTCCAGGGGGATGGACGGCAGGAAGACGACCGAGAGGACGAACTCTCGGCTCGTGAACGGCCACAGGGCGGCAACGGCCGATCGGACGGTGAGAAGGTCCAGCACGATGTGCGACAGCACGGCCGCGGCGGCGAGGGCGCCGATGAGCATCGCGCGCCGGTGGCCCAGGATCCGGAAGGCGACGAAGGCGGCGACGCCGATGATCGCGGCGAACCCGATGGAGTGGGTTGGCCCGCGATGGTTGATGCCGAGCAGCAGGTCGATGTCGGGAGCCGCTGAGGCGGCGGCCAGCGCTGCCATCACGCGCAGGTCGAACGTTCGCTCGCCGGCCCGGGCAAGCGCAATGCCGGCGGCGAGATGCCCGATGGTGGCCACGGCTCAGGCCGGGATCTGCGCGCGGCAGGCGTCGAGCAGCGGACCGATGGCCGCCTCGGGAGAATGCTGGATGGTGCAGCCGGCGCGTCGGGTGTGGCCGCCACCACCGAAGTGTCCGGCGATGGCCGCGGCATCGACGCGCGGGCCCGTCCGCAGCGACACCCGCGTGGCACCGTCGAGCTCCCGCAGCAGGATCGCGATCTCGACGCCGGTGCCGCGCGCGATGAACTCGGCCACGCCCTCGGCGTCTGCATGCTCCGCGCCGCACGCATCCAGCATCTCGGGAGTGAGGACCGTCCAGGCAATCCGCCCGTCGTCCTCGATCCGGAGATCGTGCAGGAGCCGCCCGAAGAGCCGAACCGCGGCGAGTGGCATCTCGAGCAGCGTCGCTCGGTAGACCTCCTCGAGCGCGGCTCCCGACTCGAGGGTGGCCGCGGCGGCCCGGAACGTGTCCGCCGACGTCGCGGCAGTCGAGAATCCGTGGCTGTCGCGGATGATCCCCGCCAGGACGGCCGACGCGATGGCCGGATCCATCGGGATGCCGAGGCGCGGGAGGATCGAGGCGACGACCTGGCAGCTGGCGGCTGCCGCCGGATCAACGAAATTCCAGCGCCCGAACTCGCTGTTGGTGATGTGATGGTCGACGTTCACGATCGACGACGCGTCGAACCATGAGCGGCAGGTATCCACGATCGACCCAACGCGCTCCAGCGTCGCGGCATCGCACACGACCGCGACGCCAGGATCGAGCGTCGGGCCCGTGTTGACGGGCAGTCCGGTGGTCAGTGCGGCGTAGGCGGCCGGGATGCCATCCACCGAGACGACCTCGACCTGGCATCCGAGGTGCGCGGCAGCGCGCGCCATCGCCACCGCCGCTCCGATCGTGTCGCCGTCGGCGTTCTCGTGGCAGATGGCCGAGACGTTCGGCCGCGAGCGCAGGGCGTCGCCGAGCTCGGCGATCTGCTGCTCAGAAGCACCACTGGTTGCCGCGTCCGCCGGCGAAGATTCGGTCACCGACTATCCTCCACTTCGACCGGGACGCGAATGATACCCGGAGACATCACGGAGGACCGTTTGGGGCTGGACGCCTGGGTCACGCTGGCCGTCGTGCTGGGGGTGATCTTCATGATGGCGCGCGAGGTCGTTCCCCCCGCCCTGGCCATGCTGGGCGCGACGACCGTCCTCATGCTGCTCGGCATCCTGTCGCCGGGGGCGGCCTTCGGCGGATTCAGCAACGAGGCGCCGATCGCGATCGCCGCTCTCCTCATCGTCGCGCGGGCAGTTGACACGTCCGGCGCCTTCCAGCCCATCGTGCGTGGCCTGTTCGGGAAGGCCGAGGGTCGCTGGCTGATCGCCCGCATCACCCTGCCGATCGCGGCACTGTCGGGCTTCGTGAACAACACCACGCTGGTCGCCATGACCGTGCCGCCGGCCCTCGATCTGGGCCGGCGCCGGCGGCTGGCCCCATCGCGATTCCTCATGCCGATCAGCTTCGCCGCCGTGCTCGGCGGCGTCACCACGACCATCGGCACATCCACCAACCTGACCGTCAGCGGACTCCTTGCGGCATCGGACATGCGTCCGCTGTCGCTGTTCGAGCTCACGCCGGTGGGGCTGCCGATCGCGCTCGCCGGGTGCCTCGTCATGGTCGTGCTCGCCGGCCGGCTGCTCCCGGATCGTGGCGTCAATGACGCAGGCGCGGAGGGCGGGCGCGAGTTCGCCGTGAGCATGCGCGTGGTCGCCGGCGGTGCTGCCGACGGACGGTCGGTCGAGGCAGCCGGACTGCGGCATCTCACCGGCGTGTTCCTGGTCGAGATCGAGCGCGCGGGCAGGGTGATCGCGCCGGTCGCGCCCGGTGAGGTTCTCGCGGGTGCCGATGTCCTCACCTTCGTCGGGCGCGTCGACCAGGTGGTCGACCTGCAGCGCACACCAGGTCTCGAGTCGACCGAGACGCGCCAGATCGGTCGCCTCGGCGGCGCGGCCCACGAGTTCTACGAGGTGGTGGTGGCGAACAGCCTCGATCTCGTGGGTCGGACGCTCCGCGACACCGGCTTTCGCGCCCGGTATGGCGCGGCCGTCCTGGCGATCCATCGCTCCGGGCATCGGATCGACGCGAAGCTCGGCGACGTGCGCCTTCACATGGGCGACACGCTTCTCGTGCTCGCCGGACCCGACTTTCGCTCCCGGCATCGCGACGGCCCCGACTTCCTGCTCATCGCTCAGCGGCAGGGCATCAGTCCCACCCAACCGCGGAAGATCCTGACGGTGGCGGCCATCGGCTTCGCATTCATCGCCTTCGTGGCATCGGGCTTCGTGCCGCTCCTCCACGGGGCGGTGACCGCGGCGTTCCTCGTCGTCGCGACCAGGGTCGTCACGCTTCGGCAGGCGCGCGACGCGGTCGATCTGAACATCGTCATCCTGATCGCGGCCGCCTTCGGCCTCGGAGCCGCCGTGCAGCAGACCGGACTCGGGTCATCGGCCGCGGACCTGCTGGTGAGCGTGTTCGAGCCGATCGGTCCGCTCGGTGCCCTGGCGGCCGTCCTGCTGGCCACGATGGCCCTCACCGAGCTCGTCAGCAACAACGCCGCGGCCGTCCTCGTGTTCCCGATCGCGGTTGCCACGGCAACCAGCCTCGGCGTGGACCCGAGGCCGTTCGTCGTCGTGGTGGCGCTGGGCGCCAGCCTCTCGTTCCTGACCCCGATCGGCTACCAGACGAACCTCATGGTGTACGGCCTGGGCAACTACCGCTTCCTGGACTTCACCCGCCTCGGGCTCCCTGTGAACCTCGTCACCATCGGCCTCACGCTGGCGCTCGTACCATGGGCTTTCCCGTTCTAGCCGAGGACCATCCACCACGTGACCGACACGAACGACGACGCCGCGACGGACGCCGGTGCGGGCAGCACGCCGCAGCCGATCCTCATGGGTGGCGCGGGCACGCCGCCGCCAGGCGCGTCCACCGGCTTCACCATCTGGCTCACCGGGATGTCCGGCGCGGGCAAGAGCACGATTGCCGCGATCCTGGAGCAGCGGCTGCGCGACGCAGGGCAGCGCGTCGAGGTGCTCGACGGCGATGTGGTCCGGACGCACCTCTCGGTCGGGCTCGGGTTCAGCCGCGAGGACCGCGACGCGAACATCCGGCGCATCGGCTGGGTCTGCCATCTGCTCTCGCGGAACGACGTCATCGCCATCGCGTCGGTCATCAGCCCGTACCGAGCGGCGCGTGACGAGGTTCGCGCACTCATCGGCCGCTTCGTCGAGGTCCATGTCCAGGCGCCGATGGAGCTGCTGGTGGCGCGCGACGTGAAGGGCCTTTACCGCCGCGCCATGGCGGGCGAGATCCCGAGCTTCACGGGGATCTCGGACGACTACGAGCCCCCGCTCGCCCCCGAGGTCGTGTGCACATCGGACGGCAGCGAGACTCCCGATGACAGCGCGACACGCGTGATCGAGGCCGTGGAAGAACTCGGGTACCTGGGGACGGCGGAGCGCGGCTGAGTCAGTCGGCGCCGAGGATCATGCCCGCGGCAACCGTGTTGTTCGTCGACTCGTCGATGAGGATGAAGCCGCCGGTGGCACGGTTGCGGCGATAGGGATCCACGAAGAGCGGCGCCGTGGTGCGCAGGCGCACGCGTCCGACCTCGTTCAGCTTCAACCCGTCAACGCCCTCGTCCCGGTGCAGCGTGTTGACGTCCAGCCGGTACTGGAGCTCCTTGACCACGGCCCGCGCGCTCCGCGTCGTGTGCTTGATGGCCAGCTGCCGACCTGGCGCAAGCCCGCCGTCGGACATCCAGCACAGCATGGCGTCGATGTTCTGTGACGGTGTCGGCGCGTTGTTCGGGCGGCAGATCATGTCGCCCCGAGAGACGTCGAGGTCGTCTTCGAGCCGAAGGGTGACGGACATGGGCGGGAACGCCGCGTCCACCGGTCCGGTGGGGGATTCGATCGCCGCAACGCGCGTCTCGAGGCCGCTCGGCAGGACCACCACGTCGTCGCCGACCTGGAAGACGCCACCGGCGACGGCTCCGGCATATCCGCGGTAGTCGCGGTGTCGCTCCGACTGCGGCCGCAGGACGTACTGGACGGGGAAGCGGGCATCGATGAGGTTGCGATCACTCGCGACGTGGACGTTCTCGAGGTGGTGGAGGAGGGAGGGGCCCTCGTACCAGGCCATCGCGGACGAGCGCGTCACGATGTTGTCGCCGCGCAGGGCCGAGATGGGAATCACGGCGAGGTCGGCGACGTCGAGCTTCGCGGCGAACGCCGTGAACTCGCCGCGAATGCCCTCGTACACGTCCTGGTCGTAGTCGACCAGGTCCATCTTGTTGACGGCGACCACGAGGTGGGGGACCCGCAGCAGCGTGGCGAGGAACGCATGGCGCCGGCTCTGCTCCAGCATTCCCTTGCGCGCATCGACCAGGACGATCGCCAGGTCGGCGGTCGACGCGCCGGTGACCATGTTGCGCGTGTACTGGATGTGGCCCGGCGTGTCGGCAATGATGAACTTGCGTCGCGGCGTGGCGAAGTAGCGATATGCCACGTCGATCGTGATGCCCTGCTCTCGCTCGGCGCGCAGCCCGTCCGTCAGGAGCGCGAGGTTGGTGTACTCATCGCCCATGGATCGGCTGGTGCGCTCGATCGACTCCAGCTGGTCATCGAAGATCGACTTCGTGTCGTACAGCAGGCGCCCGATCAGCGTGCTCTTGCCATCGTCGACCGATCCGGCCGTCGCAAACCGGAGGAGGTCCATCAGAAGTACCCTTCGCGCTTGCGATCTTCCATCGCCGCCTCGCTGACCCGGTCGTCGCCGCGCGTGGCCCCCCGCTCCGTCAATCGGGTGGCGGCGACCTCGGCCACGATCTCCTCGATGGACGCGGCCTCGGATCGCACGGCGGCGGTCAGGTTCGCATCGCCCATGGTGCGATAGCGCACCCGCGCGGTGAACGTGGTCTCGCCGTCCTTCGGGAGGCAGAGGTCATTGACGGCATAGAGCATGCCATCGCGGTCGAAGACCTCGCGGTCGCGCGAGTAGTACAGCTCGGGGATCTCGATCCGCTGGTCGCCGATGTAGTGCCACACGTCGAGCTCGGTCCAGTTCGACAGGGGAAAGACGCGCATCGACTCGCCGAGATGGATCCGGGCGTTGTAGAGGCTCCACACCTCGGGTCGCTGGTTCTTCGGATCCCACTGGCCGAATTCGTCGCGGAAGGAGAAGACGCGCTCCTTGGCGCGGGCCTTCTCCTCGTCACGTCGCGCCCCGCCGAACAGAGCGGTGAACCGATGCTCCTGCGTCGCCGCCAGCAGGACCGGAGTCTGGATGCGGTTTCGCGAGCCGTTCGGCTCGGGCGTGACCAGTCCGCGCTCGATCGCGTCGGGGACCGATGCGACGATCAGCTGGACGTTGAGCTCGGCCGCGCGCCGGTCGCGCATGGCCAGCACCTCGGGGAAGTTCAGTCCGGTGTCCACGTGGAGGATCGGAAACGGAATGCGGGCTGGTGCGAACGCCTTCTCGGCGAGGTGGAGCATGACGATCGAGTCCTTGCCACCGGAGAACATCAGCGCCGGGCGCTCGGACTCGGCCGCAACTTCGCGGATGATGTGCAGGGATTCGGCTTCCAGGGACTCGAGGTGGCTCAGCCGGTAGTCGGGCAGGGCAGTCATGCAGTTGCGTTCCAGGTACTTCAGGGGTGATCGGGGCGACGGATCGAATGTGCTTCGCGTCGCGGGCCCGGGTCAGGTCGGGTCGCATTGTATGCGACGATCGGCGCGGCGTCGGATGCGCGAATGAGGACCGGGGAGGTTAGGGGGTGAGAGGGGTGGACCGGTGCGCAAGGGCCGGTGCCCGCCGGCAACGGGGAACGCCCCATTCGGTCCATAGGTCATTGCACATCCGGTACTTAGGGCCTAGGGTACCTTTCACCTAGCTGATTGGGGTCGCTGTTGCCCAACGACCCCCGCTTGGGGGGATGCTGTCTTCTTTTCATCGCGGCATCCACTCGAGCGCAGCGCATATCCCGAGGGAAGCCATCCGATGAACCGTCCAACGATTACCGCAATCATCCCCACTCTCAATGAGCAGGACAACCTTCCACATGTCCTGCCACGTATCCCCGACTCAGTCGACGAGGTGATCCTCGTCGACGGGCATTCGACCGACCGAACAGTCGAAGTTGCCCGCGAGCTGTTGCCCGACATCAAGGTCGTCATGCAGCAGGGTCAAGGCAAGGGCGCCGCACTCCGCAGCGGGTTCGAGGCCGCCACCGGCGACATCATCGTGATGCTCGATGCCGATGGCTCGACGGACCCCGGCGAGATCCCGAACTTCGTGCACACGCTCCTGGGCGGTGCCGATTTCGCCAAGGGGTCACGGTTCCTGCACAGTGCCGGAACCAGCGACATGACGTTCCACCGACGGTGGGGGAACGAGGCGTTCGTCCGCATGGTCCGCCGGCTGTACGGCGGTCGCTACACCGACCTGTGCTACGGCTACAACGCGTTCTGGCGCCGGGTGCTCCCGGTTCTCGACCTCGATGGCGACGGCTTCGAGATCGAGACCATGATGAACATTCGCGCACTGCGCGCCGGCCTGCGCGTCGTCGAAGTCCCAAGCTTCGAGGATCGACGGGTCATGGGGGTCGGACGCCTGCGCACCATCCCGGACGGATGGCGTGTGCTCCGGACCATCTGGTCCGAGCGGCGGCGTGCCGTCACGACCCTCGAGGCTGCCGAGAGCCTGAAGCATCCGCTGGCGCCGCTGGGTGCCGCCACGTCCGGTTGCAATCCCGATCGCGAACGCGTCGAGCAACGGTCACAGCAACGGCAACGGTCACAGCAACGGTCACAGCAACGGCAACGGCAACGGCCACACCAACGGCAACGGCCACAGTCACTACCCCGACCGGATGCTCGTCGACATGGCGATCGCCGATTCGGGCGCCGAAGCGCTGTATTCCGCCGAGCGGGCCGCTCCCTCGCCGGTCGCGCCCGGAACGTGGCAGTCGCTCGCCGATGGATACGTGTCCCGGCTCGGTTCGCTCATGGGCGCCGTGAGCGGCGACGAGCTTGCGCGCGCCGTCGAGGAGCTGCGTGAGGCCCGTGATCGCGGTGCCACGATCTTCATCGCCGGCAACGGCGGGAGCTCAGCCACGGCGGCGCACTGGGTCAACGACCTGGGCAAGGCCACGAAGCTCTCCGGCCAGCGTCCCCTGCGCGTGATGAACCTGAGCGACAACGTTCCGTGGGTCACGGCCCTCGCGAACGATGAGGGGGTCGATCGCATCTTCTCCGGACAGCTCGAGAACTTCGCGCGCCCGGACGACGTGCTCATGGTGATCTCGGCGAGCGGGAACTCGCCGAACATCCTGAGTGCGCTCGAGTCAGCCCGAACGCATGGCATGCGCACGATCGGCCTGATCGGGTTCGATGGTGGAGCGGCCATGTCGCTCCTTGACGTCGCCCTGTGGGTGGAGACCGAGAAGGGAGCCTATGGATTGGTGGAGACCGCGCACACCGCGCTGGCCGACATCATCACGAGCTGCCTGATCAACGACCGGGTATCGGTCGCCGCCGACCCGGTCTAACCCGATGCAGTCCGAGCGACCCCGCCAGGCGGTGATCCTGGCGGGGGGTCGCGGCACGCGCATGCGGCCGCTTACTGACGATCGTCCGAAGCCGATGATCGAGTTCCATGGAAAGCCGTTTCTCGCATATCTCGTCGAGATGCTGGCCGCCCAGGGATTCGAACGCGTGGAGATGCTGCTCGGGTACCGGGCGGAGGTCATCACCGACTACTTCGGCGACGGCGATCGGTTCGGGGTGCGCATCGGGTACACGATCTCGGATGCCGACGACCTGACCGCCAGCCGTCTCCAGCTCGTCGAGCCCCGGCTGGACCCCCTGTTCCTCATGCTCTACTGCGACAACTACTGGCCGCTCGACATGGATCGGCTGTGGGCCCACTACCAGCACGTCGGGCTCCCGGTGATGACCACGATCTACGCCAACGCCGATGGCTACTCGCGGGACAACGTGCGGGTGGACGATGGAAGCCGCATCGAGGTGTTCGACCGGTCCAGGACGGCACCGAATCTGGCCGGGGTCGAGATCAGCTACGCCCTCATCCCGCGGGAGATGTTGAGCCTGCTCCCGGAGGACGGCAACGAGCTCGTCGAGCAGGCACTCTATCCGCGGCTGGCGGCCGACGGTCTCCTGGGTGCGAACGTGAGCGGACATCGGTACTACAGCGTCGGATCCATGCACCGCCTCCCTCTCACCGAGGCGTTCCTCGCACGAGAGCCGGCAATCATCCTCGACCGCGACGGGGTGCTGAACGAGCGTCCTCCCCGTGCGGAGTACGTCCGAACCCCGGAGCAGTTCCGGTGGCTTGACGGTGCGCTCGAGTCGCTTCGCACCCTGCGGGAGGCGGGCTTCCGAGTGATCGTGGTGTCGAACCAGGCCGGGGTGGGGCGCGGCGTGATGACCGAGGCCGACGTCGAGGCGGTCAACGAACGAATGGCCCATGACGCCGAAGCCGCCGGTGGTCACATTGACGCCGTGTACTACTGTCCGCACGATTGGGAGACGGGCTGTGACTGCCGCAAGCCGAAACCCGGCATGCTGTTCCAGGCACAGCGCGAACATCATCTGGATCTATCGAGAACAACCTTCATCGGCGACGACGAGCGCGACGGTCAGGCGGCGGACGCGGCAGGGAGCCGCTACCGCCATGTCGACGACGAGCACACTTTGTTGGCTCACGTGCGCGATCTTGTTGCGGAATCACGCGAAAGGAATCTGGCATGACTGCGCAGCGTGTGCTGTTGACGGGACATCGGGGCTACGTCGGATCGGTGATGGCCCCGATCCTCATCGGGGGAGGTCATGACGTCGTCGGACTCGACGTCGATTACTTCCGCGGCTGCGACCTCGTGGCGCCGCCGGAGATCCCGAGCATCGAAAAGGACATCCGGGATGTCACCGCCGCCGACCTCGAGGGCTTCGACGCCGTCATCCATCTTGCCGCGCTGAGCAACGATCCGATCGGCAACCTCAACAGCGGCTGGACCGGATCGATCAACGAAGAAGCCACGGGGCGGGTCGCCACGCTCGCGCGCGACGCGGGGGTCAAGCGCTTCCTCTTCGCGTCCTCCTGCATCATGTACGGCATGTCGGAGGGCGGCGCCGTCGACGAGACGTCCCCGCTCAACCCGCAGACCGACTACGCCCGCTCGAAGGTCGTCGGGGAGCGCATGTTGACCGAGCTGGCGACCGATGGCTTCTCGCCGGTTCTCGTGCGCAACGGGACGATGTACGGCCTGTCGCCGCGCATGCGATTCGACACCGTTCTCAACAGCCTGGTCGGCGCCGCCATCAGCACCCACAAGATCACCGTCCTCGGCGACGGCGAGCCGTGGCGCCCCGTCGTCCATGTGCGCGACGTCTCGCGCGGCTTCCTCACACTGCTCGAAGCACCGGTCGAGTCGGTTCACAACCAGGCATTCAACCTCGGCACGGAGGATCTGAACATCCAGGTGCGCGACCTCGCCAGGGCCGTGGCCGCGGCGGTGCCCGAGGCCGAGCTCGAGGTGCTCTCACGGCCGGACGCGGACCAGCGGACCTACCGAACGAGCTTCGCGAAGTTCAACGCGGCGTTCCCCGATTTCGCGTTCGAGTTCAATCCGCACACCGGGGCCGTCGAGCTGGCCGAATGCCCTGCGTTCGGTCGGCCTGACCCACTCCGACTTCGTCAGCGATCGATTCACCCGGCTGAAGCGCATCGATCGCCTGATCGCCGAGAACCGCGTCGACGACGAGCTCCGCTGGCGGGCCGCCGAGGTGGCCGCGTGATCGACGGCGTCAAGGTCGTGCCGCTGCGCCAGATCGTGGACGAGCGCGGCAAGATCATGCACATGCTCAAGGCCACCGACGAGCATTTCATCGCCTTCGGCGAGATCTACTTCTCGACGGCGTGGCCCGGCACGGTCAAGGCCTGGCACATCCACCAGACGATGACCGTCAACAACGCGGTGCTGTCGGGGCGGGCGAAGCTCGTCATGTACGACCTTCGCGAGGGCTCACCGACGCGCGGCGAGCTGCAGGAGGTCTTCATCGGCGAGGACAACTACTGCCTGGTCCAGATCCCGCCCGGCATCGCCAACGGCTACAAGGCCTACGGCGACAAGCAGGTGATCCTCGCCAACTGCGGCACCGAGCCGCATGATCCGACCGAGATGCTGCGCATGGACCCCTTCACCGACGAGATCCCCTACGACTGGGGGCTCAGGCATGGCTGAGACGGGCCGCCGTGGAGGACATGCCGAGCACGGCCTGGTCGTGACCCAGACGCCGCTTCGTGTGAGCTTCGCCGGTGGCGGCACCGATCTCCCGGCCTTCTACTCGACGGATGGCGGCGCGGTCTTCAGCACGACCATCGACAAGTACGTCTACGTGACGGTGAAGCGCCATGGCCGCGTCTTCGACGAGCAGGTTCGGCTGAACTACTCGGTGAGCGAGGCTGTTCACAGCATCGACGCCATTCGCAACGACATCGCCCGGGAGGCGCTCAAGCTCCTCGACATCGAGCCGCCGATCTACATCAGCGTGGTCAGCGACCTGCCGGACAGCTCGGGCCTGGGTGGTTCGAGCGCGTTTGCCGTGGGGCTGCTCAACGCCCTGCACACGTTCCGCGGCGAGCGAGTCACGGCAGCGCAGCTCGCCGACGAGGCATGCCTCCTCGAGATCGAAGTCCTGGGTCAGCCGATCGGGAAGCAGGATCAGTACGCCGCCGCGCTCGGCGGCCTGAACCTGCTGAACTTCCGGCCGAGCGGTGACGTGTCGGTCGAGGCCCAGATCGCCCGTGAAGGCGCGATCCGCGGGCTGTTCGATCGCCTCGTGATGCTCTGGACGGGGCATCAGCGCAAGTCGAGCTCCGTGCTCTTCGAGCAGCGAGCGCGCACCGGCGAGCATCGGGTGTTCCTCGAGCGCATGCGGGACCAGGCGTACGAGCTGCAGGCGCTGATGCGGGAGGCCGGAGCCGGACTACGCTCGTCTCGGGCGGACGCTCGACGCCGGCTGGGAGATGAAGCGCGCCCTCGCCAGCACCGTGTCGAACCCGGAGATCGACGCCTGGTATCGGCGCGGGCATGGAGGCCGGCGCCGACGGCGGCAAGCTGTGCGGCGCCGGCGGCGGGGGATTCCTCCTCTTCGTCGCCGATCCAGCCCATCACGACCGCGTCCGCGACGTCCTCGGCAATCTCACCAGTGTCCCGATCCGCTACGAGGCGCACGGTTCGCGCGTCCTGCTGGCGCAGGTCGACTGATGGCCCGCCCGGACCGCACCGTCCCCACTTCCTGATCGTCGGTGCTCCGCGCTGCGGGACGACGGCGATGTACGAGTACCTGCGGCAGCATCCGGAGATCTTCATGCCGGAGCACAAGGAGCCGCAGTTCTTCGGAGACGACCTGACGCATCTGCATGAGCGACTGAGCCAGCGCGACTATCTCGACCTCTTCAAGCCCGCCGCGCCGAGCCAGCTGGTCGGAGAGGCGACCACCTGGTACCTCTCGTCGAGCAGCGCAGCCGGAGAGATCAAACGCTTCGCGCCGGACGCCAAGATCGTCGTCATGCTGCGCAACCCGGTGGACGTCATGTACTCGCTGCATCGCGAGCTCGCCTTCTACGGCGGCGAGACGATCCTTGACTTCGAGGATGCGTTGGCAGCCGAGTCCGACCGTAGGCGAGGTCGACGCATCGGTCCCAGCCGCCGCGCCGAGCCACTCTTCTATCGGCACACCGTTCGGTTCCCCGAGCAGCTGCAGCGGTACTTCGACGAGTTCGGGCGTGACGCGGTGCACGTCATCCTGTTCGACGACTTCCTCGAGGATCTCGAAGGGACCTATCGGCAGCTTCTCGAGTTCCTGGACGTTGATGCCGGCTTCCGTTCCGGACTTCACCCAGGTGAACGAGAGCAAGCGCCCGCGCCTCGCCGCCATCCAGGCCCTGGTCGTCCGCCCGCCCGGTCCCCTCGGCAAGCTGATTCCCGCGCTGCGGCGCCTGCCCATCGCCCACAAGCTGCGTTCCGCGATCCTGATGGCCAACAGCCGCGCCGAAGAGCGGCGACCGCTCGATCCGGCACTGCGACGTCGTCTCATCGACGACGTTCGACCCGAGGTCGAGCGGCTCGGAGCCATGCTCGATCGCGACCTTTCCTCGTGGTTGGAGATCGGCGCCGGCGCACTGCCGACCCGGGCCACCGCATGACCGGCCGGCTCCTGGCGAGCCGGGCTGCCATCGGAGACATTCGCTCTCGCCTCGCTCCGTTTCGACGGACCATCGGCACGACGGGTGGCCTGGTCCTCTCGACGGTGCTCACCAGCGGCACGGGGTTCGTCTTCTGGTGGCTGGCAGCTCGCCAGTTCCCGAGCGCCGCCGTCGGCCTTGCCGGTGCGGCCGTCTCGGCGATGCTCCTGCTGTCGCAGATATCGGTGATGGGACTCGGGACCGCCATGGCCGGGGTGCTCCACCGCGAACCGCGCGCAGGTTCCATGGCCATCACCGCACTCGTCGCGGCTGGTTCCATGGGCGTCGTGACCGGTCTCGGCTTCGCCCTGATCGCGCCGGTCATCTCGGACGAGCTCGCACCGATCAGCGCTTCGCCCGTGCTGATCGCGGTATTCGCGATCGGCGTTGGCGTGACCGCGCTGTCCGCCGTGCTCGACCAGGCGCTGGTCTCTGTCTATCGCGGATCGATCCAGGTCCTGCGCAACTTCCTCTTCTCGTTCGGACGCCTGGGACTGCTCGCGCTCGCGGCGGCACTGCTGACAACGGGCATGTCCATCTATGGCGCCTGGACGGTCGCCACCATCGGCTCGATCCTGGCCATCGTCTTCGTCCCGCGGCACCTGCACGAGCTCGGGCATGTCCTGCCGCTCGAGTGGGGCCGGTTGAGCGGCATGGCGTTCGCCGCGCTCTCCCATCACCTTCTCAACCTCACGCGCTCATCGTCGGTGTGGCTCCTGCCGATCCTGGTCACCGCGCTCCTGTCGCGCGACGCGAACGCCGCGTTCTACGTCGCGCTGCTGCTCGCCAACTTCGTGTCGGTCGTCGGCACATCGGCCACGTTCACGCTCTACGTCGTCGGCGCGCGCGCGCCGGACCAGCTCTGGCACCAGATCAGGTTCACCATGGCGCTGACCGGTGCGATCGCCATCGGCGCCACGCTCGTGCTCCTGGTGACCGGGCGCACGATCCTCGGCCTGTTCGGCGCCTCGTATGCCGATGCTGCGTACCCCACCGTCGTCGTTCTCGCAGCGTCCACGCTGCCGTTGGCGCTGAAGGACCATTGGATCGCGATCCAGCGGGTGCGCGGCGGTGTGGGCCGAGCGGCCGCCATCGGTGTCGGTACGCTGGCTGTCGAGCTCACGGCCGCGGCCCTCGGACTTGCGCTCGCCGGCCTGGTGGGGCTCGCGCTGGCCCGGTTCGTGGTGGTGATGGGGCAGGCAGCGCTGATGGCCCCGACGGTCATCCGGTCGATGTCGCGGCCGCCGATCGGCGACGATGCCGGGGAGGCACCCCCGGCCGAGCGCTCGAATGGCTGAGTCAGGCACCGACTTCTCGGTCGTGATCTGCGTGTACACCGAGGAGCGATGGGACGACATCGAGGCCGCCATCGGCTCGGTCCGATCGCAGGAACCATCGGCCCGCGAGATCATCGTGGTGGTCGACCATAACCCGATGCTCGAGGAGCGGATCCGCAGGGAACATCGCAACGTGACGGTCGTGCCGAACGGCGGGCAGCAGGGGCTGTCGGATGCCCGCAACAGCGGTGTCCGGCCGCAAGTGGGGCCATCGTCGCGTTCCTCGACGATGACGCGCGGGCGGAAGCCGGCTGGCTGGCGGCGATGGCGCGGTCGTACGCCCGGCCGGAGGTGATCGGGGTCGGCGGCTCCGCCGATCCCATCTGGCCCGAGAAGGCGGGCGACCAGCCTGGTTCCCGCAGGAGTTCGATTGGGTGGTCGGATGCAGCTATCGAGGTTTACCGGAGCGGGCAGCGCCGATCCGGAACTTTCTCGGATGCAACATGAGCTTTCGACGGTCGGCGTTCGAGGCGGCGGGTGGGTTCGACACGAAGGTTGGCCGCGTGGGCACGCGACCGGTCGGGGGGGAGGAGACCGAGTTCTGCATTCGCGTCCAGCGGATCGCCCCGGACGCCGTGCTTTGGTATGAACCCGCGGCCCGCGTCAGGCACCGCGTGACCGCGACGCGGGCGAGCTGGAGCTACTACCGAGCGCGGTGCTATGCGGAGGGACTGTCGAAGGCGATCGTCACCGAGCTCGCCGGCAGTCGATCGGGTCTGGCGTCGGAGCGACGCCACGCGATGGTCACGCTGCCGCTCGGTGCCCTGCGCCAGATCGGATCCTCGGTTGTCCGGCGTGACGCCGGCGGCGTGCAGCGCGCCGCGGCCATCCTTGCGGGATTGGCGGTCACGACCGCGGGGTACGTCGTCGGACGTTGGCAGTCACGGCGGCGGCCGCCAGCCGAGGCCGGGGAGACGTCATGACCGCTGGGGGGCGTGCGGGCATCGACCGGCCGGCCCGCATCGTCATGGTCACGCCCCGCTTTCCCCCGTACCGCGGGGGCGTGGAGTCGCACACCGCCGAGGTCTCGCGGCGCATCGCGGCGGACCAGCGGTTCGAGGTCGCCGTGCTGGCCACCGACCTCGAGGGCCGATCGTCGCCGACCGAGCGCGTCGGCGAGGTGGACGTGACGCGCATGCCGGCCGCTCCGAAGTCGTCGGATCTGTACTACGTCCCGGGCCTGCAGCGTCGGATCGTCGACCAGCGGCCGGACCTCGTCCACGTGCAGGGCTATCACACCCTGCTGGCGCCGATGGCCATGCTTGCCGCACGACGGGCCCACATCCCGTACATGATCACGCTGCACTCGGGCGGCCACTCGTCGCGGCTGCGGACGGCCATCCGACCGGTGCAGATCAGGCTGCTTCGCCCGCTGCTGCGCCAGGCACGTCGCATCGTTGCCGTATCGACGTTCGAGGCCGAGCTGTTCGCGGTCCGCTACGGCGTTGGCGAGTCCCGGATCGTCACCATCCCGAACGGAGCGGACCTCGATCAGGCCAGCGCCGCGGACCGCCGCCGGGACCCGGACCTCATCGTGTCGATGGCCAGGCTCGAGCGCTACAAGGGTCACGAGCGCGTGATCCGGGCTCTCCCGCTCGTGCGCGCGGAGCATCCCACGGCTCGACTCACGATCATGGGCGACGGACCCGATGAGGCGAGGCTGCGCGCCCTCGTTGCCTCGCTCGATCTCAATGATGCGGTGTCGTTCGAGAGCGTTCCGCGCGCCGAGGTTGCCGGGCGCCTGGCCGAGGCGGCGATCGTGTGCCTCCTGAGTGACTACGAGTCGCAGGGACTCACCATTCACGAGGCGCTTGCGATGGGCTGTCGGGTCGTGGTCAACGACAGCTCGGCGCTGAGCGAGGTGCTTCGCTTCGAACAGGCGATCGGCGTCCCGGCGACCGCCACGACCTCCGCGGTCGCCGATGCCGTGCTCCGTCAGCTGCGGAACGGAGCGGTGCCCTCGGGCGCCGTGCCCAGTCTGCCGACCTGGGACGCCTGCGCCTCTGCGCTGGTCGGGGTGTACGCGGACGTGCTCGACCTGCCGCGCCCCCGCCCCGCAGACGATTTCAGCGCGGACGCGCTGACGATGCGGCGCTTCACCCGTTGGAGCAGCGCCTCCGGGGCGATGAGCGCCCCCAGCCCGTAGGCGAGCTGCATCGGCTGCAGGAACGTCCTCGGGCTCCAGCGCCAGGCGGCCCGGACATCGGCCAGGGCACCGCGCCGACCCAGGCCGCCCGCCAGGACCCGATGCTGGGCGGCGCGCTGAAGATGTGATCGGGCAATCGCGTCCCGCACCGCCTGACGCTCGGCGCGACTGACGTCACGTCGGTGGCGATGGACGTTGAGGCCGGCGAGCAATGCGATCTCGACCGGCGTTCGATCGTCGCTCGACGAGCGGTTCATCCAGAGGCGGATCGAGCTGTCGGCGCTCTCACGCACGGTGAAATCGAGGAGCTCTTCGTCGGCGTACGCGACGCGCCCGTAGGCGGCTGCGCGCAGGGAGAGCTCGACGTCGCACGACAGGCCGACCTCGGGTCGGAAGAAGCCGCCGCTCTCGTCGATCATCCAGCGCGCGACTGCCACCGATCCGACGTTCCACGGTGGTTGCCCGTCCGTCAGGTGGATGCGCATCCACGCGGCGGCGTCGTAGACGCCCGAGGCCACCGGAATCCGGCGCTTCGTCCCGTACCAGATGTGATCGGCCGGTGCTCCGTCCTCGCCGACTCGCCGGCAGGCCGTGAGCGCCATGGACAGTCGCTGCTCGCCGGGCGCGTGTGTCTCGATCAGCTCCGCCAGGCGGGTGAGGCATCCCGGGCGGAGCCGGTCATCGGCGCACAGGAGCTGCACCCACGGGTGCTGGGTGAGGGCGGCCGTTCGGTTGAAGTTCTCGTCGATCGGCACATGCGTCGTCCAGCGGTGGTACCGGATCCGCGGGTCGTCGAACGAGCGGACCACGTCCTCCACACCGTCGGTCGACACATTGTCCCCGACCACGAGCTCCCAGTCGGAGTGGTCCTGCTCGAGCACACTGGCGATCGCCCTGGGCACCCAATCGGCGTCGTTGTAGACCGGCATGAAGATCGAGATCGGGGTCGCCATCGTCGTCAGGATCCGAACCGGGACTCCTGCTCGGCTCGGAGACGGTCCACGAGCCGACCCGCCGGCAGTTCCACGTCGGCATAGCTCAGCACCGTGTCCTTGGCGACCGGGCGCCGCAGCCGACAGCCTTCGGCGACCCCCATCGGGAGCAGCCGCTCGGCCAGCACGGCGTCCGCGTTGTCGCACTGCCCGTAGGTCATGTAGCCACCGATGCCGTCGATGACGTCGCCCTCGGAGAGGTCGCGCTTCGCCGTGGCGATGACCTCGACGACCGGGCCGCCGATCGGCGCCAGCACCGGGTCGTTGAGGAGCGCGACGCGGGCTACGGAGGTCGGGACCTCGAAGTGGCACAGGTGCTGGGGCGTGTAGAAGCTGTACAGCGGGCCGTCGCCACGCTTGTAGAGCTTCATGTAATGGCGCTCCAGCGGGTCGTCATGAGTGCCGATGACGAAGACGCCCGGCGCCGGCTTGGCACCGATCACGTAGTCCACGATTCCACCGAGCGACTCGAGCTCGTCGATGTCGTAGCGCGTGGTCAGCTCGTCGACATGGCCGTCGTGCTGCCATGCGTAGAGTCCCCTCCGCGGCGCCTTCATGCCGGTCCCGTTGGCGACGATCGCCTGCTCGAACGACACCTTGGTGCCATCCGCGAAGCTCGTGACCATGGCGACGCCGAGGCCCCACTCGCGTGCGTATCCCTCCTGCGTGGTGGGGTTGCGATATGGATCGTGCAGGCCCTTGATGTTGCCGCAGACCAGCGGTCTCAGGCCGATTCCGCGCACGAACCGGTACAGGTTGGCCTCGACGCCGGGCTGATCGCCGTCGCACGCGCTCAGGATGACGCCCGCAGCGTCGGCGTGGGCCTTCAGGATCGGGCCGACCGTCCCGTCCAGCTCGGCGTTCATGAGGATGACGTGCTTGCCGGCGGTGATCGCGGCCTCGACGACGTGGGCCGCTTCTTCGACCGTGCCGGTCACCTCGACGACCGCGTCGATGGCGGGCGAGGTGACGGCCAGGACAGGATCCTCGGTGACGGCAAACCGACCGGCCTGGACGGCACGCTCGAGCTCGGAGGCGCTGCTGACCGTGACGACGTCATGCATGCCGGCTTCCGTGTACGCCCGCTCGGCGTTGGCCAGGGTTCGGTTGGCGACGACCGCCAGGCGGAGACCGGGGAACGCCCGGAACATCTGGCGGGCGATGCCCCGACCCATGGCGCCGGCTCCGACCATCGCCACCTGGACCGGTTTGCCGCTAGCGGCCCGCTCCTCGAGCGCGCGGTCGACGACGATCATGACGGCCCCTGCCCGGAGAGCAGCGGCCAGGCGCCGTCCTTCTCCGAGATCTCGGTCACGGCGCGCGGCCAGGAGATCCCGATCGCCGGGTCGTCGTGACGGATGCCGCCCTCCGTCTCGGGCGTGTAGAACTCGCTGACCTGGTAGATCAGCTCGGTGTCGTCTGCGAGGGTCTGCATCCCGACGGCACATCCCTCGGGGACGTACAGGCTGCGGCGGTCACCGCGGGCCAATTCGGTCGTCGTGTGCGCGAGGTGCGCGTCGCCTTCGCGCAGGTCGACCACCGCGAAGAACGCCGCTCCGCCGATGCACCGGATGAGCTTGGCCTCCTGGGCCGGCGGCGACTGGTAGTGCAGCCCGCGCAGCGTTCCGGCCGCGCGGTTGAACGAGATGTTCGTCTGGGCGACGGTGGGGTTGAGTCCATGGTCGGCGAATTCGCGAGCGCAGAAGGCCCGGGCGAAGTAGCCGCGACTGTCCTCGCGTGGTTCGAGTTCGATGATGGTCACGCCTGGCAGCGAGGTCGGGACAAAGCGCACGTTCGTGCCTTTCGGAGATCGGCTGCACCGCGCCGGCATGGCGAAGCCATGGTCGCGATGGAGATGCGGGAATTGGGTTGAGCACCGGGGACCTTGGACGGCCCCCGGTGTCTCAGACTAGCAGCGGGCGCGTGCTACCTGCAGCCGCCGAGCGGCGAGCAGGACAAGACCAACCACGACGAGCAGGGCAAGTCCCTGCGCCGGGGTACCGGCAGTGCCCTGGCTCTCGAACATGCTGGTGTTCGGCAGCTCACCGGCTGGGGTCGGGGTCGGGTTGCCGCCCTGGGTCCCCTCGCTCGGCTTCGGGGTCGGGGTCGGGTTGCCGCCCTGGGTCCCCTCGCTCGGGCTCGGAGTCGGTGTCGGGGTCGCCTCGGCAATCGAGCACTCGTCCGCACCGACGATCCGCGCGCGGATCTGTCGACCGTCGTAGCGATCCTCGAAGGTCAGCTCCTCGATGGCGGGTCCGAACACGAAGTCGTACTGAGACCAGCAGCCGGCCGCATCACCCTCGCGCGGAAGTGCCGCGGTGAGCGTATGCGTCCCGTTGCCGAACACGCCGGTGTCCGAGTCGAACAGGGTCTGCGGATAGCTGAAGGCGCCCTCGGCCAGCTCGTACGTGGCCAGCGTCAGCTCGCAGCTCGGCGTCGCCTTCGCCGCCGGCCAGGGTGAACTCGACGGTGACGTACCAGTCGGTCGAGTCAGCGGGCATCTCGACGGTGGTGGCGTAGCTCGTCAGCCAGCCGGTGCCCGCGTCGGCCGGGCATGCGATGTCCGGCTCGGGGTTGGTCGGCACGCGCACCGCGAGCACGGGGGCGGCCATGAGAATGAGTGCAGAGATGGACAGGATGCCGGTCCACGCCGATCGGCGTCGCCGGCTTGCCGGAACACGAATCACGAGTCTCCCTTTCCGCGTTGCGTGGTCGGCACGCTGTGACGCGATGATCAATATGAGGTTGACACACTAGCCGATGCCCAGTACTTCTGGGAAGCCTCCTCGGAGTGCGCTCTGGTGTGGTCCGGGGCGCTCCCCGAACGTACGCGGTGACGTAGCGTTGACGGCGGTCACCACAAGGTACCGCCACGCAGCCGGTACGGCGGTACTGGCTCCATCGGCCGGTTTGGACAGACCGGCGGGAAGGGCTAGACTTCGGGTCTTCCCTGTTCGAGTGCTCATGTTCAGTTCCATGCTCTCGGCGCGGCACCGTGCCCACGACGTGCCCCGGCGCCGACCCCGGTTCACCGCGCGGCCTGGCGCGGCCTTCGCCACCCTGATCACCCTCACCATCATCCTGACCGCCTGCGGGCTGCAGCCCAACGTCCCGGATGACTCGGTCGACCGGCCTCCGGTCTGCATCGCCATCGATCTCGGCGACCGAGCCCGTGGCCGCCGAAGTGACGTTCGGGCCCCTCGTCTCCTCATCGCCATCGCCGACCGCGGACGACATCCAGACGATCATCCCAGTGGCACGAAGCCTCGTCACGCCGACCGCCACGGCCAGCGCGCCGGAGGCGCCGACGACCGCTCCGACGCCGGGGGTCGCCGTTGCCGCCGTTCCCAAACCGCCCGCAGCGACGGCAGCGCCGACGGCCGCGCCGAAGCCGCCGACCGGCGGTGGCGGCTGCGGCGGTATGGCTGCTGCCACCGGCCGGCTGGACGCGGCGCATCGCAAGCAGCTTCGACGAGGTCACCGCGCTCGGCTCGTGGCCCGGGCCGATCGCGGCGAAGTCCTGGAAGAACCGCCAGCGCGGGCCGGACAGCAGCGGACGAGGCACCTACGACTCATCGAAGACCGTCAGCGAGCACGATGGCCTGCTGGATGTGTGGGTCCACTCCGAGGGCGACCGTCGCTATGTTGCGGCGCCGGTCTCGAACATCGGCGCGACCGTTGGCGCGCGCATCTCGATCTGCATGCGCGCCGATGCGATCCCCGGATACAAGATCGCGTTCCTCCTGTGGCCGACGGAGGGCAGCGGCAACTCGATGGGGGAGATCGACTTTCCTGAGGCTCAGCTGAAGCCGAGCGCCACGGCCCACGCCTTCATGCACTACGCGCCCGAGCCGCCGAGCGATCCGAAGCAGGACCCCTATGACAGTGGCGCGTCGCTGCAGGAGTGGCACAGCTACACCATCGAGTGGAATCCCCGCGCGAGTCAGCCGTATGTGAAGTTCTTCGCCGACGGCCGGCTCATCGGGCACTCGACGCAGGTTCATCCCCAGCGTATCGATGTTCTACGTGATGCAGATTGAGACCCTGCTGTCCGGGGACCCGCTGCCGCCGCCGGCACAGGGACACGTCCTGGTCGATTGGGTGACTCTCGATACGCCCGGAGCTCCATGACGGAACGTCCGGCGCGTCCCAGTGCGCGGCGCGGCCGCGGGCTGGCTGTGGGCTCGATCGTCGTGTTGACCGTCGGCCTGGCCGTCGCCGTCGCATGGGCGCTGAGCCTCCAGGCCCGGGTGGACGAGCTGGCGTCCGGGTCGCCAACGGAAACCCCGTCGACCTCGACCGCATCGAGCACTCCGTCGACAACCGGCGGCTCGCCCGATGCAACGCCCGGCCCGTCGGTCCTGCCCAGCGGCCCGGCGGAGCTGGCCGGCGCCGTCTGGTATCCGGCGCCGCAGGCATCGGCGTTTGCGCTGGTGGCCGCATCGAACAGCAGCGCGGAGAACCGGGATCGGGCCGACTACGTCGTGGACGGCGCGGCGGAGGACGAGATCAACGCCGCACTGGCCGAGCTCGGAGCCATCGGTGGTGGCCAGGTGATGCTGCTCGAGGGCAGCTATGAGCTCGATGCATCGATCCGGATCGAGCACGACGGACTCGCGCTCGTCGGCGTGAACGTCGGCAATGGCGCCGGCTACAGCGATGCCGCGCTCGGTTCGCAGATCGTGCCGTCGGATGCCTTCCCCGAAGACGACTTCCTGGTCACGACGACGCCGGAAGCCTACGGTCCGATGATCAGCCTGATCCATCTCGACGGGCTCGACCGGGCGTCCGGAATGAACGTCGAGAGCCGCCGACCGACGGTGACGCTGAATGCCGTCACCCAGGCCGCCGACGTCGGGATCCGGTTCGCCGGCGAGAGCACCGGCAACCGACCCTATGACGGGTTCGTCCTCTTCAACCGGGTATTCGACGGCGGGGGCATCGGCGTCCTCAATGACACGCGCTCGGGCGACATGCTCATCGAAGGGAACATGGTGTTCCGAAACGACGGTGATGGGTTCCGCTGTCTCGGCGCAAGCCAGATGTACCGCGTGAACCACGCCTACAACAACGGTGGCGTCGGTCTCCGCATCATTCCCGGGTGTGTGCGGACTCGCCTGTCGAGCAACAAGTGGGAGGGCAACATCTCGGGAGGGATCAGCATCGAGGGTGGCTCGGGCTTCACGATCGTCGGCGACACCTTCGCCCACAACGAGGACAACCAGGCCGAGCTCCCGGCGCACATCGAGCTCGGCGTGCGTGGCGACAGCGACACGATCGGCGTCATGATGTGGGGTCTGTCGTTCGGGAAGGGGAGCGACGACAACCCGCATCTCGTCCACGTCGGCAGTCGCGCGCAGGAGGTCCACCTCGGACCGGTTCACTCAGCGCGCGGCGCCACCGGCGACCCCGTCCGCGTCGATGCAGGGGGCGAGATCCAGTACTACGAGGCCATCCCCGACCTGGTCTACGAGTGACGAGTACCCCCGTCGTCTAGGCCCATCGGCCGAACCACTTCGGCCCGTTTGCCCCATGTTCAGGGTGCAGGTCTGCCCGTAGCGTCGGCGCTCTCACACCATCACGGGAGAGCTCGATGCGGTCGCGCATGCTTCGGATTCGAACCTCGGTCGGCATCCTCGCCGCTGCCATCGCGCTCCAGGGGCTGGCCCCGACCCTCGCCGAGCCCGGCGCCCACGCCGTCCTCGCCCAGGTCGCGGCCGCCGGCCCCGACACGTCGATCTCCGCAATGAGCGAGAGCGCGGCCGCCAAGGGTCGCGCTCCGAACCCGCAGCCCTCAAAGAAGCCACGCCCGACGCCAAAGCCGACGCCCGCCCCGACGGCGCAGCCGCCAGCTCCCCCGACGCCGACGCCAACCGCAACGCCGACCCCCGCGCCGACGGGGAACCCCAGCCCCACGACGACTCCACGCCCCTCTGCCACGGCGTCTCCGACGCCAGCGGCCAGCTCGACGCCGACCGCGGCACCGACGCCGACGGCTCCCGCCGGGCCGACGGTGCATGTCTACGCGGGTGATCCGGTGCAGGCACGAATCGACGGGGCCGCGCCGGGCACGGTCTTCGCGCTTCACGCCGGCAGCTATTCGAAGCTGAAGCTTCGCTCCGGCATCACGCTCCAGCCGGCCGGCGACGGTGAGGTCGTGATCAGCGGTGGAACGGGATCGTGGGACGCCGGTCTGTGGATCAAGGAGGTGTCGAATGTCACCATTCGCGGCCTCACCGTGCGCGGCAACACCCTCGGGATCTTCCTGCGCGACGCACCCGGCGCCGTGATCGAGGACAACCTCATCACCGACAACGCGTTCGGGCTGGAGATCCACGCCTCCACGGCGGGTTCGGTGATCCGCAACAACCGCATCCACGACAACGACCGGTATCTCGATCCGGGCCGTAAGGCGGGCGGCATGAACCTGTTCAACACGCACGGTGGAATCACCGTCGCGGGCAATTCGATCCTCAACAACGACTCCGTCGGCATCGAGATCTACGGTACGGACGATGCGCTGATCACCCAGAACGTGATCGCCGGATCGAGCGATGCCATCGAGACGGGGACGGCCACCGGAGGCGACTGCAAGAACAACGTCATCAGCCGCAACGTCATCTACGGGGCCGGCCATCGATCCGAAGAGCGCGGCATCTGGCTGCGCTGCCTGAGCAACTCGGTCGTGGCGCACAACACCATCTACGGCATGGACAAGTTCGGGATCGGCGTCACGGCCTCGGGACAGTTCTCGGGTCCGATCACGAACCTGCGGATCCTGAACAACGCCATCGCCAACGGCCGGGCGTTCTGGCTCGGCAGCGGCCTGCCGTCGAGCATCGTCATCGACTACAACAATGCGTCCCCGTGCATCGCCTCGTCATGTCCGGCCTTTGGTCATCTCGTCGCGACCCTGGGAACGACGAACTACGCGTCGCTGACCGCATTCCAGGCGGGCACTCCCTACATGGACCACGGTCTGTCGGTCGACCCCTACATCCTCGATCCGGATGCGCGCGACTTCCGCCTCACGTGGTCGTCGCCGCTGGTGGACCGCGGCACGGACCTCGGATGGGGACATCTCGGGTCCGCGCCCGACATCGGCAGGCACGAGACGCGCTAGCGGCCCGGGACGCGGACGCCGCAATGCCCTAGGCTGACGCCTCCGTTCGAAGGTCGTCAGTCCGGCGAGGTCACGTGCGCAGCAATCAAGCTCAGGGCGGGGATCCCCAGGTCCTCTTCATCGGCGGATCGGGCCGCAGCGGAAGCACGTTGCTCGATCGGATCATCGGCCAGCTGCCGGGGTACGTATCGGCCGGGGAGATTCGCGATGTGTGGCGAGCGGGCGTCCGGGAGAATCGGCTGTGCGGCTGCGGTCGTCCTTTCTCCGACTGCGACTTCTGGACTCGGGTGGGGGAGACTGCCTTCGGCGGGTGGTCGAATGTCGACGTCGACGCCGCCGATCGATGGATGGGTTCGTACGGGTATCGCGATGCGCTGACCGGTGCCGATGCCGCAGCGCACGAGCAGCGCTCCGCACTGGTCCGGAGCCTCTATCGCGCAGTCTCCGATGCCGCGGACGGCGCGACCGTCGTGGATTCGTCGAAGTCACCGCCGTACGGCGCGATGCTCGCAACGACCCTGCCGGGATCGGTGCGGGCCATCCACCTGGTCCGGGACAGTCGGGGCGTGGCCTTCTCGTGGGGGAAGCACGTGAAGCGACCGGACACGCCAGGTCGGGACGTCGAGATGCATCGCCTCGGCCCGGTGCCGGTCGCAACGCGATGGGTCGTCCACAACCTGATCATGGAGGGACTCGGCAGGCGCGTGCCGTCAGCCCGCGCACGCTACGAGACGTTGATGGTGGAGCCGCGGCGCGAGATCGACCGCGTGATGGAACGCATCGGGGCGCCGGTCGGCCCCGATGGGCTCGACTTCATCGCGGGCAGCCAGGCGCAACTCCGGCCCAATCACACGGTCATGGGAAATCCGATGAGGATGGCGGTCGGGCCGGTCGATCTGCGCCTGGACGATGCCTGGACGTCGAAGATGGCAACACGCGATCGGCTGACGGTCACGGCGATCACCTGGCCGATGCTGCTTCGCTACGGCTACCGACCCTGACGGATCAGATTCCGGGGTCGTACTGGATGACCAGGCGCATCAGCAGGTGGGCGCCGAGCACACCCCACAGCGAGCCGGTGCGCCACGCCGCGGCCCCGAACAGGATGCCGATGCCACCCATGGCGATGGCGATGGCCCCGGAGCCGGACCCGAGATACATGGCCGCATACAGGACGTTCGGGATCAGGATCCCGAGGTTGGGCGCCCGGACGAGCGCGACGTGCTGCAGCAGTCCGCGGAACGTGAGCTCCTCCAGGAAGACGACGAACAAGGGCACCACCAGGAGGAACATCGCGGCGTTCGGCTCGCCGCCGATGGCGAGGCTGGGCCCCATCGTCCCCCCCAGCAGGAGCCCGAGCGGCACTCCGGTCGCGGCGATCCCGACGGTGACCCATGGCTGTGCCGGCATCCCGAGGCCGAGAGACCGGACATCGAGACCGAGCGCCCGGGCGATGCCGATGACGCCGATGAGGGCGGGCGCCCCCACCAGGACGTAGGCCGCCAGCGGATCGAGGCCCCCGATGGGCATGACGAGGCTGAGGATGCGGATCAGCGGAACGACCATCAGGGCCGGGATCTGCGGGTCCTTGGGAACGCTGCTGAAGGCGTTGTGGCCCGCCAGCACGACGAGAAGCGAGGCATGGATCGCCGCCGCGGCGCCGGTCCCGACCAGCGCCAGCCCGATCTCGGCCGCGACCACCACGCTTCCGTAGACGAGCAGCCAGTTCGGGACGGCCCTCGTGTGGCGATTGGCCGCGAGGCTCATCAGGAGAGCAGGTCCAGGAAGCGGCGGAAGGTGATGGTCGCCCAGGCGATCACCAGGGGAAATGCCATGGCCGTGAGGCCCGCCGCGCCGGCCTGGGCCCAGAGCGCGCGCCGGGTGCGCAGGCTCTCGCGCTGGAGCAAGACGGCTGCAAGTGTCACTATGGTGACCACTTCGGCGAACGCACGGAAGCCGCCGAGGGCGGCGCTCAGCTCGACGGTATAGATTCCAACAGTGGTGGTCATGGCACCGCCCATCCTATCGGTGACACGCGCGTGGTACGAATGAGACTTGACTCCCGCTCAGCCGTCCAACGGCCGGCGGGACCGCTGGGTGTCTGGGGACGGCTGGACGTCACCCGGGTCATTCCGTTCCCGCGATCGGTTCTGATCGCTGCGCTCGGAGCGGTGATCCTCATCGTCCTGGTGGGGTGGATCTGGACGGTTCGTGATCTCGATCCGCGGGCCCTCACCGACATCGGCCTCATCTCGATCCTGCCCGTGACCGCATACGGGCTGGTGGGTGTGCTGGCCGTGTCATTCGTGCTGGCCCTGCGCATGGGGCGCCTCTCCGAGACGCTTCTCCTGGCGCACGTCCTGGGCCTGATCTTCATGCTGTATGGAGCGACATCGTTGTTCGAGGAGCTGCCGCGCTTCTTGACAGCCTGGCTCCACGTCGGGTTCGTCGAGAGCATCGCCCGTACCGGTGAGCTCCACCCGTTCCGCGACGCGCGATTCGACTGGCCAGGGTTCTTCGTGCTGTTCGCCTTCCTGCAGAACGTGGCGCGCATGGACAGCCTGCTCCCGATCATCGCCTGGGTGCCGGTCGTGCTCGTGGCACTCTACCTGCCGCCGCTGTACCTCATCTATCGGTCCGCGACGGCCGACCTGCGGCTCGTGTGGCTCGGGCTGTGGATCTTCGTGATGGTCAACTGGGTCGGGCAGGAGTATTTCTCGCCGCAGGGCATGAACATCCTTCTCTTCCTCACGATCGTCGCTGCCCTGGTCACGTGGTTCCGGGCCGACCCATCGCGCACCTCGAGGCTGTCGCAGCTCGTGGCGCGCATCCCGGGCATGCGCGGCCGTGAGCGCGTCCTGGTGGATCCGAACGCGGAAACCGAGGGCGGCCCCCGCGCCTGGGTGTCGGATCATCAGCAGATTGGCCTCGTGGCGATCATCACGCTGGTCTTCGGACTGTCGGTGGCAAGCCACCAGCTGACGCCGTTCGCACTGGTGGGCGCGCTCGTGCTCCTCGTGATGACGCGCCGGCTGACGCTGTGGGGCATCCCGATCATCATGATGGTGTTCCTCAGCGCGTGGCTCACCTTCATGGCGGCGACGTTCCTGGAGGGCCACCTTGCCGGCCTGCTCGAGGACCTGGGACGCCCGGACCAGTTTGCCGCGTCGAACGTATCGGGTCGGCTCCAGGGCAGCCCCGGTCACCTGTGTGGCGCTCCAGGCCCGTCTCGCCTTCACGTTCCTCATCTGGATCGTCGCTCTCGTGGGCGGCGTCCGGCGGATCCGGGCAGGCCGGCTCGATCTGACGCTTGCCATGCTTGCCATCGCACCGTTCGGCCTGATCCTGCTGCAGGGGTACGGGGGCGAGATGCTGCTGCGGATCTTCCTATTCGGGATCGCCTTCATGGCCTTCTTCGTCGCAGCGGCGCTGCTTCCGACCGAGCGGGCGATGTCGTGGAAGCTCAGCGGCGGCGTCGTGGTCGCGTCCGTCTTCCTGGCCTTCGGGTTCCTCTTCACGCACAACGGAAACGAGCGGTCGGACATCATCAGCGTGCGCGAATTCGAGGCACTCGAGTTCCTGACCGACACCGCAGCGGACGGCGACACGATCGCCCGCATCAACCACCAGGTCCCGGTCGGCTATCGCGAGTGGGAGCAGATGCGCGTGGTCTCGATCAACTCCGAGTTCATGGAACCGGACATGCAGGCCCTGACCGATGAGCTCCGCCTGCGAACCCGCGAAGGGCAGGACGCCTACATCATCGTGTCGCGCAGCAACGAGGCGTACGCCATCATGTTCCAGGGCATGACGCTCGACGCGTGGCATGAGCATCTCCGCCTCCTGCTGTCCGAGGTCGACCTCGAGGAGATCTACCGCAACGAAGACGCGGTGGTGTATCGCTGGCTGCAGACCGATCTCGAGACATGAACCGCGAGATCGGGCCCCGAATCGCCGTGGTCGTCGCGCTTGCCCTCGCCGCGAGCATCCACCTCCAGGAGTGGTCGTTTCCGTTCAGCCAATGGATCGTGGTCGGTGTGTTGCTCACGGTCCCGGGGTTCGTCGTGACGAGGCTGGCGGGAATCCGCGAGCCGATCGTCACCGTGCTCCTGCTCGTGCCGGTGAGCCTGGCGGTCAACGGGTTGGTCGCGACCGCCGCGATCTATCTCGGGGTCTGGTCGACGGAGCTCATCTTGCTGGTCGTGATCGCCATCACGTTGGTCGCCTCCGCCCTCTCCTCCAATCGACGGAGCTCGCGCGGCGTGCTCCTGTCGCTGGCGCTCCTGCCCGGGCTGGTGCTGATCGCCGCCGCGGCCTCCACGGCTGCCCCGAGTTGACGGATCGCTGTTTTCCCCCGAGCCTTGTGCGTCGCACGGAACATCCGAAGCCCGCGACTGTCTATGAGGGAGCCCATCCTTGACCCTGGACCAGGACGAATCACCAGCTGAATCCCGCGCGATCGGCGTGGCGCGAGTCGGGCAGACGGCCCTCGAGGCGCCGCGTCTCGGCGTCGGGACCGTCCCGCTCGGCAACATGCTCGGCGAGGTCGGCATCACCGTGGATGACGACGAGGCACGGGCCATCGTCGAGACGGCGCATCGGCTCGGCGCCCGACTGGTCGACACCGCCCCCCAGTACGGGACGGGCCTCGCCGAGCGACGCGTCGGAACCGCACTGGCCGAGCTGCCTCGCGACGAGCTGATCATCTCGACGAAGGTCGGCCGGCTCCTGCGTCCGGTGACCACGCTCCAGAAGGTCGCCGGTGTGCTTCGCCAGACCGTCTCGGGGCCCGAGCGTGGCCCGGCCCTCCTTGGACGTCACATCGCGCGCGCAGCTCGCCGGCTCGCCGGAAAGGATCCGGCCTACGGCCTTGGATTCCCGTTCGACCGCGGCGACGAGCGCTCGCTGGAGGCGTACTTCGACTTCAGCTACGACGGTGTCATGCGTTCGGTGGAAGGCAGTTTCGAGCGGCTCGGCGTTGACCGGCTGGACATGCTCTTCATCCACGACCCCGATGATCACTATGAGGAGGCCCTCTCGGGCGCCTTCAAGGCTCTCGACCGGCTTGCGCGCCGAAGGCTCCGTCACCGCGATCGGCGTCGGCATGAACCAATCCGAGATGCTCACCCGCTTTGCCACGGATGCAGCCTTCGACTGCTTCCTGCTGGCCGGCAAGTACTCGCTCTTGAACCAGGCCGGGCTCGAGGACCTGCTGCCGGCGGCAGCCGAGCGTGGCATGACGGTCAACATCGGTGGGGTCTTCAACAGCGGGTTGCTGGCCGACCCCCGTCCGGGCGTCGCGTTCGACTACCACGCGGTCGGGTCGAACTCGGAGCCGCTGCGCCGCGCCCTTCGGCTCAAGGACGTCTGCGATCGGCACGGAGTCCCGTTGGCCGCGGCAGCGGTGCAGTTCCCGCTGGGCCATCCGGCCGTAGGGACCGTGCTCGTCGGCGTGCGCTCGGCCGCGGAGCTGACCGAGAACGTCCAGCACTTCACCCACCCGATTCCGCTCGACCTCTGGAAGGAGCTGCGGCATGAGGGGCTCGTGCCGGGTCACGTTCCGCTGCCGGGGCTCCCGCCCGCCTGACGTGGTGCGTGCTGGCACCCTGTGGCCGCCGAACGTACTGGACGGAATCGGGACGTCCGTGTAGGCTGCGCCGGAATTCGATCTCATCCTCACCAGAGCCTGTCCACAAAGGGGGAACAGTGTCGACGCTGCATCCACACGCCCATTCGCGTCGCCGTAGCGGCGTGGCCGCACTGGCCGTCGCGACGCTGGTCGCATCAGTATCCATCTCGATGTTCGCCGTGCCGCCCGTTCAGGCGGCGGCAAGCGATGTGTCGCGCCAGAGCGGTGCCAACCGCTTCGCGACCGCAGCCGATATCTCGAAGAAGACCTTCGCGCCCGGCGTGGGCGTGGTGTACGTCGCCAACGGCATCGAGGGCATCCCGGACGCGCTCGCCGCGGGACCCGCCGCTGCCAAGCTCGGCGGACCGACCCTGCTGGTCACGAAGACCAGCATCCCGTCCGAGACGCGCGTCGAGATTGACCGGCTGAACCCGGCCAAGATCGTCGTCGTGGGCGGCACCGGAGTTGTGTCGTCGGCCGTTCAGTCGGCCCTGGCACCCTACGCCGGTGGCGGGGGCGTTTCGCGCCAGAGCGGTGCCAACCGCTTCGCCACCGCAGCCGATATCTCCAAGAAGACCTTCGCGCCCGGCGTGGGCGTGGTGTACGTCGCCAACGGCATCGAGGGCATCCCGGACGCGCTCGCCGCGGGACCCGCCGCTGCCAAGCTCGGCGGACCGACCCTGCTGGTCACGAAGACCAGCATCCCGTCCGAGACGCGCGTCGAGATTGACCGGCTGAACCCGGCCAAGATCGTCGTCGTGGGCGGCACCGGAGTTGTGTCGTCGGCCGTCCAGTCGGCCCTGGCACCCTACGCCGGTGGCGGGGGCGTTTCGCGCCAGAGCGGTGCCAACCGCTTCGCCACCGCAGCCGATATCTCCAAGAAGACCTTCGCGCCCGGCGTGGGCGTGGTGTACGTCGCCAACGGCATCGAGGGCATCCCGGACGCGCTCGCCGCGGGACCCGCCGCTGCCAAGCGCGGCGGACCGACCCTGCTGGTCACGAAGACCAGCATCCCGGCCGAGACGCGCGTCGAGCTCGACCGACTGAACCCGGCCAAGATCGTCGTGGTCGGCGGCACGGGCGTGGTGTCGAGCTCGGTCCAGAACGCACTGGTGCCGTACATCGTGACTCCGACGCCAACTCCCACGCCGACTCCGACGCCAACTCCGACACCGACCCCGGCGCCAGGCGTCTCGGCGCCGTTCGTGCGCAACTTCAACGGCGGGGAGGGCGAGACTCCTCGACGCCGGCTTCGACGGACTGATGACCGGCGCGACGCTGGATGGTGACGTGCATCTTTCGGGCGGCGGCTCGTCAATCCGACGGTTGCCGAGGGGGACGCATTCAATGGAGGAAATGACCAGAAGGACGCGCTCCTGGTGGACATGACCGTTCCCGCGGGCAACTTCACCGTCCACGGCGTGGTGTGCTCGCCGTACCCGCCACGAGGAGTTCGCTTCGGCTGGGGATCTTCTTCGGCACGGGCGACCAGGACAACTACGTCAAGGCGGTCGTCAGCTGGAGCCCGGACCTCGATACGACCCAGGTGCACGATACCCGGGAGGTCGGCGGGGACGGTTTCGGGATCGCCGACAAGGCGGATGCGAACATCCTGTCCGATCCGTGCCTCGACCTGTACCTCACGGTGAACAAGGCAGCGATGACGTACGCACCGGCGTACTCGTTGGACGGCGGCAGCACGAAGATCGGCTTCGGCGGCGTTTGCGGCGGCTGCGCACGATCCCGGCCTCGTGGCTGGATGGCTCGAACCCGCTCGCCATCGGCGTCATCGCGACGTCGCAGGGACCGGCCGCACCGTTCAGCGCCTCGTGGGATCTCCTCGAGGTGACCATTCCGTAGGCTGCGTGACCCTCGGACGCGTCGCCGTCCGAGGGTCGTCTACCACGCCGATCGCTTGATGGGTCGGCGGCGAGCCGTCTGGTATCGTTCGGCGAGGACGGTCGATGGTCGGGGCCGGGTGGCTGGACGCGGCGACCTGCCTCAACCCATATCCTCGCCCAGGATCGACAACGTATGCCCGAGCATCTCCATCCCGGCCTGCGAGGAGCTGGTCCGGCGTTTCGAAGCCGCATCGGTCCGCTGGGCGTTGCTGCGGCTCCCCGCCGACCTCCTTCGTCCGCGGCGGGGATATCGACCTGCTCGTGCATCCGGAGGACCGGTCGCTGGCGCGACGAGGCATGCATCGACCTTGGATTCGTTCGCATCGCCGCGTCCGGCGCGAGTACGCCCTACGTGCTCTACCACCGATCGACGGGGACGTGGCTGCACTCGATCTCGCCTCGAGCCCGCTTCCGGATGGTTGGGCGGTACGGTGATCTCGCCGCGAGCGGCGCCGGCACGGGTCCTCGCGCGTTCGATCGCCGAGGACGGAATTCGACGCCTGCACCGCGACGACGAATTCTGGGGGCTAATGCTTCATCTCGCCGATGGCGCCCGCCAGGTCGCCCGATCGTCACTGGGCAACCCTGCGCAGCAACGCGGAGTTCGCAACGATGATGTCCGCCATCGTCCAGGCCGTTCGATCGCAGCGACCCGACGCCCCGGTCGTTCTCGAGCGCGCACGTGCGGCCGTGCTGGCGAACGATCACGTCCTGCATTCGCGACACTCCTGGGCGAGCTCGCGACCATGGCGGGCACCCGGAGCTGGATCCGCAACCTGCCGCGCCTCGTTTCGCGGCCGTGGCGGGCGTGGCATCATCGAGGTCTGAGCGTTGCCCTCCTCGGGCCGGATGGTGCCGGGAAATCCTCCCTGGCCCAGTGCCTGGTGGGTCGGTCGTTCTTTCCGACGAGCGTCGTGTACATGGGGACCGGCATCCCGGGCGACGTCATGGCGCGCCCCGCCGCGCTGCGCTGGATGCGGGGCCCGGTGCTGTTTCCGATCGGAGGCACACTCGTCCAGTGGGACCGGTACCTTCGCGCCCTTGGCGAAAGGGTGCGCGGGAAGATGATCATCTTCGATCGCTATACCGAGGAAGCACTCCTGCCCCCACCCGACTCCGATCCGAGCTGGAAACGGCTCACACGTGGCGTTCGACGCGCGTTGGCGTGCCCCACGCCGCAGATCACCATCGTCCTCGACGCTCCGGGAAGCGTGATGTTCGACCGCAAGGGCGAGCATGACGGCCCGTGGCTGGAGGCTCAGCGGCACCGCTACCGCGCTCTGGCCGAGCACCTCCCCGGTGCGGTGATCATCGATGCCGAGCAGCCGCGCGATGCCGTCTGCGCGGAGGCCATGGCCGCGATCTGGGCCGCGTTCGCGGGTCGGCATGAGCGCCGCCGCAGCCAGATGGAGCGAGCCACCGGATGAAGACCGCGGCGCCATTTGGGCGGCTCAACGGTGGAGGGAGCACCACTCCGGATGTGGTGAGCAGGCCCGTGCGACGCGTCTACATCCTGGGAGGAGAGGGCAGCGGCAAGACAACCCTCGCGCAGCGGATCCATGACACGCTCGGCCTGAGCGTGCATCAGCTCGACTATGTCGCCTGGCGCGGTGCGGAAGAAGGAACGGTGCCGCTGTTCGACCCCCGCTACCAGCCGCCGACCCGCCTCATCCCGCGCCCCGTCGAGGAGCGGCTGGCCCTCATCGAGGAGATCGCGGCCACAGAATCGTGGGTCGCCGAGGGGAAGCATCTGTGGTGGACCGAGGGTCTGCTGCGGCAGGCGGATCTCGTCGTGTGGCTCGACCATGTTCCATTCCCACGAGCGGCCTCACGCGTCATGCGGCGCGCGGCGCGCAGCGGCGGGCGGAGCTTCCGCAGCCATCGAGGGCGTCGGAAGTTCACGCGGTTCCGTGACTACGCACGCCATGGACGGTCTCTCTTCCGGCAGCTCCGCAACCTTCTGCTGTACTACGTCGCACCGCTGTCGTCGAAGCCGCCGGATCTCACGGACTACTGGCCCATCGTCACCCGATCGGCCACCCAGGAGTTCCTCCGGCCCTATGCCGTCAAGGTCGTGAGCATCAAGCACACGTCCGAGCTCGACACGTTGATCGCGGCATTGAGCGATTCCGTCGACGCACCTGCTCCGTCGAGGCGGAACGCTAGCAGTCGTCAGGCCGCGCGCGGCGCGGCCTTCGGTGGCATGGCCGACTCGAACACCGGCTTGGCGACGAAGGCGGCCTGGATGGTCACGGCGATGAGCCATCCGTAGGCCAGGCCCTCCAGTCCGCCCATGACGGCACCGACCGAGGACAGTCCGACTTCGAGCCCAGCGCCCACCCAGCCGAAGAGCGCGGCCTTGCCCAGTCCGCTTCGAATGCGCTGGATCGCCACCCAGTGATCCTTGATGAGCAGCGGGAAGCCACGCACGGCCAGGATCGCGATGGCGGGATAGGCGGAGTCCGCGTAGGCGCTCCCGAAGACGGACAGCACGAGCTGGCCGGCCAGGAGAAAGACCAGGCTGCCGCCGATCGCGGAAGCAGCCGACATGGCCATGGTCACGCGGACCTGCTTCCACAGCTGGTCAGGATCCTTGGCGCCGACGGCGAACAGCGTCAGCGTGGCGGACTGTCCCGACGAGACTGACGTAGTTCGACAGCAGAAGGGCGATGTAGAACGCTGCGTTGTCGGCCCGGGTCAGGATGACCGGGACGATGATCGGGAGCATCGATGCCGGAGCGAAGCGGGAGACGTTCAGCAGGTGGTGCATCAGGGCCTTGCGCGCCAGGCCGAAGAACTTGTCCCAGACCAGCGGACGCCAGCCGTTGTCGAGACCGCGATGGCGGATGTACCACGCCATGTAGACGAGCGACAGCAGGATGCCGAACTGCCACGCGACGTAGATCGCCATCCCCTCGTTCCCGAGCCACAGGCCGGCCAGGACGAGGATCACCAGCTTTGCCATCGAGAAGATCACGTTCCGAATCAGCTGGAGGGCACTGCGGAAGAGCCCGACCAGCACCTGGTCCAAGCACGGCGGTTGCAGCCGTCAGGCTCACGCCGACCGCGAAGATGAAGATGCGGAGCGGGTCGCTGCCGATCGGTGCAAGGTCGCTGAACAGCGACGGTGCAAGAGCGGCAAAGACGATCCCCATCGCGCCGCCGATGGCAACGGTTGCGGTCAGCGACGTCAGGATCAGCCTGCGCCGGCCGCGGCTCATCGTCGGCAGTTCACCGAGGAGCGTCGTGCCCAGGCCGACCAGCGCGATCCTTCCCAGGAACAGCATGGCGGAGATGGCCGATGCCGCGATTCCCGACGGCGTCCGGCGAGAACGCCCGCGCAGCGGCGTACCAGAAGAGGAAGCCCGACCGCTCCGTTGAGGAGCGAGACGGCGATGAGCGAGCCGGTCATCTTCATGACCGCGCTACTCTTCGGCAGCCTGGACATCAGCCGCCGGGCGAAGGTCACCTATCCGGCGACCTCGGCGCGATCCACCTGGGACGCGATCCAGGAGTCGAGATTCCAGCCGGTGATCTGCGCCAGTTCCCGGACCTCGTCGGCCACGTCGGCCTCGAGTCGCGCGCGCAGCTGGTCGTCCATGGGCGGGCGTTGGTCCTTGCGGCTGTTCATGGCGACGAGCGATCCGCGAAGCCGATGCAGGATGGGCGCCCGCCGCAGAAGCGGAATCAGCCGATCGAGGGGAAACGGTGGCCGAACCAGGAGGTCCTGGACAGGCCGCTCTTCGGCTGCTTCGTCTCGTTGACGCGCTCGAAGGACGGAACGAACGTGGTGTCCGCGCCGATGAACGCGAGGATGTCGAGGTAGACCGCCCTCGGATCGGACCGCAGGTCGTCGTAGTTCACGAGTTTGACCTGCTCGGCGTGGGAAGGTGTCGAGATAGCGCCGGACCTGGTCCGGGAAGCGCACGGCGTTGCGGTAGCAGAGGGTCTCGACGCGTCGCACCCCCCTGGGCACACGGCGTCCGGCGAGTCGATCCGGCTCGGCCGCGAGCGCCGCGGCGAAATCACGGATCGTTTCGGCCCGGTAGAAGACCATCTCGCGGTGGAGCGAGTGCATGACGTCCACCGGACTGCGCAGCATGATGACGATGCGTGCGTCGGGATTCGCCTCCTTGATCTCGCCAGCGGCCAACCGCGAATAGAGCGACCAGGTGGAGGCCTCGCCGATGAGCTGGCCCGGCAGAGCGGCCGCAAACAGACGCTCGTACTCCGTGCGCGTCAGGCGGCCGTGCCGATGGTGGAGATCTGCGCCGAAGTAGTTCGGCTCCTTGTGCTCTGGCATGTAGATGCCGGGATGCTGCTTCAGGTAGTCGTACATCGCGGTCGTCCCGCAGCGTGGCGCGCCGACGATGAGAAAGTCCGGAAGGGTCAAAGAGTCACCATGGGGTAGGGTTCGGTGCGGATGATGGGGGTGGCGGAGCGGAGCAGATCGTACTAGGGTACGTGTCGGCTGTGTCCTGCCACGACCGGGGAATCATCCGCTTGTCCTCATCTGCCCAGCGTCGGAGTCTCGTCCGACGATTTGCGCTCATTCTCGCGACATTCGCCCTGCTCGCGTCGGGGTTGCCGGCGCTGGTGCCCGTCGTGTCGGGTGTCTCGGAGATCGCCTTTGCGCCGGTCGCCGACGCTTGGGTGGATCAAGGCACCCCGACGGCGAACGCGGGAGCCGGCCCCGATCTGCAGGTGGACGGCGATAGCGGCGGAGGCATGGACTACCAGTCCTTCCTGCGGTTCGACGTCAGCGGCGTCACGGGCACGATCCAGGGGGTGAGCCTCCGGTTCAGCGTTCTCAACGGCACGGTCGACGGGCCGGCCGTGTATCAGACGGCCAGCACGTGGACCGAGTCGACGGTGAACTGGCAGAGCCGGCCGGCGATCACTACGGCGGCCATCGACGACCTCGGCCGAATCACGACCGGACAGACGATCAACTACAACGTCACCTCCACGGTAACGGGCAACGGGACGTACTCCTTCGGGCTCGTGAGCACGTCGGCGGATGGGCTCGATGTCTCCTCACGTGAGGGCGTGACACCGCCCCAGCTGATCCTGACGGTCGCCCCCGCATCGACGGACCTGACCTTCGGCTCGACCGCCGACGCGTACGTCGACGAGGGGAACTTCTCCCAGAACTACGGGTCAGCGTCGACGCTCGAGGTCGACGCGGATCGCGGGTTCGGCTACGACCGGGAGGCGTACCTGAAGTTCGATGTCACCGGACTGGGCGGTCCGGCGCAGGCAGCGACCGTCCGCCTCTACGTGACGAACGGGACCGCGAATGGGCCGAAGATCTCGAGCGTGGGGACGAGTTGGGGCGAGTCCACGATCACCTGGGCGAATCGCCCGGTCGTGACGAGCGGAGTCCTGGACGATCGGGGAACGATCGCGGCGTCCACCTACGTGGACTTCAACGTGACCTCGGCCATCTCGGGCAATGGCACCTTCGCATTCGCCCTGAAACCGGACTCGAACGACGGACTCGACGTGTACTCGCGCGAGGGCGGGATACCTCCAAGGCTGATCATCACCCCGTCGACCACGTCGACGCCGACGCCCACGGCCACGATCCCATCGGCCACTCCGACACCGACCGCGACCGTCACGCCAACCCCTACCGCGACCGCGACGCCGACGCCGACCGCGACGCCGACGCCGACGCCGACGCCGGGATCGGGTGACCCGGTTCTCGTCGGCGCCGGGGACATCGGCGTGTGTGGCAGCCCGTACGACGAGGCGACCGCCGACCTCCTCGACGGTATCGCCGGCACGGTCTTCACGGTGGGCGACAACGTCTACCCGAATGGGACGGCCGACGAGTTCGCGAACTGCTACGACCCGAGCTGGGGCAGGCACAAGTCACGGACCCGGCCCACGCCGGGCAACCACGACTACAACACATCGGATGCGGCGCCGTACTACGCGTACTTCGGCGCTTCTGCCGGTGATCCCACCAAGGGGTACTACAGCTACGACGTACCGAACTGGCACGTCGTCGTCCTGAACTCCGAGTGCGCCAGAATCGGCGGCTGCGGTCCTGGCTCGCCGCAGGAGACCTGGCTGCGGGCGGATCTTGCGGCCAGCCCGACGAACAACATCCTGGCAATGATCCACCATCCGCGATTCACCTCCGGTCTCAGGGGGAACTACGTGATCTCAGACGCCCTGTGGACGGCCCTGTACGAATTCGGTGCGGACGTCGTTCTGAGCGGACATGAGCACTTCTACGAGCGCTTCGCGCCGCAGAGCCCTGCCGGAGTCGCCGATCCGGCGTACGGCATTCGCGAGTTCATCGTGGGGACCGGCGGCGCCTCTCTGAGTGGCGCCGGCGCTCCGGCGCCGAACAGCCAGGTGCTGAACGCTTCAAGCTACGGCGTTCTGAAGCTCACCCTCCACCCGAGCGCGTACAGCTGGCAGTTCGTGCCGATCGCCGGTCAGACATTCACGGACTCGGGCACTGCCGCCACGCATCCCGCTCCGGTGATCGCCACGACCAGCGTGACGGCAGGCGCGGATGCAACCGTGGACCAGTCGCTGCCATCGCAGAACTTCGGCTCGGCGCTGGACCTCCTCGTCGACGGTGACACCGGGGCGGGACTTGACGATGAGAGCTACCTGCGGTTCACGGTGTCCGGGACGAGCGGCACCGTCAGCAGGGCGCTGCTGCGCGTCTGGGTCACGAACGGGACCGGCAACGGACCGAAGGTTCACCGCGTCACCGGTGCGTGGACGGAGTCCGCGATCACATGGGCAAACCGCCCGCCCCCCGTCGGCTCCGTCCTCGATGATCTCGGGGCTGTGCCCGCCGGTGCCTTCGTGGACTTCGACGTGACATCCGCGGTCACGGGCAACGGGGACTACAGCTTCGTGCTGATGCCGACCAGCAGTGACGGCCTGGACGCCATGTCGCGCGAGGCCGCGACGCCGCCCCGGCTCCTGGTCACCACGGTCGGCGGGTCTCCCAGCCCGACGCCCAGCCCGACGCCCACCGCCACCGTGACACCGACGCCCACCGCCACCGTGACACCGACGCCGACTGCCACACCGACGCAGACCGCCACACCAACGCCCACCGTGACCCCAACGCCCACCCCGACGCCGACGCCCACCACCGGCTTCGTCATGGGCATCGACTTCAACGGCTCCGGTGGTTCGATCGGCGGACGAACCTGGCAGTCCTACGCCAGCGCGCTTGCCTCGGGCTTGAGCGTGTCCGCCTCCACGACGACATCGTCACGAACGCCGGTGCCGGCGGTCGATGCGGCAACGGCCGCGATGCTCAACTCGGCGATCTGGCAGCCGCGTGGTGACCTGGTCATGTCGCAGACGCTGTCGAATGGGTCATACCAGGTGTACCTGTGGGTGATGGAGAACCATAAGACGAACTTCCGCTCGTTCGGCGTGAAGCTCGAGGGATCGACGGTCGCGACTGGCATCGGCACCATGCCGCTGTCGTCCTGGCAGCGCTACGGTCCGTACTCGGCGACCGTTGCGGATGGACGCCTCGACGTCGTCCTGGTCGACGGCCAGGCGGCCCCGCACATCATGGGGCTCGAGATCCACAACGCACCATGAGGCCCCAGCGCGCCAGCGCCTGACCGGCCGCATTCTTCGCGGACGAGTCCCGATTCGCCCCGTGGACCGCGAGCCGTTGTGTGAGGGTGGGAATTCCTCCTGATCCGCTCCGGGTGGTGCGCGCCGGCACCACACGACGGTACGAAAGTACTGGACAAGCGACACCCCCATGCCCATCATCGCGAATCAGTCGGTCGCATGCGCCGTTGTACCGAGTCCGGCATCTGGCGAGTGGGGGACCGACACGGAGGTAGGGACCGTGCGTCGCGCGACGATGCGCCGTGCCGGCCGGCGTGCCGCTGCGGCGACCGAGAATCATCGATCGAGCCAGCTGGGACTGGCAATGAGCCCGTTGCTGCCTGTCAGCGCCACGGGTTGTCCGTCGAGTCTCGGGCACGTGGTGCTGGCGAGTCGGCCCCCGGACGCACCGGTGCTCTTGCCATGATGGGCGCCATCGTGGCGTGGAGCGTCCGGTTCCGCAGGCTGGTCGTCGCACTTGCCGCCGCCACCCTGGTCTTCGGCTTCGCCCAACTGCCGAACGCCGCGGTGGACACGCTGCCCGAGTTCTCCCCGACATACGTCGAGGTCCAGACCGAGGCGCTGGGGCTCTCCGCGCAGGAAGTCGAGCAGCTGATCACCGTGCCTCTCGAGGCTGATCTGCTCAACGGTGTCGCGTGGCTCGACTCGATCGAGTCGCAGTCCGTGCAGGGCCTGTCATCCATCGTCATGACGTTCGAGCCGGGAACAGATCCCAACCGAGCTCGGCAGGTCGTCGCCGAGCGGCTCACCCAGGCACACGCTCTTCCGAACGTATCGAAGCCGCCAGTGATGCTGCAGCCGCTGTCATCCTCGAATCGACTGATGATGATGAGCCTCTCGTCCGACGAGCTCTCGCTCATCGACATGTCCGTCCTGGCCCGATGGACCGTCAAGCCGCGGCTCCTTGGCGTTCCGGGCGTCGCCAACGTATCGATCTGGGGACAGCGCGAGCGTCAGCTGCAGGTCCTTGTCGACCCGCACCACCTGCGCGCAACCGGGGTCACGCTCGAGGAAGTCGTCGAGACCGCCGGCAACGCGCTCTGGGTCTCGCCGCTCAGCTTCCTCGAGGCATCGACCCCGGGCACCGGTGGATTCATCGACACGCCCAACCAGCGGCTCGGAGTGCAGCACGTGCTCCCCATCGACTCCGCGGAGCAGCTTGCCGACGTGACCGTTGCGAGCGACGAGTCACGCTACCGGCTGTCGGACGTCGCGACCGTGGTGGAGGATCACCAGCCGCTGATCGGTGACGCCGTGGTCGAGGCGGGGAACGGCCTGCTGATCGTGGTCGAGAAGTTCCCCGGTGCGAACACGCTCGCCGTCACCCAGGGCGTCGAGGATGCCATGGCTGACCTGGCACCGGCGATCGGCGGCATCAGCGTCGACACCACCCTCTTCCGTCCGGCCACGTTCCTGGCACAGGCCGTCGATAACGTCACGCTTGCGGTCGTCATCGGGCTCATCCTCGCGATCGCTGTCATCGCAGGCATCCTCCGCGACTGGCGCGCCGGAGTCATCAGCCTCGTGACCATCCCGCTCTCGCTGGTCGTCGCAGGCCTCGTCCTCCATGCGCTCGGAGCAACGTTCAACGCCATGGTCGCCGCGGGCCTCATCGTGGGCTTGGCGCTCATCATCGACGAGGCGGTCACGACGAGCGCCAGCGTTCGTTCGAGCGCGGTCGCGGGGGGAGCCGATCGCGACGACGTCGCGCGCACCCTGCACGTCGTGCGCGGCGTGATCGCGGCCCGCGGGGCCACCGTCTACGCCTTCGTCGTCCTGGCGCTCAGCCTGGTGCCGCTGTTCCTCATCGGCGCGGAGACCGGGGCCCTGCTCCCGTCGCTGGCGACCGCATTCATCATTGCCCTGCTGGCATCCATGGTCGTCTCGCTCACCGTGGCTCCCGCCATGGCTCACCTCCTGCTGAGCGTCTCTGCGGCGACACCCGGAGACTCTCGGCTGGTTGGTCGGCTGCAGGCGGGCTACGGCGCGATTCTCAGCCGCCTGACGACACGAGCGCGGCCGGTGCTCATGATCGTATCTGCGGTCACCGTCGCGGCGGTGGTCGCCTTCGGCGTCTCGCTTGCGCCCGGCATCGGCCATGCCGCCGCGCCGGCATTCCGGGATCGCAACGTCCTGATCCACTGGGATGGACCGCCTGGTGCGTCACATGCCGCCATGCGGCGCATCGTCGGTGAGGCGAGCCGCGAGCTCGGGACGATCGCCGGCGTGCACAGCGTGGGAGCTCACATCGGCCGTGCGATCTTTTCCGACCAGGTCGGCGGGATCAATGAGGGTGAGATCTGGTTGACGATTGCGCCCGATGCCGACTACGAGCAGACGATTGCCGCTGTCGAAGATGCCGTTTCCGGTTACCCCGGCATGGGCCGCACCGTGGCAACCTACGGTGCCGAGCGGGTGGCCGAGATCGTGGGCTCCGACCGGGACGACGTCGTCGTCCGTGTCTACGGTGACGACCAGGTCGTCCTCCAGGCGAAGGCGGACGAGGTACTCCGGGCGGTGCGTGACGTCGATGGCGTGGCCGCCGCAGCGATCGACGCGCCGGAAATGGAGCCAACGGTGCAGATCACCGTGGACCTCGCCGCTGCCGAGCGGCACGGCCTCACCCCCGGAGAGATCCGCCGTACGAGCACGACCCTGCTTTCCGGTCTCGAGGTCGGCAGCCTGTTCGAGGGCCAGAAGGTCTTCGAGGTAGTTGTGTGGGGCGCTCCCGAGCTGCGCAGGAACCTGTCGTCCATTCAAGAGCTTCCCCTCGAGTCGGCCACTGGGCGATTGGTGCCGCTCGCCGATGTTGCCGACATCCGGATCGAACCCGCCCCGGTCAGCATCCGACGTGAGGGAGTGCAGCGCATCCTGGATGTGGCCGTCACCGTCTCCGAGAGAGACGTGAGCAGCGTGCTCGCCGATGTCGAGGTCGCACTGGGCGGCATATCGTTCCCCGTCGAGACCCACGCGGAAGTTCTCGGGCACACAGCCGAGCGTGAGGCGCAGCAGGGAGCTCTGCTTGCGGTTGGGGCGGCTGCACTGATCGGCATCTTCCTGGTTCTGCAGGCCGCGCTGGTGAGCTGGCGGATCGCGGCTCTCGTGCTCCTCAGCCTTCCCGCCGCGCTCTCCGGCGGGATCGTGGTGGCGCTGATGCTCGGTGCCTCCGCGACGTTCGGTGCCCTGCTCGGACTCCTTGCCGTCCTGGGCATCGCAGTGAAGCAGGGCCTGCTCCTGATGGACCACTACCGAGAGCTCGAAGCCGGCGGCGCCGTGGTCGACAAATGGCTGGTGATCCGCGGGGCTCGCGAGCGGATGGTGCCGACCCTCGCCACCGCCGCGGCCGTCGCGGTGGCCCTCCTGCCGTTCGCACTGCTCGGAGCTCGGGCCGGGGCCGAGATCATCCACCCGATGTCCCTGGTGATCCTGGGCGGGCTCGGAACGACGCTCCTGGTGAACCTCCTCTTCCTGCCGTCGCTCGTGACTCCCACCCCGAAGGCGCCGGAGACCGAGACGGTGGCAATCCCGGTCGAGCAGGCCGACCGCCAAGTGATCGGAGCAAGCTGACGATGCCCACGCGCAATCTCCTGCCCATCGCCTTCCTCCTCGTCGTGGTACCGCTGGCTGGCTGTGCACAGGAACCGGGACAGGGCGGAGTCGAGCAACCGGCGGTCCTTGAACCGATCGGCGGTGACGACGGCCTGCTCCGCGTCCGACTGACGGAATCCGCCGCCGGCCGGCTGGCAATCGAGACGGCAGAGATCGAAGCAGGTGGGAACGGCACGATGACGATCCCCTACGGAGCCATCTTCTACGGGACGGACGGAGCGACCTGGGTGTACGTGAGCCCCGAGCCGCTCGTTTTCGTACGCGAGCTCGTGGTCGTCGACCGGATCGAGGACGGCCAGGCCTTCCTTTCCCAGGCGCCGGAAGTCGGAACTGCGGTTGCCACGGTTGGCGTGGCGGAGCTGTTCGGCACCGAGATCGGCATGGGCGGCGCCGCCCACTGACGTAACCGACACGCACGAGGACGCGGGCCACCGCCATGCGCGCCATCATCTCCGCCAGTCTCCGCTTCCGCTACATCATCGTCGCCCTGGCAGCGGCGCTGATGGTGTTCGGCATCGGGGAGGTGCGCGCCATGCCGGTGGACGTCTTCCCCGAGTTTGCTCCGCCGCGCGTCGAGATCCAGACACCGTCGCTTGGCCTGTCGGCGGCCGACGTCGAGGAGCTGGTCACCGTGCCGCTCGAGGAAGTGCTGGCGGGCGTCGACGGACTCGATGCGATCCGATCCAAGTCGGTTCGTGACCTCTCCTCGGTGCTGTTGATCTTCGAACCGGGGACGGATCTGCTGCAAGCGCGTCAGCTCGTCCAGGAGCGAGTCAACCAGGTGACGCCATCACTGCCCACGTGGGCCAGCCCGCCGTTCATGCTGCAGCCGCTGTCCTCAACCAGTCGCGTGATGAAGATCGGCATGACCTCGGAGTCTCGCTCGCTGATGGACATGTCGATGACCGCCTACTGGAAGGTGCGCGCCCGGCTGCTGGGTGTGACGGGCGTGGCCCACGTCGCAATCTGGGGCGAGCGGCTGCAGATGCTGCAGGTCCAGATGGACCCGGTGCGGATGGCGCGCCATCGGGTGACGGTGGCCGAGGTCATGGAGTCCACGGCCGCTTCGCTGGACGAGGGAATCCTGCAGTTCAGCGATGGGAACATCATCGGGACCGGCGGGTTCATCGATACCCCGAACCAGCGCCTGGCCATCGCCCACGAGCCACCCATCAAGCACCCAGACGACCTGCGCCACGTCGTCGTGGAGACCCGCGATGGACGGCGGATCAGCATCACCGAGGTTGCCGACCTCGTCGAGGGCCACCAGCCCCTGGTCGGCGATGCGGTCATCAACGACGGCCCCGGGCTCATGCTGATCATCGAGAAGTTCCCGTGGGCGAACACCCTTGATGTGACCCGGGGCGTGGAGGCGGCGCTCGCCGAGCTCGAGCCCGCGCTCGGTGGCATCGAGGTCGACGCCGAGATCTTCCGGCCCGCGACCTTCATCGAGACCGCGCTCGAGAACCTGACCCGGGCGCTGCTCCTCGGATCGCTGCTGGTGGTGCTGGTCCTGCTCCTCTTCCTGTTCGAGTGGCGCACCGCGCTCATCAGTGTCATCGCCATCCCGACCTCGCTGATGGCCGCCGCCCTGGTCCTGAGCTGGCAGGGCGCGACCATCAACACGATGGTGCTCGCCGGCTTTGTGATCTCCGTCGGAGTCGTCGTGGACGACGCAATCATCGACATCGAGAACATCGTGCGCCGCCTGCGCCAGCACCGCCTGGCAGGCAGCACGAAGTCCACGACGTCGATCGTCATCGAATCGTCCCTCGAGGTTCGAAGTGCCATCCTGTACGCCACGCTGATCGACGTCGTCGCCGTGGCGCCGATCTTCTTCATCGGTGGGCTGTCCGGCGCGTTCTTCCAGCCCCTGATCCTCGCGTACGCACTGGCCATCCTGGCATCGATGGTCGTGGCGCTCACGATCACGCCCGCTCTCGCCTACCTCCTGCTGCGGCGTGCGCCGATGGAGCACCGCGAATCGCCGATCGCCGAACGGCTGCGGCGCGGCTACACGGCCCTCCTGTCGAAGATCATCGTCACGCCGCGCAGCGCCTACCTGGCAGTCGGATCGGTGATGCTCGCCGGCGCGCTGGTCTACCCGCAGCTCGGTCAGTCGCTGCTGCCGGACTTCAAGGAGCGAGACTTCCTGATGCACTGGCTGACGGCCCCGGGCACGTCGCTGCCCGAAGAGGTGCGGATCTCGGAGAGGGCCTGCATCGAGCTCAGGACGATCCCGGGGGTGCGGAACTGCGGCTCGCACATCGGCCAGGCGTTGCTGATGGACGAAGTGGTGGGCGTCGACTTCGGAGAGAACTGGATCAGCGTCGACCCGGCGGTGGATTACGGGGCGACACTGGCCTCGGTCCAGGGTGTCGTGGACGGCTACCCGGGCCTCGTTCGCGACGTGCAGACCTACCTCAAGGAGCGCATCCGCGAAGTCCTCACCGGATCCAGCGATGCGATCGTGGTACGGATCCACGGGCGCGATCTGGATGTGCTCCGTGACGTGGCGGACGACGTCGAGGAGGCCATGGCATCCATCGAGGGCCTGGTGGACCTCCACGTCGAACGACAGCGCGAGATCCCGGAGATCACGGTCGAGGTCGACCTGGACGCGGCACTGGTCCACGGAATCAAGCCCGGTGACGTGCGGCGCGTCGCGTCCACCCTCATCGCCGGCGAGGAGGTCGGCGACATCTTCTTCGGGGGGAGGGCGTATGACGTCCAGGCATGGAGCACCCCCGAGACGAGGTCCGACCTCACGAGCATCGAGCAACTCCTGATCGACACACCTTCCGGTGACCGGATACCGCTCGGTGAGGTCGCCACCATCTCGATCGCTCCCACGCCGAACGCCATCTTCCACGAGGGTCTGACGCGCCGTCTGCACGTGGAGGCGAACGTTCGCGGCCGCGACCTCGGGTCGGTCGTGGAGGACGTCGAGGCCGCCCTCGCGCGCGTCGAGTTCCCGCAGGAGTATCACCCCGAGCTCCTGGGTGAGCTGCAGGAACGTGAGGCAGCGGAGAGCCGGCTCCTCCTCTTCGGCATCGGCGCCGCGCTCGGGATCTTCCTGCTGCTCGTCACCTCCTTCGGGGTGGTGCGCGTCGCGATCCTCTCCTTCCTGACGCTGCCCTCGGCCCTGGTCGGGGGCGTGCTCGCTGCGTGGATCGGCGGCGGAGTCATCTCCCTGGGTTCCCTGGTCGGGTTCTTCACCATCCTGGGAATCGCGGCGAGGAACGGGATCATGATGATCAATCACTTCCAGCACCTCGAGCGCTACGAGGGAGAGACGTTCGGGCCGGAGCTCGTCATCCGCGGAGCGCGGGAGCGCCTGGCGCCGATCCTCATGACCGCATCGGCGACGGGACTGGCGCTCATCCCGCTGGTGATCGCCGGCGACCTCCCTGGCCACGAGATCGAGCATCCGCTGGCCATCGTCATCCTTGGAGGGCTCGTGACTTCGACGCTTCTCAACCTGTTCGTCGTTCCCTCGCTCTATCTGCGCTTTGCCCGCGGCTGGGACCGGCACGGACCTGGCGGTGGCCCCGTCGCGGAAGCGGCGTCGTGAGCATCGGGGGCGCGCCAACGCGTGGGCTGGTGGGCGGGATCATGCTGGCCGTGCTGCTCGCCGCGTGCGCGTCGGCCGTGGCCCCGACGCCACCGGCGGCAACCCAAACGCCTCGTGCATCGGTGTCGGCGCAGCCCACGGCGAGCGCATCCATGCCGGTCAGCAACCTCCCGCCCGACTTCCCGCGCGAGGCGGCGAGCGACCCGACCGCGATCGACAACCCGTACCTGCCGATGCGACCGGGAACGTACTGGAGGTGGGATGGCGTCACCGTCGAGGACGGCGAGGAGATCCCCCACACGGTCCTCACCATGATCACCGACATGACGAAGGAGATCGATGGCATCCCGACCGTCGTCGGCTATGACGAGGACTGGGCCGATGGCGAGCTGGTCGAGGCGGAGATCTTCTTTGCGCTCCAGGATGACGACGGCAACGTCTGGAGGTTCGGGGAGTACCCGGAGGAGTACGAGAATGGCGAGGTGGTCGCCACTCCGGCGTGGATTGCCGGTGCTGAGGACGCGCGCGCCGGAATCATGATGCCTGCGCACCCCATGCGCGACGAGGAGAGCTATGCGCAGGGATGGGGCCCGGCGGTCGGATGGGCCGACCGCGGGTGGGTGATCATCGACGGCGATCGCGACTGCGTCGCGGCCGGATGTCACGAGGACGTCATCGTGGTCGAGGAGTGGGACATCGCCGAGCCGCTCGCGCGCCAGCTGAAGTTCCATGCCCCCAGGGTCGGCGTGATCCGCGTCGACTGGTCCGGCAGCGCCGACCAGAGCCAGGAGTCGCTGGAGCTGATCGAGTTCCGTCGTCTCACCGATGACGAGATGGCCGAGCTCCGCGCGAAGGCAATCGCGCTCGAGGAGCGGGCCCACCAGCGGCTGCCGGATCTGTTCGCGGATTCGCCGCTCATGCAACCCATCTGAACCAGGGTCAGCGCTCGATCAGTCGCTGATCGAGGTCTCCTGGCCGTCGGACGTGTCGCGCACCTCGACCCCCAGCGCTGCGAGCTCATCGCGGAGCGCATCCGATGTCGCCCAGTCGCGCGCTGCCCGGGCGGCGGCACGTCGCTCGAGCAGGTCAGAGGCACCGTCCGGCAACGACTGGTTGGCGGGCGGCGCGTCGAGCGAGAGGCCGAGCACGCGATCGAAGTCGAGCAGCACCGCCCGTCGCTGCGCCGCGCTGAGGCTGCGGTCGGCGGCAACCTCGTGCGCGATCGCCAGGGCGCGCGGGGTGGCGAGGTCGTCGGCCACGGCATCGGCGAATCGGGCTCGATAGCCGGACATCGGCTCCGATGACAGGTCCGCGTCGCCCTCCGGCCCTTCCGCAGCCCGTCGAAGACGTGCGAGCCCCGATCTCGCGGCGTGCATCGCCGCGTCGGTGAAGTCGAGCTTCGAGCGGTAGTGTGCCGTCAGCGCCAGGTACCGGAAGGCGAGTGGCTCGAATCCCTGCGAGGGCAGATCGGCGACACGGATGATGTTGCCGGCGCTCTTCGCCATCTTCGCGTCATCGAGCGTGAGGAACTCTCCGTGCAGCCACGTTCCGACGACACGGTGGCCGAGCGCGCCCTCGGACTGGGCGATCTCGTCCTCATGATGCGGGAACTTCAGGTCGATCCCGCCGGTATGGATGTCGAACCGCTCGCCAAGGTGCTTGATGCTCATGGCCGAGCACTCGATGTGCCAGCCGGGGAATCCGTCGCCCCAGGGAGATGGCCACCTCATGAGCCGATGATCGCCGGCTCGCTTCCAGAGCGCGAAGTCTGCGGGATTGCGCTTGTCCGTCTCCACCTCGACTCGGTGCCCAGGGTGGGTCTCCGCCACCTTCTGCCCTGAGAGCTGCCCGTACGCCGGAAACGCGGAGACGTCGAAGTAGATCGTGCCATCCACCTCGTATGCCAGCCCCTGCTCGATCAGGCGTGCGGTGAGCTCGATCATCTCGGGGATGTGGTCGCTCGCCTTCGGCATGAGGTCGGCCGGCAGGATGTTGAGGAGGGCCTCGTCCTCCAGCCAGGCGTCCGTGTAGAAGGCCGCGATCTCGGCCGGCGTCTTGCCCTCGGTCTCGGCCGCCCGCTCGACCTTGTCCTCACCGTCGAGCGCGTCGAGCTGGTCGTCGCGCATGTGCCCGACATCGGTGATGTTCTTCACGTAACGCACCTCGTAGCCGAGGTACTCGAGCGTGCGATGCAGGACGTCGCCGAAGAGGTACGTGCGCAGGTTGCCGATATGGGCGTATTTGTAGACGGTGCTGCCACAGGTGTAGACGGTCATTCGCCCGGGATCGACGGGCTCGAGCGGCTCGGTGCGGCGCGTGAGCGTGTTGTGCAGCCGCACCTGCGGCAGGGGATCACTCATGGCCCGCGCATTGTAGCGACGGTTCCGGCGGAGTGGCCGGAAGGTCAGTGGACGCCCTCGCGGTCGAGCGAACGCAGCCGATGCGCGACGGCATCGAGCACCTGGACCCGCACCTCGGGGAACTCGTCCATCAGGGTGTGGAACTCGCGGCGTGCGAGGACGAGCAGACGGGAGTCGGCAGCCAGCGTCACGCTCGCCGTCCGTGGGCCGCCATCGATCAGCGCGATCTCGCCGAGCACCGTGCCGGGGCCGCGCTCACCGAGCGACTCGCCATCGCGCTCGACGCGGGCGTTCCCGCTGACCATCACGAACATCTCTGCGCCGCGCTCGCCCTGGGTCATGATCCGACGCTCTGCGGGCAGGTCGACGATGTCAGCCAGGGCACCGATCCGCTCGAGATCGCGTTCGCTCAGGCCGCCGAAGAGGGGGACGGTGCGCAGGAGGTCAAGCTTCTCGTCGTGCGCCACGGTGAACTCCGATGCTCGAGGGTTTCGTGCGCTAGGGTAGCGCGCCCTCGATCCGCGCGGAAGAGGGAGTTTACGGCGCTACCATGCCGGCATGCCGCAACGCAACGCGAGTGCCGAGTTTCCGCTGACGCTCGGCGAGGATCCGACATTCTGCCCGGCCTGCGGCGGTGCGCTGACGGAGCGTGTCCTCGAAGCCGACCATCGCGCGCGTCTCGTCTGCAGCCTCGGCCACGTCACGTGGCGCAACCCTCGCGTCGTGGTCGGCACCCTGCCCATCACGGGGGGAACGGTGATCCTGGCGCGGCGGGATATCGAGCCTGCACGGCATCGCTGGACCTATCCCGCCGGCTTCCTCGAGGTGGGGGAGTCGGTGCAGGAGGGAGCGCGTCGGGAGACCGAGGAAGAGACGGAGCTGCGGGTCGAGGTCGGCCAGCTGCTCGGAATCTATTCGCGGCCGCAGGCGGGGATCGTGGCCGTGGTGTTCGAGGCGGCCGTCGTCGGCGGACGTCCGGCGCCCGCCGCCGAGACGAGCGAGGTGCGGGCGTTCGGGCCCGACGAGATTCCCTGGGACGAGCTCGCCTTCAGTACGGTCGACAGTGCACTGCGCGACTGGGTGGCGTCACTCCCCGGGCGCGGCCGTCGCCGTGAGCCCGAGCTCTACGTCGAGGGTGACCCGGCGTAGCGCGTGACCTCGGCGCGAACCGGCACGCCGGCACCGAGCAGCAGCCCGTACGCCAGCGATGCGACGGCCGGGATCGGATGGCTGGCAAAGCTCGCGATGCCGATGTCTCGCGCCACGGCAGCTCCCACCACGCCCCATACCAGCAGCGCCACGATCGGGGCCGCGATCGCCACCGTTGAACGGACCGTGAAGAATCGGCCGAAGAAGTACGCGAACGTCATGCCGAACAGTGCGCCGCCGGCCTGGACCGCCGCGAGCCCGAGCACGAACCCCAGCTCGGGCGACACCGCCAGCGGAGACAGCGCCAGGGCAATGGGGCGCAGCGGCGCGAGCGGATCGCCCAGCGTCAGCGCGGCGAGTGCCATGGCGACGGCGGCCCACACGTAGCCACCGGCCAGGCCGGCGACGAGGCCGCGATACGCCAATCGGAGTCCGTTGATCTCGGTCACGATTCCGAGCCTAGGGGCTGGGGGGACGTGATCGGAGCGGATCGAAGGTCCGGTCCGCCCCCGTACACGTGGCGGCCGGACCTAGCCGCGGTAGCGACGGAAGACGCTGACGGCGTTCTGTCCACCGAAGCCGAAGCCGTTCGCGATCGCCACGTCGACATCCATGGCACGAGCCTCGTTCGGCACGTAGTCGAGATCGCAGGCAGGATCGGGCGTCTCGAGGTTGATGGTCGGTGGCACGAGACCGTCGCGGATCGCGAGCACGGCGGCCAATCCGGAGATCGCACCGGCAGCGCCGAGCGTGTGGCCGACCATGCTCTTGTTGCTGCTCACCGCCAGGCGGTCGGCGTGGGCCCCGAACGCGGCCCGAATGGCCTTCGTCTCGGTGGCGTCGTTCAGCGGCGTGGAGGTTCCGTGCGCGACGACGTAATCGACCTCGTCCATCTCGAGGTGCGCGTCCTGGACCGCCCGCTGCATGGCGATGGTGGCGCCGTATCCGGCCGGGTCGGGCGCCGAGATGTGGAACGCGTCGCCGCTCAGCGCGCCGCCGGCCACCTCGCCCAAGATCTCCGCTCCGCGGGCCTCGGCATGGTCCGCCGCCTCGATGACCATCACGACGGCTGCCTCGCCGAACACGAAGCCGTCGCGGTTGGCGTCGAAGGGCCTCGATGCGCGCTCCGGGTCCTCGTTGCGCTTGGAGAGCGCGCCCATGTTCGCCAGGGCCGCGAACGAGACCGGCATGATCGCGCTCTCCGTGCCGCCGGTGACCACGACGTCCACGTCGCCGTGTTCGATGAGCCGCTGTGCCTCCACGAACGCCTGGATACCGGATGCGCAGGCGGCGACCGAGGTGATGACCGGCCCGCGGATGCCGTTCTGGATGCTCACCTGGCAGGCGGCCATGGACGGCGACATCATCGGCACCATGAACGGGCTCACCCGTTCCGGTCCCTTCGTCGCCAACGTCATCTCGCCCACGGCAACCTCCTGCAGGCCGCCACCGCCGGTGTTGATCACCACCGCCACGTCATCGCGGTTGTGGTCGCCGATCTCGAGCCTCGACTCGTCGAGCGCCTGGCGTGCCGCCGCGACGGCGAGCTGCGAGAAGCGGCTCATGCGCCGCGCCTGCTTGAAGTCGATCCAGTCCCGGGGGTCGAAGCCCTTGACCTCGGCAGCGATCTGCACTTCGAGGTCGGATGGGTCGAAGAGGCTGATGCGGGCGACCCCGGACACGCCGCCGGTCAGGTTCTGCCAGAAGGTGGCGACGTCGTTGCCGATCGGCGTGATGGCTCCCATGCCGGTCACGACGGCGCGACGCGCCGGGTCTCGCGGCGGCGGCGGTCTCATTCCGCGGCGTGGGCAGGGTGGCAGACCGCGCCGTGAGCGCCGCGCCGGGTTCGATCGATCAGGCTACCCATCGAAGCGACGCAGGATCACGGTCGAGTTGTGTCCGCCCAGGCCCATCGAGTTCGACAGGGCAACCTGGACATCCACCGCGCGCGCCTCGTTCGGCACGTAGTCGAGCGTGAGCTCAGGATCGGGGTGGCGGTAGTTGATGGTCGGCGGGATGCAGCCGGTCGCGATGACCTTGGCGCACACGAAGGCCTCGATCGCCCCAGCCGCTCCCATGGCGTGGCCCGTCATCGACTTCGTGCTGCTCACGGCCAGCGCGTCGGCATGCTCGCCGAAGACGTCGCGGATTGCCATCGTCTCGTACCGGTCGTTGAGCGGCGTGCTGGTGCCGTGGGCGTTGATGTAGCCCACCGCGGACGGCTCGATCCCGGCGCGCGCCAGGGCCGCGCGCATCGCTCGCTGGTTGCCCTCGCCCCGTTCGGCCGGCGCGGCCATGTCGAATGCGTCCGCGGAGGAGCCGTAGCCGATGAGCTCCGCGATCGGCCGCGCGCCGCGCGCCAATGCGTGCTCCAGCTCCTCGATCACGAGGACGGCGGATCCCTCCGCGACCACGAACCCATCGCGGGTGGCGTCGAAGGGGCGCGACGCCATCGGCGCGCTGTACTCGCCCGTGTCGGGGTCCTTCGGCGTCCCGAGTGCCCGCATCTGGCCGAAGCCGGCGAACGCCAGGGGCACGAGCGGTGCCTCCGTCCCGGCCCCGAGCATGATGTCCGCCTGGCCGCGCACGATCGCCTCCATCGCCTCGCCGATGGCGTGGCCACCGGTCGCGCAGGCGCTGACCACGGCCATGTTCGGCCCGCGGATGCCGTACTCGATGGCGACCTGGCCCGAGGCGGAGTCCGGAAGCATGTGCGGCAGCATGAACGGGGAGACGCGCCGCGGACCACGCTCGAGGAGCGTCCGGTGACCGTCGAGCATCATGCCGATGCCCCCGATCCCGGTCCCGAACACCATCCCGAAGCGGTCGGCATCGACATCGGCTGTGACGTGTCCGTTCGCGCCGAGCAGTCCGGCGTCGCGCAGCGCCTCACCGCTGGCCGCGACGGCGAAGTGGGTGTTGCGATCGTGGCGACGCACGTCCTTGGCATCCATGTATCGCGTCGCATCGAAGCCCTTGACCTCGCCGGCCACGCGGACCTCGAACGGGGACGCGTCGAACAGCGTGATGTCCGCGATGCCGGAGCGCCCCGAGACCAGCGCGTCCCAGGTCGCATCGGCCCCGATCCCGACCGGTGAGACGATCCCCAGCCCGGTCACCACGGCGCGCCGCAGGCTCACGCCGGCAGCTCGCGCAGGGTCGCCAGGAACGATCGATCCCGCGGTCCATCGGCGACGTGCGTCTCGGCCTCAGGGCTGATGCGCCGGATCAGGCCCGACAGGACGCGGCCGGGGCCGATCTCGACGAAGTCGGTCACTCCATCGGCGGCCAGGCGTCGCACCGTTTCCGTCCACTGCACGCCGTGGACGAGGTGTTCGCTGAGCTCACTGCGAAGGCCCTCCGCGGTGTTGATGACCGTGGCGTGGACGTTGCCGAGCATGGGGACCTGCGGGTCGCGGAACGGGACCTTGCTCAGGATCTTTCCGAATTCGTCGCGCGCTCGTCGCATGAGGGGGGAGTGGCTGGCGACGCTGACCGTCAGACGGGCCGCCTTGCGCGCTCCGACGGTCTTGCTCATCTCGAGGGCAAAGACGAGCGCGGGGATGACGCCCGACAGGACGATCTGACCCGGCGCGTTCGCGTTCGCCACGCTGATCTCGCCGTGCTGGCGGGCCTCGGCCACGATCTCGTGGACCTGCTCGTCGCTGAGGCCGATCACGGCGCCCATGCCGCCCTCGATCCCGCGCTCCTGCATGATCCGGCCGCGCTCACGAACCAGGCGCAGGGCGTCGGCAAAATCGATTGCGTCGGCCGCGACCGCCGCTGCGTACTGTCCGGCCGAGTGGCCGGCCATCGCGGTGGGCCGAATGTCAACTCCCGCGTCACGGGCCTCGGCCCGGATCGCTTCGAGGAACGCGACGCTTGTCGCCAGGATGGCCGGCTGCGCATTCACGGTCTCGTTGAGCTCGTCGGCCGGTCCCTCGAGAATGAGGCGCGAGAGCGGCATGCCGAGCGCCGCATCGGCGCGGGCAAAGGCATCGGCTGCCGACGGTGAGTGAGCGATCAGCTCGGCGCCCATTCCCACGTACTGGGAACCCTGGCCGGGAAACACGAAGGCGAGCGTGCGTGTGCGCAGCTCGGCCCCCTCGTCGGTGGTGTACGTCATATCCATACCCAGAATGCACGCGCGAGTATAGCCGAGCACGCTCGGAGCGGCGACGCCCGCTTCAGGCGGCGACGAAGCGCCGAACGACCTCGAACAGCACCGGAAGCCCAAACTCGATGGCGCTCACCGGCACGCGCTCATCATGACCGTGGAAGAGCTCGAGGAAGGGGAAGTCCGGCTCCAGGCGCAGCGGGGCGAACCCGTAGCATGGGATTCCGATCTGGGCGAGGGCCTTGGCGTCGGTGCCGGGCGTGATCATCATCGGCAACGGGATGCCCTCGGGATCGGCGTCACGCAGGACATCCCGCATGTGCGTGACGATCTCCGCGTCGGCGGGCCACACGATCGCGGGCAGGGCCACGACGGGCTCGACCGAGGCGTCATCCCCGACGATCGCGCGCAGATGGTCGAGCAGGGCCTCCTGGTCCGTGCCCGGCAGGGTCCTCACGTCAAGCTCGGCCTCGCCGCCCCCCGGCATGACGTTGACCTTCTTGCCGGAGCGCAGGACGGTCGGGGTGACGGTGTCGCGCAGCATCGCGTCGAGGGAACGGCGGGTCACGGAGTCCGCGACCCGCTCCTCGAGCACGGCGCGCGCCGCGCCAGGATCAGAGGTGGCGAGGTCCGCAACATCGGCCAGGCCGATGGCTCCGAGCATCTCCGCCACGAGCGGCGTGACGACCGCGGATCGATGCTCCTGGTCGACGGCGATGGCGGCGACGGCTCGCGCGAGCTTGACGGCGGCGTTGTCGGTGTGTGGCATCGACGCGTGACCCGGTGCGCCGGAGGCGCTGAGCCTGGTCCACACGATCCCCTTCTCCGCCACCTGGATGGTGTAGAAGCGACGCGACCCGACCGTCATCGAGTACCCGCCCACCTCGTTGAGCGCCGCGGCCGCCCGACGGCCGCGAGCGTCGTGGAACAGGTCCGGACGGCGTTCGACGAGGCCGCGGGCGCCAAACTCCCCGCCGGCCTCCTCGTCGGCGACCGCCGCGAAGATCACGTCGCGCCGCAGTGGGACCCGACCGCGGCTGAGGGCAAGCATGACCGCCAGCTCCATGGCGACCATGTCCTTCATGTCCACCGCGCCGCGGCCCCACACCTCGCCGTCCAGCAGGTCACCCCCGAACGGATCGCGGGACCACGACTCGACATCCACCGGCACGACATCCAGATGGCTCAGCAGGATCAGGGGCGGGTCAGGATCGGGGACGGTGGCGCTCAGCCGAGCCACGCAGCTGCCCCGCCCGGGCTCGATCTCGACGATCTCGGCCGCGATTCCGCCAGCCGCGAGGACGTCCGCGCAGTATTCCGCCGCGCGGAGCTCTCCGCCCGCCGAGTCGCGACCCGCGGCTGCGTCGGGAACACCCGGTGGGTTGACCGACGGGATGCGGATCAGGGCACGCAGGTGCTCGATGCACTCGTCGAGATCGAGCGAGGTGGACGGATCGCGGGTCACGTCGGGGAGAGTAGCGGGTCAGCCCGGGGCCGGGCGGCTCACGGGTGCCGGCGCGCGGCGAGCCACGCGAGCGGGAGCTCCGCGGCCAGCATGGCGATCGCGACGACCAGGAGGACGGGCTGGCTGGTTGCGAGCCCGAGCACGATCAGCGCACCGAGAAAGAAGCCGTGGATGGCGAGACGGGTCGCGAACGCCAGGCGCAGGTCGAGGATCGCCGAGCTCGACCCATCGGGCCTTCCGCGATCCGGCCCGAAGATGGCCCAGGCAGCAAGCCCGACGAACGCGGACAGCGTGAGCCAGAACAGGAGGAGGCCACCGCCGGGATCCGGGTCCACCAGCGGCTTGACGATGGTGAACGGGACGAGGCTGACGAGGAGAATCACGAAGGCAGGCACCGGGACGAGGAGCTGCAGCCAGTCCATGCTGGGCCGGCGTGGGGAGCGGCTGCGAATCCAGCGCGTCAGGACGCTGAAGGCGAGGGTCACGAACAACCACGCGTAGAAGTTGCCGGCCGGCACGCCGAACCAGCCGTCGGCCGGGCCGACGTCGCGCCAGGTCCAGAGCCCCATCCGGATCGCGACCGCGTCGAACGCGAGGTCGAGCATGATCGCCAGGACGCTGTCGACGACAGGGGCGTACCGGCGGCGCACGCCGAGGGCATCGGTGATGCGCATGGCGCCGGCGATGATCAGCGCCCAGGTCAGCCCGATGACGATCGGTGCGCGGTCGATGGCGAGGACCCAGCTGTCCGAGTACTGGTAGGTCTCGAAGATCAGCTGGTCACCCTCCTCGAGAAGCAGGCCGAAGAGCGCGGCGCTGATGAGCTCGAGAAACGGCAGTCGCCCACGTCGCAGTGCCAGGGCGGCCGCGACGACGAAGAACGCGGCAGCGGCGACCTCGAGCAGGAGGTACAGGGGATCCATCGATCGATGATACGGAGCGGATGCCCGATCGAATCTCCCGTCGCACGGGTCGCACGCCATCCGATCGTAGAATGCGGTCCATGCGCCCAAGCCAGCCGACGAGCGAGCCCACGCCCTCCGTGCGCTATGCGCGCGTCGTTACCGCTGACGAGCTGCGTGACGGAGAGCTGCTGCCGGTGGAGATCGACGGCACGCCGCTCGTTCTCGTGCGCCACGCGGGTGAGTTCTTCGCGGTGCAGAACAACTGCAGCCATCGGGACTTCCCGCTGTCGGAAGCCGGATTCGATCCTCGCGACGGCGTCCTCGTCTGCGCCTGGCACGGTGGGTGCTTCGACGTGCGATCGGGTCGCGCCGTCGTGCCTCCGGCGACCGAGCCGGTCGAGACGTTTCCGGTTCGCGTCCGCGCCGGCTGGGTCGAGATCGGACTGATCGGTAGCCTTGCGCCCGAGCGTGGGGCAGCCTGAGGATGCGAATCGAGGCGCTGCCATTCGTCAACTGGATCTTCTGGGCCGGCCTGGCCTCCGGGACCATGATCGTGGTGGGTCTGACGGAGCTGCTCGGGGGCACGACGCGAGGCTATCGGCTGTTCATGGCCTGGCTGCTCGGCGTGTTCGCCGTGGTCCTCGTGCTGAGCGAGATGGCACTCCCGTCCGATGCCATCGCGGCCGCGACGTCCGGCCTGCGCCGCCCGCTGGCGCTTGCCGTGGCGACCGGATGCGGCGCCTACGTGGTGGCCTCGATCGCGGGCTGGCCACGTGCCGGGCTGGCCGTCGTCACCGGCGCCATCGGCCTGGCCGCGCTCGTCGTCCTCGCGGCGGCCGGAGGCAGCCTCAGCACGCCGATCTTCGCCGCCCAGCTCGTGCTGAGCGCGCTGGCCCTCGGGGCCGCCACGGCGGCGATGCTGCTGGGCCATTGGTATCTCGTCACGCCCCAGCTGGCGCCGACGCCCCTGCGGCGGATGATGTGGCTTCTCGGGCTCGTTCTGGCGGTCCAGGGGCTCCTGTTCGGGGTTGCCCTGCTCGTCATCGGCGCCGAGCCGTTGGTCGGGGGCATGGCGTGGCTGGCGTGGCTGCGACTCGGCGTCGGCATCCTGCTGCCGATCGTCATCACCGTGCTGGCGATGCTTGCCTCGCGCGCGGCGTCGCTCCAGGCGTCGACCGGGCTGCTCTACATCGGCCTGGCGCTGATCATGGCCGGCTCCATCGCCGGCTCGAGCATCACCTACCTCTCCGGCGTCCCGGTCTAGGCCGATGCGGATCGAGGTGCGATGCTTCGCAACGCTGCGCGAGGCCGCGGCGGCCCGGTGCGAGCTCACGCTGCCGGCCGGCGCCGCGATCTCCGATGCCTGGGATAGCCTCGCCACGCGCCATCCCGGCCTCGTCCCGCACCGCGCATACGTGCGCGCCGCGCGGAACGGCGTATACGCACCATGGGACACCGAGCTGGCCGATGACGACGTGATTGCCTTCCTGCCCCCGGTGAGCGGGGGAGCCACGACGGCGCTGGTCGACGGGCCGATCGACGCTGGCCGCGCTCGAGCGCAGCGTGACCGATGCCGGCCACGGTGCCGTCGTCAGCTTCGTTGGCCGCGCCCGAAATCGCGCCGACGACCTGCGCGAAGTCGTCGAGCTCGAATACGAGGTCTATCCCGAGATGGCCGGCACGGTCCTGGCCGAGATCGCCGTTGAGGCGGAGGAGCGCTGGAGCTGCGCCGTCGCCGTCGTGCATCGCCACGGCGTCGTCCCCATCGGCGAGGCGGCCGTGGCCATCGTCAGCGCTGCGCCACACCGCGCCGAGGCCTACGAGGCGAACCGCTTCGTCATCGAGGCCATCAAGCAGCGCCTGCCGATCTGGAAGCGCGAGCGATTCGCGGACGGCAGCGAATGGAAGCGTCCGGGCGCATGACCCGTCGCGTCCTGATCGGCCTGGGGGTCGTCGTCGGCGCCTTCGCCGCGCTCATCGCCGCGGAGCTGTATCTCCTGTCGCGGCGCGACTATCTGCCGACAGATCCGGGCTATCGGGTCGACGCGCGGAGCGAGCCGATGGCTCCCGTCGACGGCGAGCTCGGTGCGGATCGCCGTGCTCGGCGACTCGACCGTGGCCGGCGTCGGCGCACCGACCGAGGCCGAGTCGCTGCCGGTCCTCATCGCCCAGCTGCTCGCCGACCGGATGGGCGTGCCGGTCGACGTCGTCGGGTTCGGAGTGAGCGGCGCGCGCAGCGCGGACGTCGCCGATCAGCTGGCACGCGTCGGCTCCGGCTTCGACGGCGTCGTCGTCGTGATCGGCTCGAACGACGCGACGCATGCCACGCCATGGCCCGACGTCCGCCGGCAGACCGAGCTGGCACTCCGGCAGGCAGCCGATCGCGACGTCGCGGTGGTCCTGGCCGGAACGCCGCGCTTCAGCGGCACGCAGATCATCCCGGAACCGCTGCGCACGGCCGTCGACCGCTACTCGGGCGTGCTGCGCGGGGAGCAGCGCGCGGCCGTGGCCGCAGTGCCGGGGACCCGGTTCGTCGATATCGCGGCCGATGCCAGCCCACGCTTCGCCGGCCGCCCGGATGCGACGAGCGAAGACGGCTTCCACCCGTCGCCGATCGGCTACGGGTTCTGGGCCGATGCCATCGTACCGACGCTGGCCGAAGCACTCGCCGCACGCTGAGGTGGCGCCCGGGCGCGTGCAAATCACGGCGCGGGAAGGCACAATGCCGCAGACATGTCGACTCCCAAGCCGGGCGAGATCCGGTGTCCGACCTGCCACCGCTCGACGGTGCCCGCTGCCTTCTGCACGCAGTGCGGATCGGCGATTCCCTCCGATGCGCGCATCCGGCCGCGCGGCCTCGACCGCGACGAGCTCCAGGACCGGATCCGCGCCCGACGGTCCGGCGCCGATCCCTATCGCCGCGGCGGCACCACGGATGATGCCGGACCGGCCTACGAGCGGTACGAGCCCGAGCCGGAGGACGCATCCGCGCGTCGCGCTCGGCGGCAGGAGGCGCGACGACGCGACGAATTCGACGAGCCGGCGGCAGCCGCACCGGTGCCGGCCGCACCGATCGAGACGGAAACCCCGCCCTCAACACCGTCACCGGTTCGGCCGGACGTCACCCGCGAGCACGACGACTGGGTCGAGCGTCGGCCGGTTGCCCCTGCCGCACCGCCGCCGGTGGCTGCGGCCGAGGAGCTCGAGCACGTCGATCACTACGACGATGCCGCCTACGACGCGGATGACTATCCCTACGAGTACGACGAGTGGGACGACGAGAGCGCTCATCGGTCGTCCGGTGCCGGTGCCTTTGCCGTGCTCGGCTTCCTCGCCCTCGGCGTTCTGGCACTGCTGGGCGGCGCCGTCCTGGCCGGGGTGTTCAGCGGCGACCCCAACGTCGGCGGCGCCGACCCGACCCTGACGCCGAGTCCGACGATCTCCGCGACAATCGATCCCTCGGTCGAGCCGTCGACGCGACCCGAGCACCGACCCGAGCGCGAACCCCAGCGGCGAACCTGGAGCCAGCGGGGACCCCGTCGTCTTCCCCGACGGCTTCACGGCCGAGGCGCAGCCCTGCATCCCGGGCAGTCCCGACGGCGACGGCTGTGACGCCAATGCGGTCAGCAACAACGGGAACCTGTGGGTCTGGGTGGGATTCGCCAACGGCACCGAGAATGATGTGATCGGGGTGGAGATCATCGGGCCGGACGGAGCGATCGTCGGCGACGGCTCGATCCCCCTGGCCCGCATCGGCTGCAGCCCGCGGTGCCCCGGCGGCTGGACCTACTTCCCGTTCGGGGGTCTCGGCCCGGGAACCTACGACGTCGAGGTCACGCGCAACGGCGAGCGCGCCGGCACCACGAGCTTCGAGGTTTCCTGAGCGCGGGTTGGCCTGCAACCTGCACCCGTGCCGCACATGTCCCGGTCCGCCCTCGAAGCCCTGAGAGCCCCCGTCGCGCTGGTGCTGGTCGTGATCGCGGCGTTCGTGCTCTGGCCCCGCGGAGCCGATCCGTCGCCCGCGGCCGCCGAGGGTTCACCGACGCCGAGCGTGGTCATCGGAGAGCCGGGCGGAGAGGTGGTCGCCGCCACGCCATCGCCGATCCCGACGCCGGTTCCGACCCTCACGCCAGCCCCCACCACGCCGGCTCCGACGCCGAGCCCCGATCCGACACCCGATGCCGTCGCCGACGAGTTCACGGCCGAGGTGCTTGCGTGCCGGTCACTGAGGGGCTCCGAGTGCAATGACCGTCTCGACCGAATCCCGAACAACGCGCCGACGTTCACGGCGCTGGTGCGGTTCACGGATGCTCGCGCCGGGGACGTCATCAACGTGATCCTGGCCGGCCCCAACGGGAGCACGCCGGGCGGCGCGTACACGCTCCAGGGAGGGGGGAACGGCTACTACTACTCCACGTTCCAGGCCCGCGGCCTGCCCGCCGGCGACTACACCCTGACCGCGACCCGCAACGGCCAGGAGGTGGCCACCACGAGCCTCACGCGTCGACGAGGCTGACGTCCGGCTTCAGCCCCCGCCCGAGGAGTCGCTGCCGGCTCCGAGGGACGCGATCGGGGACGCGCCGGCCGCACGGCGCCTGGCCGCCAGCGCGCTGATCGCCTCGAGGACGCAGCGATGCGCCGCGGCAGCCGTCACCTCGGCCTGGTCGAATGGCGGCGAGACCTCGACGACGTCCATGCCCGCGAGCTCGACCGATCCCACGACCTGGCGCACCGCGCGCAGCAGCTCCCGGGTCAGCATGCCTCCCGGTTCCGGCGTGCCCGTGCCCGGCGCCATTCCGGGATCGATGACGTCGATGTCCACGGAGAGGTAGATGAGCTCCGGACCGTCGAGCGCCTGGGCAATGGCATCGGCGATCACGGCCTCCGCACCCCGCTCCTCGATCTCGGTCATGAGGTGCCAGCGCATGCCCTGCTCGCGCATCCAGTCCAGCGTCTCCGCGCCCGGCCAGTAGCCACGCAGGCCAACCTGGACGAAGTTGCGTCCAGCCACCGCGCCCGACTCGATGAGCCGGCGCATCGGCGCGCCATGCGAGCGCAGCGTTCCCCACGTCGAGTTCGCCGCGTCGGCATGCGCGTCGAAGTGAACGATGCCCAGCCGGCGCGGTGCCACGTGGCGGGCAATCGCGGATGCCGACGGGAACGTGATCGAGTGGTCGCCGCCGAGCACGATCGGGATCGCCCCGGTGGCGGCGACCTCGGCCACCTTGCGCTCGATCACGGCGTGGCCGCGCTCGATGTTCATCGGCGTGACCGGGGCGTCACCCGCGTCCACCACGTTCAGCCAGTCGTACGGCTCGATGTCGAGCTGGAGCGAGTTGATGGCGCCCGAGTGGTAGCTCGCCTGCCGGATGGCGCGCGGCCCGAACCGCGCCCCGGGGCGATGGCTGACCGCATCGTCGAACGGCGCGCCGACGATCGCCACATCGGGCCGCGCGGCAGCCAGTGCGGTCGGATCCGTGATCCACGGCAGCTTCTGGAAGCTCGGCAGCCCGGAGTAGGCGGGCAGGTTGAAATCGTCGTAGGCGGTGTAGGGGTCGCCGTCGGGCGCGGCCTCGTCGTTGATGCTGCGCGCGAAGTTGGCTCGCTCGTCGGTCATGGCGCGGCTGCGCTCACCTCCGGCGGATCGGATCGGCGCCGTCGCGGTGCGGAGCAGGCCCATCCGGTCGCCGATCCTAGCACGCTACCATCAGCCGGACCGATGGACGACGATCCCACCTACACCGTCGACGAGGCCCGTGCGCTCCTGCCGCTGGTTCGTGGCTCCCTGCTGCAGCTGGCGGTCGAGCGGCGACGCGCCGACGACGCGCATGATGCGCTCCATCATCGGCTGCGCGGCAGTGGTGGCAGCGGGGCGGAACAACAGCGCCTGGAGGCGTTGAACTCGGAGCTGCGCGCGCGGGTGCGCGATCTGCTCGACCACCTCGAGTCGCTTGGCCTGGTGGTCCGTGATCTCGAGGAGGGGCTGGTCGACATCCCGACCCTGCGCGACGGTGAGCGGGCCTGGCTGTGCTGGCGGCTATCGGACCCGCAGCTCGAGTACTGGCACACCACCCGCGAGGGATTCAGCACGAGGCGTCCTCTGTGACCGATGCGCCACAGGTCACCGTGATCGGTGACGCGCTGCTCGACACGGTGGCCCGTCCCTCCGGCAGCGTCCGCCCCGACGAGGATGTGCCGGCGACGATCGCCGTGGCGCCCGGCGGACAGGGTGCGAACGTGGCTGTTCGGCTGGCTCGACGCGGCGTGCCCGTACGCCTGGTGTGCGGCATCGGTGACGATGCGGCCGGCCGGTTGCTCGACGACGCACTGCGAAGCGAGGGGCTGGACCTCGACGTCATCGCCGTGGAGGCGACGGGGTGCGTGGTCATCGTGCTCGACGCTGCGGGTGAGCGCACGATGCTCAGCCAGCGGGCACCGTTCGGCGCTGCGCTCCTCGATCGTGGGCTTCCGGAGACGCCGTGGACCGTGGTCTCCGGCTACCTGCTCCTCGAGCCGGACGCGGAGCGGCTGGCGGATGCCGCGGCCGCGCTCGACGGCCGCTTGGCGGTCGTCGGTTGCGCCGTCCCGGTCGGCCAGCGCGACGCATGGCGCCTCGCCCTCGAACGGGCGCACCCCGAGCTGCTCGTCGTGAACCGCCAGGAGGCGCGCTGGCTGGCGCCGGTGGAGGCGCTGGCACCGTGCGTCGTGGTCACCGCGGCGGATGGCGTGACGGCGACGACGCCGGCCGGATCCGTCACGGTCGGGCTGCAACTGATCGGCACGGCGACGGACACGACGGGGGCCGGTGACGCATTCGCGGCTGCGCTCGTCCATCGGGTTGTCGGGCAGCCATGGCCGCCGTCGCCGGCCGTTTTCGAGGCCACGCTGCACGAGGCCGCGAAGTTGGCAACCATGGTTGCCGGCACCGTGGGCGCCCAGGGTCGCGTCGCCGTCGAGGCAGCGGGGGCGCGGGCCCGATGACTCCAGCCGACCTGGTCGTCTCGGACGAGGTCAGAGCGGCACTGGCCGAAGGCCGACCGGTCGTTGCCCTCGAGTCGAGCCTGATCGCGCAGGGGCTGCCGGTTCCGCACAACCTCGAGACGGCGCTGGCCGCGGAGGCGGCGGTGCGGGAAGCGGGCGCGGTGCCGGCCACGACCGCCATCGACGCCGGCCGCATGGTGGTTGGCGCAGGCCGTGAGCTGCTCGAGCGGCTGGCGGATCCGGAGCAGCGATGTGGCGAAGGCCGGATCGCGCGACCTCGGGCCGCTGCTCGCCGCACGACGACTGGCATCGACGACGGTGAGCGCCACGATGCGCCTGGCGCACATGAGCGGGATCGCAGTGTTCGCCACCGGGGGAATCGGCGGTGTCCATCGCGGGGCGAACACGACCTTCGACGTCTCGAGCGATCTCGACGAGCTGGCGGCCACGCCCGTCGCGGTCGTCTCGTGCGGGGCGAAGTCGATCCTCGACCTCCCGGCGACGATCGAGGCGCTCGAGACGCGCCGCGTGCCCGTCGTGGGCTATGGCGTCGACGTGGTGCCGGCGTTCTACACCATCGACTCGGGGCTCCTCGTGGCGCATCGGGTGGACGGACCGCAGGAGGCCGCCGAGGCGATCCGTGCCCACCGCGCGATCCCGGGGGCAGGCGGCATGCTCATCGTGCAGCCGCCGCCCGCCGACCTGGCCCTCGACGGCGCGGAGATGGAGCGCTGGATCGATGACGCCCTGCGCGAGGCTTCGGCGCGAGGAATCAGCGGCGGGGCCGTCACGCCGCACCTCCTGGGATTTCTGGCGCACGCCTCCGGTGGGCGCACGCTGGCGGTGAACATCGGCCTCATCGTCAGCAACGCGGGAACAGCGGGAGCGATCGCCTCGGCCTTGACCTGAGGCCGGGGGACGGTATCCTCGGACGGCCAGCCGGCAAGCCGAACGGAGGGACGCGCGCAGCCATGCGGATCTACGACGGGAGCCCGCGCCAGGACTGGGAAGAGGTGCTGCGCAGCATCGGGGCGTTCATCGACAGCGAGCGTCTCAAGGAGGTGCTGCTGCTCGAGCTCGAGGGTGGCTTCCTGCTCCAGGGCCTGGGCGTGGCCGCCGGATCGGCCGATTCGGACAGCTACGGGTCGATGGTCAAGCGCACCCACGAGCTGACCGACGAGCAGGTGGCGGAGATGATGGACGGCTCGATGGCGAAGCGCGGCTCGGCCGATGCGGATCGCGCGCACGCGGATCTCATCAACTACTACGAGCTCGCGATGCGCATCGTCGGGGCGTACGTCGATTCGGAGAAGGCCCACGACGTCTTCCTGTTCGAGCAGGAGGGGACATTCGTCGTCCGGCTGTTCAAGGTCGGCGGGCCGCGGAGCAGCGCCCACGAGCTGGCCGAATTCACGCGCGACGAGATCTTGGCTATGATCGAGTCCGCGCCAGATCAGCGTCAGAAGAGCGCCCCGGGGAAGACCGGAGCGCCGTAGGCAGGGGAGTCACCCATGAAGGCGATCAAGGTTCTTCTCATCGGTATCAGCGCCCTCGTGGCGGCGATGATCGTCATCCCGCTCACGATTCTCGCCGGCCTCTTCGTGTGGCTGAAGCTCACCGAAGAGACCGACGACGAGCTGATGGAGCTCGACGACGCGATCTGACCCGGGAAGCTCAGCCTCGTGGCGAGGGCCCACGCCGCGGTCCACAGGACGGCGGCCACGAGCATCCCGGCCCATAGCCGGCGTGGACCGGCCAGGCCCTGCACGACGGCCACCAGGCCTCCGACCCCCAACGATGCGGGGATGACCGCGACCCCCTCGCCGATCGCGAGCGCGAGGCCGGCGCCAAGCCCGACCGCCACGGCCAGGCCCCAGGCAAGGCGGAATCCCGTCCGCTGACCCAGGACCTGGGCGAGGTTGCGAGACCCGACCAGCGCATCGATCTCGAAGTCGCGCAGCGTGTTGGCGAGGTGCGCCGCCACGGCGAATGGGCCGACCAGCCATGGGGCCGCAGCGACGCGCTCGATCGGCGCTCCGACACCGGTCGCGACCCACAGCGGCAGCAGCCCGAAGCTGACGAGGTAGGGCACGAAGCTGGCGGGCGTCCGCGACAGCCACAGGTTGTAGGCCACGGCCGATGCGCTGGCCGCTGCGCCCAGCGCCAGCGGCGCCGGTCCGAGCGGAATCGATGCCCCGAGCTGGATGGCCAACCCGCCCAGGCCGATCGACAGCGCGCGTCGCGGCGAGATCTCGCCGGCTGGAATGGGCTTTGTGCGCTGCGCGACTGCGTCACGTCGCCGATCGGCCCAGTCGTTGAGTGCTCCGGTGAGGATCTGCGAGCCGAGCACCGCGACGACGGTCAGCCCGAGGCGCGGCGACAGCGGCGACTCACCCGATTGCCCTAGGAGGATTGCGCCGAGCGCGGCACTCAGCGCCACGACCGCCGCGGTGGGTCCCGGATGGACCAGCCGGACCGCGGCACTCACTCCGAGACTCGACGCCAGTACACGCCGTCCGCGCGCTCCAACAGACGCTCGTCGACGAGGAGTCGGCGCAGAGTCGCGTGGTCGGGTGCATCGTCGGCGAGCATCGCGTTCACCTCGCGCTCCTGATAGCGGCGGCCAACCTCGAACCGCTCAGCGACCATGGCCAAGGCTGCCACCCGGTAGGAGGCGCGGGCGGGCAGGCCGGCCAGGCGCCCACCACGAAAGAATGCGCGGCGCGCGTGCTCCCGCGGGTCCCGGCTCTGGCCCATGGGACGAGCATAGGCGGCACGGGCCGCGCGCAGCCAGCCGGGAACCGTACGATGGGCCGCGTGACGGGAGAGGTGACGCTCAACGCGGTCGAGCTGTTCGTCGCGCTCGTCGCGGTGGCCGCGGTCATCGGCCTCTTCGCGCGACGGATCGCGGTGCCGTACACCGTGGCGCTGGTCGTCTTCGGCCTTGCCGCCGCGCTCTTCGCGCCACCGCTGGAGTTCGAGATCACCGAGGAGCTGGTGCTGGCCGTGCTCCTGCCCGGCCTGATCTTCGAGGCCAGCTACCAGCTCGATTTCGGGGAGCTGCGGCGATCGTTCGGAGGCGTGGCGATTCTGGCGGTGCCTGGCGTGCTGGTGGTGGCGCTCGCCGTTGCCGGGCTGCTGGCCATCACTACGGGCCTGCCGTTCGAGCTCGGGTTCGTGGTCGGCGCCATGGTGTCCGCGACGGACCCGGCGGCCGTGATCTCGACCTTCCAGCGGCTCGGCTCACCGAAGCGCCTCGCCACGCTGGTCGAGGGAGAGAGCCTCTTCAACGACGGGACGGCGGTCGTCGTGTTCGCCATCGCGATCGCTGCGGTCGGCAGCGAAGTCGATCTGGTCGCAGCATTCGGGACATTCGTGGTCACGGTGGTGGTGAGCACCATCATCGGCTCGATCCTCGGCTACGTCGCCTCGCGGGTGATTGCCACCGTCGACGATCACCTCCTCGAGCTGACGGTCTCGCTGGCCACCGCGTACGGGGCCTATCTCATCGCGGACTCGCTTCACGAGTCGGGAATCATCGCGACGGTCGTGGCGGGCATCGTCCTCGGCAACTACGGGCGGCGCATCGGCATGAGCGCCCGCACCCAGGAGGCGCTCGACACGGTCTGGGAGTTCCTCGCATTTCTGCTCACGGCCCTGGTGTTCCTGCTCGTCGGGCTCGCCATCTCGCTCGACCAGCTGGTCGAGGCGGTCATCCCGATCGGGTGGGGCGTTCTCGCCATCCTCGTCGGGCGGGCCTTGGTGGTCTACATCCTGGTCGGCGGGACGAGCGCGCTCATCAGCGACCGCTACCACCGCGCCATCCCGCTCGAGTGGCTGCACGTGATGTTCTGGTCCGGTCTGCGCGGCGCGGTGTCGGTTGCGCTGGCGCTCTCCCTGCCGGCTGACTTTCCGCAACGGGCCCTGCTCCAGGAGATCACCTTCGGCGTCGTGCTCTTCACGCTCATCATCCAGGGCACCACCACGGAGCTTCTCATCCGGCGGCTCGGCGTCGGCTCCGAGCACCCGGGCGAAACCTCTCGGAGTCGGGTACCATCACCTCCCGAGTAGACCCAGGCGCCGCTGCTCGCGTGTCGTGCCCATTCCGACACGCCAAGCCGATCGCGGAGGACTCGAACGGATGCCCAAGTACGTCTTTGTGACGGGCGGCGTCACCAGCTCGCTCGGCAAGGGCATCACCGCGGCGAGCATCGGTCGCATCCTCAAGGCGCGCGGCGTCCCGGTCAGCATCCTCAAGCTCGATCCCGTACATCAACATCGACCCCGGGACGATGTCTCCGTACCAGCACGGCGAGGTCTTCGTCACCGATGACGGCGCCGAGACGGACCTCGACCTCGGCCACTACGAGCGGTTCATCGACGAGAACCTGTCGCAGGCGTCGAACGTCACGACCGGACGCATCTATCAGAGCGTCATCGCCAAGGAGCGCCGGGGCGACTACCTGGGCGGGACCGTCCAGGTCATCCCGCACATCACGAACGAGATCAAGGAGCGCATCGCGCGCGTCGCCCGCGAGGGCACCGGGTCGGTGGCATCGAGCGGCCTGGCGGCGCACGGCGTGGTGATCGTCGAGGTCGGCGGCACGGTCGGCGATATCGAGTCGCTGCCGTTCCTCGAGGCGATCCGCCAGATGCGCAAGGACGTCGGTCGTCGCAACGTCCTGTACGTGCACGTCACCTGGCTGCCGGAGATCGGCGCCACCGGAGAGCTGAAGACCAAGCCGACCCAGCACTCGGTGAAGGAGCTGCGCGGGATCGGCATCCAGCCCGACGTCATCATCCTGCGCAGCGACGAACCGATCGACGACGAGATCCTCGACAAGGTGAGCCTCTTCACCGACGTCGACGTCCACGCGGTGATCCCGCTGAAGACGGCGAAGAGCATCTACGAGGTGCCGATTCAGCTCGAGCGAGCGGGGCTTGGGAAAGCTCGTGGCGCGCGAGCTCGAGCTTCCGAGCGGCGAGCCCGATCTCGCCGAGTGGCAGGAGCTGGTCGGGCGCATCCGCACGCCGCGCCCCGAGGTCGAGATCGCCATCGTCGGCAAGTACACCGAGCTGCCGGATGCCTATATCAGCGTGACCGAGGCGCTCAAGCACGCAGCGCTGCACCACAACGTCGAGGTCAAGGTCCGCTGGATCCGGTCGGAGCACCTCGAGCGCATCGAGCCGCAACAGGTTGCGGACGAGCTCGATGGGGTTGCCGGCGTCCTGGTGCCCGGCGGGTTCGGCTACCGGGGCGTCGAGGGCAAGGTGCGGGCCATCCGCTGGGCGCGTCGCAACAGCGTTCCGTACCTCGGGCTGTGCCTGGGCCTGCAGTGCGCGGTGATCGAGTTCGCGCGCGAGGCGCTGGCCACCGACGATGCGAACTCGAGCGAGTTCAACGTGTTCACCGAGCACCCGGTGATCGACCTCATGCCCGACCAGGCCGATGTCACCGACAAGGGCGGCACCATGCGCCTCGGCCTGTATCCCGCCCGCCTCGAGGCGGGCTCGAAGGTCCGCGCTGCCTACGACACGGAGATCGCCTACGAGCGTCACCGGCACCGGTTCGAGGTGAACAACGCCTACCGAGACCGGCTGTCCGCGGCCGGCATGGACTTCAGCGGCGTCTCGCCCGACGGGCGCCTCGTCGAGTACATTGAGCTGCGCGACCACCCGTGGTTCGTGGCGACGCAGGCGCATCCGGAGCTGAAGAGCCGCCCGAATCGTCCGCACCCGCTGTTCCGCGACTTCGTGGGCGCGGCCGCGGAGCGGACCGTGCCGGCAGCACGCCCGAAGCGCGCCGGCGGCCGCGCCACCACCCCTGCGGAGACTCGAGGATGATCACCCGTCAGACCGATCGCGACGCGGCCCTCGGCGCCGCCGAGCGAGACGCGGTGATCGTGTGGCGCGGCGAGCGCATCCCGTTCGACGACCTGCGCCGGCGCATCGCGGACACGGACAGCCGGTCGGAGCGCGAGGGGCTGTATGCGGGGTGGGTCGAGGCCCTCGAGGCCATGGAGCAGCTCCAGCTCGAGCGCCACGCGTCGCAACGCCGCCGCTGCGCCGGTCGACCTCGACGCCGAGGAGCTCGAGCGGTTCACGATCGCCTCGGAGACCGAGTACTACGCAGCGCTGCGCCGCTATCTCGCGCAGCTCGGCATCGAGCAGGGCGACGCGACGCTGGCCGATGCGTGGCGCATCGAGCGAGGGTCGGCGTGGTCGAGCTGGTTCGGTCCGCGCGAGGTCGCGCGCGCGATGCTCACGACGGGGCGAGCCGCGGGGGATCTCCCAGCGGACGCGGGCTGGCACGCCGCCCGGTCGGCGATGGCCGGCGGGTCGGGAGCGACCAGCGGCGCATCGGCCGTCAATGAGCTTCATGCATGGCTGGTCGGGGATCCCACCTGGCTTGCGGAGGGGCTCGGCATGGCCTCCGATGAGGTCCCGGCCTTCGCCGACTTCGCCGCGTTCGTGCGGCTATGGGAGGTCCGCCGATCGATCGGGATCGTCCAGTACCGGGAGCGCCTGCGAGCCACCGACGACCCGGCGCTGCAGCGCGCGTACTTCAGTGGCGTCGTGGGCCATGTCACCGGCGTCACGATGCCCGAGGCCGCCTACCTGTGGATCCTCGACGCCGTCGACGAACCGGCCGCGCATCTCGAGCGCTCGATGCTGGCCGGCGCCATCGCCGAGCAGCTCGAGTCTCGTTTCGGACCGGCTTGGTGGTCGGAGGCCGAGGCACGCGCCGTCGTGGATCGGCTGGGCGCAGCGCGCGAGACGCGCGACGTTCTTGCGCAACTCGGGTATGATGCCGTGGACTGGAGACCCCTCCTGCGTCAGATCCGGACGCGGCTCGTCGGCGAGATGAGCGGGTACGGGGGACCCAACATCACCACTCGTGCCGGGACCCGCAAGGTCTGACCGTTTGACCGCATCCGATCCCGAGCACCATCCCACGACCTCCGGCCGTTCCGACGACCCCAAGGTCGACCTCTTCAACTGCCGCTCCTGCCACCGATTCACCCCGAGCCTCATCCCGGATCGCGGATGGTGCAGCAGAAACGGATCCCCGAAGCTCATCGAGGTCAGGTCCTACATGAAGTATTGCTGGCAGCCGAGGCGATCATGAACGACGAAGCGCGACCCCAGCAGCGACGGCGCTCGCGGCGCCGCCAGGATTCGTCGCCCCGACGCCCGCAGCAGGGCCAGCAGCGCGGCGGCTACTCGCCGCGTCGTCGGAACGACTACGCGTCCGGGCAGTACTCGTCGATCTTCACCGGTCCGTTCCCGACCGACGCCGACGATCCGGGGATGAACCTCGCCGATCTCCAGGCCAAGCCGATCGACGAGCTTCGAGAGCTCGCGGCCGAGCATCAGATCGACGGCCACGAGGAGCTCGAGCAGTCCGACCTCATTCTCAAGCTGCTCGACGTCGTTGCGCTCGCCCCGGCTCCATCCCAGGAGCGCAACGGGCAGTCCGGCGAGGCCGAGGGCATCCTCGAGATCGTCGACGAGGGCTTCGGCTTCCTGCGCGTCAACGGGGTCATGCCGTCGCAGCAGGACATCTATGTCAGCACCTCGCAGGTACGCCGATTCGGGCTGCGCACCGGCGACCGCGTCACCGGCCAGACGCGCCAGCCGAAGGACCAGGAGAAGTACTGGGGCCTGCTCCGCGTCGACAGCGTCAACGGGGTCGAGCCCGAGGTGGCCAAGCGCCGCCCGTACTTCGACTCGCTGGTGCCGGTCTTCCCGGACGAGATGTTCGACATCGAGACCGACCAGAAGAACCTCACCCAGCGACTGATCAACCTCATCAGCCCCATCGGCAAGGGGCAGCGCGGTCTCATCCTGTCGCCGGCCAAGGCCGGGAAGACGACGGTCCTCAAGCAGATCGCGGCGGGCATCACCGAGAACGCCCCGGAGGCGCTCCTGATGGTCGCGCTCATCGGCGAGCGCCCCGAGGAAGTCACCGACATGCAGCGCAGCGTGGACGGCGAGATCTACTCCTCGACCTTCGACGAGCCGACCGAGAACCACACCCGCGTGGCCGAGATGTGCCTGGAGATCGCGAAGCGGCAGGTCGAGACCGGCCGAGACGTGGTGATCCTGCTCGACTCGATCACGCGCCTGGCACGTGCCTACAACCTTGCTCTGCCGGCATCGGGCAAGACCCTGTCCGGCGGCGTCGACCCGGTGGCGCTCTATCCGCCGAAGCGGTTCTTCGGCGCGGCGCGCAACATCGAGCACGGCGGCTCGCTGACGATCATCGCCACCTGCCTGGTCGACACCGGCAGCCGAATGGATGACGTCATCTACGAGGAGTTCAAGGGAACCGGCAACATGGAGCTGGCGCTGGACCGCAAGCTCAGCGAGAAGCGCATCTTCCCGGCCATCGACGTCCTGCGCTCCGGCACCCGCCGTGAGGAGCTGCTCCTCGACGAGAACGAGCTGCGCATGGTGTGGACGATGCGCCGCATGCTCTCGGCGGTGGGTCCCAACGAGGGAATCGAGCTGCTCATGCAGCGGCTCGGCAAGACGGCGAACAACGCCGAGTTCCTCGTGTCCCTGAGCAAGAGCGTCGAGGCGTCCGAGCGCTCCTGACCGCTCGCGGGAAACCGACGATGACCCCTCGCGCCGGCCTGCTCGCCATCGGCCTTGCCGTTGTCCTGGCGGGATGCGGGCTTGCGGAAACCGATGCGACGCCGCGCACCACCTCGGATGCCGCAACCGTGGCCCCGAGCGCCAGCACGCCATCCGGCGGGCCGGCGGTCGTGCCCGCTCCGGGCTCGGAAAGCCGGGTCTACGGCCCGAACCCCGGCGCCATCGTGGTGGCGATCGACGCCGGACATGGTGGCTGCCTGGACTGGGGCGTCCCCGATCCCTCGGAGCGCGGCGTCGAGCTTGCCGAGAAGACCCTGACCCTGGAGATCGCCCAGCGGCTGCGTGACCTGCTGGTCGACGAAGGCGTCGGCGTGGTGATGACCCGTGACGGGGACGATGCTCTGGCGGGCGACGACTACCCGCCGCTGGGATGCGAGGGCGCCGCGTGGCGCGACGTGAACGGCGATGGCGTGTCGGGATTCGGTCCGGATGTGCCCGAGGCCACGCGCACCCGCGACGAGCTCCAGGCCCGGCTCGACCTCGCCAACCTGTCGGCGGCCGATGCGCTGATCAGCATTCACATCAACTCTCCGAGCGAGGGGGGCCAGCGGATCGAGATCGCCTTCAGCGAGACGTTCTACACCGACGAGACGCCATGGGGCTCGACGGCCACGGCCGCCCTCGCCGACGCGGTCCAGCAGGGCGTGATGCGCGGCATCGACCCGCTGGCGTCGTACGACCGCGGCGACCGGGGCATCACTGCGCACAACCTCTACATCGTTGCGCCGCCGCTGTTTGCGCCGACTGCGGAGCGGCCCGATCCGGACAAGCAGCCGACGCGCGGTGGGCTCATGCCGGTGGTGCTGGCCGAGGTCGGCTCGATCACGCTTCGGGCGGAGCACGACCTGCTCGCGTCGCCGGACGGGCAGGAGGCGGTCGCGCGCGGGCTGATGGATGGCGTCGCCCGCTACCTGGCCGGTCGAGATCTTGCGGCTCGCATCAGCCTGGCCGATGCCCCGGACCACGACCTTCCCGGCGTCGCGACCGGTGACGGGCCGCCGTTCTGGGCACGGGTCGTCTCGGACGGCCGGGTGGCCCTGCGCCTGACGAACACCGGAGTGGCGCCGTGGCCGGACGACCTGCGCCTTGTCGTCGGAGGAGAATCTTCCGACGAGCCATATCTCGCCCAGGCGCCGGCCGAGCTCGTCGCGGCCCCGATCGACGTCCCGGCGCTCGAGCCCGGTGCCTCGGTCACCGTGCACGTCGACCTGCCCGCGGCCGGGGGTGAGCGGATGCTGGCATGGATCTCGCTCATGCACGGGCAGGGCACGCTCGCGGATCTCGGGTCGCCCCCGCTCCAGCTGTCCACCCGAGCGCCCTGAACCGCGACGAAGCTCACCGTTCCGCCAGACCCGATGGTCCGGGGCGGCGTGCCCGCATGTTTTGGTTTGACCCACAGCCCGGGGCGCTGCTACGATCGCTGCTGCATGGGACCGGCCCTTCGGCGACGGGGGAGCAATCTGAACGTCGGACGGTCGTGGCGGTCGCATGTGACGGCGTTTGACGTGATCATCCGCAAGCGGAGCTGACTTTCTATTGCCTTACCTGCGACGGCTGACCCGCCGCGTTACTGAGAGCCACCTGCCGACGAGGGTCATCGCACACCTCTCCGTCGCCGGCCTCGTCGCCTTCGCCGCTGTCGCTGGCGTGGCGCAGTCCCAGGGCACCGGATCCGTGGATCCGACGCGTGCCGAGACCGGGTTCCCGAATATCGTCTCCTCAGTTCGTGGCGCCGCCGATGCCACGGCCACCGCCGCCCCGTCGACGTTCAGCGTCGGCGCGCACCCCGCCGACGACCTGGCGCAGATCAATCGCGCCGCGCCGGCAGAGATCCCGTCCGAACCGCTTCCGACGCCCGTCGCCATCGATCCCAACGCGACGCCTCTCGCCGCCCCCAACAGCGTTGGTGGTGTGACCACCGGACCCACGTCGCGTGGCAGCGCCCAGCCGTTCGCCGTTGGCGGCCTGGTGTGGCCCGTACCGGTCGGCTCGATCAGCCAGTACTACCACGCCGGTCATCTCGCCCTCGACATCGCCGCGCCGTACGGGTCGCAGGTCGTGGCCGCTCAGGGCGGCGTCGTCAGCTCGGCCGGATGGCGCAACAACGGCGGGGGGTACGTCATCAGCATCGAGCACGGGAACGGCATGACGACCGTGTACAACCACCTCGGGTCGATCTGGGTCAGCCCAGGCCAGGCTGTCGGCGCGGGCCAGGGCATCGGGGGAGTCGGATGCACCGGAATGTGCACCGGTCCGCACGTTCATTTCGAAGTCATCGTGAACGGCGTGATCGACAACCCACAGCGATACTTCTAGCCACACCGACCCTCCACCGTCACGCAGCCGGCGCTCGTCGCCGGCTTCGCCATGTCCAACCCGACCTTCGCTGATCGGGCGCGGATCCTCGTCGCGGGTGGGAGCGGAGGGGATGGCGCCTCCACCTTCCGTCGCGAGGCTCATGTGCCGCGCGGCGGCCCCGACGGCGGGGACGGCGGCAAGGGAGGCAGCGTGATCCTGGTCGTGGAGCCGGGGATGACCACGCTCGGTGACTTCAAGCGTCGGCGTCACGTTCGTGCGGCCCCCGGTGGGCGAGGTATGGGGCGGCGGGCCCACGGAAAGAACGCCAGGGACGTGACCGTCAGCGTCCCTCCGGGAACGTTGGTGCGCACCTATCCCGACGGAGAGTTCATCGGCGAACTGATGGAGGCCGACGCTCGCCTCGTCGTTGCGCGCGGGGGCCGGGGTGGACGCGGCAACGTGCACTTCGCGAGCGCCACCCATCGGGCGCCGAAGCACGCGGAGAAGGGAACGCCCGGCGAGGAGCTGCGGATCGAGCTCGAGCTGAAGCTCATCGCCGACATCGGCCTCGTCGGCGCACCGAATGCCGGCAAGTCGACGTTGCTGGCCGCGTTGACCGAGGCGCGTCCTGAAGTCGGGGCGTACCCGTTCACCACGCTCACCCCCAACCTCGGGGTCATGGCACTCGACGACGAGCGCACCGCGGTGATCGCCGATGTCCCGGGGCTGATCGAGGGTGCGAACGAAGGTCGGGGGCTCGGCCATCACTTCCTGCGCCATGTCGAGCGCACGCGCGTGATCGTCGGCGTCATCGACGGCGGGGGACGCGATCCCGTCGCCGAGTGGGAGGCCGTTGCCGAGGAGCTGCGCCTTCACGATCCCGCGCTCCTCGATCGACCCATGCCGCTGGTCGTCACCAAGCTCGACCTGCCGGAGGTCCGCGAGCGCTGGCCGGAGATTCAGCGAGCCCTGGACGTCAGGTCAGGTCAGCCGATCGCGGTCAGCGCTCACGACGGATCCGGACTCGATGAGCTGCGTGCGGCGCTGTCCGTCGCCCTGGCCGATGCCGAGCTTGCGGAGGCGCAGCGACCGGCCGATGCCCGCCTTCGCGTCCATACCTTCGATCCGCTGGCGGAGGGCTGGGAGGTGGTGGCCGAAGGCGGCGGACTCCGCGTCCGAGGCCGTCGGATCGAGATGCAGGCGGCGCGCACCGACTTCGACAATCCCGAGTCGCGGGATCGCTTCTGGCGTCAGCTCGAGCGTCTCGGCATCGACGCCGAGCTGCGGCGTGCGGGCGCGGAGGCCGGCGCCACGGTCCACATCGGTCCGATCGAGCTCGAGTGGGGGGACGAGGATTGAGTCCGGCCCTGTTGATGGCGCCGCGGACCGCACCGGAGAGCCGCGCGGTCGGCCAGTCGCCGGAGACGCCCGGCGCACGCATCGGCGTCTTCGGAGGGACGTTCGATCCGCCTCACGTCGGCCACCTGTGGCTGGCCACGGCGGCCGCCGACGCCATGGGGCTCGACCGCGTCCTGTTCATGCCCGCCGCCCAGCCGCCACACAAGGGTGGACGGCTGGTCACCCGAGCCGCGGATCGCATGCTCCTGACGCGCCTTGCCATTCAGGGCGACCCGCTCTTCGCATTGAGCGGCCTCGAGATGGAGCGGCCCGGCCCGTCGTACACGCTCGACAGCATCCTCGAGCTGAAGCGGCTCCATCCCGACGACGAGCTGATGCTGGTCATGGCGGCCGACTCGCTGGCCCAGATCGACACGTGGCACGAGCCGGATCGGTCTGCTCGACGAGATCGAGTGGATCGTCGGGCCGCGACCGGGAACCGACGCGCCCGATCCGGAGCAGCTCCAGGATCGTTTCGGCCAGCGGGCGACGCGCATCCACCTGCTCGATGGCCCGTCGCTCGCGGTGAGCAGCTCGGAGATCCGGCGTCGAGTGGCGGCGGGCCGGTCCGTCCGCTACCTTGTGCCCCGCGACGTGGAGGAGCTGATCATCGAGCGAGGACTGTACCGCCGTGGTTGACGAGGCGGCCGAGGCGAAGGTCGTGACCGAGCGCGTCGACATCCCGGAGGATGCGGCGGCGCTCGCGCATCGGATCGTCGAGATCGCCTCGGACAAGAAGGGCAACGACATCGTGATGCTGCGCACGGCGGAGCTGACGACGATGGCCGACTTCTTCGTGATCTGCTCCGGCCGCAGCGATCGCCAGGTTGCCGCGCTGTCCGGCGCCATCGTGGACGAGCTGCGCGACGAGGGCATTCGCCCGCTGGGCACTGAAGGACGGCAGTCGTCCCGATGGGTCCTGCTCGACTTCGGCACGGTCATCGTTCACGTCTTCGCCCCGGAAGAGCGCGAGTTCTACGGCCTCGAGCGGCTGTGGAGCCAGGCCACGCAGGTCGTCCGCATCGTCTGAGCGTCACGCGCGGGAGCTACCGCCTCCGATCCATTGGTACTGGTAGGTCGTGCCGGCATGGCCCATCGGTCCCATTGAGGGGCGGTGCCCGGCTTCGCATGCTCAGGCCATGAACGACCAGACGCGACGTTCGCGACCGATCGAGACCTGCCGCTTCTGCAGCGGGTCGCTCCTGACGAGCGTGTTCGACACCGTCTTCCGCGACCCGGAGGCCGACGAGCGACTCTTCTTCGCCATCCCCGGCGCGCTGTGCGTGCCGTGCCGGCAGCTCTACGTCGACCAGCAGCTCATCGGGATCCTGGGTCTCGACGGGGCGCGCTGCACGTTCGCCATCGAGTCCGATCGGGTCCTGAGCGCCGGATCCGCCGGTCAGGCCCCCGCCGCCTGACCTCCTCAGCCAGGCCGGGACGCCAGCAGGTGCTCTCCGAGCCAGGCGACCAGCGCAGGCTCCTCGTCCATCGCGTTCGACTTGATCGCGACATCGGCCTCGAAGAGCCCCGTCAGCATCCGCTCCAGCTCGTCGCCGCGGTAGCGGCGCGCGGCCTCGACGATCCGATCCGCCACCCGTGCGTTGCCGCGCCCGATGCGCCGCGCGATCTCCGTCGGGGACGCCTTGGCGGCCACGAGGTCACGGGCCACGATCAGGTCGGAGACACGACCGGCCAGTGAGGCCAGGATCCGCAGGCCGGGTTGGCCGTCCGCCAGGGCTCGGCGCAGCGCCTCGGCAGCCGCCGCCGGCTCGCGCCGATCGAGCGCGTTGGTGATCGCGAAGACCGATGCCGGCCGCGTGTCGGTGGTCAGCGCCTCCACGTCGTCCACGCCGATCGGCCGCTCGCCGGCATAGGTCGCGAGCTTGCGCAGCTCCGAGTCGGCGATGCGCGTCATCTCGCCGCGCTCGACGTCGGTCTCCCAGATCGGACCGCCGATCCGCTCGGCAAGGACGTGCGCCGCGCGGACCTCGATCTTCAGCTCGAGCCGCGCCGCGTGGCTCACGATCCAGCCGCGCAGCTCGCCACGTCGCGGGGCGTCGTGCTGCTCGACCCGGCCACCACGCTCCTTGACGGCCGCCGCCAGCCGCTTGAGGAGGGCGGGCGGCTTCGTGATGTCGCGCGACGGCCGCTCCTCGACGATGGCCAGTGCCGACCCGTCCGGCAGCTCCGCGACGAGGGCCAGCAGCCGATCCGTGGCCGCCGTCGAGCGCCCGGCGGCGCGCAGCGGCTGGCGCAGGACCGCGAGGTGGGCGCCGAACATGCCCATCGTGCCGGCCTCGAGCCGCGCGCGATCGATGGCCGCCTCGTCCGGGGTGCCGTTCGGGGATGATCTCGACCCGATCGGTGGCATCGACCTCGGCCGCGAAGTCGCGCAGCGCGAGGTCCAGGCCGAATCCGTCGTCGCCGTGGAGCAGGAGCAGCGACGCGCTCACGTGCCGGCCTCCCACGCGCCGCGCAGGCGCTCGACCAGGTCGTCCACCGCCAGGCCCGACCACCTCGGCCAGCTCGGCTTCCAGCGCGTGGGCCGGACGTCGTGCCGCGTCGATGCGCGTCCGCGTGCCGCGGATGACGTCGCTTCATGTCGTCGAGGCGCTCGTCGACGGTCAGGAACTCCTGCGCCACGTGCCGATCGGCGACGGCCACGAGCACGGACGGCCAGCCGATCGGGAAGCGCTCGTCGTCGAGCAGGCAGGTGATCGGGTGGGAGGCGACCGGCATCGCGAGCTCCTCGTAACCCCGCCGCCTCGAGACGGCGCGCGCCGACGATGCCATGCTCGCCGCCGGTGCGCCGGATCTCGACCTTGTCGATGTCGTGGAGCAGGGCCGCGGCCTCGACCAGCGCGCCGTCGATCGGGATCCGCGCCTCGGCCAAGAGGGCGGCGGCGGCGACGGCGACGCGAGCGACGCCCTCGGAGTGGCGAACGATGCCGTCGGGCAGTTCGGCGTCGGCGAGCAGGCGGCGGGCGGTGGAGCGATCGGGAACGGCCACGTTCCGATGCTAGCGGTGGCATCCATGCCGTGCACCGCCCGGGCGGTGCTCCAACCCGCGTCGGTGCGGACGGCGTAGGTGCGTCCGTCGCTGACGACCTCGACGTCGCCGTCGGTGTCGGTCCGGAAGACGGCCAGCCCGGGTCGCGCGGCGAGCGTGGCCAGCGTCTCGGGCGCGGGATGCCCGTACTCGTTGCCCTTCGCCGGCCGAGATCACGGCGACCGCCGGGACGGATCGCCTCGAGCAGCGGCGGCGTGGTGGACGACGTGGATCCGTGATGGCCGACCTTGAGCATGTCGACGGCGCCGAGGCCCCGGCGACGAGCGCGCCTCGACCGGTGCCTCGGCATCGCCGGTCAGGAGCGCGCGGAAGCCGCCGATCCGGACGAGCACGACCACGGAGCCGTTGTTGATGTCGCCATCGGGCAGCGGCCCGGCGGCGTCTGCCTCAGTCGGGTACAGGATCTCGATCGCCGTGGTCGGGTCGAGCATCGAGCTGCTGGCCGGCCCGGGCCGGTGCGACGTCAGCCGACAGTGCGGCGGCATCGGCGAGGAGGCGATCGTAGGCCGGGTTCTCGTAGGCGATCGCGCCGTGCAGCAGGGTGCCGACGCGAAACCGCTCGAGCACGTCGACCAGCCCGGCGACGTGGTCCTGGTGCGGGTGGCTGAGCGAGCAGGACATCGATGCGGCGCTCCGCGAACGACAGGTTGGCGCCCAGCCGTCGCAGCGTGAGCTCCGGATCCGGGCCCCCGTCCACGAGCATCGTCGGCCCCGGTTGGCGTCTCGACGAGGATCGCGTCGCCCTGGCCGATGTCGAGCGTCGGTGACGTGGAGCCGCCCGTCCGGTCGCGACGCGATCGTGATTGCCCAGCAGCACGGCAACGAGCACCGCGGCAATCGGGAACGGGCGGAGGGCCCGGACGGCAAGGCCGGAGGCTTCGGCGACCCGGGCATCGGGTGCCCGGTCGTCGGCGGCGGTGAGCGCGACAGCGCCCAGCTGCCGACGGCGAGGATCGGGAGCCAGGCGATGGCGACCAGGCGGTGGCAGCGTGACGTCGACGGCGGCGTGCGGAAGCGATGCGACCGCCGTCCCGATCACGATGATGATGCGCAGCACGAGCCATGCGGCGCCTCCCGCCAGCCAGGTCGCGGCGTCGCCGAGTCCCGGAACGTGGACGAACGAGTCCAGGACGCCGCCGACCGACGCGATGGCCGCGAGCAGCATCGCGACCGGGATGAACGGCACCACGAGGACGTTGGCGAGCGGGGCGACGAGGGACAGCCGCTCGAAGTTCACGAGGATCACCGGCAGCGTCGTGAGCTGTGCAGCAAGCGTCAGCGCCACCGGCTCGCGGATCCACCCGGGCCAGCCGGGGAGTCGCCGTTCGATCGCCGCGCCGTACCAGATCAGCCCGGCCGTGGCGAGCAGGGACAGCTGGAAGCCGACGTCCCACAGGACGGCCGGGGCGACGAGCAGCATGACGAGGGCCGCCAGCTCGAGTGCCGAGGCGGCGTGCGCGCGCGATCCGCCGAGCCGCGCGATGAGCATGGCGCCGGCCATCAGCGCGGCGCGCACGACGGACGGGCTGGCGCCGGCGAGGACGACGTACGCCCCGACCACGACGACGGCCACGATCGCCGTCGTCCAGCGGCCTCCGGGCCTGCGCCCCAGCGGCCGGACGGCCGCGGCCACGATCGCGGCCACGATGGCGATGTTCCAGCCGCTGATGGCGACGACGTGCGTCAGACCGGCGGTGGCGAACGCGTCGTTGATCTCAGGTGCGATCGCGGCACGGACGCCGAGCAGGATGCCCGCGCCGAGCGCCGCCTCCGGTTCGGGGACGACGCGGTTGAGGCCGCCCAGGAGCAGGTTCCGCGTCCCGGCCAGAAGCGCGACCGGGCCGCTGGCACGGGCGTCGATCTCCGCGCCGCGTGCGCGCGCGATGGCGAGAACGCCCTGGCGCGCGAGGTACTCGCGATAGGCGAACCCGTCGAAGTCCTCGGGCAGCTCGATCCGGGCCCGGATCCTCAGGCGGTCACCGGCACGCGACGTCGAGACCGCGTGGCATCCAGGCCAGCAGACGGCCACCGAGCGCCATGCCGGGTTCGTCGCCCCCGGTCTCGAGATCACGCGAGCACGAGCTGGATGCGATCCTCGCGCGGTCGAGGATCGTCGGTCACGGTCCCGATGACCTCGTGCTCGTCACCGTCCACCAGCACCGCGATCGAGGGATGGATGGAGGGGCCTGTCGGGTCCGTGCCCTGCAGGCGCCAGGTGCCGATCCCCACGCCGACGAGCGCCACCCCGACCAGCAGCAGGCCGCCGCCGGGTCGCGAGGTCCCGAGCATGGCGGCCGCGACCACCGCGGCCATGCCCGCGACGAGCAGGCCAGTCGGCCGGTGGCGCACTCCCTGAGTCGGCGGCCAGGATGCCGGCCGCCACGCCGATGAGCCCCGCGAGCAGCGTGTGCCGAGCCGGATCCATGATCAGCCGGCGGTGGCGAGGCCCTGGATGTCCTCCAGCTGTCCGCGGTTGATGACGCCGCGCTGCACCGCGTCATCGAGAGAGGCGAACGGCTGCTCCTGTCGTGCCGCGACGATCTTCTGCACGGTGACCGGCCCGATCCCGGGCAGCGCCTCGAGCTGCTCGGGCGTGGCGTCGTTGAGATTGACGAGCTCGCCTGCCCCGGACCCCGAGCCGCCGACCTCGGCATCGACCCCGCCGGCCGCCCCCGCGACGGTGGATCGCCGAGGCGCGGCACCCGGATCTGGTCGCCGTCCGCCATCGGCTGCGCCAGGTTGAGAGCGGTCGCGGCGGCGTCGAGATCGGCGTCGGATGCGTAGCCGCCGGCCGCGGCGATGGCATCGGCGATCCGGGATCCGGCGGGCAGCTCGCGGACCCCGGGCGTCACGACGGCACCCTCGACGTCGACGACGATCGTGGTGGACGCCGCGCTCTCGGCTGCGATGCCGGGCGCGGAGGATGCGAATGGAACCGCGGATGCGCCGGTCAGCGCGAGCGGCGTCGGCTCGGGCGGGGCGACGAACAGCCAGGCGGCGATGGCCGCCAGCAGCAACGCTCCGCCTCCCGCGGCGATCGTGATCCGGTCGTGACGAGACACTCCAATGGCCTCCAGGCGGGAGGCGAGGAGTGGGTCGGTGGCACCGCTGCGTCCGACGCCCGGCACCCGGGCACTCGGCGCCGGGCGTCGGAAGCAGGGACGGACCGTATCGCCCGGGGCCTTACCCGCGAGTTACGCAGGTCTTACCGCTCCGTCAGTCGCGGGGCGTGACCACGTTGACGAGCTTGCCCGGGACCTGGATGACGCGCATCGGCGCCCGCCCGGACAGGTAGCGCTGCACGTGCTCCGACTCCAGCGCCAGTCGCTCGATCTCGGCAGCCGGCGTGTCGGCGTTCACGACCAGCCGGTCGCGCAGCTTGCCGTCCACCTGGACGGGCAGCTCGATCGTGTCGGAGGTGGCCAGCGCGGCATCGGCGACCGGCCACGGCTGCTGGTGCACGCTGTACGGGTGGCCGCGGCGCTCCCACAGCTCCTCGGCGATGTGCGGGGCCAGCGGCGCGAGGAGCAGCAGCAGCGTATCGACGGCCTCCGCGTAGACCGATCCGTCGGCCCGGCCGGCCTCGCGCGCCCGAATGATCGCGTTCGTCAGCTCCATGAGCTTGGCGATGGCGGTGTTGAAGCGCAGCGTCTCGAAGTCCTCGCTGACCGCGGCGATCGTGGCGTGCGTGACGCGGCGCAGGGCGCGCTCGAGCTCCTCCGGGGATCCCGGCGCCGCGACCGCGGCAGCGCGGCGCTCCTCCGGCAGCGCGGCCCCCCACACGCGACCCAGCCAGCGATGGATGCCCTCGATACCCGACGGGTTCCAGGGACCGCCCTGGTCCCAGGGGCCGATGAACATCAGGAAGGCGCGCACGGTGTCGGAGCCGTAGCGTTCCACGAGCTCGTCGGGTGCCTGCACGTTGCCGCGGGACTTGCTCATCCGGTTGTGATCCGCACCCAGGATCTGGCCCTGGTTGCGCAGCATGCAGCGTCGGCTCGTCGAACGCCAGCAGTCCCAGGTCTCGCAGCGCCTTCACGAAGAACCGGAAGTACAGCAGGTGCATCACGCCGTGCTCCGCGCCGCCGGTGTAGAGGTCGATCGGCATCCAGGCCGCGACCTCCTCCGGTTCCCACGCCCGCTCCTGGTTGCCCGGCGAGCAGTAGCGCAGGAAGTACCAGGACGAGTCGATGAACGTGTCGATCGTGTCGGTCTCGCGGCGCGCGGGCTTGCCGCAGGTCGGACAGGTCGGCCGCAAGCCACTCCGCGTGCGACTGGAGCGGCGACACGCCGGTCGGCGCGAAGTCGACGTCCTCGGGCAGGACGATCGGCAGCTGGTCCTCGGGGACCGGGACGCGCACCGTGCTCCTCGCAGTACACGATCGGGATCGGTGCGCCCCAGTAGCGCTGGCGGCTGACGAGCCAGTCGCGCTGGCGATAGGTGACCGCCATCTGGCCACGCCCCGAGTCCTCGAGCGCCTGCCGTGATGGCGCCGATGGCGTCGTCGGCGCGCATGCCGGTGAAGTCGCCCGAGTCGATGAGCACCTCGTCCGCGGAGTGCGAGACGAGCGCCTCGCCGTCGGGCAGCTGCGCCGGAGGCGGGGGCGACCACGTAGCGGATCGGCAGGTCGAACTTCGTCGCGAACTCGTAGTCGCGCTCGTCGTGAGCCGGGACGGCCATGATCGCGCCGGTGCCGTAGCCGGGCAGCACGTAGTCGGCGATCCAGATCGGCACGCGCTCGTTCGTCATCGGGTTGATCGCATAGGCGCCGATGAAGACGCCGGTCTTCTCGCGCTCGGTGTTCATGCGCTCGATCTCGGTCTCGCGCCGCGCCTGTGGCCACGTACGCGTCGACCTCGGCTCGGCGGTCGTCGGTCGTCAGGGTCTCGACCAACGGGTGCTCGGGTGCCAGGACCATGAACGTGGCGCCGAAGACGGTGTCCGGACGCGTGGTGAAGACGCGGATCGGCTCGACGTCGTCGGCCTCGGTCGGGAAGTCGATCTCGGCGCCTTCCGAGCGGCCGATCCAGTTCGTCTGCATGAGCTTGATCGGCTCGGGGTAGTCGAGGCCGGTGAAGTCCAGCAGCTCGTCGCAGTAGTTCGTGATGCGGAACCACCACTGCTCGAGGTCACGCTTGATGACCGGCGTGCCGCAGCGCCAGCAGCGCCGATCCGGGCCTTCGACCTGCTCGCGGGCCAGCACGACCTGGTCCTTCGGGCACCAGTCGACGGGGGCCTTGGCCTTGTAGGCCAGTCCAGCGTTGAAGAACTGGAGGAAGATCCACTGCGTCCAGCGGTAGTAGTCCGGATCGCTGGTGACGACCTCGCGCGTCCAGTCGAACATCGCGCCCATCGAGCGGAACTGGCTCCGCATTCGCTCGATGTTCGCGGCGGTCCATATCGCCGGGTGGATGTTGCGGTCGATCGCGGCGTTCTCGGCCGGCAGGCCGAAGCTGTCGAAGCCCATCGGGAACATGACGTTGTTGCCGCGCATGCGGTACATGCGGGCGACGATGTCCGGCCCCGTCGCCGCATACCAGTGCCCGATGTGCAGGTCGCCGGACGGGTACGGGTACATCGTCAGGACGTAGCGCTTCGGGCGCGGATCGTCATCGCGCGCTGTGTACAGCTCGTCGGTTTCCCAGCGCTCGCGCCACTTCGCCTCGAACGAGGAGGGATCGAATCGGCCGGCGCGTGGCGCGCGGGCCGGGGTATCGGTCGTCATCGGTCCTCGTGCCTCCTGCGGGAACCAGGCCATGAGCACCTCGTCGCGGTACTCGTCGCCGGATCGGTACTGCTGGCGTCGCACGCCCTCGCGGACGAAGCCGCGGCGCTCGTAGACCGCGATGGCGCGCTCGTTGTCCGGGAACACGCCGAGCGAGATCTTGCGCAGGCCCTTCTCGCGAGCCCAGGCCTGCGCTCCCGCGACCAGCTCGCTGCCGATGCCGACGTCGCGCCACTCGGCGGCGATGCAGATCGAGAGCACGCCGATGTGCTCGGTGGCGCGACCGCGGTCGACGCTGATGAGGACGTTGCCGACCAGCTCGCCGTCCGCCTCGGCCACCAGCGCCAGGTGCTCGGCGGCACGGATGAGCTCGCTGATCCAGAACGCCTCCGACGGCTCACTGACGGCCCCGGGCGTGGTGATCAGCCAGCGGCCCTCCTTCCGCACGTCGGCGAACAGGCGGGCCAGCGCGCGGCCGTCGGTCGGGCGCCCGGGACGCAGGGTCCAGCGCCGGCCGTCACGCGCCGTCTTCGCTTCGCCGCTCCCGGTCAGGATCATCGGATTCTCCAGACAACAACAAACCCCTCCGTCTGCTCTGGACGAAGGGGCTCACATCTCCGCGGTACCACCTGAGCTTGGCCGATGAAGTGGTGGAGCTGGGGGGACTCGAACCCCCGACCCCCTGCATGCCATGCAGGTGCTCTCCCAGCTGAGCTACAACCCCACGGATTCCGTATCGGTCCACTCGTCGGCGTGGTATCGGGCGCCACCCGGTCGGACTCGTCGTCCTGACTGCTCGGCAGGTGAGTTCCGCGCTCCTCGGTTCGCCGGCTTCCACCGTTCCCGGCTCGCTGTGAACGAGGCGCAGCGCGTACTGCTCCCGCGTCGACGCGTTCGCGGCCGAGGATAGCACAGGGCTCGGCGGGCCCTCAATCGGGGCTCGGGGTAGTAGATAGAGAGCGTCGAAGTTGCCGGTTCAAGGCGGACAGGGAATGAGCGAGCAGGCGAGGAGGACCTCGCCTGCTCGCTCAACTAGTACTGCCTAACACTCATCGGCGGGCCCGTCATCGAGATGTGAGCCGACCTCGTTGCCATCCGAGATCCTCACTCCCATCCAATACGGCGGTTCGATGCTGCGAAGCTCACCATTGAAGTCGAAGAAGACGAGCATCTCCGAGTAGTAGTGGTCACCATCGGACCGCACACCGCACATCTCCAAGACGTAGCCGCCTACCCTGCCACCAGCTCCGCTCCGCGTCGGTTCGATGACCCGACCTCCGACGATCTCCGGAGGAAGGTCTGGTACGTCCCGTCCGCCGGCTTGGTCGAGGAAGTCTTCGCAGCTCCCGCCGCCCACGGCACACAATGCCTCGAAGTCGTCCCGACGCGCTATGGCTACAACTTGGGTCAGGAAGCCTTCGGCTTCCTCCGCCGTCGGAGGCCGAGCGGGTACCGAGCTAGTGCACGCAACCAGAAGCAGGGTGATGACGGCTAGCTTCACGCCTTCATGCCATATCCAAGCTTGAAGCGCGGAGTACTCGTTTGCGAGGTCGAGACGAGCATCTGATAGGCGATGGCACGCGAGGCGGTGCCTCCCTTCGCGTCGAGACCCCACCAGCAGTTGCAGTCCCAGGTCGCCTTGATCCAAGTCGAGCAGGAATTGCAGGTCTTATCGATGATCCACTTTTCGCAGCCGGTCACCGAATAGCTCAGACTCACGATCCAAGAGACTCCGAGATTCATGGTGGAGCAGCTCCCATCGTGGCCCTGCTCCGGTCCCCAATCTACCCACGTCTGTGACGTAGTGTTCGGCGTGCGCTCACCGCTGACCCAGGCACTCTGAAGACCGGACCCATACTCGAAGGCGGTTCCTTTCTGCCGGAGGGTCCAGTAGTTTTTCGTTGAGCTGCCGTCGTTGATAAGTTGGAAGATGTAGTAGCAGGAATCGAGGCGAGCCGAATCGACATAGAGAGATGTCAGGCAGCCTTGTTCCTTCTGACTCCAATATGCGCTTGCCGCCGCTTGTACGGTGGACGATGTCTCTTCGGAGGTGGCGCTCGGCGTCGTGCCACCCTTCTTGTCCGGCGACAGACCCTTGCCAACTTCGAACGTCGAAGAGCCAGTGCCGTCCGCCGACTGCGTCGTGAGGGTGCCGATCAAGATCTGCGGACCGATGACGATCGTACCGTCGAGCGACTCGAGCACCGTCAGCTCGGCTGCTTTGGTGGGTACCTCGTACGACGTGTACCTGTCCGCAGCCTCCGCTGCCAGACGTTGCCCGCGCGGCGTGGATGTGATGTCGGCGAGGTCGCGAGAAGCGACCGGCTTGGCCGCCAACGTGGTCTGTGGGATGCCAAGGGTGAGCAACATTACGACTGTGAGTGCGACACGGCCAGATCGTGGACTATGCATACGATTGTCTTCCTTTCAATCGTCGAATTCCCGTGGGAACAGCAGCGTCCGTTCAGCAGCGCCTCCCCTCTTCTGTCCGAATGTATTGCGGTGCGTCACAAGAGCGGCCACCGAACCTGTCGAGCACCCTACCGAGCCGCGCTTACTCGGCGCTTACTGACCTTCAAGGCCCTCCGATCGATTTCGTGAGCCGCGTCCAACCGCCTCGCTGTTCCGTTCAGGCCAGGCCGCTGCGTTGTGCCGAGCCACCCAGCTCACGTGGGCGGCATTTGGCTCAGGGGTAGTCGGGGGACTTCCCATTCGCCCGCGTACGGGGTGCGGGCGAGTTGCTTCTGCATCGTCGCGCTGCAGGTGATCCTTCCCGCTTGCTGCAGGTGCCCCTGAGAATGAAGTGAGGGATGGCTGTGACTGTCGACGGCGGCACCGGCAACGTGGAACCCGTCTGACCGAGTACCGAAACGCGCGTTGCGTGATCTGTCGCGGTCGCGGGACGCCGAGCGTTGGGTGTCTCCTCGCTCACGACGTCGACGTGGCCACAGCCTCCTACTCGGTCACCGCCAGTGGCACAGGGAGGCGCGTCCGGCGGGTACGGCGACGTCCGTGACGTTCTTGCGCGCGATGCTCTGCCGCCTCGAGCATCCACTGCGCGACCATGAGACCCCCAGCCGCGGACACCAACGTCACGATCCCGCTCGGCATCGACAGCAGCGCGAGCAGGTAGCCGACGAACGCGATGCGAGTGGCGACGACGCCGACGACCGCATCGGCCGGGATGAGGCTTGGATCGGGATGAGCGTTGGCGTCACCCTGTGTCTCCAGCCACTCCTTGCCGTCGAGCTTGACCACCCGCGTGACGCGATGCGTGACGGCCGATCCGTTCGGGACCCGGTACGTGACCACCTCGCCGGCGCGGGGAGTCCGTGAGCGGTCGACGATCGTCAGCGCCCCGACGCCGATGGTCGGTGCCATCGATCCGCTGCGAATGGCGAACAGCTCGTAGCCGAGGGTCGGTCCGACCCGCCCGCCGACGCCGAGCGCGATGACCGTGGCGGTCAAGCCGAGGAGCAGGGCGCCAAGGATGATTCGCCACGATCGCAGGACGAGGAACTCCATCACCGGCTCGTCACCATGCAGCGCCTACGGGTTGTTCGCGGTCTGCTCGGCGTTGAAGGTGAAGGTCGTCGTGGTGGTCGCGCCCTGGAAGGCGTTCCCGGTGCCGGACGGCAGGCTGAGGCGGAAGCACAGCGTCTCGCTCGACGCTGCGTTCAGCGTGCGGTCGCCCGCTTGCGCACCCGCCGTCGGGTTTCCGATGCCGACCGAGCTGGCCCCCAGCGCCGTCTGTGCGACGACGACGGTGCCGTCGAAGTCGTTGCATGGCGTTCCGGGCGTGGTCGCGTCGACCTCGCGCACGGTCAGCGTCAGAACGTCTCGGAGTCCGAGGCCGTCGGCGTTCGTGCTGGCGGTGCTGACGCTGTAGCGCAGCTGCGCGGTGCCGTCGTTCGTGATCGTGACGTCGTCGGTGACGACGTCACCCGGCAGCAGGGCGCCGGACGAGAGTGACATCGACGCAACGTCGGACGGGTCGAGGCTGATGGTCCCGGCGGTGAAGGTGCTGTCGGCCGTCGCGCTGTCGGTGAAGAGCGCCATGCTCATGCTGCCGGCCCCCACACCGACGATGGCCAGAACCGGCAGGAGGATCGCGAGGCCGTGCGCCTGGATCCAGCTGGTCTCTTTGATCATCGGTTGTCGTTCTCCCCAGAGCAATATCAGTTGTTCAGCGCCTGCCACGGCGGCCGCCGGTCTACCCTCCACCCGTCCGTGACGCGTGGCGATGGGACCATCGGCACATCAGCCGCTCCGATCGTCCGCTGTCGACGGCCCGAGAGAGGCCGAAGACTGAGCGCGAGATGCCTCGCTTGCGCAGTTCCGCGCTCGGGAGCCGGCGGCGGACGTCGCTGCGGCTCGGGTTCGTGCTGGTCGCCGCGGCTCTCATGGCTCCCACGGGACTCGCGTCGATCGCCGGCTTCACGAGCGTCGAGCCCGTTCCGGTGACCTCGTCGGTCCAGGTGCTCGACCCACCCCAGAGCGTCACCTGCGCCGCGACCCTCGTGATCTGCACCGCGGGGCTCGCCTCGCGACCCCAGCTCACCTGGATTCCGACCCCCGACACGTACGCCACGGGCTACCAGGTCTGGCGGTCGACCACCAGCGGATCGGGATACGTCCAGGTAGCCACGCTCGCCGGTCGGAACACGACCACGTGGACCGACAACGGGACGCTCTCCACGCTCACGACGTACTACTACGTGCTGCGCTCCACCGCCCCCAACTGGACGAGCGCCTACAGCAACCAGGTCGCGGTGACGATCTCGGTCGGCGGCTAGGGGGCGGGCGCGGAGTCGGCTCCGAAGCGGGCGCGGAGTCGTTGGAGACTGGCCTCGATGTCACCGCCCGCGGCCGAGGCGATCATCGGCTCCATGAAGGCGGTCAGCATCGAGCCGCGGATCTCCATCGCGAACGTGACCTCGCTGCCCGAATCAGCCGCCGCCACGTCGAGCGTGGCCAAGGCACTCACCCCGCTCACCTCGCTCGCCACCGCGAGGCGTCCGGGCGGGGTGTACTCGGTCACCGTCAGGGGTGCCTCGATGCGCTGGCCCATGAGCTGCCGCGTGACGTGGGCGGTGGCGCCGACCCCCATCTCCCCGTCGGAGGTGCGTCGCGCGTCGGTGACGCCGCTCTGCCACTCGGGGAGCCGATCGAGGTCGGCGAGGTAGGCGAAGACCTCCTCCGGCGGTGCGTCGATCGATCGCGCGCCGTTCGACTCGCTGCATCGGCTCACCCTAGCCGATGGGCCGTCCGCCGCGCGTCAGGCCTCCGCCGGCTCGAGGCTCCGGGCGGCGATGGTGGCCAGCGTGCCGATGAACGTGGGTGAGACGTTGAGCGACTCGATCCGGGCGAACTCCATGCCTGCGGCGGTCGCCTGCTCCCGTGCGCCGATGTCGACGTCGTAGAGGATCTCGAGGTGATCGGCCAGGAACTGGACCGGCGCCACGAGGACCGACCGGTGGCCGGCGGCACGCAGCTCGGGCAGCAGGTCGCTGAAGTCGGGCTTCATCCATTCACCGGGCTCGTGGCCCGCCGACTGCCAGCAGAAGTGCCAGCCGTCGTGGGGGATGCCGGCGGCCGCGGCGACCGCCTCCGCGGTGACGCGCAGCTGGTCGAGGTACGCGGGCTCGGCGTCGGCGACGCGCCGCGGCAGCGAGTGGGCCGTGAGCAGCACCGGCGTCTGCGGTGGCAGGCTCGAGAGTCCCTCGCGGACCTTCTCCGCGACCGCAGCGATGAAGTCGGGCTCGTCGTGCCAGGCGGGTGCGAGGTCGACGCGCGGCGCCGCGGTTCCCAGCTCCTCCACCGCGGCGTCGATCGCGCGGCGGTACCCGGCCATGAGCAGCTCCGAGTACTGCGGGCTCATCACGATGGCGCTCACGCGGTCGCAGCCGAGATCCGTGAGCTCCCGGAGGCCGTCGAGCACGGTGGGCGCCGAGAAGCGCATGCCGACCGTCGCCGACGCGTCGATCCCGTCGGCGCGCAGGCGATCTTCGACCGCGGACGCCTGGGCGCGGGTGATCGGGATGAGCGGCGAGCCGCCGATCAGCTCGTAGCGCCGGCGGAACTCGGCGACGAGCTCTTCGTCGGGCTCGCGGCCGCCACGCACCGCCGCGAGGTACTCGGGCAGATCGTGGAGGTCGTCGGCGGGCGAGCCGTAGGTCATGAGCAGGACGCCGAGGCGCTCGCTCATCGCGCCGACTCGGTGTGCACGAGGTCCACGAGGCGGCGGAGCAGGTCCGGGTCGCTGTCGGGGAGCACACCGTGCCCGAGGTTGAAGATGTGGCCCGGCCGGTTCGCCGCCCGGCGCAGCACGTCCCGCGCGCCCTCGGCGGTCGCCTCCCAGCCCGCGATGAGCCGCGTGCTGTCGAGGTTGCCCTGGACGCCGCGGTCGAAGCCGATGCGCTCCCAGGCCCGATCGAGCGACTGGCGATGGTCGACGCCGATGATGTCGCCGCCGGCGACGGTCATCGGCTCGAGCAGGGCCGCGGTCCCGGTGCCGAAGTGGATCGCCGGGGCGCCGCGCACTCCCGCGAAGATGCGGGCGACGTGCGGCTGGACGTACGTCACGTAGTCCGACGGCCCGAGCGCGCCGACCCACGAGTCGAAGAGCTGGACGACGTGCACGCCCGGCCTCGATCTGCGCGTTGAGGTAGTCGATGACGACGTCCGACAGCTTCTCCATGAGCGCGTGCCACGCCTCGGGCTCGCGGTACATGAACGCCTTGGCGATGGCGTAGTCACGGGACGGCTTTCCCTCGATGAGGTAGCAGGCGAGCGTGAAGGGCGAGCCGCTGAAGCCGATGACGGCCTGCTTGCCGTCGAGCTCGCGACGGACCAGTCGGATGGCGTCCATCACGAAGGCCGTCTCCTGCGCCGGATCGAACGAGCGAAGGGCGTCGACCTGGGCGCGAGAGCGGATCGGGTCGTGGATGATCGGCCCGACGTCGGGCTGGATCTCGAGGCTCACGCCCATCGGCTCGAGCGGGATCATGATGTCGGCGAAGAGGACCGCGGCATCGACGCCGAAGGCCTCGACCGGCATGACGGTCACCTCGGCGCACAGCTCGGGCGTCTTGGCCAGGGTCAGGATCGGATATCGCTCGCGCAGCTTGCGGTAGTCGGCGAGGCAGCGTCCGGCCTGGCGCATGAACCAGACCGGCGTGCGGTCAGGCTGCTCGTGGCCCAGCGCGGCGCAGAAGCGCGCCTCGCCGGTCCAGGTGGTGGTTGGGGTCGGTGCGCTGTCGATCATCGGTCCTCTGCTGGAGCGGGAGAGTCGGCGAAGGCGGTGCGCGCGGCACGAACGGTGAGCGCCAGGTCGTCGCCCGTGTGGGCGGTTGAGATGAACCAGGCCTCGTGCTGGCTCGGCGGCAGCATGATCCCGGCGTCGAGCATGGCGTGGAAGCACGATGGGTAGCGGTCGGCCTCCACGAAGACGGTGAGCAGGCTCCCCACCCGGCTGATACGGACGTCCACCCCGGCCGCATGCGCGGCATCCGCGAGGCCGGACTCCAGCGCGGCGCCCGATTGCTCCAGCCGCGCATAGGTCGCCGGGCGTGAGCTCTCGCAGCGTCGCGGCACCGGCGGCCATGGCGAGCGGGTTTCCCGACAGCGTCCCGGCCTGGTACATGGGACCGTCGGGCGCAACGTGCGCCATGAGGTCGGCGCGGCCGCCGTAGGCGCCGACCGGCAGCCCGCCGCCGATGATCTTGCCGAGCACGGTGAGATCGGGCATCGACGCCGTAGCGCTCCTGGGCGCCGCCGCGGGCGACGCGGAAGCCGGTGATCACCTCGTCGAAGATCAGCAGCGCGCCGTGGTCGGAGGTCGAGGGCGCGGAGGCCCTCGAGGTAGCCCGGCGCCGGCGGCACGACGCCCATGTTCGCGGCCACCGGCTCGACGATGACGGCAGCGACGGGCGTCGAGCCGAGCAGGCGTTCGACTGCCTCGAGGTCGTTGTAGGGCGCGACGAGCGTGTCGCGTGCCGCCGCAGCGGTGACGCCCGCGCTGGCCGGCATGCCGATGGCGCCCGATCCAGGCTCGACGAGCAGCGCATCGGCGTGGCCGTGGTAGCCGCCGGCCATCTTCACGATGGCGTCGCGGCCCGTCGCCGCGCGCGCCAGGCGGATGGCGCTCATCGCCGCCTCGGTGCCCGAGCTGACGAACCGCAGCCGCTCGATCGACGGCATGGCGCCTCGTGATGAGCTCGCCCAGCTCGACCTCGTGCGGGTTCGGCGCGCCGTAGCTCGTCCCGCGCCGCGCGGCCTCGGTCACGGCCTCGATGACGGCCGGATGGGCATGCCCGAGGATCATCGGCCCCCAGGAGCCGACGTAGTCGAGGAGCTCGTTGCCGTCCACGTCCCACACTCGGGCGCCGGCGGCACGTTCGATCACGCGCGGCGTGCCTCCGACGGCGCGAAAGGCACGAACCGGCGAGCTCACGCCTCCGGGGAAGAGGCGATGAGCACGGGCCATGAGCTCCTCGGATCGCGTCGTCCCCAGGGCCACGCTCATCGTCCCGGCTCCGACAGCAGGCCGAGGATCTCCCCGAGCGGCCGATGGATGCCGGTGATGATCGGCGTGTCGCGGACGGTCGAGCGCCGCGACTCCGTCTCGCGCAGCTCTCGGACGAGGTCCTGGAAGGCGACGAGCTCATCGGTCTCGTACGCGACGATGAACTCCTGGTCGTCGAGCCCGAAGGAGTACGCCAGCAGCTGGCGGACCTGCGGGTAGCGGTGTCCGACCCGCATGTGGCCCTTCATGACCTCCTGGCGCTCCTCGGCGGAAGCGAGGTACCACTCCACGGACTTCGTGAAGGGGTAGACGACGAGGTACTTCGAGCGCTCGCCGCTGAACAGCGACTGCTCCTGGGTCGTCGGCCGCTTCACGTACTGCGAGGGCCGCGTCAGGCCGATCATGCTGATCGACGGTGTCATCCAGCTGCCGATGCCCGCCGCGAGCAGATCGGCGGCCGTTTCCTCGAGGCCCTCGATCGTCTCGCTCATGCGCCACAGCAGGAGGTCACCCTCGGCCCGCAGCCCGATCGTCGAGTAGCTGTGCTGCATGAGCCGCTGCTCCGCGCGCGCGCCGCCTCGCAGAACGCGTCGACCTCCATGCGCCGGGCCGATGCGTCTCGGCGCCGCCAGGCGGGGTCCAGCCGCAGGAGCCAGGCATGGACGAAGCGCTCGTCGCTCATCGATCCATCTCCCGCAGCCATCCGGCCGCTTCGAGCGCGAAGTAGGTGACGAGGATCCCGGCACCGGCGCGCGCGACGGCGGTCAGTGATTCGAGGGCCGCTGCGCGCCGATCGAGCCATCCGCGGTCCGCGGCCGCGCAGATGGCCGCGTACTCGCCGCTGACCTGGTACGCGGCAATCGGAATCCGGGTCGCCGCGCGCGCCGCGGCCACGATGTCGAGGGCCGGCAGGGCGGGCTTGACCATGACCATGTCGGCGCCCTCGTCGATGTCGGCCAGGATCTCGGCCAGTGCCTCGCGGCCATTGGCGGCGTCCATCTGGTAGGAGCGCCGGTCCCCGAAGGCCGGGGCCGAGTCGGCGGCCTCGCGGAACGGCCCGTAGAAGGCGGAGGCGTGCTTCGCGGCGTAGGACAGGACCGCGGCGTCATGGAGCCCGGCCTCGTCCAGCGCCGAGCGGATGGCCGCCACCTGGCCGTCCATCATCGCGCTGGGCGCCACGATGTCGGCGCCGGCATCGGCAAGTGAGGCGGCCGCGCGCGCCAGCAGGGGAAGGGTCGCGTCGTTGTCGACGTCGGTCCCGTCCAGGACGCCGCAGTGACCGTGCGAGGTGTACTCGCACAGGCAGACGTCGGCGATCACCGCGAGCTCGTCGCCCACCGCGCGCCGGATGGCCCGGATTCCCTCCTGCACGATCCCGTCCGCGGCCCACGCCCCCGATCCCTCGGCGTCCTTGAGGTCGGGCAGGCCGAACAGCAGGACGGACCGAACTCCCGCGGTGACCAGCTGCTCGGCGTGCTGCGCGAGCTGGTCGACGCTGAGCCGATGCTGTCCGGGCATGGAGCCGATCTCCTCGCGAATGCCGGATCCCGCCTGCACGAACACCGGGGCGACCAGCATGGCGGCGCTGAGCCTCGTCTCGCGGACGAGGGACCGCAGCGCGGGCGTGCGCCGCAGACGGCGACCGCGGTGCAGTGAGGCGGCGCGGGTGGAGTCGGAGACGAGGGTCATGAGTGCTCCCGTGCGAACGTGGTGGCGATGAGGTCGGCCAGCCCCTCGGCGGTGTGGGACGGCGCCACGCCGGCGATATGGAATCCCGAGTGGCGGGCGGCGGAGGCGGTGACCGGTCCGATGCAGAAGGCGGGCATGGCGCGCGCACGGCCCCGATGGATGCCGCCCGCGAGCCGCATCAGGCCGCGAACGGTCGAGCCGCTGGTGAAGGCGATGCCATCGAGGTCGGACTGAAGTGCCGCCTGCAGCGCGTCGCGGTTGCTGCCCGGGCCCTCGACGGTGCGGTAGGCGACGACTTCGTCGACCACGGCGCGCCGGGCGAGGAGCGCCTCGCGCAGGTCCGGTGTCGCGGCGTCGGCTCGGGCCAGGACGACGCGCGTCCCGCCGACGTCGCCGAGACCGGCGGCGATGGCGACGGTGAGGTACTCGGCCGGAACGTGGTCGACCCGGATCCCGGCGCGACGGAGCGCTGCCTCGGTCGCCGGTCCGACCGCCGCGACGCGTGTCGTTTCGGGCAGGCGACGGCGCGTCGCTGCCAGCCGCGCGACGAGGGCATCGGCGCCATTGGCACTGGTCAGGACCAGCCACTCGGTTCCGTCCAGCGCACCGAGCATGGCGTCGAGGTCAGCGCGCCGTGGCGTCGGTATCGATGGCCACGGTCGGGACCCCCGTGGCCGCGATGCCCCGTTCGGCGAGGAGGTCGATGAGCTCGCCCGCCTGGCCGGCGGGGCGTGTGACGAGAATGCGGCGCGTCATGCGTCCATGATCCGCGCCGCCACCTCGGCGACGACCTGTCGCGGGGTCGGGCCCGCGGAACTCGGCTCGGCGCAGCGTCCCGTCGGCAGACTCGAACGCGGCCCGCAGGTGGAGGCTGTCGTCGGTGGACCACGCCGAGCGCACCGAGCGGCGCCAGGCATCCGCCACCGATGGACCGCAGGAGCGCTCGTTCGGCCTCGACGCCGATGCGGGTGGGCCGATGCTCGAGCGCCGCGAGCCGCGTCCGCAGGGATTCGTCGCCGGCTCGGACCTGGACGGCCAGGGCCCCCTGGGCGGGAGCCGGCAGCACGAGGTCGAAGCCGAGCCGGGCATGGTCCGGCACCGGGATCCCGAGCCGATCGAGTCCGGCGGCGGCGAGCATCAGGCCGTCGAACTCGCCGGCCTGCAGGCGGGCGAGCCGCGTCTCGACGTTGCCGCGCACCGGAGCCGCGATGAGGTCCGATCGGGCGGCAGCCAGCTGGGCCGCACGTCGGGGTGAGCTCGTCCCGATGCGCGCACCGAACGGCAGGTCGTCCAGTCGGACCGCCGTCCGCGGTGATCAGGCAGTCGCGGGCATCGCCCCGCTCGAGCACCGCGCCGATGACGAGGCCCGGCACGGGCTCGGTCGGGAGGTCCTTGAACGAGTGCACGACGAGGTCGACTCGACCGTCGAGCAGCGCCCGTTCGAGCTCCTTCGTGAACTGCCCGTCGACCTCCACCCAGCCGGCGTTCGGTCGCCGAGCGCTGATCGCGTCGCCCCGGGTCGTGATCGGGACCAGCGTCGGTCGGTCCGAGCTCGGGGGCTACGGTCTCGGCGGCGATCCGGGCCTGGGCCAGCGCCAGGCGGCTCTCGCGCGTCCCGATCCGGATCGTGGCCGTCGCCGTCATCGCTCCAGCCCGAACAGGCGGCGGACGGCTTCGGCATCGGCCCCGCCGCGGCGCAGCTCGACCGATGGGCCGTGGAGCAGCTCGCCGACCATCGCGCTCGCCGCCGCCTCGACCGCCGCCAGCTGACGATCGTCGAGCTGTGCCCGCGTCCGGAGACGATCGAGGTGCCGCCGGCGGACCGCATCGGCCTCGGCGTGGAGGAGCTGGAGCGCGCCCGCCGCGGCGCCGCGTGCCGAGCCAGGCGACGAACGCCTCGACCTCGGTGTCCATGTCGTCGAGGAGGCGACGCTCGACCGGGGGATCCAGGACCGGCGCGCCCGCGCCCCGGGCACCGAGCGCGTCGATGCTCAGCAGACGGTCGCCGAGCAGCGCGGCGGCGGCCGCGTCCACGGCGCTCGGCGTCGACAGGTCGAGCACCCACGGGCGTGCGGCTCCGAGCGTGTCCGCGGTCAGGGCGGGGGATCGGGGTCGAACGGCAATCGCCACGGCCGACGATTCGGCAACCACCTCGCGAGTCAGCTCCCCGACGTGGAGCGCGTTGGCCGCCCCGGGCAGAGCGTCGCGCAGCCGGCTGCCGCGCTCCGCCGACGAGGATCCGACGACGACGCGCCGGCCACTCTGCGCCAGGCGTCCTGCCACGCCGACGTCCCATCTCGCCGGTCCCGACCACGAGGACCGTCGACGCCTCCGGCACGTGCTCGCTCAGCCAGGCTGCCCCGGTGTCGGCAAGCGAACGATCGGTTCCGGGTCGCGCGTGCGTCCGCACGCGGCGCCCGAAGCGCAGTGCTCGGCGGAAGAGCTCGTTGAGAATCGGCCCGGTCGTGCCGGCGGCAAGTGCCGCCTCGTAGGCGCCGCGAGCCTGGCCGAGCAGCTGCTCTTCGGCAATGACGGCCGAGTCGAAGCCGGCCACGACCTCGAAGACGCGCCGGATCGCCCGTCGGCCCGTGAGCTGGCCGTCAGCGACAGGACCGTCCTCGAGGGTCGTGAGCTCGACCCGGTGGCAGGTCTCGAGCAGCACGTGCTCCGCCGGCATCGGGCGCCACGAGCTCAGCGTGCGATGCGCAGGCGCTCGGGCGCGGCATGATCGCGGAACGTCGCGGAACGCACGCGGATGCGGTCGAGGTCGAGGTCGACGGGTCGGGAGGACAAGGTCGTCGGTCACCGGTTCGAGCGGAGTCGAAGTGAGCGGCGACCGGAGGCTACGGGCCGATGCGTCCCCGGGTCAAACCTGAGTCATAGATTTGCCAAGATTCGCGTGCGCGCGAGCCCGTCTCAGTGCAGGATCTGGGACAGGAACTGCTTCGTTCGCTCCTGCTCGGGCTCCTCGAAGATCTGCTTCGGCGTTCCGATCTCCACGATCTCGCCGTGGTCGAAGAAGACCATCCGGTTGGCCACGGCGCGCGCGAAGCCCATCTCGTGGGTCACCACGATCATCGTCATGCCGGTATCGCGGGCCAGCGACTGCATGACGTCGAGCACCTCGCTGATCATCTCGGGGTCGAGCGCGGAGGTCGGCTCGTCGAAGAGCATGATCTTCGGGTTCATGGCCAGGGCGCGGGCGATCGCCACGCGCTGCTGCTGGCCGCCCGGACAGCTGGGCCGGGTGCTTGTGCGCCTGCTCGGGGATCCCGACGCGCTCGAGGAGCTTCATCCCGATCGCATCGGCCTCCGCCCTGGCGTACTTCTTCACCTTGCGAGGCGCCAGCGTGATGTTCTCGAGCGCGGTGAGATGCGGGAACAGGTTGAACGACTGGAACACCATGCCGATCTCGCTGCGGATGGCGGCGATGTTGCGGATGTCGTTCGTCATCGCAATGCCGTCGACGATGATCTCGCCGCGCTGGTGCTGCTCGAGCCGGTTGATGGTGCGGATGAAGGTCGACTTGCCGGACCCCGATGCGCCGAAGACGACCACGACCTCGCCCGTCTTGACGGTCAGGTTGATCCCCTTGAGGACGTGGAGCTCGCCGAACCACTTGTGCACGTCGCGGGCGATGATGATGTCGTCGGCGTTCGTCTCGGCGGACGTCGCGGGCTGGTCGGTCATCGGATCACCTCGATCGGGAGCGGAGGACTGGGTCATCAGCGCGTGCCCACGCCGAGGGCGCGTTCGAGCCGATAGCTGGCCTGGGACATGGCGTAGCGAGAGGACGAAGAACACGGCGGCGATGAACACGTAGACCTCCAGGCTGGCACCGAACGAGTCGGACTGGGCCAGCACGGCGCGGCTGATGCCGAGCAGCTCGAGGAGGCCGATGATGGTCACCAGGGTCGTGTCCTTGAGCAGGCTGATGAAGAGGCCGACGTTGGCCGGGATGACGGCGCGCAGGGCCTGCGGCAGCACGATGTAGCGGTTCGTCTGAACGCCGCCGAGCCCGAGGGCATGGGCCGCCTCGATCTGGCCGGTGGGAATCGCCTGCAGGCCGCCGCGCACGTTCTCGGCGACGTAGGCAGCGGAGAAGAGCGTGATGCCGCCCATGGCCCGCGCGATGCGATCGAGCCGCCACTCGCCGGGCAGGAAGAGCGGCAGAATGATGTCGGCCATGAAGAGGATCGTGACGAGCGGCACGCCGCGGATGAGCTCGATGTAGCCGGTGCTCAGGATTCGCAGCACCGGGAGCTCGGAACGGCGCCCGAGGGCGAGGATCACGCCGAGCGGGAACGACAGGACGATGCCGACGACGGCGAGCAGCACGGTCAGCAGCAGTCCGCCCCACACGTTCGAGCTGACCGAGCTCGAGCGGCGTGCCAGCGAACCCGCTGACCAGGTAGAACGCCAGGGGAAGCGAGACGATCCACGCCCAACTGAGCGGGCGGCGCGGCACCAGCCCGCGGAAGCCCGCGACCATGGCGACCCACACGACCGCGGCATTGAAGGCATAGGCCGCAACGGCCGTGATGCCGATCGGCGAGAAGAGCATGAGCAGCGCCAGGAGCAGCTGGATCGCCGACAGGGTCACGGCGAGCATGCGCGAGGCGAGTCCGTGGACGCCGGCCGACGCGCCCGCCAGCACCGACAGGATCGCCATGGCCGCCCACAGGCGCCACGCCTGGTCGGCGGGGTACTGCCCGATGAGGAACAGGCGCAGGTTGTTGCTGACGACGTTCCAGCGCGCTTCCGTCAGCGCCCACTGCCCGATCTGGATGGTCACCCACACCAGGAGCGCGCCGAGCACGATGGTGATGATCGAGCTGATCGGGCCGGAGAACAGGTTCTCGCGCAGCCATGCGATCGGGACCGATGACGGTGCGCGGCGGGCGGATCGACTCGGCGGTCATCGCTCGAGCACCTGGACGCGCCGGTTGTAGATGTTCATGAGCAGCGAGGTGAAGAGGCTGATGGCCAGGTACGTGCCCATGACCAGGATGATCACCGGCACCGGTTGGCCCGTCTGGTTGGCCATGGTCTGGCCCGACCTTGAACAGGTCGGGATAGCCGACGGCGATCGCCAGGCTCGAGTTCTTCGCCAGGTTGAGGTACTGGTTCGTGAGCGGCGGGACGATGATCCGCAGCGCCTGCGGGAAGATGACGAGTCGCAGCGTCTGGCCCTCGGTGAAGCCCGAGCGCGCGTGCCGCCTCGAGCTGTCCGCGACGCACGGCCTGGATGCCACCGCGCACGACCTCACCAATGAAGGCGGCGGTGTACAGCACCAGCCCGAAGAGCAGCGCCGAGAACTCAGGCGACAGCGCGCAGGCCGCCGGCGAAGTTGAATCGCTCCTTCACCGGCAGGTCGAACGTCAGCGGCTGGCCGCCGGCGGCAAACCAGCCGAGGACCGGTAGCGCGACAAGGACAGCCGTGGCGATCGTCCGCATGCGGTACGAGGGCTTCCCGGCATCCTCCCGCCGCCCGGCGATCACGTTGGCCACGATGAGTCCGACGATGCCGATCACGATCGACGCGACGAGGATGCCGAAGCCGTCGGCGACCTGTGGGCCGGGGACGAAGACGCCGCGCTGGTTGAGGAAGAAGCCCTCGCCGATCGTGATGCTGCTCGACACGCTGGGAAGCTGGAGGAGCACGGCGAAGTAGATGAGAACCAGCTGAACGAGCAGCGGCGTGTTGCGGATGATCTCGACGTAGCCGGCCGCGATCCGTGCGACGAGCCAGTTCGGTGACAGGCGCGCCACGCCGACGATGAGACCGAGGATCGTCGCCAGGATGATGCCGAGGAAGCTGACGAAGAGGGTGTTGAGCAGGCCGACGATGAAGGCCGTGCCGTACGTGTCACGCGAGGAGTAGGGGATGGGGCTCTCGCTGATCTCGAACCCCGCCTGACGGCCCAGGAAGCTGAAGCCGAAGCCCAGGTTCCGCTGGCTCATGGCCGAGAGCATGTTGTTGACCATGAGATACACGACCACGCCGATGACGACGACGACCGCGACCTGTGCAGCGATGCCGAGGACGCGGACGTCGCGCCACACGGGGACCGTCGTCCCGCTGCGTGCGCGTGGCGCGGTGGTCATGGGCGTTGGACCGTCATGAGGCCGGGGGCGGGATCACTCCCGCCCCCGGCTCCGTGCAGAACGATCTATCGGTACGGAGGTGCGTAGAGCAGTCCGTCGTCGCTCCACAGGCTGTTGAGCCCGCGCTCGAGATCGAACGGAGTTCCCGGACCAAGGTTGCGATCGTAGATCTCGGCGTAGTTGCCGACCTGGCCGATCACGTCCACGACCCACTCGGCGTCCAGGCCGAGGCCCGACTCGAACGGATCGCTGCCCTCGGGCGTGACGCCCAGGAATCGCTGGACGATCGGGTTGTCCGTGGATGAGGCGGTCTCCTCGACGTTGGTCGAGTCGATGCCCTGCTCCTCCGCCTCGATGGTTGCGAAGACGACCCACTTCACGACGTTGAACCACTGGTCGTCGCCGATCGGGACGACCGGGCCAAGCGGCTCCTTGGAGAGGACATCGTCGAGGATGACGTGGTCATCGGGGTTCGCGAAGCCCGTGCGCCGCGCGACGAGCTGCGATCGGTCGCTGGTGACCGCGTCGCAGCGCTCTTCCTCGTACGCCTGGTAGGTGGGGTCGATCTCCGGGAAGACCGGCCGGCTCGCCGAGCTCGATGCCCGCGAGGCGGAATGCATCGGCCAGGTTCAGCTCGGTCGTCGTGCCGGACTGGACGCAGACCGTGGCGCCGTCGAGGTCGGCCAAGGTGGTGGCGTCGGTCAGGGTCGGAGTTCACCATGATGGCCTGGCCGTCGTAGAACGTGGTGGGACCGAAGATGCCCCAGCTCGTGTCGCGGCTGACGGTCCAGGTCGTGTTGCGGATGAGGACGTCGACCTCACCGGTCTGGAGGGCCGGACCGCGCTGGTCGGCGGACAGGGCGCGGAACTCCACGGCCTCGGAGTCGCCGAGAACGGCGGCCGCGACGGCGCGGCAGAAGTCGGCGTCGAAGCCGACGGTGTCGCCGCTCTCGTCGAGGAAGCTGAAGCCCGGCAGGCTGCCGTTGACGCCGCAGATGAGCTGGCCGCGGTCCTGCACGGTGGCCAGTCGGCCTTCACCGGACGGCGCGTCGGTCGGATCGGCGCTCTCGGCCGTGGTCGGCTCCGGAGCATCGGTTCCGGCGCTCGAGCCTGGTGCAGTGGAGGATGGGGGCGGGGTGTCGCCGCAGGCCGTCACGACCAGGGCGAGGACCACGAGGCCGATGATGGACAGTCCGAATCGGGGCATGTAGTGAAACCTCCCTGTCAGAGCGACCTGCGAGAGATCGCTGGCCCGGATGGGCCGCTCACCATCGTACGTGCTCCACGCAAATTGAGGGGAGATTTGTCAGATTGCTGACATCAGCCAGCGCGTGACGCGGAAACGTTGCAGACGATGTGTGGGGTGGTGGAGATGAGGGGACTCGAACCCCTGACCCCTGCGATGCGAACGCAGTGCTCTCCCAGCTGAGCTACATCCCCAACGGACGGTGCGGACCGCAGCGAGTATAGCAAGGAATTTCGGCCTTCCCGAACTAGAACATCTGTTCTATCATCGATGGTCCGATGCTGACCGATGCCCCCGTCTCCCCGTCCCTGGCCACCGCCCTCGAGACGCTCCGCACCCGCGGCCTGGGCCTGCGCCGGGGCAGCGAGACGCCGATGCCGGAACGGGCGCGCCCCTCGGTCCCGACCGGCCACGCTTCGCTCGATGCCGCGCTCGGAAGCGAGGGCTGGCCGCGTGGCGCGCTGTCGCTGCTCGACGCGCCCGCGGGTGGTGGCGCCAGCACGCTGGCGATGACCTCGTTGGCCGCGGCCCAGGAGGCCGGTGGTTTGACGGCCTGGCTCGATCTCGACGGTACCCTCGACCCGGCCGTGGCCACGCGGTTGGGGGTGAGCCTGGACTGGCTCCTCGTCGTTCGACCGCGGGATCCGGCCGAGGCGATCGAGCTGGCGGCCTGGTTGGGACGCTCGGGCCTGATCGATGCGCTCGTCCTCGACCTGGGCGATCGTTCGATGCCGGAGCGTCGTGCGCTGGATCGGCTCGGCTCGCTGCTGGCACGTTCGGGCAGCACTTCGGCGCTCGTACTGGCCCCGGCCGGCCGAACAGTGGTCGGCGTGGTGGCCGGTGTGCGGGTGGTGCTTCGACGCACCGCCTGGCTGAACGTTGGCCGTGATCTCGTCGGCCAGCGGGTGGAGGCCAGCGTGGAGCGGCATCGCTGGGCGCTGGCCGGCGGCATGGCGGAGCTCGACCTGTTCTTCGGAGAGGGGCGTCGCCTCGACCCGCTCGTAGCGACCCTGGCCTATCCGCGGCCACTCGAGGACAGGCCAGCCCTGCGCGTGGTGAGCGCCTGATGGCCCTATCGGGCGCGAGATCACCGTTTCATCGGTCGTCGTCGCCATGACGCGCCTCCTGGCCCTCGTCTGGCCGGATCTTCGCGGTGCCGAAGCGGACGCGCGTCCGTTTGAGCGGATCCTCGATGCGCTCGACGACCTTTCGCCACGCGTGGAGGCCGTGGATGTGGGCGTCGCGCTCGTGGATATCACCGGCCTGGAGCCGATGTGGGGCCCGGAACGAAGGATCGCGGCGCGGGCCGTGATGCTCGCGCGCTCGGTGGCCCCACTGCCAACCCGCTGTGGCATCGGCGACAACCGCTGGTTGGCATCGCTCGCCGCGCGTCTTGCCCGGTTCGAGCGATCCGAAGCGCCCGCGGCGTTGCGATCCCTCGAGCGCTCGGAGCTCGCCGATCTTCCGCTGACCCTGCTCCCTGCCGATCCGGCCATGCGCCAGCGCTTTGCGCTCTTCGGCCTGACCCGCATGCACCAGCTCGCCACGCTGCCGCGCTCCGCGGTCGGTTCGCAGTTCGGCGTGACGGGGGAGCGGCTCCAGGCTCTGGCTCGTGGCCATGACCCGCGGCCGATCGTGCCGCGTCGGCGCCCGGAACGCGTGGAGGCGAGCGTCTCGTTCGAGATGCCGCTCGATGGCATCGGCGCCGTGGGCCTGACTCTGCGGCGCCTGGCGGCCGAGCTGTGCGATCGCCTCCGGGTTCGACACCTGGCGCCGGGCCGTGCCGTCCTGCGGCTCGTCCTGGAGGATGCGCCGGGGCTGCGGGTCGCCCAGCCCTTCCCCCAGCCTGCCCTCGAGCCGGACTGGATCGCCCGTCTGCTCCTCTCCCGCCTGGAGGCCACGGTTCGGGCTCGGAGCCACCGTCCATCGGAAGCGGAATCGGACGATGAGGAGACGAGCGAGCCCCGAGTCATCGCGCTCCGCCTTGCCTTCGACCAGCTCGCTGATCCGGCAACCCGCCAGTTGCCGGCCTTCGAGGCACGTGCCGGTCGTTGGGAGGAGCTGCGCTGGTCGCTGGAGCGGATGCGGCATCGGTTCGGGGAAGGGCGTCTGTGGCGCGCGACCGTGGATCGGCCGACCGCGGCGCTGCCCGAGCACCGGGCGCGCCTGGTGGACATCGGCTCATGACCCGGCGCTATGCGAACCATCCGCTGGTCCAGGTCGAGACCGATGCCGCCGGCACGCCGATCCGGCTGCGCATGGACGGCACCGATCACGGCGAGCTCGGCATCTGCAACCGGTGGCGGGTCGACGACGGATGGTGGCGCGAGCCGGCCGCCCGCGCCTGCTACAAGGTCGTCACCCGCTCCGGCCTGCTGTGCACGATCTTCCTCGACGAGATCCGCGGCACCTGGCACCTCGAGCGCCTGTTCGATTGAAGCCGGGCAGGCCCGCGCGAGTACGATCGTCGACGTCGGCCCTCGAGGAACCACGTGGCACCTGAACATCCGTCCCTGCGCTCCGGAACCCCCACCGACTCCTATGCCTGCTTCGAGATCTTCTGGGACTCGATCCAGAACCTGGCCCACCGGCTGGGCACCTCGTGGACGGGGACCGCGCAGGACGCCTGGCCCCGATTCGAGGATCTGTACGACCTCCTTGCCCGACACGCCGCCGAGTGGTGGGTCGCGGAGGGCGACGATGGCCTCATCGGCTACGCGCGCTCGCTCCAACGCGGCGGCCTCTTCGAGCTGACCGAGTTCTTCGTGCTGACCGATCGCCAGTCGGCCGGCATCGGCCGCCTGCTGCTCGACCGCGCGTTCCCGCCCGATCGCGGTGAGGTGCGCGCCATCATCGCCACGACGGACGTGCGCGCGACGGCCCGCTACCTGCGTTCGGGCACGAGCATCCAGTTCCCGATCGTCGGCTTCACCGGCCAGCCACGCGCCGATGCGTCGCCACGGACGCTGACGCCTTTCCGGATCGAGGCGGGGAGCGCGTCGCTCGAGACCGTCGCCGCGATCGAGCGCGCGGTGCTCGGCCACGACCGCGGCGCGGAGCTCGACTGGATCCTGGAGCGCCGTGAAGGCCACCTCTACCACGACGCCGATGACCAGCCGGTCGCGTTCGCCTTCATCGGCGCCGGAGGCATCGGGCCGATCGCGGCCCTCGAGCCCGAGCACCAGCCCGACGTGCTGCTCCACCTCGAGGGCCGCGCCGCGGCGATGGGCCTGGACAGCCTGGGGTTCGAGGTGCCCGGGCCGAACGTGATCGCCATGCGCCACCTGCTCGACCGACGCTTTCAGGTCGATCCGTTCCTTACGCTCCTCATGGCGAGCCGACCATTCGGACGCTTCGATCGCTATCTCGGGTTCACGCCGCCGTTCGTCCTCTGACAGTCGCCTGGCAATCGGCGGCCGTGGCACCGCCCATGCAGGTCGTCCACCATGCACACGTTCAGTCGAACCATCCGAAGCGTCGCCCTGGCGGGAGTCCTCGTCCTCGCATCGGTCGCCACAGCAGCGGCCGCGACGCCACCACGTCCGGGCTGCGGCTACGGCGACGAGAATCACGCCCACCAGGCGGCTCCGGGGCGCGACCCGATGGGCCTGCGCCCCGGTGACGGACGTGGCGACGACCGCCACGATCACACCGCCCCGCCGGGACAGGCACCGGACGACGGTGGCGACCAGACGGGGCCGAAGCGAGGCTGCGATGCCGATCCCTCCGGGCAGTCGTAGGCAGCCGGCGAACCCGCCGTGCGATAGGGTGGAGCCATGAACGACTTCGACCAGAAGCCAGGAGCCATTGACGATCCGGGCATGAAGGGTGGCATCGACCCGGGAGAGGAGCGCCTCCCCCCGGGCGACAGCGCCGGCAACACCGGCGGTCCGGGCGAGCCGGAGCCTGGCGAGCTCGACCTCCCCGGCCCCGACGACCCCGTCGCGTGGGCCTATGTTGAGCCGGAGACCCTCGTCGTCGGAGCGGACGGCAACGAGCTCGGGAAGGTGGCCGAGATGCTGGGGACCGCGACCGAGAACATCTTTCACGGCGTCGCCGTGGACCCGAAGCGTGACGGGCCGACCCGCGTCGTTCCCGCCGACGCCGTGACCAGGCTGACGTCGTCCAAGGTCGAGCTGTCCTGGGACGCAGACCAGCTCGACGCCGCCAAGGAGTGGCACTCGCTCGACGGCTGACCTCCTGAGGCACCTAGCCCCGCATCGGGATCACGGTAGGATCCGGACATGAACGATGCGCGCCACGTGGTGGACCGGCTGTGGCCCGATCCAGCGGCAGGGCTGGAGCTGGACGATGCCCTCGCCGGATTCGAGCTCCCATCCCCGCCGGATGGCCGGCCCCTCGTGGCGATCAACATGGTCACGAGCATCGACGGCCGTGCGCAGCTGAAGGGCACCGCCGAGGGACTCGGCAGCCGGGCCGACCGCCGGCTGATGCGCCTGTACCGCGCCGCGTTCGATGCCGTGGGCAGCGGGGTCGGGACGCTCCGCGCCACCGACGTCTGGCTGCGCGTCGGTGATGACCTGTCGGCACGGCGACGCGACGCGGGCAGCGAGCCGAACCCCATCGGCGTCGTAGTCGCCGGCAGCGGCCCGATCCCGACCGATGCGAGCTGGTTCAACGGCGACGAGCGCCGCATCCTCATCGTCGGGGCCCGCAGCCCGCTCGAGGACGCCCCCGACGGGACCGAGCTCGTGCGCAGCCCGCACGAGCGGCCCGAGCCCGGCTGGGTCCTGTCGACACTCGCCGCGCGGGGGATCCGCACCCTGCTTATCGAGGGCGGCCCGAGACTGAACGCCGCCTTTCTGGCGGCCGATGCCATCGACGAGATCTACTGGAGCATCGGCGCGCACCTGCTCGGAACCGATGCGCTGCGCATGATCGCGCCGATCACCGGTGGCTCGCCGTACGAGGCGACACCGCGGCCGGGGCGGTTGATCAGCGTGCTTCGCCACGACGACGAGCTCTTCCTTCGCTACCGGTTCGACGCCCCGGGCGGCGTCGGCTCGTGACCAGCGTCGATCTCGGGAGCCTTGGCGTCTGGGGACACCTCGACTCGCTGAGCGCCGACGAAGCGGCTGCCTACGTGCGACGCGCGGAGGGCCTGGGATACGGAACGCTGTGGGTGCCCGAGACGGTCGGGCGCGAGCCGATCGCCCTCCTGTCGCACCTCGCTGCGGCGACGGAGCGGATCACCCTCGGCACCAGCATCCTCAACATCTGGGGGCGCGATGCGCAGGCAACGCGCATGGCCGCCGACACCCTGGCCGAATTGAGCGGCGGGCGTTTCGTGCTGGGCCTCGGGGTGAGCCACCCGCACCTTGCCACCAAGCTGCGCGGGCATGCCTTCGAGCGCCCGTTGCGGCGCATGCGCGAGTACCTCGCCGCCTATGGCGCCGCCATCTACCGCGGCCCTGTGGCCGCCGGCGCCGCGGAACCGCCGGTCATGATCGCGGCGCTTCGCGAGCGCATGACCGACCTGGCCGCGACGCATGCCGATGGCGCGCTGCCGTACCTCGTCACCGCCGAGCGGGTGGCATGGATGCGGTCGCGCCTGGATGCCGCCGCGCCCGATGCGCGACCGCGACTGGCCGTGACGCTGCCGGCCTGGATCGGGGAGGCCGATGACCGAACCGCCGCGCGCGCCTACCTCAAGCCCTACCTGCGAACTCCGACCTACCAGGCATCGTGGGAGCTCCAGGGGTTCGGCGCGGCCGACTGGGAGCCGCCCGGCAGCGATCGGCTGGTCGACGCCATGGTCTCGATCGGATCGGGCGCCGTGGCGCGACGTCGCGTCGAGGACCTGCGTCAGGCCGGAGCGGACCACGTCGCGATCATCCCGCTGGCCGATGACGGGACGACAGAGCATGCACCGACGCTCGAGGCAGTTGCCGCGGGATGAAGCGCAACCATCACCTCCTGGCGGCGGCCCTCGTCTTCCTGACGGCCTGCGCGGCCGGTGACGGCCCCCGGGCGTCGGCGGCGCCGGCGGAGTCGGCGGCCGCCTCCGCCTCGACGCGCGCCGAGCTCCCTGCCGCGACCGGCCCGGAACGCCTCGTTGCCGGTGCCGTTCCGATCCGACCGGCTCAGCCGGCCATGGCGGCCTCCTTCCGCGCCGATCTCGTCGCCGATCACTGCATCGACCGCGACGTTCCCGCGCCACCCGCCGCCGACGCCAGCCTCGTGGTCCTCGATCGCACGTATGCCCTGTCGCCCGGCGCGGTTCCCCCCGACCTCGTCGCCGCATCGGCTGGCGGCCTGACCGGGAGCTCGGGCTCAAAGCTCGTCCGCGCCGTGCTCCTCGACGATCTGGCGGCCATGTCGGCCGCGTGGCGACAGGCGGGCCTCAACGTGATCATCGAATCGGCGTATCGGTCGCATGCGAGCCAGTCGGCGACCTTCAACAGCTGGGTCGCGCGGCTCGGATATGAAGCCGCACTGGCGCGCAGCGCGCGGCCCGGGCATTCGGAGCATCAGCTCGGCACGGCGCTCGACCTCACCTCACCCGGCTGGGGCGGCCGATTCGGCGACTGGGCCCATGAGTCGCCCGAGGGCGCATGGATGGCGGCCCACGGGTGGGAGTACGGTTTCGTGATGAGCTATCCGGCCGGCAGCCAGGACCTGACGTGCTTCTCGTACGAGCCGTGGCACTACCGCTGGATCGGCAGGGCCGCCGCCGCGGAACAGCGTGCGAGCGGACTTCATCCTCGCCAGTTCCTCGAGCGGTACGTGAACGGATGACCGCCGCGGTCGACGGCCCACACGCGGATGGCCAACGCCGGCAAATCATCTGGACGCTGTTCGCCGTCTCCGCGCTCGGCAGCACGGGGTACATCGCGGCGGTGACGGCGGGCACCCTCGCCGCCGCCGAGATCGCCGGAAGCACCGGACCCGGTGGGTTGCCGACCGCCACGTCGACCCTCGGAACGGCTGCGGCGGCGAGCCTGCTCTCGGTGATCATGCTGCGCGCCGGGCGACGGCGCGGGCTCCTGCTCGGCATCGCGATCGGCACGCTGGGTGGCGCGATCGCGCTCGGTGGCGTGCTGACGATCTCCCTGCCGCTGCTGCTGGTCGGCAGTGCCCTGGCCGGGTTCGCGAACGGCGCGGCGCAACTCGGCAGGTACGTCGCCGCCGATCTCGTGCCAAGTGGCGAACGCGCGCGGACGATCGGGACGGTGGTGTGGGGCGCCACCATCGGCGCTGTGGCAGGGCCGAATCTCGTCGGCCCTTCGGGCGCGGTTGCCGAATCGATGGGACTACCCGCCCTGGCCGGGACGTACGCGGTCACCATGATCTTCATCGGCCTGGCATTGCTGGTCGCCTTCGTGTTCCTTCGACCCGAGCCGTTCTCGCTCGCCGACCCGGCAGCCCTCGCCGCCCACGCGGAGCGCGGGGCCCCGGCCTCGATCGGCTCGCTCTTCCGGCGGCCCTCCACCGCCGTGGCGCTCGTGACGCTTGCTTCCGGCCAGGTGGTGATGATGCTGATCATGACGATGACGCCGATCCACCTGACCGACCACGGTCACGGGCTGGGGACCGTGGGCGTGGTGCTGTCGGCCCACACGTTCGGCATGTTCGCGCTCTCGCCGATCTCGGGACGCCTGACGGATCGCTTCGGAAGTCCGGCGATCATCGCGGCCGGCCTGTCCACCCTGGCCGTTGCGGCGCTCCTGGCCGTCGTGTCGCCGCCGGACAGCAGTGCGCTCCTCACCTTCGCGCTGTTCCTGCTGGGCTTCGGGTGGAATCTCGGATTCGTGGCCGGCTCGGCGTTGCTGACCCGCGGGCTGACGCTTGGCGAGCGGACGAGAGTGCAGGGAGTCGGCGATGGGCTGGTGTGGACCAGCGCGGCGGTCGCCGGGCTCGCCTCCGGCTTCATCGTGGCCGGCGCGTCGTACTCCGTCCTCGGGCTGTTGGGCATTGGTCTGCTGCTTCCCGCCGCAGCGCTGCTCCTGCTCCGGCGTGGCTCGGTGATGGTGGCTCCGTCCGCCTGACGCGTCGCCGTTGGCGCGTGCGTTCCGGCCTCGGCATACTTGCGCGCATGCCTTCACCACTCCCCCCGGCACGCGTTTCGGGGGCCGTATCACTTGTCCTGGCGCTGGCGACGATCGTCGTGGCGTGTGACGCCGCCACGACACCATCCCCGGCGACGTCGGCGTCATCTGCCGCCGCGTGCGGGCCCGATGAGGTTGCCGGGGGCGGGATCGCCGCGCTCGTCGTCGACCCGGATGGCAATCCGCTCGATGACATCTTCGTCATCATCGAGGCGGCCGACGGGTTCCGCGGCGACGCGCGCACCGGCACGAATGGGGTCTTCAGCGCTCCGGACGTGGCCGGCGAGTTCCGGATCACAACGGTGGATGCCGACTACGAGCAGCTGGTTCGAACCGTGACGGTGCCGTGCGGTGAGCTCGTGGAGCTCGAGCTGGTGCTGACGCCGACCGGCGGGTGATGGGCTCCGGGGCGTCGCGCCGAGCGACTGGCACTCCGGCGCTGGATCGAAGCGGATCGGGACCCCTTCGCCGCCTGTCCGCTTACGCTCGAGGACCGGAGCAGGCGCTGTCGTCCGCGATACTTGTGTTGTGAAAGTGTATTTCGCCGGACCTTTGTTCACGACGCCCGAGCGCATCTGGAACGTCGAGGTATGTGCTGCCCTCCGTGCTGCCGGACACGAGGTCTTTCTGCCGCAGGAGAAGGAAGCCTGGATGGATGGACCGGGTATCTTCGCGACTGACGTGGGCGGAATCGACGGAGCGGACGCTCTCGTTGCAATCATGGACGGGCCGGATCCCGATTCGGGCACGGCCTGGGAGGTCGGCTATGCCTTCGGGACGAAGAAGCCGATCATCCTCGTCAGGACCGACTTCCGGGCGCTGGCCGGCAATGCCGGCGACTACAGCCCGATGCTGACCCAGGCAGCCACGGCGCGGATCGACCTCCCCTCGGCCTCGACCACCGATGTGATCGCGTCGATCCTCGACGCGATCGCCGGAATCGAGGCCGAGGCACGCGAGGGCTGAGACTCGCTCGGGCGTCGTGGCGGCGTACTGCGCCGGCACCCTTCCCAGAATAGAACAGACGTTCTATCATCGGTTGTCCGATGGGCACGCCGGACGATTACTGCGAACTCCATGCGCACAGCAACTTCAGCTTCCTCGATGGTGCCTCGCATCCCGAGGAGCTGATCGCTCGCGCGGCGCAGTTCGGCCTGCCCTCGTTGGCCATCACCGACCATGCCGGCCTGTATGCGGCGGTGCGATCCTGGAAGGCGGCACAGGAGACCGAGACCGATGCCGCCCGGGAGGCGGGGCTGCGTCCCGTTCGCCCGATCATCGGCCTCGAGCTGACGATTCCGCGGACCGAAGAGGAGGTGCGCCGCGCGCAGCGCGGTCGGAAGCTCAACGATCCGCTGCGTGGGGCGAAGGCGAGCCGCGGCTGGCCCGGCGAGCATCACGCGGGCCCGATGCCCGGCGACCACCTCGTCCTCCTGGCGCGCGACGTGGATGGCTACACCGCCCTCAGCCGACTCGTGTCACGTGGCCACCTGGCGGGAGAGAAGCAGTTCCCCGTGTTCCAGCGCGCGACGGTCACCGCCGCCCTGGACGAGGCGCGTGGGCACCTCGTTGGTCTCTCCGGCTGCCGTAGCGGCGAGGTCCCGCGGCGCCTGTTCGACGGCGATCGCAAATCGGCCGTCCAGGCGGCCCGCACCTGGGCCCGCCACTTCGCCGATGGCGACTTCCACGTCGAGCTCAGCCACCACCTGCAGCCCGATGACGACTGGATGGTGGCGCAGCTTGCCGAGCTCGCCGCGGATGCCGGGATTCCGACCATCGTGACCAACGAGGTCCACTACGCCGATCCACAGGGACATCGACTCCAGGACGTGCTCGTCTGCATCCGCCACGGCGCGACGCTGGAGGAGGCGCGTGAGCTTCTCCTGCCGAACGCCGAGTACCGACTCAAGACGGGAGCCGAGCTGGCCACCCTCGGCGCGGCGCTGCCGGACGAGCGCAGTCGCCATGCCTGGTCCGACGGCATGGCGCGCAGCGCCGTCATCGGCGAGGGGTGCCGCCTGGAGCTCGGTTTCGAGCGCTATCGGTTCCCGGGCTTCACCGTGCCGGTCGGCGAGACCGCGTATTCATATCTCTACCAGCTTGCGCACGACGGCTTACGGCAGCGTTACCGGCCGATTACCAAGCGTGCGCTGTCGCAGCTGACGCATGAGCTCGACGTGATCGACCGGACGAACCTCTCGGAGTTCTTCCTCATCGTCTGGGACCTCATGGAGTTCGCCCGCAGGGGTGGGATCATCGGCCAGGGGCGAGGGAGCGCCGGCGACTCGATCGTGGCCTACTGCCTGGGCATCACCAAGGTCGACCCGATCGAGCACAAGCTGCTCTTCGAACGCTTCATCAACGAGGCGCGGGCGCTGCCCGACATCGACATCGACTTCGACGTCAACCGGCGCGAGGAGGTGATCCAGTACCTCTACACCCGCTACGGCGCCGATCACGCCGCCATGGTCTGCACGATCATCACCTACCGCGCTCGGAGCGCCGTGCGCGAGGTGGCCAAGGCGCTCGGCTTCCCGGTCGAGGGGATCGATGCGCTGGCCAAGGCGCTCGACACGCGGGATGCCACGGATGTCGCGCGCGACCTGGCACTGGATGGCTCGTTTGCCTGGCTGTTCGAGGAGCTTGGTGTCGACATGGCCGATGCCGCCGTCCCGCCCGGACGCGACGGCCGCGGATCGGGACTCGTGCGTCCGACCTCCGACTCGTCGTGGAACTCGCGACCCCGTCCGGCGCTCGATCCGCGGCCGACCAGCGAGGGCGGCTGGTATCCGACGCGCAAGCCGCGAGTCCTCGACGCATCGGTGACGAGTGTTCGGCACGAGTCGGAGACGACGAAGCGCTACGCGCGGTCGGGGGAGCTGGCCGGCACCGAGCTTCGGCTGCCGACACCGCGCGACAACGGATCGCCGGGTCCGTCGAGCGGGCGGCCAACCACGGTGCGCGTGGACCCCGAGAGCGGGATGCCGGTAGAGGAACGGCGCCGGCCGCAGGTCGTGCCGGCGGAGGAGGATCGGCTGGCGGGGAACGAGGCGACGAGCCTTCGGCAATCTCGCGCGGGCACTCCCATCACCCATGCTCGGCGCAACCGGTGGCAGTGGCTGCTCACCCTGTGCGCCGAGATCGACGGCTTTCCACGCCACCTCGGCATCCACGTCGGCGGCATGCTGGTCACTCGCACGCCGCTCATCGACCTCGTGCCGATCGAGCGCGCGACGATGCCGGACCGGGTCGTCACCCAGTACGACAAGGAGGACATCGAGCAGCTCGGGCTGGTGAAGATCGACCTGCTCAGCCTCCGGACGCTGGGCGTGGTCAGCGACGCCCTCGACCGCATCCAGAGAGACACGGGTGATCGCATCGACCTCGACGCGCTCCCGCACGATGACCCCGAGGTGTATCGGTCCATCCAGGCGGCCGATACGGTCGGCATGTTCCAGATCGAGTCCCGCGCCCAGATGCAGAGCCTTCCCAAGGCACGCCCCGAGCGCTTCGAGGATCTCGTCGTGCAGGTCGCGATCATCCGGCCCGGCCCGGTGCAGGGCAACGCCGTCCATCCCTACCTGCGGCGTCGTGCCGGCGAGGAGCCCGTCACCTACGCCCACCCGAGCCTCGAGCCGATCCTGAGTGACACCCTCGGGGTGATCCTCTACCAGGAGCAGGTCATGCAGGTCGCGATCGAGGTGTGCGGCTACACCGCGGTCGAGGCCGACATCTTCCGCAAGGCGATGGGCTCCCACCGCAGCCACGCCAAGATGCAGGCCGAGCGGGGGAGGTTCGTTGGCGGTGCCATGCGGACCGGCCTGACGGAGCACGACGCGGAGGAGCTGTTCCAGAAGTGCTCCGCCTTCGCCGAGTTCGGCTTCGCCCGCGCCCACGCCGCGGCCTTCGCCAAGATCAGCTACGACACCGCCTGGCTGAAGCGCTACTACCCGGCGCACTACACCGTCGGCGTGCTGAACAACCAGCCGATGGGCTTCTACTCCCCCGCGGTCGTCATCAACGACGCGAAGCGTCACGGCATCCGGGTCCTGCCGATCGACGTCAACGAGTCGGCCTGGGAGCACGACACGCGACGCATCGGCGGCGACGGCGCCTGGGCCATCCGGCTCGGGCTGCGCCAGGTGAAGGGGATCGACGAGCGGGCGCGGGAGATCCTGGAGCAGGAGCGGGAGCGCGGTCCCTACGAGAACGTCCGCGACTTCGTCGCCCGCACGGGCCTCGGGGAGCAGGTGGTGGAGCGGCTCATCAGCATCGGCGCCTTCGACTGGACCGATGCGCCCCGCCGCGAGCTCCTCTGGCAGCTGCGCACCACCCTGGCCGATGCCGACCCCGAGCATCCCGCGCTGGGCCTCACCGATGACGCCCAACGCGCGCTCGGCGCCGACCTGCCGCAGATGACCGACGCCGAGAAGGTCGCGGCCGACTACCGCGACACCGGCGTGTCCCCCAACCTCCACGCCGTCGAGCTGTTCCGCGAGCGCCTCGCGGCACGCGGCGTGATCACCGTGGCGGAGGCGGCCGACCGGCGCGATCGGTCACCGATTCGGTTGGCCGGGCTGGCCGTCAGCATTCAGCACCCGATGACGGCGAAGAACTTCGTCTTCATCGCGCTCGAAGACGAGTCGGGGATGATCAACGTCACGCTGCGACCGCAGGTCTACCAGGCGCATCGGGCACTGCTGCATCGGCATCCGCTGCTCGTCATCGACGGACGGCTGCAGGTGGAGGGCAGCGTCCTCAACGTGATCGCGCAGCGGCTGCGCAGCGTGGACGAAGCGCTCGGTGGCTCGTCCGAGACGATCGACCTCGCGAAGCAGCAGCGGATGTTCCGTTAGTTCCATTGCCGCCCGCTCGCGGCGGCCCCTACACTTCCCCGGCTGCAGCGCAGCCATTCAATTGTCGAAGGGGGAGTCCATTGCCCGTACCCTGGCGCACCGTGTCGCAATCGTCCAAATCGGCCCCCGGTCTACTGCTCGCCGGCCTGCTCGTCATCTCATCGGCCGTCCCGTCGGTTGCGTACGGCGCAGAGCCGCAGCTGACCGGGCCGGCCCCGATCGTGACTCGATCGGGTGTTCCGAAGGGCGCCGGCGATCCCGGATCCGCGGATCCCACAGGCCGGCTCTTCGTCACGTACCGTGCCGGGGCGAGCGAGGTGCAGCGTGGCCAGATCCGCGCCGCCGAACGGCTGGAGCTCGTCGACCGCGTCTCACTCGCCGACACGGAGCTGGTGAAGCCCGTTGCCGGCTCGACCCTGATGGCGGTTGCCACCGCGCTCGAGCGCCGGCTCGACGTCGTGTCGGTCGAGCCCGAGTACCGCCGCTCGCGCCTGGCCGGGCCGACCGGCGAACCCCTCTTCGGCGAGCAGTGGGCGCTGAACAACACCGGACAGACCGTGGTGGGATTCACCGGCGTGAAGGACGTGGACATGAACGTGCCCGAGGCATGGCAGGTCACGACCGGGAGCGCGAGCCTGGTCGTCGCCGTCACCGACGATGGCGTGGATCTCAGCCATCCCGAACTTGCCGGCCGGGCCTGGGTCAACCCGGGGGAGACCGCCGGGGACGGCATCGACAACGACGGCAACGGCTTCGTCGACGACATCAACGGCTGGGACTTCTGCAATGACGACAACAGCGTGCACGATGCCGGTGACTTCCACGGCACCCACGTGGCCGGCTCGATCGCCGCGTCGGGCAACGGGGCCGGGATCGCCGGAGTCGCGCCGTCCGTTCGGATCATGGCCATCAAGTTCATCAGTGACGACCCCTCGTGCGGCACCGACGCCCAGGCCATCGAGGCCATCGCCTACGCGCGCAGCAATGGTGCGCGGATCATCAATGCCTCGTGGGGCGGGTACGGATACAGCGGAACGATGCGCGCGGCGATCGCGGCCGCGAGTGACACCCTCTTCGTCGCGGCGGCCGGGAACGACAACAACGACAACGATCGAGGCGGCGTCTTTCCCGCGTCATACGACCTGCCGAACATCCTCGCCGTCGCCTCGATCCACAACGAGGGGCAGCTCACCGACAGCACCAACTACGGCGTGAACAGCGTTGATGTCGCCGCGCCGGGCGAGGACATCATCAGCTCCGTGCCGGGCGGTGGCTGGGAGGTGTACTCCGGAACGTCGATGGCCGCGGCAAATGCCAGCGGCGTCGCGGCCCTGGCCGCATCGGCCCGGCCCTCACTGCTCGGAAACGGTGCGGCGCTCCGCACCCATCTCATCGCCACGGCCCGTGCGTTGCCGAGCACCCTGGGCTGGATCGCATTCCCGCGCCTGCTCGATGCCCGGGCGGCCGTGGTCACCCGTCCCGACGTGCGCCGCCTGGCCGGAAACGATCGCTTCGCGACGGCCGCAGCCATCTCCGCAGCGACGTTCGTGCCCCACGTGCCGTACCTGTTCATCGCCACCGGGACCGGATTCCCCGATGCGCTGGCGGGGTCGGCGCTGGCGGCCCAGACGGGTTCGCCGCTCCTGCTCGTGACCAGCTCCAAGATCCCGGCGCCGACACTGGCCGAGATCAAGCGTCTCAAGCCGCTTCACATCTACGTGCTGGGAGGCATCGGCGTCGTCTCCGAAACGGTCCGAAACCAGCTGAAGCCGTACGACGACCCCGGCAGCACCGGACCGTACCGCCTGGCCGGGAGCGACCGATACGCCACGGCGGCGGCCATCTCGCGGGCCGGCTTTGCCCCTGGGGTTTCCACGGCGTTCGTCGCCACCGGCGCCAACTTCCCCGATGCCCTGGCGGGAGCGCCGGCCAGCGCGCAGCTCGGCGGCCCGGTGCTCCTCGTGACGGGCTCGTCGATCCCCGCCGCGACCGCCACCGAGCTGAGCCGCCTCAAGCCGCAGCGCATCGTGATCCTCGGTGGCACCGGCGTCGTCGCCAACTCGGTCGCGACGAAGCTCGATCCCTACACGACCGGTCCGGTCAACCGCATGGCGGGCGCCGATCGCTTCGCCACGGCCGCAACGGTGGCGGCGCAGGCGTTCCCCGTGACCAAGACCGCGTTCGTCGCGAACGGCCTCGGATTCCCCGACGCCCTCGCGGGCGGACCCGCCGCCGGTGCGTTCGATGGGCCCCTGCTGCTCGCGACCTCCTCCGCGGTCCCGACCCCGACGCGCCAGCAGCTGCAGCGGCTGCAGCCTGCCCGCGTGTTCGTCCTTGGCGGGACCGGAGTGGTCTCGAACGGCGTGATCACTCAGATCCAGGGCCTGTTCCCATGAGGTAGCGCGAGCCGGCGCGGGGAACCGTTCCGGGCCGGTGGGCGTCAGAGGGGGTGCTGCAGCATCGATCCCACGCCCACATCGCAAGGAGGACGGTCGATGCGACGTCCCTGGCTCTCCCTGGCGGTCGCCACGACCGCCCTGCTGATCACCGCCGCGCCAACGCTGGCGTGCGGTGGCCTCATCGGTCCGAACGGCGCGGTCAACCTGCTGCGCACCACGACCTTCGCCGGCTACCACGACGGCGTCGAGCACTACGTCACCTCGTTCGAGTTCGCCGGCGGTGGCGGCGCGTTCGGCTCCATCACGCCCCTGCCGGGCATCCCGACCGACGTCATCCGTGGCGGCGACTGGACGCTCCAGCGACTGATCCGCGAGACCGACCCGGCCCCGGCGTCCGACTTCCTCCGATTCGCCGAGGCGCAGGCTGGTGCGAGCGACGAGGCCGAGGTGCTGCTCGAGACCACGATCGACGCACTGGACATCACGATCCTGCGCGGCGGCGGGGACGAGGTCGGCCTGTGGGCCAAGAACCACGGCTTCCGGCTGCCGCCCGATGCGCCCGAGGTCCTCGACTTCTACGCTGACCGCAGCCCGATCTTCATGGCCGCGGCCTTCGACGCCGATGCAGCGGCCGAACGCGGCCAGGCCGTCGGCGACGGAACGCCGGTCCATCTCGTGATCCCCACCGACAACCCGTGGGTTCCGTTGCGAATCCTGGGCCTCGGCAAGGCCGACGCTGAGCTGGTCGAGGCCGACGTCTACCTGCTGACCGACATTCGACCCGCCCTGCTCCCGAAGGCGGGCGCCTTTGCCGAGAATGACGGCCTGATCCTCGACCACAGCGCGCCGGCCTCCGACCTCCTGCTCGCGGACCTGCGCTCCGACGCGGGCATGGAGTGGGTACCCGACGAGGGATGGCTCACCAAGGTGGTCGTGGCGTCCAGGGCCGGTCAGCTCGACTTCGATCTCGCCATCGACGCCTCGGGCGCGGGGCGGCCATCCGCGGTCGATGCCGGCTACCTGCCGTTCACCGACAACCCGGCGCCTCGACCGCCGATCGCGCTCTACCTCCTGCTGGCCGCCGTCCTCGTCGTCGGCGTCCCGCTGCTCATCGAGCGATCGACCCGCGGCTCGACCCGCCTGCCACCGATGGCCGGCGCGTGAGGCGAACACTGGGCCGCTGGTCCGCGTCCGTGGCGCTGCTCTTCGCAGCGGCCGCGGTCGCGGGCTGTGGCCCCGGCGCGCAGGTCGTGACCCTGAGGATTCACTACTCGGCGTTCGATCTCACCGAGCTGGCGGTGCCCCGCGGGGTGCCGGTGACCTTCGTCCTCGTCAACGAGGATCCGATCGACCACGAGTGGCTGATCGGCGACGAGGACTTCCACGCGGCGCATCGGGCGGGGACGCACGCGACGCACGGCGAGGTCCCGACCGAGGTCACCATACCGGCACTCGAGACGGTCTCGACCACGATCACATTCGACGAGGAAGGGTCGCTGGCCTACATCTGCCACCTGCCCCAGCACGAGGCCTACGGCATGGTCGGCGTGCTCACCGTGGGCGGTTGATCGCGCTCCTATACTGCGGTGCGCGCGGCGCGCGAGCCTCGCCGCCACCAGCGTCCGCAGGGGATCCGATTCGATGACGCGACCCGATCCCGGACTTCCCGAACAGCCGAGCCTGCGGAGTGTGCTGCGGATCGTCGGCCCCACCATGGTGGGCATTGGCTTGCTGCTGACGGCGATCGCCCTCATCGACTTCTTTGCCGCGTTCGGCGGGTTCGGCATGCCGGGCAATTTCTGGATGGCCTTCATCGGGCTGCCGCTCATCGCCATCGGGAGCGCGATCACGAAGTTCGCTTACCTCGGGCCCGCATCGCGCTTCATTGCCGGAGAGGTGACCCCCGCGATCCGCGACACCCTCGGCGCTCTCGGCCTGGGCTCGACCCAGATGACCTGTGCGCGCTGCGGCGGAGCGAACGCGGCCGACGCGGCGTTCTGTGACGACTGCGGCGCGCCGCTGCGGCTGGTCTGCCGCGCCTGCCAGGCCGCGAACGCGGGCGACGCGAAGTTCTGCAAGGTCTGCGGCGCCGAGCTGCCTGCGCCCTAGACCGCAACCTCGGGGGCGCCGAGGACGAGCGGCAGGATGTTGCCGAAGAAGAATCCGGCAACGCCGGCGATGGCCCCGAGCACGAGGATCTCGAAGCCCGACGCCCACCAGGTGCGATGGGTCCACCGGCTCTTCACCGCGCCGATCGTGAACAGCACGGCCAGCGTCGCCAGGACCGAGACGATGACGCCGAGGCCGCCGGTCAGGAACAGGTGCGGCAGGATCGGCGGGATCGTGCCGAGCGCAAAGGCGCCGCCCATGACCAGGGCACCCTGCAGCGGTGACCCGGCCCCCTCCTCGACAGCCAGGCCGAGCTCCTTCTCGACCATCGTCTTGAGCAGGACGTCCGGGTGCTCGGCCATCAGCCGGGCGACGGCCAGCGCCTGGTCGTGCGGCAGGCCGTCCTCCTCGAACATGAAGGCCACCTCCGCCTCGGCCTCGCCCGGGCGCTCGTGAACCTCCTCGCGCTCATCGGCGATCTGGGCCTCGAAGATCTCGCGCTGGCTCTTGCTGCCGATGTACTCGCCGGCCGCCATGCTGAAGATGCCCGCGAGGCCCGACGCAATGCCGGCCACGAGGACGGCGTATCGGTCGCTCGTCGCCCCCGCGACGGTGCTGACCACCGCCAGCGTGCTGACGAGGCCGTCCTGAGCGCCGAAGATCGCCTCGCGGATCTCCCCCAGGAGACTGGCTCGACGGCGCTCGTCCCCCAGGTGGGCTGCGAGGAAGTCGTGGTCGAACTCTGCGGCGGCCATATCGGCGCGCGCGTCCTCGTCGGCCATCAGGTCGGCCGTTCGCTGCTCCATGCCTCGATGCTAGCGGAGGGCGAGGTCCTCGGTCGGTGGACGGTCGCCGAGCAGCTCGGCCAGCACGGCTTCCTGCACGTCACGGCGGTTTGCGGCCTGCTCGAGGGCCAGCGACCGCGGGCCGTCGAGTACCGACGCCGTGATCTCCTCGCCGCGGTGCGCCGGCATGCAGTGCAGGGCGACGGCATGGGCCGCCGCTCCGGTCATGAGCTCGTCGTTGATCTGGTAGCCAGCGAACCGGTCGCGTCGCTCATCCGCCTCCGCCTCGCGGCCCATGCTGGCCCACACGTCGGTGTACACCGCGTCGGCGCCATCGACCGCGGCTCGCGGGTCGACCGTGAGCGAGATCCTGCCTCCATTCTCAGCGGCGAGATCGCGGGCGCGCTCGACGATCCGGGGGTCCGGGCCGTAGCCGGCCGGAGTGGCCACCCGCACGTCGAGCGCAGCCAGGGCGCCGGCCAGCATCAGGGAGTGCGCGACGTTGTTCCCGTCGCCGACATACGCAAGTCGCAGCCCGTGGAGACGGCCGAAGTGGCGTCGCAAGGTCAGGAGATCGGCGAGGGCCTGGCACGGGTGTTCGTCGTCGGTCAGGGCGTTGACGATCGGGATGGTGGACGCCTGCGCCATGTCGATCAGCGTGTCGTGCGCGAAGGTGCGGAGGACGATCGCGTCGACGAGGCGCGACAGGTTGCGAGCAACGTCGGCCGCCGTCTCGCGCCGTCCCAGCCCGACCTCGTCCGGCCCCAGCGCGATCGCGTGGCCCCCCAACCCGGTGACCGCAACCTCGAAGCTGACACGGGTTCGCAGGCTCGGCTTCTCGAACAGGAGCGCCACCTGCCGACCGAGCAGCGGCTGCGGGCGTTCAGGGTCGCTCCGCCGCTCGCGGAAGGCGTCCGCGCGGTCCAGGAGCCCGGGCAATCCGATCGGCCCGAGGTCGGCGGCACTGAGCAGGTGGCGCGGTAGGTAGGTGCCGGACGCCCGCGGAGCGGTGGACGGAGCGGGGGATCTCGTCATGACGCCGCCACATCGGCCAGGGCCGCGCCCAGCCGCGAGAGCGCGAGCTCGACCTCGCCGGCGCTGATGGTGAGCGGCGGGACGAGACGCAGCGTGCTGTCTCCGGTTGCGTTCACCAGCAGCGCGTGATCGTCCCGGGCGGCTGCGACGACGGCCCGCGCGATCGGCGAGGCGGTCTCGAGGCCGATCATCAGGCCGCGGCCCCGAACCTCGCGCAGGAGGCCGTCGTCCAGCAGGGTTGCAAGTCCGGCCGTCAACTGCGCCCCACGCCGCACGGCGTTGTCCATGAGGTTGTCGCCGTCGACGACGCGCAGCGTGGCCAGGGCAGCGGCACACGACAGCGGGTTGCCGCCGAGGGTCGTTCCGTGATCGCCGACCTGGAAGGCGGCGGCGCTCTCGCGGACCAGCAGCGCGCCGATCGGGATCCCGCCCGCGAGGCCCTTGGCCAGGGTCACCGCGTCGGGAACGATCTGCCCGGACTCGAAGGCGAAGAACGTGCCGGTGCGCCCGATGCCGGTCTGGACCTCATCGAGGATGAGAAGCGCTCCGACGCGGTCGCAGGCGTCGCGGGCGGCGGCCAGGAACTCGTCGGTCAGGGGATGGACGCCACCCTCGCCCATGATCGGCTCGAGCAGGACGGCGCACGTCTCGGGAGTGACCGCAGCCGTCAGTTCGTCGATGTCGTTGGGGGCGACGTGGCGGAAGCCGGGCGGGAGGGGTGCGAATGGCTCCTGGTACTTCGGCTGACCCGTCGCGGCCAGCGAGCCGAACGTCCGGCCGTGGAACGACCCCACGAGCGAGACCACCTCGTGCGCGCCCCGCGCTCGGCCATGCCGCCTGGCGAGCTTCAACGCGGCTTCGTTTGCCTCGGTCCCGGAGTTCGTGAAGAAGACCCTGTCGAATGGCGACCGCGCCACCAGCGTCTCGGCCAGCTCGAGCTGGGGGAGCGTGTAGTAGAGGTTCGAGACCTGGACCAGGGTGGCCGCCTGGCGCGCCACGGCATCGGTGATGGCGGGATGTGCGTGGCCCAGCACGTCCACGGCGATGCCGGCCACGAGGTCGAGATACTCCTTCCCGGCGTCGTCGGTCACCCAGCAGCCTCGACCGCTCACCAGGGTGATGGGCTGTCGCGCATAGGTCTGGAGGTGGACGCTGGCCTCGCGGACGACAGCACTCGCCGACGCGATGACGTCGCTCACAGGGCCAGCTCCATGGCGTGACCCGCCCCGCTGCGCCGAGGCCACGGAACGCGGTCGACATGGAGCACCTCCGGCACGCCGGCCATCTCCGTCTCGACGAATCCGTGACGCCCGAAGTAGCCGGGATTGGCCGTGATGGCGAAGAGGCGGCTCATGCCCTGTTTCCGCGCCTGGCGCACGATCGCGTGCACGAGCGACTCGCCAAGTCCGCGTCCGTGCGCCTCCGCGACGACGCTCAGCGAGCGCAGCTCGCCGAGGCCATCCCCGAAGTCCCGCAGCGCGGCGCAGCCGACGACGTCACCATTCAGGTCGGCAACCCACCACGTGCCGATGTGATCGAGGATCTCCTCGCGCGTTCTCGGGAGCAGCACATGCTGCTCGACGTACGTGCCGATCACGTCGAGGATGGCGTCGACGTCCCGCGACCGCGCGCGTCGCACGTACGACGAGTCGGAGGTGACGGCCGCGATCGTCCCGGCCAGGCGCAGGCCGCCCGGATCGTGCTTCTCGTTCATCGGGCCGCTCCCGCCAGTGATCCGGCGTCGAGCCGGTCTGCCCCGAGCTCGTCGAGGAGGGTCGTCGTCCCCTCCACGCCGCTGCCACGCGCTGCGGCCTGGGTCCGCACGGGCAGGCCCCACAGCGCGATGAAGCCTACGGCCGAGGCGTGGTCGAACCGATCGCCGGCGTCGTACGTCGCAAGCCCGATGTCGTACAGCGAGTGCGGCGAGCGCCGCCCGGCGACCGAGGCCGTCCCGGGTTGGAATTGCATGCGGACCTCGCCCGTCACGTAGCGCTGGGTGTGGGTCACGAACGCGCGCAGGGCGACCCCCAGCTCGCTGAACCACAGCCCGTCGTAGGCGAGGGTCGCCAACCGATCACCGACCGAGCGCTTGTAGGCCAGGAGCTCGCGTGAGAGGGTCAGGCCCTCGAGCGCAGCGTGTGCGGCGTGGAGGACGACCGCGGCCGGTGCCTCGTAGATCTCGCGGCTCTTGATGCCGATGAGGCGGTCCTCGACATGGTCGATGCGACCGATGCCGTAGCCGCCCGCCTCCGCGTTCAGGCGCTCGACCAGCGTGACGCCATCGAGCGGCTCGCCGTCGATCGACACCGGGACCCCTTCCTCGAAGCCGATCACGACCTCGCGCACCGTGCGCGGCGCGTCCGCGGGGTCGACGGTCCAGTCGTAGGCCGTCGATGGCGGAACCGTCCACGGGTCCTCGAGCACGCCCGCCTCGATCGATCGGCCCCAGAGGTTGACGTCGATGCTGAACGGAGAGCTGGGGCCCGATGCGACGTCGATGCCTCGTTCGCGGGCGTAGGCCAGCTCCTGGTCGCGGGTCATGCCCATGCCGACCCGCATCGGCGCGATGACGCGCAACGTCGGGTCGAGGGCCGCGACGGCAACGTCGAAGCGCACCTGGTCGTTGCCCTTGCCGGTGCAGCCGTGCGCGACCAGGGTCGCATCGGCCTCGTGGGCTGCTTCGACGAGGAGGCGCGCGATGAGGGGTCGTGCCAGCGCGGTGGCCAGCGGGTACTGGCCCTGGTACAGGGATCCTGCCTGGAGTGCCGGCCAGATGTAGTCGGCCACGAACGCGGCGCGCGCGTCGACGACGATGGCGCGTCGCGCACCGCCGGCCAGCGCCCGCGCCTGCACGGCCGCCGCGTCCACGCCACCGCCCACGTCGACCGTCAGGGTCACCACCTCGTGACCCTGGGTCTCTCGCAGCCACGGAACCGCGACGGAGGTGTCCAGCCCGCCGGAGTAGGCGAGGACCACGGTCTCGCTCATGCCTGGCCTCCCGCCGGAGCCGACACGGAGGCCCCGGCCTGCTGCAGAAACGTCTCCAGCCGCCCGCGGAACCGATGCATGGCGGCCGTATCCCCGCAGGCCACGAAGATCGTGTCGTCGCCTGCGATGGTCCCGACCACGTCGTCCCACTGCGACAGGTCGATCGCCGACGCGATCGCGTTCGCGCCGCCGGGCGAGGTCCGGAGCACGACGAGCGGTGCGCTCTCGCCGATCGACAGCGGCAGGTCGGCCAGCAGTCGTCGCAGCCGAGCCTCGGCCACGCCGGCGGCGTCGGTCGTCATGTCGTCCGGCAGCAGGTACGTCAGGCGCCCGCCGCGAAAGCCGCGCACGACCCCCAGGGCGGCGAGGTCGCGCGAGATCGTTGCCTGGGTGACCTCGATCCCGCGCGAGCGCAGCGCGGCGACCAGCTCCGCCTGGGTGTGGACCCCGCCCGCGGCGATGAGCCGTCGGACCTGGTCGCGTCGCTCGATGGTTGCCATGCGTTGCTCCTTCAATGTTCCATCCGCGTCGCCGCCTCGGCGACCACGGTCGTTCCCGTCGGGTTGCCGTCCAGCGCGGCTCGCACCGCCTCCGGATCCGTTCCATTCACGATCTGCACCGCGCACCCGGCGCGCGCGGCGACGATCGCCGCGCGGAGCTTCGGGCGCATCCCGTCCGAGGCGCTGCCGTCATCCAGGAGCGCCTCTGCTTCGGCGACGTCGAGGCGCTCCAGGGGTTGTGTGCCGCGCATCACGGCCGGCACGTCGGTCAGGAGCAGCAGGCTGCCGCCACGTGCGGCGGCGATGGCGCCGGCCGCCTCGTCGGCGTTCACGTTCAGCAGCTCGCTGCCTTCGCCGCGGGCGATGGGTGCCACGACCGGCACCTGCCCGTCGGAGCTGAGCCGGTCGATGAGGCGGGTGTTCACCGAGCACACGCGTCCGACCGCCCCGAGCCGCGCATCGAATCGCTCGGCGCGCAGCAGGTCGCCGTCGACTCCGCGCAACCCGATCGCCGGCACGCCGGCGGCGGCCAGCGTGGCCACGGTCCGTGCGTTGATGAGCCCGCCCAGCACGGCGGCCACGACCTCGAGCGTGGCGTCGTCGGTCACCCGCAGTCCGTCCCGCGCGACCGGCTCGATGCCCAGCCGCCGCGACCAGGCGGCGACCTCCGCTCCGCCGCCGTGGACGAGGACCCAGCCCGGGGCCGCGCGCTCGGCCAGAACGGCCAGTGCCGCTGCATCGCGGCCCGCCACGCCACCGAGCTTGATCGTCAGCGTCGTGCCGGTCATGTCGTGTACTCGCTGTTGATGGCGACGTAGTCCGCCGACAGGTCGCAGCCCCAGGCGACACCCGCCCCGTCTCCGGCGAGCAGGTCGAGGAGGATCGACACTCGGGGCGATGCGAGGAGGCGCTGCGCACGCTGCTCGTCGAATGCGACCGGGCTGCCGTCGTAGACGGGGACGTCGCCGATGCAGATGCGCATGCGCTCCGCATCAAGTTCGACCCCGCTGCGTCCCGCCGCGGCGGCGATGCGACCCCAGTTCGGATCTGCGCCATGGACCGCGGTCTTGACCAGGGAAGAGGAGGCGATGGTCAACGCCACGGCGCGCGCATCGGCGTCGCTGGCCGCACCCTGCACGGCGACCTCGATGAGGTGCTTCGCGCCCTCGCCGTCTGCGGCGATCGCCATCGCCAGCTCGCGGCACAGTCCGGCCAGCGCTTCGGCGAACGCGCCGCGATCTGCCCCGTCCAGCGCCGGCCCGCCGGCCGCGCCGTTGGCGAGCAGCATGACCGCGTCGTTGGTCGAGGTGTCGCCGTCGACCGTCACCTGGTTGAACGTGAGGTCCACGGCGGCGCGCAGCGCCGTGCCCAACGCGGCGGCATCCATCGGCGCATCGGTGGCGATGAAGGCGAGCATCGTCGCCATCCGCGGATGGATCATCCCGGACCCCTTCGCCATGCCGCCGATGCGGACCACCCTCCCATCGGAAAGGGAAAGCTCCACGGCGTGCTCCTTGGGCCGCGTGTCGGTGGTCATGATGGCGCGCGCTGCGCGGGTGCCCGCCGCACGAGACGCATGGAGTCGCAGACCCTGGAGGCTGTCGCACATGGCGTCGACCGGCAGGCGGGAGCCGATCAGGCCGGTGGAGGCGGGGAGGACCTCGTACACGGGGCAGCCGAGCTTCGTGGCGGCGGCCTCGACCACGGCCCGCGCGTCATGCAGCCCACCGGCCCCGGTGCCGGCATTCGCGCAGCCGGCGTTGACGACGATGCCCCGGGCGGACGTGCTGCTCATTCGGAGCGCCTCCTCCGCCAGGAGCACGGGCGCCGCCCGCATGCGGTTCGTGGTGAACGTGGCGGCGGCCGTGGCGGTGCGGTCCGATGCGATCAGCACGAGGTCGGGACCCCCCGACTCGCGGATGCCCGCCTCGCCGATCCCGACCCGGAACCCGGCGGGCGCGGTGATGCCGCCGCGGATCGTGGACGGGGTCACGGGTGCACCCCCACGGCGCCGATGCCGGCCCGCTCGTCGAGGCCCGCCGCCACGTTCATGTTCTGGATCGCCTGCCCGGCGGCGCCCTTCCCCAGGTTGTCGATGGCGCACAGGATCACGGCCCGCGTCGGCGCGACGCGGCGGGCGTGGACGAACGCGTGGTTCGAGCCGGTTGCGAGCTTGGTGGGTGGCGGTGCATCCGTGACGTGGACGAACGGCTCGTCGCCGTAGGCATCGGCGAGGACCGCACCGAGGGCGTCGTCGTCGAGATCGCGCCCGAGCCCGACGTAGCACGTGGCGAGGAGGCCGCGTGACTGGGGAACGAGGTGCGGCACGAAGGTGACTCCGACCGGCGCTCCCGCCACGGCAAGACCCTGCTCGATCTCCGGCTGGTGCCGATGCCCGCCCAGGCCGTAGGCGCGCGTCGACTCGGTCAGCTCGGTGAACAGGTAGTCCGATCCCGCGCCGCGACCCGCGCCGCTGATGCCGGACTTCGCGTCGACGATGACGTCCCCGGCCAGGAGTCCGGCACGTGCGAAGGGCGTGAGCGCGAGGAGCGATGCGGTGGGATAGCAGCCGGGATTGGCGATCAGCCGTGCCCCGCGCAGCTCATCACGTGACCATTCGGTGAGGCCATAGACCGCCGTGGTCAGCAGTTCGGGAGCCGGGTGCGGGTCGCCGTACCAGGTCGCATAGGCCTGCGGGTCGCGGAGTCGGAAGTCGGCCCCGATGTCGACGACCATCGCGCCCTCCCCGACGAGACGGGCCGCCGTGGCGGCCGATGCGCCGTGCGGCAGCGCCAGGAAGGCGACGTCCACGTTCTCCGGCTCACCGTCGCTCAGCTCGAGGCCGAGCGGGCCGAGATGCGGCTGCGCGCTGCCCAGGGCAGCACCGCCGCGATCACGGGCATGGACCGACGCGATGGTCACGTTCGGGTGCGCCGCGAGCAGCCGGATCAGCTCGCCCCCCGCATAGCCGGCCGCACCGACGATCGCGACGCGCAACGTCGTGCTCATGCCGGCGAGCGCTCGGCGAGGCGCTGCCGGAAGGCCGCGATGGCGGCGCGCACGCGGTGGGGGGCGGTACCCCCGTGAACATCGGCCGCTTCGAGCGCGTCGGCGACCGAAGGCATCTGACTGCCCTCGAGCTCGGGAAGGGCTTCGGCCAGCTCGTTCGCACCGATGTCTGCGAGGTCCAGCCCGGCGGCCTCTGCCGACGCGACCAGCTGACCCACGCGCCGATGCGCCTCGCGGAACGGGACGCCGCGCGCCACGAGTCGATCGGCCAGCGCGATGGCCCGCGTGTGGCCGCCCTCTGCGGCCCGAAGCATGCGGTCACGGTCGAAGGTGACGCTCGACATGACGCCACGCATCACCTCCACGCACAGCATCGCCGACTCCATCGCCGAGAACATCGGCCGGCGCGTCTCCTGCAGGTCGCGGTGGTAGGCCAGTGGAAGGCCACGGGCCAGCGACATCAGGACCACGAGATCGCCCTCGACGCGCGCCGCGCGCGCCCGGACCAGCTCCGCACTGTCGGGATTTCGCTTGTTCGGAAGCATCGAGCTGCCACTGGCGTAGCCGTCGTCGAGCCTGGCGAACCCGACGTACGGCGTCGACCACAGGACGAGCTCCCCGGCCATGCGCGACAGGTGGCCCAGCAGGATCGCGGCGGCCGAGACGATCTCGATGGCGTAGTCCCGATCCGCGACCGCATCCACCGAGTTGTCGGTGACGCCTCCGAACCCGAGCGCGTCGGCCACGCGGTGCCGGTCGAGCGGCAGACCGGATCCGGCAACCGCGCCAGATCCCGCGGCGGAGCGGTCGGCGCGACGCGCGCCATCGGCGAGCCGCCCGGCGTCGCGGTCGAGCATCTCGGCGTAGGCGAGCAGGTGATGCGCGAGCAGGACCGGCTGCGCCGGCTGGGTGTGGGTATGAGCCGGCAGGGTCGCGTCGCCGTCTGCCTCCGCGCGGTCGACGAGCGCCGCCTGCAGCTCGCGGACAGAATCCACCAGGGCGGAGATGGCGGCGCAAAGCCAGCGACGTTCGTCGGTGACGATCTCCTCGTTCCGGCTGCGGCCGGCCTGCAGCATGCCGCCGAGCTCGGGACCGACGTCGTCGATCACCGCTGCCTCGACGTTCATGTGGATGTCCTCGTGCTCGGGTCGCCAGGCGAACGTCCCGTCGGCCAGTCGGGCAGCGATGCCGGCCAGCGAGGCATCCAGCCGCGCGGCCCCCTCCGCATCGAGCAGGCCCAGGCGCGCCAGCTCGGTGACATGGACGCGGCTGGCCGCCACGTCGTGCTCGGCCAGCGGCAGGTCGATCTCGAGCGAGCCGGACAGCGCGAGGGCGGCGCCGGCAGCGGGGGAGCGGAAGCGGCCACCCCACAGGGGCGCCTGACGCGATGCGTTCACTTGAGCATTCATACACTCTGGTGCATGATTATGCAACTCGGCTCGACACGGAGCGCGCGCCGCGGAGGGCCGACGCGCGTCGCGATCCGCTAGACTGCGGGCGGTCCTTTAAGACCGGCACCGTGAGGCCGGGAAGGAGCGAACAGGTGCAGACCATCCCCGATCTCGAGCAGCATCCCGAGGCGCCAGCCGCAACCGAGCGGTCGGTGCCTCGTTCGGCGCCCGGACTGGTCGCCCTCGAAGGCGGCAGGGTGCAGCGCGGCGTCCTTCGCGGTCATCTCGGGCCGGCCGAGGGCGACCTGATCTTCACGACCGCCGCCACCGGGTGGGGGGAGATCCTCACCGATCCCTCGTACGCCGGGCAGATCGTCGTCCTGACCCACCCGATGGCCGGGAACTATCGCATCGCGCGGTCGGAGCTCGAATCCGCCCGGGTGCAGGCTCGCGGACTGGTCTGCTCGCGGCTCGTGACCGCACCGAGCGGCCCGGGCCTGTCGCTCGAGGAGCTGACCCGCGAAGCCGGAATCCCGATCCTGACCGGCGTCGACACCCGGGCCCTGACGCTCGAGCTGCGACGCGGAGTCGCACGCCGTGCGGTGGTGAGGGACGGCGAGGCGACGGACGCGGAGGCGGTGGCGGAAGCCGCGGCCACCCGTCCGTGGGCAACCATCGACCACGTCGGCTCGGTCGCCACCCGTGACCGGTACACCGTGCCACCGACCGGGACCCGTGTGGCCCGCGCAACCCTCGTCGACTACGGCGTCAAGCGCTCGCTCCTGGCGGCGCTGGCGGACCGCGGGGTCGAGATCACCGTCCTTCCGCCGGACGCCGACGCGGGCGACGTCGCGGGGACGCAGCCCGATCTCGTGGTCCTGTCGCCCGGGCCGGGGGACCCGTCTCGGATGTCGCACCAGATTGCCGTCGTGGGATCGCTTGCGCGCGAGGCGATCGACGGGGGACCGCCCGTGCTGGGAATCTGCCTCGGTCATCAGCTGCTGGCCCTCGCCGCCGGTGCGCAGACGGCCCGGCTGGCCGTCGGCCACCACGGTGGAAACCATGCCGTGCTCGAGGCGTCGTCACAGCGCGTGGACATCGGCGCACACAACCACGAGGTGGCGGTGGTCGACGGCCCCGCCCTCGGCGCGGCCGGATACGGGATCAGCCATCGGGACCTCAACGACGGCACCGTGGAGGGCCTGGTGCACGCCAGCGGACGCATCGCGAGCGTGCAGTTCCACCCCGAGGGCGCGCCGGGACCGATCGACGCGGCGCGCATCTTCGACGTCGCGGTGGCGGGAGGGCATCGGTGACTTCGCCGAGACGAGTCCTCGTCATCGGGTCGGGACCGATTCTCATCGGCCAGGCGGCCGAGTTCGACTATGCCGGCGTGCAGGCCTGCCTGGCGCTGCGCGGCGAGGGCGTCGAGACGATCCTCGTGAACTCCAACCCGGCGACCGTCATGACCGACCCGGACGTGGGCGGCACCGTGCTCATCGGCCCGCTGACCCTCTCGTACCTCACCGCGGTCATCCGCGAGCATCGGCCCGATGCGCTGCTGCCGACGCTCGGAGGTCAGACCGGCCTCAACCTGGCCGTCGCGCTCGACGACGCTGGCGTCCTGGACGAATACGGCGTCCGAGTCCTCGGCACGCCGCTGGCTGCCGTTCGCGCCGCGGAGGATCGCGGCGGGTTCCGCGACCTGGTCACGGGCATCGGCGAGCCGGTCCCGGAGAGCGCGGTGGTGGAGTCGCTCGAGGACGGCATGACGTTCTTCGAGCATCTCGCCGCCCCGATCGTCGTGCGCCCGGCGTTCACGCTCGGTGGCGGCGGCGGCGGATTCGCGGAGACCGCGGGCGAGGCGCGCGAACGAATTGCGACCGGCCTGGCTGCCAGCCCCATCGGCCAGGTGCTGGTCGAACGCAGCCTGCTCGGCTGGTACGAGATCGAGTTCGAGGTGCTGCGCGACGCATCGGACACGACGATCGCGATCTGCGGGATGGAGAACATGGATCCGATGGGGGTCCACACCGGCGACAGCATCGTGGTGGCGCCGATCCAGACGCTGCCCGACCCGGTGGTCCAGCGCCTGCGGCGCTGCGCACTGAAGATCGTCCGCGCCCTCGAGCTCGAAGGCGGCTGCAACGTCCAGCTGGCTGTGGCGCCGGACGGATCGGACTACCGGGTCATCGAGGTCAATCCTCGCGTCTCGCGATCATCCGCGCTGGCCTCGAAGGCAACCGGCTACCCGATCGCGCGGATTGCCGCCCTCATCGCGCTCGGCCGGCGCCTGCACGAGCTCCCGAATCCGGCCACCGGCGGCAACAGCGCGGCATTCGAGCCGGCAGTCGACTACGTGGTCGTCAAGCTGCCGCGCTGGGCGTTCGACAAGTTCCCGCTGGCCGATCGATCACTCGGCGTCCAGATGAAGGCGACCGGCGAGGCCATGGCCATCGACCGCGAGTTCGGGTCCGCGCTGCTCAAGGCGATTCGATCGCTCGAGCCGCGAGGCCGCGGGTGGCTGTGGGAGGACCCGGCATGGGGTCTGGATGCTGGGCCGCCGGAGGATCTGAACGGATTCCTCGCGGCCACCGACACCCGGTTGTGGCGGATCATCGGGCTCCTGAGGCATGGGTGGTGCGACGCAGCCACGGTGGCGGCCGTGACGGGCATGGCGCCGTGGTTCATCGAGCGCATCGGCGAGCTCATCGAGGCAGAGCGAAGCCTCGTCGGCTCACCACTCGATGAAGCGAAGCGCCAGGGTTTCGGCGACGCGGACATCGCCACGCTGTCGGGGGTCCCCTGGGCCGCGATCCGACGCGCCCGGGTGCGGTCCGGCATCCATCCGTCGTACCGTCGGGTGGACACCTGCGCCGGCGAGTTCCCGGCCGAGACGCCGTACTTCTACTCGAGCTACGCCGATGCCGAGGTCGCCCCGCCCGCAGACCGCCAGAGCGTGATCGTCGTGGGCTCCGGGCCGATCCGCATCGGCCAGGGCATCGAGTTCGACTATTGCAGCGTGCGCGCGGCCTGGGCGGTTCGCGAGATGGGCCTGGATGCGGTGGTCGTCAACAACAATCCCGAGACGGTGTCGACCGATTACGACGCCTGCACGCGCCTCTACTTTGAGCCGCTCGACACGGAGAGCGTGCTGGACATCATCGACCACGAGCGGGCGCTGACGGGCACGCCACCGGTCGTGGTCCTGACCTTCGGCGGACAGACCGCCATCGACCTTGCCCGGGACCTTGCCTACGCCGATGTGCCCCTGGCCGGGCTGTCGGCGGAGGCGATCGACATCACCGAGGACCGAGAGCGGTTCGCAGCCCTGCTCGATGAGCTGGGCGTGGAGGGACCGCGCGGCGCGCTGGCCAATGATGCCGCGGACCTGGCTCGGGTGATCGCCGAGCTCGGTGGCCTGCCGGTGATCGTCCGCCCGTCGTGGGTCATCGGCGGGCGAGGCATCGCCGTCCTGCGCAGCGACGACGACGTCGAGCGCTACCTTGCCACCGATGTGGGCTGGCCCCTCCGCGTGGACGAGCTCGTTCCCGGGATCGAGCTCGACGTCGACGCCATCAGCGACGGGGCGGACTGGGCGGTGCCGGGAATCCTCGAGCAGTTCGATCCGCCCGGCGTCCACTCCGGCGACAGCGTGGCCGTGCTGCCGCCGCAGCGGGTTTCGCGCGAGGTGCAGGAGCTCGCCGCGGCCGCGGCCGGGAGGATCGCCATGGCCCTGGGCCTGCGCGGCATCCTCAATGTCCAGATGATCGCGACCGAGGATCGGGTGATCGTGATCGAGGCCAATCCGCGGGCCAGCCGCACCGTGCCGATCGTGGCCAAGGCGACCGGAACGGACGTCGTGGCCGCTGCGGTGCGCTGCGCGCTGGGTGCGAGCCTCGCCGATGTCGGGATGGCGCCGGGACTTGCGCCCGACGGCCCGCGCGTCGTCGTCAAGGCGCCGGTCGGGTCGCTGTGGCGCCTGCCCGGGGTGAGCGCTGAGCTCGGGCCGGAGATGAGGTCGACCGGCGAGGTGCTCGGGGTTGCCGAGACCGCGGAGGAGGCCACCGAGCTGGCCCGGCTGGCTGCCGCCGCGCACGCCGGCTGATCCCCCGCGCTACCCGGCGGTGCGGCCGGACGGGCGCCCGTCGGGCATGAAGAAAGGCCGTCGGGTTCCAGTACGGAGGGTCCTGGAACCCGACGGCCCAAAGACCGGTGAGCGTGGTCCACGCTGACGAGAAATGCCGCACTGGGTCGCGTCTGGCCCGAGCTTCCGTCGGCGACGGGCATTCACTCGTCGGTTGCGTGGAACCGGGTCGCTCCCGTGTCCACGCCCCTCGTGTAGCAAGTCCCGTGCCGGATTGGCCGCCCTGATCAGCGCCGGCGTGACTGGGGTTTTCGCTCGCCGCTGAGCTGTGTCTGCCGCCGTCGCAGGTACCCGCCGTACCAGCCTCCGAGGAAGCCGAGTGCCGACTGGTACACCGCCTGGACCAGGAGATTGAGGATCACGGCGGTCGGCTGGCCGAACGTCTCGGGGGTCGCCCCCAGGGAGGCAAAGGAGTACAGGACGATCGCGGTCGCAATCACGAATCCGACGAGCGCGGCGGCCACGCCATACAGGGTCGGTCGCTGCCAGCCGAACCAGCCGGCGGCGATGAGCGAACCGAACAGCAGGAACGTGCCGAAGAGCCCGATCGGGTCGGTCGCGTAGGTGAACGAGGCATAGAAGCCGATGAACGCCAGCACGCCCGTGACCAGCCAGGCCAGTGGATTGCGTCGCAACAGGAAGAGCCGCATGGTGAACGGCCGCAGGGGGCCGCTGCCGTTGAAGCCCGCGAGGGGATCCGGCCGGTTCGGCAGCGGGGGCGCCGGTGGGAAGAGCCGGCCGAGAAAACCCCCGCGCGAGGGGGAGGGCTGCGGCTCTGACGGCTCCTCGACCTCGTCCTCGGGAAGCTCGCCGCGCGAGGCCAGACGGGCGCGGCGTCGCGCCTCGGCGCGTCGGGTTCGTTCGTCGGTGGACATGGGCGCCGATTGTAACGGTCGGCGCCGTGCCCGGTAACCGAACGCCAATCGCACGGTAATCGGTCATCCGCCATCCTGCGGTCGCCTGCGCCTCCGAGCTGGAGGTGATCCGTGTCAGTTGTCGTGCGCTCGGCGCTCGTTGTCCTGCTTGCCGTATCGCTGGTCCCCACCACATCCCGAGTCCCCGCGGCGGGGGCGACCGAGCATTTGGTGATCAGCGAGGTGGTCACGGGAGGAGCCAGTGCCAGTGACGAGCTGATCGAGATCTACAACCCCGCGGGGTCTGCGCTGCCACTGGAAGGACTCGAGCTGGTGTACGTGACGGCAAGCGGCGCAACGGTGACTCGCCGCGCTGCCTGGGACCTCGGCGCCCCGCTCATGCCGCCGGGATCCCACGTGCTGGTCGCGAACGAAGCCGGCATCTACGCCCCGATCGCGGACGCGACGTACGCGAGCGGCATCGCGGCGTCGGGCGGGAGCGTGGCACTGCGCATCCAGGGCGCGCTCGCCGCAGTCGACGCGGTCGGATGGGGCACCGCCACCGGCGCCTGGATGGAGGGTACCGCGGTGTCCGCCCCGCCAGCCGGCGCGAGCATCGAACGGCTTCCCGGTGGCGCCCTCGGATCGACCGTGGACACGAACGACAATTCCGTTGACTTCACCCAGCGCGCGGTCCCGGACCCGCAGAACGGCGGCTCCGACCCGGTGCCCGATCCCGATGCCAGCCCGACCCCCTCGTCCGTCCCGACCCAGACACCTCCGCCGATGACGAGTCCAACGCCGTCGGCCAGCGCAGCGCCGACGCCGGCGCCGATGTCGATCGCCAGCGCGCGAGCTTTGCCCGACGGCACGAGCGTCACCATCGAGGGCTCGGCCGTGACCGGCTCCACGTTCACCGACGGCGGTGGCTATCTCGCCGATGCGTCCGGTGGCATCGCCGTCCTGGTGGACGGCGATGGGTTCGAACGCGGTCAGAGGATCCGGGTGAGCGGGACGCTCGACCAGCGCTACGCCCAGCGCACCCTGCGGGCGAGCAGCGGTGCGGTGGCGGTCGTCGGTCCCGGCACGGACCCCGCGATCTTCGAGACCTCCACCGGCTCGGTGGGGGAGGCGCTCGAGTCACGAATGGTCCGCATCGACGGCCGCGTCGTCGGCGGATCGACCGCCCTGAGCGGTGGCATCGCTTTCGACGTGGACGATGGCAGCGGTGCCGTACGGGTGGTGGTGGGAACCGAGACCGGGATCGCGACCGCGGCCTGGACCAACGGCGCCGCGGTCACGCTGGTGGGCGTGGTCGGACAGCGGGACTCGTCGGGCAGCGGAGTCGCCGGGTATCGCGTCCATCCCCGGGACGCGGCCGATGTCACCGTCGGGTCGGGGCCCGCGCCGACGGCGACGCCATCCGTGGGGCCCGATGACCCGAGCCCCACCTCGACCGCATCGCCCGATGCCGGCGGCGTGGCGACTATCGCCCAGGCGCGCTCCGCGCCCAAGAACGCGCGGCTGACGGTCCGCGGCGTGGTGACCCTCCCGACGGGCGTCGTCGCGACCGAGAGCGCCGTCATCCAGGACGCCACGGGCGCCATCCTGCTGCGCATCGGATCGGGGGCCGGGTCGGTGGCGCAGGGTGAGGTGATCGAGGTTGTCGCCACCCGCTCCACCAAGAGCGGCATGGAGTCACTGCGCGTGACCGTTGCACCTCGTCGTTTCGGCATGGCCGACCAACCTGTCGCGCTCACCCTTCGCACCGCCGACGCCGGCGAGGCACACGAGGCGCGACTTGTCACGGTCCGGGGCGCGCTGGTCGCATCCGCCAGAAGGTCCTCCAGCGGAGCGGTGTCATTCGAAGTCGACGACGGCAGCGGCGCGCTGAAGGTCGTGCTCGGTGCGTCCCTCAGCATCGATCATCGGGCTCTCGGGACCGGGACGTGGGTCGAGGTCACCGGCGTCCTCGGGCAGGAGACGACCGGCGCGTTGCCTCTGCGTGGCTACCGGGTCTGGCCGCGCAGCCATTCCGACCTGCGCATCACCGCTGCGGCGGGCTCCGGCGATCCCCAGGTGGCGGATGGCGGTGCCGCCGGGGATGGCGGAGGAGGTGTCGCGGGCGAGGGCCTGGACGCGGTCGGGCGCGCGGATCTGGCGGACCTCCGCGTCGGCGCCACGCTCGTCGCGGGTCCCTGGCCCGAGCTCGGGGTGGCGGGCCTGCTGTGGGACGGCGATCGGCTGGTTGGTGTGGCTCCGGCATCCGGCGAGCGCCTCGCCGCCGCGCTGGGCGATCACTCGATCCCTGTTGCCCTGGAGCTCGCGGGGCTGAGCCGGGCCGGGATCGCTCGCGGCAGCCGGCTGCCGCTGGTGTCGCTCGGAGCAGAGGCGGGTCAGACGACCATCCGCGCTGCCCCGGTCGCCGCGCCGAGGTCCGGGCTGCCCGAGCCTGGGTCGCCGGCGAGCTGGGTGACGGTAGTGGGTCGGGCGAGCATGGCCGGCGGGAGCCGATCGCTCGTGGTCGCCGACGCGGCCGTCCCTCTGGAGGTCCAGTGCGACCGCCACCCGGGCCAGACGCGCGGGGTGCTGGCCGCGACGGGGGTGGCACTCGGTGACCCGCTGATCCTGATCGTCGGGTGTGAGGGACTGCGCTCGGCGCCGTCATTGGCGCTGACCGTCGCGTCGGCGCCCGCGCCGACCCGTGTCCAGGCGCGACCGCTCAGCGCGTCGCTCGAGGCGCCTCGTTCGGCGGGGAGCGACGCCCTGGCGGCGATGATGCTCGCATTGTCCCTCGCGGGCGTCGCCGCGACGATGGCGATGCGTCGATTCGGTCGTGCGCATGGGCCCGATACCGTCGAGATCGAGGTGCTCGATGAGCCATGACGGTCCGGTCGGGCGAGGCGCGGGGTCCGCCCACGCTCGGCCACGCTTGCGCTGAGCACGAAATCACGAGCATGGAGCGGCGTATACTCCCGCCGGTTCACGCACGAGGAGGGCCGCTTGGCCCAGCCGACCCAGGCCGATGCGCCGCGCACCGGAGATCGTCAGTACCACATCGCACTCGAGCGAGGCGAGCTCGCCGAGTACGTGCTGCTGGTCGGCGACCCTGGACGGGTGGCAAAGGTCTCCGCCCGCTGGGATTCGGTCGACCTCGAGCGCAGCAACCGCGAGATCACGACGGCCACCGGCACGTATCGGGGCATGCGGCTCAGCTGCATGTCGACCGGCATGGGCACGGACAACGTGGAGATCGTCATGGCCGAGGTCATGGAGATCACCGATCAGGCGACGTTCATCCGCGTCGGCTCATCCGGAGCGCTCCAGCCCGACATCGGCCTGGGTGACCTCATCGTATCGACCGGCGCGGTCCGGCTCGAGAACACCACCGACTATTACGTCCACCCCGGGTTTCCGGCGATCGCGCACCGTGACGTGGTCTGGGCCCTCGAGCAGGGTTGTCGGGATCTGGGGATCAGGTATCACGTGGGGCTGACGGCCACCGCTTCTGGCTTCTACGCTCCGCAGGGACGGGCGATGCGCACGCTCCCCGTTCGGTATCCTGAGCTCGCAGAAGAGCTTCGCCACCAACGCGTGGCGAATCTCGAGATGGAGTCGTCGGCACTCTTCGTGCTGGCACACCTGGCGGGACTGCGGTCCGGCACCGTCTGCGCGGCCTACGCGCAGCGCACCGACGGCACGTTCCTGGAAGGCGCGGCGAAGGAGGCCGCGGAAGCACGCTGCATCGATGCCGGACTGGCCGGCATCCACCTGCTCTGGCAGGTCGACGCCGAGGGGAGCGACACACTCGCCCGCCGCGGATCATCGCTCGACCGACAGGCGGGGGAACCTCATCAATCGACCGGTCCCGAGGCCGGCGAACAGGGAGGCAACTGAACCGATGGCGACCGAGGCTTACTGCGTCAAGTGCAAGGCAAAGCGCGAGATGCTCAACGAGAACAAGATCACCATGAAGAACGGGAAGCCGGCCACCGAGGGCGTGTGCCCGGTGTGCAGCACGAAGATGTTCAAGATCGGCGGATAGTCCGCTTCGACCACCTGGCCGAGAGGCGCGCCGGATCGCCGGCGCGCCTCTCGCCGTTTCCGGCGGCCGGTAGAATGGACGTCACGTGGAGGATCTCACCGATCAGCCGATCCTGGCGATCGACTTCGGTGGCACCCAGATTCGCGCAGCCCTGATCACCCCGGACCGAGCGGTTCACGCACGGCGAGCCGTGCCCACGGCCGACGAAGACGGGGTCGACGCGGTCGTGACCCGAATCTGCAGGGTTGCCGCCGAGGTTCGTTCCGAGGCGCGTGCCGCGGGACTTCCCGCTCCCGTCGCCGTCGGCATCTCCGCTCCAGGTCCACTCAATCCGTGGACCGGCGTGGTCGGCGCACCACCCAACCTGGCGGGGTGGCACGACGTGCCACTCGCCGCGCGCATCGCCGACAGCCTCGAGCTGGTGACGTACCTCGAACGCGACACGAATGTCGCCGTGCGGGCGGAGTGGCTGCACGGTTCAGCGCGGGGCGCCCGCACCGCGATCTACATCACGGTCTCGACGGGTGTCGGTGGCGGGTTGATCGTGGACGGACGGCCGGTCATCGGTGCAGACGGCGTCGCCGGTGAGATCGGCCATCTCGTCGTCGACCTCGACGGACCTCGCTGCGGATGCGGGCGCCCCGGGCACATCGAGGGCATCGCATCGGGCACGGCGCTCGCCCGTGACGCCCGCGACCTGGTCGAGGCGCAGGGCAGCGGCGGCCTGGCACGGCTCGCCGCTTCCGGCGCGGCGGTCGACGCGGCCCTGCTGGCGCGCGCCGCCGACGATGGAGACGAGGCGGCGCGGCACATCCTCGATCGCGCATGGGCCGCGCTGGGTGCGGCGTGCGCATCCCTGGTGAATCTCCTCAACCCCGACGTCATCGTCATCGGCGGCAGCATCGCCGAGCATCGCCCGGTGCTGTTCGAGGCCGTGCGACGTGAGATCGATCGGCTCGCCTTTGACGTCCCGGCATCCCGCGTGCGGGTCGCTCCGGCGAAGCTCGGGGACGATGTCTCACTCGTCGGCCTGCCGGACATCATCGCCGACCGCTGGTCCGATCCGGCCTTCGGCATTCAGCCATCGCAATGACCACGAACCGTATCGTGCAAGGAGCTCCCTTCCTGTGACCACCCGCATCGGCATCAACGGCTTCGGCCGCATCGGTCGCCAGACTCTCAAGGCCATCATCGAGCGCCATCCCGACGAGCTGGAAGTCGTCGCGATCAACGACCTCGCGGATGACGAGACGAACGCGCACCTGTTCAAGTACGACTCGACCTACGGGCGCTTCGACGGTGAGGTCCGCGCCGGCGACAACGAGATCGTGGTGAACGGCACGAGCATTCGGTCGTTCAGCGAGCGGGACCCTGCGGCGCTGCCATGGGCCGATGTCGGCGCCGACATCGTGATCGAGTCGACCGGCATCTTCACCGACGCCGAGAAGGCCGCGGCTCATCGCCAGGCCGGTGCGAAGAAGGTCATCATCTCGGCTCCGGCCAAGAACGAGGACATCACGATCGTCCTCGGCGTGAACGAGGACCGATACGACCCGGAGCAGCATCACATCGTGAGCAACGCGAGCTGCACGACGAACGGGCTGGCCCTGCCCGCCAAGGTCATCTTCGACAGCCTTCGGCATCGAGCGCGGCCTGATGACGACGATCCACAGCTACACGAACGACCAGAACGTCCTCGACGTCTTCCACAAGGACCTTCGTCGAGCGCGCAGTGCCGGCCAGAACATCATCCCCACCACCACCGGGGCGGCCAAGGCCGTCGCCCTTGTCATCCCGGAGCTCAAGGGCCGGTTCGACGGCTTCGCGCTGCGCGTCCCGACGCCCACGGTCAGCATCATCGACTTCGTCGCGATCACGGAGAAGCCCGTCACGGCGGAAACCGCCAACGACGCCCTGCGCGCGGCCGCCGACGGGCCGATGAAGGACCTGCTCGGCTATACCGAGGAGGAGCTGGTGAGCATGGACTTCAAGGGCGATCCCCGCAGCTCGATCATCGACGCGGCCTCCACGATGGTGACCGGCGACAACCTCGTGAAGGTCATCGCCTGGTACGACAACGAGTGGGGGTACTCGTGCCGCGTCTCCGACCTCGCCGCGTTCATGGCCGAGCGGCTCTAGGGTGGCGATGAACGCCACGACGATCCGCGACGTCGACGTCTCGGGCAGGCGCGTCTTCGTCCGCGCCGACCTCAACGTCCCGATCGACGACGGCCGCATCACCGACGACACCCGCATCCGCGCCAGCCTGCCCACGATCGTCAACCTGCTCGAGCGTGGAGCGATCGTGATCCTGGCCAGCCATCTCGGCCGGCCCAAGGGCAAGGTCAACGATGCGCTGCGTCTCAAGCCGGTTGCCGACCGGCTGGCGCAGCTCCTCGGGCGTCCGGTGCGCATGACCGGTGACGCGCTCGGCCCCGGCGTGCAGGTCGCCGTCGACAAGCTGCGGCCCGGCGACCTCATCCTCCTGGAGAACCTCCGCTTCCGTGCCGACGAGGAGGCCAACGATCCGGAGTTCGCGGCGGCGCTCGCGAGCCTGGCCGATCTCTACGTGAACGATGCCTTCGGGGCGGCGCACCGCGCGCACGCCAGCACGGAGGGCATCACTCACCATCTTCCGGCGGTCGCCGGGCTGCTGATGGAGCGGGAGGTCGACGCGCTGTCGCGGCTGCTCACCAAGCCGGCGCGTCCGTTCCACGCCGTCATCGGCGGGGCGAAGGTCTCCGGCAAGCTCGAGGTCCTCGAGGCGCTGCTGGCGCGATGCCAGGCGGTTCTGGTCGGCGGCGGCATGGCGAACACCTTCCTTGCCGCGCGGGGCCTCGAGCTCGGCAGAAGCCTGGTCGAGGCGGACCAGATCCAGAACGCGGAGCGGATCATGGCCGAGGCGCGGCGCAAGCGCGTCCGGCTCATGCTGCCGACAGATGCCGTCATCGCTCCGCAGATCCACCGGCGCGCCAAGACGCAGGTCGTTCCCGTGGACGCGGTTCCCAAGGACCAGATGGTCGTTGACATCGGCCCGGACACACGCTCGGCCTACGCCGCGCACCTCGCCAAGGCCAGGACGGTGTTCTGGAACGGGCCGATGGGCGTCTTCGAGATCAGCCAGTTCGCGGAGGGAACCAACGAGATGGCGCGCGTGATCGCCCGCAGGACGGCGGCGAAGGCCGTGACCATCGTGGGCGGCGGCGATTCGGTTGCCGCCGTCGAGGGGCTCGGCCTGGCCGACAAGATGACCCACGTCAGCACCGGCGGCGGCGCGTCGCTCGAGTTCATCGAGGGCAAATCGCTGCCCGGCGTCGAAGCACTGCTCCCCGCCGGCGCCGAGATCACTTTCCCGAAGGAGGACGCGTGAGCACCCTGATCGAGGACGTTATCGGGCGCGAGATCCTCGACTCGCGCGGCAACCCGACGGTCGAGGTGGACGTGTTCCTCATCGACGGCGCCGTGGGAACCGCCCTGGTCCCGTCCGGGGCTTCGACCGGGGCCCACGAAGCGGTCGAGCTGCGCGATGGCGACGACGCGCGCTACCGCGGCAAGGGCGTGCTCGATGCCGTACGGCACATCAACGAGACGATTCGGCCCGAGCTGCTGGGCATCGATGCGGTGGACCAGGTCAGTCTCGATCGGCTGCTCATCGACCTGGACGGCACACCGAACAAATCGAAGCTCGGCGCCAACGCGCTGCTGGGGGTGAGCCTGGCCGTGGCACATGCCGCATCCGAGGCGGTCGGCCTGCCGCTGTACCGCTACCTCGGAGGGGCAGCCGCACGAACCCTGCCGGTACCGCTGGTGAACATCCTCAACGGCGGGAAGCACGCGATCGACTCCACCGACTTCCAGGAGTTCATGATCGTGCCGCTCGGCGCGCCCAGCTTCCGTGAGGGTCTGCGCTGGGCGGCGGAGACGTTCCACGCGCTGGGTGCCCTGCTCCACGAGCGTGGGTTCGCCACGACCGTCGGGGACGAGGGTGGATACGCGCCCAGCCTGGGGAGCAACGAGGACGCAATCGCGGCGGTCATGACGGCGATCGAACGCGCAGGGTATGCACCCGGCGAACAGATCGCGATCGCCCTTGACCCGGCCAGCACCGAGTTGGTCTCCGACGGGTCGTATGCGCTGGCGCGGGAGGGTCGCGAGCTCTCCGGCGCGGAGCTCATCGACTTCTGGGCGGACTGGGCAGCGCGATACCCGATCGTCAGTCTCGAGGACGGCCTGGCCGAAGACGACTGGGACGGTTGGAGCGCCCTCACCGAGCGCCTCGGGTCCCGGATCCAGCTGGTGGGCGACGACCTGCTGGTGACGAACACGGAGCGCCTCGCGCGCGGCATCCGCGACCGGGCCGCGAACAGCATCCTGGTGAAGCTCAACCAGATCGGCACCTTGACCGAGACACTCGAGGCCATCGAGATGGCCCAGCGCGCCGGCTGGACCGCCGTCATCAGCCACCGCTCCGGCGAAACCGAGGACACGACAATCGCTGACCTTGTCGTCGGCATGAACACCGGCCAGATCAAGACCGGGTCGATCAGCCGATCGGAGCGCATCGCCAAGTACAACCGCCTCCTGCGCATCGAGGAGGAGCTCGGCGACGCGGCGGTCTACGCCGGCGCCGGAGCGTTTGCCGCGCGACGAGGCTGAGCGCCGCCTATGACACGACCCCGGTCGATGGACCGGGGTCGTGTGCCTGAGGATCGAGCGGACGGTTGGTCAGCTCTCGGGCTCGTCCGTGCTCTGCGCGCGGCGGCGGGCCGCAGCGGATTCTCGCGTGGCTCGCGTGACGGCGACCTTCGCCTTGCCCGCGGCGGTTCGGGGCCGATCCGTGGCCTTGCCGGCCGCGGCCTTCGACGCCTTGGCGGCAGCCACCTTCTTGCGCTGGGCGGTCTTGCTGGCGGTGGTGCGCTTCTTGGTGCTGGTCGGCGCCGCCCCTTCCGCTCCGTCGAGGAGGTGCGCGGCGTTGACCTTGGCCATCAGTCGGCTCTTGCGACGCGCGGCGTTGTTCGGGTGGATGATGCCCTTCTCCGCGGCCTTGTCGAGGGCGCTGATCGCGGCGGTCACGGCCTCCGGGCCGTCGGCGCTCGAACGGCCGAGGGCGATCTCCGAGGCCTGCTGGACCAGGGTCTTCGTCTCACTCCGCGTGCGGCGGTTCACGGCGCGGCGGCGGAGTGACTGGCGCACGCGCTTGAGGGCGGAGGGCGTGCGCGCGCCCTTCCAGGTTCGGGCCGTTCTTGCCACGTGGAATCCTCAACTCGATCGACGATGGTTGCACACGAAACCACGCTCTCGGAGCGCGGCGGAGGCCGGAGTATAGCATCGGCCTGCCCGGAGGACCAACGAGGGACCAATGCGGGACTCGACAAGTGCCGGGAGAGCGGCGACAATCCCGGCACCGAGCTCGTCGGACCTGCCCGTCGCCGATTGCTCGACACGAAGGAGTACCACCAAGGGGAGAGGGCCGGGATCCGCGTCCCGGTCGACGTTGCGGAATGGCAACGATCGCGTCCGCCCACGCGTCTCCCATGCGACGCCCATGACAACGACCACCTTCCCGCGCCGCATCATCCGCCCGGTGGCCACGCCACCAGCCCGTCGCGCCACCATCATCGGCTTCAGCGCCACGATGCTCGTCGGCCTGCTCATCGCGGCCGCGATCTCGATTGCCGTCGGCGTTGCGGCGGCCGGGACGGTGCTCCCCGGAACCACAGTCGGCGGCGTCGCCGTGGGCGGGCTGACCCGCGCCGAAGCCGCCGCGGCACTCGAAGCGCGCCTGCCGTCACTCTCCGGCGGCGAGGCCGTCGTGGCGGTCGGTGAGTCCAGTGCGACCGTGCCCTTCACCGACCTCGGTCGCGGATACGAGACCGACGCCATGCTCGACGCGGCGATCCGTGTGGGACGGGGCGGCAACCCCCTGACCGATGGGATCACCCGCCTGCGAACCCTGGTCCATCCCGCTGCGCTGCCCGTGATCGTGCACGCGTATGATCCCGCCGCGCTCGAGAGGATCGCATCCGACATCGCCGCGCGTTTCACGGTCCCCGCCGTGGAGGCCTCGGTGACCGCCGACGGTCCGACCTTCACCGTCAGCCCGGGAGCCACGGGTCTCGGCGTGGATGCCGGTGTCGTCGCCACCACCCTGGCGCAGGCCGTCGACAGCACGAGCCCGGCGGACGTCGCCATCGCGATCGAGCCGACCATCCTCGAGCCTTCCGTGTCCACCGAGTCCGCGGAGGCGGTCGCTGCCAGCGCTCGATCGACGGTCGCCGCGCTGACGCTCGAGATTCCCGGAGCCGCGGCGGACGAGGCGCCGCTGGTCATGGCACCGGAGACCATTGCGTCGTGGCTGAGCTTCGGCCCCGACTACGGCAACATCAGCTACGCACTGCACATCGACGAGGCCGCGGCTGGCGCCGCCATCGCCGCTCTGGCCGAGACGGTCGATCGCGACCCGATCAATGCACGGATCACGGTCGCCACCGGGGGCGGACTGGGCGGAATCGTTGCCGGTCAGGAGGGTCGCAAGCTCGACGTCGCCGCCTCGCAGGACGCGCTCAGCCGGCTGCTCTCACGCCGAGCCGCCGGTGCCCCGCTGGCGTCCCTGGGGCTGGTGGTCGGGACCACCGAGCCGGCCGTGACCACCGCGGCCGCCGAAGCCGCCCTGCCGCAGATGCAGATGGTCTCGTCGTGGACCACGAACTACGTTCCCGGCGATGGAAACGGCTACGGGGCGAACATCAATATCGGCGCGTGGGACATCGACGGACGGAACCTGGCTCCCGGCGAGTGGTTCAGCTTCTGGGGCAGCATCGGCCCGGTCACCGTCGAACGTGGCTACCACTACGGCGGCGTGATCATCGGCGGACGGAGCGTCGCCGGCGGCGCCATCGGCGGAGGAATCTGCTCGACGTCGACCACGATCTTCAACGCCGCACTGCGCGCGGGTCTCGAGATGGGCGACCGCGCCAACCACTACTACTACATCGACCGTTACCCCGATGGCCTGGACGCCACGGTCTACATGGCCGACGACTGGGTGCAGGACATGACGTTCCGCAACGACACGGAGCACCCGATCGTGATTCGCGGCTTCGGCGGCAACGGCTTCGTGACCTTCCAGCTGTGGACGGTGCCGACCGGCCGGACCGTGGTGCTCACGGACCCGGCGACGAGCAACCATCGAGCGGCGATCGAGACGACGCAGGTCGTGACCAGCATGGCGCCCGGGTCGCGCAAGCGCGTCGAGTACCCGCATCACGGTCACGACGTCAGTCGCACCCGGTTCGTGTACGACGCCAGCGGCGCCGAGATCCACCGCAACACCTACTTCAGCTCGTACCGAGCGGTGAACGGCATCACGCAGGTCGGCCCGGCGCCGGCCCCGGAGCCGCCCGAGCCTCCCGCTGACACCGCCGATGCGGGTGCGGAGCCCGCCACTCCCTGACGCCACGCGGGTGCGGATGCCGTCCGTCGGCTAGACTTCCGCCCCGTGATCCCCCCGGAGCGCATTCGCAACTTCAGCATCGTCGCGCACATCGACCACGGCAAGTCGACGTTGGCCGATCGGCTTCTCGAGGTCACCCAGACGATCGACAAGCGGCTCATGCAGTCGCAGGTGCTCGACTCCATGGACCTCGAGCGCGAGAAGGGGATCACGATCAAGGCGCGAGCCGTCCGGGTCCACTACGACGCCGCCGATGGCCACACCTACGCGTTGAACCTCATCGACACGCCCGGGCACGTCGACTTCACGTACGAGGTCAGCCGATCCCTCCAGGCCTGTGAGGGCGCCATCCTGGTCGTGGACGCGACGCAGGGGATCGAAGCCCAGACCCTCGCCAACGTCCACCTGGCCATGGCCCAGAACCTCACCATCATCCCGGTCATCAACAAGATCGACCTGCCGTCCGCCGACCCCGAGATGGTCATGGACGAGCTCGAAGAGACGCTCGCCATCCCGCGCGAGGAGGTGCTGCTCGCCAGCGCCAAGGACGGCACCGGAATCCGCGAGATCCTCGAGGCGATCGTGCAGCGCGTGCCGCCGCCGGCCCACGATGCGAACACGCCACTGGCCGGTCTCGTGTTCGACAGCCACTACGACCAGTACAAGGGTGTCGTCGCCTACGTGCGGCTCGCCGCCGGCGTGCTTCGCGACCATGACCGCATCCGGTTCATGGCGACCGATGCCGAGGCCGACATCCTGGAGCTCGGCTATTTCCGACCTCAGCCGGTGCCCACCAAGCGCCTCGTGGCCGGCGAGGTCGGCTACGTCGCGACCGGCCTGAAGAGCATCCGCGAGGTGCAGGTCGGCGACACGCTGACGTCGGCCGGGCACCCGGCGACCGCTCCACTGCCGGGATACAAGGAGCCGCTGCCGCTCGTCTTCGCCGGCATCTACCCGTTGCGCGGCGACGACTACCCGGAGCTGCGGGAGGCGCTTGACAAGCTCCACCTCAACGACGCCGGCTTCGTGTACGAGCCCGAGTCCTCGGTGGCGCTCGGCTTCGGGTTCCGCTGCGGATTCCTGGGCCTGCTGCACATGGAGATCACCCAGGAGCGACTCGAGCGCGAGTTCGACCTCGACCTCATCGCATCGGCGCCGAGCGTCGAGTATCGGGTCAAGCTCCACCATCGCGAGGACGAGGTCGTGGTCGACAACCCGGCCCAGATGCCCGGCCCGGGAGAGATCGAGCAGATCAGCGAGCCGTGGGTGGCGGCGCAGGTCATCACCCCGACCGACTACATCGGGCCGCTCATGGAGCTGGCCACCAGCCGCCGTGGCGAGTTCCAGAACATGGAGTATCTCGATCCGACGCGCGTGAACATGCATTTCGAGATGCCGCTCGGCGAGCTGATCATCGACTTCTACGACCAGCTCAAGAGCCGATCGAGTGGCTACGCCAGCCTCGACTACCACTACATCGGCTACCGGCCGGGTGACCTCGTCAAGCTCGACGTGCTCGTCAGCGGCGAGCCGGTGGACGCGCTCAGCCTCATCGTCCATCGCTCGAACGCCTACCGATCCGGCAAGGCGCTGGTCGAGAAGCTGAAGGAGCTCATCCCGCGCCAGATGTTCGAAGTGCCGGTCCAGGCGGCCATCGGCTCGCATATCATCAGCCGCGAGACGATCCGCGCCATGCGCAAGAACGTGCTCGCCAAGTGCTACGGGGGAGACATCACCCGCAAGCGCAAGCTGCTCGAGAAGCAGAAGGAAGGAAAGCAGCGCATGAAGCGGATCGGATCGGTCGAGATCCCGCAGGAAGCCTTCCTTGCCGTTCTGCGCATGAACGAGAGCGCCGGATGACGTTCTTCGAATCGCTGCGTCTGGCGATCGCGCTGGGGCTGACCCTGTTCCTCGTGCTGCTGCGATTCGACTCGGACCGAATCATCCGCTCCGACTACTTCCGCTATCGCACGCCGTGGATGGGGCCGGTCTCGTACTACATCCTGGTCATCGGATTCGCGATCGGCATCGCCATCATCCTGCCGTCGGGTCGCGCTCAGCTCTTCCTGACCGGCGGCGACCCGAGCAACACGGCGCTCGTCATGCTCGTCTTCTCGGCGGTCGCCCTGCTCAATGGCGTGGCCCTGGCCTTCCTGCGCTACGGCGGCATCCTGCCGCTTCCGATCGAGCTGCTGCCGAACCGGGTCTTGGGAGCCGCCGCCAACGCGATCAGCGAGGAGCTCCAGTTCCGATCCATCGTGCTCGGGATGCTCCTGTTCGCCGGGGTCCCGCCCGGTTGGGCGATCGCACTCCAGGCGCTCGTCTACGGCCTCGCCCACCGGCGCCTGTGGCATGACCGCGACTGGTACTTCCTTGCCGGCTCGGTGCTGCTCGGCTGGGCGGCCGGTGTCGCGACCGTCGAGACCGGTTCGGTCCTGCCGGCCATCGTCGGCCACTTCGCTGTGACGATGAGCCTCTTCGCCTTCGCCGGAGGACGGCTCCGCCAGCGACCGATCTAGAGGCCGATGGAGCGTGGGGTGGCGGCTACCAGCCCGCGGGCCGGCGCCTGCGGCGCGGCCGCCGGGCTGCACGCCGCCCAACCATGGCCCGCCTCAGGTCCAGAACGGCCGATCCGGGTCTTCCAATGGCGGAAGGGCAGTAGTCCGCCCGTGTCAGGCGGCCCGACGATGGTTCCGCCTAGCATTCTCGAGATGGCTACCGATTCGCCGAGCAGGTTCTGGATCCGCATCGTCGGTTGGGCGCTTCTCGTCATCTTGTTCATCGTGCGCCGTTTGGTGCCATCGTCTGGGGCCGCGCGCAGCGCTAGCGCCAGCCGGCGGCGATCAAGCAGGTTGGGAGCAGGGGAATGGCCGCGTCACCGTCGGGGCGTTCTCGTTCACGGTCGACGGTCACGTCTACATGGGGCAGGATGAGCTCACGCCGAAGGCGCGACGAGGCAGCCGAACGTGGAGTCGGGACGAGCTACCGGGGATGCAGGTCTGCTTTGACCCGGCACGTCCCGGTGAGGAGTTCGCGTTGGCCCCGGCTCGGTACCGATGCGGCAACCCCGAGATCCTCACCTCGGACGGCGGGTGGTAGCTCCTCGGCGAGTGACGTCGACGACGGGTAAAACCTGACAGTGGCGTAAGGAACGCTGGAGACCTCCGAGAAGCCTGTCCGGCTAGGCGATGATCGCTGTGGTCGTCCGGCCGTTTAGGCGGCCGAGGTCCGTGAGGTCGCTTGCGCCGCTTCTCGTCCGCCCGTCGCTCGGCCCGAGTCAGGCGATGCCGCGCCTTCGGTCGGCCCAGAATCGATCGAAGCCATCCCAGCATGATTGGACGGTGCTTTGATAGCATCGTCGGCCGACGGATCGGTACGGGGAGAGTCACGAGATGGCCATCAGCAAGCGCAGCAACGCCGGCCAGATCGTCATTGGGCTGATGCTCACTGTCGTCGTAATGGGTCTCGTGCTGGCTACCATCTACGACCCGTGCCCCCAAGGGATTCGAGCGGGAGTGCGGCACAGTGGTGTTCGGCAAGCTCATTGGCCACAACTGCGAGTGCACGCCGGCCTGAGAACGTAGTAACTCCTCGTGCGCGTGACCTCGGAGAAATTGATAGTGGCGCAAGTGCCACGCGAACACCATCTGCACGCGGCACATCCTAGGCGAGAGACGCTGACACGTTGCGACCGCAGACTACGATCTCGTCTGGCAGCGGCGAAGAATCTCGTCGACGACCTGCTGGATAGGTGCGGTGGCATCGATGGGGATGCCGTTCTGCGGGACGTCGCCGTGCGTTTCGTGCCATAGCGCGATGCGGTCGCGATCCGTCGGATTCTCGCCGCCCCACTCGTCGTCGGGTCGCGCGTCCAGCCGCCGGTGCAGGGTGGGCAGGTCGAGTTCGAGGACGAATACGGCGTCGAAGAGATCGACGAACTTCGAAAAGTTTCGCGAGCCGCCGCAGAAGAATGTGACGGGTTCGCTCTGGTCGGCGATCAGCGCCCTGACCCTGGCGACGTCCCAGATGTGGTGCGCGTGGCCGCCGTCCTCCATCGGCTCACCGGTCTCCGGATTTCCCTGGTAGGCCAGCTCGCGGTCGCCGTGGATGGCGTGATGGCCGCGCCGCCCGAGCTCGTCACAGACCGACGTCTTGCCGGTCCCCGAGAGGCCCTCGATCAGGTAGTTCTTCCTGCCCATGCGGCCGAGGATACTGACGCATCGGCAGCGGCGGCCGTGACGCCGACCTCAGAGCGGGCAAGATGACGGCATGGACGAGGTTGAACGCCAGCGGGTGTCGGCGGTCGCGCATGCGACATCGGCGATGTGGGGGCCGATCTCGGAGGCGACGATCGAGGACGTGGTCGGTCGAGTGAGTGCGCTCGGCATCGGGCCCGGCTCGCGCGTCCTCGACCTGGGCTGTGGACCCGCCGAGCTGCTGCGTCGCATCGCCGAACGGACCGGCGCTTCGGGTATCGGGATCGATGCGTCGCCGTTCGCGATCGAGGAGGCACGGGCTCGCCTGTCAGGCAGCGCCGCAGCCGACCGCGTCGAACTTCGGCTGGCGGACGTGCGTGAGCTCGATCGGGAGCCGGCCTTCGACCTCGTGCTCTGCATCGGCCCCGGCTGGGACGCGGGTGGATGGAGCAGTCTTGCTCGGTGGGCCAGCTCGCTCGTCGGTGCGGGCGGTCATCTCATCCTGGCCGATGGCGCCTGGCGTCGCCGTCCGACGGACTCAGAACTGCGCTCGCTCGACATGGAGATCGATGCGTATCCGCCGACGGAACGCGTCGAAGGGATCGTCGCGGATGCCGGCATGCAGGTCGTGTGGTCGCATCGCTCCACTGACGCCGATTGGGTGGCGTACGGCGATCGCTACCGCGCGGCCATGCTCAGCCACGTCCAGGGGTTTCCCGACGACCCGATCGCACCGCGCCTCCAGGCCCGTGCCGGACCCGGCTGGGGAACGTATGCCCTGCTCCACACGCTGCTCGACTTCGTCGTCGTCCTCGGCCACCCGAACGAGGCATCTCAAGGATGGTGAACGTGCTGCGCCCCAGCGTGGCAGCAGATCGGGCGCCGCTCATCAGGCGGAGAGGTCCTTGTCCTCCATCTCCCAGGCGTGGTCGAGCGTGTGGAAGGCGGAGTGCCGGATGAGGTACGCCAGTGACCCCGACCGCATCTTCTTCTCGACCTTGCCGGCGTTGTAGGCGCGCATCGCCTCGACGTAGGCGTCCCGATACTCCCGCAGTCCGTCGGTGCTCAGGGCCGCCTCCTCGGCAATCTGCAGGCCGACCTTCTTCGCGAAGTCCTCGCTCTCGTTGCGGATCACGTGGCGATAGATCTGATGGCGGTCACGTCCGCCGCCGCGTGGCCCCTTGCGCAACTCCGGCGAGACCCGCGCATGGACGGAGTCGAAGAAGTCCCAGGCGGCGCGCAGGAGGGTGATGCCACGATCGAGGTCCGCCTGGCTCATCGGATCCTGTTCGGCAGCACACGGAGCGAACGAGATCGCCCAGAAGTCGGTCGAGGGCGTCCCGACCTTGTCCTCCACGATCTCCAGGGGCCCCGCGGCGTCGAACTCTTTCGCCAACCCCGCCAGGTCTGCGATCGGCCGATAGCGCTCGCGATAGGACTCGAGCATCTCGATGGCGAGCTCGGCGGTCTTCGCACCCCGGCTCCATCCCGGCCAGTCGAGGCCGAAGGCCACGGCACGCTTGCCCTTGGGACCTCGATCGATGACGGTGCGAATGGTCATGGAACAAGCGCCTCGAATGCAGGATCAGTGCCGATGACCTCCCAGGACTCGACCACGAAGCGCTCTCGGCAGTACCACTGGACCGCTTCTTCGTGCACGGGTTCCGTGCCGGCCTCGGGACCTGGCGTGATGGTGCACGCGATTGCGCTGTCGTCGTTGAAGTGTCCGGTCACCCGCACGATGGAACCACGGTGGCTTGGCTCCAGGGGAGGTACGCCTGGAGTCGTGGCCAGCACGATCGAACCGGGAAACGGTGGGAAGGTGGACCAGCCGGGCACGAGAAAGCTGATCTCGAGCGACCACCCGGCCAGCCACGCCGGCTCGGCGCGGTAGGGATGGCCGCGCGCGTCACAGTACGGGCAGCCGAACGTGCCCTCCACGGTCAGGCTCGTGGCCCCGAGGCAGGCGACGCGCTCGTATGCGCTGAGGGCGACGAGATCGTCGATGTCGAGCACTCCTGCGGCGCCAGTCGGGCACGTCGGCGGTACCAGCTCGACGAACCACTCGGCATCGGAACGCGCCGCGACGTACGCGGAGATCAGCTCTTCACGTGGGGGTTCCGTCGGCCAGTCCGTGTAACCGGGCGCGTGGTGCACCGCATACCAATCGTAGCCGTCGGCCTGCCGTGGTGGCAGGCGCGGGTCCGCGGCACCGGTGACGTAGAGGAGGTCGCCGGCGTCAACGCTGCCGGCGATGCCGGATGTCACGGAGGGCTCCTCTCGCAAACGGAGACCATCGGCCGTCACGCGAATCACCGACTGGAGTGGCAGCACGTCGGTCGGTGGCTCGACGATCGCTTCGGGCGTCCCAGGACTCGGCGCTGGTGACGAGGTCCCTGCGGCCGTCGCCGTTGCCACCGGCGCACCAGTTTCGGTTTGAAGCTCGGCGCTCTCCGGGGCACCATCGACGGCAGGAGCGGCGCACCCCGCGATGACGAGGACAGCGATGAGAGGTGTTCGGCCCACGATTTCCCTCCCTCGGCGCAGGTTGGCATGACACCGTTCGGAGATTGTCTCAGAGTCAGCACCCCTGATGCCGGCCGCCGGGCACATCACCACTCGCGATCAACAGCACCCGGGACCGATGCGCACATGGCCGTAGACTCCCTCGATGGAGCCGAGCCACCACCTCTACGTGCACGTGCCGTTCTGTCGGCTCGTGTGCGCGTACTGCGACTTCGTGACGGTCGGCGGGCGCGCGGACGACATCGGGCGCTACGCCGATGCGCTGCGGCGCGAGCTCGAGCTGCGTCCGGCGCCCGGTGAGCTGCGGACGGTGTATTTCGGCGGCGGCACGCCGTCGCTGCTGGATGGCGCGACGATCGGGGCCGTCCTCGACGCCGCCCGCGAGCGATGGGCGACCGCGCTCGAGGAGGTGACGCTCGAGGCGAATCCCAGCGCACGGGAGACGCCGGATTGGGTCGGATTCCGCGCGGCGGGCGTAACGCGCATCAGCCTCGGCGTCCAGTCTCTGCGCGACGAGGAGCTTACGTCGCTTGCCCGCGGCCACACTGCCGACGAGGCGCGGGACGCCTTCGCCGCGGCGCGGGCGGCGGGGTTCGAGGACGTCAGCATCGACCTGATCTACGGCATCGGCGGCCAGACGCTGGCCGACTGGCGCGACGGGCTCGAGCGAGCCATCGCGCTGGGGCCGGACCACGTCAGCTGCTACGCCCTCCAGCTGGCGCTCGCGCCCGACGAGTGGGCCGCCCCACCACGGCCGGGGGCGCTGCGCTGGCGTGGGCGGATGGCCGGCCGCCAGGACGACGGGCTGGCCGCCGAGCAGTACGCGCTGGCTGAAGAGCTCCTGGCCGATGCGGGACTCGAGCACTACGAGCTGAGCTCCTGGGCGCGCCCCGGCCATGAGAGCCGGCACAACGAGGCGTACTGGGCGCGGCGCCCGTACACGGGGATCGGGGCCGGGGCGCACTCGTACGACGGCGCCGCCGAGCGATCGTGGAACGAGCGCGACCTCGACGCCTACCTGGCCTCCGTCGAACGGAGAGCGCGTCCGATCGCCGGCCACGAGCAGCTGGACACGGCGTCCCGTGCCTTCGAGGCAATCGCACTCGGCCTGCGGCGCGTGGCGGGTCTCAGCCGATCCTCGTACCGCGACGAGTTCGGGGAGGACCCGCTCGAGGGCGATCCTCGAGCCGCCGACGAGGTCATCGAAAGCGGGTTGCTCGAGGCGGACGCCGACCACCTTCGCCTCACGCCCCTGGGGCGGCTCATGGCCAGCGAGGTCCTGCTCGCATTCGTGCCGGAGACTGCCGCGCGGCGTTGACACCGCCTTCCGGGGGGCGGTACCATGCCACAATCACGGATTGGCACTCTGCCTAGGAGAGTGCTAACACGAACTCCCGGAGGTCGGCATGCCGAGCGAACGCCCCACGCCTCGCGATCGCAGCGCCCCGATCCAGCAGGCCCTCGAGCTGACGGATCGGCAGCGTACGGTCCTGCGTGCCGTGGTCGAGGACTACGTCCTGACCGCGGTCCCCGTGGGCTCGAAGGCGCTCGTGAATCGATACGCCCTCGGCGTGTCATCAGCGACCGTGCGCAGCGCCATGGCGGAGCTCGAGGCGCTCGGCCTCCTGTCGCATCCGCACACGAGCGCAGGTCGAGTGCCGTCCGATCTCGGCTACCGGCTGTACGTCGAGTCGCTCATGCGCGAGGCGGAGCTTGACCAGGCGGATCGGCTCATGATCCGCCACCAGTTCAGCCAGGTACAGCTGACGAGCAACGAGTGGCTGCGATTGGCCGCGTCGATCCTCGCCGGCAGCACGCGCTCCGCGGCCGTCGTGACGCCGGCGCGGTCACGGCGGGCGCACTTCGGCCACGTTCAGCTCGTCGCCCTCGACGACGGGACACGCCTCGTGGTCCTCGTCCTGGGGGATGGCAACGTCACGCAGCGCCGCCTCGATCGCGCCGCTCTGCAGCGCAGGCTGCCTGACAGCCCGCTCGACCAGGCGGAGCTCGATCGTGCGGCCGCCGCGCTGAACTCCGAGCTGGCCGGCCTCACCGCGCCCCAGGTGCGGCGCCGCGCCTCACGCCTCCCGGCCCTGGCTGGCGCCCTGGCCTCGGACGTCGCCGCCCTCCTCGAGGAGGCGGACTCGGTCGTCGTGGAGGACGTCTTCACCGATGGCATCGTCAACGTCCTCGAGCAGCCGGAGTTCGCCGAGGGATCGCGTCTGCGTCCGGTGCTCGAGGTGCTGCAGCGCTCCGACTTCCTGGAGCAGCTCGTGCCGGTTCTGACCCGCACCGGCGGCGTGCACGTGATCATCGGTCGCGAGAATTCGAACGACGCGATGCACGAGGTCAGCCTCATCTTCGCGCCCTACGGCGCGCCCGACCGGGCACTCGGCTTGCTCGGGGTGCTGGGACCGACACGCATGCGCTATCCGCGGGCGATCCCCACCGTCCGCTATTTGTCGACGCTCATGAACGAGCTCATCAACAGTCACTACGGCGAGACCCAATGACCGATCAGCCGACCAACGGCGGGCCCCGCGCCCGCAACACGAAGACGCGCGGCCAGGAGCGTGCCGAGGCCATCGCGGCCCCGACGCGCATCGAGCTCGCGGAGCGCATCGAGCATCTCGAGCGTGAGCTCGAGGAGACACAGCGCAGCGAGGCCGAGCACCTCAATAACTGGCATCGCTCGGCAGCCGACTTCGCGAACTACAAGCGGCGAACGGACGAGGAGCGCGCCACGCTGACGCAGTTCAGCAACGCCGTCCTCATCGGCAAGCTGCTGGGCGTGCTCGACGACTTCGATCGGGCTCTCGAGAACGTTCCCGCCGAGGCCCACGATCCGTGGATCGAGGGCGTCAAGCTGACGGAGCGAAAGCTGCGCGGCGTCCTCGAGTCCGAGGGCGTGGCCCAGATCGAGGCCGTCGGTGAGCAATTCGATCCCAATCTGCACGAGGCGGTCGTCCACGAGGACACCACCGACCATCCCGATAACCAGGTAATCGGCGAGCTGCAGCGCGGCTACCGCCTGCACGACCGGATCATCCGGCCGAGCCTCGTCCGAGTGGCGAACAACCCGAAGGAGCACTGAACGACCCATGGGCAAGATCATCGGAATCGACCTGGGCACGACGAACTCGGTCGTGGCCGTCATGGAGGGCGGGGAGCCCCAGGTCATCACGAATGCAGAGGGCGGGCGGACGACCCCGTCGGTCGTCGGCTTCCCGAAGAGCGGCGAGCGCCTCATCGGCCAGGTGGCCAAGCGCCAGGCGATCACCAACCCGGAGAACACCGTCTTCTCCATCAAGCGCTTCATGGGCCGTCGATTCGACGACCCGGAGGTGCAGCGCAGCAAGGGCCTCGTGCCGTACGAGGTCGTGAAGGACCCGAAGTCGGACGGCGTGGTGGTCAAGCTCGGCAACGAGAAGCACTTCAGCCCACCGGAGATCAGCGCGATGATCCTCCAGAAGCTGAAGGCCGATGCCGAGGCCTACCTCGGCGAGAAGGTGACCGAGGCCGTCATCACCGTTCCGGCCTACTTCGACGACACCCAGCGACAGGCCACCAAGGACGCCGGCCGCATCGCCGGACTCGACGTCAAGCGCATCGTCAACGAGCCGACCGCTTCGGCGCTGGCGTACGGGCTCGACAAGCAGAAGGACGAGAAGATCGCGGTCTACGACCTCGGCGGCGGCACGTTCGACATCTCGATCCTCGAGCTGTCGGAGGGCGTCTTCGAGGTGCGCAGCACGAACGGTGACACGCACCTGGGCGGCGATGACTTCGATCAGCGGGTCATCGACTGGCTGGGCGAGGAGTTCAAGAAGTCGGAGGGGATCGACCTCTCGAAGGATCGGATCGCCCTGCAGCGACTGAAGGAGGCTGCGGAGAAGGCGAAGATCGAGCTGTCGAGCACGACCTCGACCGAGATCAACCTGCCCTTCATCAGCGCCGATGCCTCCGGGCCGAAGCACCTCGTCCTCAACCTGACCCGCGCCAAGCTCGATGACCTCGTCGCGGATCTCGTGGCCAAGACGGCCGAGCCGGTGAAGAAGGCGCTGGCCGATGCCGGCATGAAGCCCGGGGACATCGACGAGGTGATCCTGGTCGGCGGCATGACCCGCATGCCCGCGGTCGTCGAGGCCGTGAAGAAGATGTTCAACGGCAAGGAGCCACACAAGGGCGTCAACCCCGACGAGGTCGTGGCGGTCGGTGCCGCGATCCAGGCGGGCGTGCTGGCCGGCGAGGTCAAGGACGTCCTGCTCCTGGATGTCACGCCCTTGAGCCTGGGAATCGAGACCATGGGCGGCGTGGCGACGAAGATGATCAATCGCAACACGACGATCCCGACGTCGCACACCCAGATCTTCTCGACGGCGTCCGACAACCAGCCGTCGGTCGACATCGTCGTCCTGCAGGGCGAGCGGGAGATGGCGTCCGACAACAAGAAGCTGGCGACGTTCCGCCTGGACGGCATTCCGCCGGCGCCGCGGGGCGTGCCGCAGATCGAGGTGACATTCGACATCGACGCCAACGGCATCCTCAACGTGGCCGCCAAGGACAAGGCCACGAACAAGGAGCAGAAGGTGACGATCACCGCGTCCTCGATGCTGGCCAAGGAGGACGTGGACAAGATGGTCCGCGACGCCGCCGAGCACGCCGAGGAGGACAAGGCGCGCCGCGCCGCGACCGAGTCTCGCAACGAGGCCGATGCGCTGGTCTACCAGGGCGAGCGGCTGCTCAAGGACCTCGACGACAAGCTGTCGGACGAGGAGAAGGCCGAGGTCACCGCGCGCATCGAGTCGGTCAAGGAGGCGCTCGGCGGGGAGGACGCGGGAGCCGTGGACTCCACCAAGGGCCAGCTGGCCGAGGTGCTCCAGCGCATCGGCACGAAGGCTTACGAGGCCACCGACTCGGGTGATGGCAACGGGACCGACGGCGGTGCGACCGCCGGAGGAGCCGATGAGGCCGGTGCCGAGGCTCGCAACCGAAGACGAGGGCGAGACGGTCGAGGGCGAGTACAAGGAAGTCTGACCCTCTTGTCCCTCTCGCTGGAACGGCCGGGCTGCGAGGCCCGGCCGTTCGCATGCCCCGACGTCTCCGTCGGTCCGTGCCCCAGCGTTTCGGGTGCTCCTGGCCCCTCCCCAGCCGTGCGTATGACCACCCAGTCTTAGCGTTGACACGATCCGATGCGGATTGCGCCGGCGCATGACCGCGGGGTCATATCCGGGTGCGCAGGGCCCGGAGAGCGGTTGCTGCTAAGACTCGGGGGTCATACCAGGCGTGCCCGGGTCTACGCCTCGGACGGGATCGGCTGGGGCTGCGTGCACATCGGGCAACGGCGGGCGGCGATCGGGATCTCCGACGTGCACTCGCTGCAGGTCTTCGTGGTCGGCGTCGGCTCGGCCCCTGCCTGGCGGCGCGCCTCGAGCGCGTTGATCGGGCGCACGACGAAGAAGTAGATCGCTGCGGCGACCATGAGGAAGCTCAGCAGCGCGTTGAGGAACAGCCCGTAGCGGACCTCCGCTGCGCCGATCTTGACCGAGAGCTCCTCGAAGTTCGGCGATCCGAAGATGCCGAGCAGCGGCGTCAGGATATCGGCGACGAAGGAGGTCACCACGGCGCCGAAGGAGGCGCCGATGACGACCGCCACCGCGAGCTCGACGACGTTGCCGCGCAGGATGAACTCCCGGAATCCCTGGATCATGAATCGGTGCGCCTCCGCTTCGGATGTGGCTGATCTCGCCTATCCTCGCACCGATGCGACTCGCGACGTGGAACGTCAACTCCCTGAAGGCGCGCCTGGAGCGTGTGCTGGCCTGGACCGAGCGTCACCAGCCGGACGTGCTGTGCCTGCAGGAGACGAAGCTGTCCGATGCCCAGGTGCCGATGCTGGACTTCCGAGCGCTCGGCTACGACGTGGCGCACCACGGACCGGGGCGCTGGAACGGAGTGGCGATCATTTCGCGCGTCGGGATCGATGACGTGGTGGCCGGCCTTCCGGTGCTCGACGACTGGACCGATGATGGCGGCCGCTTCCTGGCTGCGACCTGCGGTCAGATCCGGGTGGCGAGCGTCTACGTCCCGAACGGCCGCGTCGTCGACTCGGAGTTCTACCTCGAGAAGCTCGAGTGGCTGGCGCGCCTGTCGCGGTGGCTCGACGACAACGACCCGTCGACCGAGCTCGCGATCTGCGGCGACTACAACGTCGCGCCGGAGGATGCCGATGTCTGGGACGCGACGGCGGTCCACGGCGCGACGCACGTCTCCCCACGCGAGCGCGCTGCCGTGGCCAGGCTGCGCGAGTGGGGGATGGTCGACGTGGTGCGACGCTTCAACCCGGATCCGGGCTTCTTCACGTGGTGGGACTATCGAGCCGGGCACTTCCACAAGAACTTCGGCATGCGGATCGATCACGTGTATGCCAGCGCCCCGCTCGCCGCTCGCGCCGTGGCCGCCGTCCGGGATCGCGACGCGCGCAAGCCGTCGACCTATCCCGGCATCCCGTCCGACCACGCGCCGCTCATCGTCGACTTCGCCGACGCCTGATCGCTCAGGCGCGGTTGCCGAGTGCCCGAAGGTCGATCAAGGTGCCCGTCGCCGCGGGGCAGGAAGCCCAGGAGCGCTGCCGCGGACGAGCGCGGCGGCAGTACGCCCGGCGCGGGTGCGCGGCCAGGCGACTCGATCCGCGCCGACGAAGCGTCGGTACGCGTCGACCGCATCGGCAAGGGCGGGGCCGAATGCCGGATCCTGCGCCGGATCGAACCAGGCCTCGAACCACACCCCGAGGATGCGGAGCGTCTTCGTCTTTCGGTCCAGCCGCGGCTCGATGCGCCCGACGAATCGCTCGCCGAAAAGCATCGGCAGGACGTAGTAGCCCCACTTGCGCTTCTTCTCCGGGACGTACACCTCCCACAGGTAATCGAAGTCCCAGAGGTCGCGCAGGAGACGCCGATCCCAGACGATCGGGTCGAGCGGGCCGAGGAACGTGACGCCCGGAGCCGTGAGCGGTGCCGCGGCATCCTGGAGGATCGGAAGCTCGTCGGTCATGACGTAGCGGACCGACTTGAGGCCATCGACCTCGATCGGAGAAAGCATGCCCTCGTCGACCAGCCGATCGGTGCGACGGCGGCGCTCGGCAGCAGGTCCCGCGCTGTACATGACCTCCATCTGGGGTGCGGTGGGCGTCGTCATGCCGGTGGCTCGGAATCGGCTCAGGAGCCGATGCGTCATCGCATCCTCCTGCGAGGACGCCTGCGCGAGGAGCTCCGGAGGCACCAGCCGCTCCATGAGGTCGTAGTGGCGCCGGTTGCCCTCGCGACGGGCGATGCCGATGCGGCCGATGACGAACAGCGCCTCCATCACCGCCCGGCTGGCACGCGTCGGTGCCCACCACCAGTCGATGGCATGCGCGTGCTCCGCGAATGCGGCCGTCGTCAGCGGCCCATCGGCCGTCAGACGATCGATCACCGCGGTTGCGACGGCCGACTGCTCCGCGAGGATGCCGCTCTCGACGTCGGCTCGGTTGAGATCCCACGTCACCCGGTAGTGCCGCAGCTCGCTGATCGGCACGAGGTTGAGGCTCTTGTTGTAGAGCTCGATGAGCTGTCGATCGGGCCCATAGAGGTACGCCTCGCACCAGGGACGTTGATAGCCGTCGATGCGGGCGTGGAGCACGAGGTCATGGTTGCGGGCACCGGGGACCTCGAGCGGGTCGAACTGGAGGAGCCCCAGTCTGTCCACGACGGCCATCACGCTCGTCGGCTCAGCGGCCAGCGCGCGCGGAGGCGCGAGCAGGTGGCGAGTGACGAGGAATCGACGCGCCTGGTCGGTTCCGACGGAGAGGGGGTCCATGAGCGGATCGTAGCGGCGTGACGGCGCGCGATCCTGGCGCATCGGCTTGGCACTCGCTCCGATTGAGTGCCAATTGGTATGATCGGCCCCGCCATGGCCGTGAAACGTGACTACTACGAAGTGCTGGGCGTCGAGCGCGATGCCGACGACGGCGAGATCAAGCGTGCCTTTCGCCGCCTTGCTCAGCAGCATCATCCCGACGTCGATCGCAACGACGGAGCCGAGCAGCGGTTCAAGGAGCTGAACGAGGCGTACCGCGTGCTGTCCGACCGGCAGCGCCGATCGGCCTACGACATGTTCGGACACGCGGGGGTCGAGGGAGCCGCCGCCGGCGGGTTCGAGGGCTTCGGTGGGGGATTCGGACCATTCGGCGACATCTTCGACGCCTTCTTCGGCGGCGCGCCGGCTGGCGGTCGTCGCAGATCGCGTGTCGTGGCAGGCGCCGACCTGCGCTACGACCTGACGATCGACTTCGCCGAGGCGGTGTTCGGTGTGACCAAGGAGATCACCTTTCCGACGCTCGTGACGTGCGCCCGTTGCGATGGGGTCGGTGGCGAGCCCGGAACCGAGCCGGAGACGTGCCCCGAGTGCAGCGGCAGTGGCGAAAAGCGTCGCGTTGCCCAGACGATCCTGGGACAGATGGTGAACATCGTGGCCTGTCCGCGCTGCCGGGGTGAGGGCACCGTGATCACGACGCCGTGCGGCATCTGCAACGGCGACGGACGGACCCGCGAGGATCGGACCGTGGCCGTCAGCATTCCTGCGGGGATCGACGACGGCCAGCGGATCGCGCTCGAGGGAGAGGGCGAGTCCGGCCCGCGTGGCGGCCCGAACGGTGACCTCTATGTTGCCGTCGGCGTGCGCGAGCACCCCGATCTCGTGCGCCGCGGCACCGAGCTGTACCACGAGCTTCCCGTTACCTATCCCCAGGCTGCTCTCGGAGCGACGCTCACCGTCCCGACCGTCGAGGGCAGCGAAGAAGTCGAGGTGCCTGCAGGATCGCAGTCCGGCACCGAGATTCGGATGCGTGGCAAGGGCGTTCCTCGGCTGCGCGGCGCTGGCCGTGGCGACCAGCACGTCATCGTGCGGGTCGTCGTCCCATCGAAGATCGGCAAGCGCGAGCGCGAGCTGCTCGAGGAGCTCGGCGAGATCGGCACCCCGGCAGTGATGCCCAAGGGCGGGCCTTCGCTTCTCGACCGGTTGCGCGACGTCTTCGGCTGATCTCGCCGATGCGCTGGCTGGAGCTCAGCATCGAGACCGACGTCGAGGCCGTCGAGTCGGTGTCCGAGATCCTCGGCCGCGTCGCCGAGGGCACGGCGGTGCACCCGACCCGGCTCGAGCGCGACCCCGACGACGAGCTCGCCGCGCGGCCCGATCCCGAAGCCCCCTTCATCGTCACCGCGCACCTGGCCGATGGTCCCGCCGCAGCGGCTTCCATCGAGTCGACCGAGCGCGCCCTGTGGCATCTCCAGGCATTCGCCCTGCGTCCCCTCGGCGCGTTGCGGGTCCGGTCCGTTGATGACGCCACCTGGACCGAGACGTGGAAGGAGCACTACGTCGCGCAGCGCATCGGACGCGTGGTCATCACGCCATCTTGGGCACCGGCCGAGCCTGCCCGCGACGGGGACGTGGTCATCGCGCTCGACCCCGGCATGGCCTTCGGGACCGGGCTGCACCCGACGACGCGCGGCTGCCTTGCCATGCTGCAGGAGGTTGACCCGATGCCCGAGGCGGTGCTCGACGTGGGCTGCGGCTCGGGTGTGCTCTCGCTGGCTGCCGCGAAACTCGGCGCGCGGCGGGTGATGGCGATCGACACCGATCCACTGGCCATCGAGGCGACGCGGCAGAACGCTGCGCGCAACGGCGTCGGTGCGGCCATCGAGACGCGGCTCGGCACGCTCGGGGCCGACGAGGAGCGTTACCCGATCGTCCTGGCCAACCTCGTCGCTGCCGTCCTGGTGCAGCTCGCCCCGTCCCTTGCGCGCAGCCTGGCGCCGGGAGGGACGTTTCTGGCCAGCGGGATCATCGAACCGCGCACCGACGAGGTGGTTCGGGCCATGGAAGCGTCCAGACTCGCCGTCGCAACCCGGCTCATCGACGGGGAGTGGGTGAGTCTGCGGCTGGTCCACACAGCGTGACGCTTCATCGCTTCTTCGTGGAGCCCGATGGCGTGCGCGGGGACCGATTCCCCGTGCCCTCCGCGATCGAGCGGCAGGTTCGCACCGTCCTTCGTCTGCGAGCCGGCGACCGGCTGGTCCTGCTCCCGGGTGACGGCAGCGAGATCGAGTGCGCGCTCGATGTCGACGGCTGCGTCGTGCTGGAGCGTCGAGCGACCGCCACCGAGGCACGACATCGGCTGACCGTGGTCCAGGCGCTGCTCAAGGGCGACGCGCTGGAGGAGGTCGTGCAGCACGCCACGGAAGTGGGCGTCAGCGCGTTCCGGCTGGTGGTCACCGAGCGATGCGTGGCACGCGACCTCTCACCGCGCCGGCTCGAACGGCTGCGCGCGATCGCCCGCGAGTCGGCCGAGCAGAGCGAGCGGGGCATCGTGCCGGAGGTCAACGGGCCCGTTCCTCTGGCCGACGCCCTCGAGCCGGGTGGGGTGCTGCTGGCCGAGCGTCACGAAGCCGTTCGACTGGGGGATCTCGAGCCGCCATCGACCATCATCATCGGTCCCGAAGGAGGCTGGACGCCGGAGGAGCTCGTGGCGGCGCGCGATGCAGGCCTGATCCTGGCCGGACTAGGGCCGCGCATCCTTCGCGCGCAGACGGTGGCCGCGGTTGCCGCCGCCGTCGTGTTGTCGCGAACTGCTGACTTCGCGTAGGCTCGGCGCACGATGATCGAGCGAGATCCGAACTGCCTGTTCTGCCGCATCGTGCTGGGCGAGATCCCGTCGGAGCGGCTGCTCGAGGACGACCGCGTCGTCGTCTTCCGCGACGTGAATCCGCAGGCCCCGACCCACGTGCTGGCGATCCCGCGAGCCCACATCGGATCGCTGGCCGACCTCGGCGATGACGACGGCGAGCTGCTCACCGCGCTCTTCGGGGCGCTCCGTCGCGTTGCGGAGGACGGCGGCATCTCGGACTACCGCGTCGTCTCGAACGTCGGCGCCGGCGCCGGGCAGAGCGTCTTCCACCTCCATGTCCACCTGCTGGCCGGCCGACCGATGAGCTGGCCACCGGGCTGAAACCTCGGCGCAGGGAATGTGGCTGGCCGCCGAGCTGCCTGCTGCATCGTCCGAAGGCCTGCCCTCGATTGACCCTCATCGGCCTCGCTGGTACCCTTCGTCGGCTTGCGTGCCCGGCGGGTCATCCCGCCATGCAATACGGGCACGACTATCGAAGCGGGAAGGAGGCGAGACGTTTGGCAGAAGTCCGCGTGGGCGAGAACGAGACGTTCGAGAGCGCGCTTCGTCGATTCAACAAGAAGATCCAGCAGTCGGGAATCCTGGCTGAGGCACGACGACGCGAGCACTACGAGAAGCCCAGCGTGAAGCGAAAGCGCAAGGAAGCCAAGAAGCGAAAGGCAACCTCGCGCGCGTAGTCGCCAGACGCCAGCCTCATATCCAACGATCCGGCGCAAGGAGGGCCACCGAGACCGATGACGCCGGAGACCGATGCCGCCACCCTGTCCGATCGAATCGGGTCGGCCATGCGTGACGCGATGCGCGCCCGTGACGGACAGCGTACCCAGACCCTGCGCATGGTGATCGCCGCTGCCCAGAACATGAGCATCGCGCAGCGGCGCGACCTGACCGATGACGAGGTCGTCGACGTGCTGACCAGGCAGGTCAAACAGCGACGCGAGAGCATCGCCATGTACCGCGACGCCGGTCGCGACGATCGTGCCGCGGCCGAGGAGGCCGAGGTCGCGATCCTCGCCGAGTTCCTGCCCGCGCAGCTGTCCGAGGCCGAGATCGAGGATCTTGTCCGGACCGCCATCTCCGATCTCGGCGCGACGTCCGCCGCCGATCTGGGCCGGGTCATGGGCCACGTCTCGCCGCAGACGCGCGGCCGCGCCGACGGTCGCCTGGTGAGCGACGTCGTGCGCCGGGCGCTGGCGGGCTAGCGCCGTGTTCATCCCGCGAACGCTCTCAGAGCCGGGGTCGTCCTCGACGGCCTGGAGAGGTGTTGCGGTCGCCGCGATCGTGGCCGCCGCCCTGTTCCTCATCCTCTCCGCCAACATCACGCTGGGCCAGGAGAACCTGGCCGCGGGCGAGGTGGCGACGCGCGACATCCGTGCCTCGCGAGACGCGACGTTCGACTCCGCGTCGGAGACCGAGGCCGAGCGCGAGGCCGCCGCCGCCGCCGTCCAGGACGTGACCCAGATCCTGGAACCCCCGGCCGACAACCAGGCCGATCAGCTCGGCGAGATCGACGCGCTGTCGCGACGCATTGTCCGCATCCTCGAGCTCCGCGATCAGGGGACGATCACCGCCGAGGAGACGACCGAGCGGCTGGCGGCGGACGTGCCGGAGATCGCCGTCCGGCACCGCGACCTGGTGGCCGCAATCTCGATCCCGCGCTGGGAGGTCGTCGCGGCCTCGGCACGCGCCGCGCTGGAGACGACGCTGGCCGTCTCGGTTCGCGAGGATGACGTGATCGCCGCGCGCAGCGCCGTGCGCGATCTCATCACGAACGACCTCGCCGATGATGAGCGCAGCCTGGCAGGCAACATGGCCGCCTCGCTGGTGGAGCCGAACGTCATCATCAGCGACGAGCTGACCGCCGAGGCCCGCAACCAGGCCCGCGCGTCGGTGTCCCCGGTCCAGGTCGAGATCCTGGCGGGCGAGATGATCGTGGCCGAGGGCCAGCGCCTCACCATCGGCGACATCGAGCGCCTCGAGGAGCTCGGGCTGACCCGCCCGCGGGTCGAGGCCGGCACCGTGGTCGGCAACGCCCTCATCGCCGCACTCATCGCGGGTCTGCTGGTCGGCTATCTCGTGCGCTTCGAGCCCGAGATCTGGCACCGGAACCGGTCCGTCCTGCTCTTCTTCCTGGTTCTCGTGGCCTCGGCCGTGGCGATCCGCATCGCCGCCGATCGGACCCTGTGGGCGTTCGCCGTCCCGACGTCCGCCAGCGTGCTCCTCGTCGGCATCCTGCTGCGCAATTCGGCGGGCGCCGCCATGGCGATCGGGCTCGCCACGCTGGCGGGCGTGATGAACCGTGAGGCGCTCGAGCCGGCCGTCTATGTCCTCGCCGGTGGCGTCGTCGCGCTGCTCACCATCACCCGCGCCGAGCGGCTGAACGCGTTCGTCCGCGTGTTCGCCGCGCTCGCGGCGACGAACGTCGCCGTGGTCACGGCATTCAGCCTGCTGGCGCAACGCGACGCGGCGGCCGTGCTGCAGCTCGGGGGCATGGGGCTCGTCAACGCAGTGCTGTCGGTCATCCTGGCGGTCGGCAGCTTCGCGATGCTCGGCAACGTGTTCGGGATCATGACGGTGTTCCAGCTCCTGGAGCTCGCGAACCCGTCGAATCGGCTGCTGCGCCGCCTGCTGCTCGAGACCCCGGGCACGTACCACCACAGCGTCATGGTCGGCAACCTTGCGGAGCGCGCGGCCGAGACGATCGGCGCGGATCCGCTGCTGGCCCGCGTGGCGGCGTACTACCACGACATCGGCAAGATGAAGAACCCGCTCGCGTTCATCGAGAACCAGGCCGGGGCGCACAACATCCACGACGACCTGAACGCCGAGACGAGCGCCCGGATCATCGCGGGGCACATCCGGGATGGGATCGACCTGGGCTACGAGCACGGCCTGCCGGTCCAGGTCATCGGCTACATCCCGCAGCACCATGGAACGAGCGTCATGACCTTCTTCCACCAGAAGGCGCTGCAGGAGGTCGGCGGCCGGGAGGACCTCGTGAACGAGGGCACGTATCGCTATCCGGGACCGAAGCCGCAGACGCGCGAGGCCGCGATCATCATGCTGGCCGACGGGGTCGAGGCATCGGTGCGCTCGCTCGACAGCAAGGACGAGGACAGCATTCGCGGCATGGTCGACCGCATCATCGACGCCCGCGTCGAGGACGGCCAGCTGGACGACGCCGAGCTCACCCTCAAGAACATCTCCCAGATCAAGGACGCCTTCGTCGGCCAGCTGCTCGGGATGTACCACTCGCGCATCAAGTATCCGGACAACGTTCTGCCACTCGGGCAGGTCCGGGACGAGGCCTGAGCGCGATTCGGAGTTGAGTCGCGGCTCCCGGTGGGTCTACGATGGTCGGACCATGGGTTGCTCGGTCACCGTCCACGACCGCGTCGGACCCGACCGCATCGCCAACGCGGTCGAGCCGCTGGAGGCCGATGCCGCCCTCGCACTCCTCGAATCGGCGGTATGCGAGACCGTGCGCCTGGCCTACGGCACCGATGCGGCTGAGGTCGAGCTGACGCTCTCCGGGGACGGGGAGATGGAACGCCTGAACTTCGACCACATGGGCGAACGCGGTCCGACCGACGTCCTCTCCTTCCCGCTCCACGAATGGGCGCTCAACGGACGGGCGTCCCACCTGACCGACGACGACGGCATCTCGCCCCCCGGGCCACTGTTGCTCGGCGACGTGGTGATCGATGTGGACCAGGCGCTGCGGCAGGCAGCGGAGGGGGACTGGGGCGTGGTCGAAGAGCTCGTCCTGCTGGCGATCCACGGCACCCTGCACCTCCTCGGGCACGACCACGCCGAGATCGACGAGGAGGAGCGGATGCGCCGGCTCGAGCGGGACGTCCTCACCCTGCTCCATCGCCGCCATCGCGAGATCGCCTGGCAGCCCGGCTCGCTGTTCGATCGCGCGGGCCACGCGGTCTCGACCGGCAGCTAGTCGAGCCCGGACGCGGCGAACGCCCGGCGCCGTTCATCGTCGGCACCGGGCGTTCTGTTCAGGGGTCGAGCTAGGCGGCGAGGGGCGCTGACTCCGGCTCGACCATCGACAGTTCGACCTTCCGGGCTCCGCTCGGGGCGAAGATCCAGGCGATGAGCAGCACGCCGAACGAGGCGAGTGCGGCGATGACCATGAGGGCGTTCTCCTTCGTGCGGTGGGTGTCCTAGGGCTGGTAGGCGATCTCGCCGTGCTGGGCCAGGTCGAGCCCGGCCTCCTCGGCGTCGCCGGTGACCCGGATGGGGGTGACGAGGTTGACGAGGAACAGGATCGCGCCGGTCGCGGTGGCCGAATAGATGCCGACGACGGCGATGCCGACGATCTGGATGGCAAGCTGGCCGGCATTGCCCGCCAGCAGGCCGTCGACTCCGCCCACCGCTGCGGTGGCGAAGACGCCGGTGGCCAGTGCGCCGAAGGCACCGCCCACGCCGTGCACGGCGAAGACGTCGAGGGCGTCGTCGACGCGGGCGCGCAGGCGGAGCTGTGCCGCCCCGTAGCAGACCACGCCGACGCCGAGGCCGATGAGGACCGAGGCAGCCGGGGTCACGAACCCGGCGGCCGGGGTGATGGCCACCAGGCCGGCGACGGCGCCGATGGCCGCGCCCAGCACCGACGGCGTTCCCTTGTGCAGCCAGCTGATCGTCACCCAGGTGATCGCGGCCATGGCCGCTGCGGTATTGGTGGTGACGAAGGCAGTCGCGGCCAGTCCGCTCGCCCCGACGGCGCTGCCGGCGTTGAAACCGAACCAGCCGAACCACAGCAGCCCGGCGCCCAACACCGTCATCGGCACGTCATGCGGCTCGGTCGAGGGCTCGATGAGGCCCGTCCGTCGTCCGATGAACAGTGCGGCGACCAGGGCGGCAACGCCGCTCGACAGATGGACCACGGTACCGCCGGCAAAATCGAGGACGCCGAGGCCGAACAGCCAGCCGTCGGGCGACCAGACCCAGTGGGCGATCGGCGCATAGACGAAGGTCGACCATGCGACGGCGAACAGGACGAATGCCTTGAATCGCTTGCGCTCGGCGAACGCGCCGCTGATGAGGGCGGGGGTGATGATCGCGAACATCATCTGGAACGCCATGAAGGCCAGGTGCGGGATCGTCGTGGCGTACACCTCGGACGGCTCTCCCGTCACTCCCTCGAGCGCCAGCCAGTCGAGGCCGCCGATCAGTCCGAAGCCCGTGTCGGGGCCGAATGCAAGGGTGTAGCCCCACAGGACCCACGTCACGCTGACGAGTCCGAGGATGAAGAAGCTGTGCATGATCGTGCTGAGCACGTTCTTGCGGCGAACCAGCCCGCCGTAGAAGAGGGCGAGGCCGGGAGTCATGAGCATGACGAGCGCGGCGCTCATCAGCACCCAGGCGGTATCTCCGGTGTCGATGGATGGCATCGGGGGCTCCTGCGTCGAATGGGTCGAATTTGTGCAGGTAGCCTAGGGTCGTGGATCACCCCTCCGCCAGACCGGGGGCGGTTGCCGTATGGTTGCGCTGTTGTGCACAACGCACAGAGAGCCGAGTGTCAGAGAGGGCGGTCGGCGCTCAGCTCGCGTGGGGGCGCCGTGTCGTCGAGGACGGCGCGGGCGGCGATGGCGGCCGACGCCGGCCCCGTGCTGATGCCCCAGGGTCCGTGGCCCGCGCACACGAACAGGCCAGCGACTCCCGGCACCGCGCCGATGAACGGCCGTCCGTCGATCGATTGCGGGCGCGCGCAGAGACGACGCTCCACGACCTCGGCGTCACCGATGGCCGGCAGAAACTCGACGCCACGACGCAGGAGAAGCGCCGCGACGCGAGAGGGGTCCGGCTCGGCGGGCAGGAAGGTCGACCCGAGGGTGCTCAGCCCGCCGGCGCTGGCCAGGCTGAAGAGGGACGGCGGATCGCCATCGCCGGCGGTCACGGCATGCGCGGTCGCGGTATGCGACCGGTTGATCGTGTCCACCTCGTCCTCCTCGACGATGTGCGTCGGCGCGGCGCCGTCGAGCCGGAGCTGGACGGTGACACCCCACGTGGCGCGGATCCGCGTCCATCCGCCGGTCGGATCGAGGAGTTCGGAAGTCCATGGTCCGGCGGCCAGCAGGACGCGGTCCGCGCCGATCCGCGATCCATCGGCGAGCTCCACCCCCACCACCGTCCCGTCCTCGACCACCGGCCGGGCGGCCTGTCCCAGCCGGATGCGCGCGCCGCGCTCCTCGGCCAACCGTGCCCACGCCATCGTCGCCGACGCCGGTGGCACCGGGAATCCGGTCGAGAGTCGGACCGCCGCGAAGCCCGGACTCAGCGACGGCTCGAGGCGCGCCACGTCGTCGGGGCCAAGAAGCACCGGGTCGAGCTCCGGCACGGCGTCCCGCTGGCGCTGGGCCTGCGCCGCCGCCGCCTCCTCGTCTCGGTTCAGGAGAAGCAGTCCCGCCGGGTCGGCCGCGATCGAGAACTCGTCGCTCTCATCGGCGAGTGCCCGGTACCGGCTGAGGCTCTCGTGGTAGAGCGGGGCCAGTGCGGAGTCGAAGGGGTGCTGGATGGCGCCGAGATTGCGCCCCGATGCGCCCGCCGCGATGTCCGCACGCTCCACCAGCAGCACCCGGGCGCCTCGGCTCGCCAGGATCGCGGCGCTGGCGCAGCCGATGATGCCGCCGCCGATGATCACGATCTCACTCCGCATGGCGGAGAGCATACCGGCGCGCAGCGTGGTCATTCCGACCGCTGCCCGCAGCGACACCCGGTTACCATCGGCCGCCATGAAGGTCATCTGCGGGCTCGGAAATCCCGGGGAGCGCTACCGGCTGACGCGCCACAACATGGGGTTTCGGGTCGTGGACCTGCTGGCGGACCGCTGGAGGGAGACCGGCGCCGGCCGCCTCAAGGACGGCGCAGCGCTGCTGGAGGTGTCGCGCCCGGAGCCCGTGGGCCGCGTGCTCCTCGTCAAGCCGATGCGGTACATGAACCGCTCCGGCGCGCCGCTGCGCGCCGCCCTGCGCCAGACCGAAGTCGAGCTGGAGACGGATGTGCTCGTCGTCAGCGACGACATCGACCTGCCGCTGGGCCGGGTGCGGCTCCGACGGTCCGGCTCCGCGGGCGGCCACAATGGGCTGCGCGACATCATCAGCACCTTTGGCAGCAACGAGTTCGCTCGGCTGCGCGTGGGCGTGGGTCGCGCCGGCGAAGTGGTGGATCACGTCCTTGCGACGTTCGCGCCTGATGAGCGCGAGCTGGCGGACGAGATGGTCGCCGTGGGCGCCGATGCTGTCGAGCGCTGGCTCTCCGACGGAGTCGAGGCGGCGATGAGCTCATTCAACGGGGTCGACATCGAGTAGGCCGTCCGGGGCGGCTACCATGGCAGCCTCCATGTCTTCCCTGCGCGGCGGTGATGGCCGCGTTGCAGCGCTCGTCGACGCCCTCAGGCCCAGCCAGCCGGAACCGGGCGTCCTTCGTGTGCCCGGTGTTGCTCGAGCGGCACATCTCGCCGCCCGGCGTGCCGGGCTCGAGGCGGAGCGTGCGCTGGTCGTGGTCACACGGACCGACGAGGAGGCCCACCGGCTCGCCGATGATCTGGCGGGGTGGGTGGGCGGCGGAAGCCTGCGCCTCTTTCCGGAGCGCGCCGCGCTGCCGCTGGAGCGCGCGCTGCCCGAGCACGATGAATCCGCGGAGCGGCTGAGCGTCCTTGCCGCGCTCGGTTCCGACACGGCGCAGGTCGTGGTCGCATCGCTTCTCGCTCTCGTCCAGCGCACCCTGGGGGTGGGACAGCTGCAGGCAACCCGCCGGCAGCTGGTCGTCGGCGCGCGGGTCGGTCAGCGTGATGTGCTGGCCGCACTGGTCGCAGGGGGATACGAGCCATCGGTCGAGGTGACCGGCATCGGCGAGTTCGCCCACCGCGGTGGCCTGATCGACGCGTGGCCGCCCGGCGCTGGCGAGCCGATCCGGATCGAGCAGTTCGGCGACGAGATCGAGTCGATCCGCAGCTTCGACCCGATGTCCCAGGCGTCGCGGCGACGCCTCGAGAGGGCGGACCTGCTCCCGGCGTCCGAGTTCCTGCCCGAGGACGGCTGGGAGTCGATCGCCGGCGGGTCCGAGCTGCGGACCGACATGCTGCGCGAGGACGCCGCACGGCTCGAGCAGGGCGAGCTCGGCGAGGCAGCGGAGACCTGGGCCGCCGTCCTGACCGCCGGGCCGGCGGCAGATCATCTGCCCGCAAACGCGCACGTCGTCCTCACCGATTCGGACGAGCTGCGGGCGCTGGCTCGGGACCTCGACGCGCAGGCCGCCGACCGTCTGGCCGGGCTGGTGGCGAGCGGCGAGCTTCCCGACGGATGGCCGCCTCCCTACCGCGCTGCGGAGACCCTCGAGCGGATGACGTCGATCGCCGCCGAGCAGCTCACCGAGGGCGAGGCGGGGGAGTCGGGCTATGCGGCCGCTCCGTCGCTCCCCGGCCGGGCCGAACGCGCCGGCGCCTGGCTCGCCGACCTGGCCAACGCCGGCCGCCGGGTCGTGGTCACGACTGACCAGGCCAGCCGCGTGGGTGAGCTGCTCGAGGAGGCCGGGCGGCCGGCCGGTCCTGTGGCCGAGATTCGCGAGCTCCCTCCGCCGGGCGGCATCGGGCTCGTCCATGGCTCCCTTTCCGGGGGATTCAGCCATCCTGCCAGCGGTCTCGTCCTGGTCACGGACCGCGAGCTGTTCGGTGCCACCCGCGTCCGGCGTCTTGCCTCCTCCAAGCGCGTGGTGACACGTGACCTGATCGGGAAGCTCGAACCCGGCGACCACGTCGTGCACGTCGACCACGGGATCGCCCGCTACGCCGGCATGACCCAGCGCACCTTCGGCGCTGATGTGAAGGAGTACCTCCAGCTCGACTTCGCCGGTTCCGACAAGATCTTCCTGCCCGCCGACCAGGTCGGACGCATCACGCGCTACTCGGGCGGGCCGGCGCCGGCGCTGAGCAAGCTCGGAGGCACGGAGTGGGAGCGTACGAAGTCGCGGGTCCGGCGCGCCGTTGGAGACCTCGCCCGCGAGCTGATCGAGATCTACGCCGCCCGGGAGTCCGCACCCGGCTTTGCTTTCGGCGCCGACACCACCTGGCAGCGCGAGCTCGAGGAGAGCTTTCCGTACACGGAGACTCCCGACCAGGCCCGGAGCATCGAGGAGGTCAAGGCAGACATGCTCCGCCGCCGGCCGATGGATCGGCTGGTGGTCGGGGATGTCGGCTACGGCAAGACCGAGGTGGCCCTGCGCGCCGCCTTCAAGGCCATCCAGGATGGCAAGCAGGTCGCGCTTCTCGTCCCGACCACCGTCCTCGCGCAGCAGCACCTCATCACGCTTCGGCGGCGGCTTGCCGCGTTTCCGATCGAGGTCGCGATGCTCAGCCGGTTCGTGTCGAAGCGAGAGCAGGAGCGGATCGTTGCCGGGGTCGCGGACGGCAGCGTCGACCTCCTGATCGGGACGCATCGGATTCTCTCGAAGGACATCAGCTTCGCTGACCTCGGGCTGCTCGTCGTCGACGAGGAGCAGCGCTTCGGCGTCAGTCATAAGGAGCGCATCAAGGCCATGCGTCGCGAGGTCGACGTCCTGACGCTGTCGGCCACCCCGATCCCGCGCACCCTCCACCTATCGCTGGTCGGCATCCGCGACCTCTCGGTCATCGAGACCCCGCCCGAGGCTCGCCTGCCGATCCAGACGCGCATCGCCGAGGACGACGACGGGCTGGTGCGCGATGCCATCAGCCGCGAGATCGATCGGGGCGGCCAGGTCTTCTACGTCCACAACCGCGTCGAGACGATCGAGGCTGCGGCCGAACGGGTCCGGCGCCTCGTCCCCGACGCACGCGTCGCCATCGGCCACGGCCAGATGGCCGAGGGCATGCTCGAGCGCGTCATGCTCGACTTCAGCGATGGGAAGTTCGACGTCCTGGTATGCACCACGATCATCGAGTCCGGCCTGGACATCCCGAATGCGAACACGATCATCATCGTCCGTGCCGACACCTTCGGACTGGCCCAGCTCTACCAGCTCCGGGGACGGGTTGGCCGGTCGGACCGCCGGGCCCACGCGTATCTCCTGCACCGGCGGGGGATGCCGCTCACGCCGATCGCCCGCAAGCGGCTCCACGCAATCTTCAGCGCGTCCGACCTGGGTGCCGGCTACCAGATCGCACTGTCCGATCTCGAGATCCGCGGCGCGGGCAACATCCTCGGCGCGGAGCAGCACGGCTTCATGGCGGCGGTCGGGTTCGAGATGTACACGCGGCTGCTGGCGGAGGCGGTGGACACGCTGCGCGGCCAGCGTCCGCCTCCCGAGCAACCGCCGACGCGCCTCGACCTGCCGGGGTCGGCCTACCTGCCGGACGACTACATCGAGGACTCGGGCGCCAAGCTCGAGGCCTACCGGCGCTTCGCCCAGGTCCGGTCGGCGTCCGACGCGGAGGGCCTGCGCGACGAGCTCATCGACCGCTACGGGCCGGTCCCGGCGGCGGTCGAGGGGCTGTTCACCGCCGTGCGGGTGCGACTCGCGGCGGAGGCGGCCGGCGTCCCGGACGTCCGCGTGGAGCAGGGCCAGGTCACGCTGAAGTGGACGGGCCGGCACGATCGGCGCGAGGTCAGCGTCGCGCTGCAGGTCGCCGGCCTGCGGCCGGACAGCGCCTCCAACCAGGTGCGAATCCCCGTCTCGTCCGGGCGTGACCCGATCGGGGTTGCGCTGGCGGCCCTCGAGGCCGTGCGCGGCCGCGAGAGCTCGGACGCTACCGCGCGTTCGTGAGTGGGCGCCGCCGTACCGCCCACGCCGCGACCGGTTCGCGCTTCCCCTTGATCGCAAGCGGACCGAGGGGGATGGTCTCGACGCCCTCCAGGTCCTCGATGGCGCCGATGGTGGCCTCTCCGGCCACGATCTGCCCGGGATCGCCGGCGGACATCAACCGGGCCGCGACGTTGGTCGTGTCGCCGATCGTCGCGAAGCTGCGGCGCGCCCCGGCCCCGACGCTGCCGGCCACGACCGGGCCGGTGTTGACGCCGACACGGAAGCGTGGCCACCCATGGGCTTCGGCAATCGGGTCCGTCGTCGCGACCAGGTCCAGGGCGCAGGAGACCGCGCGCCGGGCGTGATCGGGCTGTTCGGAGAAGGCATTGAACATCACGAAGACGCCGTCCCCGGCAAAGTGCTCGACCTCCCCTCGCCATGCATCGATCACCGGCACCACGGACTCCCAGAACGTGTTGAGCATGCCGATCACCGTCTCGGGTGCGTGAGCCTCGCTGAAGGTCGTGAACCCGGCGAGATCGGCGAACAGGCCGCTGACGATGCGAACGTCGCCGCCGAGCTCGCCAGCCGATTCCGATGTGCGCAGCCGCGCGGCCGCGTGCTGCGGGAGGTACGGCCGGAAAAGCTCATCGATGCGGCGCACTTCCTGGGCGGCCGCGTCGAGGGCCGAGATCTCCTCGGTCGATGCGCCGTCGGCGCGCAGGTCGGCGATCAGGCGATCGGTCGGCTCACCGCGCGCCTGGAGCGCGGCAATGTCCGCCATGGCGCGACCGTGCCACTGGTCGATGTGGGCCAGGGTCGCGGACTGGTAGATCGGCCGAAAGGTCGCCACCAGGGATCCGGTGCGCCGGTACTCGGCGCGGGTGGCCAGAGCGATCGTGGCGAAGCCCGCAGTCATCAGCACGTGCCACTCCCACCAGCTGAGGCGCCAGCTACGGCCCACCGCCACCGCGCCGATCGCCTCCGCCAGCAGCACCATCGCCGCCACCAGGGCCAGCGCCACGGCGCTCGACCGGCGTCGGGCGATGCCCGCGTAGCGCCACGCCGCATAGCCATACAGGGCCACGGCCGCGATGGCGACGGCGGCGACCGGTCCGCTCACCGCCTCGTCGGTCATCGGTGAGCGCAGCGGTTCGACCTGCAGCAGCGATGCCGCGCCCCAGGTCACGAGCAGCACGCCAACCGCCCAGCGCAGCCGGCGGTGAGCACGCAGGACGACGCGTCCACGCGAGCCGGCAAGCGGGGAGGCCGATGCGGCCGCAAACACCGCGGCCAGGATCAGGCCAACCGGCGTGGCGATCACGAATCCGGTGTTGGCCGAGTCCAGCAGCACGCCGGGTGTGGCCAGGGCGTGGAGCCCGAGGAACCCGGCGCTGACCATGAACGCCAGGCTCATGAGCACGAGCCGTGCATCGGCGTGCCGGCTCGCCGCCTGGTTGGTGAGAAATGCCAGGACGAGACTCATCCCGGCCGTCACCAGGACCAGCCAGAAGTGGCTCGGGTGATGCTCCCATCGCAGATCGAGCTCGGGTCGAAGGATGAGGAGACCCAATCCCAGCAGCGGGAGGAGGAGCGCGACGGCAACGGGGGCCAGGCGACGCTCGGGCATCGTTCACCAATTGTCGCACCTCGGCGCTGGGCAACCCGATGCCTTTCCGCCGCGTCTGGGTGCCATGCGCATCCACTCCGGGGTCCTGACCATCGGGCTGCTCCTGGCCGCCTGCGGTTCAGGCGAGCTCCCGACCGACCCCCCGGCCGACCTTCCGCGGTCGAACGTGGCGGTCGCCGATGGATTCACCCTCGCCGTGACGGTCGACGAGCCGATCGTGCCCGCAGGTGACCCGATCGTCGTCGAGGCATCGCTGGCGTTCACCGGGCCCGGCGATGCCACGCTCTCGGGATCGGGGGGCGGGCCGGTGGCGTTCTCGGTGACACGACCGAGCGACGGCCTGACGTCGGGCGAGCCGGCATGGACGGATGACTGCGTGCCCGTCGAGTTCCCCGCCGGCGAAGCGAAGCGCTACCCGTTCCAGAAGAGCGGGGGATTCAGCGGTGACGAGCCGAATGCGGGATTCCTGCGCGAGTACTTCTCGCAGCCCGAGCTGATTCTGCCGGTCGGCCGCTGGCGGGTCGACGTAGTCGCCGTCGGAGCGATCGGGGAAAATTGCTCGGGCCCAGCGCTCGATCTCAGGACCTGGATCGAGGTCGAGGTGACGGGCTAGGCGTCGTGCCACTGCCCGAACGAGGGCGCCGTCGCTATACTTGGGGCTCCACTCGACCCGGGACGGGCGCACCCGTCCGGCGCCGACTTCTCACCGCAGCCGCATCACGCGCGGCGACGACAAGGAGGCGACCGTGACGTCCCATCCACCCATCGACCCCGGCACTGTCCGAGACTCACTGCGTGTCGGTGATCGGACCTTCGACTACTACCGGCTCGACGCCGTCGGCGCGGCCGATCTCGAGCGACTGCCGTACACCGTCAAGATCCTGCTCGAGAACATGGTGCGCGGCGCCGTGACGCATCCCGACCTCGTGACGCAGGATGATGTTCGCGCGCTGGCCGCGTGGGATCCCGGCCAGCCGGCCGAGGCGGAGCTGCCGTTCATGCCGGCTCGCGTGATCCTCCAGGACTTCACCGGCGTCCCGTGCGTGGTCGACCTCGCCGCCATGCGCGATGCCGTCGCGCAGCTCGGCGGCGACCCGAGCCGCGTCAACCCGCTCGTTCCGGCCGATCTCGTCATCGATCACTCGGTCCAGGTGGATCAGTTCGGCTCGGATGCGGCCTTCATGATCAACGTCGAGCGCGAGTACGAACGCAATGGCGAGCGCTACGCCCTCCTGCGCTGGGCGCAGCAGGCATTTCGCGACTTCCGCGTCGTGCCTCCGGGAACAGGCATCGTGCACCAGGTCAACCTCGAGTTCCTGGCCGAAGTCGTGAGCGAGCGCAACGGCGTCCTCCTTCCCGACACCCTGGTCGGGACCGACTCGCACACCACGATGATCAACGGGCTGGGCGTCGTCGGATGGGGCGTCGGCGGGATCGAGGCGGAGGCCGCGCTCCTGGGGCAGCCGCTCTACCAGCCGATGCCGATCGTGGTCGGGTTCCGGCTCGACGGTGAGCTTCCGGCGGGCGCCACCGCCACCGATCTCGTGCTGTTCGTGACGGAGATGCTCCGCTCCCATGGGGTCGTGGGCAAGTTCGTCGAATTCCACGGACCGGGCCTGTCGCGGCTCGGGCTGGCGGATCGGGCAACGATCAGCAACATGAGCCCCGAATTCGGAGCGACGGCGACGTTGTTCCCCATCGATGACGAGACGCTGCGCTACCTGCGCATGACGGGCCGCCCGGATGAGGTGGTGGCGCGGGTCGAGGCGTACGCCAGGGCTCAGTCGCTCTTCCGGACCGACGACTCGCCCGAGCCGAGGTTCAGCGAGTCGCTCAGCCTCGACCTGGCGACGGTGGTCCCCTCGCTGGCCGGCCCGCGGCGCCCGCAGGACCGGGTGGCGCTCTCCGACGTTCGCGACAGCTTCCGTGCCGCCTTCCCCGACGGCCTGCACAGTCACGAGGACGGCACGCGTCACGAGCACGTCGTCGAGGAGGACACCGAGCCGCGCGGCACCGTCGACGAGGCCAGCGACGATTCGTTCCCGGCCTCCGACCCGCCCTCGTACACCCGTGACCCGCAGGCGGACGAGCACGAGCACGCGTCGCCGCCGCGTCATGATCCGCTTCCGCTGCCGACGGGAGCTCACTACCGCGCGACGCCGGTTGATCTGGCCGGGGAGACCCACGCCATTCGCACCGGGTCGGTGGTCATCGCCGCGATCACGAGCTGCACGAACACGAGCAATCCGTCCGTGATGGTCGCGGCGGGCCTGCTGGCCAAACGCGCCGTGGAACGGGGGCTGACCACCAAGCCCTGGGTCAAGACGTCGCTGGCGCCCGGCTCGCGAGCCGTGACCGATTACCTCGAGAACGCCGGACTGATGGGTCCGCTCGAGGCCCTGCGCTTCCACCTCGTTGGCTACGGCTGCACGACCTGCATCGGCAATTCGGGCCCGTTGGCCGAGCCGATTGCCGAGGCCATCGAGTCCGGCGGGCTCACCGGCGTCGCCGTGCTTTCCGGGAACCGTAACTTCGAGGGCCGCATCCACCCGCTGGCACGGGCCAGCTATCTCGCCTCGCCTCCGCTGGTCGTCGCCTTTGCGCTGGCCGGACGGATCGACATCGATCTCACCAGCGAGCCGATCGGGACCGATGGCGACGGCAACCCGGTCATGCTGTCCGAGATCTGGCCCAGCTCCGCGGACGTGGCCGACGTCGTCGCGACGGCGGTGCGTGGCGAGATCTTCACCCGCAGCTACGCGTCCGTCTTCGACGGCGACGATCGCTGGCGGAACCTGCCGGTGCCGGCGGGCGACCGCTACGCGTGGGATCCCGCATCCACCTACGTCGCGCGTCCCCCGTTCTTCGACGCGATCGACCAGGGGCCCGCAGATCCGGACGACATCGTCGGCGCACGGGCGCTGGCGATGCTGGGGGACAGCGTGACGACGGATCACATCTCGCCGGCGGGGGCGATCGCCCGCACCTCGCCGGCCGGGACGTGGCTGACCGAGCACGGCGTCGAGGGCCGCGACTTCAACTCCTACGGATCGCGGCGCGGCCACCACGAGGTGATGATGCGCGGAACGTTCGCGAACATCCGCCTCCGCAATCTGCTCACCCCGGACGCTGAGGGGAACGTGACGGAGCACCTGCCGAGCGGGGAGCGCATGAGCATCTTCGACGCTGCCGCGAAGTACGGCGAAGAGGGAACCCCGCTCATCATCCTGGCCGGCAAGGAATACGGCTCCGGATCGTCACGCGACTGGGCCGCCAAGGGACCGATGCTCCAGGGGGTCCGTGCGGTCATCGCCGAGTCCTACGAGCGCATCCACCGCTCGAACCTCGTCGGCATGGGAATTCTCCCCCTGCAATTCCTGCCGGGCGAGTCCGCAGCGTCGCTCGGTCTCACCGGGCGCGAAGTCTTCGAGATCTCCGGCCTCGCCGACGGACTGCGGCCCCGCGTGGAAGTCACCGTTTCGGCGCGCGGCGCGGATGGTCGTGATGTTCGATTCCGGACCGTGGCTCGGCTCGACGGCGAGATCGACATCACCTACCTGCGCAACGGCGGTGTGCTGCAGACGGTGCTCCGACGGCTCGCATCAAGCTGACGCACCGATGCAGGACCGGAGCGCGACCGAGGACCAGGCCGACGCGGCGCTCCATGCGCTCCGGGCGGCCCTGGCGCCGGGGCTTCTCGTCGCGGTCTACCTCTACGGCTCGGCGGTCACGGGCGGCCTGCGTCGCGACAGTGATCTCGACCTGTTCGCGGTGGTCGACCGACGTCTGACCGATGCCGAGAAGCACGCCGTCGTGGGCGGGATCGTCCCGCTCTCGCGACGGGATCTGCGGCCGCCGGGATGGCGGCCCATCGAGCTGACGATCGTCGTTGGCGACGAGGTGCGGCCCTGGCGCTACCCGCCTCGATTCGACCTCCAGTACGGCGAGTGGCTGCGCGACGACATTGCCGATGGGCGCCTCCCTCCATCTCCCGATAGCAGCCCGGACGTCGCCCTGCTGGTCAGCATGGTCCGGGGCGACAACCGACTCCTCCTCGGCCGACCGGCTGCGGACCTCCTCGACCCCGTGCCGCGAGCGGACGTCGTCCACGCCATCTCCGACGAGATCCCGCATCTGTTGGAGGACCTTGCCTCCGACACCCGGAATGTGCTCCTGACGCTATCGCGGATGTGGACGACCGTCGCTACGGGTGAGGTGCGCTCGAAGGACGGCGCCGCCGCGTGGGCGTTGGCCCGATTGCCCGCCATGCATCGGCCCGTGCTCGAGCTGGCGGCTCGTGCCTACCTCGGAGAGATCGATGACGCTGCCTATGACGCGCGGGCCGTGGAGGCGCACGCTGAGCACGTCGTGGAGGAGATCGGCCGTGCGCACCCCGGCTGAAGCAGGGGACGAACGCCACCGGTCCGATTGCCGGGCATGAGACCATCGGTCTAGACTCACCCGGCACTGATTCCGTCAATCGAATCTCAATCCGGAGTGCCCCCACCTCGTGACCGTCTCAAGCGTCGACGACCTTCGCGCCCTGATCAGGGAGGTCCCGGACTTCCCCAAGCCGGGCATCCTGTTCTACGACATCACGACGCTGCTCAAGGAAGCGGATGCGTTTCGCGAAGTCATCGACCGCATGGCCGACGCCATCGGCGACACGAAGGTCGACGTCGTCGTCGGGATGGAGTCGCGCGGGTTCATCTTCTCGGCCCCGCTGGCCTACAAGCTCGGGGCGGGCTTTGTGCCGGTGCGCAAGCTCGGCAAGCTGCCCGCCGAGACGATCGAGGTCGAGTACGAGCTCGAGTACGGCACGGCCACCCTCGAGATCCATTCCGACGCGATTGCCAAGGGGCAGCGGGTGCTGCTGGTCGACGATCTGCTGGCCACCGGCGGGACGGTGATGGGAACGATCGAGCTCGTGCGCCGGCTGGGCGGCGAGATCGCCGGCCTCTCGTTCATGGTCGAGCTCGGCGCGCTCAAGGGTCGCGAGAAGCTCGACGAGTTCGAGATCCACGCCCTCCTGACGTACTGAGCCTGCGGCAGCAATGGCCGTCGCCGCATCCACTCGGACCCGCGCGCGGGCCGTCAGCGATCGCGGCGAGATCGCCGCATTCCTGCGGCGTGATCGGCTGTACGCGGCCTACGCCCTCGGCGATCTCGACGGGCCGAACCGCAGCCGCGTGGCATGGGCGATGGCCCATGACGGCGCGGGCAGTCCGACGGCGCTCGCCATGCACCACGAGGGCCTGGTCCCCCAGCCCCTGTTCCTGATGGGCGATCCGGAAGGGTGCCGGGCCATCCTCGAGTCGGTCCTCAAGCCACGTGACGCCTACCTCCAGGCCATGGAGCTGCACCAGGGCGTTGTCAGCGACATGTACGAGCTCGAAGCGCCTCTTGCCATGCTGCGCATGGTCGTCGATCACTCGAGCTTCACGCCGTTTGCCGGGCCGGCGCAGCGCCTGACCGCCCTCGACATCGATGACCTGAACCAGCTCTACCAGCTGGGCTACCGCGGCGGCTTCCCGGCGTCGATCGTGGAGGACGGCGTCTACTACGGGGTCCGGGTGCGAGGACGGCTGGTCAGCGCGGCCGGCACGCACGCCATCAACGGACGCGAGGAGATCGCGGTGGTCGGGAACGTCATGACCCACGTAGACTTCCGCGGGCACGACTTCGCGAAGATGGTGACGAGCGCGGTCACCGCCGAGCTGCTGAGCCGGGTCAGTGACGTGGCGCTCAACGTGCACGCCGACAACCTCCCCGCCGTCGCGGCATACGGCCGCCTCGGCTACCGTACCCACTGCCAGCTCGTCGAGCGCCTCGCGCGTCGGCGGGCCGGTGGATGGGGACTCATGCGACCGATACGAGAGGCAATGCGAATTCCGTGGCAACGCGAACCGAAGTGAAGCACGACGTCGCCGATATCGGCCTGGCCGATGCCGGACGACTGAAGATCGAGTGGGCCGACCGCCAGATGCCCGTGTTGGCGGCAATCCGCCAGCGATTCGCCGATGAGCGGCCGCTCGCCGGCTGGAGGATCAGTGCGTGCCTGCACGTCACGGCAGAGACCGCCAACCTCGTCCGGACGCTGGCCGATGGTGGCGCGGACGTCGTTCTCTGCAGCTCGAACCCGCTCTCGACCCAGGACGACGTGGCAGCGTCGCTGGTCGTGCACCACGGCATCCCGGTGTACGCCATCAAGGGCGAGGACCGCGAGTCCTACTACGCGCACATCGGCGCGGCACTCGACCACGAGCCGCACATCACCATGGACGATGGCGCTGACCTCGTGAACGAGCTCCACACGAAGCGGATCGACCTGCTGCAGGGCGTGGTCGGCGGGACCGAGGAGACGACGACCGGCGTGATTCGCCTGCGGGCGATGGCCAAGGCCAAGAAGCTCAAGTACCCGGTCGTCGCGGTCAATGAGGCGCTCACGAAGCACCTCTTCGACAACCGCTACGGAACCGGTCAGAGCGCCATCGACGGCATCTTGCGCGCGACGAACATTCTGTTCGCCGGCAAGACCGTCGTCGTCGGCGGGTATGGCTGGGTGGGACGAGGAATCGCATCGCGAGCGCACGGAATGGGCTCAAACGTCGTGGTGTGCGAGATCGACCCGATCCGCGCCCTCGAGGCGTCGATGGACGGCTACCGCGTCATGAACGCCGCCGATTCGGCGCGCGTCGGCGACGTGTTCATCAGTGCCACCGGGAACCTCAACGTCTGGGGTGGCGACCACTTCCCGCACATGCCGGATGGGGCGATCCTCGCCAACGCCGGTCACTTCAACGACGAGTTCGAGCTGGCGGCGCTCGAGGAGCAGGCCACCTCGACGCGCGAGGTCCGGCCGTTCACGCGTGAGTACCTCATGCCCGACGGTCGTCGGATCTATGTCCTGGCCGACGGACGGCTGGTCAATCTCGGCGCGGCCGAGGGACACCCCGCCATGGTGATGGACATGAGCTTCGCGAACCAGGCGCTCGGCCTCGAGTGGATGCGCTCCAACCTCGAGGGTCTCGAGCACATCGTGTACGGGATCCCCGACGACATCGACCGCGAGGTGGCACGCGTCAAGCTGGAGAGCATGGGGATCCGCATCGACCAGCTGACGCCGGAGCAGCAGGCGTACAGCGAGTCGTGGGAATCTGGCACCTGAGGCCGAAAAAATAAAGGTTCTCTAGATGCGCGCCGCCAACCTTTAGGCTAGGCTCCTGTGGTTGGGTTTGGCCCGGGGGAGGACGCGGCGACCGTGGCGCGGGGGGCGCCCGGGGGGAGCCGGTCGCCGAGTCAGCCACCTCATCGTCGTCATTGGCGAGAGGGCAGGCCCCGGGGGCGCCATGAGTATCATCGGCGACATGGTCCGTGTGAGCAGTCCGACTTTTGTCGGTCGTCGCGCCCAGCTGACGGGTTTGCATGCGGCACTCGAGCTCGCCGCGAGCCATCGGGCGACGATGTGTCTCGTGGCCGGTGATGCCGGGATCGGCAAGACTCGGCTCATCTCGGAGTTCGCGAGCACCGCGCGCGAGACCGGCGCCCAGGTGCTGATCGGAGATTGTCTCCAGCTGGGCGACGCGGGCCTCCCGTATGCGCCATTCGTGGGGGCGTTGCGTCCCCTGATCCGATCCCTGCCACGCGAGCGCCTCGACGAGCTCATCGGGCCAGGCAGAACGGAGCTGGCACATCTGCTGCCCGATCTCGGTCCTGCCCCGACCCCGGTCGGTGGCCGCCACGGGCGACCGGCAGACCAGGCACGGCTGTTCGAGGTGGTTCTGGGCCTGGTGCGGCGGCTCGCGGAGCATCAGCCGCTGGTGCTGGTGCTGGAGGATCTCCACTGGTCGGACTCGTCGACCCGGGATCTGCTCCGGTTTCTCGTCCGCAGTGGTCGCGACACTCGCATGCTGACCATCGGAACCTACCGCTCCGATGAGATGCACCGGCGTCATCCTCTGCGGCCGCTCCTGGCGGAGCTGACCCGTCTCCCCGGTGTCGACTCGGTGGAGCTGGCGGCGCTCGATGACGAGGAGCTGGCCCACGTGCTGGCCGGAATCCTCGATGGCGCTCCACCTCCCGAGCTCGTATCCACCGTCATGGCCCGGTCCGGTGGCAACCCGCTGTTCGTCGAAGAGCTCATGGCGGCGGGCGAGGCGGGACTCGCGCTCCCGCGAAGCCTGCGCGATACGCTCGACGAGCGCATCCGCCGCCTCAGCCCAACGGCGCAGCAGGTCCTCCGCGTCGCATCGGTGGCCGGCCAGGGGGTCGAGCACGACACTCTGGCGTCAGTGGCCGGCGAGCCCGATGACGTGCTGACCGCGGCCGTCCGCGAGAACGTGGAGCATCACCTGCTCATACCCACCGCGCCGGCGGAGACGCCGGGCTACCGCTTCCGCCATGCCCTCGTGCAGGAAGCCGTCTACGAGGACCTGCTGCCCAATGAGCGGACGCGGCTGCACGCTGCCTACGCGGTGACCCTCGACCGGCGGGCCGATGGCGACCCGCGCGAGCGCGCGGGGATTGCGGCGCAGCTGGCCCACCACTGGCTGATGGCACACGACCTGGAGCACAGCCTGGTGGCGTCCGTGGCGGCCGGGCGCTCGGCGGTGCACGCCTACGCCCATCACGAGGGGCAGGTCTTCCTGGAACGCGCGCTCGAACTGTGGACACGGGTGCCGCCCGATCGCCTGCCGCCCGGCCTGGACCGCACGGTGATCCTCGAGGAGGCCGCCGAAGCGGCCGCGCAGGCCGGCGACACGCGGCGCTCGATCGACCTCGTCCGATCCGCGCTGGCCGAGACCGATTCGGCCTCGCAGCCGATGCGGACCGGCGTCCTCCACCACCGGCTGGCCTGGTATCTCAACGAGGCTGGGGACTGGCAGGCGGGGGTGCGCGCCATGGAGCGCGCGGTGGAGCTGATCCCGCTCGATCCTCCAACCCCGGAACGGGCCTCGGTCGTCGCCGACCTTGCGCATTCCCTCATGATCCGCAGCCGCTTCGGCGAGTCGATGGCGATGGCCGAGGCCGCGCTCGCCGTCTCACGGGCCGTCGGCGCGCGCCCGGCGGAGACGCTGGCGCTCACCGCCCTCGGGCTCGATCTCGCCTGCCGTTCCGACCTTGAGCGCGGCATCACGGTCCTCCGCGACGGCTACGCGCTGGCCCACGAGCTCGGCGACGCGCAGGCGATCTTCCTGGCGAGCGTCGGCCTGGGATGGGCGCTCGACGAAGCGGCCCTCCACGATGAGGCCCTCGCGATCGCGCAATCGGCCCGGGACCGGCTGCGCGGGCTCGGGGCCGAGGCGCGGTTCGGAGGCCAGCTCGGCTCGAAGATGGGCCGTGCCCTCTACGACCTCGGCCGGTGGGACGAGGCCGGGCGCGTTCTCGATGAAGAGATCGCGAGCCAGCCGACGCGGTACGCCATGCGCTGGCTTCTTTCGAATCGCATCCAGCTCAGCATCGGTCGCGGCGACCTGGCCCAGGTCGAGCGCGACCTGGCGGCGTACGGGGGCCTGGGGGAGCGGGTGGTCGGCCCCGACCCGGATCTGATGGGAGTTCGCCGGGCCGAGCTGGCGATCGTATCCGGCCAGCCGCGCGTCGCGCGCGAGGTCGTTGCCGCCACCCTCGATCGCCTCGACGAGCCGGATCTCGATACGGATGCACGCCGGCTCCTGATCATCGGGCTGCGGGCCGAGGTCCAGGAAGCCGAGATGGCGCGCGAGGTGTCCGATCGGCGGCGCGCGGCGGCGGCGACGCAGCGCGCGGACGAGCTGCAGGACGAGGTGCGCCGGCACGTCGAGCGTGTCCGTGGCATCGCCACAAGGCCAGCCCGGACCATCGAGGCCGACCTGCTCTTCGGGGATGCGCTGGCCGCCCGCGCCCGCGGGGAGGTTGATCTCGACGTCTGGGAGGCCGCGGTCGCCGCGCGCCGCGATCTGGGTCGGCCATTCGAGCTGGGGAGGACGCTGCTCGGCCTGGCGACCGTCGCGCTGCGAGGACGGCGCCGCGACGACGGTGCCGCAGCGCTGTCCGAAGCTCATGCCATCGCCATCGATCTCGGGGCCGGGCCACTGCGGCAGAACGTCGAGGCGTTGGCGCGCCGCGCCCGCATCGGCATCGAGGGTGTCGACACCGCGGATGACGCCGCCGCCCAGCTCGGGTTGACCCCGCGCGAGCGGGAGGTGCTTGCGCTCGTCGCGGATGGGAGGAGCAACCGCCAGATCGGCGATGCCCTGTTCATGGCGGAGAGCACCGCGGGCGTCCACGTGAGCAATATCCTGGGCAAGCTCGGTGTCAACCGCCGCAGCGAGGCGGCGGCCATGGCCCACCGCATGGGCCTCTTTCAGCTCAGCTGACGGTCGCCGGAGCTCCGCGCACATGAAATGCGAGCCGATCCACCAGGAGCTCCACCTCGGCCTCGGTGTTGTAGAAGGCGGGCGAGCAGCGCACGATCCCCGGCCGGAAGTCCACGATGATGCCCTCATCGGCCAGCGCATTCACAACCGCCCGTGGGTCCTCGGCGCCGATCGCGACGATGCCTCCGCGTCGTTCCGGGTCGCGGATAACGCGCGCGTCGAGGCCCCGCGCATCGGCGAGTGCGATGAGGAGATCGCCGAGGTCGCGGCTGCGTTCGCCCAGCCGATCGACGCCGATCTCGCGAACGAGCTCCATTCCGCCGCGCGCGATCGCCGCGGAGGGGACCGATGGGGTGCCGAGCTCATAGCGCCGCCCGTCCGTCGCCAGGTCGAGGGCGTCGACCGTGAAGTCGAACTGCCGGGCGCTGCTGAACCAGCCCGTGGTGGTCGGCAGCAGCGCGTCCCATAGCCCCGGGCGTACGCGAAGGAACGCGGTGCCCGGTCCGCCGTGGAGCCACTTCAGCGTTCCGGAGACGTAGAGATCGATGTCAGTGGTGCCAAGATTCGTCGGCACCAGGCCGGTCGCCTGGTACGCGTCGACAAGCAGCAGGGCGCCGCGTTCCCGGCACAGTTCCGAGAGGGCATCGAGGTCGTTGAGCGCGCCCGAGGTGAAGAACACGTGGCCGATCGCCACGAGTGCCGTGCGCTCGTCGATCGCCTGGGCAAGGTCCTCGAGCGGCACCGTCAGGCCGTCCCGAGACGGGACGACGACGAGCTCGACGCCCAGCGCGCCACGAGCCAGCCACTGGTGGCCGATGGTCGGGAAGTCGAGGGCCGTGGTCACGACTCGCGTGCGCGGACCCTTGCCGACCGGGACGCCGGCGTCCCTGAGCCGTCCGAGTGCCGCGCCGTCGCCGCGGTGCAGCGGGTCGAGCGCGGAGGCCACCACCGCCAGCGCGGCGCTGACGCTGGCCGCCAGGGAGATCTCCGATCCGGGGACGCCCAGGATCGCGCCGAAGTCGGCTCGCAGCTGATCGAGCAGCCCGAGCCAGCGGCGATACCAGGCCCGCGCCCCGAGACTGTCCCAGTCGGCCAGGAAGGAATCGAGGTGATTGGTCGAGCGCCGGGACCGCGCACCGAGCGAGCACGTGTTGAGGTACGTGGTCGCCGCGAGGAGGGGGAACTCGTCGCGGTAGGCGAGCAGCTCGGAGTGACGGACGGTGGGCGGCGACATGGGTCCGCGCAGCATACCGGTGCGGCTATCCTCCGACTCTCATGGACCGATCCGTCGCGGGTGCGATCGTGCGATCCGTCCCGGCCATCGTGCTCGGGTCGGCCCTCATCGTCGGCATCTGGCTGCTTCCCGACCTGACTCCGCCTGACGCGGTGCCGGTCGTCGGACAACGCAACGACCACGGGCGCATCATCGCCGACCGTGGCCTCGATCCCGTCGGCCTCCCGCTGTTCGAAGTCGAGATCCTTGACGGCCCATCGGCCGGCGATCGTGTCGAGGCCGTCGTCCAGGACGGGTCGAGCGCCATGCCGGGCATCTCGTCACGAGACCCGTACCGGATCGGCGACGAGGTGGTCGTCACCACATTCTCCGGTCCCGCCGCGGGACCCTTCGCCGTGATCAGCGAGCCGTGGCGGCTGCCGCTGCTCGGGATCGTGGCCGGGGTCTTTGCACTCGCCGTGCTCATGGTCGGCGGGCTGCGCGGCGTGAGATCGCTCGTCGCGCTGGCGCTGACCCTGACCGTCGTCGTCAAGCTCGTCGTGCCGCTGCTCCTGGCCGGATTCGATCCCGTCCTGCTGGCCGTCGGAGGCGCTGCTGGCATCACGCTGGCAACGCTGCTGCTCACCGAGGGGTTCGGCCGGGTGACTGCGTCGGCCGTCGTCGGGACGTTCGGCGCGCTGGCACTGACGGCCGGCCTGGCGGCCCTGTTCACGGCCGCCGCGGAGTTCACCGCCCTCCAGGGCAACGAGGAGATCGCCTTCCTGATCCCGCTCATCGGCGAGCGGGTGGATCTCAACGGGATCCTGCTGGCGGCCACGGTGTTCGGGGCGCTCGGCGTCCTGGACGACGTGACCGTCACCCAGGCGGCCACGGTCGAGCAGCTTCACCAGGCCGATCGGTCAACCGGACGCCGCGAGGTCATCGGCCGCGCAATGAGGGTCGGTCGGTCGCACATCGCGGCGACGGTCAACACGCTCATGCTCGCGTACCTTGGCGCCGGGCTCCCGCTGCTGCTCCTCTTCGCCATCGGCGCGACCTCGCCGCTCATGGTCCTCAACGGCGAGATCGTGGCCGTCGAGGTCATCCGAGCGCTCGTCGGGAGCATCGGCATCGTCGCCGCCGTGCCGCTGACGACGCTGGTCGCCGCGGCCCTCATCGTTCCCGGGCGCGGTGCTGCCGGAGGTCCTTCCGATGGGGCCTGAGCGAGCGCGCTACACTCGGCGATCCATGCGCGAAGCGACCGCCGACCCCCATTCGACGCTTTTCACCTCGGAGTCTGTGACCGAGGGTCATCCCGACAAGCTGTGCGACGCCGTGGCCGACGCGATTCTGGACGACGTGCTCGCGCACGACCCGTCCGCGCGCGCCGCCGTCGAGGTCGCGACGACGACCGGACTGGTTCTCGTTCTCGGCGAGCTCACGACCACGCACTACGTTGACGTCCAGGACGTCGTGCGCCGCACGGTGCGCGAGATCGGCTACAACGACAGTCGCCTGGGCTTCGACTGGGAGACCTGCGGCACGCTGACCGCCATCAAGGAGCAGTCGCCGGACATCGCGCGCGGGGTGGATCACGCCCTCGAGGCGCGGGAGGGACGCGACGACGACGAGCTTGGCGCCGGCGACCAGGGGATGATGTTCGGCTATGCATCCGACGAGTCCGACGAGCTGATGCCGATGCCCGTCATGCTCGCGCACCGCGTCGCTCGCCGGCTGGCGGAGGTCCGCAAGGACGGCACCCTGCCATTCCTGCGGCCCGATGGGAAGAGCCAGGTGACGGTCGAGTACGACGCCGACCGCCGGGTCTCCCGCGTGCACACCGTGCTGGTCAGCACGCAGCACGATCCGGACGTCGACATGACCGAGCTGGCCGTCGCCATCCGCGAGCACGTGGTCGAGTCGGCGATTCCCGCCGGGCTGCTCGATGACGAGACCCGCCACCTCGTCAATCCGACCGGCCGCTTCGTGATCGGTGGGCCGATGGGCGACTCCGGCCTGTCCGGGCGCAAGATCATCGTGGACACCTACGGCGGCATGGCTCGCCACGGCGGCGGGAGCTTCAGCGGCAAGGACCCGACGAAGGTGGATCGCTCGGGCGCCTACATGGCGCGCTACGTCGCGAAGAACGTGGTCGCGGCGGGCCTTGCCCGGCGCTGCGAGATCCAGCTCGCCTACGCGATCGGCGTCGCGCGGCCGCTCGCCATCAACATCGAGACGTTCGGAACCGGCGCCGTGCCGGACGACCGATTGGCGGCCGTCGTCGATCGGACCTTCGACCTGCGTCCGGGCGCGATCATTCGAGATCTCGAGCTGCGCCAGCCGATCTACCGGCAGACCGCAGCGTACGGCCACTTCGGACGCGACGACCTCGACCTGCCGTGGGAGCGGACGGACCGCGTCGACGAGCTGCGCGCCGCCGCGGGGGCGTGAGCCGAGGCCAGCGCCCCTGGGGCGAGCCTGTCCCGGGCAGGCTCCGACGGTGGCTGCTCGGCGCGCGCTCCCTCCTGCAGGCGACGCCAGCATCCCGCGCTCAAGCGACTCACGGCGAGCTCCCGATGGTCCTGCGACGCGGTGAGCACGCCGTCGCGTACCTGGGAGCGGAGCGCACGGGGGACCATCCCGCCGCGGCCGCCGCGGCCGAGGACTCCATGCGCGCGGCAGTCGCCGAGGCGGACTGGTGGGCGGCCGACATCTGGGGGCACCGCGCCCTCTGGCATTTCGAGCAGGCCGACATGGCCCTCGACGCCATCCGGGCGGCGCGCTGGATCGGCGACGTGCGGGTCAGTGCCGGGGATCCGGACACCGCGCGCAGGTACTATGCCGAGGCGATCGACGAGGCGCGCGACATCGGCGCCGAGCACGAGCAGGGGCTGGCAGCACTGGGAATGGGCCGATCTCTCATGCAGCGCGGCGACGTCACATCGGCGCGGCGCATGGCATCGGCGGCGGTGGATCTGCTGGAGCGCAGCGATGCCGCGCCCGCAGAGATCGCGGGCGCGCGCGAGCTCCTGGGCACCGAGATCTCGGTTGGAGGAGAGCGAACGGAGGTGGGCGAGTGACTGCGCGACGGACGATGCGGGTCGGCATCATCGGGGCGGGGGTCATGGCCGAGGCGATGATCGCCGGGCTGGTGGCGAACCGTGCCGTGGAGCCGCGCCTTCTGGCGGCGTCCCATCCCCGTCGCGAGCGTCGCGAGACCCTGGCCGAACGCCACGGGATCCGGTCGGTCTCGAAGAATCGGGATGCGCTGGCAGATGCCGAGCTCGTGGTGCTGGCGGTGAAGCCGCAGATGCTGATCCGGGTGATGCGCGACCTGCGTGGCAACCTCGATCCGGGCCAGGTCGTGGTCTCGATCGTGGCCGGGGCCACGCTGCGCACGCTCATCGACGGACTGCAGCACGAGGCCGTCGTCCGTGCCATGCCGAACACGCCCTCGCAGATCCGGCGCGGCATGACGGTCTGGAGTCCGTCCGCCGCGTGCACCGCCCACCAGCGTGACCTCGCGCGCGCTGCCTTGCGCTCACTTGGCGATGAACGCGAGGTAGCCGACGAGACGTTCGTCGCCATGGCCACGGCGCTCTCCGGCACCGGCCCGACTTACCTCTTCGCGGTCATGGAGGCATTGATCGACGCCGGCGTCCACCTGGGGTTCCCGCGCGAGCTGGCGCATGATCTCGTCGTGGCCACCCTGGTTGGCTCGGCGGAGTATGCCCAGCAGTCGGAGCTCCATCCGGCGCAGCTCAAGAACGCCGTCACGTCGCCGGGCGGGACCAGCGCTGCGGCCATCTATGAGCTCGAGAAGGGTCGGATCCGGACCGTCTTCAGCGATGCCGTCTGGGCAGCCTATCGGCGAACTGCGGAGCTCGGGAATCTCCTCGAGGCCGAGGTGTCGACCGGCGCGGAATCCGAACCCTTGCGCTAAGCGCAATCGCACCGTCGGGTAAGGGGAAGGGGCGCAGGCTGCGCGCGCGCAGTGTGCAAGTCTCTTGCACACCCCGCGTGCCTCGGCCTGCCCGCCGCCTGCTCTGGTAGCCTCAGCCCATGTTCGCGATCGTGATGGCCGGCGGGTCCGGTACGCGCCTCTGGCCACTTTCGCGTCGCGAGACGCCGAAGCAGCTCTTGCCGCTGACGGGAGATACGAGTCTCCTGCAGCAGACGGTGGCACGTCTCGGTGGCCTCCTGAAGCCCCACGACATCTATGTCATCACCAGTCAGGCGCACGTCCGCGCCACACACGGCCAGCTGCCCCAGCTTCCCGAGGACAACATCCTCGGTGAACCGCTGGCCCGCTCGACGGCCGTGGCTGCCGGCCTGGCCACGGTGTTCGCCCGACGCGACAGCGACGAGGTCGCTGTCGTCGTGCCGGCCGATCACTTCGTCTCCGACGAGGAGGCGTTCATCGAGAGCCTGCGAGAGGCCGCGCGAACCGCCGAGCGCGGGTATCTCGTGACCCTGGGCGTGGTGCCGACCCATCCGGCGACCGGCTACGGCTACATCAAGGCGGGCGCGCCACTCCACGCCAGCACGGCCACCGCCCTGGTCGACCGGTTCGTCGAGAAGCCGGATGCCCGGAAAGCGGCCGCGTACCTCGACGAGGGTTCGCACTTCTGGAACGCCGGGGTGTTCGTGTGGCGCGTCTACGCCTTCCGCCAGGCCGTCGAGCGCTTCCAGCCCGAGCTGGCGGGGGCGCTCGATCGCATCCAGGAGCTCCATCGCACTCCCGGCTGGATGACCGAGGTCCGCACGATCATCGAGAACGTCGCGGCCATTTCGATCGACGTCGGCATTGCCGAACCTGCTGCCGCCGAGGGACGGATGGCCGTCGTGCCGCTGGACGCGGGCTGGTCGGACATCGGCTCGTGGTCGTCGCTGCTCGAGGCGCTGTCCGGCGCGAGCGGCGCGGACCTGGTTGCCAGCGGGCGCCACCTCGACCGTGGTTCCCATCGCGTGCTGGTCCACGGCGGCGAGCGGCTCGTGGTGACCGTCGGCCTCGAGGATCTCATCATCGTCGACACTCCGGACGCCCTGCTCGTCTGCCATCGCGACCGCGCCGAGGAGATCAAGGCCGTCCTCGACGAGATCGCGCGCACGGCGGGGGAGCGATACCTCTGAGCGCGCCCATCCGGCACGCGTGGCTGGCGCGCGCGTTCGGCCGGGCGTTGGCCTGGTACATCCGCCTGGTCGGCACCACGTGTCGCGTCCGGGGTGAGACCGTGACCCAGGAGCAGGTCGTGCTGGCCTTCTGGCACGAATACAACCTGGCAGCGGCGATCGCCGCCTGGCGCCTGCGGCGACATCAGCACCACGTCAGCTTCAGCACGCGGACGTTCCGCGGGGAGGTGATGAGCACCATGCTCGCGGCGCTGGATTCCGGTTCGGTCCAGCTGCCCGCCGAAGGCGAACGATCCGAGGCGGCGCGCCTCTCGCTCGAGCTCGCGCGCATCGGCGCCGACGGGGCGTCGCCGGTGGTGAGCCCGGACGGCCCGGTCGGACCGTATCGCCGTGCCAAGCCCGGGGCCCTCATCGTTGCGCGTGAGGCCGGGGTACCGCTCCAACCGTGGGCCGTCGCCGTGCGCCCACCGTGGCGGCTCGCCGGGCGTTGGGACCGACACATCGTGCCCCTCCCGTTCAGCATGCTGCGCGTGGAGGAGGCCGAGCCGATCCGGGTCGGCCCGCGTCAGCCGCTGCGCCCGCTTCTGGCTCGGTTGCAGGTCGCGCTCGACGACGTCGCCGCGAGAGCCGACCGTCGGATGGGCTGAGACGGCGTCGGCCCGAGCGGGCCGAATCGACCCGGACGTCGCCCCGGGCGGTGCGAGTCGCTACCATGGCCCTCCCAGCGGACCCGTCGGAGCCTGCAGCCGAGTCGCCCACCCGTGACCAAGATCAAGTTCGGCACCGATGGCTGGCGCGCAGCCATCGGCGAGGACTACACCTTCCATAACGTCCGGCGTTGCGCGCGCGGCGTGGCGGAGCATCTCCAGCAGACGGGGGCCGCCGAGCGCGGCGTCGTGGTCTGCTGGGATCGCCGGTTCGCGAGCGAGCATTTCGCCCGCGCCTGTGTCGAGGTCCTCGCGGCCCACGACATTCGGTCCTTCGTGCCCGGTGAGGCCGTCCCGACGCAGGTCGGCAGCTACTTCACCCGCGAGCTGGGGGCCGGCGCGGGGATCGTGATCACCGCCAGCCACAATCCATGGACCGACAACGGGTTCAAGGTCAAGGCCGATTCCGGCGGCGCCGCCGCGCCGGAGATGCTGGCCGCGATCGAGGCCACCATGGACACGCATCCCGAGGACGAGGTTCCGCCGCGCCGCGACTACGACGACGCCGTGAGCGCCGGGCTCGTCGAAACGTTCGACGCGTATCCGAAGTTCCGGGATCAGCTCGCGAGCATCGTGGACCTCGACCGCATCAAGCGGGCGGACCGACGCGTCCTGGTCGAGACGCTCCACGGATCGGGCTCCGGCTGGATGACGCGACTCCTCGGTGACGGTGCGATCACCGTGCGCGAGATGCACATGGAGCGCAACCCATTCTTCGGCGGCGTGAATCCCGAGCCGATCCGACCCAACGTCGACGAGTGGCTGGCCGAGATCCCGCGCTGGAAGGCGGACATCGGGATCGCCTTCGATGGGGACGCGGACCGCGTCGGGATGGCCACCGAGGAGGGGATCTTCGTCAACCAGCTCCAGGTCTACGGACTGCTGTACTGGTATCTGCTCGACGTGCGCAAGACGATCGGGCCGGCGGTCTACACCGTGACGACCACGAGCATGGCGAAGCGGCTCGCCGAGATCTACGGCACCCAGGCCTATGAGACGGGGGTCGGATTCAAGTTCGTTGGACCGAAGATGACCGAGACCGATGCGGTGATCGGCGGCGAGGAATCCGGAGGCTTCGGATTCGGCATGCACATTCCCGAGCGCGATGGCATCGCATCGGGCCTGTTCCTGCTCGACCTGTGGCTGACCAAGGCGAAGAAGGCGTCGGAGGTCCTCGCCGAGCTCCAGGCGCTGGCCGGGCCCAGCCACTACAACCGGATCGACATCCGCTTCGCCCGCGAGGGCTATGACGAGGTCAAGTCGGCGACGCTCGAGCGCCTGGGCGAGCACGCCCCCACCAGCCTGGCCGGGCAGGACGTGGTGGAGCGCACAGCGCTCGAGACCGGTGACGGCTTCAAGTTCTACCGCGCCGATGGCTCGTGGCTGCTCATTCGCTTCAGCGGCACCGAGGCGCTGCTGCGCGTGTACGTCGAGGCCCGTTCGCCGGAGGATGTCGAGACGCTCCTCGCCGCCGGCCGTGAGATCGCGGCGGACGGCGCCTGATGGATGCGCGCGACTTCTTCGGCTACAAGAACCCGGACGAGGAGCCCGGCAAGCCCGATCCGGCGGAAGCCGGGGAGGATGGCCGCGCGCCGCTGTTCGAGGAGGCGGTCACCCTCGACGATCCCGCGACGCTGAAACGCATCGATCCCGAGGACATGCTGGGTCGCGTCGCCGAGATGCCCGCCCACCTTGCCCAGGCCCGTCGGGTGGCGGCCGCGGTGACGCTCGACGACCGTGCAGCCGACATCGACGCGATCGTCGTCCTCGCGATGGGAGGGTCCGCCATCGGTGCCGAGCTGGTTGCGGCGGCGGCCGGCGATCGCCTGCGCGTGCCGCTCACCGTGCACCGCGACTACGGGCTGCCGCCCGGGATCGGGCCGCGGACGCTCGTCATCGCGGCCAGCCACTCAGGGGAGACGGCCGAGACGCTCTCGGGCTTCGCCGCCGCGCGCGAGCGCGAGCTGCCGCTGGCCGTGGTGACGACCGGCGGGCGCCTGGCGGCCGGAGCCGCAGAGGCCGGGCTGCCGCTGCTGCGCTACCAGCTGGGTGGCCAGCCGCGCGCCGCCATCGGCTTCGGCGTGGGCCTCCTCCACGAGCTGCTGTCGCGCGCGGGCCTGATCGCCGATCCGGACTCGCTCGGGACGGCCGCGACCGCGCTCGAGGAGCTGCTCGAGCGGACCGGGCCATCCGTCGAGACGGACGCGAATCCCGCGAAACAGCTGGCGTGGTCGATATTCGGACGCATCCCGGTGATCTACGGCCATGGCGCGATGACAGCCGTCGCGCACCGCTGGAAGACGCAGCTCAACGAGAACGCCAAGGCCTGGGCGTCCTACGAGCCGATGCCGGAGGCGAACCACAACGCGATCGAGGGCAGCCTGAACCCACGCGAGCTGGGCGACGCCCTCTACGTCGTTCAGCTTCGCGACCGTGATGAGCCGGAGGCCATTGCGGAGCGCTATCGGGTCGTGGAGGAGCTGCTCCGCGAGCGCGCCACGAACCGCAGCCAGGTCTGGGCCGAGGGGCCGACGCCTCTGGCACGCGTGCTCACCAGCGTCGCCTACGGCGATCTCGTGAGCGTGTATCTCGCAATTCTCTACCAGACCGACCCGACGCCGGTTACACTGCTCGCAATGCTCAAGGAGCGGCTCGCCAGGGCCACCGGATCCGACCCGACGGGCGCCACGTAATAGGGCGCCGGGAGTTCCGGCGCCGCATGGAGGTAACCGCGACGTGCATTCGAGCATGATCGGCAAGGTCGAGAAGGCCATGCGCTACGCGCACGAGCCCGACCGGGTGAAGTTCGAGGCCATTCGGGCCCGATTCGCCGGCGACAACGGCACGCACACCGTCACTCTCGACGCCGATACATGGCATTGCGACTGTCATCTCTATGAATCCGCCGGCGGCTGCAGCCACACCCTGGCGGTCCAGAAGATGCTCGACCCGATGCTGACCGAGGCGGCACGCCAGACGCCGCTGTACGGGCACGCCGAGTCGCGCGACACCGAGGCCGTACCGGCCTAGATCCAGCGCCGATGCCGGGGCCCGCCTCCAAGAGCTCGTCGGCGGACGTCTGCTAGGATCGCTCGACCAACCGAAGAGACGCCGACGGGTGCCGTGGCCGCAAGGACCACGGGTGAATGGAGAAGCCGGTGAGAAGCCGGCACAGTCCCGCTACTGTATCCGTGCCGTTGAGCACGGGAGTCAGGTCGCCAGCCCGATCGCGATGTCGCTCGCCCTCGCGTGAAAGGGAAGGCATCACCCATGACTCCCGACCGATTCCTCCGCCCGGCATCCCTCCTTCCGGCACTCGCCCTCGTCGTTGCCGCCTGTGCACCGACGGCCACCACGACCATCTCGGCCGGCTCGCCGTCCATCGTTTCGCAGCCCACTCCCGCTTCGACCCCGGCGGCCTATCCGATGACCCTGACCGACGACGCGGGACGCAGCGTGACGGTCGCGACCGAGCCCGCAGCGCATCGTGTCCCTGGCGCCGTCGAATACCGAGATCGTGTGCGCGCTCGACGCCTGCGACCGCCTCGTGGGCGTCACCGACTTCGACGACTACCCGGTCGAAGTGGCGACGATCGACAAGGTCGTGACCTTCGCCCAGGTCGACATGGAGGCGGTGGTGGCCGCCGAGCCCGACCTCATCCTGGCCGCCGGGAACGAGCTGACGCCGACGAGCGTGATCGACCAGCTCACCGACCTGAACCTTCCCGTGCTGGTGCTGTACCCGGAGTCCCTGGACGAGGTTGCCGCCGACATCGAGCTGGTGGGGGCGGCAATCGGCCGAGCCGATGCCGCGGCGGATGTCGTGGGCGACATGCAGGCGCGAATCTCGGAGGTGGAGGCCACCGTGTCCGGCCTCGACCGTCCGCGGACCTTCTACGAGGTCAGCGTGTTCGAAGGCACGATCTACACCGCCGGTGAGGGATCGTTCCTCGCCAGCCTGATCGAGACGGCGGGGGGAGAGCCGATCACCGGCGACGCCCTCTCGACCTCGATCGAGATCGAGGAGCTCGTTGCCGCCGATCCCGAGCTCATCCTGCTCGGTGACGCAACGTACGACGCGACGATCACCCCCGAGAGCGTGGCCGGCCGGCCCGGCTGGGCCACGATGTCCGCGGTGTCGGCGGGCAATGTCGTGGTGGTCACCGACGACATCCTGATCACGCGACCAGGTCCTCGCATCGTCGACGGGCTCGAGGCGCTGGTGCGCGCCATCCACCCCGACGCCGTGGTCGGCGGCTAGCCGATGCGCGCCGGCGTCGCGCCGCGGCCGATCGTCCGCGGGCCCGCGATCGGTCGCGTCGCCACCACGCTGGGTGGCGGCCTGCTGGTCCTGCTCGCGGCCCTCGTCCTCGCCATCGGGCTCGGGAGCGTCGCCATCGCGCCGGACGAGGTCGTGCGCATCCTCGCGCACCGATTCCTCGGCGTCGGCTCGACGGTCGGGATCGCCGACAGCATCGAGACGATCGTGATCGACCTGCGGCTGCCGCGCGTCCTCGGTGCCATGGTCGTCGGTGCCGGGCTCGCGTGCGCCGGTACGGTGTTCCAGGCCATCCTCCGCAACCCGATGGCGGACCCGTACATCATCGGCACCGCCGCCGGGGCGTCACTGGGCGCAACCATCGGCATCGCGCTCCCGGTGATCCTGCCGGCGCTGGCCATCGGCGTCGGGGGCACCTGGCTGGGACTCGGCATCGTCCAGGCGCTCGCCTTCGGCGGTGGCATCGCCACGGTTCTGCTCGTGATCTCGGTGGCCCGCAGCGGCGGCCAGCTCCCGTCGGTGACGCTGCTGCTGACCGGGTACGCCGTCTCGTCGCTGCTCGCCGCCGGCGTGGCGCTGCTCATGGTCTCCTCCGGTCGCGCCCTGGCGGCGATCTTCTCGTGGCTCATGGGCTCGCTCGCCGCGGTCGGATGGGTCGATCTCGCCATCGCAACGCCGGTCATGCTCGGGGCATTCCTCGCTCTGTTCGCCCGCTGGCGGAGCCTCAACCTCCTCGCCCTCGGCGATGCCCCCGCCGCCCACCTCGGTCTCGACGTGGGACGCGAGAAGCTGCGCCTCACCCTGTTTGCCACGCTGGCGACCTCGGCAGCGGTCGCAATCTCCGGCACGATCGGTTTCGTGGGGCTGGTCGTGCCGCACCTGCTTCGGCTCGTGGTGGGGCCCGATCATCGGCTGCTCCTGCCGGCAAGCGCGATCGGCGGCGCGTTGCTGCTCGTCCTGGCCGACCTGGGTGCGCGGCTCGCCGGCGGGATTCCGGTCGGCGTGGTGACGGCGCTGGTCGGCGCCCCGTTCTTCCTGTGGCTGCTGCGTCGCGCGCGGACCGTGAGCCTGGCGGCCGCCACGTGAGCGCCGTCCTCGAGATCGACGGCCCTCGATGTTTCCTACCCGGCGGTGGGTGGCGCACGCCGCCGGGTGCTGCGCGAGCTGGCGATGACCGTGCAGGCAGGCGAGCTCGTTGCCCTGCTCGGGGCCAACGGCAGCGGCAAGACGACGCTGCTGCGGGCCATCGCCGGCACCATCACCCCCGATGCGGGACGAATCGCGTTGTTCGGCCGCGACCTGTCGGCGTGGCCGCGCGGGTCGCTGGCGAAGCGGGTCGCCGTCCTGCCCCAATCGCTCGTCCTGCCCGACGGCTTTCGCGTCGCCGAGCTGGTCGAGATGGGACGCGCGCCTCATGCCACGCGCTGGTTCGGCGCGTCGCCCGACGACGCGGCGGCCGTCGAGAGCGCGCTGCTCGATGCGGACGCCCTCGACCTTGCCGAGCGTCACGCGGGTGAGCTGTCGGGCGGGGAGCGCCAGCGCGTCCTGGTCGCGATGGCCCTGGCCCAGGAGCCCGAGCTCCTCCTGCTCGACGAGCCGACGCTGCATCTCGACATCGCGCACCAGGCATCGCTGCTGGCGATGGTCGATCGGCTGCGGGACCGGAGGGGCCTGACGGTGATCGCCGTGCTCCACGACCTGAACCTGGCGATCGCGCACGCCACCCGCGCCATGGTGCTCGGATCGGGCCGGATCATGGCTGACGGAGAGCAGGAGACGGTCCTGCGTCCCGAGCTCGTGCGGGAGGCATTCGGCGTCGCGGTGGACGAGGCCCGAACCGCGGACGGGCGCCGCTTTCTCGTGCCGCACGGGCGCGCGGTGCCCGGCGAGCGCGAGAAACAATGAACCTCGGCCGCGGTCGCGTCGTATATAGAGCCGACACCCATCGGGGGATGGGGTGGTGCTGCCCCGCGGGGCAGCGATCCGAGCTTCGTTCGCCCAGTTGATCAACGGACCGTCAAGGAGGTGGACAAGCGGATATAATCCACAGCCCGTTGGGCTCCCGCCGCGGCATCAGGCCGTGCGCGACCCCATTCACCGTACATCCCCATCACTGGAGGGAGTAATGAGACGGACCAAGTGGAATGCAATAGCGTTCCTCTTCTCCGGGGCCCTCATCCTGGCCGCGTGCGGTACGCAGCCCGGTGAGTCCGGAGAGTCCTCGGCGCCGGAGTCGCAAGATCCCGGCTCGTCGGCAGCCCCGACTGACGGCGGCACCGGCACCGGGACGATCACCATGGTCGTCGACGGCCAGATCACCACGCTGTCGAACGCGCGTCGGACGTCCCGACCGCGGAGGCCGTACCAGTTCCTCGGTACCGGCCTGTATCAGTACGACGCGGCACTGACGCCGATCCCTGATCTTGCCGCTGACCTGTGCGAGGTGAGCGAGGACGAGATCACGTGGACCTGCACCCTGCAGGACGCCACCTTCCACAACGGTGACCCGGTCACCGCGGCGGACGTCGTGTTCACCTACGACATCGCCAAGAGCGACAACTGCCGGTTCAACCCGTCGATCTGCCTCGGGCCGTTCCTCGATTCGGCCACGGCCGTCGACGAGAAGACGGTCGAGTTCACGCTGATCGAGCCGTACGCTCCGTTCGCGACGGTCATCCTCCCCGGCATCGCCATTGACTCGGAGGCCGTCGTCACGGCTGCCTACGAGGACTTCGTCGGCGAGGCCGAGGGTGCCGATCCGGCCGCGGTCGCTGCCGCTGCCGACGCCCTGACCGCCGCGACCGGTGCCGAAGAGCCCGATCCGGCCGCCTGCGACGCCGCCCTGGCCGCTGGCCGAGGGTGTCATCGGAGATGCCGGCGTCGAGCTTCCGAATCGCGACGACTTCAACACCGGTGGCGAGGCGGGCGACGAGTTCGACCCGTGCGCCTACGGTGGCGCGCTCGCCGATCTGCTGACGCCAGATCCAGGCCGCACTGGAGACCGAGGGCATCGACGCCATCGCGGCGACGTACCCGCTGCTCTCCTTCAACACGGAGCCGGTCGGTACCGGACCGTGGATGTGCGAGCCGGGCTGCCTGCAGCCGGGCGAGAGCCTGACCCTGACGGCCTTTGCCGACTACTACGGTGGCGCCCCCGCCACGGAGACCATCGTGATGCCGATCATCACCGATGACATCCAGGGTGCGAACGCCGTCCAGGCCGGCCAGGTCGACTGGAAGTACTCCCTGACCGCGGATGCGTATGACGCGCTCAAGGACGATCCGAACGTCCAGTTCGCCGAGTACCCGGACTTCGGCTACTTCGGTCTCCAGTACAACCTGCGCGAAGGCCGGCTGTTCGCCGACCTCGGTGCCCGCAAGGCGGTGCAGTACTGCATCGACAAGGCGGCCACCGTCGACCAGGCCACCAATGGCCAGGGCATCCCGATCGAGGCCGACATCCCGCCGGCTTCGTGGGCGTACAACCCCGACCTGCAGCCCGTCGAGCGTGACGTCGCTGCCGCCATCGGCTTCCTCGAGGAGGCTGGATGGACGGTCGAGACCGATGCGGACGGCAACGCCACCGGGCCTGCCACGCGCGACGGTGACGACGTTCGAGACCGATGTCTACGTGCGTGCCGGCCGACCGGACCGCATCGCGTTCATGGAACTGCTGCGCGACCAGGTGGTCGACTGCGGAATCAGCATCAACGTCATCGAAGGCGACTTCGCGACGGTGCTGCTGCCGCTGCTGACCTTCCCGCACATTCCGCCGAACGCGACCGAGCCGTACGACGCGTACTTCGGTGGATGGGGGACGAGCTACGACCCCGATCCGTTCAGCCTCTTCCACTCGAGCCAGTGCACGACGGAAGAGCAGCCGGAGCTCTACAACTACATCTGCTTCCAGAACGAGGAGGCAGATCGAGCTGATCGACGAGGGCCTGGTCACCAGCGACCAGGACGCCCGAGCCGAGCTCTACCAGGAGTTCGAGCAGATCATGTTCGACGAGCAGCCGTACCTGTTCGCATGGTCTGACGTCGCGCGCGAGGCGCTCGACGCCAACCTGCAGAGCAGTGCCGGTGGTCTTGAGCTCGGGTCGCCGCAGTGGCACTGGCAGCTCGAGACCCTGCTGGTCGCTGAGTAGCCGGATCGACCGGAACCTCAGGTCCGACTGATCGCGGCCGCTGGTGGCACCTCCGGGTGCCGCCAGCGGCCCACCTCCTCACCTGGGCCCGCGTGAGGGCTCCCGTCTGGCACAATTCCCGCACTCGGGGCGGGAACGGGATCTCGGAGAGAGGGAGCACGGCACACCGCCATGGCCACCTACATCCTTCGACGAACGCTGCAGTCGATTCCCATCCTGTTCGGGGTGGCCCTCGTCAGCTTTGCCATCATCCAGCTTGGCCCCCGGCAGCCCGATCGACCGCTTCCGCACGCCGAACATTCGGCCCGAGACCCTCGAGAATCTCGTTCGTCTGTACGGCCTGGACAAGCCGGTGCACGAACAGTTCATCAGCTGGATCACCGCCTTCGTCCAGTTCTGGAACACCGAGTCCTGGGGCTATAGCCTCGTCGACGGCCGCTCGGTGCGCGACACGCTCGTTGACCGCATGCCGGCCACGCTCCTCCTCGGCGGCACCGCGCTCCTCGTGACGATCATCGTCGCCATCCCGATCGGCATCCTTGCCGCGGTCCGCCAGTACAGCTGGGCCGACAAGGCGATCACCACCTTCGCCACCATCGGCTACGCGATTCCGTCGTTCCTCCTCGGCCTGTACATCGCCTACCTCGGCACCGTCGTCTTCCGAGGCCTCTTCCCCGGCTTCGGGATGGTGAGCCTGCCGGGGACCGAGGGCCGCGGTACTCCGCTCGACGTGGCATGGCACATGGTTCTGCCCGTGAGCTCGCTGGCGATCCAGCAGATCGCCGGTTGGAGCCGCTACGTTCGGGCGAAGATGCTCGAGGTCCTGAACCAGGACTACGTGCGCACCGCGAAGGCCAAGGGTCTCAGCGCGGCGAAGGTCACCTACAAGCACGCACTGCGCAACGCCCTGATTCCCGTCATCACGCTCTTCGGCCTGACCCTGCCGGGCCTGCTGTCGGGCGCCGTGATCACCGAGACGATCTTCAGCTGGCCGGGGCTCGGCCTGCTCGGCGTGACCGCCGTGACGCAGCGCGACTACCCGGTCGTGCTGGCGTTCGTCATGGTCGGCGGATTCGGGGTCGTCATGGGAAACCTCCTCGCCGACATCCTGTACGGCGTCGTCGATCCGCGGATCAAGTACTAGAGGACGCTCGCCATGGTCAGCGACACCACCGCCGCCGAGATCGAGCGGCGCCGCGCCGAAGAGGCGGAGGCCGAGTCGGCAGATATCGACCGCACGCCCGTCAGGACGTACTGGCAGCTCGTGCGGCAGCGCTTCATGAAGCATCGGCTTGCCGTGTTCGCGGTCATCGTGCTCATCGTCCTGGCGACGTACGCGATCATCGTGCCCACGGTCACGGGGGACGGCTGGCGCACGACCCAGCTGTTCCGTGACGATGCGCCACCGGAGCTCTTCTCCGAGGACGGCGACTTCACGTTCGCCATCCTCGGCTACAACGAGTACGGCCAGAACCTGTTCGCGCGCCTCGGCAAGGCCACGCAGACGTCACTGACCATCGGCCTTGCCGCCGTGATCATCATCGTGGTCATCGGCGTCTTCATCGGCTCGATTGCCGGCTACGTCGGTGGATGGGTCGACAACCTGTTGATGCGGTTCGTCGACATCATGCTGTCGTTACCGGGGCTCTTCGTGATCCTCATGATCACGGCGTTCTTCGGGCAGGGGAACGTGTGGGTCGTGGTGTTCGCCATCGGGCTCACCGGCTGGACGACCGCCGCGCGGCTGGTTCGCGCGGAGTTCCTGAGCCTGCGCGAGGTGGACTATGTCCAGGCGGCGCGCGCGCTCGGCGCATCGCCGCAGCGCATCATGCTGCGCCACATGCTGCCGCCGGCCATGGCGCCCATCGTCGTCGCAGCCACCCTCGGCATCGCGGACTCGGTGGTGGTCGAGTCCGCACTGAGCTTCCTGGGCTTCGGCATCGGCCGCGACAGTGCAAGCCTGGGCACCATGCTCCAGAACGCGCGCGACTACTTCTTCTCGGGTCCACTGAAGGTGGTGTACCCGGGCGTCATCCTCATCCTCATCGTGCTTTCCGCGAGCTTCCTGGGTGATGGCCTGCGGGATGCACTCGATCCCCGCCAGCGGGTCGAGAAGTGACGCTGACGGCCCACAGCACCGGCCCCCTCCTCGAGATCCGGGGCATCAAGACCCACTTCTTCACCCAGGATGGCGTTGTCAAGGCCGTCGATGACGTCACGTTCGAGATCGGGCACGGTCAGACGCTGGGGGTCGTGGGAGAGTCGGGCTGCGGCAAGAGCATCACCAGCCTGAGCGTCATGCGCCTCATCGAGCGCCCCGGGCGCATCGTGGCGGGCGAGATCAGGCTCAACGGCGAGAACCTGCTCGAGAAGAGCGACGCCGACATGCGGGACATCCGCGGCGACCAGGTGAGCATGATCTTCCAGGAGCCGATGACCAGCCTCAACCCGGTGTTCACGTGCGGGGACCAGATCGCCGAAGCCGTCCAGCAGCACACCGCGGTCAGCCGTCGCGAGGCCTGGGATCGAGGCGTCGAGATGCTGCGCGTGGTCGGCATTCCCGACGCCAAGCGGCGTGCCGGGGAGCATCCGCATCAGCTTTCCGGCGGCATGCGCCAGCGGGTGATGATCGCCATGGCCCTGTCGACGGATCCGGACCTGCTGATCGCCGATGAGCCCACGACGGCGCTCGACGTCACCATCCAGGCCCAGATCCTCGAGGTCATGCGCGAGCTCCGCGAGAAGAACCGGATGGCGATCATGCTCATCACCCACGATCTTGGCGTCGTGGCCGAGATGGCCGACGAGGTCGTCGTGATGTACGCCGGCAAGGTCGTCGAGCGCTCCGATGTGAAGACCGTCTTCGGATCGCCGCACCATCCGTACACCCAGGGACTGCTGCTGTCGATCCCACGCCTCGACGAGCGCCGCGAGCGGCTGCAGGTCATCAAGGGCACCGTGCCGTCGCCGCTCAACCTGCCGGAGGGCTGCCTGTTCAAGCGTCGCTGTCCGCACCGCATGAAGGTGTGCGACACGCCCCCGCCGTACCAGGAGGTGGGACCCAGCCACCTCAGCCGCTGCTGGCTGACGCCGGCGGGCGAGGCACCCGACGTGGGTGCCGATGCCACGGGACCCGAGGCGGAGCAGGCGGCCGAGGCGCTCACGGTGGCCGCCCGATGAGCGACGCGGCCATGGCGCCCAGCGACGACGTGGTCGAGGGCGACCAGATGACCGGTGGTCAGACCACCGAGCAGCGCGCCGCGGCGCGCGGTGGGTCGGCTGCCGCTCCGCTGCTCGAGGTCGACAACCTGGTCAAGCACTTCGAGATCCGCGGCGGCCTGCTCGGCATCACGAAGCTCGGCGCCGTGCGCGCGGTCGATGGCGTGAGCTTCAGCGTGACCGAGGGCGAGACGCTCGGCCTGGTGGGGGAGTCGGGCTGCGGCAAGACGACGCTCGGCAAGGTCATCCTGCGCCTGCTGCCTCCGACCGCCGGCTCGGTGAACTTCGAGGGCAAGCCCCTGTTCGACCTCTCCTCACGCGAGCTCAAGGCGGCGCGGCGCGACATCCAGGTCGTGTTCCAGGATCCGTATGCCAGCCTCAACCCGCGCATGAGCGTGGGCGAGATCGTGGGTGAGGGCCTGTACGTCCACGGCATGACGAACAAGCGCGAGCGCGAGTCGGCGGTCCGGGACCTCCTGAAGCGGGTGGGTCTCAATCAGCAGCACATTCACCGCTACCCGCACGAGTTCTCCGGCGGCCAACGCCAGCGCATCGGAATCGCGCGCGCCCTGGCCCTGCGACCGCGCTTCATCGTGTGCGATGAGCCGGTCAGTGCGCTCGACGTGTCGATTCAGTCGCAGGTGCTCAACCTGCTGAGCGACCTCCAGGACGAGTTCCAGCTCACCTACCTGTTCATTGCCCACAACCTGGCGGTCGTCAAGCACCTTTCGACGCGGGTCGGGGTCATGTACCTCGGAAAGCTGGTTGAGCTGTCGGATGCCGACGAGCTGTACCAGGCGCCGGCCCATCCGTACACCAAGGCCCTCCTGTCGGCCATTCCGGTGCCGGACCCGACCGTGCGCCGCGAGCGGATCGTGCTCAAGGGCGATCTGCCCTCGCCGGCCAACCCGCCCTCGGGTTGCCGATTCCATACGCGCTGCCCGATGGCGCAGGAGATCTGCAAGGTCGAGGAGCCGCCGTTGCGCGATGTCGGCGGCGGCCACATGAGCGCCTGCCACTTCGCCGAAGAGGTCACGCCACTCGGAAGCGAGTAGCGAATACTCGGGAGTCGCCCAGCCCTCGGCTCCGCTCGGGGCCGGGCCTTCTCCGCGATCGGGCTCCTCCATGCGCAGCTCCACCTGCTCGCTGCCGTCCGGTCGTCGCGTTCGCGTCACGTGGATGTGGGGATGCGTCTCGTCGCCGACCTGCTCCTTCTCGACGCGGACCATGACGTGCTCGTCGACGTCGCTGAGCCGCTCCCTTTCGGAGAGGGCGGCGTTGGGAACGGTGCGGAACACGGCGTAGCTCACGAAGACCCACAGCACGGCGATGACCGGGATCCCGAACAGTGCCCCCCAGACGCCGGCGACCTGCGCGCCGACGAGAAGGCCGACGAGGACCAGGATGGGATGGAGCCCGAGTGCCCCGCGCAGGAGACGCGGCTGCAGCCAGTTCACGATGACCGTCTGGACTGCGAACAGGATGATCGCGAGCGGGATGAGCGATTCGCCGGCGAACAGCGCGGCGCCGATGACCGGGGGAATCAGCGCCAGTGGCGGTCCGAAGAACGGGATGAGCATGGCAAGGGCGCTCAGCGTTCCCCACAGGAAGAGGTACGGCACGCCGAAGATGCTGCCGACGACGCCGACCGTCACCGCCTGGAGCACCGCAAGGATCAGCTGAGCTCGCAGGAACCCTCCGAACGCGCGCACGATTGATCGTTCGAGGAGGTCGGCTTCGTCTCGGTAGCGCCGCGGGACGACGCTGCGCAGGCGCCCCAGGATGCGCTGGGAGTCCATGACCATGTACAGCGAGATCACGATGATGAGCAGGAGCGCGCCGAGTGCCGCAATCGTGACGCCCGCGATGTTCTGCGCCTGCTCGACAACATCGCTGCCGATCTGGGCCAGGCCGGCCAGCGCGCCGCCGTACAGATCGGTCAGGTCGAGGCGCAGCCTTCCGAACTGGAGACCGCGCTCCCAGTCGGCAAGGACCGCGAGAATGTCCCGCTCGGCGGCAGGGTAGTTGCGTGCCAGCTCCGCCACCTGCTGGGTCATGGCCGCGCCGGTGTAGAAGACAGCGAAGCCGAACACGACCAGGGCCAGCAGGTACGCCCCGACCACGATCGTCGGTCGCGGGAGATCGACCCGCTCGGCGATGCCGGCGACGAGAGCCGACATCACGAACGCCAGCAGCCAGGCCAGGAACAGGATCAGCAGGATCGTGCCGAATCCGCCGAGCAGCGCGAGGCTCCGTTCGATGACGAGGAACGCGAAGTAGGCGCTCCCGAGCGCGAGGAAGAGGACGAGCCACCAGCGTTCGCGCGGACCGATGCCACCACCGGCGCCGGTCATGGTCAGGTCGTCCGTCGCGGGCCGATGCCCACCGCGGCGCGCACCTCGGCCACCGTGGCGTCGAGGATCGGTCGGACCTTTTCCGCGCCCGCCGCCAGCGTGTCCTCGACCACGGCGGGATCCGCCGCCAGACGGAAACGCTCCTCCCGCATCGGGCGGAAGTACTCGATGATCCGCTCGGCGAGCAGCTGCTTGGTGTCCACGCAACCGGTGCGCGCGGTTCGTTCGCCATCCTGGATCTCGAGGTAGTCCGCGCCGAAGAAGCGATGGAGCTGGCACACGTTGCACACTTCGGGCCGGCCGGGATCGGTGCGCTTGATGCGCAACGGGTCGGTCACCATGCTCATCACGAGACGCCGGATCTCGTCGGGCTCCGCGAAGATCGGGATGGTGTTGTTGGCGCTCTTGCCCATCTTCCGTACGCCGTCGATTCCGATGACGACGGGGGCGTCGGTGAACACCGGGTGAGGCTCAGGGAAGATCTCGCCGTACCGTCGGTTGAATGCCCGCACGATCTCCCGGCTCAGCTCGAGGTGCGCGGCCTGGTCTTGCCGACCGGGACGTGCGTTGCCTTGTAAATCACGATGTCGGCCGCCTGAAGGACGGGATAGTCGAGCAGGCCCAGGCTGTTCTCCTTGCCATGCTCGCGGGCTTCTCCTTGTACGTGGGATTGCGCTCCGCCCACCAGACGGGCGTCACGGTGTTGAAGATCCACGCGAGCTCCGTGTGCTCCGGCAAGTCGGACTGGCGGATCAGGGCGCAGCGACGCGGATCGAGCCCGACGGCGAGCAGGTCGAGCACCATCTCGTGTGTCAGCCGACGCAGCTCGGCGGCATCGTGCACCGTCGTGATCGCGTGGAGGTCGACGATGCCGTAGATCGTCTCGAATTCTTCCTGGATCGCCACGTAGTTGGCCTGGGCGCCGAGGTAGTTGCCGAGGTGCGACGCCCCTGACGGCTGGATGCCGCTGAACACGCGATCACGGGTCTCGCGGGGCGTGGCGTCGCGAGCGTCGAGGGTCTGGGCCATGGGACGGCGAGTGTACCGCACTGCGAGGCGCCCTCCGTGCCATCGAGGCGGTATCGTGGGGGCATGACGCCATGGCAGTCGGCCGACCGGCCACGTGCGCGCGTCGGGCGCGGGATCGAGGTGCACGACAGCATTCCGTCGACGAACGACCGCGCACGGGAGCTGCTCGCCGCTGGCATCGTCGGACGCGCGGTCGTGGCGGAGGTCCAGACCGCCGGCCGGGGACCGAGGCGGCTGGACATGGACGCCACCGCCCGGCGTCAATCTGACGGTCAGCGTCGGCGTCGACGCGCACATTCCGGCCGCTGACGCGTGGCAGCTGGCCGCCGCCGCGGGGCTTGCCGTTCGCGATGCGTGCCTCGTCATTGCGGCGCTCGGCCTGAAGTGGCCGAACGACATCGTGTCGGAGGACGGACACAAGGTCGGTGGCGTGCTGATCGAGACGGTGCTCGATGGCGACGCAGTCGCAGCTGCCGTGATCGGCATCGGGCTGAACGTGAACTGGCTCGGAGCGAGATGCCGGCCGACCTGCGCGACAATGCGACGAGCCTGGCCGAGCTCGCCGGACGCCCCGTCGCACGCGAGACCGTCCTCGGCGACCTCCTCGACTCGCTCGATCGCGAGGTCGTCGCCATGGAGGACGGGCGATCGCCGCTCGACCGCTATCGGGCGGCATGCACGACCCTCGGTCGGAGATCGAGGTCGACACCGGTGCCCAGCGCGTCATCGGGCGGGCCGTCGACCTCGACGCGGGCGGGGCACTCGTCATCGAGTCCGAGGGCAGGCTCGAGCGCGTCGCGAGCGGGGAGATCGTCCGATTGCGGGCGGTGACGGGCCGCATGAGCGGTTCGCCCGCGATCTCCCCGGATCGCGGACCCGATCCCGACCTGGCCATGTTCGCGCGGCACAGGCGGATCGCGCGGCGTTGCCACCCTGTATCGACGCTACCTCGACCCCGTCTACGGCTACTGCTTCTACCTCCTTGGCGATCACCGATGACGCCGAGGATGCGACGGAGCGGACGTTCCTGGCGGCGATGTCGGCCTCGACCGTTTCCGGGACATCGGTTCGACGTTCCGATCCTGGCTGTTCCGGATTGCGCACAACCAGCTGGCCAATGCACTGCGATCACGCCGGCGCCATCGTTCGGCGTCGCTGGACCTGGTGCCCGAGCGGGTGGCCGCCGAGGATCCCGCGCGGATGGTCGGCGAGGCCGAGGATGCCCGGCGCCTGCAGCGGGCCGTCAGCCGGCTCAGCGGCGACCGTCGCCAGGTCGTCGTGCTGCGCTTCGTCGAGGGGCTCGCGGACGCACGAGATCGCCGATGTGCTCGATCGCAGCGAGGGCGCCGTCCGCGTCCTGCAGCACCGCGCGTTGCGCGATCTTGCCGAGCTGCTCGTCGAGGACGCGCAGCGCGCCTGACGTTGGCCCGATCCGGGACGCCCGTGTAACGTATCGGGCTCCGCGGTGTTAGCAGGAGTGTCATGAGTCGCCACCCTTCTGCCGCCGAGCGTCTCGACCGCGCGTCGACGGCGTGCTCGACGGCCAGTCCGTTCCGGTCGCCGCCGCCGCGGCCGGGCTCGAAGCCGTCGATCCGCGTCCTCCTCGGCATGGCCGCCGACCTGCGCGCGTCGCTCCACGTTCCCCTGGCATCGCCGCACTTCGAGGCGCGCCTCGAGCACCCGATTGGCGCCGACCGCGTCGCGCGATGCCGTGGGGTGGGCGCTCCGGCATCCGGGACGGTTGATCGTGACCGGTGCCGTGGGATCGGCCGTGGTGGGCGCCACCGCCTATGCCGTCTGGCGCAGCAGCCGCCGAGCGCCGAGCGCGCATCGGCTCCTCCATCGATAGCGCGACGAGGAGGAATCGATTGCCGATCAAGTTCCCATTCAGCCGGCGGACCGCGCCCTCGGACACGTGGACGAAGTGTCCCAGCTGCGACGCCCAGGTCTTCAACAAGCAGCTCGAGCGCAATCAGCGGCTGTGCCCGTCGTGCGGCCATCACTTCCGGATGTCGATCGGCGAGCGCATCGACCTCCTGCTCGATCCGGGCTCATTCACCGAGCGAGATGCGGGTCTCGAGGCGGTCGATCGGCTCGGATTCCTACGACGACAAGCCCTACGCGGGATCCGCCTCGAGGCCTCGCGCATCAAGACCGGTCTGCGCGATGCGGTGGTGTGGGGCACCGGAACGATCGAGGGACAGCGCGTCGCCATCGGGATCTTCGACTTCCGGTTCATGGGCGGCAGCATGGGGAGCGTGGTGGGCGAGAAGCTGGCCCGCTGCTCGAGGCCGGTTGAGCGCTGGCCGAGCGCATCCCGGCCATCGTGGTCAGTGCATCGGGCGGGGCGCGCATGCAGGAGGGAACCCTGGCCCTCATGCAGCTGGCCCGCACGAGGCGCGCTCGTGCGCCTCGACGTCGCCGGGATCCCGTTCATCACCGTGCTGACCGATCCGACGACCGGCGGGGTCCTCGCCGGCTTCGCCAGCCTGGGGGACGTCAAGCTGGCCGAGCCGCGGGCCCTCATCGGCTTCGCCGGTGCGCGCGTGGCCTCCGACACGGTGGGCGAGGAGATGCCCGAGGGATTCCAGACGGCGGAGTTCCTGCTCGACGACGGCTTCGTCGACGCCGTGGTGCCCCGGCCAGAGCTTCGCGCGAGCCTGGCGCGGCTCGTCAAGCTGCTTCCCGTCGCGGCGGTGGACGATGGTCAACCGGCACCGGTCGAACGACCCCGGGGCCCGATCGGCGCACCGTCCGGCTTTGCCCAGCGCTTTGGCGGTGCGGGTGAGCGAGACAATCGGGATCAACGTCGAACAGCCACCGGCCGGTGCAATCGACGCGAACCCGCCGGTGATCGCGAGACGAGCCGATGAGTGATGCTCCGATGGTCGAGCAGCCGACAGCCCGTTCGCCGGAGGCCATCGAGGAGGCGTGGCGTCGCGTACAGCTCGCGCGTCATCCGCAGCGCCCGCGCACGCTCGATCTCGTCGCGGTGGTATTCGACGGGTTCGAGCTCCACGGCGACCGTGCTGACGGCGACGACCAGGCCATCGTGGGCGGCCCGGCGATGCTCTATGGTGCGCAGGTCATGGTCATCGGCCATCAGGGAACCGATACCGAGTCGAACATCCTGCGCAACTTCGGGTCTCCCCACCCGGAGGGATTCCGAAAGGCACAGCGCCTGATGCGTCTGGCCGACAAGCTGGGCATGCCGATCGTCACCTTCCTCGACACCGCGGCGCCTTCCGGGGCCGGCGGCGGAGGAGCGCGGCCAGCCGAGGCGATCGCATCGAGCATCAAGCTCATGACCGGGCGCCAGTGCCTATCGTGGTAGTCGTGCTCGGCGAGGGCGGATCCGGAGGCGCGTTGGCGCTCGGCGTCGGCGACGTGGTGCTGGCACTCGAGAACGCGGTGTACTCGGTGATCAGCCCGGAGGGCTGCGCGTCGATCCTGTGGCGGCTCGCGCGAACGAGGCTCGGACGGCCGCCGCGGCCCTGCGCATGACAGCCGACGACCAGGAGATGGCGTGGTCGATGCGATCGTGGCGGAGCCGGGGGACGGGGCGCACACCGACGACGCGGAGACCGGTCGCGCGGTCAAGGCCGCGATCGTCTGGCCTTGCGGCGTCTTTCCGGGCGCGCAACGACCGCAGCTGCCCGCGACCCGCTATGCTCGGCTGCGCGGCCTCGGAGCCTACGTCGAGACCGGAAGAGGACAGCCCGGGCCGTCCGGAGGTCCCGTCCCTCCGGCGTCGGATCGGCCGCATTCTCCACCTGCCCGGCGTCCCGCGACGGCCTCGATGGAGCGAGACCCGCTCAGCAGCGACACCGACGACGAGAACGAGAGGGGCGCATGACCGACGACGGGAACACGCCCTCGAGGCGATCGCCCGGGCGGCGACCGTGTCCTGGTCCCCGCATTGACCGAGCGGCTGGCACGCTACGGCCTCGGAGAGATCGAGGTCGCGTCCGACGATGTCCGCCTGCGCGTCATGCGCGCCGCAACCCCCGCCCCGGCTCGGTGGCGGCGCGACCACTACCCACGGGCGAGCGCAGCCCGACGCCTGCGGGTCCATCTGGGCGTGGCCGTGGCGTCGCTAGCCGTGGGCTTCTTGCGTACGCCGAGAAGGCTCTGGTCCGGGCCTCGACGTCGAGAAGGGCGTACCGCTCGGCGAGGTGGAGATGCTGGGCATCCGGCACGACGTCGAGCCCCGCGAGCGGGCACGGTCGGAATCTCGTGGCCGAAGCGGTGAGGCGGTCGAGTACGGACAGCGTCGTCGTCGAGCTTGAAGCCACGGAGGTCGGCGCGCGAGCCTCGCGCGCTTCTTCAGCCCGCAGGGATCCCAGGCGGTCGGGATGGGCCGCGACCTTGCCGCGGCTGGTGGCGCGGCGCGCGCGCCTACGCCGAGGCCGATGCGGTGCTCGGCTGGTCGGTCAGTGACGCCTGCTGGGACGGGCCGGTCGACCGGTCAACGACACGTGGCAGACGCAGCCGAGCCGCTGACGACGTCCGTGGCGGCCTATCGGTGCTCGGCGAGATGACGGAGCTGCAATCGACCGTCGTCGCCGGCCATTCGGTCGGTGAGTACGCGGCCCTCGTCGCGGCCGGCGTCCTCGAATTCGGCGCGGCCCTCGCCTCGCGCAGCGCCGCGCGAACCTCATGGCCGATGCGGGTGGTGCCGGCGGGATGGCGGCCGTCATCGGCCTGGCGCGTCCCCAGGTCGAGCGCGTCGTCGCCGCCATGGCCGCCCGATCTATCTGGTGGTCGCCAACGACGTTCTTCGGGCCAGGTCGTCATCTCCGGTCTCGTCGACGTGCTCGACGCCACCGATGAGCCGATGCGCGTCGCGGGTGCAAAGCGCGTCGTTTGACTGGCCGTGTCCGGCGCGTTCACTCTCCACTCATGACCACCGTCGCCGAACGCCTGGCGTAGGCGTTCGAGGGCGAGGCCTGGCGACGCCCGCGTGCCGATCGTCAGCAACGTCACCGCGGAGGCCGTGACCGACGCGTCACGCATCCGGGTACTGCTTGCCGAGCAGGTGCGCGCGCCGGTCGAGGGGGTGCGCAGCGTCGAGCGCATGGCATCGATGGAGTCGATGTCGCCGTCGAGTGCGGGCCGGGTTGGCACTGGTCGGCATGCTCAAGCGCATCGCGCCCAACATCGAGCGCTGGCGGCGGGTGACACCGCCACCCTGCCATCCGCGGCCGACCTCGTACGGTCGAGCATGGCCACGTACGCCGGGGCGACGGTCTAGTCGTGGTCAGCAAGATCCTCATCGCGAATCGTGGCGAGATCGCCGTGCGCGTCCTGCGCGCGTGCCGCGACCTTGGCCTGCCCGCGGTCGTCGCGTACAGCGAGGCGGACCGCGACACCCTGGCCGTGCGGCTGGCCGATGAGGCGATCTGCATCGGACCGGCCGAGGCGCGCAAGAGCTACCTCTACGCAGCCCGCCGTCATCAGCGCCGCGTGATCACCGGCTGTGACGCGGTGCATCCGGGGTATCGGCTTCCTGTCGGAGGACGCGACGTTTGCCGAGGCGTGCGTGGCCCACGATCTGACGTTCATCGGCCCGCGTCCCGAGGTGCTCGAGCGGTTTGCCTCGAAGTACGCGGTGCGTCGCATGCTGGGCGCCAACGGCCTGCCGACGGTTCCCGGAAGCCGCGGCATCGTGACCGACCTTCGGGATGCGCTCGACGGTGGGGCGGAGGCCGGCTACCCGGTCCTCCTCAAGCCGTCCGCCGGCGGCGGGGGACGCGGCACGCGCCTTGTGCGGTCGCCGCGCGAGATGGAGCAGGCGCTGCCGCTCGCCCGCTCCGAGGCACAGGCTGCGTTCGGCGACGATCGGTCTACTTCGAGAAGTGGATCGAGGAGTCGCGCCACGTCGAGGTCCAGGTCATGGTCGACGAGCACGGTAACGGTGTGCACGTGGGAGAGCGCGACGGCAGCATCCAGCGGTGGTACGAGAAGATCATCAGGAGGGTCCGTCGCCGGCCATGGACGACGCCGCCCGGGAGCGCCTGCGCGACCTCGCCATCCGCAGCGTGGTCGCGGCGGGCTACGAGGGCGCCGGCACCCTGTAATTCCTGCTCGACGTCGAGGGCAACTTCTACTTCATCGAGATCAACTGTCGGATCCAGGTCGAGCACCCCGTGACGCAGCTCCTGACCGGGGTCGATCTCGTTGCCGAGCAGATCCGGATTGCGGGGGTGAGCGTCTCAGCCTTCAGCAGGACCAGTTCCGCTTCCGTGGACACGCGATCGAATTCCGCATCAACGCTGAGGACCCGAGCGACAACTTCCGCCCCAGACCGGCGAGATCGAGGGCCTCCATCTGCCCGGCGGTCGGGCGTTCGCGTCGACACGCACCAGTACCCGGGTGACCAGGTGCCGCCCTTCTACGACAGCCTGCTGGCCAAGGTCATCGTGTGGGGCGAGACCGGCGAGATCGCGCTGGCTCGCTCGCGGCGGGCGCTGGCCGAGATCCAGATCGACGGCGTGAAGACGAACATTCTGTTCTATCGTGGAATCATCGAGATGCCGCATTCCTTGACGCACGCGTGAGCACGAACCTGCTCGACCGGGTCGGCCCGGGCGCGTTCGTCGCCAGCTGAGGAGCCACCACCCGGACCGATGACCACCGAAAACCGGCAGCTACGACCCCGACGCTTCCCATCGAGGCGGCCGACATCATGCGGATCATTCCGCACCGCTATTCGTTCCTGCTCGTCGATCGCATCGTCGAGCTGGAGCCGGGAAAACGGGGGTCGGGTCGAAGGCGGTCACCGCCAACGAGCCGCAGTTCAGCGGCCACTTTCCCGAGCGGCCGATCATGCCGGGCGTGCTCATGGTCGAGGCGCTGGCCCAGACCGCCGGCGTGGCGGTGATGACGCTCGACGAATACCGCGGCAAGCTCGGCCTGTTCGCCGGCATCTACGACTGCCGCTTCCGGCGCATGGTGCTGCCGGGCGACACCCTGCGCCTGGAGGTGACGGTCGAGAAGCTGCGCGGCATGTTCGGTCGGGCGCGGGCCGTAGCCAGCGTCGGCGGCGAGGTGGCGGTCGAGGCGACGCTCTCGATCATCATTCCCTGCGCCAGGAGATCGGCGGAGGGCAGACAAGTGCGCGACGGCGAGCGCCGCGTGGTCATCACCGGCATGGGCGCGCTGACCCCGATCGGGAACGACGTCCCTGCCTTCTGGGACGGGCTCGTCAACGGGCGCAGCGGGATTGGCCCGATCACGATCTTGACCGGTAATACCGCGAGCAAGGTCGCGGGGGATATCAAGGGATTCGACGCCGACAGCGTGATGCCGAAAAAGGAGGTCCGTCGCAACGACCGCTATGTCCACTCCACGTGGGCGGCGGTGGCCGAGGCGATGCGCGACGCGGGCCTCGACAACCCGATCGACGACGAGGATCTCGCCTGGCGGACCGGCTGCATCATCGGCTCGGGCATCGGCGGCATCAACACCATGATCCGCGACGTGACCGAGGCCGCCCTGCACGGCGTGGAGCGCATCGGCCCGTTCCTTGGGACCGCGCTTATCCCGGACATGGCCGCGGGCTACGTGGCGATCTACGCCGAACGCGCGCGGGCCGAACTACGCGACGGTCAGCGCCTGTTCGAGCGCGAATCATGCCATCGGCGACTCGATGAACATCATCCGGGGCCGCGCCGACGTCATGGTCGCCGGTGGTGGTGAGGCGGCATCTGCGAGCTCGGTCTGGCCGGCTTCAACATCATGCACGCGCTCTCACGGCGCTACCGACGACCCGAAGCGGCCTCGCGCCCCTTCGATAGAGCGCGACGGCTTCGTCTGCGCCGAGGGCGCCGGCATCTTCATCTTCGAGTCGCTGGAGCACGCCCAGAAGCGCGGCGCCCGCATCCTCGCCGAGCTTGCGGGCTACGGCGCCAGCCGGACGCCTGATACCACGTCGTCGCGCCCGTGCGTCGCGGGGCGCCCAGCGTGCATCCGCCTCGCGATCGCCGACGCCGGCATCACCGAGGACGAAATCGACTACATCAACGCCCACGGCACCTCGACCCCGGCCAACGACGCCGCCGAGACCGCCGCGATCAAGGGCGTCTTCGGCGAGCGCGCCTACCAGATACCGGTAAGCAGCACGAAGTCGATGATCGGCCACGGCCTGGGAGCTTCCGGCGCCATGGAATCGATCGCCTGTGGAAGACGATCGAGACCGGCATGGTGCACCCGACGATCAACCTCGACACCCGGACCCGGAGTGCGACCTCGACTACGTACCGAACAAGGCGCGCAACGTCGACGTGCGGTGCCGTGCTCAAGAACAGCTTCGGCTTCGGCGGGCAGAACGCCACGCTCGTCTTCCGCCGGTACGACGACCGACGGCCGATCGCGACCTGATCCTCGCGCCGTCGACCTGCTCGCGCCCGCGTTCGAAGGGCAGGGCTGGATGGCCCAGATCGAGGTGCGGGACCTGCGCGTCCGCCTTGTCGCGCCCCGCGCGACGGGACCGAGGCGGTGAGCATCGTGCCGGCGAGCGCCCCCCCACCTTCGATTCCGGAGATGTCCCGGATCGGCTCACGCCATCGGCGAACCGTCTTCCGGGATGCGCTTCGTGAGCGTACTGCTGACCGGTGTCTGGTACGCCGCGCCCTCTCCGGCGCCGAGTCCCTGACGTGACCGAGGGGACGGAGATTCACGACGGCAGGCGCTCGACATATCGAGGCGACGAAGCTGTTCAACGAGATCAAGTCCGATGCCGCCGGCAAGGTCCATCGCATCCTCGTCGAGAGCGGAACGCTCGTGAAGCGCAAGCAGCCCCTGCTCGAGATCGATCCACGATGACCCGACCCACTGCCACCCAAGGAGCTCCACGATGACCACGAATGCCCTGATCGGCGGCTGGGGGATGTACGCGCCGTCGAGGATCATGACCAATGACGAGCTGTCGACCATCGTCGACACCTCCGACGAATGGATTACGACGCGCACCGGCATCCGCGAGCGCCGGATCGCGGCCGACGATGAGACGGCCACGACCCTGGCGGTCCACGCGGCGCGCGACGCGCTGGCGGTCGCCGGCCTGGATCCGAGCGAGCTTGACCTCGTCATCGTGGGCACCTGCACGCCCGACTATCCGCTCCCCGCGACCGCCGTGCTCGTGGCGACCGAGTTGGGGGCGACGCGCGCGTCCGGCTTCGATCTCCAGGCCGCGTGCTCGGGCTTCCTGTACGCCCTGGCCTCCGGCCACAGCTTCATTCGCAGCGGGATGTACCGCAACGTCATGGTCATCGGCGTCGAGGTGCTGAGCCGGTTCCTGGACTGGACCGACCGCAGCACGTGCGTCCTGTTCGGGGACGGTGCCGGGGCGGTGCTCCTCCAGGCATCGGACGCGCCGGGGGGGCTGCTCGGCTTCGACCTGTTCAGCGACGGCACCGGCTGCGAGGGGATCATCATGCCGGCCGGGGGATCGGCTCGCCCCGCATGCACGCCACGGTGGATGCCCACCAGCACGCCATCCGCATGCTCGGCAGCGAGGTCTACAAGTACGCGACGCGCCAGATGGGCGAGTCGGCCATGGCGGCGCTGCGCAACGCCGGCCTCACCGTGGACGATGTGGACCAGTTCGTCTTCCACCAGGCGAATCTGCGGATCATCAACAACGTGCAGAAGCAGCTGAACATCCCGGCAGAGAAGACCTACGTGAACATCGAGAAGTACGGCAATACGAGCGCGGCGTCCGTGCCGATGGCGCTGGTCGAGGCCGTCGCCGCCGGACGCATTCACCAGGGAGACAAGGTCCTCATGGTCGCTTTCGGCGCCGGCTACACCGCGGGAGCGGCGCTGATGGATTGAGCCGGCCGATCCGACGCGGGCGTTCTTGGCACCCGGTGAACAGACGCGGTCGGGCCAGCCACGTCGCGCGCTGGAGGAGGCGTCCGCCTGATGTTCGACCTGAGCGGCAAGACGGCGCTCGTCACCGGCGGCAGCCGCGGCCTCGGTCGAGCCATCGCCGTCGCGTTCGCGCGCCAGGGTGCCGACATTGCGGTGAACTATCGCGGCAACGTCCAGGCCGCCGACGAGGTGGTCGCCGAGATCGCCGCGCTCGGGCGGAACGCCGTGGCGATCCAGGGCGATACGAGCGCGGGCCGCGAGGCCTGCGAGGCGATCGTCAAGGCGGGGATCGACAGCCTCGGCTCGGTCGAGATCCTGGTCAACAACGCGGGGATCACGCGCGACAACCTGCTGGTGAGGATGGGCGTCGAGGAGTGGGACGAGGTCATCGGCACGAACCTCGGTGGTCCGTTCTGGATGACCCGGGCCATTGCCCGGCCGATGATGAAGGCACGTCGCGGCAGGATCATCAACATGTCGAGCGCCGCCGGCCGGATGGGCAACCCCGGCCAGGCGAACTACGCCGCGGCGAAGGCGGGCCTCATCGGCCTGACAAAGACCACGGCGCGGGAGCTCGCCAGCCGGGGCATCACCTGCAATGCCATCGCGCCGGGTCTGATCGAGACCGATCTCACCGCCGATCTGCCCGCGGCCGCCACCGATGCGCTGACGGGGATGACGCCGCTCGGCTATGTCGGATCGGTCGACGACGTCGCGGCCGCCGCGGTCTATTTCGCGTCGGACGAGGCGCGCTACGTCACCGGCCAGGTCCTGGGAGTGGACGGCGGCATCGTGATGGGGAGCTGAGCGCCGAATCACCCTCCCGTCACGCATCGCGGCAGGCGGCTTGCAACGGCCTAAGATGACGACGGATCAATGCAAGCAAGCCCTTACCTGAGGAGACCGATGCTGACCCTCCGATCACTCCTGCGGCCGACTCGCGTGGTCGACGCGCACTGCGACATCCCGTGCGGCGTCTACGACCCGGAGCAGGCCCGCATCGAGGCCGAATCCTGTCTGCGCATCATCGAAAAGCACGATGCCAGCGACGACGCCCTGTTCCGCTCCCGCTGCATCAACGTCAAGGAAGAGCGCGCGGAGCTGGTGAAGCATCATCTCGACGTCCTCTGGCACGACTACTTCAAGCCGGAGCATCTCGAGAAGTACCCGGAGCTGCACGAGACGTTCTGGAAGGCCACGAAGCAGGCCTCGAAGGTCAAGCAGAGCCTGGACGCGGGCGCCGCGAAGGAGCTCCTGTCCATGATCGACACCATCGACGAGATGTGGAAGGCGACCGGCGGCCTCGAGAAGACCCGCGTGAACGGCCGTCCGTCCTAGGCGGGCGCCGGCCAGATGCGTGCGTGGCTGGGTGGCTGGGCTCTCGTCGTCCTGCTGATCCTCCTCGTGCGGCGCCTGGTCGACGTCGTGGAGGTGCGCGGCACCTCGATGTATCCGACGCTGCTGCCGGGCGACCGGCTGCTGCTCGTTCGGCAGCCAGGCGGCCCGAGCGTCGGGCAGGTCGTCGTCGCACACGACCCGCGTGACGCATCGCGGGAGCTGGTGAAACGCGTGGCCTCGGTTGCGGCTCGTGGGATCGAGCTGCGAGGTGACAATCCGTCCCGCAGCACCGATGGTCGGACGTTCGGGCTCGTGCCCGCGGCAGCCGTTCGCTGGCGGGCCGTCATCCGGCTCTGGCCACGACGACGCTTCGGGCGCCTCGCGCCCCCACCCGCAACCGATGCCGCTGGCGGCGAGGCGGCATGTGCCTTTCCCGAGGCGCTCATTGCCGGAGCCGACTGAGGCTCAGGGGCACCCGCACGCATCGGCCACCGCGTCGATGCAGGCCCCGATGGCTGCCGGCAGGAGCTGGACCGAGGCCCCCGCCTCGGCCTGGAGCAGGTGCTCCGCGCCGACGGTCGGGCGGATCGAGAGCCGCGCGCCGGGTGCCCGGTGCCGCAGGAAGTCGATCACCGGGCCCAGTCCGGCGTCCCCGTACTCTTCCCGGATTGCGCCGGTATCGACGACCACCTGGTCGGGAGCGCGCAGCATGACGGCCTGGTGCAGCCGGGCCGCGTCGTTGAAGAAGAACGCGATCGCACCTGCCAGCCGCTCGTCCAGGCGGCTCGCCAGCTCATGGTCGCGGGTGAGGCAATACACGATCGGTTCGGATGGCATGGATGCGCGAAGGGTAGCAGGGCGGTCGGGCGCTACAATGAGCGGTCCATGAGCACGACCACGCCAGCCCGCGTCAATCCGCGCCGCGACCTGACCACGGGACGCCATCAACACCTGGGTTCCCTGCTCGGAAAAGTCTGGGCCGTCGACGCCGTCGGCGTCGAGGAGCGGGCGGCGTCGCTCGCCAAGCGCTCGATCAAGAAGGACGCCAAGCTCTGGGCGCTTGACCTCGCGATTCGGATGATGGATCTCACGACGCTCGAGGGGAAGGACACCCCGGGCAAGGTCCGCGCACTGGCGGGCAAGGCGCGCCGGCCGGATCCCACCGATCCGAGCATTCCCTCCGTCGCCGCTCTGTGCGTCTACCCGAACATGATCCCCACCGCCGTCGAGGCATTGAAGGGCTCCGGGGTGAAGGTTGCGTCGGTTGCGACGTACTTCCCGTCGGGCCAGGCGCCGCTGGACATCAAGCTCGCCGACGTGCGCGGCGCCGTCGAGATGGGGGCAGACGAGATCGACATGGTCATCGACCGCGGGGCGTTCCTGGCCGGCGACTACGGGTCCGTCTACGACGAGATCGTCGCGGTCAAGGAGGCGTGTGGCGAAGCGCATCTCAAGGTCATCCTCGAGACGGGCGAGCTCGAGACCTACGACAACGTGCGTCGCGCATCGGTCCTGGCCATGGCTGCGGGCGCCGACTTCATCAAGACCTCGACCGGCAAGGTCCAGCCCGCAGCCACCCTGCCGGTCACGCTGGTCATGCTCGAGGCCATCCGCGACTTCCACGCCCAGACGGGCCGCGTGGTGGGCATGAAGCCGGCCGGGGGCATCCGGACGGCCAAGGAAGCCATCTCGTACCTCACCACGCTGTACGAGACGCTCGGTCCGCAGTGGATGACGCCCGACCTGTTCCGGTTCGGCGCGTCGAGCCTGCTCAACGACGTGCTCATGCAGATCCGCAAGGAGCGCACGGGCCGATACAGCGGCGGCGACTACTTCACGCTCGACTGACGGCCGAGCACGTGGGCTGCGTCGCATGAGCGACGAGGGAAGCCCCCGTAGAATCCGAGGCATGATCGAGGTTGCGCCCGGCACGATCCAGGTCTGGTCGGACATCGGCTGCCCCTGGTCGCACACCGTCGTCTGGCGATTGCATGACGCGCGACGTCGGCTGGGCCTTGGGGGTCGCGTCGCATTCGACCACCGTGCGTTCCCGCTCGAGCTGTTCAACAGCGAGCCGACGCCCCGGGCACGCTTCGACAGCGAGTGGCCGCTGGCGGAGCCCCTGGCACCGCGCGCCGGCTGGCAGGCATGGGAGGGGGCAGCCGACGCCTGGCCGGTGACCATGCTGCCGGCGATGGAGGCGGTCCGCGCGGCGAAGGAGCAGTCTCTCGCCGCGTCCGAGGAACTTGACCGCGGCCTGCGCCGCGCCTTCTTCGGCGAGAGCCGGTGCATCAGCCTGCGCCACGTCATCCTCGAGGTCGCATCGACCTGCGAGTCGGTCGACATCAACCTCCTGGCCGAGGCGATGGACGACGGTCGGGCACGCGCCGGAGTCATCGCTGACTGGGCACTGGCAGGCCGAGGCGCCGCCCGTGGCTCCGCCCACCTCTTCCTGCCTGACGGCGGTGAAGCCCAGAACCCCGGCCTGACGATCGATTGGGACGAGGCGGCCGGGGCGCCGCGGGTCGCCGACGACGGGGGATCGGCGATCGAGGACTTCGTCCGACGAGCGGCAACCGTGGCCAATCCCCGGGGATGACGATCTCACGCGCGAAGCCGGCTCGGCGTTCACCTCACGTGCACCTGCCGCCATTCGAGCAGCTGATCGACGCCCATGCCCGGGAGCTGCATCGGTTCCTCGTGGGACTGGTCGGCCCGATCGAGGCGGAGGATTGCCTGCAGGAGACCTACATGTCCGCGCTGCGCGCCTATCCGAGACTCACGAGCACCGACCACCTGCGCGCGTGGCTGTACACGATTGCCCATCGCAAGGCGACGGATCTCGTGCGTCGGCGCTCGCGCCGACCGACGTCTGAGCTCGACGGCTTCGAGCCGGCGGCCGCCCCCGCGCCCGATCCCGCGGACGACGGCCTCTGGGCGCAGGTCCGGGCCCTGCCGGCCAAGCAACGGGCGGCGGTGGTGCATCGCTTCGTGCTCGACCTCGCCTACGCCGAGATCGGAGAGCGGATGGGGACCACCGAGGAGGCGGCGCGACAGAACGTGAGGGCGGGCCTCCGTCGCCTGCGCGGGGAGGTGTCACCGTGAGCGATGAGCTGGAGCGCCGCCTGCGCGAGCCGGCCGCGGGCACCACCGAACTCGACGTCGAGCGCCTCCGATCGCGCCTGGCGCGGGCCGCGGCCGATGCAGGGCTGCTCGACGTCGCATACGGAGAGCACGACTCACCGCTCGGTCCGCTCACCCTCTTCGTCACGTCCCGGGGAGTCCTCCGCATCTCCTACCCCGGTGAGCCGGTCGACGACCAGGTGGCGGAGGCGGCCGCCGTCATCTCGCCGCGCGTGCTGCACGCTCCCGAGCGCACCGACGCGATCCGGCGCCAGCTCGACGAGTATTTCGCGGGATCGCGTCGCACGTTCGACATCGCGGTGGACTGGCGGCTGATCCGGGGCTTCGCCGGCGACGTCCTGCGCGCGACGGCGCGCATCCCGTTCGGTTCGGTCACCACGTACCGCGACGTGGCGGCCGAGGCGGGCTCGCCGAACGCGTACCGGGCAGCGGGCAATGCGCTCGGGTCGAACCCCATCCCGATCGTCGTTCCGTGCCATCGGGTGCTGCATTCCGGGGGCGGCCTGGGTGGATACGCCGGCGGCCTCGAGCGCAAGCAACGCCTTCTCGAGCTCGAGGGAGTGCTTCCGAGGTAGGGCACGGAACCGATCGGTCCGGCCCCGCGTCCGAGGGCCGAACCGCCCGCGAACCGGAGTCATCCCCATGCGACTGCTGAGCTCATTCGTCCTGGCCGCCGTCCTCCTCGCCGGCTGCGGCACATCCGGTGCGACGCCCGGGGCGTCGTCCGGATCTTCGGACAGCCCCGGCGACCCGGTGCTCGTCATCGCCGAGGGAGGGGTCGACGGTCCCGGCATGCGTGTCGGCGAGGCGCTCGGGCACCAGGCGACGGACGACCTCGTCACGGTGACGGGTGCCCTCTTCGTCGATCCGGACGGCACCGTTCGCCTGTGTGACGCGATGGCGGAGTCGTTCCCGCCGCAGTGCGCCGGTGACCGCATCGCGGTGCGCGGCCTGGACCTCGATGCGCTCCAGCTCCAGGAGGCGAACGGCGTGCGCTGGATGGACTCGGTGTCGCTGTTCGGCTCAGTGGAGTAGTCCGCGACGCGATGAGGGGCGACCGGTGCGATAATCGGTGGCAATGACGCTCACCAACAAGCCTGAGACGCGTCCCGCGCCGAACTCGTGGGGCCTCTCCGCGGGCGACAGCCCCTGGGAGTACGCGCCGGCACCCGAGGCCACCGACCACATCCGGATCGAGCCTGAGTACGGGCTCTTCATCGGCAACCAGTCGGTCCGATCAAAGCCGCGCAAGACCTTCACCGTCATCAACCCCGCGACGGAAGAGCCGTTGGCCAAGGTCGCCCACGCCTCGAAGGCGGACGTGAACCGTGCAGTTGCGGCGGCCCACGAGGCGCATCGGTCCAGCTGGTCGAAGCTGCCGGGTCGCGAGCGCGCGAAGTACCTCTACCGGATCGCCCGCATCATGCAGGAGCGCAGCCGCGAGTTCGCCGTGGTCGAGAGCATGAACTCCGGCAAGCCGATCAAGGAGTCGCGCGACGTCGACGTGCCGCTTGCCGCGGCCCACTTCTTCTACTACGCCGGCTGGGCCGACAAGCTCGAGTACGCCTTCCCCAACCGTGATCCGCGATCACTCGGCGTGGCGGCCCAGGTCATTCCCTGGAACTTCCCGCTCCTCATGCTGGCCTGGAAGATCGCCCCGGCGCTGGCGGCCGGGAACACGGTCGTCCTGAAGCCGGCCTCCACCACCCCGTTGACCGCCTACCTGTTCGCCGATGTCGTGCGCCAGGCCGATCTGCCGCCGGGAGTCGTGAACATCATCACCGGGCCGGGTGAGATCGGCATGGAGCTCGTCACGCATCCCGACGTCAGCAAGGTCGCCTTCACCGGCTCGACGGCCGTCGGCAAGATGATCGCGCGGCGTCTGGCCGGATCGGGCAAGAAGGTCACCCTCGAGCTCGGCGGCAAGGCCGCGAACATCGTCTTCGACGATGCGCCGCTCGACCAGGCCATCGAGGGCATCGTCAACGGCATCTACTTTAACCAGGGCGAGGTGTGCTGCGCCGGCTCGCGCCTCTTCGTCCAGGAGAGCGTCTACGAGCCCCTGATCGACAAGCTCAAGGCCCGCCTCGGAACGCTCCGCGTCGGCGACCCACTCGACAAGAACACCGATGTCGGGGCCATCAACTCCGCGGGGCAGCTGGCCAAGGTGCAGGAGCTCGTCGACTCGGGAATCGCCGAGGGCGCCGAGATCTTCCAGCCTGACTGCGAGCTCCCCACCCGCGGGTTCTTCTTCCGGCCGACGCTGTTCACCGGGGTGAGCCAGAGCCATCGCATCGCGCAGGAGGAGATCTTCGGCCCCGTGCTGTCCGTGCTCACCTTCCGTACGCCGGACGAGGCGATCGAGAAGGCGAACAACACGCCGTACGGCCTCTCGGCCGGCGTGTGGACGGAAAAGGGCAGCCGAATCTTCAAGATGGTGAATGCCATGCGGGCCGGCGTGGTGTGGGCGAACACGTTCAACCGCTTCGACCCGACCTCGCCGTTCGGTGGCTACAAGGAGTCGGGCTACGGCCGCGAGGGCGGCGTGCACGGCCTGGGGGCGTATCTCGACCTGTCCGGGAACGGAACGGACGGCCGATGACCACCGGTGCAGCACAGGGTGAGATCGCGCTCGACGTGATCGCGGATGCTCTGACCGAGCCCTGGAAGCCCGTCGACATCGCGACGGTCAACGAGACGTCGGTGCGCATGGCGCGACTGGAAGGCGAGTTCCCATGGCATCACCATGCCGAGGACGAGTTGTTCCTGTGCTGGCGTGGGACGTTCAGGGTCGAGATCGACGGGCGCTCGCCGGTGCATCTCACTCCTGGCGAGCTGTTCGTGGTTCCCCGCGGCGAGCGGCACCGTCCGGTGGCGGATGCCGGACCCGCATACGGGCTCCTCATCGAGCGATCCGAGACGAAGCAGTACGGCGAGAAGGCCACCTGATGGCAACCCGACCAGGAACGACGAAGCGTCGGACGGCGAGCCGCCCATCGGTGCTCGACCAGCGGGCGGCACAGCCCATGGTCACCACGAATGGTGCGGTCGTGCGCGGCGACCGCATCGGCGTGCGCAAGACGTACAAGCTCTACATCGGCGGCGCGTTTCCGCGCACCGAGTCCGGGCGTTCGTACGAGATCTTCGGTGCAAAGGGCGAGCTGCTGGCCAACGCCTGTCGCGGGACGCGCAAGGACATCCGCGAGGCGGTCCGCGCGGCCCGCAAGGCCCAGGGCGGATGGGCGTCGAAGACGGCGTTCAACCGCAGCCAGATCCTCTATCGCATCGCGGAGCTCATGGAGGGGCGCCGCGACCAGTTCGTTGCCGAGGTGATGGTGTCCGAGGGCGTCGGTCGCGCTCGCGCCACGCGCGTTGTCGATGCGGCGATCGACCGCTGGGTCTGGTATGCCGGCTGGGCGGACAAGTACACGCAGTCGATCGGCACGGTGAACCCCGTGGCGGGAAGCTACTTCAACTTCAGCATTCCCGAGCCCACGGGCGTGGTCGGCGTCATCGCTCCCGAAGCCTCGAGCCTGCTCGGCCTCGTGAGCCGCCTGGCCCCGGTGATCGTGAGCGGCAATGCGGCCGTCGTCCTTGCCTCCGAGTCGCGTCCGCTGCCGGCGGTGACGCTGACCGAGGTGCTCGCCACGTCCGACGTGCCGGGGGGAGTCGTGAACCTCATCACCGGACTGCGGCGAGAGCTCGTCGGGCATCTGGCGGGCCACATGGACGTCAACGCCCTCGACGCGTTCGGCGCGTCTCCGGACGAGGCCGTGGCGCTCCAGGAAGTGGCGGTCGAGAACGTGAAGCGCTTCGTGCCGCCGCCGATCGCTGGCCTCGACCGCTACGACTGGCTCGCCGATGGCGCCCAGTCGCCCTACCTCATCGGCGAGTACATCGAGATCAAGACCGTCTGGCACCCCATCGGCGCCTGACCGAACTGACCGGCCGCGTGCTCGGCCCTAGAATGGCCCGCGATGCCTCGACCACGGAGCGTGTCGCGCAGCGACGACGCCGTCATCAGCAACGCGGAGCTGGCGCGGATCTTCAACGAGATCGGCGACATGCTCGAGATCCTCGGCGAGGTCGTCTATAAGGCGGTCGCCTACCGCCGCGTGGCCGACGCGGTCGAACGCTATCCCGATGATGTGGCGGCACTCTTCCGGCGGGGTCAGCCGCCGAAGCTGCCCGGCGCGGGCGAGGCGCTCACGGCGAAGCTCGCGGAGCTGTCCGCCAGCGGGCGCCTGGAGTATCACGAACGGCTGCGTGCCCAGGTGCCGGACGGGGTGCTGGACATTCTGCGCATTCCGGGTGTCGGGCCGAAGACCGTGCGGCTGGTGAGCACCGAGCTCGCCATCCACTCGGTCGAGGCGCTGCGTGCCGCGGCCGAGGAGGGACGCCTGCGCCATGTCAAGGGCCTGTCCGAGCGCACCGAGAAGAACATCCTCGACGGGATCTCACGACTCGAGCGACGCTCGACGCGCATGCTGATCCACGACGCCGATGCCCTCGTGGCCGGACTGGTGGAGCGGCTGCGCCAAGCCCGTGGCGTTCGGCGCATCGAAGTCGCCGGCTCGCTCCGCCGGCGCCGCCCGACGATCGGCGACCTCGACCTTCTCGCCGCGGTCGACGACCCCGGCGCGGTGATCGCGGCGCTCGATGGGCTGCGCGAGGTGGACAGGGTCGTTGCGGCCGGCACCGACAAGTCGAGCATCATCCTTGCCGACGGCCCGCGCGTCGACCTCATGGTGTGCCAGCCCGAGGCCTGGGGAACGCACCTTGTGCACTTCACCGGCAGCAAGGATCACAACATCGCCCTGCGCGGCATGGCCCTGGACCGAGGCTGGTCGCTGTCGGAAAAGGGCTGGAAGGTGATCGAGACCGGCGAGCTGTTGCTTGACGACGAGGAGGCCGACGTTTACGAGCGTCTCGGCATGCCGTGGATCCCACCCGAGATGCGCGGTGGGGACGGCGAGATCGAGGCCGCCCTGGCCGATGCGCTGCCCGCGCTGATCACCCATGCCGACGTGCGCGGCGACACGCACACCCACTCGGACTGGACCGATGGGGTCGACAGCATCGAGACGATGGCTCGCGCGGCGCGGGAACGCGGGCTCGAGTACATCGTCCTGACCGACCACTCGCCATCGCTGGGCGTTGCCCGCGGACTGTCGCCCGATCGCGTGCAGGAGCAGTCGACCGAGATCAATCGGCTCAACGCTGAGCTTGGGCCGTTTCGGATCCTGCATGGCACGGAGCTCGAGATCCGCGCCGATGCCAGCCTTGACTACCCCGACGAGCTGCTGGCGCGATTCGACGTTGTCATCGCGAGCATCCATACCGGCCGGGGCCAGTCCAGCGAGCAGCTCACCGCGCGGGCGCTCGCCGCGATCGAGAGTCCCCACGTCGACGTCCTGGCGCATCCGTCGGGCCGCATCGTGAATCGGCGTGATCCGCTTCCGCTCGACTGGCCGCGCGTCTTCGAAGCTGCGGCGCGGCATCGGACGGCGCTCGAGATCAACGGCAGCCCGCGCCTGGATCTCGACGACTCGCTGGCCCGTGCGGCCGGCCGTGCCGGCGCACGGCTGACCGTCGCGTCCGATGCGCACCGAACGGAGGAGCTGGGGCAGCAGGCGTACGCCGTCGACCTCGCTCGCCGCGCCTGGCTTCGCGCCGACCAGGTGCTGGCAACGTCCAGCGCGGACGACCTCGTCGAGTCGCTCCGATGATTGCCCGCGTCTTCGGCGATCGCCGGCGCCTGGCGATCCTGCGCCGGGTGGATCGACCGGCGGCCGCGCTGCTGGCCATCGCACAGGCCCTGGTCGCGGCCGCGGGCTGGTTCGTCGAACCGGTGTGGCTGGCCGTGGCCATCGCGGGCCAGCTGGTGCTGGGCGGGGTCGTGGCGGTCCGGATCATCGGGCCGGCGCGGTCCGACCTGGGTCTCGCGCGCTACGCGATTCCCTCCACGGCCGGGATCGCCGCCACGCTCTTCGGTCGCCTGATCCCCGGCGGGCTGAGCCTGCTGCTCGTCCCGATCCTCGCTGTGCTGCTGTGGTCCGTGACGTACCTCGAGCTGCGCCTCGAACGTGGCGCCGGCGGGCGCACGATCGGCGTCGTGCTCATGACCGGGATCCTGTTCGGCGCCACGGCCGGCTTGCTCGTCCTGTTCGGAGTCCAGAGCTGGCCGACGCCCATCCTGCTCGTCGCGGCGATTGCACTGCCGCTGGCATTGCGGGCCGCGGATGCGCGCGAGACGATGGGCGTCCAGGGCGTCGGGCAGGCGCTGCTTCACGTCCTGGTGGTGGTGCAGGTGGGCGTCGCGACCGTCCTGCTTGCCCTCCCGATCAGCGTCATGGCGGCGCTCATTGCCCTGGCGTTCTACACCTGGTCCGGGGCGGTCGACGCCCTCCGCGGGCCGGCATCCGGACGCAGCGTGGCCGTCGAGTACGGCGCTCTGCTCGTCCTCGGCGTGGTGGTTGCGCTGTTCCTGCATCGGCCCTGAAGGGCGCCCGCGGGGGCTCGCGTTGACACCCTCCGGGGCCGGTGGTACAAGGGGGCGCTTTCGGCCGGCCTCGGCCGCAGATTCACGATTCGGAGATGCTCACAACGCTCATGGCGCTTGGAGAAGCTGACGCGACGACCCGACAACGCCGACAGCTGGCCGATGCCGCGATCGCGCACGCGACGCGCGGCGAATGGGAGGCGGCGGTCACAGCGAACCGCCAGCTCCTCGAGCTCGGACCGGACATCGACGCCTGCAACCGGCTGGGCAAGGCGCTGGCCGAGCTCGGCAAACACGCCGAGGCGCTCGAGGCCTACCAACAGGCCCTCGAGCGCGACGCCACGAACCGCATCGCGCAGCGGAACATCGAACGCCTCCGCGTTCTGATGGCCGCGAAGAAGCCTGCGGCGAACGGCAAGGGGCGTCCGGAGAAGGCGCCCGTGACCCTGTTCATCGAGGAGATGGGCAAGACGGGACGCGCCCGCCTGATCAACCTCGCGGCACCCCGCGTCCTGGCCCCACTCTCGGCCGGCGACGCGATCTCCCTGAAGACCCGGGGCGACGAGCTGGTGGCGAGCGTCGGCTCGACCGACATCGGCAGCGTTGAGCCGCGCATCGCCGCGCGCCTCAACAAGATGATCGCCGCCGGGAACCGCTATGACGCGGCCATCACCACCATCCACGAGGGCGGCGGAGAAGTGATGATCATGATCCGGGAGGTCTTCACGCACCCGAACAACTTCGGGAAGGTGTCATTCCCGACCCAGGGCCAGGCCGCAACGAGCGTCAGACCGTACATCAAGGGCTCCGCTCTTCGGTACGATGACGACGAAGAGGTCGAGGAGACCGACGAGGACGCCGAAGAGGTCGAGGAGCTCGATACGAGCCTGCCCGAGTACTCCGGCGAGCCCGAGGACGAAGAGGAGCTGGCAGAAGAGCCATAGGATGAGCGAGGCTGAGCGGACAGGACTCGACCACGTCATCCTGCCGCGACGCCTCCCCGGGCTGTCGATCTTCGATCGCTCGCCCGTCCCGCCAGCCGACAACCAGCTCGACGCCGTCCTCGCAGCATTCGCGCAGCCCGGTGACACCGTCCTCGACCCGTGGGCGGGCTCGGGCTGGACGGCGCGGCGTGCCGTGGCGGCCAGCATGCGGGTCGTCGCGGCAGATGCGAGTCCCTCGCCCAGCTCGGTGCGATCGCCCAGCTCACCGCACCCGATACGGCGGCCCTGGACGCCGCGTTCGCGCAGCTGGCCTCATCGCGCCGCGTCGACGTGCCGCTCCGGCAGCACATCGAGGAGCTCTACGCCACGCGCTGCACCGCCTGCCGCAGCCCGGTCGTCGCCGACCAGTTCATCTGGCCGCGTGATGGCGAGCTGCCCGGGCGCAAGATCTACCGCTGTGCCGCCTGCGACCTGAGCCGCGGCGGCCCCGAGGAGCGCTCGGGGCCGATCGACGATGTCGATCTCGCCAAGCTGGGAATCGATGCCCCGAACGGCGACGCCGTCGCGGCCGACCCGCCCGCGGATCCGCCCGTCGCCAACCTGACGGTGGACGAGAGTGAGCTTGAGATCGGCGAAGGCGGCGGCCCGCCTGCCGTGCCGCTTCCTGTCGACCCGCCGACCTCGCTCGAGGAGCGTCCCCGTTTCGCATCCACGGTCCGCCCCGATCCATTGCGCATCGCCGCCGTCGATGGCGTCCGGCACAGCCCGGCCTACCAGGAGCTCCATGCCCGCTTCCCGGTCCTCGACGGGCGCGAGGATCTCGTCGACGAGCTGCTCCAGCTGTTCACGCCGCGCAATCTCTATGCGATTCACGCCATCCTGGCAAAGATCGACGCCGAGCTGCGGGACACCCCGGGGGCCGCCGTCATGAAGCTGGCCCTCGCCTCGTGCCTGCTTCCCGCCAGCCGCCTCAACGGCTATCCGGGGCGCGTCGCCTCGCTCCGCATCATCGGGGGCCACGTTCGGCAGCCTGCAAGCCGGCACCAGCGCGAGATCAACGTGTGGCAGGCGTTCGAGGGGGCCTATCGCCAGGTCCGCGACGTCATCGGCCCCCGGACCGACCGGCACGACGCTCGCTTCGCCGCCGACTTCGGTGAGCTGGGCGGGGTGACCGCGGCGAATGTCCTGTGGCTGCGGGCCCGCGCGGCCGTGGTCGGGCAGTACCTCCCGGCGGACGGGGTCGACCTCGTCCTCTCGGCGCCGGGTCCGAGTCCCTCCCTGGATGAGCTCGCCCTGGAGTACCTGGCGACGGCCGTCGCCCTCGGCCGCGAGGCGGCCGAGACCCTTCGCCTCGAACCGATCTTCGGCGGAGGGGGGCACCCGGAGGGCGCCGAAGCCACCACCCTGCGCCATGGGCTGGTCTCCGCCACGGCGGCCCTCAAGCCTGGCGGCTGGTGTGTCCTGCTGCTCGAAGATGCGGAGCCAGAGCGCGTATTGGCCGTGGCCCTGGCCGGTGCAGCCGCCGGCCTCGACCTCGTCCGGGTGATCCACCGCGAGTCGCTGCGATCCGGCGACGCGATTGCCGTCCACTTCCGCCGGCGATCGGCCGAGGACCGACTTCGGCACGCCGTGACCGCCGGCGGGCCGCTTCGCCTTGGCGCGAAGTCGGGGCACCTGACCTACCCCGACCTGGCTTCCGCGATCGATCGTGCGATCACCCGACTGCTCAAGAATCGGGGCGAACCCGCCGGGTTGATGCGCGTGGTGGCGGCCGTCGTGGATGAGCTCGGGGCGTCGGGAATCCTCGAGCGGCTCGTGAGTGCTCGCGGCGACACAGCCTCCGACGCTCCCGATCGACTCGAATCGGGTGGCCCGCACATGGTGGCGACGCTGGTCCGCGAAGAGCTGTGGCGCGATGACCATCCCAGCCTCGTTCGCATCGGCGACGAGACGCAGCCGCAATGGTGGCTGCGCGAGCCCGAACTCGCCGAGCGCCCGTTGGCCGACCGCGTGGAGCGAGCCACGTGGTCCATTCTCTCGACCGCTGGCCGCATCGACGAGGATGGGTTCTTCGATCGGATCTACCGCCTGTTCCCCGGGCTCGAGGCGCCGGACGAGGAGCTGGTCCGGGCCTGCCTGGGCGCATATGCGGGACCCGGGGAGCGTGGATCGCTCGGCACGGAGGACGACCTGACACGGCGAACCGAAGATCATGCTCGGGTTCTGGCCGGGCTCGTCGACTACGGGCATCGCCTGGGACTTCGTGCCTGGATCGCGCCTCGGGAGCACAGTCGAGAGGTCGACGGTCGTCCGCTCGTGGATCGGCTCGCCGACGATGAGCGGCGCGTCTACCTGCCGCTCGTGGTGCGCGCGCCGGCCGACGTTCTCGGCCAGGTGGATGCCATGTGGTACGTGCGGGGCAAGCTGGCGTTTCTCTTCGAGGTCGACTGGACGGCGATGGTGGGGGAGCCCGTCCTGCGTCGGGGTCGCGACATCCCCATCAGCGGCGACCAGGCACGGTTTCTCGTCATCCCGGCGGAACGGGCGGAGCTCCTGCGCCTGAAGATCCAGCGCTCGCCGTGGCTGCGCGACGAGCTCGAGCGGCAGAACTGGCACATCCTGAAGTGGCAGCATCTCCAGACGCTGATCGACCGCCAGGGCGCTCGGATGGAGTGGCTGGAGCCGGTCCTCGGCCTCGACCCGCTCATCGAGCGCGGAGGCGATCAGCTCACGATGTTCGGGGAGTGAGGACGGGCTTGTTCGCCCGGTGAGCGACGGCTAGACTCCGATCCGGGAGTGCCGTGGTTCCCCCCTGCGGCACTCCCTTGACAGCATTTCGGACCGGCTCAGCTGCCCGAGTCGGCTCTGCGCGGCCCGCGTCGGCCCATGGTGCGACGCACCACGGACATCACCTCGTCGACGTAGGGCTGGCCCTGGCCGGACTCGACAGCGTGGGTCAGGCAACCATCGATGTGATCCTCGAGCAGGAGGAGCGCCACCTGGTCCGCGGCCGCGGTCATCGCCTCCACCTGCTGCAGGATGTCGAGGCAGTACGCTTCCTCATCCACCAGGCGCTGGATGCCACGCGCCTGTCCCTCGATTCGTCGCAGGCGAGTGACGAGCGCGCGCTTGTCCTTGGTGTAACTGTGGCGGAAGTGGTCGGGAACGGAGTTCGTCATACTGGTAGGCAGTATGGTTCGGCGGCCCGGGCCGGTCAATCCGGCGCTCGCGCGAATCGGGGTAGCATGAGGCCATGACTCCCCCTGATCGGCACGAGCTGATCACCCCGCTCGAGCGTGCTCTCGTGATCGTCAGCCACCCCGACGACGCCGAGTTCGGGGCCGCATCCACGATCGCGGCCCTGACGGCTCGAGGGATCAGCGTCGACTACGTGGTCACCACCGACGGCAGCAAGGGGACCGAGGATCCGGAGATGACCCCGCAGGACCTGTCGGCAACCAGGGTCGCCGAGCAGCGGGACGCCGCCGATATCCTGGGGGTCGGGGAGATCGTGCATCTCGGCTACCCGGATGGGTACCTCGTCCCGTCGCTCGACCTGCGGCGCGACATCGTGCGCCAGATTCGCCGGTTTCGCCCGGACCTCGTCATCACCCAGAACCCGCAGCGCCGGCTCGACTTCAACCCCTATATCGGCCACCCGGATCACCTGGCGACCGGCGAGGCGACCCTTGCGGCGGTCTACCCCGCGGCTCGCGACCACCTCAACTTCCCGGAGCTCTGGCGCGACGAGAAGCTCGAGCCGTGGAAGGTGCGCCAGGTGCTGCTCACCGGGGTCGAGGAGCCGAACCTGTGGCTCGACATCGCGGACACCTTCGAGATCGGGATCCGGGCGATTCTGGCTCACGTGAGCCAGGTCGATCCTGAGACCGTGGGTGATCGGATGCGCGAGCGGGCGCGGCTCATCGGCGAGCCGCAGGGCATCGGCCTGGCGCAGGCGTTCGCCTCGATCATCCTCGAATGACGCGCCGCGGAGGAGGATCCCGCGGCGGCTGGGCGGGCGCCTTCGGGGGCTCGGATCCGGATCTCACGCGGCGCCCCGGCACGGGCCGCAAGACCCTCCGTCTCATCGGTGGCTTCTTCGCGCCGTACCGGATGCGCCTGGGACTGATCGCGGGGCTGATTCTCGTGTCGGTCAGCATCGGCGTCGTCAACCCGATCCTGCTCAAGCTCATCATCGACAATCTTCTGCCGGGCGGGGCGCAGGATCTCAACCTCCTCTACCTCCAGGCTGGGCTCATGATCGTGCTGCCCATCGTGACCAGCGCGATCGGGGTGTGGCAGGCGTACCTGTCGAACGTGGTCGGCCAGCGGGTCATGAACGACCTGCGGCTCGCCCTGTACCGCCATCTGCAGTGGATGCCGCTGCGGTTCTTCACCGAGACGCGCACCGGAGAGATTCAGAGCCGGATCACCAACGACGTGGGCGGGGTGCAGTCGGTGGTGACCGACACTGCGTCGTCGCTTCTCTCGAACTTCGCGACGGTCGCCACGACGGTCATCGCGATGTGGATCCTCGATTGGCGGCTGACCCTGTTGAGCCTCGGCCTCCTCCCGTTCTTCGCCTACATCACGTACCGCGTCGGGAAGGTCCGGCGCGAGGTCAGCACCCTGACGCAGCGATCGATGGCCGAGATGACCGCGATCACCGAGGAGTCGCTGTCGGTCTCGGGGATCCTGCTGTCGAAGACGTTCGGGCAGCAGGAGGCGAGCATCGAGCGCTTCCGGACCGAGTCGGTGCGGCTGGGAGACCTCCAGGTGCGTGGCCAGATGATCGGGCGATGGTTCTTCGCGCTCATCGGCACGTTCTTCAGCATCATGCCGGCCTTCGTGTACCTGCTGGCCGGCGTGCTCATCATCGGCGGCGATGAGAGCGTGAGCATCGGCACGATCGTGGCCTTCACGACGCTCCAGAGCCGGCTCTTCTTCCCGCTCGGGCAGCTGCTGAACGTCCAGGTCGAGATCCAGGGCGCGCTTGCGCTGTTCGACCGAATCTTCGAGTACCTCGAGATGGATGCCGAGATCACCGATGCCCCGGACGCGGTCGACATGACGCCGGCCGGCGTGCGCGGGCAGGTGCGCTTCGACGGCGTGTCGTTCCGCTACCCGGTGGCCGCGGCGCAGGTCGAGGCCGCCACCGAGACGGCCGCCGCCGAGGCGGAAGGCCGGGCGGTGCCCACGACGGTGCAGCCCTTCGCCCTGACCGACATCAGCTTTACGGCCGAGCCCGGTCAGCTCGTGGCCCTGGTCGGTCCGTCGGGGAGCGGCAAGACGACGTCCACGTACCTGATTCCCCGTCTGTACGACGTTGACACCGGCTCGGTGAGCATCGACGGTGTTGACGTGCGGGGCGTGAAGATGAGTGCGCTGGGGCAGGTCATCGGCTTCGTGACGCAGGAGACGTATCTCCTTCATGACACCGTGCTCGCGAACCTCCAGTACGCGCGACCGGATGCGACGCAGGATCAGATCGAGGCCGCGGCGCGGGCGGCGGCCATCCATGAACGGGTTCTCGAGCTGCCCGACGGCTACGAGACGGTGGTCGGGGAGCGCGGCTACAAGCTATCGGGGGGCGAGAAGCAGCGGGTGGCGATCGCGCGCGTCCTGCTCAAGGACCCGCGCATCCTCATCCTCGACGAGGCGACATCGGCGCTCGACACGGTGAGCGAGCGGCTCATCCAGTCGGCGCTCCAGCGCCTGATGGAGGGCCGGACCACGATCGCCATCGCACATCGGCTGTCGACGATCCTGCGCGCGGACCAGATTTTGGTCATGTCGCGCGGCCGGATCGTCGAGCGCGGCACCCACGCGGAGCTCATCCGGCAGGAGGGACTGTACGCCAAGCTCTCGGCCGAGCAGTTCGGCGTCGAGCGCGGATAGTCAGCTCCCGAACATGCCCCCGAGCGCCGACCCGGCGTCGACATTCTCGCCCTTGGCGGCCTTGTCGAGCTGTCCGGCGATCGGGTCGGGCAGCTTGTCCTTCAGGAAGCCGAGCACGGTATCCACCGCCGTCTTGGCCGAGCCCTCGTCGATCCCGGCGCGGTCGCTCACCATCTTCACGAGCTGATCCATCGAAGTTCTCCTCTTGTGTCCGACCATGGTAGCGGGCCGGCCGTCGCGACCGTTTCGACCCCGCATGGGACACTGGAGGCATGCCGAACCGCCTGATCGACGAGACGAGCCCCTATCTGCTGCAGCACGCCCACAACCCGGTCGACTGGCATCCGTGGGGCCCGGAGGCCCTCGAGAGGGCCCGCGCCGAGCAGAAGCCGATCTTTCTCTCCATCGGCTATTCCGCCTGCCACTGGTGCCACGTCATGGAGCGCGAGAGCTTCGAGAACCCGCAGATCGCGGCGCTCATGAACGAGCATTTCGTGAGCATCAAGGTGGACCGTGAAGAGCGGCCGGACCTGGACGACGTCTACATGGCGGCCGTCCAGGCCATGACCGGCTCCGGCGGATGGCCGATGAACGTGTTCCTGACGCCGGACCTGCGCCCGTTCTTCGGCGGCACGTACTTTCCTCCCGAGGACCGACACGGCATGGCGGGCTTCCCGAAGGTGCTCGCCGCCGTCGCCGATGCATACGCCACGCGCCGATCCGAGGTCGAGCAGCAGGCGGGAATGCTGGCGAGCCACCTCCAGGCGCAGCTCGCCGTCCCGGGCGGTGACCGCGACCCCGAGCGGCGGCAGCTCGATGCCGCCGCGACGCGCATCGCCGCCACGTTCGACGAGGTGCATGCCGGGTTCGGCGCGGCGCCGAAGTTCCCTGCCCCGATGACGCTGGAGTTCCTGCTCCGCACCTGGCGACGGACCGGCGACGACGGACTGCTGCGGATCGTCACCCGGACCCTGGATGCCATGGCCGATGGCGGCATCAACGACCAGATCGGCGGGGGATTCGCCCGCTACAGCACCGATGCCCGCTGGCTGGCACCGCACTTCGAGAAGATGCTGTACGACAACGCGCTGCTGGCCCACGCGTACCTCGAGGGCTACCGCGCCACGGGGAACGCGCGCTACCGTGATGTGGCGCGCGCGACCCTCGATTTCATGCTGTCGGAGCTGTTGGCATCGGATGGGGGACTGGCATCCGCGCTCGACGCGGACAGCGAAGGAGTCGAGGGCAAGTTCTACGTGTGGGACCGCGACGAGTTCCGCGCCGCCCTGGACGAGGGTGGCCTGGATTCAGCCGCGCTGGACCAGCTGGAGGCGTACTGGGGCGTCGAGGAGCGCGGGAACTGGGAGGGAACGAACATCCTGCACCGCACCGGCTCCGAGCTCCTCGACGAGGGCCTCGAGGCGCGGGCCCGCAGCGCGCTGCTGGCGCGCCGGGCATCGCGGGTTCGGCCGGGCCGTGACGACAAGCAGCTCGCGGCCTGGAATGGGCTGGCGCTGCGCGCGTTCGCCCATGCCGCCCTGGTGCTCCGCGACGCGCGCTACGCGGAGGCGACCCGCTCGCTCGCATCGTTCATCGGCAGCCACCTCATTCGCGACGGTGACCGGATGTGGAGAACGGTCCGCGATGGGCGCGCCCACACGCCCGGATTCAGCGAGGACTACCTCGCCGTGGCCGATGGTTTGCTGGGCGCCCACGCGGCGCTGGGCGAAGCCGAACCACTCCATCTCGCGCAGCGGCTCGTGGGCACCGTCGTGCGAGATTTCTTCGACGAGGCGTCGGGAACGTTCAACGACACCTCGGACGAGCACGACCGGACGGTCGCGCAGCCACGTGGCCTGGTGGACAACGCGACCCCGTCGGCCAACAGCGTCGGCGCCGACGTGCTCCAGCGGTTGGCCCTGCTCACGGCGGACGAGGCGATGGCGCGGCGGGCGCAGGCCATCCTGCGGGCCGTGGCACCGGCGCTCGATCGGCAGCCGAGCGCGTTCGGCCGAATGCTGAGCGCCGCCGATCGGCTTCTCGGCGAGCAGTTGGACGTCGTCGTCGCCGGCCCGCCGGACGGCGCCGATGCCCGCGCCCTCCGCGAATCGGCGGCCGAGCCGTTCGTCCCGGACCTCGTTCTGACGGCCGTGCAGGTCGGCGCACCCCACGCCGAGTGGCCGCTGTACGAGGGCAAGGCCGCACGCGGGGGCGCGGCGACCGCCTACGCCTGCCGCGGGTATGCGTGCGACGAGCCGACCTCGGACGCCGGGCGCCTCGGCGAGCAGGTTCGGGTGCTCGGGGCCACCGAGGGCCGCTAGCCGGCGACGAACGCCAGCTGGACCCGCCGCTCGCGGTTGTCCCCGTTCGGATCGAGCAGCGCGATCGACTGCCAGGTGCCGAGGGTCAGGCGACCGCCGATGACCGGCACGCTGAGCGACGGGGAGGCCAGCAGCGGGACGACGTGATCGGCCCCGTGCCCGGGGCTGCCATGGCGATGGCGCCAGCGATCGTCGCGCGGCAAGAGCCGATCCAGCGCCGACAGGAGGTCCGCGTCGGAGCCGGCGCCGAGCTCGACGACCACGATGCCGGCCGTCGCGTGCGGAACGAAGACGGTCAGCATCCCGTCGCCTTCGCCGGCGACCTCTTCGACGAACGAGGTGCACGCCGCGGTCAGGTCGGCCAGGGCTGGGCGGGAGCCGGTCTCGATCGTGATCTCGCGATGCTCCATGGTCAGGGCGCCGCGTAGCTGTGCTCGCCGATGAAGAACAGGCCGGCGCCGATGTAGGTGAACAGCACGCCCGCGAAGCCGAGCACGATGAGCCAGGGGGCCAGGCGCTGCCATCGGTCGCGACGACCCGCGACGTGGAGGTAGGCGCCGAACACGAGCCAGGTCGCGGCAGCCGCCAGCTCCTTCGGATCGTTGCTCCAGTAGGAGCGCCAGGCGAGGTTGGCCCACACCGATCCGAGCGCGATGGCGATGGTGAGGATCGGGAAGGCGATGATCACGGCCCGATGGCCGATGGCGCGGGCCGCCTCGGCCGACGGCAGGAGCGGGGTGCGGTTCCCGACTCGGCCCTGCACGATCTCCGCGGTCGCCGCCACGAAGGCGATCCCGCTCACGGCGTACGCCAACGCCGCCGCCCCGACGTGAACCGTCAGCAGCAGCGGCTGCTGGAGCGCCGGAACGAGCGGATCGACCCGATCGTCGAAGCCGAGCGCGAACACCAGGAGCCCTGCCGCCACGAGGGAGGTGATGGGGGCCAGTCCATCGAGCGCATGGGCGCGACCCATGACCAGGTGTGTCCCGACCAGGGCGGCCGCGAATGCCAGGCTGAACTCGTGGAGATTCGACCATGGCGCGTGGCCGGTGAGGATCGCGCGCAGGACGAGCGCGCCAATCAGCAGGCCCGCCGCGGCCACGAGGGCGCCATCGGAGACCCGGCGGAGGCCGCGCATGCCGGAGGGTTGCGACATCTCGCCGGCGACCAGGAGCGGCCGTTGGCGCGCGAGCCCGAGGAGCATGGCGCCGAATCCGCTCACCGCACCCGCCAGCAGGAAGGCCAGCGCGCCCGACGACCAGGAGCGGTGACGAGCTCCCTCATCGGCCGCTCAGGCGAAGATGAGCGGTCAGGTCAGGTGGGCGGTGTCCGCGACACCGGTTCGCGTGCCGCATCGGAAGCAGGACGCGTCACCGGCTGAGAGGGTTGCGCCGCAGTTCGTGCAGTCGAGGGACAGGTCGCGTTCGCACTGGGTGCAGAAGCGGGCGCCGACCGGGAACTGGAGCCGGTCGTGAGCGCAGTAGGGGACCCCGCGCGGCATGTCCTCGCCCGACGAGCCGCCGGCGGGCAGCGCGACCACGGGGTCGGACGTGGCCCGCTCCGCGACGCCGACCTGGCTCACGCGGAGATAGCCGATGACCAGCCACAGCAGGTACAGGCCGAGCAGTCCGGCAACGACGAGCGGAAAGAAGAGGCCCAGGCGGTTGCCCCAGTCAGTGGCAAGCCAATCGGCGACATCTCGGATCAGGTCCATGGCGGGCCGATTCTAGCATCGGCTACACTCCGCCGAACACGCCAGCGAACCACGCGATGCAACGACCGCGCCTCGATCGACACGCCGTCCTGAATGAGCTCCACGTCCACCTCGGTGCCGCGGTGACGCCCGCCATCATGTGGGGCATCGCGCACGCGCAGGGCATCCGGCTGCCGACCAAGGACTACTGGGCATTCCGCGACCTCATCACGGTCGGGCGCCGGCGCCGGAGCTTCGAGGCCTACCTCGACCTCTTCCACTGGACGGAGCTCATCCAGTCGAGTCCGACGGCCGTCGAGCGCAGCGTCTACGAGTGCATCGGCGGCGCGTACCGCAAGAACAACGTCACCGGCCTCGAGCTGCGCTTCAACCCGATGAAGCGCAACCGTGGCGGCGAGCAGGACCTCGATCACATCATCGCGGCCGCGGTGCGCGGCATGGACCGCGCGATCCTCGAGTACCCCCAGGTGCGTGCCGGTCTCATCTTCTGTCTCGATCGGTCGTTTGCGCCGGCACTCAACGAGATCATCGCCTCCAAGGCCATCAGCTGGCGAAGTCGCGGCGTCATCGGCATCGACATCGCCGGGCCGGTGACGGAGGGCTTTCGCTTTGCGGACTACGCGGACATCTACGCCGAGTGCCGGCGCGCCGGTCTGGGGCTGACGGTCCACGCCGGGGAGACCGGAGGTGCGGACGAGGTCCGGGAGGCGCTCGAGGCGCTCGAGCCCGACCGCATCGGCCACGGCGTGCGAAGCGTCGAGGATCCGACCGTCCTCGCCATGCTCCGTGAGCGTGGCACCGTGCTCGAGGTCTGTCCGAGCTCGAATCTGAACACCCGAGTGCTCGGCGGCATGAGCGAGGTGCGCCGCGTGGTGCGGGCTCTCACGGACAACGGCGTCCGGTTCACGGTGAGCACCGATGGTCCCGAGATGCTGCGCACGTACCTGCGGGATGAGCTGAACCTGCTGCTGCGCCATGAGATCCTGGACCTCGACGAGGTGCAGGAGGTGCTCGTGACGGGCTCTCAGGCGAGCTTCCTCGATCGCGCACCGGTCATCGAGACGTCGGTCTCGGCCCGCGGCGAGGAGCGCGTCGGTGATGCGCCGATGCCCGTCGAGGTGGGCCGCTAGGACCGTATACTGCCGGCCGTGTCATCGATCTGGCGACCGGTTCGCGAGCGTGCCCCGGCACGGAGTCTGATGGTCGTCGTCGCGCATCCCGGAGACGAGGCCTTCGGCTTCGGTGGTGCGATCGCGAGCGCCGCCGCCGCGGGGGCCTATGTCGTGGTCGTGTGCGTGACGCGCGGCTGGTTCGACGCTCGCCTGACCGATGCCTCGCCGGCCCCCGGCGGAAAGAACCGCGACCTCAAGTTCGGCGCGGTCACCTGGCGCAATCTCGACACGGTGCGCGAGGACGAGCTGCGGCGGTCCGTCGCGCTGCTCGGCGTGCGGGTGGTCCGGATGCTCGACTACTCCGAGGGTGAGCTCGATCGCGCGGACTTCGACCATCTCGTCGGCCGCATCGTCGAGCCGATCCGCATGCATCGGCCCGAGGTCATCCTGTCGTTCGGGGAGGACGGCGTCACCGGCGACACCGATCACGTCGTGCTCTCCCGTGCGGTGAGGGCCGCGTATGACCGCGCCGCCCAGCCACTCGCCTACGAGGACGACCTCGAAGAGGACCAGGTCGCATGGCGCGCCGCAAAGCTCTACGAGCTGGTGGTGCCGGCCGAGGTCGTGGCCTCGCTCGGCGAGCAGGGGCCGACCGGCGGCTATGGATCGCCGGCCGAGCCGACGGTAGCCCTCGAGCTCGGTGACCTGGCGCAGCTCAAGCTCGCCGCCATCAGCCGCCACGTGTCGCAGACCGGGTCGTCCGGTCCGTTCCACGACTGGGGCGCCGAGCGACGGGACGCGTGGATCGGAACGGAGCATTACCGGCTCGCGGCGTCGGCGCTCCCGGTCGCGGTCGACGGGGAGAGCTCGCTGTTCGACGGCCTGGCCTGAGCCCCCGGACCGCCCCCGCCGACTGGTTCCTCTGACCGCCCGCGTGAAGCGGGCGTCCCTACCTGCTACGCTCAGTGAGCCGCATCGGCCCCGCATGAAGGAGCTCCCGAGCCAGCCCATGTCCGATCTGCTCACGAACGACAATATCCTCGCCGCGCTCGGCAGCGTGAAGGACCCCGAGATCGGGCGGGACCTGGTTTCGCTCGGCATGGTGAAGAACGTCCTCATCGACGGCAGCGTGGTCGACCTCACCGTGGAGCTCACGACCCCGGCCTGCCCGCTCAAGGCGACGATCGAGAGTGACATCGGCGATGCGCTGAGCGCCATCGGCGCGACCACCGTGCGCGTCGACTGGGCAAGCAACGTCAAGCGCTCCTTCGGCGGCCCGGCAGCCGACCTGATCCCCGGCGTGAAGAACACGATCGCCGTCGCGTCCGGCAAGGGCGGGGTGGGGAAGTCGACCGTGGCGGTGAACCTCGCGGTCAGCCTGGCCCGGGATGGCGCGCGCGTCGGCCTGCTCGACGCCGACATCACCGGACCCAACGTGCCGCTGATGATGGGCACCCAGGGCGCCCATGTCACCGGATCGGGCGGCAAGCCGAATCCGGTCGTCAGTCACGGCGTGCAGATGATGAGCATCCAGTACTTCCTCCAGGCCGATGCGCCGGTGATCTGGCGCGGGCCGTTGATCCACAGCGCCATCGCCCAGTTCCTGCGCGACGTCGAGTGGGGCGAGCTCGACTATCTCGTCATCGATCTGCCACCGGGGACCGGTGACGCGGCGCTCTCCCTGAGCCAGCTCATCCCGCTGACCGGCGCCGTGATCGTCACCACGCCGCAGGAGGTGAGCCTGCTCGACGCCCGCAAGGCCGTCGGGATGTTCAACAAGGTCAACGTGCGGACGCTGGGCGTGATCGAGAACATGAGCGGCTTCGTCTGCCCGCACTGCAGTGAGGAGCACGACATCTTCGGATCGGGCGGCGGCGAGAGGATCGCGCGCGAGCTCGAGCTCGAGGTGCTCGGCCGCATCCCGCTCGAGCCGGCCGTCCGGTCCGGTGGCGATGCCGGCGTGCCGATCACCTCGCCGCAGTATCCCGGCGGAGAGACCTCACCGGCCGCAAACGCGCTGCGCGAGGTTGCCCGCACGGTCGCCGGCAAGGTGAGCGTCCTGGCGGCTCCGGTAGCGGTCGGCAGCGGCTCCATCTGACCAAGGGACCGGTACGGAAGTTCCACGGTCGGGGTATTGCGGACCCCGGGGTAGCCCGGTGACACTGCGGCAATGCGGATTGCTGCCATCTCCGACATCCACGCCAACCTGCCCGCTCTGCGGGCGGTCCTCGACGACATCGCCAGGATCGGCGCCGATGCGGTCTACTGCGCCGGGGACGTCGTCGGGCGCGGGCCGCACCCCAACGAGACGGTGGAGCTGCTGCGCAGCCTCGAGATCCCGACGGTCCAGGGCAACTGGGACGAGGCGGTGGGCATGGACCGTGAGCAGACGGGAGCCGCGTGGGACTCCGCCGAGGCCGAGGCCACCGGGGATGCGTCGATGCGCTGGACGGCCGGCGTGATGCACGAGGAGCACCGATCCTGGCTGCGCCAGCTCCCGAAGACGCTGCGCCTCGACGTCGCCGGTCGCTCGATGTACCTGTTCCACGGCTCGCCGATTCGTGAGAACGAGTACCTGTGGGCTGACCGCCCGTCGCGGGTGCTGGCGCGCATCGCCAGCGACGAGGCCGACGACCTGTTCTGCTTCGGCCATACCCACGAGGCGTTCCATCGCGTCGTGGGCCAGGCGCACTTCGTGGCCTGCGGATCCGTCGGCTGCGGCACCGAGGGAGACGCCCGCGCGCGGTACGCGGTCATCTACATCGGCGATCCGGAGATCGCCATCGGCTTCCGATCGGTCGACTACGACCACCTGTCCGTGGTGCGCGACATGACCGCCGCAGGGGCTGTCGGTCGACCTCCTCCGCGTGCCGCCGGCTCAGCACCCCCACGTCGCGGCTCTGGATCGCGGGGAAGACTGACCCGTCACGAACCGGGCGCGGGCTCCGGCTGCGAGTTGCCCGGCGTTGCCGCGGGCGGTGTTCGCCGATGGCTCTTCTCGCGGGAGTAGGGCTGGCCGATGGCCGCAGGTGGTCGCGAGCGCCCCACGACGCCAGCGAGCACGATGATGGTGATGAGATACGGCACGGCGCTGTAGAACTGCGTCGGCACACCCGCCAGGAAGTCACCCAGCGCTCCCTCCGGCGGCCCGAAGCGGACGGCGCGCTGGATTCCCTCGGATGCCGTGAACAGCAGCGCCGCGCCGAGCGCTCCGAGCGGCGTCCATCGTCCGAAGATCAGGGCCGCAAGCGCAATGAATCCGCGGCCGTTCGTCATCTCACCCTGGAACGAGTTGCCGAACTCGATGGTCAGGTACGCGCCAGCCAGGCCGGCGAACACGCCTCCCAGCACGACATTCCGGTACCGAAGCCCGATCACGTTGATGCCCACGGTCTCGGCAGCCTTTGGATGCTCGCCGACCGCTCGCGTGCGCAGGCCCCATCGGGAGCGGAACAGCATGACCTGCAGGACGATGACGGCGACGAGGAGTGAGAGGCCGATCGGGCCCTGGCTGAGGAGCGCGTCGAAGAGCCACCCGATCAGCGGAAGGTCAGCGAGCGCCCCGGGCGCCTCCCATCGTGAGAACTGACCGGCCGATGGCGGTGCCGATCGGGAGATGAGCAGGTTGAGGTACCCGGTGATGCCGACGGCGAAGATGTTGATGATGGTGCCGGAGATGATCTGATCGGCCCTGACCGTGATCGAGAGCCAGGCATGGACGAGGCTCACGAGCATCGCGGCCCCAATCGCTGCGACGAGTCCGATGAGCAGCGGTGCCGAGATGCCCAGTGGCCCCACGGGACCCGCCGGGATCAGCTGGGCCGCAAGCGAGGCGGTCCACCATGCCACGAAGGCTGCCGTCAGCATCATGCCCTCGATACCGATGTTGACGACGCCCGAGCGCTCGTTCATGAATCCGCACAGAGCGCCGAGAGCGATGGCGGTTGCGGCCCCGATGATGGTGGGGGCGATGATCGGAAAGACGTCGATCAGGTACCCGATGAACTGGAACAGGACGCCGATGATCGGGATGCCGTACACGATGTCCATCGGCTACTTCGCGACCTGCTCGCCGTAGGACCGCGTCACCGTCTGAAGCTCCGAGACTCCGACGCCATCCGCTCGGATGCGGAACACGGCGCGTACGATGAGATCGGCGGCCAGGAAGAACAGGATGACGGCCTGAAGGACGTTGATCATCTGCACGGGGATGCCGGCCTGGATCTGCATCAAGCCTGCCCCGGCGCGCATTGCGCCGAACAGAAGCCCGGCGAACAGGATCCCGATCGGATGCGCTCGACCGAGCAGTGCCACCGCGATCGCGTCGAATCCGACGCTCGTCGCGTACGCGGCGGGCATGTGCTTGACCTGCCCCAGGATCTCCGTGGCCCCCGCAAGTCCGGCGAGGAGGCCGGCAAGCGACATCGTCAGGATGATGAGAGCGCGCGGATGCATGCCGGCATAGCGGGCGGCATCGGGGTTCGCCCCGACCGTCCTGATCTCGAATCCGAGCGTACTGCGGAAGATGAGCCAGGCGATCACCGGGACGGCAATGGCCGCGAAGATGATGCCGAGGTGACCGTTGCGACCGGCGAGGACCGGAAGCACGGCAGTGGTGATGGTGTCGGTTCGCGCGAACGAGGCCCCTGCGCCGCGCAGCGGACCGGACGCCACGTAGGCAACGATCTGGATCGCGACGAAGTTCAGCATGATCGTGGTGACGACTTCGTGCGCGCCGGTATATGCCTTCAGGAACCCCGGAATGAACCCATAGGCCAATCCCGCCGCCATGCCGCTGATCAGGGCCACCGGAATCGCGACCAGCGGCGGCAGACCCGCGACGCCGACCCCGACCGCGGCCGCAGTCAGGGCGCCCATGAGGAACTGGCCCTGCGCGCCGATATTGAAGAGCCCCGCCTTGAACCCGATCCCGACGGACAGGCCCGCCAGGATGAGGGGCGTTGCCTGGACGAGGGTATTGATCATCGCGTCCACCGACCCGAGGGAACCCGATACCAGCGCCCAGTACGCGGTCAGCGGCAGCATCGGATTGACATCGCCTCCCACGAGCGGGCTCGACGCGATCATGATCACGGCGCCGACGACCAGCGCCATGAGGATCGCGGCGGCCGGGAGCAGCGCGGTACGCCGGGTCCGCTCGAGCCACGAGGGCCGCGGCTCGGGCAGCTTCGAGGCGGGGGCCGGCGATGCTTGGCCGTCCGGAGCGGTCCCGACGGCCGCTGGCCGTTCGCTCATGAGGCGGCCTCGCCCGACTGCTTGGGCGTGGGCTCGCGGCCCCCGGTGGCCATGAGCAGACCAACCTCTTCCCGATTCGTTGAACGAGCATCGAGGATCTTGACGACGCGACCGCCGTACATCACGGCGATCCGATCCGATAGCTCCAGGACCTCGTCGAGCTCTGCCGATACCAGAAGGACGCCGATGCCGGCATCGCGTTTCGAGATCGCCTGCCGGTGAATGAACTCGATGCTGCCGACGTCCAGGCCGCGGGTCGGCTGGTCGAGAATCAGGCAGGACAGCTCGCCGTCAAACTCTCGCCCGACGACCAGCTTCTGCTGATTGCCACCGGAGAGCGCTCCGCCGGACACTGACGCGGACGGCGTGCGCACGTCGTACTGCTCGATGATCCGTTCGGCGTACTCGCGCACGGCCCCCTCGTCGCGGACCATGCCGCGCGCAAACGGTGGATGGTAATAGTCATTCAGCGCGATGTTGTCGGTCAGCGGGAATGACAGGACCATCCCGTACCGGTGCCGATCCGCGGGCACGAACCCCACGCCCAGCTGATGGAGGCGGCGGGGGCTCACACCCGTCACATCGCGACCATCGAGTGTGACGCTGCCGGAGGCGACGCGCCTCAGGCCGGTGAGAGCTTCGACGAGCTCATCCTGACCGTTCCCGGCCACGCCGGCGATGCCGAAGATCTCCCCGGCGCGAACCTCGAAGGAAACGTCGTGCACGACTGTTCGTCCGCGATCGTTCTTCACGTGGAGACCGGCGACGGCCAGCATCGGGTCCGCCGGATTGCTCTCGCCACGATCGACCGTGAGCTGCACCTCGCGTCCCACCATCAGCTCTGCCAGGTCGTCCTCGTCGGTCTCCGCTGGGAGGCGGGTGCCGACGACTTTGCCGCGCCGGATGACGGTGATCCGATCGGCGATCTCGAGGACTTCGTAGAGCTTGTGGCTGATGAAGATCAGGCTCTTGTTGAGCTCACGGGTGAGCTGACGCAGGACCTTGAAGATCTCGCGCGTTTCCTGCGGCGTGAGCACGGCGGTCGGCTCGTCGAGAACGAGCAGCTCGGCGTTCCGATAGAGGGCCTTGAGAATCTCGACGCGCTGCTGCCAGCCAACCGAGAGTGACCCCACGGCCACGTCGGGATCGATATCGAAGCCGAAGGTCTCGCCAAGCTTCCGAATGCGGGTGTGGGCCGCGCTTCTGTCGAGAAGCACGGGGTTCATCATCGGCTCATCGCCCAGAAGGATGTTCTCGGCCACCGTCAGAACCGGGACGAGCATGAAATGCTGGTGGACCATGGCGATGCCACGAGCGATGGCATCGGATGGGTTGTGGATCGTGATGGGCACCCCGCTCATCAGGATCTCGCCACTGTCAGGCTCCGCGAGGCCATACAGGATGTTCATCAGGGTCGACTTCCCGGCTCCGTTCTCGCCGAGGAGGGCGTGGATCTCGCCGGGTCGAACGTCAAGCGAGATGCCGTCGTTTGCGACGACCCCCGGGTATCGCTTCGTGATGCCACGCATCTCGAGCAGCGGCGCGCCCGCGCCTCGGTCGCTCGTCGTGTGGTCCGAGCTCGTCACGTTCATCCTGATGGTGAGACGAGCGGGCCGATCACATCGATCGGCCCGCTCGTGGTGGGTGCTGTCAGCTCACCGTTTGGCTGATCAGTTGCCGGTATCCGCCTCGCCCGCGAAGCAGAGCCCGGACGGCTCACACGGGTCGAGGTCGCCGGACGCCATCGCCGCGTACGCGTCGTCGATGAGACCCTGCGTTTCGGCCGTGATGAGATCTTCGAACTGGTAGAACGGTGCCAGCCCGATGCCGTCGTTGTCGGCGCCGTAGAAGACATTGCTGCTTCGAGCCGCGCCGTCGCCAACAGCGACGATGGCGTCGGAAACGGCCTTGGTCAGCTTCTTCTCAGCGCTGGTCACGATGCACTCGGCGCTGTCGGGAGTTGACTGCCACTGATCGACGTCCACGCCGAGGCCGTAGATGTCCGCTTCCTCGACCGACTGGAGAATGCCGTTGCCGGTCTTGCCGGCGACCTGGAACATGACGTCGATGTCGGTGTTCTGCTGGAGGAGCTGGTCGGCGAACGTCTTGCCGGCCGTCGGGTCGTTGAAGGCCACGTTGAGGTCATCGCTGATGTACTTCAGGTTCACCGTGACGTCCGGGTTGACGCTCATCGCGCCGTTCTCGTACCCGCGCATGTAGTTGACCACCGGCGGGATGGTCCCGGATCCGCCGATCGCTGCAATCTCGCCCGACTGGCTGATGCTGGCGGCAACGATGCCCGCCAGGTACCCGGCCTGCGCCTCGTTGAAGATGAGGCTCTCGTAGTTGTCGAGCGGATCGTTGCCCTGGAATTGGTCAACGCCGACGAAGTGCACGTCCGGGTTGGCCTCGGCAGCCGCCAGGCTGGCTTCGCCGAGCGCGAATCCGACGGTGACGACAACGTCGTACGCCTGATCGACGAACGACTGGATGTTGGCCGCGTATTCGCTCGACTGAGTCGTGATCACGCTCTGGGGCTCGGGGGCGCCGATGATGTCGGCCCCGAGGAGCGCGCCTTCCCAGCTGAACTGGTTGAAGTTGCGATCATCGAGCGTGCCAACGTCGGTGACGAGGCCGATCTTGAGATCGCTGCTGCCCGGGTCCGCCATCTCCGGCGTCGACGGTTCCGGTGCCGACGCATCGCCGGTCGGTCGGCAGGCCACCCCGGCGGCCGCGCTCTCGCTCGGCGCCCCGCTCTCCGGCGCCATCGATTCCGGTGCCATGGACTCGGCTTCGCTGGCCGAGGGGCTCTCGCCGCCGCCTGTGCAGGCCGCGAGGATCAGCATCAGGACGGCCAGGACGGCCATCATCGAGCTGGGGGATTTCCGCATCTGTTTCCTCCACACCAACTGGTGCGTACTGCCGCAACTATCGCGGCGCCTCCGGTGCGCTCGGGCCATGGGCACCTGGCGCAGAATCTGCGGCATCATACTTCCTGCCCAGCGCCGGCTCAAGGTCCGAACTCGCCGCTGGCCCACGTATCATCGCGCGGCATGAGCCCCCTGCCCGCCCGGCTGCGCCTCGTCATCTTCGACCTCGATGGCGTGATCTACCGCGGCGCGCAGCCCGTTGACGGTGCGAGCGAGCTCGTCGACGAGGTCCACCGTCGTGGGGCGCTCGTCAGGTTCGCGACGAACAATTCGATGGTCGCCCGGGACGGGTACGTCGCGCGACTCGCCGACATGGGCATCCGGACCGCGGTCGACGAGATCGTCACCTCGACATCGGCAACGGTGGAACACCTCGCCCGGCATGCGCCCGAGGTGAGGAACGTGCTGTGCATCGGCGCGGACGGCATGCGCGAGGAATTCGCGGCCGCCGGGCTTGGCGTGACCATGGCCCGCGACGCATGGGTCGCGGATCGGCCCGGCGGGCGTCTCGAACGAGCCTACGATGCGGTGGTGGTCGGTCTCGACCCCGAGTTCGACTACCGCGCGCTGGGCGCGGCGATGCGCGCCGTCGAGGATGGCGCACGGCTCATCGCCACGAATGCCGATGCACGGTACCCGACCGCGGACGGCTTCCTGCCCGGCGCGGGCTCCCTGGTGGCGGCCGTCGCCACGGCGGCCGGCGTGGCGCCGGACGTCATCGGCAAGCCGTCCCCCGCCATGTTCCAGGCGATCCTGGAGGCGACGGACGTGGATCCCGGCGAGGCCGTCGTCATCGGCGACAACCCCGATGCCGACATCGTCGGGGCCCGGCGGGCAGGGTGCGCGAGCATCCTCGTCCTCACCGGGGTGGCGGACGCCGCGATGGTGGCCACGTTGTCCGGGGAGCGGCGGCCGGATGAAGTCGCCGCCGACCCGCGCGCGGTCCTCGCGCTGCTCGAGGGTCGCCTCAGGTGACCGTTTCGCGGCGCCAGGCATCCCACGCCCGCGTGGCGGCAGCGCGGACCGGGGCCATCGCCGTCGGCGGCGCGAACGCTCGCGCGAACCCGTTGAGCGCCACCGCGGCGACCTCATCGGGGGTCATCGTCAGCGCGGCCGCCGTGCGCGAGAGCTCCTCGCTGAGGGTGATCCCGGTCACCGTTCGGTCGTCGGTCGAGATGGTGACGCTGACCCCCGCCCGATGCAGCGCCGCGACCGGATGCGCATCGAGGCTGCCGACGATGCCGGCCTGGACGTTCGAAGTCGGGCACATGTCGAGCGTCACGTCGCGGGCGCGCAGGAGCTGCAGGAGCGCGTCGTCGCCGTCGGCCGTGACGCCGTGCGCGACGCGTCGCACTCCGAAGTCGAGCACCTCTCGCACGCGCTGGGACCCGGCGACCTCCCCGGCGTGGGCGGTCAGGCTCAGTCCGCCCGCGCGTGCCGCCACGAATGCCGCGGCGTGGGGCGGCGCTGGCCACGCCTGCTCCGGGCCGGCCAGGTCGAAGCCGACGACCGGCGCTCCGCGGTCCGCCGCCAGGCGGGCCAGCTCCACGTTGGCGGCCGGCGGGTGCGAGCGCATGGCCGTCACGATCAGCCCGATGAGTGGCGCGTTCGGAACGTCCCTCGTGGCTCGTGCAACCCCATCCGCAACCGCCCCGATCACCGCCGCGACCGATAGGCCCGCCGCGAGGTGGAGGCGCGGCGCCCAGCGGATCTCCGCGTACGTGATCGCGTCGGCGGCCAGGTCCTCGACAAGCTCGGCGCTCACGCGCTCGAGGGCGGCTTCGGTCTGCAGGAGCGAGATCGGCAGGTCGAAGTACGTCAGGAGCTGTGCCTGGTCCTTGCAACGCTCGGGGCCGATCATGCGTGCGCGAGCCGTCTCGGTGTCGATGCCCATCCCGAGCTCGTCGGCAAGCTCGACCGCCGTCGCGATGCGCACCGACCCATCGAGGTGCTGGTGGAGCTCGGCCTTGGGCAGCGGACGAAGCGCGTCGGCGGAGTACATCCCCGCATGATACGGATGCGCCGCGCGGCCACGGCCGGGGTCGTTGCCGTCGGCCTGGTGTTCGTGCTCGGACCGGGCGCGCCGAGCCCCGCGCTCGCGGTCGCATCGGACGACCTGATCGCCGATCGTGGGGCCGCCTCCCTGGCTGCGCTCGACGTACTCGCCGCCGAGATCGAGGGGGCCCTGGACGGCGCACGCGTCGCGTCCGCGGGGGTGGTGAGCGGCGACGAGGCGCCGACCGAGCGCATCCATGCCGCCGCCGGCCTGGCCGTTGCGGCCGAGGATGCGGTGCTCCCCGCGCGGGTCGCCATCAGCGGACTTGCCGCAGTCGCGAGCGCTGCCGACCCCGACGCGGCACCGCCGCCTCAGCCCGTGGCCGCGGGGGAGCTCGCCTCGATCGGTGCGCAGCTGCGGGCCTCGAGTGACGCGGCCGATCGTTTCGTCGCCATCCGTCGTCAGGCAACGGGGCTGCCCGTGGTGCTCGATCGCGCGCTTGTCGCATTGGCCGATGGGTCGCTCGACGAGGCGCGTGAGCTGGTGGGAAGCGCCCGCGCCGCTCACGCCGCCGTGGCGGCATGGGAGACGGACCTCCCGACACTCCCGGTGTGGATCGAGACGACCGATGCGATGATCTCCGGCGTGGAGGACATCGTCGTGGCCCTCGAGGCGGGTGATGCCGCGGCGGCCGAACGTGCCGGCGCGCGCGTCGCGGCGCTCGGCGACGGGGCGGCCCAGGCCGACCGCGCCCTGCGCATTGCGCTGGGAGAGGGAGGCTCGGCACTGCTCGCCGCGCCGCTCGAGCGGCTCGCGACCGCGCTCCGCGGCATCGAGACGAGCCGGGACGAAATCCTGCAGTTGGTGAGCCCGTGAGCGACGATTCGACCCTCGGCCGCGTCCTTGCCGATCGATATCGCGTCGAGGAGCTCGTGGCGCGCGGCGGGATGGCGCGCGTCTACCGGGCGCATGACGTGCGCCTGGCTCGTGACGTCGCCGTGAAGGTTCTTTCCAGCCCCTACGCGGATGACCCGGCGTTCACCGCGCGCTTCCTGGCCGAGGCCCGTGCGGCGGCATCGCTGTCCCATCCGAGCCTTGTCCACGTCTACGACTCGGGCAGCGACGGCGACGCGAACTTCATCGTCATGGAGCTGCTCGACCGCCATCGATCACTGCGCCAGGCGATCGACGCAGATGGCCCGCTTCCGCGCGACGAGGTCCTGCGCATCGGCGTGGAGCTGCTGGCCGGTCTGCGGGTGGTCCACGACCGGGGTCTCGTGCACTGTGACGTGAAGTCCGGGAACGTGATGCTCGGTCCCGGGCCCGCCAAGCTGATCGACTTCGGGATCGCGCGCAGCCCCAACGAGGCGATCGAGGGGGACACGAGCATCGGTTCGCTGCAGTTCATGTCCCCGGAACAGCTCCACGGCGAACCGCTCACGGCCGCGAGCGACCTCTTCAGCCTGGGCGTCGTCCTCTACGAGGCGCTGACCGGTCGTGTGCCCTATCCCGGACGGACGCCGGACGAGATGGATGCAGCGCATCGGGCCGGCAGGGTGCGCCCACCCTCGGAGATGGTCAGGGGCGTCCCCGGGCGGGTCGACGACGCCATCCTTCAGGCGCTGCGACCGGTACCCGCCTCGCGATTCCTCACGGCCACGGCAATGAGCACGGCACTCGCCTCGGCGGAAGCCGCGGCCGCCCATGACACCGACAACGACGAGACGCGCGTGATCGAGGTCGGCGAACCGCGCGGCGCAGCCCCGGCCCCGGCGCGCGGCTACGTACCGCCGGCTGCGTCTCCACCGGCGCCTCGGCGCAAACCGCGCGGCCGACCCGCAGCGCCTCGGCGCCGGGGGAGCGGCGTCCGCGCGCTCGGGACCGTGGCCGTGCTCGGCGTCGCGGCCGCGGTGGTCTTCTTCGTCGTGGTGCCGCTCCTCGGCCCGGGTCTCGGGAACGGACCTGGCCCGAGCGCATCGGCTTCGGACGCGCCGGTGGCGACTCCAGGGGTCGTCACCATCCCGGATACCGTTGGGCGCTCGACGGCCGACGCCATCGCGGCGGCGCAGGAGGCCGGGCTGGACTGGACCGTGCGCTGCGCACAGGATCCGAAGCAGCCCGAGGGGATCATCGGCCAGGAGCCCCCGGCCGGAACCAGCGTTGCTCCGGGCAGCCTCTTCACGATGTTCTCCGCGCGGATCTCCGACTGTCGGTAGCCGCCCTATACTCGCCGCGACCCGAATCGGAACCCTCACGAGGAGCTGAGTCAGCATGCGCCTGCGCGCGATTCCCGGCCCGCCCGCCACCGTCGAAGCGGATGTGCTCGCGGTGCCCGTCTACCGCGAGGACGCGGAGATGGCCCCCGACCTGTCCGAGCTCGACGCGGCGTCGGGAGGCGTCATCAGCCGTGCGATCGCGTGGGGCGAGTTCAATCCCCTCGAGCACGCGGTCAGCCTGGTCGAGGCGGGGGACTTGCCGGTCGGCCACCTGTTGTTGATCAATGCGGGCGCCCGGGGGCGGGGGGCCTGGCGTGCTCGCCGCGTGGCGGCGGTGGCCACCCGGCGCCTCAACGGGCGTGGCGCGCCGAAGCTCGCGATGTGGCTGCGTGACGGCGAGGACGACGACGCATGGACGGCCGCCGCGGCCGGTGCCGTGGCCGGCACGTACCGATCCACCGACGTCTACGGCCGGGTTCGCGACACGGAAGCCATGAAACGATCCGTCGAGGAGGTGCTGTGCATCGGCGCGACCTCCCAGGATGCGCTCGATCGGGGAGCCGAGGTCGGGGAGGGGATCGCGTTCGGTCGCAACCTCTCGAACCGGTCGGCGAACGACCTGTACCCCGAACGCATGGCGGAGGAGGCGCGCCGCCTCGAGGCCGACGGCTGCACGGTCGAGATCCTCGAGCCGGACGAGATGGCTGAGCTCGGGATGGGCCTGATCCTCGGCGTCGGCCAGGGAGCGACGCACGGTCCACGCCTGATCGCCATCAAGCTCCCGGGCTGGGAGCGCGCCGCCGGTGGTGATCGGCTCGCCATCGTCGGCAAGGGCGTCTGCTTCGACTCCGGCGGGCTGAGCATCAAGCCGGCCGAGAACATGGGCGACATGAAGCACGACAAGTCCGGTGCGGCTGCCGTCATCGCCGCGGCACGCACCGTGGCCAGGCTCGCGCCCGACACGCCGCTCATGGCGGTCGCGCCGATGGTCGAGAACATGCCCGGCGGGAATGCTCAGCGTCCGGGGGATGTCGTCAAGGCGATGAACGGCATGACGGTCGAGGTCACGAACACCGATGCGGAAGGCCGGCTGATCCTGGCCGATGCGATGACCTGGGCCGAGCGCCAGGGCGCCACCCACATCGTCGATGTCGCGACCCTGACCGGTGCCCAGGCCATTGCCTTCGGGGAGCACATCAGCGCCTACTTCGCCCGTCCGCGGGAGTGGGGCGAGCGCATCGGGGCAGCGGCCGAGCGAGCGGGGGAGTGGTTCTGGGAGATGCCGCTGGCGCTCGAGTATCGCGCCAGCTACGACACGCCCCATGCCGACATCGTGAACTCGGGAGGGCGCGACGGGTCGCTCATCAAGAGCGCGGTGTTCCTGTCCGAGTTCGTGACGGTGCCGTGGGTGCACGTCGACATCGCCGCCACCGCCTACCTCGGGGCCGAGAAGCCCTACGGGCCGAAGGGGGCCACCGGCTCGGCCGTGGCCGCACTGGTCGCCCTGGCGATGAGCTTCACCGGATCCGACTGACCGACCCGGGACAGAACGAAGCCCCGGCCAGCCGGCCGGGGCTTCGTCATCGGCTCAGCGATCGCCGTCGGTCGCGTCGCGAACGTCGTCCTTCGCCTCGCCCCATTCGTTCTGGACCTTGCCCTCGACCTGGTCCGCCTGGCCCTCGGCCTCGGTGTCCGGGTTGTCGGTGAGGTCGCCCCATTCTTCCTTGATCTTGCCGCCGGCCTCCTTCAGGGGGCCTTCGGCGCGGTCACTGTCCACGATGGTGTTCCTCCCGTTGCATGTGGCCGGGTCCATCCCCGCCCTGCCTCGCATAGCGCATCTGGCGTGCCAGCCCGCAGCCGCGCCGCACGGACCATCGGCCTATGGTGGCGCGGGTGGCGAACCGTAGGATGTGCGGTGCCGCGACGCACCGGGCGCCCGGCGACCGACACGAGCCAGGGAGGTCTCTCACAGCCGTGAATCCGGCGATCATCGCGATCGGGGGCCTGTTCGCCGTGGGCGGGGTCGCCGCGGACCGGCTGGCCAGCGTCTGGCCCCCCGATGAAGCACGCGGGCGCCCGTTCGGGTGGCGCGGAATGGCCCTGGCGGTCGTCAGCGGACTCGTGGCGGCCGGCGTCGTCGCGCGATCGCAGCTGCCGTGGTGGGCGACGGGCGGCTATCTGGCCCTCCTGGCGCTGCTCCTGGTGCTGACCGCAACCGACCTCGAGCAGCGGCGGCTCCCGCACCTCGTGCTCGACCCCTTGATCCTGCTGGGCATTGCCTTCGTGCCCTTCAACCCGGGCGTCGATCCGCTGATGGCCGCGGTCGGTGCCCTGGCTGCCGTCGCCTTCCTCGGCGCCCTGGCGGTGGTGGTGCGCGGGGGCCTTGCCCTCGGCGACCTCTACCTCATTGCGCCGATCGGCCTGATGCTCGGGTGGCCCGCGATCTTCACGGCATTGTTCGCCGCGGCCTTTCTCTCGGCGGGTGTCAGCCTGATCCTGCTGGCTACCCGACGCGTCGGCCTGAGGACCTACATCCCGTTCGGACCGTTTCTCGTCGCCGGGGCCGCACTGGTCCTGCTGCTCGACGATCGGCTGCTGCACGTCATCCGCTGAGCGGGGACGGATTCGACCGACCCTGCCGCGGCTGCTACGCTGCGCGCGATGCATCCGGCTCTCCAGCGCCGCCGTCGTCACCTGATGATGACGCGTCGCACCACGCGTCGCGGCGGCCGACGCCGTGGACTCGCGACCTTCCTCCTCGTCACGCTCGGCGTCTTCGGGCTGATGTTCACCGGCTCGGTCGTCGGCACGGCCGGCGGCATGCTGGCCGCCTACAACTACTTCGCGTCCGATCTGCCCGAGCCGAACGTGCTCGACGGCATCAAGCCGCAGCAGTCGACCTATGTCTACGATCGCACCGGCCAGCAGCTCCTGGCACGCTTCGAGTGCCAGAATCGCGAGGCGGTCGAGTTCGCGACGCTTCCCGACCACATCTGGCAGGCGACGGTCGCCAGCGAGGACCGGACGTTCTGGGACAACAACGGCGTCGACTTCCAGGGCATCGTGCGCGCGGCGCTGGCCAACCTCGAGGCGGGCGAGATCGTCCAGGGCGCGTCGACCATCACCCAGCAGGTGATCGACTACGCCCGCGTCCTCCGAGAGGAGGGCGTCGGCATCGAGCTCGACCCGGCCGCCACGCCGGAGGCGAGCGTCGGTGTGATCGACCCCGACGCTCCGGTGACCGAGGAGGATCCGGCCGAGGAGGAGACCGACGTCTGCCAGCCTCCGGAGCCCAACAACTCCACCGCCATCGAGGACAAGATCCGCGAGAACATCCTGGCCATGCAGGTCACCGCGGAGTACCCGGGGCGCGAGGGCAAGGAGCGCATCCTCGAGACCTACCTGAACCTCATCTACTACGGGAACGGCTCGTATGGCATCAAGGCCGCCGCCGCCAACTACTTCGGGCTCCAGGACCTCGAGCAGATGACGGTCGCGCAGGCCGCTTTCCTCGCGGCCCTGCCCCAGGCACCGTCGTTCCTCGACCCGTACCAGAATCCGAACTCCACCCCCGACGATCCCGAGGCGGGCGCCGCCGATGCACTCCGCGAGCGCAACCTCGTCCTCGGGGCGATGGTCGAGGAGGGCTACATCACCGCGGCCGAGGAGCGCGTCGCACGCAACACGTCGTGGGTCGAGATGAACCCGAGCCGTCTGACGAGCATCCTTCGCGAGCCGCACTTCAGCTTCCGGGTACGCAAGGAGGCCGAGCGCATCATCAGCACGCTCCCGGACGTCACCGATCCCGCTCTCGAGGTCCTGACCGGCGGCTATCGGATCAAGACGACCCTTGACCTGCCGCTCCAGCAGGAGGCGAAGCGGCTCGTGACCAAGTGGGTCGACACCCTGGCCGGCTTCAATGTGAACAACTCGGCACTCGTCGCCATCGATTCCGAGACCGGCGAGATCGTCTCGTACGTGGGCAGCGTCGACTACGGAAACCGCGAGGATCCCCGCGTGCAGGGCCAGTTCGACGTGGCCGGGCTCGGGCGCCGCCAGCCGGGATCAGCCTTCAAGCCGATCACCTATGCATCCGCCTTCCAGTCGCGCGACGCGACGGTGGCCACGATGTTCGTGGATGGCATCACGCAGTTCGGAGTGACCGAGACCACGTCCTATCGGCCGACGAATGCCGATATCAAGGAACACGGTCCCGTCCTCGCGCTGGACGCGCTGCGCTACTCGCTCAACATCCCGTCGGTGATGATGCAGTTCCTGGTCGGTTCGCAGACCACCGCCGAGTTCAGCGAGAAGCTCGGCATCGCCAGCTCTGAGTACATCATGGACCAGGATCCCGGCCTGTCCCTGGCGCTCGGATCCGTGCCGGTCAACCTCACGAACATGACGCAGGCCTATACGACGTTCGCGCAGGAAGGCCAGCTCAACCCGGCCACCACGATCATCGAGATTCGCGACCGTGACAATCGCGTGATCTACACCCGCGAGGACAACGGGCCGACAGTGACGCAGCCGATGACCGCTGCCGAGGCCTACCTCCCGCACTTTATCCTCGAGGGCAACACCGACCCGGCGCGCAACCTCCTGTGGGGAGAGCGAGCCCAGCTCGTGACTCCCGACGGACAGCGCCGGCCCGCAGGCTTCAAGACCGGCACCACCAACGACTTCCGCGACGTGTCGGGCTTCGGGTACGTGCCGGGCAGCCTGGTCACCGGCGTGTGGATGGGCAACAACAACCAGGAATCCCTGTCGAACGAGTTCTCGGGAGGCCTGTTCAGCGCGGACGGGCCGCTCTTCCTGTGGCACGAGTTCATGAATCTCGCCATCAACAATCCATGGGACTGGAACGGCCAGCAGGCGGTGCCGCAGACCGCGTTCGACCAACCCGACGGCATCGTGAACGCGGCCGTCTGCCGATGGAGCGGCATGGCCGCCACGAACCGCTGCGGCCCCACGGTCACCTTGCCCTTCCTCGAGGGCACGATCCCGCCGTTGGACAACGTTCACTCCAATGGCTGCCTCGACCTCGAGCAGTACCTCGCCCAGGCGACGCCGGACCGACCCGAGAACTGGATCGAGGCTGCCGATACCTGGGCCGATCGAGTCGTCAACGGCCAGACCGGCGCCCGCGGCGATCCCGCGGAGTATGCGGACGACGAGCGGGTCCAGTTCGCCATCGCGCCGATCTACGGCGAGCGGGGATTCCCGTCGGTCTGCGGTGAGCGCGTTGCGACGCCGCGACCGTCGCCCTCGGCATCGGCGGAGCCATCTCCCGAGCCCAGCGCCGGTGGCGGCGGCGGCGGCGGTGGCGGTGGTGGCGGCGGTGGTGGCCCGAAGCCGACGCCCGCTCCGACGCCGTAGGCAGCTGGACTCCGGTCCGCACGGCCGCCCTTCGCGGCCGCGGGGCGCCTAGAATCACCCTGTGTCGAGCTCGGTCCTGACGCTGATCCTCGCGGGCGGAGAGGGAGAGCGGCTCAGTATCCTGTCCCAGGTGCGCGCGAAGCCCGGCGTGCCGTTCGGTGGCAAGTACCGGATCATCGACTTCGCCCTGAGCAACGCCGTGAACTCCGGCCTCACCGATGTCGGGATCCTGACCCAGTACGCTCCTCGGTCACTCATCGACCACATCGGCGTGGGGCGGCCGTGGGACCTCGACCGCAGCCGCGGCGGCGCTGCGCTGCTCCAGCCGTTCATCGGGCGGGGCCGCGCGCGCGATTGGTATCGCGGCACCGCTGACGCCGTGCTCCAGAACCTCGACTTCATCGCCGACCGCGACCCGGAGCTCGTCCTCGTCCTGGCCGGCGACCACGTGTACAAGATGGACTACCGACCGTTCCTCGAATTGCATCGGTCGAAGCAGGCGGACGTGACGTGCGCGGTCCGCACCGTCCCCATCGAGGAGGCGCATCGCTTCGGGATCCTCGACGTTGCGAAGGACGGCCGGGTGACCGCGTTCATCGAGAAGCCGCCGAATCCACCCTCCAACCTGGTGAGCATGGGTGTCTACGTCTTCTCGTGGCCGCTCATGCGCGAGCTGCTGAGCTCGGACCTGGTGGACTTCGGCCGGGACATCCTGCCGGCCATGGTCGAGGCGAAGCGCAAGGTGTACGCCTACGAGTTTGCCGGCTACTGGCAGGACGTCGGGACGGTCGAGAGCTACTGGCAGGCCAGCCTCGACCTGCTGCGTGACAAGCCCGATATCGACCTCAACGACCTGGGGTGGCTGATCTACACGAAGAGCGAGGAACGCCCCCCGGCCCGGATCGGCCCGGATGCTCGGATCACGCGCTCGATGATCAGCCACGGCTGCGAGGTCGACGGCACGGTCGAGCACAGCATCCTCTCTCCCGGCGTCCGCGTCGCCGCGGGTGCGGTGATCCGCGACTCCATCGTGATGTTCGATGCCGTCATCGAGGAAGGCGCCGTGCTGGATCGGGCGATCCTGGACAAGGAGGCCTGGATCGGGCCGGGCGCCCACGTCGGCGTCGGCGATGATCTGCGTCCGAATCGCGACGAGCCGGAGCGCCTCTACGCGGGCATCACGCTCGTCGGCAAGCGCGCGCGGATACCGCGGGGGACGGAGATCGGGCGCAACTGCCGCGTCGATCCCGGGGTCAGCGAGCGCGACTTCGCGCGGCGGCGCCGAATCCGCTCGGGGGAGACGGTTGTCGCCGGCAGCGCGCCGCGGTGAGCGTCGGGTCCGCCATCGATGGCTGGCTCGCCGAGCTCGGCCTGGAGGTCGTTGGCGCGTCGGGTGCGGCCGCCGACCCGGCGTTCAGCCGAGACGTCATTCTCGATGGCGAGCGCCGCTTCGACGTACGCCTGACGGTGGCCTGGGTGACGGGAGTCGGCTGCTCGCTCTGGGCCTACTATGGGCTCGAGGCGATGGAGATCCCGAAGCGGACCTACGCTCGGATGCTGCGCGCCAATTTCGAGTACCCGTTCGTGAAGTTCGCCATGACCGATGACGATCGGCCGATGCTGATGTCCGAGATCCCGGCCGCGGCCGTCGACCGCGACGAGCTGGGGCGCGGGATCACCCGCCTCACGGTGGTCGCCGATCGCCTCCTCGAGGAGACCGCTCCCGCGATCGCCGATCGCGGCGTGCTGCCGGATTGGAGCGAGCGATCCCCACGGAATCGACCACTGCTCGACGCGTACCGCGCGGACGTCGTCTCCGAGATGCCCGACTGGGAGCCGCCGCTGCCGCGACCGCGGCGACGGGGGCTGCTCGCGCGGCTGATGGGCCGCTCGTGAGTCGTCGTCTGGCGCGCCTCGTCGCGGCCGTCTGGCTGGTCGCCGTGGCGGCGATCGCCGGGCCCGCGACGCCCGTGACGGCGGCAGAGTACGCGCTCGACTCCACCGCCTCATACGCGGTCCGTCCGACGGACGGCGAGATCGATGTCGCCATCGAACTCACATTGACGAACACCACGCCCGACCCCGCCGGCCAGTTCAGCGTCTTCAGCGAGGTGAAGGTCGCGGTTCATGACGGCGTCTCTCAGATTTCGGCGTCGGACCCGGACGGTGACCTGACGGCGACGGTCGCCGTCGAGAACGAGGTCAACGTCGCGACCATCGAGCTGCGCGAGGACCTCCGATTCGAGGAGAGCGTCTCGATCTCGCTGGACTACGTGCTCGCCGACGGCTCCGATCCGAACCTCCGGATCCGGCCGTCGGTCATCGTCTTTCCCGCGTGGAGCTTCGGCACGGCCGGCGAGGTACGGGTCTCGATCCCCGACGGCTACGAGGTCCGTGTCGATGGCGACCGCCTCGCCTCGGTCGGGGACAATCTCGAGAGCGGTCCGATCGATGACCCGGCCCAGTGGCTGGCCCTCGTGACGGCGACGCGACCGGCGGACTACACGACGCTGCACGCAACCGTGCCGCTCGACGGCGGAACGGCTGACCTTCAGGTTCGGGCCTTCGCCGATGACGAGGCGTGGGGCACGCGGACGATCGCGCTGGTGGAGGATGCGCTCCCGCTGCTCGAGAGGGAGATCGGTCTGCCGTATCCCCGCATCGGCGGCCTGGTCATCATCGAGTCGGTCGCCGCCGACGCCTCCGGGTTCGCCGAGCGAGCAAACGCGGGCACCGAGATCCTCGTGGCATTCGATCAGCCGCCGTTCACGGCGATTCACCAGGTGGCGCACGTGTGGCTGACGCCGGCACTGATCGAGGACCGCTGGATCCGCGAGGGGATGGCCAGCGAGACGGCCGCCCGGGTTGCGCGCGAGCTCGGGATCGACCTTCCGTACGACCCCAGGGCCGAGACCGAGCTGCGCGCTGACGATGCCCTCCCCCTCGACACCTGGACCACGGCGGATTCCGCACCGACCGAGAGCTATGCGCATGCCGCGTCGTGGGACATGCTGGCCGAGGTGGTGGCGGTCGTAGGTCCGGACGCCATCCGCGCGACCCTCGGTCGCGTCACCGCCTCGGTCGGGCCCTATGCGGCCCGCGAGCTCGACGCCAACCCGACGACCGACGGTTCCCAGCCGGCCCAGCCGCTCACCAGCCGCGCGTTCCTCGATCAGCTCGAGACGGTCAGCGGTGCTGATCTCTCCGGGTTGTTCGCTGAGCGGGTCTTCACCGAGGCCGATCAGGCGCTGCTGCCGGCGCGACGGGAGGCGAGGACCGCGTTCGACGCGCTGGTGGCGAGCTCGAACGGCTGGGGTCCCCCCGACCCCGTCCGGGCGGCCATGGTCGGATGGGAGTTCGCGGATGCCATGGCCCAGATCGACGCCGCGCGGTCATGGCTGCGCGATCGGGACGTGGTCCTTGCCGCCATGCGCGAGGCCGGCCTTTCCGCTCCCGAGCGACTTCAGCAGGCCTATCGGTCGTTCGGTGGCGGGGCTGAGGCGGTCGCGGAGCTCGACGCGCAGCGCAGCGTCGTCGAGATCTACGTCGCGACCGCGGCCGACGTGAACGCGTCGCGCACCCTGCTCGAGCGCCTGGGGCTCATCGGCGGCCCTGATCCCGCTCAGCAGCTCGCCCTGGCCAACGGCCGCTTCGCCGATGGCGATCTGCGCGGCGCTGGCGAGGCGATCTCCGAGGCGCAGCGCATCCTCACCTCCGCGGAGGCCGGTGGGCTGATCCGCGCCATCAGCGCCGGCCTCGTCGTGCTGCTGCTGGCGGGGCTCGCCGTGGTGCTCTTCCGGCGTCGCGCCGCCTACACTGGCGCATGACCACTCAGCGGCCGTCTCCGCACTTCCTGCCGGCGGCCGACGTGCTGTCCGGCGAGACGGCGGACGTCTACTTCGAGCGGGCACGCACGATCCTGGCTGCCGAGCACCTCGATCCCGTCGTGACCATGGAGATCTTTGCCCGCGGCGATGGCGTGCTGTGCGGTGCCGAGGAGGCGATCGCGTACCTGCGCGAGATCTTCGCCGAGGCCAACGGACACGCCACCCCGATCGTCGAGTCGCTGCATGACGGCGACAGCATCACGGCGAAGGAGGTCGTGCTTCGCATCCAGGCCCGCTATTCGGCGTTCGGGTTGTACGAGACCGCCCTGCTCGGCATCCTGGCGTCCGGTTCGGGGTGGGCGACTGCCGCACGTCGCATCGTCGACGCGGCCGACCCGATCCCGGTCATCGGCTTCGGTGCGCGCCACGTCCATCCGAGCGTGGCGGATCAGATGGACTACGCCAGCGTGGTGGGCGGCTGCATCGGCGCGTCCACCCCCGCGGGCGCACGACTGGCCGGTCTTTCCCCGACCGGGACGATGCCCCACGCCCTGGTCCTGATCTTCGGCGACACCGTGCGTGCGGCGGAGGCATTCGACCGTCATATCGATGCCGACGTGCCGCGCATCGTGCTGGTCGACACCTTCAAGGACGAGGCCGAGGAGTCGCTGCGCGTCGCCGATGCGCTGGGCGACCACCTGTGGGGCGTGCGCCTCGATACGCCATCCGAACGGGGCCGAGTGACGCCCGAGCTGGTCAAGGAGGTCCGTGCTCGCCTGGACCAGGCGGGGCACCCCAACGTCAAGATCGTCGTCTCCGGCGGGATCGACGTCGACCGCATCGGCGTCTTCAAGGACGCGGGAGCGCCTGTCGATTCATTCGCCGTCGGCAGCTACATCAGCAAGGCAAGCCCGATCGACTTCACCGGCGACCTCAAGGAGATCGACGGCAGGCCGGTGGCCAAGCGAGGCCGCATCCCGGGTCGGACGGAGAACCCTCGACTGGAGCGGATCGACCTGCAGCGCTAGGCTGAGCGCATGTCTCCCGGACCCGACGCCCGCGAGTCGGCCTACGAGCTGTTCCGCCGCGGATCACAGATGCTTGCTGACAAGCATCCCGGGGCCGCGGCCGTCCTGCTCGAGCGAGCCCTGGCCCTGGAGCCGGGAAAGGCCTCCATCCTCGAGGCGCTGGGTCAGGCGTACTTCAACCAGGGTGATCACGCCACCGCCGCGCAGCGGTTCGCGGCGATCGTCGAACGCGATCCGGTCGCGCACTACGCGCACTTCGGCCTCGGGCTGTCGAGCGCGAGAATCGGCGACACCCCGACCGCCCGTCGCCATCTCCGCATGGCCGTCCTGCTGAGCCCGGACAACGAGGCGTACCAGCGCGCGCTCGCCCGCGTGCTCGACGCCGCCTGATCCTCAGGCTGCGCGCTTCCGCGCCCCGCGCCGCTCCCTCGCCAGGCGCGCCTGCAGGAGGCCCAGGACGGCCGCCTCCTCTCGTCGCAGCGCGTGCGCGCCCCGACCCACGCCGCGTGCCCGCTGCGTGAGGGCCTGAACGAGCGTTCCGTCGAGGTAGGACTCGATCAGGTGCGGATGCACATAGCAGGCGCGGCACACCGTCGGCGTGTTGCCGAGCTGCTCGGCCACCTCCTCGATGGCGCGCACGATGGCCGTCTTGCGGCCGGCCTCGTCATCGATCTCGAGGAACTCGCTGAGCGCCATCGAGGCGGCCACGGTCCCGGCCCAGGTCCGGAAGTCCTTGGCGGTGAAGTCCTGGCCGCTGATCTCGCGCAGGTAGTCGTTCACGTCGCCCGAAGTGACGTCCTGGCGCGCGCCGTCGGCGTCGACGTACTGGAACAGCTCCTGTCCCGGGATCTCCTGGCATTGCTTGACGAGCTTGGCCAGTCGTCGGTCCCGCACGTCGATCTCGTGCTCCTTGCCCGCCTTGCCGCGGAACCGGAACTGGATCCGGGCTCCCTTCACCTCGGCGTGGCGGTCCTTGAGCGTCGAGAGCCCGTAGCTGCTGTTCTCGCGGGCGTACTCGTCGTTGCCCACGCGGATGAGCGTGGCCTCCAGGAGCCGGATCACGAGCGCCAGGACCTTCTCGCGCGGGAGGCCGCGCCGCCGCAGGTCGCGATCGGTCCGCCGCCGAATCCGTGGCAGCGCGCGAGCGAAGTCGATCAGGCGGCCATACTTCGCCGCGTCCCGGACCTCGCGCCATCGCGGGTGATATCGATACTGCTTGCGCCCGCGTGCATCGCGGCCCGTCGCCTGGATGTGGCCCCGCTTGATCGGAGAGATCCACACGTCGGTCCACGCCGGCGGAATGGCCAATCCGCGGTACCACGCGACCCGGTCGGGGTCCGTTATTCGCCGGCCGTCCGGGCCGAGGTAGCTGAAGCCTCTGCCCGCCCGGCGACGACGCACGCCGGGCTGCGCGTCGGACACGTAGCGCAGTCCCGCCTCCTCCGCGGCTGCCTGGGGATCGTCGAGCTCGATTGCCATCTCGGCAAGTCCCATGGCAACCGGCGTGCCACCCCACGCGGATCAGCGGCGAAGGCGGCGCTCGAGCCACCCGATGGCGACCATCGACTTGGCGTCGGCGATGCGCCCGTCGTCAATGGCAGCGAGTGCGTCGGGGAGCGTCATCCAGGATGTTTCGAGCTGCTCGTCGGCATCCGACTCGGCCGAGCTGGGGTGGAGGTCGGTCGCGAGAAACAGGTGCATCAGCTCGGTGCAGAACCCCGGTGCGGTGAAGAAGCTCGGACCGACCTCCCAGCCCGCGGCCCCGACGCCGACCTCCTCGGCCAGCTCACGGCGGGCGGTCTCGGACGGGGGCTCGTCCGGCTCCAGCGTGCCCGCGGGGATCTCGAGGAGCTCCCGGCCGGTGGCGTGGCGCCACTGGCGCACCATGGCCAGGCGTTCGCCGTCCCATGCCAGGATGGCCACGGCCCCGGGATGCTCGATGACTTCACGGCTGGTCCGGTGGCCATCGGATCGCTCGACGTCGTCGACGCGGACGGCGACCCGACGTCCGCTCCACGGCCGGGTGCTGCCCAGGGTTCGCTCCTTCATCGGCTGAGCCTATCCGAAGACGCCTCGCCGGGGGTCGATCGTGGCTCATGGGCGCCCTCGAAGCTTCCCCGCTAGCATGGATGCGTCCCATGAACGAAGCCATCAGCAATATCTGGCGTCGCCCGCTGCGTACGGCCCTCACGATCCTCGGGATCGTGATCGGCGTGTTCGCGCTCACGGTCATGGGAGCCCTCGCCGAGAAGCTCAACGTCCTGGTGGATGGCGGCGACGAGTACTTCCGCACCCGCATCTTCGTCTTCGACGAGGGGGCTGCATCCGGGTTCCAGGCCACCTCGCGACCGGTCACCCGCGATCTGGCGGAGCGGATCGAGGAGCTGCCCGGCGTCGATCGCGCGACGCCCGTCCTGCAGACCCTGCTCAACCCGGGCGAGGCGGGCGGCTTCGACATCCCCGAGCTGCTGACCGGCATCGAGCCGGAGACGTGGTACGACGAGGCGGTGGAGCTGCGTGTCGACGCCGGGCGTCTGCTCGAGGCCGATGAGCGTGGCGTGACGGTCATCGGCGCCGACCTCGCCGAGCGCTACGACCTGCGCGTCGGCGACGAGTTCACCATGCGGGAGCGCCCGTTCGAGATCATCGGCGTCCTCGAGCGCACGCTGACGTTCCCGGACAAGATCGCCTACGTGCCGCTTGCCGATGCGCAGAGCATCTACGTCGAGTCCGTGCCGGACGCCTTCCAGGAGCGCACCGACGCGCTGGCCACCCAGATCGAGGTCTTCCCGACCGACCTCGACCAGGCCGATGCGGTCGCTGCCGCCATCGGCGACGCGGTCGAGGGCGTGCGCGCCGTGACCCCGGCCGAGGTCGCCGACCAGATCGGGCAGGCGAGCATCGTGTTCAACCTCATCATCGTCGGGGCCAGCGTGATCGCCGTCATCGTCGGCGGGCTGTCGGTCATCAACACGATGGTCATGACCGTCAGCGAGCGCGTGCGGGAGATCGGCATCAAGAAGGCGGTCGGCGCGCCGACGCGCGCGATCCTGCGCGAGTTCGTCATCGAGGCGACGCTCCTCGGCGCAATCGGCGGCATCATCGGCCTGGGGCTCGGCGCCCTGCTCGTGGTGATCCTGAACGCGCAGACCGCCGGATCGGGGACGAGCGTTTTCCTGCTGACGCCGGTGCTCCTGCTGCGGAGCTTCCTGTTCGCCACGATCCTCGGAGCGCTGGCCGGCATCTACCCCGCGCTGCGCGCCGCCCGCCTCGATCCCGTGATGGCCCTGCGAAGCACGTGATGGCCATTCTCGAGGCCGATGGCCTGACCAAGGTCTACCGTCGCGGCGCCGGTGAGGTGCGCGCGGTGAACGGCATCTCGCTGACGGTCGAGGCGGGGGAGTTCATGGCCATCATGGGCCGATCGGGATCGGGCAAGACGACGCTCCTCGACCTCCTGGGCTGCCTCCTGCGGCCGACCGATGGGGAGCTGGCGATCGACGGCCAGACGGTCATCGGTGCCTCCGACGGTGAGCTGGCCAAGATCCGGCGCGAGCGCATCGGCTTCGTGTTCCAGGAGTTCAACCTGATCCCGACGCTCACCGCCCTCGAGAACGTCATGCTCCCGCTGCGCTACGGCCCGCGTCGGCCGCGTGGACGCCAGGATGCGCTCGACCTGCTGGAGCTGGTCGGCCTGGGCAGCCGAGCCGGGCATCGGCCCACCGAGCTGTCGGGCGGGGAGCAGCAGCGGGTGGCGATCGCCCGCGCCCTCGTCAACGGTCCCGCGGTGGTGCTGGCCGACGAGCCGACCGGGGAGCTCGACTCCGCGACCTCGGACACGGTCATCGAGACGCTCCGCGGCCTGAACCGCGACCGAGGCGTGACGATCATCATCGTGACCCACGACGCGGGGGTGGCCGGGGCGACGGACCGCGTGGTGCGCCTCTCGGACGGCGTGGTCATCGCGGATGAGCCGCGAGGGTCGCGGGCCTTCGGGCGAGCACTCGCCGGCGACGCCCCGGCGACGACCGACGGCGGAGCGCGGGTGTGGGCTCGGCTGGGTGGCATGCTCGAGCGTGCGCGGGCCCGATGATCGAGTCCCTGTCGCTCACGAAGCACTTCCGGGACCTGACGGCCGTCCACGACCTGTCGTTCACGGTCGGCGACGGCGAGGTCTTCGGGATGCTGGGGCCGAATGGCGCCGGAAAGACGACCTCGATCCGCATGCTGGCCGGGCTCATCGGGCCGTCGGAGGGCTCGGCGCGGATCAACGGGCTCGGTCTCGGACCGGACTCCCAGAAGATCCGCGCCATCACCGGCGTCCTGACCGAGGCGCCCGGGCTGCACGACAAGCTCACCGCGCGCCAGAACCTCGGGTACTACGGTCGTCTCTACGGCCTGCGCGGCGCGAACCTGAGGCGCGCGGTGGACCGCTACCTCGGGATCGTGGGCCTGCCCGACGCCGGCGATCGGCGCGTGGGAGGGTTCAGCAAGGGGATGCGCCAGAAGGTCGCGATCGCGCGGGCGCTGCTCCATGAGCCGGAGGTCGTGTATCTCGACGAGCCGACGAGCGCGCTCGACCCATCGGCCGCCAAGGTGGTCCGCGACTTCGTTGCCACGCTGCGCGACGCGGGTCGCTCGATCGTGGTCTGCACTCACAACCTGGACGAGGCGGAGCGGCTGTGTGACCGAATCGGGATCATGAACGGGACCCTGATGCTGGTCGACACGCCGGCCCGCCTGCGCCGCCGCGGCCGATCCGCGCAGGTGCGCGTCGACCTGGTCGGGGCGCGTCGTCCCGCATCGTTCCTCGATCTGCTTGCCGAACTCCCGTTCGTCGAGAGCGCGCAGGCCGTGGACGGAACGCTGTGGGTCGAGGTGCGCGACCCGCGCGGCGACAATCCGGAGCTCGTCAACGCCCTGGTCGGCGCGGGAGCGCGGATCGTTGGCGTGACCGAGGAGGTCGCCACGCTCGAGCAGGTCTACCTCGAACTGGTCGGTGAGGCGGCCACGCGAGATGAGGTGGGGGCGTGAGGCCGTGGGTCATCGCGGCGGTCCTCGGCAAGGAGGTGCGCGATCTCGTCGCCAATCGTCTGCTGCTCGGCACCGTGGTCTTCCCCGCTCTGGTGTTCGCGTCGATCCCGACGGGGATCGTCGCGTTCATCCAGGTCAACGAGCTCGACCCGGCGCAGATGGGGCAGATCGAGCAGTACATCAGCCAGTTCCCGGATCTCTCTCCGAAGCTCGCGGCGCAGGGATTCATCGTGCTGAACTTCATGGCCTACTTCCTCCTGATCCCAGCCATGGTGCCGATGGCGATCGCGACCCAGTCGGTGATCGGCGAGAAGACGGCGCGCTCGCTCGAGCCTCAGCTGGCGACGCCGATGGAGGTCAGCGAGCTGATCATCGGCAAGGCCATCAGCTCCGCGATGCCGGCGGTGTTCGCCACGTGGGGCGTGTTCCTCCTCTACGGGCTGGTGAACGGAGCGATCGCCGATCCGGCGCTGACCGGCCTCGTCTTCAACGACGTATGGCGGGTGGCGATGGTCACCCTTGTGCCGCTCATCTGCCTGCTGAGCGTGCTGCTCGGGATCATCGTCTCGTCGCGCGTCAGCGATGCGCGGACGGCCCAGCAGATCGGCGGATTCATCGTGCTGCCGGTCATCGGCGTCGCGATCGCCGGATTCTTCAGCGGGCAGGCCTCCTTCAGCATGGAGCAGGTGATCATCGGCGACTTCGTGGTGGCGCTCCTGATCGGCGTGTCGCTGGTCGTCGGCAGCTGGATCTTCGACCGCGAGGCGATCCTCACCCGCCTGAGCTGACGGCTGCCCGCTGGCGCCGCCGATAGATCGTCGGAATGTGGCCATTCGGGTTGATCGGGCGCTCTCCAGACGATCTATCAGCCAGGGAGTGGCCGGAGGGTGGGTTTTTGGCACCTCCGGGCCACCTGAGGGCCGATAGATCGCCGGACCGGCGCCAGAGCGGGCCTCCTGGCGCAAATCCGCCGATGAATCGGCGTCAGCGGGCGCCCTCGCGCGGCCTGGTTGCGCCACTCCCGGCTCTCGCCCGTCGCCCGCCGATAGATCGTCGGAATGTGGCCACTCCGGCCGTTTGGGCGCTCTCCAGCCGATCTATCAGCCAGGAGGTGGCCAGACCACGCCAGAACAGCCCTTCCCGGCCACACGAGACCCGATAGATCGCCGAAGCGGAGCCGAAACCGGCCCAGAGGCGCCGTTTCGCCGATGTATCGGCGTCAGCCGGCGCCCCCAGCCCGATCCTCGATCTCCCAGGCATGGTCGAGCGCGTGCCACGCGGCGCGCCGGACTGCATGGCGGGCCGGCCATGGATTCTTCGTGCGACGTGGATTCGGCGGCGCGACGCCCACGGCGCTCGCGAACGCGCGCTTCGGCGTGACCTCGAGGACGACCCTGACGCTCACTTCCCCGCGGGATCAGGCTCCGTGGTGCTCGCGGTGATGGAGTCGCTGGATGAGGGCCCGCATGATCGGCACGGCGATCTCGGGATGCTCGTCGAGCAGAGCCGTGAACTCCCATGCCGGGAAGAGCAGGCATTCGGTCTCGCTGTCGGCAATCACCGATGCGGACCGCGGGTGCTCCTCGATCAGGGCGAGCTCTCCGAAGAAGTCGCCGGCCTTCACGCCCCCGAGACGCTCGCCGCCTCGCTCGACGCGGGCGTCGCCGCTCAGCACGATGTAGAGCGCCGTTCCGCTTGAACCCTCGCGGACGATGTCGTCTCCGGCTGCGTAGGTGCGCCGCTTACCGGTCTCCGCGAGACGCTTGCGGATGCGATTATTGAGTCCCGCCAGGAGCGGAACGGATGCCAGTTGCTGCTCCAGCTCCACCGGCGTGATCCTCCGTGCGCTATCTGTCCCAAGTGGGTACGTCGCCCCATCGTACCCCGCGGTCAAGCGTTCTGGCGTGGTCCACCCGCGTCGAGCAGGTCTGCGCCGCCGAGGGCGGTCTCGCGCCGTCGCAGCTGGATCGTCCGGATTGCGGCTGGACCGAGGTCGATCACGAGCGAACCGTCACCTCCCATGTCCAGGCGCGCGCCCCGAACCCCGAAGACATCGGCCTCCCATGCATCGTCGATGTCCGGTCCGAGCCGGGCACTCCGCCGCTCGGAGGCGAGGTTCACCAGCCGCGCTTCCAGCGAGCCGTCCGGGCGTCGGCGCAGCGAACTCATGACGATCGCATCTCCCTCGATCGCGAGCAGGTCCTGCCCCGCCTGGGGCGGTGGCCATGTCGCCTGCGGTCCGGCGGCCCCCGGCACGCTGACGAATGGCAGACGGTGCCGCTCCGCGGCGGCGACGACGCCGCCATCGGCCCAATCGCCGGCGTGGGGGTACAGCGCGAACTCGAACGATCGGCGTCCGCGCATCTGTGCGGCAGGGATCGCGATCTCGGGACCCGCCGGATCCTGCCGGTACGGGTTGTCATTGCGGCTGATCAGGCCCGTCGATCGCAGCAGCGTGACGGCCAGCTCGTTCCCCGACGCGTCCGGCGACACGAGCAGCTCGTACTCGGAGAGGTGGCGGAGCAGCAGGGCCAGGCCGCCGGCGTCGACCCACCCGTGTGCGGGATACGTCGCCAAGGGCTCCTCCCGGTAGCCCCCTTCGCCGGCCGTCCCGCGCTCGACGACCGCGAACTGACCCTCGGCATGTGACGTCTCCGAGGCCCGTGGCAGAGGAACGTGGAATCGAACCCGATGGTCGTCGGACTGGTTGTCGAATGCCAGCCCGATGCGAACGAAGGGCTCGCCGGCTCGGAGCTCCACCTCCATCCGCACCGCGGTGGCGTGGTGAACGTCGCTGCGCGCGCGGCCATCGGCCGTCAGTCCGATCGGCCACGGGTAGATGCGCGTCACCGTCAGGCGACCCCGAACCGGGCCCATCAGGTCGGCCTGGATCTCGATCGACTCCGGCGTGTCAACGATCCGATCCGCACCGGGTGGCCCGTAGTTGTACGAGTCGCCGAAGTCTCCGCCCTCGACGATGCGCCCGACGTGATCGGCGATCACGCCATCGGCAGTCTTCAGCCTCAGCGTTCCGTCGTCGTTGACCGACACGGCCAGGAGCTCATTGGCCAGGCTGCGCCCGTCAGGCGCGGCAGTGACCGCGTCCGCGACCCCTCCGGGTCCCTCGACGGCGCGCAGCGCCGTCCATCCCAACGCTGGCGCCGGGACGATGGCTGCCAGCGTGCGCCGCGGACGCGCCACGATCCGCACCTGCCATCGTTCGTCGGGCCTCGCGGCCAGGGCCGCGAGGACCTCGCCACGGAGCTCATCCACGTCCAGCCAGGCCGGCTCGGGATCGGTGTCGACCTCCAGGGTCAGCGTCCGCCCGTCGATGCGGTAGCCATTCCAGGCATGGTCGAAGATCTCCCGGCCGTGAAAGCGGCGGAACAGGTCCTGTCCCTCGCTGCCGAGAATCTCCTCGTCGAACAGCAGGGGATCCTTGCGCGCCAGCTCCTGGGTCCCGATCCGGCTGCCGTCGGCGAGCTCGAGTGCGGCGCTGCTCCACGACTCCGGCACGGCCAGCTCGGCCTCGACCAACCCGGCGCGTGGGGTGGGGGAGGGGTTCGCCGTCACGACGGCCGACGCCGGGACCGCGGTGGCAACGGCTCCGGCCGCGCGCCGCGCCAGCGTGCCGCCGATCTGCTCGGCCTCGGCGAACCGCACGAGCACCTGGCTCACCACCGGGTCGACGCTGCACCCGCAGATCGAGTCGTGCGCGCTGTTCTCGACGACCCGGCGCCATGCGAGGTCGAGGAACGGTGCCGGCCACGCCCCTGGTGGCAGGTGGATGGCGCTCAGCGGCTCCGCGTAGCGTTCGAGCAGGTCCTCAGCGCGCCCGGCGGCCTGCTTGATGTCGATGCGCGCGCTGGCCACGCCCATGAGCACGTTGGCGCGCGCCCCGGATCGCATCTCCCCGCGCCAGCATGGGTCGGCATCACTGAGCGCGGGAGCGGATGCGATGTAGCCGGCGAGGGTGCTGACCTCGACACGGCTCGCCTCGTGGACCTCGTTCATCCGGGTCACCAACGCCGCCAGCTCGGGGACGGGGGCCGTGTGATCGGTGCCGTACATGGCGAGCACCGGATCGGGTCCGAACCAGGGCCGCGACCAGTCCACGAAGCGCTCGGCGGCCGCATCCAGCCGATCCGGCACGGCGAACATCCCGGCGGCGTTGCCGTACCCCGATGGCAGGTACTCGGCCCGGACCCAGGAGCCGTCCGGGCTCTCCCAGCGGAAGGCATGGCGATCGACGGCCGCCGGGACCCCGCGCCACACGACGGCATCGGCAATGCCGGCGTGGCGCAGAATCTGCGGCATCTGAGCGACGTGGCCGAACATGTCGGGCAGGTAGCCGACCGGCATCGGCGCACCGAAGTCGTGGGCGCGACGCCATCCCATCTCGAGGTTGCGGACCAGCGTCTCTCCGCTCACCAGGAACTCGTCCATCAGGATCAGCCACGGGCCGATCGCCAGGCGCCCCGTTGCGACGTGGCCCTTCAGCCGGTCCGACTGCTCGGGCCGGATCTCGAGGTAGTCGTCGACCGTGGCGAGCTGTCCGTCGAGCGTGAACTTGAAGTCCGGCTCCGCCTCGAGCATGTCGAGGACGCGATCAACGAGGTCGACGAGCTGCATCCGGAAGCTCTGGAAGGGCCGATACCACTCACGATCCCAGTGCGTGTGCGGTACGAGGTGGATCGTGGTGGGGCCGCGGTGCGCGGAATCGGCGGTCATCCACGGGAGCCTACCGGGTCGGGACGGCACTCGCGTGCGACCTTTGACGTAGGCGCGTGGTCCAGCCGCTCAGGCGACCGACAGCTCCGCCACGATCGGGTAGTGGTCGCTCAGCGTCCCCGACTCGCGCAGCACGGCGCAACGGGTCACAGCGGCGCCCCGCACGAGAACCTGGTCGATGAGCATGTCGTCATCGGTGGAGGCGCGCACCGCATCCCCGTGGGGCTCTGCGAAGCCATCGGTCCACCCCTCGAGCGGCGCCAGCTCCGGGGCATCGATTCTCGCGTTGAGATCGCCGAGCAGGAGCGCCGGCGCGACGCTCCCGAAGGATGCCTGCACGACCTCGGCCTGGAGTCGACGCTCACCCGAGCCGATGTGGCTGAAGTGGGTCGTCCCCGCGCGCAGGCCGGCGAGGTCGACCATCAGGAGGCAGCGTGGCTCGCGGATCGTCGGATCCGCGTCGGCGTACCGAACTCCGGCCGCGGGGTGGTCGACGCCGGGCTCCTCGATCAGGGCGTCGACCGGCGCGGCCGGAAGCGCCACGGTCCACGCGGCGAGGATCGGCCGGCGGCTGAGCACGGCATTCCCGAGTGAGCCAACGCCGTGCAGTTGGCCGTCCTCGAGCGCCTCGAAGCTGCGAGTTGCGCCGTAGCGGACATGCATCTCGAGCTGGCGCGCCAGGTCGCCGGCGTTGTCGAGGAGCCTCCCGTCCCAGGTGAGCAGCGCGCACTCCTGGAGCGCGATGAGATCGGCATCGAGGCCGGACAGGAAGTCGCCGATCGCCTGCAGACGATCGGCGTCGATCCGCTTCCACCATCGGTCCGGGAAGGGTCCCGGGCCGATGGCCGAGCGAATGTTCCAGGTGACGACGCGCAGCGTCGCCGCCACTACTTGACGGAGCCCGCCAGCAGGCCCTGGACGAAGTAGCGCTGGAGGCTGATGAACACGATGAGCGGGACGATCATGACCAGGAACGACGCCGCCGCCAGCAGGCTCCAGTCGGTGGCGTAGGTTCCGAGCAGCTGGGTGATCTTCACGGTCATCGGCTGGATGGAGTTGCGCTGGGCATAGACCAGCGACATCAGAAGGTCGTTCCACGTCCACAGGAACTGGAAGATGCCGTACGCGGCGATCGCCGGGACGGACAGCGGCACGACGATGGTGCGGAAGATGCCCACGTTCGACGCACCGTCGATGCGGGCCGCTTCGATCAGGTCCTTCGGCAGGGTGATGAAGAAGTTCCGCAGCAGGAAGATGCCGAACGGCAGCGCGTACGCGGTGTGGGCCAGCCAGACGCCGCCGTAGTTCGTGAGCAGCCCGGTCCCGCTCTCGCGGAACGCGGTGACGAGGGGAATGAACCCGACCTGCACGGGCACCATGAGCATCGCCACGATGATGAGGAACGTGGTGTCGCGGAACGGGAACTTGACCCACGCCAGCGCGTAGGCGGCCATCGAGGCGATGACGAGCGGCAGCAGCGTCGACGGGATCACGATGAACAGGCTGTTGAGGAACGCCCCGCCCATGCCCTCCGCCGACAGCACGCGCTCATAGTTGGCGAGGGTGAATCGCGGCTCGACCAGGATGGTCCACCATCCCGTGGCGCGCATGTCCGCGCCCGGCCGGAACGATGTGATGAGGATCCCGATCGTCGGCACCAGCCAGATGAGGCCGACGATCCCCAGGATGATGTGCGTCGGGCTGCTGCCGGCCAGCCGAGCGAGCCGCTCGCTCATGGTGCGTGGCTCTGATCGGACCGTGGTGTCCTCGAGCGCCGTCATGACTGCACCGCCTCAGCTCGGAATCGCCGGATGTTGAAGATCATGACCGGCACGAGCAGCAGGAGCATGACGACGGCGATCGCCGCGCCATACCCGAACTGCCCCTGCGGGAAGGCCTCCTGGTACATCGAGAACGCGATCACGCGGCTGGACGCTCCGGGGCCACCGCGGGTCATGACGAAGATGATGTCGAAGAGCTTGATGACGTTGACGATGAGCGTCACTGCCACAACCGAGATCGGGAGGCTCACCATCGGCACGATGATGCGCCAGAAGATCTGGGTCTCTTTTGCGCCGTCCACGCGCGCCGCTTCGAGGACCTCCGTGGAGATGCCCTTGATCGCCGCCGACAGGATCACCGTCGCAAATCCGACGGAGCCCCAGATGCCCACGGCGATCAGCGCCCAGTTCACGGTATCTGGGTTCCCGAGGAGCGAGACGGGCCCGACATTGCCGATCCCGAGGATGGCGTTCATGAGGCCGGTGTTCGCGTCGGGGGAGTAGACGAAGCGCCAGATGATGGCGAGAGAAGTCGCCGCAATGGCCTGCGGCAGGAAGACGATGCCCTTGATGAGGGCCTCGTACCGGACGCGGGTCGCCATGACGGCCAGGATCAGGCCCAGCAGGACCGTCAGCGAGACGTAGAAGACGATCCACAGGATGTTGTTGATGAGGGCGCCCGACGGTGGGAAGTCGAGGCGCAGGAAGTTCGGATCCTGGGTGAACAGTCGCACCCAGTTGTCGAAACCGACCCAGTTGCTGAACTCGCCACCGCGTCCGCGGTTGAAGCTCAGGACGACGGTATAGATGGTCGGGAACAGGAGAAACGCCAGGAGCAGCAGTCCGGCAGGGCCGAGGAAGATCAACGCTGCCCAGGGAAATCCGCCCCCGGGCCTCTGCGCGTCGTCGGTTCCCGATCCCGTCGCCGGCGGGTTGGCCGCCGTCATGGACACCGCTCCTTTCGTGCTGCCGATGGGGAAGAGTCGAAGGGGAGCGGCACGCGCCGCTCCCCTTCGGTCAGGTCGCTACTCGCTCTCCCAGGCGGTCGAGGTCAGGGTCTGGAACTCCTCCAGGATCGGCCCCATCTCGTCTCCGCGGATCGCGGACTGCAGCACCGCGCCCAGGTCGGTACCGGGGAGGAGGTCGGATCCGTCGAAGCGCACGGCCTCGGCGGAGGTGACCTGCTCGGCCTCGGCCTGGATCAGCACGGTCGGATACACGCTCGTGTCGACGTCGACGATCGGCGAGATGATCGTGCCGCCCTCGGCCCAGACCTGTCCGGCCTCGGCCGTGGTGAGGTACTCCATGAACGCCGCGACGTCGGTGTCCGCCACCAGCGCCGCCATGACGTCGCCGCCGTAGGTCACGAGACCTGCGCCATTGCCGTCAATGGTCGGGAAGTCGAACCAGTCGATGGCTTCGCCTTCCTGGCCCGCCAGATCGGGGTTGACGTCAGCACCGGTGGCGATGCCGCCGACGAACCCACCCTCGTAGTACAGCTCGGCCGACGGGCTCGTGCTGAAGACCTTGCTGATGCCGTCCACGAAGAGCGTGGCGATGGCGCCATCAATGCCGCCCTCGACGTTCTCGTCGGTGTACAGGTCGGTCATCTTGTCGATGGTCGCCTGCACCGTCGGGTCGGTCCAGTCGCCGTCCGGGCTGAACAGCGTGTCGTACGCCTCGGTTCCGTGCATCTTGAGGTACGCGACCTCGAAGAAGTCGGTCAGCGTCCAGCTGTCGCCGGCGCCCAGTGACCACGGCGTCGCGCCAGCGGCCCTGATGTCCCCGGTCAGCTGCAGGAGTCCCTCGAAGTCCTCGGCCGGCTCGACGCCCAGCTCGGCGAACCGCTCGGGGCTGTACCAGATGGTCGCCTTGGAGTTCAGCTTGACCATGATCCCGTACAGCTCGTCGTCGACGACGCCGACGTCCAGGATGCCGGGGGCGTAGTTGCCCTCGAACGAGGACTGGTCGAGGCCGAGCTCGGCGATCGAGATCAGCGACCCGTCGCGGGCCAGGCTGCGCAGCGTCCCGATGCCCGGGATGATGGCCACGTCAGGCGGGTTGCCGCCGGTGATGCGCGTCCGCAGCACGGTCGCGTAGTCGGTGCGGTTGGCTTCGTACTCGGCTTCGATACCGGTCTTCTCGGTGAACGCCGCGAGGACCGCCGTGAAGGCCTCCTCCTCGGCGCCGCCCCACAGCGAGGTCACAACGATGCTGCCGTCGCCCTCGGGGACATCGGCGTCACCGCCACCACCGCTGCTGCCACTGTCTCCGGTGCATGCGCTCAGCGCCAGCACCGCCACCATGAATGGGGCTGCCATTCGGAACTTGATCATCCGTTTCCTCCACCTGAATCCGAAAGTTGCGTGGCCGGTGCCACGGGTCTGTCGTGTGCAATCCGTGCGCTGGTGCCCTCGTGGCACCGATCAGCGCGGGCGAGATTCCCCTCCCCTGTACTCCGTACGGTTGATGTTTCAGTCGAGACGGACGCGGACGCTACCCGACGAGCGTCTTCTCCGACTCGGGATCAAAGAGATGGAGCTTCTCCATCGGCACCGCGAGATCAACGCTCTCGCCCACGGCGACCTTGCGGTCCGACGGCAGCAGCGCAACGATCTCGTTGCCCTCCGCCTGGGCGTGAATGAGCTCCTCGTTGCCAAGGTACTCGACCACGTCGACCTGGGCCGGGAATCGCACCGCCGCCCCGCCCTGGCCGTTGGCCAGCTCGATGTGCTCCGGCCGGAACCCGATGAGGACCTCCGCACCCGCCGGTCGCGACTCCGCGGCGCGGGCCTGGGCGCCCGTCAGCTCGAGCTTCGCTCCGCCGAACATGAGGTCCTTGCCCTCTGCCTTCGTGGCAGCGAAGTTCATCGATGGCGAGCCGATGAATCCGGCGACGAAGATGTTCACCGGGTTGTCATACAGGTCCTGCGGCGATCCGACCTGCTGAAGAAGGCCGTCGCGCATGACGCAGATCCGGTCGCCCATGGTCATGGCCTCAACCTGGTCGTGCGTCACGTACACGGTGGTCGTGCCGAGCTTCTGGTGCAGTCGCGCGATCTCGGCGCGCGTCTGCACGCGGAGCTTGGCATCGAGGTTGGAGAGGGGCTCGTCCATCAGGAACACCGACGGCTCGCGCACGATCGCGCGCCCGAGTGCGACGCGCTGGCGCTGCCCGCCCGACAGCGCCTTGGGCTTGCGATCGAGGAAGCGCTCGAGGCCGAGGATGCTGGCGCCCTGCTTCACGCGCTGGTCGATGTCTGCCTTGGGCAGCTTTCGCAGCTTCAGCCCGAAGGCGAGGTTGTCATAGACCGTCATGTGCGGGTAGAGCGCGTAGCTCTGGAAGACCATCGCGATGTCGCGGTCCTTTGGCGCCACGTTGTTCACGACGCGTTCGCCGATCAGCAGGCGCCCGTCGCTGATGTCCTCGAGACCCGCGACGCAGCGCAGGGCAGTGGTCTTGCCGCATCCCGACGGTCCGACCAGCACGAGGAACTCACCATCGGCGATCTCGAGATTGAGATCGTTGACGGCGATCACATCGTCGCCGTACCGCTTGTACATGTGGTCGAACGTGACGGTCGCCATCGAGTACTCGCTCCCTGACTACAACGGCAGGCCGGTGGTGGCCTGATGGCCCATGCTCGGGAAGGCATCATAGTACGGACCGCAACCCGCTTCGCCTCCTTGGACACCTTCATGCCAGCTCTGACCCGCCATATCCGACACGCCCTGGGCCGCCTGACCCTGCTCCTCGTCACGCTTGCCGTCTTCGGCCGCGCCCGAAATGCGCTCCGTCAGCGACGCGACGTGCCCGCCTCCGAGCCGCATCGCAGGGCGACGCGCGGAACGCTCGCGTCGCTGGGCGATGTGCATCCAGCGGCTCGGGCAGCCCCGCGCCGGAGGCTCGGCGTCCGGAGCGTGCCGCTCGATGCGATCGTCGGCACCGTGCGACAGCCATCCCAGAACAGCGCGGACTTCCGGCCGTTGCCGCGGCTGCGCGGCGAGAACTGGCGAGCCCGCTGGCAGCGCATCACGAGGGCGGTCGATCGCCTGGAGGTCCTGCCGCCGATCGAGCTGCAGCAGGTCGGCGAGGAGTTCTACGTCGTCGACGGGCACAACCGCGTGGCAGCCGCCCTCCGGGCGGGCGGGGTGGAAATCGACGCGGACATTACCCAGCTGCTCGTGCCCGGACTCACCGAGCCCGGCCAGGCGACGCTGGATGCCGGGTCGCTCATCGGAGCGCGGGAGATCCGCCAGGCCGGGCAGGGTCGCCACACACGGACGGTCGAGCAGCGCCCGACCATGGACGAGGTTCCGCGACGCGACCTGATCAGCGGTCCCGGCGAGGACCGATGACCGACCGCCTCCGCTTGCCCTGGCCCGATCCGCTGCCCTTCGTCGCCCGGGGTGGACGGCCGATCCGGTTGCTGGCCGTCTCCGACGAGCCCGATCCGACGCTGGACTCGCCGATCTCACGGGAGCGCATCGGGCCGATCGACCTCGTCATCGGCGCCGGCGACCTGGAGCCCGATTACCTCTCGTTCGTGGCCGATGCCTTCGATGCGCCGCTGCGCTACATCCGCGGCAACCACGACGTGGGACCGGCATGGAGCGCCACGGGTCGGGCGCTGCTCCCCGAGCCGATGCCGGACGGGCAGCTGGTGGAGGAAGTCGGTCTGCGACTCATCGGCTTCTCGGGGTCGCCGATCTACAACCGGCGGGGGATGCAGGTCTCGGCCATCGGCATGTGGGCGCGGGTGCTGCGGGCATGGGGCGCGGCGCAGCGAGCCCGACCGGTGATCCTCGTGACCCATGCGCCGCCTCGTGACGTGAACGACGACCAGGACCATGCCCATCGGGGTTTCACGGCATTCCGCTGGCTGGCGGATCGCGTCGCGCCGCCGCTGTGGCTGCACGGGCACACGGCGCTCGTGCGACGGGGGATCGACGACCGCACGGCCCGGCTGAACGGCACGCTCTTCTACAACTGCACCGGATCGACGCTGGTCGAGCTCGTCGGTCCCGACGCCCATGGATGAGCCGGTCCCGATCCGCCGCGCCGCCGTGGGGTGCCTGTTCGTGGCTCTGGGGGTCGTTCTCGTTGCGCTGCTCGTGCGGCCGGCCATCTTCAGCGTCGCGGAACCGCGGGACGACACGATCGTGACGGCAGGATCGGTGACGGAGGTTGCGGCCGGACCGATCTCGCGCGACGTGATCCTCACCCGGTCGCGCGGCTGGTCGGGGGAGCGCGACGCCGGCAGCGGACGGGTCCAGGTCACCGTCATCGTGGCACCCTCATCGGCCGGTGGTTTCAGTGCCGTCAATGCCGCCAGTCCCGGGCGTGACGACTGTGCCGTGGAGATCCGTGCTGATCGATTGGTCGACTGCGACGGGCGTGCGTGGGACTTTGGAGGCTTCCCCCTCGACACGTCCGACGCGCGGTTGGAGCGCGTCGCTACCGATGTGGTCTCGGGGACCATCCTCCTCGACATGACGAGGCCAGCCGAGTAGCTCTTCTGGGTTCCGCTGGCCCGCGGGGTGGCCACGGGTAGGTGGCTGGGTGGGCCCGCCGATAGATCGGCGTATCGGCGCCGAAGCCGGCTTTCAGGCGTCGATTCCGCGACATATCGGTTCTCGCGTGGCCCGGGGGTGGCCCCATGCCCCTCTCGGGCTCCGCGCGAGCTGATATATCGGTGGAATGGCGCAGCTCAGACCCGATCGGCGCCATTTCGGCGATATATCGTCAACCGCGGGGGAGCGGGCCGATGAATGGGTCCGCGCATGGCCCCAGCCCACCCGTGGGCACCTCCAGGCTCCAAACCCGCCGATAGATCGGTGGAAACACGCCCAGAACACCCGATCGGCGCGGTTTTCGGCGATCTATCGGCACACGGCGTGCAATGGTCCGCGCAGCGTCGTCGCCGACGACGTCATTGAAGGAGAGGAAACATGCCTGATCTCGGGATCTTTGGCTGGATCATCATCGGCCTGATCGCCGGCGCCCTGGCCGGCTTCTTCGTTCCCGGCCGGGAGCGGATGGGATGCATCGGCACCATGATCGTGGGTGTCATCGGCGGCCTCATCGGTGGCTTCCTTTGGGTCAACGTGCTCAACCAGAACGAGGCTTCCGGCTGGCTGGGCGCGCTGGTGCTGGCGACGATCGGCTCGATCCTCGTGCTGTTCGTGCTGCGCTCGATGCGGGGCGGCGACCGCTAGGTACACCCCGCCCGGCACACCCCGCCCGGCACACCGCGCCAGGCACACCCCGCGGCCGATCCCCGGCGCTCGCGGCGATCCTCCGCCTCGGTTGCGCCGGGGATCGGTTTGGGCGAACATGCAGGCCGCCGCGCTGTGACCACGCGCGGCCTTCGTGGTGGCCTTAGCTCAATCGGTAGAGCATCGGATTGTGGCTCCGAAGGTTGCGGGTTCGAGCCCCGTAGGCCACCCCACCCCACGGCGGCCGTTGGCCTGATACTGCGTGGCGCATGACGAACCACGCACGCGCCGACTCCGCCAAGGACATCGGGATTCCCCCGCAGTCGCTCGCGGCCATATTCCGGCGCTTCCTCGGCTTCGGCATGGTGGCGTGGGGAGGACCCGTCGCGCAGATCGGCATGCTGCGGCGCGAGCTGGTCGACCACGAGCATTGGATCTCCTCGGAGCGCTTCAATCGGACACTCGCCGTGTACCAGGCCCTTCCCGGCCCCGAGGCGCACGAGCTGTGCGTCTACTTCGGCTATCTCGCCCGCGGACGCATCGGCGGCCTCGTGGCCGGCCTGGGGTTCATGCTCCCCGGCTTTGCGCTGATGCTCGCGCTGGCATGGTTCTACGTCGTGATCGGGATCGGGTCTCCGATCTTCGCCGCGCTCTTCGCCGGCGCCCAGGCGGCGGTCCTGGCGCTGATCGTTCGCGCCGTGGTCCGGATCGGCAGCCATGCGCTCACCGGCCCGGCCCTGGCGGGGCTCGGGGCCGTGTCGCTGGCCGCGACGCTGGTCGGTGTACCGTTCCTCGCCATCATCGGACTCGGCGGCGCCATCTATCTGATGGTCGCGCAGCGCCGTCGGTCCATCGCCATCGCGCTCGCAGGCGCGTACGTCGGGCTCGTGGTGCTGCTCGGAACCGGCGCGATCGACGGGGAGACGGCATCGCCGGAGTCACCTCGGGCGGCTCCCGTCACGGCCCCAAGCGACGCGACGCCCGCGGAGCTGCTCGTCTCCGGCCTCCGGGCCGGGCTCCTCACCTTCGGTGGGGCCTACACGGCCATCCCATTCCTCCAGCAGGATGCCGTCACGCAAGGTGGGTGGATGAGCGACCGGGCCTTCCTCGATGGTGTGGCGCTCTCCGGCATCCTGCCCGCACCCCTCATCATCTTCGCGACCTTCGTCGGCTTCGTCGCGGGTGGGCTGGTCGGCGCCGTCGTCATCACCGTGGCGGTCTTCGCGCCGGCGTTCGGTTTCACGCTGCTGGGCCACCGGCAGCTCGAGCGCATCGTGCAGAACCGCTCGGCGCATGCCGTGCTCGACGGCATCACCGCTGCCGTGGTCGGACTCATTGCCGGCACGGCGCTGCTCCTTGTCCCCACGGCGATTCGGGGCGTCGCGGGCGCCGCGATCTTCGTCGTTGCGCTGGTGGCGCTGTCCGTGTGGAAGTCGGGGGCCGCGATCGCAGCCGTGATGGTGGCGGCCGGAGTCCTTGGCCTGCTCCTTTTCGGGGTGGCGGGTCTTGCGGCCTGACGGATCGGATCACCGCCGGCAGCAATCAGATCCAGGCCGCTACGGCGTCCAGTCCCGGCTGCGTGGATCGTCGAGCACCCCGCACTCCGGGCAGGCCGTGGCCAGGAACCGGAACCACTCCTCGAGCGCGTGCGCCGAAGGAAGCTCCGACGCAGCGTCACCGGTCACGACGTCGAATACCTGGCCGTATCGGTCGACCACCACGACCCGATGCTCCCGCGCGCCGTCGGGCTCGAACACGACCACGCGGCCGTCCCACGCCGCGAATTTCTCGGAGCAGGCCCTCAGCTTCCGCCGGTAACCGATGAGGCCGTCGCGGCCGGGGATCACGATCGCGGTTGCCTCGAGACGCCGAGCCCGGCGCTTGCCAACAACCCCGTCCGGGATCCGCTCGCCGACCCTCACGGCACGGAGCGCCGCTGGCATCATCCGCCCGCCACCATGGCCACGGCGGCAACCGCCAGCACCAGCCCGACGCCCTGTGCGCCATGGATGCGTTCGCGCAGGATGACCGCTGCCAGCAGCACCGTGAACGCCGGGTACAGCGACGACAGGACCGATGCGACCGTGAGCAGGCCGGCCTGCGTTGCGAGCAGGAACAGGACCGCCGCCGCCGCCGCCAGGGATCCGACGACCACCCCGCCCAGGCTGGCGCGCTGGCGCGGCACCCATGCCTGTCGCATGGCCATGGCCAGGCCGATGATCACCGGGATCGAGACGGCCTCGGCGGCGACCAGGGGCGCGAAGCCCGCGCCATCGGGCACCTGGCCCAGCGCCGCGAACATGAGCCCGAACCCGAACCCTGCCAGCAGGCCATCGACGACACCCGCGTTCAGGCCACCCGTCCCCGCCGCAGGCTGGTCCGTGGACCGGGCGATCAGCCAGATCGCGGGGAACGCGAGCGCGATCCCGCCCCACACGATGGGCGCCGGACGCTCCCCGGTCAGCACTCCGACGGTGACCGGCAGGAGCGCCGCTCCGACCGCCGAGAGTGGTGCGACGACGCCCATGCGCCCGGCGGCCAGCCCCCGATACAGAAAGGCGGTCCCGACTCCGGTGCCCAGGCCGGCGAACATGCCCCACGCCAGGTCGCCAGACGTCGGGCGGCCGCCCACGATGAGCGTCGCTGCTCCGACCGCGATGATGGCCGTCACCTGCGTGACGATGGCCACCGACCAGACCGACGTCCGCCGTGACAGGAATCCGCCGATGAAGTCGGACAGACCGTACAGCAGCGCCGACCCCAGGGCGAGGACGACCGTCAGCACGCCCTAGGAGGTCCGCTCGGCGACGGTGCGCAGCGCGGCACCGCGTCGCCCGGTCAGCCGATAGCGCCACTCCGTGCCGTCGGGCGCGCTGCCGTCGAGGTGGGAGCGCAGCGGCTCGGCGTCGTACCACTCGACGGTCGCCAGGCGGTCGAGGGCCTCCTCGACGTCGACCCACTCGGCGGTCCGGATCAGCCCCTCCGGATCGGCGGGCTCGATGGCTCCGTCCGCCTCGCAGGCGTAGGTCAGCGCCTGCCACCGCCCGACCAGGTCCTCCAGCTGGGAGTCGATCTCGACGCTGAACACCAGGCTCGGGACCCCGGTGACCGTCAGCCCGGTCTCCTCGAGGACCTCGCGGCTCACCGCGACATCCGGGCTCTCGCCGTACGCCACCCGTCCGCCGGGGAGCATCCAGGTCGGCTCGCGGTTGTCGATGCCCTGCTCCTGGACCAGGAGCAGCCGCGCTCCATCGCGGATGAGCGCGGACACGGTGCGCGGCAGGGCGTTGCTCATGCGGCGATTGTCGCATCGGTCCGGCGTGCCCGGTTGCGAGGCTTGACCCACGACGGCGTGGTGGCGCAGGATCGGCGCGATCACGCCGATGTGGGAGGGACGAAGGTGACCGAGGGTCGAACGACGGCGATGGCGCTCATGGGCATCGCCATGCTGGTGTACGCCGCCGGGACCATCCTCGGGATCAACCCGCCGATCTATGGCGACGGGGGACGGGTCTCCGTGGCGTCCTTCAGCGACGTGGCGCCGATGGTCGGGGGGCTCGTCGTCGCGTCCGCCGTCCATCTGTGGGCGGCGATGAGCGAGACGTCACTCACCAAACCGGTCGCGCACATCGTGGCGATCACCGGCATGGCGGCCGGGGTGGTGCTGATTGCGAAGCTCGAGCCGGTCGGACTCGTGCTGCTCGCGGTCTATGCGTACGTCCTGATCGGCCTGGTCCGGCGCGCCGATGAGGCACGCAGCGACGGCCTCCGCGCGCACCTGCACCGGGGAAAGGCGAGCGACCCGGGCTAGCCCTTGGCGGCTCGCTCTCCGGGCAGTGCCGTCCAGGACCCTCGACGGGCGCCGGATGCCGGTCGGCTCGCATGGCGCGGTGCCGACGGACGGGCGCGGGATCCACCCGGTCGGGATGTGTCGCGGTTGCCATGGCGCGAGCTCCGCGCCGCGGGCCGATCGTCGCGCGGGCCGGCGTGGCGCACGATGCCGGGCACGGTCTCGACCGGGATCGGCCGCCCGATGAGGCGCTCGATGTCGCGGAGGTAGGGAAGCTCGAGCTCCGAGACCAGCGAGATGGCCACGCCATCCACGCCGGCACGTCCCGTCCGCCCGATGCGATGGACGTAGTCCTCGGCTGAGCGCGGCAGGTCGTAGTTCACGACGTACGGAAGGGCGTCGATGTCGATGCCGCGCGCCGCCACCTCGGTCGCGACGAGCACGTGAACGCGACCCGGCCTTGAAGTCCTCGAGTGCGGCAATGCGCTGGGACTGGGCCCGGTCGCCGTGGATGGCTGCGACCCGCACGCCGTCGCGCGCGAGCTGGTTCGTGAGCCGATCGGCCCCGTGCTTGGTTCGCACGAAGACGAGCGCCGAGGTCACGTGGCCGTTCGCGATCAGATGGCTCAGCGTCTCGCGCTTGCGCGAGTCCTCGACGCGCAGGACGACATGCTCGACCAGGGTGGTCGTCGAGTTCGGCGGGGTCACCTGGACCGTGGCCGGGTCGCGCAACAGCTTCTTGGTGAGCCGTCGGATGGCCTCGGGGAAGGTCGCCGAGAAGAGGAGGCTCTGTCGCTCGGGCGGCAGCAGGCCGATGATCGTGCTGATGTCGTCGATGAAGCCCATGTCGAGCATCCGATCGGCCTCGTCGAGGACGAGGAACTCGATGGCGCCGAAGTCGATCGATCCCCGCCACACGAGGTCAAGGAGCCGACCCGGGGTGGCGACGACGATCTCGGCGCCGGCCTCGAGCTCACGAAGCTGATCGGGCAGGCTGGCGCCGCCGTACACGGCCACCGACCGCAGGGGAGCATGCTTGCCGTAGGTCTGGACGCTCTCCTCGACCTGGATGGCCAGCTCACGCGTTGGAACCAGGACCAGGGCGCGCACGGCGCGTCGGTCAACCTCGACGGGTGAGGCGTGCAGGCGCTGGAGGATCGGCAGCACGAACGCGGCCGTCTTGCCGGTTCCGGTCTGGGCGCCGGCCATGAGATCGCGGCCGGCGAGGACGATCGGGATCGCCTCGGTCTGGACCGGAGTGGGCGTGTCGTAGCCGGCATCGGCGATGGCACGCAGCAGTTCGGGCCGCAGCCCGAGCTCGGAAAAGGACATGGGTCTCCTGACGTTCAACGCGCCCGCCGCAGCGGGCCCGGTCAGGCGAAGTGGTACGAAGGGTGCGGCCAGCCCGGCGAAACCTTGACGCTGACCGGAGTGTCAGTCGAGCCGGGCATGGTGCGGCCGCGGTAGAACGAATGAAATTGTCCGCGCTCCCGTGTCCGAGCGTCATGCGCTCCGATTCAGGTGTGCAGCGGTGGTCCCAGTGTCCGCGGAGGAACCCATCCTGTCAAACAGGACCTTCGGCCATTTCGGCTCCTGCGTGATCTGCGCGCCACGATCCTTCGAGGGCCAGGTCCACGGTTCCCAGGAAGGTGTCGAGGTCGAACGGCTTCTCGAGCACATGCGTGCGGGAATCCGGATGTCCGTCCGAGAATCGCTCGCGAAGCCCATGGAGATCTCCCGTGCAGAGGATCACCGGCACCGTCGACAGGCGCGACTCGGCGCGGATGCCGTCGAGCACCTGCCAGCCCGGGGTCCGCCCGGACGCTCGGAGTCCCAGCACGATGAGGTCCGGCTCGCTGTCCGCGATCTCCTCGACGGATGGATGGTTCAGCAGCCGCCGGTGCTCGTACCGGGAGCCATCCGCCAGGAGGTCCGAGATGAGCTCGGCAATGTCCTCCGATTCGTTGACGACCGTGACGCGAATGTCACCTTCGCGCATTGCTTTCCCTCCGTCGTCGCAGAGTCTTGGTCGGCGAGAAGATAAGCGGGTGGCGTTGTGTCGTCTGTATCACTTCTGACAGAAGGATGGGAATAGACTGAGTGCGTGACGGTCGACCACGCGCACGCCCCCGGCAACCCGCTGAGGAACGTCCTTCTCAGCTCGCTGCCGCCCCACGAGTTCGAGCGGCTGCGCCCGGACCTCGAGCCCGTTGCCCTCCCGCGACCCACGATCCTCGACACTCCAGACGCCGAGATCGAGCATGTCTACTTCCCCGTGAGCGGCATCGCGTCGATCGTCGCCATCGGCGCCGACGGGGAATCGGTCGACACGACCATGGTCGGTCGAGAGGGAATGACCGGCCTGCCCGTGTTCCTCGGCACCGGCCGCATGCCGGTCCAGACGATGGTCCAGGTCGCGCTGACCGGCCATCGCCTGAGCTCGCGGGCACTGCGCGCCGAGCTCGAGCGCGGCGGCCAGCTGGTGAACCTCCTGCAGCGCTACACGCAGGTCGTCATGGTCAGCATGGCCCAGCTCATCCTGTGCAACCGGCGACATCGGCTCGACGAGCGCGCGGCTCGCTGGCTGCTCCAGGTCGACGAGCGCGTGGACGAGTCGCCCTTCGACGTGACCCAGGAGTTCCTGGCCGAGATGATCGGCGTCCAGCGTCCGTCGCTGTCGGTGATCGTGCGCCAGTTCAAGGACGACGGGCTCATCAGCTACACGCGGGGCCGGATCTCGATCGAGGATCGAAGCGGACTGCTGAAGCGCGCCTGCGGTTGTCTCGCGATCATCCTGCGGGAGGAGGCCCGGCTGCGCGACACCTTCGAGCGCTACGACATCGGCGCGGCCGGGAAGTAGCGCTCAGTCGAACCGATCCAGCCGGAACAGCTCGATGTCGTGGCGCGTTCGCCCCTCCGTCGAGAGGTCGGCCATGATCTCGCCGATGACGCTGCAGAACTTGTATCCATGGCCGCTGAAGCCCGCGGCGATGCTGACCTGTGGGGACTCCGGGAGCCGATCCACGATGAAGTGCTCATCCGGCGAGTTCGTGAAGATGCATGACTTGAGCATCAGCGTCGGACCGGCTCCGTCGGGGAAGTAGCGAGTCGCGAAGTCCCGGAGCAGCCTCTCGTCCTCGGCGTTGGCCGCGCGATCGGGGTCATCGGGATCAATGGGCTCGCGACGGTGGTGGTACCGGGCGAACTTGAAGCCGGGAACGTCATGGACCGGGAAGCCGTAGTAGCTGCCGTCGGCGACATCCATGATGAAGACCGGGAACCGCTCGGGGGTGAAGATCTCGGGACGCGTCGGCTGGAGCCAGCCGACCACCTGTCGTTCCGGCACGGCCAGGCGTTCCAGGCGCGGGACCAGCCGGCGCGCCCACGGACCGGCGGTGATCACCAGCCGATCCGCGTGGTGCGTCGCCGTGTCGGTCGTCACGCTGACGCCACTCTCCGTCGCCTCCCATGTGCGGACCGGATCGCGGAAGCGGAGGTCGGCGCCGTTGGCCATGGCGCCGCGGACGTGGGCCAGGATCGTCCGCTCGGCCATCAGGAAGCCGCCATCGGCCTGGTGGACCACCCGGGTGTCGTCGTCGAATCCGACGTAGGCGGGGTAGCGCCGGCGGAGCTCGCGGCCGTCGAGGATCTCGTGCGGGATGTCGTGGAGCTCGGCTGCCTCGAGTGCCCCGCGGAACATCGGGCCGTCCTCGGGTCCGCCCTCCACGCTGCCGGTCTTGATGAGGAGCGGCTCGCCGGCCCGCTCCTCGAGCTCGTGCCAGAGCTCGTAGCTGCGTCGCAGGAGCGGCACATACGAGGGATGCTCGTGGTACGCGAGCCGGATGATCCGGGTCAGGCCGTGCGACGAGCCCAGCTCGTGCAGGAGATCGTGCTGCTCGAGCCCGAGCACGCGCTGGCCGCGGGCGGCGAGGTGGAAGGCGGAGGCCGACCCCATGCCGCCGAGGCCGATGACGATCGTGTCGAACCGCTCGCTCATGAGCCGATCCCTCGTGCGACGCTGGATCAGGCGGGCTTCACGACCATGAGCACGATGATCGCGATGACGAGCACTGCCAGCACGATGCCCACGATCCGGCTTCGTCCGCTCAGAGCTTTGAACTCCGCGCTGCCGGCGCCGTCCGTCTCGTAGGCGGCGATCAGCTTCGTGAGGGTGGGGGAGTACATCGTGAAGGCGACGGCACCCATGACCAGGTAGAGCCCGATGGCCACGGCGACCCACAGCTCGGTGAACTCCCAGGGCCCGCCGAGCACGAGGAGGATGCCGAGAACCAGGAGTCCGCCGTAGGCCGGGTTCGCGATCCGATCATCCAGAAACTTGATGCCACGCAGCGCGTACCCGGTGTGCTCCGGCTCGCGTGCGGCGCGCGCGATCCACACCGAGTATGTGATGTTCGCCCCGACCGCCACGATGGCGAACAGGATGTGGAGCGTCTTGATCCACGGGTAGAACTCCATCGAAAGGCTCCTCATCGGTGCGATTGCTGCTCGGCGACAGGATGCCACTTTGCTGGGGGGTCGCCGCGGTCGGTGCTGCGCCGATCTATCGTCGGATTCGCGCCTCAATGCCTCTGCGGGTGCCGCTTCGCTGATCTATCGGCTCTAGGTTGGCCAAAGCGGGGTGCTCTCCGGCGTTCAGGCCACGCGCGGACCGATATATCGGCGCCAGGTGGCCTCACGTTCGGTCTCGGCGCCATTCCGCCGATATATCGGGGGCCACGCCTGGGGGCTGATCGTCCTGGTGAGGCGGGGTCCTCGGTCGAGCCGTGTTTTCGCGCCGCGCCGATATGTCGTCGGATTCGCGCCTCAATGCCTCTGCGGGTGCCACTTCGCCGATCTATCGGCTCTCAGTTGGCCACAACAGGCCGAAACGGCCGCCCAGGCCACGCGAGGACCGATATATCGGCGCCACGTAGCCCCGGACGCCGCTCAGGCGCCATTTCGCAGAAATATCGTCGCCGCCGCCGCCCGTCGTCGCCGCCCGCGCTGCCGCCCGTCGCCGCCGGCCGCGCCCCCGCCCCCCATGCCCGCCGCGCAGTCATTGACGCGACGGCGATCGAGCCGGATGATGCCGCTCGGAGGGGTGAGATGAACTCGGTTGTGCTCGCAAAGACGGCATCCGGCTCGACCTATGTGCTCTCGATCGGCGCCGACGGCGTCCAGTGGCGCCGGCTGCCACGCGACGGCGCGCAGAGCAACCCGACGGGATCCTGCGGATGGGAAGCCGCGGTCCCGAGAATCGTCCCGGGCGAGCGCCTGATCATCGGAAACCTGCGATCCACGCCGGTGACCAGCGTCGAGATCCTTCCCGCCTGACATCCGGCCCCGCGCGACGCGGCATGCGGCGTGCATTGCTCGCCTGCCACGAGAGCGAGCGGAGGCAGCGTGAACACCGGGCCCGAGTACGAAGCGACGCGCGGCAAGCGCGAGAGATGGTGGCGCTCGGCGTTTCTCATCGTCGCGACGATCTACGTCACCCTCCTCCTCATCGGGCTGCTGCTGCGGATCGTCGAGGGCTTCACGCAGATCGTCCTCATCCTCTTCGTCGCCTGGCTGCTGGCCTTCGTCCTGTCCCCGGTGGTCGGCTGGGTCGTCGAGCGCCGTTGGCTGCCGAGGGGTGGGGCCATCGGAGCGGTGTACACGCTGACGCTCCTGGGCAGCGGCTTCGTCCTGTTCTACGCGGTGTCGTCGATCGGCACCTCGATGGGTGAGATCGCGGCCGACTTTCCTCTGACCCGGGCACGGATCGAGGGCGCACTGAACGACTTCGAGGACGCCGTCGCGTTCGGCCGATTCAATCCGGATCTCGTGGGGCTGTATCGGGACGTCGAGTCAACCGTGGGACGCATCGGCATCGAGATCCTGGGAGACGTGCCATCGGTGACGCTCGCGGTCCTCGGAGCGCTCGTCCTCGTCATCATCCTGAGCCTGTACATGCTGGCGGACAGCTCGCGGATCGTGGCGCGGGTCGGTCGCGTCATCCCATCTCGCTACGCCGATGAGTACGAGATCCTGCAGCGAACCGTGTCGAACGCGTTCGGCGGCTTCCTGCGCGCCCAGGTCATCCTGGCCGCGGTGCAGACCCTGCTCACGATCGCGGTGGTCATCCTCGCCGACCTGCCATACGGGTTCCTGCTCGTGGCCATCTCCGCGATCGCCATGCTCATCCCGTTCTTCGGTCCGCCGCTCGCCCTCGTCCCGCCGATCCTGGCGACGGCGATCTTCAATCCCGGGCTGCTCCTGCTCGTCGCACCCGTCCTGCTCGTCGTGCAGACGATCCTCGTGAACTACCTCCAACCCCGTCTGATGCGCGAGGCACTGGGCATGCATCCGATCCTCGTTCTCGTCGGACTCCTCATCGGCGCGCAGGTCGCCGGCGTGTGGGGCGCGCTGTTCGGGATCCCGGTGCTCGCGGTCCTCAACGTGTTCTTCACGTACGTCGTGAACCTGCGGACGATCGAGGAGACCCCGGCCGTCGAGATGGACGAGGCGATCGAGCAGGCGCGGCGGGAGGCGCCCGACGCCAATCCCGAGGAGCTGGTCGCCATCGCCGCGGATCGGCTGGAAGACGACCACGCCGAGGAGGAGGCCGAGGGCTCTGTAGTCGCCGACGCGCCCTCCGGAGATTCGGCGAAGGCCTAGGCCCGCGTCGCCAACGGCGGACGGATCAGCGGCGACCGCCGCCGGTGCGGTGCAGTGAGCAGCTGCGCTGGACCATCGAGTCGAGCTCGCTGACCGACCACGGCTTGTCCCGGGCGGGCGAGCTGAATGAGAGGACCTTGTCCCCGGTGACCACGACCACCGGGATGCTGGCGAGCTGCGGATCCTTGGCCACCGCGCGGGAGAGCTCCCAGCCGTCCATGCGCGGCATTCGCAGGTCGGTGAGCACGACGCATGGCGTCGTTCCCGCCTGGAGCCGATCGAGGGCATCGGCGCCGTCCACGGCTGTCGACACCGCGTGGCCGGCGTCGGTCAGGGCATCGACGAGGAAGGATCGGACGTTGTCATCGTCGTCGACCACGAGAACCGAGTGTTGCCGCGCCGGAACGCTTCCCCTCTTCACGTCCGTCTCCACAGCACGGCGCGTGCCGTACAGCGCATGGGCCGATCGTCCTGCCGGGAGCAGGACCCGGAATGGCTGCGGGTCATGCCCCGTACCCGGACGACTCGGCTACTGACCTCGCCACGGACCGTCCATAGGCTTGGTGTGGGCGACCGAGCCGCCCGACTCACGAATCCCACGACGAGGTCTCCATGTCCCTGCCCGCGACCACCCGTCGACCGCGACGGATCATCGCTCGCACGCTCGTGTTCGGAACCAGCGCACTCATCGCCGCCGGCCTTCTGACCTGGAGCCCGGCCGCGACCAGCGGCTGGAACCAGGGCTCCGCCGAATCCACCCTGTGGCAGCTCTTGAACGGCGCACGCACGAACAACGGCGTTGCGCCCGTGCAGCAGCACGGCACGCTGGTGAGCCTCGCCCGATGGCGCAGCCAGGACATGCTGAACCGGGACTACTTCAGCCATACGATCCCCGGGTGCGGTTGCCAGGTCTACACCTACTACGACTCGAACGGCCTGCGCTACGACTGGGCCGGCGAGAACATCGGCTGGAACTCGGGCCTCGATGACTCGTACTCGCCGGTGCGCGTGCACGAGAAGTTCATGGGGTCGCCCGGCCATCGAGCCAACGTGCTCGATCGGCGCTTCACGCACGGCGGCGTCGGAGCCGCAGCGGCGCGACAACAAGCAGTACCAGGGCCACGTCCAGAACACCCGCATGTACACCGAGCTGTTCATGCAGGCTTCCGGCTCATCGACGCCGGCCCCGCCCCCGCGGCGGCGGTGGCGGCGGTGGCGGTGGCGGTGGCGGCGGTGGCGGTGGCGGTGGCGGCGGCGGGTACGCTCCGGCCCCGGTTGCCGCGGCGACCCCCAAGCCCGAGCCCAAGCCGAAGGCGATGACCGTGGCAGCCCCGACCCGACCGGCCTCGAAGGCGGGCCTCGACGGCGTCGCCGCCGTGGTCGTGGAACGACGTCAGATCGATGTCGCCGCTCGCCTCGCAGCCGACGATGCCCTGGGCGTCCCGCGCTCCGCGCCGTCCGACGCGGCTCCGACCGTAGCCTCACGGCCGGGAGGGATGGAAGTCGCCGCGGCCGCACCGGCGGAGGTCGGTCTGTTCGACGGGATCGTCGGCTCACTCCTGGGATTCCTCTTCGGCTGATCCGGTCGTACCCCACGGCGCCGACGACCGGTCGGTAGACTGCCGCCATGACCGTGATCCTCGAGGCTCGTGACCTCGTCAAGCGCTACCCGCTCGGCGACGGGGAGGTCGAGGCCCTGCGTGGCGTCTCGCTCCAGGTCAACGCCGGCGAGTTCGTGGCCATCATGGGAAGCTCGGGTTCGGGCAAGTCGACGATGCTCCACCTGCTCGGCGGCCTCGATCTTCCGACCTCGGGCGAGGTGGTCATCGACGGCATCGGGATCTCCGCCCTGGACGACGAGCGTCGCACCCTCACGCGGCGAGACAAGACCGGATTCGTCTTCCAGTTCTTCAACCTCATTCCGCTGCTCAGCGTGGCGGAAAACGTCGCCCTGCCGTTCCTCATCGCCGGCGACCACGCCAACCGCCATCGCGAGCGCATCGCGGAGCTGCTCGGGATGGTGGGGTTGGCCGACAAGGCCGACCATCGGCCGGACCAGCTCTCGGCCGGTGAGCAGCAGCGCGTCGCGCTGGCCCGTGCGCTGGCCACCAAGCCGGCCATCCTGCTTGCCGATGAGCCGACGGGCAACCTCGACTACACGACCGGTACCGAGATCCTTGACCTGCTGTGGGACTCTGCCGATCGGCTGGGCCAGACGGTCGTGCTCGTGACCCACGACGCGCGAGCCGCCGCCTATGCCGATCGGGTCCTCGTCGTGCGCGACGGCCAGGTCCGCGACGAGATCACCCTCGGCCGGCGCAGCGATCACCAGGCACGACCGCTGATCGCCCGACTCGCCGAGCTGGGGCTCTAGCCGCCGATGCGCCTGGCGAGCATCGCCTGGCGGGGCCTCCAGGCCCGCCCTCTCCGGACCAGCCTGACGGTCATCGGCGTGGCGCTGGGCGTCGCCGTCGTGGCCGCCACGATGATCACCGGCGCCGCGTCCGATGCGGCGCTGCGCAGCGCCACGGCGGACCTTCTCGGCGCCGCCGACGTCCGGCTCCGCGCGTTCGACGAGGCCGGGTTCACGCCGCGCACGGTCCAGGCCTTGCGGGCGATCCCCGAGGTGATCACGGCCGCTCCCGTGAGCGAGCGCCGACTGGTGGTGCACACCGCCCCGGGCGACGACGAGCAGGTGTTCTCGCTCCACGTCGTGGGCATCGATCCGGAGGTCGACGAGCGGATCCGTCAGCCGCGCCTGGTCGCCGGGGTGCCGCTCTCGGCCGACAGCCCGACCGATGCGCTGGTCCCCGCGGCGTGGGCCGCGCGCCACGGGCTTGGCCTCGGTGACGAGCTCCGCCTTGACGGACGTCGCCGGGACATGCCGCCGCTGCGCATCATCGGCCTGATGGCCGACACCGGATTCGCCGTCCTGGAGCAGGGCAACGTCATGGTCGTGTCGCGCTCGACGCTCGACGACTCGTTCGAGGTGCCCGCGCCGATTCGCTACCTCGATCTCGACCTGGGGGAGGGCGACACGGCTGCCACCCTGGGGCTGGCAACCCAGGGACTCGACGAGCCCTTCATCGTCGAGACGGCCGCCGATGCCGCCGAGCGGCTCGCATCGGCGCAGGCGAGCTTCGGCGCGGTGGCCTTCCTGTTCGGACTGGTGGCGATGGTGGTCGGCGCCTTTCTTGTCGGGAACACGCTGGCCATGACGGTCGGGGAGCGAACGCGCGAGTTCGGCCTGCTGCGAGCGGCCGGCACGACGTCACGACAGGTCCTGGGGCTCGTCCTGCGCCAGGGCGCGGCCCTCGGCGTCGTCGGCAGTGCGCTGGGGATCGTCGGCGGCATCGCGCTGGCCGCCGTGATGATCGGCTTCCTGGCGTCCACGCGGGCCGCACTGGTGGTCGGCCTGCCGTTGCCGATCGGCGGCCTGGCGCTGGCCTTCGTTCTCGGGCTCGGAGTCACGCTGGCCGGCGCCGTCATCCCGGCGCTGCGGGCGGCCCGCCTGTCGCCGGTGGCTGCGCTGCGGCCGTCGCGGCGGTCCGGGCAGGGACTCGGCGATCGGCTGCGCACGCTGCTGGTCGCGGAGCTCGTGGTCGTGGCGGCCGGGATCCTCGTGTTTCCCATCGAGCGCGAGGGCACGCCGCTCGTGCCGCTCATCCTGTCGCTGGCACTTCTGCTCGGCGGAGCCGTGGCGACCGCCTATGTGCTCGAGCCGCTCGGACGGATCATCGGCCGGCCGTTCGAGTGGTTCTTCGGCGCCCAGGGCCTGCTGGGGCGGGCCAACCTGTCGCGCGACCGCGTGCGGACCGGCCTGACGGTCGGCGCGATGATGATCGCGCTGGCCGCGGTCGTGGCACTGGGCACGGTCGCGGAGTCCGCACGCGCCGGAGCCGAACGCTGGGTGGCCTCGATCCTGCCCGGCGGCAACGCCATCCGTAGCAGCGTTCCGCTCGACGTCGAATCCTTCCGGGCCACGTTCGAGGGCACAGCCGGGCTGCAGGTTGCGAGCCCGGTGCTCGAGCTGCCCGCCGTTCGCGTGACCGACGACGCCCAGGAGGAGGTCAGCCTCGCCGGCATCGACCCCAACGTGTTCCAGGACGCCGGCGCGCTCATCGTGACCGGAGCCCTGCGGGCGGATGCCTACTTCGACCTGCGCGAGGGCGGTGCCGTCCTCGTCCCGGCCTCCCTTGCCGCGCGCGAGGGGATCGAGGTCGGCGATGTCCTTGCCATCGGCCAGCCCGGCTCGGAGACCATGGACTTCTCGGTGGCCGGAATCGTCGAGTACACGTTGCCGTCACGGACGCCGGACGGTGCCCTGCTCGTCAGCAGCGCCGATGCCCGCGACCTCTTCGGGGTCAGCGCTGCCTCGCTGTGGGTGATGATCGCGCAGGCCGACATTCCGCCGTCGGCGTTCGCATCCGCAGTCCGCGACACGGCGAACCAGCTGGCGGCGCAGCCGCTCACGGCGCGGGATCTGGCCGGCGACCTGGCCCAGTCGCTGGATCGCCTGGTTGGGCTGTTCGACGTCCTGGCGCTCATCGCGGTCGTCATCGGCGCACTCGGGATCGTGAACACGCTCGGCGTGGGCATCAGCGAGCGGGTGCGGGAGATCGCCATCCTGCGGTCGCATGGCATGACGGTCGGGCAGGTGCAGGCCATGGTCGTGGCCGAGGCCGCCATCATGGGCGCGATCGCCGGCGTGCTGGCCATCGTCACCGGTCTGCTCGTGGCCTTCGCCCTCGTCAGCGGTGGCTCGTCCGCGGATCTTGCGGGCGGCCTGCGGCTGCCCTGGGCGCTTCTCGTCGCCGTCGTCCTGGTGGGCACCGGGGTCGCGGCGCTGGCCGGCCTGTATCCGGCTCGCGTCGCCGCGTCGCTGCCCATCGTCCGCAACCTCAAGCAGTTCGAATAGGAGGAGCCGATGCCGGCGGGACTATCCGAGGTCAGCGCGGGGCGCGGCTTCGTCGGGCGCCTCGAGACGGGGAGCGATCTCGTCGAGGAGATCGAGCGGTTCTGCACCGAGCACGGCGTGATGGCGGCCCAGGTCACCGTCATCGGCGCGGTGCGACGCGCCGCCTACGCCTACTACGAGCAGCACGACCGGCGCTACCGTGAGCTCGAATCACGCACGCATCACGAGATCGTGGGCTTCACCGGAAACGTCAGCATGCGCGACGACCGGCCGTTCCTCCATGCCCACGCCACCTTCGCCGATGCCGACGGCGCGACCGTCGGGGGACACCTCGTGCGCGGGTGCGAGGTGTTCGCCGCCGAGGTCATGATCCGCGAGATCAGCGGCGTCTCCCTGGTCCGAATCCACGACGACGAGACCGGCCTGGCCCTGTGGTGAACGGCCACGCCGTCCACTGCGATCGGGGCGCTGGCGCCAGTCTCCGCCAGCATGCTTGACAGCGGGGCATAATCGGCGGAGACGCGGGGGGCGTTGAGGTGCGGGCCCACATTCATGGCCGCCGGGGGCGCACTGAGCCACTGGCGAAACCGACCCGCGGCGATAGCGGAGGTCCATCGCCATGCCCCGCCGACGCGGTCCATTTTCCGGCGCGATCCTGGCAGCGGTCGTCGTCGCCCTTCTCCTGGCCGCCCCCGCAGCGGCGGCCAGCCCATGGGTCGCCTTCAGTCAATCGGGCACGACCGCCATCGCGGACATCTCCGACTGCACGGAGAACGACGATGGGACCGTGACCTGCCAAGGGGAGTCGGTGTTTGCATTCGCCGGCAAGATGCAGGAGCGCGGCCAGCGCGCCCAACAGGGCGAGCAGGTCTGCTACAGCCGATTCTCGGACACGTTCGACCCCATTACCGGCGAACCGGTCGATTTCGAGAGCGTCTTTGGATGCGCCCTTGACGCAGGGACGTTGACCATCAACGGCCTCGATTCGATCAACCTGGCTCCGACCGTCGTGGATTTGGTGGCCGTGGAGTGCGGCGAATTCGAATGCACCGAAACGCCCGCCGGCTCAACAACCGTGTACGGCACCTGGACGGGCGTCGGACCGATCACGAGCCAGAAGGGGCGGTTCACGTGGGATGACGGCACGTGCGTCCAGGTCGATGCCCAGAAGGGCACCTTCCGCGAGGCTGCCTTCAGCGGATCGTTCGACGCCCAGTTCGCGCAGATCAGCAGCGGACGCTCGACGTTCCGCACGACCTGCACGTTCTGATCGGTTCTCGGTCCGTTGGGCGCGTGGCGGGATCCGACCCGTCGCGCGCCCATCGCCAAGCAGATTGCGTCGGAATGCAGGGCGCGGCGCAGCTCCGCGTCTGCGCCCCCCAACGAGCGCGCGTGCTGAGGGGTTGAGCTGGCGCATGCGGGCCAACACGCTCCTGGTGGGATGACAGATGGCGATCGACCGACCCCCGCAGACACGCGGATTCCTCTTCGCCGACCTGCGCGGCTACTCGGCCTTCACCGAGCGACACGGGGATCTGGCGGCACGCGAGCTGCTGGCTCGTTACCGACGCGTGGTACGCGAAGTCATCGTCTCCTTCAGTGGGGCGGAGATCCGCACCGAGGGCGACTCGTTCTACATCGTCTTCGACTCGGTCAGTCGAGCAGTTCGTGCCGGACTCGCCATCCTGCACGCCGTCGCTGAGCCCGATCCCGACGCTGTCGGCCATCCCATCACCGTCGGCATTGGCCTTCATGCGGGCGAGACCGAGGACTCCGACGAAGGCATTGTCAGCGGGGCCGTGAACACGGCGGCCCGCATCTGCGCACTGGCGCAACCGGGAGAGCTGCTGGTGAGCGACACCGTGCGGTCGCTGACGCGCACCTACCTGGACGTCACCTTCGTGCCGCGCGGCCGTCGGCGATTGAAGGGCATAGCGGAGCCGGTCGCTCTATTCAGCGTAGGCGACCGGGGCGACCGCGTGCCCGGGCCAGAGGCTGTGAGCTGGAGGCGCGAGTGGCGAAGACCCCTGGTCATCGGCGGAGGCATATTCGCCATGGTGGTGGCCGGGCTTGGAGTCAGTCTCTCGCTCGAGGGCGAACAGCGAGCCGTCGAGAGTCCATTGCCCGCCCGGCAAAGCGTCCCGCCCGCCACCGAGGCGGTACCCACAACGACAGTTTCACCCGAAGCCGGTCCATTTCCGAGCCGCGTCGAGCAGGTGCTCCTTCAGCTCGTGGAGGAGGCCCACCAGCCCCGATGCGAGCGGGCGCTGGAACGGGATGCGCCCGGCATATGGTTCCGGGACTCAGACAGTGGCACCACTGGTCCCTGGGTCAACGAGCCGGTACCTCGACAGGGCGGCATCACGTGCGTGGTGGGCCGCTCGGTCGGCCCGGACATTGTTGGGTATTGGCAGGTGCCGACAGCGACGCAGCGGGGAATGCTCGTGGTGCCGGTCGAACTCGTGCGCAACCACGCGGGGCGGCGCGGCGTGTTTCCTGGAGGCGAAGGATGCGCGGTGACCCACCGAGCGTTGGAGAAGTGGTCGTTCGGCGGAGCGGAAGGTCTCTTGCTGTGCTACACGACTGGCGACGGCGATGCGATCCTCGAGTGGGGGTATGACGATCGCGACGTCTTCGCAACGGCCGTCCGCAACGATGGCGACATGGCCGCGCTGCTGAGCTGGTGGAGCGAGCACGCCCGCTTCGCGCCGTAAGAGCAAGGCGATCGCGATGCCGGCAGCGCGCTGCCTCGAGTCGACGACGTGCTGGACGGCTACGACAAGTGCGCAACAAGGAGAGTGCAGGTGCACGCGTGATGGGAGAGACGGTCGCGTGGCGGCGGGTGGGTCCGAACGACGAGGGCCACTCGCTCGCGCGCATCGAGGACCGAGGGAACGGGTGGTGGTCAGTGGGCGAAGAGGTCCTCCTCGCGCCCGAAGGGCCCATCGGCTGCCGCTTCGAGGTCGAGCTCGGCGCTGATTGGCTGCCGATCAGCGTCAGCGTGGAAGCGATCGGGACGCATGGCAGCAGCCGCCTCGAGCTGGGGCGGGACGCAACGGGTCGTTGGTTCGGATCCGATGGCGTGAGAGCGGACCTGGATGGGTGCGTCGATGTCGATATCGCGGCCACGCCTCTCACCAACACCTATCCGATCCGACGCTATGCCGACCTGGCGCCCGGGGAGTCTCGCACTGCCCGCGTCGCCTGGGTCGAGGTCCCGAGCCTGCGCGTCGAGGCGGTCGAGCAGACGTACACGCGCGTCGCGCCGAACGAGTGGACGTATGCCGATCCGAAGCATGGATCGTTCAGCATCACCGTCGACGACGACGGCCTGGTGATGGATTACGAGGGCTTCGCAGAGCGCATCCGTCACAGACGATGAGCGGGTGGCGCGGTGACGGTGGATGTCCTGCCTCATGCTGGGCGTCCAGATCGTCATCTTCGCCGACCTGGTCCGCGATGCGTGCCTCGATCTGGGTCGGCCGCCATCGGATTCGCGGACCAGCCGCGAATCGCCGCACTCATCAGCGCCATCGGCGTGTGACCGGAGCGCTCGGTGGCGGACTCGAGAGCCGGGACGTCGTGCGACATTTGGCCCTGTTCGAAGCCGAGCCCTGAGCTGTACCCTGTGGCGCGATGACCGCCCCGCACGGCAGGCGATTCTGGAACGCCTGGCACGCCACCATCTCCAAGCAGAACGGCTGATCCGCCCCTTCCGATCCAAGCGTCAACGGAAGGGGCGTGACGGACGCGTGCATGCCGCTGCTCCCGCAGCCGGACTCGCGTGCGCGCCGCCGCGCCTGATCGAGAACAAGGAGATGGCAGATGCCGATGCCGCATCGGACGTTCGCCGATATGGCGAAGCGCCGGCTGACGGGTAAGGAAGGTCGGGAGCGCATTCGCGAGGTCCGCGCCCTGCTGGACGAGTTGCCGGACTACAAGAACGGTCCCTACGCCGACCTGCGCAAGTGGTTGGTGGGCGAGGTCGAGGAGACTCGCGTTCGCGCCAAGGCGGTCCACCGCGACTCCATCGCGGTACGGCGCGAGGGGGCGGCGCAGATCGCATTGGTCGGCCCACCCAACGTCGGGAAGTCGTCGCTCCTGCAGGCGCTATCCGCAATCCAGATCAAGACGGGGGATTACCCGTTCACGACGCTCCGACCGGTCCCCGCGCTCACGCGGATCGGTGGAGTCTGGGTCCAGCTCGTCGAGATCCCCGGCCTGATCAGTGGAGCGACCCAGGACCGCGGCGGCGGCCGCGCACTGTTGGGCGTGCTGCGATCGGTGGATGCGATCGTGTACTGCTGCCGTGCTGCCGACGGTGCCGAGCCGTTGGAGGTTGCGCGCCGGGAGGTCGCAGCGGCAGGGATCGAGAAGATGGCGCTCGTGGCGGCCACCCGGGCTGACGAGGCGAGCGAGCGAGACGTGGCACGCCTCCGTGCCGCCTTCCCGGACCTGGATGTCGTCGCCGTGTCGATCCTCGACGACGGGTCGCTCGACGCGCTGCGAGCAGCGATATGGAGGTTGACGGGGTTGATCCGCGTTCATCTTCGAAGCAACGGCGTGGTGGATGACGATCCGCTTCCGCTGCGATCCGGGGCGACGATCGTCGAAGTCGCGGACTCGGTCCACCACGACCTGGCGGCGCAGCTCAGCGGCGCTCGGGTGTGGGGACCATCTGCCCGTTTCGATGGGCAGCGAGTGGGGGGCGCACACGCCGTCCAGGATGGGGACATCGTGGAGATACTCGTCAGATAGCGGTTGCCGGGATTTCCAGTCGTCATCGACGCCGCAGGCGCGAGTACCCGGGCCTCCAGGCGCTACTTCCGATACTTCGTTCGGACCCCACCCAACGCAAGCCCAGTGGCGGTCGTCTCTATGGTGTGGACGTGACGGAACGCATCGGCACGGTGGCTATCCGCGACGAGGACCTCGTCGAGCGGGCGGCCGGCGGCGACGTCGACGCATTCGAGGCGTTGGTGGCGGCTCGGCTGAACCGGGCCTTCCGGACTGCCGCCGCAATTCTCGGCAGTGAGGCCGATGCGCACGACGTCGTCCAGGAGTCATTCGTGGCTGCCTGGCGTCACCTCCCCAAGCTTCGCGACCGCGCCCGGTTCGACGGGTGGCTGAACAGAACGATCGTGAACCGATGCCGCGACGTGCATCGGCGCCGGCGCCGCTCGCGAGAGGTCGCTCTCGAGGGGGCACTGGAGCTTCCGGGAGTTGACTCGTCCGGCGCAAAGGATGGCATGGCCGCGCTCACAGCCGCGTTCGAGCGACTGAGCGTCGCCCATCGGCATCTCCTGGTCATGCATCACCTGCACCGTGTCCCCGTGGCAGATCTCGCGAAGGAGCTGGGGATTCCGGAAGGCACAACGAAATGGCGGCTGCATGCCGCGCGGGCCGCGCTCACGCGCGCGCTGGAGGCAGAGCGATGACCGATCGACCCAGTGACCTGACCGACGACGCGATCACGCAGTTCCTTCGAACGCGCAGCGCGGACCCGGATTTCAGCCTGCTCGACGACATCGTGCGAACGGCGGAGGCAACCCCCCAGGTTCGCCCCTGGCTCGGGCTCGGGCCGATCTTCCTGCCGCGAAGGACGCTCCTCATCGTCATCAGCGCGCTGCTTCTCGCCTCGATGGGAGTCATCGGCGTCGGGTCAGGATTGCTTCAGCAAGATCCGCTCGTCATCACCTTCGGCGGGACGTGGATCTCCACCAGCGACGCGGACGGTGGGACGCAGACCATGACGGTCGATGTCTCGGAGGGCGGTATCGCCGACATCACGGTGCACGACACGATCGCGTCCGTGTGCTCGAGCACCTCCTCCACCATGACGGGCTCCGGCGCGATCGAGGATGGCACGCGGATCGTCGTTCCGGAGCCGGTCTATACCTGCGACGACGGCAGCCAGGCCGTCGCGTTGAGCGGCGGCCCACTCGAGGACCTGCTGCGCAACTGGACGATGACCCACGACCCGCGGACCGGCGCCCTCACCGACAACGTGGGCGGGGTCTGGCACCGCGAGGGCGCCGCTTTCCCGAGTCCCGACTCAAGCTCCGCGCCGGCGGTCTCGGACCAGATGTGGCCGCAAACCAGCATCGAGGAGGTCCGCGAGGCCCAGGAGCTCGCCGACGCAGGTGATCCTGACTACACGTGGCAGGTCGATGCGACGCTGGTGGGCGACGCCGCCCCCTGGGGCGCCGAGATCCTCGATCGATTCCTTCGGGAACGGCTCGGGTGGGAAGACTCCAGTGAGTTCGGTGGGTTCGCGTACGGGGACGCCGGAGGTCTCTACGCCGAGCTGGTGTTCATCCGCTGCGCGCCGGGCGGGACGAATCCTGTGTACCCGGACGACCCGCAGGGCCGAGGCTGCGCGCCGACGATCGACGATCTCCGGTACGAGACGGTGATGCTCACCATCGAGCAGCCCGCGCGCCGTGACCCTTCCGGGATCTGGGTCGTGACCGCGTGGGACATCCTGCAGCCCGGCGAGCCGTCATCACTCTTCGACCATCTGTACCCGGACTTCACCCAGCGGCAGGTCGAGCAGGTGGCCCCGCTGACCGACGCAGAGGCCACCGCTCACCTCGAGGCGTTCCTCGCCGCGCGGGTGGATGGCGGCGAAGGCGCCGAGTCATACCTGCTCCGCGAGCGGGAGGCGTCGCCGTTCAAGCACAAGGAGGTGCCCCTCCTGTACGCCGACACCGATGGCGCCCGATACGAGCGATTCGAGATCGAACGTCTCCAGGTCGGCGAATGGCCCTCCGGCTGGATCGAGTTCAGGACCCGCCTGTTCTCCGAGGACGGGACCGTCGTCGAGCAGTCCTTCCACGTCGTCCGTAACGACGGGCTGCTCGGGCTTGTGTACGGCCACTCGTCGGCCCCGCTCTCCACGACGGAGGACGGGCAATCCGTCGCTGTGTCGTACAGCGCCCTCGGCGGCGACTTGACCTTCGCTGCAGCGCCGCCGTGGGACGACCCGTTCTTCTCTGATGGGCCCGAAGCGAGCCTCGGCCGGATCGAGAACGGTTCGGCCAGCCAGTTCACCCAGTTCGCGGTCGTGGCCGATCCGCTGACGGCCGCGGGATGCGAAGTGGGGCCGGCTCCCGGCGACGCTGACGCGCTCGTGAGCAGCATCCAGGCCAACCCGGACCTCGAGGCAACCGCGCCGGTGGCGGTGAGGGTCGGCGGGATCGATGCGCTGCGGATCGACGTGGTGGCGACCGGGCAGCCGAACGTGGGCGGCTGCGTGCCGACGGTGCTCGAGCACTTGCCGCTGGAGGGCGAGGCACGGATGCGCGTGTATGTCCTCGAGCTTCCGGAAGGGATGTCGGCACGGCTGCTGGCCATCGGGATCATCGCTCACGAGTCGCTGTTCGATGACGTCCTGGAGGCAGCGACGCCCGTCCTGGACTCCTTCGAGTTCCAGAGGCCGTGAAGGCCCCCGGTTCGAAGTGGACGAGGTGCGCCGAAGTGACCCTGAGAGAGAAGTCACCGACCGACAGAAGGTGCGGCATCATCACCCGACCTGCCAGCGTCATCGTGATGTCGATGATGGTCGCGCTTACCGGATGCGGCGCTGGTGCGGGCTCGGTATCGACCACAGCCACGGCGGCAAGCTCGACGCCGAACAGCTCGGAGTCGACGGGGCCAATCGAATCGGCAGCCTCCTCCCCAGTGGCGACGGAGCCAAGCGAGCCGCCGGCGCCCTTTCCCGTTGAAGCCTTCGCCGCCATCAGCGAGGATCCGGTGACCGAGGCGTTGGCGGCCAAGTTCCAGGCTGCCCTGGCCATGCACGACGTGACGGGCGGAGGTGGCATGTCGGCGACAGTGATGACCGCCCAGGGCGCATGGAGTGGGACGACGGGCTTGGCCGACGGTGTCCGAGACCTCCAGGTCGACGACCAGTTCGCGATTGCGAGCATCACCAAGTCGGTGGTGGCAACGCAGGTGATGCTGATGGTCGAGGCTGGAGAGCTGGCTCTGGACGACCTGGCCGCCGATCACCTTCCTGCCGATATCGAGTTCGACACGAACGGTGCGACCATCCGCCAACTCCTCGGCCACCGCAGCGGCCTCCCCGACTACTACGAGGTTGGCCCTCTGGCGAACATCGACGCCGATGCCCAGCGCGTCTGGCCGCCCGCAGAGCTCCTGCCCCTGGTGCCGTCGCTGCGCACCACTCCGGGTGACAGTTTCTCCTACGCGGAGACGAACTACCTAGTGCTCAAGCTGGTGATCGAGCATCTGCGCGAGCGCCCCCTCGCCGAGGTGGTGCGGGACGGCGCCCTCGGCATCGACGGGTTGGATCGGCTCGTCTACCAACCCGACGAAGCCCCGACCGAGCCGATGGCGATGCCTGCGGGCGCATCGCAGAACGTCTTCGAGGCGAGGGGCGGCTATCTCCCGTCGCTCGGCAATGCGAGTGCGTACCAGGCCTCGGGAGGAATCGCATCGGACTCGCGTTCGCTGGCGCAGTGGTGGCGGGCGCTCTGTGCCGGCGAGATCGTCTCGCAGGCGTCGCTCACCGAGATGGCGACCTTCGAACCGGCGCCATATCTCGGCAGCTACGGACTCGGCCTGTACAACCCAGCCAGTGGGTACGCCGACGGCTTCGGTCACACCGGACAATTGCCCGGCTACATGACGTGGGCCGCGATGCCTGCCCGAGGACGGAGCGGTCATCGTCGTGCTGAGCAATCACGAGGTCGACGACGGCCATCTCGCGTGGTCGCACGGGCTGGCCCGTCCGCTGGTCGACGCCCTTCGCTCAGACTGACGGGCACGCGACCTGGCGGCGGCATCGTTCTGGCGCTGACGCTCGCGCTACGGCCTGCGAAAAGCTGCCGGCCGAAATCGACCACGGCCTCAGCGGCGAGATCGCCGCCGGGGAGCATGGATGCCACGGCCCCTGCGGAATCGGCCGTGGCATCCGCAGCAAGAGCTCCTGATGCCGGTCCGCAAGATGTCGGTCGGCGCCCAACGCCACCCAATCGGCGGTCGTCTCTAGGGTGTGGACGTAACGGAACGCACCGGCATGGTGGCCCCGCGACGAGGACCTCGTCGGGTTGGCAGTCAACGCCGACGTCGACGCGTTCCGCAATGTTGATTCTGCCGGGCCTTACCTCGGACGGGCTCCGTGATGGCGCGAGGTTCGACGCGTGGCTGACCAGGACAACCGTGACCGATGCCGCGTCCACCGGCGCCGGCGCAGATGGAGAGTAATGATGACCCGCTTCCCATGGGCCCCTTTCGGTGGGCACACAGCACGGCGCCGCCGCCTGCGGATCTCCGCTCTCGGCGGGGCGTTGCTCGTGATCACGAGCGTCTTTCCCGTGGCGGCAGACTCACCCGCACGGTACTCGGACTGGGGTGAGGGCGTCCCCGTCGAGGCCGTCAACCTGCCGCCGCCGTCCCACGATGGCTGCCCGATCGAGTCGCCCAACGGCAAGCAGCTGTTCATCGCGTCCAACCGCGCGGGGACCCTCGGCATGAACGACATCTACTTCGTGGAACGTGCAACGAAGCACGACGCCTGGGGGCCGGTCCAGCATCCGGGCGCACCCCTCAACAGCGAGTACAACGACTTCTGCCCGACGCCGCTCGGTGGCGGCTGGCTGCTCTTCGTCTCGACGCGTCCGGCCCAGAACTGCGCGGGCCCGACGTCACCCACCGGCGATATCTACCTCACGCGCCAGCTTCACGACGGCAGCTGGAAGACCCCGACGCACCTCGGCTGCTACCCGAATGGGCCGAACTTCGTGGGTGCCGAGTTCGGACCGTCGATGGTGACCGTGGGCGGCCAAACGCTGCTCTACTACTCGAGCAATGGCGCGAGTCCCGGCAGCGATCCGGACCAGGACATCTACGTCAGCCGAATGAATCGTGACGGGAGCTTCGGCCCAGGACTCCCGGTCTCCGAGCTGAACACGGCGGCCGAGGAGACGATGCCGAACGTCAGCCTCGACCACTCCGAGCTGGTGTTCGCCTCCAACCGTGCCGGCGGCGAAGGTGCCACCGACATCTACAGCGCGACTTGGGATCATCGGGCCGGGGTGTGGTCCGACGTGACCAACCTCGCCAACGTGAACACCGAGTTCCCCGAGTCACGCCCGTCGCTCTCGGGTGACGGAAAGCGGCTCTACTTCGGTCGCTTCGCCGCCCCTGGCGACGTGTATGTGAGCACGAGGGCGGAGATCGGCGACTGACCGTTCTCTATTCCCTCCGTCCACGGGCCGCCGGATCTGATCCGGCGGCCCTTGGCTTAGGGGGGCAGGACCGGGACCTCCGAGACTCCTGCTGGGCGGTACCCAACGCCAGGCCATCGACGGTCGTCTCTTTGGTGTGGATGTATCCGGAGATGACACCGGACGCCGATACAGAAGAGGTGAAGATCATGCGTCGAGTCGTTGGGGCCGTACCGCTCTTGCTTGTGCTTGTCCTGATGTCCGCATCCGCGGCGCTTGCCGCTCGGCCCTCGAGCCCGTTCACCGGGACCTGGATCGGCATCGACCCGGGCGACGGCAGCAATATCGCCGCCGTCGTCCTTGGAGACAAGACGACACAGATCGCCTACACCGATGACAACGCGACCAGTGCCTGCGCCGAAGCATCGACGCCGGCGTTCAGCGGGCAGCTCGTCGGCAAGGTGTCCGGGGACGTGATGATCACGACAATCACTCACGCCAAGTGCGGGACCACGCCGCTGCCCTGGATCCATGGAGTCGACATCGAGTGGTTCCTGCTTGATGGCGGGAACGACGATCCGGCGGACGACGTGTTGGTGAACTCGTTCGGCGAGGAATACACGCGAGCCGACTGACCGCGGCCGAGGCGCCGCGGTTTTCCGCCCTGGGCGCCGACGGTGCGCACGGGCGAGCCGGCGACGTGCACATGACGACGCGGGTGCTCGAGCGCCCGCGTCGTTGCTCGTCTTCGTTGCCGAACCCGCGGAGCCCTCGTGAGGTGGTGCACCCGCGCCAAGGCACATCGGCGGGTCCAGCGGCTTTAGGGTGCCGCGCTACTGGTCCTCATAGGGGTCGCGACCACCACTCTGGTACGGGCACAGGGCTCCGGTCCGGCGGTCAAGACCTCTAAGCCACGTTGTGACATTCCGCATGTTGCGGCCTGAGCGTTTTCGCCCCGGACTGCGTCGTACAGGTGAGCGACTCCACGGAGGACCACCATGCGACTTCGACCTGCCTCTTCGGGCATCATGTCCATCGTCGTGCTGCTCGCGGCATGTGCCGGCGAGGCGGCGAGTCCCACGGTCAACGCTGGCGGCGCGCCCACGTCGCGTGCGACTGCCGCCTCATCGGCCTCTGCAGAGCCGACGGACGACGACGCGCTCGCCTCGCCTGAGCCGTCGACCGCCGTCGTCTGTCCGAACCCGCACGGTGGCGCGTGCCTCGGCGAGCTGGACGCAGGGACATACACGACGCAGGTCTTCGCGACACCGTTGACCTACACCGTCCCCGAAGGGTGGACGAACGACGAGGACCTGCCCGGGAACTTCATCGTGTTCCCGCCATCGGCGTCACGGGATCAAATCGATGCTGGGTCTGCGGACTACGTCGGCGTGTACGACGGGATCGCGGTGGCGGACGCCGAGTGCTTCGAGCGGCGGCAATCGGGCGTCGAGGCGAACCCGGACGGGATGGCGACCTGGTTTGTCGAGCATGAGGGCCTCGACGTGACGGAGCCGACGGCGGTGACGGTCGGTGGGTTGGAGGGTGTGGTCGTCGATTTGCGGATTACCGAGAGCTACACCGAAGGATGTCCATATGAGGGGTACGAGGGCGTTCCGATGGTGCCGATGTTCATCGGCGCAGGTCTCGCGGAGGTCCACCACGTGGCGCTGGGGCAAAACGTCACGCGCCTGTACCTCCTCGAGGGCCAGAACGGGAGGGTGGTCGCCATCGAGGTGAGTGATGTGCCCGGTGGCGCCGAGCTCGAGGAGCTGGATGACGTCGTCGACGAGTTCGTGTTCTCGACCGAGCGCTGATGTCTGGGTCGCCGCGGCTTGCTCTATGCGGCGTCCCGCAGTTCGGGCACAGTGGCACCGATGCGCTTCATGACCTCGCCCTCGGCCCTCGGGACATGGTCGCGGCTCTGGGCGACGCCGCCGCCGGCATCGACTTCGGTCGTCCCGATGGCGATCGATGGGGACGTGGCGGGGCTCCACCGGGACGAAGCACAGGCCCTCTTCGGGTTCGTCCGTCGACTGGGCCTCAGCGACGAACAGGCCGACGATGCCGTGCAGGAGGTCTTCGCCAGGCTCCTCGACCAGTCGCGGCGAGGCATCGCGATCGCCAACTCGCGTTCGTGGGTGTTCAAGGCCATCTATCGCATCGCCATGGATCAGCATCGGCTGCGTCGTAGGCTCGTGGGAGTGATCGAGTCCCTGCGCCGCCGAGACGTCCGGCCCGGTCCGGATGCCGCCGACCGGATCGCCGTGTGGCACGAGGTCGATCGGCTGCCGGAGCGGCAGCGGACGGTCATCTACCTGCGCTATCGGGCCGACCTTCGCTTCGAGGAGATCGGCCAGGTGCTCGGTATCAGTGCGAGCGCGGCCCGATCGCACAGCACCCAGGCGACGGCGACGCTGCGGACACGGCTGGCTGATCCCAATGACTCGATCGAGGAGATCCAGTGATGGATCTCGAGCGCGTCGAGCGCGCCCTGCGTGAGGGGCCGGTGGACGAGCCGGCCTACGTCCCGGGCGCCTTCCGCCGAACGCGCCCGTCGCCGTGGTGGCTCGCACTCGCCGGGACTGCCGTAGGCGCCGCCGTCGTCATCGGCCTCGCCATCGGCCTCGGGCTCGACGTCCTTCGCAGCGACCGCGTGGGAAGCGCGCCGGACCCGGACGTGCTTGCGGGCGACCTCGAAGGCCGATGGGTCTCCGACGAGATCCCATTCGATCGGTGGGTCGATGCGCTCGTTGAGCGTGGATATGATCCGAACGATCTTGGGAACTTCTTGCTCCACGACCCGTTCGATGAGACGGTGCGGTATGTGCTCATCTTCGATGGGTCACAGCTATCGATGCAGGGCATCTACGACAGCGGATCTCCAATCGACCTGAGCGGCGGCGAGTACGCGATCCAGCCCGACGGCTCGTTCGAGTTCGTAGAGATCGTGGACGCGCCACCGGTCGTCGGAGAGGCGTGCCGCACCGTCGCCGATGTCGAGCTCGCCGATGACCGGCTGCACTTCGACGTGCTGGACCTCCCCGGCTGCGGCGTCGATCCGGCCATTGCCCACACCGCCTTCTTCGACCTCGCAACCTACACGCGAGCCGATCCGTGAGGTCCTCCGACGGGACCCATTGAGCTGAGGCTGGGCTGAGCGTTTTCCACGCGGCTGCGTCGTACAAGTGAGCGACTCACCACGGAGGCATCCACCATGCGACCCGGCCGGCCCCGTTCCGACAACATTCCCAGTCTTGGTGCCGCTCGCGGCGTGCCCCGTCGTCACGGTGCGAGACTCGGCGGGCAACCCATCATGAAGCCGTCGAAATCACGGTTGGGGGTGATGGGCCTCGCGATGGTGCTCGTGTCATGCGGCGGAGATGTGACTGCCCCCAGTTCCGCCACGACACCGCCATCGTCGGCTGCGCCGACGTCGACCACTGGTCCGGCGTCGTCCGCAGCGGAGAGCTGTGAACGGCTGGCGGAGGTCGAACTGAGGGACCTGACCGAGATCTCGGCTGACCTGGAGACATCGGGCTCGGTGGAGGGCCAAGGTGGCCTGCCCGAGTTCTGCCGCGTCGCGTTGACGGTGGATCCGGCCATCACCATCGAACTCTGGCTGCCGACGGACGAGTACAACAACCGATTCCAGGCTGTCGGGGGTGGAGGCTACGCCGGTTTCCATGACTTCGGCGCCATGGCCGGGGCGCTGCGGGCCGGGTATGCGACCGCCTCGACGGACACCGGCCACGTCGGGCAGGATCTCGATGGCAGCTTTGCCCTCACGGCCGATGGCGTCCTCGACATGCCGCTGATCGAGGACTTTGCCGCCCGATCGCTCATCGCGCTGACCGACACGTCTCAATCACTCATCGGCGAGTTCTATGGCGCGCCCGCGGACTACTCGTACTGGAATGGGTGTTCCACCGGTGGCCGCGAGGGCCTGATGCTGGCCCAGCGCTACCCGGAAGCCTACGACGGGATCCTCGCCGGCGCTCCGGCCATCAACTGGGACCGATTCATCCCCTCGCTGCTGTGGCCCCAGGTGGTGATGGACGAGGAGCTCGGTGGCCCGATTGACGAGTGCAAGCTTGCCGCAGCGACCGATGCGGCCGTCGAGGCCTGCGACGCCGACGACGGGGTGAGCGACGGTGTGCTCGAGGACCCCAGAGCCTGCGACTTCGACCCGGTCTCGCTTGTGGGCCTCGACACGGAATGCGGCGCGTTCACCGAAACCGACGCCGCGGTGATTCAGGCGATGTGGGACGGCGCCAGAACCCCGGATGGGGAGTTCCTGTGGTACGGGTTGACGCCGGGCACTCCGTTGTTTGAGCTCGCCGGCTCCGTTCCATTCCCGATCGGTTCGGACTACCTCCGGATCTGGGTCCACCAGGATCCGAGGTTCGACTGGCAAACCCTCGGGTACGCGGGCTTCGAGGAGGCGTTCCGAGCGTCCCAGGATCTCTTCCACGACGTGATCGGGACGGATGATCCTGACCTCACCCCGTTCCGAGATGCCGGCGGCAGGCTGGTGATGTGGCATGGCTGGCACGACGAGCTGATCGTCCCGGAGGGGACCATCGACTACTACGAACGGGTGCTCGAGACGATGGGAGACACCGGTGCCGTGGCCGAGTTCGCACGGCTCTTCATGGTTCCCGGCATGTTCCATTGCGGCGGTGGTCCCGGCCTCACCGAGTTCGATGCCTTCGGTGCGCTGGTCGACTGGGTCGAGACCGGCCGGCCACCCGAGACGATCACCGCATCCGGCGGCGGGGGAGGCGACAGCGCCACTCGACCACTGTGTCCGTATCCGACCGTGGCCACGTACGACGGCACCGGCGATCCGGACCAGGCCGATAGCTTCGCCTGCACCGAGAGATGAGCGGTATCCCGTCGCTTGATATCCGGAATCTCCGATCGAATCTGGCAGCCTTCACGCGGATGCCGATGTGGACCGGTATTTCGCAGCGCGGGGCGAACTCGATCTGGCATCGTTCGAGGCTGAGTACGCGCGCGGGCCCGAAAAGATCGCGTGGACCATCCACGACGAGGCGCGCGCGAGCCTCGAACGGATTCCTGACGTCCCCATTACCTATCTGCGAGCGTCGGAGAGCGTCGGTCTCCCACGATTCTCGTGGGAGCGAGGTTTGAGGTCGGGCGTATCATCGGTTTGCGCGAGAGGGGTTTGACCGGTGTCTGCGATTGTCGGGCGCGATACCGAGCTCTCGCAGATTCGCGACTTCCTGGTAGACGCGCGTCAACGAACCGTCGCACTGTCAATCTGGGGGCCGGCGGGAATCGGCAAGAGCACGCTGTGGCACGCCGCCATCGAGGCGGGTCGCGAAGCCGGCTTTCGCATCGTCGTAGCACGACCCGCCGAGGCCGAAGGACAACTGCCCTTTGCGTCGTTGAACGACCTGCTTGGCGACTTGCTGGATGACATCGACCCGGATCTTCCCGCCCCGCAGCTCCTTGCCCTTCAGGCGGCGATGCTCCGAGCGCCGATGCCGTCGCAGGATCGGCTCGAGCCTCTCGCCATCTCGCTCGCGGCGCTCGGCCTGATTCGGAAAGCAGCGGCTGCCGGCCCGATGCTGATTGGCGTCGATGATCTGCAATGGGCCGATGCGGCGTCGGCATCTGTCCTCGAGTTTGTCGTCCGTCGTCTGGAAACTGAACCGATCGGGCTCATCGTGACGCGCCGATCCGTCGAGTTTGTGGAGCCATCGACGGGCGTACTGAGCGGGGTTCCGCCTGATCGACTGCGCGACGTGAACGTGGCGCCACTCCCCGTGCGTGAGATCGGACGCCTGCTTGCGTCGGTCATCGGTATGGAAGTCCCCCCGAGCACGGTCTCCCGGATCCATCGGCTCGCTGGCGGAAACGTCCTGCATGCGTTCGAAGTGGGTCGCGCCATGCAGCGGCGTGGTATCACTGAGCTCGAGGGCAGCCAGGACATTCCACCGTCGCTCAGCGGACTTCTCAAGGATCGGCTTGCAGGTCTGTCGACCGCCGGGTCGCGGTTGATCGAGTACGCCTCGGCGCTCTCAGATGCGCGGATATCAACTCTCGAGACCGCGCTTGGTCGGTCGGAGACCGCCGCCGGCATCGAGAACGCCGGCGCTGCACACGTCATCGAATCCGATGGCGTCGTCGTGCGGTTCTCGCACCCCCTGCTGGCCGCGGAAGCGTATGGGGCAATGTCCGAGGCGGATCGGAGAGAGGTGCACCGGCGCCTGGCCGAGGTCGTCACCGAAGTGGAGGAGCGCGCCACACACCTGGACCTGTCATCAAGCGGCCCCGACGAGAAGGTTGCTGTGGCCCTGGATGCTGCGGCCCTCAGCGCCGACGAACGAGGGGCGCCCGAAGTAGCCGCCGACTATGCGGATCGGGCAGCTCAGCGGACGGAGGGAGATGGCGTCACCCGTGCCCGGCGCCGACTGTCAGCTGGCCAATTCCACGATCGTGCCGGAAGCATCCGGCAGGCACGGAGCTGGCTCGAGTCGGCACTCGCCGAAGCCCCGTCCGGGCCGCTCCGCGCGACCATCCTGGCCGAGCTCGGACGGGTACGCCTCGACGGCGAGGCGTGGGATGCGGCCCGGGAGCTTCTCGATGCCGCAGTCAGTGAGGCCGGCGATGACGTGCACCTTCGGATCGAAGCGCTGGTCCTCCGGGCCGGAGCCAGCTTCGGCTGGCGCGAGGACCGCGACCGGGGGACGGCATTGATCGAGGAGGCGATGCGCCTTGCCGAGGAGGTCGGTGAACCCCAGATGATCGCGCGGGCCATCGGTCCCTACGCGTGGTGGATGTGGGCCCTACGACGCCCCGGGCTGGATGAACTCGAGCAACGGACGGAAGCCCTGGGTGATGCCGGCGACCATCTGAGAATACGGGACCACTTCGATGTTCAGTTCGGTCACGTCAATGCGGCGCGTGGTCGGCATGCACGCGCCCGCAAGCTCTATGCACGGCAGCTCAGGCGAGCGGAGAAGAGAGGAGACTATGCTTCGATTCCTGACCTGCTCGTTGGGATGACGAGAGCTGACTTCTATGCGGGGCGATCCGAGGACGCGCTCGTACAGCTCGCCGAGGCAGAGAGACTTGCTCGGGTCACCGGACAGGAGGGCGTCCTCGCGCGGGCCCTCGGCGAGATGATCACCGTCAACGCCCGAATCGGCCGAGCCGAGGCGGCGTGGCAGGCAGCGCGCGAGCTATCTGCTTTGCCGGCTCACCTCGACCGCGCGTGGGTGTTTGTACGGAATCAGGAGGAGCTGGCGGCGCTGGAGATCTCCCGCCGCTCGTACCGAACAGCCCTTGACGCTCTTGCACCCGCAGGTCAGCTCGTCGAGGACGCAGCCGATACCACGCTCCCGACTCGGGCCGAGGCCCTGGTTGGCCTGGAGCGGCTCGATGAGGCAGCCGACGCGCTGAAGCGCTACCGCGCCGAGAGCGGAAGCAAGCCCGTGTTCGGTCACGACAGTGCCGATCTAGATGCCGGGTATGGCCGGGCAGCTGCACAGCTGGCGGCGGCGCGTGGGGACCTGGAAGAGGCGACGCGCCTGATCGACGCTGCACTGGCCACGTACGTCGCGGACAACGACGACTGGTCGCGCGCACGTGCCTTGCTCGTAGCGGCGGACATCCACCGGCGGGCGCGACGGCGGAATCAGGCTCGGTCGGCCGCAACGGAAGCGTTGGCGCTGTTCGAGTACTTCGGCGCCGCGCTGTGGGTCGAGCGGGCGAAGGAGGTCCTGGGGCGCATCGGGTTGACGAGCCAGGAGCGCACCGACGGACTGACGACAACACAGGGACAGGTGGCGGAGCTCGCAGCCGAAGGCTTGACGAACCGGCAGATCGCTGGCCGGCTCTTCATGAGCCCCCATACCGTCGAGGCACACCTGAGCGCCGCTTACCGGGCACTCGGCATCCAATCACGGCGTGAGCTTGCGACGCGATTGCGCACCGCTTCGGATACGCCAGCCGACTCGATCGTCGACAAGTCCGCCCCTTCCTAGCTACCGCAGGTCGGCGCCGCCCGCGTCGCGAGATGTCCGCACAGAGCACGGGATACTCGACCGGAGGAACTAGGGACTCGCGGGATACCCGAACAAGCGCCAGCCGCCGATGCTTGCTCCAGGGGCACCGGCAGATGTCCGGTGACACGAGGAGCGAATCATGGTTCAAGCGCAATCGGCGGGTCGGGAAGCAATCCACATTAGGGGCACTGGACGGGCGCTGCTACTGACTCTCTTCATCGTTTCGCTAGCCGCGTGCGGCGCGGCAACCCGCGAGCCATCAGTCGGCACACCCGCTGACCCTGGCGGGACAGAGGTCGACCAGTCGGCTCCTCCCTCGGCCAGCGAAGGGACGCCCGACGATCGATGGATCGTGTATCAGGGGTCGTTCGGGGGCATTGCAGACCTCGGCCTGGTCCGACCCGATGGCACCGACAGCCACCGCATCCCTGGTGGGCCCGGAAACCGCTGGCATCCCGCCTGGTCGCCTGACGGCACGCAGATCGCCTACGACTGGAACCTCTCGACGGGCGTGGCCGAGATCGCCGTAGTGAATCTCGACGGATCCGACGAGCGTTCGCTGTTGTCCTGCGTTGACCCGTGCCTCGGCAACGCCGGTCCGACCTGGTCGCCAGACGGCGGCACCATCGGCTTCGACGGTGCCGAAGGCCCGACGGACGATTACCCGAACGGTGTCTGCTACATCGCCCTGCTCGACCTCGGCTCCGGCGAGGTGAACCGCATCCTGGAGATGCCGGAATGCTTCTCCGATGCGCCGCCCAACGACCTGGCCGCCGGCATCTATATGCGCTTCAGCCCGGATGGCGACCGGATCGTGTTCCAGGGGGAAGGACCGCAGGGGACGGCGATCTTCACCGCAACCATCGACGGCGAGGACGTTCGCCAGCTGACCGAATGGGGGCTCGGCGCGCGCCCCGATTGGTCGCCGGACGGTGATTGGATCGCGTTCATGAGCGTGCAGCCGGCGGACCATCCCGGACAGTCGGTCAGCCTTCATCGGGTTCGCGCGGATGGAACGGACCTGCAACCGCTGACGGCGCCCACCGGAACCACGATCGATCTGTACCCACGCTGGCTCCCGGACGGCAGAGGAGTCTTGTTCTCCAGGTGCCCCTTCTTCGAGGCTCCTGACTGCGAGGCCTGGATCGTCACTGCGGATGGTGCGGACGAGGAGCGCCTGCTGCCGCCGTTCGCGCAGCACGGCGTTCACGTGATGTGGCAGCCGGTTGCGGCGCCATCCGAGTGAGGCGCGAAGTGATCGGCTATAGCGATCGGAGCGCGGGCAACGCGCCGTCGGCAATGCGCATCAAGGTCGTCCGCGTGCTCGTCATCGGTGCCATGGTGGCTTCGGTCGCGGCGTGTGGAGATCTCGCTCCACAACGCTTGCCGCTCGGCGCAGCCGGTGGTGCGGACGCATTTCGGATGGCCGAGGGCGACGGCCCCGGGGGCCCATGGTCGTTCTGGATCTGGACGGCACTTTGCCAGCCCACTGGAGAGACGGTGCTCTACCAGTGGGTCGAGTATGCCCCTCTGCGCGGCGGCTATTCGCTTGACCTCGAACAGTGTCACGGCGGGGATTCGCGTGAGCAGCCGTACGTCGTCGAGCGCAGCGGTGTAGGCGACGACGGGTGGGCATTCATCCACGGCCAGACGGGACTGGACGTAGTGCGCGTAAGGGTGCGGCTGGTAGACGGCCGCGAGTTCGAGGCCGAGACGGTAGCGGCGCCTCGCGAGCTCGACTGGACTGCGCGCTTCTACGTGATCCTGCTTCCAGTCGACCTCGGCCGGATCGATACCGTGCGGGGCTACGACGCGAGCGGGCAAGACGTTGGGGGCGATGGTGCATAGGAGATGGGCGCCGTGGCATGGCGGCGGGAATCGGTGGGCCCCACTCATCAATCGATGTGGCACCAGACGAATCACCCGGGCGGAGGACCATGGGCATGATTGACCGCGTACGCCATGGCAAGGCTTTGATCGTGATGGGGGTTGCGGTGGTGGCGGCCCTGGCGACGGGATGCGGCACGGCTACGACTCGGCCAAACGCCGATGCGTCGGCGCTGGAGAGCGTCGTCGCGGTCGGCGACTTGCCACTCGGTTCCGTGGGGGGCTGGATTGCCTATCAGCGGCCATCCGGCGGGGTCGACGATGCCGTGTTCCTCGCCAGAACGGACGGCAGTGAGGACCACGAGATCGGTGCTGACGTTGCGCCCGGAGCGATTCATCATCACCCTGACTGGTCGCCGGATGGGACTCAGCTTCTGTTCGACGTCCAGGGTGAACCCGACCAGCTGTACGTCATGAACGCCGATGGCTCAGACGCGCGCATCGTGACCGAGTGCGTGTTGCCGGAGTGCGTAGGGGCGACCCACGCGTCATGGTCGCGCGACGGCACGCGCATCGCAGCGGCCTATGCGATCGGGCCGCTCGGGCCAGAAGGGCCGGCACGACTCGGGCTGGCGATCATCGACGTCGCGACAGGAGCGAGAACGGTCATTCTCGACCATGAGGCCGCGGAGGGGCAGGATCTCTATCCGCGCTGGTCGGCCGACGATGAGCAGCTGGTCTTTTGGCGCGAGCGCAACGATGCAACCACGGCGATCTTCGTGATCGATGTGGATGGTACCGACCTCATACAGCTCACCGAATGGGACGAACTCCTCGGTGACCCGGATTGGTCACCGGACGGCAGCTCCATCGTGTTCACGACGCATCCGCTGCGTGTTTTCGGCGGCTCGGAGAAATCGGACCTGTACACGATGCGACCCGACGGGACTGACGTTCGACAGCTGACAGATCTCGAAGGTAGCCGGGCAACGCAGCCCCGCTATACGCCGGACGGAGAAGCGATCATCTACACCCGTGTGGGGCCGAATGGTCGCCCTCGCCACATCTGGGTCATACACGCCGATGGCACCGATGACTCACCGCTCTTGACGACGTGGGACATCGCCACGAGCCCCGTACTCCAGCCGACGCCCTAAGTGATGATGCAGACGTCCGGGCCCCGCCGGGAACGGAGCCCGCCGTGGAGTGGCTTGACCTCTGTGCGCCGGCAAGCATCAGGCTCGGCGTCGTCCGAGCGCTGTGGCACAATGCCAATCGAGTTCCCGCTCTCTTTGAGCGTGAATGTGCGCCCGTAGCTCAGTGGGTCAGAGCAGCTGACTTCGGACTATCCCGGCCGATGCGCTGTAGCACAAGCGTGAGCGGGCGAGCGCAACGAGTCGAGTTATCTGCTCTCCTGCGCGACCCAGGTGGCTTGGGGTCCAGGTCGAGTCCAGCGGCATAGGCGACACCGTTCCGTATGGCCGGTCGAATCGTCGCGTACTCTCCGGAGGTGGACTTCCCCAAGGGCAGCGGCTGGGCCACTTGGCAACGCGACTACCGATACGGGAGCTTGGTGATCCAGCCGCCGTCGGCCATCGCCTCCGCCCTGGACCCGATCCGTGAGCGCTTCGACCCGGCCTCGGCGGCCCAGATCGGCGCTCACATCACCCTGACTCCGCCGTTTGCGCCTGCGCCAAGTTCTGCCGATGAGGAGCACCTCCGGACGGTCATTCGCGGCGTCGCCTCGATGGGGCTGCAACTCGATCGGCCAGCGCGGTTCAGCGGATCCTCAGCGGTCTACCTACCAGTCGTCCCTACCCAACCGCTTTTGAGGCTGCGCGAGGTCCTGCTCGCGACCGGCTTGTTCAGGCTGGACCTGCCACATACGACTGACTTCGTCCCGCATCTGACGCTGTCCGAGTTTGGGACAGAGCCTTCCGCCGCCCTCGGGGCGGACGTCCCGCAGCGCGAGGCGATGGCCTTCCTCCTCGAAGCGGTCGCCTGGGTGGTGCCCGACGAGGCGTTCCACTTCACCGTTCGCCGGACCTTCATGCTCGCGGCTGAACTCCCGCCTCCTGCCAGCTGCCTCCGTTGCGGCCCGTCGGAGTACTGATCAGGAGGCAAGTCGAGGGCGGTGCCGCATGTCACCATCTGCTGTCCGGTCACCCTGAACATCCTCTGAGCTGTTGCCGCCGACCACGACACAGCAGAGCGGGCCGCATCATTCCTCCCGATTCCGTAAGTGCGCGCGCGCGGCGATGGAGGAAGAGTGGTACGCGCCGCCAGCGGCTGCCGGGCGGCGCCGTACAGTCGGGGAGCCCTACTTCCCAGTGAACCCGGTGCCCAACGCCGTCAGGCATCGAACTCCTCCTGTCGTCGGTGCACCCATCGGCACAGTAGCTCCATCTGGCCGGGATGGGACAGGCCGCGGCACTCATGGACGGGCACTGCGGAGAGACCCCCCCGGATGCTAGGGCAGGACGATCCCGAGCTCACGGCACGCCCACGGCAGCGCCACGCTGAGCTGCCGCTTCTGCAACTCGCGCACGCCCGGGGCATCCAGGATCGGCGGCTCCCCGCACCGGGACGCGAAGTATCCGGCCACGACCGCGGCTTCTCTGCCGGCGTCGGGCAGGACCCATTCCGGCTTCGGACCGCCCTCGAGCGCCAGGGACGGCAGCCAGAACGCGAGGTCGAGCCGCGGGTTGCCGATCTCGGCGAAGTTCCAGTCCACGAGCACGACCGATCCGTCGGATCGAAAGCACAGGTTGTCGCTGCGCACGTCGAAGTGGCACAGTCGATCGCCCGAGATCTCCGCCCGGGCGGCCGCCTCGACCAGGCTCGGCAGGGCGCGGTCGAGCCACAGCCGCTCGATGAGCCCGGTGCCCAGCAGCGGGGCGGGATCGTCGGCCACGCGGGCCCATCCATCGGCGACATACTCGGCGAGCGAGGACGCCGGCAGCCAAGTTGGCGGCGGGGTGGCGGCCACCTCGGCCATGGCGTCTACGACGGACCGAACGCGCACATCGGTCCAGGGCGGCGGCCAGTGGGCTTCGCCGAGGTCTTCGAGGATGAGCATCGGGCGGCCACCCTCATCGACCCAGCCAAGCAGCTGGGCCATGAACGGTGCCCGCAGCTCGCGGTACAGGCGGTATTCCTTCCGCAGCCAGGCGGCGGTCAGGTCGTTGACCGCCGCCTTGACGAAAACCGATCGTCCATCGTCGAGCCCGATGATCCACCGCTCGGCGGGCGTGTAGCCACCGTGAGCTCTGCGCCGGCCCACGGCCCTGCCCCCGAGGAGCTCGGCCACGCGTTCCTCGTCCATGCGTGCAGTGTGCGTTCGGGCGAGTGCGCTGGCCAGCCCCGCAAGACGTGAGTGGACGCCCTCGTTCCGCAAACGTACTCGTGGAGGCACCGGGGGCGCCAGATCCCCAGCCTCTGCGAACAGACCGGTTGCAGGCGGCGTCCCTCACGGGGCCTGCCTTCCGCGTCCGTAGCGCCCTACCGAGTTAGGTGCTGTGCGAGCGCTGTGGCACAATACCGGTCGAGGTATCCGCTCTCCTTGAGCGTGAATCGGCGCCCGTAGCTCAGTGGATAGAGCAGCTGACTTCGGATCAGCAGGTCGGGGGTTCGAATCCCTCCGGGCGCGCCATCCTCCACCGTCGGGTGCCTAGGATGGTCACGTGAACGTCAGCCATCCGGAACGCGTGGTGTTCGAGGCCGCGGGGGTCACGAAGGGCGAGGTCGTGGCCCACTACGAGCGCGTGGCGGCGCGGATGCTGGCATTCATGGCCGGTCGCCCGCTGACCCTGCAGCGCTTCCCGCGCGGGATCGGCGCCCCCGGATTCATGCAGAAGAACGCCGCCGACCACTTCCCGGCGAGCATCGGCCGCTACCCGGTCCCGAAGCAGGATGGCGGGGACACCATCTATCCGGTAGTCGATCAGGCCGATGACGTGGCGTACCTCGCCAACCAGGGAACGCTCACCTTTCACATGTGGCTGTCCGGCACCGATGCGCCCGACCGGCCCGACTGGCTCGTGCTTGACCTCGATCCCGATGCCGGCGATGTCGCCGGCGCTCGCCACGCGACCGCCCGCGTGCGCGAGCTGCTTGCCGAGTTCGGGATCGACGCGTTCGCCGTGGCCACCGGCTCGAAAGGCTTCCATGTCTGGGTTCCGCTCGCCCCCGGCCCCGATGCCGAGGCGGTGGCGACGGCCGCCCGCGCGCTCGCCGGCCTGGCCGCCCTCCGCGACCCCGATCGGCTGACCGTCGAGTTCCTGAAGCGCGAGCGACGTGGGCGGGTGTTCGTCGACTGGCTGCGCAACACGCCGGGCGCGACCGTGGTCGTCCCGTTCTCGCTGCGGCCGTCCCCGGTTGCGTCGGTGGCGGTGCCCATTCGGTGGGACGAGCTGGCGAGCGCGGATCCGGACGGGTGGCGGATCGGCGCCATCGACGACCGGCTGGCGCTTGCCACGGACCTCGCGCCACAGGAGCTGCCGCTGGATCGCATCGTGACCGTCGCGCGTGCCGAGGGCGTTGACCTCGACACCACCCACGACCGGTTTGGGCGGCGCCGGCCGGCCTAGCGACCTGAACCCACCTCGGCGCGCCCGGGCCTGCATGGCTACCATGAGCCCAACTCGCCTTCTCCGGTGCTACGGAGGTTGCGAGCCAGGCGCCGGAGCGATGGATTGCACATCGCTTCGGCGCTGTTCATGTCGCACGCCACGGCCGCGCCGGTGACGCCCGTCAACGGATGACCGCGCTCTCCGGACGCCGGTTGGTATCGGTGTCAAGATCGATGGTCCACACGTGGATCAGCAGTGTCCGGCGCCAACGCATCACGTTCAGGGACGGCGAAGAAGGGTCGCGCCCGGCGGCCCACCCTGATCATGGCCGCCGCCGTCCTGGCGGTCGGTGCGGGTTGGCTCGGCACACCACCGGCGTCGACGCGGCGGCCACCCTGAGCGCCGGCAGCGTCTCGCCGGGCTCCGGCACGACGCAGACGAACTTCGTCGTCAGCGTCCACTACCTGAGCGACCAGGGGTTCGCACCCAGCTCGGTGAGCGCCCAGGTGGCCGGCACGACCCTCCCGCTGGCGCTTGCCAGCGGATCGGCCCACGACGGGACCTACCGGGCCACGACCATGCTGCCCGAGGGCACCTGGCTGGTCACGTTCAGCGCAACGGTGTCACAGGGCCCGAAACCGGGGTCGCTGGCCGGTCCGACCGTCGTGGTCACGGCGCCCTCGCCGACCGCATCGCCTACACCAACACCAGACCATCGCCATCGGCGTCTCCGTCGCCCTCCGCCTCGGCACCTCCACCGCCATCGCCGACTTCGACGCCGATGCCGACGGCGACCGCCACCAACGGGCCACTCGCATCGCCGACTGCGACGCCGACCGGGACGCCCGGATCCACGGCCCGTCCCACATCGGCTCCTCGGACGGCGGCTCCAAGGCGGCGCCAGCGTCGGCGCCGGGTGCACCGCCGATCCTCGCTCCCTCCCCGGCGGGCACGGGGTCGATCCGTGCCGCTCATCGGGTACGGCGACGGACCGGCCAGAGCCCTGGCGGCACGATCGCGACCTCGTCCGGCGCCGAGCCATCGGCGACCGTCCGTGAGGAGGTGCTCTCCGGCACGCCGCTCGATGGCGATGGGCCTGGAGCCCTGCCCTGGGTCGTGCTCGGAGGCGGAATGTCGCTGGCCGGCGCAGCCGTGCTCGGCCGCCAACTGAGGCTTCGTCGGCGACACACCGCATCGCTGAACGGGCATGCGGAATCGCCGGATGACCCGTATCCCGTTCGTGAATGGTCGCCCGTCGCGCGCGTGGAACCTGGTCTTCCTGGCCGCCTATGCCCTCGTCCGTGCCCTCGATCCGCTCCTGCGCTGGACCTGGTTCAGCGTGGGCCTGGGGATCACGTCGCGGGTCACGATCATCGGCCGTCGCAGCGGCCGGCAGCGCAGCGTTCTCGTCGGGCTGATCCGGGTGAACCGGACCTGGTACATCGGCCATCCGAATGGCGAGGTGGCCTGGACTGCCAACCTGCGCAGCGCCGGCGAGGCGGTCGTGGCGCCGCGTCCGGAGGCGCCGATCGAGGTGAGCGCCGAACCGCTCCCGCCCGGCCCGGAGCGCGACGCCGTCATCCGCGCCACGGCCGAGCAGCAGCCATTTCCGGCCAACCTGCTGTACCGCGGCGCCCGTCGCCACATCCTCAGCGAAGGTCGCTACTTCCGCCTTCGGCCCGGCTGAGGCGGCGCCAACACCGGGCGATGACTGCGGACGACGGCCCCGGGCAGCCCGGAGCCGTCGTCGCGCGAGAGGGAGGAGGCGTTCAGCGACGCATGCTGATCGGCCGCCATGCGCGGAGGGAGATTGCTGCCGCCAGCGCGAGGAGCAGTGCACCGAGCAGGCTCGTCGACCCGTCCGTCATCGGCAATGCCGTGTCCGGGGAGTCATCACCGGCGGCGAGCTGGCCACGGATCGCCCCGCCGGGGAACTCCTCGGTGTGGAGGTTCACGTAGTAGCCGGCCGGATCGTCGATGATCGACTGGAGCGCGTCGCCGTCCTGGTCGGACACGCAGCCTTCGCTCGTGCCGTCGAAGCCATCGACGTCGAGCGGGACGACGACGTCGCCGGACTCGCCCTCGGCGCCGACGTGGATGTGGGACTGCACCACGGCGCCGATGCCTTCGGCGGTCAGCTCCCAGCAGGCCTCGCCCGTCTCGGGGTCGAGCGTGATGGTCGCCGATCCCGTGCCGTCGGCGGCGGTCTCCGCGTCACCGGCAAGGTCGGCGGTCAGGGCCGTCTCGGCGGCCTGGACGACGCTCGCGAGGGCGAGCGTGGCGGCCAAGCCGAGGACGAGCGCGGTCAGTGGACGATTTCGGGTGCGCATGCTGCGAGTTCCTCCTGCGTGCGGCGGCGGGCGATATCGACTCCGCGCCATCACAGAACAGTTCGCGGCGGGTTACGGACCCAACGCGAGGCGCTCGGTCAGACGCGGATCGCGATGCCCTCGTGCGGCTGGAGCGTGATGCGGCCGATGTCGATCGCGCCGGCTCGCTCGGTCGTGGCGACCACGACCTCGCCCGTGGCGACGTCCAGCGTGCCGAGGTCGCACGCCGCCTCGCCGTCCCCGGTGTTGAGGAGGACGAGCACGCGCTCGTCATCGGCCTCCCGCAGCCAGGCCAGGACGCCGGGTCCGACGCCGAAGATGGACCGATGCCGGCCGTGGCGCATCGCCGATGAGGCCCGACGCGCGGCGAGCAGGCGCCGGTAGAGCGTGAGCAGCGAACCGGGGTCGACGGCCTGGTCGGCGACGTTGCGCGTCCCCGGATCGGCGAGCGGGAGCCACGGGGTGCCCGTCGTGAAGCCGCCGCCGGGTGTCGCGTCCCACTGCATCGGCGTGCGGTAGCCGTCCCGGCCGGCCCGATCGAAGGGCGGGTCGGGGAGGTACACCGGATCCGCGTCGACCATGCCGATCTCCTCGCCGGCATACAGCACCGCCACGCCCCGCAGGGTCAACAGCAGGAACGCCGCAGCCCTGGCTCGCTCGGGACCCCAGCGCGAGGCGTGGCGGGACTGGTCGTGGTTGCTCAGCGCATACGTCGGGAGGGTGCCGGGCGGATGCAGCGCCTCGGAGCGCTCGATGGCGAGCGTCAGGTGCTGGTGCTCCCACGGGGTCAGCAGCAGCTCGAAGTTGAACGCGAGATGGAACTCGTCGTCCGCGCCGTGACCGAGATAGGCGGCCAGCTCCTCGACCGGGATGTACGCCTCGCCGACCAGGACCCGGCCCGGAAACTCTTCCGCGACGCGTCGCAGATGGCGGATCACGTCGTGGACCTCCGGCCGGTTCAGGCTCCACAGCGGATCCTGGCCGGCGTCGCCACCGAGTCCGGGGATGGCGTGCGGCCGGCGGTCGGGCGGGTTGTCGCGGAACCGGTCGTCCTTGATGGCGGCGAAGATCGCGTCGACGCGGAATCCGTCGACCCCGCGCGCGAACCAGAAGCGCATCACGTCGGCGATGGCGGCGGCCACCTCCGGATTGCGCCAGTTCAGATCGGGCTGCTCGGGATAGAAGGAGTGCAGGTAGTACTGGCCGGTGGCCTCATCCCACTCCCAGCTCGACCCGCCGAACGCCGCCTCCCAGTTCGAGGGCGGGCCGCCTCCGGCGCGCGCGTCGGCCCAGATGAACCAGTCACGCCTCGGGCTGTCGCGGGCGGCGCGTGCCTCCACGAACCAGGGATGCTCGATCGAGGTGTGGCATGGCACGAGGTCCATGAGGAAGCGCAGTCCGCGCGCGTGGCAGGCCTCGATCAGCGCGTCGAGATCCGCGAGCGTTCCGTATTCCGCGGCGACATCGGTGTAGTCGCTGATGTCGTAGCCGAAGTCGTGGAGCGGAGACGGGTAGATCGGCGAGAGCCAGATGGCGTCGACGCCGAGCGCGTCATCGGCTCCGGCGAGGTGGTCGAGTCGGCCCGTGATGCCGGCAAGGTCGCCGATGCCGTCGCCGTTCGCATCGGCGAAGCTGCGGGGATAGATCTGGTAGATGGCGGCGCCTTCCCACCACCGGTCGGATCTGGAGGTCACGCGCACCGATTCTAGAGGTCGGCGACGGTCCGCCGCCGCAGATTGCGCCCGGCCGGGCTATTCCACGCTGATCAGGACGCTGTCGCCATCCGGGCTCTCAACGTCGATGATCGGGCCGACGACGCCGGCATCGACGGCCTCCCGGATGCGCTCGCTCTGGTCGCCGCCGATGCCGGGAACGAACTTGAGCGCCGTATCCACGAAGCCGATCGGGATGCGAAGGTTGACGACCTGCCGCCCGTGCTCGGTGACCCGGATCCGCAGCTGGCGCCCGCCGCGGCGCCCCACGCGATCGGCAACGCTCTCGCGGACATCTTCGACCCGGCGCTGCGCATCCTCGACACGACGGTGCACGTCCTCGACGCGGCGCGCCACCCGATCCGCCACGCCGCCGCGCCCATCGTCCCGATCTCGCTCTGCCCGCGTGAGCGCGTCGATGATCGGCGCGGCCTGCTCCGGGGTCAGCGTTCCGTCCGCGACCAGCCGCAGGACGGTCTCGAGCTCCTCAGGCATCGGGCGATCCGCCCGCCAGGCGGCGTGTGGCCTCGTCGACGTCGATCTCGCCCCGCTCGAGTGCGCGCAGGACGGAGAGCTGATCATCGGGTGCGCCCGGCGCATCCGGAAGCGGTGGTGCCGGTGGCAGGGGCGGCATCGCCGGCCCGGGGAGATGCGTCGCTCGGCGCGGGGCATGGACCTCGACGTCGCCGGACATCGAGCTGAAGAGGAGCTGTGGCTTGCCAGTGCCGATGACGTAGCGCCGTCGGTCGCGCGAGCCTTCGGTCCGGTGGGGGAGCCGGACGTCGACGTCGGTCGACAGGCCGCGCACCTCGATCGTGAGATCGTTGCCGACGCCCAGGCTGAGGTCGCCACTGACGCTTTCGACGCGATGCTGCGGCCCGTCGTCGAGGATGCCTTCCACCTCGATGTCGCCGCTGACCGTCGTCGCGCGCATCTGCCCGATGCCTGGCGCGACCGCGGAGACGTCGCCGCTCACCGTGTTGACGTCGAGGTGGTCGACTCGGCTGTCGGCCCGCAGGCTGATGTCGCTCGATACGCCCTTGATGCGCATGGTCCCGCCCGTCCGATCGAGGACCAGATCGCCCGAGACGGTGCGGTACTCCTGGGACCCACCGAACCCCGACGCCGTGACGTCAGCGCTGACGCCGTCGTAGCGCAGCTCGCAGCCGGGCGGCGCGGTCGCCTCGACCGTCGCCCGGGGGCGGCCGCCGCCGCCGAAGAGACGCGCCAGCGGGCCGAGTCCCGACGACGCCGAATACTCCGGCTCCGCAACCTCGAGCGATCCGCGTGCCTCGATCACCCGGTACCGGGAGCGCTCGAAGATCTCATCCGCGGCCGCATCCGATTCGGCGCGGATCTCGAACGTGACGCGGACGGTTGCGGTGGCGCCGTCGGCGGCGCGCATCTCGACGTCCGGATCGGTGACGCGAAGCGTGAACCGGCCGCGCTCGCCGATCTCGTGCTCGATCTCCTGGGTGCGGGTGAAGGTCGCCATCAGGCATCGCCCCCGAGACGGCGCAGCGCGGCGGCGGCCTCGTCGGCATCGATCTCGCGGCTCGCCAGACGCTCGAGGATCTCGCGCCGGCTCGCGGCCGGATCGGCGTCCGTGTCGGACTCGTCGTCGGGTGCCTCGCCGTCGGACAGGCCGAGCGACCGAATCAGCGCGTCGACGCGGGCACGGACGGTGGGGTAGCTGATGCCGAGCTCGCGCTCCATCTCCTTGAGGTTGCCCCGGGAGCGGAGGAACGACTCGAGCAGGCTCATCTGGTCGCTGTCCAGGCGGCCGAATCGACCGACGCTGAATTCGCCCTCGAGCGCCGTTCCGCAGCTGCGGCAGTGAAGGCGTGCGACGGAGAGCTCACCGCTGCAGACCGGGCAGGTGGCGATGACGTCATGACCCATCGCTAGCGTCGCGCCTTGTTGCGCGGCTCGCGGCGCTCCGGCGCCAGGTGATGGACCCGTCGGCCGTGGTGTCCGAGCTGCGGGCGACGTGGCGGCTCGCTGCTGTCGAGGGTGGAGTTGGGGAAGAAGAGTCGGTAGTCGAACATCGGGGCTGGCTCCTACCAGAATGTGCTTCGGTGCGCCTCGGTTGGCATCCGATGTGCGTAAATTAGCAACTGCGAATCAGAATGTCAAGCCCGATACGCAAATTGGAAAGACACGGGTTCATTCTCGCATCCATCGCTACATCCGAGCGGTTCCTGCCGGCAACGGTCTGCGGGGTGCCCGATCAGCCGCTACCATGTGCCGCGGACCCATGACTCCGCGCCTGCTGCCCTACACCCCCGAGCGAGACGTCTACCGACTTCTCGGCATCCCGGCCACTGCTTCGGACGACGAGATCGGAGCCGCCTGCCGGCGGCTGGCTCGCACCTTCCATCCCGACCTCAACGAGTCGGGAAGGGCGACCGAGGAGATGCAGGTCGTCAACACCGTGCGCCAGGTGCTCACCGATCCGGAATGGCGTGCCATCTACGATCGCGAGCGCCATCGGTTCCACGCCGCACTCTCCCGTCCGACCGAGGGAATGGTCCACTCCTGGCCGCCTCACTCAGCGACGCGATCGCGTCCCCGGCCGTTCGGTCGCTACCTGCGGGCGGCGGTCGTCGGTGTCGGCGCGGCGCTGCTGAGCCTTGCGCCACCGCGCTGCAGGGGGTGCCGCGCCGTCGTGATGAACGGCGACGCGTACTGCGTCACCTGCGGGACGCCGCTGCTCGGCGGGGGCTGACTCAGGCGAAGAGCGGGTTCCCGCGATCAGGGTCGATTCCCAGCTCGTCCATGGCGCGCTTGAGCTCGTCGGGGGTTGACTTCCCGTCCAGGCACAGCGCGTGGAGCGCGGCGTAGGTGATGTGCTCGGCGTTGACCTCGAAGTGCGCGCGCAGTGCCTCGCGTGTATCCGAGCGACCGAAGCCATCGGTGCCGAGGACGGTGTACGGCCGATCGATCCAGCGCGTCACCATGTCCGGCACGGCCTTCATGTAGTCGGTCGCCGCGACGATCGGTCCCTCCGTGGGATCCAGGCACTGGCGGACGTAGGGAATGCGCTGCTCGGCATCGGGGTGCAGCCGGTTCCAGCGCTCCACGTCGAGCGCCTCATTGCGCAGCTGCTGGAAGCTCGTGGCGCTCCAGACATCGGCGGCAACGTCGAACCGGTCGCGCAGGATGTCGCGCGCCTTCATGGCCTGCAGCAGGATGGGCCCGGACGCCAGCAGCTGAACGCGGCGCTGGCCGCCCTCCGCGGCGCTGAACCGGTAGAGGCCGCGCAGCACGCCCTCATCGGCACCATCGGGCTTGGCCGGCATCGGCCAGTTCTCGTTGTAGAGCGTGACGTAGTAGAAGACGTCATCGGCCCGCTCGCCGTACATGCGGTCGATGCCCTCGCGCACGATGGTCGCGAGCTCGTAGGCGAAGGCCGGGTCATAGGCCAGGATGTTCGGGATGGTGCTGGCCAGTACGTGCGAGTGTCCGTCGTCGTGCTGGAGGCCCTCGCCGGTCAGCGTGGTGCGGCCGGCCGTGGCGCCCATCATGAATCCGCGGCCACGGGCATCACCGAATGCCCAGACCTGGTCGCCGGTGCGCTGCATGCCGAACATCGAATAGAAGGTGTAGAACGGGATGACCGGCTCGCTCCAGGTGGCGTAGGCGGTGCCCGCCGCCTGGAAGCTGGCCATGGAGCCCGCCTCGGTGATGCCCTCCTCGAGCAGCTGTCCGTCGGTCTTCTCGATGTAGCTGAGCAGCAGCTCCTTGTCGACCGGGGTGTAGTTCTGGCCCAGCGGGTTGTAGATCCCCACCTCCTTGAAGAGGGGATCCATCCCGAACGTGCGCGCCTCGTCCGGGATGATCGGGACGATGCGCGAGCCGATCTCGGGATCTCGCACCAGGTTTCGGACGAGCCGGCTGAAGGCCATGGTGGTGCTGGCCGGGCGATCCGACCCGGCGTCGAACTCGTCGAAGGCCGATGCCTTCGGGGCCGGGAGCGGCTTCGGTGTGTAGTGCCGGCGCGGCGTGGCGCCGCCGAGCTGGGCGCGGCGCTCCTGCATGTACTGGATCTCGGGCGCATCGGGCCCCGGGTGGAAGTACGGGGCCTCCTTGAGCTTCTCGTCGGGGATCGGCAGCTCGAGACGATCGCGGAAGACCCTGAGCTCGTCGGCCGTGAGCTTCTTGGCCTGGTGCGTGACGTTGCGACCCTCGATGCCGGGGCCCAACGTCCAACCCTTGACCGTCTTGGCCAGGATCACCGTCGGCGCACCCTTGTGCTGCACCGCCGATGCGTAGGCCGCATAGACCTTGCGGTAGTCGTGGCCGCCGCGGCGCAGCCGGGCGAGCTCGTCATCGGTGAGGTGCTCGACGAGGGCCCGGAGCCGCGGGTCGCCGCCGAAGAACTTCTCCCGAATGGTGGCGCCGTCACTCACCGCCATGAACTGATAGTCACCATCCAGGGTCTCGTTCATCCGATTCAGCAGGACGCCGTCGGTGTCGCGCGCCAGGAGCTCGTCCCACTCGCGGGCCCAGATGACCTTGATCACGTTCCAGCCGGCACCGCGGAAGACCGCCTCCAGCTCCTGGATGATCTTGCCGTTGCCCCGGACCGGACCGTCGAGGCGCTGGAGGTTGCAGTTCACGACGAATGTCAGATTGTCGAGCCCCTCGCGTCCGGCGAGCGACAGGGCGCCCACCGACTCGGGCTCGTCCATCTCGCCGTCGCCCAGGAAGGCCCAGACGCGCGACTGGCTCGTGTCCGCCAGGCCGCGGGCGGCCAGGTAGCGGTTGAACCGGGCCTGGTACACGGCCGAGATCGGACCGAGGCCCATGCTCACCGTCGGGAACTGCCAGAAGTCCGGCATCAGCCGCGGGTGCGGGTAACTGGACAGCCCGACATCGGGGGTGAGCGCCTCGCGGCGGAAGTGGTCGAGATTCTCCTCGGTCAGCCGGCCCTCGAGGAAGGCCCGCGCATAGATGCCCGGCGCCGCGTGGCCCTGGAAGTAGATCTGGTCGCCCGGGCTGCTGTCGGATCCACGGAAGAAGTGGTTGAAGCCGATCTCGTACAGGCTGGCCGCGCTGGCGTAGGTCGACAGATGGCCGCCGATGCCCTCGAATTTCGTGTTCGCGCGCAGCACCATGGCCAGCGCGTTCCAGCGGATGAGGCGGCGGATCTTCAGCTCCATCGCCTCGTCGCCGGGGAAGTACGGCTCCTGCTCGGGGCTGATCGTGTTGATGTAGCGCGTCTGGGTCAGGGTCGGAAGGCCGACCTGGAGCTGGCGGGCGCGCTTGAGCAGCTTGAACACGACGAATCGCGCGCGCTCGGGGCCGGCCGCCTCGACCAGGGAGTCGAGCGACTCGAGCCATTCCTGCGTCTCGACCGGATCGGTGTCCGGGAGCTGCTGCTTGAACTGATCGAAGATCTCGTGAATCGGCTGCTGCATGTCGGACCTATGGTACAGACCGATGGCGGTGATGGGGAACAGCGGATCCGGGACTTGTGGACGGCGCACGGTCCGGTCGTCGTCACGTGTTGCCAACTGCCTGCCCGATGTGCGTTAGCGGGCTCTGACGCTGGAGCCGCGGTCGGGTGAGCGTGGCAGCTGGTCTCGAGGGCCGATTCTCGGGCGCAACGCGAATGACACACGCAGTTGGCAAGGTGCGGCGCCGCATCCCGGCGGTTCCGACAACTGCACCCCTGGTTCGCATTAGCGGGTGGTGAGCCGAAGTCGCCGATCCATTGAGCATGGTGCGAGGCCGGATGAGTGCGATCGGCCGGCTAACGCGAATGACGCGCGCACTTGTCACGTCGCGCGGAGCGCGCCGCAGTCTGGGCTCGCGCCGGGCGACGCTCAGTCATCCGCGCGTGCCATGATCTGGACGACATGCGCACGATCTATCGCTCCGACCCTCCCTGGCCGCATCGGGTCCTCGTCCTGGGTGGGGGATTCGCCGGAGTCGAGACGGCGCGCCATCTCGAGAAGCTGACGCGGCGTCGCGACGATGTCGAGATCTGGCTCGTCAGCCGCGAGAACTTCACCCTCTTCACGCCGCTGCTGCCCGAGGTCTGCTCCGGGATGCTCGAGGCGCGTCACACCGTCACCGCGCTGCGGGCGCAGCTCCGACGGCCGTCGAGCTGGGCGGTGACCGCGGACGTGCAGCGCATCGACCTCGATGGGAAGCAGGTCACGGTCATCGGCGGGGACGGCGACCCGCATCGGCTCAACTTCGACACCCTGGTCATCGCGCTGGGCGGCGAGACAGCGACCTTCGGGATCAAGGGCATTCCCGAGTACAGCGTCGGGATGAAGACACTGGCCGATGCCTTCGCTCTCCGCAATCGGATCATCGAGATGCTCGAGCGCGCTGACCTCGAGGAGGACCCGGCCGAGAAGCAGGCGCAGCTGACCTTCGTCGTCGGCGGTGGCGGGTTCTCGGGCGTGGAGACCGCCGGCGAGGTCGAGGACTTCGTGCGCCGCGTGCGGCGCCGGTACTACGCCAAGATTCCGGCGGACGGGCCGCAGGGACACATCGTCGAGCTCAACGATCGCCTGCTGATGGAGATGCCGGAGGGGATGGGCGAGTACGCCGCCGAGAAGCTCGCGAAGCGCGGCTATCGGATTCACACGGGGACGGCGATCAAGGAGGTCCGGGCCGACGGCGTGATCATCGGCGACGGCGAGTTCATCCCATCGCGGACGGTGATCTGGACCGGCGGCGTCCGGCCGTCCCCGGTGGTGCGCGAGTCGGGGATCGAGGTCGACAAGGCCGGTCGCGCCGTCGTGTCGTCGGCCATGGAGACCAGTCGCGAGGGCGTGTGGGCGATCGGCGACTGCGCTCTTGTTCCGAAGGTCGGCGAGGAGGGCGCGTACCACGCCCCGACCGCGCAGAACGCGGTGCGCGAGGCGAAGCGGCTGGCGAAGAACATCGTGGCGTCGATCGATGGACGGAAGCGGGACATCGAGCCGTTCGAGTACCGCACCATCGGCACGCTCGCCAGCATCGGGCACCGCACCGGCGTCGGCGTGGTGTTCGGCATCAGGGTTCGCGGGTGGATCGCCTGGTTCATGTGGCGCGGCTACTACTGGAGCCGCGTGCCCGGCATCGGCGGCAAGGCGCGGGTTGCGCTCGAGTGGGCCCTGAACGCCGTGTTCGGCTCCGACCCGGTCCAGCTCAAGGTCGACTACCCCGGCAGCGCCGGGATGGGGCCCTCGGGAACTCGCCGATCGCGCCCACGCTCGACCGATCCGCGCGCCTGATCTCGCTAGACTGCCAGCCATGTCGCGCGAGGAACGGCGCCAGTACCAGCGCCAGATGAAGAGCATGGAACGCGGTGCGTCGCTGCCCCCGGCGGCGCAGGCACGAGCCGAGCGCAACGCGGCGCGCCGCGAGGCCCGACGGGCGGCTACCGGAACGAGGGCGCCGTCGTCGCGTCGCTTCTGGATCCGCGTCATCGTGGTGGCCGCCGCCGCCGGATTCCTTGCCTTCAGCTTCCAATGGCCGAACATGCCGTTCGCGCTGTACGTGGGGATCGGGGTGAGCCTGGTGGTGCTCGCGGTGGCATACGGATTCCGGCTCCTGCGGCGCCGATCCGGACCGCGCGGAGGCGCGGCGCCGGACAGTTGACCGCGGGTTCACAATAGGCCGGTCACACATCGCTGGGAGACCCGGGCATGGGCGATCATTCCCACGACGATCACGGCCACTCGCACGACCATGCGGGTCACGATCACGACGATCATGACGAGCACGGCAGCTACGCGAAGGGCCAGCGCGGCGAGGACGACACGGTGGACAAGGACCATCGCGGCGACTTCGCCGAGGGCCAGCAGAGCGGCCACTCGAGCGTCCACGACGAGCGGCGCGGCGACTTCGCCGAGGGCCAGGAGGAAGAGGCCGGGCACGAGCACGCCGATGAGCATCACGGCGACTTCGCGCGCGGACAGGAACGCGATCCTCACTGATGCTGACTGACGCTCGCGACGCGAGGCGACGGACCCGAAGGAGGTGCCCGTCGCCGATGTGAACGTTGGGTGATCCGGCCCCGCCCACCTGACCTCCGGCCGGAGGATCAAGCCATTTACACCGAGAGGGAACTGGCATGCTGACCGATGGCTTTCAGATCATGCTCGCCGAGGTATTCGGCACCGCGGTCCTGATCATCCTGGGCGACGGCGTCGTCGCCGGCGTCCTCCTCACCCGATCCAAGGCGCAGAACGCTGGCTGGATCGTGATCACCACCGGTTGGGCGCTCGCCGTGGCGCTCGGTGTGTTCACGATCGGCGGGTTGACGGGTGCTCATCTCAATCCGGCCGTGACGATCGGCCTGGCGGCGATCGGGACGACCGAGTGGGGTCTCGTCCCGTGGTACATCGTCGGAGAGTTCATCGGCGCGTTCATCGGCGCCGTGATCGTCTTCCTCCACTACCTGCCGCACTGGTCGCAGACCGAGGACCCGGGCCTCAAGCTCGCCGTCTTCTCGACCGGGCCGGCAATCCGCAGCACCACCGCCAACCTGGTGAGCGAGATCATCGGCACGTTCATGCTGGTGTTCGGCGTCCTGGCCATCGTCTCGAACGAGCTGGCGCCAGGCCTCGCCGCGCTCCTCATCGGCTTCCTGGTGTGGGCCATCGGCCTCTCGCTCGGTGGACCGACCGGCTACGCGATCAACCCGGCCCGTGATCTCGGACCGCGCATCGCGCATGCCCTGCTCCCGATTCCCGGCAAGGGATCGTCGGACTGGAGTTACAGCTGGATCCCGGTGGTCGGCCCGATCGTGGGAGGCGTCCTCGGGGCCCTGGTGTACCAGGCGGTGTTCACGAACTACCTCCTGGGTTGAGGGTTCGTCGACTCGAACGCGGCGGGCAGCGCCCGCCGCGTTCCCATCTCATCGGCTCGCAGCGCTCATGACGGAAGGAGCGACGATCGAATGAAGAAACTGATCAACGACGCCGAGGCGGTCGTCGACGAGGCACTCGCCGGCATGACGGCAGCGCACGGCGACCTGCTGAAGGTCATCGAGCCGAACGTCGTGGTGCGGGCCGATGCCCCGCGCTCCGGCAAGGTCGGCATCATCTCCGGCGGCGGCTCGGGCCACGAGCCGATGCACGGCGGATTCGTCGGGCTCGGCATGCTCGACGCCGCCTGTCCCGGCGCCGTCTTCACCTCCCCGGTGCCCGACCAGATGCTGGCCGCCACGAAGGCGGTCGACGGTGGAGCCGGCGTGCTCCACATCGTGAAGAACTACACCGGCGACATCATGAACTTCGAGCTTGCGGCCGAGCTGGCCCAGGCCGAGGGGATCGAGGTGACCAGCGTGGTCATCGCGGACGACGTGGCCGTGCAGGACTCGCTGTACACCGCGGGGCGCCGCGGGGTCGGCGGCACCGTCCTGGCCGAGAAGATCGTGGGCGCGGCCGCGGAGGAGGGGCAGGACCTCGCCGCCGTCACCGCGCTGTGCCAGAAGGTCCAGGACAACGTGCGATCGATGGGCATGGCGCTCACGAGCTGCACGGTCCCGGCCGCAGGCAAGCCGACCTTCGAGATCGGCGACGACGAGATGGAGATCGGGGTCGGCATCCACGGCGAGCCGGGACGCGAGCGCCGCAAGCTGGCGAGTGCGGACGAGATCACCGAGGCGCTCCTCACGCCGATCCTCGACGACCTGCCGTTCAGCTCCGGTGATCGCGTGATCGCCTTCGTGAATGGCATGGGCGGAACACCGCTGATCGAGCTCTACATCATCTACAACAAGGTCGCCGCGATGTGCGCCGACCGTGGCGTGACGATCGAGCGCAACCTCATCGGCAGCTACATCACGTCGCTCGAGATGGCGGGCGCCTCCATCACCCTCCTCAAGGTCGACGACGAGATGCTGCGACTGTGGGACGCGCCGGTGCTCACCCCGGCCCTGCGCTGGGGCGCCTGAGCATCCCGATGGCGACCTTCGACCTCGCAGCCATGCGCCGGTTCGTCGAGCTGTTCGCGGACCGGCTGCATGCGATGCGGGAGGAGCTCACCGCTCTCGACTCGGCCATCGGCGATGCCGACCACGGCATCAACATGGACCGTGGCTTCGGCGCGGTGCGTGGCAAGCTCACCGAGCTCGAGGCCGCGCCGGACCTCGGTGCCGCCGCGAAGCTGGTCGGCATGACGCTCATCTCGAGCGTGGGCGGCGCGTCGGGACCGCTGTACGGCACCTTCTTCCTGCGCCTGGCAACGTCACTCGATGACCGGTCCGAAGCGGATGCGGCGGCGCTCGGTTCGGCATTGCGAGCCGGTCTCGACGGAGTGATTCAGCGCGGCAAGGCGGCGCTCGACGACAAGACGATGGTGGACGCCCTGTCACCGGCGGTCGATGCCTATGACGCGTCCGCGGCCGATGGCATCGGCGCTGCGCTCTCCGCCGCTGCGGAGGCGGCCGCCGCCGGACGCGACCGGATCACGCCGCTCGTGGCTCGCAAGGGTCGGGCGAGCTACCTCGGCGAGCGGTCGGCGAACCACCAGGATCCCGGAGCGACATCGACAACGGTGATGATCGAATCATTGCGCGACGCCGTCGAGGGCTGAGCGCCGGACCAATCAGAAAGGGGCGATCTGACGATGGCGAAGTTCGTATTGGCGCTCGACCAGGGCACGACCTCGAGCCGGGCGATTCTCTTCAACGCGGACGGCACGATCCACAAGACGGCCAACCAGGAGTTCCCGCAGATCTTCCCCTCGCCTGGTCATGTCGAGCACGATCCCGAGGCGATCTGGGACTCGCAGCTGGCCGTCGCGAAGAAGGTCATCGCCGATGCGGGCGCGAGCCCCGAGGACATCGCCGCCATCGGCATCACGAACCAGCGCGAGACCGCGGTGGTCTGGGACAAGTCGACCGGCAAGCCGCTCCAGAACGCGATCGTGTGGCAGAGCCGCATCACCGCCGGATACTGCGACGAGCTGAAGGCCGCGGGTCACGAGAAGCTGTTCCGGGACAAGACCGGGCTCCCTGTGGATGCCTACTTCAGCGGCACGAAGATCAACCACATGCTGAAGAACAACCCCGGGGCGCAGGAGAAGGCCGAGGCGGGGGAGCTCCTGTTCGGCACCGTCGACAGCTTCCTCATCTGGCGGCTGACCGAGGGACGCGTTCACGTGGTGGACTACTCGAACGCGAGCCGCACGCTCCTGTTCAACATCCACACCCTCGACTGGGACGACGAGCTGCTCGGGATCATGAACGTGCCGCGCGCCATGATGCCGGAGCCGCGCCCCTCGAGCGAGGTCTATGGCGAGACGACGCTGCTCGGCGGATCGCTGAAGATCGCGGGCGACGCCGGCGACCAGCAGGCCGCCACCTTCGGCCAGGCCTGCTTCGAGGTCGGCATGGCGAAGCAGACGTACGGCACCGGCGCCTTCATGCTCATCAACACCGGCGAGAAGGCGGTGCCGTCCGAGAACGGGCTGCTCACGACCATCGCCTGGGGCTATGACGGCAAGGTGACCTACGCGCTCGAAGGGTCCGTGTTCATCGCCGGTGCGGCGGTGCAGTGGATCCGCGACGGCCTGCGCGTCATCACGAACTCGGCGGACGTCGAGAAGCTCGCCGGCAAGGTGGCCGACACCGAGGGCGTCTACATGGTGCCCGCATTCGTCGGCCTCGGCGCGCCGTACTGGGACCAGTACGCTCGCGGGGCGATCGTGGGCCTGACCCGCGGCTCGACGATCGAGCACATCGCCAAGGCGACCGTCGACTCGATGGCGTATCAGACGCGCGAGGTGCTCGAGGCCATGCAGGCCGACTCGGGCGTCACGCTCAAGGAGCTCAAGGTCGACGGCGGTGCGGTCGTGAACAACGACCTCATGCAGTTCCAGGCGGACATCCTGGGCGTGGCCGTCGAGCGTCCCGAGGTCGCGGAGACGACGGCGCTGGGTGCCGCGTATCTCGCCGGCCTTGCGGTCGGCTTCTGGAAGGACACCGGCGACGTCGCGAAGAACTGGGCGCTCGATCGCCGCTTCGAGCCGCAGATGGACGAGGAGAAGCGCGAGAAGCTGTTCAAGGGCTGGAAGAAGGCCGTGCAGCGGGCACTGGACTGGGAGGAGCACTGAGACAGGACCGGCGAACCTGGCCCGGGAGCATCGACGGACCTGCTCCCGGGCCGTTCGCGCCACGAGGGACACGCGATCATGGCCGATGAACCCCAACCGAACGTCGGCATCGTGGTGGTCTCGCATTCGGGCGAGCTCGCCGATGCCACCGTCCGACTCGTCACCCGCCTGGCGAACCTCGCGTCGGACGGCCCGCGGCTCGTCGCGGCCGGCGGGCTCGAGGACGGGAGCATCGGCACGGACGCCGTCCGGATCGCCGATGCCGTGCGCCGCGCCGATGCCGGGTCGGGCGTCGTGATCCTTGCCGATCTCGGCAGCGCCGTGCTGTCGGCCGGAACGGCCATCGACGACCTGCTCGAGCCCGAGCTGGCGGCCCGCGCGGCGATCTCGAACGGCCCGCTGGTGGAGGGGACCTTCGTCGCGGCGGTGCAGGCATCGGCCGGCGACGGCCGTGATGGCGTTCGCGACGCGGCCGACGCGGCGGGCTCGATGGACAAGCTCGGCGACCGCGCGTGACCTTCGTCCTCGCGATTCTCATCGGCTACCTGCTGGGCGCGATCCCCTTCGGCCTGCTGATCGGCAGGCTGACCAAGGGCGTCGACCTCCGCGACTACGGCTCGCACCGCACCGGGGCGACGAACGCGCTCCGCACGCTCGGCGCCAGGGCTGCCGGAGCCGTGTTCGCGCTCGACGTTGGCAAAGGCGTTGCCGCCGTGCTGCTGACCCGGTTCGTGTTCGGGTCGGATCCCGGAGTGGAGTGGGCGGCCGCGGCGGCCGGTCTGGCGGCCGTCGTGGGGCATAACTGGTCGGTCTTCATCGGCTTCACCGGCGGCCGCGGGGTGGCGACGTCGGCCGGTGCGCTCGGCGCGATGAGTCCGCTGACGATCCTCTTCCTGGTGCCGATCGTGTTCGGGATCATGTGGCGCAGCCGGTATGTCTCGCTCGGCTCGATCGCGGGTGGCCTGCTGGCGCCGATCATCACCGCCGGGCTGCTGGCCGCGGGCCTCGCCACCCTGCCCGCGCTGGCCTACGCCGCGGCATCGGGTCTGCTCGTCACGAGCGCCCACGCGGACAACATCGGCCGTCTGCGGGCCGGAACGGAACGCAAGATCGGGCAGAAGGAGGAGGTTGGAACCGATGGCAGAGCGTGAAGTCGAGGTGCGCAACCCGTCGGGCCTCCACGCCCGGCCGGCGGCGACCTTCGTCCGGGCGGCAGGAGGCTTCGGCGCGGAGATCAGCGTCGCCAATCTCACGCGCAACCCCGATCGATCGGCCAGTGCGAAGAGCGTGCTGGGCGTGATGGGTCTCGCCGTGTCCGCGGGCCACCGCATCCGGATCTCGGCCGAGGGCGAGGACGGCGACGCGGCCGTGGCCTCGCTCGCCGAGCTCGTCGAGGCGGGCCTGGGTGAGGATATCGACGGCGCATGAGCGACGAGCTGCACGGGACGGCCGCCGCTCCCGGGGTGGCGAGCGGGACACCGTGGATCCACCGGCCGTCGGGCGGTGACGCCCGCGCCGGGGTCACGATCGCGGAGGCGGCCGCGGCCGCCAGCGGCGAGATCGGGCAGCTGGCCACGTCGCTCCGCGACAGGGAGCGGCCGGACGAGGCCGAGATCCTCGAGGCGCAGCAGCTCATGGCGCAGGATCCGGAGCTCACCGACGCGGCGCAGGCGCTGGTGGCGACCGGCATCGATCCTGTCGAGGCCATCCTGCGGGTCGGGAGCGAGGTCGCCGAGACGTTTGCGGCCCTCGACGACGAGACCCTGTCGGCGCGCGCCGCCGACGTGCGCGACGTGGCGCAGCGCATCGCCCGCCACCTGAGCGGCGGACCCGCGCCGAGGCTCGTGCGCATCTCGATCGTGGTGGCCGACGATCTCGCGCCGTCGATCACGGTCGAGCTGGATCGTGACTTCCTGGCCGGAATCGTCCTCGAGCAGGGCTCACGCACCTCGCACGCGGCAATCCTGGCGCGTTCCCTCGGCATCCCGGCGGTGGTCGGGGTGGCGGGCATCATCGACCGCGCGCAGCGCGCCGAGATGATCGGCCTCGACGGCAGCGCGGGACTCGTGATGATCGACCCGGATGCGCAGCAGCTGGCGCGGATCGCGGCCGCGTCCGCCGCCGCCGACTCCGATCGAACCGAGATGCTCGCCTACCGCGACCGGCAGCTCGCGACGAGCGACGGCCACCGCGTCCTGTGCGCCGCGAACATCGGCGAGCCGGCCGAAGCAGGGCCCGCCTTCGACGCCGGCGCGCAGGCGATCGGCCTGTTCCGCACCGAATTCGCATTCGCCGGCCGGACGACGCCTCCGAGCGAGGCGGACCAGGCCGATGCCTATCGGCGCGTGCTCGATTCCGCTGGCGACCGTCCGGTCGTGTTCCGGCTCGCGGACATCGGAGGTGACAAGCCCCTGCCGTACGTCCGGATTCCGCCGGAGAGCAACCCGTTTCTCGGCGTACGGGCCATCCGCCTCGCCGATACGCACCCGGACCTCTTCGCCGTGCAGCTGCGCGCGATCCTGCGCGCGTCCGCCGTCACCGGCCGGCAGGTCTCGATCATGGCGCCGATGGTGGCCGATGCCGATGACGTCGACCGCGTTCGAACGCTGGTCGAGGACGCGCGTGCCGAGATTGCCGATGCGCCGATGCCGCGAGTGGGCATCATGGTGGAGATACCGTCGGCGGTCCTGCTGGCGGATGAGCTCGCCGCACGGGTGGACTTCATGAGCATCGGCACGAACGACCTGACCCAGTACCTCCTGGCGGCGGACCGCACCAACCCCGCGCTGGCCGAGCGACAGGATCCGCTGCATCCGGCGGTGCTGCGCGCCGTGGGCCAGGTCGTGGCCGGTGCGCGTGATGGCGGCACGGGCTGCGAGATCGCGGTCTGTGGCGAGATGGCCGGCGATCCGATCGGAGCGCAGCTGCTGGTCGGTCTCGGCGTGGACGAGCTGAGCATGGCGCCGGCGTCGATGAATGCCGTGAAGCACGCGGTTGCCGAACGTTCACGAAGCGACCTGCGGGCGCGCGCGGTGCAGGCGCTGGCGCTGACATCAGCACGTGACGTGCGAGAGATGATGGAGGCATGAACGACGAACCCCGCCCGGCGCGCATCGGGTCACCGGCCAACCTGCTGGGCCTGGCGCGCATCGGCGCGACCCCGGTGGTCATCGCCCTGATGCTGCTTGCCGAGCCCGGGTTCGGGCTCGCCGCATTCCTCCTCTTCTCGGCTGCGGCCATGACGGACTTCTTCGACGGTCTGGTCGCCCGGGCGCGTGGCGAGGTCTCGCCGCTCGGCGTCTTCATGGATCTGACCGCGGACAAGGTGCTGGTGGCCGGCGTCCTCGTGGCGATGGTCGAGGTCGACCTGCTGCCGACGTGGATCGTGGCCACCATCCTGGTTCGCGAGCTGGTCATCGCCGGCATCCGCCAGGCCGCCGCCGCCGCCGATACCGTGATTCCGGCTCGGCCGCTCGGAAAGGCGAAGACACTCGTGACGTTGGCCGGAATGGCGCTCCTGCTCCTGGCCTGGGATGCCGCGACCGGGGGTCCGACCGCGGCCATCTCCGGGTTGGAGGACACCATGATCGCGGCAGGGTTCTGGACGATGGTGGCGGCCACCGTCCTCACCGTCGTCTCCGGCTGGGACTACCTGCGCGGGTCGCTGCCGCTGCTGCGTGGAGAGCGGTGATGTCGGCCGGCGCGGAGGTCGACGTCGTCGTGATCGGCGGCGGGGCGACCGGCGCCGGAGCCTTGCGCGATCTCGCCATGCGGGGCATGCGTGCCACCCTGGTCGAGCGGGGCGACTTCGCATCGGGCACCAGCGGGCGCTACCACGGGCTGCTGCATTCCGGAGCTCGCTATGTCGAGAGTGACCCGGTCTCGGCCCGTCACTGCATCGCGGAGAACGAGGTGCTGCGGCGGATCGCACCCGGGGCCGTGGAGCCGACGGGCGGCTATTTCGTGGCCACGCCGGACGACCCGGACGACTACCTCGAGCGGTTCCCGGCGGCGTGCGCCGCAGCGGGGATCGAGGCCGAGCCGGTCGACCTGGCCGATCTGTTCCGCGCCGAGCCGGCTCTCAGCCGCGAGATCAGGGTGGCGTACCGGGTGCCCGATGCCGCCCTCGAGCCGTGGGAGCTGGTGGATGCCACGCTGGCCAGCGCGCGCGAGCACGGGGCATCGGCGCATCGCTACCGGTCGGTCATCGGCTTCGAGCGCGACGCGGGGGGTGCGGTGGTCGCGGTGCGCACCCGCGACGTGCGAACGCACGAGGAGGAGACGATCGCCTGCCGTGCCGTGATCTCCGCCGCGGGCGCCTGGGCCGGACAGATCGCGGCGCTGGCCGGGGCCGCGCTCACCATGAGCCCGGGAAAGGGCTCGATGCTCATCTTCAACCGCAGATTCACCTCCGCCGTCGTCAACCGCCTGGCGCCGCCCGGGGACGGCGACATCCTGGTGCCGGTCCACACCGTCTGCATCCTGGGCACGACCGACATCACCGGCGAGGATCCCGATGACGCCGTGGTGACCGACGAGGAGATCGCGGCGCTGCTGGTCGATGGCGAGCGCCTGGTTCCGGGAATCAGCGGAGCCCGAGTGCTGCGTGCCTATGCCGGGTCACGACCCCTGTACGACGCCGATGAGCTGAGCGGCGAACCCGCGCACGACGAGTCGCGCGAGATCAGCCGCGCTCACCACGTCATCGATCATGGAGCGCGGGATGGCGTCGGCGGGCTGTGGAGCATCGTCGGCGGCAAGCTGACGACGTACCGGCTCATGGCTCGCGACGTGGTCGATGCCGTGGCCGCTGCGCTCGGCAACGAGGCCCCATGCCGCACGGCCGACGAGCCGCTTCCCGAGCCGGCGGGCCATCAGCCGTACTGGCTCGGTGATCGCCTGGCGGCCGTGGAGCGGGATGGTGGGGGAGACGCCGAGCTGGTGTGCGAGTGCGAGCTCGTGACGCGCGACCGGCTCGCGGAGGCGATGGACCGGCGTGCCGACTCGTCACTCGATGACCTGCGGCGCACCACGCGGCTCGGCATGGGCCCGTGCCAGGGAGCGTTCTGCATGCCGCGTGCGGCGGCCATGCTCGACGCGCGGCACGCGGCCGGACGGCTGGAGCGAGGTGCGCCGGCGGCGAATGCCGCGCTGCGCGACTTCGCCGCGGAACGTCTGCGTGGGACGAGGCCGATCGCATGGGGCGACCAGCTGACGGAGCTCTTCCTCACCGCCGGAATCTTCCGCGGCACCCTCGCGACCGATGCCCTGCCCGATCGGCCCGGAGGCGACGATGCCACGGGCTGACGTCGTCGTGGTCGGCGCCGGCCTGGCGGGACTCTCCTGCGCCGTCGAGCTCGCGGAGCGCGGCGCGTCGGTGTTCGTGGCCGCGAAAGGCATGGCGAGCACCCACTGGACGCACGGCGGCCTCGACGTCGCGGGGCCTGCCGGCTCACGGTCGGCCCGGGATGGCGTCGAGCGGTTGGCTTCACTGGCCGGGCACCCGTACGCCTGGATGTCCGGCGACGTGGATGGCGCCATCGAGGCGCATCGGGCTCGCGTGGCCGGCACCGCCGCGGCGGTCGTCGGAGATCTCGACACCCCGTTGGTCCCGATCCCGACGCCGGTGGGCTCGCTGCGCTCCGCCGCCATTCTTCCCGTCGGCCAGGCCGCGGCCGGGCGGGCATGGGCCGGCGACGGACTGCTCCTCCTCGGAGTCGGTCGCTTCCGCGATGCCTGGGTCGAGTACGCGGCTCGCAACCTTGCCGCCGCGCCGTGGCCGGACGGTCCGGCGGACATCCGCGGCATCGAGGTCGAACTCCCTGGGCTCGGCAAGCTCGACAATCTCAACGCGCGAACCCTGGCGCTGATGTTCGACGATCCGGCCTGGCGGTCACGCGCGATCCGCGCCGTGGCATCGGCCATCCCCGCCGGGTCGTGGCGCATCGGCATGCCGGCGGTCCTCGGAGTCACCGACCACACGGTGGTTCACCATCAGCTCGAGGCGTCCATCGGCCATCGCGTGTTCGAGATGCAGAGCCTCCCACCCTCGGTACCCGGCGCCAGGCTGTTCGACTCCCTGCGTGCGGCGCTCCTCGCGCGGGGTGGGCGGATCCAGGTCGGGTTCGATGTCGTGGACGTCGAGCGAACCGGGCGCCGGATCACGGCCATCCACACCGAGGCCGCCTCCCGCACCCTGCGGCTGGCGGCGGACCACTTCGTGCTGGCCACCGGCGGCATTGCCGGTGCGGGGATTCGCGCGCACCGAGGTCATCGTCTCGAGGAGCGCGTCTTCGGCCTCCCGGTGACGGCTCCGGACGACGGCGAGTGGTTCAGCGACGACCCGATGCAGCCGCATCCGATCGAGTCGGTCGGGATCGCGGTCGACGACCGCCTGCGGCCGGTCGATGCCGATGGGACCCCGCTGCTCGACAACGTCCAGGTCATCGGTTCGGCGCTGGCCGGCATGCGCTACCTCGAGCAGCGGTGCGGGGACGGGGTGGCGCTGACCAGCGCGCACCGGGTCGCGCGCTCCGTGGGCGCACGAACGGTGGCGGCATGACCTTCCACGATGCCGCAGCGCGCGCCTTCCCGCCGTTCAGCACCGACGCGTGCATCAAGTGCAACGTGTGCACCACCGTCTGCCCGGTGTCGCGCGTCACGGACGAGTTCCCGGGTCCGAAGTACGTCGGGCCGCAGGCCCAGCGCTTCCGCGGGCCGGGTGAGGGCTCCGACGCGCCCGACCACAGCGTCGACCTGTGCTCCGGATGTGGCATCTGCACCCGCGCCTGCCCCGCCGGCGTCCTGATTGCCGAGACGAACAACCGGGCGCGCGCAGCAATCGTCGAGGAGCGGGGAAGCAGCCTGCGGAATCGGCTCATCAGCGACACCGACCTGCTCATCCGGCTCGGGACCCCCGTCGCGCCGCTCGCCAACATCGGCCTGAAGAACCGCCTGGCGCGCTGGTTCGGCGAGAAGACGCTCGGCATCCATCGGCGTGGGCCCCTGGCGCCGTTCAGCCGCCGCACGTTCGGCGCGTGGTGGAAGCGCGAGGGGCGTCCAACGACGCTGGCGGCCGACGACGATCCCTCGCGCACCGTCGTCTACTTCCACGGCTGCGCGGTGAACGGCTTCGAGCCGGACCTCGGGCGCGACGCCGTCGAGATCCTCGAGCGCAACGGCTTCCGCGTGATCGTGCCTCGCCAGGAGTGCTGCGGGCTGCCCTTCATCTCCAACGGGCTGTATCCGCAGGCGCGCGAGAAGGCTCGGCGCAACCTCGAGTCGCTTGCCGCGTATGCGCGGGCCGGCTATCGGATCGTCGGAACCTCGACGTCCTGCACGCACGCCCTGAAGGCCGAATACCGCGAGATGCTCGACCTCGCCGATGACGACGCCACCGCCGTCGCCGATGCAACCTGGGACATCTGCGAGCTGCTCGTCGATCTCCACGATCGTGGCGAGCTCGACACCGGCTTCGCGCCGATCGCGGAGTCGATCCCGTACCACCCGCCCTGCCAGCTGAAGTCGCACGGCATCGGCCTGCCGGCGCTGGACCTCTTCGCGCTCGTCCCCGGCCTGCGGGCGGTCGACTCCGACCACGACTGCTGTGGCGCCGCAGGCACGTACGGGCTCAAGGCCGAGCGCTGGCAGATCGCCCAGGACGTCGGTGCGCCACTGTTCGCCAAGGTCCGCGCGGCGAAAGCGGCCGGCGCCTCACGGGCCGCCTGCGACTCCGAGACGTGCCGATGGCAGATCGAGCAGTCGTCCGGCGTCCCCACCGTGCACCCGGTCAGCATCCTGGCCGAGTCCTACCGTCGCGCCGATGCCGCCGCCTCGGAGCCGCGCCGCCGCGTGGTCTAGGTCACCGCTTCGGCGGGTTGGTTGTTGGCTGCCACCGGTGGTGGCGCTTCGGTCGGTCGTCGCAGGAGCCCGATCACGCCTGCGGCCAGGATGCCCGCGGCGAGCCACCGGCCAGTGGTCCCCGGGTCGAGGGCGAATCCGACTCCGTCGCCCATGTCCCAGAAGTCGGCCTGCTGGAGGCCGATGACCGGCAGCACCGCGAGTCCCACGGCACCCACCGCGATGAGGACCACCGCGCTGGTCCGGCTCGTTGCACCGCTCAGCTGCGAGCCGAGCAGCACGAAGACGGCCGCCATCACCCCGACTCGCGCGCCGATCCCGACGAGCACGTACACCGGGTAGGCGTCCGCACTCTGGGCGAGCTCGATCGCCGATGTTCGCGCCAGCTCGTCCACCGGGTAGCTCATGGCGAACAGCAGCGCCGCGCCGATGGCGACCGCCACCGGAGGGATGGGTCCCATCAACGAGGCTCCGCGCCCCCGAAGGACTCCCGCGACACCGATCACAAGCAGGGCGACCGCCGTCCACAGCAGGTACACGCCTCGCCCGTCCCACAGCGGTGCGGTCTCCTGGTTGAGCATGACGAAGGGCAGCCCGCCCGGCGCGAGCGCGATGTGGATGCCCACGAGCACGGGTGGCGCGATGCCCACGAGCACGCCGATCCCGATCAGTGTCCACGCCGCCCCGCGCGGTCCGCCGCGGCGCATGCCCACGAAGATGGCGGCCAGGACCGCCAGCATCACGACCCGTCCCAGGAGGGCAACGGCAAGTGCCTGTTCGCGCCAGCCCTCCGATCCGCCAAAGATCCCGATCTGCATCTGGATGTGCCCCAGCCAGCGGTCTGCCGCATAGGCGACCACCAGGGCTCCGATGCCCGCTGCCACCAGCCACACGCCGCGCATGACACTCCCTCCAAAAGCGGACTGACGCATGGATCATCCACCGCCGGCTGCCCCGTGGCAAGAAAAATCGGGGGAGGGCCGTTCAGCCGCTCGGCCGAGCCGTCGACCGGGGGCGATCGGCCACCGGGGCGATGGTCATACGCGTACCAGGTGAGCAGTTGGCAGGATCCGCGGCGTCGTTTGGACAACTGCCGTCCTGAGTCGCAATAGCAAGCCGGGAGGCCGCATCGCGCCCGGATCCACGCTCAGGACAGGCACGAATGGGTGCAGTCTGCCGGCTAACGCGAACCAAGCGCGCAGTTGACCGGACGCGGCGATCGGCGGCGACAAAGATGGTCATACGCGAACCGGGCGAGCCGATGACCGAATGCGAAGGGCCGTCGACGCCGCGGAACGCCCACCGAGCAGCAGGCCGCTACTTGATGAGCTTGCGCTCCATCTGGTGGATCGCGATCCACATCCCGATCGCGAAGAACGCCACGAGATACAGCAGGTCCCACACCTGGCCGAGGCCCACGATCCCGGTCGAAAGCCCGCGGATCAAGTTGATGCCGTGGTACAGCGGCGTGAACTGGATGATCGTGACGAGCCACTCGGGCAGCGCCAGCTCGATCGGGAAGAAGGTCCCGCTGAACAGGAACATCGGCATGACGATGAGTCCCATCGGCACATCGAAGTCGTTCACGGTCCGCAGGTACGAGGTGCCCGCCAGGCCGGCGGCGGCAAAGGCGGCGGCGACCAGCAGCGCGGCCGGGATCATCAGGATGCCCAGGGGCGACAGGATCAGCCCCATGAACAGCATGATCACGAACATCGCCACGGCATACAGAGCCGCGCGCATGAGCGCCCAGAGCATCTCGCCGATGGCGATCTCGGTGATGCCCATCGGCGTGGCGAGCACGCCGTCATAGGTCTTGGCGTAGTTGAGCTTGAAGAAGACGTTGAAGATCGTCTCGAACACCGCGCCGTTCATCGCCGCGGTGGCGACGAGCGCGGGAGCGACGAACGCCGCATAGGCCACGACCTCGCCGTTCGCCAGCGGCACCTCGCGAATGATCGCGCCGAGTCCCAGGCCGATGCCGACCAGGTAGAAGATCGGCTCGAAGACGCCGGAGAAGATGATGATCCACTGGTGGCGGTAGACCATGATGTTGCGCTCGACCAGCCGTCGGGCGCGCCAGATCTGGCTCCAGGCGCTGGCGAGGGCCCCGGACGGTGCCGGCTGCGTGATGGCCGTCATCAGCCGGCCATCCGCTTCGAGAGCTTGCGGTCCGCCAGGTAGGCGCCGATGCCGAACATGGCGAGCAGGTACAGGAGATGGAACGGGGCGGCGATCGGGTCGAGCTGATCCAGGATCGAGCCCCGGATCAGCTGCACGCCGTGGTACAGCGGCGTGAGCCACGCCACCCACTGGACCGACTCCGGCAGGTTCGTGAGCGGGAAGAAGGTTCCGCTGAACAGGAAGAGCGGGTTGATCACGAACCGGAAGATGGCGCTGAAGCCGACGTCATTCTTCTGCGTGGCCGTGAACGCGATGAGGCAGGCGCTGAACGCCATCCCCACCAGGGTCGTCACCGGGATCGCCAGCAGCGCCAGCGGCGTACGCACGATCCCGAACAGGACGAGCACGGTCAGGAAGACGACCGACAGGGTGCTGATGCGGAACGCGGTCCACGCGAGCTCACCGAACACGATGCTCCGCACGCTGAGCGGGGTCGAGAGCATCGCCTCGTAGTTCCGGCCCCACATGATCTTGCCCATGATCGGGTAGGTCGACTCGAAGGTCGCGGTCTGCATCGCCATGGCGGCGAGCAGGCCCGGCCCCAGCCAGTCGATGTACGGGACGCCGCCGAAGGCCTCGGTGTTGGTGCTGATGAGCGACCCGATCCCGATGCCCATGGCCGTGAGGAACAGGATCGGCTGGATGAAGCCGAAGGCCAGGCTCCGGTGCCAGAGGCGGCGGTAGACGAGCCAGTTGCGCTGCCAGACGCGGCCGGACGCCGCCAGAACGGTCATGCGGGACTGCCTACTCGACCAGCGAGCGGCCGGTCAGGCGCAGGAAGACGTCCTCGAGGCTTGATCGGCGCACGAGGGCGCTCTCGATCGGGATCTTCCGCTCGTTGACCTGCTCGAGTGTGCGCTCGCCGTTCGCGGTGTACAGCAGCAGCCGATCCGGCAGCTCCTCGATCCGGTCGGCGAGGCCGTCGAGCTGGCCGTTGAGGTTGTCGCGATCCTGATCGGCGAAGCGCAGCTCGAGCACCTCCTTGGTGGCGTGCTGGTCGATGAGCTGGCGCGGCGAGCCCTCGGCCACGATCTTCGCCTTGTCCATGACCACGAGGTGGTCGCACAGCTGCTCCGCCTCGTCCATGTAGTGGGTCGTGATGATGAGCGTCGCCCCCCGCCGCTTGAGCTGGTAGAGCCGCTCCCACAGCAGATGGCGCGCCTGAGGGTCGAGGCCGGTCGTCGGCTCGTCGAGGATCACGAGCTGCGGGTCGTTGATGAGGGCGCGGGCGATCGTCAGACGACGCTTCATGCCGCCGGACAGCGGCTCGACCTGGTCCTTCGCTCGCTCGTCGAGCTGGACGAACTCCAGGAGCTCCTTCGTCCGCTGATCGGCGAGCTTGCGCGGGATGTCGAAATAGCGCGCGTACATCTCGAGGTTCTCGCGGACCGTCAGCTCGGTGTCGAGGTTGTCGATCTGCGGCACGACGCCCAGCCGAGACTTGATCTCGCGGGCCTGGGTGCGCGGATCCATGCCGATGACGCTCAGCGTGCCGTCGCTCACCGGGCGAGGAGCAGGCGATCATCCGCATCGTGCTCGTCTTTCCCGCCCCGTTCGGGCCGAGGAAACCGAACGCCTTGCCGGGGCGCACGTCGAAGTCGACGCCATCGACGGCGGTGAAGCCGTTCGCGTAGCGCTTGGTCAGGCCGCGGGCATGGACAAGGGATTCGGAAGTCGTCATGGAGTTCTGCATTCTAGACCGATCCTGTCATCGGAACTCATCGGCCACATCGGCCGGATGTCTTGAAGGTCAGGGGCCGCCGGCGAGCGAGTCGGCACGCGGATCGGCGCCGCCCTCGCAGGAGCCGTCGGGACGGCGGCGGATGACCTGTGACCAGCCCATGAGCGGCGTCCTTGGCTCCACGGTCGAGACCTCGTGGCCCCGAGTCTCGAGCTCAGCGATCGTTGCGGCATCCACGCCATCGGCCTCGATGCGGATCGGGCCGAGCGGCTCGTGCGCCGCCTCGGCCTCCAGGATGAAGCGCGGGCGGTCGACGAGCGCCTGGGGATCGAGCCCATCGTCCACGAGGCCGGTGACGAGCTGAACCATGATGTGCGGCTGCGCGTCGCCGCCCATCGAGCCCAGCGCGACCTCGGCGACGCCATCGCGCAGGACCATGCCCGGCATGAGCGTGTGGAGCGGCCGCGACCGCGGCGCCAGCGCATTGGGATGGGACGAGTCGAGCGAGAACGACGCCCCGCGGTTGTGGAGCATGATCCCGGTCGATCCACCCATGACCCCCGAGCCGAAGCCCATGTAGTTCGACTCGATCAGGCTGACCATCATCCCGTCGGCATCGGCGGCGCAGAGGTAGACCGTGCCGCCGCCAGGCGGGTTCGTCGGCACGAAGCGCTGGGCGCGATCCGGCGACAGGCGGGAGGCCAGCCAGGCGGTGTGCTCCGCCGACAGCAGCCGATCGACGTCGGCGAGATCCCGCTCAGGTTCGGCGACACAGCGGTCGCGCTCGCTCCAGGCGACCTTGAGCGCCTCGACCTGGGCGTGGATGCGATCGGCGCTCATGGCGTCGCCCATCGGCCAGTCGAGGGTCGCGAGCACGTTGAGCGCCATCAGCGCCGTGATGCCCTGGGAGTTCGGCGGAAGCGTGGCGACCTCGACGCCGTGGTAGGTCGTCGAGATGGGATCGACCCACTCGCCGGCGTGAGTGGCGATGTCGTCCGCCGTCATGACGCCACCCGCTCGCATGGACAGCGCGGGCGATCTCGGCGCCGATGGGCCCGCCGTAGAAGGCGTCCCGCCCGCCGTCGGCGATGGCGCGCAGGGTGGCGGCCAGCAGCGGCTGGCGGAAGGTGTCGCCCTGGGCACCGCCGGCGCTTCCGAACACGGCACGCGCGGCGTCGTCGAAGGTCGGCAGCGAGGCGGCGATTGAGCGGGCGTTGATCCCGGTCAGCCGGTATCCGTCGGCGGCGACGTGCGGCGGCGGGAAGGATCGCATCGGCGAGCGAGCGGCGTCCGAAGCGCTCCAGGAGCTGCGCCCACGCGTCGACCGCGCCCGGGACGGTGATCGGGAGAGGACCGCGAAGCGGCATGGTCATCGTGGCCGGCTCGCGCGAACCGCCTCGATGTCCAGGCCGGCGGGGGAGCGGCCGCTGCCGTTGAAGCCGTGCAGGCGCTGCTCGGCCGGATCCCAGACGAGGGCGAAGGCGTCGCCGCCAGTACCGCAGGCGTTGCAGTACACGACGGCGAGCATGGCGTTCGCGGCAACGGCCGCATCGACCGCGGAGCCGCCCGCCCGCAGCGCCTCGACGCCGGCGGCCGTGGCGAGGGGATGAGGCGTCACGACCATCCCGTGCGGAGAAGTGATTGAGGCCATGACCGCGACCGTACCAGAGACACCGGCGCACAAAACGTGCGACTGGACAGTAGCAGGAATCAGGAGGATACTCGGCACATGAGCATGACCGTCGCCGTCATCGGCGCGACCGGCTTCGTCGGGAGCCACCTGGTTCCGCACCTCGTCGCATCGGGCCACCGGGTGATCGCCATCTCTCGAGATGGGCGGCGCCTCCCGGCATGGACCGATGCGGTCGAGGCCCGATCGGGCGACGTCACCGGGCAGGACCTGGACGCCGCACTGGCGGGTGCCGACGCCGCTGTGCACCTCGTCGCCATCGCGCGAGAGACCGGTGGATTGAGCTTCGAAAAGATCAACGTCGAGGGCACGCAGCGCGCCGTCAAGGCCGCGGAGCGGGTCGGGATCAAGCGCTTCGTCCACCTCTCGGCGCTCGGCGTCGTGGACAACCCCGACCTCGACTACCTGTACTCGAAGTGGCTGGGCGAGCAGGCGGTTTGCGCCAGCTCGCTGGATTGGGTCGTGCTGCGGCCATCACTGCTGTTCGGCGAGGGAGATGGGTTCTTCAACCTCGTGAAGGTCACCCTGAAGTGGTGGTCGCCGGGCATCGTGGCCATCCCCGGCAAGGGAGACGCTCGATTCCAGCCGTTGTCGGTCGATGACCTGGCGATCGCCATCGAGCAGAGCGTGAGCGATGGCGGCCGCAGCCGCTCGCTCTACGAGCTCGGCGGACCGGAGTGGGTGACCTACCGCGAGATCGTGGACGCGGTGAGCTCGGCCACCGGGATGAAGCGGCTGCCGGTCGGATTGCCGATCCCGCTGATCAGCGCACTCACCGCGGTCACCGACAAGGTCCTCCCGATCTTCCCGGTCAGCCACGACCAGATCAGCTCGCTGCAGCGGCCGAATTACACCGAGCCCGATGCATTCGAGCGCACGTTCGGCGTGAAGCCGCAGGCGATGGACCTCTCCTACCTCGGCTGAATCGGTAAGGGTTGTCTTACGGTAAGCAGTGGCTTACCATTGGCGGCATGAGCCCCGGGCAGGCGCGCAGCGATCCGTTCACCGCACTCGGCGATCCGACGCGCCGTGCCATCGTCGAGCTGCTGCAGCCCGGCGCTCGCTCCGTGCGCGAGATCGCCGACGACCTTCCGGTCAGCCGCCCCGCCGTTTCGCAGCATCTCCGCGTCCTGCGCGAGGCGGGGCTGGTGTCCGAGCAGCGCGTCGGCACGCGGCGCCTGTATCGGCTCGACGACATGGGCGTGGCGGACGCCCGCGACTACCTCGAGCGGGTGTGGGGCGAGGCCGCCGCTCGCTTCCGGATCACGGCCGAGAACACGGCCCGCAGTCGATGATCGAGCCCATCCGGCTGAGCTTCGAGGTCCGCTGCCCGCCGGACCATGCCTTCGCCACGTGGACGGAGCGGACGTCGACCTGGTGGCCCGGCTCGCACACGGTGAGCGGGGCGGCCGACCTGGAGGTCCATTTCGAGGCGCGCGTCGGCGGCCGGATCTTCGAGCGCACGCCGTCCGGCGAGGAGCACGACTGGGGCGAGATCCTGGCCTGGGAGCCCCCGCGTCGCCTGGCCTACCTCTGGCATCTCAAGGCCGACCCCCGGGATGCCACCGAGGTCGAGATCCGGTTCGTTGGCGCCGGGCGAGGCGACCACGCGCGTCGAGATCGAGCATCGCGGCTGGGATCGGGTGCGGGCGGACGCGGAGGGGCGTCGCGACGCCAATCGCGGCGGATGGGGGAGTTTGCTGCCGCACTTCACGGATGAGGCAATCGTTTCACAGCGGAGGGACACGAATGAAGTTCTACGAGGCAAGCGCCAGCATCGGCGCCGATCCGGAGACGATCTGGTCGATCATCACGGACGCCCCCGGCTACGCGCGCTGGGAGAACGGTGTCGTTCGCGTCGAGGGCACGATCGCGCCGGGAGAGACGATCAAGGTCGTCTCGGAGGCGAACCCGGACCGGACGTTCCCGGTCAAGGTCAGCGGCTGGAAGCCGAGCAGCGCACATGGAGTGGTCCGGCGGCATGCCGCTCGGCCTGTTCCGCGGCGTGCGAACCTTCACGCTCACCCCGGCCGAGGGCGGCACGGACGGACTTCACGGTCCGCGAGGAGTACACCGGGCCGCTGCTCGGCATGATGTGGCGATCGATGCCGGACCTCGGCCCGTCGTTCGCGAAGTTCGCCGAGGGGACGAAACGGCAGGCAGAGGCAGGAGGAGCGCAGGCATGAGCACGGCGCAGGGAAGCGGCACGAAGGAGGACCCGTGGCAGCTCACGACGCCGCCGGGCACGAGCTCCTACGAGATGTACCGTGACGAGGCGGCCGATCCGCCCCAGATCGTGTGCCAGGTCGGGTCCACCACGCTGACGTATCAGCTGCGGGCCATCGAGGACCTGCATGCCTGGCTCAGGGAGCAGGGCGACTGGGTGCTGCTCGGCGCGTCGGATGAGAAGAAGGACGCCCCCGAGGGCAGTGTCGAGGCCTGGGGCCGCGATGCGTCGAACCCGGTCGGCGGCTGGTACGGGCTGCGAAAGGGCTACCGCGGCCGCTTCGGGATGTACATGCCGCCGCTGCTCGAGACCCTCGGCCTGGCGGAGGTGGAGCACAACCCGCGCAACAACCGGATGCGCGCAATCTGAGAGCTACTCGCCCCAGGTCTCGCCCGGCTCGAGGGCCACGACCTCCGCGCCGGTGTGCTCGCGCAGCTGCTCCGGCGTGCCCGCCAGGATCGGGAACGTGCCGTAGTGCACCGGGATGACGGTCGAGGCGCCGATCATCTCGAGCGCCAGGCCCGCATCGCGAGGTCCCATGGTGTAGTGCCCGCCGATCGGCAGCACGGCGACGTCGGGGTTGTATCGCTGGCGGACGAGGTTCATGTCGCCGAAGACATCGGTGTCGCCGGAGTGGTAGACCGTGGTGCCGTCCTCGAACTCGATGACCCAGCCCCAGCAGCCGAGGTCGCGCGTTACCTGCTCCGAGCCGCTGCCGAGCGTCGCGCCGCCGGTGTGGTCGGCGTGGACCATGGTGAACCGGATGCCGGCGGCCTCGACGGTTCCGCCCTTGTTCATGCCGACGCACTCGATCCCGCGGGCGCCCAGCCAGAGCTGCATCTCGTGCGAGCCGAGGGTGGCGGCTCCCTCGACGCTCGCCAGCTCCACGAGGTCGACGCAGTCGTCGCCGACGTGGTCGAAGTGACAGTGGGTCGGCGCAACGACGCTCACCTTCTCCGCGCTGCGGATAGGCATCGGCGTAGTTCGGTGCGCCGGTCCAGCGGTCGACCCAGATCCAGGCGTCCTCGGGTGATCGGTAGAGCACGCCGCCGTGGCCCAGGCGGGTGATGCGCAGGTTCGCCATCGGTTCCTCCTTGGATTGCGCGCCCATCGTAGGTGCAGAACGGTGCCCGCGCCGGCGCCTACCCGTCGCGCGGCAGCTCGCGGACGACCCGCGCCGGAGATCCCACCGCCAGGACGCCCGGTGGCAGGTCTCGGGTCACCACCGAGCCGGCTCCGACGACGGTGTCGCGGCCGATGGTGACCCCGGCAAGGACGATCACGCCGCCTCCGAGCCACACGTTGTCCTCGATGGTGATCGGCTCGGCCGCCTCGAGGCCCGAGCGGCGCACCTCGGGGTCGAGCGGGTGGGTCGGCGTCAGGAACTGGACGTTCGGGCCGACCTGGACATCGGCGCCGATCGTGACGCGGGCCACGTCCAGGATGACCGCGCCGTAGTTGACGAACGTTCGTGGGCCGATCCGCACCTGGTAGCCGTAGTCGAGCTGGACGGGCGGTTTCACGACGGCCCCGTCACCGAATTCGGCGAACAGGTCGCGCAGCAGCGTCGCGCGCTCCGCGTGATCGTCCACGCTCGTCGCGTTGAACCGCTCGACGAGGAGGCGGCAGCGACGATGGTCCGCCTCGAGCTCAGGATCGGCCGCGAGGTAGAGCTCGCCCCGGAGCATCCGCTCCTTCATCTCGCTCACGGGCTCAGGAGCCGGCCCGGCCTTGGCGATCCGCTCCATCCAGTGGGCGCTCACGCTCGATGGTCGTCTCGTCTCCGTGGCCGGGGAGCACGCGAACGCGTGCCGGGGATGTCGCGGATGAGGCGCGCCAGCGATGCCACCATCGCCTCGTCGTTGCCGCCGGGGAGGTCGGTGCGGCCGTACGAGCCGGCGAACAGGACGTCGCCCGAGAGCAGCAGCCCTCGACGCTCCTCGTACAGGCACACCGAGCCCTCGGTGTGCCCGGGCAGGTGCAGGACGTCGAACACGAGGTCGCCGATGCGGACCTGCTCGCCCTCGACCAGGTCACGGCTCGCCACGCTGGCCTCGATCTCGAAGCCGTAGTTGTTGCGCCCGTCGAGCCGATACGCATCGTCGGGGTGGATGGCGAGCGGAGCCCGGGACGCGCGGATCAGCGGGCCGTTGTCGTAGATGTGGTCGATGTGACCGTGCGAGTTCGCGATGAGGTGAAGCGTCAGTCCGTTCGCCGCCACGCGGTCGACGAGCGCCGGCGCGGCGCCCATGCCGGGGTCGACGACGAGTGCGTCGGCGGATCGCCCGTCCCAGACGAGATAGGCGTTGGTCTGCCACGGACCGAACGGCCCGACTTCGAGGCGCACGCCGTGATCCGGGTCCGGCGCCGGCGCGCCCGCTCGCTCGACGACCGTCTCATCGGTCACTGCTCGGTCACGCCGGCGGGCCGACGACGCCGGCCATCCCCTCGGCCAGGCCGCAGGCCGAGGTGTGCGGCGAGCTGGCGCGCGAGCTCATCGGCAACCTCGTCCATCGGCTGCGCCGAGTCGATCTCCCTGGCCAGCGACGTCACGCCCTTGCCCGGTATGCCACACGGAACCATCTCGTCGAACCAGCGGAGGTCGGTGTTCACGTTGAGGGCCAGGCCGTGGGTGGTCACGCCGCGCTTCACCCGCACGCCGATGGCGCCGAGCTTCCGCTCGTCCGTCGACCCAGATGCCGGGAAGGCCGTCCAGCCGATGCCCGGTGACACCGAACGCGCGGGCGGTGGCGATGAGCGCGGCCTCGAGGTGCGGACGTATCGGCGCAGGTCGAGCGGATCCCGCAGCTCGACGATCGGGTAGGCCACGATCTGTCCCGGCCCATGAAACGTGACGTCGCCGCCGCGATCGATCCGAATCAGCTCCGTCTGGCGAGCTCGCGCAGCCGGTCGACAGTGGCAAGCATGTTCGACGAGTCTCCGCCGCGACCGATGGTGTAGACGGGAAAATGCTCGAGCAGCAGACAGGCGGTCGCCGATGCGGCGCCTCCCGCCGCTGGTCGGCCAGCTCGTCCTGGAGCTCCCAGGTGGGCCGGTAGGCCACCGTTCCGAGGTGCTCGACCGTGAGCCGGCCACCGTGCGCGGCGAGCAGCGGGTGCTCGTCGGTGACCGGCCGATACGGCGCACCGCGATCGGGTCGCGTCGGACGGGTCGGGCCCGGAGCGGATGGCGCGCTGATGTCTCGGAACGGGGTCTCGGCGTTCATCGGGATCGACGCGCAACCGGCAGCGGCCGGACTCAGCTGGCCGCGGCGGCCTCGCGGCCGGGGACCTGCTCGGCCGCGTGGTAGCTCGAGCGGACGAGCGGGCCGGACTGGACGTGCTTGAAGCCCATCTCGAGGCCGATCCGCCGCAGCGACATGAACTCGGCCGGCGTGTAGTACTTGACGAGCGGCAGGTGTTGCTGGCTGGGGCGCAGGTATTGGCCGATGGTGAGGACGTCGACATCGGCGTCGCGCAGGAGCTCCATGGCTTCGACGATCTCGTCCCACGTCTCGCCCAGTCCGAGCATCATCCCGGTCTTCGTGACCATGCCCTCGAAGCCGATCTCCGCGCGCGACGTGAGCGGCCGTGGGTGAGGACCGAGACCGATCGATCCCAGCGCGCGCGCCGCCGCACCGGCTTCTGGAGGCGGGGGACCGTCTCGACATTGTGGTTGAGGATGTCCGGACGTGCCTCGACCACGGTGCGGATGTCATCGGGCCGGCCATTGAGATCGCTGATGAGCACCTCGGTGCTGGTCCCCGGATTCAGCCGCCGGATCTCCGTGATGGTGTCAGCGACCATTCTGCGCGCCGCCGTCGGGGAGGTCGTCGCGCGCGACCATCGTGATGACGACGTGCTTGAGGCCCATCTGCTGCGTCGCCTCGGCCACGCGTCGCGGCTCGTCCAGGTCGGTGACGGGTGGACGTCCGGTGTCGATGGCGCAGAAGCCGCAGTTCCGGGTGCAGACGCTGCCGAGGATCATGAACGTGGCGGTCCCGAGGGCCCAGCACTCGCCCTGGTTCGGGCAGCGGGCCTCTTCGCACACCGTGTTGAGCGACTCGGCGCGGAGGATGCGATTCGTATCGGCGTAGGTGCCCCCGATGCCGAGGCGCACCTTCAGCCACTCGGGTCGACGTCCACCGGGCCCTGCGTTCTCCGGCATCGGATCGCCGGGGGCGAGGAGGCCACCGTCGACCTGCGGGCCGCCCGGGTACATCACCTCGGACGGCGAGGCGTGGCCGCTGCCGCTCGGATTCGAGACGACGTTCAGCTCGCCGAGCGTCGAGAAGTCGGGACCGGGATTGTCGAGGGCCATCGCCCAAAGTCTACCGAAGGGCGACTCGGCGTGCCGAGCGTCGCGCTGGAGCGCGGAGGCGGACCAAGGTACCGGGGGGTACTGCACCAGACCGATCAGCCGGATGCGAGTGAGGCGTGGTGCGCGCACGCGCCCAGTACGGCATGGACGGAACTCCCATGGCGGACGTGCATCCTCCGGCGGATAAGGTCGGCGCAATGTTGCTCGCTCACCGAACAGGCGATCCTCCCGGCGCCGGCGCTCACCGGTCCCGTCACCGCGCGCGCGCCTGGTTCGCGGCGCCCTGTTGGCGCTCGTCGCGGCGTCCGGGCCGAGACCGCTCGCGCGGCGCTGCTCTGGACCATGTCGATCAGTCCGTCCGCGGTGACGGCGGGTTCGGTGACGATCTTCACGCTGCAGTGCCATCGACCGACCCGCTCGGATCGATCAGGTGCATCGTCGTCGACGTGCCGTCCAATTTCGATGTGCTGTCGGTGACCGCCGGCAGCGGATGGTCGAGCGCGGGATCGGCCGGGAACCAGGTTCGGGTGACGCAGCTCCGGCGGAATTGGCGGCCTGCTGCGGCCCCTGAGCACGTCGTTCACGGTCCGGGCCGAGCGCTTCGGCCGGCCAGATCACGTGGCAGGCAACCGCGTATCCCCTCCAGGGGTGCACCGGCACCGGTCCGCGATCCACGGCTCATCTCCGTCGGTTCGAGTCCTGCCCGCACCGACGCCCGCCCCGACGCCGACGCCGGTTCCGACCCTGCCGCCGACGCCCGCACCAACGGTCGCCGACCGCAACGCCGCCGGTGCCTTTGCCGACGCCATCGGCCACGCTGCCGCTGCCGACGATTCCCGGGCTCACGCCGACGCCGAGCGCGACGCCACGCGGATCGTCGGATCCGACGCCCAGCCCGCGTGCCACGGATGACACGGCGACACCGCGCCGTCAGGCACGCCACGTCCGGGATCGGTCTCCGGTCCGGTCGGCGCCGGCGCTACATCAGGGCCGGAGCCCTCGGGTGATCCGTCGTCCGCCTTCGGATCGGGTAGTCCGGGAGGGCCTGGATCGGTCGGCGGATCGGCTCCCTTGACGCGTGACGAGCGGAGCCTTCGGTGGCGATAGCGGATCCAGCTTCGACTTCTGGCGAGGGACGATCGACACCGGCTCATTGGTGTGGCTCGTTCCGGCGGCGACGTTTACCGCGCCCGGCCTGCTGATCCTGCTGTGGATCGCGCTGCAGGCGGGCGGGGCATTGGCGTGGGCGCCGGCCATCCGGCGCCTGCGGCGCGGCGGGTTGATCCCGGGCCGGACCGCTGCCTCGTCAGTCGGCCGCCACCCCGTCCTGAGCCGGCTGATCGGGCCTCACGCGGGGTTCAGCCCAGCGGCGTGCTCGGATCCCATTCCTCGAGGGCAGCGCGCACGTCGGCCATGAAGAACCCGACCTGGGCGCCGTCCAGCACGCGGTGATCGAAGCTGCAGGTCATGTTCATCATGTGGCGGATGGCGATGACGTCCTCACCGTCGACCTCCATGACCCGAGGGCGCTTGACGATGGCCTCCATCGACAGGATGGCGACCTCCGGTGCGTTGATGATCGGCATCGAGCTCACCGAGCCGAACCAGCCGGTGTTGTTCACCGTGAAGGTGCCGCCCTGGAGCTCGTCCAGACGGAGCTTGCCGCCCTTCGCGCGTCCCGAGATGTCGCGGATGCGCGCGTTCACGCCGCTGATCGAGAGCTGGTCCGCGTTGGCGATGACCGGCACGATGAGCCCGTTGTCGACCGCCACCGCGATGCCGATGTTCATGGCCTGCTTGAGGATGATCTCGGTCATCCGCGAACTGGCTGTTGAGGGTCGGATGCTTGCGCAGCGTCTCGGTCACGGCCTTGATGACGACCGCCACGAAGGAGATCGACGCACCCTCGCGTGCCTTGAACGCCGCGTTGTTCGCCTCGCGCCACCTCACCGCGTTGGTCATGTCGACCTCGATCACGGTGTAGGCGTGCGGGAACGGTCTGCTTGACCTGCGTCATCTTGCGGGCGATGCCCTTGCGCATCTGCGACAGCGGCACCTCGGTGTCGCCGCCTGACGCGGTGGGCACGGGCGTCGGTGCCTTCGGCTCGGGCGTCTTCGCCTCGGCCGCGGCGGGTGCTGCGGGTTCCGCAGCCGCCGGTGCGGGAGCAGCCGGAGCCTCGGCGTCGGCAGCGCCGGCGCCGGCGCATCGGCCGCCGCGGGCGCGCCTGCGCCGCTGTTGACGAACTGGAGGACGTCGTCGCGCGTGACTCGACCGCCGGCCCCGGTGCCCTTCAGCTGCGCAACGTCGATCTCGTGCTCGCGAACGAGGCGCCGCACGGCGGGTGTCATCCGCGCCGCGCCATCGCCGTTCGATCCACCTGCGTCCGCGTCGGCCGATGCCGGCTGGGTGCCGGTCGTCGGCTTCGCTGCCTGGGTATCTGCTTCGGCCGGGGCAGCTGCGCGGCGCCGGACTGGGCGGGAGCCTCGGCCGGGGCCGCTGCCTCCGGCGACGCTGACTGAGGCTCCGGTGCCGTCGCCTCGGGTGCGGCCGGCGCCTCCGCGGGCGTCTCCGCGGGCGCCTCCGCCGCGCCGGATGACTCGGCTGCGGCCCCGGCTCCATCGGCGTCGATCTCGGCCACAGGCGTTCCCACGGCCACGGTCTCACCGTCGGGAACGAGGATCTTCGCGATCGTGCCTGCCACCTCGGCGGGCACCTCGGCATTGACCTTGTCGGTGACGACCTCGAACAGCGGGTCGTACTGCTCGACGGTGTCGCCTTCCTTCACCAGCCAGCGCTCGATCGTTCCCTCGGTGACCGATTCGCCCAGCTGCGGCATCTTGATCGTGGTTGCCATCGGGTGGAAGCCTTCCTCTGGTCGCGTGCGTTCGTCTTCGTGTGGGTCCGATTGTGAACGATCGGTCAGTAGGCCGCGAGCTTGCGCGCCGCGTCGACGATCCGCGCCGGGCCGATCATGTACCAGTCCTCGAGAGAGTGATGGTAGGGAACGCCCGGTACGTCCGGTCCGGCCAGACGCGTGACCGGGCCGTCGAGCTGCTCGAAGGCGCGCTCGCCGATCTCGGCCGCGATCTCGGCACCGAATCCACCGAATCGATTCGCCTCGTGGACGACGAGCGCCTTGCCGGTCTTCGCGACCGAGGCCAGGATCGTCTCGGTGTCGAGCGGGCGGAGGGTTCGCAGGTCGACGATCTCGGCCTCCACGCCATCCTCGCGGGCCAGCGTCTCCGCCGCCTCGAGGGCGCAGGTCCGCATGAAGCCGTAGCAGAAGATCGACAGGTGCTTTCCGCTGCGCGCGACATCGGCCTTGCCGATCGGCACGACCGTGTCACCGTCGGGAACCTGCCCCTTGAACAGCCGGTACGTCTTCTTGTGCTCGAAGAACATCACCGGGATCCGGATCGCGGATCGAGGCCTTCAGCAGCCCCTTCGCGTCGGCCGGCGTGCCAGGGCGCGACGACCTTGAGGCCGACGGTGTGGGTGAAGTAGCCCTCGTTCGACTGCGAGTGGTAGAGCGCGCCGTGAACGCCGCCGCCGTACGGCATGCGGATCACCATCGGCGCACTGAAGGTGCCGTTCGAGCGGTAGTGAATGCGGCTGATCTCGGACACGATCTGGTTGAAGGCGGGATACACGAAGTCGGCGAACTGCATCTCGGCGACCGGGCGCAGCCCGTAGACGGCGGCACCCATCGCCGCCCCGGCGATCATGCCCTCGGTCAGCGGCGTATCGAGGACGCGCTTATGGCCGTACTTGGCGAACAGTCCCTCGGTCGCGCCGAACACGCCGCCCTTCTTGCCGACGTCCTCGCCCAGCACCATCACCTTGTCGTCGCGCTCCATCTCCTCGTCCATGGCGGTGCGAATCGCCTCGAGGATGTTCAACTCGGCCATGGTCAGTGCCCTCCGTCGATCGGAGCGAGCGGAAGCGCGGTGCCACCACCGGCGATCGGCTCGGCGTAGACCCGTTCGTGCGCGTCGTCCGACGTCGGCTCGGGCCGTGCCTCGGCCCGCTTGCTGGCCTCGTTGACCAGGGACTTGATCTCGGCACGCATGGATCTCGTCACGCTCGTCGGTCAGGACGCCGGCTGCCCGAAGCTCGGCGGCGAACTGCGGAATCGGGTCGCGCTCCTTCAGTGCGGCCACCTCGTCGGGGTCGCGATAGCGGCGCTGGTCGTCATCCGACGAATGGCTGGTCAGGCGCACGACGCGGGCCTCGATCAGGGTGGGACCCTCGCCGCGCCGCGCACGCTCGTGGGCTTCCTTGGCCGCGGCGTAGCAGGCGAGGACGTCTCCGCCGTCGACGATCACGCCCGGCATGTCGTAGCCGGCCGCGCGGGCCGCGACCGAGCTGCCGGCCACCTGCTGGTCGAGCGGCACGCTGATGGCATAGCCATTGTTCTCGCACACGAAGATCACCGGCAGCTTGTGGACGCCGGCGAAGTTCATCGCCTCGTGGATCTCGCCCTGGTTCGAGGTTCCCTCGCCGAACTGCGTCATCGTGACGACGTCGTCACCGCGGACCCACGCGCCCATGGCGATGCCCACGGCGTGGAGGACCTGCGTGCCGACCGGGGAGCTGAGCGACACGATGTTGTACGGCGCGCCGCCGTAGTGCCCGGGCATCTGCCGCCCGCCGGAGCTCACGTCATCGGCCTTGGCCAGGTGCGCGGTGATGATGTCCTCGGCGTTCATGCCGAACGTCATGGCGCTCGCGATCGACCGATAGTACGGCGCCATCCAGTCCTGGCCCTTGCGCATGGCCCAGGACGTGGCGACCTGGGCGCCTTCGTGCCCCTGTCCCGAGATGATGAAGGCGATCTTGCCGGCGCGCTGCATGAGCCACATCCGCTCGTCGACGGCGCGCGCCAGGAGCATGTCGCGATACATGCCGAGCACGTCGTCATCGCTGAGTCCGAGCTCCTGGTGTCGAGGCCGGGTGTCGGTCTGGGCCATCGCGGACTGCCTCCTAGACGTGAATCGCGGCGCCGTCGACCGCCAGCGCGGCCTCGGCGAGCACTTCGGTGAGCGTCGGGTGCGCGTGCACGCTCATGGCGATCTCGGCGGCTGTGCCCTCCACCAATCGGGCCAGCGTCGGCTCCGCCAGCAGGTCGCCGGCGTGGGGGCCGATGATATGCGCTCCGAGCAGGATGTCGGACTCCGCATCGACGACGAACTTCGCGAAGCCATCGACCTCGCCGACGATCGTGGCCTTGCCGAGGGCGCGGAACGGAAAGGATCCCGTCTTGATCTCGTGACCGGCGGCAGTCGCCTCCTCCTCGCTCATGCCGACCGACGCGATCTGCGGCCGGCAGAAGGTGACGCGCGGCATGAGGTCCATGCGGACGGGAGCGGGTCGTGCCCCGCGAGGTGCTCGACCGCGACGACCGCCTCGTGGCTGGCCACGTGCGCCAGCGCGAAGCCCGGAACGATGTCGCCGATGGCGTACAGGTGCTCGACGCCGGTGCGCATGAACTCGTCGACCACGACGTAGCCGCGCTCGATCTTCACGCCGTCGATGGACTCGAGGCCGATGTCCTCGGTCACGGGACGGCGCCCGACCGCGACAAGGATCACGTCGGCGGTGACGTCGGTGCGCTTGCCGCCGTCCTTCGTCGCGACCTGGAAGCTGACCTCGTTCTCGGCCTTGTTGAGCGTCTCGGTGTCGATGCTGCTGGCCGCGTGGATCGCGATGCCTCGCTTCTTGAAGACCCGGGCCAGCTCCTTGCCGACCTCGGGGTCCTCGAGCGGGACGATGCGGTCGGCGTACTCGATGAGCGTGACCTCGGCACCGAAGTCGCGGTACATGCTGGCCCACTCGACGCCGATCGCGCCGGCCCCGACGATGGCGACCCGTCCGGGGACGTCGTTGCGGGTCAGGGCCTCGTCGCTGGTGATGACCAGGTGCCCGTCGGGCTCGAGCCCGGGGAGGGAGCGCGGGACCGATCCGGTGGCCAGGATGAGGTTGTCGGCGCTGGCCTCGACGTCGCCGGACTCGCCGCCGCTGACGCGGACGCTGGTCGGCCCGGTGAGCACGCCGTTGCCGCGCAGCACGGTGACCTTGTTCTTCTTCATCAGGAACTCGACGCCGCCGACGTGCTTGTCGATGACCTGGTCCCGTCGCTTGCCGAGCGCGCCGTAGTCGAGCCCGATGCCGTCGCTGCCGCGAGAGCCCGAACTCGCTGCCCTGCTCGGTCACGCGATGGAGGAGGTCCGCCGTCTCGAGGAGGGCCTTCGACGGAATGCAGCCGCGGTTCAGGCAGGTGCCGCCGAGGCGGTCACGCTCGACGAGCCCGACATTGAGGCCGAGCTGGGCGGCGCGGATGGCGCCGACGTAGCTCATGCCGCCGCCGAGGATGAGGAGATCGAAGCGTTGCTGTTCTGCCATGGGTCTCCTGGTACGTTCAGCCGGCCGTGGCCGGTTCGGGCGTCGCCGCGTCGAACGTCCGGTCCTCGTGGGCGCCGAAGCGGGCAGCGCCAGTCGTCGGGGACCGCGATCGGGCGGGCGGTTGCGTAGTCGTAGGTGACGAGGACCGTCTGCACGTCGCCGACCAGCCGGTCGGTCGGTGCGACGGTCATCCGATGGCTCATCCCGAAGCTGGTCCGCCCGACCCGATCGATGCGCGTCTCGACCACGACCTCGTCGCCGAAGGCGATCGGCGAGCGGTAGTCGAGCTCGACGCGGGCGAGGATGAGCGGCAGACGGTCGAACGGTTCGTCTGGCTGCAGCACGTCGAGCAGGTACTGGATGCGAGCCAGCTCGACGTAGCTGAAGAAGACCGCATTGTTCACATGCCCGAACGCATCGATGTCGCGAAAGCGCACCTGCAGGCTCGTGCGGTGGCGGTAGTCATCGGTCACGGGCGCCCATTCTAGCCCGCAGCCGCCGCGCGATGCGCAACGTATATACGGTATATACGATCCGCCTCAGTCTGGAAGCAGGAGTGTGGCAGCGGCGCGTCGCAGCTCGGGATCGCCGCTGACGAGGGGAACGCCGAGGCCCTCGGCAACGGCAGCGCTCGCCGCCTGGGGCGCGGACAGCCCCAGTCCCAACCAGCGAGCGAGATCGTCGGTCCGCGGTTCGTGCACCTCCAGCCCGGCACGAGAGACGAGCGGAGACAGCGCGCGCAGCCGATCCGCCGACCAGCCCCGCCGCGCCGCAGTCTCGAGCACCGAATGCCGAAGCCGTTGACACCAGCACGACCAGCGACGCCGGCCTCGTACTCGTCGCGGAGCCGACGGTCCGCGTCCCGCCCGAACCACGACAGGAACGCGGCGGCGTCGAGAACGAGGCGCTTCACGAGGTTGCCTCGGCGCAGCTCGTCGATGGCGGCCAGTGCAGCGCGAACGTCCGCATCGGCGCCGGGGCCCTGGCGTGGCTCGAGCGATTGGCTGGCAAGGCTCGCGATGAGCCCGCTCCTCGTCAGCCCGCTCCGGACAGCCGCGTGGTCGAGACGACCGAGCAGCTGCTCGTCGATCGAGATCAGGACACGTTTGGCTGGCATGCAGCGCCGAGTATATCCGGTAGATATGGCCGGTCAGACCGCTTCGCCGATGCGGCCGATGAGCGCGGCGAGCAGCGCGGTGCGTGGAACGATGCTGCCGAGGTCGAGCCATTCGTCGACGGAGTGGTCATCGCCTCCCACCGGGCCGAGCCCGTCGAGCACGGGCACGCCGAGCGCCGCGCAGGTGTTGGCATCGGACGCCCCGCCGGTCGCGGCATCGCGCAGCGGGAAATCCCAGGTCCTCGGCGATGGACACCGCCAGGTCGACGAGCCGCGCCGTGGCAGCGGTCCGTTCCATCGGGGCGTGGGCGGCCGTACGGCGCAGGGAGCTGGTGACGCCCTCGACCACCGGAGTCGACGCGATCCGTTCGACCTCGGCCGCTGCCGCCGCGAATGGCTCCGCGGCCGACGCCCGCAGGTCCACCATCAGCTCGCAGCGCTCAGGAACGACGTTGGGCCGCGTCCCGCCGCGGATCACGCCGGCATTGACGGTGACGTCGGGCCAGCGGCCGTTGAGAGCCTGGAGGGCCAGGACCTGGTGCGCGGCGGCAAGGATCGCCGAGCGCCCCTTCTCGGGCTCGATCCCGGCATGGGCAGCGCGTCCCGACAGCTCGATCACGTAGTCGCCGATACCCTTGCGGGCGCTCACGATGTCACCGTTGGCGCGCGCGCACTCGAGCACCAGGGCAACGTCGTGCCGGGGTGCAAGCTCGCGAATCGTCGGCGTGCTGAACGGCGAGCCGATCTCTTCATCGGGGTTTGCCACGAACGTGATGGAGGGACGCTCGCCCTCCTCGTGCAACGCACCGATGGCATGGATCCCGGCCAACAGGCCGGCCTTCATGTCCGTCACGCCCGGGCCGGTGGCGCGGACGCCATCGGATCGGTACGGGCGGGCCTCGACGGTTCCCGCATCGAACACGGTGTCCATGTGGCCGATGAGCAGGATGCGCGGGCCGCTGCCCTCCAGCCGTCCGACGACGAGGTCGCCCAGCTGCGGCTCGGCGCCGGCGGGGTGGTGGGGCGTGCGCTCAACCTCGGCTCCAAGCTCACGGAGCGCGTCGGCCACGAAGTCGGCGACACGGTTGACGCCCTCGGGGGTGTATGACCCGCAGTCGATGCTCACGAGCGATTCGAGCTCGGCGAGGTAGCGGGGCAGGCGGGCGTCGGCGCGGCGCCGCAGCGCGGTCGGATCGGGCATGGCGCCCAATATACTCACGGCCATGCCGCGCGCTGCCGACCCACCGGACCACGGCGTCGAGCTGCTCGAGCTGCGCGTGCTTGACGGCCCGAATCGCTTCTTCACCCGCCCGGCGGTCAAGATCGAGTTCGCGGCACCCGCGACCGGAGCCGTCGAGGGTATTGCGGCCAGCGCCGCCGAGGCGATCGGACGGCTCCACGAGGCGCTGGATCTTCCCGCCCCGCGCATCACGCATCGAGTCTCGGTGGACGGCCTCCGCGTGGCGGTCGCCTTCACGTGGCGTCGTCGGACGATCGCCCAGGCCATGGGAGCCTCCGCCGCACGTCTCGGACTGGGCCGCTCGACGGTGCGACGGGAGGTCGCCGGCCTGCGAGCCACCGCACTCGGGCCGCTGTCACAGCTGCCTCGCCCGCGGATCCCGATCGTGGCCGTGACCGGCACGAACGGGAAGAGCACCACGACCCGCCTCATCGCGCACGTCGCGACCGAGGCCGGGATGAAGGTCGGGATGACGAACTCGGACGGCATCGTGGTCAAGGGCGAGATGGTCGAGGCAGGTGACTGGACCGGGTTCGGCGGCGCGGCGCGCATCCTGTCGGAGCCAGGCCTCGACCTGGCCGTCCTGGAGACGGCGCGCGGCGGGATTCTCCTGCGCGGCATCGGGTACGCGGCGAACGACGTCAGCGTCGTGACGAACGTCAGCGCCGATCACCTGGGGCTGCAGGGAATCGACACGCTCGACGAGCTGGCGGAGGTCAAGGGCGTCGTTCCACGGATCACGCGTCGCGGCGGCTGGGCCGTCCTCAATGCCGATGACGATCGCGCCTGGGCCATGCGACGCTGGACGCGAGCCGCCATCCACGCCTTCAGCCTGGACGCCGGCTCGGAGAGGGTTCGTCGGGCCGTGGCCGCGGGCGGACGGGGAGCCATCCTGCGGGACGGGGAGCTCGTGCTGCTGGGCGCCGGGCGGCGCGCCCGGAAGCTCGGGCGCGGCGGCGCAGATGCCGGTCACCGTGGCCGGCCTGTCGCGCTACAACGTCGCCAACGCCCTCGCGGCGGCGGCAGCGTGCGACGCGCTGGGCATCAGGGCGCCGCGCATCGGTCGCGGACTGCGATCCTTCGCGCAGGACGCATCAGCCAACCCCGGACGGCTCAACATCTTCGAGCGCGAGGGCCTCTTCGTCATCGTCGACTTCGCGCACAACGAGGCGGGCCTGGCCGGCCTGATCGACGTGGCCGAGGCTGTGGCCGGCGGGCGCTCGGTCCGCCTCGCATTCGGCACGGCGGGGGATCGGACAGACGAGATCCTGCTGGCGCTCGGCGCGCTGGCGGGGCGCGCCGACGATCTCGTCATCGCGGAGAAGGAGCACTACCTGCGCGGCCGCCAGCTCGAGGAGATGAACGACCTGCTCCGTCATGGGGCGCGCGACGGAGGCTACCGCGGCGAGATCGATGCCCGCCCGAATGAGATGGAGGCGCTGCAGACGCTGCTCGGACGTGCGCGGGCGGGGGATGTCGTGGCGGTGATGGCGCACGTCGAGCGATCGGAGATCTTCGAGCGCCTGGCGGCTGATGGGTTCCGGCCGGTGAGCATCCAGCGCCTGAGCGAGCTGACCTCCGCCTGATCCGTGGTCAGAGCTCGAGGTCGACCTCGTCCTCGGCATCGGCGACGCCGACCACCGCCTGCAGGCCGTCCGACTCGCTCGCCGACCCGTGCTGGCGCCGCTGGAGCTCCTTCCAGACCTGGTTGGCGTGGTCGACGCAGACGACGACGACGTCGCCCTCGCGTGCGGTGTCAAGCGCGTGGCGGGTCGCCTCGAGCTCGTCGAGGATGGTCACGGTCGACCGCACCCGCGAGGCATCGGCCTCTGCCGACTCGAGGCCCTGGACGATGAGCTCGGCCGTCTGGCCCGGAGGGCGTCCGCGGTTGTTCGCGTCCTCCCGCACCACGATCTCGTCGAAGTAGGCGGCAGCGGTCCTCCCCAGCTCGACGATGTCCTCGTCGCGCCGGTCGCCGGCGGTGGCGATCACGCCGATCCGGCGCCCGGTGACGGGCGCGCGGGCGCCCCCGGCCGATGGCACGGTGAGGAGGTCGACGAACTCGCCCAGCGCGCGCATGGCGGGAGGGTTGTGCGCGTAGTCCACCACCACCCGGTAGCCGTCCAGCTCGAACATGTTGAGCCGCCCGGGGGCCATGAAGTAGCTGGTGGTGAATGTCCGCAGTCCCTGGCGGATGTCGTGCAGATGCGCGCCCGCGGCCCATGCGGCGGCGGTGGCGGCCAGCGCGTTCTGGACGTTCATCCGAGCTCGCCCCTCGAAAGTCGCCGGGAGGAGATGCGTCCACACCAGCGACATGCTCTTTCGGCCCTGGCGCATGACGATCATCTCGCCGTTTCGACCCTGCTCGAGCGTCACCGCGCGCCGCCCACGCGACGCCTGGAACTTGAGGCGCTCGTGGTCCGGGTCCATGCTGAAGTAGATGACCGAGCCCGAGCAGGCGCGTGCCATCTCGGCCACCAGGGGATCGTCCGCGTTGATCACGGCGACGCCGTCACGCGGCACGGCCTCGACCACGACCTGCTTCACCCCGGCCAGCTGCTTGATGGTCGTGATTCCCCCCAGCCCGAGATGGTCGCCGGTCACGTTGAGGACGACCGCCACGTCGTTGCGCTGGTACCCGAGGCCCTCCCGCAGGATTCCGCCCCGGGCCACCTCGAACACCGCCATGTCGACGGTCGGGTTCTGGAGCACCATCGAAGCCGACTTGGGACCCGATGCATCGGCCCGGCGCACGATCCGGCCGTCGACGTAGATGCCGTCGGTGCTGGTCAGGCCGACCTTGTGGCCCATGCCCTTCATGATGTGGGCGATCATCCGCGTGGTCGTCGTCTTCCCGTTCGAGCCGGTCACCGCGATGATCGGAATCCGAGCATCGACGCCCGGCGGGAAGAGCATGTCGATCACCGGCTTGGCCACGTACTGCGACTCGCCCTCGGTCGGGTGGGTGTGCATCCGGAACCCCGGGGCGGCATTCACCTCGACGATGCCGCCACCGGTCTCGCGCACCGGCAGGCTGACGTCGGGGCAGATGAGATCGATGCCCGCGATATCGAGCCCGACGACGCGAGCGGCCAGCTCGGCGAGCTCGACATTGTCGGGATGGGCCTCCTCGGTGCGGTCGATGCTGATCCCGCCCGTGCTCATGTTTCCGGTGCGCTTCAGATAGACGCGGTGGCCGCGGGGTGGCACATCCGACATCTCGAATCCCTGCTCGCGGGCGTACCCGATCGACTCGTCGTCGATCTTGATGCGGGTCAGGACCTTTTCGTGGCCGATACCGCGCCGCGGATCGGCGTTCGTGGCCTCGACGAGATCGGTCAGCGAATGCTTGCCGTCGCCCTCCACGTGGGCGGGCACACGCTGGGCGACGGCGCGCAGCACGCCGCCGATGACCAGGCAGCGATAGTCATTGCCGACGAGATAGCTCTCGACGATGACGGCACCGCGACGCGCCTGTGCCTGGGCGGCCCGGAAGCCGGCGCGGACGCTGTCATCGTCGGTCAGGTTGAGCATCACGCCACGTCCGTGGTTCCCATCGAGCGGCTTGATGGCGACCGGCATGCCGATGCGGTTCGCCGCAGCCACCGCGGCGTCCGCATCGCGCACGACTTCCGATCGCGGCACCGGCACACCCGTCGCGGCCAGCAGTCGGTTCGTCAGCTTCTTGTCCGATGCGATGTCGACGCCCAGCGAGCCGGTGTCGCTCGTCATCGTGGCCCGGATCCGCCGCTGATGGATCCCGTGCCCGAGCTGGACGAGGGAGCCCTCGTTGAGGCGGATCCACGGGATGTCGCGCAGCGCCGCCTCGTCGAGGATCGCCTGCGTCGACGGTCCGAAGGCAGCCCGTTCCGAGAGGCGGATGAGCTCTTCGAGCTCGGAACGGAAGTCGAATCCCGGCTCAGCCTGGACCAGATGATTGACGAGCCGTACCGCGAGCTTGCCGGCGGCACGGCCGACCGATTCCTCACCGTAGGAGTAGACGACGTGATAGCGGCCGGGCTCGCCGGTGCCGCGCGTCTTGCCGCGCCCGACCTCGGTCCCGGCCTCGCGCTGCAGCTGAAGAGCGATGTGCTCGGCGACGTGCCCGACCCAGGTGCCGTCGCGCAGCCGTGCCTCGAATCCGCCGACCTTGCCGGTGCCGCAGGTGTGCTGGCCGACGCCCGGCAGCATCTCGAGCAGGGCCTCGACGAAGCCGCGAATGGTGTTGGTCGGGAAATGCTCGAGCACACCGAGGTCGACGATGAGCTTGATGGCCGGCTCGTAGTTCCAGTAGTTCGGTCCGCGGTAGACACGGGTCTCGACGACCTTGAGCTCGGGCGCGGGAACGACACCGGGCGGCGCATCCGCCTCGCGGGGATGCTTCGACGCTCGATCCCGGGCGCGCGCGCCGCGTCGTCATTCGCTCGCCTCCTGGTCCATGCGACTCGCCCGCCGCGCGCGGCGCCGGGCTCGCTCTGGAGCCGTGTCATCGGCCCCTTCGGCGGCGATGCGCCGAATCAGGCGACGCGTGTTGTTCGTGGCGGCCTGGAGGCTGGCAAGCTCGCGGTCCGTCGCACTGACCGGCCGCAGAGGCGCCATCAGCGACCGCTTGCGGAGGTCGAAGCGGTAGCCGGACGGCAGCGAGTGCAGCGTCACGCCGGAGACCATGATCGGCCGATGGCGCTTCACCTCGTACGCATCGGTCTGGATGTGGGCCGGGTCGATGATCGTCACGGATCCCTTGCCGAGAACCTCGAGCACGCCCTTCGGACTCACGAGGGCCGCGGTGTCCTCGTCGATGCCCAGGCCCAGCAGGGCGGGGGACTGGGCCACCAGCGCCAGGAGGCGTCCGAAGCGGTTCCGCTGCTCGAAGTGCTGGTCGATGAGGACGCCGGGCAGCAGGCCGAGCCCCGCGCTCATCTGCGTCATGCGCTGCTTCGGCGTCGCGCCGCTGGTGCCGAAGGCGACCATGTGGCTGGCGATGGCCGAAGCACCCGCGCTCGTCCCGGCGATCATCGCGCCGTGCTCGTGGCGCTCGATCATGGCCCGCCCCAGCGCGGTGCCGCCGATCACGCTCGAGAGACGCAGCTGGTTGCCGCCGGTCATGAAGATCGCGGTCGCGTCGTCGAGCTGTGACACCAGGCGCTCGTCGTTGGCGTCCTCGCGCACCAGCGGCCGCATGCCGCGCACGTCGCCGATGCCCATCTGCCGGAAGAGCGAGAGGTACAGCTCGGTCGCCTCGTCGCCGAGCGAAGACGCGGTCGAGATGATCACGATCCTCGCCTTGGTCCCGCCCGCGAGCGACACGAAGCGCGACAGGATCTGTCGCTGTCGCAGCTTGTCCTCGGCCCCGCCGATGATGAGGAGATGGCCGGCGCGGGCCTGCCGCGGGCCCGGCTTCAAAGGCATGGTCCGCAGCATAGCGAAGTGCGGGAAGCGCCGAACGTCCCTAGACTCGATCGGATGTCCGCTGTATCGCCGCCCCGCACCGAGCTGCGCGACTACTACGAGGTGCTCGGAACCGAGCCGTCGGCGTCGAGTGGTGACCTGCGCACCGCGTTTCGCGCCGCGGTCCTGCGGCACCACCCGGACCGGGCTCGATCGTCCGAGATCGCCACGCGGCGCACCTCGATCCTCAACCGGGCCTGGGCCGTGCTGCGCGATCCGCTGCGCCGCCTCCACTACGACCACGCGCTGGAAGGGGGTCGTGCCGATCGCCTGGAGTGGCCGCTCGACGCTGGCGAAGCGCCGAAGCCCGTCCGCCCCACGCGCCACCTGCGCTCCGAGCCCGGGGTGCCGAGCGAGTGGCACCAGCCGCAATGGCGGTCGTCGGCGGGGTTCCGCGTGCCGGTCGAGGTCTTCGGCGCCGGTCCGGCGGCGCAGCAGCGCTGGATCGTCGAGAACCACATCGACGGCGAGGACTGGCGCGATCACACCGAGCGCTACTGGCTGCGATTCGCGGCGCGTCACTACGCCGACCGCGGTCGCGTCGACGACTGGCTCGGCACCCTGGAGCGCATCGTGTCCCTGCGTCCGCCGATCACCGAGCTTGTCGACGCGAACCTCCGCGACGCCTACCTGGCGGCGGGGGAGGAGCTGCGCGGAGCGATTGCGCTGCGCGAGATCGCCGAGCGCGAGCCGCCGGGGTCGACGCAGCGCCGATGGGCGGAGCGCGAGCTGCGCGTCCTGCTGGGCGAGTATCGCGATGCCCATGTCCGCCGTGGCCCGCGCGAGCAGCGCGCCGAAAACGCTGAGCTGCTGCTGAACTTCCTCGAGTCGCTCGAGATCGAGCCGTCGTTCACGGACTATCGGGCGGCCATCGTCGCCCACCGGCGGGCCGGGCACGGCGGACGAGCCGCCGAGCTCGTCGAGCGCGTGATGGCCGCGCCGATCCCGGAGCCCGGGCGGCTGTTCAGCCTGGTGCAGCTGCTGACCGAAGCCGGTCAGCTCGACCGCGCATCGGCGCTGTTGGCCGAGATCGCGCGTGGCGACCATCCCGCCGCGCTCGACGCCCGCAAGGTGCATGGCCCCTGGCGGCGGATCGCCGCCGCGCGGGAGCGGCTGGCGCGTGCCCGCCGCGCCTCCGCCCGCCGCGGCGCATGACGTCGGCGTGGTGCTAGGCTCCGGCGCGGAATCGTCAGCACGAGGAGCCGGATGCGACTGTTCAGGCTGAACCGAGCGCTGCTGGCCGGCGCCCTGCTCGGGGCAGGCACCGCCCTCGTCGGCGGCTGGATCGGCCGCGTGTCGGGCGAGATCGTGCCCGTCACCGTGCTGCTCGTCCTGGCGGTGACGCTGATCGGCCTGCAGCTCGGCGCGGCATCGGGGGCTGCCGCCTACGCGGCCGGCGCATTCGTCTTCCTGGCGCAGACGGTGGCATGGGGGGGAACATCCTGGGAGGGTGCCGACGCCGTGCGCTTCGGCGGGTTCCTGCTCGGCGTGCCGGTGATCTTGATCGCGATGTTTCGCGGGGAGACCGTGCGCCGTTCCTCACAGCACGCGCTCGACTCCAGCCACGCCGCTCGCCGTGAGGCGGACGCAGAGCGGGCGCGCCTCGAGGAGGCCCGGCGCGAGCTCGACGCCGCGCTCGCCGACGCCGAGCGCGAGCGCGCCAGGCTCGAAGAGGTGGCCGAGGCGATTCCCGAGCCGCTCATCGTCTACGACGACGAGCCGCGCGGCACCTACGGCAACCGCGCCGCCCTGAGGCTGTTCGGGCGCAGCTTCGTGGAGCGGCCGCTCGACGAATGGGGACGGGTCACCGAGCCGCGCGACGAGGAGGGCGCCGCGCTGCCGCCCGACGAGTGGCCGCAGGTGCGCGCACAGCGCGAGGCGTTCCGGCGCCGCGTGACGCTGCGGGTCCCGATGAGTGGCCGCGACGTGATCGCCGACATCGAGGGCACGCCGATTCCCGGCGGCGGCGCGGTCCTCCTGCTGCGGGACATCGGGAAGGAGGAGGACGAGCGGCGGCGGCTGTCACGCTTCGCCAGCTTCGTGGCCCACGAGCTTCGCAATCCGCTGGCCGTGGCGAAGGCCCGGATCGAGCTGGCCCAGCGAGACCCTGCCCTCGCGTCGCGCGCGGCGTCACATGGTGCGCGCGCCCTCGAGTCCGTCGACGCGGCGATCCAGATCCTCGAGCGGCTCGAGCTGTACTCGCGTGCCGACGCCGGGCACATCGAGGCGCAGCGCGACGCATTCGACCTGTCACCGGCAGTCGGAGCCGCGATCGAGCGGTTCCGCGCTCGCGGATCCGAGCGGCCGCTGCGTGTGCAGCTGCCCGATGGGCTGGCAGTGATCGGCGACCGACATCTCAGCGAGCAGGCGATCACGAACCTTCTCACCAACGCGGACCGCTACTCGACACCGGGCGGGGCGATCGAGCTCGAGGTTGTCGACGGCGATCGCGTGACGCTCCGGGTCACCGACCAGGGTCCGGGGATCGACGACGATGTGGCGCGCCGACTGTTCCGCGACCGCGTGACCGCAGGACGGGGATTGGGCCTCGGGCTGTACCTGGTGCAGGCAACGATGACGGCCATGGGTGGTTCGGTGCAGCTCGAGCAGCGTGCGCCGGCGGCGGTGTTCGCGCTGCGCTGGCCGCGCGCGTCGGCCCCGAATCCGACTTGACACCATCAGGCTGATGCTTTAGCGTGCTAAAGCGATGACGAATCAGCCGACAGCCAAAAGCAGCCCGGACCCGACGACGCCCGCGGAGGATCGCTGGATGAGCGAGCCGCTGCGGGAGCTCGCCGTGGCGATGGCCTCGCTCCGTGACGGGGAGGAGGCGCTGAGGTTCCTGCGCGACCTGTGCACCGTGAACGAGCTTCGCGAGTTCGCGGCGCGCTGGGAGGTTGCCCGCCTGCTCGACGAGGGAGTCAGCTACCACGACATCAGCGAACGTACCGGTGCATCCAGCGCCACCATCAGCCGCGTCAACCAATGGCTGCGGTACGGGCGCGACGGCTACCGCCTGGTCCTCGACCGTCGCGCTCGGGCACGGCGCCGCCGATGAGCACGCCGCTACGACTGGCCGTCCCGAACAAGGGCCGACTGTCCGAACCCGCCATCGAGCTCCTGCGCAGTGCCGGGCTCGAGTTCGAGCTTTCCGAGCGCCGATTGAGCGCCACCGTGCGCAACGCCGATATCGAGCTGCTGTTCGTGCGAACCGAGGACGTGGCCGAGTACGTCGCCGACGGCCTGGTGGAGCTCGGCCTGACCGGCGCCGATCTCGTCGCTGAGCACGGCGGGGAGCTGTCGACGGTCCTGCCGCTCGGCTTCGGGGCCTGCTCCCTCGTCCTCGCCGTCCCTCGCGACGCCGACGTCTCGACGGCCGCCGGGCTGGCGGGCTGCCGCATCGCGACCTCGTTTCCCCGCGTGACGGCCGGCTACCTCGCCGCCCAGGGGGTCGAGGCCCAGGTCGTCGAGGTGCGCGGGGCGGTCGAGGTCACGCCACAGCTCGGAGTTGCCGATGCCGTCGTCGACCTCGTGGCGTCGGGCGGCACGCTGCGCATGAACGGACTGAAGCCGATCGCCACCCTGCTGGCATCGGAGGCGGTGCTCGTCGGCCGCAACGGCATCGGCGACCGCGACGACCGGGTGCGTGACCTCGCGGCAATGCTGCGTTCCGTGCTCGACGCCCGGGGGCGCGAGTACATGATGATGAACGCGCCTGCCGACTCGCTGGAGCGGATCCGTGCCCTCATTCCCGGCCTGTCGGGCCCGACCGTCATGCCGCTGGCCGACCCCAGCTTCATCGCGGTCCACTCGGTCGTCGAGCGCAGCCAGCTGTGGCGCATCGTGCCGGCCCTGCGCGAGGCCGGTGCCCGCGACATCCTGGTCGTCCCGATCGAGAAGGTCATCCGATGACGCTGCTGCGGCGCATCGAATGGTCGGGCCTCGATGCGGGCGAGCGGGCTGTGTGGCTCGCCTCGCTGCGGCCGCCCGCGCCGGAGGCGGACGTCTCGGACATCCTGTCGGCGGTTCGGACGCGCGGCGACGCCGCGCTCCGCGAGCTGACGGCACGGTACGACGGCGTCGATCTCGCCGACCCCTGGGTGTCCGACGCGGAGTGGGACGCGGCGCAGGTGAGCGACGAGCTGCGCGCCGCGCTGACGGAGGCGGCGCGCGCCATCAACCGCTATCACGCGGAGCAGCGGGCCATGCTGCGCCAGGAGCGGATCGTCCGCACCCGGCCAGGGGTCACCGCGTGGCGGCGCTGGCTGCCGATCGCGCGTGCCGGCGGCTACGTCCCGGGCGGTCGTGCCGCCTACGCCAGCAGCGTGCTGATGCTCGCCGTTCCGGCGCGCCTGGCAGGCGTCGACGAGCTGGTGATCGCGACGCCACCGCTCCCCGACGGATCGGTCGCGCCGGGCGTGCTCGTCGCCGCGCGGCTGGCCGGCGTCGACCGCATCCTCAAGGCCGGAGGCGCCCAGGCGATTGCCGCGCTGGCCTACGGCACGGACTCGTTTCCTCGCGTCGACAAGGTCTTCGGCGCGGGCAACGCGTGGGTGACCGCGGCGAAGCGCGCCGTGAGCTCGGATGTGGCGATCGACCTGCCGGCCGGCCCATCGGAGTGCATCGTCCTCGCCGACGGTGCCGCGAACATCGACTTCGTGGCGCTCGACCTGCTGGCGCAGGCAGAGCATGGGCCGGACTCGGTCGCCGTGATGGTGAGCCCGGATGCGGCCGTCCTCGACGCCGTCGCGGAGGCACTGCCGCGACTGGCCGCCGGCCTGGCAACGGGGGAGCGGGCCCTGGCGACGCTCCAGCGCCACGGCGCGGCGGTCCTCGTGCCCGACCTCGATGCCGCCTTCGACGTCGTCAACCAGGCCGCGGCCGAGCACGTCAGCCTGCAGTGGGCCGATGCCGAAGCGCGCGTCGGAGACGTCCGCAACGCCGGCGCCGTCTTCCTTGGCCCGATGTCGCCCATCGCGGCCGGCGACTACGCCACGGGGACGAATCACGTCCTGCCCACCGGCGCGGCCGCGCGCGCCTGGAGCGGGGTCGGCGTGGAGTCGTTCGGCCGATGGATCGAGATCCAGCGCCTGACCGCCCGCGGCGTGCGCGGCGTGGCCCCGGTTGTCGCGGCGATCGCCGCAGCCGAGGGGCTGCCAGCCCACGCGTCCAGCGTGGCCGTTCGCGCGGACGCCGCCCGAGCCCGCGAAGCCGGAGGCGAGGATCCCATCGATCTGTTTCGGAATCCGCGGCCGGTCAGTCCCTACCCGGCCGAGCCCTCGGATGAGGAGCTGGCCGCACGGGTGGGCATCCCCGTCAGCTCCGTGGTGCGGGCCGACATGAACACGCTGGGTGGTGGCGCGCTGCCGTCGGCGGTGGCGGGGCTGCGCGACCTCGACGGGCGAGGGATGAACGAGTACGGCGACCTGGCCTACGTTCGCCTCCGAGCGGCACTCGGCGCGCGCCTGGGGGTGGCCCCGGGACGGATCGTGCCCGGTGCCGGGGCCGACGAGCTGATCCGACTCGTCACGACCCAGGCGGTCGGCCCGGAGGACGCGGTCGTGATCCCCACGCCCACGTTCGCGATGTTCGCCGTCGAGGCCCGACTGGCGAGCGCGCGCGTCGTCGAGCTGCCGCGGACCCGGATGGGGGAGCGCCAATCGGTGGCGGACATCCGCGCCGTTGCGGAGCGCGAGGCGGCGCGCCTGGTGTGGCTGTGCAGCCCGAACAACCCGACCGGCGACGCCTACCCGCTGGAGGAGATCCGTGCGCTGGCCGATGGCCTGCCGGCACTCGTGTGCGTCGACGAGGTGTACCTGGAGTTCGGCGAGGACAGCCTGGGCGTCGCATCGGGCTCCACCTCGGCCATCGGGCTCCAGTCGGATCTCCCGAATGTCCTCGTCCTGCGCTCGCTCTCGAAGTCGCACGGCATCGCCGGGGCCCGCGTGGGCTACCTCGTCGTCCCCGAGTCCCTGGCCGAGCGCTTCGACGGGGTTCGTCTCCCGGCCTCGACCGCCGCGCCGTCCGAGGCGGTCGCGCTCGCCGTCCTGGCCGACGATGCGGGTGCGAGCGAGCGGCGCCGCGCCGTGATCGACTCGCGGGACCGGCTGGCCACCCTGCTCGGCGACCTGGGGTGCGAGGTGCTGCCGTCGGTCACGAACTCGATCGCGTTCCGGGCCGAGATCGACGCGGCACGCATCGACGCCGAGCTCATGGCGCGGGGTGTTGCCGTTCGTCGCTACGAGTCCGGGCCGATGGCCGGTTGGCTGCGCGTGACGGCCCGCCTGGCCGCCGAGGAGGATCAGATGTCCGCCGCATTCAGGGAGGTGCTCACATGAGTCGCACGGGATCCGCGGAACGATCCACCACCGAGACCCAGATCCGCGTCGTCATCGACCTCGACGGATCTGGTCGGGCCGATATCCAGACACCGATTGGATTCCTGGATCACCTCCTGACCCTGTTCGCCCGCCACGCGCTGGTGGACCTCGAAGTCCGGGCGGACGGCGACGTCCACGTCGACGAGCACCACACCGTCGAGGACACCGCCCTGGTCCTTGGTCGGGCGATCGACGAGGCGCTCGGCTCGCGTGCCGGGGTTCGACGCTACGGCGACATGCGGCTGCCCATGGACGAGGCGCTCGCCCTGTGCGCCGTCGATCTGGGCGGACGCTCGTACGCCACCATCGCTCCACGGCCCGACCCGTTGTCGGGTGGCAATGCGTGGCTCGAGCTGTGGCCGCACTTCGTCGAGACGCTGGCGCGCGAGGCGCGCGCATCGGTCCATCTCGAGGTTCGCGGCGCGGCCAGCGTTCATCACCTGGTCGAGGCCGGGGCGAAGTCGCTGGCGCGCTCCCTCCGCCAGGCGTGGGAACCCGATCCGCGTCTCGCTGATGCGGCCGAGCCGATGCCCAGCAGCAAGGGAACCCTGCGGTGATCGCGGTCGTGGATTTCGGCTCGGGCAACACCCGCTCGGTCCTGCGTGCCCTCGAGGCGATCGGGGCCGATGCGCACCTGGTGACGACACCGGACGGACTCGAGGACGCGGACCGCGTCGTTCTGCCCGGCGTCGGCGCGGCGCCGACCGCCGTCGCCGAGCTCCGGGCGCGGGGGCTCTGGGAGCCCGTGCGTCGATGGGGCGCCGACGGACGGCCGCTCCTCGGCCTGTGCCTCGGCGCGCAGCTCCTGCTCGACGGCTCGGACGAGGGTGACACGCCCGGCCTCGGGCTGATCGGCGGACGCTGCCGAGCCTTTCCCGGCGTCGAGGACGGCGGTCCGCGCCTCGTGCCGCACATCGGCTGGAATGCGGTCGAGACCGATGCCGCTTCGTTCGATGCCTACTTCGTCCACGGCTACTGGCTCGATGCCGATCCCGCCGCCGTCCGCGGCTGGACCGAGGTCGACCGATTCCGGTTTCCATCGCTCCTCCGCGCCGGGTCGCTGACCGGCACCCAGTTCCATCCGGAGAAGAGCGGCCCGACCGGGCGAGCCCTGCTGGCCGCCTTCGCGGCGGGACGGCTCGATGCGCCGGTCGAGGCGGCGACGTGGAGCTGATCTGCGCCATCGACCTGCTCGACGGCGGCGCGGTCCGGCTGGTGCAGGGCGACTACGAGCGGCGCGTGGATGCGGCCGAGGATCCGGTCGAGCTCGCTCGACGGTTCGCGGCGGCCGGATGCCGTCGCCTCCATGTCATCGACCTGGCCGGCGCCCGCGCGGGACGCCCGATGCAGCTCGACCTGCTCGGACGCATCGCCGATGCGGTCCGCGAGACAGGAGCGGGAGTCATCGTCGAGGCCGGGGGCGGCCTGCGCCGGCCCGAGGACGTGGTCGCGCTCCTGGGCCGCGCCGACGAGGCCCTGCTCGGCACGGCGGCCATCGAGGACCCCGCCTTCCTCCGCGCCACCGCGCGGGCCCACCCTGGCCGCATCGGGGTGTCGCTCGACCTGCGAGACGGTCGTCCGGCCCTGGACGGCTGGCTGCGCGTGGGCGAGGCGGATGGCGTCGATCTCGCCCGACGCCTGGTGGCGGATGGTGCGTCGCGACTGACCGTGACCGACACCGCGCGCGATGGGACCCTCGCCGGCCCCAATGTCGAGATGCTGAAGCGGATGAGGACCGCGCTGCCGGATGCGACCCTCGTCGCAGCGGGCGGGATCGGATCACTCGACGACCTGCGCGCCGTGCGCGACGCCGGATGTGACGGGGCGGTCGTCGGGCTCGCCCTGCTCACCGGCGCCATCGACCCCGCCGAGGCGATGGCGGCACTCGCATGACGCTGCGCCGGCGGATCATCGCCTGTCTCGACGTGACGCACGGTCGCGTCGTCAAGGGCACGCGCTTCGCCGATCTCGTGGACGCCGGTGATCCCGTCGAGCTCGCGGCGCGCTACGCGGCCGAGGGCGCCGACGAGATCACGATCCTCGACATCGGGGCAACCGTCGATGCGCGCCCGGCGCTGCTCGACCTGATCTCTCGTTCCGCGGCCGCGCTCGACGTCCCGCTGTCGGTGGGCGGCGGGGTGCGCAGCGTCGACGACGCCGCCGCGTTCCTCGACGCCGGCGCCGACAAGGTGGCCGTGAACAGCGCCGCGCTGCGCGATCCGTTGCTCATCGGCCGGTTGGCCGACCGGCTCGGCTCGCAGTCGGTGGTCGTGGCGATCGATGCCGCTGCGGCCGGCGAGGGATGGCGAGTGCGCGCCGTGGCGGCGACCGAGGAGACCGGCCGCGATGCCGTCACGTGGGCGGGCGAGGCCGTCGAGCGCGGCGCCGGGGAGCTGCTCGTCACGAGCATCGACCGCGACGGAACGCGATCGGGCTACGACATCGGCCTGAACCGGGCGATCGCCACGTCGGTGCGGGTGCCGGTCATCGCGTCGGGTGGTGCCGGCGACGCGGCCGATGTTGCCGCTGTCCTCGAGGCCGGCGCGTCGGCGGCGCTGCTGGCCTCGACGCTGCACTTCGGCATCCTGGAGATCGGCTCGCTCAAGGCGTCGCTCGCCGAGCGCGGCGTGAGCGTCCGGCTCCCGGCGCCGAGGCCGACGCCGGAGGAGGTCGCGTCGTGGCTTGGCTGAGCGATCGTCGGCCCGATTGGGGCCGCGGAGAGCTGCTTCCGGTGGTCGTCACCGAAGCGGCGAGCGGCGAGATCCTCATGCTGGCCTACGCCAACCGCGAGGCGGTCGACGCGACGGAGCGCACCGGAGCGGCGCACTTCTGGTCGCGTTCGCGCGACGAGCTGTGGCGCAAGGGCGCGACGAGCGGGAACGTCATGCGGATCGTCGCCATGGGGGTCGACTGTGACGCGGACGCGATCATCTACCTGGTCGACCCCGCCGGTCCGGCATGCCACACGGGCGATCGCTCGTGCTTCGAACACCTCGGGCAGCGCATCGCGCTGGCGGACCTGCAGCGCATCATCACCGACCGGCGCACCGCCGATGCGGAGTCCTCGTACACGGCCAGCCTCCTCGCCGGCGGCCCGCGCCGGCCCGCCGAGAAGGTGACCGAGGAGGCAGGGGAGCTGTCAGCCGCGGCCCTCGCCGGGACCGACGACGAGGTCGTGGCGGAGGCCGCCGACCTGCTGTATCACGCCATGGTGCTGCTGGCCGCGCGAGGGATCCCGCTGCGGGAGGTCGAGGCCGAGCTCGGCCGGCGCCACCACGCCGAGCGCTGATTTGCGTGCCGTCAGGCGGCGGGGATGACCTCGACCGGCCCGAGATCGGCGGCCTCGAGGTCGCCGCGCAGCTGCTCCGCATCCCCGGTGAGCAGGATGAGCGCCTCCTCCGGGCGAACGAGCTCTCGCGCAACCCGATGGACGTCCTCGCTGGTCACGCTCTCGAGCGAGCTCCGGTACGTGTGCCACCAGTCGTTGGGCAGGTCGTACACGGCCAGCGGCTCGATGGCCGACGCGATCCCACCGGTGGTCTCGAAACGGAGCGGGAACACTCCCACGAGGTAGTCCCGCACGCCTCGGAGCTCGTCCTCGGAGGGCGGCTCCTGGCGGATGCGCTCGAGCTGGCCGAGCAGTTCGCGGATGGCGTCGACGGTGACCTCGGTCTGCACCGCGGCCGTCGCCGTGAAGGGGCCGACAGCCCGTCGCGGGTCGTACGAGCAGCGCGCGCCGTAGGTGTAGCCGAGCTCCTCGCGCAGCCTCAGGTTGAGCCGGCTTCCGAAGACCCCGCCCAGCAGCGCCGCCATGACGAGCGCCGGGAAGTACCGCGCATCGTGGCGGTCGATCCCGAGGTGGCCCACGCGCAGCTCGCTCTGCACCGAGCCCGGACGGTCGACCAGGACGACGCGTCGGCCGCCGCGCTGCTCCGGTTGGAAGCTGCGGTGACCCGGAGCCGTGCCGCTCCAGTCGCCCAGGTTGCGTTCGACGGAGGCCAGCGCCGAGGTTGGATCGATCGCGCCGGCGATGATGATGTCCGCCACGTTCGGGGCGTAGTTCGCCGCGTGGAAGCCGCGCACATGCTCGATCGCGAGCCCTTCGATCGTCTCGGGGCTGCCCGAGGCGAGACGGCCGTACGGCTGGGCATCGGCGAAGACCTCGCGCAGGAAGCTCTCATCGGCCAGGCGACCCGGGTCGGCGCGTGCCTGCAGGATGTCGTTGAGACGCTCGCCCTTGAGCCGTTCGAACTCGCCCTCGTCGAGGCGCGGGGTGCGGAGCATCTCGGCGAGCAGTCCCAGCCCGTCCTCGAGCTTGCTTCCGAGCGCGGTGAACCCGGCCCGGGCGCTGTCCCACGACGACTCGCTGCCGACCTCGATTCCGAGGCGTTCGGTCGTCTCCGCGAATGCGGCCGCATCCAGGCGCTGCGTGCCGGTCACGAGCAGCTTCGCGGTCAGGCTGGCGAGGCCGGCCTGCTCCTCGGCCTCGGCCGCGGCGCCGGCATCCGTCAGCAGGTGAATGCTCACCAGCTCGCGGTCGGGCAGGGGCACGAACCAGACGCCCAGGCCGTTGTCGAGACGGTGGTGTTCGAAGTCGGGGAAGCGATACGGTCGCGGGGCGGTGGCCGTCGGACGTTCGGTCATGCCGCGGCGGCCTTGGCCGGGACGTAGGTCAAGGTCACCCGGTTGTCCGGCCGCAGCGATGCCTGCATCGCCGCCCGCACCCGGTCCGCATCGACGGCCTGCCAGCGGCTGACCTCCTCGTTGATGCGGTCGGGTTGGTCGAAGAGGCAGGTGTACATGCTGAGCCGATCGGCCCGCTCGCTGATTCGCTCGAGCGCGCCCGCCACGTGGGCCGCGTGAAGGTTGTTCACGCGATCGAGATCGGCATCGGTCGGACCGTCGGCGGCCAGCCGATCGATCTCGTTCAGTGTCGCCGTCTCCAGCGCATCGGTTGTGACGCCGGGCCGGGCGGTGACCCAGACGGCGAGCATGCTGGCGCCGCCCACCACCGGGAAGGCGAAGACGCTCACATCCTGGGCGAGACGCTGCTCGCGTACCAGGCTCGCGTAGAGGCGCGACGCGCGACCGGCGCCGAGGATGTCCGAGGCAACGTCGAGGGCGTCGAAGTCGTCCGTCCCGAACGGCGGGATGCGATGGGCCAGGTAGATGCGCGCCAGTGGGACGTCGGCCCGCACGATCTCGCGCACCGGTGTGCCGAGCAGAGGATCGACGGTCATGTCGGGCGGTGCAGGCAGCGCCGCATTGGCCGGGATGGGCCCGAAGTGGCGCTGGATCATGGTCATCGCCTCGTCCTCCGCGAAGTCGCCGGCGACCGTGAGGACCGCATTGTTCGGCGCGTAGTAGGTGGCGAAGAACTCCTGGACGTCGTCCAGGGATGCGGCCGACAGATCCTCCATCGACCCGATCGTCGGGTGGTGGTAGGGATGGCCCGCCGGATAGACGAGCGCCTGGATTCGCTCGTCCCAGTCGCCGTACGGCTGGTTGTCGACGCTCCAGCGACGCTCGTTCTTCACCACGTCGCGCTGGTTGTCCAGCTTCTCCTGGGTCATCGCCGGCAGGAGGCTGGCCATGCGATCGGCCTCGAGCCACAGCGCGAGCTCCAGCTCATGACCGGGCAGCGTCTCGAAGTAGTTCGTGCGGTCGAGCCAGGTGCTGGCGTTGAGGGTGCCGCCGGCGGCCTGCACCAGGCTGAAGTGCTGCCCCTTCTCCACGTTCGCCGATCCCTGGAACATCATGTGCTCGAAGAGATGGGCGAAGCCGGTCTTGCCGGCCTTCTCGTGACGGCTGCCGACGTCGTACCACAGGTTCACCGCAACGAGCGGTGCCCGCGGGTCGCGCGACAGGATCACGCGCAGCCCGTTGTCGAGCAGGTGCCGCTGGATCGGGACGTGGGCCACGAACGCCTCCGGAGGGGACCGACGCGGCCGCAACGAGGCGGCTGCGACTGGTCGACGGGATGGCGAGCCCGTGAAGGATCGCCCGGGTGGGTGTGCGATGGTGAGCGCCCGGGGATTCGAACCCCGAACCTAGTGATTAAGAGTCACTTGCTCTGCCGTTGAGCTAGGCGCCCGCCGAGATGATGCCGCAGGCGCCCGGGTGGGTCAACCGCGCCCGGCGCTCACGCGCCCGGGGCCGGCCCACCATTCGGCTCGGGGGCGTGACGCAGGTAGTTGGCATCGGCGAAGGCGCGGATGGCGTCCATGTCGAACGTCTCGAGCTGGAGGAGGTGGCGCCACGCGGTGACAGCGACGGCGGCCCCGAGCGGCTCGCTGCCGCCCCACGGACTTACGATGAACTTGAAGCGACCGCTGATCCCGGACGCCACCTGGCCCTCGACGTAGGAGCCGAGCTCCTGGACCTGTTCGGCGTCCAGGGCATCGGCGTCGTACCAGATGACGATCCCGCCGTGCTCCAGGTTGTGGATCAGCTGGGTCTCGTTCTGGGGAGACTCGTACGCGCCCCAGTTCGCGACGCCGCTGGGATCCCAATGCGGGCCGGATGCGGCCGGCACCGACGAATACGGGTCGGGTCCACATGGCGCCTGGGGCGAGCGACAGGTCGTCCCGACCGGAACGTGCTCGTTTCCGTCGTTGGGCAGGGCCTGGCCGGCATTCGGGTTCGGCGACCCGCCGAACACCAGCACCAGGACGATGATCAGCACGCCCACCAGCAGCACGCCGCCGATGGCGAGCAGTCGCCAATCGGGCAGGGTCAGGGAGCCGTCGCCGCCGTCGAGGCGTCGGTTCAGGGCTTCGCTGCTGGCGCGCTCGCGGCGCTGGATTCCGGAGGTTCGTCGCTTGGCCATATGGCGGCGAAGGATAGCGGACACCTCGCGGACGTGCCTTGGCACCGGTCCTGCTCAATGGCAGACCGAAGGTCCGTTGGTAGAATGTGCGGACCTGCGCGTCGCTCCGGCGTGCTCCCGTCCCCACCCGGAGGTCCCATGTCCACAGGCCCGAAGCCGCGCCGCGAGAACGCGTTCACCCTCGTGAAACGTCTTGCCTCCGGCGGCATTGCCCTCGCCAAGCTGGAGGTTCAGCGCGGCCGGCAGGAGATGGCCAAGAACCTCGGACAGCTCAAGGGCGGAATCATCCTGCTCGCCATCTCGGCGGCGGTCGCGCTGGTGTTCCTCATCGCAGTCGTCGCGTTCGTGATGGCGGTCCTCGTCGCCATCGGCCTGTGGTGGGTCGGCCTCATCGTGCTGGTGCTGCTTCTCGTGGTCGTCGGGCTGCTGGCGTGGCGCGGGATCAAGCGCGTGACGAGCACGAAGTTCACCCCGGAAGAGACCATTGAAGCCGTGAAGGAGGACGTCGCATGGGCGAAGAACCGCTTGCTGAGACGCGGCTAGCCGTCAGCGCCCAGCGCACCGAGCTCGAACGGACGGCCGACCAGCTGCGCGAAGCGCTGGATCTCAAGAAGCGCTTCAAGGAGAACCCGGCACTGGTGGTCGGTCTCGGCGCCGGCGCCCTCTTCCTCGTGGCCGGTGGGCCGATCCGTTTGGCGAAGCTCATCCGCCGAACCGCGTTCCGCTCGGATACCGAGAAGGCGTACGACACGCTGCCGAAGCCGATGCAGTCCTGGGTCGACTCGATCGCGGGCAGTGTCGGGCCCCGTGCCGCCGAGGCGCGGGAGACGATGTCCGAGGAGCTGCTCCGCTGGCGCCACGACCCGAAGAAGCACAAGAAGCTCGCGAAGAAGCTCGCCAAGCAGGCAGCCGAGGGCCCACCGGGACCGAAGCGAGCAGCCTGGAACGCCTTCGAGACCGGTGCAGCGATCCTTACCGCCGCGCATGGCACGCAAGGCCGTCGAGCGCTTCCTCTCGGTCGAGCCGCCCCCGGAAGGTGCCAATCCTGCCGTCAGCGCGGCAAAGGGCGCGATCGATGCCGCGGCGACCCCGGAGCGGCGCGAGGACTACTCCGGCATGAGCTCGGCATCCGGGTAGACTCAGCGCCGTACCGCCGAGCACCAACCGGGCGAGTGGCGGAACGGCAGACGCGCCGGCCTTAGGAGCCGGTGTCGCAAGACGTGCGAGTTCGAATCTCGCCTCGCCCACCATGCCGCACAGGAGCTGACTTGGTCACCGTATCGACGCGACCCGAACCGGGCTCGAAGATGGTCCTCGAGATCGAGGTCCCGCCCGAGGATGTCGCCCGCCACTTCGCCACCGCCTACCGCCACGTCGCGGAGCGCACGAAGGTTCCCGGCTTCCGCCCCGGCAAGGCGCCGCGGAACGTGATCGACCGCTTTGTCGGCCGTGGCAGCGTGCTGGCGGAGGCGATCGATCACCTCGTCAGCGACAGCTATGACGCCGCGCTCACGCAGTCCGACGTGATGCCGATCGACCAGCCGGAGGTCGACATCGATCCCGCGGCAGTGGTCGAGGGTCAGGGCGTGACGTTCACGGCCACCGTGCCGGTTCGACCCGACGTGGAGCTCGGCTCCTACACCGACTACCCGTTCGGTCTCGAGGTGCCCGAGATCACCGACGACCAGGTGAGCCAGGTCATCGAGGAGCTGCGCGAGCAGCAGGCGACGCTGCGGCCGGTCGATGATCGCGTGGCGCAGAAGGGCGACCTCGCCAGCGTGAAGTTCGTGGGAACCATCGACGGCGAGCCGTTCGACGGCGGATCGGCGGATCGGATGCCGCTCGTCATCGGCGACGACCGCATGATTCCCGGCTGGGAGGACAACCTCGTCGGGATGAAGATCGACGAGGCCAAGGGCTTCGACATCGGCTTCCCCGACGACTACCGAGTGGAGGACCTCCAGGGCAAGCAGGCCCGGTTCGAGATCGAGCTCCTCGACCTCCGCGAGAAGATCCTGCCAGAGCTCAGCGACGAGTTCGCGAAGAGCGTGGGCGACGTCGAGACGCTCGACGCGCTGCGGGCCGAGATTCGCGACGCCATGGAGAAGCGTGCCGCCGCCGAGGCGCGCCATGCCCTGGGCGACCGGATCATCGACTTCGCCAGCACGAACGCCAGCGTCGAGCTGCCCGAGGTGATGGTCGCCAACGAGATCGAGATCATGCGCGACGAGCTCCAGTCGCGGCTCGCCCAGCAGCGGGTCGGCATGGAGCAGTACCTGGCCCTCTCGAAGCAGACGCCCGAGGAGCTGGCGACGGAGCTGCGCGAGCCCGCCTCGCGTCGCGTGAAGACGCTCCTCGTCCTGTCGGCGATCGCCGAGAAGGAGGGGATCGACGCGACCGACGAGCAGATCGACGCCGAGATCGGCGAGCAGCTCGAGCGCTACGACAACGACGCCAAGCTGCGGGAATACCTGACCTCGCGACGTGGCCGCAGCTACCTGCGCATGACGATCCGCAACCGTACACTGGTCGACACGTTGATCGAGCGCGCCATCGGGCCCGATGCGTCCGCGACCGCGGATGAATCGGCGGCCGATGCCGAAGAATCTGTAGCCACCACCCCCGAGCAGCCCGAGGAGTCCGCATAACCGATGCTGGTCCCGATGGTCATCGAGTCGAGCGCCCGCGGCGAGCGCGCGTTCGACATCTACTCGCGGCTCCTCAAGGACCGCATCATCTTCCTGGGGGACGCGATCGAGGACAACGTCGCGAACCTCATCATCGCGCAGCTCCTGTTCCTCGAGTCCGAGGACCCCGAGAAGGACATCCAGCTCTACATCAACTCACCGGGCGGCGTGGTGACGAGCGGGATGGCGATCTACGACACGATGCAGTACCTGCGGGCGCCGGTCAGCACGATCTGCATCGGCCAGGCGGCCTCGATGGGGGCGGTGCTGCTGGCCGCCGGCGCAACCGGCAAGCGCTACGCACTGCCGAACGCGCGGATCATGATTCACCAGGGGTCCGGCGGGTTCCGCGGCAACACCCCGGACGTCGAGATCCAGATGCGCGAGATGATGCACCTCACGGACAACCTCATGAAGATCCTGGCGGACCACACGGGACAGGATTTCGACACCGTGAAGCGCGACTCAGAGCGCGACAAGTTCATGAGTGCCGACGAGGCGAAGGCCTACGGCCTCATCGACGAGGTCTTCGCGGGCAACACCGAGTCGCTGATCAGCATGGCGCAGAAGGACGGGGGCGAGGTTCCGAGCGCGCCGGAGGCGGCCGCGGCCGACAAGGCCAAGAAGTAGAGCCCGCGCCCGTCGATCTATCGGCGAAATCGCGCCGCAGACGGCGTTCCGGCGCCGATCCGACGATCTATCAGCGTGGACCTAGCCCGAACGGCGGCGTCGGGCGCCTTCCGGCCACGTCCGGACCGATAGATCGACACCGCGACGCCCGGACGACCCCCGAGGCACGATTTCGCCGATAGATCGCCGCTTCACTCACCAAGCGCCGCCTCTCGTCCGAGGAGCCGTCGTTTGAGCCGATCGTCGCCACCCCAGCCGGACCAGCCGTCCGAGGCCCGCACCACCCGGTGACAGGGGACGGCCGGGAAGAGCGGACAACGCGACATCGCCCCGCCGACTGCCCGCGCGCCGCCCGGTGACCCGACCCTGGCCGCGACCTCGCCATACGTGACCGTCTCGCCGGCCGGTACGCCGCGCACGAGCTCGTAGACGCGACGGTCGAAGACGCTCAGGCCAAGGAGATCCACGGGCGGCAGCGGGCCTCCCGCCAGTGCGGCCTCGATCCAATCGGCGTCGAGATCAGCTGGCTCCGGGGAGAGCGCGAACCGCCGTCGGAGCCCGGCCAGGAACGACTCGAGGTCATCGGCGGCTCCACATGCGGCAATGCCGACATCGGTCACTGCCAGCAGGCGCGGCCCGATCGAGGTTTCGGCCCGCGCGAAGCGCAGCGTCGGCATCGGCGCATCCTACGACCATCGGGGGATGGCGGAGCGTTGGCGAGCCCGTGCTACCATCCCGTGCGATGACGACCAAGTCGAAAGTCCCGTACCGCTGCTCGTTCTGCGGGAAGAGCCAGGAGCAGGTCCGCAAGCTCATTGCGGGCCAGGGCGTCTACATCTGCGACGAGTGCATCAACCTCTGCCAGGAGATCATCGACGAGGAGATGCTCGAGGCGCCGCGGGGTGGCGCCAAGGTCCAGCAGGCCGCCGTCCCCAGCCCGCGCAAGATCAAGGACCAGCTCGACAGCTACGTCATCAGCCAGGACCAGGCGAAGAAGGTCCTGTCGGTCGCCGTCTATAACCACTACAAGCGCGTGAACGCCGGGCACACCGTCGACGACGTCGAGCTCGGCAAGTCGAACGTCCTGCTCGTCGGGCCCACGGGGTCAGGCAAGACGCTCCTGGCCCAGACCCTGGCCAAGGTCCTGGACGTCCCCTTCTGCATCGCCGATGCGACCTCCCTGACCGAGGCCGGCTACGTCGGCGAGGACGTCGAGAACATCCTCCTGCGCCTGATCCAGGCTGCCGACTTCGACGTCCAGCGCGCCCAGCGCGGAATCATCTACATCGACGAGATCGACAAGATCGCGCGGAAGACCGACAACCCCTCGATCACCCGTGACGTCTCCGGCGAGGGCGTGCAGCAGGCGCTGCTGAAGATCCTCGAAGGTACGGTCGCCAACGTGCCGCCGCAGGGTGGCCGCAAGCACCCGCACCAGGACTTCATCCAGATCGACACGACGAACATCCTGTTCATCTGCGGCGGCGCCTTCGAGGGCCTCGAGAAGGTCATCGAGGAGCGGGTGGGCAAGCGGGGAATCGGCTTCGGATCCCAGGCACGTCACTCGAAGGACGAGAGGCGCCAGGCACTGTTCGACAAGCTCATGCCGGAGGACCTGCTGAAGTACGGGCTCATCCCCGAGTTCGTCGGTCGACTCGCCGTGGTCGTGAGCCTCGCCGCACTGGCACAGGAGGACCTGGTCAAGGTCCTGACCGAGCCGCGGAACGCCGTCACCCGCCAGTTCATGAAGTTCCTCAGCCTCGACAAGGTGGAGCTCGTCTTCACCCCGGAGGCGCTGCAGGCCACCGCGCGCCTGGCGCTGGAGCGCAAGACCGGCGCGCGCGCGCTCCGCACGATCGTGGAGGAGGCGCTGCTCGAGGTGATGTACGACATCCCCGAGCGCACGGACGTGAAGAAGGTCGTGATCACCGGCGACACGATCGACCACGGCAAGCCGCCGATGCTCGTGACCGAGAGCGGAGAGGCCGAGCCGCGGCGCCGAGGCCGTCGCGCCGCGCGTGACAGCGAGCCGGAGGAGGAGTCCGCCTGACCGCTCACGCCGACGGGGAGGGGCCAGGGGCGGGCCTCGGGTCCGTAATGCGGCTGGCGATCGAGCACCTGTGGTGGACGAACCGGCGACTCCTCGATGCGGCGGCACGCCTGCCCGAGGGGGCGTGGGCCACGGCTGAGCACCTCACCACGCGCGATCTCCGCTCGACCCTCGTCCACGAGCTTGACGTGGAGTGGAGCTGGCGCATGGCGCTCGAGGGTCGGCCGGAGTCCGAATGGGGTGACGCGGAGGATCTTCGACCCGAGGACTTCGCAACCGTGGCGGCACTCCGCGAGCGATGGGCCCTCGAATCGGAGTCGCTGAGGGAATGGGTCGCCTCGCTCACCGACCCCGACCTCCTCGAGCCGACGAGGCCGGGGCTGAGCAGCCGCCCACTCCCGCGGTGGATGTTCGTCCAGCACCTCGTGAGCCACGGTGCGCAACAGGCGGCCGATGCGGCCACGCTCCTGACCGCCGCCGGTGTGTCGCCGGGCGACATCGGATTTCTCGAGTACCTCGGCGAGGATCACCGCGACCGCTGAGTCGCTCGGATCTCCGCGCGTCTAGGCCGGATCGGCCGGATCGGCCGGATCCGCGCCGGCAGCGGCTGCGTCGGCGCTCGGCGCGCCCGGACGGTTGACCACCACGCGATGCGGGAACGGAATCTCGATACCGCCGCGAGCGAATGCTACAAGGATCCTCTTCCGCAGCTCCCCTCCGACGGCCCACTGCTCGGCCGCCCGAACCTCGCCGAGAACCTTGAGGGTCACCGCCGAGTCGCCGAGCGCGTCCACCCGCACGACACGCGGAGCGTCGAGCATCCGGTTGCCCCACTCCGGGTCCGCGAGCATGTCGTCGCCGACGGCGTTGATGAGCTCGCTGGCACGATCGAGGTCCGTGTCGTAGGCGACCCCGACGTCGAGGTTCACGCGTGAGAAGAGGCGGGTCATGTTCGACGCGACCGTGATCTGGCCGTTCGGAACCGTGTGAACCGTGCCGCTGAGGTCGCGCAGCGTGGTGCGCCGCAGGCTGAAGTCCTCGACCTTGCCCTCCACCCCCGCGATGCCGACGATGTCCCCCTGGCTGTACTGGTTCTCGAGCACGATGAAGATGCCGGCCAGCCAGTCACGGATCAGGGTCTGCGCCCCGAACCCGACGGCGATGCCCACCACCCCGAGCCCCGCCACTGCGGGGCCGATGTCGACGCCGAAGAGCTGAAGCGCCATGAGGATGGCGAGAACGCCGATGACGCCGCCGGCGATCCTGACCACCAGCCTCCCGATGGTTCTGATGCGACGCTCGAGCTCCGGCGCCTGGATGAGCGACGTTCCCGCCTCCTCGCTGCGATGCTCGAGCAGGTGATGAACGCCGATGCCGACCGCCGTGCGAACCAGCACGAACGCGGCGAGCGCGGCGATGAGGATGAGCAGCAGTCGCAGCGCGACCGCGACCGAGGTGATCTCCAGGACGTCGAGCATGGCCCGCATGGTAGCAACGGGCCGTGGGGTACCGTGGTCCGCGTTCGGGGCAGTACTTCCGGTCGGTCCGATCGCCGGGCCCGCACGGCTAGGATGTGGCCGCTCGCTGGGCACGCGCCGGATCGCGAGCGACAACGAAGGAGCAGCAGCGGACATGACCTCGAATCAACGACGACCGGGATTCCGGCTCCCGTGGGGAACGGGTCCCGAGGAGTCGCAGCCCGAGGGGGATGTGGATGCCGCGACGTCGAATGTGACGCCGGCGAGCACCGATGCATCGAGTCCCGCCGCGCCCGCTTCGCAGCCCTCGGCCGCCGATGTCGCGCCGGCGACTGCGGGGGAACCTGCCGCCGACCAGCCGGGGCCTGCAGCCAAGGGTCCAGAAGGCTCGGACGCGCCGCCCGCCGAGGTGACGCCGGACGACGCCAAGACCGAGAGTCAAGGTGCCGCCGATGCCGCGCCCGCTGCGCCGCCGGCGCCGGCGCCGGCGGCTGGCGCCGAGCCGAAGGCCGTGGTTTCGGACGCGCAGCAGCCGGCCACGACGGCGGCTCCCGCACCAGCCGCGCAGCCTGTCGACAATTCCGCGGGTTTCATGCGTGATCTCGTCGCCGCGATGCGTCGGGTCGCGGAGGAGACGCGCCAGGCCGGGCTGTCCGATCTGCGAACGAAGGCCGAGGAGCGGGTGCGCACGCTCGAAGCCGACGCCGAGGCGCGTCGCGCCGAGCTCAAGGCACGCGCGGATCGCGATGTCGAGGCGGTCGGCGCCTGGGCCGAGGCCGAGGCGCAGCGCATCAAGAGCGAGGCCGAGCAGCGAGTCGTCGCCCGCAAGGCGCAGCTCGACCAGCAGCTGGCCGCCGAAACGACCCGTGCCGAGGCGGAGGCCGACACCCTGCGTGATCGGGTCGCCGAGTACGAGCGCGCGCTGGACGCCTACCACGCACAGCTGAGCGACATCTCGGATCCGTCGGCGTTCGCGACGGCAGCCAAGCGCATGCCGCCTCCGCCGCGCCTGTCGGGTGAGGAGGAAGTTGCCGCGAGCGCAGCTCCGGCGCCCGAACCTCCGAGCGCGGAACAGGTGCCGACGACGGCGAGCGACGCAACCACCGGGGACGCCGAGGCCGCTCTGGCCGCTCGGCTCGCCGAGCTCGGCTCGGGCGCCGCGACGTCGGCCCCTGCGACCGAAGCCGGTGAGCCAACCTCGACCGAGGTGCGCGTGACGGGTCTCGGAAGCTTCGGCGCCATCACCGGCTTCCGCCAGGCGCTCGCTGCCGCGGAGGGGATCGAGGGCGTGAGCCTGAGCCTGGGCCCGACCGGCGAGTTCGTGTTCCGCGCTGTTCACCCAGCGGGCTTCAATGTGGCGTCGACGATCGCGGCCCTCGAGGGCGACGCAGCGACCATCGAGGCTCAGCCCGACGGCGGACTGCGCGTCACGTTGACCCGGGCCCACTGACGGCGACCCGACCCACCCGTTCCGGGGCCGAGGTTCTCGCGGATGGTAGACTCGCGCCACGGCGACGACCGTGAGGAGTAGCCCGCGAGCGCGCGCTCCAGAGAGACGAGCCTTCGGCTGAGAGCTCGTCACGCAGGCGCGGGTGAAGGTTGCACGCGAGCCGGCCGGGTCCGCCCGATACCGCGGAACACGAGGCGGCCACGTGCGTGACCGCAAACGAAGGTGGTACCACGACCCGTTCGTCCTTCGACGAGCGGGTCTGTTGTTTGCCGAAGGAGACGAACCGCATGGCGACACCGAGACGCGAGATGGCTGCGCGCTATGACGCCGCCGCTGTCGAGCCCGATGTCTACCAGCGCTGGCTGGAAGCCGATGCGTTCCGCCCCGCTCAGGTGCCGGACCCCGGGTCGCAGCCGTTCGTCATCGTCCAGCCGCCACCGAACGTCACCGGCGCCCTGCACATCGGTCACGCCCTGACGGCCACCGTCGAGGACACCCTCATTCGCTACCACCGCATGCGCGGCGATGACACCTTGTGGCTGCCCGGCGTCGACCATGCCAGCATCGCCGCGCAGTTCGTCCTCGATCGCATCCTGGCCGAGGAGGGGGAGGACCGAGCCTCGCTGGGGCGTGATCGGTATCTCGAGCGCATGTGGCAGTTCATGGACGAGACCCGCGAGGTCATCGGCGGCCAGCACCGACGGCTCGGGGCGAGCGCCGACTGGAGTCGCGAGCGCTTCACCATGGACGAGGGCAGTGCGCGGGCGGTGCGGACGGCATTCACGCGCCTGTGGGAGGCCGGGCTGGTCTATCGAGGCGAAGCCCTGGTCAACTGGTGCCCGCGCTGCCTGACGACGATCAGCGACCTCGAGAACGTCCACCGTGACGAGACCGGGACGCTGTGGACCATCCGCTACCACCTCGAGCGGCCGGACGGCACGCCGGATCCTGACGCGTGGATCAGCGTCGCGACGACCCGACCCGAGACGCTGCTCGGCGACACGGCGGTGGCCGTCCACCCCGAGGACGAGCGCTACGCAGCGCTTGTCGGCAGCCACGCCATCCTGCCGTTCCTGGGCCGTCGCCTGCCGATCGTCGCCGACGAGCACGTCGAGCGAACCTTCGGGACCGGTGCGGTGAAGATCACCCCGGCCCATGACCCCGACGACTACGAGCTTTCGAAGCGCCACGGGCTCCCGGCGATCACGGTGCTCGACGAGGAGGCGCGGATCAACGCCGAGGGCGGGGAGTTCGTCGGCCGCGACCGCTACGAGGCGCGCGAGGCGATCCTCGATCGGCTGCGCGAGATGGGCGACCTCGAGAGCGAGCGGCCGCACGCCATGGTCATCGGCCACTGCGATCGCTGTGGGACGGTCATCGAGCCACGCCTCAGTGTCCAGTGGTTCATCCGGGTCGCCCCGCTCGCCGAGCGCGCGCTCGCATCGGTGCGCGAGGGGCGGACCCGGATCATGCCGGCGCACTTCGAGAAGGTCTACGCGCACTGGATGGAGAACATCCACGACTGGGCGGTCGGCCGCCAATTGTGGTGGGGTCATCGCATCCCCGCATGGTTCTGCCCGGACGGCCACGTGACCGTGACCGATGCCGCCGACGGCCCCGACGCGTGCGCCGAGTGCGGTCGTCCGGCGTCGGAGCTGACGCAGGAGACCGACATCTTCGACACCTGGTTCAGCTCGGGCCTGTGGCCGTTCAGCACGCTCGGCTGGCCCGACGAGACCGCCGGACCTGGCGCGCTTCTACCCGACCAGTGTGATGGAGACCGGCTACGACATCCTCTTCTTCTGGGTCGCGCGCATGATGATGCTCGGCCTGTTCCTCACCGATCGGGAGCCGTTCCACACCGTCTACCTCCACGGGATGATCCGCGCCGAGGGCGGCGTGAAGATGAGCAAGACGAAGGGCAACACCGTCGATCCACTCTCCATGGTCGCCGAGATCGGCGCCGATGCCCTGCGGTTCGCCCTGGTCAACGGCTCGGCGCCCGGCAGCGACATGCGCCTCACCCAGGCGAAGCTCGATGGCGGCCGGAACTTCACGAACAAGCTGTGGAACGCGGCGCGCTTCGTCCTCGGCGTGCGGCCAAAGAGCCTGGTCGAGCCGCGCGAGGCACCCAGCCTTGCGACGCGCTGGATCGGCTCGCGGTTGTCGGAAGCCACGGAGCGGGCGACGCGTCAGCTCGATGCGCTCGACCTCGGTGGGTATGCCGCGACCGTCCACGAGGTGGCATGGAGCGACTACTGCGACTGGTTCCTCGAGATGGCCAAGGTCGACCTGCGTCGCGACGGCGCCGACGATGCCGATCGAGCGGCGACCTGGTCAGCCGCGGCGGCCGGCCTCGGGACCATCCTTCGGCTCCTCCACCCGCTCATGCCCTTCGTGACCGAGTCGATCTGGAGCGAGCTGCACGACGCTGCGCCGGACGCTGCCCCTTCGCCACTGCTGATCACGGCACCATGGCCGACCCCGGAGGCCCGATCTCCGGAGGCGGAGGATGCCTTCGCGGACGTGGCATCCCTGGTGCGGGAGCTCCGCAATCTCCGGACCGAGTCGGGGACTCCCGCGTCGGCATGGGTCCCCATCAGCGTGGAGCCGGCGAACGCCGATGCGGCTGCGCGCCTGGAGTCGGCGGCCCACTACCTCGAGGCGCTGGCGCGCGTTCGCCCGATCGAGCTCGTCGAGAACGCGGAGCGTCCCGAGCTCGTGGTTGCCGGCAGGCTCGGCGTCGCCTGGCTGGGACGTGATGCTGCCGCTGATGAGGCTGCCGCCGGACGTCGCGCAACGCAACGGGCCGAGCTGGACGCCAACATCGCACGTCTGGAGACGCTGCTCGACAACGAGTCGTTCACCGCGCGCGCGCCCGCAGCCGTCGTCGAGCGGGAGCGCGTCCGCCTGACCGAGCTGCGCCAGCAGCGCCAGCGCCTTGATGGCGGGAGCGCGTAGCCCGATCTCGTCATGGGGCCGGCGGGCAATCGGCTGCTAGAATCGGCCGCGCTGCCACTCACCAGGGGTTGACCCACCACATGTCGTTTCTCAAGCGCAAGAAGCCGGAACCATCGGCACCGCCTCCGCCCACCCCGGTGCAGGAGGTCGTTTCCGCGCAGGAGTACCTGATTCGGCTGGCCTATGTCGCTCGCAGCAGCGACGGTCTCCGTCTGCAGGCCGATCCGGCGGCGGCGATGGCGATCCCCGGCATCCTCGAACCGCTGAGCCAGACCCCGGTCGAGGTCATCGAGCCGCTCCCGCTCGAATACTCGGACGCTTCACCCGCCATCGAGCGCTTCAACGAGATGCAGCAGTGGGTCCTGGCTCGCCGCGAGGTGAGCCCGATCGGGCGGCATGGCCTCTACGTGCTCGAGCTGACCGATGCCCTCGACATGACGGTCGACACCTTCTTCTGCGGGCTCCTCCACGGCGATCCGGACACGAGCGGCTACCCGGAGTACAACGCCATCGTCGGCGGCCTGGCATCCCACTGGGACGAGCTGTCGGGGGAGCTCATCGTGCGAGCGGTGATCGGCTGGGGCGGCAAGGGCATGCGGGGTGACACCGAGCGCATCGGGCAGAAGCTGCTCAGCTCGCTCTACCAGCAGGTGGTGGCATCTGGATTCAGCCTCGGCGAGGCCGAGCAGGCCCGGTTGCCCTCGATCGGCGGGCGGTCCGGGCTCACCTGCGCGCACTGCGGCTTCGAGGCGGGCAACGCCAGCGCGTTCTACTGCCCGAAGTGCGGCATGCGGATGCTGCGAGGGAGCTGACCGGTACTTTTGGGGTAGCTCCCACGGGTTCGAGTCCCATTGCTCACCGCCCTCTGCGTCACGAGACTGGTGCAAACCGTCACCAGACACACGCCACCCGTGAAGGAAGGGCAATGGAGCGACCCACGGTTCTGCTCGCCGTCGAAGGCGACTCCGATCACTTTCTCGAAGCGCTCGAGCGCGCCGGATTCGCCTCGGTCCGCGCGATCGACGGGTCTGCTCCGGCCGGCTCCTTCGATCTTGCGGTCATCGATTGCGATCTGGGCGCCGACATCTCTGCGGCGCTCTACGAGTCCGTCGCTGCCCAGGGGAACGTTCCCGTCCTCCTGATGCTCGGCGAGACGATGGAGATCCCGAAGGGCTTCGGAACGACCTCCAACGAGCTCGCCATGAAGCCGATCGCGGCCGATGCGCTCGTGTACCGCCTCCAGGCCCTCCTCATCCGCAGCGGCCAGCACCTTCCCTCCGAGTCGAGCGCATGGGCCACGTCTGACGGCCTGACCTCGGCCCCGGTTGCCGGTGAGGGTCGGGCGGTCAGCGTCTTCGCCCCGAAGGGCGGCGTCGGCAAGACCACGATCTCCGTCAACATCGCCGTGGCGCTGCGCCAGCAGACGCGATCCGAGGTGCTTCTCCTGGACGCCGATGTCGGCGTCGGCAACGTCACCTCGGTCCTCGAAGTGCCCGTACCGCATGGGCCTCGCCGACCTGTCCGACAGCCCACCCGAGGAGTGGACCGACGCCGCGTTCGACCAGTGCGTCGCCACGCATGCCGATACCGGCCTGCGCGTCCTGACCTGGGGAACTGACCCGGCGGAGTCGGAGCGCGTCAGCGTGGACCTGCTGCTCGCTGCTCTGCGATGGGCGAAGAACCATCACTCGTACGTGATCATCGACAACCACCCCGGGTACGACGATCGCACCATGGCCATGCTCGCGGTGGCCGATGAGATCTTCCTGGTCGTGACGCCGGAGGTCGGAGCGTTGCGCAACAGCGCGCAGTTCCTCGAGCTGGCGCGCGATCTCGGCCTCGGGAACATGATCCGGGTGGTCGTGAACCGCGCCAACCACGGCATCCGCGTCGAGGACATGGCGAAGAGCCTTGGCCTTCCGATCTCGGCGACCGTCGTCAGCAGCGGGCCGAAGGCCGTCATCGCCTCGAACGAGGGGAAGCCGCTGATCACGAAGTTCCCGAAGGAGCGAATCGCTGACGACCTCCACGCCGTCGCCCGCCTGATCTCGAACCCGGAGGGTGTTGCATCCACGGCCGAGCGGCCGGCACGCAGCTGGTGGTCACGGTTCGGAGTGCGGACCTCCAACGCCTGAGCCGCACCCCGTCCAACGCGACCCAATGGGGTCCGCATTGCGCGGACCCCATTCGTACGCCATGATGCGGCCCCGTGCCGACCTATGACTACCAGTGCCGCACGTGCGGCACGGTGACCGAAGTGATTCACTCGATGCTCGAGGACGGGCCATCGGTCTGCGAGCTGTGCGGCGGGACGCTGCGTCGCGTCATCCATCCCGCCGGCATCATCTTCAAGGGGTCGGGCTTCTATCGGAATGACTCCAGGGCGAGCGCCTCGAGCTCGATCGCCTCGGGCGAGAAGAAGGCCGAGCCCGGCAACGGCTCGGCCAAGGAATCCGGATCGTCCCAGGAGTCAACGAAAACCGGCGACGGGTCGACACCCCAGGCTTCTCCGTCGACGGAGGCCAGCTCCAGCTAGGCGGATCGCGCCTGCTGCGTACCGCATCGGCGGCAGAATCGAGCCGTGGCGGAGAGCGAGAGTCCGCACTGGCCGCAGCTCTGGACGCCGATCTGTCCGGCCGCTGCGGCGACCTCGCGAGCTGACGCCTCCCAGAACGAACCGGCGGCTGAGGCCTGTCGTGCCAGCTCCGCAGGGCTGACGGCTGCACCGCGAGATCGGTACGGCATGGCGGCGCGCTCCGCGGCGACTGGCCCCTGGCCCGGGTCGCCCAGGCCAAGCAGATCAAGCTGCGCTCGCCGAGCGGCCAGCTCGGGGTCGGCCGCGATCGCTGCGGCAGGTTCGTCGGCCACGGGCCCGTCCGGCTGCCCACGCGGCGGGAATCGCAGGATCGTATCGGAGATCGGCGCCAGGCGCGGAGCGCGGCGTTCGGGCTCCTCGGCGGCGTCCACCACGGCGGCGGCCGGCTCCTCGGGCTCGGGTTCGGCCGCCGCGGCGACTGGTTCGGGCTCGAGCTCATGCTCGGCCGCCGCGGCGACTGGTTCGGGCTCGAGCTCATGTTCGGCCTCTGCCGCGATCGGCTCGGGCTCGGCCTCTGCCGCGATCGGCTGGGGCTCCGTCTCAGCCCCGGTCGGCACCGTGGAGTCGGCGACTGCGGGCGGCTGATCGAGAGCTTCGGCGAGCGGCCGATGGACGACATATTCATCGTCTTCGTCCCAGGCGACCACGCGGAGCGGTGGCAGAGCAGGCTCCGGTTCGACTTCGGCGGCCACCGGCTCGGGCTCGGGCTCGGGTTCGACTTCGGCCACCACCGGCTCGGGCTCGGGCTCGGGCTCGACTTCGGCCACCACCGGCTCGGGTTCGGGTTCGACTTCGGCCACCACCGGCTCCGGCTCGGGCTCGGGCTCGACTTCGGCCATCAGGCTCGGGCTCGGGCTCCGGTGGGCTCGGGCTCGACTTCGGCCACCACCGGCTCCGGCTCGGGCTCGACTTCGGCCACGACGGGCTCGCGGTCACCCTGTGTCGGAAGATCGGACATCGGCCATGCTTCGGTGGGCCATGGCTCATGAACATCGCCGTTGAGCGCATCGGCGGCAACGACGGGCGCGGGAGCGGCGGATGCGGCGAGTCGCTCGGCCAGGTCATCGGTGCCAGCGATCGGGGCGCAGGATCGGCAGCGACCTGCATCGTCGTTCCAGCAGTTGACGCAGGTGTACTGACGACAGTCGATGCAGAAGTTGAAGGACTCGTGGAATGCCTCGAGCTGGGCGGACGCCAGGCCGCTCTCCTCGGATCGCATCGCGTCGCCCATGGCGTCGGACAGCGCATCCTGGCTCGTGAGGTAGTTGCGCAGCCCCCCGATGAACCCGCGCGTCTTGCGCAGCGGATTCAGGCGGGTCGGCGCCTGGAATTCATAGCGCGTTCCGCAGCGTTCGCAGAATGACTCGGTGAGGGTGTCGGCCAATGGTGGTGCGGTCTCCCGGAGGCAGCAGCGATCAGGGTCCCGAAGTATAGCCACGGGGTGCCGCGGGACCCTAGAACGCATTCGTACCGCCGAGCCGGCCGTTCGTACTCCGCATGCTAGGATCGGCCGCGATGGGCATCCTCTCGCGCGTCGAGTCGTTCCTCGAGCGCTTCCTCGAAGCCCCGGCCGGGCGGCTCGGTGCCTCGATCCAGCCGGTCAGCCTGGCAAAGCGGATCGAGCGGGCGATGGACACGAACAAGATCTATCGGGACACCGGCGTGATCGTGCCGAACCACTACGACCTCCACCTCCACCCGAGCGACTTTGCCGCCTTCGCCTCCTACCGCTCCTCGCTCGAGGACGACCTGGCGCACGGCGTGCTAGCCCGGGCCCGGCATGAGCGCTACAGCCTGGTCGCGCGGCCGAAGGTTCAGATCCTGGCCGATGACAACACCCGCCGCGGCGAGATCCGGGTGGCGGCGAACGTCATCGATGAGCGGGGCGAGCGCCTGCCCGATGCGATGCCGATGCCGGCGAACTCGGACACCATGGTCTACAACCGACCCGAGGGCCGCGATGCTCCCGATTCGGCTCGCCGCGCGTACCTGCTCGTGAGCACGCGCGGCAGCCGGGCGGTCCAGTTCGACCTGGGCGGAGCTCTCATCGGGATCGGGCGCGCCAGCGACAACGACGTCATCGTCGACGACCCGATGGTCAGCCGGCACCACTGCCAGCTCAAGCTGCAGCACGGAGCGTACAGCTTCACCGATCTCGGGAGCCGCAACGGCTCGTCGGTGAACGGGCAGCCGGTGGACCAGATCGCCCTCGGCCCCGGCGACATCATCGAGGTCGGCGACACCAGCATCGAGTTCCAGGTCCGCGCATGACGGCCGACATCGTGCGCGTCCTCCTGCTGCTGGCCCAGCTCGGGTTCGTCGCCCTGCTGTACATCATCCTCATGCGGTTCGCAGGCTCGCTCCTGCGCGACCTCCGAAGCGCGGAGGAGGCGCAGATCACATCGCGCTCGGGCATCGGGCGCCTCTCGGTGCTCGAATCGCCCGCCGACGAGCCACCGAACGGCAGCACGATCGCCCTGGGGCCGATCAATTCCATCGGACGCAACGTCAACAACACGATCTTCGTCGAGGACGACTTCGTGAGCGCCAACCACGCGATGCTCACCTTCCGCGGGCGGAGCTGGTTCGTGGAGGACCAGGGCAGCACGAACGGCACGTACGTGAACGGCCATCGCATCGAGCGCGCCGTTGCGCTGAGCTTCGGCGACGAGCTGACCGTCGGACGCGTGCGGATGCGGCTCGACCGGTGATCGCCGGCGCATGAGGATCACCTGGCGCGGAGCGGAGCTGAAGCTTCTTCTGCCGATCCTGCTCCTGGTTCCGTTCGGCTTCGTCGTCACGAACATCGCGCTGAGTGGCGCGCTCGAGACCGGCGACCTGACGATGGCGGTCGGATACATCGCATTGATCGCCGTCGCGCATGTCGTTCTCGTGGCATCCGGGCATCGGGGAGACCAGCTCGTGCTGCCGGCCGTCGGGGCGATGGGCGGGATCGGCATGATCATGCTCAACCGGCTGCCGCAGGATCTCGCCGGCACCCGGGCCTTCGGGCTCGAGCTCGGGATGGCGTCGACGCAGCTGCTGTGGTTCGCCGTGGGGATCGTCGCGATGCTGGCCATTGCCGTCGGATTGCGCGACGACGGCATCCTGCGCCACTACAAGTATTCGTGGGCGGCGGTCGGGATCGCCCTGCTGGCCGCCACGATGCTGTTCGGCTACGAGGTCAACGGCGCCCGGCTGTGGATCGACCTCGGCCCGGTCAGCATCCAGCCCGGTGAGCTGCTCAAGATCGTGCTCGTGATCTTCATCGCAGGCTACCTGGCAGAGACGCGCACCCTGCTGACCAGCGCGAGCATGCGCATCGGATTCCTGAGCGTCCCTCCGCTGCCGTACTTCCTGCCGATGCTCGCCCTGTTCGCTGTCGTGATGCTCATCGTCGTGCGACTCAACGACCTCGGTACGGCGCTGCTGTTCTTCGGGATCTTCCTCACCATGCTGTTCGTGGCCACCGGCAGGCGCAGCTACGTCCTCATCGGCCTGATCCTGTTCGTGGCGGGTTTCTACGTCGCCTACCAGCTGTTCGGGCATGTGCATGCCCGCGTCGACGTCTGGCTCGACCCGTTCGCCGATCCGCTCGGCGCGGGCTTCCAGCCGGTGCGCGCCATCTACGCCCTGGGCCGCGGCGGGCTGTTCGGCGAGGGACTCGGGCAGGGCCTCGTCACCCTGGGTGGCTCGCTCACCATCCCGTTCGTTCACACGGACTTCATCTTCACCGCCATCGCCGAGGAGCTCGGGCTGCTCGGGGCGTTCGCGCTGCTCGGCTTCGCGGCCGTCCTCGTGTTCCGCGGGCTCCGCATCGCGGCGCTGGCACGCGACGACTTCGGCGCGCTGCTGGCCGTGGGGCTCACCGCCAGCCTCGGGCTGCAGACGCTGATCATCATCGGCGGCAACACGAAGCTCATCCCGCTGACCGGCATCACGCTGCCGTTCGTCAGCTACGGCGGGTCGAGCGTGGTGGCGAGCTTCATCATGGTCGGGCTGCTGTTGGCCATCAGCCACCGCAGCGGCCGGGCGACGGAAGAGGCATCGGAGTCATGATCGCCACGAACATCCGCCGGCTCGGGCTGTACCTCATGCTGGCGTTTGCCGTCGTGTCGGCCAGTGCCGTGTGGTGGCAGGTGATCGAGGCGGACAGCCTCGCCACGCGGACCGACAACCCGGAGGTGATCGCGGCACGACGGAGCCTGCCGCGCGGCACGATCTTCGATGCCACCGGTCAGGTCCTGGCCTCATCGGAGGTCATCGACGGACTCAGTCGCCGCACGTACTTCGACCCGGCCTTCACCCACGTGCTGGGGTACTCGAGCCTGCGGTTCGGCACGACCGGGATCGAGCGCGCCTTCGAGGACATCCTGGTCGGGCAGACCGATCCCAACCCGATCCGGGATCTGATCAGCGACGTGCTCGACCGCCAGCCCCAGCCGCGCGACCTCACCTTGACCATCGATCGGCGCCTCCAGGACTTCGCCGCGGCGCAGCTCGGCAGCGACCCCGGAGCGGTGGTGGCGATCGACCCGCGCACCGGCGCGGTGCTGGCACTCGTCTCCACGCCGACGTTCGATGCGACCCCGATCTCCGGCGATCCCGACGGCGCGCAGGGCGCGATGGATGCACTGCGCAACGATCCGGCCGAGCCGCTGCTCAGCCGAGCGCGCCAGGGCCTCTACGTTCCCGGCTCGATCATGAAGGTCTTCACGGCCGCCGCGGCGCTGGATGCCGGGGTCACGACGCCCGACACGACGTTCGACAACCAGCCGCGCGAGGAGCGCGAGGGATTCGTCGTCGATGGCTTCGCGATCCGCGAGCACGATCTCGGCGGCATCGAGCCGGCGCTGTGGGCGCTGTCCCCGGCCCTCCAGGTGTCGAGCAACATCTACTTCGCACACGTGGGCCTCGAGCTCGGGCAGGAGGCCTTCCTCGAATACGCGCGTCGCTTCGGCTTCTGTGCGCCGATGCGGATCGGGCCGCCCGACCGCGGGCTGACCGTCGGCGCACGAGCTTCGTGACCGAGGACGTCGACGGCGACTGCGGTCCCTTCCGCGACAACGTCGAGCTGGCGAGCGCTTCGTTCGGCCAGGGCCGAACGGCCGTGACACCGGTGCAGATGGCGATGCTCGCCGCCGCCATCGCCGGCGACGGGGTGGCGCCGAATCCCTACGTGGTGAAGGACGTTCGCACCCATTCCGACACCGGCTCGCCCGGCGACCAGGTGCTCGACACGCTCGGCTCCGGCGGGGGAACGCGCGTGGTGGGGAGCGCCGCGGCGGCCGCCACGCGGCAGGCCATGGTGGATGCGGTGAACGGCGACCTCGGCCGCCTCTACGCTGGCCAGGCGGACGTCACGCTCTATGGCATCGGCGACGCGCGGTCAGCCGGCAAGACCGGCACGGCCGAGCTCGGGGGCGAGCAGGCGCCACACTCCTGGTTCATCGGCTTCGCGCCGGCCGAGGACGGTGCCACGCCCAGCATCGCGATCGCGGTGCTGGTCGAGCGCGGGGGATCCGGATCGGCCGGTGCGGCTCCGATCGGGGGTCGCGTGATGGCGGAGTGGCTCCGGCTGACGGCGGGGTCGTAGGCGGCCGCGGACCCGACGCCCAGGGGCCGGCTGAACCGATTCGTAACGCGGTGGGGTATTGTCTGCACGAGGACCGGGCCCCCGGAATCGGTGGCCTCAGCACCGGAACGGGGAGATCACCACATCGTGAAGAACGTCCAGCAGCCCGCCGAGCGCGTGGTCGCCAGTGTCGAGCGGGTGATCATCGGAAAGCACGTCGAGGTGCGCATGGCGCTCGTCGCGCTGCTGTGCCAGGGCCACATCCTGATCGAGGACGTTCCAGGGGTCGGCAAGACGATGCTGGCCAAGGCCATGAGCCAGAGCATCGGCTGCTCCTTCCGCCGCATCCAGTTCACGCCGGACCTCCTGCCGTCCGACGTGACCGGCCTCTCGATCTTCAACCAGAAGACGACGGAGTTCGAGTTCCGGCCGGGGCCGATCATGGCGCAGGTCGTGCTCGCCGACGAGATCAATCGCGCCACGCCGAAGACGCAGAGCGCGCTGCTCGAGTGCATGGAGGAGCGGCAGGCCACGATCGACGGCATCACCTACCCGATGCCCCAGCCGTTCCTCGTCATCGCCACCCAGAACCCGATCGAGTACGAGGGCACCTTCGCGCTGCCCGAGGCGCAGCTCGATCGCTTCATGCTGCGGCTGCGGCTCGGCTATCCGAAGCCGATGGAGGAGCTCGTCATCCTCGACGAGCAGAAGCGCCGCCACCCGCTGGCGGAGGTCGAGCAGGTGCTCGGGCTCGACGAGCTGCTGGAGATGCAGGCGAACATCAAGGAGGTCTACGTCGACCAGGCCGTGGCCGAGTACATCGTGCGCCTGGTGCATGCCACGCGTGACCATCCCGACGTGTACCTCGGCGCATCACCGCGCGGATCGCTCAACCTGTACCGCGCCTGCCAGGCCCACGCCGCGCTCAACGGCCGCGACTACGTCATCCCCGACGACGTGAAGCAGCTGGCGGTCGCCATCCTGGCGCATCGGCTCATCGTCAAGAGCCAGGCATCCCTGCGCGAGGTCGACCCCGAGCAGATCGTGCGCGAGATTCTTGCCTCGGTCCCGGTGGCCGACGCCGCCGCAGCCGCAGAGACCGGTCGCAGCCGGGTCTCCTGATCTCGTCATGGGGCTGGTCAGCCGCCACCTGCGCCTGCTGTTCCTCGGCACGGCGCTGGTCGTCGCGGCCTTCAGCACCGGCATCGAGTTCCTCTTCTTCCTTGCCTATCTCATGCTGGCCATCGGTCTCGGTTCCTGGCTCTACGCGCGTCGCGGGCTTCGCGACGTCCGCGCCGACTACCGCGTCCTCAACCCACGCACCCACGTCGGCGAGGTCCTCCAGGCCATCTACCGCATCGAGAACGGCGATCGCTGGGGCAAGCCGTGGATCGAGTGCTGGAACGAGTCGACGCTTCCCGCCAGCCTGCCGGGCCGCGTGATCGGCATCCCGGCCCGCAGCACGCGCCAGTGGCTGGCCAAGGTCACGCTCACGCGGCGGGGCAGCTACCGACTCGGCGCGCTGCGCGTTCGGACGGGCGACCCATTCGGGCTGTTCCAGAGCGAGATGACCGTCGGTTCCGCCACGAACGTCGTCGTCTTCCCCGAGGTGGTGGCGCTCCCGCATTGGCGACTGCCGCCCTCGCCCATCGACGGGACGGCGCGTGCCAACCGGCGCTACGAGGCGGCGACGCCCCTCGTGGGCGGCGTGCGTCCCTACGTTCACGGCGACTCGATCAACCGCATCCACTGGCTCTCGAGCGCTCGACACGGCGAGCTCCACGTCAAGGAGTTCGACCTCGAGCAGGCGGCCGACCTGTGGATCGCGCTCGACCTCGACCGCGGCGTGCACGCGGGCATCGGAAACGAGGCCTCGGTCGAGACCGCCGTCACCATCGCGGCCTCGGTGGCGATGCGGACGCTGTCGGACAACCGGGCGGTGGCCATGACCGCGTCGGCGCGGCGCATCGTCGTCCACCAGCCGGATCGGGGGCCGCGCGTCGAGCAGAAGCTGCTCCACCTGCTCGCCAACGTCCAGGCCGACGGACATGACCCCGTTGCCGAGGTGATCACGGCGACGTTGCCCCAGCTGCGGCGCGGCATGACGCTCTGCCTCATCACCGGCTCGACGGATCGTGCCTGGGTGCGCGGCCTGTCGGCCCTGCGCCGACGTGGGGTCGCCGCGCTCGTGATCCTCCTCGATCGCTCGTCGTTCATCAGCTCCGAGGTCGACGACCACGCGCGTGCCGAGCTGGCGGCCGTCCGGCATGCGCTGGCCGAGTACGACATCGAGCATCGTCTCGTGCGACGCGGCGACGACATCGCGGAGGCGATCGGCGGCAGGGTGCGGACCCGTGGCTGATCTACGCGAGCGGGTCCTGTACCCGCGGGCTGGCTGGCTCAGCCTGGGGCTGCTGATCGTCATGGGCCTGGCGCTGTCCTGGGCGGTGCAGGGCGCTGCATGGCTCGAGCAGCTCGAGTTCCTGCCGCCGGTCGCCTTCTGGGCGATGGTCGTCGGCGCCCTGCTCGGCGTCCTGCGCATCAGCATCGTGATCACCCTGCCGGTCAGCGCGATGATCGGGGTCGGGGTCGTCCTGTGGGCGGTCGGCGGGGAGTATCACCCCGAGCTGGGCCAGGCGGAGCGACTCGTCGCGCTGCGCACCGACCTCATCGGCTGGACGATCACGATCTTCCGCACCGGGTTCCCGGCGGAGATGTCGCCGTATGCCGTGGGCCTCGGCGTCCTCATGTGGTCGTCCGCCTTCACGGCCGCGTACGCGGTCTACCGCTACCACCGCGTGATCGACGCGATCCTGCTGCTGGGCACCGCAATGGTCGTGAACCTGTCGGCCACGTTCACCGACCTCTTCGCGCACCTCGTGCTGTTCGTCGCGGCGTCGCTGCTGCTCTGGCTGCGGGCGGCGTTGGTCGATCGCCAGGACGGATGGCAGCGGCGACGAGTCAACGAGAACCTCGAGGTCCCGGCGGCCATCATGCGCTCCGGCATCGTCTTCGCCGGCGCGAGCGTCGCCCTCGCATGGATCCTCACCAGCGTCGCCATTGCCGCCCCGCTCACCGGGGCGTGGCGTGGGCTCGACGGCGTCTGGACCGGCGTCCAGGACCAGTTCGAGGGCGTGTTCGGGACCCTGACGAATCCGCAGTCCCGCATTACCGGAAGCACGTTCGGTGGCAGCTTCACGGTCCAGGGCGAGTGGGTCAGCAAGGACGACCCGGTCCTGACCGTCGCGGCGCCGCGGGCGCTCTACCTGCGGACCACGACGTACGACATCTACACCGGTCGCGGCTGGGATCGGTCCGACGGCCCACGCCGCCAGGTGTCACCGGGAGAGCGCCTGTTCCCTGGCCCAACGTCGGAGCGACCGGGTGACGCCTACGACATCGCCACCATCACCCTCAGCATGCATCAGACGTTCGGCCGAAACCTGTTCACGGCCGGCTCACCGCTCCAGGTCTTCGCGCCGGTCGTGATCCACGAGTCCGGCGGTCAGCCGGTGCTCGGCGGCATCGACGCCGCGAACCCCATCGGCACCGGTGAGGGCTACCAGGTGTCCGTGGCGATCTCGACCGCCGACGAGGCGCAGCTCACCGCGGCCGGCACGGACTATCCCGCGGCCGTTCGCGCGCTCTATCTCGAGGACGCGCGTGTGACCGATCGCGTCCGGCAGCTGGCGCTCGAGATCACCGCCGGTCTCGAGACCCCGTACGAGCAGGCGAAGGCGCTGGCCGCGTACCTGCAAAGGGACGACAGCTTCACATACGACACGGTCGCACCGGTGCCGGGGCCCGACGAGGATCTCGTCGACTTCTTCCTGTTCGATCCCGACAGCGCACGGAGCGGCTACTGCCAGTACTACGCCAGCTCGTTCGTGATGATGGCGCGGTCGCTCGGGTTGCCGGCACGGGTCGCCGCCGGATTCGCTCCCGGTGATCGCCAGGAGGACGACACCTACCTCGTCCGCGAGTCCAATGCCCACGCCTGGGGTGAGGTCTTCTTCCCCGGCTACGGGTGGCAGATCTTCGAGTCCACGAAGTCGATCGACCCGCGGTTCGTCCGACCGACCGGCGACCCCTCCACGGTTACCCCGCCGGGAAACGGCCGCGATCCGTTGCTGGACTTCGAGCTGGATCCGGCGGATCGCCGCGGGATCAACGCGCTGCCGTCGGTCGACTTCATCGATGGCGGCGTGGATGCCGCTCGGCCCGATGCCCCCGGCGCCGCCGATGCCGCCCGAGGCGGCAATGCCCTGCTGGTCGGTGCCCTGCTGCTCGGCGCGGCGGTGTTCGTGTGGATCCGGATGCGGCGCGCGCGACGCAGCTGGCGCTTCCTCCCGGCTGGTGACCGCGCCTGGAAGCAGCTCACGCTGGCCGCCGATCGGGCGGGCGTCGGTCCGCGACCGTCGGAGACGATCTACGAGTACTCCGGCTGGCTCGAGGAGCAGCTGCCAGCCCAGGTGGAGCCGATCCGCACCGTGGCCGACGGGAAGGTGTGGCAGGCGTATTCCGGCAAACGCATGACGGCGGCGGCAACCTCCCGCCTCGATGAGGCATGGGCGAGACTGCGATTGCCCCTCGTCTGGCTGACGGTGCGGCGGTCGCTGCGCAGGCTCGTCCGACGCGGCGACCAGGGGTGAGGGGGACGCGCTAGAGCGCCAGCGGCTGGCCTTCGGACTCGTCGACGTGGGTCGCCATGCTGCCGAGGAGATGCATGGAGTCGTTCCATCGCTCGAGCCGCCATCCTTCGGACGGGCCGAGCTCGGTACAGACGCTGAGCGACGCGTTGTCGACGTCGAAGCTCCACGGAGCCTCGACGTCGCGACCGAAGAGCGCGCGGGCGAGGATCCGCAGCGTCCCTCCGTGGCTGACCAGGCAGATCGGGCCGGCCGGATCGGCGTCGTCAAGGTCGGCGAGGAGGTCCGTCACGCGTCGTGTCGCCTCGTCGAGCGCCTCGCCGCCCGGCGGCTGGCGGATCCCGGCGTCGTTGCGCCACGCCGCGTAGCGGTCGGCGTCGCTCTCCGCCAGCTCGTCGTGGGTTCGCCCCTCCCACTCGCCCTGGCCGATCTCGATGAGCCGCGCATCGGGCTCCACCGTGACATCGGCACGCAACCCGATGGCCTGTGCGGTCTCGAACGCCCGCGCCAGCGTCGAGCTGATGATGCGGACCGGGCGAAGGTCGTCATCGGCGGCAAGCCGGGCGCCAAGCAGGCTCGCCTCGGCCAGACCGTCATCGGCGAGCGGTGGGTCGAGATGCCCTTGAAACCGCCCCTGGCGGTTCCAGTCCGTCACACCGTGACGGACGAGCAGGAGCCGGCGGCCGCTCATGGCACCGACGCGGTTGCCGACTCGAATGCCTGGCGCGCGACGTCCGCCGCCGCCGGCCCGTCGGCCGGTGTGCCGAACTCGGCCAGCGACTCGCCCATGATGCGCAGTGCCTCCGCCATCTCGTCGATTCCGACGTCGCCCATGTGGCCGAAGCGCAGGATCTTCCCGGTCCACTTGCCCTGGCCGCCGGCAACGACGAGGCCCCGTTCGCGCATGCGGCCGTTGAACGGCGCCCAATCGACGCCGTCCGGCAGCCAGGCGGCCGTCACGGTCCCGGACCGATGCGCCGGCGGTGCAACCGGGCGCAGGCTCAAAGCCTCGATGCCGGCGACGACGGCGGATGCGATGGCCGCGTGGCGCGCCCAGGTGCGCTCACGCCCCTCCTCGCGCAGGCGCTGCACGCCCACCCGCAGCCCGTAGAGCACGGTGATCGCCGGCGTCCACGGCGTCTGGCCCTTGCCGGCCCAGTTCCGCGCCTCGGCGAAGTCCCAGTAGTAGCGCGGCATGCGGGCCGTCTCGCCCGCGGCGCTGGCCCGCTCGCCGACGGCGGCGATCGCGATGCCCGGGGATGCCATCCACGCCTTCTGGCTCGCGCTCACCACGAGGTCGACGCCCCAGGCGTCCATCTCGAACGGCATCGCGCCGAGGCCACTGATGCCATCGACGACGAGGAGCGGTTCGCCGGGCGCTGCACGGACGACCTCGGCCAGCTCGCGCAGTGGGTTCGCGACACCCGTCGAGGTCTCGTTATGGGTGACGAGCACGGCCCGGTACGGCTCGGTCGAGGCCAGGTGCTCGCGCAGCGCGGCCGGATCCGCGGCCTGGCCCCACTCGACCTCGAAGCGGTCGACCGATGCGCCGAAGGCTGCCGCGATCTGGGCGAACCGGTCTCCGAACGAGCCGATGGTCACGACGAGCACCCGGTCGCCGGGAGACAGCGTGTTGACGACCGCCGCCTCGAGCGCGCCCGAGCCGGATCCGGTCAGCAGGAACACCTCGCGGGTGGTGCCGATGAGCTCGGCGAGCCCAGTCGACGTCTCGCGCAGCATCTCCGCGAACTCGGTCCCGCGGTGGTCGATCATCTGCTGCGCCTGGGCGTCGCGGACGTCATCCGGGATCGGCGTGGGTCCCGGCGTCCGGAGGTTCTGTTCCATGCTTCGCATCATAATCGGCGCATGGATCCGTTCATGACCAGGGGAGGCCGCCGTGCCCAGACGCGCGCGCACTGAGCCGACCCAGCCTCTGTTCGGGGACACGGTTGGTGCCGATGCGCCGCTCGCCGCGCGCATGCGGCCGCGCACGCTCGACGAGTTCGTCGGGCAGCCTCACCTCGTGGGGGATGAGGGTGCGCTGACGCGGGTCGTGAAGCCCGGCCACCGCCCATCGCTGATCCTGTGGGGGCCGCCCGGGAGCGGCAAGACGACCCTTGCGCGCCTCCTGGCGGACCGGGCGGAGGGGACATGGCGGCAGCTCAGCGCGGTGACGAGCGGAGTGGCCGACATCCGAGCGCTGGTGGCCGACGCCAGGACCCTGCGCGACGCCGGCGGCGCGACGATCGCGTTCATCGACGAGCTGCATCGCTTCAACAAGAGCCAGCAGGACGCGCTGCTGCCGCACGTCGAGGACGGCACGATCTCGCTCATCGGCGCCACGACGGAGAACCCGTACTACGAGATCAACTCGCCACTCCTGTCACGGATGCGCGTCTACCGCCTCGAGCCACTCGACGCCGATGCGCTGGGGGAGATCGTCGACCGCGGGCTGGCCGATGCCGAGCGCGGCCTGGCCGGTCGCGTGCGACTGGGTTCCGAGAGCCGCGCGACGATCCTGGACCTGGCCGGAGGCGATGCGCGCACGGCGCTCAACATCCTCGAGGCATCGGCGGCGGTGCTCGACGACGGCGCGGAGATCACGCCCGAGGGCGCCGCCGAGGCGGCCCAGCAACGCCTCCTGGCGTACGACAGGGTCGGCGACCAGCACTACGAGGCGTCATCGGCGTTCATCAAGAGCATGCGTGGCAACGATCCCGATGCGGCGCTGTACTGGTGCGCCAGCATGGTGGCGGCGGGGGAGGATCCAACGTTCATCGCGCGACGGATCGTGATCGCGGCGTCGGAGGACGTCGGCAACGCCGATCCTCGCGCGCTCCAGGTCGCGGTGGCGGCAATGCAGGCGGTCGAGATGATCGGCCTGCCGGAGGCGCAGTACGCACTGGCGCAGGCGGCCGCGTACGTCGCATCGGCGCCGAAGTCGAACCGGGCAGGCGCCGCGTACTTCGCCGCCCTGGCCGAGGTCGAGGAGCACGGACGTCTGCCGGTGCCGCTCCATCTGCGGCCGTCCTCGCATCGGCGGCTGGCACGCGAGCAGGGCTACGGTCGCGGCTACCTCTACCCGCACGACTACGACGATGCTGATGTCGACCAGCAGTACTTGCCCGATGCGCTGGCCGGCCGCGTCTTCTACGAGCCCACGGAGGAGGGCCTGGAGCTCAAGATCGGGGAGCGCCTGCAGCGTCTGCGACGAGGGCGGCTGGAGTCACACAGAACCAAACGCGACAAGAGGGGAGCGAGCGATTGAATACGTTGTTCGACGAGGAGATCCGCGGACACCACAGCATGCGGGACCACCTGCTGACCTTGGTCTCCGATGCGGACCTTGCGTATGAGCTTCCCGGTTCGAATCCGTCGCTCGGTGGAGTGCTCGTTGAGCTCGGCGAGATCCAAGGGGTCTACACCCATTCGTTCGAGGCATTCACCCTCGACTGGTCGCATCGTGAGCTTCCCCCTCCTGATCCTGTCACGGTCGGCGGCCTCCAAGCCTGGTTCACCGCCCAGGACGAGGCGATGAACCGCGTGCTGAGCCGCTTCTCGGATGAGGAGCTGCGGGTTGACCGCATCGACCGTGGCAATGGCTTCATCGCCTCGCCGTTCGTTCAGCACGAGATCTATCGGGAGGCCGTGTACATCGCCTACGGCAAGCTGAGCGTCTACCTGAAGGCGCTCGAACGCGATGCAGGCGAAGAATGGGCTGCCTGGGTCGGCTGAACCGGCCGCCCGGGGGATCTAGCCGACGAGGCCCATCGCCGAGAATGCCAGCCACGCCACGAGCAGGAGCACCGCCATGCCGGCCGTCAGGATGGCGATGTTGCGCAGGTCGCGCTCGACGTAGTGATACTCGGCCTTCTCGCTGCTCGTGAGCGTCGATCCGGCCGGGGACGCCGTGGCCGTCGTCCGGCGCCGAGGACGGAGCGAGGCCGCTTCGCGGGCGTCCGGCGTCCCGACCGGGGGCACCGCCACGGCGTCGTCGAGTGACGGACCAGCCGTTGGTGGCGACCCTGCCGACGGGGCTGGCGATGCGGGGCGCGAAGCTCGCTTGACGGAGCGCTGACGGGCCTTGCGGCTGGCGGCCTTGCCGGCTCTGCGGGGCATCGTTCCCTCGTTTCGTGGCGTGATCGGGTGGCAGGCCGCAGCCGGGCGGGAGGCCGCGGGGCCGCTATGATACCGCCGATCCGATGCCCGATCTCGATCGACTCCTGTCCGAGAACCTTGCGCTCGCGTTCGGCGTGCTGGCCGCCCTCGTGCTCGTCCTGCTGCTCGTCGTGCTGGTGCAGGGCATCCGCCTCGGTCGCGCGGTGCGGCGCTACCGGGAGCTGGTCCGCGACGGGGAGAGTGGCTCGCTCCATGATCGCCTGGTGGGAAGCGCGGAGCAGGCGGTGCATGCCGCCGAGCGCATGGACCAGATCGAGGCGCTGCACGGCACGATCGAGGGCCGCACCCGGCGCTCGCTCCAGCACATCGGCCTGGTGCGCTTCAACCCGTTCGATGACACCGGGTCGGATCAGAGCTTCGCCATCGCCCTGCTCGACGACGGCCGCGACGGAATCGTGATCAGCAGCCTCCATGGACGCGCCAACACCCGCGTCTTCGCGAAGCCGGTGACCGACGGGTCGTCGGCGCACAATCTGTCCGAGGAGGAGTCGCAGGCCATTCGCGTTGCCGTCGAGGGGACACGTCCGGCGTGACGATCGGGTCGATCGACCCCGACCAGCGGCACGTTGCCGAACGGCTGGTTCTGCTGGCACTGCGTCGGTTCCATCGCGAGCAGCCCCTTGCCGTCGACCTTCGCATGGACGGTCTGGTCACGCGAGTGCTGGCGCTCGCCGAACGGCAACCGTCCTCGCGTCACCGCGGCGGTGGGCGGCTCGAGCTCCCCGAGGCGGATCTGCGGCGGGTGATCGACGACCTCGTGACGAAGGGCAAGCTGTCGCGCACCGGACGGCGGATCCGCCTCGCCGATGCCCGGCCCGGGATCGATCCGGCCATGGCCGAGAAGGTCGCCGCGCTGCTCGACGGCCTGCGGGAGACCGGGGCGGAGCCACCACGGGTGGAGGGCATCGCCGGCCGTCTCGGGATTCCCCCGACGGTGATCGACCAGCTGCGAGCCGCTGGGCAGCTGCGCCAGATCGCTCCGGGGATCGACTATCCGGCGGACGTGTGGTCCACGCTGCGCGCCCGCGTCGAGGGGATGCGAGGCACGGTCACCGTGGTGCGGGTGCGCGATGAGCTGCGGACCACGCGACGTCACGCGGAGGCGATCCTGGCCGCGGTCGGACAGACGGAGCCCGGTGGGCATCGGCCGCGCTATCGGCCGAGATCGCAACGCGACAGGCGACCTGTCCGATAAGCCGCCGATAACCACGGAGTGACCCGGTCCTCCGTTACCATCGACGAAATGCCACCGGTCGTGCCGTCGCCGAACCAGCTTCCGATCTTCGAGGAGCTCACGTCGGCACCCCGACCCCGACGGCCGCACCTCCGCGTCCAGCCGCCCCTGCTGGCGGATCTCACCGCGCGCCAGCGGAAGGCGGTGACCCACGGCGACGGACCGCTGCTCATCGTTGCCGGTGCCGGGACCGGCAAGACGACCGTGATCACGCGCCGGATCGCGTGGCTGATCGCCGAGAAGCGCGCGCTGCCTTCCGAGATCCTGGCCCTGACCTTCACCGACCGAGCCGCGGCCGAGATGGTCGAGCGTGTCGATCGGCTCGTGCCGTACGGCCACAACGACGCGGAGATCAGCACGTTCCACGCGTTCGGCGACCGCCTGCTGCGCGAGCACGCTCTGGAGGCTGGCCTCTCGGATCGCTCGACGGTGCTGTCGCGAGCCGAGCAGATCATCCTGCTGCGGGAGCACCTGTTCGAGCTCCCCCTCGAGCGCTACCGGCCGCTCGGCGACCCGACGCGCTTCCTGTCGTCGCTCGTCACGCTCATCGGTCGGCTGCGGGACGAGGACATCGGGCCACGAGGCCTACCTGGCCGCTGCCCGTGACCTCGCCGAGCGGTCGGCGGCCGCGCCCGAGGACGAGGCGCTGGCCGAGGAGGCATCGCGGCACGCCGAGCTGGCCGCCACCTACCAGGCCTACGAGCAGCTCATGCGGTCCACGGACCGGCTCGATTTCGGCGACCAGGTCGGGCTCGCCCTCCGACTGCTGCGCGATCATCGCTCGGTCCTTGACGAGGAGCGCGCGCGATACCGCTACATCCTCGTCGACGAGTTCCAGGACACGAACCACGCCCAGTGGGAGATCGTCCGTCTGCTGGCGGAGTCGCACGGCAACGTCACCGTCGTCGGGGACGACGACCAGAGCATCTACCGCTTCCGGGGCGCGGCGCTGGGCAACATCCTCGGCTTCCGGGACGCGTATCCGAAGGCAGCGACCGCCGTCCTCGTCGACAACTACCGCAGCCGGCAGCCGATCCTCGACGCCGCCCATCGGCTCATCGCGCACAACGATCCGGATCGGCTCGAGGCTCGCGAAGGCCTCGACAAGCGCCTGCGGGCCCGGCTGCGCTTCGATCGGCCGTCAGCCTCCCGCCGGGCCGATCGAGTTCCTGGCCTTCGCCACGGGTTCCGACGAGGCCGATGCGGTCGCGGATCGGATCGGTGCGTCGCTGCGGGCCGGACGGCAGCCGGGCGATCACGCCATTCTCGTGCGCGGCAACCGCGATGCCGATCCGTACCTCCGCTCGCTGAACATGGCCCGCATCCCGTGGCGCTTCAGCGGCACGGCCGGCCTCTACCGTCAGCCAGAGGTCCGGGTCCTCATCAGCTTCCTGCGGTCCGTCAACGATCCCGACGACTCGGTCAGCCTCTACGACCTGGCCACGAGCGAGATCTTCGGGCTGGCCGCGGCGGACGTGACCCTGGCGTTGACGAAGGCGCGGCGGCGGCGCAGCACCCTGGCCGTGGCGCTGGCCGACGCCGTCGCGGACCCGGAGCGCTCACCCTTCGGAGCCCGGGCCATCGAGGTCGTGCAGCGGCTGCTCGCCAGCCTCGAGGCGCACCGGGCGATGAGCACCGAGCGCAGCAGCGGCGAGCTGCTCTACCACTTCATCACGAGCTCGGGCTGGCTCGGCCGTCTGGCAGCCGAGGCCCGCGAGGCCGGCGACGAGCGCCTCAGCAACGTCGCCCGCTTCTTCGAGATCGTGCGGCGGCACGGGCAGCCTCCTCCGCGACGATCGCCTCCCGTTCCTGGTCGCCCAGCTGGACACGCTGATGGAGACCGGGGACGACCCGTCCACCGCCGACGTCGATCCCGACGAGGGCCAGGCGGTCGCACGTCCTGACGTACCACAAGGCGAAGGGCCTGGAGTTCAACGTCGTGTTCATGGTCGGTTTGGCGGACGATCGCTTTCCCGGTCGGGAGCGACGCGACGCCCTCGAGCTGCCCGATGCGCTGACGACCGACCCCGGCGTGACCGCCGACCAGCACGTGGCCGAGGAGCGGCGTCTGTTCTACGTTGGCATGACGCGGGCGCGCGAGGAGCTCGTCCTCAGCTCGGCGCAGGACTACGCGGGGCGCAGGACCCGGGGCACCAGCCGCTTCGTCGCCGAGGCCCTTGACCTGCCTCCGGCAACGCCGCAGGACACCATTCGACCCGCCCTGCTCGACCAGCTTGCGCGACACGAGACCTCGCCCGTCACGCCGACCGTTCCGCAGGCGGCTCCGCGGCTCGGGGACCGCCCGCTGACCCTGAGCTTCGGCCAGATCAACGACTACCTCGACTGCCCGGCGCGCTACCGCTACGGCCACGTCGTTCGCATCCCGACGCCGGCGACGCACCAGATGGTCTACGGACGCGCACTGCACGCGGCCGTGCAGGCCTATCACCGGCGCCAGATGTCCGGCGAGGCGATGAGCCTCGAAGCGCTGCGTTCGGCGCTCGACGCGAACTGGGAGTCGGTGGGCTTCCTGACCCGCGAGCACGAGGAGGCGCGCCGCGCCGCGGCGCACGAGGCGATCGCCCGATTCTGGGACGACCAGCAGCGCGACCCGGCACGACCGATCGCCGTCGAGCGGGACTTCACCGTCGCGTACGGGCCGGACCGCCTCCGTGGACGCTACGACCGGGTGGATCGTGACGAGGCCGGGCGCGTCGTGATCACCGACTACAAGTCGAGCGATGTCCGCGACCTCGCCACCGCCAACCGCCGGGCTCGCGACTCGCTGCAGCTTTCGATCTATGCCCTCGCCGCACGAAGCGGAGCAGGGATCCGTGCCGGACGAGCTGGCGCTTCACTTCCTGGAGTCGGGGATCACCGGCCGCGCGGTACCGACCGAGAAGCGACTCGAGAAGGCCCAGGAGCAGCTCAGTCGAGCGGCGAACGGGATCCGCGCCGGCCAGTTCGAGGCCATGCCCAGCGCCATGCGCTGCGGGTATTGCCCGTTCCGCGAGATCTGTCCCGACGCGTCGCGGTGAGCGCGCGCGATCGGACCGTGGTCGCGGCCCTGGTCCTGCTCGGGATCCTCGCTGCGGTCGTCCTCGTCTCGGTCGCTGGGCGCGCCTGCCCCGTCGAGACGCCGTCGCAGCCATGCCCCGACGCCGCGCTCAACCGGGCGCTCGTCGTGGCCCTCGCCGCCGTCAGCTCTCGTCCTGGTCGTGACGCCCTTCGCGTTTCTCGGCGAGGTGATGGCCCGTCGCCGCATCGTCTATCGTGGCGCCTGGGTTCGCGCGGTACGGCGAGGGGTGCTGGTCGGGCTGGTCGTCGCGGCCCTGGCGGGACTGCGGCTGGGTGGTTCGCTCAGCGTCCCGATTGCCATCTTCGTCATCATCCTGGCCGGCGTCGTCGAGTGGTATCTCGCGCGTCGCGATCTCTAGCAGGAGGTTCCGCGTGTCCAACGGCGGTGCGGCAGAGCGGCTCGAAGCCGCCGTCGCGGAGATCATGCCCGGGGCGCTCGAGCTCTCCCATCAGGTCCACGCCAACCCCGAGATCGCCTTTCAGGAGCACCAGGCCGCCGCGTGGACGGCCGAGCTGCTGGCCGAGCACGGGTTCGAGGTGACGGCGCCGGTGGGTGGCCTCGACACCGCCTTCGTCGCGCGCTGGCAGGGTCGCGCTCCGGGCCCGGTCATCGCCTTTGCCGGTGAGTACGACGCCCTGCCGGAGGTCGGACACGGCTGCGGACACAACCTGATGTGCTCCTCGAGTGCGGGAGCGGCGATTGCCGCCGCACACGCCCTGGGCAGGGAGTTCGACGGTGAGATCCGCTTCATCGGCACGCCAGCCGAGGAGGCCGGCAACGGAAAGGTGCACCTCATCCGGGCGGGGATCTTCGAGGACGTCGATGTGTGCCTCCAGATCCACCCGTCGGACACCAGCGCGGCGGAGTCGCTGTGCCTGGCAGTGACCGAGATCGGCGTGACCTTCCATGGCACGCTGGCCCACGCCAGCGCGGACCCCTGGCTGGGGAAGAACGCGCTCGACGCGATCGTCCTCCTGCACACCATGGTCGCGCAGTGGCGCCAGCACCTCAAGCCGGGCGAGCGCGTCCACGGCATCATCACCCACGGCGGAGCCGCTCCCAACGTCGTGCCCGATCGCACATCCGGCGCCTGGTACGTCCGCACGCCCGTGGACGAGGACCTCGACGCGATGGTCGAGCGATTCGGGGCGATGGCGGAGGCCGCGGCGACGGCCAGTGGCTGCACGGTCGAGCTCGCGGTCGATCCGGTGAACCGGTGCCGGACGATGCTCAACAATCCGACGCTGCTCGACATCTGGCGCCGCCACCTGGGTACGGCGGGGATCATCGGAAGACCCGATCGACCCGAACGCCGGCAGCACGGACATGGCGAACGTCAGCCACGAGGTGCCAACGATTCACCCGTACCTCGCGATCGCGCCGAGAGGCACCCCGGGCCACTCCCACGAGTTTGCTCGAGCGGCCGGCGGCGAGGGGGGCGACCGCATGCTTCCCGACGCGGTGCGCATCCTGGCCGCGACGGCAATCGACCTGATCGAGCAGCCCAGGCTGGTCGATCAGGCATGGCGAGACCTGCGCGGCGAGGGGAGCGGTCGGAGGGCGAAGACCTGAGCGACATCCTGTCGGGCCAGGCGGTCGAGCCCGAGCTGCTGGCAGAGGTGTACGACGTCGAGCACGACGAGATCACCGAGGATCTCGCATTCTTCCGCGAGATGGTCGCGCGCCATCCGGGCACGGTCCTCGACCTCGGATGCGGCTCAGGACGCCTGTTTCCTGCGTTCATTGCCGGCGGCGCATCCCGCGTGGTGGGTATCGACGGCTCTCCGGCCCTCCTGGCGCGCGCCGAGATGCGCATCGCGGCCGACCCCACGCTGCGGGCGGCGGCCGCCGACGCACGCCTGGAGCTCGCGGTGGGTGACGTTCGCACCATCCAGCGCCCCGATAGGTTCGCCATGGTGGTGGTCGCCGGCGTGATCAGCCATCTGGAAGGGCCAGAGGATGCGACGCGTGCCCTGGTCGCGGCGCGCGCGCTCCTTGAGCCGACCGGCGTCCTCGTGATCGACACCATCGGGCCGGGTGGGCTTCCGCCGCACGACCTCCCGCTGAGCGTCGACTGGGAGCGCGACGTCGGCCCTCGGCGCTTTGTCCGTCGCAGCCAGCTGGCGCGCCGCGAGACCCCCGAGGGGCTGCGCGTGACGTACGCCACGCTGACCGACGTGGTGGAGGCCGATGGTACGATATCGCGACTGCCGGCGAGCTTCCGGCTCTGGTATCCATCTGCCATGGCGCTCGCTTCCCTTGCTGTCGAGGCGGACCTGGAGGTCGAGTCGGTATTCGGGTCGCATGACCTGGACCCGCTCGACGGCGAGAGTGAACGCTGCATCGTCGTTGCGCGTGGAGCAGCGTCCGACTCGGGCGAGAGGTAAGGGGATGGCAGGCGAACAGATCCGACTCCTGATCGTGGAGGATGTCCCGCAGGTCGCGTCGCACATCCGGTCGCTGCTGCAGGCGCAGTCCCAGATCAAGATGCTCGACGTGATCACGGCCGGCGACCGCGCGATTCCCGCCATCAACGAGATGCGCCCGGACGTGGTGATCGTCGACGCGCTGCTCCAGGGGCGGGTGAGCGGTCAGCAGGTCGCCGAGCAGGTACGCCGCACGGAGCCCCAGGTCGGCATCATCATGCTGACCGTTCCCCAGAATCCGGTGAGCGAGGATCGCGAGCGGGGGATCGACGCCGTCCTGAAGATGCCGTTCACCGGCTTCGATCTGACGACCCTGATCCGCAACGTGGCCGAGACGCGCGCGGTGGAGTCGGAGCGCACCGGCTCCCTGGTCGTCAGCCTGTTCAGCCCCAAGGGCGGCGTCGGACGCACGACCCTGGCCTACAACCTGGCCGTCGCGCTGGGGGAGAATCATCGGGTCTGCCTGGTGGACGGCTCGCTGCAGTTCAGTGACCTGCGCGGACTGCTCCGCGTGCCGGCGGTCGCTCCCAGCATCGTCAACCTGCCGACGGATCGCATCAAGGACAGTGACCTTGCGGACGTGGCGTGGCGGGATCCATCGGGGATCGACATCCTACTGGCGCCTCCGCGCGTCGAGATGGCGGAGATGGTCACCACGCGTGACATCGAGAAGGTCCTCTCGCTCCTGCGCCAGCTCTACGAGTTCGTGATCATCGATACCCGCGCGGCGCTCTCGGACGACGTCCTCGTCTTCCTCGACTCGGCCGACCTCATCCTCCAGGTGCTCACGTACGACTCGATGGCCATTCGCAGCCTGGCCATGTCCGCCGAGACCTTCTCCGCCATCGGCTATCCCACCAGCAAGCTCGCCACCATCCTCAACCGCTCCGATGCGGCCGGCGGGTTCGACAAGGCGGATGTCGAGCAGGCGCTCGGCTCGAAGATCGACTACGAGATCGTCTCGGACGGCCGGCTGGTGCTCGCAGTCGAACAACGAGGGGATCGCCTTCGTCTCGTCGGACCCCGATGCGGCGATCTCACAGGGCGTGCGCCGCATCGCCGACTCGATGGCCGCGCACCTCGAGCAGCGCTCGCCGAGCCTGGTGAAGCGCTGAGCGTCCCGGTCGTCGGCTCTGTCGACCCCCGCCCGATCGGCGTCTTCGATTCCGGCGTTGGTGGCCTGACCGTGCTGTCCGAGATCCATCGGCGGCTTCCGGGCGAGTCGACGGTCTATCTCGGGGACAATGCGCGCACGCCCTACGGTCCGCGGGATGCCGACGAGGTGCGCCGGTTCACCCTCGAGGCCGTCGAGTGGCTGCTCGCGCAGGACGTCAAGCTCCTCGTCCTGGCCTGCAACACGGCGACCGCACGCGCGCTCGAGCTGGTCCGGGAGCGATCGAGCGTCCCGGTCCTCGGCGTGGTGCGCCCCGGGGCGGTGGCCGCGGCCGCGGCCACCCGCAGCTCGCACGTGGGCGTCATCGCCACCGCCGGCACGGTGGAGTCGAATGCCTACCCCGACGCGATCCTCGAGGCGGCTCCGAGGACGGAGGTCAGCCAGCTGGCCTGTCCCGAGCTCGTGCCGATGGTGGAGGCCGGTGTCCTTGACGGCCGGCGGGCGGAGACGCGTGCTGCGGGCCTACCTCGAGCCGATGCTGCTGGCCGCGGCCTCGGATCGACACGCTTCTCCTGGGCTGCACCCACTATCCGCTGCTGCGGTCCGGTCATCGAGCGGCTGGTCGGCGACCGGGGTCTCCGTGGTCGACTCGGCATTCACGACCGCCCTGGCGGTGGAGGACCTGCTGGATGCCATCGGTGCCCGAGCACCTGCCGGCGCACCGGTGCGACATCGGGTGGCGACCACCGGCGATGCGGACGCCTTCGTCGGCGTCGCGTCGCGGCTGTTCGGGACGGGACTCCCGGACGTCGAAGTGGTGCGCATCGGGGCGGAAGGCTCAGTTCCCCTAGACTGATCGGCATGGCACGACACACGGCGCGTCTCGGCGCGGGAATCCTGGTCGGCGGACTGCTGGCGCTCGGCGCCAGCGTCGCCTCGCGCGAGATCATGAGGCGAGCCGGCCCTCGGCTCATCGACTGGGAGAAGGTCCGCGACATCGCACATCGCCGGCTCGGCGAGGCGGCCGCCCCGATCCCGGCCGCGCAGCGCGCGGAGGCCGAGGCGTTCTATCGCGCAACGTTGCAGCGCATCGAGCCGGTGGTCGCGGCCGAGATCGGCTCCGAGCTGCCGGCGGCGCTCGAGACTCCGGTGGTGGTCGATCGGCTCGGCTGGGTCGACCTCAATCTCGTGACGTTCCGGCTCCTGTTCGAGCGCGTGGAGCACACCTTGCTCGAGGCCCAGCGGGGACCCGACACGGCGAGTCGCGCGATGTCGCGCTGGATGAACCGCATGGTCGGCAACCAGCAGCTCGGATTCATGCTCGCATTCCTGGGCCGCAAGGTTCTCGGCCAGTACGACGTCAGCCTGCTGGCCGCCGGTCCGACGCGTGGCCGCCTCCATTTCGTGGAGCAGAACATCGTCGCCAACGCGGCAGCCATGCGAATCCCGCGCGATGAGTTCCGTACCTTCATCGCGCTCCACGAGGCCACGCACGCCTTCGAGTTCGAGGCGCACCCCTGGCTGCGCCCGTACTTCGCCGGGCTGGTCTCCGAGACGGTCGAGCAGCTGGCCGCCGAATCGGGCGGTCTGATGACCCGCGTCCGGGACGCGGTGTCCGGCGGGGAGGGGCATTGGCTGGAGCGGATCCTGACGCCGGGCCAGCGCGAGACGTTCAACCGCACGCAGGCGCTCATGTCGTTGCTCGAGGGCTACTCGAACCACGTGATGAACGCGGCCGGGGCGCAGATCCTTCCGGGCTTCGCCGAGCTCCACGAGCGCTTCGAGCGCCGGGGCGAGCGACGCGGGGCCGTCGAGCGGGCGATCATGCGACTCACCGGGCTCGATCTGAAGATGGAGCAGTACGCGGCCGGGGAGCGATTCGCCGACCACGTGCTCCGCGAGCGTGGGCGTGACTTCCTCAACCAGGTGTGGACCGGACCCGATTTCCTTCCCAGCCTGGAGGAGATCCGCCTGCCCGACCGATGGATCTCCCGAATCGAGGGCGCGGGGTCCTGACCACGCCGCCTCCGCTCACCGTCCTGGCCACCCCGATCCTCGGCTCGGCGCTGACGCGCGAGCTCGTCGGTCGCATCGAAGCGGTCGATGGCGTGCGGTGCGCGCTGATCGCCGCCGACGGGCGGATCCACGGCGACACGGACGAGAGCTCGTTCGAGCAGGCCGAGGTGCTCCTGCTCGGATCGGCACCGGCCTCGGTCCTCGACCACGTCGTGTCTCGGTCGCCCCGGCTGCGCTGGATTCACTCGGCCGCGGCCGGCGTCGATCGGGTGACGACCCCGGTGGTCCGAGAGCGCGGCCTGGTCGTCACCAATGCGCGCGGGGTTCTTCTCACGTCCCATCGCGGAGTACGTCGTGATGATGTCGCTCGCCATCGCGCGGCGGCTGCGCCAGCTGCTGGAGCTGCAGCGCGAGCGAACCTGGCAGCCGCTTCGGGGACGCGAGCTGTCCGAGCTGACGGTCGGGATCATCGGCTACGGAAGCATCGGCATGGAGCTGGCATCGCTGCTTCAGCCGTTCGGTACCCGGATCGTGGCCACCCGCCGGCATCCGGAGCGCGGGGTCGGGGACGCGTCGCATGTCGAGCTGCGCGGGTTGGACCAGCTCGACGAGGTGCTGACCGAGAGCGACATCGTCGTTGTCGCGGCGCCCCTCACCGACGAGACTGCCGGCCTGATCGGCGCGGAGCAGCTGGCGCGGATGCGCGAGGATGCCTGGCTCATCAACATCGCGCGTGGGCGCCTGATCGACGAGGTGGCGCTGCGTCGGGCGCTGACGTCGGGATGGATCGGCGGTGCGGTGCTCGATGTGTTCAGCGAGGAGCCGCTGAGCCCCGAGTCGCCGCTGTACGACACGCCGAATCTCATCATCACCCCGCATACCAGCTGGGCGTCCGATCGCGTCGCCGAGCGCACCGTGGACCTGTTCATCGACAACCTGCGGGCCTTCCGTGCCGGGGAGACGATGCACAACGTCGTTGACCTCGACGCGGGGTACTGATGCAGGTCACCATCGTCGGGCTGCCCGGCAGCGGCAAGACAAGCGTGTTCAACGCCCTGACCGGCGGACACGCTGAGACGGGCGGCTTCTCCGGCGGGCGCGCGGCGCCGAACATGAGCGTCGTCAGGGTGCCGGACGAGCGAGTCGATCGCCTCGCCGCGCTGTTCAACCCGAAGAAGACGACGTACGCCGACGTCACCTACGTGGATGTCGCGATCCCCGCCGGAGCCGCGCGCGCAGGGACGATCAATCCCGATGTCCTGGCCCAGATCCGGAACGCCGACGCGCTGCTCCACGTTGCCCGGGCATTCGATGACCCCGCCAATCCCACCCCGCCCGATCCGTGGCGTGACGTCGACGACCTCGACCTGGAGTTCACGGTCGCCGATCTCACCGTCATCGAGAAGCGACTCGAGAAGCTCGCCACCCAGGGCCGGCACGGGTCGCAGGCGGAGCGCGAGCAGGCTCAGCGTGAGCAGGAGGTCCTGGCGCGCATCGAGCCGCACCTGTCCGAGGGCAAGCCGATTCGCTCGCTCGGACTGACTGACGAGGACGAGTTCCTTCTGCGTGGCTATCGCTTCCTGACCCAGAAGCCGGTGCTCGTCGTCCTGAATATCGACGAGGGACGCCTGCCCGAGGCATCGAGCCTCGAGTCGGCCGGCCGCGAGCGCTACGCGCAGCCGCATTCCGACGTGGCCGCGCTGGCCGGGAAGATCGAGGCCGAGATCGGGGAGCTCGACGACGAGGACGCCCGTCTCTTCATGGCCGACCTCGGGATCGAGGAGCCATCACGGGGCCGTGTCATCGGCCTGACCTATCAGCTTCTCGGGCTGTTCAGCTTCTTCACGGCGGGAGAGGACGAGTGCCGCGCCTGGACGCTGCGCCGTGGATCGTCAGCCGTCGACGCCGCCGGGGCGATCCACTCCGACCTGGCCCGCGGCTTCATCCGCGCCGAGGTCATCGGCCTGGAGGATCTCATCGAGTGCCGGACGATGGCCGAGGCGCGCAAGCGTGGCCTGCTGCGTCAGGAGGGCAAGGCGTACGAGGTCCGCGACGGCGACGTGCTCCAGATCCTGTTCAACGTCGCGCGCTGACCGCTCGCCTAGGACGTCTCCATCTCCGCGACGATGCTGCGGAACTCGTCACTCTGCTCGACGAGGTACGTGTCGGCGTCCTCCATCCCGACGCTCATGCTGGCCCGCAGCTTTTCGTCGCCGATGTAGGTGAAGCCGTGGCTGCGCTCCAGCTCGCGCGCGATGGCTTCGACCAGCGTGTCCTCCTCGAACGTGTCGATGATCGCCCGGCGGGCCGCGGTGACCATGGCGGCGAACTGCTCTGGGGTATGGTCGCGATCGGACACCAGCAGCGCATCGGTCAGCAGGTCGGTGGCGCCTTCGTGGAGCTCGTAGAAGTGGAGTGACATGCTCCGATGATAGACCGATGGCCGGAGACGCTGATCGTCGGCGGCCTGACCATCGATCGCTTCGGCGATGGCCGTTCGGCACCGGGCGGCTCGGTGATTCACTCCGGCCGCGCCGCGGTGGCGGAGGGATCGGCAGCGGCCTTCCTGACGGTCGCCGGTGACGAGCCGGAGGCTCGCGCCGGACTTCGGACGCTGGCCGACCTCGGGACGCTGATCCATCAACCGGCGCGGGCCACGACGACGTACGCGCACGACGAGCGCGATGGTCGGCGCGTCCTGCGTCTCGAGGCGGCGAGCGATGCCATCTCGGCCGATGCCCGATTGCCCGACCTCACCGGGGGTCGTGTTGCTGGCACCGATCGCCGGGGAGCTGCCGCCGACGACGATCGTCGGCCTCCGCGCACGTCTCGGGGCCGACGATGACCGTGCTCCTGCTCCAGGGGTGGCTGCGTCGCCTCGAGGTCGGCCGGGTGGTGGACGCGATCCGGCTCGACGCCGTTGCGGCCGACGTGTGGTCCGCACTCTCCGACGCCGATGCGATCGTGCTCTCGACCGAGGACCTGGCCGAGAGCCCGGGCGACCCGTTCACCCAGGCGGCGGCCGTGCGCCGGCATGTCGGCAGCCAAGCCCGTCGTGGTCCTCACGCTCGGCGTCCAGGGATACCTGCTCGACGACCCCGATGCCGAAGAGGTCACGGCCGTGATGCCGCGCCGCGTCGTTGTCGGGGTGCCGACCGTTGGCGCTGGCGACACGTTCGGTGTCGTGTTCGCGATCCACCTCGCGCGCGGCAGCAGTGCGACCGCGGCCGCGAGCGCGGCCGGCGATGCCGTCATCCGCCTGTTCGAGGGGCGTCTCGGCTAGGCAACCGCGGGGTGACGGCGCCGCGCCTGTTCCGCACGACGCTCCGCGGCGGCGACCCAGCGCCGCAGGCGCCGCAGGCGCCGCTCGACGGCGATTCGGGTGCGACCGACCTCGACCATCGAGCCACCCCGTCCGAGCGCGAAGGCGATGTCGAGCACGCGGGACGCCGCCGCCGCGGCGGCCATGGCACCCGCCAGGTCTCCGCGGTGGCGTTCCCGAATCCGTGCGACCTCGATCCAGGCCGCGGCCGCGTCCACCGATGCCCGGCGCGTGCCGAGCTGCCACAGCGCCTCGGCCCGATCCACGTGCCCCAGTGCGATGAGGAGCCTCGACGCTACCCGTCGCAGGGCGTTTGCCTCGGCCGGATCGGCGGCGGTGGCCTGCGCGGACTCCACGAGCTCGAGGGCGTCGTCCACGGCCCCGGCCCGCAGCAGCTCCAGGGCCATGCCGCGCGGGTCGAGGACCCGGGCGTGCCGCCATGCGCCGGATCGCAGCCGGCACAGCTCGGCCTCGAGCAGCGCCAGGCTCACGATGTCCTGGAAGTTGTGGTCGAGAACCTCGGCCAGGATGTCGGGAGAACCGCCGCGCAGGTAGCCGAAATAGCGGGTCGGGACCTCACTGCCGGGGCAGTCCGAGGTCCGCCGAACTCCGAGAACGCCCGATTCGACATCGGCCAGGCGCGCCCCGCCGAGGGGACGGCGAAACAGGCGTCGCGCGTCGGGCAACAGGTCGTCATGGACGTCGGGGAGCGTCACCCTGCTCGCGGAACAGTCCGTGGAAGGTGAGTCGCGCAGCGAGCATCGGCAGGTCGAATCCGCGCCCGTTGTAGGTGACGATGCGCGGTGAGGTGGCGAGGTCGCGGGCCACGGCGCGCAGCAGAGGTGGTTCGTACGGGAAGTCGGGGAGCAGGTACTGCCGAGCGTGAATCCGGTCGCCGTCGACCCGAGCGATGCCGGCCAGGAAGATCACGGTGCCGGCCCCGGTCGACAGGCCGGTCGTCTCGGTGTCGAAGTACGCCCCCGACGGCAGTCCCGACAGCGCCTCGGCTGTGCCACGCGGTACCGCAACGCTGCGCTCGACCACGAGGACGGTTCCACCCTCGGCGAGGTCCGTTCGAGCGTCGAACCAGCGTGCCAGCCGTGCTACGCGGTCATCTGCCGCCGGCACATGGCGCACGGTGGGCGACGGCGTTCGGACGCTGGCAAGTCGATCGGCGAGCGTTCGGGCGGGGACCATCGGTCAGGAAAGGGCCGTGAGAAGCTCGACGACCGTTGCCTTGCCACGGGCGCCGACCTCGATGGCGGGTCCGACGCAGGCCGGGCACCCATCGCTGCACGGGCAGGATTCGACGGCCTCGCGCGAGGTGCGCAGCAGCTCGTCGATCAGGGTGAAGAGGCGCTCGGTCAGGCCGACACCGCCCGGGGTTGCGTCGTACAGGTACAGCGTCGGTCGCCCCGTGAACGGCGCCTGGACCTGGGCCAGGACTCCGAGGTCGCGCGGGTCGCACATCAGGAGCAGGGATGCCGTGGTGCGCGCCACGCGCGCAAGCCGATGAGCGCGCCGTCCAGCGTGTCGCGGTCGTAGCGGTTCACCAGCTCGGCCGGAGGCACGAGCCACGTGGCGGTCGTGTGCATCTCCTGTTCGGGGATGCTGATGGAGCCCCAGCCGACGTTCTCGTGCGTGTGGTACTTGAGCTTCTTGAACATCGTCACCTTCCAGGCGACCATCACCTCGCCCCGCTGGCGCAGGCCGCGCCGGCGGGGGATCGGCCTCCTCGAAGACCTCGAGCACCTTGAGCGTGATGCCAAGGTCGGCATCGGTGTAGTAGTCGACGTCGGTGCGCGTGACGTAGGCCTTGCGCTCCTCCCAGTCGAGACGATCGACGTGGTGCTGGATCCCCTGGTGGATGTAGATGGCCTTTTCGTGGACGAGGAGCGGCGCCGCGAAGAGGTCCACCTCGCCGAGCACGCGGTTACGGTCACCGGTGGTGTCGATGATCACGACGTTCTCCGGCGCCCCGCTCCGCAGGCTGAAGTCGGACGCCGGGAAGTTCTCGTGGCTCCAGTAGTAGCGGTCGTCGGCACGACGAATCCAGCCATCCTCCTGGAGGACGTCGAGCAGCGTCGGGGTCTCGGCGATCCCGAATCGCTCCGTGGCGGGCACCGGGCAGCTCGAAGGTCGACGCCCGCAGGTGGTTGAGCAGGACATGGAGGTTGTCCGGGTTGACGAGGCCGTGCTCCGGTGACGCGTCGAACAGGTACTCGGGGTGAGCGGCCAGGAACTGGTCGATCGGGGCGGATGAGCAGACGAGCGCTCCGATGCTGGTGCCCGACCGTCGTCCCGACCGACCCATCTGCTGCCAGGTGCTGGCGATGGTGCCCGGGTAGCCGATGCTGATCGCCGCGTCCAGCGATCCGATATCGATGCCGAGCTCGAGCGCGTTGGTCGCGACGACGCCGCGGACCCGACCATCGCGCAGCCCGGCCTCGATCTCGTGGCGCTCGTTCGGAAGGTAGCCGCCCCGGTAGCCGCGGATCGCGTGGGGATGGCCGGGTGGGGGAGCGAACGTCTCGCGCAGGTAGCTGGTCAGCACCTCCACGGAGGTCCGCGAGCGAGAGAAGGCGATCGTCTGCACGCCGCTGCCGATCAGACGCTCCGCGAGGTGCTGCCCGGTGAGCAGTGCGGAGCTGCGGATGCCGAGCTCCTCGTTCGCCACCGGCGGGTTGACGATGACGATGTGCTTGCGACCCGATGGCGCGCCGTTGTCGTCGATCAGGTCGACCGGTGCCTCGAGCACCCGCTCGGCGAGCTCGCGTGGATTGGCGATCGTGGCGCTGGCGCAGATGAAGATCGGGTCGGCGCCGTAGTGGTTGCAGATGCGCCGCAGCCGGCGGATGACGTTCGCGACATGGCTGCCGAAGAGGCCACGGTACGTATGGAGCTCGTCGATCACGACGTAGCGCAGGTTCTCGAACAGCTTGAACCACTTCGTATGGTGCGGAAGGATCGCCGCATGCAGCATGTCCGGGTTCGTGATGACCACCTGCCCGGCGGCGCGCACGACGGAGCGGATGCTCGCGGGCGTGTCGCCGTCGTAGGTGTGGGTCTTCAGCCCGATGCGGGCAGCGTCGGCCAGGGCGCGCAGCTCGACGAGCTGGTCGGCGGCAAGCGCCTTGGTCGGGAAGAGGTAGAGCGCGCTCGCCGCCGGGTCCCGCGCGATGCCATCGAGGACCGGCAGGTTGTAGCACAGCGTCTTGCCCGATGCGGTGGGCGTCACGACCACCGCGTTGCGCCCGGCGGTCACCGCCTCGAACGTCGCCGCCTGGTGGGTGTACGGCGCGTCGATGCCGCGGGCGCGCAGCGCGGCGACGACGCGAGGATCGATCGCCTCCGGCCACGGCGCGTGACGCGGGGGCCGCGGATCGATGACCCGGTGCGCGACGATCATGCGGCCGATGGCCGGGTCGCCGAGCAGTGCCCCGATCGCGTCGTCGGCGGTTCCGGGTGGGGCGGTCAGCATCTGCGGTCCTCCATCTCCGTCACGGTGGTTCGAAACAGAACACATGTTCTCATCGGCAACATAGCACAGGCGTTCGAAAGGGAACGCCGCGCTTGCGACACCTCGGCTGTCGCGAGTGGCCGGCCCCGTATGCTTCGGTCCATGGACCTCCTGCTCAGCAACGCGCGTGTCGTCACACCGGGTGGCGTCCTGGACCCGGGGTGGGTGAGCGTTCGCGGAACGAAGATCACCGCGCTTGGCGAGGGTCCGATCCCCGAGGCGGGCGAGCAGCGATCGGTGGACGGGCGCTGGATCGTGCCGGGCTTCATCGATCTGCATGTCCACGGCGGTGGCGGGGCCTCGCTTCTGTCGAACGATCCGGCCGAGCTGCGCGCCGCGGCCGAGTTCCACGCGTCGCACGGCACCGCAGGACTCCTCGCGAGCATCGTCAGCGCGCCGCCCGAGGAGCTGCTCGACGGCCTGGCGGCCGTGCGAGACCTCGTCCGCGCGGGCGATTCGGCACGCTCGACCGTCGCCGGCAGCCACCTCGAGGGCCCGTTCCTCAGCCCGAATCGGGCGGGCGCCCACGACCCTGCCCACCTGCTGGCACCGGACGCGGCCCTCCTCGATCGCATGCTCGAGACCGCGGATGGCACGCTGCGGGTCATCACGCTGGCGCCGGAGCTGCCCGGTGCGCTCGACCTCGTGCGCCGGGCCGTAGCCGCCGGGGTGGTCGTGGCGTTGGGGCACAGCGACGCGGACCGCGCGACCGTATCGGCCGCATTTGACGCCGGGGCGTCGCTCGTGACCCATCTGTTCAACGCCATGCGTCCGCTCGACCATCGGGATCCGGGACTGGCGACGACGGCCCTCGTGCGCCCTGACGTCGTTTGCGAGGTCATCAACGACGGGGTCCATCTCCACGACGACACGGCGCGCCTGGCGTTCCGGGCCGCCGGCGCGGAGCGGATCGCGCTGGTCACCGACGCGATCTCCGCCGCCGGCCTGGGCAACGGGGCGCATCGGCTCGGATCCGCCACGGTCGACGTCAACGACGGCGTCGCGCGCATCTCGGGCACGAACACGCTCGCAGGAAGCACGCTGACCATGGATCGGGCGCTGCGTCGCGCGGTCAGGGATCTCGACCTGCCCATCGGGGAGGCTGTCCGGGCCGCGGCCACCACGCCGGCGCGCGTCCTGGGAGAGCAGGATGCCCGCGGATCGATCGCGCCCGGCCTCGCGGCGGACCTCGTCGTTCTGGACGACACGCTGGAGATCGCGGCCGTGATGCTCGGTGGGGAGTGGATCTCCTCGGGTAGACTCTTCGACCGATGACCGGGATCGATCTCTCCGCACCTGGAGCCAGCCGCGCGCGGGCACGGTTCCGCTGGCGGCTGCCCGCATCGCGCGGCGGGATTGCGTGGATGGCGGTCGTCCTCATCATCGGCGTCCTGCTGGCCGTCCAGTTCGGACGACAGGTCTACGCCAACTGGGAGATCGGTCAGCGCGCGGCGGCCATCCAGGCCGAGATCGAGGCCGTCGACGCGGCGAATGCCGAATTGCGCCGCGAGCTTGCCTACCTGCAGAGCGACGCGTACATCAGCGCCGAGGCGCGACGGCTCGCCAACCTGGGAGCCAGCGGCGAACAGGTGCTCATCATTCCGCCCGGCGCCGAGGAGCCCCTGCCCGAGGAGCTCGCTGCCGCCGCGGCACCGACCGAGCCGATGATCGAGCAGTGGCTCGACCTCTTCTTCGGGTCACCGCAATCACCATAGGTCAGGGCGCGAGCACGTCGTAGAAGCCGGGCGGTGGCTGGGTCGCGTCGAGCCGCGCCGCCACGCGGGGGCCGAAGACCCCGTCGGACTGCAGACCGATGACGAGCGCGCCGATGGCCGGCTCCCACCGCGGAGGCACCGGTGTGGGATCGAGGCCATCCGAGCGCATCAGGCCGAGCGCGGCCGCGCCGAGGAGCGTCGTGGCGTCGGCGCGCGTCAGGCCCCCGGTGAAGGACATCGGGAACGGCTCCGCGTCGATGGACACCCGCCTGGCCGACCACGGCCGCCACCGCTCCCAGGCCTCTCCCGTGCTCCTCGACGATGCCCATCGCCACGACATCCCCGTTCCTGGCGGCGCCGAGCAGCGCCCGGGCGATCGGGCCGACGGGCAGCGGCTCGGCACCACGTGCCGTGAACCGGTGGAGTGCGCCATCGACGTCGATGTCGCCACTGATCGCGATCACCATGTCGCGCAGCGCGGTCGCGGGACCGATCCCCAGCTCGGCGCGCACGACGGCCGCGAAGGCCCGATGCGCGAGCTCGGCGGCACCGTGCGGCGCCTGCCAGAAGCTCGAGTGCCAGACCCTGCCGTCGAGGCCGCGGGCGCCGGTCGCCGCCCCGGTACCGATCGAGACGACGACCGCCGGGCCGATGGGTACCGCACCGGCCAGAGCGCCGATAGCGTCGTTGACAACCTCGACGGGACCGCCGAAGCCGAACTCGCCCCATGCCCGGGCGTGGTATCCGAAGTCCTCGGGCCAATCGGCACCTGCCAGGCTGAACACCGCTCGCCGGATCTCGGAGCGGCGTGTCCCGGCATCGGCCAGCGCCTCGTCGATCGTGCCGGCAACGAGATCGATGGACGCCTGCTCTCCGCCGGCTGCGTAGATGTCCGCCGTGCCGAGCCGATGCGCTGCCCCCATCGCGTCGCCATTCGCCGCCGCGACCACCGCGACCGCCTTGCTGTTCCCGCCGTCGACCCCGAGGTAGAGGCTCACGCTCCGCGGGCGGCTCGGTCGGCGAGCACCACGGTGTCGGGGTGTGCCTTGAGCTGCGAGGCCGGGAGTCGGGGATCGGGCTCCGAGCCCAGGAGACGATCGAGGATCTCCGCCTTGGACGGACCTGAGACGAGAAGTAGGATGCGGCGCGCCGAAAGGATCACCGACATGCCCGCCGTGAGGGCCCGCGTCGGCACCGGCCGATCACCCCAGTAGGCCGCGTTGCTGGTCAGGGTATCGGGCGAGAGGTCGACCACCCGAGTCGGGGCGCCGGCATCGGACGGGGGCTCGTTGAAGCCCAGGTGACCGTTGACGCCGATGCCCAGGATCGCCAGGTCGATGCCGCCGGCGGCTGCAACGTCCCGGTCGTAGTCGCGGGCGGCCTGATCGGCATCGGGCGCTTCGCTATCGAACCGAATGATGCGGTCGGCATCGATCTCCAGGGGTGCCACGAGCGACCGGTGCATCCAGCCGTAGAGCGAGCGCGGGTCGTCCGGACCGATCCCGAGATACTCGTCGAGCTGAACGATTCTCATGGCGGAGCTGTCGAGTCGACCATCGGCCCGCCGGCGGGCGAGCTCCGCGTAGGAGCCCATCGGCGTCTCGCCGGTGGCGGCCATGACGAGGGCGCTCGGCTTCGTGGCCACCACGTCGACCACGATATCGGCTGCAGCGCTCGCCAGGTCGGCCGCGTCATCCACGCTGCGCAGGTCCAGCGTCATCAGCTCACCAGCCGCGACGGAAGGTGGGCCCGATGGGCGGACGCCATCTCGTCGTACATCGACTCGGCCCGCGGCAGCGTGGCGACGAGAGGGTGACTGGCAAGGGCACGCACGCCGTCGCGTCGCGAGCCCGACCATGCCGCCTCGGCGGTCGCCGCCTGGTACGCGCCGAGTGACGCGATCAGGCCCCGGAGGTGCGTCGGCAGGGCCGGCACGGGCGTCGGCTGGATGCCGGCCGCCGAGACCCGGGCGGGGATCTCGACCACGAGGTCCTCGGGAAAGCCGGGGAGCACCCCGCCGAGATTGGGGACGTTCACCGGCCACGTCGTGCCGCGGTCGTTGACGATGGCGTCGATCACGTCGACGGCCAGCTCCAGCTCCAGGATTCCGCCGCGCGATCGGCGCGGGTCCAGTTCAGGGTCCGCCGCGTCGGCCTGCTCGCGGTAGTGCGTCCAGTAGTCGTCGAGCTCGCTCATGATCTCCCGGGCACGGGTTCGTGGCGCCGTCCGCGCGGCTTCGAGGGCATGGTCCGCGAAATAGTAGTAGTAGAGGTACGCGGACGGCAGCGCGCCCATGCGTGCGGCGAGATGGAGCATGAGCTCGTCGCGGCTTGCCGGGCCGCCGCTGCCCTCGAGACGCCCCGCCGACTCCTCGATCAGGGCCATGAGGTCCCCGTCGGCGTAGTCGTGCTGGACGGACCACCCGGTGTGGTTGAGCCCCACCATGGTGGCTCGAAGACGGGCCGGGTCGAGTCCCGCGGTCCGCGCCACGTCCGCGGGAAAGGTGAGCGGCCCCTCGCACAGCGAGACGCACCGCAGCGCGGAGTGGTGGGTGACGGCCTCGGACACGATGTTCACCGGGTTCGTGTAGTTGACGAGCCAGGCGGCCGGGCACCGGGTCTCCATCTCGTCCACGATGTCGCGCATGACCGCGATGGAGCGCAGGGCCATGAAGAATCCGCCGGGGCCCTGCGTCTCCTGGCCGATCACGCCGTGGCGAAGGGGGATGGTCTCGTCCAGCTCGCGCGCTTCGAAGCCGCCGGGTCGGAAGCTGGTGAGCACCACGTCGGCGTCATCCAGCGCCTCCGCGCGCCGGATGGTTGCCGTGAATCGGATGTCGTGACCGCGGGCCGCGGTCATGGCCTCGGCAAGGCGCCGCACCACGTCGAGCCGTTCGGCGTCGAGGTCGACCAGGACGACCTCGGAGCCGGAGAAGGCGGCGCCGCGCTCGATCAGGGCTGCCACGGTCCCCGGAGCGCGCGTGCTACCGCCGCCGATGTAGACGAGCTTGATGCCGGCCACGCCCGCCGTCAGGCGTCGGTTCGTGGGCCGGCGTCGCGGACCGCGCTGGTCACGCCGTCGGCATATGCCTCGAAGTTCGCGGCGAACATGCGCGCCAGCTCGCGCGCCTTCTCGTCGTAGGCGGTCGGGTCGGGCCAGGTGGAGCGCGGGCGGAGGATGTCGTCGGGGACGCCCGGGACGCTCGTTGGCACCTCGACCCCGAACACGGGATCGGTCTCGTACTCGACCTCATCGAGGGCACCGCTCAGCGCGGCCCGGACCATCGTCCGCGTATGGTCGATCGCCATCCGCTCCCCGGTGCCGTACGGTCCGCCGCTCCAGCCGGTATTGACAAGCCAGACGGGGACGTCGTGCTTCTCCAGGCGGTCGGCGAGCATCTCGGCGTACACCCCGGGATGCCGCGGCAGGAATGGAGCTCCGAAACCGGCGGAGAAGGTGGCCTTGGGCTCGGTCACGCCGATCTCGGTGCCCGCGAGCTTGGCGGTGTAGCCACTGATGAAGTGGTACTGCGCCTGGTCGCGCGTCAGGCGGCTGATCGGCGGCAGGATTCCGAAGGCATCGGCGGTGAGGAAGATGACGTTGCGCGGATGGCCGGTCATCCCCGTCGGATCGGCGTTGCCGATGAACTCGAGCGGGTACGCGCCCCGCGTGTTCTCGGTGAAGCGCTGGGAGTCGAGGTCGAGCTCGCGCGTCACCGGATCGAGGTCGACGTTCTCGAGAATCGTGCCGAAGCGGCGCGTGGTGGCGAAGATATCCGGCTCGTACATCGCCGACAGGCGGATGGTCTTGGCGTAGCAGCCGCCCTCGAAGTTGAAGAGACCGTCGGCGCCCCAGCCGTGCTCGTCGTCGCCGATCAGGCTGCGCTCGGGATCCGCGGACAGCGTCGTCTTGCCGGTGCCCGAGAGGCCGAAGAAGATCACCGGGTCATCGGCCAGTCCGACATTGACCGAGGAGTGCATCGGGAGGGCCCGCTCCTTCGGCAGCAGATAGTTCATGACGGTGAACGCCGACTTCTTGATCTCGCCGGCGTACTCGGTGCCGACGATGATGATCTCCATCCGCTCGAGGTGGACGAGAATGGCGGTCTCGCTCCGAACGCCCTCGGTCGCCGGATCGGCCTTGAAGGAGGGCGCGTCGATGATGGTGAAGTTCGGCGCGAAGCCCATGAGGTCCTGCGCCGCTGGCCGTCGGAACAGGTTCCTGGCGAAGATGCTGGCCCACGCCGTCTCGGTGAAGACCCGGAGCGAGCGCCGATGCGCGGGATGCGCCCCGATGTGGAGATCCTGGCTGTAGACCGGCCGATCGGCGAGATGCTTGAGCAGCCGCGCTCGCAGGCGGTCGTAGTGCTCCTCGGTGATCGGCTGGTTGACCGGTCCCCACCACACGTCGGACTCGCTCGACGGCTCGCGAACGATGAACTTGTCGCGGGGTGAGCGTCCGGTGTGCTTCCCGGTTCGCACCACGAGCGAGCCGTGGGCCGAGATGATCCCCTCGCCGTTGCGGGCCGCATGCTCGTAGAGCTCGGCAGTGGAGAGGTTCGAATACGTCGCGTCGAGCGATGCCGACGGCTTGCGCAACCGGGTGATGGCCACGGTCTCCTCCTTACGTCCGACCCCGGCCCGAGGGCCGCTGGGGTCGCCTATGTGAGTCGACCGGCCGCGCGTCACCGGTTGTCCCGGGAGTCGGCTTTCACGGTCGTCGGGTGAATCGATCAGCTTCGAACGACGGCGAACATTGTACCGCGGGCAGTCCACCCAAGGTTGCAGATCGGTTGCAGCACCCTCCGAGCGAGTCCACGAACCAGCGAGAGCCCGTGGCGCGTGCCCGGGCCCTCGCATCGAGACGGACGCTCAGGCGGGTGGCAGGGTGGGGCTGTCCTCGTCGATCGGCTCCTGCGGGTCCACGGATGTGGCGCTTCGCATCGAAGATTCGCCGGTCGGACGCCCGGTCTGACCCTGGTTCCCGGTGTCATGACGGCCGGCCTCGTCCCCGCCCATCTCCTCGCCGCCACGTTGCTCGCTCTCGCCCACGCCATGCGGGCCACGCGGGGTGGGGTCGTCCTCGGTGACGGTGTCGCGGTCGTGATCCATGATCGTCTCCTCGTGTGGCATGTCGCGATCCCTTCCGACGATGCACAACCCGTGCCGACGCCACTCGGCTGGATCCGCCATCCGGCTGCCGCGATCGCGCCCAGAACGTTGCATTTCCCGTCGCCGATGCGGTAGCCTTGCCCCTCACCCAATCGGACGGCGATGACCAACGGTATGCGCACCACCCGGAGCCATACACAGAGCCCGAAGTCGGACCCTGCGGCCCGCCGCGGCCCACTCGCCTCCCTCCTCGATCTCCTTCTGACACCCTCACGCGCCGGCACCCGCCCGGTGGCGTTCGTCCCTGTCCGGAGCCGGGAGCTCGGTGCGCGGAGGTTGCGCACCTGGAGCTCGGGCTCTCCATGGAGGATTGATCACATCGGCTAGGCATGCACCCTGAAGGAGGTTGATATGGCGACACCTGCGCATGGCGTAGAGGGAACTGCTCAGCGCGAGGAAGCGCCACTCGTTCACGTCCTTTGGATCAATGCGGGCCTCAGCTGCGACGGCGACTCCGTGGCGCTCACGGCGGCCACTCAGCCGAGCATCGAGGAGATCGTGCTCGGTGCCCTTCCGGGTCTTCCCCGCGTAGCAGTGCACTGGCCGCTCATCGACTTCGACAACGGCCCGGTCGGCGGCGTCAACGACTTCATCGAGTGGTTCTTCAAGGCCGAGCGCGGCGAGCTCGACCCGTTCGTGCTAGTCGTCGAGGGCTCGATCCCGAACGAGCACCTGTCGGGTGAAGGCTACTGGTCCGGCTTCGGCAACAACCCCGAAACCGGCCAGCCGATGACGACGAACGAGTGGCTCGATCGCCTGGCTCCCAAGGCGCTTGCCATCGTGGCCGCCGGGACATGCGCCACGTATGGAGGCATCCACGCAATGGCGGGCAACCCGACCGGCGCGATGGGCGTTCCCGACTATCTCGGGTGGGACTTCAAGACGGGAGCGGGCATCCCGATCGTCTGCATCCCCGGCTGTCCGACCCATCCCGACAACTTCTCCGAGACGATCCTCTACCTCCTGTACCAGGCGACCGGACAGGCGCCGATGATCCCGCTCGACGAGGCACTCCGGCCGACCTGGCTCTTCGGCAAGACCGTGCACGAGGGCTGCGACCGGGCCGGGTATTACGAGCAGGGTGATTTCGCGACCGAGTACGGCTCACCGAAGTGCATCGTGAAGCTCGGCTGCTGGGGTCCGGTGGTCAAGTGCAACGTCCCGAAGCGCGGCTGGATCAACGGTGTCGGTGGCTGTCCGAACGTCGGCGGCATCTGCATCGGCTGCACCATGCCGGGCTTCCCCGACAAGTTCATGCCGTTCATGGACGAGCCTCCGGGCGCTCGTGTCTCGACGGCGGCGAGCGGAGCCTATGGCTCACTCATCCGCGGCCTGCGCGGGATGACGCTCAATACGGTGGACAAGGAGCCCAAGTGGCGGCACAACCGCCCCGAGCTCACCACCGGCCACCAGAAGACCTGGTCGTAGGCCAGCAGCCGAACAGGAGACGCTTCGATGACGACGGCGACCGACCGGGCGATGGCCTCGGTGCGCAAGGACAACCAGAGCAACCTCGTCGAGATGGCGTGGGACCCGATCACCCGCATCGTGGGCAGCCTCGGGATCTACACCAAGATCGACTTCGCGAACAAGAAGGTCGTGGAGGCATGGAGCACCTCGTCCATCTTCCGCGGCTACTCGATTTTCATGAAGGGCAAGGACCCGCGCGACGCGCACTTCATCACGAGCCGCATCTGCGGCATCTGCGGTGACAACCACGCGACGTGCTCGGTCTACAACCAGAACATGGCCTACGGCGTCCAGCCGCCGCACATCGCGGAGTGGATCGTGAACCTCGGCGAGGCCGCCGAGTACATGTTCGACCACAACATCTTCCAGGAGAACCTCGTCGGGGTCGACTACTGCGAGCGCATGGTCGCGGAGACGAATCCGGGGGTCCTGGAGAAGGCGAACGCCACGGCGGCCCCGAATGCGGCGGCCCACGGCTATCGCACCATCGGCGACATCATGCGATCGCTGAACCCGCTCGAGGGCGACTTCTACAAGGAAGCGCTCCAGATGAGCCGCATGACGCGCGAGATGTTCTCACTCATGGAAGGGCGTCACGTTCACCCCTCGACGCTCTACCCCGGTGGCGTCGGCACGGTCGCCACCATCCAGCTGTTCACCGACTACATCACGCGCCTCATGAGGTACGTGGAGTTCATGAAGCGGGTCGTGCCGCTGCACGACGACCTGTTCGACTTCTTCTACGAGGCCCTCCCCGGGTACGAGGAGGTCGGCAACCGCCGCATCCTGCTCGCGTGCTGGGGCAGCTTCCAGAATCCCGACGTCTGCAACTTCGACTACAAGGACATGAGCGAGTGGGGTCGTGCGATGTACGTGACCCCGGGCGTGGTGGTCGACGGCAAGCTCGTCACGAACGACCTCGTCGACATCAACCTCGGCATCCGGATCCTGCTCGGCTCCTCGTACTACGAGGACTGGGAGGGCCAGGAGGTGTTCGTCAAGAACGATCCCCTCGGCAACCCGGTCGACGTTCGCCATCCCTGGAACCAGCACACCAACCCGCGCCCGCAGAAGCGGGACTTCGACGACAAGTACACCTGGGTCATGAGCCCGCGCTGGTTCGACGGCAAGGACCACCTCGCCCTCGACACCGGCGGCGGACCACTGGCACGCCTGTGGTCGACCGCCCTGTCGGGGATCGTCGACATCGGCTACATCAAGGCTACCGGCAACTCGGTCCAGATCAACCTGCCGCGGACCATGAGCCTGCCCGAGACGTCGTTCGAGTGGAAGATTCCGAAGTGGAGCAACACGATCGAGCGCAACCGCGCCCGAACGTACTTCCAGGCCTATGCGGCGGCCTGCGCCCTTCACTTCGCCGAGAAGGCGCTGGAAGAAGTCCGCGCCGGCCACACGAAGACGTGGAACGAGTTCAAGGTGCCCGACGAGGGGATCGGCGCCGGCTTCACCGAGGCGGTCCGCGGCGTCCTGAGCCACCACATGGTGATCCGCGACGGCAAGATCGCGAACTACCACCCGTACCCGCCGACGCCGTGGAACGCGAACCCGCGTGACAGCTACGGCACCCCCGGCCCGTACGAGGACGCGGTCATGGGATGCCCGATCTTCGAGGAGAACGACCTCGACAATTTCAAGGGCATCGACATCATGCGCACGGTGCGCAGCTTCGATCCCTGCCTCCCGTGCGGCGTGCATATGTACGTCGGAAAGGGGAAGACAGTCGAGCGCCAGCATTCGCCGGCGATGCTCGCCTCGCACGAGATCGGGTAGGGATGACCGTCGCACCGACCGATCCGCGCGCCGCCAGCGAGCGCATCCAGGCGCTCCTGGCGGAGCTCGGAGGGGAGAGTCCCCAGGTCGCCGACCGCGCCGAGGAGCTGGTCAGGCAGCTGATGCAGCTCTACGGTGCGGCCCTCGGGCGGATCGTGGACGTCACGCGCGAGGCGAACGGTGACGGGTCGTCCGTCCTGCAGCGCATCGTCGACGATGAGCTCGTCGCCAGCCTCCTCGTGCTTCACGATCTGCACCCGCAGTCCCTCGAGGAGCGCGTGCAGGCAGCGCTCGACAAGGTCCGGCCGTACCTCGGGTCGCACGGCGGCGGCGTCGAGATCGTGGGCATCGAGGACGACACGGTCCACCTGAAGATGGCCGGCAGCTGCAACGGCTGCCCGTCGTCCGCGGTGACGATGACGTACGCCATCGAGCGCGCCATCCTGGAGGCCGCCCCGGAGATCGCGGCGGTCGTCGCCGACGACCTCGAGGAGGCCGCGGCCTCGAGCCTCTTGCAGATCGGCGCGAACGGGAAGTCAGCCGAGCCGCCGCCGCCCCCGATGTGGTCGGAGCTCCAGCTGTCGGAGTCGCTGAGTGCCGGACAGAAGCGATCCCAGATGCTCAGCGGGACGCGGATGCTGCTTCTGCGAGCCGGCGAGGACCTGTTCGCCTACCGGGACGCGTGTCCGCAGTGCGGATCGTTCATGGAGCGCGGCGCCTTCGAGGCCGAGGTCCTGACCTGTCCGGGCTGCGGCCAGACATTCGACGTCCGGCATGCCGGCCGCTCGACGGGCAGCACGGAGCTGCACCTCGATCCGCTGCCGCTCATCGTCGAGGGTAACCGCATCATGGTGGCCGTTCCCGCGGTCGCGAGCTGATCGGGAGCCGCGGCATGGCAGGCAGCGAGGGGAACGGTCGTCCGGTCGTCGGCCTGCGGCGCCTGCTCGACACCCCCCGGCCGCAGTCCACAGTCGACCTGCGACGATTCCTCCAGCCCAAGGAACGGCCCCAGCCGGGCGAGGTGTGCGAGATGTGCGCCGAGCCTATCGGCGACGAGCACTCGCACGTCGTGAACATGGAGACCCGCACGCTCAGTTGCGTCGATCGGGCGTGCTACCTCCTCTTCACCCACGAGGGAGCCGCCGCGGGGAAGTACAAGGCGGTGCCGGATCGGCGAATCCACGATCCCGGCTTCGCATTGACCGACATCCAGTGGGAGGCGCTCCAGATCCCCGTGGGGATCGCGTTCTTCTTCGAGAACTCGCAGATGGGTCACAGCGTGGCCTTCTACCCGAGCCCGGCGGGCGCCACCGAGTCGCTCCTTCCGCTCGACACCTGGAGCGAGGTCGTTGCCGTCAACCCGATGCTCCAGACGATGGAGGCCGATGTCGAGGCGCTGCTCGTCTATCGGCCCAAGGGCGGGGGCATGCGGGCGTACCTCGTGCCGATCGACGTGTGCTACGAGCTGGTCGGGCACATCCGCCGCGACTGGAAGGGCTTCGACGGCGGTGAGGAGGCCTGGACGGCGATCAACGCCTTCTTCGATCAGCTCGGGGAACGAGCGCGGCCGTGGAAGGCACCGGCATGAGTGACCTGACCTTCGAGATCATCGACGCCCGCCCGGAGGCGTACGCCGCGGTCCCGACCATGGTCTTCCGCCTGCGGATCACCGAGTCCGACGCCCGCCCCATCCACAACGTCGTGCTCCGCGCCCAGATTCAGATCGAGGCGCAGCGCCGCCACTACGACAAGGCGGAGGAGGTGCGGCTCTTCGAGCTGTTCGACCTCCCGGTCCGCTGGGGCGAGACGCTCAAGCCGCTGCTGTGGACTCATGCGACGACCGTCATCCCGGCGTTCGAGGGCCAGGTCGAGGTCGACGTGCCCGTCCCCTGCACCTACGACTTCGAGGTCAGCGGCGCCAAGTACCTCCACGCCCTGGACGGCGGCGAGATCCCGCTGCTGTTCCTCTTCAGCGGGAGCGTGTTCGCGCGGACAGGCTCGGGCTTCGCGGTCGACCAGGTTCCGTGGGATCGCGAGGCCACGTTCCGGCTTCCGGTGAGCACGTGGCGCGCGATGATGGATCACTACTTCCCTGGCAGCGCCTGGCTGCGGTTGCGACGCGAGAACTTCGATGCGCTGCAGCGCTTCAAGGCTGATCGAGCACTCACGAACTGGGACGCCACCGTCGAGGCCCTGCTCGAGGCCGCGGCCCAGAAGGAGCCGGCATGACGTTCACCGATGCCCAGCGCGTCGCCGACGCCGTGCTGTACGAGGGCTACCTTCTCTACCCGTACCGTGCATCGGCGGTCAAGAACCAGGTGCGCTGGCAGTTCGGCGTGCTCATGCCACGCTCATTCGCCGAGGCCGACGGTTCCGAGCGATGGCAGATGCGGACCGAGTGCCTCGTTCGCACCGACGGCGGCGCCACGATCGACTTCCGGATCCGCTTCCTCCGCATCCAGGTGCGAGACCTCGAGGCGCTGGACGGCGAGGGCAACGCGACCTCGACCGAGGAGCTCGAGGTCGACGGGGAGCGGCTCATGGCCTGGGAGGAGGCGACCGAGGAGGTCGTCGACATCCCCGGCGTGCCACTCGCCGAGCTCGCCGGCAACGGACGCGACGTCCCGTTCGAGCTCGAAGTCGAAGCGATCGTCGGAGGACGTCGTGGACGCCACCGGCGCGGTCGGGGTCGGATCCTGCGTTCGCAGCAACCGATCGGCGGACGCGTATCGCTGAGCGCGATGGACGCCGGTGGTGGCCTGCATCGCGTCCGCGTCCTCGTCGAGAACACCTCCGCGGGCGGGGGCGCCGATGGACGCCGGGACACGGCGCTGCGCGGCGCCATGCTCGGCGTGCACACGCTCCTGTCAGTGACCGACGGACGCTTCATCTCACTGCTCGAGCCGCCACCCGAGGCCACGACCGCCGTGGCGGCCTGTGACAACGACGGCACGTGGCCGGTGCTGATGGGCGAGGACGGCCGCGTGATGCTCTCGTCGCCGATCATCCTGTATGACCAGCCGACGATCGCTCCGGAGAGCCCGGGTGACCTGTTCGACGCGACCGAGATCGACGAGATCCTCACCCTGCGGATCATGACCCTGACCGAGGAGGAGAAGCGCGAGGCGCGTGCCACGGATCCTCGCGCGCGGCAGATCATCGACCGCAGCGACGCGATGCCACCCGAGATGATGGAGCGTCTCCACGGGGCCGTGCGCCAGGTGCTAACGAAACGCTCGTTGGACGAGTCCGTCAATCCGCAGATGAGCGACATGCCCTCGTTCGAGGACAGCGTCCCGACATTCGGTGACGCGATGCCGCAGCTCGCTGACGGTGCCCCGGTCTGGGAGCCGGACGCGCGCGTCGCGCCCGAGCTCGCGACCACGATGGTGGGGGACCGCGAGATCAGCAAGGGGTCACGGGTGCGGCTCGTTCCCGGTCCACGCGGCGACTCGATGGACATGTTCCTTCGCGGCCGGACGGCCCGCGTCGAAGGAGTCTTCGAGTCGGTCGACGACGAGGTCTACGTGGCCGTCACGCTCGAGGATGACCCGGCGGCCGAGCTCCACGCATGGTACGGACGCTACTTCTACTACCGGCCCACCGAGCTCGAGGCGGTCGACGAGCTGACCGAGGCGGGGCGATGACCGGTCGCGTGCTCGTCGCGGGAATCGGCAACATCTTCCTGGGCGACGACGGCTTCGGCGTCTCTGTGGCTCAGCGCCTGGCCCGTGAGGAGCTGCCGTCGTACGTCAAGCTCATGGACATCGGGATCCGCGGAGTTCACCTGGCGTACGAGCTGCTCGAGGACTACGACCTCGCCATCCTGGTCGACGCCATGCCGCTCGGGGCGGAACCGGGCACGGTCAAGCTCGTCGAGCCCGACCCAGAGCCCGCCGACCCCGATGTGCCGCCGGATGCGCATCGGATGGACCCTCAGGCCGTCTTCGACTATCTCGCCTCGCTCGGGGGAACGTCTCGCCCGGGTGCTGATCGTCGGGTGCCAGCCCGGCACGACCGACGAGGGCATCGGTCTGTCATCCGCGGTGGAGGCGGCCGTCGATGAGGCGGCGCAGATCGTCCGCGAGCTCGTGGCGGACCCGGCCAGGACTCGACAACTGAAGAGGAGCGCGTAACCCGATGATCGCTCGGTCGCATGGCGCGGAGGATGCAGTGCCGTTCGACCCGCGGGACGGAACGTCGCGCTTGACGGTGAACCAGCCGGGCATCGGCTGAGAAGGTAGGAGAACCGCAATGGCATTCGTGGCTCGCATCATCGGCATCACGTTCGTCGCCGGCATCCTGGCGGCGGCAATCGTGAGCATCGTCGCATCGGCGCCCGACATCGTTCGCTATTTCAAGATTCGGGGGATGTAGCGCAAGGAGAACGTGGTGGAGTGGTATTGGTGGATCGTGGGTCTTGTCGTCCTCGTCGCGTTGCTGCTTCTGCTGCTGACGCTGCCGGACATCGGTCGCTACCTGCGCATTCGACGCATGTGAGGAGAACGATTTGCACGAGGTAGGTCTCTGCGAGGGCATCGTCGAAGCGGCGCTGCGCCGCGCCGCCGGACGTCGCCCGGTGCGCGTCCGGGTACGAGTCGGCGGCCACCACGCCGCCGATCGGGAAGCGCTCGAGCAGGCGTTCCAGGTGCTGACGATGGACACCGAGCTGTCCGACGCCACGCTCGAGGTGGTGCCGGTGGAGGGTGACGAGCTCATGCTCGAATCCCTCGAGTTCAGCCAGCCCGCGGCCGCGGCCGGGGGAGCCTGAGCATGTGCCTCGGCATCCCGGGCAAGATCGTCGCGCTCGATCCCTCGCATCCTGACCTCGCCACCGTCGACGTCAGTGGCGTCGAACGCGCCATCAACCTCGGCATGCTCGATCCGGGCGAGGCCGGGCCGGGCGACTGGATCCTGATCCATCTTGGATTCGCCCTGCAGAAGATGGAGCCGGAGGAGGCCCGCGACGCGCTCGTCGCCCTCGACGACATCGGGCCCCAGCTCGGCGTCCCGAACGCATGAATCCCGGCGCAGCCAGCGAGCCCAGGGCGCCGGTGGTCCCCGCAGCCGTCCACGTCGCCGACGGGGATCCGCCGATCCCGGCCGACGGCGCAACGGTCTTCGCGCGCTACGCCTATCCGCCCAACTCGCTCGGCTACTGCGGCCCCACCGATCACTCGGCGGTCCTGCAATACGGCGCCGCCGGCGTCGTCGATCCCGGGCTGGCCGAGCTGGCCCGCGGCTTCACCGGCGCGTGGCCGTACCTCGAGCTGATCGCCAGCTCGATCGGCATCCCCAATCCGCTCGATCGACGGGTGGTGGAGTCGTACTGGCTCGGGAGCTCACTGCTCGACCGCATCGACATGCGGTCATTCGGCTCGTCCCTGACCGAGCGTTTCCGGCGAAGGGCCGGTGCATCGTTCGGGTTCCTGGCTGAGGCGATCCCGGTCGGTGCCGTCCCGAACCACAGCTTCCACGTCTTCGGCGTGTACCCGTGGGTCGGAATGCTGGGCTCCGACCGCGACGAGAGACCGCTCGAGGTGCTCCAGCGCTGTCGCATCCGATGGGGACGCGTCGTGGAGGTCGACGGCGACCAGGTGACCGTGGCCTCGCGGCCACTCGTCTTCGATGGGACCACCCTCAGCCTCGGCGAGTACGAGACCGAGACCGTCACGGCCGCCTTCGGCGGTGTCGGCTTCATCGGCGATCTGCACCCCGGTGAGTGGGTCTCGATGCACTGGGGCTGGGTCTGCGATCGCCTCAGCCGCCGGCAGCTGACGAACCTGCGCCGCTTCACGCTGCTCCAGCTCGACATCACCAATCGTCGCGTCGCCCATCCCGGCCCGGCGACGGTCATGGGCTGAGCGGAAGGAGGTACGTACCGCCGATCAGGCGCATCCCATTCCGGCCAAGCGTAGAAGCCGGCCAACGCCGGCCGAGACGACTTCCGCTTCGACCTGGAGGAACCATGAAGACCACACTCGGCCTGGTGGCCGTGCTCATGCTGGCGCTCAGCGCCTGCGCCAGTCCCGGCTCGTCTGCGACCGTCGCGGCGACGAGCCCACCCGCCGGCGAACCATCCGAGACCGCATCCGCGTCGGCCGAACCGTCGGTGGCTGCCGCGCCGTCCGGGACCGTCACCCTCTACACGTCGACCACGCAGGGCACGGTGGACGGGATCGTCGCCGCGTTCACCGAGAAGTATCCCGACGTCGAGGTCGAGCTGTTCCGCGCTCCCACCGGTGAGATCAACGCGCGGATTGCCACCGAGCAGCGCGAGGGGATGATCCGCGGTGACGTCCTGTGGCTCAGCGACCCACTCTCCATCCAGCAGTACGACGCCGATGGGCTGCTTCGCGATTGGACGCCGACCGAGATCGACGCCGTGCCGGAGGAGTATCGTGCCGATCGCTTCTGGGGCACGAGGCTCCTGAACGTGGTCATGATCCATGGCAGTGACGTCACGCCCGCTCCGACGGCGTGGGCCGACCTCGCCGATCCCGCCTACCGCGACAGCGTGGCGATCATCGATCCGGGCTTCGCCGGCTCCGCGTTCGGGTCGCTCGGCTACTTCGCGACGAGCGACGATTTCGGCATCGACTTCTACCGCGACCTGGCCGCCAACGGTGCCACGCAGCTCTCGGCGCCCGACGAGGTCGTCACCGGCGTCGCCGAGGGCCGATACAAGGTCGGGATCACGCTCGAGACCCCCGCGCGGGCGGCCGTCGGCAACGGGTCGCCGATCGAGGTCGTGTGGCCGGACCCCGGCGCGATCGCGATCTACAGCCCGATCGGCGTCTTCGCCGATACCGAGAACGCGGTCGCGGCCGAGGCGCTCGTCGACTTCATCCTCAGCGAGGAGGGCCAGACGATCATCGGGGCGACCGGCTTCCAGCCGATCCGCGAGGGCGTGGAGGGACCGCCACTGGACGGCGACCAGGTGGCGCCGGACTGGGCCGCGATCTTCGACCGGCAGGCGGAGCTGCTCGAGGCGTACCGGGCGATCTTTGGCGAGTGAACGGCGACCGGGGTTGGGCGCTGTCGGCTGGCTGGTCACAGCCGGCGCGCTCCTGCTCCTGGTCGCCTGGCCGGCCGCCACGCTCGTCGGGAACGCGCTGGTCGACGGATCCGAGCCACTCCGGGCGCTCGTCTCGGAGCGGTCCCTGGGGGCCTGGCGCAACTCGCTGATCGTCGCGGGAGCGGTGACCCTGCTGGCCGTCGCCGGAGGGCTCGGGGCAGCGCTCATCACCGAACGCGTGAACGTGCGGGGCCGGGGCGCCCTGCGCGTGGTGATGCTGCTCCCGCTTCTCGTCCCGGACTTCGTCGCCGGGCTGAGCTGGCAGCAGGCATACGCCCCGGGCGGGCTCGTCGACGACGTCTCGGGAATCGCGGCGCCGTGGCTTCTCGGCCCGGTCGGGGTGATCGTGGTGCTGGCGGCGGGCGCGGTGCCGCTCGCGTATCTCGTGATCGCGGCCGGGCTCGCCACGAGGGCCGAGCCGGAGCTCGAGCGAGCCGCTCGAGCGAGTGGCGCCGGTCGGCTCGACGTGTGGCGCAGCATCACGATTCCGCTCGCCGTGCCATCCATCGGTGCGGCGGCGGCTCTTGTCATGGTCACGAGCATGAACGCGTTCGCCATCCCGTCGATCCTGGGAGCGCCGGATGGGTTCGTGACGATGACCACGCGCATCTATCGCGACCTGGCGTTCGCCGCCGATTCCGAGTCGTTCAGCCGGGTCCTCGCCCTGAGCGTGCTCCTGGCCGGGTCCACCCTCGTGGTCATCGGCGTGGCGGACCGTCTGCTCCCGCGCGGCGGGCCGGTTCGGTCGGCCTCCAGCAGCGGCGGCCGGCGCGCCATCGGACGGCCATCGTGGGCTGCGGCGATCCCGCTGTGGGGCTACCTCGTCCTGACGACGGCCGTGCCGCTCGTCGCACTCCTCCTCACCGCCCTGACGCGTGGCATCGGCCTGCCGCCGGTCCCCGCGAACTGGACGCTCGACCACTTCGCCGAGGCCCTGGGCGGCCGGTTCGTCCCGGCGATCGCGAATACGTTCGTCCTGGCGATGCTCGCCGCCACGGGCGCGCTCGTGCTCGGGGCCGTCGTGGTGGCCGCCTCGCGTCGGCGCCGCGGGGCATCGCTGGGGACCGCGGTCAGCGCCACCTTCGCGATTCCCGGCACCGTGCTGGCGGTGGCGGTGCTCCTCGCCTACGGCGGCCTGCTGCGCGACACCCTGTGGCTCGTGCTCGTCGCCTACCTGGCGAAGTTCTGGGCCGTTGCGCACCGGCCGCTCCAGGGAGCGGTGGATCTCATGGCGCCCGACCCGGTCCGCGCGGCACGTTCGTCCGGCGCGGGCCCGCTGACCGTCCTGCGAACCATCACGATCCCGCTCCTGCGTCCGACGCTGGCCGCGGCGTGGCTGCTCGTCTTCCTCTTCGCGCTGCACGAGGTGACGATGTCGATCCTGCTCTACGGTCCCGGATCGGAGACGATGGCGGTGATCATCCTCAACCTCCAGCAGCTCGGAGACCCGACGGTGACGGCGGCGCTGGCCGTGCTGCTCACGCTCGCGACGCTCGTGGCGGCCGCACCGCTGCTGGCGGGTCGCGGGGCACTGCGGCGGCTGGGCTGGCAATGAGCGACGCGATGTTGGTGTGCCGTGACCTGGCGATCGCCTACGACCGGGTGCGTGTGGTCGAGGGCTTCGACCTCGAGGTGGCGTCCGGCGAGTCGATCGCGCTGCTCGGCCCGTCGGGATCGGGCAAGACGACGATCCTGTCGGCCGTCGCGGGCTTCATCGATCCGGTCGCCGGCGAGATCCGGCTGCGCGGCGAGCTTGTCGCCGACGCGGCGCGCAGCATCCCGCCGGAGCGGCGGCGCGTGGGCATGGTGTTCCAGCACTACGCGCTGTGGCCACACATGACGGCCGTGGACACTGTCGCCTACCCGATGCGGCGCCGCGGCACCGACGCCCGGGGCGCTCGCACCGAGGCATCGGCGCTCCTCGAGCGCCTGGGCCTTGCGGGGCTGGCGGACCGCCTGCCATCCCAGCTCAGCGGCGGCGAGCAGCAGCGAGTGGGGCTGGCACGCGCCATCGCCCGTGATCCCGACATCTTCCTCTTCGACGAGCCGACCGCGCACCTCGACACGCCGCTGCGGGCGGCTCTGCAGGAGGAGCTGGCGACCCGGCGCGCCGCGACCGGCACCGCCGCGCTGACCGCGACCCACGACGTCGGCGAGGCGATGGCCGTGGCCGACCGGGTCGTGCTGCTGCGCGAGGGACGGCCCGTGCAGGTGGGAACGCCGGCCGAGGTGTACGAGCGACCCGTCGACCCCTGGGCCGCGGCCCTGACCGGTCCCGCGTCGGTGATCGAGGTGGTGGTGGCCGACCCGGGCGGGGCCGGCCGGCCGGCCCACGTGAGGATCGGCGAGTCGACGGTCGCGCTCCCGGGGGTGGCGACCGCCAGCGGACCCCGACGCCTGCTGCTGCGGCCCGACTGGGTGGCGCTCGACGGCGACCTGCCGGCGGTCGTGCGGGGCGCGTGGTACCGCGGACCGCACACCGACTACCGGCTGGAGACACCCGCCGGATCGGTCGCGGTGCGGGTCGCCGGGCCGCAGCGCCTCGCGATCGGTGCCAGCGTCGGCTGGCGCATCGAGCGCGCATGGCCGATCGGCGACGGCACGCCCGACAGCTAGTTGCGCCCAGGACGAGGACCACGGACTGGACGGGTTCGGCGGGCCCGGCACCTACAATCGACGCAAGTGGATGTGCACGAGTCGCGACGACAACCGCCCGAGTGGCTCGAGCTGCGCGAGCTGCGCTACTTCCTGGCGGTCGCCGAGGAACTGAACTTCACACGCGCGGCGGAGGCGGCTGCATCTTGCCCAACAGGCCCTGAGCACCGCCATCCGCAAGCTCGAGGACGATCTCGGCGTTCGGCTGTTCACGCGCAGCACCCGGCACGTCGCCCTTACGGCGGCCGGCGAGTCGCTGGTCGAATCGGCGCGCCACGTGATGGCCAGCGCGGCCGAGGCGGTCGACGAGGTGGTGCGGGTCGGCGGAGGCCGATCGGGCCGCCTGATCATCGGCTTCTCGACGGCGGCCGGCGCGGTCCCCAAGGTGCGCGACCTCATTCGCCGATTCAGCCGGGATGCACCCGACGTCGATCTCAGGCTGGTGGAGCACGATTTCGGGGATCCGATGGCCGGGCTGCTGGCGGGCACGAGCCAGGTTGGGGTGGTCTTCGCTCCGCTCACCGACGAGCGGCTCACGAGCCTGATCGTGTTCGAGGATCGCATGCACGTGGCACTGCCCGCCTCGCACCCGCTCGCCGATCGCGCGGAGCTGGACGTCGACGACCTGGTCGGGTTGCCGTGGCTGCGAGTACCGGCCGGTGACTCGGCTTGGACCCGGTTCTGGTTCCGACATCCATCGGGAGCCGCCGCCACCGGCCCCGAGATTCGTACTGCCGACGAGTGGGTGCCTGCCATCGAATCCGGGCGGGGCGTGGCTTACACGTTGCCCACTGTCATGGACAACTTTCCCAACACCGAGATCGTGACCGTGCCGGTCCGCGGGATCGACAGGGGAGCCGTGCTGCTGGCGTGGAGGAAGGACGACGGCGACCCGCTGGTTGCCGCGTTCGTCCAGGCGGCTCACCATGCCCTGGGGCCGGGTTGATCCACAATCCCGGCTGGTGAGTCCATCGTCGGACGGTGTTTCCCTCGGGCGGATGCGCCGCCGAGACTGGTCGGCAGACACCGAACTCAGCCCGAAAGGATGTCCGCCATGATGCACGGCAGCGATTCCCAGACCGACCATCCCGTCAGCCACGACAAGCACGCGGGTCACGACCCCGACGCGTTTCGTCGGCAGTTCTGGGTCGTCGCCCTGCTGACGATCCCCGTGGTCATCTGGAGCCACGAGGTCATGATGTGGCTCGGCTATACCGCGCCCGTCTTTCCCGGCTCCGAGTGGATTCCGGCAGGGCTCGGGACGATCATCTTCGTCTACGGCGGCCGCGTCTTCCTCGAGGGAGCGCGCACCGAGCTCGGAGATCGACAGCCGGGGATGATGACGCTCATCAGCCTCGCGATCCTGGTGGCGTTCATCGCGTCGTGGGCGGCCACCATCGGCGTTTTCGAAGTCGATGTGTGGTGGGAGCTTGCAACGCTCATCACGGTCATGAGCCTGGGCCATTGGATCGAGATGCGCTCGATCATGCAGGCGCGCGGCGCCCTGTCCGCACTGGCGGAGCTCCTGCCAGACGAGGCGGAGCGCGTCAGGGGCGGGGAGCTCGAGACCGTCAGGACCGCGGACCTTGCTGCGGGAGACGTCGTCCTGGTGCGACCCGGCGGACGGGTGCCCGCCGATGGCGAGGTCGCGGAGGGCCAGGCCGATGTCGACGAATCGATGATCACCGGCGAGTCTCGGCCGGTCGCCAAGGCTCCTGGCGATGCGGTGGTGGCCGGGACAGTCGCGGCCGGTGGCAGCCTGCGCATTCGGGTGAACGCGGTGGGAGCGGACACCGCGCTGTCCGGGATCATGCGGCTCGTCGCGGAAGCGCAGGCCTCGAACAGCCGCGCCCAGGCGCTGGCCGATCGAGCGGCCGCCATTCTCTTCTACGTGGCGCTCATGGCCGGAGTCCTGACCCTGGGCATCTGGACGATGCTCGGCCAGCCGGAGGAGGCGCTCATCCGGACCGCCACCGTCCTGGTCATCGCGTGCCCGCATGCGCTCGGCCTCGCCATCCCGCTGGTCATCGCCATCAGCACGACGCTCGGCGCGCGAAACGGGCTGCTGGTGAAGGACCGGCTCGCCCTCGAGCGCGCCAGGGATCTCCAGGTCGTGATCTTCGACAAGACCGGGACCCTGACGCGCGGCGAGCCCGTCCTGTCTGCCGTGGCTGCCGCGCCGGGGATCGACGAGGAGGATCTGCTGGCGGTCGCGGCGGCGGTCGAGTCCGACAGCGAGCACCCGCTGGCACGCGCCATCGTGGACGGCGCGCGCGGTCGAAACATCCAGCCATATCCGTCGAGCGAGTTCGAGAACCTGGCCGGCCGGGGTGCCCGGGCCGTGGTGAGAGACCAGCAGGTGCACGTTGGTGGCCCCGCGTTGCTCGCAGAGCTCGATGTTACGGAGCCGGAGTCGCTTGCCGCGGTGACGGGCGGATGGTCCGATGCGGGCCGGACCGTGATGCGCGTGATCCGCGAGGGCAGCGTCATCGGCGCCATCAGCGTCGAGGACGAGATCCGGCCCGAATCGATGGAGGCCGTGCGGCTGCTCCACGACCTGGGCGTTCGCGTGGCCATGATCACCGGCGATGCCCAGGCGGTGGCGGACTCGGTCGCCGGGCGCATCGGCATCGACGAGGTGGCGGCCCAGGTCCTGCCCGCTGACAAGGCGGACGCCGTGCGGCGGTTCCAGGCCGGTGGCGCCAGGGTCGCGATGGTCGGGGATGGGGTGAACGATGCGCCGGCACTCGCCCAGGCCGATGTCGGCATCGCCATCGGCGCCGGAACGGACGTGGCCGTCGAGTCCGCCGGCATCGTGCTGGTGAGCGACGACCCGCGGGACGTCGTGGGCGCCATCGAGCTCAGCCGAGCCACGTACCGCAAGATGATCCAGAACCTGGTGTGGGCGACGGGCTACAACGCCCTGGCCATCCCGGTGGCGGCGGGCCTGCTGGCGCCGATCGGCTTCATCCTGCCGATGAGCATCGGTGCGCTCGTAATGAGCGTCTCGACCATCGTGGTCGCCGCCAATGCCCAGCTGTTGCGGCGGCTCAAGCTCCGCCGTCGAAACGGCGACACTCGCTCGCTCGAGCCGGTTCCGGCCTGAACCTCATGATTCGGGGCCCAGCGGGCGCGGGGTGACGCGGCGCGCAGGTTGCCGCGGTATCCCCGCGTCGGTATCCTCTTCGGCGTGCTCACGCCATCGGCTCCGCGTCGATCCGAGCACGTATCACGTGGCGGAGTAGCTCAGTGGTAGAGCAGGGGACTCATAAGCCCTTGGCCGGTGGTTCGAATCCGCCCTCCGCTACCAACACCTCGCCGCTCGACGAGCTCGCGGCGCTGCTCGACTCCGGCGCTCGCTCCCTCGCCCTCGCCGACGATGCGCCGATCCTGCTGGCCGTGTCCGGCGGAGCCGATTCGATGGCGCTCCTCCATGCGGCCGCGCACCTCGTCGCGACCGGGGCGCGCGGCTGGGCACTCTCCGTCGCCCATCTTGACCACGGCCTGCGCGCGGACAGCGCGGACGACGCCGACTTCGTCGCCGATGCCGCCGACGCGCTCCGCCTTCCCTGCCACCTGGGCCGCGCCGATGTCGCCGCCCTCGCCCGGGCCGAGGGGCGATCGATCGAGGATGCCGGCCGTGAAGCCCGGTATCGATTCCTCGAGGAGGCGGCGCCGTCGGGTGTCCTCGTCGCCACCGCCCACACCGCCGATGACGCCGCCGAGACGGTGCTCCTCAACCTCATGCGCGGCGCCGGCCTCAGCGGGGTCCGCGGCATTCCGCCGCGCCGCGGACGGGTCGTCCGACCTTTGCTGCACGCCCGCCGCGCGACCCTCCGTGACCTGCTGGACCGGGCGACCATCCCATTTCGTGACGATCCGTCCAACGACGATCCGGCGTACCTGCGCAACGGCGTGCGCGGCGACGTGCTCCCGCTGCTCGAGAGGCTGCGGCCGGGTGCGGTCGACCGCATCGGCCAGTTCGCCCAGCTGGCCGCCGACGACGACGCACTCCTCACAGAGCTTGCCGACGCTGAGCTGGTGCGTCGAACCGAGGCCGGCGGAGGGATCTCGTGGCACGATCCGCCGCCGCTCGCGCTCGGCCGCCGGGTCCTGCGGCTGGCGATCGGTCACCCGGCACCCAGCGCCGAGCGGGTCGAAGCCCTGCTGGGTGCAGCCGAGGGAGACCGTGGAGGGGTCACGGTCGAGCTGGGCGGCGGCCGGTCGGCGTCCGTGACGCGGCGGGTCATTCGCATCACCCGCCCCCCTGCCGTCGCCGATTGATCGTCGAAATGGCGCCAGGTCGTCGGATTGGGCGCCACACGAGCGATATATCGGCTCGGAAGTGACCCAGGAGGGCTGTTTCGGGCGCTTCCGGCCACCTCAGAACTGATCTGTCGCCGATTCGGCGCCTGAACGGCCGGTCTGGCGCTAAAACGCCGATACATCGGCGCACCCCCCAGGGCCTGCCCGCCGCCTCATGCGCAAACCAGTGAGTCATTCGTGACCCGTTCCCGTATTCAAGGTGAGCACCGGTACTGATGGGGCGTTTGTTCGGCCCATCGGCCGCACCTATACTTGCCCGGCTCGGGACGCGCTGTTCCGCGCCGGCCGACGGCCGAAAGCCCGATGCCGATCGCACGGAGGCGAAAGTAGAACCACGTTGACAAGCCGCATCGTTCGCAACAGCGTCGTGCTGGTCGTCCTGGCCGTCTTCGGACTGGCCGTGCTCTGGACATTCATGGGCAGTGGCGACACGGCACCCGAGTATGGCTATGGCCAGCTCATCGAAGACGCCCGCGCCGGAACCATCGATTCGATCACCAAGGAAGGCCTGCGCCTGACCGCGACCTTCACGAACGGCGGCGAGGACAGGACGGCCATCGCGCCGTCCGAGCTGACCGATCCCTACAACGACATCTGTGCCGCTGCCGGGGCCGATAGCCAGGCGTGCCAGAACTTCAACGTGGTGGAGGAGAGCGCCGCTGGTGGCGTGCTGACGCTCCTCATCACCGCGCTCCTGCCCGTGCTCCTCATCGGCGGCTTCATCTTCTTCATGATGCGCCAGGCCCAGGGCACGAATAACCAGGCCATGAGCTTCGGCAAGAGCCGCGCGCGCATGTTCCTCGGCAACAAGACCGTCGTGACCTTCAACGACGTGGCCGGCGTGGACGAGGCGAAGCAGGAGCTGACCGAGGTGGTCGAGTTCCTCAAGTACCCCGAGAAGTTCAACAGCCTCGGCGCCCGCATCCCGCGCGGCGTGCTGCTCGTCGGACCGCCCGGCACCGGCAAGACCCTGCTGGCCCGAGCCGTTGCCGGCGAGGCGGGCGTTCCATTCTTCAGCATCTCCGGCTCCGAGTTCGTCGAGATGTTCGTCGGCGTCGGCGCATCCCGCGTCCGCGACCTGTTCGAGCAGGCGAAGCGCAACTCGCCGTGCATCGTGTTCGTGGACGAGATCGACGCGGTCGGACGCCAGCGCGGTGCCGGTCTCGGCGGATCGCACGACGAGCGCGAGCAGACCCTGAACCAGATCCTGGTCGAGATGGACGGCTTCGACACGAACACGAACGTGATCGTCGTCGCCGCCACCAACCGCCCCGACGTCCTGGATCCGGCGCTCCTGCGTCCGGGCCGATTCGACCGCCAGGTCGTGCTCGACCGCCCCGACATCAAGGGCCGGCGCGAGATCCTCAGCGTCCACATCAAGGGCAAGCCACTCGACAAGACGGTCGACCTCGAGGCACTCGCGCGCCGATCGCCCGGGTTCTCCGGCGCCGATCTCGCGAACCTCGTGAACGAGGCCGCCATCCTCGCTGCGCGGCGCAACAAGAAGTCGGTGGGCCACGACGAGTTCAACGAGGCCATCGATCGGGTGATCGCGGGTCCGGAGCGTCGGAGCCGCATCATCACCGAGGACGAGAAGGAGATCATCGCCTTCCACGAAGGTGGCCACGCCGTCGTGCAGCGCGTGCTCCCCAAGTGCGATCCGGTCACGAAGGTGACGATCGTCAGCCGCGGCATGGCCCTCGGCTACACGATGAGCCTTCCGGCCGAGGACCGCTACCTCCACAGCAAGACCGAGTTCGAGGACAAGATCGCCGGCATGCTGGGCGGGAACGTGGCCGAGACGATCGTGTTCGGCGACACCACGACCGGCAGCTCGAACGACATCGAGAAGGCGACCGGCCTGGCTCGCGCCATGGTGACCCAGTACGGCATGAGCGAGAACCTCGGCCCGCTGGCCTTCGGCAAGAAGGAGGAGATGGTCTTCCTGGGCCGAGAGATCAGCGAGCAGCGGAACTACTCCGACGAGGTGGCCGCCAAGATCGACGCCGAGGTGCGCGCGATCATCGACAACGGGTTCGAGCGGGCGAAGGCAGCATTGACCGAGCATCGCGCGGTGCTCGACCGACTGGCCTCGCTGCTCATCGAGAAGGAGACCATCGAGTCCGAGGAGTTCGAGTCGCTGTTCGAGGGCGTGCTGCCCCCGCGGAGCGGCGGCCCGACGCCGAAGCGCATGACACGCGTTGCGCCGGCCGAGGACGAGACGGAGACCGTCGAGCCCGAAGCCGATGACGACGGCGGCAAGCGTCGCCGTCCCGGACCGGCGCCGCAGCCCGCCTGACGCGCCCAATCCGCACCGCAGTCCATCGAGGCCCGCCCACACGGCGGGCCTCGGTCGTAGAGCCGGCGGATAGCCCAATCGGGCCATTGGTGGCGTAGGAGGTGGGCCGTATACTCGCTGGCGTGTTGCGTGCAGGCACCTGCCTGGCGCGCCCATCGTCCGAGACCACAGAAACGGAGCCCGCCACCCGATGATCGACGAGCCGGTCGCCCAGAAGAAGAAGAAGAGCGATTCCGACTGGAAGCTCGATGCCGGCAACGGCACCCTGGCGCCGAAGTCGGCGCTCGACGTGCTCACGAGCCTGAACGAGCGCGTCGCTTCGGGCGGCATTGACGACCTCGTCCCGATCGCGACGGGCTTCGTGCCGATGGACAAGACGATCGGCGGCGGCCTGCGACCCGGCGAGCTCATGCTCATCGGTGGCGCCCAGGGCCAGGGCAAGACGACCATGGCGCTGCAGATGGCCCGCAACATGGCGGCATCCGGCCAGGCCACCGTGCTCTACGTCTGCTTCGAGCACGACGAGGAGTACCTGATCCAGCGCATGGTCGCGATGGAATCGGCGCTGACGCACCTTCCGAAGAAGACCGGCGCGGTGAAGATCCAGGACGTCAAGAAGGAGGTCGTCAGCTCGTACACGACCTCCGCCGAGACCGGCACGCGGGCCAAGCTGGGGGCGAATCCTCGGCTGCGGCCATCGCTCGAGCGCATCGCTCGCTACGGCTCGAACCTGTACCTCATGCGGGGAACGGCCACCGCCTCCACGATCGACAACCTGCGGGGGCTGGTCCAGGAGCATCGCTCCAGCGACGACGAGCGACGGCTCGTGCTGTTCGTCGACTACCTCCAGAAGGTGCCGGTCATCCCGGAGCCGAACAGCGAGGAGGAGAAGGTCACCCGCATCGTGTCGGGACTCAAGGACATCGCGTTGGCGGAGTCGGTCCCGGTCGTGGCGATCGTCGCCGCCGACCGCGAGGGGCTCAAGGCCAAGCGCCTGCGCAACCATCACCTGCGCGGCTCATCGGCCATCAACTACGAGTCCGACATCATCCTGATCCTCAACGACAAGTACAACATCGTCGCCAAGGTGAACATCGAGTTCAACCCGTACCAGGCGCAGCGCTACCGCGACTGGGTCGTCGCCACGATCGAGAAGAACCGCGGCGGCCAGGACAACGTCGATCTCGAATACGAGAAGCTCTTCGAGTACAGCTGCTTCGATCCGACCGGTCGGATCACGGCCGAGAAGCTGATCGAAGAGCGGCTCTACAACGACTGAGCATCTGACAGCGATGAGCGGCCCGACCTTCGATCCGTATGCCGTGCTCCAGGTCGTGCCGACCGCCGAGCAGGAGGTGGTCACCGGCGCCTACAAGGCGCTCGCGTTCAAGTACCACCCGGATCGTGACGCATCCCGGCGGGCCGCCGACAAGATGGCGGAGCTGAACCGCGCCTACGCAATGCTCCGCGACCCCGCGGGACGATCCCAGTACGACCGCAGCCGACGCTCGACGATCGCGGGGGTCTCGGTGCAGAACATGGCGCGACCGGCATCCGCGCCACCTCCTCGGACGGGCGACAGCAGCGTGCTCACCTTCGGGCGCTATGCGGGGTGGAGCCTCCGCGACCTCGCGCGCCAGGATCCCGACTACATTCTGTGGCTGTCACGTCACTCATCGGGCATCCGCTATCGGACCGAGATCTACAGCATCCTGCGCACGATGGGCGTCTCCGCCGCCTGAGCTAGGCTTACGGGCTCATGAGCGACACCCAGGCGCCGTTGCGCGCCGTCTTCCTCGACATCGGCGACACCGTGATGCGACCGAACCCCTCGTGGGAGCACGTCTACGCGCTCGCGTTCGAGGAATTCGGCGTCCACGTGGCGATGGAGGACCTCCATCGCGCGTTGCGCAAGGCCTATCACCACGGCGGCTGGGGGATGGACGGCGGGTTCGAGCCCTCCGAGGAGACGAGCTTTCGTCGCACCGTGGCCATCGACGCGGCGGCCATCGCCGAGCTTGGCCTGGAGCCGATGCCCGAAGCCTTCTTCCGGCGCCTGAGTGAGATGTTCATGGTCACCAGCCACTGGCACATCTTTCCCGATGCGCATCCCACGCTCGAGGCGCTCGAGGAGCGCGGGCTCGTGGTCGGCGCCGTCAGCAACTGGGTCTGGAACCTCCCCGAGCTGCTTCATTCGCTCGACATCGTGCAGCACTTCGACTTCATCGCGGCATCGGCGCGCATCGGCTTCGAGAAGCCCCATCCGCGCATCTTCGAGTGGGCGCTCAACGAGGCCGGCGTCAGCGCCGATGCCGTGATCCATGTCGGAGACCATCTCGACGCGGATGTCGAAGGGGCTGCCGGGGTCGGGATCAGCGGCGTGCTCATCGACCGAGGCGGGCGGTACGCAACCGATGAGATTCCCGCCGGCGTCCCGGTCATCGGCTCGCTCGACGAGCTCCTGCCCATCGTGGACGCCCGCCTGGATCGATGAGTCCGGAGCGCTGGCGATGCTTCGTGGCGGCGCCGATCGACGATGACCTTCGGGCGGCCGTCGAGCGATCGGTCGGCTCCTGGCGCTCGCGGGCCGATCTCGCCGGCCTGCGCTGGACCGATCCGGCGACGTGGCACGTCACGCTGGCATTCCTCGGCGCGGTCGAGCCGGACGAGGTCCCTGGGCTCCAGGCGATGCTGGCAGCCGTCGCCGCACGACATCCTGCCGCCGCGGTCTTCGAGACCGGCGGAGTTGGCGCCTTCCCGCAGCCCGGGGCTGCGCGCGTGGCGTGGTACGGCGTGCACGATCCCGCCGGGATGATGGAGCGACTCGCGACGGACGTCGGGAAGACCGTGGGGGTCGACGAGGAGCGAGCGTTTCACCCGCACCTGACGCTCGCACGGGCGGCGGCCGGACCCGTCGACCTTCGCTCATGGATCGCCGAGGCGGCGGTGCCGTCGGGGGCGCTCCTGCTTGAGCAAATGCTGCTGGTGCGCAGCCATCTCGAACGTGACGCGGCGCGCCATGAGACGCTGGCGTCATTCACGCTGGGAGGTGGCGCGCATGAGTGACCGGGTCCGCGAGCCGCGACCGCCGTACGTTGCCGTGATCGGTGACGGCGAACCGCGTGGTCCCGACGCCCAACGCATCCTCGAGTGGGCGGAAGAGGTCGGTCTCGAGCTGGCCCGCGCCGGCGCGACGGTGATCACCGGCGGGCTTGGTGGCGTGATGGAGGCGGCATCGCGGGGAGCGCGGGGCGGTGCGGGACGCACGATCGGGATCCTTCCCGACTCCGATCCCGGCGCGGCCAACGAGTTCGTCAGCATCCCGATCGCGACCGGGCTCGGCGTCATGCGCAATCTCGTGGTGGTCACGGCCGCCGATGCGGTGGTGGCCGTGGGCGGCCGCCACGGCACGCTGTCGGAGATCGGGTTGGCCCTGCGCATGGGCCGCCACGTGGTCGCCCTGAGCTCGTGGCGCGTCGAGTCAGAGCACCGGCTGGGTGGGCCACGGGTCCACCGTGCGCGCGACCCCCGGGAGGCGGTGGCGCTTGCCCTGCGACTCGCCGCCGAGGGGCCGATCCCGGACTGACGCGCTAGTGGACGAGGCCCTGCTGGGTGATCTTGAACAGCTTGCTCGGGTCATAGGGCATGCACAGATCGCCGGTACCGCCAATGTCCCACGTCCACGATATGACCTGGACGGCGGCCACCTGCGTCGCCCCTGCGCCACAGTTCGTGACGACGCTGCCCTCGATGTCGACGTGTGCGGTGGGCGCGTAGATCGTGCCGGAGATCGATAGAACGCCGCCGCCCGAGATGTCGATGCACGCCTTGTTTGCGCACGATGAGCCGTCGGCCGGCCGGCTGCCGTCTCCGTCGTTCCAGATGACCATGCCGCCGAACGGGCAGCCGCCCACGGTGGTGACCGGTGGACAGGGTTGCGTTGCCGACAGTCCGGCGAGCTTCAGATCCGCCTGGGCCGTGAGGTCGAGGTTGCCCTGGCACTTCTTGGCCCCGGCACTCGGACACGCCGATGCGAAGGTGGGATTGTCCGTGTTGTAGATCAGGATCGGGGCGGGCGCCGATGTGCCGCCGAGCGAGTCGAGAGAACCAGATGATCCGATGCTGATGCCGCCACCCGCGATGACATAGATCCCGGGCTTCATCGTCACCCGGATCTTCGATCCGATGTCCCAGCCGCCGTAGTAGATCCCGGGATTCAGCTCGATGCAATCATGCCCAGACGGCAGTCCGGGGCATGCCGAGTCCGCCGACTTCTTCCATGGAATCCGTCCACCGCCCTGACCGCATCCCTGCGCACCGGCGGCCGTTGTGGCCGCGGCCCCAACGCCGCAGGTTGCGCCATTGACGCTCGTATCCCACGCCGGGAAGACGAGTCCACTCAGGGGATCGCCGATCTGGATCGCCGCCTCGTCCAGGACAGCCTGCGGCTCGCCAGGGGGGCCGCTGCACCCGCCGTGGACGTTGACCTTCGGCGCCGTGAGGATGGAGCCACCGTTGATCTCGAGTGCGCCGGAGGATGAAGTGGAGCACGCGTCGTCCGCGGTGCTGCTGCCGCACTTCGAGTTCACCTGGACATAGCCACCGTCACCGGTGTAGCCGGGGGCTGGGAAGATGGTGATCGTCGAGTTGCCGTGGGTGCGAGCCGTACCACACCCCGTTGGCTTGAGGGCGATGAGGGAGTGAGAGTTCGTATTACCTCGCTGGCGGGCCGCAACCGCGCCCGTGGCGACAGTCGCATCGCTGGCCCCGAAGATCCGCCCGAAGAACGAGTCGTGGCGATCACTGATGATGACCTGGACATGGCCGCGATCGCCGTGCCAGTAGTTGGACACGGACCCCTGCGGGGGCCAGTTCACCGTCATGGTCGTTCCGTCCGATTCGGCGGTGCATGCGGTGTTCGCAGTGTCGAAGAACCCATTGCTGCGGGCGTAGTGACACGCCGCATTCCAGCCGCTGACGGCGTCGTACGTCTGCAGGCCGGTCAACGGATCGGGATCGCTGATGAAGCGCGCCGCGGCGAGGGCCGCGGGATCGGCCGCATTCTGCTCCTGTCGGCGGAGCATCCAGCTGAACCCGAGGTCGACGACGAGCGCCGTGATCCCGAGGAGGACGACGAGCGCGGCCGCAACCATGACCAAGATCTGTCCCCGAGCTGCCACATCTCGCTGATGACTCATTGCTGGTACTCCAAGCTCTCGGTGACGGTTCCCGTCAGGTGAAGGGTCCGGGGGATGAGGAGGAATCCCGCGAGGGGCGGCGACCACGCGTAGCAGGACAGCACCGTCACCTGGTTCGCGTTGCGCCCATCGGACTTCGAGAAACTGCTCGCCATGTCGTTTGCTACGGCGGTGAGTGGGAACTGCCGCGCGCAGTCGACGCTGATCTTGGTCCCGGCCGAGGTCAGTTCGGTTCGAGGATTGATCGTGTGCAGTGCCGAAGCCACCGCGTCGGGGTTCTGGCCGGGGGTCCAGCCGTAGACCGGCACCGTGCACTCCCGGAAAGCATTCTTGGTCCCGTCGGGATTCACGGCGACTTCGTCGTGCGCCGCCCATCCACCGGACGTGTCCTTGGTCCAGTATCCTGACCAGCACGCGGTCACCTGAATGTTCGCGCTCGCCATGCCGAACGTGAGGCTGCGGGCCGCCGCCGTGAGCTTCGGCCACCGTGCAGATGGCGCGTCGCACGCCGAATAGCTGTTCGGGAGCGGCAGGACGGCCGGATCAGGCGAGCGATTCGAGACCACGGGGCAGCGTGAGGTTGCGGTGTTGATCGACGCGAAACGCGCTCCCTCGCGTGCCGAATTCTCGATCTGCTGCTGATAGAAGACCGCGATCCCGATGACGATGATCCCGAACAGCAGCATGAAGAAGAGCGGCGCAACGAGCGCGAATTCGGTCAGGCTTTGACCGTGCGGCCCGGCAGCCGAGTGGCGGTGCCGCGGACGATGTCTGTGCGCACTCAGCATCCCGACGGGTCCCCCGGGGCGCAGTCGACGACGAACATCCGCGTCCGCTGCAGGTACACATCCCCCACATTGAGTCCCCACCCGAGCGGGAGACTCAGGTTGAGGTTGAATAGGGTGGTGAAGCGATAGCAGAGGCGGACCTCGACCGAGTGGCTGCCCGTGGCTCCTCCACTGGAGCCGTTCCACGGACGGGAAAACTCGGTGCACTCCGCGGGCGGTGTCCCGGCATATCCCGGGGCGTAGTTCCCGCACAGGGGGTCCATGCCGTCGTTGACGCAGACGGCGATGATCGGCATGTCCGGACACGCCTCCTCGTCGACCGTGTCAGTCGCCGGATTGTCCGGGACGTAGGTCGTGTTCGGCAGGGCGCGGGCCTCGGCACAGGCTGCCTGGGAGGCAAGCTCGTGGAGTCGTGCATAGTCGACGGGGTCGCCCGGCGGATCGGGTCGATTCCGAAGGCGCTCCAGGGCGGCCGACTCGGCGGCGCTGCGGGCCGCGGCCTCTGTGACGATTCCCGCCTGGAACACGCGTCCGAAGTCCGCGATCCCGAGGAGGAGGACGAGCAGGAGCGGAAGGACGAGCGCGAATTCCACCAGCGACTGGCCGCGAAGCAAGCCCGGCCGCACGGCGGTCGCATTCGGTTGTCCTGCGGGGTCGGTCGACATGATGTGTGGGCACACGACGGGCGGTCGAACCGGCGGGCAGAGCGGGTGTTGGCCCCCTGGAGTGCGCTCGTATTACTCCTGCGTTGAGGCGGTACCTTAGTACCAGGACCTCGCGATGACCACCGAATCCGGCCTCGATCGGTGACGAGGTGCACCGCAGTTCCGGGGCAGTCGGGCGGTGCGGTGTGGACCGGTGCAGAGTTGTGAGGAAATGAATGTAGCCTCGCCACCTTGCGAGGCACCTTACGTACGGCGCCGGTAGACTCGATTCATGCCCGAGCAGGTCCTGGTACTCGTCCGATCCGCGGTCCCCGGCGGCTGCGGATTCCACGGAATCCGTGGCGCCGACAGCGACCACCTCGAGGCGTTGCGCGGCGCCGTGGCGGCGCACGGTCGCTACCTGGATCGGGCGCTGGCGGAGGAGGATCCGACGCACAAGCAGCTCATCCCGTACGTGATCGTGCGGGACGCGGATCGTGTCTTCCTGATGCAGCGCAGCGGTGCGGGCGGTGACGCACGGCTCCACGGCAAGGCGAGCATCGGCGTCGGGGGGCATCTCAACCCGGTCGATGACGGCCAGGACGCACTCATGGCCGGCCTGAGGCGCGAGTGGTCGGAGGAGCTCGATGCGCCGTGGGAGCCCGAGTTCCGGCTCATCGGCCTCCTGAATGACGAGACGAATCCCGTGGGCGCGGTGCATCTCGGCGTCGTCTTCTCGGTGGACGCCGCCGGCCGGCCGGTGCAGGTGCGCGAGCGCGAGAAGCTCTCCGGGGCGTTCGCCAGTCTTGCGGACGTACGGCAGGTGTGGGACCGATTGGAGACGTGGTCTCAGCTCGTGGCGGCCGAGCTGGAGCGTGACGCCACGAGCCGCGCGACCTGACAACTGCACGCATGGTGAGCGTCAGCACGACGCGGGGGGTGGGCGAGCCCGTTTCCACGCTCGCGTAGCCGGCCGCACTGCAGTCTCGGCTCGCTAGCGCCTCTCTCGAGAGGCGTATGACCACATGAGAGGCCCCGTTCCGCCACATGCGCGCGTGAGGCGCGCATGACAGCACCGGTCCGCGCCCCTCGGCAGGTACCTTCCCGTCCACGGTCGCCGAGCGGGCAATCTGCGGGGGCCGACCTATACTCAGGTCATGCTTCGCCGCGCGCTCGCTGCCCTGGCCCTGGCGATCGGCATCATCGGCATGGCGGCCCCGGCCGCCGCCGAGGGAGAGCAGATCGCCCGCCTCCAGCTGACCGGCGTGATCGACCAGGTCAATGCCGCCTTCATCGAGGAGGCGCTGCGCGTCGCGGCCGATGAGGGGTCCGCGGCGGCACTCATCGAGATCGACTCGCCCGGCGGCGAGCTGTCGAGCATGGACCGCATCATCAAGGCCATCCTGGCCAGCGAGGTGCCGGTCATCGCCTGGGTCTCTCCGGAAGGTGCCCGGGCCGGATCGGCAGCGACCTTCATCACGCTGGCCGCCGACGTCGCCGTCATGGCTCCGAACACGAACATCGGCGCGGCCTCGGTCGTCGGGAGCGGGGGCACCGAGCTTCCCGAGACGCTCGCGGCGAAGGTCACGAACGACGCCGTGGCGCGCATCCGGTCGCTGGCCGAGGAGCACGACCGCAACGCCGACTGGGCAGAGTCCGCCGTGCGCGAGGCCGCCAGCATCGGGGCCGCCGAGGCGGTTGCCCTGGAGCCACCGGTCGCCGATTTCATCGCCGATGACCTCGAGTCACTCCTCGCCACCATCGACGGCGGCGAGCGAGACGACGGTCGTGCGTTCGCCTTCAACGGTGAGCTGATACCCCAGCTCAGCGGCCTTGCCATTCGCGACCTCGAGATGAACTTCGGTCAGCAGTTCCTCCATGTGCTGAGCGACCCGAATATCGCGTTCATCCTCTTCACCATCGGCTTCTACGGGATCCTGGCCGAGCTCTTCAGCCCGAACTTCTTCTCCGGCATCCTGGGCGCCATCGCCCTGGTCCTGGCCTTCATCGGCTCGAACGCGCTGCCGCTCAACGTCGGCGGGCTGATCCTCATCCTCATCGGCGTCGCGCTGTTCGCGCTCGAGGTGACGGTGGCAAGCTACGGCCTGCTGACCATCGGCGGGATCGTGGCACTCGTCCTCGGCGCGTTCGCGCTGTGGACCGGCGTGGAGCCGGGCATCGACGCGATCGACGTGACCGTCAGCCCGCTCATCATCGTCATCGTGGTGGCCGTGGGCATCGTCTACGTCTGGGTGCTGCTGCGGGCCCTGCTCCAGATGCGGCGCGCCGGGACGGCGCCACCCGATCGACCCGGGATGACCCTGGTCGGGGCCATGGGGACAGCCCAGACCGTCATCGCTCCGACGGGGATCGCCTATGCTGGAGGAGAGAGCTGGTCGGCGCGCAGCCCCGGCACCGAGATCGGGCTTGGCGCACCACTGCGCGTGGTCGGCGTCGACGGCCTCGAATTGATCGTGGAGCCGGCGCCCGCCGGCGACGGGGGAGCAACGGAGGGTTAACGAGCACCATGGAAGACCTTGGCGGTCTGATCTTTCTCGTCATCGGCGTCGCCATCGCGTTGTGGCTGCTGTTCAGCATCGTTCACATCGTTCGCGAGTACGAACGCCTCGTCGTGTTCTTCTTCGGACGGCTGCAGGGATCGCGCGGCCCGGGCATCGTGCTGCTCATCCCCTTCGTCCAGCAGGCGGTCAAGGTCGACCTGCGCGAGCGCTTCCTCGAAGTGCCGCAGCAGACCTGCATCACGAAGGACAACGCGCCGATCAGCATCGACTTCCTGGTGTACTCCAAGGTCTTCCAGCCCGATGTCACCGTCACCGCGGTCGTCGACTTCACCGGCGCATCGCAGGCGCTGGCCGCGACGACCCTGCGCGCTGTCATCGGTGACATCCCGCTCGACGACGTGCTGGCAAAGCGCGAGGAGATCAACCACATCCTGCGCGCCAAGCTCGACGAGGTCACCGAGCGCTGGGGCGTGAAGATCACCAGCGTCGAGATCCGCGAGATCGTGCCGCCGCGCGACATCCAGGACGCGATGAACCGGCAGATGAGCGCGGAGCGCAACCGGCGCGCCAACATCACCGAGTCGGAGGGCACGCGCCAGGCGACGATCAACGTGGCGGAGGGCGACAAGCAGTCGAACATCCTTCGCGCCGAGGGCGAGCGCCAGTCCCAGATCCTGCGCGCCGAGGGCTACGCCAACGCTCTGCAGACCATCTTCGCGGCGGCCAAGGGCATTGACGAGAAGACGATGGCGCTGCAGTACCTCGACGCGCTCAAGACGCTTGCCGACGGCGAGAGCACGAAGTGGATCGTGCCGATGGAGCTCTCGGAGCTCACGCGGCCGATCACCGGCGCGATGCGCCAGATGCGACCGTCGTCCGCCGGCCCTGAACCTGGCGGCGCTGCCACCGAATGACCCTGCGCGTCCTGCGGTTGGCGGGCCGGCTGATCGGCCTGGTCACCGGGTTCTACCTGCTCGTCGTCGGCGTGCGGGGCTCGCGCGAGCTGGTGAGTCCGGCGTTCCGGCCGTTCACGCCGGACCCGTGGGACAGCGCCAGCAGCCCGGCCGACCTCGGCATGGAGCACGAGACGGTCCGCTTCACGACCGATGACGGGGTGACGCTCGCAGGGTGGCTGATCCCTGCCGCCCGGCAGACCACCACCGCGGTCATCCTCATGCACGGGTTCTCCGGTCACCGGCTGCCCGAGCTGGCGGCGCTCGTCCCGTGGCTGCGCGAGCGGCACCACGTCCTGCAGTTCGACTTCCGCGGCCATGGCGAGAGTGGTCCGGGCCTCGTCACGCTGGGCACCCACGAGCGACGCGATGTCGCGGCGGCGGTGCGCTTCGTGGAGAGCCGGGGCCTTGGGCCGACCGCGCTGTTCGGGCTGAGCATGGGAGCCTCGACGGCCATCCTCGCGGCGCCCGACCTGCCCGTGGCCGCCGTGGTGGCCGATGCGGCCTACGCCGAGCTCCATCATCCGGTCGCCAACCGCATGCGGCAGCTCGGCTACCCGCTCGCCGGTATCGGCTCGCGCCTGGCCGTCACCGGGACCGCCCTCCGAGCTCGGGCGCGGCTCATCGATCCGATCCGGGCCGTCCGCCGCATCGCCCCGCGGCCGCTGCTCATCATCTCCCCGCGCGAGGATCAGCTCATCAGCTGGCGCCAGAGCCAACGGCTGTATGACGAGGCGGGGGAGCCGAAGGAGCTGTACGTGGTCGAGCGCGCCGGCCACGCCGAGGCATACGCGACCGACCCGGAGACGTATCGGCGTCGAGTCCTGTCGTTCCTGGAGCGCCACCTGGGATAGGCCGGCCCCCGTACCGATGGGTGATCATCGCGCCCATCGGCCCATGGAGCGCGCCGGTCCGATCTCTATAATCAGCTCATCCATCTCACCAGGGGATCTGCATTGGCTGCCACCAAGGTCCTGGTCGTCGACGACGATCTCAACATCCAGCGCGTCCTGGTCTTCACGCTGAAGCAGGAAGGGTTCGAGGTCCACGTCGCATCAGACGGGCAGGCCGGGGTCGAGATGGCGGCGGCCATTGAGCCGGACCTCATCCTCATGGACGTGGCCATGCCGAAGCTCGACGGGTATGCCGCCACCGGCCAGATTCGGGCGGCGGAGACGGCACCCCGGCGCGTGCCGATCATCATGCTCACGGCCGAGGCCGACGTGGAGCAGCGGGTGAAGGGCCTGCGCGCCGGCGCCGACGACGACATCGTCAAGCCGTTCCATCCGCTCGAGCTCATCGCCCGCATCAAGGCCCTGCTGTCACGGTCGGGAAACGGCCAGGCTCCGAAGCCCGGGGTCGAGCGTGCGTCGCTCAGCCGCCTGGCGTGCTTCTACGGTGCCAAGGGCGGCGTCGGGACGACGACGATCGCGATCAACACGGCCATCGCCCTGTCCGCCCGCCTCAAGCGGCAGGTGGCGCTCCTCGACGCCAACCTGCAGTTCGGGGACATGCGCGTCTTCCTCGATCTCGGTCTGGACTCCGCGTCGATCGTCAACGCCATCACCGAGAACGATCTCGACGCCGACCTGCTCAAGAAGCTCATGGTCTCCCACCATGCGGGGATGAAGCTGCTGCTGGCGCCACCCAATCCGGAGTCGGCCGACCTGGTCGCCGAGCGGCAGCGAACCCATCCACGATCCCTGTCGAACATCCTGGGCCTCATGCGCCGCGCGTACGACTACACCGTGATCGACATGGCGAAGACCATCGACGATTTCAACCTCCAGCTCTTCGACGAGGCCGATGTCATCTTCGTGGTGATGACCGCCGACCTGTCATGCCTGAAGAACGTGCGGCTGGTGCTCGAGACGATGGACTCGCTCGGGTACGAGCGCAACAAGGTGCAGCTCGTCCTCAACCGCTCGAATGCCTATACCGGGATCAACGTCGACAACGCCGAGTCCGCCCTCGGTCGGCGGATCGACTACCAGGTGATCAACGAGTACCGCGGCGCCATCAGCGCCCTGAACTCCGGCGAGCCGTTCATGTCCTCGCGTCCCGACGGACCCCTGGGCCAGAGCGTCGCGAAGTTCGCCGATGAGCTCGACGCGATGTTCACGGCCGCCGTCAGCGCCTGAGCTCGGGAAAGTCGGCGCACCGGTAACCGGCGTCTAACCATCGGGTAAGCCCTGCCTCCCTAGCCTTGGCAGCGCCGGTCGCCGCTGGTTAGTAGGGAGGCGAGCAGGTGGGCGACCGGCATTTCGTCCACCCCAAGGAGCTGCCTCCCCCGAGGTCCCGATGCTGGCTTCCGCGCTCAGCGCGTCGATCGTTGGGGTGGACGGCGTCCCGGTGCGGGTCGAGGTCGATGTGGCCTTTGGACTGCCCGGCCTGACGATCGTCGGGCTCGCGGGGAGCGCCGTGCTCGAGGCACGGGAGCGCGTCCGCGCGGCCCTTCGCAACTCGGGATTCGAGGTCCCCGCGCGGCGCATCACGATCAATCTCGCCCCGGCGGACCTGCCCAAGGAGGGCACCGGGCATGACCTCGCGATGGCGACGGCCATCCTCGTCGCATCCGATCAGCTCGAGCCGGCAGGAGATGCGGGGATATCGCGGATCGCGCTGATCGGTGAGCTCGCCCTCGATGGGTCGCTCCGCGCCGTACCGGGCGTGATGGCGCTGGTATCGGCGGCACGCGCGTGCGGGGCCGCCGCGGCGATCGTGCCGGCGGAGGCCGCTGCCGAAGCCGCGGCGGTCGGCGGAATCCGGGTCCATGGCGCTCATCGACTCGGGGCAGGTGGTCCGTCATCTTGCGGGCTCGAGCCGCTCGAAGTCGCTCGAACCGCCGCGTCGCACCGACGAGCCGATACCGGACGACGTGCCGGACATCGCGTCCGTGGTCGGGCATCTCGTTGGCCGGCGAACCCTCGAGATCGCCGTTGCCGGGCGCCACAACCTGGCGTTCAGCGGGCCGCCGGGCGTCGGCAAGACTCTCCTCGCCCGAGCGGCCGCCGGGACTCCTGCCGCCGCTCGACGAGGACGAGGCCGCCGAGGTCAGCCGAATCCGATCCGTGGCGGGGACGGCCGATCGTGGACCGCTCCTGCCCCGCCGTCGCCCGTTTCGGGCGCCCGCATCACACGATCTCCCTCCAGGCGCTGGTGGGTGGCGGTCCGCGGGTCCGGCCCGGCGAGGTGAGCCTTGCGCACCGTGGCGCGCTCTTCCTGGACGAGACGCTCCAGTTCCGCGCGGATGCGCTCGACGCGCTTCGCGGACCGCTCGACTCAGGCTCGGTCACGATCGCGCGCGTCGAGCGCGTGCTGTCCCTTCCCGCGCGCTTCATGCTGATCGCCGCATTCAATCCGTGCCCCTGCGGCTGGTTCGGAACGCGCGGACGAACATGCACGTGCGAGGACGGGGTGAGGCGCCGCTACCACGCTCGACTCTCCGGGCCGATTCGAGATCGGCTCGATCTCGTCGTGCCCCTGGTCCCGGTGGCGTCGCTCGGCAGCGGATCCGTCATCGAAGGATCGCGCACGGTGGCGGCCCGGATGGCGGCTGCAGCGACCCGGCAGCGCGCCCGACAGGGCATCGCGAATGCGGAGCTGCCACCTGATCGGCTCGATGACGACGCCGGATTCGATCGACGGCTCCGGATCGGGCTCGACTGCGCGCGCACGTGCACTCGGGCTGTCCATGCGGCGTGTCCATCGCGCCGCACGCGTGGCGCGAACGATCGCCGATCTCGCGGGATGCGATGCGGTCCGCGAAGAGCACATCGACGAAGCACTGGCCCATCGGCCGCAGGACGGCCGCGAGTGATCGGCGTCGGGAACCACCCGAGGCGACCGACGCGGCGGCGCTGATGGGTCGCGCGCCAGCGAGCGGGACGCCTGGATTGCGCTGTCCGTCCTGCCCGGCGTCGGACCGGCGGTTTCGCACGTCTCGTGGCCGAGCACGGATCGGCGCCGAGCGTGGGTCGCCGGCGCCGTCCGGGACGCGCACGGCGATGGCTGGCGAGACCCACGGGGCTCGAGCTGCGTCGGCAGCACGCGACGATCGCGCGATCACTGGCGCGGGCCACTCGACGCGCCGGCGGGCCGCGTCGTGACCGCGCTGGACGATGACTATCCCCCCGCTCTGCGGACCCTCGATCCGCGGCCGCCCACGCTGTTCGTCGCCGGTCCGGCCGAGGTGTTCCATCGACGCGCCGTCGCCATCGTCGGCACTCGCCGCGCATCCGGCTACGGGCTGTCGATCGCGACCGACATCGCCGACGAGCTGGCACGCGCCGGCGTCGTCGTCGTGTCGGGACTTGCACTCGGGATCGACGGCGCCGCGCATCGCGCACGTTGTCGCGGCCGGGGCGCCGAGCATTGCCGTGCTGCCGTCGCCACTCGACCGGGTCTACCCGCCGCGACACCGACCATTGGCGCGTGACCTGCTGCGGGCGGGAGGTGCGCTGGTGAGCGAGATCGCCATCGGGGCGGCGGTGGGCAAGCCGGACTTCGCACGGCGGAACCGGATCATCGCCGGCCTCTCCGAGGCGGTCGTGGTGGTCGAGGCACCTGATCACTCCGGAGCGCTGCTCACCGCGTCGGCGGCGGTCGCCATCGGGCGCGAGCTGTACGCGGTGCCCGGCCCGATCGATGCCATGGCTTCGCGTGGATGCAACCGGCTGATCGCCGACCAGCAGGCCACGCTCGTCACCTCGCCGGTCGCGCTGCTCCACCAGATCGGCCTGACGCGCGGCGCCCGCCCGCCGTCGGTCACGACCCTGTCCGAGGTCGAGGGCGTGGTGCTGCGCTACCTGCTTGAGCGCCCCGGGTCGATCGAAGAACTCGTCGATCGGGCCCGTCAACCACCCGCCTCGGTGGCGAGTGCATTGGCCATGCTGGAGGCACGCGGACTCGTCGATCCGTTCGGCGGCGCGACCTTCCACCCGACGCTGGCGGCTCGACGGCTCGCGGCGGTCGTATGACAGACCCAGTACGGATGGGCTATCCTTTAGCTCGCCTCTCGGCTTTATCTGACCGTGCCCAACGACAGGTGAAGCCCCGAATCCCCATGGAGTTTGTGTATTGCGTCCGATCCGAACCGTCGCGGCATTGGCCGCCCTGTTCGAGTCGCTCGGCAAGTTGCTGAGCAGCCATCGAGCCGTCGCCCGCGTCTCGATCGCCGCCCTCTCGTTCACGTCTATCATCGCGTTCAGCCAGCAGGCACCGGTCACCCGGGCCGAGCCGGAACCGGCAACTGTCGCTCCCGCCTCGTTGCTGCCGCAGAACGTCGGTATCGGTGTCCCCACTGATGCCGCCATCACCATCGACTTCGACGCCAGCATGAACCCCGGTTCCGTCGAAGCCGCCCTCAACGTCCTTCCGACCGAAGCGGTCGAGACGTCCTGGAGCCCGGAGCTGGACCAGCTGACGCTGATCCCCGCGCAGCGCTGGGACACCGATGCGACCTACCTGGTCGTCGTTGGCACACCGCGCTCGGCACGGATGGCTCGTCGCTCGACGGACCCCATCGATACTCGTTCAGTACCGAGACCGCGCCCCGTGTCACGGACTTCCAGGTTCGCCTGGTCGAGCCGCCGATCGTCGATCCCGATGCCGACGTCGAGGAGGAAGCCGCGACGCTTTCGGCCACGAGCGCGGCGCCGGCGGCTTCGGACGTGCTCCCGCCGACAAAGACGGCCACCGAGGTGAGCGCCACCAGCGCCATCAGCGTGTCGTTCTCGGACGTGATGGACCGCACGGACGTCGAGTCGCGCTTTGCGATCACACCCGAGGTCGAGGGCGACCTTGAGTGGGAGGGAACCGATCTTGTCTTCCGGCCCTCCGGCCGCATGGAGCCTGGCGCCCGCTACACGATCAGCGTGATCGGCGCGCATGACGCGTCCGGCAACGTCATCGGCGGCAAGGGGAACTTCTCGTTCATCGTCCAGCCCGGCGCCCAGGTCACGAAGACCCAGCCCGAGGCGGAGGCGACGGACGTCGAGCCCCCGACGGTCGAGCTGTGGTTCAGCCAGCCGATGGCCATCGATGCCACGAACAAGGCGTTCGGGCTGAAGGACTCATCGACAGGTCAGCTCGTTGGCGGCATCCTGAATTGGAACGAGGCTGCGACGCAGCTCGTCTACACGCCCGATCAGCCCCTGGCCGGCGGCCGCACCTACGTGGTGGCGTTCGACGGTGGCGCACGGGATGCCGACAGCAATGTCGTCGACGCGGGACTGACGTTCACGACGAAGGCGGCACCGGTCTCAGCGGTGGTGCCCTCGGTGCGCAGCGCCCCGTCGATTGCGCCGCCCGGACCGGCAACCAGCCTGGCGGGCTATGCCCTCAACCAGGTGAATGCCGCTCGAGCAGCCTATGGATTCGCGCCGGTCGTGCTGGACGCCAGCATCTCCGCGGTCGCCTCGGCGCACGCGTGGGACCAGGCCCGCAACGGCTACTTCAGCCACACCGGGGCCAACGGCAGCACGCGCGAGAGCCGGCTTCGCGCCGGAGGCGTCAGTTTCGGCTGGTCCGGCGAGAACCAGTGCTATCACGTCGGCATGAGCGAGCAGGCAACCCTCGACTGGTGCCATGCGCAGTTCATGGCTGAGCCGTATCCCGGCCAGTGGAACCACATCGCGAACATCCTGAATCCCAATGCGCGGCGCATGGGCGTGGGCATCGCGACGGTTGGCGGCCGAACCGTCATCGCCTGGAACTTCACCGACTGATCCCCGAGCCGGGCGGCGCGCGTCGCCTCGCCCGGTTCTGTCCCACGGCAACCGACCGGCCCTGTGCTCTCGGCCCCGCAGAGGGGGCCGAGCACGGGGCCGGTGCTACACTCGCTCACCGTATGCCGCGAACGAAGCTGGCTTTCGCCACCGTCAAGATCGTCGGATCGCCGCCTGGGGCCCGGTCAGCCGACCACAGATCGAGGAGCTGACCCGATGTCGAAGCCGCTCGTCATCGTCGAATCGCCGGCGAAGGCACGAACGCTCGCGCGCCTCCTCGGAGACGAGTACCGCGTGGAGGCCAGCGTCGGCCACATCCGGGACCTGCCCGAGAACGCCAGCGAGGTCCCCGCGGCGATCAAGGACAAGCCCTGGGGCAGGATGGGCGTCGACGTCGACAACGCGTTCCAGCCCTACTACGTCGTCCCGCGCGACAAGGCCGGCCGCATCCGCGACCTGCGTGCCGCGGCCAAGGACGTCCCCGAGATCCTGCTGGCCACCGACCCCGATCGCGAGGGCGAGTCGATCAGCTGGCACCTGCGCGAAGTCCTGAAGCCCACCGTGCCCGTTCGTCGCATCCAGTTCCACGAGATCACCGAGGAGGCCGTGCGCCACGCATTGGCGGACGCGCGCGACATCGACCTGCAGCTGGTCGACGCGCAGGAGAGCCGGCGGATCGTCGATCGGCTCTACGGCTACATGGTGTCGCCGGTGCTGTGGAAGAAGGTCCAGACAGGGCTGAGCGCCGGCCGCGTGCAGAGCGTGGCGGTTCGCCTCGTGGTCGAGCGCGAGGAGGCGCGGCGCGCGTTCCGCCGCAGCGTGTACTGGGGTCTCGAGGCCCAGCTCGGGGCGACGGGACATCGTTCAACGCGTCACTGGCGCGCACGCCACGCGGGCGTCTGGCGAGCGGCAAGGACTTTGATCCGGCCACCGGCCAGCTGCAAGGATCCCGAGATGCAGACCATGGACGAGGCCGCTGCCGGAGCCCTGCGCGACGCGCTTCGAGGTCGCCTGCCGTGGACGGTGACGACCGTCGACGAACGGCCGGGGCGACAGGCGCCGGCGGCCTCCGTTCACGACATCGACACTCCAGCAGGAGGCGAATCGCAAGCTGAACTTCTCGGCAGATCGCACGATGAGCGCGGCGCAGCGCCTGTTCCAGGAAGGGATGATCTCGTACCACCGCACGGACTCGACCTCGCTCAGCGAACGCGCGCTGCGGGAGTCGGCGGACGCCATCCGATCGCTGTACGGCGGCGACTACTACGGCGGGCCGCGCGAGTACAAGACCAAGGTGAAGAACGCCCAGGAGGCCCACGAGGCGATCCGCCCGACCGACTTCGGCAGGACGCCGCAGCGACTCGGGCGCGGCGTTCGGACGCGACGAGATCGCCCTGTACGACCTGATCTGGAAGCGTGCCGTCGCGTCGCAGATGGGTGATGCCCGGCTCTCGCGCACCTCCCTCGAGATCACGGCCAGCGGCCCCGACGGCGATCACGTCTTCACCGCCTCCGGCAAGGCGGTCGAGTTCGCCGGCTACCTGCGGGCGTACGTCGAAGGGTCCGATGACCCCGCTGCCGAGCTCGGGGACCAGGAGACGGTGCTCCCGCGGCTCACAGGTCGGCGACGAGGTGACCGTCGATGGGACGCTCGCGCTCACGTCCCTCGAGGCGAAGAGCCACGAGACGTCGCCCCCGGCGCGCTACACCGATGCATCGCTCGTCAAGCGACTCGAGGAGGACGGGATCGGGCGCCCCTCCACGTACGCCTCGATCATCTCGACGATCGAGCGACGCGGCTACGTGTGGCGCCAGGGCAAGGCGCTGGTCCCGACGTTCACGGCCTACGCGGTGACGAATCTTCTCAAGGAGCACTTCAGCGCGCTGGTCGAGCTCGGCTTCACCGGCCAGATCGAGGAGAACCTCGACGAGATCGCCAAGGGCGAGCTGGATCGCGATGGATTCCTGGCGACCTTCTACCACGGCGATCGGGCGCGGGACTGGCCGGGGCTGCGGTCGCTGGTCGAGAACGAGACCCAGATCGAGTATCCGGTGATCCACCTGGGCCAGCACCCCGATTCCGGCGCCGGGGTCGTCATCCGCATCGGGCGCTTCGGTCCCTACGTCCAGCTCGGCGAGGGCGATGACGCGACGAACGCGTCGGTGCCCGAGGACGTACCTCCCGCCGACTTCACGCTCGAGCAGGCGATCGAGCTGGTCGAGACGCGTGCCAAGGGCCCGGCCCAGCTCGGCACGGACCCTGCCTCCGGGTTGCCGATCTACCTGATGACGGGCCGATTCGGACCGTACGTCCAGCTCGGCGAGACACCCGAGAAGGGGAGCGCCGAGAAGCCGCGACGCGCGTCACTGACGCGGGACGACAGCCCGGCCACGATGACGGCCGAGCGCGCGATCGAGCTCCTCGCCCTTCCGCGGCTGGTGGGCAAGGACCCGACCAGCGGGGAGGAGATCGTCACGAACTTCGGCAGGTTCGGCCCCTACGTGAAGCGTGGCAGCGACTTCCGCTCGCTGGCGAGTGACGGCATGGTCTTCGAGGTGACGCTGGACGAGGCGCTGTACCTGCTCAGCCAGGAGAAGCCCACGCGGCGCCGGGGCGCCAAGGTGCTGCGCGAGCTCGGTGCGCATCCGACCACCGGGACGTCACTCCAGCTGCTCGAGGGCCGATACGGACCGTACGTCACCGATGGCACGACCAACGCATCCCTGCCCAAGGATCTCCTCGCCGATGACCTCACCCTCGAGCGCGCGGTCGCGCTGCTCCAGGAGCGCGAGGCAAGCGGCCCCAGCCAAGAAGGCGCGCGGCTCACGGAATGGCGCGCGGCGCGGAACGACGCGACGCGCACCCGCACGCAAGCGCCAGGCATGATCGATCTCTGCGACGCCGTTCGCGATCGGCGTGGCTAGCGTGGTCCAGCCGGCGATTCCGTCCGACTCGGCGTCGGCGCTGGCGGCGTTCCTCCAGGCGCTCCGGGCCCGCAACGCGTCGCCGGGAACGAGGACCGAGTACCGGCGCAATGCGACGGAGTTCCTCGCCTTCCTCGCCGAGCGGGGCGTCGACTGGAGGAGCCCGGATCGGTGCGGTCGTCCGCTCCTACCTGTCGACGCTCGCCGATCGGGGCCTGGCGCCCTCCTCGGTGGCCGGGCGTCTCGCCGCGGTGCGCTCGCTGTACCGGCATGCGCTGCGCAACGGCCGGATCGAACGGGATCCGCTGGCGGGCGTGCGCGCTCCCCGACGTCCATCTCGACTGCCGCGCGTGCTCACCGCTGCCGAGGCAGAGTCGCTCGTCACCGGCCCGCAGCGGCTTCCGCGTCGCAGCGAGGCGCTCGGTCGCCGCGATGCGGCGATCCTCGAGCTGCTGTACGCCACGGGCATCCGCATCAGCGAGCTCGCATCCCTCACGATCGACCGCGTCGACACCGGGCGGGGACGGATGCGGGTCACCGGCAAGGGCAACAAGGAGCGAGAGGTGCTGTTCGGGACGCCCGCGGCGCAGGCGCTGCGCGCGTATCTCGCCACCGCACGACCGGTGCTCGCGGGCGACGGCTCGCCCGGCAGCGCCGTCTTCCTCAATTCGGGCGGCACGGCACTGACCGCGCGCGGCGCTCGCACGGTGGTCGCGCGCTGGGTCGAGGCGGTCGGTGCCCCCGATGGCACGAGTCCGCACACCCTGCGCCACTCGTTCGCCACCCATCTGCTGGAGGGAGGGGCGGACCTGCGCGTCGTCCAGGAGCTTCTCGGTCACGCCAATCTGCAGACGACGCAGATCTACACCCACCTGTCCGACGCCGCGCTGCGCAGCGCCTACCGCGGGGCCCACCCGCGCGCCGGGCGTGGCGCGAGCGGGCGGCCGGGCAGGTGACGGGACCGGCAGGCAGCCGGGACTCGGCCATCGACTCCGGGCCCGAACGAAGCGGCCCGTCAACAGGGCGCGTGCTCGTCACCGCGAGCCTGATCCTCACCGTCGCCGCGCTCGCCAGCCGCCTCCTCGGCTGGATCCGGCTGCTCGTCATCGGCTCGCAGTTCGGCGTCAGCCGAGAGCTGGACGCCTACTTCGCGGCGTTCAGGATTCCGGACGCGATCTTCCAGCTCGTGGTGGCCGGAGCGCTCTCCGCGGCGCTCATCCCGGTCTTCTCCAGTTATCGCGCGCGTGGCCAGGACGCGGAGGCCTGGCAGCTCGCCAGCAGCGTCATCAATCTCGTTCTCATCGCCCTGGCGGCGTTCAGCCTCGTCATGGCGATCTTCGCGCCGTTCTTCGTCCCGATCATCGCGCCGGGATTCGACGCGCCGACGACGGAGCTCACGATCCGCATGACGCGTGTGATGCTGCTGAGCCCGGTCCTGATCGGCATGGGGGCCGTGGTCACGGGCATTCTCAACAGCTATCAGCAGTTCACCGTCCCGTCGATCGCTCCGCTGGTCTACAACCTGGCGATCATCGGCGCGGCGATCTTCCTGGCGCCGATCATGGGGGTGGAGGGGCTGGCGGTGGGCGTCGCCATCGGCTCGCTGGCCCACCTGGCGGTTCAGCTCCCGAATCTCGCGCGCGTCGGGCAGCGCTACGACCTGACGATCGGCCTGTCACATCCCGGGGTTCGGCGCGTGGCCTGGCTGATGGGGCCGCGCACGCTTGGGCTGGCTGCCGGACAGATCAACTTCCTCGTCAGCACAGTGCTGGCGTCCGGCCTTCCGGAGGGCAGCCTGACGGCGTACAACTATGCGTTCCAGCTCAGTCAGATCCCGGTCGGGGTCATCGGGGTGAGCATCGCCGTGGCCCTGTTCCCGACTCTCAGCCAGGATGCCGCCATGGGCCGGCTCGGGGAGATCCGGCGCCAGGTCGGGAATGCCGTGCGCGTCCTCGTCTTCGTGGCGGCGCCGCTCACCGCGATCATGGTGGTGCTGCGCGAGCCACTGACCTCGGTCTTCTACCAGTACGGCCTGTTCAGCCAGTCGGCCACCGATCGCACGGCCACGGCCCTGCTGTTCTTCGCGATCGGCCTCGTCGGCCACATCGTGGTCCACGTGCTGACCCGTGCCTTCTACGCCATGCAGGACACGAAGACGCCGGTGGCGTGGGCGATCATCGCCGTCGCCATCAACGTCCCGCTGATGTCGATCCTCGTCGGCCCGATGGGTGTTGCCGGGCTGGCGCTGGCCCTGTCGATCAGCTCGATCCTCGAGGTCATCGGCCTGCTGTGGTTCCTGCGCCGCAAGATCGAGTCGATCGACGAGGCGGCGATCATCCGGACGGTCCTGCGCTCCGCGGTCGCGGCAGCGGTTGGGGCTGCGATCATGCTCGTCGGCCTCGCCGTCGCCGAGGGAACGGCTCCGGGCCTGCTCGACGATGCCGTGGGTCGGCTGGTGGTCCTCCTGCTTCTCTCTGCAGCCGGAATCGCGGCCTTCCTGCTCGTGGCATCGGCCTTGCGCCTTCCCGAGGTCGGCCAGATGCGCCGGCTGATCGAACGACGAGGCAGGAGGAGCGCGTGATGGAGTTTCGGCCGGCGACGGACACCGATCGCGATGCCTGGCAGGCGTTCCTGGAGATGACCTCGGCGGGGGACTTCCTCCACGACTGGGCATGGGCCGACGTGGCGGCGTTCGACGGCCAGCCGCAGCGACGCTACCTGCTGCTCGAGGACGATGTCGTGGTGGCGATCGCGGCCGCCCAGGAACGCTCGCTCGTGGCGGGCCGCACGTTCTGGTACGTGCCGCGCGGTCCGGTGCTGGATTGGTCCTCGCCCCAGGCCGCGGCGCGACTGCGCTCGCTGCTCATCGGCCTCCGAATCGCGGCGAAGCAGCATCGCGCGGTGGCCGTGATGCTCGAGCCGCGCCTCGCGTCCGGGGATCCGGCGGCGGCGCTGATCGACGCGCGCGGCCTGCGGCACACGCCGGACACGCTCCAGGTCGGCCAGACGCGGCTGGTCGAGCTGGCCGACGACGAGGCCCTCCTCGCCGGGTTCGACAAGGACACCCGCTACGGCGTCCGTCGCGCCGCGCGCGAGGGCGTCACGGTGACCGTTGTCGAGGGTGCGACCGACGCCACCGCCATCGATGCCCTCCACGGGCTCGTGCGGAGAGACGCAGCAACGAGCGGGCTTCCCGATGCCCCCGCTCGAGCGCTATCGGGTCGCATGGACGGCATTGGCCGGTGCGGGACGTGCCGCCATCCTCGAGGCGCGCCGCGAGGGGCAGCTCCTCGCATCGGGCATGGTCGTGATCGAGGGGCGCCGGTCGTACTACCTGTTCAGCGGATCGCGTCGCGAGGAGCGAGGCGAGCCGAAGCGCTACGCCAGCTATGCGCTGCAGTGGGAGATGATGCGATTCGCGAGGGATCGCGGCGTGACCGAGCACGATCTGTGGGGAGTCGCGCCTCCGGGTGCAGGTCCCGGAACACCCCTGGCACGGCGTCGGCCTCTTCAAGAAGGGGTTCGGTGGCGAGGAGGTGGTGTGGGCCGGCAGCTGGGATCTCGTCGTCGACCCGACGACGTACCGCCTGCGGCGCGCCGCCGGCATGATGCGTGGCTGGCTGCAGGTCGCTGCGCCGATGACCGACGAGCGGCTGATGGGCCTGGGTGCGCTGACCGACGAGGTCGCGCCCGAGCGCGTGATCGGGGTCCCCGTCGGCGAGGTCCGCGGCCTCGCCTACGATTCGCGGAGTGTGATGCCCGGCACCCTCTTTTTCGCGGTGGCCGGCGTCCACGTCGACGGGCATGACTTCGTCCGGGCGGCCGTCGATGCCGGAGCGATCGGCGTCGTCGTCGAACGCGAGCTGGACGACGTTCCGGTGCCGCAGCTGGTCGTCGATCGCTCGCGTCGCGCCCTCGCCGATGCGGCCGATGCCTGGTTCGGTCGCCCGTCCGAGCGGCTGACCGTGATCGGCGATCACCGGCACCGATGGCAAGTCGACCGTGACCGGGCTCGTGGCCGAGATGCTGTGGGATCGCGGCTGGCATCCCGGCCAGGTGGGCACCGTGTCGGTGCGGATCGGCGACGACCTCGTCCCGAACACCGACCGCACGACGACGCCCGAGTCGCTGGAGCTCCAGGAGCTGCTGGCCCGCATGCTGAGCGCCGGAAATGACAGCGTGGTCATGGAAGCGACCTCGCACGGGCTCGCCCTGGAGAGGACGCGAAACTGCCGTTTCGACATCGGTGTCGTCACGACCGTGACGAGCGAGCATCTCGAGCTCCACGGCAGCGTCGAGGCGTATCGGGCGGCAAAGGCGCGTCTCGTGGAGGAGGCGCCGATCGCGATCCTCAATGCCGATGACGAGGCGTACCCGTACTTTCGCGAGCGGGCACGCGGGCGGGTCCTCACCTACGGGATCGAGGCCGATGCCGATCTGCGTGGCGGCGACCTCGAGCCGGATGCCGCCGGCACGAGCTTCCATCTCGAGGCGCCGCGCTGGCACGGAGCCGTCCGCATGCCGATGCCGGGACGGTTCAACGTCATGAACGCGCTCGCCACGCTGGCGGTGGCGGAGGCGATGGAGATCGATCTCGGACGAGCGGCGGATGCCCTCGGCCGTTCCGAAGGCGTGCCGGGCAGGATGCAACCCGTGGATGCCGGCCAGCCGTACGCCGTGGTCGTGGACTACGCGCACACCGTCGACTCGCTGCGCAAGGTGCTCGAGCTTCTGCGTCCGCTCGCCAGCGGGCGACTGATCGTCGTCTTCGGATCGGCGGGGGAGCGGGACGCGACCAAGCGAGCCCCGATGGGTGCCGTGGCTGCCGAGCTGGCGGACGTCGTGATCGTCACCGACGAGGACCCCCGGCTCGAGGATCCGCGCGCGATCAACGAGCAGATCGCCGATGGAGCGCGAGCGGCCGGTGCCGTCGACCGTCGGTCGCTGCACGTCATCGACGATCGCCGCGAGGCGATCGGCCATGCCGTCGGCCTGGCGCGCGACGGGGACGTCATCCTGCTCGCCGGCAAGGGCCACGAGCAGAGCATGATCTACGGCAGCGAGAGCCGTGCATGGGATGATGCCGCCGCCGCACGCGATGCGTTGCGTGCGGCAGGATGGGGGAGATGAGCGACAACCAGCTGCGCGCGTGGCGCGAGACCGACGCGACGGCGTGGAACCGATTCGTCGAGTCGGCGCCGTACCACGCCTTTCCCCAGCTCTGGGAGTGGGGCGAGGTTCGGGCCATGGCGGGCTGGCGTCCCGTGCGCCTCGCGATCGGCGTGACCCGGGAGGAGCCCGTGGCCGGCGTCCAGCTCCTGCTGCGCCGGATTCCGCTGCTTGGTTGGCACCTGGCGTACGCCCCACGCGGACCCATCGGTGCGCTCGACGAGCCCGAGGTGCAGGCCGCCCTTGTCTCCGCGCTGCGCAGGCTGGGTCGAGGGGAGCGGATCGCGACGGTGCGCGCCGATCCCGAGGCGCGTCCGGAGTCGCCGTACGGGCGCAGCATGCTCGCGGCGCCGTGGCGTGCGGCCCCCAAGGTCCAGCCGCCGACCACGCGCGTCATCGATCTCGCGCCGGGCTCCGACGCGCTGAAGTCCGGGCTGAAGCGCAAGCACCGCCAATACGTGAACAAGGCCGAACGTGCGGGCATCACGATCGAGCGCTTCGACGGCTCGACGCCCGCCGAGGTCATCGGCCCGGCGCTGGCGGACTTCAACCGCATCTACCAGTTCACCGCCGACCCGAGCGGGGTTCGTGGCTCGGCAGGCCTTCTACTACGAGCGTGTCTGGTCGATCTTCGCGCCGACGGGCCGCGTCCGCCTCAGCTTCGCCGTCAAGGACGGCGAGCGCGTCGCGGTGCTCTTCCACTTCACCTGCGGAGATCGGGCGGTGGAGTCGTACGGTGGCATGACGGACACCGGCGCCGATGCCCGCGCCAACTACCTCCTGAAGTGGACGGCCATCAGCGACTTCGCGGTCGAGGGCTACGCCGTGTATGACATGTGGGGACTCGCCACCGGCGGGATCCGCCAGTTCAAGGAGGGGTTCGGAGGCGAGGAGATCGAATACGTGGGAGCACGCGACCTCCCGTTGCGAGCCCCGATCGACGCCGCCCTCCGTCTGGCGATCCCGGCCTACGGGCTGGCACAGCGCACCCGTCTCAGGCTGACCGGCGGCGACGCCCACCTCGCGCCCGATGCAACCTGAGCCGCCATGACGACGGTCGAGCTGCTGCATCCATCGGTCCGGACCGCCCTCGAGGCGCTCGACGTGCCGTTCGACGTCATGGAGTGCGACCCGGCGCTGGCCGACACCGCCGCCTTCGTCGAGGCGTACGGCATCCCGCTCGATCACAGCGCGAACACGATCCTGGTGGCGTCGAAGGGAGCGGACCCGAGCTACGTTGCCTGCGTGCTGCTGGCAACGACGTCACTCGACGTGAATAACGTCGTGCGGCGTGAGATGGGCGTCCGGAAGGCATCGTTTGCCGGCGCCGATCCGGTCCGGGCGGTGACGGGCATGGAGATCGGTGGCGTCACGCCGTTCGGCCTTCCGGCCGACATGCCGATCCTGGTGGACCCTCGGGTCTTCGACCGTCCATGGGTTGTGCTCGGCGGGGGGAATCGATCGTCGAAGCTCAAGCTGGCGCCGGACGCGATGCGGGCCGTTCCCGGGCTGCGAATGATCGAGGGTCTCGCCGTCCTGCGATGACCGCGGGCCGTGCCGGGAGTGACCGGCGACCCGTGCTAGCATCGGTTGTCCTATGGCGCAGCTGGCACGCTTCTCCCCGGCCGCCGTCGTGCAACGGATCACGCGCGGCGGCGACGCGGTGGGCGAGCGCCTCCACACCATCGACGACATCGTGGCTGAGGCCCAGCTGCATCGGGCCGTCGTCGATGAGAGCCTGATCCGGCGGGCCTACGAGACTGCCGCCACGGCGCACGAGGCCCAGGTCCGCAGCTCGGGTGAGCCGTACGTCACCCACCCGGTCGAGGTCACCTACTACCTCGCCACGCTGCAGATGGATGCTGAGACGTTGGCGGCGGCTCTCCTCCACGACGTGCCGGAGGACACCGACTACACGCTCGCCGAGCTTGAGAAGCGCTTCGGACGCGAGGTGGCCCGGCTGGTGGATGGCGTGACCAAGCTCAGCAAGTTCGGCAGCGCACGGACGATGGAGGAGCAGCAGGCCGAGAACATCCGGAAGATGTTCATGGCCATGGCCGAGGACGTCCGGGTCGTGATCATCAAGCTCGCCGACCGCCTCCACAACATGCGGACGCTCGAGTTCCTGCCCCAGGACAAGCAGCAGCGCATCGCGCGCCAGACGATGGAGATCTACGCGCCGCTGGCGCATCGGCTGGGCATGTGGCAGATCAAGTGGGAGCTCGAGGACCTCGCCTTCAAGTATCTCGAGCCCGAGAAGTACCGCCAGCTGGTCGAGATGCTCACCGACCGGCGGCGCGCGCGCGAGAGCTTCGTCAACAAGAGCATCGGGATCCTGCGCAAGGAGCTCGGCAAGGTCGGGATCACCGCCGAGATCAGCGGCCGGCCCAAGCACCTGTACTCGATCGCCAGGAAGATGGAGCGCAAGGGCGCCGAGTTCACCGAGATCTACGACCTGCACGCCATCCGCGTCCTCGTGGCTGAGGTCAAGGACTGCTACGCGGCCCTCGGCGTGGTGCATTCGCTGTGGCGCCCGGTCCCCGGGCAGTTCGACGACTACATCGCCATGCCCAAGGCGAACATGTACCAGTCGCTGCACACCGCGGTCATCGGGCCGGAGGCGAAGCCGCTCGAGGTCCAGATCCGGACGTACCAGATGCACGAGGTCTCCGAAGCGGGCATCGCGGCGCACTGGCGCTACAAGGAGGGCAGCCGCGGCGATCGTCGCTACGACGAGAAGCTCGCCTGGGTCCGGCAGCTCATCGACTGGCAGCGGGAGGTCAGTGACGCAACGGAGTTCGTCGAGGGCCTGAAGCTCGACGTCTTCCAGGACCAGGTCTTCGTCTTCACCCCGAAGGGCGACGTGAAGGACCTGCCGCGCGACGCGACCCCGCTCGACTTCGCGTATCGCATTCACACCGACGTCGGGCACCGCACCATCGGCGCCAAGGTCAACAACCGTCTGGTGCCCCTCGATTACCGGCTGCGCAACGGCGACATCGTCGAGATCGTGACCACCAAGGCGGCGCACGGGCCGAGCCGCGACTGGCTGAACATCGTCCGCACCAGCCACGCGCGCGAGAAGATCCGCGCCTGGTTCAAGCGCCAGCAGCGGGACGAGAACATCACGCAGGGCAAGGACCTGCTCGATCGCGAGCTTCGCCGCCTGGCGCACGAGACGCTGGCGTCGATCGATGGCACCAAGCTCGCCGAGCTCGCCACCCAGTACCGCTACAAGGAGCTCGACGACTTCTACGCGGCCATCGGCTACGGCGCGGTGAGCTCCGCCAGCGTGGTCAGCAAGCTCGAGATCCACGACGACGCGGCGATCACCCTGCCCGAGGAGGCGCCACCTGCGGCGCCATCGACCACGGGTGTGAAGGTCAAGGGCGTCGGTGATCTGCTGGTCCGGTTCGCGAAGTGCTGCTCGCCGATTCCCGGCGACGAGATCACCGGCTACGTGACGCGGGGCAAGGGCGTGACCGTGCACCGGGCATCGTGCCCCTCGGTCCTGTCGGAGCGCGACATCGAGCGGCTCATCGACGTGGAGTGGGAGCTCGCCGGCCAGCAGACGTATCCGATCACCGTGCGCATCACCGCGGTCGACCGGCCGGGGCTGCTCAGCGACGTCACGAACGTCGTCGCCGAGTACAAGGTCAACATCGTGGCGGCGTCGGTGGCGACGAACGCGGACGGGACGGCGGTCATCACCGCGACCTTCAAGGTCGAGTCGCTCCAGCAGCTGGCGCGGGTGCTCGCCAAGATCGAGCGGCTCCGGGACGTCACGAGCGTCGCGCGCGAGGCCCGATAGCGACCGGTCCCGGCCCGATAGACTCCGGGTGATGTCCAAGACGATTGCGGCGCCCCGCGGCACCCGGGACCTGCTGCCCGAGGAGACCCGCGCCTGGAACCGGGTGGAGCAGGTGGCGCGCGACCTCGCCCGGCGCTACGCCCTCGAGCGCGTAGAGACCCCGCTCTTCGAGCGCATCGAGCTCTTCGCGCGCGGCCTCGGGGAGAGCAGCGACGCGGTCGAGAAGGAGATGTTCCGCGTGGCCGGCGCAGCGGGCAGCGACGAGGAGTCGGCGCCGTGGGCACTGCGGCCGGAGCCGACCGCGGGGATTGCGCGCGCCTTCATCGAGCACGGCATGCACGTGCGTCCCGGACCGCTGCGGCTGTGGATGATCGGGCCGATGTTCCGCTACGACCGCCCGCAGGCCGGACGCTACCGACAGTTCGTGCAGTGGGACGTCGAGGTCATCGGCGACGCGGGACCGGCCGTCGACGCGGAGCTGGTGGAGCTCGGGCATCGCTTCTATGCGGAGCTCGGCCTGCCCGACGTGGTGGCCCGCATCAACTCGATCGGCGACGAGGCGTGCCGTCCCGCATATCGCGATGCCCTGGTCGCGTACTTCGGTGCTCACGAGGATCGGCTGGGCGAGGACTCGCGCCGGCGGCTGCACGTCAACCCTCTCCGCATCCTCGACGACAAGACGCTGGCCGCCGATCTGGCCGCAGGGGCACCGCGTGGGATCGACCACCTGTGCGAGGACTGCCGAGCTCACTTCGACGCGGTACGCGCCCTGCTCGACGCGCTCGGCGTGCGGTACGAGCTCGACCATCGGCTCGTTCGCGGCCTGGACTACTACACCAGGACGGCGTTCGAGTTCTACGTCGCGGGTCGCGAGGGCCAGCAGCAGGCGCTGGGCGGCGGCGGGCGCTACGACGGGCTCATCGGGCTGCTCGGGGGGCGGCCGACACCCGGCATCGGCTTCGGCATCGGCCTCGACCGCACGGTGATCGCCCTGGCGGAGGCCGGGATCGAGTCCGATGCCGCCGACACCGAGGCGCTGGTGGCCGTCGTCGGATCGGGGGATGACCACGCGCGGCGCCTGCAGGTTGCCTCCGAGCTGCGAGGCGCGGGCCTGGCCGTGCGCCCCGATGGGTCGACGCGCAAGCTCGGCAAGCAGCTCGAGTCGGCCGCCAAGGCCGGCGCTCGATGGGCGGTCATCATCGGCGACGACGGGTCCATGACGCTGCGAGATCTCGAGCACGGCGAGCAGCGGACGATCGCTTCGACCGCGGAGGTCGCCGGCGCGGTCAGCGGATGATGTTGGCGGCGACGGTGATCGTCATGCTGGCGACGAGGCTCATGAGCGCGACCATGACGATGACGCCGGTGACGTATCCGAAGGCGTAGCGGCGAGGTCGATCGCCGAGGTCGTCGCGCAACGCCGCCAGCGGGCTGACCGCGTCACCGCCGGACGTGGCCGCGCGACGGGCCTCGGCGGCGGCCACCATGGCCCGCGCCGCGAGCCGGCGCTCATCGTCGGGGATCTGCTCGGCTGCGACCGCCATCGCGTCGCGATCTCCCGGCTCCTCCGCCCACCACGCCACCCACTCGGCCAGCGCGGCACGTTCGAATCGCTGCCACTCGGTATCGACGGGGAGCAGATCGAGCCGCGCGCGTGCCTCGTCGACGTGCCCGGCGGCCGCCAGGAGCTCGACCCGCAGCGGCCGAAGGCCCATCGTGTCGGGGAGCGTGTCGAGCATGGCCGGGGACGCGCGTGGCACCGCGGTCAGACGACGTCCGAGCTCGTTCTGCCAGCGCTCCGTCTCCCAGCCGTTGAGCCAGGTCATCACATCGTGGGCACGGCGCACGGACGCGGGCTGGACCAGCAGCCAGAGCGGGGCCATCACGGCGCCGAAGACCGCGGCGTCGGTGAGCTGTCGCACGGGCGTGCCGATCAGCGGGGCCAGCAGCCCGTCGGCGACGTAGGCGGCGACCAGCCCCGCGGCAAGGCCGATGACCGCGGGACGGATCGGTCCGATCGACTCCGCCCGCTGCAGCGCATCACGCAGCGCACGCATGCGCGGGTGCGGTTCGGGCGCCGGCGGACGGCGGGTGCGGAACATCGGCGAGGCATCATACGCCTGAGCCATCGTGCGCGGCGGCCATCGGCTACCATGGCCGCTCCCATGAGCACTTCCTTCCGGACGCACACCTGTGGCGAGCTGCGCGCCGAGCATGCCGGCGAGCGGGTCACCCTGGCCGGCTGGGTCCATCGGCGACGCGACCACGGCCACCTGGCGTTCTTCGACCTGCGTGATCGCCACGGGATGACCCAGGTGGTCACCAACGCCGACGAAGCGCCCGATGCGCACGCCGCCGCCGAGCCGGCGCGCAACGAGTGGGTGATCCAGGTCGAGGGCGTCGTCCGCGCCCGCCCCGCCGGCACCGCGAATGCCGAGCTCGCGACGGGCGAGGTCGAGGTGGCGGTCGACCGTGTCGTCGTGCTCAACCCGTCGAAGGTGCCGCCGTTCTACATCAACGAGGAGCAGCCCGGACTCGACGAATCGCTGCGGCTGAAGCACCGCTACCTCGACCTGCGGCGGCCATCGATGCAGGCCCGCATGCTGATGCGCTCCCGACTCGCATCGGCCATCCGCCGGTCCCTGGAGGACGAGGGGTTCGTCGAGATCGAGACGCCGACGCTCATCCGCTCGACGCCGGAGGGAGCGCGGGACTTCGTCGTCCCGTCCCGGCTGCGTCCAGGCGAGTTCTACGCGCTGCCGCAGAGCCCGCAGCAGCTCAAGCAGCTGTTGATGGTCGCCGGCTACGACCGCTACTTCCAGCTCGCCCACGCGTACCGCGACGAGGACCTGCGCGGCGATCGGCAGCCCGAGCACACCCAGGTCGACATCGAGATGAGCTTCGTGTCCGAAGAGGACGTCATCTCGACCGTCGAGCGCGTCGTGACCCGCGTGGCGAAGGAGGTCGTGCCGCATCGGCCGATCCTCCACGAGCCGTTCCCGCGCCTGAGCTACGCCGATGCCATGAGCCGCTACGGGTCGGACAAGCCCGACATCCGCTTCGGGATGGAGCTGGTCGAGATCAGCGACGCCGTGCGCGACGTTGACTTCCGGGTCTTCTCCGAGCCGATCGCGGCCGGTGGCGCCATCTACGCCATCACGGCGCCCGGATGCGGCGATTACTCGCGGAAGCAGCTCGACGAGCTCATCGACCTTGCCAAGCGCCACGGGGCGAAGGGCCTGGTGCACCTCGCGGTCCAGGCCGATGGCTCGCTCCACGGGCCCGCGGCGAAGTTCCTCGAGGGCCGCGAGGCGGGCCTGCTGGCCGCCACGGGAGCAGCGCAGGGCGACCTCGTTCTCATCGTCGCCGATGCGGATCGCATGGCCGCGGCGGAGGCGCTCGGGCACGTGCGCCTGGAGATGGGGGAGCGGCTCGGCCTGCGCCAGCCGGGCGTTCTCGGCTACGTCTGGGTCCACAACTTCCCGATGTTCACCTGGGACGACGAGGGAAAGCGATGGGACGCGACCCACAACCCGTTCAGCGCACCGGTCCCCGAGGACGTCGACCGCATGGAGTCCGATCCCGGCAGCGTTCGCGCGCAGCAGTACGACCTTGCGCTCAACGGCTGGGAGGCCGGCGGCGGGTCGGTCCGCATCCACCAGCGACCGCTGCTCGAGAAGGCGTTCGCGCTCATGGGCCACACGGTCGAGGGAATGCGCGACGAGTTCGGCGCGCTGCTCGATGCGCTGGAGTACGGGGCGCCGCCGCACGGCGGGATCGCCATCGGGCTCGATCGCTGGGCTGCCCTCTACGCCGAGGTCGACAACATCCGCGAGGTCATGGCCTTCCCGAAGACCCAGTCGGGAACCGATCTCATGATGGATGCGCCGTCGCCGATCGCGGCGAAGCAGCTCGACGAGCTCCACCTGGACGTCCGCCGCGACGACTGAGGCGGTCGCCGCTTCCGAGGACCCGCGGCGTCCGGCTCTCGTCGTCGCCTGCTCGTCCCGGCGACCGTTGCCATCCGGGATCGGTCATGGATCCACTCGCCGGGCATCGGCTGAGCGTGAAAAAGGTCGTCTTGGGTGCCTTTGCGGCTAATCCGCCGGCAGGTAGCTCCCATCGGCGTCATGGGTCTCGCGTCCGGTGAGCGCCGGGTTGAACACGCAGACGAGGCGCAGCGGCGAGATGACCCGGATGGTGTGCCGGTCATGCTCCGGCGAGTACACCGACCCCGGCCCGATCCGGTGAGTGGCGCCGGTCTCGCGCTCGGTGATCTCCGCCTCGCCCTCGAGGCAGTAGCACGCCTCCAGGTGGTGCTTGTACCACAGGTCCATCTCGGCTCCCGCGTCGACCGTGGTCTCCGACAGCGAGAAGCCCAGGCCGTCGTCGCGGACCAGGAGCCGCTGGGAGCGCCAGCCGTCTGCGCGCACGTCGCGCTCGGTCCCCTCGATATCGGCCAGGCTGCGAACGATCATGGACACCCTCTCCGTGTGCGTGGATGCGGTTTCGACGGGGCATGCGCCCTGGTCCTATCATCGTCGAGATGGCGATCTACCTCGACCACGCGGCGACCTCGCCCCTCCGACCGGCGGTTCTGGAGGCGATGCGGCCGTATCTCACGACGCACACCGGCAACCCGTCGAGCCTGCATGCCTCCGGGAGGCGGGCGCGGCAGGGGATCGACGAGGCGCGCGAGACGATCGCCGCGCTGATCGGCGCCCAGCCGCGGGAGATCGTGTTCACGGCGGGGGGCACCGAGGCCGACAACCTCGCGATCAAGGGTGCGGGCTGGGCCGCCACGTCGCGGGGACGTCACATCGTGACGACCGCGGTCGAGCACAAGGCCGTCCTGAACGCGGCCGCCGTCCTCGAGCGCAGCAAGTTCGAGATCACCATTCTGCCGGTGGATGCCGAGGGTCGGGTCGACCCGATCGACGTCGCCGCGGCACTCACCGAGCGCACCACCCTGGTGAGTGTGATGGCCGCCAACAACGAGGTCGGGACCACCCAGCCGATCGCCGCGATCGGTGAGATCGTGCGCGGGCACGGTGCGCGGTTCCACGTGGACGCGGTGCAGTGGGCGGCCCACGAGCCGATCGACGTCAACGCCTGGCAGGCGGACCTCGTCAGCCTGTCCGCTCACAAGCTGGGCGGCCCGCAGGGGGTCGGCGCCCTGTACGTCCGTCGCGGCACGCAGCTGCTCCCGCAGCAGCAGGGTGGCTCGCAGGAGCGGCAGCGCCGCGCGGGCACCGAGAACGTGGCCGGGATCGTCGGGTTCGGCGCGGCGTTCGCGCTGACCCACGCCGATGCCGCGGCCCGAGCCGCCGAGACGGATCGCCTCCGGGGCCTCGCGGACCGGCTGCGGGACGGGCTGCTCGAGCTCGGCGACGTCGTGGTCACGGGCGACCCGCTGGATCGGCTTCCGAACAACGTCAGCGTGGCCTTCGATGGCGTCGAGGGTGGTGACCTCGTGGCTGCGCTCGATCTCGAGGGCGTGGAGGTCTCGACCGGCAGCGCCTGCACCTCGGGAAGCGCGGAGCCCAGCCACGTCCTCCTGGCAATGGGGATGGACCCGCACCGCGCGCACGGTTCGCTCCGCATCACGCTCGGACCCGAGACGAGCAGCGGCGACATCGATGCCGCCCTCGACGCGCTGGCACTCGTGCTGCCGCGGCTGCGCGCGATGCCCGGCGTCCGGCCGAAGGCCACGGTCCCGGCGTGAGCCGCATCGTGGCCGCCATGAGCGGCGGCGTGGACTCCTCGGTCGCTGCGGCACTGCTGTCCAGGGAACGCGGGGATGACGACGTGATCGGCGTCTGGATGCGCACCCACGGGGAGATGCCCGAGGGCTACGAGCTGTCGCGCTCCTGCTGCTCGCCCGATGCCGCCGATGATGCCCGGCGCGTCGCGCAGATCCTCGAGATCCCGTTCTTCACGCTCAACGTCGAGCGCGAGTTCGGCGAGCGGGTGATCGACACCTTCGTCGACTCGTACCTCGAGGGCTCCACGCCGAATCCGTGCCAGGCCTGCAACCAGTACATCAAGTTCGACGAGCTCCTGCGACGTGGCCTGGCGGCCTATGGCGCCGATGCTGTCGCCACCGGGCACTACGCGCGCCTCGAGCACCGCGATGGCCGCTGGCGACTGCTGCGCGCCGCCGATGCCGACAAGGACCAGACCTACTTCCTGTGGGTCCTCGACCAGGAGCAGCTCGCGCGGACGCGGTTCCCGCTGGGCGACATGACGAAGCCGGCAGTGCGCGCCCTGGCCGCGGAGCTCACGCTGCCCACCGCTCAGAAGCCGGAGAGCCAGGAGATCTGCTTCGTGCCGCTCGGCGACTACCGAACTCTGCTCGAGGAGCGGCGCGGCTACGCCGGCGACCCCGGGCCGATCGTGGACGCCGACGGCGCCACGGTCGGCACCCACACCGGCTACGCGCACTACACCGTCGGGCAGCGGCATGGCCTGGGCGTTGCCTTGGGCGAGGCCGTCTATGTGCGCGAGGTTCGCCCCGCAAGCAACACCGTCGTGGTCGGGCGCCGCGATGAGGTCGCTCAGCGCACCTTCAGCGCCGCCGACGCGCGATTCACCGCGGGCGAGCCACCGTCCGAGCGCTTCGACGCCTCGATTCGGATCCGGCACCGGGCGCCGGACGTGCCGGCCGAGATCACGATGGTCGGTCGCGACCGGTTCACGGTCGAGACGGCCGATCCGGTCTGGGCGCCCGCCCCCGGGCAGGCGGCGGTCCTGTACGACGGCGACGAGTGCCTCGGTGGGGGGCGCATCGCTCGCAGCGAGGCCTGAGGCACTCATGCCTCCCTGGCTCGTCTGGGTAACGCTTCTGGCGCTGATGAATCTCATGGTCTTCGTCGCCATTCGCGGCCGATGGGGCCGCTCGGTCCTCGTGTTGGCCGTGGTGTCGGTCATTGGCGTGGTGGGCGGCGACCTGGTGGCCGGCCGCACGGGCCTCGAGGTCCTGCGCATCGGCGACATGCACGTCGTGGCGGCGTCGGTCGGGGCGCAGCTCCTGATGCTCGCCGTGTCGCTGCTGAGCGCGCTGGGCCCGATCCGCGTCGAGGAGTGAGTGTAGAGTCGGACGCATGGATCTCGCCCTGGCGATCTTCAACATCGGCGCGGGGATCGGCATCCTCGCCACGGGCGCCGCGCTCGCCTACCTGGCCTGGCAGACGACGCCGCTGATCCGGGAGTCGCGCGCGCTGGCCGCCGACCTTCGCCGCCTGGCGCGGACGACGGACAGCGAGGTCCGGCCGATCCTTGCCTCGGCTCGCGAGTTGGCGAGCAGCGCCGAGGTCCTGTCCGAGGATGCCGCCGTGAAGCTCGATCGGCTCAGCGACCTCATGAACTCGCTCCAGCGCAGCCTCGATACGGTTCAGATCACGGCGGGCCCACGACGCTCTCCCGAGCGGTCGGTAGAATCGTGGGAAACGAGAGAGGATGAATCGCACCCATGAAGGATTCCGGATTCGGCAGCTTCTTCGCCGGCGTTGTGATCGGCGGGCTCGTCGGGGCGGCGCTGGGGCTGATCCTGGCCCCGCGGACCGGCGATGAGCTCCGCGAGCAGGTCAATGACTTCGTCGAGAGCAAGCGCGCGGAGATCGGCGACGCCGTCAACGAGGGCAAGGCCGCCGCTGAGCAGGCGCGCGCCGAGATGGTCGGCGAGCACGAAGGGCCCGCCGGCGCACCGGCCGAGGGCGCGGCCTCCTGACCACCGACCCGACTCCGACCAGCACGCAAGCACGAGAGCCGGTGGTCGCCGGCTCTCGTCGTGAGCAGAAGGTGAACCGATGCAGCCGATGAGCGCGGCCGAGGTCCGCGAGCGCTTCCAGCGCTTCTTCGAGGAGCGGGGTCACACGCGCGTGCCCCCGGCGCCGCTGCTCGCAAGCGACGACCCGACGCTGCTCTTCGTGAACTCGGGCATGGCCCCGTTCAAGCGTGTGCTGACCGGGGAGGAGAAGCGCGACTACGTCCGCGCCGTCGACGCGCAGCCCGTGCTTCGCGTGGCCGGCAAGCACAACGACTTCGAGGAGGTCGGCCGCACGCCGCGCCACCAGACACTGTTCGAGATGCTCGGCACCTGGAGCTTCGGCGACTACTTCAAGCGCGAGGCGATCCACTGGCACTGGGAGCTGCTCACCTCCGAGTTCGGCATCCCGGCCGACCGGCTGGCGGCGACGGTCTACACCGACGACGACGACGCGTACCGGGTGTGGACCGAGGAGATCGAGCTGCCACCGGACCGCGTCGTGCGCTGGGGGAACGTCGCGGAGGGGGACGAGAAGAACTTCTGGCGCATGGGCGACACCGGTCCGTCGGGGCCGTGCAGCGAGCTCCACTACGACCGTGGCGCCCACCTGTCGGAGGGTCCGGATTGCATCCCGGATCACTCCGAGACATGCCCGCGCTGGCTCGAGGTCGGGAACCTCGTCTTCATGCAGTACGACCGCGCCGCCGATGGAACGCTCACGCCCCTGCCCATGAACAGCGTCGATACCGGGACCGGGCTCGAGCGGCTCACGTCGGTGATCCAGGACGTGGACTCGAACTATCGGACCGACCTGTTCGTGCCGATCATCCGGCGCCTTGCGGAGTTCATCGGCCACGATCCGGAAACGGTGGAGAGCGAGCGGTTCAGCTACCAGGTGGTGGCCGACCACTCGCGCGCGATGACCTTCCTGCTGGCCGAGGGAGTGAAGCCGACCAACGAGGGACCCGGATACGTCCTGCGCCGCATCATGCGGCGCGCCGTGCGCCACGGCCGGCTCCTCGGCATCACGAAGCCGTTCCTGCATGAGACCGCGTCGGTCGTGATCGACCTCATGGGCGAGGCGTACCCGCACCTGCGCGACGGGCGCGGCGCCATCCTCGATGCCATCGCGGCCGAGGAGAACAAGTTCGCGCGGACACTGGAGGCCGGAAGTGCGCGGCTCGACGAGCTGGTCGATGCCGGAGGCATCATCTCCGGCGCCGATGCCTTCCGCCTGCACGACACGTTCGGGTTTCCCATCGACCTCACGGTCGAGATCGCCGCTGAGCGCGGTGGAAGCGTGGACCGCGCGGGCTTCGATGCCGCGATGGCGGAGCAGCGCGAGCGCTCGCGCGGCGAGAAACGTGGCGCCCTCAAGCTCGACCCGGAGGTGGCCGCGCTGCGCAGCGAGTTCATCGGCTATCCGAACGAGACAGCCGCGGACGACCTGCGCGTCCTGGCCGTGGTGCCGGGCGCTTCCACCGCGGTGATTCTGGATCGGACGCCGTTCTACGCAGAGGGCGGCGGGCAGATCGGCGATCGGGGCGTGCTGATCGGGCCGCGCGGCCGCCTTCGCGTCGACGATACGCAGCGATCCGGGGAGGCCATCGCGCACCTCGGGTCCGTGGAGGGCGAGGTCGCCGTCGGGGATGCGGTGCGGGCCGAGGTGGACGAGGGTCGTCGATGGGGCGCGGCACGCAACCACACCGGCACTCATCTCCTGCATCGCGCACTGCGGGACGTTCTCGGCGAGCAGGCCAAGCAGGCCGGCTCGTGGGTGGGTCCGGAGGCCCTGCGTTTCGACTTCCCGGCACAGGGGGCGACCTCACGCGAGGCGCTGCGCGACGTCGAGCGGCTCGTGAACGCCCAGATTCGCCGCGACGCACCGGTTCATCCCGAATGGATGGCGATGGGCGAGGCACAGGCCCTGGGCGCCGACATGTTCTTCGGGGAGAAGTACCTGCCCGAATCGGTGCGCGTGGTGCAGGTCGACGGCTACAGCAAGGAGCTCTGCGGCGGGACCCACGTCGCGAGCACGGGACAGATCGGCCAGTTCGTCATCACGGGCGAGTCGAGCATCGGCGCCGGCCTGCGACGGATCGAGGCGGTGACTGGCGAGGCCGCGGACGAGCTGGTGGCCTCCCGTCTCGAGGCCCTGCGTGCCACGGCACAGCTGCTCGGCGAGCGCGAGGAGAACGTGCCGCAGCGGGTCGAGGCGCTGATGGCACGGCTCCGCGACGCGGAGCGAACGGCAAAGGCGTCACCCGTGGCCGGCGTGCGCCTGGACGCGGCGGCGGCGCTCCACGCCGCCCAGCAGGCGGGAGAGACAAGGGTCGTGGTCCAGTCATTCCCCGAAGCCGATGCGAACGCGCTGCGCGGCCTCGCCGACGACCTGCGCGGCATGACCGGTCGTTTCGTCCTCGTCGCGGCAGGCGGCTCGCAGGGCACACCATCCCTGCTGGTCGCCGCGAGTCGAGACCTGGCGGCGGAGGGCTTCGATGCCGGCGCCGTGATCCGCGAGGCCGCGCCGATCATCGGCGGCGGTGGGGGCGGTCGCGCGGATCTCGCGCAGGCCGGGGGTCGCGACGGGGCGCGTCTCGACGAGGCGCTGCGCGAGGCCGGTCGCCTCGCGCTCGAGGCCCTCCAGCGGATCGAGTCGGCCTGACACGCCGCAGTGACGGTTGTGCAGCAGCTCTGGGGGCGCGTCGCGGATCGGCTACGTGCTGCCGGTCGCGCCGGAGCCAGCCCGGCGATCGCCGCGCTCGACATCGGCACCGAATATGCCAAGGCGCTCGTCCTCTCGGTCGAGCGCGACCCCGGCGGGCGTCTCTCCGGGTTGGTGCTCGGCACCGGGCGCCAGCGGCAGGGACTGGCCCACATGCAGTCGGGCACGGTGAGCGACATCGACGCCGTGGTCGACAACTGCCGAGCGGCGATGGATGAGGCGCGCGCCATGGCCGGCCGGCGTCCGACGGCCGCCGTCATCGGGATCGCGGGCGAGCTGGTGAAGGGCGCAACGAGCACGCTCGTCACCCGGCGTGATGCGCCGCGTCAGCCGCTCGACGAGGACGAGCTGCAGCGGATCGTGGCGCGCGCCCAGAAGTCGGCGCTCGACGAGGCGGAGGAGCGCATCCGCTGGGAGTCCGGGATGGATCGGCTCGACGTGCGGCTGGTGCACGCGGCCATCGTCGAGATGAAGATCGACGGCTACCCGGTCAGCAACCCGATCGGATTCACCGGCGCGCAGGTCGAGCTCCACCTGTTCAACGCGTTCGCCCCGATGGTCCATCTCGGCGCGCTGCAGTCGGTGGCCAACGCCCTGGATCTCGAGCTGCTGGGGGTGATCGCCGAGCCATATGCCGTCGCCACCTGCCTCGACCCGGGCGAGCTCGGTGACGCGGGAGCGGTGTTCATCGACATCGGCGGCGGAACGACCGACGTGGCCCTGGTGCGTGGTGGCGGCATCGCCGGGACGAAGATGCTTGCCCTCGGTGGACGTGCGTTCACGAAGGGCGTGGCCGAACGGCTCGGCATCTCGTTCGCCGATGCGGAAGCACGCAAGCTGGCGGTCGAGACCGGTGAGGACCCCGAGGTGGCCGAGGCGCTGCTCGAGGATGCTCGGATCTGGCGCGATGGCGTCGAGCTCATGATCGGCGACCTGGCGGCCGGAGAGCTGCTCCCGGCGCGCATCCTCCTGTGCGGCGGTGGCGCCGACCTGCCGCAGGTGCGAAGCGTGCTGGCCGAGGATGGTTGGGCAAGTGCATTGCCATTCGCGCGGCGGCCGTCGGTGCGTCCCATGGCCCCGGATGAGGTGCTCGGACTGCGGGACGCCACCGGTCGCCTGGGAACGCGCCAGGACGTCACCCCGATGGCCCTGGCCCACCAGGCGCTGATCCTGGATGCCGGCGCGTCGGCCGTCGATCGGGCCATGCGCGGTGTGGTGCGCGAGATGTCGCTGTGAGCGAGCCGCTCGCGCTGCTGTATCTCGAGACCGACGACGAGGTCACCACCGTGGTGCGCCGCATCCGGGCCACCGACGCCGAGCGGATCGTCATCGTGGCGCCCGGGCGTTCGCGCGCCACGTCGAGCGTCGTCGCGATGCGCCTGATGGCCCGAAGCGCGCAGGAGGCGGGACGCGATCTCGCCGTGGTCGGTGACTCACTGACGCGGTCGCTGGCGGTCGAGGCGGGAATCGGCGCGTGGGCCACCGTCGAGGACGCCCGCGCGGCCGCTCCCGTGGCCGACGCCGCACCGGCTGGTCGCGCGCCGATTCGCGTGGTGCGCGGCGACGTCACGGCGGAGAGCGACGAGACGGCCCCGGTCGCCGTCGCGGCCTCGCATGCGGTCCCCGGGGCCGATGGGGACGAGACGCGGGCCGTGCCCCTCCCGCGTCGGCCGGTGCCCGATCGGCCCGGACCCCGGGCACGACGATCCCTTCCCTCCGCGCTGCTGCTCGCCGGGCTGGCCGCCGTGGTCGTGATGGGTGCGGTTGCCGGTGCGGTCGTCCTGCCGGCGGCCGCGGTCACGATCACGCCGCGCAGCGAGCCGGTCGGGCCGGTGGCCTACGAGGTGCGGATCGACCAGCCCGATCGGGCCCAGGACTCGGTCGAGGCCACCGCGGTCGTCACGGCCACCGGCACCTACCCGATCCAGGCCGCGGCCAGTGGCGTGGTGGTGCTGCGCAACTTCAACACGGTGGACGTCGCGGTCGGGAGTGGCGCGCTCGTCGCCGCCGGTGAGCAGGCGTTCGCGACCACCGCGGAGGTCGTGGTTCCGGCCGGGACGCTGACCGCGGAGGGCACGATCCGTGCCGGCGAGGAGGCCGTCGGTGTCGAGGCCGCCGCCATCGGCCCTGCCGCAAACGTCGCCGCCGAGGCGATCGACACGATCCTGAGCCAGAACGTCGCCGCGCGGCTGCGTGGATTCCCGAACAACTCCCAGCGGCTGGTGCTCAACCCGGAGCCGACGAGCGGCGGCGTCGACGATACGGGCTCCGAGATCACGCAGGAGGACGTCGACCTCGCGATCCTCTCGCTCGAGGCGGAGCTCGCGTCCCAGCTGGAAGGGCGGCTGGGCGGCACGGGTGATGCAGTCGTTGCCGACGGGCCCGATGCCTCCGAGCCACAGATCACCGGCTTCGACGCCCTGGTGGGCACCCGCGACCAGCCCACCGCGGAGCTGAGTGGCACGCTCGCCTATGACCGGCTGACGGCCTCGCGCGAGATGGTGATCGCCATCGCCGAGGAACAGGCTCGCGACGATCCTCCGCCCCTGCCGGCAGGGCACGAGCTCGTTCCTTCGAGCATCACGGTGACGGTCGGCTCGGCCCGGCGCGACGGGGATGCGCTGCTGGTCGACGTCGCGGTGACGGCCGCATCGACGCCGGCGATCGATCGCATCGCCATCGTCGAGTCCATCCGCGGTCTTGGCCAAGCCGAAGCACGTGCGGCGCTGGCATCGGTCGGAGTTGCCGACATCGAGCTGTGGCCCGGCTGGGTGGAGACGGTGCCCGAGCTCGACTGGCGCGTCAGCGTCGTGATCGACGCGGAGGTGCCATCGCCAGAGCCCAGCGCGCCATGACGACCATCATCGGCCTCGATCACGGCACCCGGCGCATCGGCGTCGCCGTCGCGGAGGCCGAGACGCGCATGGCGTTCGCCCGGCCGGCGATCCGGCGACGGAATCTCGAGGACGACCTGGCGTCCATCGGCGCATTGGTCGCCCGGGAGTCGGCCGTGCTGCTGGTCATCGGGCTGCCGTTGAACATGGACGGCAGCGAAGGATCACAGGCGAGGATCGTCCGAGCCTTCGGGGAGCGGTTGGCCGCTTCCGGCATGGCAATTGCCTACCAGGACGAGCGACTCAGTTCGTGGGAGGCGGGGGAACGCCTGGTCGAGGCCGGGACGCGCCCTTCGCGCCATGGCGGGGAGCTCGACTCGGCGGCCGCACAACTGATCCTGCAACAATACCTGGACGCCCAGCCGCCTGAGGAGACCGAATGAGCCGACGCCCAGCGCCCATGGGGGAGTACGAGGATCGACGGAACGCCCGGATTCGCCGGCTGCGCGAGCAGCGCGAAGGTCCCGTGCGCCGCCGCCGCCGCGTCGAGCCTCTGCTCCTGGTCGCCTGGATCGCCGGATCGATCGCGCTCCTCGTGTTCCTCCTCGTGTTCGGCTTCAACACGTTCTTTGCCCCGCGGGTCATGGCCTGGGTCGAGGACAATCCGGGCGCGATCGAGCACGGTCTCGTCCAGGACTTCGTGCAGTGGTACCAGCCCGACGTGCTCAGTGACGAGCCCGCCAGCAGCGAGTTGCGACGCGTGACCGTCACCGTCGAGCAGGGCGCGACCGATACCTCGATCGGCCGCCTGCTCCTCGAGGAAGGGCTCATCAACAACGAGATCGCGTTCCAGTACGCGGTCATCACTTCGGGCCGCGAGGGCACTCTTGCAGCTGGTGTCTTCGACCTGTCGCCCACGCTGCGACCCAGCGAGATCGTGGCCGCGCTGCAGGGCCAGGCATTCGGGGAGGTCACGAGCGTCACCATTCGCGAGGGTCTTCGCCTCGAGGAGGTCGTGGCTGCGTTCGCCGCGAGCGAGATGACGATGAACATGGAGGAGTTCGCCGCCCTGCTCCAGGCGCCACCCGCCGACATCCTCAACGACTTCGACTTCCTCGCCGACCTGCCTGCCGGCCGGTCGCTCGAGGGCTACATCCTGCCCGAGACGCTGGAGTACGAGATCAGCGGCAAGAACGCGACCCCACAAGCGGTCGTCCGCCGGCTTCTCACCGAGTTCGGTGCCTCGCTGACGCAGGAGATCCGTGACGGCATCGCCGCCAAGGGCCTGAGCATCGACGAGGCGGTGATCATCGCGAGCGTCGTCGAGCGCGAGGCGGTCGTCGACGAGGAGCGGCCGCGGATCGCCGCGGTGTACACGAACCGCTTCCTCCAGCCCGACAACCCGCAGACCGTCGGCCTGCTCAACGCGGATCCCACGCTGCAGTACGGCCTGACGACGGGGGAGCAGCGTCCGATCGGACATCCACTCCTCAGCGAGGGAGGCGGCACGCTGGCGGTCGACGAGTGGGGTGGCGTGAACTGGTGGCCGCAGCTCCAGGTCGGTGGCGGCGACGTTGCACTCGACGAGAGCCTGCTCGGCTTCCAGACCTACACGCGTCCCGGCCTGCCGCCGATGCCGATCGCGGCGCCGCGCATCGGATCCATCCAGGCCGTGGCGACCGCACCGCTCGAGGAGGGATTCCTCTTCTTCGTGGCCGGCTGCCCGAACGGCACGCGGGACGGATCGCACTACTTCTCGACGACGCTCGACGAGCACAACGCGAATATCGCGCGCGCCAACGAGGAGTGCGCCGGGCAGTGAGCGACGAGCGACTCGCGCGCCTCCGTGCGCTGCTCGATGCACGGGGGCTGGATGCCGCCCTGATCAGCCGCAACGCGAATCGGCGCTACTTCAGCGGCTTTCGGCTGGGGGATGCCGAGGGTCCGACCTCGGGGTGGTCCGGCTCGCTGCTCGTCACGCGCGACGCGACCCTGATCTTCGCCGACTCGCGCTACACGGAGCAGGCTCGCCAGCAGGCTCCGGGATGGGAGCTCGTCGCGACCACGGGGCCGATCGCCACCGAGCTTCCCGGCGTGCTGTTGAACCACGAGGTCGCGAGCCTCGGGGCTGAGGCCACGGTCGTGAGCCACGCGGACTGGTCGGCCGTGGCGGCCGCCGCTCCCGGCACGGAGCTGCACGCGATCGACGAGGAGCTGGTCCCGCTTCGCGCGATCAAGACCACGGACGAGATCGATGCGATCGAACGGGCCTGCGCCCTGACCGATGCGTGCTTCGACCATCTCGTCGAGTTCGTGGAGCCGGGGATGACCGAGGCAGCGGTGGCGCTCGAGCTCGAGCGCTTCTTCCGCACCGAGGGCGCCGAGGGTCTCGCCTTCGAGCCGATCGTCCTCGCCGGCCCACGGGCCGCGATGCCGCACGGGCGGCCGTCCGACGCCCCGATCGAGCGCGGCAACGTCCTGCTCATCGACTTCGGGTGCGCGGTGGACGGCTATCGGTCCGACATGACCCGCACCCTGTTCGTGGGGAACGTGGCCGACGACGTGCGTCGCTACCACGATGCGGTCCGCGAGGCACAGCAGGCGGCGATCGATGCCGTCGCCATCGGCGCGAACGGGCAGGACCTCGATGCCCTGGCCCGTGAGCGGATCGAGCGCGAGGACGTGGCCGCCTACGAGCATGGCCTCGGGCACGGCATCGGCCTGGAGACTCACGAGGCTCCCAGCCTGCGGAGGTCGCAGCCCTCGTCGCTCGTGGCCGGCATGGTCTTCAGCGTCGAGCCCGGGATCTACCTGCCCGGTGTGACCGGCATCCGGATCGAGGACATCGTGGCGCTCACCGAGTCGGGGCCGAGGCTCCTGACCCGATCGACCCGGGAGCCGATCGTCATTGGTTGAGCGGTATCCTCTTCCGCATCGGCCCACCAACAGGAGTCACGATTGATCAGCACCGGCGACGTCAAGAAGGGCGTCATCATCGAGCTCGACGGACAGCTCATGAAGGTCCTCGACTGGAGCCACATCAAGATGGCCCGCGGGATCGGCGCAGGTCCGCATGAAGCTCCAGAACGTCCGCAAGGGCGACATCGTCGAGCGCACCTTCCAGGCCGGGACCCGCTGGCCGCGTGCCCGGGTCGAGCAGCGTCGGGTCCAGTACCTGTACTCCGACGGCGACGTCTATCACTTCATGGACAGCGAGACCTACGACCAGTTCGCGGTGAGCGGCACGATGCTCGGCGACGATGCCCGATACCTGGTGGAGAACACCGAGGTCTTCGTCAGCTCGCATGAATCGGAGATCCTGGGCGTCGACCTTCCGGTGACCGTCGACCTGCGCGTGACCCAGACCGATCCCGGCTTTGCCGGGGACACGGCCACCGGCGCGAAGAAGGCTGCCACGGTGCAGACCGGGCTGGTGGTCCAGGTGCCGCTGTTCGTGAACGAGGGCGATGTGCTGCGCATCGACACCCGAACCGGCGAGTACGTCACCCGGGTGCAGTAGGTTCGCATGGGCTCGTCGAGCGGTATTGCCTATGACTCGGCGGTCTTACCGATGACGAGCTTCCCTGTGCGGGCGGTGTTCCGATGACCGGGCCGTCATATCGGCGACGCCGATCGGCCGATGCATGTGATGCCCATGACCCGGAGGTCATGACTCGACGGTGGCAGTCAGGACCCGCGTCGTCCGTAAGACCCGGGAGCAATATCCGGCTCCCGCGCCCGGGGGGGACATGAGCGCCGAGCAGCCGAGCATCTGGGATCAGCCGGAGCCCGAGACGGCCCCCGCAGCTACGCCGATCCGAACCACTCCGCGCATCCTGCGCGTCACCGACCTCAATCGACGCGTCCGCGGCCTGCTCGACAGCGACGCGGTCCTCGCCGACGTGTGGGTCGAGGGGGAGGTGAGCCAGCCCTCCTTCCCACCATCGGGTCACTGCTTCTTCACGCTCAAGGACGCGAACAGCCAGCTGCGGGCGGCCCTGTTCCGCGAGGAGCTGACGCGGGCCGGCATGCGCCCGACGCATGGGATGAACGTCATCATCCACGGCCGGGTCCGCGCCTACGAGCCGCAGGGGGTCTACCAGCTCTACGTCGACACGATCACCGCGGCAGGGGCCGGGGACCTTCACGCGCGATACGAGGCCCTGCGGATCGAGCTGGCGGCCGCGGGGCTGTTCGAGGAGTCCCGCAAGCGTGCGATCCCGCGCTGGCCCCGTCGCATCGGCGTCGTCACCTCACCGGTCGGTGCGGTGTGGCGCGATATCAACAACGTTCTGCGCCGGCGCTACCCGCTGGTCGAGGTCATCCTGTCGCCGACGGTGGTCCAGGGGGCGACGGCCGCGCCGGCCATCGTGCGGGCCCTGAAGCGCCTCTACGCCCAGCCCGACCTCGACACGATCGTGCTGGCGCGGGGCGGCGGCTCGCTCGAGGACCTGTGGGGCTTCAACGACGAGCAGGTGGTGCGCGCCGTGGCGGCCGCACCGGTGCCGATCGTGGTGGGGGTCGGCCACGAGTCGGACGTGACGCTCGCCGATTTCGCCGCGGACCTGCGCGCCCCGACCCCGAGCGCCGCCGCCGAGCTCGCCACCCCCGATGCCACGCAGCTCGCGGCGGTTCTGTCTCGGATGCGCGATCGCGCCTCCGTCGCCCTTCTCGGGCGGGCAGCCGAGCACCGACGCCGCCTGGATGGCGAGCGTCGCGCGCTCGGAGGACTCGCGCCTGACATCGGCGCCGCGCGGCAACGGACGTCGGACCTGCTGGAGCGAGGACAACGTGCCGTGGACCGCCGCCTGGGCGAGGGCCGGATGGAGGTTGCGTCGGCCGAGGCCACGCTGCGGACCCTGTCGCCGCTCGCGACGCTCGAGCGCGGGTACGCGGTGGCGCGGACCGCAGACGGCCGGATCCTGCGCGACGCGACCGGTGTGGTCAGCGGCGATCCACTGCAGGTGATCGTCGCGCGCGGTACGGTGGAGACGCGCGTGGAGGAGACCCGCGCGGATGGCACCGAGGAGCTGCTCCATGATCGATGACCGCGCTCTTGACGAACTGAGCGACGCGGACCTGGCGGCGCGCCCGTTCGACGAGCTGGTGGCCGCGCTCCAGGCCACCGTGCAGCGGCTCGAGGGCGGAAGCGTCGGCCTCGAGGAGAGCATCGAGCTCTACCAGCGCGGCCTCCGGCTGCACGCCGCGTGCGACGCACGGCTGCGCGACGCGGAGCTGAAGATCACCGAGCTCGGGCGGCGGGGCGTGGCCGGGGCAGAGCCCGAGGCGGAGACACCCGCCGACGAGTGAACACGCGGATCCGGTTGATGCGGGTCGATGACGTCCCAGCCGTCGCCAGGCTCACGACCCAGCTGGGCTACCCGGTCGACGAGGTCGAGATGACCGCCCGCGCAGCTCCGCTGATCGGCCGGCCTGACCACCGGTTGCTCGTCTCGACGGACGCCGACGATCGGCCGACTGGCTGGATCCATGTTGTCCGCTATCAGACGCTCGAGACGTCGGAGCGCGCGGTCATCGCGGGGCTGGTGGTCGATGAGAGGACCCGATCGTCGGGCATCGGGAGCGACCTCGTGGCCGAGGCCGAGGAGTGGGCGCGTTCGACCGGCATCCCCGCCATGCTCGTGCGGTCGCGAAGCGCCCGCAGGCGTGCGCATCGGTTCTACGAGCGTATCGGGTACGTGGAGACCAAGCGCAGCCACATCTTCGAGAAGCCGCTCGTCTGAGCCGGGACGGCCTCGGGGGCGTGGCTGCGCCTCCACCCCTATACTTTCGTGCGATCTGCAGAGGGCAAGTTTCCCGGTGACCCTGCTCGAGACCATCCGCGACCCGTCGCAGCTTCACGGCATGACGCCGGACCAGCTCGACGCGCTGGCAGCCGAGCTGCGCGAGAAGATGATCCGCACCGTCCACGCGACCGGCGGACATCTCGCCAGCTCGCTCGGCGTGGTCGAGATCACGCTTGGCCTGCACCGCGTCATGGACTCACCGCGGGACCGGATCGTGTGGGACACCGGTCACCAGGCGTACGCGCACAAGCTTCTCACCGATCGATGGGACCGCTTCGACACCCTGCGCCAGCTCGGCGGCATCGGCGGCTTTCCGCGACGCAGCGAGAGCGAGCACGACGTGTTCGACGGCGGCCACGCGGGAACCGGCGTCAGCATCGGCGTCGGTCTGGCGGCCGCGCGGGACCTCCGACCACGGACCGATCCCGCGTCGCGTCAGCGGATCGCCGTGTGCGTGGGTGACGCGGCCGTCGGCTCCGGCCTGACCATGGAGGCACTCAACCACCTCGGCCATACGCGCCACCCCCTGCTCATCGTCCTGAACGACAACGAGATGAGCATCAGCCCGTCGGTCGGGGGCCTCTCGACCCGGCTCAACAAGATGCGCCTGTCCCGCGCCTATCAGGAGACGAAGTCGGTGACGCAGCGCACACTGCCGCGCGTCCCGGTCATCGGCAGGCCCGCGTTCGAGCTGCTGGCGTGGGCCAAGGAGGGCTTCAAGCGCAGCTGGGCCAAGGTCGGGTTCTTCGAGGACATCGGGGTCACCTACATCGGCGTCCTCGACGGGCACAACCGCGAGGAGCTCGAAGAGGCCTTCGAGGCGGCGTTCCAGCTTCGGGCGCCCGTCCTCGTCCACGTCAAGACGGTGAAGGGCAAGGGATATGCCCCCGCCGAGCAGGACTCGATGAGCTTCCACGGAGCGAGCCTGCCGCCGATCGACCTGTGCCTCATCGACCCCACCGAGGAGCCCCTTCCGCCCGAGGGCAACGGGAAGCGCAAGCCGAAGACCTACACCCAGACGTTCGTCGAGGAGCTCGTTCGCATCGGCGAGACCGATGAGCGCGTGCTGGCCATCACCGCGGGCATGCCCACCGGTACCGGCCTGTCGCGCTTCGCGGACCACTTCCCGAAGCGGTTCTCCGATGTCGGCATCGCCGAGCAGCACGCCATGACGATGGCCGCCGGCATGGCCCTGGCCGGCATGCGCCCGGTGGTGGCCCTCTACTCCACCTTCGGCCAGCGTGCGTACGACGGCCTCGTCCACGACGTTTGTCAGAACGACCTGCCGGTGATCATCGGGCTCGACCGCTCGGGACTGGTCGGCGAGGACGGGACCAGCCACCAGGGCATGTTCATGCTGCCAGCGATGCGATCGCTGCCCAACCTCGTGATCGGCTCGCCGAAGGACGAACAGGAGATGCGAGATCTCGTGGTCACCGCGCATGCCCATGACGGGCCGATCGCGCTGCTCTACCCGCGGGACGTCGGCGAGGATCTGGCCGATCGGCCCGGGGAGCGGCTCGAGATCGGTCGCGGCGAGCTCGTCCGACCCGGCGACGACGTCCTGCTCGTGGGCTTCGGACCGATCGTCCAGCGACTCCTGGTTGTTGCCGACCAGCTCGAGCAGGACGGCGTGTTTGCCGCCGTGATCAACGGCCGCTGGGCCAAGCCACTCGACGAGGAGCTCATCGCGGAGCACGCGGCCGGCAAGCGGCTGGTGGTGACGGCCGAGGAGTCGGCGGCGATGGGTGGGTTCGGCGACGGGGTGCTCGACGCCCTCAACCGTGCCGGAGTGCATGTGCCGCTCAAGAAGATCGCCCTTGCCGATGGCTTCGTACACCACGGCGCGGTCAACGACCTCCGCGTCCAGCAGGGGATCGACGCCCCCGGCATCCTGGCCCAGGTCCGCGAGGCCCTCGGCTCGGCTGCACCCGCCGATGCGAAGGTGTCGACCGGCTAGCCCGCGAGCTCGACCCGGAACAGCTCACGCGTTCCGGACCGATAGATCCACTTCGATCTCGCATGCGCGTCGCCACCTCGGCGAGCGCGGCCGTACCATCGCGCACATGAATCGCCAACGTCTCGACCAGCTGCTGGTCGACCGCGGACTCGCACGCTCACGCGCCGAGGCACAGTCGTTGATCCACGCCGGCGAGGTCGAGCTCGCCGGCGTGCGGCGGCTGAAGCCCGGTCAGGTGGTGCTCACCGATGTCGAAGTTTCGCTGGTCGAGAGGAGACGCTGGGCGAGCCGGGCCGGCGCGAAGCTGGATGCAGCGCTCGATGCCTTTGGCGTGGACGTCGCCGGTTGCGCGGCGCTGGACGCGGGCGCGTCGACGGGTGGGTTCACCGACGTGCTGCTCGAGCGTGGCGCGCGGGTCGTGTACGCGGTCGACGTCGGGCGCGCGCAGCTGATCCAGCGCCTGCGCGACGATCCGCGTGTCGTCAGCATGGAGCGGACGAACCTTCGGGAGCTGCGGGAGCTGCCCGAGCCGATCGACATCGCCACGCTCGACCTCAGCTTCATCAGCCTGCGCCTGGTGCTTCCCTCAGTCCGCGCACTGCTCGCCGACGCGGGTCGCGTCGTGGCCCTGGTCAAGCCCCAGTTCGAGGCGGGACGCGACGACGTGCCGCGCGGCGGCGTGGTCCGCGACCCTGCCACGTGGGAGCGCGTGCTGCTTGCCGTCGCGGCCTCGGCCAGGGAGGTGGGACTCCATCCCTGGGATCTCGTCAGGTCGCCGGTCACCGGAGCGGATGGGAACGTCGAGTTCCTCGCCGATCTGCGGATCGCGGAGGGAGGCGCAGCCTGGGCTGAGCGCGTGGCGGCGGAGACTCGAGCGCCCTGAGGCCACGGCCGTACCACGCGCGTACTACGATCTGCACGTGAAGCGCAGAGGCGTGTCGTCGCCAACCGTCGAGCAGCTCGGCATCGGGTTCGAGGGAGTCGAGGTGGTGGAGCCGCCCGTCCACGAACCCTCACCGGACACGATGCGCCAGATCGTGAGCCTCCGGATGCCCGACGCGTTGCTCGAGCGCGTCGAGGAGGCGGCCCGGTCGCGCGGCGTCTCGCCGTCGAGTCTCATGCGGGCGTTGATCGCCGCCGGGCTGGACCGGTCCTACGCCGCGGTACGCGAGGGAGGCGGTCCGCGCGACCTCGCGGGCGAGGTGGCGTCCCTCGGAGCCCGCATCGATGCTCTGGCCCGCGTGATCGAGGGGCGCGACGCGAGCGACGACGCCTGATGGACCTGCGCCGCATCGGCTTCGTCTTCAACCCGTACAACCTCGAAGCCCGAGCCGTTCTCGAGCGCGCCCACGCCTGGTGCGCGGCGCACGGTGTCGAGGCGTGGGATGCGCCCGCCGAGAACGGCGAGGAGATCGCCGCCGGCTGCGAGGCGGGCACCGATCTCGTCTGCGTGCTCGGTGGCGACGGCACCTTCCTGCGCGGGGCGCGGGCCATCGGCGAAACGGGGGTGCCGGCGCTCGGCATCAACCTCGGACGCGTCGGCTTCCTGGCAAAGGTCGAGACCGACGGCCTCGAGCGGGCCCTCGACCAGGTGGCTGCCGGTGACTTCAGCATCGAGGAGCGGTTTCGGATCGAGGCGTCCATCGTGCAGGCCGACGGAAGCGTCGTGGGCCGGCACGCCTGCCTCAACGAGGTCGTCGTGGCGCGCGGCCGGCGTGTCCGCATGATCCGCCTTGAGGTCGAGGTATCGGGCAGCCACCTCGCCACCTATGTGGCCGATGCCGTCGTGGTGGCGACGCCGACCGGCTCCACCGCCTACAGCTTCAGCGCCGGAGGATCGATCCTCGACCCGCGGCTGCGAAACATGATCATCACTCCCGTCGCGAGCTACCTCTCGCCGCTGCACAGCGTCGTCGCCGGCGAGGATCACGTGGTGAGCCTGACGCTGCGCGAGGCGGCCGACCCCGCGATCGTGAGCATCGACGGCCAGTGGGACGTCGAGCTCGCTCCGGGCGATCGGGTCGAGGTGCGGGCGCTCGCGGCGCCGTTGCTCCTCCTCGAGCCGTCGGGCGCCACGCCGTTCTATGACCTGCTGCGCACCAAGGCAGGCCTGCTGCCGTACTGATGGCACTTCGCGAGCTGACAGTCGAGAACCTGGCGGTGGTCGAGTCGGTGCGCCTGCCGCTCGGCGATGGGTTCACCGTCCTCACCGGCGAGACCGGCGCCGGCAAGTCGCTGGTGGTCGATGCGGTCGCCCTGGCCCTCGGCGCCCGGGCCTCCAGCGACCAGGTGCGCGCCGATACCCCCGCCGCGCGCGTCGAGGCGATCTTCGACGCTCCCGAGCTGCCGCCCGGCGACCCGATGCACGAGGTGGTGGCCGCCGGCGACGGAGTCGTCATCATCCGTCGCGAGGTCGGCGCCGATGGTCGATCGATCGCCCGCGTGAACGACCGAACCGTGACTGTCGGTGGGCTGGCGGCCCTCGGCGCGGCCCTGGGCGAGATCCACGGTCAGCACGACCAGCAGCGGCTCCTCGAGCCCGCGCGCCAGCTGGCTCTGCTCGACGGGTTCGGAGGACATGGCGACTCGGTCGACCTTGTCGCCGACCGGTTTCACGCCTGGCGCGGCAGCGTCGCGGCCGCCGCGGAGCTGATCACCGACGCGCACGAGCTGGCCCGTCGCGTCGAGCTGCTGCGGCACCAGGCCGATGAGATCGCGGCGGCCGCGCCTCGACCCGGGGGAGGATGCCGAGCTCGAGACCCAGCTTCGTGCCGCCGAGCACGCCGAGACCATTGCCCGATCTGCGGCCGAGGCCGTCGCGGTCCTGCGCGACGAAGCCGGCGCCGGCGATCAGCTCGGGCTCGCGGAACGCAGCCTCTCAACGGCCGCCCAGCACGACGCCCGCTTCGACGAGCTGGCCAGCCGCGCCGCGGGCCTCGTGGCGGAGGCCGAGGAGCTGGCCCGCGATGCCGGACGGCTGGCGGAGGGCGTGGACCTCGACCCGGCCACGCGCGTCGCGGCAGAGGAGCGCCTCACCATGCTGTACGAGCTCAGGCGCAAGTACGGTGAGACTCTCGACGCGGTGATCGCGTTCGGCGAGAGCGCCGCTCGGGAGCTCGAGGAGCTCGAGAACCAGGGCGAGGCACGCGAGCGGCTTCGCGCGGAGGAGGGTGCACGTCGCCGCGAGCTGGAGGACAGCCGCCGCCGAGGTGACCACGGCCCGGCTGGCTGCCGCAGCAGCGCCTCGCGGCACGCGTCAACGACGAGCTGCCACCGCTCGGCCTGAGCGCCGGCGCCTTCGGGATCGATCGCCAGGAGGCCGAGATCGGGCCGTCCGGAGTCGATCGCGATCGTCTTCACCTTCGCGCCCAACGCGGGGGAGCCCCCTCGACCGCTGGCGCGCATCGCATCGGGCGGAGAGGCGAGCCGGCTGGCCCTGGCGCTCGAGGTGGTGCTCGCGGCGGCCGATGCAACGCCCACTGCTCGTCTTCGACGAGGTCGATGCGGGCGTCGGTGGACGCAACGCCGCCGCCCTCGGGGAGCGACTGCGCGCGCTCAGCCGCTTCCACCAGGTGCTGTGCGTCACGCACCTGCCGCAGGTCGCCGCGCTGGCGGACACCCACGTCGTGGTCGGGAAGCGCGTGCTCGCCGGCCGCACGACAACGCAGGCCACGGTGCTCAACGCGGAGGAGCGGGCCACCGAGCTGGCGGCAATGCTCGGCGGGCCGGCCGCCGGCGATGCAGCCCACGCCGCGGCCGATGCGCTCCTGCGCGCTGCCGGCGGTGCCGCGGACGATGCCTGAAGCCGATCTCGAAGCGGCCATCGACGCGTTCCTGGTCGAGCTGCGGGTGGAGCGGGGACTCTCACCGCTGACGATCGCCGCCTATCGTCGCGATCTCGCCCAGTTCGCGGCCGTCGCCGACGCGCGCTGGCGCGACGACCCGCAGCCGCTCGTCGATTTCGTGCGCGGGCTGCAGGATGGTGGCGCCCGCGGGAGCACCCAGGCTCGCAAGAGCGCCGCGGTGCGGAGCTTCTACGGGTTTGCGATCCGCGAGGGCGTCGCGACCCGCGACGTACCAGCCCTCGTCGATGCCCCGCGCCCGGGCAGCTACCTCCCCGACGTGCTCGCCGCGGACGACGTGGGCCGCATCCTCGATGCTCCAGCCGCGGAGGATTCGATCGGGATCCGCGACCGGGCGATCCTGGAGCTGCTCTACGGCTGCGGGCTGAGGGTCAGTGAGCTCGTCGGACTCGACACCGACCGCGTCGATCTGGCCGGTCAGCAGGTCCGCGTCATCGGCAAGGGGAACAAGGAGCGGCGCGTGCCGATGGGTGACGAGGCCCGCGAACGGCTCCACCGCTATCGATCGGGGCCGCGTGCGGAGTGGACGGCCGGCCGGCCGACGCCCGCCGTGTTCGTGGGGCGCCGCGGCCGACGGCTGAGCCGTGAAGCGGTGTGGGCGCTGGTCAAGCGCTGGGCCGACGTGGCCGGCGTGACGGAGCGCGTGACCCCCCACACGTTTCGCCACAGTTTCGCGACGCATCTGCTCGAAGGGGGAGCCGACCTGCGGGTGGTCCAGGCGCTGCTCGGCCATGCTAGCATCAGCACCACCCAGCTCTATACCCACCTGACCGGCGAGCGTGTCCGCGAGGTCTACTCGCGGGCCCACCCGAGAGCCTGAAGCGGAGCGCACGAAGCCGATGAGTTACGCCCGGAATCTCCTCAGCCGGGGAGAAGAGGTCGTCCACGCCAGTCGCCAGCACTGGTTCGCGGTGATCGCGCGCACGTGGCTCTGGATCCTGCTCGCGATCGTGGCACTGGCACTCCTGCTGTGGATCGGGACGAACCAGCCCGTGCTCGACAACGAGATGGTGGACGGCGTCCTCACCGTCATTGCCGTCGCCAGCCTGCTCGGCGCGGGTGCCTGGGTCGCATTCGTATTGTGGGACTGGCGCAACCAGGAGTGGATGATCACCACCCGCCGCGTGATTCGAGCCGAAGGCGTGCTGAACAAGAGCATGTCCGATTCGAGCCTGGAGAAGATCAATGATGCGCGGCTTGACCAGAGCGTATTCGGCCGCATCTTCGGCTTCGGAACTCTCGACATCCTCACCGCGGCCGAGGAAGTGGGCGGCTCGAACGTCGCCGACTTCCCGATGATCGCCGATCCCATCGAGTTCAAGAAGGCGATGCTGGACCAGAAGGAGATGCTCGAGCGGCCGGACCTGGCGCGGCCTCGCTATCAGTCGGCGACGCCCGCACCGGAGATGCAGCGTGCCGAGCCGATGCCGCCGCGCGCCGGATCGGATCGCGTCGCCGTGCACGACGATGATGAGCTCGTCGCCGATGCACCCGCGCCCGATGCTCCGGCGCCGTCGCCGGTAGCCGCGGAGCCGCGCAGCCCGGCCGATGATCTCGCGGCCACGCTGGAGCGACTGGCGGGCCTTCGCGATCGGGGCCTCATCACGCCCGAGGAGTACGAGGCCAAGAAGACCGATCTCCTGGGACGGGTGTAGCGACCGGTGACCCGGGACCTGCCCGCGCTCGCTGACGGGATCCACGGCGGGGAGCTTGATCGGCGGATCGCGGCTGCCACGGCTGCGATCAAGCAGGGCCTGGCGACGGTGCCCGACCTGGCGCGACCGCGGGTCGTCATGGTCCTCGGATCGGGTCTCGGAGCCGTGGGGCAGCTGCTGGACGACACGCCGCGCGTCACGGTTCCGTATCGCGACCTGCCCGATATCCCCGGTGCCGGCGTCGAGGGACACGCCGGCGAGCTCATGGCCGGCATCGTCGGCGGCACCCCGACCATCATCCTGTCGGGCCGGGCGCATCCGTACGAGGGGTATTCCCATCGCGAGGCGACGCTGCTGCTGCGCGCCGTCCTGGCGCTCGGGCCGGAGACCGTGATCCTGACCAATGCGGCGGGCGGCCTCAATCCGGACTACGAGCCCGGCGACATCATGCTCCTCACCGATCACATCAACATGTCCGGCGAGAACCCGCTGATCGGCCCCAACCTCGAACGGTTCGGTCCGCGCTTCCCGCCCATGCTCGACGCGTACGATCCGGCGCTGCGTGAGGCCGCGCTCGCGGCCGGGGAGCGCAGCGGCGTCGCCCTGCGGCAGGGCGTGTACGTGATGCTCTCCGGACCTGCCTACGAGACGCGGGCCGAGATGCGGATGTACCGGGGCCTTGGCGCCGATGCGGTGGGCATGAGCACCGCCCACGAGACCATGGTGGCGCGGCACGCCGGCCGGCGCGTCCTGGCGTTCAGCCTCATCACGAACAAGGCGACCGACGACATGGAGGAGGCGGCCAACCACGAGGAGGTCATCGAGATGGGTCGCGCCGGCGCGGGCCGGCTGGTGACGCTGCTGGGCGACCTGATCCCTCGGCTCAAAGAATGATCTTCGGCGACATCTCGCTGCAGCGGCTCATCGCCGCCGTCGTCGCGCTGCTCGTCGGACTCACGTTTCACGAGTTCAGCCACGCCTTCGTGGCGGACGAGCTTGGCGATCGACAGCCCCGCGCCATGGGTCGCCTGACGCTGAACCCGATCGCGCACATCGATCCCATCGGCGCCCTGATGCTCGTGGTCGCGGGTTTCGGATGGGCCAAGCCCGTGATGGTGAACACCGCGGCCCTGCGCGGCGGCCGACGGTCGATGGCCGTGGTGGCGTTCGCGGGTCCGCTTGCCAACGTTGCGGTCGCGATCGTCTTCGCCGTGGTGTTCCGCGTCCTGGCCCTCGGGGGCCAGCCCAGCGGATTCGTGCCGGAGCTCATCGCGCTCATCGTGCAGCTCAATATCCTTGCTGGCGATCTTCAATCTCCTGCCGATCCCGCCGTTGGACGGCTACAACGTGGCGCTCGCGTACCTCCCGCCTCCGCAGGCCATGCTCATCGCGCGCTACGCACCCTACGGAGCGCTGGTGCTGCTGCTCCTGATCTTCCTGCCCGGGTAGTCCGCTGCGTGCGCTGCTCGTCACTGTCTGCACCGGTCACGCGAGCCCTCATCGGTGCATAGGGTCGGACAGTTCGTGGCCCACGTGCGGGCTCGGGTCGATCCCGCGCGAGGAGGATCTCGTTCGACGGCTCCTGCCTCCCGCCGGCGTCGCGGCGTTCGACGCCATGCCGGTCGCGGATCGTCGCCACGCGCTCGACGTGGTGGCCCGGCTCGCCGCCGCCGATCGCGACGACCCCGACGTCCTCGCCGCCGCGCTGCTCCACGATGCCGCCAAGGGACACCGGATGCGGCTGTGGCACCGCGTGGCCGGCGTGCTGCTCGAGGCTTTGTCGCCGCGCATGCTCGCTCGCCTGGCGAGTGTCGAGCCCGAATCCTGGCGCCACCCCTTCCATCTCTACCTGCATCACGAGGCGCTCTCGGCCGATCTCGCGGTTCGGGTGGGCTGTGCGCCGCGCGCGGGAGCGTTCATCCGCGGTACCGTGTCGGCCGTGGATACCGAACTGCTTCGTGCACTTCGAGCCGCCGATGACGCCAGCTGACGGACTCGAGCCGATCGCCATCGCGCCGGAGGAATCCGTTCCCGTGCCCGTCGGGGACGCCGAGTTCTCCCTGGCGCTCCCGGTGTTCGAGGGTCCCCTGGCGCTCCTCCTCCATCTGATCGAGTCGCGCCAGCTCGACGTGCTGTCGGTCCCATTGTCCGACGTGGCCGACGCCTACGTCGAGCACCTTGCCCGCCATCCGGTCGACGCGGCGAACCTGTCGGAGTTCGTGGCGATCGCGGCCCAGCTGATCTTCCTCAAGTCGAAGCGCATGCTGCCGACGGAGCCATTGCCGCCGATGCCGGACGGCACCGACGAGCCGGACGAGGAGGAGCTTCGCCGTCGCATCCTCGACTATCGGGCGCTGCGTGACGCCGCGGTCGTGCTCGGCGAGCGAGATGGTGCGTCGCCCGTCATGCGCAGGGAACCGCGAGAGTCCGATCTGCCGGAGGCCCCGGTCGAGCCACTGTCGTCGGTCGTGCTGACCGCCGCGCTCGAGGCATTGGCCGCGATCCCGGAGCCCGCACCGCCGCCACCCGAGGTGGTCGCCCGCGAGATCACGATCGGGCAGCAGATCGAGGTGCTGCGCCGCGCGATCGGCGCCGGCGGTCGCGTCCTGCTGCAGTCGATCCTGGCGCGGTGCCGCACCCGGACGGAGGCGGCCGTGACGTTCCTCGCCGCGCTCGAGCTGATCCGTCGTCGCCAGGTGACCGCGCAGCAGGACGACATCTTCGGACCGATCATCATCGAGACGCTGTCGGAGCCGATGCCATGAGCGAGTCATCCGGACCCGACGACCTCGGCGTCTTCTGCGAGGCTCTGCTGTTCATCGCCGAGCGTCCGTTGAGCTCGACCGAGATCGGCGAGCTGGCCGGTGTGCCGCGCCTCCAGGCCGAGGCGGCCCTGGCGGACCTCGCGGAGCGACTCGACGAGGTCGAGCGGGGGATCCGGCTCCAGCACCACGACGACGCGTGGCAGCTCGTCACGGCCCCGACGGTCGGCGCGCGGCTGGCCGCGTACGCCGCGCGGGAGGAGGGACGGCTGTCGCCAGCAGCCCTCGAAGCGCTGGCGGTCGTCGCGTACCGGCAACCGTGCACCCGTGGCGACGTGGAGCGGGTGCGGGGCGTCGATTCGGACTACGTGATCCGTTCGCTCCTTCATCGGCGTCTTGGTGGCAGAGATCGGCCGGCGCGACACGCCGGGCCGACCGGCCGTCTTCGGCACCACCTTCACCTTCCTCGAGCGCTTCGGCCTCACCTCGCTCGACGACCTGCCGCCGCTGTCGAGCGACGCAGCGCAGCTCGCCGCTCTCGCGCAACCTGCCGCTGCGCCCGATGACGACTGAGCGGCTCCAGAAGCTGATTGCTCGCGCGGGACTGGCATCGCGACGCGCGGCCGAGCAGCTCATCGTGGACGGCCGCGTGCGGGTCAACGGCACGGTGGCCCGGATCGGGGAGTCGGCGGACCCCGACGCGGATCGCATCGAGGTCGATGGGAGCCCGCTGCCATCGGCGTCGCGACCGATCCATCTCGCGATTCATAAGCCCCGCGGGTTCCTGAGCTCGGCGCGCGATGAGCGCGGGCGGCGATCGGTCGTCTCGCTGGTGGATGACGCCGGCGAGCGACTGTGGCCGGCCGGGCGGCTCGACGTGGAGTCGGAGGGGCTGATGATCCTGACCAACGACGGCGAATGGGCGAACCGCGTGCTCCATCCGCGCTACGGGACACTTCGCGAGTACGCCGCACTCATCAGCCCGACCCCGACACGCGCCATGCTGCAGCGTCTGCGAGACGGGGTCACGCTCGAGGATGGGCCGGCCCACCTGGTCGACGCTCGGTATGCGCTGCCGCCGGCCGAGGTCGAGCGGGATCGCGACGAGGACGGCGCCTGGCTCCGCGTTCGCATCGGCGAGGGAAGGAAGCGGGAGGTGCGCCGCCTGTTCGCGGCGCTCGACGCCAACGTGGAGCGGCTCGTTCGCACGGGCATCGGCTCACTGCGACTCCGACGGCCTTCGGGCCGGCCAGTGGCGCGCGATGCGCGGCGACGAGGTCGCGGCACTCTCCGCGGGACGGCGCCGATGACCCGCTCGATCGCGGTGGACGGGCCGTCGGGCGCGGGCAAGAGCACGGTGGGCCATTCCCTTGCGCAGCGAATCGACGCCACGTTCGTCGACACCGGCCTCATGTACCGGGCATTGACCCTCGCTGCGCTGGACGGAGGGGTCGACCTCGAGGATCCCGAGGCGCATGGGCCGGCTGGCGGGAGACTGCGTCATTTCGGTGGAGCGCCCCGGGGCGGGCAGACGGATCGGCTCGAGACGGTACGGCTCGCCGGTGTGGACGTCACCCACGATGTGCGCACTCCCCGCGTGGACCGCTCCGTGAGCACGGTGAGCCGGCACGCGGCGGTGCGTGACGCGATGCTCGACATCCAGCGCACGGCAGCCGAGCGCGAGGACGTCGTGATGGTCGGGCGCGACATCGGGACGGTCGTGCTGCCCGACGCGACGCTCAAGGTCTACCTCAGCGCCGACGCCGACGTCCGGGCCCGCCGTCGCGCCGCCGAGATGGGTCGCCCGGACCGCGTGGACGACTACCTCGCCGAGATCCGCCGACGCGACGATGCCGACTCCGGGCGAGCGGTGGCACCACTGCGCATTCCGGACGGCGCCCTGGTGCTGGACACCGGCGAGCTGGACGTTGAGGGGTGCGTCGACGCGATCGTGGCGCGCTTGGATGGGCTCGATGCGTAGCTGGTTCTTCCATCCCGGCGCCGCACTCATCGGCGGGGCGGCGCGGCTGCTGTGGGGCCTGCGGGTCGAGGGCGCCGAGAACGTGCCGCGCAGTGGGCCGTTCATCGTCGTCTCGAACCACTGCTCGAATCTCGACCCGCCCTTCATCGGCTGGGCGACCGGACACCAGGTGGGACGCGTCGTGCACTTCATGGCCAAGATCGAGATGCGCAGCTGGCCCTTCATCGGGTGGCTGGCCACGCAGTCGGGGACCTTCTTCGTGCGTCGCGGTGAGGGAGATCGCGCACGCGCAGCGCTTCAGCCTCGACACGCTGGCCGACGGACGACCGATCGCCGTCTTTGCCGAGGGAACTCGCTCACGCGACGGACGGCTCCAGGCGTTCAAGTCCGGGGTCGCGTTCCTGGCGATCCGCTCGGGCGCGCCCATCCTGCCGGTCGCGATCTCCGGTTCGCATCGGATCTTCCCGGGCCGCTCGCGCTGGCCCCACGCGACGCGCCTCGTCGTGCGCGTCGGCGAGCCCGTCAGCCTGCCGGCGCAGACGACCGGCCGGATCGATCGCGAGGAGATGGAGCGGGCGACGCGCCGGGTGTGGGAGACGGTGAACGGGCTCTTGCCGCCCGCTCAGCGCGGCCATCCCCAGGAGGCGATCACCGACGAAGCAGGCGCAGGAACAGGCCAAGGTTGATGATCGTCGGAGCCCAGAGGCCGACGAACTGCGCGGCCTGCTTGCGGCCGGCGGCATAGAGAACCAGCGAGAGGGCGATCGACGCGCCGGTGGCGGCGATGAAGGCTTCGCTCGGGATCTCCTCGGCCTTGGCGAGTGGGCTGTCGTTGCTTCGGAACATGTGCGTCTCCTGCGGTGATGTGTACGAACTCGTACGGGGCCGGAGCGCCGACCGCATGATGCCGGTACGGAACCTGCGTCGTATCCCTTCTAGAATGGATGCTCATGACCACGGCCACCCGACCCGACGTTCGCATCGCCGAGCGCGCTGGCTTCTGCTACGGCGTGCGACTGGCGATCGACAAGGCGAAGCACGCCCGCACCGAGGGCAAGGAGGTCACCACCCTCGGCCAGCTCGTCCACAACCCCGGCATCAAGGCCGATCTGTCGGACCGCGGCATCCGCACCGCGGACCTTGCCGACCAGGTGGAAGGCGGAACTCTGGTCATCCGCGCCCATGGTGTCCCGAAGTCCGAGTTCGAGACGGTGAAGGGTAAGGGCGACCTCGAGGTCATCGACGCGACCTGCACCTGGGTCCTGCAGTCACAGAAGGCGGCGCGGGAGCTGGCGGAGGCCGGCTACACGGTCTGCATCATCGGGCACGAGGACCATCCCGAGGTGAAGGGCGTCCGTTCGTACGCCGGCGAGAAGCACGTCGTGGTGGACGACATGGACCGATCCACCTGGGAACGCGTGCCGCGCACGAAGAAGATCGGCGTGCTGTCGCAGTCCACGATCCTGCCGCAGAAGCTCGAGGAGTTCGCCGCCTTCTGCCTCCGCCGCGCCCACGACCTGCGCGTGGTGAACACGGTCTGCCCCGTCACGCTGACGCGCCAGGACGATTCGGTGGCGCTGGCCCAGGAGGTCGATGCGATGATCGTGGTCGGCGGCAAGAACAGCTCGAACACCAAGGAGCTCGCCGTGAAGTGCCGCGAGATCCTTCCCGAGACCGTCCACGTCGCCGATGCCGATGAGCTCGCCGCCGAGCACGCCGAGTGGCTGCGGGACAAGGCGCGCATCGGCATCACCGGCGGGACCTCCACTCCCGAGGTCGACCTCGAGGAAGTCCGCGAACGGGTCTACGGTCTGACCGCGGGACCGGCCGGCGCGGCCGCCCCGTCGCGATCACCGCCGTTGACCCCGCGGTCTTATGCCCGACCGCTTCCGCCTAACCGGCCCCTGAGATGACCATTGAGTCGATATCTCACGCCGAAACATCCTTCGGGATGTCATCGCTAAAGCCTCGGAGTCATATCCCGCGGTGCGGTGGAACGAACAAAAGCCCATCGCCGGTCAGGGGAGTTGCATGCTCGATGGCGCGGTTCACCTCGACCGAGGTGCGAGGCAGCGCGTGGTCGATCGCCGGCAAGCGACCGAGCGCTGACGCGTGCGCCGGGTCGGAACGGTCAAGAACGAGACGCACCCGTCGACCGAGGTGATCGGACAGAGCCTGACGTTTCAGCTGGGCGGCGCGAAGCGTGCCTGGAAGTCGACGAGCCAGCGCTCGACCTCGACGTGAATCACTTCGTCCGGGCCGATGAGCACCAGGTCGGCGCATCGGCGATCACCGCGACCGACCGGTTCGTCCATCGACCCGCCAGCTCGAGCGGGCCGATTGCGATGGCTTCCCGAGGCGGAGCAGACCGCTGACCCGCAGCGAGGGCGTCGACGCGGGGAAGAGCTTCAGAGACAGATCGTGGCCGGCGGCTGAGGCCAGAGCGCAGAGGGTGCCGAAGTCCGCGCGGCGTCGGCCCCGCTCACGAGACTCACGAACGGCTGACTGACACCGGCCATCACGCCAGCGGACTGCGCGAGGCCCGCGTTCAGCCGAGCGATGCGCAGCTCGGTGCCGAGACGCGTGACGAGGAAGCCGGCGCGCTTCCGACCGGCGCTTGCGTGTCGAGTGATCCGCCGGCTTCTCACCGCACGAGTGTCGCCGCCAGCCCGTTACGAAGCTCTGATCGGCGGCTTACGCTTGGAGTAGCGACCAGCTCCGGACCCCCTAAATGACCCCCCAGTCTTAGCGAAGACACCTGCGGCAGAATTTCGCCACCAAACATGACTCGGCCGTCATGCCAAGGAACGGACTGGGCGCTGGCACAGCGTTCACAAGACTGCCCAGTCTATCGGACGGCCGTGGGCCCGGAGCCCGTCGAGGACCGGCGCCCGCTCCGTTGAACCGTCGCGGCTACACTCCGCCGATGTCCTCCCTTCCCGTGGTCGCCATCGTCGGACGCCCGAACGTCGGAAAGAGCACGCTGTTCAATCGGCTCATCGGCGAGCGCCTCGCGATCATCTCCGACGTCTCCGGCACGACGCGCGACCGCGTGTACGGCACGGCCGAATGGAACGGTCGCACGTTCACGGTGGTCGACACCGGCGGACTCGAGCTCGAGCCCGGGACGCACATCGAGGAGCGGGTGCAGGTCCAGGCGCGTGTCGCGGTGGAGGAGGCGGACCTCATCCTGTTCGTGGTGGACGCGCATGTCGGCATGGCGCCCCTCGACCACGATGTGGCGGACCGTCTGCGCAGGGCCGATGCCCCGGTGATCCTCGTGATCAACAAGGGAGACAACCCGGCGCGCGAGGCCGATGCGGTCGAGTTCTACGCTCTCGGCTTCGACCCGGCCATCACGATCAGCGCCCAGCATGGCCGCAACACCGGCGACCTGGCCGACCTCATCGTCGACGGACTCCCGCCGAAGACCGACGCGGAGGATGCGGGGATCCTCGAGCCGGAGGACATGACCGAGGAGGAGATGGCCGAGCTGGCCGAGACCGAGCTCGGCGCGCCGCGGGTCGCCATCGTCGGGCGGCCGAACACGGGAAAGTCGACCTTCGTGAACAAGGTGTTCGGCTCGGAGCGCATGATCGTGTCGGAGACGCCGGGCACCACGCGGGATCCGATCGACACCGCGGTCGAGCTCGACGGACAGGAGCTCGTGCTGGTGGACACCGCCGGCATCCGGCGTCGCGGCTCGATCGATCGAGGCATCGAGCGCTACAGCGTCCTCCGCAGCATGAAGGCGATCGACTCCGCGGACGTGGCGGTGGTCATGACCGATGCCACCGAGGGCTACACCGCGCAGGATGCCCACGTCGTCGGGTACGTCCTCGAGGCGCACAAGGGGATCGTGCTCGTCCTGAACAAGTGGGACGCCGTCGAGAAGGACGAGTTCACCGCCGATCGAGTGGCTGAAGCGTCTCCGCCGCGAGGCCCCGTATCTCGCCTGGGCGGACATCGTCTTTGCGTCGGCGCTCACCGGCCAGCGCGTGGAGCGCATCCTGCGCGAGGCGCTGCGCGTCGCCGAGGAACGCTATCGGCGCGTGCCGACGGGCGAGCTCAACCGCTGATCATGGACGCCGTGCGCGCGCATCCTCCGTCGCACGTGCGGAATCGGCTGCCGAAGATCTTCTACGCGACGCAGGTCGGAGTCGCGCCGCCGACCTTCGTGGTCTTCTGCAACGATCCCGCGATCGTGCATTTCAGCTACAAGCGCTATCTCGAGAACCAGGTGCGGGAGAAGTTCGGCTTCCTCGGCACGCCGATTCGGCTCATCCTGCGTCAGCGCGAGTCGGAGGATGCGGCGAGGAAGTCGGTGCGACCGCGAAAGCGAGCGACGAACCGGCGGCGGTGAGGAGGCAGGCCATGAGCGACCAGATCGGGATCATCGGAGCCGGCGCGTGGGGGACGACACTCGCCGTGCTGCTCGCCGATGCCCAGCGGCCCGGTGAGCCTGCGGGCTCACTCCGCGGAGGCGACGGAGCGACTGGCCCATGCGCGGGCCAATGAGCGGTATCTGCCGGGTGTGGTGTTCCCACCGAACGTGCGGGTCGTCACCGACGATGCCTTCCTGGCGGAGCCGCATCGGCTGTTCGTGCTCGCCGTGCCGTCGGCGCATGTTCGGTCCACGCTCGAGGCGGTCGGGCCGTCGCTCCATCCGGGATGCGGCCATCCTGTCGGTGGTCAAGGGCATCGAGGAGGGGACGCACCTGCGCATGTCGCAGGTCATCGCCGAGGTCCTCCCGGAGCGCCGCGTCGCGGCTCTGTCGGGTCCCAACCTGGCCCGCGAGATCGGCTACGGGAAAGCCGGCGGGATCGGTGGTCGCGTCCGAGGACCCGGACCTGGCGACGGAGGTCGCATCGGTCCTCTCGTCCGATCGGTTCCGCGTCTACACGAATCGCGACGTGGTCGGGGTCGAGCTGAGCGGCGCGCTGAAGAATGTCGTGGCGCTGGCCGCGGGGATGGTCGACGGTCTGGGCTTCGGCGACTCGGCGAAGGCGGGAATCATCACGCGCGGTCTGGCGGAGATGACGCGTCTGGGTGTCGCGGCCGGAGCGAACCCGCTGACGTTCGCCGGATTGGCCGGCGTCGGAGACCTGATCGCGACCTGCATGTCGCCTCTGTCGCGGAATCGGCGAGCCGGCGAGCTCATCGCCTCGGGCATTCCGTGGCCTGAGGCGGGGGAGCGGCTGACGGGTGTGGCCGAAGGGGTCGCGACGCTGGCCGGCGCGCTCGAGCTGGCGTCCGAGCATGGCGTGGAGATGCCGATCGCCCAGCAGGTGCGTGCCGTCGTGTTCGAGGGTCGCGCACCGATGGCCGCCGTCGCCGAGCTGATGGCACGCAGCACGAAGGACGAGCTGGGGTCCTAGGCAAGCGGCCTCGGCGCGCCGATCAGTGGCAGGTGCCGCTGCCGCTGTCGCGGAACGTCGAGCCGGCCGTCGGCACGAATTCCCAGGAGTAGGTCCCCGAGCCGAGCACGAGCTTGAGCACGCCGTGCGTCGTCGCGTTGCGCACCTCGCTGTTGGCCCTGATGGCTCCGAATGGTCGGAGTGCCGTGCTCCACCGGTGCCGACCACGAACTGGCGGATGCCGGTGCTGGACGCCGCGCCGGACGCGTTCTGGGGTGCAAACCGCTCGTAATTGTGGTCGTGTCCGGCCACCACGACCTCGGCGCCCGCGGCATTGAGCGCCTGCCAGAAGGGCATCGACGCCTGGAATGTTGCCGTGCTGTCCCGAGCTGTAGACCGGATGGTGCCAGTAGGCCAGGACGCAGGCCCGTGGATTCGCGGCGAGGTCGGCGGTGAGCCAGTTCACCTGGGCGCTGCCCATGGTCTCGCTGTTCAGGCTGTAGACCCGCCACGATCCGGCGTCGTAGGCGTAGTAGCCGCCCGGACCGCCGGCACGCGTCCCGAAGTAGCCGAAGTACCCGGATGCGCCGACCGTGTGGTAGTCGTGGTTGCCCGGAGAGGGCAGCGTGCGCCCCCGGTGTCGACCCCACGACGGGGCATAGCAATCGTTGAACTGGCCGGCGGTCCCGTCCGGGTAGACGTTGTCACCTGTGGTGAACACGGTGCCGGGGATGCCGTCCAGCAGGTTGGCCGTGGCCTCGTCAGCGGTTCCGGTAGCAGGTCGCGATGTCACCGGCACCCACGAGCACGGCCACGGGTCCGGGCGGCGGGGGTGACGCCGTCGGGGGTGGCGGCGGGGCCGTCGGGGGCGGAGGCGGTGCCGTGGGCGTGCGGATTCGTCGTCGACGGTTGCGGGGTGGCGAGGCAGCCCGGGGTCGCTGAGGGTTCCGGACCGGGGACGAGGCGTCGCGGTGTGGGAATGCCCGGTGCGAACGTGGCGGCGACGGCGTACCCCCGGCAACCGATTCGCGCGTGGTGACGGGGCCCGTTGTTGGCGGTGGGCTCGGGATCGGGCGCCCGATGAGGGCGTCTGCGCCGAGCTCTCGCCGGCATCGCCCGAGGCACTCGGGAGCGTCGTGATCGGCCCGGCGCTGGCATTGGCCAGCGGTGGTTCGGCGTGGCCAGAACCGGCCAGGCGGTGTCGCTCGGCCGCGACCACCGAGTTCGAGGCGACGAGGTCGCGCACGAACACGACCACGAGGACGAGGATGACGAGCGAGATGCCGGTGGCGATCGTCGCCAGGAATTGGCGCGCGGAGGGAATGCGCATGCGGTACCGGAGCTGCGTGCAGTCCGAAGCATACCGCGGGGACTCCGCGACGCCTAGATTCGGCGTGCAATCCGTCAGCAGGTGCGCGGTCGGACGTCACCAGGAGGCATCGGTCGTGCTTCGCTATACTCCGGGGGTCGGTCGGGGCGTGGCGCAGTCTGGCAGCGCACTTGGCTGGGGGCCAAGGGGTCGGAGGTTCGAATCCTCTCGCCCCGACCAATCTCCCGTGATTCCCGCGGCCGTCACCGCCCTCTCGGTCGCGTGGATGCAGCACGATCGCCGGCTCGTGCCGCGGGGCGGCATCCGACCGTCAGGCGGGGTTGACGAACCAGATGGTGGGCGCACCCTCGACTCCCGCCACCTGCATCACCTCGCGGAGACGGTCAGGTTGACGAATGACTCGGCCGCCCTCGCGGGAGTCGAAGTCGTGCCAGACGGTCACGTCATTGCCGTTCGTCCAGTTGCTGGTAGACCGCGTGGTCCGTGACTCCCATCCCGCTTCGTTCCTCGTCGAAGGCGTCGTACTGGGCCTTCCAGGCACCGTAATCGGCGACGTTGTGTCGGATGAAGACGGCGGACCATGAATCGCTCCTCTCGGGGATCAGGCCCTCGGGGTCGGGTGACAGTGAGGCCGATCCATCAAGTCTAGACGGCGCGACCACGAACGGCCAGGACATGACGAAGCGGCTGGCGAGCGCCCCGAGGGACGTCGTCAGCCGCCGTGTCGCAAGGACGTCGAGCGAGTTACTCGGCGGCCTTGATGTTCGCTGCGCGCGGACCGCGCGGGTTGGACTCGACGTCAAAGGTCACTGCCTCGCCGCCGACGAGTCGGTCGAAGTCGATCGACTCACTGAGCCCGTCGCGGTGGAAGAAATAATCCTTGCCATCCTCGCCGGTGATGAAGCCGAAGCCGCGATCGGCCACGATCTTCTTGATGCTGCCATTGGCCATGAGAGGCCTCCTACACGGTAGAACGCGAAGGATACTCGCTCCGGCCATGTAGCATCGGCGCCGATGACCGTACTTCCTGGTCAACCGGCATTTGTCCTTCGAGCGCGAGTCCTGTCTCCGCAGCGCGACGGCGGATTGCTGGACGAGTCGGACGGGATGGTGGAGGTCGATGCCGGTGGCCGGATCGCCGCGGCTGGCCCCTGGATCGATCCCGGCTCCGAGGCGACGGTGGTCGATATCCGGCCGCTCGTCATCATGCCCGGCCTCATCGACCTGCACGCCCACCTGCCGCAGCTGCCGAATGCGGGGCTCGGCAGCGGTCTGGACCTGCTGACCTGGCTCGACCGCTACATCTTCCCGCTCGAGCGGGCCTACGACCGATCCGTGGCGGAGCGGCAGGCGCCGGCAGCATGGCGCGCCTTCGCCGCCGCGGGGACCACGACGGTGGTTGCCTACGCTGCGCTGTGGCCCGATTCGACCGATGCCGCCTTCGAGGCGGCGGAGGCGCACGGCATCCGCGCCGTCATCGGCAAGGTCATGATGGACCGGCTGACGTACGACCAGGACATCCGTCCGGCCGACATCCTCGACACGAGCCTGCGCCAGTCCGATGAGCTCGCCGCGCGATGGCATGGACGCGACGCCGGCCGCCTGCAGTACGCGTTCACCCCGCGCTTCGCCGTCAGCTGCTCCGCCGACATGCTCCGAGAATCCGCGGCGCTCGCGGCGCAGCACGGCGCGTACTGGCAGACCCACATCTCCGAGGACGCTGGCGAGATCGAGGAGGTGAAGCGCCTGTTCCCCGGCGCGCATGACTACCTGGGCGTGTACGAGGTGGCCGGTGCCCTCGGCACGCGGACGATCCTGGCGCACGCCATCCACCTTTCGGACGACGAGGTGCGGCGCCTCGTGGCCGGTGGATCGGCCGTGGCGCACTGCCCGGCGTCGAACCTCTTCCTGTCCAGCGGCATGATGCCGTTCACGACGTACGCGGCCGCGGGGATGCGAGTCGGACTCGGCAGCGACGTCGCCGCCGGGCCCGAGGTGTCGATGTTCAGCGTCATGCGCGCCGGAGCCGTGACGCAGCGGGTCCTCGAGCTCATCGGCCGGTCGGACCGTGGCGTGGCGTTGCGTCCGCTGGACTGGCTGCGGGTGGCGACCCTCGACGGTGCGTCGGCGCTCGGGATGGCCGACGAGATCGGCTCGATCGAGGTGGGCAAGCAGGCGGATCTCATCGCCGTCGATCCACGCCTCACGACGCCACTCCTCGGTGACGAGTCGCCGGATGCCGCCGAGGACCTCGCCAGCCGCCTCATCTTCCGACCGCACCCCAACATGGTGCGCGGCGCATGGGTCCGCGGGCGATTGCTTGCCGGCCCACCGGGCGTGGACGCCATCGGCTAGGCTAGGCGCATGGACCGAGTCATCCAGATCCTGGTCAATGCCGCCGCCCTCTACGTCGCCGTGATCATCGTTCCGAACCTGGAATTCACCGGTGAATGGTGGAAGCTGCTGCTGGTCGCCGCGATCTTTGCCGGCGTGAACACCTTCCTGCGACCGATCCTGCGTATCTTCACCCTTCCGATCACGATCATGACCCTGGGACTGTTCCTGCTCGTGATCAACGCGCTGATGCTGCTGCTGACCGGCGCGATCTCCGCGGAGCTCGACCTGGGATTCGCGGTCGGTGACTTCCCCGCGGCACTGCTCGGATCGATCGTGATCAGCATCGTGGGCCTCGCGCTGTCGATGTTCATCGGCTCGACCCGCATGGCCGGTCGCGTTCTCTGACGGTCCACGTGACCCGAGCCCCCGGCCCGGTCGGCATCCTCTTCGGCCTCGGGCTGGTGGTCGCCATCACCCTCACGGGCCCGCTGCTCCTGTTCAACCCGTGGTTCGCGGGGGTGCTCCAGGCGCGCCACCAGATCGCGGCCCAGCTCGACGTCGCACCGGCCGAGGTTGACCGGGTGACGACCGAGATCCTGGGCGACCTGTTCCTCGGCGGCGACTTCGCGGTCAGCCTGGCTGACGGGCAGCCGCTTCTGGACGAGCGCGAGCGGTCGCACATGTCCGACGTATCCCGGCTGGTCCAGATCCTGGTGGCGGTCGCGGTGATGGGGCTGGTGTTGGCGGGCGTGACCGGGGCCTGGCTCCGCGGAGAGCGACGGCGCCAGGGCCGGGTCATGGTGGCGGCGGCCGGGTCGATCGGCGCCGCGGCGCTCGTCCTGGCCATCGTCTTCGCAATTGCGTTCGAGCCGGCATTCCTCGCCTTTCACGCGATCTTCTTCCCGCCGGGCACCTACCTCTTCGAGGAGGGATCGCAGCTCATCGTGCTCTTCCCCGACGGATTCTGGTTCGACGCCGCCCTGGCGGCGGGCGTCGTCGTCGTCGTCACTGCGCTGGTGGTCACCCTGATCGGCTTTTCGCGCTGGCGATCGCGCTCCGAGGACGCTGCCGGCGACCTGATCTAGACTCAGCCGATGGGCTCGGGATGGAAGGTCGCACGCATCGCCGGAATCGATCTGGCCGTGCATCCCAGTTGGCTGGTGATCGCGGGCCTGCTGACCTTCTCGCTCGCCGATGCGTTCTTCCCGCGGCTCACCCCGGGACTGACCACCACGCAGTACTGGCTGCTCGGGGCGGGCACGGCCATCCTGTTCTTCGCATCGGTCCTGATCCACGAGTTCTCGCACGCCATCCTGGCCCGGCGCCTGGGGCTCAAGGTCTCAGGCATCACGCTGTTCATCTTCGGCGGCGCGACGAGCATCGAGGCCGATAGCAAGCGCCCGCGCGACGAGGCGGTGATCGCCCTGGCCGGGCCGGTCTCCAGCCTGCTGCTCGGGGCCGCACTGCTCGCGGTCGGCGCCGTGGTGCCGCAGCGCGAGGCACAGACCCTGTTCGGGTGGCTCGGCTTCATCAATATCGTGCTCGGGATCTTCAATCTGGTGCCCGGCTATCCCATGGACGGCGGCCGAGTGCTGCGCGCCGTGCTGTGGCGGATCCGCGGTGACCAGCTCACCGCAACGCGCCAGGCGGCGCTCGTGGGCAGGGTGATCGGCTACCTCATGGTGGCGGGCGGCGTCTTCTGGGCGCTGCGCTCGCGCGACATCGGCAGTGGACTGTGGCTGGCGCTCGTCGGCTGGTTCCTGGCCACGGCGGCCGAGCAGTCCCAGGCGCAGGCGGGCCTCGAGCGATCCCTGAGCGGAGTGACGGTCCGCGACGCGATGGACCTTGCGCCCGTTGCCGTCTCGCCCAACGACTCGGTTTCGGACCTCGTCTCCGAGCACCTGATGCGCGGCGACGATCGATCGTTCCTCGTGCGCCATCCCGATGGCGGCCTGGCCGGCGTGGTCACCCTGTCCGACGTGCGCCGCCTTCCCCGCGACGCGTGGGAGGGTGCGCGCGTGACCGACATCATGACCCGCTACGGCGACCTCGCCACCATCGGTCCGGACGAGCCCCTCGTCGATGCCCTGCGCCTCATCCAGGAGCGCGAGGTGAGCCAGCTGCCAGTGATCGGGGACGAGGAGCGGCTGCCGATCGGCCTGGTGACGCGACGAGGGATCATGCGCCTGATCGAGGCCCGCATGAAGCTCGGCGTCTGAGCCCGATGCTGTCGGTCGACGAGGCGCTGACCCGGCTGCTGGACGGCGTGAGGCTCACCGACGGCGAGCGGGTCGACCTCGCGGACGCGGGTGGACGTGTCCTGGTCGATTCCGAGGTCGTCGCCGACGCGGACGTCCCGCCCTTCGCGAACTCGGCGATGGACGGTTTCGCCGTGCGATCGGGTGACGGCGTGGCCGAACGTCCGATCATCGGGGAGTCGCGAGCGGGGGGCTTGCCTCCGCCGTCGGTCAGCGTCGGGACGGCCGTGCGCATCATGACCGGCGCGCCGATACCGCCCGGCGCGGACTCCGTGATCCCGGTCGAGGACGTCGTCGAGGCGGGGGAGCGCATCTCGTCAACCGCCAACCCGCGTGCGGGTGCCCACGTGCGGCCCGCCGGGCTGGACTTCGTCGCGGGCCAGCGCATCCGACTCGCGCACGGTCCACTGACGCCATCGGCCATCGGCCTGCTCGCAACGCTCGGTCGTGCCGAGGCGAACGTCCGGCGCCGACCGCGGGTGGCCATCCTGTCGACGGGGGACGAGCTCCGGTTGACGTCGGATCGCAGCTCGCGCCCGGCCAGATCCACGACGCCAACGCGCCCGCGCTGGCGGCGGCCGTCAGCGAGGCCGGCGGCCAGCCGGTAGTTGCCGAGCGTGCGCCGGATGACCCGGCCGTGATCGAGCGGCGCATTCGCAACGCGATTGTCGGTGCCGACCTGCTCATCGCCTCCGGCGGCGTCAGCGTCGGTGACCACGACCACGTGCGAACCGTCATCGAGCGGCTTGGTGCGCTCGACTTCTGGCGGATCGCGGTCCAGCCGGGCAAGCCGCTGGCCTTCGGACGCATCGGCGATGTGCCGGTCATCGGCCTTCCCGGCAACCCGGTCAGCGCCCTCGTCACGTTCGAGCTGTTCGTCCGGCCGATGATCCGCGCCATGCTCGGGCTGACCGGCGATGGGCGTCTCCGCGTCGATGCGCGGGTCGACGAGGAGATCGCCAAGGACCCGGGGCGACGCGCCTACCTGCGCGTCCAGGTGGACCCCTCGAATGACGGCTTCCACGCACGCTCCGCCGGCGGCCAGGGCTCTTCGCAGCTCATGCCGCTGGCGCTTGCCAACGCGCTGCTCGTGGTCCCGGAGGGTCCGGCCGTCACGGAGCCGGGGGCACGCTACCAGGCAATCCTCCTGGGGACGTCGCTGTGACGCGCCCGACGCACCTCGGCGACGACGGGACACCGCGGATGGTCGACGTGGGGGACAAGCCGATCACGGCGCGTCGGGCCGTGGCGGAGGCGACGGTCCGCATGCGAGTCGATGTCCTCGCCAGCCTGCTGGACGCCGGCGGTCCAAAGGGGGATGCGCTGGTGACGGCCCGGCTGGCCGGCATCGGCGCCGCCAAGCGCACGTCCGAGCTCATCCCGCTGTGTCACCCGCTTTCGCTCGATAGGATCGACGTAGAGCTCACGCCCGATCGCGCGGCCGGCACGGTCCTGGTGCGGAGCGAGGTTCGCGTCACGGCTCGCACCGGGGTCGAGATGGAGGCGCTCACCGCGGCCAGCGTCGCGGCACTCACCATCTACGACATGGCAAAGGCGCTGCAGCGCGACATCCAGATCGATGCCATCCATCTCGTCGAGAAGGCCGGCGGTCGCTCCGGCGACTACCGCGCCGATGAGCCGAGCGCAGAGCCGGCCCGCCACCAGGCCGTTGTCGTCACCTGCTCGAATCGATCCGCGGCGGGGGATCGAGCGGATGCGTCGGGTCCCGCGCTGGTCGCACGCCTCGCCGAAGCCGGATTCGACGTCGCCCCCGAGCCGATCGTCGTACCGGACGACGAAAGCCAGATCGCCGGGCTCCTTGCCGGGCTTGCGGATGCGGGGCATCGGCTGATCATCACGAGCGGCGGCACCGGGCTCACGGCGACGGACGTCACTCCGGCCGCCACGCGGCGGGTCATCGATCGAGAGGCGCCGGGGCTGGCGGAGCTCATGCGAGCGGTGGGGATCGCGTCCACCCCGATGGCCGCGCTCTCCCGGGCGGTGGTTGGCTCACGCGGGTCCACGCTCATCGTCAACGTGCCGGGATCGCCAAAGGGAGCCATCGAATCGGTCGAGGCGGTGCTGCCGGTCCTGTGGCACGCACTCGACCAGCTCGCGGGCGGCGACCACTAGCAGCACCATCGCGCCGCTACCATGGCCCGACCCATGGAAGCCAGCATCCCGCTCTACCCGCTGATCGTCGTGCCCGTGGGCGCGGCGATCTTCCTGTTCTGGCGTCGCGCGCGCTGGCACCTGGCGGTGATTCGGAGCGGGCGTCCGCTCGACCGATTCGACCGCGTTCCCGAGCGCATCAAGGCGCTCGCGGTCTTCGTCTTCGGTCAGCGCCGGCTTCTCCAGGACCTCGGGCCGGGACTGACCCATGCCTTCGTCTTCTGGGGCTTCATCGTCCTCCTGGCCACGACCGGCAACTACCTGACCAACGGGCTGGTGGAGACGATCGTCGGCTGGCCGCTCGGCGGATTCTTCTGGAGCGTCATCGTCCTGTTCGCCAACGTGTTCGTCGGGCTGGTGCTGGCGTCGGTCGTCTACTTCGTGATCCGGCGCACCATCACCCGGCCGCCGCGGCTGGCGCTGACCCGCGACGCGTTCGTCATCCTCGGCCTGATCTTCAGCATCGTCCTCACCGAGTGGCTCGGCGATGCCTTCGCCTACGTCCTCGAGCCGGACGATCCGAGCCGCACCTGGGCCGTGCTGGCCGGGCCGCTGAGCGTCGCCCTCGAGGGCATCGGCGAGGAGGCGGCCTTCATCGGCTTCGGGGTCATGGGTTGGGCGCACATCCTCCTCGTGCTCGGCTTCGGGGCGTACCTGCCGTACAGCAAGCACCTCCACATCATCAGCAGCGAGCCGAACGTCTACTTCCGCAACCTCGAGCCGCGCGGCGCGCTGCGCAAGATGGACCTCGAGGCGGAGCCCGAAGAGGGCGAGGAGCTGCCGGTCTTCGGCGCCAAGGGGCTCAAGGACCTGACGTGGCGCCACCTCGCCGATGGGCTGGCGTGCACCGAGTGCGGCCGCTGCATGGAGTTCTGCCCCGCCTCGATGACCGGCAAGACGCTCTCGCCCAAGCACCTGATGGAGGGACTGCGCGACCAGATCGCCTCGGCCGAGACGGCGCTGGCGGCCGCGGCATCGGCGCAGCGCGCCTGGAAGGGTGGAGCGAACGGCGGGAGCAGCCGCCTCGGAGGATGCGCTGTCGCTGGCCCGGGGTCGGGCCGAGGAGGCGCTCAGCCTGCCGCTGATCGACAACGCGATTCCGGAGGAGGCCGTGTGGCAGTGCACGACCTGCGGCTGGTGCGTCGAGGGCTGCCCGGTGCTGATCGAGCACGTCGACACGATCGTCGAGATCCGCCGCAACGCCGTGCTGGAAGAGAGTCGCTTCCCCAAGGAGCTGAACGCCGCCTTCCGCAACATGGAGAACGCGGGCAATCCGTGGGGCCAGCCGAAGTCGTCGCGGATGGACTGGGCCAAGGGGCTGGACGTGATTCCGCTCTCCGAGGCCGATGCCACATCCGACCCGCCTCGTGGATCACGACTCGGGCGCCGTGGCGCACGATCCATGCGACGCATCCAACCGGAGACGTCCTGGACGGCAGGATCCTGTTCTGGGTCGGGTGTGCCGGCGCCTTCGACGACCGGAATCGCAAGGTGGTGCGCGCCATGGCACAGCTGCTGGCCGCAGGCCGACGTGCCGTTCTCGGTGCTCGGAGCGCAGGAGACCTGCACCGGCGATCCGGCGCGGCGCGCCGGAAACGAGTACCTGTACCAGATGCTGGCCGAGGAGAATGTCGCGACGCTGTCGGCCGCCCATGCGGAGCACGGCATCTCGACGATCGTGGCGACCTGCCCGCACTGCTTCAACACGATCCGCAACGAGTACCCGCAGTTCGGCCTCACGGGCGTCCAGGTCATCCATCACACCCAGCTGCTGGACCGACTGGTCGCCGATGGCCGGCTCGTGCCCTCGAGGCGCATCACGAGGCGGTCGTCGCCTACCACGACGCCTGCTACCTCGGCCGATACAACGAGGTCTACGACGAGGGACGGCGCGTGGTCGAATCGGTGTCCGGCCAGAGCGTGGTCGAGATGGATCTTCACCACCGCAAGGGCATGTGCTGCGGTGCCGGGGGCGCGCGCATGTGGATGGAGGAGCACGAGGGCACGCGGATCAACCACAAGCGGGTCGAGCAGGCGCTCGAGAAGGCTCCCGACGAGATCGCCACGGCGTGCCCCTTCTGCCTGATCATGCTGCGCGACGGCACGACCGACCTGGACCGCACCGACGTGGCCGTTCGCGACGTCGCCGAGCTTCTCGCCGACGCCACGGGTGCCTGGAAGCGCGAGGTGGCCTCGGGGGCGGAGCCGGCCGCCGAGTGATCCTGACGGCCTGGCGGGGGATTGCGAGGGCGGCCGGCGATCCGTCATGCCCGCCCAGGTTGCGGTTGACTGCTCGCGGGACGTCGTTCGGACAATTGCGTGCGTGGTTCGCGTTAGCGGGTCGCGGGGTGTCGAACGATGGTCCGTGAGCGTGGGCCAGCCCCGATACGTCCATCAGCAACCGGCTAATGCGCACTGGGCGGTGCAGTTGTCTACACGGCGAGGAACCCGGTCCCATGCAACCCGGCGCCCGATGCAGGCGTTGTGGAGCACACAGGAGGTACGCATGTTTCCCATGATCCGGGCCGCATCGATCGCCGCCGTTGCGCTTCTCGGGGCCTGTTCCGCGGCCGGAGCTCCACCTGCCGGCGAGTGGGAAGAGCCCGAGGCGTACTCGTTCATCCTCGACTCCCGTTGCGGCGAGCGAACCCTCTTCGGGCGGTTCGCGATCGACGTGGAGAGCGGCGATGTGGTCGCCTTCCGGGGGCTGGACATGCAGGGGCGCGCCGCGGCCTCGGCGCTGCAGCCCCGGGATCTGCCGACGCTCGCCGATCTACTTGCCCTCGTCGCCGACGCCAGGGCAAACGGAGCGGACCGAGTGGATCTCGTCACGGACCCAGTCGATGCGCACCCGGTCTCGGTCGAGATCGACTGGCTGAGCGAAGCCATCGACGACGAGGAGTGCTACACCACGTCGGACGTCGCCGCTGCCGGGTAGCCCAGCGACCACGGAATCCGCGGAACCACGCGGAATCCGCAAGATGCGGTGCCGTTCCTTGCGGAAAGTTGACCGAGCAACGGTCGGTGGCTACTCTTCGGCTCATGGCGGTGCGATCGACTACAGCAGCCCGGACGACGCCCCATCCTCGATGATCTCGACAAGAGCATCATCGGGTGCCTGCAGCTGGACGGGCGACGCCCGTACGCTCAGATCGGGCGTCAGCTCAAGGTTCCGGAGGCGACGGTGCGCCAACGAGCCGAGCGGCTCATCAGCCGGGGCATCGTGCAGATCGTGGGGTGACCGATCCGCTGGCGATGGGGTTCCAGCAGCCGGCCCTGATCGGCATGAAGGTGGAGGCCGGCCAGCTGAGCACGATCGCCGAGAAGATCGCCGAGCTGGATGAGGTCACGTACCTCGTCATCACCGCCGGTCGATACGACCTCGTCTGCGAAGTCGTGTGCGAGGACAATGACCACCTGCTGCGCATGTTGACCGATCGGCTCGCCGACATCGGCGGCATTCGCTCGACCGAGACGCTCGTCGAGCTGCGCTTCGTGAAGGAAAGCTACCAATGGGGAGCTCGCTAGGAGGGCGACCGTGACGGTCACCAGGCATAAGATCGATCGGGCGCGCGTGGACGAGATCGGCGCGCGGGAGGAAGCGTCGTATCGAGCGCGCACGCACGAAGAGCAAGGCGCTCTTCGACCGGGCGCAGGCGTCCATGCCACTCGGCGTCGCCAGCTCATTCCAGGCATACGATCCGTATCCGCTGTTCATGGGCGATGCGCGAGGCAGCCGCATCTGGGATGCGGACGGCAACGAGTACATCGACTTCGACATGGCATTCGGCGTGCTGGCCGCCGGCCACTCGCACCCGCTCCTGGCCGAGGCCCTCCAGCGCCGCGTGGCGAACGGCACCTGCTACACCTTCCCGGTCGAGGATGGCATCACGCTGGCCGAGGAGATCCGAGCCCGATTCGGCGCGGACTTCGTGCGCTTCAGCAACTCCGGCACCGAGTCCACGATGGACGCCATCCGCGTTGCTCGCGGCTACACCGGCCGCGAGAAGATCATCAAGTTCGAGGGCGGCTACCACGGCCATCACGACGACGTGCTCGTCAGCATCCAGCCCCCGCGCGAGGCGATGGGCCCGATCGACGCCGCCGGCCACGGTGCCGGCCAGCGCCGGCATCCCGCGCAGCCGGATCGCGGAGACGGTCATCGCTCCGTTCAACGAGCCCGAGATGCTCGAGGCAATCCTCGAGGCGCACGACGGGGAGATCGCGGCGATCATCGTGGAGCCGGTCCAGTTCAACATCGGCGTCGTCCCGCCCGAGCCCGGCTTCCTGGAGCGCGTGCGGGAGCTGGCCGACTGAGCACGGGGCCGTGCTCATCTTCGACGAGGTCAAGACGGGCGTGGTGATCGCCTGGGGCGGCGCCTACGAGCACTTCGGCGTGAAGCCGGACCTCTTCTGCCTGGCCAAGAGCATCGGCGGGGGCATCCCGATCGGGGCGTTCGGCGGCCGCGCCGAGGTCATGCGCGTCATCGAGACGCTCGAGGGCAGCCCAGCACTTCGCCGGCATGGGCGGCGCGCTCGGCTCCGGCATGGAGCGCTCGACGATTCCCGGTGGAGCGACCCGTGTCGCGCACCTCGGCACCTTCAACGGCAATCCGCTGTCGATGACCGCCGGCGTCGTGACGCTGACGCAGATCCTGACGAAGGACGCCTATCCGGTCCTCAACGCCATGGCCGATCGGCTGACCGTCGGAAGCCAGGCTGTGATCGACGAGCACGGGCTGCCGGGCTACGCCATCAACGTCGGCCCAAAGGGCTGCGTGATGTTCACCCCGGAGCGTGTCACCAACTATCGGACCCTGGTGGACCTGGACTCCGACCTGTGGGCGGCGAGCTTCTTCTACCTGGCGAATCGCGGAATCCTGCTGCCGCCCGGTCCGGACGACCAGTGGACACTGTCCGTCCAGCACACCGACGCCGACATCGACCGCTACCTCGAGGTCTTCGGCGAGTTTGCCGCAGAGCTGACCACCGGATGATCGAGCGCGCCGCCCGGCCACTGGCCGGCCTGCTGAACTGGCTGGCGGGGTTCCTCAACGCGGTGTACCGCGCGCTCGGCAAGCCGGGCAAGCTGCTCCAGGACCTCCTCAACGGCTCGTGGCTCGGCCACTCGCTGCACCCGGTCCTCGTCGATGTCGTGATCGGCGGCGCCACAGCGGTCGTCCTCCTCGACGTGCTGCGGGTCGTGTTCGGTACGACCGGCACGGAGGACGCGGCGACCTGGGTGCTGGCACTGACCTACGCCGCCGGCGTGGGCTCCGTCCTGTCGGGCTGGACCGATTTCAAGGACACGGCATCGGGCAACGAGCGCAACGTGGTCGGGCCTTCACGGCATCGTCAACTTCGTGGGCTTCGCGGCGTTCGGGTTCTCCCTCTTCCAGCGGCTGCAGGGGAATTCGGACGCGGCCTTCTGGCCGATGCTGATCGGCTACGCGATCATCTCGCTCGGCTCCTACATCGGCGGCCACGTCGTCTTCAAATACGGCTACATGGTCAACCACAACGCCTTCAGCCGTGGAAAGCGCGCGAAGGAGTACACCGCGGTCGCTGCGCTCGCCGATGTGCCGGAGGGCGTGGCCACCCAGGTCAGCCTGGGCGCGACGAAGGTCGTGCTCGTCCGTCGTGGTGACGTCGTCCATGCGCTGAAGGACACCTGCTCGCACGCCGGCGGCCCGCTGTCGCAGGGCGAGCTCGGCGACGGAACGATCACGTGTCCGTGGCACGGCTCGGTGTTCCGCCTCCGCGACGGGTCGGTCGTCCACGGACCGGCGGCGACCCGCCAGGTGCACGTATGCGGCCCGCGTGCACGACGGCCAGGTGGAGCTCCAGGGACCGCACGACTGATTCCGGGCCGCTGATTCCCCTGGGCGGATGCGCGTCGTCGATCCGCTACACTCGACGCCCCGAGCCCCTGCCGCCGAACTCCGCGCCCGAGGAGCCGAGTGACCTACCTTCCGACCGCCGAGCACGATGAGCTCCGCGCCGTGGTGCGCGAGCTCGCCGACGAGAAGATCGCGCCGCGCGCCGCCGAGATCGACGAGAAGGCAGAGTTCCCCGAGGACCTCCGGCAGCTGCTGGCTCAGCAGGATCTGCTCGGTACCTGCTTCGAGGAGCGTCACGGCGGGACGGCGCTCGACACGGTCTCCCAGACGATCCTCGTCGAGGAGATCGCCCGGGCGGACGCCACGACCAGCCTGATCCCGATCGTCCAGAAGCTCGGGGCCCTGCCGATCATCCTGGCCGGCAGCGACGAGCAGAAGGACCAATACTTCCCGCGGCTCGCCTCCGGCGAGTGGCTGATCGCCTTCGGCCTGACCGAGGCCGCGGCCGGCAGCGATGTGGCGAGCAATCGGATGCGCGCCGTCCGCGATGGTGACGACTACGTCCTCGAACGGCAGCAAGCGATTCATCACCCATGGCAGCGTGGCCAACGTCCTGACGGTCTTCGCGATCACCGACCCGGAGGCGGGAGGTCGAAAGGGGATGAGCGCCTTCATCGTCGAGGCCGACGCGCCGGGCTTCGCCGCGCCGCGGGTGGAGCACAAGATGGGGATCCGCGGCTCGCCAACCGCCGAGCTGACCTTCGACGATGTCCGCGTGCCGGCCGCCAGCCGCATCGGCGAGGAGGGCGACGGCTTCAAGATCGCGATGGAGACCCTGGACCGTTCACGTCTCGGCATCGCGGCCCAGGCGGTCGGGATCGCGCAGGGGGCCATCGACGCCGCCGTGGCCTATGCAGCCGACCGGCAGCAGTTCGGTCAGCGCGTGGCGGATTTCCAGGGAATCCAATGGATGCTGGCCGACATGGCATCGCAGAACGAGGCCGCTCGGCAGCTGACCTACGCCGCCGCGGCGCGCGTCGATGCGGATGCGCCCGATCTCCCATACTGGACGTCGAGTGCCAAGCTCGTGGCCGGAGACACGGCCATGCGCGTCACCACCGACGCGGTCCAGGTCCTGGGGGGATACGGCTATATCACCGAGTACCCGGTGGAGCGGATGATGCGTGACGCAAAGATCACGCAGCTCTACGAGGGAACGCAGCAGATCCAGCGCCTCATCGTCGCGCGCCAGCTCCTCCAGCGGGCGGGCGTCGCGAAGCGGGGCCCGTAGACAGGAGCGAAGCAGCCAGATCGTGAAGATCGTCGTCTGTATCAAGCAGGTCCCGGCCACCGGCGCCGACAAGCGCTACACCGCCGACCTGCGTCTCGACCGCACCGGCGTCGAGGCCATCATCAACCCGCTCGACGAGTACGCCATCGAGCAGGCCCTGCGCCTGGCCGATGCGGGCTCCGCCGACTCGGTGACCTACCTCTCGATGGGTCCGGACCAGGCGTCCGAGGCCCTGCGCCGTGCCCTCGCCATGGGCGGCGACGACGCGGTCCTGATCACCGACGCGGCACTGGCCGGCGCTGACGAGTGGACCACCGCCAAGGTGCTGGCAGCCGCGCTCGACAAGCTGGCGCCGGACGTGGCGCTCATGGGCATGGCCTCCGACGACGCACGTGGCTCGCTCGTGCCCGGGGCCGTGGCAGCCATGCGCGACGTCCCGCTGCTCTCCTACGGATCGGAATTGGCGCTTGCCGACGGCGAGGCTCGCGTCCGCCGCCTGTCGGCCACCGGCTTCGATTGGATCGCCGCTCCGCTGCCGGTGGTCGCCACGGTGACCGACCAGGTGGGGGAGCCGCGTTACGCCAGCCTGAAGGGCATCATGGCCGCGAAGCGCAAGCCGCTCGAGACGTGGTCGCTGGGTGACCTCGACCTCTCCGCCGATGCTCTCCACGGCGCCGCGCTCACCACCGTCACCGACACCCGCGCGCCGGAGGAGAAGCCGCCGACGGAACGCATCGAGAACATCCCCGCCCCCGAGGCCGCGGCGAAGATCGCCGACTGGCTCGAGCAGAGAAAGTTGATCTGACCATGAGCAACGACATCCTCTTCCTGGCCGAGTTCAGCGCCGGGAAGCCGGCCCGATCCGCCCTCGAGCTCGCGGCCGGTGCGGCGGACCTGGCCTCGCAGTCCGGCGGCAGCGCCGTGGCGCTCGCCTATGGGTCCGGTGCCTCCTCCGGCGCGGCGGCGCTCGGTGCCCATGGCGCGGCACGCGCCATCGTCCTCGGGGACGAGGACCGACCGGCCATCACCTACGCCCCCGCTGCGGTCGCAGCCGTTCGCGACGCGGGGATGGCGGTGCTTGCGCCCTGCAACACCCAATGGCCGCGATCTCGCGGCGGCACTGGTCGGATCGCTCGACCTGCCGGCATTTGGTCCGGTTCGCGCCGCTCGCGTCGTCGATGGTGTCCTCGAGAGCGAGCAGGCGACGCTCCAGGGCAGCGTCATCACCACCGCCCGACCCGCCGAGGGCGCCCCCACGCCATCGGTCGTGCTCGTCCTGGCGAACACCTTCACTCCTGCCGAGGGCGGATCGGGCGCAGCCGAGGTGGCCCAGGCGCCCGACGCCGCCGAATCGGCGCTGTCGAAGGCGTCAGTCGCCGAGAGCCACGAGGCCGATGCCAAGGTCGTCAATCTCGAGGAGGCGACGGTGATCGTCGCCGGCGGCCGTGGGGTCGGCGGCGAGGAGGGGTTCGCGCCGCTGCGTGAGCTGGCCGAGGCGTTGGGGGGCGCGGTCGGTGCGTCGCGCGCGGCAGCCGACGCCGGCTGGATCCCGTACCAGCTCCAGATCGGCCAGACCGGCAAGGTCGTGAAGCCCTCGCTCTACCTCGGTGCGGGAATCAGTGGCGCCATCCAGCACCGGGTCGGCATGCAGACCGCGGAGCATGTGATCGCCATCAATCGAGATCCTGATGCTCCCATCGGCGAGTTCGCGGACCTGTTCGTGGTCGGCGACCTGTTCGAGATCGTCCCCGCGTTGACTGAAGAGATCCGGCGTCGCAAGGCGACAAGTGGCGGGTAGAGGGTAGGCTACGACGATGCGCGTTCTGTTCGGCGGTCGGCGACGAAGTGTCTTCGGGCACGGGAAGGAGCTGGGCGTCTATCGCAACGAGATCTCGGAGCGGTCCGCCAGGATCGACGCCCAGATCGCGGCGGTCGCGGACGAGATCGACGCGCTTCGGCGCCGGGACCTCGATCCGGACGAGGCCGTCGAACGGCTCGGCGCGCAGGAGGACACCCTGGACGAGGAGGTCCTCGGACTGCAGGGCATGATGGCGCCCGAGGAGCTTCACGGCCTGCACATGGAGTACGAGGCTAATCTCGAACGCGTCCTGCGCGGCATCGTCACCGCCGAGCGGGGATGTGCGCTGACGCGGCTGCCGCATCGGCCCCCGGGCGACGAGGAGCCGTTCATCTACTACAAGCGCGCGCACGGCAACGTGAGCCACGCCCGCCTGCGCATGGCCGAGATCGTCGACGTCCTGCTGCACTGGGAGCCTGGCCTCCTCGCCGATGGCTCGGTCACCGCCCGGCTGGAGCGCACGCGCCAGGGCTGAATCCATGCGCGGGCCGGCGAATATATCCGTATATACTCGCGGCCGCCTACGGCCCACATCTTGTGGTATGCTGCCAGCAGACACAACCACTGGTGTAGTCCGCACGAGGCCCGATGACGAATGCGATGTCCACGCTGCGAGGAGACCGGAACGCGGGTCATCGACTCGCGCGACCTCGAGGCCGGCAGCACGATCCGCCGTCGTCGCGAGTGCGAGACGTGCAGCTATCGCTTCACCACCTATGAGCGCCCCGAGGGCGCCCGCCTCGTCGTCATCAAGCGCGATGGCAGCCGCCAGGACTTCGACCGCGAGAAGCTGCGGACTGGCCTGCTCAAGGCGCTCCAGAAGCGCCCCGTGACCCTCGACCGGGTCGAGGCGGCGCTCGACGACATCGAGAGCCAGCTTCGCGTGCGCGGGGATGCCGAGCTGCCCTCGACCGAGATCGGGCGCCTCGCGACCGACGCCTTGCGGGAGCTGGACCAGCTCGCGTACATCCGCTTCGCATCGGTCTATCACGCCTATGACGACATCGAGACGCTTCAGCGTGAGGTGGATCGGCTGATCAAGCAGCGCCCGGGGTCGTAAGATCAGCGGCGCATGATCCTGTCTGACCGCGACATCCGCGCCGAGATCGACGCCGGCCGAATCGTCGTCGATCCCTACACGCCCGATGCGGTCCAGCCCTCGAGCGTCGACCTGCACCTCGGGAACCGGTTCCGCGTGTTCCGCAACAACCGGACGGCCGTCATCGACCCGCGGGCCGATCAGCCGGAGCTCACCGAGCTCGTCGAGATCAGCGGTGACGAGCCGTTCATCCTCCACCCCGGTGAGTTCGTCCTCGGCGCCACGTTCGAACGGGTGGCGCTGCCCGATGACCTCGTTGCCCGCCTGGAGGGAAAGTCAAGTCTCGGACGGCTGGGGCTCCTCATCCATTCGACCGCCGGCTACGTCGACCCCGGCTGGGAGGGCACGCTGACGCTCGAGCTGAGCAACGTCGCCAACCTGCCGATCAAGCTCTACGACGGCATGAAGATCGGCCAGATCAGCTTCCAGCGTCTGAGTTCGCCGGTCGAGGTGGGGTACGGCGACGCGCGCATCGGGTCGAAGTACCGCGGCCAGACCGATCCGACGGCCAGCCGCTACCACGCCGATTTCGACCGCGGCCGCGTGACGCGGTGAGCGAGCCACTCCATCGATCTCGGCGAGCCGCGAGTCTTCGCCGGCAACGTGTCGGTGCGGGTCCTGCGCTCCGGCTGGTTCCGACCCGACGCCGGAGGGTTCTTCGGCGTGGTGCCGAAGCCGCTGTGGAGCCGGTTCGTCGAGGTCGATGACCGTGGACGGCTGACCTGTCGCCTGAACCTGTTGCTGGTCGAGGCCGGCGGCAAGCGGATCCTGGTCGAGACCGGGACGGGCGTGCGCATGAGCGACAAGGATCGGGACATCAAGGGCATCGAGGGCGGGGACCCGATCGCGGCGCTGCGTGCCGTCGGAGAGGACCCGGCGTCGATCGACTTCGTGGTCGTCTCGCACCTTCACTACGACCACGCCGGCGGCATGCTCGGCTGCGGACGGGAGCCCCGCCTTCCCGAATGCGCGCTACGTCCTCCAGCGCGACGAGGCAGAGGCCGCGCACGGCGATGAGCTGCGCCTCCAGGGGATGATGGAGGTCGAGCAGCTCGACGCGGTCCGGGCCGCCGGACAGCTCGCCGAGGTCAACGGCGAGGTGGAGCTGGTCGAAGGCGTTCGCGTTCTCCGCACCGGAGGTCACACGCGCGGCTCGCAGGCCGTGCTGCTGGGCACGGAGCGGGCGCGCGGCCGGGCGGGCGACCCGACTGATCGGGCGATCTTCTGGGGCGACCTGATTCCGACCCGCTGGCAGATCCCGGTGCGCTGGACCAGCGCCTACGACGACTACCCGATCGACGCCATCGAGGTCCGCAACGAGCTCGTGGCCCGCGCCGCGTCGGAGGGCTGGTGGTGCTACTTCACGCATGACCCGGGTGACGTTCCGATCAGGATCGAGGCGACCGACCGGGGTTACCGGGCGACCGAGTAAGCGCTCGTCCGGCGTCGGACATGACGCGCCGCCACGGGTATGATCGGGATTGCCACTTCCGAAGCCGCATTCCGACTTCGTCGAAAAGGACGATTCCTCGAATGAACACCAATCCATCGGCGCTGCGTCGTGCGCCGCTTCTGATCATCTCGCTGTCCCATCTCGCATTGGCCGCCTGTTCGTCCGGGCAGCGGCGACGGCACACCGGCGGCCCCATCCGGGGACGACAACACCGGTGACGGCACGATTGCCGTAGCGGACGGTGCCGTCGAGATCGTCGCCGCTGACCTCGCGTTCGACGCCGACGTGATCCAGGCCGCGGCCGGCGAGGCCTTCACCGTCACGCTCGTGAACAACGACACGGTCCCGCACAACTTCAGCGTGTACACCGAGGAGGGTGGCGAGGCCATCGTCACTCGGCGACATCATCGAAGCCGGCGCGACCGTCGAGGTCGAGGTTCCGGCGCTCGATGCCGGCGAGTACTTCTTCGTGTGCGACGTGCATCCGGCGGAGATGACCGGCGCGGTCGTCGTCGAGCGGCTGACTTCGGCGGTTACTGACAGTTCACGGGCCGGGCGTGACGCCCGGCCTCTTTTCGTTCCGTCAGCCGGCGATCGAGAAGCTCCTCGACGATCGTCACCATGCGAGCCGGATCGAGCGGTCCGATCACTTCGCGCAGCACCGTCCCCTCGATCGCCGATGAAGTAGTGGCGCGGCAGACCGTCGGTGCCGGCCCAGCGGTAGAAGGTCTCGAGGCTCGGGATCGAGCACGATCGGATAGCCGGATGTCATAGCGGTCGACGAAGTCGGCGACGGCATCGGACGCCTTCACCCCAGTTCGACGCCGAGGATCAGCAGGTCGTCCGCGTACGCCTCGGCGAGGCGCTGCATGGCCGGCATCTCGGTGCGGCACGGCTCGCAGCTCGTGGCCCAGAAGTTGACCCACACGAGCCGACCGTTCCGGCCTCGTCGAGCGACCACGTACGACCGTCCAGGTCCTGGAGGCGGAGTTCGGGCGGCGGTTGGCCCACCAGCGGGCTACCCCGGCCGTCGGGCGTCCCGCGCAGCAGCGGAATCGTCGCCAGCACGCCGAGCGCGATCGCCAGGCCGATGATGCCGATGAGCCACGCCAGGCTCCAGCGACGTCTCTTCAGGACCGCCGGGATCATCGGGCCAGCGCCGACCTCCACGTCGGGGCGGGTGATCATCAGTTCGAGCCGATCCTCGCCGTCGACGGCGAGCACCGGGATGCGGTGCGCGTAGCGCACGAGGAGGTCGTCATCGGCTTCGATGTCGACCGCGTCCCATCCATCGGCTCCCAGCATGGCGTCGAGCAGGACGCTCGCGTCCTCGCAGAGGTGGCATCCGTTCCGGACGTAGAGGGTCGGACGGGACGGCATGGCGCCGATGATACGGTAGGCTTGACCTGGCGCCGCCCCCGTAGCTCAGTGGATAGAGCGCCGCCGTCCTAAGGCGGGCGTCGGGGGTTCGAATCCCTCCGGGGGCGCCAGCTGCTCCAGGGGACTGGCCGTAATATCGGTCGAGGGTGGGCACGACGGCCGCCCCGGGGCGCGGCTCGTGCGCAGGCAGATCGGATACATCGGCACGACTGCGCACGAAAGGCCGCCCGGGCGCTCACCCGCCGAAGTATCGGCGCGTCGGCCTGCGGGGGGTGCGATCGTCTGCAATTCGTGGCACCGCCCTTGCTTTCGAATGGCGCATGGGACGAATTCTGCTCGGCGTCGTCATCGGCGTCATTCTGGTCATCTGGCTGCTCGCCTCGTGCGTCGGGGCGATCTTCTAGCCGGTTCGGGAGGCTCGCGCCAGTCGCGTGTCAGCCGGCGCTGACGGGCTCGCTGGCTGTCGACCGGCGGTCGTGGGTGCCCTCGCCGAACTCCTCGACCATCTTGGCGTTGAAGGCGGGGAGATCCTTCGGCGTGCGGCTCGTGACGAGCCCCTGGTCGACCACGACCTCTTCGTCGGTCCAATCCGCGCCGGCGTTGCGCAGGTCCGTCTTCAGCGAGGGGTAGCTCGTCACGCGGCGGCCACGGACGACGTCGGCCTCGATGAGCATCCACGGGCCGTGGCAGATGGACGCCATCGGCTTCTTCGCGTCGAACATGGCGCGCACGAAGTCGACCGCCTTGGGCTCCTGGCGCATGGTGTCGGGATTCTTCGTGCCGCCGGGGATGAGCAGTGCGTCGAAGTCGGCGGCATCGGCCCCGTCGAGGGTCAGGTCGACCTGTGCCGTGTCGGCGTCGGTCTTACCGACGATCGTGCCGTCGTGATTCGAGATGATCGTGGTCTGCGCACCTGCCTGTCGGAGGGCGGCGACCGGCTCGGTCAGCTCGCTGGGCTCGTAACCGTCGGTCACCAGTACGGCGACCTTGAGTCCGTCGAGGTTCATGAACGTTCTCCTGTTGTGCTCTGTCCGAGATTTCGCCGCACGGCGCGTGCCAGCCTTACAGCACGAAGGTGAAGAGTCCGGCCAGCTGCGCGAAGACATTGAGGAAGATCATCACGCCGATGACGACGATGAACGCGCCGGAGACCACCTGGACCGCGCGGTGATGACGTCGCAGCCAGTCGAGGACGGGACGGAGGCGGGGCAGCGCCAGTGCCGCCGCAAGGAATGGGACGGCCAGCCCGGCCGAGTAGGCGATCAGCAGCAGGAACACGGCCGGCGCCGATCCACTCGAGACACCCATGGTGAAGATCGCGCCCAGTACCGGGCCGATGCACGGCGACCAGCCCACGGCCACGAGCGCCCCGAGCGTCAGGGAGCGCATCGATCGGGCAGCCGGCAGCGTGCCGGCGTCCACGCCGATCCGGAAGCGGTCGAGCACCGGCCCGAAGGCGCCCGTGGTCACCAACCCGAGCGCGACGACCGCGAGACCGGCCACCTGGCGAATCTCGGGGATCCGGAACAGCGGCGCACCCACGAGACCAAGTGACGTTCCGAGCGCCACGAAGACCGCGGTGAAGCCGCCGATGAACAGCAGGGCCTGGGGCACGACCTCCGAGCGAGAGACCACCGCCACCCCGCCCGGCTCCTCACCCACGGCTGCATCGCCGAGGAAGGCGAGATAGACCGGAAGCAGCGCCAGGACGCAGGGCGACACGAACGAGATCAGTCCTGCGGCGAACGCCAGGCCAAAGCTGACCTCGGTCATCGGATCAGGGCCGACAGGCGCGTTCCCGGCTCGACGACGATCGGCGCGGCGATGATCCACAGCGACAGGACGGTGTAGCCGATCATCAGCCCGACCATCGGCAGGCCGACCGATGCCGCACGTTCTGGCGCATCCTGGAGCGCAAGGCGATGGGCCAGCCCGATGGCGGCCACGTGTCCCGACGACGATCGCGCCGACGCTGAGGTACCAGACCGCCGCCACCGGAATGGCGTCGAGCTGCGGAGCCAGGCTCATCAGCGGGTCGAGCAGGAGGGCTGGCAGCCACACGACGCCCTGGATGACGAGCGTCAGGTAGTGGGCGATCACGTAGCCTCCCGCGATCGGGAGCAGCGTGACCGCGTACCGGCCGAGATCGAGGCCGAGCGGCATTACGGCGCGCTCACCGACCAGGCGGCGGCCGATGGCGACGACCGCCACGAACGCGACAGCAAACAGCGTTGCCACGATCACCAGCTGCAGCGTCTCGGCCAGCAGGAAGGTCGCCGCGCTCGTGGCACCCAGCACGCCGGCCACGACCGGGTAGATCGCGCTGAACAGGCCGGCGCCGATCGCGGTCTCCCGCAGACCGTCGTAGGTGACACCGGACAGGGCGAGGACGATGAAGGCGGCGTCCGACGCGGCTGGTCGCCCGACGTCGGTCAGGCCGGAGACCCACGGCCGCGCGATCGGGGAGCGCTCCTGGTCGTCGGCGGTGACGCTGCATTCGGCGCAGTCGATGCAGCGGGCCGGGTCGCAGGCGTCGCCGCATCCCTCACACAGCGCGGGTTGCGCCAGGCGACCGATCGGGCCGATGCGGCCGAACCATCCCAGCAGGACCTCGAAGCAGCTCGGCGTGACGCAGCCAGGTCACCTGCCCGAATGACAGCATCCCGGTCAGCGTCAGCACGGTGTACGCGCTCATCAGCAGCGCAACGGTCCCGGCGACCGATCCATCCGGCAGGATGAGCTCGGCCCACAGCGCGAAGGCCAGGAGCACGACCGCGGGCCATCGGGCCAGGCCGGCGGGATAGGGCAGGCCGAGGTCGAGACGTTCGATGCCCGCCCGCCGCGCAACCCATTCGAGCGCCGCGAACGTCGTGCGGAACGGACTGAGCGACGGCCACGGGATTTCCAAGCAGCACCGAGACGATCGGCAGTCCCGACCCAGATCCCGATCCACAGCAGCACCGCCGGAAGCGGCGAGATGTCTCCGACGATGAACCCGACGGCGATCGCGCCGTACCACCAGGCCAGTCCCAGGAGTCGGAGAACGGGCCGCGTGGCGGTCGCAAGGGCCGTCGGAAGCCGCATGACGGGGTAGGTCACGCCACGCGATGTGCGCCCGCGCAGTCAGCGCCAGCACGCCGAACGATGCGGCCACCGCGGTGGCCGCGCCGGCGAGATACAGCCACAGCGGCACGGGCAGCTCGAACGTGCCGCCGATGGCGTGCGCCGCGACCGTTTCCGGGATCAACGCGCCCGCGGCGAGGATCAGCGCCGTGGACGCCGCGAGCCTACGGCTCATGGACCGTGAAGATGCCGACGTCGATCCCCTGCGGATCGGCGTCGGTGTGCAGCTCGATCGGGAACTGCCCGACGCGGGATGAACGGAAGCTGAGCTCGATCGGCTCGCCCTCGACGATCGTGGTGGCGGGAAGGTCCTCGTCGTAGCCGTGCACGTGGAGGACGCCGCTGACCTCCGGGGTCACGGCCAGGGTGATGTCACGATCGCGGCAGACGGCCGGTTGCGAGGGAGTCAATGCCGTCGGCGGTGACCGTGATCTCGACGCGGTCGGCGAGGTCGTCGCAGCCCGAGCCGCCGGGGAGGCAGCCGCTGACCGCGACGAGGAACAGCGATGCGGCGGCGAGCCGCGCGGTGCGGCTCACGGGCGTCCCCCGACCCGGCGAGGGACCAGGCATAGCGCGCCGAGCACGAGGAGCGCCCCGATCACGGTCAGAGGGTCGCCCTGGCCCCCGACGGCCGTGTCGGGCGACTCGGCGTTGTCGCCGAGGTCGACGCTGAAGCTCAGCTGGCCCTCCCGGCGTGGCCGTCGAGCGAGGCGGATGTCCAGTCGACGGTGTAGGTGCCGCTCGTCGTGATCGTGACGGGCCCACTCACCTCGTTCCGGTCCGCCACGTCGAGGTCGAGCGTGCCGGCACCGACCGTGGAGCCCTCCGCGTCGATGACCGTGAAGCCGGTGCCGTCGGCGCCAGCTCACCGTCGAACACGAGACGAACCTCGTCGGGCGCCTCGGCCAGGGTGGAATCGTCGACGGGCGTGCTCGAGGTGAATTCGGCATGAGCGAGTGCGGCAGTCGGGACGAGGATCAGTGCGCCACCACGGTCGTAGCGGCGGCGACGGAGCGGATTCGCATCGGCAGACCTCCAGGAGTTGGCTGTCATCGGATCATGGCTGGCCCCAGCGCTGACGCAGGTACGCCACCAGGTCGTGCCGCTCCACCTCGGTCAGGCTGGCGGCGAATGCCGGCATCGGGGTGCCGGCGGTCCCGTTGACGATACGGTACGACACCTCGGCATCCGACATCGACGGGAGCCGATCCTCGAGGGGCGCCGGCTGGACGGCGGTGCGGACCGGACCGTCGCCCGCGCCATCGGGGCCGTGGCAGGCGGCGCAGTTCGCGAGGTAGACCTGGCGCCCGCGTTCCGCGTCACCGGGCTCGACGTCGGCATACGGCGCGAGATCCGACGGCGTCGGCGAGTTCGCGGCGTCGACCAGGGTGCGCGATCCCATCGACAGGAACACGAGGAGTGCGACCGCCGCCAGCGCGGCACGAAGGCCGGATGAGTCGCCGGGATGACCTTCGGCGAGGAGGACCGCGCGCGACGGCCGCGCCGACGGGGAGCCAGCCCAGGGCGCCCGCCGGAAGCAGCGACCAGAGGAAGGCGAGCGGCGCCGGCACGCCGATCCCCGTGTCGGGCGGCGGGACGACGATCGGCGGCCCGGGCTCCTGGACTGCCATGCCGAACGTGGCCGACTCGTCGTTCGCGCCCTCACGGCGCACGATGACGTCGACCGTCCATTCGCCGACGACCGGTGTTGCCGCCACGTTCGCGGTGAAGAGCCCCTGGACGTCGTTGCGGCTCCAGGCGCACGCGCACCGGATCGAGGCCGCTGTCCGGCGGGGCGGTGAAGGCCAGGAATACGCGCTGAACGTCGTCCCGTGGACCGCCGGTGGCGGCATCGCGGACCGTGACCTGGTAGCCCTGGATACCGGGGGCCGGCACGCTGATCGACGCGTGGACGAGGTCGGGCCCGCTTCGCCGAAGAAATGGGCGGGCTGGACGGCGGGGCCAACCACGACATCCTGGCGTGCGGCAGCCGGCTGAATCGTCACCATGGCAGCGGCCGTCATCACGGCCATTGCGGCGACCAGCAGCTCGACGCCGATGAGCCTGGCGGCATCGCCCCTGCCGTGGCGACGAAGGAGGAAATGGTTCACCGCGCCGATGCCGATGGCCACGCTCGCCAGCGTGGCCTTGGCCAGTAGCAGGTTCCCGTACTCGCTGGCAACGAGCCCACGCGCGGATCCCAGCACGAGCGGGGAGTTGGCGACCCCGGTGAGCACGACGAGCGGAGCGGCCACCAGCGCGAGGCGGCCGTGCCGTCGCAACAGGAAGCCTCGCCGTTCGCGTGACGTCGCGCCGGCTGATGACGGCGATCGGGCCATGACGAGGATCGCCGGCAAAGCCGCCGAGCCAGCCCGCAACGGCCACGAGGTGGAGCCAGTCGAGACCGATGTTGAGCGGACCGCCGAGGGATGCCGCGTGGCCCGCCGCGCTCATCCCGCCCAGGGCGAGCGCCGCATGGCGGTGATACCGGCGATGACCGACGTCGACGCGATCCGCCTCGTCGCCGCCAGGGCCGTCGCGCCGAGCCCCACGGCCAGGCCGGCGACCAGCGCGATGCGGACGGCGATGGCGAACGGGGTCCAGCCGAACGGCGCCGCGATGTCGAACGGCCAGCCGGTGTCGTCTCCCACCGCCGGGATCGTTCGCGCGGACAGGACGAGGTAGACGGCGAGTGCGGCCGTCGAGACGAGGGCCGAGGCGCCGACGAGTCGCCACGCCGGCTGCGAGGCGCGCACCGCGGCCGACATGCCACCAGCTGATGAGGCTGCCGAGGCTCACGAGGGCGGCCAGCAATGCGAGCCAGCGCGCCGCGATCGCCCACCCGTCGGCCGATGGCGACTCCGACGCGGGCTGCTCGGTCGGGGGCGCCTGGGTTCCCGTCGGATCGACGGCGAACGCGAAGAACCCGGTGGTGGCATGACCGTCGATCGTCGACACCACCGCGTACCGCACGGTGTAGATATCGGGATCGAGATCGGGAAGATCGGTGCTGAGACTGGTGCCGACGTCATCGACGGTCGGCGTCGCCGAGGCCCGATTGTGGGCGCAGCTGGACGTCGAGGAGCTCGAGGGTCACGCGATCGGGGTCGATCGGCTCGCTGAACGTGATGGAGAGGGTGGCCGGGGAGCTCGACCAGCGATGCGTTCGGCAACGGGTCGGCGGTGACGAGCTCGGCATGCGCCATCGTCGGAGCGGGGGCGACGAGGGACGCGATGAGGAGGGCGGCCGCGAGGGAGGGATGATGCTCGAGCGGTTGATGGGTGGGGAGCCTCCGCGGGCACGTTGCGGGGAGCTGAGCGGCGACGGCCCGAGTATAGGGTCCGCCGCGCTTCCGTCCGCCTCGCCCGAGATGCAGAGGCCGGCGGGTTCCGTACTGGGGTTGTGTCGGCCCCGTCTCGCAGCGTGCAGATGCCGTGCCGCCGAGCGATTGGCGCAACGCTTGCAAGGACAGCGGGCAGACATCGCAACCACGCACCACTCGCAGGAGAACATCAACCATGGCTTCCGTAGTCGAAAGCATCGACGTCAAGGTTCCCGTCTCGACCGCATACAACCAGTGGACGCAGTTCGAGGAGTTCCCGCACTTCATGGAGGGCGTGAAGTCGGTCACGCAGAGTGACGACACCCACCTGCATTGGGTCGCCGAAATCGGCGGTCAGGAGAAGGAGTGGGATGCCGAGGTGAGCGAGCAGGTCGCCGATGAGCGTGTTGCCTGGCATGCGACCTCGGGCGCGGAGAACGCCGGCGTCGTGACCTTCCATCGAATCGACGACGAGACGAGCAGGGTCACCCTTCAGCTCGACGCCGAGCCCGAAGGCCTGGTCGAGAACGTGGGCACCGCCCTCGGATTCCTCGATCGCCGGGTGAAGGGCGATCTCGAGCGTTTCAAGGAGTTCATCGAGTCGCGCGGCTCCGAGACGGGCGCATGGCGCGGCGAGGTCGAGGCTCCGAGCCAGCGGTGAGCCTCCGATCGCGAATCCGGTGGCGGCGGCATGACCGGCGCCACCGGAGACCTCACCCCGGACGAGCCCGACGAATTCGTTCGCGCCCGGCGAGCGGCGGGACATCGAGGGCTCTGACACGCCCACCGACAAAGAAGCTCTGCCCGAAGGTCCACGACCGAAGCGCCGGACCGTGCGACCTCACGCGAGTCGCACGTCGGTGGCGACGACCTCACCCACGAGCCGGACCGCTTCTAGCGCTCGTGGCGCGGACGTCGCTCATCGCGCCGGCCTGCTGACCGCGCTGTCCTCGTCGACATCGATCCCGTGACGGTCGGCCGCCCGGAGAATCTTCTTTCGCGCGTCCTCCCGGGCCGATTTGCTGTGAAACTCGGTCTGGCTGAAGCGGGCGATGGCATTGCGGACGTGCGCCTCGTCATGGATCGGAAGGTGCTCGCCACCGTCGGGATCGACATACGCAAATTGGCTGCTGCGAAGGCCGTCCCGCTCCTTTGCGGTCATCTCGCTCATCGGTCACCTCGGTGCAGATATCTGATGGGCGTCGTATCGGCAATCGGCGTGCCGGCCGGGTGCAAGCGCTTGCTCGACTGACGGCACACGAATTGCATTCGGCGTTGACGTGACCGCACCAGCCCTCCTCCCAACCGATCATCTCGGCATCCCACGTCTCCCGTGCCTTTGACGCGAAGACCGTGGTGGACGACCTCACGTTCGACGTCGAGCCGGGGACGATCCTGGGCGTCGTGGGACCCAGTGGATCCGGCAAGACGACGACGGTGCGGATGTTGACCGGCACGCTTGGCCGGACCGGCGGCGAGATCCGCGTGCTGGGCGAAGACCCGATGTCGTTCAGTCGCGGCACGCGCGGACGCATCGCCTATATGCCCCAGTTGTTCAGCCTGTACGAGGATCTCTCCGCCCAGGAGAACGTCGGGTTCGTGGCCGCGCTGTACGGAATCGGGCCGTTCGCCCGTCGAAGCCGCATTCGACAGGCGCTCGAAGTTGTCGATCTGTACGACGCGCGCCATCGGCTGGCGCGGGACCTGTCGGGCGGCATGCAGCGCCGGCTCGAGCTCGCGTGCGCGCTGGTCCACAGTCCCGACGTGCTCTTTGTCGACGAACCGACCGCCGGAATCGACCCCATGCTGCGCCAGACCATCTGGGATGAGCTGCGACGGCTGCGCGACGACGGGCCGAACGCTGGTGGTGACGACGCAGTACGTGGCCGAGGCGGAGTACTGCGACCGCGTCGCGCTCATCGCCGACGGCGAGCTCGTGGCCCTGGACACCCCGGAGGGGCTTCGCAAGCTCGTCTTCGGTGGCGAAGTGCTCGAGGTGAACACCGAGCGCGCCGTGGATGCCGACGTCCTGGCCAGCGTGGCGGGCGTGACGGGCGTTCGACAGCCGGAGGCGCGCAAGCTGGTCGTCACCACCGAGGACGCCGCAACGACGACGCCGCAGATCATCGAGGCCCTGCGCCAGTCAGGCATCGGCGTCACCGGACTCGAGGAGCATCAGCCGACGTTCGATGAGGTGTTCACCGGCCTGGTCGAGCAGCGTCGTGCCGCGCGGGCCTCGGGGGACTCGATCGATGCATGACCTGATGCAGGGCGTGTCCCACAGCCTGGTTCGGATGGCGTCGTTCACCGGCAAGGAGCTGCGCGAGGTGCTGCGCCGGCCCGGGGTGCTGCTGAGCCTGATCCTTGGCCCGTTCCTCGTCATGTTCCTGTTCGGCCTGGGTTACAGCGGCTATCGCGCACCGTTCGCCACCGAGATCGTTGTGCCAGTCGACAGCGACTTCTCGCGATCGGCAGACGACTATGAGAATCTCGCGCCCGGTCGACTGGACGTGACTCAGGTGACCGATGATCGAGACGCGGCCGAGGAGCGGCTGCGGGCTGGTGACACCGACCTCCTGGTGGTTGTGCCGGCGAACTCGGCGGCAGAGCTGAGGGCAGGTCGTCAGACGACGATCCGCGTGGCGTGGAACCAGGTCGACCCCGTCTACGACCAGCTGGCGAACCTCGCCACCTCCATCCTCGTCAGCAGCCTCAATGCCGAGATCGTCGAGCGTGCGGCGGGGGAGGGCATTGACTTCGCCGAGGGCGAGCTCGGCCCGGCCGCACAGAACATCCCGCCCGAGGTGATCGCCCGACCCACCACCGCCGAGACCGAGAACGTCGCCCCCACCGAGCCCCAGGTCCTGAACTTCTTCGGGCCGGCGGTGTTCGCGCTCGTCATCCAGCACCTCGCCATCACCCTCACCGCGCTGTCCCTGGTCCGCGAACGGCTCAGCGGCCAGATGGATCGATTCCGCGTGGCGCCCGTGACGTCGATGGAGCTGCTCGTCGGGAAGTACGTCGCCTACGCCGTCCTCAGCCTGGCGGTGGGCGGGATCGTCGGCGCGCTGCTCGTCGGCGTGCTCGGAGTGCCGTTACTGGGCAGCATCGCCCTGTTCGCCGGAATCGTGCTGCTGCTGACCTTTGCCTCGCTCGGCTACGGCCTGTTGATCTCGCTGGTCGCCGACTCGGAACGGCAAGCCGTGCAGCTGTCGATGCTGATCCTGCTGGCGAGCGTCTTCTTCTCGGGCTTCGTCCTGCCGGTGACCGACTTCGCGGAGTGGATGCAGTACATCGCGTATGCACTGCCGGTGACCCACGGCATCGCCTCCCTGCAGGACCTCATGCTGCGAGGAGCGGTCGAGACGCCATGGCAGCTGCTCGCCCTCTTGGGCATCGGCATCGTGCTCTACCTCGGATCGCTTCTCCGCCTGCGACGGGTCCTGAGGACCGCCGACTGACGTCAGGGGCGCGGAGCCTTGCGCAGCAGGACGACTCCCGCAACCAGCCCTCCGAGGGCGGGCACCAGCAGCCAGAGGAGCAGGAGCGTCACGAAGAGCCTGATGGGCGGCGCCGCCACCCCATTGCCGCTCGCGTCGCGCAGGGCGGCCAGCTCTCGGCTCAGGCCGTCAAGCTCGGTGCCGATGCGCGCGACGTCGACGCGCGTGTCGCCCAGCGAACCCGCGACGCCATCCAGCTCGTCGCCAAGCGCGGCGGCCTGCTGGGCGCTGGCGTCGAACTCGCCGCCAGCGGAAGGAGCGGCTGCGCGCCGAAGACGGCAGATCTCCATGGCAGACGCCAGGGACTGCAGGGTGCCCGACGCTTCGAGCGGCCAGGTCGGCGGCGGAGGTCGCGGAGGACTCCGCCTCCGAAAGGCTGCCGTCGACGTTGACGAACGCGTCCGCCGCGGCCTCGGTGCTGCGCACCGCGGCCTGCAACGTGCCATCGGCCGTCACGGCCAGGCGCTCGACGGTCGATGCCAGCGCGAGACCGGTGGACGCCCCGCCGGCGATCAGGACGACTCCGATCACGCCGTAGACGATCAGGCCCCATCCGAGCGCGCGTCGCGACATCGTCAGTCCTCGCCGAAGAACGGGTCGTCGCCGTACAGCTCAAGCCATCGACGGCGCATCTGGCGGATGGTGGCAGCGACCGCGGGTTCCGGCGTCCCGGCCGGGAAGCAGGCTGGCGACCGCGGCACGCACCCGGTCGCTGTACTCCATGCCGAGCAGCGACAGGTAGTCAGCGACCCGCTGGGCCGGTGACTTGCCGTGAGCGCGCTCGCGAACCAGGACATCGGCTTCGTGATCGAGCGCACCGTCGTAGTCGGCGTCCGATCGCTCGAGCTCGGCGAGCAGCAGGGGAATCTCCTCGAGGCGCGGGTCCGAATATGCCCAGCGCATGAAGCCGTCCAGCACGCCGGGCTGTCGATCGTGGTGCCCGGCATGGAACTGCTGGAGGTAGGTTCGGCGTTCTTCCGCCGTGCGGGTCAGCGCGATCTGCACCATGTGGCGCATCTCCGGCGTCCATCGGCGCAGGGACTCGACGAATTGCCGGAGAGTCAGGCTCCCCGCGGGCTGAGGTTGAAATCGGTGTTCATGGACGTGCTGCACGGCGACCGTATACTAGCCGCCGTGCGCCGAGCTCTCACCCTGGCTGCCCCGGTCGTGGAGCCCGCATGCGACGTCTGACTCGGGTTGCCGCGTTCGTCGCGGCGGGTGTCTTCGTGCTGGCAGTCAGCATCCCGGGGGGATCGATCCGGGCCGCGGGTCCGGCCCTCCGCTACCTTGCCGGGACCCCCGGGGACGCTCGATCCCGCATTCATCGCCGACGCGGCCGACGTCCAGCTCCTCCTCCAGCTCTACGCCGGGCTGACCCGGCTGGACGAGACGGGCGAGCCGTATCCGTCGCTCGCCTCGGGCTGGCAGATCAGCGACGACGGGCTGACGTACGACTTCACCGTGCGTGACGACCTCGAGTTCAGCAACGGAGCCCCACTCGTCGCCGACGACATTCGACGGTCCTGGCTACGCCTCCTCGACCCGGCAACCGGAGCGACGGCACCTGACGTCCTCGGAGTCGTTCGCGGCGCGTCGGAGCGCCTGGCCGGGCAGGCCAGCGAGGATGACGTGGGGATCGAGGCACCCGATGACACGAGCCTGATCGTGACCCTGCGCCATCCGGCGTCCTACTTCCTCGACATCGTGGCCACGCCGGCGACGTTCGTCGTGCCGGAGAAGGCGGATGCCACACCGACGTGGCAGACGCCGACGTCATTCATCGGCAGCGGGCCGTACGTGCTCGGGGGGACCGATGGGCTCGACCTCATCCTGCGGGCCAACAAGCGCTATGTCGCCGGTCCGCCGCCGATCGATGAGATCCGATGGATGGCCGGCGTCGATGCTGGCGGGGTCACGGCATTCGCCGCCGGAGACGTGGACCTGGCGCAGGTCGGCGGCTTCGACGCCAGCTGGATCGCCTACGACCCCGAGCTCGGCAAGCGGCTCCACGCCGCCGAGCCGCTGACGATCAGCTACTTCGGGTTCGACACCACGCGCCCTCCCTTCGACGACGCCCGCGTCCGCCTGGCATTCAGCCTCGCGCTCGATCGAGAACGGCTGGTGCCGCTGGCCGAGGGCGCGGCGGAGCAGGCCGCCGCCAGCCTCGTCCCGCCGGCCATCTGGCCCGAGGGGTTCGCGCCTGACCTGCGAACCGATCCCGATCGGGCGCGTGACCTCCTCGACCAGGCGGGCTATGCGGACCGCAGTGACCTGGGGACGATCGTCGTCAACGCCAGCGGCCTGTTCGTGGAGCCGGCGGTCGCCGTGTGGCGTGAGGTGCTCGACGTCGACATCGAGATCGAGGCCATGGACTTCGGGAGCTTCCTCGAGGTGCTCGACACCCGCCCCCCGCAGCTGTTCACGGTCAACTGGATCGCCGATTACGCTTCGCCGCACGCGCTCTACGGCCTCCTCCTGGAGCCGGCCGCGCAGTCCAACTACGGCGGCTGGGAGGACGAGGAGTTCGTGGCCCTGCTGGATGCCGCGGCCGGGGCGCCCGAGGAGGATGTGGGTCCCTTCTACGACGCGGTGGAGGAACGTGTCGCCAGTGAGGCGCCCGTCATTCCGTGGTCGTACGGCGAGACCTGGTGGTTGGTGGCGGACGGGCTGCGCGGGCTGGGCAACCTGACCATCGGGCTTCTCGATTTCGGGAGGGTGTCGTGGGACGACTGAAGCGGCTCGCGGCCGGCGCCGTGGCGGCCGTCGCGCTGGCCCTCGTCGCCCCGAGTGCGGTCGCCGGCTTCGACGATTTCGGCGACGCGACTGCCGACGCCACGTACGACGTCGGCATCCGGTTCGACATCGAGTACCGTGGCGCCGCTCCCGATCGGCTGGAGCTGCTGACCCGGACCCCGGGCAGCGAGGTGTCGGTCGTCACGCCCGTCGAGCCGCGGGACGGGTCCGCCAGCTTCGTGTGGGACACCTCGGTCGACTACGTGACACCGAACACCCTGATCACCTACTGGTGGCGTGCCACGGTGGACGGCGACGTGATCCTCACCCCGGAAGCGACGATCCGCTATGAGGACGATCGCGAGCGGCTCGATTGGCAGCGTGCCCAGCTCGGCGAGGCGACCGTCCATTGGTACGGTGACGCCGAGGCACAGGCTCGACGCTTTGGCGAGCTCACCGCGGACGGCGTGGCCCAGGCCGAAGACCTGCTGGGAACGCAGCTGGCCGGACCGGTCGACGTCTTCGTCTACGCGTCGCGCGAGGACTTCTTCGGTGCCCTCGGTCCGGGTGCGCGCGAGTGGACCGGGGCGGCCGCATACTCGGAGCTGCGCACGATCTTCATGTGGCTGGGAGCCGGCTCGAATGACTATCTCGAGGTGGCGATGCTCCACGAGGTGACCCACATCGTCTTCTTCGACGCGACGGACAACGCGTTCCATGAGCCGGCGCGGTGGCTCAACGAGGGGATCGCCACCTGGTCGGAGATCGAGGATGCGGGGCAGCAGCGCAGCATCGTCGAGTTCGAGGCGCGGGGCGGCGGGCTCTTCTCGTTCGACGCCATCGGCGCGCAGTTCCCGATCGGTGAGCGCGGTGGACAGCTGTCGTACGCGCAGGGCACGACGATGGTCGACCTCATCATCGATCGGTATGGCCGGGAGGCGATCGCGCGCATTGCCGCCGCATTCCGCGACGGCGCCGCCGACGCGGAGGCGCTCGAGGCAGGCACGGGCATCCCGGCGGACCAGCTGTACGCGGAGTTCTTCGCCGAGTTCGGCGTGGAGGAGCCGCAGGCGATCGTGCCGGATGCGATCGGTGCGTCGAATGTCGATCGGCCGGCCGCCGGTCCCGTCGACCCCGGCGGAGTCGACCCCGGGGCGCAGCCACCGCCCGACTCCGCGCCGGGCGAGCGACCCGGAGCCGAGGGCGAGAGCCCGTGGCCGCTGCTCGGCCCTGGTGGTGGCCGCGGCCGCGGTGGTGGGCAGCCGCCGCGGTGCTCGTGGCGCGTCGCGCCGCGAGGCAGGCGTCGTGACCCGTCGACGGCCGGTCGCGCCCCGCTTCTCGCGGCGCCAGTGGGCGGTCAGCATTGCGGCGGCACTGGCCGTGATCGGCTTCGTGGGTGCCGCGCAGTGGAACAGCTCGGCGGCACGGCAGGAGTTCGTGACGTCGGCGCAGCGAGTCCTCATCACCGAGGCGGAGCAGCTGCGGAGGCAGCAGGATGATCTTCGCATGGAGATCGCGGCGGCGGAGACGCGCGTCCGGGACTTCCAGGAGCGCAGCGAGGGATCGCAGAGCCAGCTCGACACGCTCACCGCCGAGCTCGCGGTCGCCCGGCTGGCGTCCGGGCTCGACGCGGTGGTGGGACCAGGAGCCGTCATGGAGATCGCCGACTCCACGCGCCAGATTCCGGCCGGCGAGAGCCCGACGAACTACATCGTGCTGGTGGACGACATCCGCGACCTCGTCACGGCGCTGTGGGCCTCGGGAGCGGAGGCGATCACGATCGCCGGCGGCGCCGCCGAGGGAATTCCCGCCGAGCGACTCGTGTCGACGACCTCGATCTACGGCGTCGGCTCCTCGATCCTTGTCAACACCGCCTTTCTGTCGCCGCCGTTTCGGATCGAGGCCATCGGTCCCGTCGACCTCCACGAGCGCTTCCTGACCCATCCGAGCTACCTCGTGCGCGTTGCGCGCCGGATCGAGGTCTATGGACTCCAGTTCGCCAGCGAGGCGCGCGACGAGATCGTCCTGCCGGCGTTCGTGGGCAACACGCAGCTGCGCTGGGGCGCACCAGTCGGGGAGCCGAGCTGATGACCGCGCGCATGGCCCAGCTCAGCCTGTTCGCGGTGGCACTGGTCATCGGCATGCTGCTCGTTGGCCAGCTCCGCTCCCAGGCGCGGCCGATCGAGCTGTCGAGCCTCTCGGCACAGGAGCTTTCGACGCTGATCGAGACGCTCTCCACCCGCAATGTCGAGCTGAGCGATGGCCTCGCCAACCTGCGGGAGCAGATCCGCGACTACGAGCGCGCCGAGCTCCAGGGTCAGTCGGCACTCGAGCTGACGGAGGAGAGCCTCGACCGGCTGGCGGCGTTCGGCGGCCTGAGCGGGGTCGAAGGGCAGGGCATCGTCCTCGAGGTCGATGGGTCCTTCGATCCGACCGCCGTCAACGACCTCATCTACGAGCTGCGCAACGCCGGCGCCGAGGCGATCGCCGTGGACGAAATCCGGATCACGGCGCGGTCGGTTGCCGTGCTCGGGGCCGGGGCCATCGAGATCGACGGCGTGGCTATCGGGCGATCGTTCACCGTCCGCGCCGTCGGCTCCCCGCGCTCGCTGCGGGCCGCTATCGAGCGCCCCGGCGGCATCCTCACGCTGCTCCAGCAGTCGATCGACGCCGTCTTCGTCGTCGAGGAGCGGACCAGCCTGCGCGTCCCCGGGACCGAGCGCGATCTGACGCCGCAGCTCGCACGGCCGGTCGAGTAGCCTGAGCGTCATCCACCCAACCCGCATGGATCCTGACGTTGAACGATGTGATCGAACGCGCGCTCGACGCCGCTGATCGGCTCGGCGCCACGTATGCCGACATTCGTCTCGTCGAGCGCCGGACCGAGGCCCTGACCGTGAAGAACGGAGCCCTGGAAGCGGCGACGTCGAACGTGAGCGCCGGCTTCGGCATCCGCGTGCTGGTCGGTGGCGCGTGGGGCTTCAGCTCGAGCGCCCTGGTCGAGCCCGACGAAGCCGATCGCATCGCTGCGCAGGCCGTCGAGATCGCGCGCGCGTCCGCATCGGCGCAGAAGTCGCCGGTGGAGCTGGACGGCACGGCGCCGGTGACGGCCACGTATCGCACCCCGTACGCGGAGGATCCGTTCGCCGTCAGCATCGACGACAAGCTGCGGATCCTGATGGAGGCCGACGAGATCATGGGCCGGGTGCCGGGCGTCGCGATCCGCGAGGGCAACATGGTGGCGGGCCGTGAGCTCAAGACGTTCGCGTCGAGCGCCGGGGCGCACATCGAGCAGGAGATCGTCGAGGCGGGCGGTGGGATCGAGGCCACGGCCGTCAACGACTCCGAAGTTCAGCAGCGCAGCTACCCGAACTCCTTCAACGGCCAGGTGGTGACCGGGGGCTTCGAGGCGGTCCGCGCCCTCGACCTGGTCGAGCACGCCCAGGAGACGGCGGAGCTCGCGGTGGCGCTGCTCGACGCCCCGCAGTGTCCGTCCGGCGAGATGGACCTCATCATCGATTCGACCCAGGTGGCGCTCCAGGTCCACGAGTCGTGCGGCCATCCCACCGAGCTGGACCGCGTCTTCGGGACCGAGGCCAGCTTCGCCGGGACGAGCTTCCTGACCACGGACAAGCTCGAACAGCCTCCACTACGGGAGCGATCTCGTGAGCATCGACGCCGATGCGACCGCCCCCGGTGGGCTTGGCACGTTCGGCTTCGACGACGAGGGCGTTCCCGCCCAGAACGTGCCGCTGATCGAGAACGGGCTGCTGGTCGGGTACCTGACGAGCCGCGAGACCGCGCCGCGCATCGGCCGGCAGAGCATGGGCAGCGCGCGGGCCTGGACATGGAGCCAGATCCCGCTCATCCGCATGACGAACATCAACCTGCGGCCGGGCAGCGCGGGGAGCCTCGATGACCTGATCGCGGACACCCGGGACGGGATCTACATGAGCATCAACAAGAGCTGGTCGATCGACGATCGGCGACTGAACTTCCAGTTCGGCGACCAGGCCGGATGGCTGATTCGCAACGGCAAGCGCACGAAGCTGGTGAAGAACCCGACCTATACCGGCATCACGCCACGATTCTGGGGCAGCTGCGACGCCATCTGCGGGCCGGACGAGTGGACGCTGTGGGGCCTGCCGAACTGCGGCAAGGGGCAGCCGATGCAGACCGGCCACGTCGGTCACGGCGCGGCGCCGGCACGCTTCCGCAACGTCCAGGTGGGAGTGGGGCGATGGTGATCGCCGACCGGGTCGACGAGATCCTCGACCGCGCTCTGGGCGCGTCGGACGCCGATGCCACCGAGGCGCTGTACATGGGTGAGGACTCGGCCCTGACCCGGTTCGCCAACAACCAGATCCACCAGAACGTTCGCGAGCACGACGCCTCGCTCCAGGTCCGCGTCATCGATGCCGACCGGATCGGCGTGGCGAGCACGAATCGACTCGACGATGCCGGCATCCGCGAGGTCGTCGAGCGAGCGACCGCCATCGCCGGCCGATCCGCGCCGAACCCCAAGGCGGCGGTCATGCCCGAGCCCGACGGCCGTCAGCACGACCCCGACCTCGGCTTCGTCGCCGCGACGGCGGAGGCCGGCGCGGACTGCCCGGGCGGACGGCGTGCGCGCCGTGATCGCCGCTGGAGAAGCGAAGCGACTCGAGACGTCCGGTTCGTTCTCCACGTCCGTGAGCACCCTGGCGGTGGCGAACAGCCACGGCATCCGGGCTCGCCATCGGGGCACCAGCGCCGCGCTCCTGACGGTGATGATGGATGGATTCGGGTCCGGTGCCGCGTCCGGGTACGCCCACGTCGGCGCAACTGACATCGGCGAGATCGACGCCGAGGCGATCGGGCGGACGGCGGCAGAGAAGGGCGACGCCATGCGCGGCGCCGGTCCGCTGGATCCGGGCGAGTACGAGGTGGTGCTCGAGGAGCACGCGGTGGCCGGGCTCATCGAATACCTGTCCTACATCGGCTTCTCGGGGCTGGCGTACGAGGAGGGCCGCTCGTTCATGGAGCTCGGCCGTCGGACGATGGGGGAGAGCGTCACGATCTGGGACGACGGTGCCGATCCGACCGGCATCCCGTCAGCGATCGATTTCGAGGGCCTGGCGCGCCAGCGTGTGAGCCTCATCGAGCGTGGGGTCGCGACGGCGGTCGTGCACGATGCCGCCACCGGCGCGCGAGCGGGCACCGGTTCGACCGGGCATGGCCTGCCGGCACCGAACCTGTTGGGGCCGATGGCGATGAACCTGTTCATGGCCCCTGGCTCGACGCCACGAGACGATCTCATCGCGGGCATCGAGCGCGGGATCTGGGTGACCCGCTTCCACTACATCAACGTCGTGCATCCGAAGAAGGCGATCCTGACCGGGATGACGAAGGACGGGACGTTCCTGATCGAGAATGGCCGGATCACCCGCCCGGTCATGAACTTCCGATTCACCCAGTCGGTGCCGGAGGCCTTCAGCGACGTGCGGGCCATCGGCGCCTCGACATCGCTGCTGCCCGGCGAGTTCTTCGGGACGTATCGCGTCCCCGCCGTGCACCTCGGGTCGTTCAACTTCACCGGAGTGACCGCCGCGGAGAGCGGCGAGTGACGGTGGCGACACCCCTCGCGCTCCGCATCGGCGACCGGCTTCGCCTGCGCAAGCAGCACCCGTGCGGCAGCCGCGACTGGGAGGTCGTGCGGCTCGGGGCCGACATCGGCATGGTGTGCGAGGGGTGCGGGCACCGGATTCTGATGGACCGGCTCGACGTGGAGCGGCGCTTCACCGCCTACCTGGCTCGCGGGCCCGAGGAGGCATAGGCCGATGGCGCACGTGGAGATGCCGCCCGACGCCAGCGCCGCCCAGGACCTGACGGGGGCCGGCTCGGTCTTCAAGAACCGAGCCTTCGTCTACCTGTGGTCGGCACAGACCCTGAGCCAGCTGGCGAGCAACATGGTGCTCGCGGCACTCATCGCGACGGTGGTCACGACGACCGGCTCGCTGACGGCGAACGCGGTGCTCATTCTCACGTTCCTCGTGCCGGCGGTGCTGTTCAGCACGCTGGGCGGGGTCCTGGTGGAGCGCGGCGACGCGAAGGTCATCATGCTCACGACGAACGTCGTGCGCGCGGTTGGCGTCGTGCTGTTCATCTTCGTGGCGCCGACGACGAGCACCGCGATCGTCCCGCTCGTGTACCTCATCAACTTCGTGGTGGCGACGGCGACGGCCGTCTTCGCCCCGGCCGAGCTGACCTCGATCCCTCGGATCGTCGATCGACGGCACCTCATGGCCGCCAACTCGATCTTCATCCTCACCATCAACGCGACGTTCGCGATCGGGTTCGGCTTCCTTGGCCCGCTCGTGCTCAACGTCCTGGGCTCGACCGCGGTCTACATCATCGTTGCCGTGATGTTCGCCCTCTCGGCGGCGGCCATCGTCCCGCTCCCGTCCGTCAAGCCGGACCGCAAGGCCAGCGCGGTCGGCGATGCGGCGGGACGGGCAGTTCGCGAGCTCGCGGGGCAGCTGGCCGAGGGGATCACCTTCGTCCGCGCCAACCGGCGAATCGCCTGGAGCCTCACCTACCTGGGTGTCGCGGCGAGTCTGATCGGCGTTCTCGGGGCCATCGGGCCGGGATTCGCGACCGACATCCTGCTTCTCCGGGCCGAGGACTTCTTCTTCATCATGGGGCCGGCGGGCCTCGGCGCCGTGGTCGGCATCCTGTTCCTCAACTCGTACGGGAAGGGCCTCCCGAAGCGGCTGGTCATCGACGTCGGCCTGGTCGCGATGGGGATCACCCTCGTCGCGCTGGCGCTGGTGCGGCCGATCACCTCGTTCTTCGGCCCGGCGTTCTCACCGCTCGAGGACGCCATCCCGTCGATCGCGCCGCTCATCAGCCTCATCGCGGTCGTCGTGGTCATCGCCGTCTTCGCCGGCCTCGAATACGCGTTCGTGGCGATCCCGTCCCAGACCGCGCTCCAGGAGGAGCTGCCCAGCGAGGTGCGCGGACGAATCTTCGGCATCCTCAACACGCTGCTGTCGGTCGCCTCGTTCCTGCCGGTCATCCTGGCGCCGGCTTCGGCTGACGTGATCAACATCGCATTCCCCGGCGCGGGCATCCCGGTGGTCATGGCCTTCCTCGGCCTGCTCGACGTTGTGGGCCGGCGTCGCTTCCTGGCGGCGAAATTCGCGCGCCGGCCTGCACGAGCACGATCAGGGCGACCAGCCGACCGACCGCCGCCATCGACGACGCGGCCGCGCCCGGGGCGCCGAGGAGCCAGGCCACGGTGGAGCCGCCGCATCGCCGACGCCGCCGTCGACGTCCGCGCGCCGATGCGGACTAGGCTCGCCGCCGCAGCCTTCCTGCTGGCATCGATCGTGGTCGCCTGGATCACGATCACGAACGTATTCGCAGCTCGGACGCTCCAGCTGGCGATCGCCGTCTCGATGGGCTACGTCGCGTGGCTCGCCTGGCGAGGGAGTCGCGTCATGCGGCACGCCCTGCGTGACGCGCGCAGCGGGGCCGGAGAGCCGACCGGCCTGGCAGGGTCCGCCCCGTTCGTCTCACTGATCGTCCCCGCGCGTAACGAGGAGTCGGTGATCGACGACACGGTGCGGTCGCTGGCCGCAGATGCGCTACCACCGCGACGGCAACCCCGGCCTTCGAGGTCGTGGTGGTCGATGACGGATCCTCCGACGCGACGGGCGACGCCGCGCGCGCCGCGGCCGGAGGACTGGATCGCTTCCAGGTCCGGCGTCGGGATCCTGGGCTCGGCCCCGCCACCAAGGGCGCCGTGCTGGCGTTCGCGATGCCGTACCTCGCCGGTGACGTGATCGGGGTGATCGACGCCGACACGCGAGTTGATGCCGCGTTCCTCGAGCGCGCCATGCATGCGTGGCGGCGCGACCCGGCCGCCGACGCCCTGCAGGTCGCCCGGCGGCCACGCAACGCGGCGTCGTGGCTCACCTGCGCTCAGGCCGAGGAGCAGCTCATGGACATGGCCAGCCAGTGCGGACGCTGGGTGACCGACGGCACCGCCGAGCTCCGCGGAAACGGCATGTTCGTGCGGCGCGAGGCGCTCGAGGCGGTCGGCGGCTGGAGCGAGCGCTCGCTGACCGAGGACCTCGAGCTCTCGACACGACTCTCGGCGTATGGCCGTCACGTGACCCTGGCGCCCGAGGCGGAGGTGCCGAGGAGGCGGTCGAGCGAATCTCCGCCCTGTGGCGTCAACGGCTGCGCTGGGCCGAGGGCAGCCTTCGACGGCTGCTCGACCACGGGCCGGGCCTGCTGGCCGGGTCGGAGCCGATCACGCGCAAGGCCGACTTCGTTGCCTTCACGGGCGAGTTCCTCATTCCACCGCTCTTCGTCGCCGCGATCGTGGCGTCCCTCGTGACGATTCCGCTGCCCCAGCCGGTGGATTGGACCGTGCCGGTCTCGCTGTTCATCGGCTACGGGCTCGGCGTGTTCCTGCTGGGCCTCGGCGGCCTCGCGGCCGCGGGCCGCCGCGGGCTGCCGTTGGTCGGCGGTGCGGTCCGCGGAGCGCTGTTCCTGAGCCACTGGCTGGTCGTCGTGCCGTGGGCGCTGGTCCGCATCGCGTTCGGTACCGAGCCGACGGGCTTCGTCCAGACGCCCCGCGCTCCGCGGATGCCCGCGGGATGAGCATCGCCGACGGCGGACGTCGTCGTCCGCGGTGCCATCGTCGTGGCGGCCACGGCGTCCGGCCTCGAGACGGCGGAGGCGCTCGCCATCGCCGATGGTCGGGTGATCGCCATGGGACGTCGCGACGACGTCGGCGTTCCGCCCGGCGCTCGCCTGATCGAAGCCGGCGATCGAGCGGTCATCCCCGGGCTTCACGACTTCCACATCCATCTCGTCGATCTCGCCCGCTCGACCCGCTCGGTGCGGTTCGACGAGGACGCCGATGGCGCGGCGGTGGTCGCCAGGCTCGCCCGGTTCGCGGCAGCGCTGGCGCCGGACGCCTGGGTTCACGGGCGCGGCTGGAGCGAGGCCCAGCTGGCCGGCGCCACCGATGCGCTCGAGACCGCGGTCGGCGGACGCGCGGCGTGGCTGATGAGCCATGACGGCCACTCGGCGTGGGCGTCCGCGACCGCACGACGTCTCGCCGGCGTCGAGGCCGGCACGCCCGATCCGGACGGTGGCCGGCTGGAGCGTGACGAGCATGGCGCGCCGACCGGGGTGCTCCGGGAGCGAGCCATGGATCTCGTGGCGGCACACGTGACGCGCGTTCCAGGGCGCCGACCTGCGCGCGCCGCTGGATGAGGCGCTTCGCAGTCTGGCCGGCTTCGGGATCACCGGGGCGTCCGAGGCGGGGGACTATACCGATCGCAACGGCATCGGCGGCGACGCCGACCTCGGCGACTCGGCCTCCAGCCTGACCGACCTCGGCGACCTCATCGACGGACGGCTGCGCCTGTCGATCGGCATTCCCGCCGACGCGATCCCGGCAGCCGCCTCTCGCGGGCTGCGGACCGGGATGGCGGTGGATGGCCGCCGCACGATGCGCATCGGCTGGGCGAAGCACTACACCGACGGGGCGCTGGGCTCGGGGACGGCCGCGCTGTTCGGGCCGGACGGCGACGCCGGCATCCTGCGCGTCAGCCCGCGAGCGTCTGGCCGACGACGTGGCACTGGCGCGGCCGGCCGGGATCGGCCTTGCGCTCCACGCGATCGGCGACCGTGCGGTGGCCGTCGCGCTCGAGGCGCTCGAGGGCGCACCCGAGCGGATGGTGGACGCGCCGATGGATCGGCTCGAGCACGTCCAGCTCCTGCGGCCCGCCGACGCGAATCGCTTCGGCCGCCGGCATCGTGGCCAGCATCCAGCCGATCCACGCCGCCGCGGATCGCGACATGGTCGACCGGCGCTGGGCCGACCGCGCCGACGACGCCTACGCCTGGCGCCGGCTGCTCGATGGCGGTGCGCTGCTGGCCGCGGGTTCCGACGCGCCCGTGGAGAGCGTCGACCCGTGGCTCGGGATGTACGCGGCCGTGCATCGGTCGCTGCCGCGCGACGAGCGAGGCGATTGGCGGCCAACGCAGGCCATGACCACGGCGGAGGCGCTGGCGGCCTACACGATCCGGCCCGGCTCGGGCCATGGGCGCGCACGACGAGGGTCATCTGCGGGTCGGAGCTCGGGCGGACCTCGCCGTGCTGACGGCGGACCTGGCAACGATCCTCCGGGCCGACGGTGAGGTGGCGGCCATCCGCTCGGATCTCACGATGGTCGACGGGTCGCGAGGTTCCGCGAGCGTAGCGAGATTTCTGTTGCCGGACGGCACCGCGAGCGGATAGGATGCTCGCCACACGAGCAAGCATGAGCGGAGCAGCGATGGTGGACGAACAGGATCCCCCAGCCTTCGACGTCGGTGGCGATGCGAACGTCCCTGTCGGCCCGGGCCACGCCTCGAGCTTCGACGCGACGCGCCTGGACTTCGGCCACCACGCCGGCAGGACGATCGCCGAGCTCGCGGAGTCCGATCCGGATTACCTGCACTGGCTGGCGCGCCATCCGTCCGGCGTTCGGTACCGCGCGGAGATCACGCGCGTGCTCGCCTCGGCGGTCCCGCACGCCAGCGACTGGGAGCGCTGAGGGTCTCCGTTCCCACTGCGGGAGGCCCGCCCACGCCATACTGAGGGCATGCCCCCGACATCCCGCGGCTGAGCATGCCGTTCCAGAAGGTCCTCGACACCATCCGGCAGAGCCTGTGGTTCATCCCGGGTCTGTGGGTCATCGGCTGCACGTTCGCCGCGTTCGGCCTGGTCGTGCTCGACACCGCCACTCCGCAGATCGCCTCGGAGCTGCCGCTCGTCTTCGGCGGAGGTCCCGAAGGCGCGCGAGGCCTGCTGTCGTCGATCGCGTCGTCGATGATCACGGTCGCCGGCGTGGTCTTCTCGATCACCATCGTCGCACTTCAGCTCGCCTCGTCGCAGTACAGCCCGCGGGTGCTCCGCAGCTTCATGCGGGATCGGCCGAGCCAGATCGTGCTCGGCAGCTTCATCGGGTCCTTCGTGTACGCCATCCTCGTTCTGCGGACGATTCGCACCGAGCAGGAGGGGAGCAGCGCGTTCGTGCCGGCGATCGCGGTCACCGGTGCGATCGTCCTGGCCCTCGTGGCGCTCGGCATGCTCGTGTACTACATCCACCACATCGCGACGCGGATGCAGGCATCGCAGATCACGGCGGCGGTCGCGACGGAGACGCTCGACGAGGTCGCACGCCAGCAGCGCGAGGCCGAGGAGCATCCGCGTCCTCCGGTCCGCAGCCGGCCGTCGGGCGATCCCACGAGCTTCATCCCGGCCACGCGCAGCGGCTACCTCCAGTACGTCGAGGCCGATGAGCTGGTCGAGATCGCCGTCGAGTACCGAATGACGATCCGGCTTGAGGCGGCTCCCGGGAACTGGGTCCAGCACCATGCGCCGCTCTTCGGGTTCTGGGACGCGGAGCCGTCGGACGAGATCGCGGGGCGCCTCCATCGTCAGGTGGCGGTCGGCACCGAGCGCGTCCTGCACCAGGATCCCGGCTTCGGGATCCAGCAGCTGGTCGACATCGCGGTCAAGGCACTGTCGCCCGGGATCAACGACCCGACGACCGCGATCAATGCCGTCCATCGCATCACCGAGATCCTCGTCACCGCCGGCAAGGGAGCGCTTTCATCGCGGGACCACACGGACGCGGACGGAGCGGTGCGGCTCGATGATGCCGCTCGCGGGCTTCCGGGAGCTGCTCGACGCCTCGTTCGAGGAGGTCATCCACTTCGGCGCCGCGTGCCCACCGTCGCCCGAGCGGTGTCCGGTGCACTCGATGTCCTGTCTCGCACGGTCGCGCCAGGAGCACGAGGGCGCGATCGACGGCATGCGGGCGTCGCTCCGCCGCGCCCAGGACGGTCAGTAGCACGCGCCAAACCCATTCTGGTACGATCCCGACTCTGCTCGACGAGCACGACGGCACGGGCGGCTAGCTCAGCTGGTTAGAGCACTTGCTTGACATGCAAGAGGTCACTGGTTCGAGTCCAGTGTCGCCCACCATCCTCCTTGAGTGGCCCGCCAGGCGCGGTGGACCCGGTGAGTTATCGACATCCACATCCCTCGGATGGATCCGCGCGTGCGATCGATCGGCTTAGCCTTCGTCCTGGTTCTCGCGGCCTGCGAGGCGCCGGCCGTCCACTCACCCTTCCCAGCGTCGAGCGCTGCGCCGTCGGCTGCGTCGACTGCATCGCCGGAGGGGATCTCGATGAACGAGGCGGTGGACTTGGCGCGCGACGCGCTGCGCCCGGCGGGCGAGGACTGGGATGTCGTTCTCGCTCAGGCAGGGCCTTTGGGCCGAGTCATGCCGACATGGGAAGGACACGACTGGGGTCGGGCCCTCGGGGCCGATCGACCGGTGTGGCGAGTGGTCATGGCTTCCGGAGAGTTGAACGCGGAGATCGTGATCGACTTCGTGAATGGCTCCGTGCACGGCTCGACGATCGGCATCGCTGACTGAGCCGGGTCCAGGTCGTGGGGCTGCACGGTTGGCCGAGCAGGAGCCAGCCTTGGCCCATGTGACCTTGATTTGGACCGGGCTGGTAGCGTTTCTCTGTTCGCAATCGGAGCCACCGTGCCGCGAGGATCCGACTACCAGGGACCGCCCGACGCACTCGAGGCGTACACCGCCGTCGTGGACCGCAGCGCGGCGGGCGTCGAGGTGAAGGGGGCCAAGAACCCGTACACATCGCGCAACGGGCACATGCACAGCTTCCTGGACGCCGACGGGATGATGGCCCTGCGCCTCTCGGATGAGGATGCCAACCAGTTCATGGACCGCTACGAGAGCGGCACAGTGCACCAGTACGGCCGGCTCATGCACGGCTACGTGTCCGTGCCGGCGGATCTCCTGCATCGGCCGGACGAGCTTGTCGAGTGGTTCGACCGCAGCCACGACTGGGTCGGCAGCCTCGAGCCCAAGCCGACGAGCGGAGGAGCGAAGGAGTAGCCCCGCGCCGGCGGCCACGCCGACATCATCGGCGCAGCCGCCTCCGGCGCACGGATGTCAGACCGGGCCGACCTCCTGGCCGACCTTCTTGAGCTCCGCCATGCGTGAGCCGAGCTCCTCGAGCTCCTCGTCGGAGAAGACCTGGCGGGCGGTCTTGAACATCTCGCCCTCCTCCTCCTCGATGTGGTGCTCGATGTTCTCCTTCATCACCTTGAACTTCGCGCTCCACGTCTCGTCGGTCACCGGGACGGCCTCGAGCTCGCCCAGGATCTCGTCGACGACGTGATGCTCCTCGTACCCCTCCAGGGCGATGTCGCGGGCCTTGGGATGCTCCTTGAGTGCCGGATAGAAGATCTCCTCCTCGATCCGCTCGTGGATGAGCATCTCCTCCTTGAGCCGGGCGAAGAGCTCGGTGCGCGTCTTCTCGGCTCGCTCGGTCGTCTCGTCGCCCTCGGCGAGGATCTTCTTGACGGTCTCGTGGTCGGCCTTGAGCAGCTCGATGGCGTTCACGTGGTTCCCCTCGGTGCAGGATGGTTGTCGAGCGCCGATACGCACGCAGCGTGCCGATGTTGACGGTCAGCGGGTGCCTGTCACGACCGCGGGGCGCGGGAGACGGGCGTCAGATTCGCCCGCGAAGTCGGTGGTGGATCTCTGCGGCGCGCAGGAGGTCGTATGCCTCGCTGTCGCCGAGGGCCCGGGTCAGGGCAACGACGAGGTCCCGCCACGTGTCCTCGGCGGGCTCCTGGACAAAGCGGCGCGCGCGCGTTCGCACTTCGTCGACCTGCTCGGACAGCAGTTCGGCCCGGGCCGACCCGGGCCGGAGTTCTATGGTCGTCACGCTGTCACGGGAACTCGCCACCGGCTTCCACTCACCAACGATGTTCGGCGGAGTGTGGATAAGTCGGTGCGTGATGTCAACACTCATGCGAGCTGGCTCCCTCGACCGCAACGGGAGGTATCCTTCGAGCCGTGACCGGACAGAGGATCAGCGGCGTCGACTTCGGCGGCATGTTGCGACACCAGCGCGAGGCACGGGGCCTGGATGTCGGCGCCCTCGCGAAGGCCATCGGCGGAACTCCCAGCCCGGGCTTCCTGACCAGCCTGGAGGAGGGCGCCGTGGGCGCCACGTCGAGCCTGGTCCTGAAGCTCTCGAGCGCGCTGGGCCTCCCCGCCGACCTCATGCTGAATGCCGCCGGGTTCGCGACCCAGGCGCAGCGCGCCCAGGCACTCGCCGATCTCGCCGCCGTGACGGACGGACCGCGCGCACACGACAAGTGACGTAGCCGAAGTCCCGGCGCTCCGCCGGCGCCCGGACCGGCGCATGCCCGATGGCGCGACCGAGGCCAGCCCGGAGGATGCAGTGGTCAACCCGATCACGCTCCCGAGGAGTATCGACGCATGCAGCCCGTTTCCCTGGTCAAGCCGACCGCCCCGGTCGCGACCGATCTCAGCGCGTTGGAGGCATCCCTGTCGGGTGAGCTCCTGCGCCCGGAGGCCACCGCCTACGACGAGGCACGAGCCGTCTGGAATCTTCTTCATGATCGTCGTCCCGCGGCCATCGTCCGCGCGGCCAGCGCGGCGGATGTCCAGGCTGCGGTCGCATTCGCCCGCGCTTCCGAGATGGAGATCGCTGTCCGCAGCGGCGGTCACAGCCTGGCCGGCTTCAGCACGGGAGACGGCGTGCTCGTCATCGACCTGCGGGGGCTGCGTGGCCTCCATATCGACCCCCAGACGCGCACCGTCTTCGCCGGAGCCGGCCTGACTGCCGGGGACGTCACCGACGCCGCGGCCGAGCACCAGCTGGCGGTTCCGTTCGGCGACACATCGACGGTCGGCATCGCCGGCTTGACACTCGGCGGAGGCATCGGCTTCCTGGCTCGCAAGCACGGTCTGGCCATCGACCACGTTCGAAGCTTCGAGGTCGTGACCGCCGAAGGCGAGCTGGTGACCGCATCGGCTGTCGAGAACCCGGACCTGTACTGGGCGCTGCGCGGCGGTGGCGGCAACTTCGGCATCGTGACGCGCTTCGAGTACGAGGCTGTCCCGGTGGGCGAGACCCTGTCGGGCGCCCTGATCCTGCCGCTCACGACCGACGTCGTGCGCGGCCTCATGCGGGCGGCGGACGAGGCTCCCGAGGATCTGACGACGATCACCTTCATCATGGGGGCGCCGCCGGCGCCGTTCATCCCGGAGGAACTGGTCGGCACCCCGGTGGTGATGATCACGCTGGTGTGGGCCGGCGACCCGGCGGAGGGGCAGAAGGCGCTCGAGCCGTTCCGCGCCCTGGCCACCCCCATCGCCGACGTGGTCATGCCGATGCCCTACCCGGGGATCTACCAGTTCACCGACGATGGCGGTGTGCCGGCCCCGAACACGACTCGGTCGATCTTCGCCGGGGACCTGGACGATGCGGCGATCGAGACGATCGTCGAGCGCATGAGCTCGCCGGAGACGCCGGTCGCGGCCATCACCCAGCTCCGCGTGTTCGGAGGCGAGATGGCGCGGGTCACCGTGGACGGGACGGCGTTCGCGCATCGGGCGGCGAAGACGATGTTCTCGATCTTCACGATCCACGTGGATCCCGAGAAGATCGAAGCGGACCAGGCGTGGACCGAGTCGTACTTCGCCCAGGTGGCGCCGGCCGCGACCGGCGTGTACGTGAACTTCCTCGAGGCCGAGGGGGATGAGCGGGTGCGACAGGCGTATCCCGTCGACACCCATCGCCGCCTGGCGTCCATCAAGTCGCGCTGGGACCCGGAGAACGTGTTCAACCGGAACCAGAACATCAGGCCGGCCTGAGGCGCAGCTGACGACGCGCCGCCGTGGCTCAGCTGCGGCGGCGCGTCAGCGTGCCAGATAGCTCCTCGACCGCGTCGCGTCGCGGCATCCCGTCGCGGGCTCCGGCAGCGGATACCGACAGCGACGCGGCGGCGTTCGCCGCTTCGATCGCCTCGTCAAGTGTTCGTCCGTCGGCCAGCCACGCGGCGAGCACCCCGCAGAACGTATCGCCGGCGCCGGTTGTATCCACCAGGTCGGTCGCGGAACGGCCGTCGAACCGTTCGCGCCGATCGCCGTCGACCAGCAGCGCGCCGGCCGGCCCCTGGGTGACCACGATCGGCCCGGCGTGCCGCGCGCCAGCTCGTCGAGTGCGGCGCCCGTCTCGTCGTTGCCGATGGCGACGATCAGCTCGTGCTCGTTCGGGGTCAGGATCGGCCCGAGGCTGAGCACCTCGGACGGCAGCGCACGCGCCGGTGCCGGGTTGAGGATGGCGGTGACGCCGGCGGCGTGCGCGGCTCGCAGCGCGTCGAGGGTGGTCTCGGGCGGAATCTCGTGGTTCGTGAGCAGGGCATCCGCCTGGCCGATGAGCTCGCGATCGGGGTCGTCGAGCGTGACGCGCCCGTTGGCTCCCGGCGCCACCACGATCTGGTTCTCGCCGCGCGGGCCGACCGCGATGATCGCCACGCCGGTCGCAGCGTCATCGATGCGACGGATGCGCGATGTGTCGATGCCCTCCGCCTCGAGGGCCGCGATCGAGCGTTCTCCGTGGGCGTCGCTGCCCACGGCGCCGATCATCGTGACCCGTGCCCCGGCGCGCGCCGCCGCCACGGCCTGGTTGGCGCCCTTTCCGCCGTCGTGGACGGCGAATCGACCGCCGAGCACCGTCTCTCCGGGTCGGGGCAGGCGATCCGATGCCACCACGAGGTCCACGTTGACGGAGCCGATGACGACGACGTGTCCACTCATGCCCGCGAGTATGCACTGACTGCACGCGATCGCGAGCGCTGGCATGATGCCGCCGATGCGTGTCGCACTGCGGATCAGCCTTCCGCTCGCCTTCGTCCTCGGCGCGTGCCTCTCGGGCGTCTCGGCCGGGACCCTGGCTCCGACCCTCAGCGATCGAGGATCGTGGTGGCCTGGTGGCGATGCAGAACGGGATCGCGGTTCCGACGTTCGACTGGCAACCGCGGCCCCGGATCGACCTCGACGGCGAGTGGCGCGTCGAGAGCGTTCCTCTCGACCAGCGCCTCAGCATGGAGTCCCGCGAGACGGTGCTGGCCGCCATCGAGAACGAGGCGTCGGGCCGCCACCTCCCAACCCATGACGACAGTGGATGGGGGCTGATTTCCGTGCCCGGCACCACGAACGCGCCCCCGGACGGCGTCGAGGGTGGCGCGTGGTACCGGCGCACGTTCGACGTCCCGGCGGACTGGGCCGGCCGCGCCATCACGCTGCGCTTCGGATCGGCGAACTACGTCGCCGATGTCTGGCTCAACGGATCATGGCTCGGCTACCACGAGGGCGGGGCGACGCCGTTCGCCTTTGATGTCAGTCCCGCGGTCGAAGTCGGGGCGGCGAATGTTCTGTCCGTTCGCGTCCATACCATCCCGCTCGGCACGCGCAGCGACGTCGTGCCGTGGGGGCTCATCGACTGGTGGAACTACGGCGGGTTGACCGGATCCGTGTGGCTCGAGGCGACCGCTCCATCGCACCTCGCGCGCGCGGACGTCGTGACGCACCTCGATGCGATCGACATCAATGTCGTCCTTGCACACGCCACGCGCCTCGCCGGATCGCGCGGCGAGGGCAACGCGGCGGTTGATGCACCAACGTGGCCAGGCGCGGTCTGCGGGCGACCGTGCTGGCAGCATCAGTCGATGACGACAACCTCCTGGATCCCGACCCGCGTGCGCTCATTTCGGGTGAGCCGCTGGCCGAGGTGGCCCAGGACGTCGAATTCCCGCCGGCGGGAGGCGTCGAGCGCGCCACGGTCTCCCTGCGCTTCGGTGATGCCGATACCTGGGACCCAGCCGTCCCCGCCCTGTACGTCCTGCGAGTGCAGCTGATCGCCGGTGGCGATGCGCTCGATGCCCGGGAGCGCCCGCAGCGCGACGAGCTGTGGACCACGTTCGGCATCCGGCACGTCGCGGTCGATCCGGCCGGTCCCCACGTCCTGCTGAACGGAGAGCCGGCATTCTTCCGGGGGGTCGGGCTCCACCCCGAGACACTGACCTTCGGCACCGATGGGGAGCTCGCCAGTGGCACACCCGCCCAGATGCCGGATGAGATCCTCGCCAAGCTGCGCCAGGCATCAGACGGTCGGGGCCGACATGATTCGGACCGGGCACCAGCCGGCCGATCCGGTGACGCTCATGCTGGCGGATCGGCTCGGATTCGCCGTGTGGGAGGAGGTTCCGCTGTACCACGCCACGCCCCTCATCTTCGAGCGGACCCTCAGCCGCGGAATACCGCAGCAGATGCTGCGCGAGATGGCGCTGCGTGACATGAACCGACCATCGGTCCTGTTCCACGGGTTCGCCAACGAGTCGACCGGCGGCGAGGAGCGCGCCGAGGCAATGCGGCAGATGCACGAGGTCGACCGCGAGATCGACGGCACCCGGCTGACCGGCCAGGTCGCGTACGGCTGGGCACCGGACGACCCGACCCACGCGGCCCTCGACGTCGCGGGCTTCACGTTCTACCACGGCGTGTTCTACGGCGAGGAGCCAGCCACGGACACCGGACCGGCGCTGTTCGCTGCACGCGACGCGAACCCCGGCAAACCGATCATGATCCTCGAGTTCGGCCGCTGGGCCGACGAGGCGTGGGACGAGGAGCGCCAGGGAGTGATCTTTGCCGACACGTACGAAGCCATCGAACGGCTGCGCGGAGACGAGCCGTACGGGTTCGTGGCAGGCGCGACGTGGTGGACTCTGCAGGACTTCGCGACCCAGATCGCCGGCATCGGGGTCGAGGACTTCGGCCTCTACCGGCCGGATGGCACGCTCCGACCGGCCGGCGAGCTGGCGGCGGACGCCTTCCTGGCTCCCGGAGGGCGCGGGGACGCCCTGGCCCTCGAGCCGGAGATCGAGCGTGCGCGCCTGGCACCGGCCGCGGGGATGGGGGAGTGGACCCTGCCGATCTACCTCGGGTTCGCGGTGGCGTTCTCGATCGGGACGCTCGGAGCAGCGGTCGCCATCCTGACGCGCCGCGGCGGGCGCGCCGTGGTTCGCGCGCGATGAGGCAGGTTCGCGGCCGGCTTGCCGGCGTCTCGGTGCGCGCCTCGTTCGGGGCCGGATGGTGGGTCGGCGCGACTCTCGGCCTGGTGATCGGCGCGATCCTCGGGCGCGCTGCTGGCCTGGTTCGCCGGAACGATGCTCGATTGGCAGCGCGATCTCGCGTTCACCTTCGGCATCGCGCGCGCCCTGCTCCCCCTCGGCGACCAGGTCGGCACGCTGCGCTGGATCTCGACGACCTGGTTCGTGGTGATCCCCGCCACGGCCTTCGTCGTCGCGGCCATCGCCGGCACGATCGGCGGCCTCATCGGGGCGTTGCTCGCGGCCGCCTACAACCGATCTCCGCGCCACGCCTCGGTGATCGTGGAGCTGCCGGACGAGCCCGAACTTCCGACTAGGGCTGGAGCCGGCGCCGATGCCAGGTCTGGTCACCGCCGCGGCGGTACTCGACGCGGTCGTGAAGGCGGTCCTGTCGGCTCACCCAGAACTCGACGACGCGCGGGACGATGAGGTAGCCGCCCCACATCGGCGGCAGCGGCACCTCGCCCGGGGTGGCCGCCGACAGCTCGGCGACGCGGGACTCGAGCTCGGCTCCGCGAGCCGATCTCCTGCCCCTGGGCGGAGATGCTGGCCGAGAGCTGGCTGCCGCGCGGGCGCGTCCGCCAGTACGTCAGCGAATCCGCGTCCGAGAGCAGGCGGACGGAACCGCTGACGCGAACCTGGCGGTCGAGCGACGGCCACCAGAACGCGGCGGCGGCCCACGGGTTGATCGCCACGTCACGTCCCTTCCGGCTGCCGCGGTAGGTGAAATAGCGCAGGCCGTCGGCGTCGAGACCATTCAGGAGGACGTAGCGCACCGAGGGCATGCCTTCGTCGTCCGCCGTGGCCAGGGCGAACGCATTCGGCAGCGGCACGCCCGCATCCTTTGCTTCCGCCAGCCACGCAGCCAGCTGGGAAATCGGGTCGGGGTCGAGGGTCGCCGGGTCGATCGGTGTGGTCATCGGCCCGGTATCGTACGACCATGCCGCCTCCCACCCGCCCCGACGCCGTGCTGTTCGACCTGGATGGAACACTCGTCGACACCGTTCCCGCGCGAATCGACGCCTGGCTGGCGGTGTTCGCGGAGTTCGCCATCCCGGCCGAGCGCGAGGACGTGGCGCCGATGATCGGGATCGACGGCCGCCGCCTGGCCCGCGACGCCGCAACTGCGGCCGGCCGGACGCTCGACGATGCCATGGCAGAGACGATCGACCGCCGCGCGGGTGAGCTGTTCGCCGCCCTGAACTCGCGGCCGGCTCCGCTCCCCGGCGCAACCGAGCTGCTCCGGCGCCTGGGCGACGCCGGGATGGTCTGGGCCATCGCGACGTCGTCGCGACGCGACCAGGTGGGTTCGTCGGTGGCGGCGCTCGACCTGGCCGACGAGCCGAGAATCGTGGATGGCAGCCATGTGGAGCATGCGAAACCTGCGCCCGACCTCCTCCTCCTCGGCGCCCGGGAGCTCGGCGTCGCCGCGGAGCGCTGCTGGTACGTCGGTGACTCGACATGGGACATGCGGGCCGCGGAAGCCGCGGGGATGCGCCCGATCGGCGTTCTCGCCGGCGCCGCCGTCGATGCCGATGCCCTGCGAGATGCCGGCGCGGTCGAGGTGCATGCCACCCTCGACGGCGTTCGTCTCCCGGATTGAGGCAGATGCCCCTCGAGGAGTACCGCCGCAAGCGTGACTTCGGCGCCACGCCGGAGCCGGCTCCCGGCGACCTGGTCGAGCGCAGCGGCCGCTTCACGATCCAGCGTCACCGGGCGACCGCACTCCACTACGACGTGCGCCTCGAGATCGGCGGGGTCCTCGTGAGCTGGGCCGTCCCGAAAGGGCCGACGCTTGACCCATCGGCCAGGCGACTGGCGATGCGCACCGAGGACCATCCCATCGAGTACTTCGACTTCGAGGGCGTCATCCCGGACCAGCAGTACGGCGCGGGGGACGTGATCGTGTGGGACTGGGGCACGTACGAGCCGGAGGCCGAGACCCCCGATCCGTCGGCGGCGCTCAACGCCGGGGAGATCAAGTTCGAGCTGCACGGGGAGAAGGTCCGCGGCCGTTTCACGATCGTTCGGACCAGCGGGCGTGGCCGCGGCGCGGACGACGACCGCGAGCAGTGGCTCCTCATCCACAAGCGTGACGGGACGGCGGTCGACGGATGGGACGCGGAGGATCACCCGCGCAGCGTCAAGACCGGGCGCACGAACGACGAGGTCCGCGCGAGCGACCCACCGCGTTTCGGCGCGTCGCCTCCGGCGCCGATCGCGGAGGTGGACCTGTCCGCGGCCTCCTCCGAGCCGATGCCGGGCTTCATCGCGCCGATGCGCGCCACGCTTGCCGACGCTCCCTTCGACGATGCCGGACTGGCTGTTCGAGGTCAAGTGGGACGGTTACCGGGTCGAGGCCGTGATCCGCAGCGGGACGGCACGGCTCTGGACACGGAACCAGCAGGATGCCGCGCGCTACTTCCCCGACCTGGCGGGTCCCGCGCCCTGGATCGATGCCGACGAGGCGATCGTCGATGGCGAGGTCGTCGCGCTCGATCCCGAGGGGCGGCCGAGCTTCAGCCTGCTCCAGGATCGGACCGGCATCCGCACCTGGCGGGTGGCAGGCTCGAAGGCGCCCGGGCCGCCGGCACCGGTCATCTACCAGGCCTTCGACCTGCTCCATCTCGATGGCCGATCCTTGCTCTCGATGCCGCTCATCGATCGCAAGCGCCTCCTTCGCTCCCGGCTTCGGCCCCACCCGACGGTGCGCTACGCGAGCCATGTCGTCGGCGAGGGCCGTGCCTTCACCGAGGCGGCGCGCAGCCAGGAGCTGGAGGGCATCGTCGCCAAGCTCGCGCGCTCGCCCTACGAGCCCGGGCGCCGGGCGCGGACGTGGCTCAAGGTGAAACTGCGCCGCGAGCAGGAGGTCGTGGTGGTCGGCTGGCTGGAGGGCCAGGGGACGCATCGCGACCTCGGGTCTCTGATCGTCGCGGTCCGCAGCGGCGATCGCTGGGCTCACGCCGGCCAGGTCGGCAGCGGGATCGACACCCGCACCCGGCGGGAGCTGCGTACCGCACTGGACGAGCTCGAGCGGCCGTCGTCGGTCCTCGATCCGATCCCGCGGCTGCGGGGCGCGCACTGGGTCGAGCCGAAGCTCGTCATCCGGGTCGAGTTCGCCGACTGGACCGCCGACGACCTCCTGCGACAGGCCGCGTTCAAGGGCCTCGAGGTCGGCCGCGCGCCGACGTCGGTGCGCCGGGAGCGCACGACCAGCACGCGTGCCGCGGTGGCGGCCGCGGAGTCGGAGGTGCACGATGCGCCGATCGAGATCCAGCCCGATGCGGAAGTCGCGCTGGACGCCATCGAGCGCGATGGCACCTGGGCCGTCGCCGGCAGGGAGCTGCGCGTCACCAATCTCGACAAGGTGCTGTTTCCCGGCCGCGACGGTGCCGCGCCGATCACGAAGCGCGAGCTGCTGCGCTATCACCTTGCCATCGGTCCGACGCTCGTGCCATACCTCGCGGATCGAGGGGTGACCGTCCAGCGATTCCCGAACGGCGTCGAGCAGAAGGGGTTCTGGCAGAAGGACCTTCCGGGCCACGCTCCGGACTGGGTCCGGCGCTGGACGTACCACCATCGCGACGAGGGCCAGAAGGATTACGTCGTCGTCGATCAGCCCGCGACCCTGCTGTGGCTGGCCCAGGAAGGATCGATCGAGATCCATCCCTGGACGTCGCCCGCCGAGTCACCGGACCGGCCCTCGTACGCCCTGATCGACATCGATCCCGGCCCGGACACGACCTGGGACGAGGTCGTGGCCATCGCGCGCCTGTATCGAACGGCGCTCGGGCACCTTGGCGTGCGCGGCTACCCGAAGGTCACCGGCAAGCGTGGCATCCAGGTCTGGATCCGCATCGTGCCCGGCCCGGCCTTCGACGAGACCCGCGACTGGGTCGAGGGACTGTCGCGCGCCGTCGGTGCCACGGTCCCGGATCTCGTGAGTTGGGAGTGGGCGAAACGGGCCCGCCGCGGCAAGGCGCGGCTCGACTTCACCCAGAATGCGATCAACAAGACACTGGTCGCTCCCTACAGCCCGCGACCGGCCGCCGGTGCCCCGGTCAGCATGCCGATCGACTGGGACGAGCTCGAGGACCCTGACCTGCGCCCGGACCGCTGGACGATCCGTGACGCGCCGGCCCGCCTCGCCAAGCTCGGCGACCGGTTCTCCGGGCTCCTCGCGGACCCACAGGAGCTTCCGCCGCTGGGGTAGCGCGGGACACCGCGCCGGGACCGCAGATGCCCGAACCGGCCCCCGTGTGCAGGTCCGCCGAGAGGCGTACCATGCAGCCGATGACTGCTCCGCTTCTCACCATCGCTCCCGACGCGCGCACCAAGATCGATGGCGTGCGCGCTTTCAACGACTTCCCCGAAGCGGTGCTCCGCGTCCGGGTGCTGGCCCGTGAGGGCCGTCGATTCCGCTACGAGATCGCCCTGGAGGATCCACGCGAGCGCGCCGACGATGACGTCTCGGTCGAGGCCGAGGGTCTGACGGTCGTGGTCGATCCCACGAGCGCCACCGACCTGGCCGGCGCGTCGATCGAGCTCGACCCCACCGTGACCGGCGGAGGATTGCGCATCGAGAACCCGAACGAGGGCTGGCAGGATCCGGTCGCGCGAGCGGTCCAGGACGTCATCGACCAGCAGATCAACCCGGGAGTCGGGTCGCACGGTGGGCAGGTGACGCTCGTCGACGTGAAGGACGGAACGGCCTTCATGCGGTTCGGCGGCGGCTGCCAGGGATGCGCCGCGGTCAACGTGACGCTCAAGCAGGGCGTCGAGACCGCGGTGCGCGCTGCCGTGCCTTCGGTCACGGCCATCGTGGACGTGACCGATCACGACGCCGGCGAGAACCCCTACTACCAGCACGGGCACTAGGGGAGCGAAGCCGAGGCCGGACGGGTGGAGCCCGCCCGGCGTGGTCTCTAGCGGGGGAAGTCGGCTCCGCCGGTGGCGGCCACCACGGTCGAGACAAGGCTGAGGATGCTCAGCGCCGCCGCGGTGCCGGCGACCATCAGTGAGCGGGCGATTCGCCGTGTTCGCATCGAAAATTCTCCTTGGCTTTGTTGTCCGCCACGCTCCGATCTGCCGGGGTGGCTCATCCAAGGTCGCGTCGATGGAACCACTGGACAATGACCCATCGGTCCCGCCCCGAGGCCATCGACCAGTACGATCGGGGTGGGTCGAGGTCAAGTACCGCTTGCCAACGGGTGTAGACTCCCGCCATGCCACGGACCAAGACGAGTGCCCGCGCGACCGAGCAGGATCGCGAGCTCGCGCATCGCATCGGCCAGCGCATCCGCGAATCTCGTCACCGTGCCGGCCTGACCCAGCAGCAGCTGGCGGGGGATCGGTACACCAAGGCCTACGTGAGCGCCCTGGAGACGGGCATCGCCCGCCCGTCGATGGTGGCCCTGAACTACATCGCCGAGCGACTCGGCATGCCGGCCAGCCATTTCATCGACGAGTCGCACCCGGTCTGGACGCGGCTCGAGGTTGACATGCGGCTCGCGGCCGGCGAGTGGCAGGCGGCTGCCGACGGCTACCAGGCGCTGCTCGAGGCAGGCCCCGACGAGGCGACGCGCGCGGATCTGCTGCGCGGCTACGCGGAGGCACTGGCACGTCTCGATCGCGGCAGCGAGACGGTCGCCGCGGCATCCGAGGCGGCCCGGCTGTATGGACTCGCCGCCCGCGACGCGGATGCGGCCCTGGCCCGCTACTGGCTCGCTTACGGCCTCTACGAATCAGACAACGAGCCGGACGCCAGGAGCCTTCTCTCCGCCCTGCTGGAGCAGGTTCGCGGGGGCCTCCAGGTGGAGCCGGATTTCGAAATGCGATTGCTGACGTCGCTGGCTGCCGTGGAGTCTCGCGTCGGCAACGCCGCTCGCGCACTGTCGTACCTCGAGGAGGCGCGCGGGCAGGCCGCGGATCTCGACGACCGACGTCGCGCCGCGTTCCTGTTCAACCTTGCCGTCGGCTATCGAGAAGTCGGCGATTTCGAGGCTGCCATCCGGGCCGGAACCCAGGGCATGGCCCTGTATCGCGCGGCGGGGGCGATCTTCGAGTCGGCGCGCATCGAGAACGACCTCGCACTCGCGTTCCTGGCCACGGGCCAGGTGGAACGCGCTCGCGAGCTGGTGAGCGAGGCACGCAGCCAGATCGAGCCGACCGGCGACGAACGGTGGATGGCGGCCGTGTCCGATACGGAGGCACAGGTGGCGCTGGCTTCCGGGGATCTCGATCGCGCGCTCGAGCTCGCGGGAATCGCCCGAGATTACGCAACGCGCAGCGGCAATCAGCTGTCCGAGCTGACGGCCATGCTGACGCAGGCCCGCGCCCTGCGCGCCAGTGAGCGCCGCGACGAGGCCGAATCTCTCTTCGACGAGGCCGCGACGCTCGCTCGGGCCAGCCGGGTTCCGGGGCGGCTTCGCGATGTTCTGCGCGAGTGGGCCGATCTCCGCGCCGATGTCGGAGACCATCGCGGAGCGTACGAGTTGACGAGTGAGGCCCTCACGGTCAATTGAGTATTGACAGGTGCGGTTTGGTGACCGTACTGTGCTCGCAGACGAGTCGGATGGGCACGCCGACTTGCCCGATGGGATCGGAGATGGGGCACGTCTCCGATCCCTTTTCGCGTGTCAGGGGCTGGGTGTTGCGCTCTCGGCGACGCCGATGAGCTCGAACTGCCCGCCGGCGAGTGGTTCCCCGGCAGGCTCGGCGTAGATCAGCATCTCGTACCGTCCCGGACCGAAGACATCAATCAGCCGGTCGGCCGGTACGTCGAAGGCGATCGCTCGCGGGTCTCGCAGGATCTGAGCATCGACGGGCTCCTGGACCGTCTCGATCGGACCGCCGCCGACACGGCGCACCTCGACGTAGACCGCGGATGGGACACTGCCCGAGGGGGTGACCGAGTACGCGAAGGTGTCTCCGGCAGCGAATCGCGGAGTTTCGGCGTTCGCGTCGATCTCCCCGGTCGCGGGGTCGAGAGCGGTTCCGAAGCGAATCGACGGCGCCGGACCAGCCGAGGTGTCCGGTGAACGATTCACCACCGTGCCGTCGCCATTCCCGCCCAAGAGGCGAAACGCGAGGGCAAAGACGCCGATGATGAGCGCGGCCGCGACCCATCCCGCGATCCTCCGCGCGCGTGGTGACAGGTCGAACCTGCCCTCGGCCCCGGGCCGGCGCGCCATGGCCCGCGCGCGCAACGGTCGGAGCCGCTGTCGCATCGTCAGGTCGCTCCGTCGGCGGCCGTGGTGCCCATCTGCCTCGAAACTCTACCGGGTCGGCACGCGCTACGATTGAGGAGATGACACGACGACTCTTCATCTTCGATGGGCCCGATCGCTTCCTCGCCGGCACGGTCGGCGAGCCGGGTGAGCGAGCCTTCTATCTCCAGGCGCGAAAGGGCGGTGCCATGATCAGCGTCGCGCTCGAGAAGGTCCAGGTCGCGGCCCTGGCCCAGCGGCTCGAAGATCTGCTCGACGCGGTCGAGGCTCCGGCCGATGCGGCGCCGACCGATGCGCTGACCCTCGAGGAGCCCGTGGTGGAGCACTTCCGGGTCGGGGCGATGGCCCTGGCGTGGGATGCGGCGACCGAGGCTGTGGTGATCGAGGCGCAGACGCCGACCGAGGACGGCGAGTACGCCGAGCTGCCGGACGAGGCCGAGGAGGGTCCCGATGTCCTCCGTGTTCGCATCGACGCCCCTGCCGCTCGCGCCTTCGCTCGCGGCGCCGAGGCACTGGTCGCTTCGGGCCGCCCGGCGTGCCCGTACTGCGGCGAGCCGCTGGATGCGCAGGGGCACTTCTGCGGGCGCGGCAACGGACAGCTCAACTGAGTGCCTGATCCCGCACCGACGGTCGACTGGCTGCCGGCATCCGAGTTCCGGGATGGACGCCCCGGGCGGATCGGCATGACCGTCCTGCCGGGGAAGCGGGGAGCGTCGGCGCGCTATCCGGGTCGGGTATACGACGCCGATCTCGACGTCGACCTCGGGGCGTTGCGCGAACGGGGGATCGGCCGTCTCATCCTGCTCGTCGACGATGCCGAGCTGGCGCGCTGGAGCGATCCCGACATCGTGCAGCGGGCCGCCGATCACGGCATCGCGGTGGATCGGCATCCGATGCCCGACGGCCATCCGCCGGCCTCATCGGAAGCCATGGACGCAATCCTTGCAGAGGTCGTCGAGGCGCGGAGCACGGGCGACGTGGCGGTGGCATGCATGGGGGGAGTTGGTCGGACCGGGACCGTCGCGGCATGCGCCCTGGTTGCCGCGGGCTGGGAGCCCGACGCCGCGATCGAGCGCGTTCGACAGGCACGGCACCCCGAGGCGGTCGAGACGCCGGAACAGGAAGCGTTCGTCAGGTCCTACGGTTCCGCGGCCGGAGCCGGCCGGTAGTTCGCCAGGTGTCGCCCAAGCCGGAGCGCCTGCTCGCCGTCCTCATCGTGCTCGGCCTGGGCGCGCTGCTGGTGGCCGTGGTCGGCGTGGCGAATGCGCCCCCGGCGCCGGCAGCGGCGCCCGACGCCACGAGCATCGGACGGGCCGCTCGGCCCCCTCGAGCGCGGCCGTGTCGTCAGGGTGGCGGACGGCGACACGGTCACGGTCGAGATCGGCGGAGCGCGAGAGCGCCTGCGGTACGTCGGCGTCGATGCGCCCGAGGTTGCGAATGCGGGCTCGGGAAGCCCGGCCGAGTGTGGCGCCGATGCCGCAACCGAGGCCAACCGAGCGCTGGTCGAGGGCGTCGAGCTGGTGCTCGAACGCGATGCAACGGATCGTGACCGCTTCGGCCGGCTGCTGCGCCATCCGTGGATCGTGGTGGACGGTGCGTGGCGGCACGTCGGCGAGGAGCTCGTCCGCAGCGGAGCAATCGAGGCCCGCACCTTCGAACCCGATACGCTCCACGACGAGCGGCTCGATCGCGCAGAGCGGGAAGCTCGAGATGACTTGGCCGGGATCTGGGGGAGCTGCTGACGCCCTCCGATCACTCAGGGAGACGGTGAAGGCGACTCGGGGGTGGGGGCGCGCTGGACGACGAGTGCCCATGCGCAGTCCGAGATGACGGTGACGAACACCGATCCGCGGACGCCCAGGGCCGCGAAGGACTGAGGCTGGAGCACGCCGCGATCGACGCCGGTGCCGACGGTGGCGCGAATTGCCGGCCGGGCATCGTCGCCCGACACGGGCAACAGCGAGACGGCGAAGGCGCAGCGCGTGCGCTCCGGGTCAACCGCGATCCAGCGGATGAGGTGGTCTCCGTCGCCGATCTCGATCGGCCCCTGCTCGGCATCCGACGTCCCGTCCATCGAGAGAATCGACGGCGATCCATCCACGACGACCCCGGTCGAGGCCAGCAGCGGATCGGGCTCGAAACCGGCGGCAACCCAGCCCTCGTCGAACGACGGCTCCGCGGGATCACTGTCGCGGACCAGGTACCAGCCGCGCTCCTCGACCTCGATCGGGCCCATGACGACCTCGAGGCGCGCTGCGACCGGGAGAAGCCCCGTCACCACCGGACGCTGGAGACCCGGAAGACTTCGGACGCGGAGGCCGTCGGTGGTGGTCACGACGACCTCACCAGCCCCGAAGTCGGGGACCGTCGCAGGTGGCGTCGGCGACGGCGTCGGGTCGGGTGTCGGGGCAATCGTCGCGCTCGGGCTCGGTGCGGGCGTGGGCGACGGGCTCGGGCGCGGAGTGGCGGTCTCGAGCGGAGGCAGGGTGCACGCCCCGATCAGCACCGCCAGGATGACTCCGATACCACCGCGCAGGTTCCCCACCTCCTCAGCCCAGACGCTCACGCCCCGACTCGCGGCACGTCGGACGCCAGCAGGTCGGCGATCTCGCGGGCGTTCGTCGTGCCGTAGTTCGCGTAGCAGTTGTTCATCAGCACGTGGATCTCCGGCGCCTGCTCCGCGGCCGCCCGGATGCGCGGGACCCACTCGCCGAGCTCGGCCTCGTCATAGAGGTAGCGGAATCGCTCCACGACCGGGATGCCACGCTGCTCCCAGGTCTCGGTCCTGCGGCCGTGGAACCGGACGACCGACAGCTTCGGTGACGTGACGAGGGTGATCGGCGGCAGCGACGACTTGGTGCCGGGTGGGGCGTCGACCATCACGAACGGGATCTCGTTCTGCTCCAGGAAGGCGATGGTGCGTGCCGAGTTGCGCTCGTTGAACCAGCTGGCATGCCGCAGCTCGACGGCGAAGGGTGTGTCTCCGAGGCGTTCCCGCGCCCGCAGGATCTCGTCGCGCGATTCGCTGGTCGGGAAGAACCAGCGCGGGTACTGGAGGAAGACGGCGCCCAGCTTGCCCGAGCTGCGCAAGGGCTCGATGCCATCCAGGAAGCGGGCCCAAATCTCATCCTCGATCTCGCGCGGGAGGTCGCGGGCGTACACGCGCTTCTGGTCGAGCAGCTCGGCCGGCAGCGCTTCGCGCAGGTCCTTGGGCAATCGGCGGAGCTCGGACGGCTGCCCGGTCATCAGGGCGTGTGCCTTGATGTCGAACGTGAAGTCCGGCGGCGTCCGCTCCAGCCACAGCTCTCCGGTCCGGCGGGCCGGAAGGGCGTAGTACGTGGCGTCGACCTCGACGATCGGAAACTGGTTGGCGTAGTAGACGAGCCGGTCCTCGGCGGTGGTGGCGTCGGGCGGATAGAACACGCCCGACGCGGTCATCGTCGGGTCGGTCCAGGAGGCGGTCCCGATGCGGACGGCTGCGCCGCCGACCGCGAGTGGCTCACGCGCCGCCGTCGCATGGGCTTCGGCGCGCTCGCCGGCCACCTCGGGTCCTGGATCGTGCGCGGGGACGTCGGCCATCGACGCCAGCGTAGCGCTCGGGAGCGCACGCGTCAGACCTGGCCGAGCCCGCGCCGCACGCCGGGGGTGGAGAGGGCAAGCAGGCCGGCGGCCGGAAGTGCCAGGCCGGCGAGCTCGAGCGCGTGCCACGGGACGGTGATCGCGGCGAGCGCCGTCGCGCCGGCGATGACGACCTGGAGCAGCGCGGCGGCGGTCCACGACCAGGATCGGGCGAGTCGCACGCCGCGGGCCGTGACGGCCGCCGCGATCGCGACGACGAAGGCGATGGCCGCCGTGAACCGCACGGTCTCCTCAGCAGCGCGACCGGAATCGCCCCCCAGGAAGTTGGCGAGGGCCGATGCCAGCATGCTGAGCGCAATCGTGGCGGCGAGAGCGGCGAGTGCTTCGCCGAGGAGGACGACGCGGAGGACGGCGATGGCGCGCGGCCGCGAGACGGATGTCGAGCCAAGGGTAGTGGGATGGATGGCAGTCATGCGCGAAGTGTCGTGCGCGCGGAGTGGTGCGGACAGCGCCAGATGGCGCAGTCCCCCTACGTCATTTTGCCGCGACCTGGCGCCCGACCGGATCAGGCGATCGTGTCGCAGAACCCCGCGATGCGATCCAGCGCCGCGTCGAGCACGCCGTCGAGGCCATGGCCCACCCGGGGGTAGGTGACGAGCGTGGCATCGGGCAGCTGCGCGACGGCGCCACGCAGCAGGCCGAGATCGGCGAACGGGTCGGATTCGCCCGACAGCAGCAGGACGGGACATCCGATCTGCGGCCAGTGAGCGGTTCGCTCGCGCCACGACGGCTGGCGGCCCGGAGCGTGAAGGGGATACGAGAGCAGGACCAGCCCCGCCGGCGGTCGATCGGCGGCCAGCATCGATGCGACCCGGCCGCCGAAGGAGTGGCCGCCGATGACGGCATCGGCGACTCCGTCGTGCTCGACCGCCGCTTCGTACACCGGCACGGCTCGCTCGGCGCGGCCGCGGGGCAGGCTCACCAGCGTCACCCGATGGCCGCGATCGGTGAGGCCGCGCTCGTGGCCTCGCAGGCGCTCGATGGTCCCGGAGGCGCCCGGCGCGAGGAAGATGTGACGCTGCATCGGTTCAGGATAGGCCGATGCATGCGACCCGACCGTCCCCGACGTACCCTGTGCACATGACGAACGAGAAGATCGAGCGCTCCGACGCCGAGTGGCGCGCTGCCCTGACTCCGGAGCAGTACCGCGTGCTGCGCGAGAAGGGCACCGAGCGCGCATTCAGCGGCGCACTGTGGGACGAGCACGGGGCCGGCGTGTACCGCTGTGCCGGGTGCGGCGCCGAGCTGTTCGATGCGGGCACGAAGTTCGAATCGGGATCGGGTTGGCCGTCGTTCTACGCGCCGAAGTCGGACGATGCGGTCGAAACGGAGACGGATCGGACGCTGTTCATGACCCGCACCGAGGTCCACTGTGCCCGCTGCGGCGGCCACCTCGGCCACATCTTCGACGACGCGCGGGATCAGCCGACCGGCCTGCGCTATTGCATCAACTCGGCATCCCTGACGCTTGACCCGGACGCCGAGCCGATGGAGCAGGTCTAGCTCCGCCCGTCCGCCACGGCACGCATGACCTTTGCCGCGGTGCGGCACGCTGCTTCATCGACATCGAGGTGCGTCACCGCGCGAACGGTGCGCGGTCCGAAGGCGTTGAGCAGCACGCCGTGCTCGCGGCACGAAGCCACGAAGGCGGCCGCATCGGGCACGCCGCGGCGGTCCACGAGCTCGAGGACCACGATGTTCGTCTGCACGCTGGCCAGGTCGATCAGCACGTCGTCGCCGCGGAGCAGCTCCTCGGCCAGGATCCGTGCATTGGCATGATCGTCCTCGAGTCGTGCGACATGCCTAGCCAGCGCGTGCGACCCGGCGGCCGCGAGGATGCCCGCCTGGCGCATGGCGCCGCCGAGCATGCGCCGGTAGCGGTGCGCGGTCGCGATGAGGTCGTGGCTGCCGGCAAGCACCGACCCGACGGGTGCTCCCAGGCCCTTGCTGAGTGAGATGCCGATGACATCGAATCCTGCGGCCAGGTCCGCGGCCGTCCTCCCACTGGCGATCGCCGCGTTCAGCAGCCTCGCGCCGTCGAGGTAGGTCGCCAGGCCCGCGGCCCGAGCCGTCTCGAGCGCGTCGCCCAGGGCGTCCGGCGGCAGGACGATGCCGCCCGCGCGGTTGTGCGTGTTCTCGGCGACCAGCAGGGAGGTCGGGGGGTAGACGATGTGGCCGCGAGGCTTGATGGCTGCGCGCACGTCAGCGGCGCTGAAGATGCCGCCCGCGCCGATCTCGGAGAATTGGATGCCGGCATTTGCCCCGCTGGCGCCCGTCTCGTGGAGAACGATGTGGGCCTGGGCCGGGACGAGCACGTCGTCGCCGGGGCGCGTCAGGGTGCGGAGGGCGACCTGGTTGGCCATCGTTCCCGATGGGACGAAGAGCGCAGCCTCCTGCCCGAGCAGCTCCGCGACCTGGTGCTGAAGCCGATTGACCGATGGGTCCTCCCCATACTGGTCATCGCCGACCTCCGCGCTCGCCATCGCGTGGCGCATGGCTGCGGTCGGCAGCGTGACCGTGTCGGAGCGGAGGTCGATGCGCTCGGGCATGCGGCCGATGATACGGGGCGCGGTTTACGAAGCCGGGAGCCGTCCGCGCAGCGACCGTGGCCGACCCCCGTGCAGCCGTGCCGGGGTCGGCGGCAGCGGGGCGACGTCGCGCTCGACTCCACCCCGCAGCCACTCGATGGCGGCCTCGAGGTCCTCGACACAGAAGGGCTTGGCGAGCACCGCCACCCCGGGGCCGGCGACGATCGAGATCGGCAGGGAGGCGAGCATCATGCCGGTGCACACCAGGAGGCGCGGGAGCTCGAGGACCGACCTCTGCATGGCGGGGCTGAGCTCGAGGAGCTGCGTTCCGTCGATCACGAGTCCGCTCGGTCGCTGGCCGAGCGCCAGGCGCGATTCGAGTCCCTCTGGCGTGAGGATCTCCGAATCGGGCAGCAGCTCGGCGAACACCTGCCGGATTCCCGGTTCGCGGTCGCTGATCCAGATCGAGCCCCCCATGCCTCATCCAGAGCAAGGCACATGCCGATCTCGCTGAATCCGGTGCCCAATGAGCTCGGAGTCATACGTTCGTCACATCGGAACGTACGCTAGGCGACACCCATGACGACCATCGACGACACGCACACCTCGATTCCCAGCCGCACCGCGGCGGTGATCGCCGGGATCACGGCCGGCGCCGCCGGCCTGGGCGGCGCCGAGCTCCTGGCGGGCCTGATCCCCGGAGCGGCCAGCCCGATCATCGCGGTCGGCGACTTTGTGATCTCCCTCCAACCGCCCGGTGCCAAGCAGTTTGTGGTCGAGCTCTTCGGCGAGGCCGACAAGCTCATCCTCAACCTCTTCATCGCGGTGGTCGCCGTCGCGCTGGCCGGGGGAATCGGTCTGCTGGCGCGCCATCGGCCCGGTCCTGCCCGGCTGGCGATCGCGGTCGGAGGGGTGGCGGCGCTGGCGGTCGGCCTGCGCGCGCCGCTGTCCGAGGCGGTTCCGACGTTCGTGGTCGCCGCGGCCGCCGCGGGCATTGCGATCATCGTCCTGCCCGCACTCCTCAGGCTTGCGCGACCACGTGGCGACCGCGTGGCGGAGATGCCCGACTGGGGCCGGCGGCGATTCCTGGGCACCTCGATCGCCGTCGTCGGGGTGGCGGCAGCGAGCGGCGTTGCGGGCCGTGCACTGCTCGACCAGGGCCGCCTCGACGCGAAGCCGCAGGTAGGGTCGATCCCGGACCCGAGCGCATCGGCCGCACCGCTGCCCGCGGGTGCATCCCTCGATGTCCCGGAGCTCAGCCCGATCATCACCCCGAATCGGGACTTCTACCGAATCGACACCGCCCTGCTCGTGCCGCGTCCCGATCTCGAGACCTGGCGGCTGCGAGTGAGCGGCATGGTCGACCGCCCGTTCGAGCTGACCTACGACGAGCTCGTGGCTCTGCCGCTCTTCGAACAGCACGTGACGATTGCCTGCGTCAGCAACGAGGTCGGAGGCGGGCTGGTCGGAAATGCGCTGTGGACCGGGGTCCGACTGAAGGACATCCTCGAGCGTGCCGGTGTCCAGTCCGGCGCGACGCAGATCGTGGGTCGGGCCGTGGATGACTTCACCGTCGGCTTCCCGACGGCATGGGCACTCGCCGATGATCGCGAGGCGATGGTGGCGGTCGCCATGAACGGCGAGCCGCTGCCCGCGAGCCATGGCTTCCCGGCACGACTGATCGTTCCGGGCCTGTACGGATACGTCAGCGCGACGAAGTGGCTCGCGGAGATCGAGCTGACGACGCTCGAGGCCTTCGACGCCTACTGGGTGCCGCTGGGCTGGGCCAAGGAGGCTCCGATCCTGACCCAGTCGAGGATCGACGTGCCACGCGGTGGATCGCGCACGCCCGGCGGCGCGGTGGCAGTCGCTGGCGTGGCCTGGGCCCCCGATCGCGGCGTGTCCGGCGTCGAAGTCCAGGTCGACGAAGACGGCTGGCAGCCGGCGGAGATCAGCGCGCCGATCTCGGACACGACGTGGGTCCAATGGGTCCATCGCTGGGACGCGACGCCCGGGGACCATCTGCTCAGGGTTCGCGCCATCGACGGCAACGGCGACGTGCAGACCGATGCAAAGTCACGACCCGCTCCCGACGGCGCTCGCGGACACCACACGATCCAGGTGACGATCACCTAGGTACGGGGCACGGGCGGACTTTCGGCTCATGGCCCGATGGTCCCTCCAGATGGTGTCCTGTGCGAGATGGCTCGCACTTCCCGCCGTCGCGGGCACCTTCCTCCTCCCGATACCCCGACCCGACTCCTGGTCATCCGCGCGTCCGCCGTGCTCGCGCTGGTTGCCACTGCGGTCTACCTGGGGTGGCGGGCGACGTCCACGCTCAACCTGGAGGCGTGGTACCTCGCGGTGCCCATGCTCGTCCTGGAAGTGCACGCCGCGATCGGGCTCGGGCTCTTCTCATTCAGCCTGTGGGACGTCGACGTTCGGCCTCGCCGACGCGGCCTGCGGCGCATCCCGAGCGTCGCCGTGCTCATCCCGACCTACAACGAGGGTCCCGAGATCCTGATCCCGACGATCTCCGCGGCCGTCTCCCTCGAGCCGGTGCACGAGACCTGGGTGCTCGACGACGGCGACCGCCCGGAGATCGCCGACCTGGCCGAGCGGCTCGGTGCCCGCTACCTCACGCGACCGAGCCACGAGCACGCCAAGGCCGGCAACCTCAATCACGCCCTGGGCGTGATCGACGCCGAGATCCTGGCCATCCTCGACGCCGACCACGTGGCTGCGCCGGACTTCCTTCGGGCCACGCTGGGATACTTCGCCGACCGGCGCGTCGCGCTGGTCCAGACACCGCAGGACTTCTACAACGTCACGAGCTTCGAGCACGGCAGCGGTGTCGCGTACGGCGAGCCGTTCCACGAGCAGACCCTGTTCTATCGGCTGCTGCAGCCCGGCAAGAACCGGTGGAACGCGGCGTTCTGGTGCGGCACGAGCGCGATCGTGCGCACCGCGGCGCTGCGCGCCGTCGGCGGCGCTGCCACGGAGACGATCACCGAGGATATCCACACCACCATTCGGTTCCACCGCGCCGGGTGGAAGACGATCTATCACAACGAGGTCCTCGCCCGGGGGCTGGCCGCCGATGACGCCGCGCAGTATCAGCTGCAGCGCAATCGATGGGGGACCGGGGCGATGCAGGTCCTGCGCGCCGAGAATCCGCTGATCGTCCCTGGACTGACGCTCGGCCAGCGACTCGGCTACGCCGCAACTCTGCTGGGCTGGTTCGACTCGTGGCGCACGCTCGGCTTCCTGCTCCTGCCGCCGCTGGTGCTGGTGACCGGGCAGATCCCGATCCTGGCCGACGGCCTGACATTCGCGCTGGCGTTCGGCATCACCTATGGGCTGCAGCAGGCTGCCCTCTACATGCTGGGACGCGGTGCGTACCGTCCGGTCCTGTCGGTCGTCTTCGACCTCGTGCGAATGTCGCCGAACTTCGCGGCCACCATGACGCTGTTCACGTCGCGAACGCCGCGATTCCGCGTGACGCCCAAGGGCCGGGTAGCCACCGAGCGAGGCCGCGTCGACGCGCCCTTGATGCTCCGGGCGTCGCTCGGGATCTCCGTCGTCGCCGCATCGGTCTACGTCCTGCACTTGCTCGGCGCGTTCGCGATCCCATACGCGTCGGACATGGCGGCCCTCGGCGCCTTCGCCTGGTTGAGCGTCAATGCCGCCCTGGTGTGGATCGCGATGCGTCGCGTCCGCTCCCTCCGCTACGCGGCCGAGCGGCGGAGCTCGGTGCGCTTCGCGGTCGACATCGAGGGTGCCGTGGACGGCGGGACGGCGTCCGTCCAGGACGTGTCGGTCGGCGGCGCGCTCATCGCCACGGCCGAGCCGCTGGTCGAGCGCGAGGTCCACCTGGTGAGCTTCCAGCTGCCCGCCGGGACCACTTCCCTGTGGGCTCGGATCCGATCGTCGCGGCGCGCGGCGAGCGGAGAGCATCACTACGCCTTCGAGTTCGAGCAGGGCCAGGCAACCGCGCAGGGCGAGCTGGCCTCCGCGGTGTTCGCGGGTCGCTACCCGGTGGCCGGGACCGAGCGCACAGCGCTTGGCGACGTGCTGCTGCGCGAGATCGGCTCGCTGTCAAGCCGCTTCAACCTGCGGTCGGACGGATCGGCCGGCGCCGCGAAGCCGGACCGGCGAGTCGGAGCTCCGGCCTAGGTCTCCGGCGCCGAGCCCACGACCTCGATCGGGGTCAGGTGGACCTCGACTCGCACGAGACCTTCCTCAAGCGGGTCATCGGTGACGAGTGCCCAGGCCGCGTGGGACAGGTTGGCGACGCGCTGATCCGCGGTGCCGACATAGCAGGGACACGAGTCGACCACCGGCAACGCCACGCAGCGGTCGGCGCAGACGAGGACCCAGGTCGGATCGGCGGCGGGAATCCCGCCCCCGAGCTCGACCGGAAGTGCCACCGTGGCCCGGTCCTCCCACCCGGTCGAATGCCCGTAGCTCGATGCCATGCCCGTGACCATGCCATCGGCCGGATCGAGGGCTGCGGACGCATCGCGCACCCCGGCCGCGTTCAGGATCGTGCCACCCGCCAGACCGGCGAAGCTGGCGGCCGGATTGCCGGCGAAGGCGTACCAGTAGTCGAGCTTGCCCTCGAAGTATGGCGAGCGATGGAGCCATGTCTCGGCTCCCGCGACCAGCCGGTGCGGCAGGCGCGTGAGGGAGTCCGCGTCGAACTGCGGCTCGGACCCGAAGACATCGCCGAACGGCAAATCCGGGCGGTCGAGCATTGCCGCCACGAGGTGCGCGGCGCCCTCGTAGAAGTCGGTTGCGAAATAGGCCGATGCGCCGAGCTCGCCCAGTGGGGCACGGGAGTACGCGTCGACGCGGGCTGCGGCGGTCGCTTCGTCCGCGGGCGTGTCGAAGCCCTCGGATGCTCCGGGCGCGTAGCAGGCGTTGGAGTAGATCATCACCCAGCCCGGCGCGGGCCGGGCGTTCTGAACGATCCACGACTCCCCGTAGTAGGCCAGCGACCCGTCCTGCCAGGAGTCGGCATGGGTGCCCGTTGCACCGGAACCATTCAGGCCCCACCCGTTCGTGGTGGACGCATTCGGCGTGACCGAGTACGGGTTCGGGCTGCCCACGCCGTGGCCCAGGTAGATGACGATGTTGGCGCCCTCGACCGCGGCCAGCACGTTCTCGGCCGTTGCATCGGGCGAGTAGGCGCGGGCCACGCTGGCGCCTCGCGTCTCGGCAGCCCTCGCCGACGCCTCCGCCAGGCTGACGTAGACCGGCGTCAGCTCGTCTCCCACCGGACCCACGATGATCGCGACCTTGATCGGTGCGGAGGCGCGCACCGGCGCGGCGAGGCCGAGGCTGGCAACCAGTGTCGCCACGGCAGTGGCGATGACGACGACGAGACGCACGCGATTCCCCGTGGGCACAAGGATGGGCAGAGATGGGCTGCCGCCGCAGCATCGCATCCCGCGTGGGCGCTTCGCAAGCGCTTTCGTCCGTGTCAGGCGCCCACGGCTCGATCGATCTCGGTCGGAAGCGCTCGGTAGATGACCTCGGCCCAGGCGTCATAGCCAACCGCCGATGGATGGAAGCCATCGCTCGACAGGATCCCGGACTGACCTGCCAGAAGCGGTGCCACCTCGGCGTGGAGGTCGGCATAGGTCACGCCGGCGCGCTTCGCCTCGGTTCGACTGATGGGTCGCAACAGGCGCGCGTACTGGTCCGCCAGGAAGATGAGAGGCTCGAGCTCGCTGAGGGCTCCCCGGAACGCCGGGATGCCCGCGAGCACCACCTGCGCGTCCGGCGTGGCGTCGCGAACCGCGGCGAGGACGCTGCGCAGGTCTGATCGATACCGGCCGGGAGGCGTGTTGTGGGTCGCATCGTTCGAGCCGATGACGACGGCGACAATCTCGGCGTCGGGCAGAAACGGCCCTCGCCGATTTTTGGGCGTCGGGCCCATCGCTCGTGGCACCTGGTCGCGCAGCAGATCCGCGACGCGCGCCCCGGCCCAGCCGTAGCTGATGACGCGGACCGACCGGCGCTCGGCGACGGCGAGTCGTTGCGCAAGTCGGTAGGGGAGGGAGTCCTCCGCGCGGGTGACCCCGACGCCAGCCGTGGTCGAATCACCCAGGACGACGAGGCGCAGCGCGGAGCCACCGCTCCGGTCATCGGGCTCGACGAGGTGGCTGATGGCGAACCCGGGCCATCCCGGCAGGAATTCCCGGCGCCGGAGACGCATGAGCTGCAGGGCAACGACCCCGGCAAACGCCCCGAGGGCCGCACCCAGCAGACGCGCGGCGGCGACCAGTGCTCGACTCACGTCGATCACGGTACCGCCGGTCGCCGTTTCGCGCGAATCGTCACAATGCGTCGGTGCCATACGCGCCGCTCGTCATCGTGAACCCGGCGGCCGGTGGGGGCCGTGCTGCGCGATCCGCGCGCTGGTTTCGCGATCGGCTCCTGTCGCGTCCGGACGCAGGGCTCGAGGTCGCCCGGCGGCCCGGTGACGTCGAACGCCTGGCCGCCGATGCCCTCCGGCGCGGGTACGGGCGCGTCATCGCGGTCGGCGGCGACGGAACGGTCCAGGAGGCGATCAACGGGATCGCGGCCGGCCAGGGACCGGTCGAGCTGGGGATCGTTCCGCTCGGCAGCGGAAATGACCTCGCCCGCGGCCTCGGCCTGCCGAGCGACCTGGAGCGCGCGTGGCGCGTGGCGGTGGGGCATGCAACGCGCCCCGTGGACGTCGCGGCGGCTCGCAACGGCGCCGGCATCGAACGCTGGTTCGCCTCAGCCGGTGGCATCGGGTTCGACGCCCAGGTTGCAAACCGCATGGCCGCCCGGCGCTGGTGGCAGGCCGGACGCGCCGGATACCTGGCGACCACGCTCATCGAGCTGCGCCGCTTCCGCAACAGCGCGGCGAGTATCCGCATCGACGACGGTGAGGTGGCAGACCGCGTCCTCTTCGTCGCGATCGCCAACGGTCCGTTCTACGGGGGTGGGATGCGCATCGCTCCCGACGCACGCGTCGACGACGGTCTGCTCGACGTGTGCGTGGTGGGTGACGTCTCGCGGCTGACGGCGATTCGCCAGCTCCCCAACCTGTATCGGGGCACGCACGTGCGTCATCCCAGCGTCTCGACTGGCAGGGGAAGGCGCGTCACGATCGAGGGTGAGCCGGGTACGCCGGTGCACCTCGACGGCGAACCGTTCGGCACCCTGCCGTTGGCGGTCTCGGTGGGGCAATGGACGCTCGACGTGGCGTCAGAACCGTCGATGGCCCGCCGAACGGGTCCGGCGGGCCATCACTGAACGAGGGACCGGCCTAGTCGGCGTAGAGCCCGATCTCCTCGAAGGTCTCCGTCCCTGCCGTGTTCAGGTCGGTGGCCGCGAACTCCCTTGGTGGATGGCGATGGCGCCGCCCGCGTGGGCGGCGCCGATCGTTCGCCGGGAGGACGCCTACTCGGTGTACTCGGGGCAGTGCGGCGCGGTCGGATCGGCCAGCTTCGACGTGTCGCCGGTGACCGCGCGCAGCGCGTCGATCCGGCCGTTGACCGAAGCACTCGTCGTAGCCGGGCAGGCCGAGGTCGATGGCGCGTGCCCTGCAGGCGCGCCTCGACCTTGGTGGGGGAGAGCTTCACGTCGCCGTCGGCGCCGAGCTTCCCGAACTGGCTGACGATGAGCGCGGCCACGCCGGCCGCGTGCGGCGAGGCCATGCTCGTGCCCTGGATGCAGCCGTAGAGGCCGCCCGGGAGCGTCGACAGGATGGTCGTGGTGCAGTCACCGGTCGTGCCGTTGCCGCCCGGGGCGGAGACATCGGCCTGTCCGCTGCCGTAGTTGGAGTAGCCGGCCTTCTCGGACTGGCGGCCGAGCGATACGGTGCCGATGACGCCCTGCGTCTCGGCCGGAACGACCTCGCACTCGTTGCTGATCGGCTGGCCGGTGTCATCGACCGGGTGCGCGAGGTCCTGGTCGGAGTTGCCGAGGGCCGCCACCGGCGTCACGCCCTGCTGGCGGGCGTACTGGATGGCCCGCTCGACCGCCCGCCGGAACGCGCGCTGCGTGGCGTCGGACTGGCACTTGAACTCCGTCGACTCCTGGAACTCGTTGTCGTCGACGAAGAAGCTCATGTTGATGACGTCGAGCTGCTGGTCGCCCGCGTAGGTGATGCCGTCGACAACGGCCGAGGCGTAGCAGTACCCGCTGGTGTCGCACACCTTGACCGGGACGAGGGTGACGTTCGGGGCGACGCCGACGACACCGACGCTGTTGGCCTGTGCGGCCACGGTGCCGGCGACATGCGTGCCGTGGAACTGGTTGTCGATGCACGGGTCGGGCGTGCCGACCCCCGGGCCGCCGGGCAGGAAGATGACCGAGTTGCGCCCGCGGACGCAGTCGACGTTCGTGCCGCCGGCGTCGATGACGAAGTCGGGATGGCGGCCGTCGATGCCGGAGTCCAGGATGCCGACGTCGACGGCGCGCCCGCCCGACTGGATCGTCATGGGCCTGCGGGGTGCGGATCTGCGCCATGTCCCACTGGAGCGCTTCCAGCGCATCGGCGGTCGTCTCGGGCCCGCTGTCCGGGAACCTCGCTCAGGATCGAGCAGCGTGAGCTCGCCCGAGGCGAGGGCCTCGTCGTATGACGAGAAGGCCTTCCACGCGAAGTCGGGTGCCGACCTCGCTCGACGAGGCCCGATGCCACGGATGACTGCGGCCATCGCCGGGGTCGCGCGGACCAGCAGCACGCCGATCTGATCGGCGAGGTCGACCTCGATGGTGGCACCGCTGGCCGTGATGGCCTGACGAGGCCGCGGCTCAGGTTCACCGCGTCGCCGCCGGCGACCTCGAACGTGCCGTCGGCGCCGACGCTGCCGTCGAGCACGACGATGTGACCGGTGGGCTGGCGCGGTCGCTTCGACGCCAGGGGGCGGCGCAGCGAGTATGAGCGCCAGGGCAGGGCCGCGATCAGGGTCGCGGCGAGGCCGAGCGGCGAAACGTCGCGTGGCGACGGGCGGCGGCCGGCGATGGTCGCATCCGGACGTACATTCCTCCTGTGGTAAGTGGCGTTGGGCCGCCGCGCTGGTTGGGACGTGCGCGCGGCCGGGGATCGGCGACAGCCGGCGTGCCATCGGCGGCATGCCGCGTGTGGAATCCGGGACGGAGCGTCCGGTTTCGAACGAACTCGGCACGCCGCGATGCACGAAGCCGGGCAGGAGGGGGACCATCCGCTGCCTCGCGATCTCGGCGGCCGCGCGAGCACCTGCGCCGGTGTGCTGACGCATGTCGCGTCGACGTCGCGAGCGGATCGTCCTGACACGGCATGGTCGACCCATGGGGGCGCTGGTTCCGCTCGAGGATCTCGAGCGTCTGCGTGAGCTGGATCCGTGGACGCGACGATGACCGCGAATCGCCGACGTCCGTATCAGACGACCTGGCGCAGGCTCACCGACTCGATCCATCGGCGCCACTGACGGCGCGTCGGCGGTGCACCGTGCCGCGGCAGGGCGACTACGTAGGCGATGGAGCGGATCGGCGCCCGGCGCTCGCGTGACGGACGGCGGGCGCCGGATCGGCACCGTCGACGCTGTCTTCGCGGACTACCTGCTCGTCCGCACCGCGGCCTGATACCGGTCGACCTGTACGTTCCGCGCCCGGACGATGGCAGCGTCCGACGGTCAGGGTCCGCGTGGACGCGTGCACTCGGCACGAGGCCTACGCATCGGTGGCATCGGCCGCTGCAAGCGCGCGCCGCACGACTGAGGCCTCGCGACGAGCGCGCACCGCTCTTGCAGTACCCTAGGATCGACCATGAACGACGCCGATACGATCCAGCCGCTCGACGGGCCGCAACGCTACGCGGCCGGCGACGCCGAGGCCTTCTACGCTCACGTCGGCGGTGGCGGCAAGGTCGAGGCCGATGACTGGATGCCGGACGAGTACCGCGCCGCGGTCCTGAAGTTCGTCGAGATGCACGCGAACTCCGAGCTCATGGGCGTGCTTCCGGAGCGCGATTGGATCATGCGCGCTCCGAACCTGCGCCGGAAGCTGGCGCTGACCAGCAAGATCCAGGACGAGGTCGGCCACGCGCAGCTCCTGTACCGCGTGGCCGAGGACCTCGGCAAGCCGCGCTCGGCACATGCTCGCCGATCTGCTGGACGGCAAGACGAAGTTCCACAACGTCTTCCACTACCCGACGAAGTCGTGGGCGGATGTCGGGATCATCGCCTGGCTCGTCGACGCGGCCGCCATCGTCAGCCAGCAGGCCCTGCGCGACTCGTCCTACGCCCCGTACGCGCGGACGATGAAGAAGATCTGCTGGGAGGAGTCCGTTCACATCATGCATGGCCGCGACGTCGTGCTCACGCTCATGAACGGCACCGCGTCGCAGCGTGCCATGGTGCAGGAGGCGCTCGACCGGTGGTGGGGCCCGCTCATGCAGATGCACGGCCCGCCGACCGACCCGGCGAAGGACAAGGACCTCCACTGGGGCATCAAGGCCAAGAACAACGAGCAGCTGCGCCAGGAGTTCCTCTCGATCTACGTGCCGCGCATCCTCGAGCTCGGCCTGCGCATCCCGGACCCGGAGCTGCGCTACGACGCCGATACCGGGTCGCTGGGCGTACACCGAGCCGGATTGGGCAGAGCTGAAATCGGTCGTCACCGGGCACGGCCCGGCCTCCGAGGAGCGGCTGGGCTTCCGACGCGTGAACTTCGCCGATACCCAGTGGGTGCGCGACGCGCTGGCGGGGAACGCGACGGCCGCCGCCTGACGCGGTGAGCTCGTGACGGATCGCGTCTGGGAGGTCTTCCGCCAGGAGGACGAGGGCGACCCGATGATCCACGCCGGCAACGTGAACGCCGCGGACGAGGAGCTCGCCGTGCACTACGCCCGCGAGTTCTACGGACGTCGCGGCGAGATCGCATCGGCTGTGGATCGTCGCGCGAGACGCCATCACCGAGCTCGACGACCCGGACCTGCTGAAGCCACCGTTCGACCGGTCGCACAAGAAGCCGGGCGGCTACATCATCAAGCACAAGCTCGAGGCGGCGAAGCAGCGCGCCGCCACCGAGGCGGGGGAGTCGTGACCGCGTCCGCCGGGCGTCGCACCGCTGGAACCGGCGGACTCGCGATGCCCTCGCCGAGCTGCTGCTGTCCGTGGCCGATGACGAGTTCGTCATCGGCTTCTGGGACTCCGAGTGGACCGGCATCGCGCCGATGCTCGAGGAGGACGTGGCCACGAGCTCGATCGCCCAGGACGAGATCGGCCATGCCAAGGCGCTCTACGAGCTGCTGGCCGAGCTGACCGATGACGACCCCGACCGCATCGCCTTCGGTCGCGAGGTGGCGGACTACCGGCACGCCGCGCTGCTCAACCATGCGCGCGGCGACTGGGCCTTCAGCGTGGCTCGCCGCTACCTGTACGAGACCGCCGATGCCGTGCGCCTGACCGCCCTGACGGCGTTCGTCGCACGAGCGGCCTCGCCGCGCTGGCCGGCGAAGATGCGGCGCGAGGAGACCTACCACATGCTCCACGCCGATGCGTGGGTCCGCCGGCTGGCTGACGGCGACGCCCGCGATCGGCTCGTCGCGGCCTCGTCGCGCTGTGGACCGATGCGCAGGACGTGTTCGCGCCGCTCGGGAGGGCGATCGCTGGTCCGCGACGGATGGCTGCCCCAGCCGATGTCCGAGCTGCACGCCGCGTGGGCCGCTCGCGTCCGGCGAGCGCTCGAGCCGATCGTCGGCGAGCTCGCCGTCATCTCGACCGACGCCCCGACGGTCGACGGCGTCGCACGGACGACTTCGCCTGGCTCCACGGGGAGTTCACCGCGCGTCTCGGGCTCCGAGGAAGGGGCGCTGTGGTGATCGCGGCGCGGCCGGACCGCGAGGAGCGCGTCTGGGCCGAGCTGTCGCGCATCCCCGATCCGGAGATCCCCGCCATCAGCGTGGTGGACCTCGGCGTCATCGGCTCCGTCAGCGTTCGACGACGACCGGCTCCGGGTGGAGCTCCTGCCGACGTTCGTCGGCTGTCCCGCGATCGACGTCATGCGCCACGAGATCACCGAACGTCTCGGCGCGCTCGATCTCGCCGGCTCGGTCGTCGTCGACCGTCACGTTCGATCCGCCCTGGACGAGTGACCGGATCAGCGAGCATGGCCGGGATCGGCTTCGCCGATCCGGCTTCGCGCCACCCGCGCCGATGCCGACCGGGGCCGGCGGGGCTCATCGGCATCGACGACCTGGCGACGATGCCCGGCTGCCGAGTGCCCGTACTGCGGCTCGCCGGACACGACCTTGGACAATCCATTCGGCCCGACGCTGTGTCGCGCGATCTACCACTGCGCGGCACTGCCGCCAGCCCTTCGAGCAGTTCAAGCGCGTCTGATCACCGCTGCGTTGGCGCGCGGATTGCATCACGTCTCGCATAGCTGTACAGCGCGAACCCGATGCTCGACCGCGACAATCCCCAGGGCCCGGGAAGCGGCCCACACGACCGACCGGAGCGCGACGCCGGCGATCCGATCGGCGATGACGCGTATCCCGGTGGCGGGGGACTGACTCCGCCCACCGGCGACATGGATGACCCGATTCCCGAGACGCGGGATGCCCGGCGAACCGGAGGCAACGCCCGGAGCCGACCCGCGGGATGAGGGCGTGAGCGGCTGAGTTCGCGCGACTTCGTCCCTGGCGTCGCCATGCGCTACCCTTCGGCCCATGGCACACGACCCTGACGAGACGCCCGTGGACGCGGGCGACGCGCTCGCGTCAGGAACCGAAGACCGACTTTCGGCCATGCGCCACAGCGCGGCGCACATGATGGCCGCGGCGGTGCTCGAGCTCTTCCCGGAGGCGAAGCTCGGGATCGGTCCGGCGATCAAGGACGGCTTCTATTACGACTTCGACCTGCCACGGCCACTGACGCCGGCCGATCTCGAGCAGATCGAGACGAAGATGCGGGAGCAGCAGACGGCCGACCTCGCCTTCGAGCACTCGAAGGACCTGCCTCGCGCCGAAGCGATCGAGCTGGAGCGAGGTCTCGGTCAACCGTACAAGGTCGAGATCATCGAGGACCTTCCCGAGTCGGAGGGTCCCGACGGTCAGCTTCTACCGCCACGGGACGTTCGAGGATCTGTGCCGGGGCGGTCACATCGGCTCCACGAGGGAGCTCGGCTCCTTCAAGCTCCTGACCACCGCCGGCGCCTACTGGCGCGGCGACGAGACGCGGCCGATGCTCCAGCGCATCTACGGCACGGCCTGGGACACTGCGCAGGAGCTCGACCAGCACCTGTGGCGCCTCGAGGAGGCGAAGAAGCGCGACCATCGCAAGCTCGGCCGCGAGCTCGATCTCTTCACCTTCCATCCCGAGTCGCCGGCCGCACCGTTCCTGCATCCGCGCGGCATGGCCATCTGGCGTGCGCTCGAGGATTGGTCGCGCCAGGTGCGCCGCGAGGCCGGGTTCGACGAGGTCCGCACCCCGAGCCTGGTCCGCAAGGAGCTGTGGGAGACCTCGGGCCACTGGGGCAACTACCAGGACAACATGTTCGTGCTCGACGACTACGACCATGTCTCGGGCCTCAAGCCGATGAACTGCCCCGAGGAGATTCTCATCTACAAGACGCGGTCGCACTCGTACCGCGAGCTGCCGATGCGCTTCGCCGATTACTCGACGCTCTTCCGCAAGGAGCGAACGGGCGTCCTCGCCGGGATGTTCCGCGTTCGCCAGCTGACCCAGGACGACTCGCACGTCTTCTGTCGGGACGACCAGGTCGACGACGAGATCCGCCTCGCGCTGTCGCTGGTCCGCAGGCAGTACGCGCCGTTCGGCTTCGAGCCTCGGGCCAAGCTCGCCACGCGTCCCGAGAAGCGCCTCGGCTCCGACGAGTTCTGGGAGCGGGCCGAGGGACGTCTGCGCGAGCGGCTCGAGGAGGACGGCATGTCCTTCACCCTGGACGAGGGCGGCGGCGCATTCTACGCACCGAAGATCGACATCTTCATCGAGGATGCCCTCGGCCGCGAGTGGCAGATGGCCACGATCCAGGCCGACTACCAGCTGCCGCAGCGGTTCGACCTCGAGTACCGCGCCGCCGATGGAGGGTTCGAGCGCCCGGTCGTGATCCACTACGCGATCTACGGCAGCTTCGAGCGCTTCATCGGCATCATCACGGAGCACTACACCGGCGCGTTCCCGCTGTGGCTGGCACCGGTGCAGGTCATGGTGGTCCCGATCGCCGATCGACATCTCGAGTACGCCGCGTCGGTCCGGGCCACGCTCGACCGATGCCGGTCTGCGAGCGGCGGTTGACGACCGCTCGGAGCGCATGCAGCTGAAGCTGCGCGACGCGCAGGAGCAGAAGATCCCGGTCATGGTCGTGGTCGGCGACCGCGACGCGGAGGCGAATGCCGTGTCGCCGCGCCTGCGCAACGGCGAATCCTCCCAGGGCGTGGCGATCGCCGACTTCGTGACAGATCTTCAACAGCGCGCCGCCGCGCGCGAGCTGTGGCCACCGGTGGCGGAGGCGGAGCCCGCGCGTTGAGGTCCCAGGCAGCGTGAGGAAGATGCGGGGGATCGGCCAGCTCGCCCTGCTGTCCACCGATCCACACCACGCTGCGGAGTTCTACGAATCCGCCTTCGGCTTCAGGCGCATCGCCGATGACGCCACCGGGGTTGACCTCGAGCTCGGCGGATTCGAGCTCAGCTTCCGTCGCGGTGAGCGTGCGACGCGCGATGGGCTGCAGCTCGGATTCCGGGTCGACACGGCCTCCGAGGTCGACGCCTGGGCACAGGAGCTCTCACGCCGGGGGTTTGCGCTGGTTGGACCGCCGTCCGGCGATCGCTGGGAGGGAACGAGATCCTTCCGGGTCGCCGACCCGGATGGGCGCGCCGTCGCGATCTTTCACAACTACTGAGCGACGAGGCGCGGCCTCGGTACGGGGCAGGATCGGTACCTTTGATGGACGGCGCCCTTCGCGCCTGCTCGCCACTATGTCGGCGTAGTGTCCTCCCTGTCTCTCACCAGTCGCGTCCTCGCCCAGCGCCGCGCGGTGCGGGAGATCGTCTCGCGTCTCGACGTCGGCGGGCCTGCCCGACGGGTCTGGCTCTTCTCCGGCATTCTCGCAGCCCTCGCGGCTCTCATCTACCTGCTCGCGCTGAGCGGGGGAGCGGGACGGGCCGTCCCGTTCGAGATCCCGTGGCTGGCGATCGCCGCAGGCTTCGCGTTGGCCGACATCAAGGTGATCGAGGTTCATTTCCGTCGTGAGTCGCACGCCTTCTCGCTGACCGAGGTGCCCGCCGTCATCGGCCTCTTCTTCCTCGGCCCGAGTGACTACCTTCTTGCTCTGACGGTCGGCGCACTGGCCGCGCTGGTGCTGCTGCGCCAGTCTCCGCTGAAGATCGCCTTCAATCTCGCCAACTACCTCCTGCTGGCCGTGGTGATGATCGTGATCTTCCGAATCGTCGAACCATCGGCCGGGATTCCGACCCTGGCCGACCACGTGGCGGCGTTCGCGGCCACGGGCGCGGCCACCGTCGTCGGTGCTGTGACCATCGCGGCGGCCATCACGCTCTCCGGTGGGGCGCCACAGTTCAAGAAGCTGCCGGACATGCTCCAGTTCGGATTCCTCGTGGCGGTCGCCAACACCAGCCTGGCACTGGTCGCCGTGACGATCCTGTGGGCCAGTCCGAGCGCCCTGTGGCTGCTCGCGCTGCCAATCCTGACCCTGTTCCTCGCGTATCGCGCCTGGGTGTCGGAGCGAGAGAAGCACGAGCGGCTCGAGCTCGTCTACCAGTCGAGCCGCATCCTGCAGCACTCCCCGGAGCTCGACGTTGCGCTCGTCGCGCTCCTCGACCATGCCCGTGCCATGTTCCGGGCTGAGCTGGCGGAGCTCGTGCTGCGAACCGATGCCGAGGGCCACGGGGCGCTGCGCACGACGTCGATGCACGACGCCCCGTCGGAGACGATCGTGCCGATCGCGGAGATGCAGGTCGATCACTCACTCGATCGGCTCGTTGCCGAACGTCGGGCCGGTTTCGCCACGCTCGACCGCACGCCGGGTGGTCGGGAGACCCCGCTGCGACAGGTGATGGTCGCGCCGCTCGTCGGCGAGGCCGGCGTGATCGGCCTCTTCACGGTTGCCAACCGCCTCACGGAGGGCACGGCCTTCAGCCAGGACGATCTGAGGCTTCTCGAGACGCTCGCCAACCAGGCGGCCGTCGCACTCGAGAACGGCCAGCTCGAGCAGTCGATCACCGAGCTCTCGCGCCTCAAGGAGCAGCTTCGCTACCAGGCATACCACGACCCGCTGACCGACATGCCCAACCGCGCGTCCTTCACCGAGGCGGCGATGGCGAGGATCGCAGTGCCGCGCCCCGACGGCGCTCGCCCCGTCATCCTGCTGCTGGACCTCGACGATTTCAAGAACGTCAACGACACGCTGGGTCACGCGGCCGGTGACGAGCTGCTGATCATGGTGGCCGAGCGAATCCGCGCCTGCGTTCGCGACGACGACCTGGCGTCGCGGCTCGGTGGCGACGAGTTCGCGATCCTCATGAGCGATGAGCCGGAGCTGCACCGCGCGGTCGCCGTCGCTGAACGCCTGGTCCGAGTTCTGGGCGACGCCTACCCGGTGCACGGCCGAGAGGTGACGGTTGGCGTCAGCATCGGGATTGCGGCGAGCCGTGGTGACGATCAGTCAGCCGATGAGCTGCTCGGCAACGCGGATGTCGCGATGTACACGGCGAAGGGGAACGGACGCCGGCAGTTCGCCGTGTTCGATCCGATGCTCCACGCGGCGATCATCGCGCGGCACGAGCTCACCAATGCCCTCACCGGCGCGGTGGCCCGCAGTGAGCTCATGGTCGTCCACCAGCCCATCGTCGACCTGCAGTCGGGGCGTGCCGTCGGGATCGAGGCGCTCGCGCGGTGGCGGCATCCATCGCGTGACATGGTCGATCCGGAGGAGTTCATTGCCCTGGCCGAGGCATCCGGCAGCATCGTTCCGCTCGGCCACTTCGTGATGGAGACGGCGGCGAACGAGCTCCGGGAGCTGCGTCCGTCGGACCCCGATGGCGACATCTTCGTCAGCGTCAACGTGTCGGCGGTGCAGCTCCAGCAGCCAGACTTCCTGGCCGGCGTCGAGACGGTGCTGGCAGCCAGCGCGTCTCGCGCCGGATCGGCTCGTGCTCGAGATCACGGAGACCGCGATGTTCCGCGATACGCAGGCGACGATCGCGAAGCTCGGCACCCTCCGCGCGCAGGGCGTGCGGATCGCGATCGACGACTTCGGCACCGGGTACTCGTCGCTGACCTACCTGCGACGCTTCCCGGTCGACATCCTGAAGATCGCCAAGGACTTCGTGGGACCTGCCACCGACGAGCAGCAGTGGGCCTTCACCGGGGCCATCCTCGCCCTCGGGCGACAGCTCGGCCTGATGGTCATCGCCGAGGGCGTCGAGGACGCCGGACAGCTTCGCCGGCTGCGCGAGATGGGATGCCAGTATGGCCAGGGCTACCTGTTCGCCCGGCCGGCGCCGATCGGGGACCTGCGGCTCGCGCCGTCAATCGCGGCGCCGGCCCCCGGTGCCGCCGCCATCACCGACTGATGTTCATGCTCTATGCCCTTCCGGCGGGCATCCTTGTCGGCTGGATGGGTGGTGGCCGGCTGGCCGGTCTCGGCGAGATCCGTCTGCGATGGGCACCCCTGGCCCTGATCGGGCTCCTGGTGCAGGTCGTCCTGTTCTTCGGGCCGATCGCGGAACGCGTGGGTGACCTCGGGATGCCCATCTACATCGGCTCGACCGCGCTCGTGCTCATCGTCGTGCTGCGCAACCTCGCGATCGGTGGGCTGGCGCTCGTGGCCCTGGGGGCGGTCAGCAACCTGCTCGCGATCATTGCCAACGGCGGATCGATGCCGGCGTCACCCCAGGCGATGGCCATGCTCGACAAGTCGGTCAACCCGGGATACTCGAACAGCGTCGTGGTCGAGGAGCCGGCGCTGGCCGTGCTCACCGACATCTTCGCGCTCCCGAACCCGTTCCCATTCGCCAACGTGTTCAGCATCGGGGACGTGCTCATCGCCGCCGGGGTCGCGTGGGCCATCGCCATGGCCATGCGCAACGGTGGTGCGCGGGGGAACCTCGGACCAACGTACCCCCACCGAAGTACCGACGCGCCATAGTCCCTGCGCGCGCGCGTTCCTACGGTGCACCTGAGGGCGAGAATCGCTCTCCATCGATCGTCCGTCCAGGGCAAACCCGCCGCGAGGTGGGGACGCAAAGCCAGGGACCTCGGGATCCGAGGCCGCCCGGTTGCCGGCACCGATCGTGACCCTCTATCGAGGTGAACAAGCGTGGCTTACCGACTGACGCGACTCACCTGGGCTGTGACGATCCTGGCGTCGATGGCCCTCTCGCTCGCAGCCGGCATGCGGTGGAACTGAGATGTACGCAGTTGTGTGCAGCTCAGACCGCCTCTCGGCTTCGACCACCGTGCCCGCTCCGCTCGACCTGGTGATCCGGGCCGGGCATCGCTGGTACTGATCGACCCCGGAGCCCAGCGGGCTCCGGAGCGACCCTGAGGACCGCCGTCTCGGCGGTCCTCATCGGTGCCCGCTGAACGTGGCACGCGTTGACCATCCGTTCGATTTCGGTGTATCATCCGCCGGCATTTCGCGTACGTTTGCAGGGCCACCCGTCCGTGATCGGTGAGGTGGCCTTGTTGTTGAAGGAGAGCAAGAGAGCTGGCAAAGGACCTCCGCATCAACGAGATGATCCGCATCCGTGAAGTGAGGATCATCGACGATGAAGGACAGCAGCTGGGCGTCATGCCGACGTCCGAGGCGCTGGCCCTGGCACAGGAAAAGGGGCTCGACCTCGTGGAGGTCGCACCCACCGCGGTCCCGCCAGTCTGTCGCATCCTCGACTACGGTCAGTACAAGTACGAGCTGCAGAAGCGCGAGCGCGAGCAGAAGAAGAAGCAGAAGTCGCAGACCTTCAAGGAAGTTCGGCTGGCCGTCAAGATCGACGTCCACGACCTCCGCACGAAGGCGCGACGAGCGGCCGAGTTCCTCGACAAGGGCGACCGCGTCAAGGTCACCGTCCGCTTCCGCGGACGCGAGATCAGCCACGCGAACCTCGGGCGCGACCTGCTGCTTCGGACGGCTGAAGAGCTGTCCGAGCACGGCATCATCGAGCGGCAGCCACTGCTCGAAGGCCGAAGCATGTACATCGTCATGGCGCCGGTCGAGAAGCGACCGGAGAAGAAGAATGAGAACGGCGATGCGGATGCGTCCGCGTCTGCCGGCGACACCATCGGTGACGCGATCGCCGCCAAGGGTCCGGCTCCGGCACGAGAGCCGTCCGCCCCGGCGCCGAGCGAGGCGCCGGCTCAGCAGGGATCGTAGGACGACTATGCCGAAGATGAAGACCCACAAGGGAACGGCGAAGCGCTATCGGAAGACCGGATCCGGAAAGTGGGTCCGGCCGAAGGCGTGGCGCGGCCACCACCTCGAGATCAAGTCAGCACGTCGGCGCCGCCGATACGATGGCGTGACGGAGGTGTCGGAGACGCACACCGCGCAGCTCGAGCGTCTGATGCCCTACGCCGGCAAGGGGAAGTAGCCCATGGCCCGAGTCAAGCGTGGCGTCGCCGCCCACAAGCGCCACAAGAAGCTGCTCAACCGAGCAGAGGGCCGGCGTGGGACGCGATCGAAGCTGATTCGGCCGGCTCGCGAGGCGCTGATCCACGCCCTGGTATATGCCTATCGAGACCGGCGCAACCGCAAGCGTGACATGCGTCGCCTGTGGATCGAGCGCATCAACGCCGCCTCGCGCCAGCACGGCCTGCCGTATGGGCGCTTCATTGCGGGGCTGAAGAGCGCGGGCGTCGAGGTGGACCGCAAGATCCTGGCGGACATGGCGATCCGGGAGCCGGCCGCCTTCGCGGCCATGGTCGACACAGCCAAGGCGACGTTTACCAGCTGACCGGCGGCACGCCGTCGGTCCGTCGACCCTGTCCCGGATTCCGGGGCGGGGTCGTTTGTTTTCACGGATGATGCAGCACGCACCGATGCGGAGACCAGCCAGGCCATGACTCAGATGGAAGCGGAACTGAGCGCACGTGCGCGCAGCCGCCGCCGAGCGCCTGGCCTCCGCCGCCGACCTCGAGGAGGTCGAGGAGATCCGCCACGATCTGCTGGGTCGATCCGGCCGGCTCACCGAGCTGATGAAGAGCCTTGGCGCGGCTCCCCCTGCCGAGCGTCCGGCACTCGGCCGGCTGGCGAACGACGTGCGCGCCGAGGTCCAGGGGGCGATCGACGCGCGCCTGGACGAGCTACGCGCCGTCGATCTTGACGCGCGCCTCGCCGCCGAGCAGCTCGACATGAGCGCCCCGGGACGGACAGTGAGGGTCGGTCACCTCCACCCGGTGCAGACCCTGATGCGTGACCTGCGCGAGGTCTTTCACGCGTTCGGCTTCGAGGTCTTCGAGGGACCGGAGATCGAGACGGACGCCTACAACTTCGAGCTGCTCAACATCCCGCCCGACCACCCGTCGCGAGATCTGTGGGACACGCTGTACGTCGCGGAGCCGGGATCCATCGAGGCCGGAGACTCTCGCCCGGCGGCAGACGGCACGATCCTCCGCACGCACACCAGCCCGGTGCAGCTTCGCGCCATGCAGGCGCTCGACGCTCCGATTCGGGTGATCACGCCGGGACGCTGCTTCCGCTACGAGGCGGTGGACGCAAGCCACGCCTTCGAGTTCTTCCAGGTCGAGGGCCTGGTCGTGGATCGTGACACGAGCCTTGCCGACCTCAAGGGGATGCTCGAGGAGATCGCGCGCGCTGTCTATGGCCGGGACGTGCGCACGCGATTTCGGCCGGGGTACTACCCGTTCACCGAGCCGAGCGTGGCATTCGACATCGGCTGCCTGGTGTGCGGTGGCGTTGGCTGTCCCGCGTGCAAGCGGACCGGCTGGATGACGATCCTGGGTGCCGGAATGGTGCACCCCGTGGTCCTGCGCAACGGCGGCTTCGATCCAGACGAGTTTCAGGGATACGCGTTCGGAATGGGGCCGGACCGCATGACGATGCTGCGCCACGGCGTCTCCGACATACGGCTGTTCTTCAGCGCCGATGCGCGGTTCGGCTCGCAGTTCGCGGAGGGTCGGTAGCGTGCGCGTCCCGATCGCGTGGCTGCGCGAGTACGTCGATGTCGACCTCGATCGCGCACCAGCTCGCCGAGGCGCTGACCATGCGCGGCATGGAGGTCGCCGCGATCGAGGTCGCGGGTGCCGACTGGACCGACGTGGTCGTCGGGCGGGTGCTCGCGGTCGAGCGACATCCGAACGCCGACAGCCTGTGGCTCACGCGCGTCGACGTCGGTGACCATGGCGGCGAGATCGAGATCGTGTGCGGCGCCCAGAACCTCGAGGTTGGACAGCTCGTCCCCGCGGCACTCGTCGGCGCGGTTCTGCCCGGTGACCGAAGGATCGAGCGCAGCAAGATTCGCGGGGTCGTCAGCAACGGCATGCTGTGCAGCGCCATCGAGCTCGGCCTTGGCGCCGATGCGGACGGCATCCACATCCTTGGTCACGGCGACGAGATCCCGGTCGGTGCGTCCGTGGCCGACCTCGTGGGCGAGACGGTTCTCGACGTCGACGTCAAACCGAACCGCGGTGACGCGCTGTCGATGGTCGGGCTGGCGCGGGAGGTGGCTGCCTTGACCGGGGCCGAGGTACGTCTCCCGGCGGCACGCGTCGACGAGGCGGGGGAGGAAACGGCCTCGCGGGTATCGATTCGCATCGACGAGCCTGCCCTGAATCCACGCTTCACGGCGCGCTGGTTCGACGGCGTGACGAACGGGCCGTCGCCCGACTGGATGCAGCAGCGCCTGGTCGCGGCTGGCATGCGTCCGATCAGCGCCATCGTCGACGTCACGAACTACGTCATGCACGAGCTTGGGCAGCCGATGCACGCCTACGACGCCGATCAGGTGCCGAACGGATCGATCGTCGTGCGCCGTGCACGATCAGGCGAGCACCTCGTGACGATCGACCACGTCGACCGAGCGCTCGACGATCGGATGCTCGTCATCGCCGACGGGGAACGGCCGATCGGCCTCGCCGGAATCATGGGCGGGTCCTCCTCGGAGGTGACGGAGGCCACGACCCGGGTCATCCTCGAGTCGGCGATCTTCGACGGTCCCACGATTCGCAATACCGCCCGACGGCTGGGCCTGCGCTCGGAGGCGAGCATGCGCCACGAGAAGGGCATCGGCGCCGACCTCCCGCGCTTCGCGATCGACCGCGCGGCGAGTCTCATCGCCGAGATCACCGGGGCGCGCGTGGCACCGGGCATCGTCGACAACGATCCGGAGCCTCATCCGCCACGGCGCGTGTCGGTGGGCGTGGCGCGAACGGCGCGCCTGCTCGGAATCGAGCTGACTGCCGAGGGCGTTGGCGCGCTGCTGTCACCCCTGGGCTTTGACGTCGAGGGCGCCGACGACACCCTGACGGTGGAGGTGCCACCTCACCGCCTGGACGTGACCTCGGCGGCGGACGTGGCCGAGGAGATCGCGCGCGCCCACGGATACGAGAATATCCCCGGGCGCCTTCCCGCGGCAGTGCTGCCGCCGTACCGCGCGGACCCGAGCGAGCCGCGGCATCGGGTGCGCCGCATCCTGGCCGGGCTGGGCATGGACGAGATGGTGAGCCATGCGCTGATCGGTCGCGATGACCTGATCCGCTCGGGCCTCGATTCCGAGCACCCCGAGCTGGTGCGCGTCCACAACCCGCTCAGCGAGGAGCACAGCATCCTGCGCCCATCGATGGCGCCCTCAATGCTGGGCGGCTTGGCCGAGAACTTCCGGTGGCGCCAGCCGGACGTGCTCCTGTTCGACCTTGGGAAGATCTACGGATACCGGCCCGAAGCGCCAACCCCGCGCGACCGGCGGTCCGAGACCGCCGGGACGGGACGCTACGAGTCATGGGAGCTCGGACTGATCGGCAGCGGCGAGGTCGTCGCGACGGCGCCGGGGCAGACGGCACGTGCGTTCGACATCGGCGACATGAAGGGCGTCATCGACGCGCTGCACGACGCCCTGGGGGCGCCTCGGCCGGCGTACCGGGCCGCGGACGCCAATGAAGGACATCCTCACCGCCACCCGGGCCGCAGCGGCCTGGTATGCGATGCCGCGGGTCGTGCGTACGGGTCACTTGGCGAGATCCACCCGCGGATCGCCGCCGCGTGGGGTCTGAGCGGCCGGCCCGTCGACGCGAGCATCGCGGTCGATCGCCTCCTTGATCTCGTGCCGGCCGACCGTCGGGTCCACGCCGTTCCGGCCGCGCAGCCGATCGATCGCGACCTCGCGGTGGTAGCGGACGAGGGGATCGGCGTGGGAGAGGTTCTCCGCGTGACGCGGACGAGCGCTGGACCGCTGCTCGCGGGGCTTCGACTGTTCGACGTGTACCGCGGCGACCAGATCGGCGAGGGCAGGGTCAGCTATGCGCTCGCGCTGCGCTTCCAGCCCGTTTCGCCAGGGGACACGACCTCCGTCGAGAAGGCACTGAACAAGGTGCGCGGCGCCCTCCGACACCACCTGGGGGCCGAGATCCGTTAGCGCGCCCCACCCTTGTCGGGCCGCTCGGGGGACTGGTACCCTTGCGGCCGCCCGCGGCCGGCTCGCCGGGGATCAACGCTGTACGGAGGGATCAAGGGCGTGGAGCTGCTCGCGCGGTTGAGCTGGTTCGACCTGGTCATCATCCTGATCCTGGCCGGTGCCGTCTTTGCGGGGTTCACCCAGGGCATCATCCGCTACGTGCTCAACGCCGTGGCGGTGATCGTGGCGTTCGTGCTCGCCGCGCAGCTCAAGCAGCCCATCGTCGATCTCCTGAGCTTCTGGCAGGCGTTCACCCGTGAGGGACGCGAGCTGCTCATCTTCGTGCTGCTGTTCGTCGGCTTCGTCATCGGCGGGTTCTTCGCGATCCGCGCCTTCTATCGCCGCACCAGGCTGCCGGTGGCCCGGCAGCTCGACGAGATCGGCGGCGCCATCTTCGGTCTCGTGTTCGCTGCCATGGTTCTCACGTTCCAGCTCCTGGTCTACGACAGCTTCTTTCGCGCTGGCGGCGATACCGGCGGCTGGGTGAGCTCGTACTACGATGCGCTGAACGACTCCCTGATCATCGAGTTCTTCCGACAGACGATCATCCCGACTGCGGGTGCCCTTGCCCGTCCATTCGTGCCGCAGGAGATCGCCGATCTCCTCGTGCCGTGAGGCGGACGCCCGTGGCGTCGCGGGACTGGTTCGACCGACCGGCCGTCGAGGTTGCGCCCGATCTGCTGGGTGCCAGGCTCGTTCACGGTGAGGTCGGCGGCGTGATCGTGGAGGTGGAGGCGTACGCGGGACCCGAGGATCTGGCCGCGCATTCGTCTCGCGGCATGACCCCCAGGACGCGCACGATGTTCGGTCCGCCCGGCCACCTCTACGTCTACCTCGTGTACGGGCTGCACCACTGTGCCAACGTCGTGGTCGGGCCGGGGGAGAAGCCGGAAGCGGTGCTCATCCGAGCCGTTGAGATCGACGCGGGGCTCGCCGTCGCCCGGGAGCGGCGCGGAACGAGCGTCCCCGACGCGCGGCTGGGGTCCGGACCGGGCAACGTCGGCAGGTCCTTCGGTCTCGATCGCAGCATGGACGGCGCGGATCTCCTCGCGGGGCCCGTTCGCCTCGAGCCTCGGCGCGGGGATCCCCCGCGCACCGCTCGGGGCCGACGCGTCGGCGTGGCGTACGCGGGTGCATGGGCGGGGAAGCCGATGCGCTACTGGATCGAGGGCGACCCCCATGTCTCGCGCGGCTGAGGACCACCTAGCGGCCGACGACGGGACGCTGCGCGCGCTCGAGTTCGCGGCAGTGGTCGAGGCGCTGGCCGAGCTCACCTCCTTCGAGCCGTCACGCGAGCTGGCACTGGGAACCGCACCCATCGCGGATGCGGTCCACGTCGGGCTGCTCCATGACCAGACCGACGAGGCGGCGCGCCTGCTTGATGCCCAGGCCCAGGCATCCATCGGTGGGGCGCGGGATGTTCGCGCGGCCCTCGACCGCGCAAGTCGCGGAGGTCGCTTGACCCCGGCCGATCTGTTGGATGTCGGGGCGACGCTGGATGCCACGGCAGGCTTCATGACGCGGCTGGCAACCTGGAGCGAGCCCCAGCTTTCGGGGATCCGTGACGAGCTGGACGGCGCTCCGGAGCTGCGCGCTCGGATTGCCCGCAGCATCGACGAGGCGGGGGAGATCCTCGACTCCGCCTCGAACGAGCTGGCGACACAGCGCAGGAGGCTGCGTACGACCCAGGAACGGGTCCGCGAGCGTCTGAATGCCATGCTGCGATCGACGCAGCTTGCCGGCCTCATCGGCGAGCCGATCGTGACCGTCCGCTCCGGGCGGTACGTGATCCCGATCCGAGCCGAGGCCAAGGGTCGCGTGAAGGGCATCGTCCACGACCAGAGCGCTTCGGGCGCCACGTTGTTCATCGAGCCGCTCGGGGTCGTGGAGCTGAACAACTCGTGGACCGAGGCCTCGCTCGCCGTGGCGCGTGAGGAGGAGCGCATTCTCGATGAGCTGAGCTCCGATGTCGAAGCCCGCAGCGCCTCGATGCATGGCAGCCTGGCGGCGCTGGCACGAGCCGACCTGTGGATCGCGCGCGCTCGCCTCGGCGCGCGGATGGACGCGGTTCGACCGTCGCTGGCGGACGACGCGATGGAGCTGCTCGCGGCGCGTCACCCGCTCCTCGGCGATGGTGCCGTGCCGATCGACCTTCGGCTCGGGGAGCGATTCGGCTATCGGGCGCTGGTGGTGACCGGCCCGAATACCGGCGGGAAGACGGTGGCGCTGAAGACCCTGGGTCTCCTGGCGCTCATGCACCAGGCGGGCCTGCGCGTCCCGGCCGCGAGCGGGGCGCGGCTCCCGGTCTTCTCACGGATCATGGCCGACATCGGCGACGAACAGAGCATCGCGCAGTCCCTGTCGACCTTCTCGAGCCATCTTCGCAATGTCGTCCGCTTCGTCGACGGTGCCGGCCCGCGGACCCTGGTGCTCCTCGACGAGGTCGGGGCCGGAACGGATCCGACGGAGGGCTCGGCCCTCGCCATGGCCGTGCTGAGCCGGCTCCTCGACGCCGGCGCGATGGTTGCCGCCACGACGCACTACGCGGAGCTGAAGACGTTCGCGACCGAGCACCCGCTCGTCAGCAATGCGGCCGTCGAGTTCGATGTCGCCACGCTGCGTCCAACCTATCGGCTGGCGATCGGTCTGCCCGGCAAGAGCCAGGCTTTCGCCATCGCGGAGCGTCTTGGGCTGCCGGCCGAGATCCTCACCGACGCGCGATCCCGCATCTCAGCCGACCACGCCAGCATGGAGGAGACGCTGGCCGCCATCACGCGGGCACAAGAGGAGCAGCAGGCGGCGCTCGACGCCGCGCGCGGGGAGCTTTCGGCTGCCACCGAAGAGCATGAGCGTGCGCGCGGTGGCGTCGATCGGGCGCGACGCGAGGCCGGAAAGCTCCTGGCCGATGCCCGTCGCGCGGCGGACGACATGCTGGCCCGGGCCGAGCGCGAAGTCGGTGACGTGCGTCGCGAGCTCACGAGGCAGCGCAACCTGCGAGGCAGTCGGGCACCGAGCGCCACCCAGTCGTTCGATGACCTCGCCACGCGCGCCAGGCGCGTGCGCACCGAGACGACCGAGACCCCTCCCGATCCCGCACCGGACGACCCGGTCGCCGACGGAGGTCCGCAGCCTCGCGTCGGCCTGTGGGCACGCTCGCGCACGCTCGAAACGACCGGACGCATCGTCGAGATCAGCGGGCGGACCGGGCGCGTGACGCTCGAGACCGACGGGGCGCGTCTCGTGGTACCGGCCGACGACGTCGAGGTCGTTCCCGAGCCGGTCGCGGGCCCAACCCCGCGCGACCTCGCGGCGGACGACATCCGGCGCCGGGCCGCGGCGCGCCTCCCGTCCAGCCTCGATCTGCACGGGGAGCGCGTCGAGGCCGCGCTCGAACGCCTCCACGACTACCTGGACGATGCCCTCCTGGCGGGGCTAGACGAAGCGGTGATCGTGCATGGCATCGGCACCGGAGCCCTGCGGCGTGCCGTGCGCGAGGCGCTGGCGGAGCACCCTAGGGTCCGATCGGTGCGCGGTGGACGTCGCGAGGAGGGCGGCGACGGCGCGACGGTCGCCGTGTTCTAGACGCGTCGGGTCGAGGGCTAGGGCGTCGTTCCGCCGCCGCCCGGGGGCGGAGTCGGAGTCGGGGTGGGCGTCGGGACAGGGTTCGGGGTGGGGGTCGGCAGGGGCGGCAGCGTGGGGGTCGGCACGAGCGTCGGCTCGGGGGTCGCCGTCGGGGTCGGCGTGGGGGACGGGCTCGGCGTCGGGGACGGTGACGGCGTGGAGGTCGGAATCTCCCCGGGGGTGCACTCCTCGGACGGTGCGAATGGCGCATCCACCGGGCCGGGGAATGGGCGTCGCAGGTTCGCGTTGAGCTCATCCTCGCGCCCCGACCACAGCTCGAGCCACGCCTGGTTGGCGGCCTCCCAGGTCGGTTGGGCCTCCTCCCACCCGTTGAGGTCGAGGAACACCTTCTCATCGGCCTCGGGTGGGCTGGGCTCGGCAGAAGGGTCTGGCGACGAGGAGGGGGCGAGGGTCGCGAAATCGCCGCATCCCTCCTGCCAGATCTTGCCGGTCACGACCTCGATGCGCAGTTCGCGGTGCGTCGTGTCGCGCTCGGTGGGCTGGCGATCGGATCGGAACAGCTCGGTCACGGTGGTATCGGTGTGGTCGCCGGGGAGCATGCCGCTGATCGCGTCGACGGTGACCTCGGCGATCCCGTCGGGCCGCGTGAAGTCCTGGATCGGCAGGTCGTTGAGGGCCGCCACCTCGGCCATGTAGTCGTGCCAGATGAACGTCGGGCCATCGGCGGCGAAGACATCTTCGATCTGCGAGAAATCGCTGTTGCCGACCCAGACGCCCGTCACGATCGCTCCGTCGCTGACCTCCGGGTCGGGATCCGGGGCCAGATAGCCAACGGCCTGGAGATCGCGGAAGTCATTGGTGGTTCCGGTCTTCAGCGTCGCGGGCCGACGTCCGGCGTCGGACTGAAGCTGGAAGCGTGGGCCCCACAGCGGGTTCGTGGCCGGGTCGGTGTTGTCCGCCAGGATGTCGGTCACGAGGTGGGCGGAGGCGGCGGAGAGCACCTGCTCCGCGTCGGCGGCGTCGGTGGCGTGGTCGTAGATGACATTGCCACGCGAGTCCTCGATGCGCTCGATCAGGTACGGCGGATGGAACTCGCCGCCATTGGCGATGGCCCCGTAGGCGCCGGCGAGGTCGAGCATGTGGACGCCGATGGTGCCGAGGGTGAGCGACGGAACCGCAACCTCATCCTCCTGGCGCGGATCCCACTCGAGGCCGAGGCGTTCGGCGAGGCTCACCACGTTGTCCGTGCCGATGAGCTGTTGGGCCTTGACCACCGGGATGTTGAGCGAGTACTTCAGGGCGTCGCGCACGCGGACCGGCCCGCGCTCTCGGGCGTCGGCGTTCGGCACGCTGTAGCCGTCGACGATCTCGCCCTCGACATCCATGAACATCGTGGACGGGCTGATCGCGCCCGTCTCGAAGCCGGCGGCGTAGGTGATCGGCTTGAATGCCGAGCCCGACTGGCGGAACGCCTGGCCGATGACGTCGAAGTTGGCCTGGTGCTCGGGCGTTGATTCGCCGAAGAAGCTTGCACTGCCAACGTAGGCGAGGACTGCACCCGTTCGATAGTTGATGGTCACGAGCGCGTCGTTGTTGATGTTTCGACCCTGGAGCTGGCCGATCCAGGCCAGTGCCGGCCTCGCCGTACTTCGCCAGGAGCTCGTCGTCCGTCATGCGATCCATGTCGTAGGCGACCTGCGGCCCACTTCTCGGCGCTGGCCTGGTATCCCTCGTAGTCGAGCGTTGTCACGACCCGCAGCCCGCCCGTGTCGAGCAGCTCCTCGCCATCGAGCAGCTGGCCGGCCTCGCGCCGCACGGCGAACACGAAGTGGGGCGCCAGGTAGGTGTTGTCGCGTGGCGCGGCGAGGACGACCTCCTCGACGAGTGCCTGGTCGTACTCGTCGCGGGTGATGAAGTCCGACTCCAGCATCTGGTCCAGCACGAAGTCGCGCACGGTGATCGCCTGCGACGTCTGGGGAACGACCCAGCGAGTGCCTTCGCCGACCTGCTGCTCGACCGCCTCGGGGCTGGGGTCGAGGCGCGACGGCGCGCGGACCAGCCCCGCGAGCATGGCCGCCTCGCTGATGGTCAGCTGCTGGTCGGGGGCGTCCGAGGTGAGGTCCTTGCCGTAGTAGGCGTTCGCCGCGGCCCAGATCCCGTACGCGTTGTTCCCGTAGTAGACCTGGTTGAGATACATCTCGATGATGCGCTGCTTGCCCTCGGTTCCCGGGTAGCGATCGTCGAGACGGAGGGCGAGGATGGCTTCCTTGATCTTGCGCTCGACCTGGCGCTCCGGGATCGGCCATGAGCTCGGCGTCGAACAGTCGCATGCGGACCAGCTGCTGGCAGATCGTCGATGCGCCGGACACCGTCTCCCCGGCCTGGAAGTTCTGAAGAACCGCGCGCACGATGCTGCGGAAGTCCACGCATGGGTTGGTCCAGAAGGTCTGGTCCTCGGCCGCGACCTGGGCCTCGAGCATGACCTCCGGCATCTGCGCGAACGCGATCTCGCGCCGATCCTCGACCGCGAAGGTCGCGAGCTCGCGGCCGTCGGCGGAGACCACCGTCGAGCCCTCGATCAGGTCGAAGTTCTCGATGTCGGCCACGTCGGGCAGGCCGCTGGTGAAGGATCCGTAGACGCCCAGGATGACCGCGAAGAGCCCGATGGCGAGCAGGCCGAAGGTCCCGAGGATCAGGCGGGGCAGGGTGGGGGAGCCGGGTCGTCGCCGAGCGGGCCCGGATCGGGGACCGCGGCCCTGTGCGGGCCGCCGACCCGGCGGTGGTCGTTGGCTCATCGCGCCGCAGGGTAGCACGGCGGGCATCGGATCGCCCCGCGGCCAGGCTGTGACCGTGATGCGGCGACCCGCTCTCTATACTCAGCCCCCGATGACGACGCAGGACGACCGCACCGCGGTCCTCGACGACCTGGCCTGGCGGCGCATGATCGCCGACCACACCGACCTCGACGAGCTGCGCGCCGCCATGGCCGGCGGATCCGATCACGTACTACGGCGGGTTCGATCCGACCGCCCCCAGCCTCCACTTCGGAAACCTCGTGCTCCTCGTCACGATGCGCCGGCTCCAGCACGCCGGGCATCGCCCGATCGGACTCGTCGGCGGGGCGACCGGGCCTGGTGGGGGATCCGAGTGGTCGCTCCAGCGAGCGAACCCTGCACGACCCGCAGGTCACCGCCGGCTGGGTCGAGCGCATCCGAACCCAGGTCGAGCGCTACCTGGACTTCGACGGCGCGAACGGCGCGCTGATCGTCGACAACCTCGACTGGACCGCGAGCATGTCGGCCATCGATTGGCTGCGCGACATCGGCAAGCACTTCAGCGTGAGCCGAATGCTGGCGAAGGAGTCGGTGAGCGCGCGTCTCGAAGCGGGAGGGCATCAGCTATACGGAGTTCAGCTACCAGATCATGCAGTCCGTCGACTTCCTCGAGCTGTATCGGCGACACGGCTGCATCCTGCAGCTCGGGGGCAGCGACCAGTGGGGGAATCTCACGGCCGGCGTCGACCTCATTCGGCGCGTGGAGAGCGTCACGGCACATGCCCTCGCCACGCCGCTGATCACGCGACCGGATGGCGAGAAATTCGGCAAGAGCGAGGGTTCGACCCTGTGGCTCGACCCCGAGCTGACCTCGCCGTTCGCGTTCTACCAGTGGTTCCTCAACACCGACGATTCGGTGGTCGGGACGTACCTGCGGGTCTTCAGCCTCGGCGGCCATCCGGAGATCGAGGAGCTGGAGGCGGCGTCCGCCGCTCGGCCTGAACAGCGGGCGGCACAGCGGGCGCTGGCGGCAGAGGTCACGGAGCTCGTCCATGGAGCCGATGCGACCCGCCGCGCCACGGAGGCGTCGGCGGCGCTGTTCGGTGCCGGCGACGTCCGGTCTCTCGACGAGGTCACGCTCCGCGCCGCGTTCGCCGACCTGCCGCGCGCCGAGCTCCCGCCGGAGGGACCGATGCCGACCGTCCTTGACCTGTTCGTCGCCTGCGGCCTGAGTGACAGCCGGGGAGCGGCGCGTCGTGTGCTCGGGGAGGGGGGTGCGTACGTGAACAACGAGCGCGTCGTCGATCCTGCCGCCGTCGCCGATCGGGCCGATCTGCTCGCCGGCCGCTGGCTGCTCCTGCGGCGGGGCAAGCGTTCCGTCGCCGTTGCCGAGGTGCCCGCCTGATGCGCCTGCATTCCTCACCGCCGCACGGGCGGCACTCGTGACGGTGGCGACGTACCTGGCCGAGGTGCTCGCCTACCGTCGCAGCATGCTGCGCCGCCGCTCCCTCGGCGAGCCCTGGGCGTTCCGGGACTGAGTCAGCGGCCGAGGAGGTCGCCGAGCGTCGAACGCGTCCATGCATGGGCGCTCTCCGGGTACGCGAGCCCCACCGCGCCGGCAACTTCTCGCGCCACGACGCCGAAGGCATCCAGGCTGTCGACGATCGAGCGTCGGAGATCGTCGGGGTCATAGTGCGCCTGGGACGCACTGAGCGTGGCGACGGCGTCGGGCGCGGCCCATTGCTCGAGGAACCGACCCTCGTAGAACGTGTTGACGTCCCCTTCGCTGCGTGCCTTGGCCTGCCACTCCAGGAAGCGGAGGTGGGTCCTGCCCTGGAAGCCGTTCTGGCAGCTCACGGCGACGGCCAGCTCCCCCCGGCACAGCTTCTTGGCGGTCCAGACGCAGTGGTACAGGTACTTCGCGATCTCGTTCTCGACCTCGGCCGAGCTCGCCGGCCACGGCGCGGAAGTGCTGATGGCCAGCGGGTCGGCGGCGGCGACCCGCTCGGCAAGATCCCCGAACCGCCCGTCCTTGTCGACGAGGAGCCGGTACCCGCGCGCCAGGACGGGGAGCGTGGTGTCGGCCGCGACGATCTCGTCCGTCCGCTCCACCGGGACCGGCACCACGTCCACGTCGGTGCCGTCGGAGAACATCACGCGCCGCTCCATGATCCCGTTCAGACCGGTGACCTCGGTGAAGGTCATCACCACGTCCCCGAGCTCATCCACCCACGCCCCGGTGTCGATCCAGCGCGGGAGATCGGTCGTGAAGGCAACCAGGTCGGTGTCGGACCACTCGTCGGCGGCGTGCTCGGTCCGCGCTCGCGATCCGAGCAGGATCAGCCCGCGGACGGTCTCCTCCCGCTCGGCCCAGGCCGTGAAGGCCGCGAGCGCATCGGCTGCGGTCAGTGCGCGCGCTCCGCGCCGTGCCCGTTGCGGGCGGCATCGGCGACGACCCGATCGGCAATGGCGTGGGGCACCTCGGCGTAGTGGTCGATCTTCGAGCTGAACCGACCGCGACCCTGGGTGATCGATCGCAGCTCGGTGGCGTAGTGGAACATCTCGGCCTGCGGAACCTGCGCCTTGAGGTGCTGCATGCCCTCGATCGAGTCCATGCCGAGTACGTGGCCGCGCTTGGAGGTGATCTGGCCCATCACGTCGCCCATGTACTCGTCGGGAACCACGACGTCGACCTCCAGGATCGGCTCGAGCAGCGCCGGGGACGCCGCGTCGAACGCCTTCTTCAACGCCTGTGACGCGGCCACCTTGAAGGCCATCTCCGAGCTGTCGACCGTGTGGTACGAGCCGTCGACCAGCGTCGCCTGCAGGTCGACGACCGGGTAGCCGGCCAGGACTCCCTCCGCCATCGCCTCGCGCAAGCCCTTCTCGACGGCGGGGATGTACTGCTTCGGGACGACGCCGCCGACGATCCGATCCCCGAACTGGAATCCGGTCCCCATCTCCGCTGGAGAGAACTCGATGACGACGTGGCCGTACTGGCCATGGCCGCCGGTCTGGCGCTTGTACTTGTTGTCGATGCGCGCCGCCTGCCGGATCGTCTCGCGGTAGGGGACGCGCGGCGTCGCGGTCTTCACCGCCGCGCCGAACTTGCGCTTCAGCCGATCCACGATGACGTCGACATGGGCGTCCCCCATGGCGGTCAGGATCGTCTCTCCCGTGCCGTCCTCGCGGCGGATGGCGACGCATGGCTCCTCTTCCGTGAGCCGATGGAGGGCCTGGCCGAGCTTGTCGAGATCGGCCTTCGACTCCGGCTCGATTGCGACCTGCAGTGACGGCTCCGGGAACTGGAGCGGGGTCAACGTCACGGCGTGCGCCTTGTCCGCCACGAGCGTGTCACCGGCGCCGGTGGACGTCAGCTTGGCCACCGCGGCGATGTCGCCAGGGCCGACCCGAGCCAGGTTGTCGGTGTCCTTGCCCTGGACGGCGAGCAGGTTGCCGACGCGCTCCTCCTCCTTGCGGCTCGCGTTGAAGACGTGCCCCTGGCCGCTCATCGAGCCGGAGACGACCCGAAAATAGGTGAGGCGCCCCACGAAGGGGTCAGCCGTCGCCTTGAAGACCTGCGCGACGAACGGCCCGTCAGGGTCCGGCGTGATCTCCTTGCCGTCCGTCGTCGTTCGCGTGCCGACCTCCGCCGGCGAGGGGACGTGCTTCGTGATCATCGTGATGAGCTCGCGCACGCCGATGTTCTCGGTTGCCGATCCGACGAAGACCGGGACCACCGAGCCCTCACGCGTGCCCTTGTGGAGCGCCGCCTCGATCTCCGCATCGGTGAAGGCCTCCCCCTCGAGGTATTTCTCCATGAGGTCGTCACTGGCCTCGGCTGCCGCCTCGACCAGTGCGTCTCGTCGCGAGTGCTCGATCCCCTCGAGCTCGGGCGGGATCGGCACCTCCTTCGGGGTGCCTCCCTCGTAGACGTTCGCGTGCTCCTCGATGACGTCGACGTAGCCGCGGAACGACTCGGCCGCGCCGATGGGCAGATAGACGGGCGCGATCTTCGGACCGAATCGCGCCTTGAGCGCATCGAGCGTTGCGTCGTAGTTGGCGTTCTCGCGGTCCATCTTGTTGATGAAGACCATGCGCGGCAGGCCGCGCGCATCGGCGAGGCGCCACACCTCCTCCGTACCGACCTCGACCCCGGCCGACGCATCGATCACCACGATCACGGCGTCCACCGCGGCCAGCGCTTCCACGACATCGGCCTGGAAGTCGGCGTAGCCCGGCGTGTCGACGATGGTGATGCGCACCCCATCGTGCTCGAGCGATGCGACGGACAGGTTCACGCTCTGACCGCGCTTGTGCTCGTCGGGGTCCCAGTCCAGCACCGTGCTTCCCGATTCGACATTCCCGAGGCGAGGAATCGCGCCGGCATCGAAGAGCATTGCCTCGGCGAGGCTCGTCTTTCCCGCGCCGCCGTGGGAGATGAGGGCGACGTTCCGGATCCTGTCGGGGCTGGTGGGCTTCATCGGTGCTCCTTGCGCGTGCAATGCCGGAGTCGCCGAGGCCGATCGGGGCCCGCCTCGGGCGGTCGGTGGCCAGGGAATGGGACACGCCATTATAGGGAGACGACGAACTTGCCCATGGGCGGCGACTCGTCAGTTGACGATCGAGTCCGCCCTGTACAGCACCGTCCCCTCGACATACTCGATGATCACGCTCACCCCCTTGTCGCCGCTCACGAGGAACACCTGCCAAACCCACAGGTCTGCCGGGAGGCTCGCCGACCAGTCGCTCTCGAGCATCGCTCCGAACATCACGTGCGCCAGCGGGCCGGCCGTCGCTGAGGCGAGGTTCCAGGTGTCGCCATGATCCACCGTACCGCGGGCGATCGCCACGGCCTCGGCCTCGGAGATCCCGCCGGGCGGCTCCGCAACCGATGGGGCGGGCGTCGGCGGCACCCACCGGCCGCCGTCGGCAGGATGCACGGTGATCTCGACGAAGTGAGGGTCGTTCACGAAGATCGCGCACACGAGGCGCCCATGGAGCTCGCCCTGCGCGAATGGGTCGCGGGTGATGTAGATGTCGGCCGGGTCGTCCGACATCGGGTCACCGACCACCTCCTGCACGTCCAGTGCAGCAGTGGTGGAGCGACCGGCGTACTCGAGGGGCGTCCCCTCGGGGAAGCCGCACTCGGGAGGTGCCTGAACGTCGAGGGCCGGTGCCGGCTCGGACGGCGGAGGTTGCGCTGCTTCGACGGTCGGTGACGGCCCGGTCGGTGGAACGCTCTCGACGGCCGGCTGCGATCCGGCCCCGAGCACTCGGCAGGCAGAGAGCAGCACGGCCGCCAACACCACGACGGCAAGCGTTCGCGTCCACCCCATGGCCGGAGGATGGCGGATCCGGGCGGGGCTGGCAAGGTCTATGCGAAGGTACGGGCATGCAGCCGATGCCCGTTCTGGCGCACGTCGACTACGTGACCGACCCGACCGACTCACCTGATCCGATCGGGTTCCTGCTCGACACGCTCGGCGAGCCGGCAAACCTCGTCGTGATCCTGATCGGTGCCCTGGCGCTCGGGGCGGTCCTGCTGGCATGGGCACGATGGCGCCCGGGTGAGGCGGCGCGCGGCCGGTTCATCGAGCGTGCAGATGGCTATCGCGAGTACCTGCCGTGGATCGTGCGACTGTCGGCCGGGCTCGTTCTCATCGGCTCCGGGCTGTCGCGCGTGCGCTTTCTGCCGACGGACGAGGCAGGGACCCTCTTCGCGTTGCTCCTGACCGTCACCGGCTTCCTCCTGCTGGTGGGCCTCGCCGTTCGGCCCGCCGCGCTGGTGGCACTGGGGGCGTACCTCGTCGTCCTCATCGGCCGGCCCGAGCTCGTGATGATGCTCGACGTCGCAGGTGCTCTGGCCGTCGCGGCGGTCCTGGGACCCGGGCGTCCGAGCCTCGACGACCTGTTGCGCGCCGCCTTTCCGCGGGGTCCGGGCGGGCGCGCGGCAACCGAGAACCTGGCCCCAGGACGCTACGACGATCTTGTCCCGCTCCTCGTGCGGCTCGGACTGGGCGGAGCGTTCCTCGCATCGGGCATCGCGGACAAGCTCCTCATCTACGACCAGGCGCTGGCGGCGGTGGATCGCTACGACCTGACCTCCGTCATCGCGGCGTCGCCCGAGCTCTGGGTGGTCGGAGCGGCGCTGGTGGAGACCGCGCTCGGCATCGCGATCATTGCCGGAGCATTCACGCGGCTCGGCGCCGTGGTCGGCTTCGCGGTCCTCACCCTGGCCATGTTCGCCCTGCCCGATGATCCCGTCATCGCGCACGTGTCGCTGTTCGGGCTGTCCTCCGCGCTGGTGATCCTGGGTGGGGGTCGCTGGAGCCTGGACCACGCGCTGCTCGGCAGGATTGGAGCGCGGATCCGGGCGACGTAGCCGCTCGCGCAGCCAGATCCAGACCGATGGCTGCGGAGGGGTCGTTTGGTAGAATCTGGCCTCCCGAAGAGCCATGGAGCCGCGACTGGGCGGCAGGAGGTCCGATGTCCGGCCACAGCAAGTGGTCCACGATCAAGCGGCAGAAGGGCGCGAACGACGCGAAGCGCGGCGCCCTCTTCACGAAGCTGGCCCGCGAGATCATCACCGCTGCGCGCCAGGGTGGGGGTGACCTCGAGGCCAACTACCGGCTGCGCATGGCCGTCGACAAGGCGAAGGCGAACTCCATGCCGGCCGACAACATCAAGAGGGCCATCGAGAAGGCGACCGGGGGCGGAGCCGATGCGGAGCAGTTCGAGGAGATCACCTACGAGGGCATGGGGCCGGCGAACGTGGCCGTGATCGTGGCCGCCATGACGGACAACCGGAATCGGACCGCATCGGAGATCCGCAGCGTGTTCAACAAGCACGGCGGAACGCTGTCGACCGTCGCCTGGCAGTTCGAGCAGAAGGGCATCATCACCCTGCAGCTGAACGGGCGGGACCCCGATGAGGTGACCCTCGCCGCGATCGATGCCGGAGCGGCCGATGTCGCCCCGCCCGATGGTGGCGCGATCATCGTCACCACCGAGCCGGCCGAGCTCGAGGCGGTGCGCCGCGCCCTCGCCGATACGGGGTTCGAGGCGGAGTCCGCCGAACTGTCGATGGAGCCGACCACGACCGTCGACGTGAGCGACGCCCGCACGGCCCGCCAGGTGCTGCAGTTCATGGAGCGGCTCGAGGACCTCGACGACGTGCAGAACGTGTACGCCAACTTCGACATCCCCGGCGAGCTGATGGAGGAGCTCCAGGCCGAGGTTGCCTAGAGGGTCGGTCAGATCAGCCGGCGGTCCCTGTTCGGCGGCGCCGACCAGGGGCGGGCGGCCCCGACGCCGCGGACGGACCGGTCGCGGCGCCGAGGTACCCGCTCAGCAATGCACCGACGTCAGGCACGGTCTCGTGCCGGAGCCGGTAGCGCTTGTCGGTCACACCGACCGCGACGAGCCCGGCCGATCGCAGAACGATCATGTGGTGGTGCATCGTGGTCTTGGCGACACCGAACGCATCGGCGAGCTCCATGAGCGTCTTCTCGCCGTCGGCGAGGGTGCGGAGGATCCTCAGGCGCTTCTCGTCACCGAGCGCCTTCGACAGCCTGACGAGCCGCTGAGGCGGCGTGTCGACCTCGGCTGAGACGCTCTCGTCGGCGACGGGGTAGATGATGACGAGAACCTCGCCAACCTCGAGATGGGACACGAGCGGCCGCAGCACGAAGCTCGGAACCATGACGACCCGATCGCAGCCCGGGCGGGGCGCGAACTCGACGCCATTCGTCGCGACGGTCACGAACTCGTCGTCGGGCATGGAGCGCAGCAGCTCCCGCTTGGCATCTGCATCTCGCTCGAGGATCGGCAGGATGGTGAGCGCCTCGGGCTTGAACACTCTCTCGGCCCACTGCTCGAGCACGGCGATGAGCTCGTCCTTGTAGCCCTGTGCATCGACGCTGAGAACGTTGCGGAGATACTCGGTCCACGGCTCCCAGTCGGGGTGCGACGTCCTGAGGAATTCGTCCCTGGCTGCGTCGTCTCCCGCAACGGCGGCGCGAATGACGTCTGGAGCTGTCATGCGCCGAACGTCTCGCGCGTAGAACTGCACGAGGTGGAGCAGGATGACCTGCGGGTCGGTGCTGCGCAGGTGCTCGAGGAATGCGGGAATGTCACGAGGCGCTGGAGTGTCGTACGCGAGCCCCATCAGATGGATGAACGTGTCCGAATCCGCGTGGGAGACCTGGCGGATGCGCGCCAGGAGCTCGTCGCCGGCACGAGCGCGCATCTCCGCGATCCAGTCGGGGCCGACGTCGTAGGTCTCCGCCTCGTTCTCGTCGAACGCCGTCATCAGCGAGTTCAGCATCTCGTAGGCGGCCGAGACCTCGATGCCGATGCCGGGCTGGGCGCCGGGGCGACGGGTGGGGGCCATGAAGCGAACCTCTGGCGGGTGCCGGTCAGGCGTGGTGGGGGACCGTGGAGTGGCGGTGCATCTCGGCGCGTTCACCGCTCAGCCGGCTGCCGGCCGCGATGAGGACGTGACCCAGGCGAACGCGCCACGCCGCGTGCGCCGGCTGGCCGGCGACGCGGGTGGGGGAGAGTCGGCTCTGGCGATCCCTGACGAGGGAGTCGAGGACGCCAGGGTCCGGCGGAAGCATCATTGTTCGAGTACCGTCCCTTCGTCCGATGTCGGACCTACCATCCGAAAGTTGTCGGATGTGAGTCGATCGTACGAAACATCCGATCCGATGTCAAGCAGTGTGACGAACTATCTCGAACGGCACGTGCGTCGCGCGGATTTCCTGTCAGATGCTCATCCACGGAACGTAGGCGTCGATGCTCGGGCGTCGATCCTGTCAGATGACCGCCGGGGGTGCCCCTGAGATGGTTCTGGTCCGCCGATCAGGCTCCCGGGCGACGAAGCCACCGGGTCCGGTCTGCGCGAACGCTCCCCGCATGGGAATCTGAGTGGAAATCACGCGCCCGCGCGGAGGATCGAGCTTCAGAGCTCGAGCGCAGACGGCGAGATGGCTACCATGCGCTGGTGATCACGCTCGGCATCGACCCCGGAACGGCGATCTGCGGCTTTGGCGTCGTGGAGCTGCGCGGAGGAACCGTGAGGCTCGTGGATGCCGGCTGCATTCGAACTCCGTCAGACCTGGGAGATGCCGAGCGGCTTCGGCAGCTCCACGCCGCGCTTCGCGCACTCGTCGTGGAGCATCGGCCCGGTCGCATCGGCATCGAGCGGCTCTTCTTCCAACGCAACGTGCAGACCGCGATGGCGGTCGGCCAGGCCCGGGGCGTCGCCCTGCTTGCCGCCGCCGAGGCGAACGTCGCGATCGACGAGCCGACGCCGAACGAGGTGAAGCAGACGGTCTGCGGCAACGGATCGGCAGACAAGGTGCAGGTGGCGGCGATGGTGGAGCGCTTGCTCGGAGTCTCGCTTGCCGGCGTTGCCGACGATGCGACCGACGCCCTGGCGATCGCCATCGGCTGCGCCTACCGGGCCGCCGCCGAGCCCAAGGCAGTCCTCGGATGATCGGCTCCATTCGCGGCACCGTGATGCTCATGGGCCAGGATCACGCGCTCATCGAGGTCGGTGGCATCGGCTACCGGGTCGTGGCGGGACCCGCTCTGCTGGCGCGCCTGCGCGTCGGCACCGAGGCCGCGGTGTACACGCATCATCTCGTGCGGGAGGACCAGCAGGCGCTCTTCGGATTCGCGTCGACCGAGGAGCTCGCGTTCTTCGAGCTGCTCATGACGGTCTCGCAGGTTGGTCCGCGTTTGGCCCTTGCCATCACCACGGCGCACCCGGTGACCCGGCTGCAGCTCGCCATCGTCGGAGACGACGCCGACGTCTTCACCAGCGTGTCGGGCGTCGGCCGCAAGACGGCGCTGCGGATCATCCTCGAGCTGAAGGAGAAGGTGCATGCCGCGGGGATCGCGGCCGGGGGCGGGAGCACCGACTCCGATGTGGTCGCCGCGCTCGAGTCCCTCGGCTACTCGGCCGGCGAGGCTCGACGAGCCGCGGGGGCGGTGGCCGGATCGGACGGCCAGCTCGACGCGCGCATCAAGGCGGCGCTCCAGGAGCTCGCTCGCTCGCGATGAGCACGAACTGGAGCGATCCGGCGGTCGCCGAGCACATCCTCCGCACCTTCGGGACGTGGGCCGTGGTCGGGTGCTCCTCGCGTCCGTGGCGCGCCTCGCACGGCGTGTCGCGTTACCTCATCCGGCAGGGCTACGAGGTCGTTCCCGTCCATCCGAACGAGAAGGAAGTGCACGGGCTCACCGCGTACCGCGACCTCCGCTCGATGCCGGAGGACCTTCGGTCGCGAATCGACGTGGTCGACCTCTTCCGGCGCAGCGAACTGGTGCCCGATCATGTCGACGAGGCGATCGAGATCGGCGCCAGGGCGATCTGGATGCAGCTCGAGGTCTGGAACGAGCCAGCGGCTCAGCGTGCCGCCGATGCCGGCCTGCTGGTGGTCATGGACCGCTGCCCCGCGATCGACCACCCTTCGATGATCGCGACTCCGTTCGGCGCCTGATACGAACGCCGACGTCAGTCCCGGCGCAGCACGAGCCCGATATGGCCGAACGGCGGCCGCGGATCGCTGTAGGTCTTCACGGCCGCATCGTCCGCCGACTCGGCGACGAGGTCCCAGAGCCGGTTCTGAGCGTCGAAGCTCACCGAGCTGAGCTGCGGCCAGCGCTCGAGCATCCGCACCCCGATCTCATTGACCAGGTGCTGAATCGACAGCGACACGAACTCGTGGAAGACCGCGTTGGCGAGATCGGCGACCTGCTCGGCGGCCACATAGCGCTCGGGATGAACGAGCACCGCATCGGACGCATCGGCGTAGCTCCAGCCGATATCGCACCAGATGTAGAGCGGCCGGTCCGGACGCTCGGGCAGGGTCGTGTGCTCATCTCGCGCGAAGTCGGCGAAGGCCGAGCCGGTGGTCTTGATGAGCTGGAGCTCCCGGCGTCCCGACTCCTGGCCCGTGATCGTGACCGACCCATCGGCGCGACGCTCGAGGTCGAGCCGCGCGGATCCGTAAGTCGCCCCGGTCGCGGCTGAACAGCCGATCCGACGCGTCGAACCCGTCGCCGTCCCCCGCCGGCACCAGCGCCGCCGGGAATGGTAGATCCCGGCCGATCATGGTCAGACCGCTCCATGTGGGGATAGGTGTCGAGGAAGGCCGTTCCGACCTCGAGCAGCCATTCCTCGAGCGTCCGCGCGCGCGCCCGCAGCGACACTGCGTGGATGAAGTTCTTCATCGTGTCGGTGGCCACGACCAGCCGGTTGTCGCCCCGGGTGTAGGCGTCGAGGAAGACCTCGCCGCGAACCACGACCTCGATCTCCGCGGCGACGAGGCGGTTGTCGCGCCCGGTGAACGGCGATTCGGGGATCGGCGTGATGCCGGTGAGCGCGTCGGCAAGCGTGCGGTAGACCTTGACGTCGGCTTTCCCGTACGTGATCTCGTGCTTCACGACTCGGCTTCCTCCTCATGCGGCCCGAAGAGGACGGCTGCCGCGGATCGGATCTCCGCGTCGAGGGTCTGCCGCGCTTCGGGCGCCGACTCCCATCGGCTGACCAGCGTATCGAACTCGGGGTTGGCGGAGACGGCAGCGATGCGCCGGGCCCCGTCGATGGGCTGGCTGACCTCCCCGAGGATCGAGGCCGCGGCATGGAGTGCCAGCAGCTGACCCGCCTGGCCGCCGTCCCAGCCGGCGAGGCCGATCTCGCGCCATCAGGCGGGCGACCGCCGCCTCCAGTCCGTCCCCGGCGGCGAGCGCATGGATCGACAGCGCGACCAGCGCCTGGGACGTCACGCCCTCCTCGATGAGGCGGTGCGCGGCCCGTCCCAGGCCCTCGCGGTCGAGCTCGCCGACCATCCAGCGTGACACCTCCAGCGCGATCGCTTCGCGCAGCTCCTCGCGCAGCGCTGCCGGCCCACGCAGCGTCCGCCATCGATCCTCGGCGATGAACACGACATCGTCGAGGCCACGGCGCAGCTCCTCGTCACGGTCGGCGTGAACCGCGCGCTCGATGAGCGGGATGATGTCGCTTCGCGGACGACCGGCCACGAACACCACGTAGCGGAAGCCGAAGAGGCCCTCGTAGGCCGCGTTGAGGGCCGCGAGCTCGTCGGCGACCCACGCGTTCGCGTCGGGCTCGTCGGGTCCCTGCTCGGCGCGCGACATGGCGGACATCGCGCCGGCATCCGCGCCGATCGGCGGATGGGCGTTCAGCAGCTCGATCTGCTCGTCCTCCGGCATCGAGCGCGCCGTTGCGCGGGCGGTGACGAACAGATCGTCCTCGTCTTCGAACGGCCGCGCGGCGGCGAGTCGCTCGATGAACCGCGGCGCGGACTCGAAGAGCGGGGCGACCGTCGTCGCTGAACCCCGCGACATCGGCCGCGTTGAGCTCGTCGACGGGATCCACCTCAGCTGCCGCGGTACGTGCTCATCCCGAACGGGCTGAGCAGGAGCGGGACGTGGTACGACCGCCCGTCGTCCGTGACCCGCAGCGCGAGAGCGGCGCTCTGGAAGAACGCGTCGGGATCGTCCAGGTAGTCGCCAACGTCGAAGGCCAGCTGGTAGTCACCGACAGCCAGGGCCGCGCCGTCGAGCAGGTCGGAGATCCGGCCATCGCTGTCGGTCGCGAGCTCGGCGACCAGCTCGGGCGATCCATCTTCGGCAAGGCGAAACAGCGCGACGTCGACGCCGCGCGCTGGCTCGCCGGATGCGAGATCCAGGACATGAGTGCTGATCGTTGGGCGCGCGCCGGCCATGGAACCCTCCGCTGTGCACGGCCATGATGCCCGATGCGGGGAGGCCACGTCCCGCCACGGAGTATCCTCCGGCACATGGCTGACTTGAAGATCACGGTGGGGGAGCTGGAGTTCACGGCGCGGTGGGAGCCCGCCGCACCGCGCACACGCGATGCGCTGCGGGCCTGGCTGCCGATTCGCTCGAAGCTCATTCACTGCAAGTGGAGCGGAGAGTCGACCTGGATCCCGTTCGGGGAGGAGCGGCCGGACGTCGGCTTCGAGAATCACACCTCGCACCCGGCCCCGGGTGACGTGCTCATCTACATCGGCGACATCAGCGAGTGCGAGATCCTGTTCCCGTACGGGGCCTGCAGCTTCAGCTCGCGCGTCGGTCAGCTGGCCGGCAACCATTTCGCGACGCTCACCAGCGGACACGAGCACCTGGCCGAGATGGGACGTCGCGTGCTGTGGGAGGGGGCCCAGGAGATCGAGATCAGCGAGGCCTGACCGATCGTGGAGCGCCTGATCGTCGGCGGAACCGTCGTGACACCGAGCGGGTCGGAGGTGGCCGATGTGGCCATCCGCGACGGAAGAATTGCCGCGGTCGGCCCTGACCTCCCACGCGGCGGCCGCGAGGTGATCGACGCGAGCGGCCATCTGATCCTGCCCGGCGCGATCGACGTGCACACCCACGTTCGTCTGTCGGACGAGGAGCATCCGCGATCGCTTCGGCCAGGACCTCGCGGCCGCCGCGGCTGGCGGCACGACGACGGTCCTGACCTTCAACAACCCCGGCACCGGCATCACGGCCGAGGGATCGAGCTCGCCGATTGCCGGTCTCGAGGAGTTTCGCGCCCGGACCATGGGTCAGGCCCCGATCGACTTCGGCCTGTGCTCGGTCATCAGCGGGACGCAGGCGCGTGCCCTCGACGAACTCCCGGAGCTGATCTCGCGCGGCGTCCCGACCTTCAAGGCCTTCATGGTCTACGACTTCGCGCTGCCCGATGATGCCATCGAGCGTGCGATGGGCATCGCGGCACGCCACGGTGGGATGCTGCAGCTCCACTGCGAGGAGCCATCGATCATCGATCCCCTGGTCTCGGCCGCGGTGGCGTCCGGTCGTGTCGGAGCGAGGTTCCACGCCGCGTGCCGTCCACCGCAGGCGGAGGCGCTGGCGACGAAGCGGGCGATCGACATGGCGCGCCGCGCCGAGGCGCCGCTGTACATCGTCCACCTCTCGTGCGAAGAGGCGCTCGAGGCGGTGGCCGAGGCCAAGGCTGCGGGCCAGCCGGTGTACGCGGAGACGTGCCCGCACTACCTCTCCATCACCGACGCGGTCTATGCCGACGAGAGCGACGCCGATGTCATGCGACGCGTGATCTCCCCGCCCTTGCGCTCCGCGGCCGATGTCGACGCGTTGTGGGCCGGGCTGCGCGATGGCGTCCTCGACGTGGTCGGCAGTGATCACGTCCCCGATCGGCTCGACACGGAGAAGCGGCTGCCGGCCCCGCCCTTCCCGGAGATCAGCAATGGCGGTCCGGGGATCGAGACGCTCACCAGCATCGTGTACTCCGAGGGAGTGGCTCGCGGCCGTCTGAGCCTCGAGCGCATGGTCCAGGTCCTGTCGGCGTCGCCGGCGTCGCTCTTCGGGTTGCCCGCGAAGGGGCGCGTCGAGGTCGGAATGGACGCGGACCTCGTCGTGTGGGATCCCGACGCCAGGCGCGTGATCCGCCAGGACGACCTCCACCACACGAGCGATTTCACGCCGTACGAGGGTCTCGCGGTGTCGGCGCGCCCGTCCGCGTGCTGAGCCGGGGTGCGGACGTCGGGCCCCTGGTCGGAAGGTTCGTCGAGCGGCGAATCGCGGCGCACCAGGGCTGACGCCACGCTCGGCAGGGCCGCCGGCACCGGGAGATTCATCCGCTGATGTACCCTTGATCCTTGATCCGATCACGCAGCCGCCTCACTCGCCGCAGCACGGCGGATCTCCGCGCCATCGACCGCGCCACCAAGCGGATCGAGGAGCTGAGCACGATTCTCGACCGTCAACTGCACGGCGATGCCCGCCCCGAGGAGCAGCTCAAGCATCTGCGGCAGGCGACCGGTCAGATCACGCGGTCTGCGAACGACGGGATCCAGGCCTATCGCCGTGTTGCATCCGCCATTCGGGCGGAGGCAGAGCAGAAGGACGCCGACGAGGCCGAGGTTGCGTCGGCGACGCGCGTTCTGGCCGAGGCGCGTGGCCGGATGCTGGAAGCGCTCGAGGTCGCGAGCAAGCGGTATCCGTGGGCCGAGCCGTGGGGCGTGCCCGACGCGTGAGTCGTCGATGAACATGAAGAACGACCCGGCGGCGAAGGCCACCGGGTCGTTCCCGAGTTTTGGAGCGATGCCTGCCTAGCGGCGGAAGCAGTCGCTGCAGTACACGGGCTTCGTGCCGGTCGGGCGGAACGGAACGCGGGCTTCCTTGCCACAGCTGTCGCAGGTGGCGCTGAACATCTCGCGCGGTCGATCGCTGTAGCCACCGCCACCGCCACCGTATCCGCCGCCGCCACCGCCGTAGCTGCCGGTGCTCTCGCCGCGGGCAGCCTTCTTGGCGGCGCGGCAGGCCGGACAGCGGCGCGGCTCGCTGAACTGACGGTCAGCGTAGAACTGCTGGTCGCTCGCGGTGAACGAGAACTCCATGCCGCAGTCGACGCACGTCAGCGTCTTGTCTTCGTAGGTCAACAAAAGAGAAACACTCCTTACTGCGCGGCCTCAGCGAGCCATCTCGCCGTTAAGACCGTGAGAGGAGCGTTCGTGGTGCCGCGATTTGGTGCCCGCTATGGGCGTTGCTCCCGAAAGCGTAGCACGGAATCCGTGGCGCGTCACCGATTCTTCATGCTTCTGTTGCCCGAAGTCCACGTCGGGACCGGTGCGCCAGTTCGTACACTCGGGCAGATGGCGATCGGCGCAGCGTGAGGAGCGTGACATCGCGGACCGGCCGATTCGTGCTCGGAGCGGTGCCGCGAGGGGCCCCGCTGCTCTCGGCCCTGATCTTCGGCAGCTACCTCATGGGCCTCGTTCGCGACCGGATCTTCGCGCGAACCTTCGGCGCCGGGACCGATCTCGACGCCTACAACGCAGCATTCGTGCTTCCCGAGCTCCTCCTCGACGTGCTGGTGGAGGCGGGCCTGGCCGCCCCCTTCATTCCGATTTTCCTCCGGCTGCGGAGCAGCAGCGATCCCGATGCGGGCGACCGATTCGCGCGCGCAATCCTGGGCGCGGCCGTGACGATCATGGGCGTCGCAGCGCTGCTGATGCTCGTCTTCGCCGAAGCGACGGTCGCGCTCATCGCTCCGGGCTTCGTGGGAGAGCAGCGGGACCTCTACGTCTCCCTGTTCCGCGTCATGCTGGTGACTCCCGTGCTGTTCGCGGCCTCGCTGACGCTCGGCCAGGTGCTGCTCGCGGAGCAGAGGCTTTTCTGGTACGGCCTGGCGCCGCTCCTCTACAACGCCGGCATCATCGCCGGCACCCTGGCATTTCCCGGTCTCGGCATCTACGGGCCGGCCATCGGCGCCGTCATCGGCGCCCTGGTCCACCTCGCGAGCCGGTTCATCGGGCTACGAGGCAGCGCGTTCCGGATCGGATTCGGTGGCTCACTGCGGACGCCGAGCGTTCGCGAGTTCGTGCGACTCATGCTGCCGAAGATGGCGAGTCATCCGGTGGAGCCGATGACGTTCCTCTTCTTCACCGCCGTTGCCAGCACCCTCGCGGCCGGGAGCGTGTCGGCCGTGAGCTTTGCGCGGAACTTCCAGAGCGTCCCGGTCAGCCTCATCGGCGTGGCGTTCGCCCTTGCCGTGTTTCCGACCCTGTCGGTGGCCCACGCAACGGGGGATCGGGCTGGCTTCGTGCGCCTGGTCCGGAGCAACGCCATCGTCGTGGCCGTCATCACCACGGCGGCGGCGGTCGCGCTGGCCGTGGTCGGGCGCCCGGCCATCGAGATCCTGCTGGCGGGCGGTGCCTTCGATGCCGAGGACGTGGAGATGACGTCGGTCGTGCTGGTGGCCTTCGCCGTCAGCGTGCCATTCGAGAGCCTGACGCACCTCCTCAGCCGTGCGATCTACGCAACCCGCCACACGCTGCTCCAGGTGATGGCCTCCCTGGTCGGTCTCGGGGTGACGGTGGCCGCCACGCGCCTTCTCGTCGACGACATCGGGCTGGTGGCGATTCCGATCGGGTTCGCGATCGGCCAGGCGGTGAAGGTCGTGCTGCTCGCCGCGGCGCTGGCGGTCAGGATGCGTGCCTGGGTCAGGAGTCCAGGGGGATCGTCGGGATGAGGACCACGAACTTCCCGTCGCGGTCGGGATACGCGCCCTCGGGCCGAGACCAGCCGATGAAGTTGCGCTCCATCTCGGCCATGTCCTCGAAGTTGCCGGGACCGTCCGATGGACCCCAGATCGACGAGATCCGGGGGTACCACGGATCGAGGACGTAGATCCCGCTCAGCTGGGCGTCGGCGAAGTGGACCGGGTCGGCATCCGCGCGATACCCGGTCATGACCCAGGTGTGCGCGCCCCACCATGGAAGCAACACGACCGGCATTTCCGTCTGGCTGATGGCAACCGCCGCGTCGCGCAGGGCATCGGCCCTGGCGTCGTAGGCGCGGACCTCGTATCCGGGCGCGCCGTAGTCGGCGAGGGCCAGCGCGATCGCGGCCGGCCCCCAGCCACCGTTGTGGCTGTCATCCCACGCCTCCCACTCGCCGATCCGATCGTGGATCTCGGCCTGGAACTCGGCCGAGGGGTCGCCAAGGCCGAGGATCGCGAGCACCATCTGGGTTCCGGCGACCGCACAGTCCTTGTCCGTCAGCTGTGACGCGAACACCGTGGCGTGATCATCGACGAGGGCCACGTCCACCGCCGCGCGGACGATCGGGGAGGGGAGCGCATGCCGTGGCACCGTCGGCAGATCGTCGCTGCCGAGGGCTGGCGACACCTCGACGGGCGCCGCAGATGAGACGGGCACGGGGCGGGGCGTGATGACGACCGTCGGCAGCGTGGAGCGATCGGGGGCCGGGTCAAGGAACGCCTCGACTCGCGCGCTCATCCGATCCAGCCGATCCGCGGCGCCGAGCACGTTGGTGCGCACGGCGCCGAACCCCACCAGCCCGCCCACGGCCACGACGAGGACGGCGAGCTGCCAGGAACGGGGGCGATGGCGGCGGGGAGTGATCATGCGTGGTTCGAGCGGTACGGGGCCGGTGCAGGATGGCAGATGGTCCGATGGATGTCCAAGCTCGGATCGGACGATGGACGGGGCCGGCGAGGTGGCCGCTCAGCCCAGCCGGCCGTAGGCGAGGAGCGTGAGGAACGTCTCGTAGTCATCGGACAGCACCAGCTCATCGAGGAGCTCCGCCGCGGCATCCCATGCAGCATCCGGCATTGGTTCGCGCAGCGCCGCGAGCTCCTCGTCGCGGATGGTGGCATAGCGTTCCGCGGTGAGTGGGCGTCCGTCCTCCAGCTGAGTGCCACGGACGCGCCACTGCCAGAGCTGCGAGCGGCTGATCTCGGCCGTGGCCGCATCCTCCATGAGGTTGTTGATGGCGGCAGCACCGTTTCCCCCGAGCCAGGAGGCGAGGTAGGCAAGGCCCACCGACACGTTCGCCCGGACGCCGGCCTCGGTGACGCGAGTGCCGGGGACCGTCAGGTCCAAGAGGGCGGCGGCATCGGCGGTGACGTCGGGTCGCTGTCGGTCCTTCTGGTTCGGCCGCTCCCCGAGCACTCCGTCGAAGACCTCGAGCGCCAGAGGGACGAGATCGGGATGCGCGACCCAGGTGCCGTCGAACCCATCGCCCGACTCGCGCTCCTTGTCGGCCCTGACCGCGCTGAATGCCCGGTCGTTGACCTCGAGGTCGCGGCGCGAGGGGATGAAGGCGGCCATGCCGCCCATGGCGTGCGCGCCTCGCCGATGGCACGTCTTCACGAGGAGCTCGCTGTAGGCGCGCATGAACGGCACCGTCATGGTCACCGCGGCCCGATCGGGGAGCACCATGTCGTCGCGCGACCGGAAGGTCTTGATCAGGCTGAAGATGTAGTCCCAGCGGCCCGCGTTGAGGCCTGCCGCGTGCTCGCGCAGCTCGTAGAGCACCTCGTCCATCTCGAAGGCGAGCAGGATGTGCTCAACGAGCACCGTCGCCCGGATCGACCCGCGCGGGACGTCGAGCTCGTCCTGGGCGTGGACGAAGACGTCGTTCCAGAGCCGCGCCTCGAGATGCGACTCGAGCTTCGGCAGGTAGAAGTAGGGACCGCTGCCGCGCTCGAGCTGCTCACGGGCGTTGTGGTACAGCACGAGCCCGAAGTCGAAGAGCGACGCCGAGATCGGCTCACCGTCGACCAGGACGTGCGCCTCGGGCAGGTGCCAGCCGCGCGGCCGGATGACGAGCGTGGCGATTTCGTCGTTCAGGGCGTACTGCTTCTCGCCCGTTGCGAAGGTCAGACGGTGACGAACGGCCTCGCGCACCGCCCACTGCCCGGTCACCACGTTCTGCCAGGTGGGGGAGAGCGCGTCCTCGAAGTCGCCCATGAAGACCCGGGCGCCGGAGTTGAGGGCGTTGATCATCATCTTCGGCTCGACCGGCCCGGTGATCTCAACGCGCCGATCATCAAGATCCGCCGGAGCCGATGCGACCCGCCAGGAGTCGTCCTCGCGCACCGATGCGGTCTCGGGGAGGAAGTCCGGCAGCTCCCCGGCGGCGAAGCGCGCCTGGCGCTCGGCGCGGGCGGCGAGCAGCTCGAGCCGTCGTGGATTGAAGCGCCGATGGAGGTCGGCCACGAAGGCCAGGGCATCGGGCGTGAGGACCTCGCTGGCGTGGTCGGCGGGCGCGACGACGTCGACGCCGGGGACTGCATCGGTCATTGATCAAGGGTACCGCGCCGGTCGCCGGCGGTTGACCCGCCACGGTACGGTCGAGGGAATCTCGACACATCGAGGGAAGCATGCGCATCGGTCTCGTCATCGGAATCCACGGCACCGCCGACGACCATCCGGGCTGGCGTGACGTCCTGGCCCAGGCGCGCGCGGCGGAGGCGGCGGGCTTCGACCTGCTCGTGCTCGAGGACGCCCTGCTCTACCGCGACGAGACGCGAGAGATCGGCTACTGGGAGGCCGTCTCGATGGTCGCGGCGCTGGCGGCGGCGACCGAGCGCATCGAGCTCGGCCATGGCGTCCTGAACGCGCCGTATCGGCCGGCGACGATGACGGCGAAGCTCGCGGACACCCTGGACGAGATCTCCGGCGGGCGATACGTCTTCGGGATCGGTCTCGGCAACACGCCGTACGACTACGAGCCCTACGGCATTCCGGCCGATCACAAGTACTCGCGCTTCGCCGAGGCGCTGCCGATCATTCGGGACCTGCTGCGGGGCGGCCGCGTCTCGTTCGCAGGTGACTATCACGCGGCCGACGGGGCGGAGCTCGTGGTTCGCGGTCCGCGTCCGTCGGGGCCGCCGATCATCGTGGCGGGCAAGGGCCCGAAGATGCTGCGCCTCACCGTCGAGCTGGCCGATGGCTGGAACTGGTGGACGGCCGCCGGGACGGACGTGGGCGAGCTCGAGCCGATCGTGAAGGCGCTGGACGAGGTCTGCCGGGCCGCCGGCCGTGATCCGGCCACCCTGTCTCGCTCGCTCGACGTCTATTCCGTCGTGCCTCCGGGTGCGCCGGCGCCCGACCCGATCGCCGAAGGCGTGCTCCGTGGATCGACGACCGAGGTCGCCGACGCGCTCCTGGGCTTCGGCCGTCTCGGCTTCGACGAGGTCCGTGTGGACCTGGCAATGGCGCTCCCGTTCTCCGAGCGAGCCGGCGCGATCCACCGGATGCGGGAGGTCGTCGGGCGGCTGCACGCCGCACCCTGATCGATCGTTTCCGCACTGCCGGGTACCGCGCATGGTGCGCTCCGTCACCGCAATCCGATCGCAGGCAGCTGATGGGGGGCCGTGGTGCGGACATCCGTTGGTACGCTGTCGATGGTACGCGGAGTGCAGAGCCGCCGACCGATTGAGTCGCCGGCATGGGCGTTGCAGCCCCGCCCTCCCTTGCGCGGCGACACCACATCCCTGGAGGAACCATGCGGAAGAGATTGGTGGCCCTTGTGGGCGCCACGTTGCTCGCGCTCGCGGCATTCGCCCCGGCGAGTGCCATCACGAAGAACTACATGGAGGACTTCGAGCATCCCTTCGTCGGCCTCGCTGCGTTCTACGATGCCGAGGGCGAATTCAGCCATCGGTGCTCGGGCTCGCTGCTCAGCCCCACCGTGTTCCTGACGGCGGGGCACTGTACCGACGACGGGGCCGGCGGTGTCATGACCTCGGCTCGGATCTGGTTCCAGCAGGACGCCGGCTCGCGCTTCGATGGGGTCCAGGACCCGGTCACCGGATATCCCGACGCCTGCCTCGGCGCCGGGCCGTGCACCACCGCCAGCGAGATGTACAACTACGGCTTTGCCAACTTCGCAGGGTTCCCGGATACCCGGGATGCGGGGATCGTCATCCTCGACGAGCCGATCCAGCTCTCCGAGTACGGGTACCTCGCCCCGGTGGGCACGCTCGACGCGCTGCTGGGCACCGCACGCGGCCAGAAGGACACGACCTTCCTCGCCAGCGGCTATGGGCTGAGCTATTCGAGCCCGGTCGCCGTCGAATCGTTCCGCGAGCGTCTCATGGGCTTCAGCAAGCTCACGAACCTCAAGAGCGCGAACACCGCCGGGTTCAATCTCCAGACCAACGGCAACGGCGCCGGGAACGGGGCGACCTGCTCCGGCGACTCGGGCGGGCCGATCTTCTGGCCGGCGGACACGAACCAGATCGTCGCGGTGACGTCATTCGGGCTGAATCCGTGGTGCCGGGGAGTCGACTTCTCGTATCGCGTCGACACGAGCGGCGTCCAGGCGTGGATCGACGATGTGACCGGCGACTGACGGCTCGCCGTCTCCAGAGTTCAGGGAAGGTGGCCCCGACACGAGTCGGGGCCACCTTCGTCGAGTGCGTCAGCGAGGGGTGGTCCGGAACGGGCGCGGGCGACTGCCGGCACGGCTCTCCTCGACAAGCGTGGCGAACCGGCGCTCTCGCGTCTCCCGCTTCACGGCCGACATCACCCAGTGCGTCGCCGTGTTCCGGTACGAGTTGGACTGGCGGTCCCAGTACGCCCATGCCTCGTCATCGGCCCGGAAACGCGTGATCCAATCGTCCGGCAGCGACTGGGGCGGGCGCTCGTACGAGTAGATCTGGTCCTTGCGCCGATCGCGCTCCTCGAAGGCGCGGATGCCGGCCGGGTGCATGCGTCCCGCGGCGCGGAGCTCCGCCACCTTGCCGATGTTCACCGCGCTCCAGTTCGAGCCCTTGCGGCGCGGCGTGAAGCGGTTCGCCGTGACCTCGTCGTCGATCCGGAACGTGATCCCATCGATCCAGCCGAAGCACAGAGCCTCCTCGACCGCTTCGACCCAGTTCGTCGAACTCCGGCCGACTCCCTTGCGGTAGTAGCCGATGAAGGTCTCGGTCTCCGTCTCGTGATGTGCCTCGAACCAGGCGCGCAGCTCGCCTCGCGTTGGGAAGACGTGGACCTGGTCTCGGCGTGGGCGCTGGACCGGACTCACCAACCGCCCACGTCGCGGATGAGCCGATGCAGGACGCGGCCGGCCACCGTGCGACGGTATTCGGCCGTCGAGCGGACATCGTCGATCGGCTCGATCTCACCCATCAGCGCGGTGGCGGCGGCGTCGGCGGTCTCCGGCGTCGCCCGCTTGCCTTCCATGACGTCCTCGGCCGAGGAGCGCTCACAGGTGTGGCGGCCACCGATCCAACGGCGAGCCGCACCTCCGTCCACGGGCCATCGGCCGCCGTCGATCGCCAGGCGAGCGCCATGACGACCTTGCTGATCGCCTGCGCTCGGCGGGTCCCGACCTTCCGGAAGCGCAGTTGCCTGTCGTGGACGAGGGGGATCCGGACCCGGAGCAGGAGCTCGTCGTCGCGGCGGGGGGTACGCCGGTACGCCGGCCAGAACGCGTCGGCGGCCACGGTCCGCTCGCCGCCAGCCGAGCCGAGCACCAGCTCTGACCCGAGCGCCAGCAGCAGCGGCAGCGTGTCACCGGCGGGCGAGGCGTTGATGACGTTCCCGCCGATCGTCCCGCGGTTCTGGATCTGGGCCGCGCCGATGGTGGCAGCGGCCTCGGCCAGCTCTGGCAGGTGCTCCGTGACGAGCGGCGAGCGCCGCATCTCGGTGTAGGTGGTCAGCGCGCCGAGGACGAGCGCATCGGCCTCGATGGCGATCCCGCGGAGCTCGTCGAGGGCCCAGATGTCGAGCACCCGCTCCGGCGGCTCGCCGATCTCGCCCGCGATCTGGACCATGAGGTCGGTCCCGCCCGCGATCGGCCGCCAGGGCGCGCCGTCCGGCGTCGGCGAGCAGGGAATAGGCCGCCTCGAGGCGGGTGGGGGACTCGGAACGTGGCTCGACGGCGTTCGGCATGGGTGCCTCGGACCTAGTTCCGGAGGCCGCGCACGAAGCGCAGCAGGAGCCAGATGCCGACGACCGCGAGCAGGAGCTGGCCAGGCGTCAGGGCGAGGGTGATGTCGTGATCGTCGATGGCCTGGGGCAGGCTTTCGGGCTGCGGGCTCATGCCGTCGTCCCTCGTTCCGCGGCCAGGGCGATCGCCTCGATGATCTTCGTGTAGCCCGTGCACCGGCAGAGGTTTCCGGCGATCGCCTCGCGGATGTTCTCCTCGCTGGGATCGGCTCCCGAAGCCAGAAACGCGTGGCCGGCCATGAGCATGCCGGGCGTGCAGATGCCGCACTGTGCGCCGCCGGTCTCGAGGAACGCGCTCTGGAGCACGTCCAGGCGATCGTCCTGCGCCAGGCTTTCGACGGTGCGGATCGCGGTTCCGGCGGCCTGGCTCACCGGGACGAGACAGGCGTCGACCACGGCCCCGTCCAGCAGCACGCTGCATGCTCCGCACTCGCCCTCGCCGCACCCCTCCTTCGTGCCGGTGAGGCCGAGGTCCTCGCGCAGGACGTCGAGCAGGCGCCGGCTGCCGGTGGCGCGTACATCGACCGGTTCGTCGTTGACGGTGAAGCGGAAGCTCATCCTTGGGGTCCCCCGGGCTGCGCATGCGTGGTGCGCGTGCATGGGCGCCAACCTGGCCGCTTCATGCGTGGGGCGCATGCGACGGCTGGATTTCGACTGATTGAGGTCCGGACCATGCGCGCCGCGCATGTATCGGCCTTATCAAGGCCGATACACCCACCACGGGCATGACCACGGGCGGCGGTCATCGCGGCGTATCCGGGTCGGTCGGGGCTCGGAACGGCATCTCGTCGCCGCCCGGCGGCAGATCCTCGATCTCGGGGTCGTCGGGTCGGGCCACCTCAACCGAGACGCCCGGCGCCGGCAGCTCGGAACCGCCCGTGAGTGCCGCGAGGATGCGCTCCGGAGTCGCGGGCAAGTCGTGGATCCAGACGCCGGTGGCATCGTGGATCGCGGCCACGACCGCGGGTGCTCCGACGTCCATCGGCAGCTCGCCCACGCCCTTCGCGCCGTGGGGCGCGCCGGAGAACGGCTTCTCGATGAGGATGGATTCGATGCGAGGCGCATCCATGGCCGTGGGAATGATGTAGGTCGCCAACCGGTCATTGAGGTAGCGCCCGTCGACGAGCTTCATCTCCTCGACCGTGGCATAGCCGATCGCCTGGAGTGTTCCGCCCTCGACCTGCCCCTCGGCCAGAACCGGGTGGATGACACGCCCGATGTCGTCGGCGGCGACGCAGTCACGAACCGCCACTTCGCCGGTGTCGAGGTCGACGTCGACCCGGACGACGCATGACGCCCAGCCGAACGCGGGGTACGCGTCCCCGGTGTACGCCTTGTCGTCGAACGGCTCGCCGGGATAGGGCGTGAACTTCTCGTCGCAGCGCAGCGGACCGGCCTCTCGATACGACTCGGCAAAGGGCCGACCGGTTGCCTGCTCGACCTGCGTCCGCAGGCGCTCCGCGGCCTTGATGATCAGACCACCGACCACCATCGCCGTGCGCGAGGCGACGGTCGGTCCGGAGTCGGGCACGATCGAGGTGTCCTGGGGAGCTATCTCGACTTCGTCATCGTCGACGCCCAGGGCGCTGGCGACCAGCTGCGGAAAGATCGTCTTCGTGCCCTGGCCCATCTCGGTCGAGGCGGTGAGGATCCGGATCGTCCCCTCGTCGGTGAGCTCGACCGAAGCCACCGATCCCATGCGCGCCTCGCCGGACCCGGTGAACCCGGCACCGTGCCACGCGAGCGCCAGCCCGATGCCGGATGCCAGCCTGGCGCCCTCGGTACGGCTCTCGCGCATGGCTCGCGTCTGCGCATGCGACCGGTCGAAGGCCGATGCATCGGCGGCTGCCTCGAGGACCTCGATCCCGGCGACGCTCTCGCGCAGCACCTGCCCGGTCGGCGTGACGTCGCCCTCGCGATACACCCATCGGCGTCGGAGGTCGAGGGGAGACGCATCGAGCGCATGCGCGATGCGGTTCACCTGCATCTCGGCGGCGAACTCGGTCTGCGGCGCGCCGAAGCCGCGGAATGCACCGTTCGGGGGCGTATTGGTGGCCATGGCGCGGCCGGTGATGCGGACATTGTCGCAGCGGTACGGGCCCACCTGCGTGAAGCACCCCGCGTGACAGCACGACCGGCGTGAGCGTGCAGTACGCGCCGCCGTCCATGATGACCTCGATCTCCTGCGCCACGAGATCGCCCGCCTCGGAGACGCCGGACCGGTAGCGGATGACAGCGGGATGCCGCTTCGTCGTCGCGCTGATGTCTTCGTGGCGGTCGTAGATCATGCGAACCGGCTTACCGCACTTGAGCGCCAGGAGTGAGGCGTGGAGCGCCAGCACCGACGGGTACTCCTCCTTGCCCCCGAACCCGCCGCCGGTCTCCGCCTGCACCACGACCGCGAGCTTGTCGCCCATGTCGAGCGCGCGCTTCATCGCCTTGTGGATGTAGTACGGGCACTGGAGCGAGCCGTGGACGGTGATCCCGCCGTCCTCTCGCGGGACGGCGATCATCGCCTGGTTCTCGATGTACAGCTGCTCCTGGTGGCCGACCCGATACGTGCCCTCGATCACGAGGTCGGCGTTCGCCATGGCGGTGGCCGCGTCGCCTCGCTCGACCGTGTAGTGCGCGAACTCGCGGTCCGACTTCGAGCGGATCGAAGACCGCGGGCAGACGCTCGGTCCGCAGCCTGATGTGGTGCCGCGCCGCGCGCACGGTTGCCAGATCCGGTGCGGCGACGAGCGCGCAGGGCTCCGCCTGGTGCTGGATCTCGCCACCGACCGGCACGAGGACCGGCTGGTCGTCGCTGATCAGGCTCACGATGTTCTCGCCGGGAATGTCGTCCGCCGTCACGACCACGACGCGTTTCCAGTCGAACGCGTCGTCGAGCTCGATGCCCACGAAACGGGCATGCGGTTCGGTCGATCGGATCGTGATGCCGTACCAGGCGCCAGGAAAGACGAGGTCGTCGGCGTACTTCGCGGCACCCGTGAGCTTGTCCGGGCCCTCGCGTCGGAGCGGGCCGGCGGGCCGTGCGCGACCCGGGACGCTCACACCGGTCGGGATCACGAGTGGTGTGGTTTCGGTGGTCGTTCCCGGCGTCGAAGTGCGAATGGTGAGGCTCGGGCGCTCCATCGAGCCATGCTAGCGCGTCGGGACGGCGCTGTTGACGGACGGACTACTCTATGCCGTCACTTTCTCGGACTGCGAACAAGCGGAGGGATAGGGTGGACTGGCTCGGAACGCTGTTTCTGTATCTCCACATCGGCGGCGCCATCGTGGCGTTCGGGCCGACGATCGCCTTTCCGTTCCTCGCCGCACGGGCAGCGAAGGAGCCGCAGCACGGCAACTTCGTCCTTCGCGCGACCGAGGGGATCACCGAGAAGGTGGTCGAGCCCGTGGGCGCCTTCATGTTCCTGATGGGCGTCGGGCTCATCATCACGCGCGGCTACAACCCGCTCGAGCAGCTCTGGGTCGGCCTCTCGATCGTCCTGTTCCTCATTACATTCGCCTTCGCGAACCTGGTGCAGCTGCCGACCGTCCGCAAGATGGTCGCGGTGACCAGCCAGCCGCCTCCTGCGGGTCCAGAAGGAGCCGCCGTCGGCCCGCCGCCGGAGTTCCTCGCCCTGGGAGCCCGCGCGGAGCGCGGGGGCCAGTTCATGACCCTCATGCTGTTCGTGATCCTGGCGCTCATGGTGGTCAAGCCCTTCTGACGGCTCAGCCGCGACGGACGACCCTGCCGGGGCGCGCACCTGTGTGGGCACCGTCCTCCACCACGATCTCGCCACCGACGACGACCCAGTCGATGCCGTCGGGGTAGCGTCGCGGCTCGTCGTAGGTCGCGTTCGAGCGGACGCGGTCCGGGTCGAGCACCACGAGGTCGGCCACGAAGCCGTCGCGGATCGACCCGCGCCCCTGCAGGCCGATGCGGGCGGCGGGCGCCGATGTCATCGAGCGCACGGCCTCCTCAAGGGATAGGAGCGCCTCCTCCCGGACGAATTGGCCAAGCACGCGCGGAAACGATCCGTAGGTCCGCGGCGACGGCTTCGCGCCGACGAACGTCGAGTCGGTGCCGATCATGCCGACCGGATGCCGGATGAAGTCGCGCAGGGTCTCGGTCCACGGGCCCGGGGTGACCTGGTTCACCCTCAGGTCCTCGGCGAGCAGCAGGTCGCACAGGACGTCCACCGGGTCGTCACCGCGATCAGCGATGACGTCACCAAGCGTGCTTCCCTCCCAGGGCAGCAGCTCCGGCAGCGTGAACGCGCCGATGCGGACGTCGTCCCACGCTCGTCGCCCAGCGAACAGGACACCGCGCTCCGCCATCTCCCGCCGGATGCGATCGCGCACGCCGGCATCGGCCAGGCGCTCCTTCGTACGGGCGGGTCCGCCCGCCTGCACCCACGGCGGAATCATGATCAGCAGGCGGGTCGATGCCCACTCGTACGGGTACGTGTCGAAGGTGACGTCAAGGCCCTCGCTGCGTGCGTCGTCGACGAGCGCCAGCATCGGTCCCGGCCCGTCGGGAAAGGTCTGTCGGTGGTAGAAGTGCGTGATGTGGGTTGGCCCCTCCCCCTGCCGACCGATCTCGATCGCCTCGCGGAACGGGTCGAGGTACCGGTCGCCCAGGTCATAGCGAACGTGGGTGTGGTAGAAGCCGCCACCCTTCGCCGCCTCGGACGTGAGTCCCGCGAGCTCCGCGGTCGAGGCGTATGCACCCGGCGGGTAGTCGAGCCCTGACGAGATGCCGATGGCACCCTGCTCCATCGCCTCGCGCAGCATGGCGCGCATGTTCGCGAGGTCGGCATCCGACGCGGCCACCTCGTCCCATCCCATGGCGCCGATGCGCAGCGCGCTGTTGCCGACCATGAATGCCAGGTTCAGCGACGGGCGGAGGCGGTCGAGCCGCTCGAGATAGGACTCGACGCTCGACCAGTCGTAGGCGATGTCAGGGCGGCCGTCGAGCCCGGCATTGATGTGGGCCAGCGCCTCGAGGTCGGCGAGGTCGGGGATCGGCGCGTACGAGAGCCCGTCGACGCCGATGACCTCGGTCGTCACACCCTGCCGCAGCTTCGGCTCGTGGAGCGGGTCGGCGAAGATCATCAGGCCGGAGTGGCTGTGGAGGTCGATGAAGCCTGGGGCGACGACGCTTCCGCTCGCGTCGATGCGGCGTTCGGCCGGGATCTCGGCGGTCTCGCCGTAGACGACCTCGATCCGTCCGTCGCGAACGCCAACCGCCGCAGCAAACCCGCGCTCGCCGCTGCCGTCCACCACGGTTCCGCCCTCGATCAGCAGCGCGTACGGTTCAGGCATGCCGCGATGATCGCAGAGTCCCCGGCGGCGGTGACGTGCAGAATTGGACCATGAGCACGGCTGCCGTCATCCTCGCCGCGGGCGCCGCCCGTCGCTTCGGGTCTCCGAAGCAGCGCGCATCTATCGGCGATCGGACGATGCTCGAGGTCGTCTGCGCGGCCGCCACGCGCGCCGGGCTCGATCCCGTCCTGACGGTCACTTCACGCGCGGAAACGCTGCCCCCGGGTGTCACCCGCGTCGTGAACGATCGGCCAGAGGACGGCCTGAGCGCGTCGCTGCGAGCCGGGATCGGGGCCGTGCCCCCCGATGCCGAAGCGGCGGTCATCCTCCTGGGCGATCAGCCCACGGTGGCCTCGGCCACAATTCGCGCGCTGCTTCGGACCGATCGCGAGGGCAGGCCGGTCGTCGCGTCCATGGTCGGCGACGCGATCGGGCCGCCGCTGCTCATCGAGCGACGTGCCTTCGGCCTGGTGGACGGAACCGCCGGCGATGCCGGGCTGCGCGACGTCCTTGTCGAGCGATCCGAGCTCGTGACGCCGTTCCTCCACGACGACGAGCCCGTCGACATCGACACCCCGGAGGATCTGGCTCGCTCGATCGAGGTCTGCCCGGGATGCGGCGACGTTCGTCGGGCGCATCCGGATCTCGAGACGCACGCCGTATATCGGCGCATCGCCGACCTGTTGGGCGGCGTACGGGGTCGTCCTGGCCCGCGAGTTCGGCGACGTGGGGTACGGCGTCGTCCATCGTCACACGGTGGACGCCTACGCGGCGCAGCACCCAGGCGTCGACGGTCCCAGGCAGCGCCAGTCGGTGGCGGTCCACCTCATCGGCCTGTGCGGCTGGCTCGAACACCGCATGAGCCCCGACGCCCTCCTCCCGATCACGCGGCGGCTCACCGACGGATCGCGGCAGTGGCCATGGCTCGACCCGCCGGGCGGGTACGACGTCACCGTGCTCGACGTCCTGGGGGCCCGCGACGGAGACGAGCATGGGCAGCTGGTCCGGTCGTGGGCCGAGGCCGTCTGGCACGCGTGGCGAGCACACCACGACCTCGTGCGGGGCTGGACGGCTGCGGCGATTCGCTCGTGACCGCGCGCGCTGCAGCCAGCGACACGGCCGCTAGAATCGGTCACATGTTCGATTCGAGCGCGCGCCGATGACGATCGAGCGGATCACGGGCACGGAGATCGCCGACGAGGAGCTGGCGCTCGAGTCCACTGTGAGGCCTCGCCGCCTGGACGAATTCGCCGGCCAGGATCGGGTCAAGGAAAACCTGGCAATCCTGATCGACGCGGCGCAGCATCGGTCTGAGCCGGTGGACCACGTCCTCCTCTATGGCCCACCAGGTCTCGGCAAGACGACGCTCGCGAACATCGTCGCGGCCGAGATGGGCGCCCAGATCCGGACGACCTCCGGCCCGGCCATCGAACGGGCGGGGGACCTGGCAGCGGTCCTCACCAGCCTGGGCAAGGGCGATGTGCTGTTCATCGACGAGATCCATCGGCTCAGTCATGCCGTCGAGGAGATCCTCTATCCGGCCATGGAGGATTTTGCACTCGATGTCGTCCTCGGCAAGGGTCCTGGCGCCCGCTCAGTTCGGCTTCAGATCGAGCACCTGACGGTGATCGGCGCCACCACGCGCGTCGGAAGCATCACCGGGCCGCTGCGTGATCGATTCGGCGTGACCTACCGGCTCGATTACTACACCAAGACCGAGCTCGAGCGCATCCTGCGCCGATCCGCCGAGATCTTGGGCGTCGACATGAGCGACGAGGCCGCGAGTCTCGTGGCGCGACGATCGCGAGGGACACCCCGGATCGCGAATCGGCTCCTCAAGCGCGTGCGTGACTACGCCCAGGTGCGGGGTGGGGGAGATGGCAGCGTGACCGAGGCGCTCGCCGCGGACGCGCTCGGCCTGCTCGAGATCGACGATCGTGGGCTGGACGCCATGGACCGTCAGCTCATGCGCGCCATGGCCGAGCATCACGCCGGCGGCCCGGTGGGCCTGGCGACCATGGCGGCGACGGTGTCCGAGCCGATCGAGACGATCGAGGACGTCGTCGAGCCGTACCTCATGCAGATCGGCCTCCTCGCGCGTACTCCGCGCGGCCGGCAGCTGACGCCGTCGGGATGGGAGCACCTCGGGCTGACTGCACCAGCGGGCGCCGCGCCGCAGCCCGGCCTCTTCGACGCCTGACAGCCGGGACGCTGCGGCGCCCACTCCTGTGCAGAAAGTGACGCGGGGCTGGTCCGCCGCGGAGTAGGCTGCCGTCGGCGCCGGTGCCCAACATGGTGTCGGGGACCCGGGTGTCCACGAGCGGAGGGTGAAACCGAGTGACGGCAACCGAGGTACCTGCGAGCGAGAGGCCCACACCGAGTGGCGGCGGTCTCGACTCATTCTTCAAGCTCAGCGAGCGGGGGACCACGATAGGCACGGAGATCCGTGCCGGCCTGACCACGTTCATGGTCATGGCCTACATCATCTTCGTGAACCCGAGCATCCTGGGCGAGGCGGGCCTCGACCCGGCAGCCGTCGCAGCCGGGACGGCGCTCATCGCCGGCGTGCTCAGCATCCTGATGGGGCTTGTCGCCAACTTCCCGATCGCCCTGGCGGCCGGCCTGGGCCTCAACGCGGCCGTCGCGTTCGGCCTGGTCCTCGGCGCTGGGCTCACACCGGCCGCAGCCATGGGCGTGATCCTGATCGAGGGCATCGTCGTTCTCGTTCTCGTCCTCGTTGGCCTGCGCGAGGCGATCATGAACGCGGTGCCGGTCAGCCTGAAGCGGGCGATCGGGGTCGGCATCGGCCTGTTCATCCTCTTCATCGGCTTTGTCACCGGCGGCCTGATCGCCCCCGGTGAGGGCACCATCGTCGGGTGGGTGTTCCCAACGACGGCCGGAGCCGGCGTGACGCTTGCCGGCCTCCTGATCACGATCGTGCTGGTGGTGCGAAAGGTGCCCGGTGCGCTGATCCTCAGCATCATCGCGACGACGGTCATCGCGCTCGTCACCGGGGTGGCAAGCTTCCCCGAGACCTTCACCGTGACGCCGAGCTTCAGCACGCTCGGCATCGGCTTCCAGGATCTCGGCGGGGTGTTCACGCAGCTCGGCATCCTGGCGGCGATCCTCACGATCTTCGCGTTCATGCTGACCGACTTCTTCGACACGATGGGGACGGCGACCGGCATCGCCGAGCAGGCCGGGCTGGCCGACCGCGACGGCCGGATACCTGGCATCGGGCGGCTTCTGTTCGTGGACTCGCTCGGCGCGGCCGTGGGTGGCGCCGGCGGCGTCAGCTCGAACACGAGCTACATCGAGAGCGCCGCCGGTGTGGCTGAGGGTGGACGGACGGGGCTGACGGCGGTCACCACCGGCGTGCTCTTCCTCGTCGCCATCCTGATCGCTCCACTCGCTGGGATCGTCCCGGCGAATGCGACGGCCCCGGTGCTCATCGTGGTGGGATTCCTCATGGCGGGTCTCATCACCGGCATCGACTTCACCGATGTCGAGGAGGGCATGCCGGCCCTGCTCGGCCTCATCCTCATGCCGCTGACCTACAGCATTACCGTCGGCATCGGCGCTGCCTTCGTCAGCTACGTCGTCATCAAGGCGGCCGCCGGCAAGGCGGGCCAGGTCCACTGGCTGCTGTGGCTGGTGGCGATCGCCTTCGTGGTCTACTTCGCACAGGGCCTGCTGCCCGGCGTCGACATCTAGTCCGATCCGCAATGTTCGGCGCGCCCGGTCGCATCATGCGGCCGGGCGCTACGCTTTCGGCGTGAGCTCACCACGCCTGCGGGTCGACGACTTCGCCTACGAGCTGCCCGCCGACGCCATCGCCCAGCAGCCGGCCGAGCCGCGCGACGCATCGCGTCTTCTCGTCCTCGGGCGCGTCAAGCGGAGCGATCACACACGCCCGATTCGCCGAGATCGGTCAGTGGCTCAGGGCCGGCGATCTCCTCGTCGTGAATGACTCGCGGGTCATTCCGGCGCGGTTGCGCGGGAACTCGAGCGAGCGGAGGTGCCGCGGAGATCCTGGTTCTGCGGCCCGCGCATGACACGGACGAGTGGGAGGCGCTCGTGCGCCCGTCGCGACGGATCCGCGCGGGCGAGGCGATCACCCTGCGCAGTGGGGCCCGCGATCAGGATCGGCGACCGCACCGGCGACGGCACGCGACGCATCGGCTTCGATGGCGATCCGCACGACGTGATGGACCGCGACGGCGAGCTGCCCCTGCCGCCCTACATCCGCGACCGCCCGCCCGATGACGAGCGCTACCAGACGGTCTACGCGCGGCCGCCGGGGTCCGCGGCGGCGCCGACCGCCGGACTGCACTTCACCGATCGGCTGCTCGACGAGCTCGCGGACGGCGGCGTGCAGCGGGCGTCCGTGACCCTGCACGTCGGGCTCGACACCTTCCGGCCGCTGGAGGGGGAGTTCGTCGACGAGCACGAGATCCATCGCGAGTGGTACGAGGTCCCGAGCGAGACGGCCGCCGCGATTCGCGACACGCGCGCCGCCGGGGGCCGTGTCGTGGCCGTGGGTACGACCGCCGTCCGTGTCCTCGAGACGTCGGCGCGGTCGCAATCACGCTCCGGGTGGACCGACCTGTTCATCAGTCCGCCCCACTCCTTCGGCGCGGTGGATGCGCTGATCACGAACTTCCACCTGCCGCGCAGCTCGCTGCTGCTCCTGGTCACCGCCTTCGTGCAGGATGGAATGGGCGATGCAGGCCCCCACGAAGCGCGGGATGTGCTGCTCGGGTCGTACCGCGCGGCGCTGGCGGAGGGCTACCGGTTCTTCAGCTTCGGGGATGCGACGCTGGTCGTCTAGCCCTGGTCGTCCGAGCGGGTCGGGACAGCCTCGCGCGACTCGGCATCCAGCTCGACGATCTCCTCGCCGTCGTCGTCGGAGGGTCGGGCAGTCTCCGTGACCTCTGCGGATGGGGGCGCCTCGGGCGGTGAACCGTTGTGGCTTGCATCCGTCGGCGGATCCTGCAGCCCCGCCGGTTCCGGCTCGTCATCGGCGTCGGTCTCCTCGCCGGGAGACGGCGGCAGCGGCCGCGGGCCGCCGGGGATCACGCCGGGAACCTCGCTGGAGACGCGACCGGCCGGCACCCCGAACGGCTCGGCCATCACGGCGCATACGCGGGCCAGGTCGCACAGCGCCTGGCCGAGGTCCGGGGATTCGGTGGCCGCCTCGAAATGTGGGTGGTGGAGACGGAACGACCATCGCGTCCGATGCTCACGTGCCCAGAGGCGGAAGGTATCTGCGCGAAGCTCGACGCCGCGCAGCACCTGCCACGGGTACATGAGCATGGCCAGCCGATACCGGGCAGACGAGCCGAACGGGGCGTAACGGTGGTCGAGGAGGCCGACCTCGGTCGCCACCATGACCCGTCGTTCGTCGCCCTCGGTGCCGGCCTCGAGGGCGTAGACCGCCAGGTCCTCGACCCCAAGGGTCTGGAGCTCGATCGCGATCCATTCCTTCACTTCGTCGTTCAGGAACGGCATTCGCGGCCACTCGGTCAATCGCACGCCAGGGTCACCTCTCCGATGTGCACGTAGCCTATCCTCTCCGGCGGTGTCAACGTCCGCTACCTTCGCTCATTCATTCGTCCCGACCAGCATCGGGCGTGCCCGCCGCGGCCGGATCGTCACGCCGCACGGCGAGATCGAGACGCCCGAGTTCATGCCGGTCGGTACGCAGGCCACCGTGAAGTCGCTCACTCCCGGGGATCTGCGTGAGGCCGGCGCGCAGATGATCCTCGGAAATACCTATCACCTCAACCTCCGTCCCACCGCGGAGCGTATTGCGCGCCTCGGTGGCCTGCATCGGTTCATGGCATGGAACGGGCCGATCCTGACTGACTCCGGAGGGTTCCAGGTCTTCAGCCTGGCCGATCGCCGGCAGGTGGACGATGACGGGGTCACCTTCGTGTCGCATCTCGACGGATCCACGCATCGCCTGACGCCCGAGCGCTCGATGGAGATCCAGGCTCTGCTGGGCTCCGACGTGGCCATGGCCTTCGATCAGCTCGTCGATCCGGGCCTCCCTCACGCGGACGTCGCCGACGCCATGCGGCGCACGCACCGCTGGGCTGCGCGCTCGCTGGCCGCGCGGGGCAGTGGCGACCAGGCGGTGTTCGGGATCATCCAGGGCGGGATCGATCCCGCGCTGCGTCGCGAGTCCGTGGAGGCGGTGGCCGGCCTCGCATTCGACGGGATTGCCGTTGGCGGTCTGTCGGTGGGGGAGTCCAAGACGGAGATGGCGGGAGCCCTCGACGTGGTGGCCGATGCGCTCGGTGCCGACCCACGCCCGCGCTACCTGATGGGCGTCGGCTCGCCGCCGGACTTCTTCACGGCGGTCGAGCGGGGGATCGACCTGTTCGACTGCGTTCTGCCGACACGCGTGGCCCGCACCGGGCAGGTCTGGACCGACGCCGGTCGAATGAATCTGCGCAACGCCGGCTTCCAGGATGATGCAGCGCCGATCGACGACGAGTGCGCCTGCGAGACGTGTCGGCATCACTCGCGGGCGTACCTCGCGCATCTGTTCCGCGCGTCCGAGCTGCTGGCGTACCGATTGGCCACCGTCCACAACGTGACGTGGACGCTCCACCTGCTGCGGCGCCTGCGCATCGGGCTCGAGGACGGCAGCTATGCGCAGCTGCGTGACCGGATCAGCGCCGCGTTTCGTCGAGAGCCCGGAAGGCGCCCGTATGACGACGTATGACGCGGGTGTAGAATGTCATCGCGTCGCACGAGCTGTCGCGATGCGAAGCGTAGAATTCGTTCGAGACGATGCGGGGGAGCCGCGCGCTCGATAAGCGCCGGATAACAGGTCGGTAAGGGCCGAGAGAGCACGATCGTGTGGATCGCTCGGTCCGAAGCAGGAGGTTCGAGCGATGGCAAAGGGTCGGGATCGACCACGCAAGGAGCCGAAGCGCAAGGCCAAGGAGAAGGCGCCGAAGCTTCCACCGACCTCCTCGTACGAGCCGCCGGCTTCGGTCGAGGTGATCAAGCCCAAGCGCAAGGAGCGCGCGCCCCGCGACGAGGAGTGAACCCAGCGCCGCCGGGACCAACAAACGACTTTTCAGGAGCGGAACGACATGGATGCACCGGTGGCAACAGCCCAGGTCCCGGTAGAGAAGAATGGGGAGCGCGGCCGCGCGGTTGACGCGGCCATCCTCCAGATCGAGAAGCAGTTCGGTCGCGGGTCGATCATGCGGCTCGGCGATCGCGGCGCGCAGAACGTCGAGGCCATCTCGACCGGCTCGGTGGCGCTCGACCTCGCGCTCGGCGTCGGTGGCGTGCCGCGCGGCCGCATCACCGAGATCTACGGCCCCGAATCGAGCGGCAAGACGACGCTGTGCTACCACGTGGCCGGCAATGCCCAGCGCATGGGCGGCATCGTCGCCTTCATCGACGCGGAGCACGCGCTCGATCCGGGGTATGCCCGCAACGTCGGCGTGGACGTCGACGAGCTCCTGGTGAGCCAGCCCGATACCGGTGAGCAGGCGCTCGAGATCGCCGAGACGCTGATTCGCTCGAACGGCGTCGACGTCGTGATCGTCGACTCGGTGGCCGCGCTGGTTCCGAGAGCCGAGATCGAGGGCGACATGGGCGACGCGCATGTCGGCCTCCAGGCCCGTCTCATGAGCCAGGCGCTGCGCAAGCTGACGGGCGCCATCAACCGCAGCAATACCGCGCTCGTCTTCACGAACCAGCTGCGGGAGAAGATCGGGGTGATGTTCGGCAATCCCGAGACGACGCCCGGTGGCCGCGCGCTGAAGTTCTACGCGAGCGTTCGGATGGACATCCGCCGTATCGAGACCCTGAAGTCAGGCACGGATGCCATCGGATCGCGAACCCGCGTGAAGGTGGTGAAGAACAAGGTCGCCAGCCCCTTCCGGGTGGCGGAGTTCGACATCATGTACAACGAGGGGATCAGCGTCGAGGGCGGGCTCCTCGATGTCGGCATCGCCGCGGGGGTCCTGTCGAAGACGGGAGCCTGGTTCAACTACGGCGATGTCCGGCTCGGGCAGGGCCGCGAGAACTCGCGCGAGTTCCTCAAGACGAACCCGGAGATCGCCGAGAAGATCGACGACGAGATTCGCGGCAAGGTTGCGAGCATCGAGGTCGGAGTCGACGGGATCGCCGAGGCCGAGTAGGGCGCGTGGCAGCCCGACCCACAAGACGGAGCAGAGAGGCCTCTGAGCCTCCCTCGGCCACCGCGGCGATGGAGATCGCCACCCGGTTCCTGGCTGCCCGTCCCAGGTCCCGGTGGGAGATCGAGCGACGCCTTGCCCGCGCGTCGGTGGGTGAGAAGGTGATCCGATCCACCGTCGAGCGGCTCGCCGAGCTGGGCTACGCCGATGACGCGGCCTTCGCGCGCTGGTGGGCTGAACAGCGGGACCGTCACGCTCCGCGCGGCCGTCGCCTGCTCGAGGCCGAGCTGCGGCGTCAAGGGGTCCCGCGTGACGTGATCGACGCGGTCCGCGACGAGATCGATGCACCCGAGCGGGCGCCGGAGGACGAAGAACTCCCCGGCTCGGAGCTCGAGCGCGCGAGCGATGCGCTGCAGCGACACCTGCGGGGCCGCCCCATGCCCGAGGATCCGCGGGCACGGCAACGCATCGGCATGTACCTGATGCGTCGCGGATTCGACGCGAGCACGACGCGGATGGTGATCGGCGCCCACATCAGCCGAGGACATGACCGAGGAAGCGACTGGACCGACGGACTAGGCTGGGTGGGAGCACCCGAGTTCAGGAGAGGCGCGAGCATGGCCAGCAACGCACGCACACCGGAGGAGTACATCTCGTCTCTGCCCGCGGACCGCGCCGCGGCGGTCGAGGAGGTTCGACGCGTGATCCGTGGAGAACCTTCCCGAGGGGTACGAGGAGGGCATGCAGTTCGGAATGATCGGATGGTACGTGCCGCTCGAGCGATTCCCCGACACCTACAACGGTCAACCGCTCGGGCTCGCGGCCCTCGCCAGTCAGAAGCATCATCTCAGCCTCTACCTCAACAGCGTCTACGGGGACCCTGCGACCGAACGATGGTTCCACGATCGGTACGCCACGTCGGGAAAGAAGCTCGACATGGGCAAGTCGTGCCTGCGATTCAAGCAAGTGCGACGACCTCCCGCTCGACGTGATTGGCGAGACCATTGCCCGGGCGGACCTCGATGAGTTCCTCGACCACTACCGCGCGGCTCGAGGGTCGTCGCGGCGCACGCGAAACGCCGGTCACGGGTCATCGAATCCGTGATCGCATCCGTGTTTCCACGGATGCGCCCGTGTCTCTGGGTGCCTAGCCTGTGGGCGTGAGACTTGCCGACTGGCTCGATGAATACCGAACCCTGCCGACGGAGGGATTCTCGCGACCCCAGACCGCAGCCGGACGACTGGGAGGAGCAGGACCTGATCGCCCCGCCGGACCGCGAGCCCGATCTGTCACCTCGATGGCTGCGACGCGCCGAACGCGTCGGCTACGGACGCCCGACCCGGCTCTAGCCGCCGTCGCCGGCACCGCTACGCCCCGGGGTCTAGGCTGTGGCCATGCGTTACGCCCTCATGACCGAGCCCCAGCAGGGGCTGACCTACGACGAGCTGTTGGCCATCGTGCGAACCGCCGAGGAGGCGGGGATCGAGGCGTTCTTCCGATCCGATCACTACGCCAGCTTTCCGGGTGATGCCGGCCTTCCGACGACGGACGCGTGGACGACGATCGGTGGACTCGCGCGGGAGACCACCACGATCCGGCTGGGGATTCTCGTGTCACCGGTGACCTTCCGGATCCCCGGCACGCTGGCGAAGGTCATCCAGACCGCCGACGAGATGAGCGGGGGCCGCATCGAGGCGGGCCTCGGCGCCGGCTGGAACGAGGAGGAGCACGCGCAGCTCGGCATACCGTTCCCGCCCATCGGCGAGCGCTACGACATGCTGGCCGAGCAGCTGGAGATTCTGCACGGCCTGTGGACCGAACCCGATGGCTGGTCGTACGAGGGCAAGCATTGGCAGGTCCGCGACGCCATCCGACACGGCCCGATTGCACGTGACGGGCGACGCCACCCGCACATCATCCTCGGCGGCCGCGGGCTGCCGCGCATGGCCGATCTCGCCGCACGCTACGCGGACGAGTTCAACCTGTTGTCCGCGTCGCCCGAAGGCGCTTCGGCGGCGTACCGCCGCGTGCGAGACGCCTGCCAGACGGTCGGGCGTGATCCCGACGAGCTGGTGTACTCGGCCATGACCGGGGTGCTCGTGGCGGAGACCGAGGACGACCTCATGACACGGGTCAACGATCTCATGGCCGCGCTCGGGAATCGGCCCGAGGACTCGTCATCCTGGCTCGCCGAGCGGCGCGCCCGCTGGATCATGGGTACGCCCGACGAAGCCGCCGAACGCGTGGCGGCGCTTGGGTCGCGAAGGGACGGAGCGGATCATGCTGCAGGACTTCCTGCCGCGCGACCTCGACCACGTCCGGCTCATCGGCCGGATCTTCGCCGGCTGAGGCTCGGCTCCCGACCGCGGCCGAAGTTGCGCTACACTCCCACGATCGGGACGCCCCGACGCCAGAGACTCATCTGTCTCTGCCGAGACGCCCGCCGCATGGCGAGCGCGATACCGCCCATACCGGGCTCCAACGAACGGGGGAGCCGAATCATGATCGACCCTCTCGTCGCCGTTCTCGCGGCGACGATCGCCGGCATCGCCGGCATCGTCATAGGCCTCTTCGTCCGGCGCGTGCTCAGCTCACGCTCCGTGAAGCACGCCGATCACTACGCCGAGCGCCTCGTCGCCGATGCGCGCGCCAAGCAGAAGGAGATCGTCCTCGAGGGCAAGGACGAGGCCCTGCAGCTGCGGCGCGCGGCCGAAGAAGAGGCGCGCGAGCAGCGAGTCACCATTCAGCGTTCCGAGCGCCGACTCCTGGACCGGGAGGAGGCGCTCGATCGCAAGATCGAGGCTCTCGAGCGCCGCGAGGAGGCTCTCGGCCAGCGGCAGGAGGAGCTGGAGGAGGAGCTGCGTCGCGTGGCCGAGCTCCAGGAGCGCCAGCTGAACGAGCTCCAGCACATCTCCGGCCTGAGTGCCGCCGAGGCCCGCGAGGGCCTCATCGGCCAGATCGTCGACGAGGCCCAGGCGGAAGCGCAGCACCGCGTTCGCGAAATCGAACGACATGCCACCGAGGAGGGCGAGGACCGGGCCCGCAGGGTGCTGACCACGGTCATGCAGCGGATCGCGGCGGATCATACCTCGGAGGCCACGATCACCGTCGTGCCGCTGCCGAATGAGGAGATGAAGGGCCGAATCATCGGCCGCGAGGGGCGCAACATCCGCGCGCTCGAGCAGGCCACCGGCGTCGACCTGATCATCGACGACACGCCGGAAGCGGTCGTGCTGTCCGGGTTCGACCCCGTGCGTCGCGAGGTCGCGCGACTCACGCTCCTCAAGCTGATCTCGGACGGCCGCATCCATCCCGGCCGCATCGAGGAGACGGTCGCCAAGTGCCGATCCGAGATCGAGGTCGTGATGCGCCAGTCCGGCGAGCAGGCCGCCTACGATGCCGGCGGTTCCGGGCTCTGCATCCGGAGCTGATCAAGCTCATCGGCCGCCTCAAGTACCGCACCAGCTACGGCCAGAACGTGCTGAATCACTGCGTCGAGACCTCCCGTCTCGGCGGGCCTCCTGGCCGCCGAGATCGGGGCCAACGTCGCCGAGTCCAAGAAGGGCGGCCTGCTGCACGACATCGGCAAGGCCGTCGATCACGAAGTGGAGGGTCCGCACGCCGCCATCGGCGCCGAGATCGCCAGCCGCTACGGGGTCACACCGACGGTGTGCAACGCGATCGCGGCCCACCACCAGGAGGTGGAGCAGGAGACGACCGAGGCAACCGTGGTCCAGATCGCCGACGCGATCAGCGCGTCGCGGCCCGGGGCGCGCGGGGAGAACCTCGACAACTACGTGAAGCGCCTCGACGACCTTCAGCAGATCGCGCTGAGCTTCCCGGCGGCGTCGAGCGCTGCTTCGCGATCCAGGCCGGGCGCGAGATCCGCATCCTCGTCCGGCCGGATGCGATCGATGATCTGGCCTCGAGCCGCCTCGCTCGCGACGTGGTGAAGAAGATCGAGGAGCAGCTCCAGTACCCGGGCCAGATCAAGGTGACCGTCATCCGCGAGACCCGCGCCGTCGACTTCGCCCGGTGAGCAGCGGCACCCGCATCTGCGTCATCGGCGACATCATCGGCAAACCCGGCCGCCTGGCGGTCATGCACGTGCTGCCGGACCTTCGTCGCGAGCTGGAGCTCGATCTCGTCATCGCCAATGGGGAGAACACGGCGGCCGGCGCCGGCCTGACGCCGAGCCTGGCCGAGGAGCTGCTGGGCGGGGGCGTCGATGTCATCACCAGCGGGAATCACATCTGGGACAAGCGCGAGATCTACGACTACCTCGACACCGGCCGCCCGGTCCTGCGCCCGATCAACTATCCCGACGAGGCGCCCGGCCGCGGCTGGCTGGTTCATCACGCGGAGGACGGAACCGAGGTCGCGGTGATCAACGCCATGGGCCGCGTCTTCATGAACCAGCTGGACTCGCCCTTCACCAAGCTCGACGCGCTGCTGGACGAGGCCGCAGAGCCGTTGCCGAAGATCCGCATTCTCGACTTCCACTGTGAGATCACGTCGGAGAAGAACGCCATGGGCTGGTACCTGGACGGCCGCGTCAGCGGCGTGGTGGGAACGCACACCCATGTTCCGACGGCGGACGCCCGAGTCCTGCCCGGCGGGACGGCGTACATCAGCGACATCGGCATGACCGGACCGCGCGACTCGGTCATCGGCTTCAGCCTCGAGACGGTCCTGCCGCGCTTCACGCGCCATCTTCCGACCCGATTCGCCGTGGCCGATGGGCCGGTTGCGTTCAACGCGGTGGTCATCACGGTTGATCCGGCGACGGGGTCGGCAAGCACCATCGAGCAGGTGCAGCGCCTGATCGAGGTGTACGGTGGAGTCCCGGCGAGTATATACGTATATACTCGCGAGGCAATGAAGGGTCCGGGGCCCCTCGTCGCGGTCGTCGGGCCCACCGCCTCGGGCAAGACGGACCTGGCTCTGGCGCTTGCCACAAAGTGGCCGGTCGAGGTCCTCGTCGCCGATTCGCGACAGGTGTACCGCGGCATGGACGTCGGCACGGCGAAGCCGGATCACGACGCGCGCGCGCGGGTCCGGCATCACCTCATCGACGTCGTCGAACCCGGCGATGCATTCAGCGTGGCCCGGTGGGTCGAGCTGGCCCGGGCAGTCATTCCGGAGGTCGCCGAGCGGGGTCGGATCCCGATGGTCGTCGGCGGCACAGGTCTCTACATCACGTCACTGCTCGACGGCCACGACTATGCCGGTCAGCCGTGGTCACCCGAGGTCCGCCGTCGATTGACCGATGAGCTCGCGGCCGACGGGCTTGGCGCGATGGCGGCGCGGCTTGCGGCCGTCAATCCCGAGGTGGCAGCACGGACCGACCTCAGCAATCCGCGCCGAGTGCTCCGTGCCCTCGAGCGCGTCGACGCCGGAGGTGGGGGAGTGCCCGTCCACAACATGCCGTACGCGGGACGCGTGGCCATGATCGCCCTCACCCGGCCGCGCGCCACGCTTGCCCGGCGCATCGACGAGCGTGCCGCGTGGCTGTTCGCGCATGGGCTTCTGGACGAAGTGCGGCGCCTGATGAGTGGGGGGACCGCCGCGGACAGTCATCCGATGACAGGTCACGGATATGCCGAGGCGGCTCGCGTCCTGGCGGGGGAATGGTCGCTCGAGGAAGCGGTTCGGGTCACGGCGGCGCGCACCCGCCAGTACGCGAAGCGCCAGCTCACGTGGTTTCGGCGCGATCCGCGGATCGTGTGGATCGCGGCCGGCGACCGCCCCGGGGACGACCCGAGCCTCGTGGCCGAGGCCGACCGCGTCCTTCGCGCCGCGCTCAGTTGATGGTGGATAGACCCATCGACTCGCGCCAGGCGGCCACGCCAGCCGACGTCAGCTCGGGAACACGATGGACCGGCAACGCCTTCCGCTCGAGCGGTCCGGGCCGCCCCAGGTGGTAGCCCTGCCCATGCAGGATGCCAAGGGCAGTCAGTGGCTCCATCTGCGTCGCGTGCTCGATCCCCTCCGCGATGACCATGGCGCCGGTGCGCGTCGCGAGATCGACCACCGAGCCCAGCACGGCGCTGTAGCGGCCGTCGGACGCGCTGCGTTGGACGAGCGTCAGGTCGACCTTGAGGATGTCGAACCCGATATCGGCAAGCAGACGGAGTCCCGCGTTGCCGGCGCCGATGTCATCGGCGGCGAACCGGATCCCGAGGCGACGGCATGCATCGAGCCGAGCGCGCACGCGTTCGATGTCGATGAACTGCTGCTGCTCGGTGATCTCGATCACCAGCCGGTCGCGACGGGAAGTCATGGCGTGCCAGGATGGCCTGGATGGCGGAGGCGCTGAACTCCGGCGCCTCGACGGTCGGTGGCGAGAGGTTGACGCTCAGGAACTGGTCGGCCGGCAGCCCTCCGGCGTTGGCCACGATCGTCTCGATGCAAGCGAGGTCGAGCGCCGAGAGCCGGCCACCGGCCTCGGCGGCGGCGAACAGCGAACCCGGGTTGTCGAATGGGGCAGGCGGGAGAGGTCGGATCAGGCCCTCGACACCGACCGTTCGGCCGTCGACCAACGACACGATGGGCTGGAACACCGCTCCGAGGTGACCATGCGCGATGACCTGTGCCACGGCCGCTGCCGCTGAGGTGGCATCGGCGGGGGAGTCGGATGCCGTCGGGGAGAAGACGACGATGTCGGTGCGGCCGCCGCGCTTCGCCGCATACAGCGATGCGTCGGCCTGGGAGTAGAGCTGCGCGGCGGACTCCGCGAATGCCGGCAGACCCGAGATCCCGCAGGAGAACGAGATCGGCCCGGTGTCCGAGTGGCCGGTCGAGGGCTGCAGCGTCTGGGCGAGGATGCGTCGCATGACGATGCGCGCACCTTCGGGATCGGTGTGTGGCAGGAGAACCGCGAACTCGTCACCACCGACCCGATACGGGCGGTCGGCGAGGCGCAGCCCAGCCGGGATCAGCTCACCCAGCGCCCTGAGGACGCGGTCTCCGGCTGCGTGGCCCTGTCCGTCGTTGATGGCCTTGAACTCATCGAGGTCGATGAGCGCCAGGGCCAATGGCGTCTCGTAGCGCAGCGAGGCCGCCACCTGCCGCTCGAGCTCTTCGTGGAACGCGCGATGGTTGCCGAGGCCGGTGAGTGGATCGCGGAGTGCGTCGGCAACCGCGGCCTCGTACCGCAGCTGAAGGTCGGCATGGACGTCCGCAAAGGGAGCCACCATGAGCCGCAGGGCGACGCCGGCGACCGCCATCGACCCGATCGCGGCGACGATGACCGCCGCCAGCTCGTCCGGCCCGATGACGAGGAGTGCCAGGCGGTGCGACACGACGAACGCGCCCAGGGCGCAGACGAAGCCCAGGGCGAAACGCCCGGCCAGCCCGGACGGCAACCCCCCGATTCGCGTGGCGCCGGCACGAGCGTGCTTCACCTGGTCTCCGATCAGGCTCCAAATGCCCCCAGGCACGTGGTTATCGCAGAATTGGTGCTTGTGCGCACCCGGACGTTCGTACCCCAGAGGAAGCGTGGGGCGCCACGAATGCATTCCGCTACCATTGGTCGAACAGATGTCCGAACGCGCACGCATGATCGACCTCACCACCGCGGTCGAGCGCGCCTTCCTCATCGGCCTCGACGACCCGAACGACGATCGGTGGCCGGTGCAGCGCTCGCTCGCGGAGCTCGGTGCCCTGGCCGAGACGGCCGGGGCGAGCGTCGTCGGCTCGGCACATCAACGGCGTCCGAGCCCGGACCCGGTGTGGTACTTCGGGAAGGGCCGGGCTGCCGAGCTGGTGGATGAAAAGGCGGCCACCGACTTCAACCTGCTGATCGTCGACGACGAGCTGGCGCCGAACCAGCAGCGCAGCCTCGAGAAACTGCTTGACTGCAAGGTCCTTGACCGGTCCGCGCTGATCATCGACATCTTCGCCCGCCATGCCACGACGAAGGAGGGGCGCCTGCAGGTCGAGCTCGCCGCGCTGGAGTACCACCTCCCGCGCCTGACGCGCATGTGGACGCACCTTTCGCGCACGGGTGGCGGCATCGGGACCCGGGGTCCGGGCGAGAGTCAGCTCGAGACGGACCGTCGCCTCATCCGCGAGAAGATCAAGAAGGTCAAGGCCGATCTTGCCGATGTCGAGCGACACCGCAGCACGGCCGCCCGCAATCGCGATCGCAACGAGGTTGCGACCGTGGCCCTGGTCGGGTACACGAATGCCGGCAAGAGCACCCTGCTGAACGCCCTGGCCGATGCGGATGTCTACGTTGCCGACATGCTGTTCGCCACGCTCGACCCCACCAGCCGCCAGGTCTCGCTGCCGAACGGGCAGCGCGTCGTGATGACCGATACGGTCGGATTCATCAACAAGCTCCCGCACGACCTGGTCGACGCGTTCCGCGCGACGCTCGAGGAGGTCCGGCGCGCCGACCTCCTGCTCGAGGTCGTCGACGCGGCCGATCCGGACTTTGTCGGCCAGCAGGCCGCCGTGCAGTCCGTGCTGGACGAGCTTGGAGCAGGGGACAAGCCGCGGATCACGGTCTTCAACAAGATCGACCGGCTGGCCATGGACGCCAGCACCGCGCCCGCGACCGACCAGGCTGCCTTTGCCAGCGCCATCACCGGGGCAGGTCTTCCCGAACTGCGCGAGCGGATTGCCGATGCGCTGCGTGGCCAGATGGTCGCGGTTGACGCCGTCGTGCCGTACGAGCGAGGCGAGCTCGTGGCCCGCGCTCGATCGAGTGGCGAGGTCGAAGAGCGCTACGAAGAGCGCGGGGTGCGCGTCAGCGGCCACCTTCCGCAGGGCATGGCGGCCGAGCTCACCGCGGCCGGGCGCAACGGTCGGCGTCGCCCCGACGCGTCGGGCTGAGCGTCACGTTGTCGATGCTTCCCGAGCTCCGCGAGGAGCTCCTGGCGATGACTGCGCGTGAGCTCGCAGCCGCTGAGGCGTTCTACGCTCGGTGCGCCGCGGATCCGAAGCTGGACCGGGAGCTCGATCGGCGCCTGGCTGGCGCCGCCACTCCCCTCATTCGCGCGCTCGCAGACTGGGAGGAGCCGCCAGCGGAAGGTTCCGCACTCCTGGCGGTCAACGAGGCCAACGTTCAACGCTTCTCGGAGCTGATGGCGGAATCGGGCTCCTGGCCAGGCCTGCGCGCTGTTGGTGCCGATGGCGCCGATGCCGCCTGGATGCTGGCGCAGCATGCGGACCGGGACAATGAGCTGCGACGGGAATGGCTGACGACACTTGCCGATGCGGTCGTCACCGGTGACGCCGACCCGCGTCACCTCGCGACGCTGGCCGACCGCGTTGCGGCCGTCGCCGGCGAGCCCCAGCCGTACGGCACGATTGCCATGTTGGCCAACGACGGCGAGGTGGAATACCCGCTGCCGGTGGCCGATGCGGCCCGGCTCGACGAGCGGCGACGAGCCATCGACCTGCCATCACCGGCTCAGGACGCCCCGTTCCTCTCCGAGGGCGACCTCATCCCCTATGGCCAGGACCGCGGATCCGTTCCGGTCAACCTGTGGCCGATGGTCCTCGAGGGCCACGTGTCGATCGAGGCGTGCCTCGAGGCCGGCGTCCGACGGGTGCGCCGCATCTGGGCTACACGCCCGGGGGACCGGCGCCTGGGACGACTTCGTGCACTCGCGCGAGAACGGGGCGTTCTGATCGAGCAGGTCGGATCCGAGATCATCGACGATGTGGCATCGGGCCGCAGCCATGGGGGTGTCATCGCGCTGGTTGGCGCGCGGACCGAGATCGGGGTCGGCACGCTGCTGGCCGAGGTGGGGGAGGGATCGCTGATCGTGATGCTGGATGGCATCGAGGATCCGTTCAACTACGGCCAAGCGGTTCGGGCGCTATACGCCGCGGGCGTCGGCGGGCTGGTCGTCCGCAGAAGTTGGGAGACGGCATTGGGAACGGTCACGCGCGCGTCGGCCGGCGCCACCGAGCTGATGCCGACGGCTCGTGCGGACTCAGCCGAGGCGGCCGCGGAGGTCTGTCGTCGTGCGGGGATGCGCATCGCGGCGGCGGTCGCATCGGACGATGCCCTCGAGGTCACGCAGATCGATCTGTCGGGCGGACTATTCGTGTTGATCGGTGGCGAACGCCGCGGCGTGACGCGATCCTTCGTGGAACAAGCCGATGTGCGGCTGAGGATCGGCTACGGGCGGGCTGCGGCGCCGGAGCTCGGCGCGGCGACCTCGGCCGCCATCATCGCCTTCGAGGCGCTCCGCCAGCGGACGCGCGAAGGCTAGAAGATCCGGCGACCTGCGAGGCGATCGGCACTTGGCCGACCGACGTGCGGGCGCGACAACCGGCGCCACACACGCTCTCGAATCGCCAGACCGGTCACCATGTAGAGACCGGCCAGCGACACGACCAGGCCGTATCCGACCGCCAGAGGTCCGAGCTCGCCGCCGACGGCGGTGCCGCCGACCATGCCAAGGCTGCCCAGGGCCAGGCCGGTGATCGCAACTGACCAGAGTGTTGTTCGCATGACGTGAGCCTACTCCGGGGTCGCGGCATGCTCAGATAGGACCTTCGTTCCGTACGGGCCATGACGTGGCGTCGCCCAGGACCGCCTGAGACTACTCAGTTCGTGGTCGTCAGCCACTTCCGCAAATGTACGTTATGTTATGTAGAGGCAGCAGACGGTGTGAGGCCGACGACGTTGCTGGCGCTCACAGGGCGGCTCAGGCCCTTGATGGCGAGCTCACCGACCGATTCCACCGCCACCAGGTCCTCGAGCATGCCGACGACCATCTGGCTGACCAGGATCTGGTCCGCGGCGGCCTGGCTGCTCAAGCGCGACGCCAGGATCGTGACGTTGCCGATGGCGCCGTAGTCATGGCGCCCCTCGAAGCCGATGCGGCCAAGCGTGGCATAGCCGACGGCGATCCCGACCCCGAAGCCGAGCTCGTAGCCGCGGCGGCGCCAGCCCGCGGAGAGCGGCCCGAACCGCTCACGCATGGTCACGGCCATGCGGACGGCTCGCTCGACGTGATCGTCCTGTGGGATCGGGTCGTTGAAGAAGATCATCACGCCGTCGCCGGCGAAGTGCTCGAGCGTGCCGCCGTACTCGGTGATGACCTCGCCCATCATCCGGTGATACTCGCCGAGGACGCCGAGCATCTCCTCGGGGTCGGCGCCTTCGGCGAACGTCGTGAACCCGCGCAGGTCGCAGAAGCAGACGGTGATCTGGCGGCGATGTCCGGACAGCATCTGCTCGCCCTCGCTGGATGAGATCAGCTGGGCGATCTGCGGAGACAGGAATCGGCTGAGCTCCTCCTTCTGTCGCTCGATCGTGCTCGTCATGATCCGCTGCTGTTCGATGTACTCGAGCTCGAGATCGCGCAGCCGCTTGGCCGCCAGGGACGCGTTCAGCCGGGCCTGGAGGATGCGAGGGTTGATCGGCTTGGTCAGGTAGTCGGTCGCGCCCAGCTCGATACAGCGGACGACGCTGTCCAGCTCCTCGACGCCCGAGACCATGAGCACCGGGATGTGGCGGATCGCCTCATCGGCCTTCATCGCTGCCAGCGTCTCGTAGCCGTCGAGCTCCGGCATCACGACGTCGAGCAGCACGATGTCGATGGCATCGCCGTGCGAACGCAGCAGCTCCATGCCCTGGGCGCCATTCTCGGCCTCCAGGACCTCGAGTCCGAGTCCGGTGAGCTGGCGTGCCAGGACCAGCCGGTTGACGCGGCTGTCGTCGACGACGAGCGCGATGCCGGTCTCGGTCACGCGCTGTCCCCGTCGGCGATCCACGCCCGCAGCGCCTCGGATGTCGCCTCCCACTCCGAGCGGACTCGCGCTGCGGCTTCCTCCCCCGCTCCTGCCAGTGAACCGGAACGCGCCGCCATCTCGAGCTCGCGTGACGTGCCGGCCAGACGGGCCGCACCCACGGTGGCGCTGCTCGACTTCAAGGTGTGCGACGGCCGCACCATCCCCTCTGCGTCATCGGCGGCGCGCGCCGCCTCGATCGCGGCGACGTGCGTGCCGCCATCGGCGAGGTAGGCTTCGATCAGCTCGACGACGAAGCCTCGGTCACCGTCGACGGACGCGCGAAGCTCGTCGAGCGTTCCGGCGTCCAGCGTCGGGGTCTCTGGGTCGCTCATGGCTTGCTTCCTTTCACCCTGCGGGCGTTCTTGGGGCTCGCGCCAGTGCCGCAGCGAGCTCGGCCGGCCGGATCGGCTTGCTGATGTAGTCGTTCATGCCCGCGGAGATGCACGCTTCGCGGTCGCCGGCCATGGCGTTCGCGGTCATGGCGATGATCCAGACGTCGCGATCGGCCAGCTCAGCGCGGATGCGACGCGTCGCCTCGAGACCGTCGAGCTCCGGCATCTGCACGTCCATCAGAACCACGTCGTAGGGCCCGCGCTCGACCGCCGCTACGGCCTGGAGGCCGTCCTCGGCCAGGTCGATCTCGTATGCCAGCTGGCCCAGGAGTCGCTTCGCGAGCTTCTGGTTCACGGGATTGTCCTCGGCGAGGAGGATCCGAAGCGGATGACGCTCACCGAGCGGTGAGCCGTCGGTCTCGACCGGGATGGGCGGCGAGATCTCGACCGACGCCCCGAGCAGGATGGTGGCGATCGTGTCGTGCAGGGCTGATGGCTTCACGGGCTTGGCCAGCCAGGCGGAGATGGCGTCGCTTTCGCGGTCGCGAAGGCCGATGGATGACAGGATCACGACCGGCATCGGCGCGGCCTCGCCGGTCAACCGCTTCACCTCGTCGGCCAGCTCGAGCCCGTCGCGCTCCGGCATGAGCAGGTCGAAGAGTGCGATCTCGAAGTGCTCACCGGCGCGGAGCCATGCGATGGCCTCGCTCGGCTGTCCGGTCTCGCGCGGGATCATCCCCCACCGAGCTGTCTGGGCGACCAGGATCCGGCGGTTCGTGGCGTTGTCGTCGACGATCAGGACGCGACGCCCGCTCAGGTCGGCGTCGAGCCGCGCCGGACGGCTCGTTGCCACCGCATCGTCGGACGCGACGGGCATGCGAGCCACGAGACGGAAGGTACTCCCCTCCCCCGCCACGCCGCTGCTCTCGGCGTTGAGCGACCCGTCCATGAGCTCCGCCAGGCGACGGCTGATGGCGAGCCCCAGTCCCGTGCCGCCATATCGGCGTGCGATCGAAGCATCCACCTGGCTGAAAGACTGGAAGAGCTTGCCCATCTTGTCGGGCGGGATGCCGATGCCGGTGTCCCGGACGTCGACGCGAAGCTCGCAGCGCGCGGCTCGCTTCCGTCCGTCGCCGGGCTCGGTGGTGCCGCCCACGGTCACCACGACCTCGCCCTGTTCCGTGAACTTCAGCGCATTCGACAGCAGGTTGAGGATCACCTGGCGCAGGCGGCCGGCATCGCCGACGAGGTTCGCCGGCAGGTCGTCGTCGACCGCATAGACGAGCTCGAGGCCCCTCGAGGCGGCCGCCGGAGCCAGGATGTCGAGCGAGGCTTCGATCGCGTCGCGGAGGACGAAGGGCTCGCTCTCGAGATCCACGCGACCGGCCTCGATCTTCGAGAAGTCGAGGACGTCGTTGATGATCGTGAGGAGCGCGTCGCCCGAGGTCCGGATCGTCTCGGCGAAGTCGCGCTGCTCGTCGTCGAGGCGCGTATCGAGCAGCAGGCCGCTCATGCCGATGATCGCGTTCAGCGGGGTTCGGATCTCGTGGCTCATCGCCGCGAGGAAGCTGCTCTTCGCCTCGTTCGCCTGCTCGGCCACCGCCTTGGACTCGGTCGCATCGCTGAACAGGCGTGCGTTCTGCAGCGCGATCGCTGCCTGCTGGGAGAGGCCCGTCAGGAAGCTGAGGTCGGCGGTCGTGAACGGCCGGTGCTCGGTATCGCGCCACACGGCGAGCACACCGGCCACCTCGCCCTGGACGATGAGCGGGGCCGCCATGAGCCGGCCGTTGTCGTCGCCGGTCCCGGCGATGTGCTCGGTCCGCTCGTCATCGGCGGTGCTGTTCACGACCTCCGCCTTGCCGGTCACCGCAACCGTCCCCACGATCCCCTTCCCGCGCGTCACGGGATCGGCCTTGACCTCCTCGGCCACGGTGCCGACCGCGATGACGCCCTCAAGGGTGTCCGCATCGCCCTGTGGCAGGTAGAGCGCGCTGGTGTCGGCGTCGAGCAGCGTCTGCGCCCGGTTGGCGATGAGCTCGAGGACGACCGACAACTCGAGGGTCGCCGACATCTCTCGCCCGACGTCGGCCAGTGCCGCCATCTCCTCCGCCCGCCGGCGCGTCTCGTCATACAGCCGGGCGTTCTGCACGGCCACCCCGACGTTTGCCGCAATGGTTGCCAGCAGGCGTGCATCGGACTCGTTGAAGCGTCCCTCGTGCTTCGTGCTCTGCACGCTGATGACGCCGATGACCCGGTCGCCGGTGAAGACCGGCACGCCGAGCCATGACTTGGCGCGGGTTCCCGTCCCGCGCTGGCCCAGGGCCGTCCAGTCAGCCTCTCGATTCAGGAGCAATGGCTGGCGGCGCTCGATCACCCGCGATGTGAGGCCCTCGCCGAGCGCCAGAGGCTCCTGTTCCTGCGTCGCCCCCTCCTCGGCGTAGTACGGGAAGTCGATCTTGCCGCCTTCCTGGTCGACCAGGGCGACGTAGGCGATATCGGCGTCGAATGCCTCACGTGCGCGCTCCCCCACCACCGCGAGCAGGGGCTCGACCTCGAGCTGCGCGGTGATCGCCTCGCCGACGTCGTTGATCGTTCCCAGCTCGGAGACGCGGCGACGCGTCTCGTCGAGAAGCCGCCCGGTCCTCAGGGCGACGCTGAGGCTCGCCGCGATGGTCGTCGAGCAGGGAGACGTCGCGCTCATCGAAGGCGTACTCGCGGTCCAGGTTCTGGAGCGACAGGGTGCCGAGTACTTCGTCGCCCAGGCCGATGGGGACGAACACCGCCGACCGCGCGGCTTCGCCCACCAGCTGAGCGGGCTGACCCAGCTCGGCGGCACGCGCCTCGAGGTCGTGCGTGACCACGATCGGCTCGCGCGTCGCGCGAACATGCCGGCGAAAGCCGATGACGGGACTCGGGTGATCCGCGAATGCGCTTGCCCCGTTCCAGCACGAACGGGAAGTGCATGCGGTCCTCGTCGGGGTCGAAGATCGCAATATCGACGACGTTCGCGTCGAAGACGTCGCTGGCCCGCTCGCCGACCAGCTCGTACATCGACTGGATATCGAGCTCCGAGGAGAGACCGCGCTGGATGCTGTTCACGATGGCGAGCTCGGCAGCGCGCCGCTTCGTCTCGTCGAACAGCCGCGCGTTCTCGAGCGCGACGCTCAGGCTCGCGGCGAGCGTCGTGATGCAGCCGGATGTCGCCATCTCCGAAGGCATCCGCACGATCGAGGTTCTGGAGCGAGATTCGGCCTCGTACCTCGCCGCCCGAGACGAGCGGCGCGATGAGGATCGCCTTCGGCGCCTCGCCCTGGACTGAGGGTGAAATTCCGAGCGACTCCTGCCACGCGGGCACGTCGATCACGTGGAGCGGCTGTCGGGTGCGCATCACCTCCGTGGTCACAGGCGAGCTCTCGATGGGCGTCGGCTCGTCGGGGAACCGCACCCCACGCTCGATCGTGTACGGGTAGCGCACGAGACCCGCCTCGCGGTCGATGATGCCGATGTCGACGACCTGGGCATCGAAGATCTCCCGGATCTTGTCTCCGACCAGGTCGTACATGGCCTGCATCTCGAGGTTCTGAGCGAGCCCCTCCTGCACGCTGTTGATGATCGCCAGCTCGGCGGCACGCTCGTCGGTCTCGACGAGGAGCCGCTTCGTCTCGTCGAACAGCCGCGCGTTCTCGAGGGCCACGCTCAGGCTCGCGGCGAGGGTCGTGAGGAGCCGGAGATCACTCTCCGAGAAGGCGTTCGTACGGTCCAGGTTCTGGAGCGAGATCCGCCCGCGGACCTCCCCACTGGCGACGAGCGGGGCCATGAGCACCGACTTGGAGGCCTCTCCCTGGACGACCTCGACGCTGCCGTGATCCGCCTCCCACGCCGGTACGTCGTTCAGGAGGAGCGGCCCGCTCTCCAGCATGAGGTTGAAGAACCGGGACCCGTCCAGGGAGGTGGGCTCATCGGGGTAGCGGACGCCGCGCTCGATCGAATACGGATAGCGCAGGACGCCCGCCGGTCGATCGATGATGCCGATGTCGACGACCTGGGCATCGAAGATCTCCCGGATCTTGTCTCCGACCAGGTCGTACATGGCCTGCATCTCGAGGTTCTGCGCGAGCCCCTCCTGCACGCTGTTGATGATCGCCAGCTCGGCGGCGCGTTCGTCGGTCTCGGTCAGGAGGCGCTTGGTCTCGTCGAAGAGCCGTGCGTTCTCGAGCGCCACGCTCAGGCTCGAGGCCAACGTCGTGAGAAGCCGGAGGTCGCGCTCGGTGTAGGCGTGCGTCCGATCAAGGTTCTGGAGCGAGATGCGGCCACGAACCTTGCCGCCGCCCATGAGAGGCGCAAAGAGGCCTGACTGCGGGTGCTCGCCCTGGACGATTGTGTGACCGGCATGCTCGCGCTCCCAGACGGTGAAGTCCGGGATCGACAGTGGCTGACGAGTCTCGATGAGGTGGGTCAGGATGGCGGAGTCGCCGAGCTCGTTCGGCTGATCCGGGAAACGCTCGCCGCGCTCGATGGTGTAGGGGTAATGGATGCGCCCGTCACCGTCGTCGATGACGCCGATGTCGAGCACCTGAGCGTCGAAGATCTCGCGCATCTTGTCACCGACGAGGTCGTACATGGCCTGCATCTCGAGGTTCTGGGCGAGCCCTTGCTGGACGCTGTTGATGATCGCCAGCTCGGCGGCCCGCTCGTTGGTCTCCACCAGCAGCCGCTTCGTCTCCTCGAACAGGCGCGCGTTCTCGAGCGCGACGCCCATGCTGGACGCAAGCGTGGCGAGCAGGCGTTCGTCACCATCGCTGAACGCGTGGGCCTCCTCGCGTTCGATGCTCACCACGCCGAGGACGCGATCGCCGGCCGGGATCGGGACGCCGAGCCATGAATCGCTCTGCGCTTCGTCCCCCTCGAACCGCCCCTTGACGACGGGCTGGTGCTGAGCCATCTCGTCGCTTGAGGCGATGCGCAGTGGCGCTTTCGAGCGGATGACCTCCGATGTCAGTCCGGGTCCGAGCTCGAACGGCTCGAACGGGATCGGCGTGCCGCGGTCGAAGGCGTACGGGATCGTGATCTGGCGCGTCGACTCGTCGTACAGGGCGATGGCGACCGAATCCGACTCGAAGACCGCACTGATCCGGTCGCCGACCAGGCTGATGATGACGTCGAAGTCGAGCTGCTTCGCGAGCCCGGTGCCGATCTCGTTGATGAGCGCCAGCTCCGCATTGCGCTGCCGGGTCTCCTCGATCGCGCGGGCGCGCGTCAGCGCCGTCGCGATGTGCTGCGCCACAAACGTCAGGAGTTCGAGGTCGCGACGGCCGTGGACGCGGTCCTCACGGTAGCTCTGGATGACGACGGCGCCGATCGTCCGCTCATCGGCCCGCAACGGCGCACCCATCCAGTCGACGCCGAGCACTCCGATCATCTCCGCGTCTCCGCGCGAGACGATCTGCCGGTATTCGTCCTGCGTCCAGAGCTCGGGCTTTCCGTGTCGAAGGAGATAGGCCGTCAGGCCGGCGCCTTCTCCCGAGCCGATCGGCTCCCACAGGTTGGGATCGGGCACGTCGAGATCGACCTCGTCGCGGTAGAACGGAAAGTTGATGAGCTGACGCCGGTCGTCGTACAGCGCGATGAAGAAGTTATCGGCGTACATCAGCTCGCCCACGATCTCGTGGATCGCCGCGTAGAAGGCGGGCATGTCCGCCGCGGCACTGGCCGTCTCCGCGATGCGGTAGAGGGCCGCCTGGACGCGCTCGGAGGACTCCGTGGCTCGCAGCCGCTCTTCCAGCTCCCTGATGCGCTCGCGGGCCGTGTCGAGCGCGATGCCATCCGAACCGGTATGTGACGGGTTCTCGGTGGCGGCTATGGGATCGGTCCTCCTGCCAGCCGTGCGGCCCATGGGTCATGGGTGGGCCCTGCGGCGCGGCTATTGTGCGCGAACGACACCTCGGCGTCGAGGTGATCGTGACACCGCCAGCCGGGCGATGGAGCTGGCTATCGGGCGCTCTTGGCCGCCGCCGCCGCGACCTCGTCACTCACGACGCCAACTCCTCCGAGCACCATGAGTGCCCCGGGCTTGATCCGCCGCAGCTGGCTCGCCGTCGGAGCCGGCAGAGTCGTCGCCTTGACGAGGAGCAACGGGACGTTGCGTCGTGCCGCGGCCGGACCCCCGGCGAGCGCATCAGGGAAGGCTGTGCCGGTGGCGAGGAACGTTGATCCCAGGGATCCCGGAAACAGGCCTGCGACGGCCGCCGCCGTCGCGTAGCGGTCGGCGCCGGAGATCCGCGTCACGCTGCCGGCCGTGAAGGCGCCGAGGCGCTCGACCACGGCGTTCGACACCACGCCGATGCCCCCGAGGACCACGATGCGTCCCGGCCGGATGCGGTCGAGCTCGCGCGCCGTGGCGGATGGCAGGTCGCCGGGCCGGGTGAGGAGCAGTGGGCTGGCAGTCCTCCCGGCCAACGGTATGGCGGCGAGCGCGTCGGGATAGTTCGCTCCCGTGGCGACGTAGGCGACCGAGATGCCCCGGGGCGTGCCCGCGACCGAGATCGCAGCGGCCGTTGCATAGCGGTCAGGTCCGAACAGGCGGGTGACGCCGCCATTCGTGTGACCCTCGAGGCGCACCCTGACGGCTTCGCTGATCACCGAGGGTCCGCCAAGGACGACGATCCGGCCGGGCCTGAGGCGCGCCAGCTCCGCCGACGTGGTCGAAGGCAGGCTGGTCGGCTGGGTGAGAAGCACTGGCGCCCCGTCACGAGCAGCAGCGGCGCCACCGGCCAACGCATCGGGATAGTTCGTACCGGTCGCGATGTACGCGACCCCGACACCCGGCTCGAACGAGGCGCGCGAGATGGCCGCGGCGGTGGCGTACCGATCCGAACCAGCAAGGCGAGTCACCCACCCCGGCGGGCAATGGACCGAGCCCTTGCCGATCGCGGTCCACGGACAGCCGGCGCTGTCCAGGGCGTGCATCACTGCGGGCATCGCACGCGCCGTCTCCGTGGGGATCATCTCGTCCGGCGGGTAGCGCCGGTCCGCGAGCTCCACCGTATAGCTGAAAATGCGATGCGCTCCGTACATCCAGTCGATCTGGTCACCATCGGTCGGATACAGCGCATGGGACTGCAGGCCCCGATATCCGGCTAGGCGCGCCATCTCATTGCCGATGGCTGCGAGCGTTGCGCGATCATCGGCGTCGGGGACGCCAGCCGCTGAGTGAGCCCACGGCCAGACCACCACGCGACCGTAGGAGTGGAACGAGAGATGGATGCGGATCTGCTGCCGCCCGCCAATCACGCGCCCATCGACGAACTTCCTGAGCGCCGCGACCTCGGGTGCCGACCACGGCCGCCGACCGCGGTAGTTCTCGCTTGACGCTGAGCCGCTGGACCCTCCGCAGCAGCCCCACTTCCAGCCGTAGTTGCGGTTGAGGTCCGTGCCGACGGCTGTCGTTCCTGCGTTTGGCTGCCGGTTCTTGCGCCAGTCCCGATACGTCGGTCCCCCGCCATCGAATGTCGTGCCGTCGGGGTTCAGGTTGAACAGGATCCACGTCTCGCTGCCGTCGACGCGCCGCCGCGTCGCTTCGCTGGAAGCGTACGTGGAGGTCAGGTGCTTGAGGACGGCCAGGGCCATCTCGACGCTCAGATGCTCGCGGCCGTGATGGCCGCCGTCGAGCAGGATCTCGGGCTCCGCCTCGTCGAGCGCGACGTTGTCGCTGACCTTTGCGATCCACAGGTCGCGGCCCTCGTGGCTGCGGCCGATCGTTGTGATCCGAACGAGTGACGGATGCGCGCGTTCGATGGCGCGTATGGCCGTCGTCAGCTCCTCGTAGGTGTGGTACCCGCTATCCGCGGGGGGAAATGCGTGGGCGACCTGCGTCGCCGGCCCAGCCAACGTCAGGCTCGAGATGATGACCAGTGACATGGCCAGACGGCGTCGGCTGAACAGAACCCGCTCCCTCACGTGGCACGCAGTGGCGTCTACCGTACCCGCGCTGCGGCCAGGCGGAATAGCCATTTCGCGCGGCGAAGGCCGCGACGATCGCCCCGTCGGTACCAGTCCCGTGGGGTGACCTTGCGGCCATGCCTCGCCACCGATCGGGCCGTTGTCAATTGTCGGGAACGGTCGGCACGATGGGCGCATGCCTTTTGCCCACCGTCGCCGCACCCGGTTCATCCTTGCCGTCGTCATGGTCTGCTCCGCTGCCCTGCCCGTGGGCTTCGGCTCGCCCACCACTGCGGAGGCCGCCACCACGGTCCAACGCCTCAGCGGATCGGATCGCTTTGCGACCGCCGCAGAATTGAGTCGGGCGAACTTCGCCGCCGGCGTGCGCGTTGCCTACGTCACCACCGGATACAACTTCCCCGACGCGCTGGCCGCAGCGCCGTTGGCAACCAAGACCGGCGGGCCCATCCTGCTCGTGGCCGGCGGGTCGATCCCGGCAGCAACTCGCACCGAGCTGAGTCGGCTGCGGCCGCAGCGGATCGTGATCGTCGGCGGGCCCTCGACCGTCTCGGCGGCGGTCGCCTCGGCCCTGAAGGCCTACACCGCGGGAACCGTGAGCCGAATTCACGGAGCGGACCGCTTCGCAACAGCGGCCGCCGTGAGCCGGTCCTGGGGCAAGGGCGTCAGCGCCGTGTACATCGCCACCGGTCGGGCATTCCCTGATGCGCTGGCGGCGTCTGCCGCTGCTGCGCGGGGCCGGTTCCCGGTGCTCCTCGTCGAGCGCGACTCGATCCCGGCGGCGGTCAGGACCGAGCTGGCGCGACTCAACCCGCAGCGGATCTACATCGCCGGCGGCGCCGGCGTCGTGAGCGACGGCGTGCGTCGAGCCCTGGACGCCTACACCGCCGGACCGGTCGAACGCATTGCCGGGGCGGATCGCTACGCCACGGCGGCCCAGATCAGCCGTCGGCACTTCGGGTCCGCTCCCGTGGCCTATCTCGCCACAGGCCTGAATTATCCGGACGCTCTGGCGAGCGCAGCCGTCGCCGGTATCAGGGGAGGTCCGGTCCTTCTCAGCGCCCCGACCTCGCTGCCGCGCAGCGTGTCCGACGAGCTGAAGCGGCTGAAGCCCGGTCGGGTGACCATCGTCGGCGGCCGCGCAGCCATCGGCGACGCGGTTCTCAACTCCGTCAAGCGGCTGTTCGGGCCGGTGGCGGTGGTTTCGCCAACGCCGGCGCCGACACCGAAGCCTGCCCCCACCGCGCCCCCGGCGCCACCACCCACGCCCGTCCCCACGGCTCCGGGTGGAGGTGGGTCCTCTGGCAGCCGGTGTCCCGTGGCGATGCCAGCTTCCGCACCGGCCGGCTGGACTCGCGCAACCACGAGCACATTCAGCGAGACGACGCCGCTCGGCAGCTGGCCCGGCCCCGTCGCCGCCACCCAGTGGAAGAACCGACAGGCCGGCGCCAAGGACTCGAGCGGACGCGGCACCTATGACTCGTCCCGCACCGTGAGCGAGGGCAATGGCCTGCTCGACATCTGGATCCATTCCGAGACGAGCAGCAAGCGCGGCGTCCACGATCCTGCGGGTCAACGCTACGTCGCGGCCCTCGTGTCGAAGCTCGGGGCGACGAAGGGAGCACGGATCTCGATCTGCATGCGCGCCGACACGATCCTCGGCTACAAGCTCGCCTACCTGCTATGGCCGAGCTCGGGCTCCGGGAACCAACTCGGAGAGATCGACTATCCCGAGGGCAAGCTGACAGGCCTGCCGGCCACCGCTCACGCCTTCATGCACTACGCGCCGAAGCCGTCGAGCGGCAAGCACCAGGACTGGTACGACAGCCTGGTGGCTCTCCAGGGCTGGCACGCCTACACCATCGAGTGGAATCCGAAGGCATCGACCCCGTACGCGAAGTTCTTCATCGACGGACGCCTGATCGGCCATTCGACGCGCTATGTGCCCACGGTGACGATGACGTACATCATGCAGAACGAGACGTACGTCGGAGGGCAGGCTCTTCCTGCACCGGCGCAGGGACACATCCAGGTCGACTGGCTGACCATCGACCTTCCGTAGGCAACGCCTCCCGAACGTGTCAGGCCGGCGGCGATCCGTCGGCCTGCACGATGTCCGTCGGCGCGCCATGGACGGCAGGGATGCTTCCCAGGCGTCCCGCCTGGTAGTCCTCGAATGCCTGCATGACCTCTGCGCGCGTGTTCATCACGAACGGGCCCGCCCAGGCGACCGGTTCGCGGATCGGCCGTCCGCCGAGTACGAGGACGTCGAGGTTCGGCGTCCGGCTGTCGGGGCTGCCGTTGCGCCGACGCGCAGCGTGTTCCCGGCGCCGAAGCACCGCCAGCTGGCCGGTCTCGATCTCGATCGAGTCAGGTCCTGCGCGTCCGCGTCCGCCGAGGACGTACACCAGCGCGTTGTAGTCGGCTCGCCATGGCAGGTCCACGGTCGCTTCGGGGCTGAGCGTCGCGTGCACGAGGGTCATCGGCGTGGACGTCGAACCCGGACCGGTGTATCCGGCGAGCTCGCCGGCGATCACCCGGACCAGCGCGCCACCGTCGGCTGATGCGAGCAGACCGACCTCGCCGGCGCGGATGTCCTGGTAGCGCGGCGGCAGACCACTTCTGGTGCCGCCGGCAGGTTGACCCACAGCTGGACGCCGTGGAACAGTCCGCCGCTCACGACGAGTGCTTCCGGGGGCTTCTCGATATGGAGGATCCCGGCGCCTGCAGTCATCCACTGCGTGTCCCCGTTCGTGATCACTCCCCCGCCTCCGTTCGAGTCGCTGTGCTCGAACGTGCCATCCATCATGTAGGTCACGGTCTCGAAGCCGCGATGCGGGTGCCAGGGCGTGCCCTTCGGCTCCCCCGGCGCGTACTCGACCTCGCCCATCTGGTCCATGTGGATGAACGGGTCGAGGCTGGCGAGGTCCACGCCGTGAAACGCACGGCGAACCGGGAATCCCTCTCCCTCGAACCCGCGCGGCGCGCTGGTGCGGCTGATGACCCCACGTGCCCGCGCAGTCGCCGGGTCCGGCAGTGGGATGCGGGGAAGGACGGTGATGTCGTCGACGGTGATGGCAGGCATGCAAGGAGTCTAGCAGGTAGTTGCGGGCGCAACTAGCGGTGGCCGCTACCGTGGTAGAAGAAGGGCTCCGCGGCTCGGACCGATACCGACCACGCGAGCGTCCGCAGGCGAGCCTCGAGCTCATCGGGGCGCCACAGCACCTTCACCGCCTGGTGCCGGGTCCCGTCGAGCAGGGTCCGCCACACGAGGTCCCGATGCTCGTCGGCCCACTCCTCGCGTCGGTCGAGGCTGTCAGCCTCATCGACGAAGAAGACGCGTCCGTCGGGCGCCAGCAGGCCGGCGACGCCGCTCCAGAAGTCGTCGAAGCGACTCCTCGGGACGTGGGACAGGAAGAAGCCGAAGAAGACGACGTCCCACGCGTGCGTCGCCTCGAGCGCGAACGCATCGGCCATGCGATAGCGTGACTCGTGGATCGTCGCACCTTCGCTGCGTTGATCTCGAGCATCTCGGGCGAGGTGTCGGTGGCGGTGAGCGCATCGGCGTACTCGGCCAGCAGGCCGGTCCATTGGCCGGTGCCGGCGGCCAGCTCCAGGACTCGACCGCGTGGCTCGAACTCGCGCAGGGCCCGACGGACCGCGTCGAATAGCGGATCGAGTGGATCGTCCGTCCGGCGTCGAGGTGAGGTCGTACTCCGCGGCCCGCGCGCGGTAGTACGCCACCTGCGCCTCGAGGACGCGACGGTCGTCCGGATCGCCCATCAGCGACGCTCGGCGGGTACCCCGAGCGTGACCGCCGCCGCGACCGTGGCGGTGGCAAGGGCCATCGCCTGCCCCGTGGTCAGCGCCGCGTCCCCGGCGAAGAGAGCGGTCGCGGCGCTCGGAATCGCGCCCAGCACCACCGGGACCAGGGTCCAGCCCAGCACGAGCACGGTCGGGGCGGTCGCACCGGGGAGCCGCAACGTGCGGGTCGCGACCGCCGTCAGCACGCCGAGAAACGCGGCGAGGAGGAGGATCAGGATCAGCGCCGGCTGATCGCGTGCGCCCGATGCCTCGACCAGGCCCACGACCCCCTGGTAGGCGATCGCGACCGCAATGGCCAGGATGGCGCCCAGGACGGCGGAGCGGGCGCCGATCACGACGGGCCCTCCCGCCAGGCGCTCGGCCAGGCCGCGCGCGATCCGGTACGACTTGCCGGCCCCCATGACGAGGACCGCATCGTGGGCGCCCAGGTGCTCGGCCAGGTAGGTCGTCGTCGCTTCGACGTCGCCGGTGGCGATGGCCGGGACCGCAGAGATGCGCTCGACCGCATCGGCCAGTGCCTCGGCGCTGGTCGCTGCCATGGCTTCGGGGGTGTCCCGGCTGGCGAAGATGTCGGCGATGACCACCTCGTCCGCATCGGCGAAGGCGGTGGAGAACTCGTCCATCAGCAGGGAGGTCCGCGAGTACATGTGCGGCTCGAAGACGGCCCACAGTCGTCGATCCGCACCGACCTTCTGACGGGCCGCGGCCAGCGCGGCACGGACCTCGGTCGGGTGATGCCCGTAGTCGTCGAAGATCGTCACGCCGCCAGTATCGGCGATGAGCTCCATGCGGCGCCCGGCGCCGGCGAACGTGGCGAGGGCTCCGGAGAGCGCATCGAGATCGGCGCCGAGCGCTCGCGCCAGCACGATGGCGCGCGGTCGCGTTCATGACGTTGTGGTCTGCCCGCCAGGGCCATCCTGAACCGATGCTCGAACAGGGTGAATGCCGTTACCGTCGGATGTGGCCTCGATCTCCGAGGCCGCGATGTCGCCGCCCGGCCCGTACCGGATGATGCGCCCGTCCCAACCCGCCAGGCGTCGCACGAGGTCGATCGCCCCCGGGTCGTCCGCCGCGATGACCAGGCGTCGTCCGTTGAGCGCCGGATGCGAACCCATGCCCCGCACGAAGCGCTCGAACGAATCGAGCACGGCGTCACGATCGGCGAAGTGATCCGGATGGTCCATCTCGACATTCGTCACGATGGCGCCCGCTGGATGGTAGTTGAGGAAGTTATCGCCGAATTCGTCGGCCTCCACGACGAACGGAGCGCCGGAGCCAGCTCGCACGGAAGCGCCCCATGCGCCGATGAACGCTCCGACCTCGACGGTCGGATCCAGGCCCGCGCCGATCAGCAGATGGCCGAGGAGCGCCGTGGTGGTCGACTTGCCATGCGTCCCGGTGACGCCGAGGCCAATCCGTCCGGCTGCCGACTGGAGCTCGCCGAGCAGAACCTGCCAGGGAATGACCGGGATGCCGAGGTTGGCCGCGCGCCGCCAGCTCGGGATGGTCGGGCACGGCACGCAGCGCGGGCGAGATGGCGACGCGCGTCACCCCGGCGAGGTGCTCGGGGTCGTGGCCGATGGCGTAGCGAATCCCGGCCGCGTCGAGCGGAGGCGTGTACGGGGTCGGGGCGTCGAGGTCGCACCCATCGACGGACACTCCCGCCTGGTGCAGCAGGAGGGCCGTGCCCGCCGCGCCGGAGCCGGCGATTCCGATGATGTGGATGCGCTCACCAGATTCCACCATGTGGCTCACACGCCCCCTGCCAGGCGCGCCGCGACTTCGAGGCAGGCGAGGGCCGAGGCTCGCTTGTTGCCGTCGCGGTCGTGCGGCCAGACATGACGCTCGATCACCGTCGGACCATCGCGGATGCCGGCCGCCACGTAGGTGAGGCCCGACCGGCTTCTCGGACGAGCCACCGTCGGGGCCGGCGATGCCGGTGACCGCCACGGCAAGATGCGCCGCCGGGAAACGATCGAGCGCCCCGCCGGCCATCGCCTCGGCCACTTCGGACGAGACGGCTCCATCCCTCCCGATCAGGTCGGGCGCGACGCCCAGCAGATCCTCCTTCACCGCGTTCGAATAGCTCACCACGCCGCCGAGGTAGTGGTCGCTCGACCGCGGAACCTGGGTGATCGAATGCCCGACGAGTCCGCCGGTGCAGGACTCGGCGCTCGCCATCTGCCAGCCGTGTCGGGCGAGAATCCGGCCGAGACGGGCGGCCGCCGTTCGGAGGTCGTCGTCCGTCGGAGGGCGCGTGCTGGGCATCGGCTCAGCGGTAGTTCGTGAACTGGAGGGCAACCGGATAGTCGAGCGCCTTCAGGTCGGCGATGACCGCCTGGAGCTCGTCGCGAGACTTGGCCGATACGCGAACCGCGTCGCCCTGGATGGCCGGCTTGGTCTTCGGGAACGCCTCCCTCACGTGCTTGCTCAGCTCCTTGGCCTGCTCGCTCGTGAGGCCGCGCTTGAGCTTGACCTCCTGTCGCACCGTGCCGCCGCCGGCCGGCTCGATCTTGCCCCACTCGAAGATCTTCAGGCTGAGGTTGCGTCGCACGGCCTTGGATTCGAGCAGGTCCTTGGCTGTTCCGGCACGGTACTCGTCGTCGGCGACGAGCACGATGGCGTCCTTCCCCAGCTCGAACGCGACCTTGCTGCCCTTGAAGTCGTAGCGCGTGGCGATCTCGCGCCGCGCCTGGTCGAGCGCATTCACCAGCTCCTGCTGGTCGAAGTCGCTCACGATGTCGAACGATGAATCTGAAGCCATGACTCCCCTATCTTGCGCCCTTCAGCTCCCGCTGCGGGCAATCTGCCACTCGACGACGTCGCCCGCGCCCCCCATGGCGCCGAGGACGGCGCCGTTGATCGTGAGGCGCACCACGCCGGCGTTCCCCACCCGGACGCGCAACGACCGCTCCGCACGCAGCGCAATGGATTCTCCGTCTCCGGCGATACCGCCCGAGACGTCCGCGAGCGGCGCGCCGTCCTGGTCGATCTCGACGTACGTTTCGCCGCCGTCCACCCCGAGCGTGCCCTGGAGGCCCGGCGCTGGGGCAACCGTGACGCGACGCGTCACCGGCGCAGACGATCCTGCGACGACCGCCAGGTCCCATGACCCCGGGCTGAGCGTCAGGGATGCGCTGAACGCCCCGGCGTCATCCGCCGTCACGGCGACCGGCGCCGGAGCGGCCGGACCCGACGGCGTGACCGGTACCGGCTGGCCGTTGAGATCGGTGATCGTGAAGCTCGGAGGCGCGGCGCTCACCAGCGTGGCGCTGGCCGTGAGGCCCTCTCCCGGAGCCGCCGTCCCGGTGACTCCGACGGGTCCGGTGACGGTGGCATCGACCGCGGGGGTCGTCAGGGTGACCGTCGATGTCGCCGGCGACGGGCTGGCAGGGTCGGCGCTCACGACGTTCACGCGCCGCACGAACTCCTCGGACGTCCGGTTCGTGATCGGATCGCGGGCCGTGATGATGGATCTCGTTCGAGCCGGGGAGCAGACCCACGGTGATCTCGAAGTTGCCCTCGGCATCGGCCGTGGCGCTCGGGTTCTCGGGCAGGCCGCTGATGTTGATCGTGGCGTTGGAGCTCGTCGTGCCGCGCAGCGTGATGGTTGCCCCGGTGTGCGCGGCCACGTCGCCCGGAGGATCGAGAATGATGAGCTCGGGCGTTCGCGCGAAGTTCACGAACTGGTATCCGAGCCACGCGACAAAGGCGCCGACCAGGACGGTGAGGATGGCGGCCGCAATCGCCCCGGGGGTCACGATGAGCGTTCTCCGGCGCCGGACCGACATCGGGCGCGGCGGACCGGGGAGGGTGGGCCGCTCGATGCTGCCGGCACGCGTCTCGAGCCGATAGAGGTCGATCAGGTATTCGGCATCCAGGTCGAGGTAGGCCGCGTAGTTGCGCAGAAATCCGCGGGTGTAGACCGATCCGGGCAGCTCCCGATACTCACCCCGTTCGAGGGCGGAGAGGTAGCGCTCGCGGATCTTCGTCTCGCGCTCGACCCGGGCGAGATCTGCGCCCTTCGCCTCGCGCGCCGCTCGCAGGACCTCGCCGAGCTTGTGGCCGTCCTCGGTCACAGCTCCCCATCCTCGTCCGGCTCGACGTCGCCGCCCCAGCCGTCGGAGGTGATGAGCACCTCGCGGAAGCGGCTGCCGTCGGCGGCACCCACGATTCCGCGGTCCTCCATCTGGTCGAGGATGCGCGCCGCTCGGGCGTAGCCGATCCGCAACCTGCGTTGGAGCAGAGAGGCTGATGCCTTGTCGGAGCGCCGCACGATGTCCACCGCCTGCGACAGCAGGGCATCGGCGTCGTCATCCCCGTCGTCCTCGCCGGGCTTGCCGCCCGGCTTGCCGTCGCGTCGCACAGCGGTGATCTCAGGCCGATACTGCGGTCCGCCCTGCGCGCGCCAGTGGCGGGCAACGGATTCGATCTCGGGGTCGGTGACAAGAACTCCCTGGAGGCGAACGGCACGGGGCGCGTCGATCGGCTGGTAGAGCATGTCGCCCCGCCCGAGCAGGTCCTCCGCACCCGTCGTATCGAGGATCGTGCGGCTGTCGATCCCGGACGTCATGGCGAAGGCGATGCGGCTCGGAATGTTCGCCTTGATGAGCCCGGTGATGACCTGCACCGAGGGCCGCTGGGTCGCCACGATGAGGTGAATGCCGGTCGCTCGGGCCAGCTGCGCGATGCGGGTGATCGTGGCCTCGACCTCGTAGGCGCTGACCATCATCAGGTCGGCAAGCTCGTCGATCACGATCACGATATAGGGCATCCGCGGCTCTCCGGCACGCAGCGCCTCGTTGTAACCCGCGATGTTGCGCACGCCGCGGGCGGCGAACTCACCGTAGCGGCTCTCCATGGTGCCGACGGTCCACTTCAGGGCGTTGACGGCCTTATCCGGCTCGACGATCACCTCGCACAGCAGGTGCGGGATGCCCTTGTACTGCGCCAGCTCGACGCGCTTGGGGTCGATGAGGATGAGCTTGACCTCGGCGGGGGTCGCGCTCATGAGGAAGCTGTCGATGATCGCGTTGACGCACACGCTCTTGCCGGAACCGGTCGCGCCGGCGATGAGGAGGTGCGGCATCTTCGCCAGGTCGGCGCTGAAGGGCTGCCCGGCGACGTCCTGCCCCAGGGCGAACGCGAGCTTGGACTTCTTCGACGCCTCGGCGTGGTTCCGGCTGGCAAGGACCTCCTTCAGCGTGACGAGATCGAAGGCCGAGTTCGGGATCTCGACGCCGACGAAGGGCTCGCCGGGGATCGGCGCCTCGATCCGGATGCTGCGCGCGGCAAGCGCGAGCGCGAGGTTGTCCGACAGGCCCTCGATCCGGCTGAGCTTGATGCCGGGATCCACATCGAGGGCGTACTGCGTGACGACCGGCCCCTCCTGGATTCGCGCGACCTTCACCCCGATGCCGAAATGAGCGAGCGTCTCGCGGATGCGCTGACCCTTGGCGGTGAGATCCATCTGCGCTGCGCTGGACTCGGGAGCGTCGGCGAGCAGCTCGAGGCGCGGGAGGTCCCACGTGCGCTCCACCGGCTCGAGCGCGGCATCCAGGCCGTCCGGCGCGGTCACCTCGGCAAGGTGTGCCTCCTCGGTGTGCTCCAGCTCCTCCGTCACCGGGTGCGGGACGGCCGGCGCGTCGGGCGAAGCGACTGCCATCGGCACCGGCACCGGCACCGGCGGCTGCGGTCGGCCGGTACCGTTGGATGGCGCCGGACGCTCCCGGCGCACGATGACCGGCGGCTCGTCGTCGGCGTCGTTGCCTCCGGCCAGCCGGTCTCGCATCCGATCGATCAGTCCGGGCGTGGGATCGCCGCTGCCGGCCGGCTCCTCGCGCGAACGCTGGTCGCTGCGCCCGCGTCGAGTGCCGGCCCTGCGGCTCTCTTCCGCGGCGATCTCGCGCCGCTCGTCGCGTCCGGCGAGGTAGGCCGCGATGAGGTCGCCGATCGTCATGTTGAAGTAGAGGAGCAGCCCGACCCCGGCGAGCAGCACGAGCACGATCCACGCTCCGGCGTTCCCGACTGCTCCGAGGAGCAGCACGCTCACGCCGAAGCCGATGGCTCCCCCGCCCTGGCCGGTGTCGATGGCCTCGGCGCCGGCGCCCACGCTGAGATGGAACATTCCGAGCAATGCCAGGGCGAACACGGTCGCGCCGGTTGCCGCCATCCAGCGTTCGGCCGGCATCGTCTTCATCCACAGCATCACGGCGAAGCCGGCCAGCAGCGGGGCCGCGAATGCGATCCCCCACCCCAGGGACGTCGTCAGCAGGTCGTGCCAGGGCTTGACGATCGCACCGGCGTCCGGGGCGAACAGCGCGATCACGCTGATGATGGCGAGCAGGAGCATGACGAGGGCCATCGCCTCGCGCACGAATCGAGCGCTGATGACCATCGGGCTCTTCTGCCGGCGCCGTCGCGTCGGCCGTCGTCGGGTTGTCGTCCTGCGTCGAGTCGCCACGTGCCGGGTCAGACCTCCATCACGATCGGGAGGATCATCGGGCGACGCTTCGTCTTCTGGTGGAAGTAGCGGCTCAGCGTGTCCCGAATCTTCGTCTTCACGTAGCCGGCCTCGGCGTTGTGCTCGTCCTCGTGCCGCTGGCGCAGCGCGTCCATGAGGTGATCACGCGCGGCGCCCATGATCGGATCCTCGGGATCGGACAGGAAGCCACGGCTGACGAGATCCGGCAGACCGACCGGCTGGCCGGTCTTGGCATCGATGGTCAGCGCCACCATCACGACGCCGTCGGATGCCAGCATGCGCCGATCGCGCAGGACGACGCCGTCGATCCCGTCGATCGCGGCAATGCCGTCGACGAGAACAGCGCCGGCGGTGACGCTCCCCGCCATGCGCCCCGTTTCGCCGTCGAAATCGACCACCTGGCCGTTCTCGAGCACGAAGATCTTGTCCACGTCGACCCCGGCACCCTCGGCCAGGAGCGCGTGCTGGACGAGCATCCGGTACTCGCCGTGGATCGGGATGAAGTGCCGGGGCTTCACCAGCCCCAGCATGAGCTTGAGCTCCTCGCGCGAGCCGTGCCCGGAGACGTGGCAATGGACGATCGGCTCGTAGTGCACCATCGCCCCCTCCTTGAACAGGTTGTCGATCGTCTTGGCGACCGCCTCCTCGTTCCCGGGAATCGGGCTGGCCGAGACGATGACGGTGTCACCGGGCTCGATCGTGATGTTGCGGTGGTCGCGGTTGCTCATGCGCGTCAGGCCGCTCATCGGCTCGCCCTGCGACCCGGTGGTCATGACCACGAGCTGTTCCTTGGGGAGCCGTTGCAGCTGGTCTTTCCTGACCAGGGTGCCGTCGCGGGCGTCGAGGTAGCCTCGCTCCAGCGCAATGGCGGTGTTCTGCTCCATGCTCCGGCCGAGGGCCACCATCTTCCGACCGTGCCCCCACGCCGCATCAATCACCTGCTGGACGCGACCGATGTTGCTGGCGAATGTCGCCACGATCACCCGCCCGGGCGCCTCGCCGACCAAACGATGCAGGGACTCGCCGACGGTCGTCTCCGAGAGCGTGTAGCCCTCCTTCTCGGCGCGGGTGGAGTCGGAGAGGAGGAACTCCACCCCCCGATTGCCGATCTCGGCGATGAGACCCAGGTCCGCGCGCCGTCCATCCGGCGGCGTGTGGTCGAACTTGAAGTCGCCGGTGTGCACGATCGTGCCGAGGCGCGTCGTGATCGCGTACCCGACACCGTCCGGGATCGAGTGGTTCACCCGGAACGGCGTGATGCGGAACGAGCCGACCGAGAACTCCCGCCCAGGCTCGATGACGTGGAGCGGCGTCGAGTCGAGCAGCTTGTGCTCACGCAGCTTGCCCTGCACGAGGCCCTCGGTGAGGCGCGTCGCGTAGATCGGCGTGCCCGGAATCTTGGGCAGGACGTACGGCAGTGCTCCGGTGTGGTCCTCGTGGCCGTGGGTCAGGACGATGCCGCGCACCCGGTCCCGGTTCTCGGCCAGGTAGGTGGCGTCGGGGATGACGAGATCGATGCCCAGCATCTCCGGCTCGGGAAACGCAAGGCCGCAGTCGACCACGAGGATCTCGTCGTCGACCTCGATGACGGTGATGTTCTTGCCGACCTCGCCCACCCCGCCGAGCGGGATGATGCGCAGGGAATCAGGCATTCAGTGCTCCTGGAAGAGGGTCATCTGTTCGGCCTCGTCGGCCGTCGCGTCGAGAGCTTCTTCTCGATCGACCGCCTCCTGGACCTGGACCGATGCCGGTCGCTCTTCCTCGAGCGCCCGACGGGCGTCCAGCAGTGCCGCCGGCAGGCCTCGGATGTCACGGAACAGCGTTTCGCGCAGCGAGGCCTGGTGCAGCGCCGCAGCAGGATGGTACATCGGGAAGACGTGCTGCCCGGTGAACGACCGACGAAGATGGCCGTGGGAGCCGCCGATTCGAGCGCCCGGCAGGTAGCGCTGCAGCGAGTGACGGCCGAGCGTCACCACCACGGCGGGCTGCAGAGCGCGCTCCTGCGCATCGAGGTACGGAGCGCAGGCGGCCTTTTCCTGGGGCTCCGGATCGCGGTTGGCCGGCGGGCGGCACTTCACCACGTTCGTGATGAAGACGTCCGCCCTCGTCCAGCCGATGGCCCCCAGCAGCTCCGTCAGCAGCTCGCCCGCGGGTCCGACGAACGGCCGGCCCGTGCGATCCTCCCGCGCGCCGGGCCCCTCCCCCACCAGCAGGACGTCGCTCAGGAGGTTGCCCTCGCCGGGAACGGCGAGCGTCCGACCCGCCGCGAGTGGGCACCGGACACAGCCGCGGACCTCATCCGCGATCTGCGCCAGCGCCTGCGCGCTCTCTGCCGGCTCGCTCGCGTCGTCCATCGCGTGCGGCCGGCGCGGCTCAGCTTCGGTCGCCGGCCTTGGCCATGTGCCGCTCCATCGCCGCGCGGCGGCTCAGGTTGACGCGGCCCATGCGGTCGATCTCGGTCACGATCACCATCAGCTCATCGCCGATGCTGACCACGTCCTCGACGCGCGGCACCCGGTAGTCGGCGAGCTGGCTGATGTGGACCAGGCCCTCCTTGCCGGGCAGGATCTCGACGAAGGCGCCGAAGTTCATGATCCGGGTGACCTTGCCGAGGTACTCCTTGCCGACCTCGACGTCCTTGGTCAGGCCCTCGATCCAGGCGATCGCCTTCTTGGCGGCCTCGCCGTCGGTGGCGGCGATCTGGATCGTGCCGTCGTCCTCGACGTTGATCTGGGTGCCGGTCTCGGCGGTGATCTGACGGATCACCTTGCCACCGGCGCCGATGACGTCGCGGATCTTGTCGACGGGGATCTTGAGGGTCGTGATGCGCGGAGCGTACTGGCTGAGCTCCTCGCGGCTGGCGCTGATCACCTCGGTCATCTTGCCGAGGATGTGCAGGCGTGCCGTCCGAGCCTGCTCGAGCGCGTCGCGCATGATCTCGGTCGTGATGCCTGCGACCTTGATGTCCATCTGGAGCGCGGTCACGCCGTCGGCGGTCCCGGTCACCTTGAAGTCCATGTCGCCGTAGGCGTCTTCCTTGCCCGTGATGTCGGTCAGGACGGCGTAGCGGCCGGTCTCCTTGTCGTTGATCAGGCCCATGGCCGCGCCGGCGACCGGCGCCTTGATCGGAACACCGGCATCCATGAGCGCCAGGGTCGATCCGCAGGTCGATGCCATCGACGTTGAGCCGTTCGAGCTCACGCACTCGCTGACGACGCGGATCACGTACGGGAACTCGCTGACGTCGGGCAGCACCGGCACCAGTGCACGCTCGGCGAGCGCGCCGTGGCCGATCTCGCGGCGGCCGGGACCGCGCATGAAGCGGGCCTCGCCAACGGAGTACGGCGGCATGTTGTAGTGGTGCATGTAGCGCTTCTCGGTCTCCGGGGAGATCGTGTCCATGCGCTGCACGTCACTGCCCGGCCCCAGCGTGGCGATGGAGAGTGCCTGCGTCTGGCCTCGCGTGAACAGGCCCGAGCCGTGCGTGCGTGGCAGGACGCCGACCTCGACGCTGATCGGCCGGATGGTCGTCGTATCGCGCCCGTCGATCCGGACGTTCTCGTTCAGGACGAGCTCGCGGACGGTCGACTTGGTCAGGGTGTCCATCAGGGACGAGCCGATGCCGTGGCGACGGCGGATGTCCTCGAGGCGGTCGCCCTGCTCGGCGCGGTCGTAGTTCTCGCGCGCTCGGCGAACCTCGTCGGCGATGTCCTGGCGCAGGGCGTCCAGGCGCTCCGACAGGCCGCTGGTGAAGTGCAGGAACAGCTCAGCCGTCGCCTCCGCATCGGGCATGGCCCGATGGGCAGCGGCATGATCGCGGCCGAACACGAATCGAACGAGATCGGCGAGCTTATAGCCGCCGGCATCGGGGTAGAGCTGGTATCCGAGCTGCAGCGTGTCGTACACGGCGCTCGGCTGCCAGGCCTTGTCGTTCGGGAGGTGGCGAAGGACGAACGGGACGTCGAACGACGAGTTGTGTGCGACGACGGGCGTCTCGCCGACCCAGTCGACAAAATTGGACAGGGCTTCGGCGGCCGTGGGCGCGTTCGCCACGTCATCGGTCTTGATGCCGTGAACCTGGTGGCCGACGATCGGCCGGCCCGGATTCACGAGCGACTCGAAGCGGTCGACGATCTGGCCATCGCGGAGTCGCAGGGCGGCGATGTCCACGATGTACCCGTGCTCCGGCTTCATGGCCGTCGTCTCGAGGTCGAAGACCACGAACTCGTTGCGCGCGGCCGCAAGCTCGTTCCCGAGCTGAACGACCGACGGTGCCTTGGGTCCGACGAACGGCACCTTCTTCGGGCTGCCGGCGGACGCGACGAGCTTGTCCTGCAGGTCGATCGACTTCTGAAGCTCGCTGTGACCGTAGGCGATGGCGTCCGCCATGACCGTCTCCGGCAGGATGTTCGCTCCGGCCTCGACCATCATCACGGCATCGCGCGTCCCGGCGACCACGAGATCCAGCTCGCTGTCCGCGAGCTCCGAGTTCGGTGGGGTTCGTGACGAACTCACCGCCGATACGACCGACGCGCACCGCTCCCACCGGACCCATGAACGGGATGTGGCTGATGCTGAGCGCCGCGGACGCCCCGTTGAGCGCCAGGATGTCGGGATCGTTCTCCTGGTCGGTCGAGAGGACCGTCAGGACGACCTGGACGTCGTTGAAGTAGCCCTTCGGGAAGAGCGGCCGGATCGGGCGGTCGGTGAGGCGCATGGCCAGGATGGCGGCCTCCGACGGGCGCGACTCGCGCTTGATGAATCCGCCCGGGATCTTGCCGGCGGCGTACATCCGCTCCTCGTAGTCCACGGTGAGCGGGAAGAAGTCGGCCCCTTCGCGGGGTTCCTTGGATGCGACCGCGGTCGCGAGGACGACGGAGTCACCGTATCGGACGATGACCGCGCCATCCGCCTGCTCGGCGAGCTTGCCGGCCTCCATGCTGAAGACCTTGCCGCCGATTTCGGCTTCGTGCTTGATTGCCACTGATTCCTCCAGTGATGTTCTGATGGCGGCCCACGCTCGGTTCCCGTGGCGCGCTTTTTGAGCGCGGCGTCAGGCGGGGGTGGGTGCCAGGTGAGTTCGTGCGATGTGCGAAACCCAGGGCCGATCCGGTCCTGGGTTGACGCGAAATGGTGCTAGCGGCGAAGCCCCAGGCTGCCGATGACGGTGCGGTACCGGTCCACGTCATTGCGGACGAGGTACGCCAGCAGCCGCCGGCGCTGCCCGACGAGCTTCAGAAGCCCGCGGCGCGAGTGATTGTCCTTGGGGTAGCTGCGCAGGTGATCAGTCAGCGACTTGATCCGCTCGGTGAGAAGCGCAATCTGCACCTCGGGCGACCCGGTGTCGCCCTCGTGCGTGGCGTACTCGTCGACGATTGCGCTCTTCGCGTCCTTGGCGAGCGGCACGTATTCCTCCACATTCGTTTCCGTAACCATCGGAGTCTAGCAGAGGGTCGACCGCCTCGCCACGCTGGTGTCAGCCGATTCTTGCTCGGGCGTCGGCCTCGTCGATCCGCATCTGGGCCACCAGCGCGTCGGCACTGTCGAAGCGCCGCTCGGACCGCAGTCGCTCCTCGATCTCGACGTCGAGCACGGCATCGTAGAGATCCCCGTCCCAGTCGAGGAGGTACACCTCCACCAGGACGCGCCCGTCGTCATGGAACGTGGGACGGACGCCGACGCTGACGAGGGCCGGATGCCCCGGCCCGACGTCGCGCTCCGGGACGTGCACGCGTCCGAGGTAGATGCCGAGCGCCGGCAGCGCGGCGCGATATCCGAACTCGAGATTGGCCGTCGGGAATCCCAGCTCTCGGCCGCGCTCGTCGCCGTGGACGACGGTGCCACGAAGGAGCGGTGCGGCACCGAGCAGGTTCCTTGCCTCCCCCACTGCTCCCGAGGCGAGGGCCGCTCGGACCCGCGTGGACGACACGGGCGCGCCGTCGAGCACGAGTGGCTCGACGGCGATGCACTCCCACCCGTTGACGGCGCCGATCTCGGAGACGCGGTCGAGCGTTCCGGCGCGCGCTCGACCGAAGGCGCTGTCGGGGGTCATGGTGATGCCGCGCAGCTCGATGGCCGGGCCGAGCGCCGCTAGAAATGCCTCGGGATCGAGTGCGCGCAACGCCTCGTCGAATCGGAGCTCGACCACGTGGTCCGCGGCGGACGCGAGTCGCTCGAGTGTGACCTCCGGGGGAAGCAGCCGCTCGACGACGACGCCCGGCCGGATCACTTCGTCGGGGTGCGGGGCGAAGACGACCGCCACGCTGGCTGCACCGCGATCCCGCGCGGCGGTCGCGGTGGCATGCAGCACATGGCGGTGGCCGAGGTGGACGCCATCGAAGACCCCGAGCGTGATGACCGCAGGACCGATGGCCGGCAGGTTCGCCAGCTCGACCGCGCTCATGGGGTGGTGGCCATCGGCAGGACCTTTTCGGGCTGCAGGACGCCGTTGGTGATCGACCCCACGCCGATCACCTCGTCGTCCTGGAAGACGGCGACACGTCCCTCCGCGCCGGCCACCGGTCGTGCCGAGCCGTGCCGGAAGGCATCGGCCGCCTCGTCGGGGAGGACGATGCGCGGAAGCGGCAGAAGGTCGCCCACGGCCAGCACGGCCTCCGACAGGCGGCCCTCCGACGCGAGGGCCTCGAGCACCTCCGGCGTCACGGCATGCTCCACGCTGAGGCCGGCGGCCTCGGTGCGGCGCAGGGCCCGGAGATAGCCCCCGCAACCCAGGCGATCGCCAAGGTCACGGGCGATGGACCGCACGTAGGTGCCGGCCGCGCACCGCAGGTCGATCCGCACGTCGACGAACTCCCCTCCGCGCTCGATCTCGATCAGGTCGATGGCGTGGATCGTCACGGATCGGGCCGGGACGAGAATCGGGTCACCCGATCGAGCGGCGCGATGGGCCGTGCGGCCGCCGACCTTCCGCGCGGAGAAGCTGGGCGGCTGCTGGTCGAACGTCCCGACGAATTCGCTCACGGCCGACCTCACGTCGTCGTCCGCCGGTAGCGGACCGCTTCCCGACTCGATGGGGCCTTCGGCGTCGTCCGTCGCGCTCCGCGCGCCGAGACGGATCACGGCGTCGTAGCGCTTGCGCCCACCGGTCAATTCCTCGCTGAACCGCGTCGCGGCACCAACGAGAATCGGGAGGACGCCGGATGCGAGCGGGTCGAGGGTGCCGGCGTGTCCGATGCGGCGTGTCCCGCTCAGCCGTCGCAGCATTCCCACCATGTCGTGGCTGGTCGGCCCGACCGGCTTGTCGAGATTAACGACCCCGAGCATCGGCTCGATCGAGCTCGCGCTCGCATTCGGCCAGCAGCAGCGTCGTGGCCTCGTTCAACGCCTCGTCGATCGAGCACCCGGCAGCACGAGCGTGACCGCCGCCTCCGAAGGCCGAGGTGATCGCCACCGCGTCCGCGCGTGCGGAGGTCCGGACGCTGGCGCGGGTGTGCGTGGCGTCGACCTCCTTGAGGAGAACCGTGATGTCGGCGACCTTGGTGGTGGCCAGGAGGTCGATGAAGCCCTCGGATGCCACCGGCTCGGTGCCGGTCTCCGAGAGCATGGCGTTCGTCATCGCGGCATGCACCAGGCGGCCATCGCGCCGCTGATCCATGCCCGCCATGATGCGGCCCCAGAGGGCGAGCGTGCCGAACGGCTTGTCCGCGTAGATCGAGCGATGGATGGCCGCCAGCGGCGCGCCCGCCGCCACGAGGTCCGCCCCGACGCGCAGCGTCCTCGGGGTGGCGTTCGGATGCGAGAAGGTGTGCGTGTCCTGCACGATGCCTGCGGTCAGGACGGTGGCGATCGGAACGTCCAGCTCGACACCGAGGTCCGGAATGAGGAGCGCCATCATCTCGCAGGTCGCCGCGGCCTCGGCGTCGATCCAGGAAGCGATCGCGCCTGCTCCGTCGTTGGAGACGTGATGGTCGACGTTCACGATGCGCGCGCGCGCCAGCCACTCGGCGGATTCGACGACCACCGCGCCGGTCCGGGACAGCGGGCCATCGAGCACGACGGCAAGGTCCGGCTCGAGCTGGGGACGCGTCCTGACGGCCGCGGCTCCGGGAAGCTCGATCAGGCTGGGAGGCACCGGATCGGCGGCGACCACCTCGCCCTGCTTTCCGAGCTTCTCGACGGCCATGCGCAGCGCCAGCGCCGAGCCGAGCGTGTCCGCGTCCGGATTCTCGTGACAGATCGCCGTGATGCGATCGGCGCCGAGGATGGCCTCGGCGACGTCGGCGCGGCTCAACCCTGATCCTCCTCGATCTCGCGAAGCAGGCGCAGCACCCGATCCCCCGCCTCGATCGAGTCGTCGTGCTTGATGACCAGCTGTGGGACATGGCGCAGCGTCAGGCGACTCCCGAGCTGACGGCGCAGCCACGGCGCGGCGTCGCCCAGGGCCTTCATCGTCTGCTCCCGCTCGTCATCGGTTCCCATGATGCTGACCCAGACCTTGGCCGTGCCGAGATCTCGCGCCGTCTCGACGCGCGTGATGGTCGCGAACCCGATGCGCGGGTCCTTCATCTCGCGCTGCATCAGCTCGGCGAGCTCGGCCCGGATCTGGCTGTCGAGCCGATCCGTTCGCTGGCTCATCGGCTATGCCTGCTCGGTCACCATCTGGTAGCACTCGATGACGTCGCCCTCGGCGATGTCATCCGCGTCCAGGCCGATGCCGCACTCGAAGCCGGTGGCGACCTCGCGAACGTCGTCCTTGAAGCGCTTCAGCGAGGTGATGCGCGCGTCGGCGATGAGCTCGCCGCCCCGCATCAGCCGTGCCTGGCCGCCGCGCACGATCCGTCCGTCGGTCACGTAGGACCCGGCGACGTTTCCGGCGCGTCCGGCCTTGATCACCATGCGGACCTCGGCGTGGCCCTCGATCTGCTCTACCACCTTCGGCGCCAGCAGGCCCTTGAGCGCCTGCCCGACGTCGTCGGTGAGCTTGTAGATGACGTCGTACAGCCGCACGTCCACGCCGGTCACCTCCACCGAGCGCTGGGCGCCGGCGTCGAGCTTGGCGTTGAACCCGATGACCACCGCGTCCGACGCGGAGGCGAGGTTGATGTCGCTCTCGTTGATGTCACCGGCACCTTCGCGCAGGATGTTGATCCGGACCTCTTCGGTGTTGAGGCGTTCGACGGAGTGACGAATCGCTCCGAGCGAGCCCTGGACGTCGGTCTTGAGCACGACCTTGAGCTCGGCGACCTCGGCGTCCTTGATCTGGGCGCTGATCTCCTCGAGGCTGCTGACCTTCTGGCCGTCGGCGCCGGCGGCAACGCGGTCCGCGGCCTCCGCGGCATCGCGAGCGGTCTTCTCGTCGGCCACGACGCGCAGGATGTCGCCGGCCTCCGGCAGACCCTGCAGCCCGATGATCTCGACGGCAGAAGCGGGCTCCGCCTGCTTCACGCGCTTCCCGGCCGCATTGTTCAGGGCGCGGACGCGTCCCCAGGTGCGTCCCACGCTCACGATCTGGCCCATCTTCAGCGTGCCGGTCTGGACGAGGACGGTGGCCACGTTGCCACGGCCCTTGTCGACCTTCGACTCGACGATGGTGCCGATGGCATCGCGGTCCGGGTTGGCCTTGAGGTCCTGGAGGTCGGCGACGAGCAGGACCATCTCCATCAGGTCGTCGATTCCGGTGCGCTGCTTGGCGCTCACGGGCACCGCGATCACGTCGCCGCCGTACTCCTCGATCAGGACCTTGTTGTCGGCCAGCTCCTGCTTGACCCGGTCGGGCTGGGCATCGGGCTTGTCGACCTTGTTGATCGCAACGATCATCGGCACCCGTGCGGCCCGCACGTGGTCGATGGCCTCCTTGGTCTGCGGCATCACGCCGTCGTCGGCGGCGACCACGATGATCGCGATGTCCGTGACCTGGGCGCCACGAGCGCGCATGGCGGTGAACGCCTCGTGCCCGGGCGTGTCGAGGAACACGATGCGCTTGTCGTTGTGCATCACCTCGCTGGCGCCGATGTGCTGCGTGATGCCACCACTTTCGCCGGAGGCGACCTTCGTCTCGCGGATCGCGTCGAGCAGGCTCGTCTTGCCGTGATCGACGTGCCCCATCACGGTCACGATCGGCGCCCGCGTCGTGAGCTTGGCGGGATCATCCTCGGTCCACAGGACGGGCTTGCCGTCGCCCTCCTCGGCACTGCCCGGCTTGACGAGGTCCTGCTCGGTTGCGGCAGCCGCGGCGGCCCGATCGGCGGCACCACCCTCGGTCGTCTCGAAGCCGAGCTCGGCGGCCACCAGCGACGCGGTATCGAAGTCGATCGTCTGGTTCACCGTCGCGAAGATCCCGTTGCGGATCAGGACGCTGATGACTTCGGCGTGGCTGACGCTCAGCGCCTCGGCGAAGTCCTTGACCGCGATGGAGCTCGGCAGCTCGATCGGGCCCGACGGCCGGACCGGCGCCTGGGCCTCGGTCGCGACTCCGCCGCCGGGTCCACCGGGCCGCTTGCGCTGCGGGCGAGGCCCGCGACGTGGTCGATATCTACGTGGTGGCATGTGGTGCTCCCTTGATCTCGAGCGTTTCGGGTGCTGGCTCGGTCCCGAGCGCTCGCTTCACGGCGGCCGCGCTGCGCTCGACGTCGCGGCAGGCCGGGTCCTGGCAGATGTAGGTTCCGCGACCGGGCACGCGGCCCGTTTCGTCGCGATGGATGGAGCCGTCGGGGGCGCGGACGATGCGCGTCATGTCGCGCTTCGGATGCGACTGGCGGCAGACGGCGCACGTCCTCGTCGGGACGTGATCAGGTCGCCGCTTCGGCATCGACGGCTGCCTCCTCGTGGGCTTCGGCCTGGTGCTCGGGGTCGCCTTCGGGATGCTCGCCGCCGGCCGCCGCAGTCGCGACGCCGGCATCCGAGCGAATGTCGATTCGCCAGCCGGTCAGCTTGGCGGCCAGCCGGGCGTTCTGGCCCTCCTTGCCGATGGCAAGGCTGAGCTGACGCTCCGGGACGATCACGTTCGCGATCTTGTGCTCTTCGTCGACACGCACGCTCAGCACCTCGGCCGGGCTGAGGGCCTCGGCCACGAAGCGCCCCGGATCCTCGTCCCACAGGACGATGTCCACCTTCTCGCCATTGAGCTCGGCCACGATCGACTGGATCCGTGCCCCACGCTGGCCGACGGCCGCGCCCTTGGCGTCGACCCCCTGCTGGCGGCTCTCGACCGCGACCTTGGAGCGGCTGCCTGCCTCTCGGGCGATTCCACGGATCACGACGGTGCCGTTGTAGATCTCCGGGATCTCCATCTCCATGAGACGGCGCAGGAAGCCGCGGTGCGTGCGGCTGGCGACGATGACGGGGCCACGGGTCGTGCGACGCACCTCCATGACGTAGACCTTGAGGTGCTGGCCGATGCGGTACGTCTCGTTCGGAAGCTGCTCGGTGATGGCCAGGACCGCCTCGACGTCCTTGCCCATGTCGAGCACGACGGCCGACTCGGTGGTGCGCTGCACGGTGCCGGTCATGATCTCGCCCTCACGAGACGCGTACTGCTGGAAGACAACGTCGCGCTGCGCCTCCCGCAACCGCTGCCGGTACACCTGACCGGCCGTCTGGGCCGCGATGCGGCCGAGCTGAGCCTGGGTCACGTTCTCCGGGATGCGAACCTTGGCGCCGACACCGGTCGCCGGGTCGATCTTCTGCGCGTCGGCGACGAACATCTGTGCCTCGGGGTCCTCGACCTCCTCGACGGTGGCCATGACCTCGTACTCGCGCGCGACACTGATCTCACCCGTCTCCGGGTTCACGGTCACGACGACGTTCTCCGGCGCATCGGCATTGCGGCGGTATGCCGATTCGATCGCCTGCTCCAGGGTCCGGATCAGGATCTCCTGCGGCACACCCTTCTCGGCGTTCAGCTGGAGCAGTGCTCCGATGAAGTCTCGATTCATGGCCGCTCCTCGTTCCGCGATCGCCGGACCCATCTCGGCCGGGGACAAACAAAGACGTGGGATGGCGAACCGACCCACGTCCTCGTTACTCAGTTCAATATGTGTGGTTCGTCGATTGGTCGGTCGAACCGTCCCGGAGTATACCCGATGGCCCACTCCCCCGCATGAGCGGGGCCAGGCTCAGCCTCCGGTCACCAGGCGCTGAATGTCCTGGATGCTGATCAGGATCACGAGGGCCAGGAGCACGGCAAAGCCGGTCAGGTAGATCAGCGCCTCGCGCTCCGCCGGAAGGCGCCGCCGCCGCACGGACTCGAGCAGGACAACCATGATCCGGCCGCCGTCGAGAGGCGGGAACGGCAGCACGTTGAGGACCGCAAGGTTGATCGACAGAACGCCCATGAACAGCAGCTGGCTGACCAGCGGGGCCTCGAGCACGCGCCCGGTCTCCTGGGCGATCCCGATCGGGCCCATGGCATCGCCGGCGTTCGGGTTCAGGCCGAGCAGCCCGCCGACGGCCTCGGCCAGACCGCCGGGGATCTGGACGGCGAGCGTTGCCGCCGCGCTGGTGCCACGACCGACAGCATCGAGCGGCCCATTGACCGTCGAGGGCTCCTCGACAAGCCGATCGGGCTCGTACGAGAAGCCGACGGGGCCGATGCCCCGCTGGCGCTCCTCGCGGGTCACCGATCGTGGGATCAGCGACACGGTGACCTCGTCGCCGTCGCGCAGGACGGCCAGATCGACGAGGAATCCGGCGCGTCCGGCCACGTACTCGGTCAGGTCCGCCGAGCGCTCGAACGTCCGCCCATCGGCCCCGAGGATCACGTCGCCCTCCGCGAGCCGCCCATCGGCGGGGCTGCTGTCCTGGACGCTGATGACGGTCAGGGGCCCGTGGCCGATCGGGATCGGCAGGCTCAGCGCGACGGCGAACAGGGCGGCGGCCAGGACGAAGTTCATCACCACGCCGGCCAGCAGGACCCCGAGCCGAATCCACAGCGGCTTGCGATTGAAGGCTCCGGCCATGGCGGTGTCGATCTCGGTCGACGTGAGGCCCTGCTCGCGGAGGCGTCGGAGCTCGACATCGCCGTCCTCGCCGAGCATGCGGACGAATCCGCCGAGGGGGATCCAGTTCAGGCTGTAGCGCGTGCCGCGCCACATCACCGAGCCGACCCGTGGCGGGAAGCCGATCCCGAACTCCTGCACCGTGATCCCGGCGCGCTTGGCGACGAGGAAGTGGCCGAGCTCGTGCACCAGGACGAGAACGACGAGGACCGCCAGGAAGGCGGCGACGGTGCCGATGACGTCCATCAGGCCGATGCCGGACCGATGTCGGCGCGAATCTGGTCGCGCACCTCGCGGTCGAGCTCGGCGATGGCCACGAGGTCAGGCTCCGCGTCGGCTCCCCAGCGCGCAACGGCGTCGTCGATCGTCGTCGCGATGGCGCCGAACGTGATGCGACCGTCAAGGAACGCTGCGACCGCGATCTCGTCCGCCGCGTTGAGCACGATCCCGCGGTTTCCACCCGCCTCCGCGGCAGCTCGGACGACGCGATAGGCCGGGTAGGCCGTGGCGTCGAGTGGCGCGAAGTCGAGGGACATCCAGTCGCTCGGATGCGATCGCCGCGTCGGCGACGGCAGCCGATCGGGGTAGGTGAGAGCGTACTGGATGGGCAGGCGCATGTCGGGGAGCCCGAGCTGTGCCTTGAACGAGCCGTCGACGAACTCCACGATGGAGTGCACCACGCTCTGCGGGTGGATCACGGCATCGATCTTAGGGTACGGGAGCCGATACAGCCATTTGGCCTCGATGACCTCGAATGCCTTGTTCACCAGGGTGGCCGAGTCGACGGTGATCTTGGGCCCCATCCGCCACGTGGGGTGCGCCAGTGCCTCTTCCGGCGTGACGGCGTGGAGGGACTCCGGCGCTCGGCCGCGAAACGGTCCTCCGCTGGCGGTCAGCACCAGACGTTCGACGTCCTCGAGGCGTTCCCCCACCAGGCACTGCCAGATCGCCGAGTGCTCGCTGTCGATCGGGCGCAGAAGGTCAAGGGCGTCTCCGCCGGCCTCATCCACGACCCGCATCACGAGATGACCACCCGTGATCAGCGTCTCCTTGTTGGCGAGCGCCACGCGTCGGCCCGCGCGCAGCGCCGCCAGGACGGCGGACAACGCCGCCATGCCGGTGGTGGCGACGACCACCAGATCCACGTCGTCGGCGGTCGCGAGGTCCTCGAGACCTCCGTCTGCCCAGCGCTTCGGACCGCGCTCCCCCGCTCGTTCGTCTGCGCACCACCAGCGCGCGTCCGGCCAGGCGGCGAGTTGGTCGCGGATCTGCTGCCCGTCGTGCCCGCTGGCCAGGCCGACGACCCGGAATCGCTCGGGGTGCGCGGCGGCAACCTCGAGCGTCTGCGTGCCAATCGAGCCGGTGGAGCCCAGGACCGCGATTCCCGTCATGCCACCCGACCGGCGACGAGGAGCGCGTAGCCGGCGAGGACCGGCGCGGCGAAGAGAAGCGAGTCCATGCGGTCCAGGATGCCGCCGTGGCCGGGCATCAGGAAGCCTGACTCCTTGCGCCCTGCCGCACGCTTGATCATCGACTCGGCCAGGTCCCCGGCCTGGGCCGCGAGTCCGACGAGCGGTCCGATGACGAGGGGATGCCACGCGTCGAGCCCCAGGATGAGTGCCCCGATGCCGGCACCAGCCGTCGCGACCACCAGCCCGCCCGTCAGCCCCTCGATCGTCTTCGACGGGCTGATGTGGTCGAGCATGTGGCGTCGCCCGAGCCAGCGCCCGGTCAGGAACGCGCCGGTGTCGTACCCCCACACGATGAGCAGCAGCATCAGGCCCCACGCCGGGCCCGAGGCGATGCCGAACGGGCCGACCGGCGAGGTCGACGACGCACCGGGCGGCGAGAGGTGGGCGACGAGGGCGATGGTCGGCAGGAGCAGGCCGAGATACAGGAGACCGAACGAGGTGGTCGCCCAGGTCATGAAGCCGGTCCGGGGGTCGGCGCGCGTGAACGCCGCAACGCTCACGAGGAGCACCGCTGCGACGGCCGTGGCAGCCACGAGGCCCGGTGGATCCAGGGCGCCGAGCAGGGTCGCGACGCCACCGCCCATGCTTGCCTCGTTGATCGAGATGAGCCCGGCGGCAATCAGGCTCATTCCCGCCAGGATCGTCAGCACCTGCGGCGGGTGGTAGTCCGCGGCGTCGAGCAGGCCGACGAGCTCGACCAGGGCGAGGAATCCGGCGACCCCGAGCAGAAGCGAGAGCCACGGCTCGCCCAGCAGCACGATCGCCAGGATCACCGGTGCGAGGACGGCCGCGGTCAGCAGCCGCGTTCTCAGCATTCGGTCACCTACCCGCCGAAACGCCGGTCGCGGCGCACGTACTCGGCCAGCGCCGCGTCGAAGTCGTCATCGGTGAAGTCCGGCCAGTACTTCGGGCAGAAGATCAGCTCGGCATATGCGGCCTGCCAGAGCAGGAAGTTGCTGGTTCGCTGGTCCCCGCCGGTTCGGATGACGAGGTCGACCTCCGGCTGCCCCGACGTGTAGAGGTGCTCGGCGAAGTGCTCCTCGTCGATCGCGGAGGGGTCAACCTGCGCGGCCATCATCGCGCGTGCCGCGTCGACGATCTCTGCGCGCCCGGAGTAGTTGAAGCAGATGTTCAGCGTCAGACGGGATCCCCCCGCGGTCCGCTCCTCCGCCGCGCGGATCGAACGCTGGACGTCCGAGGGAGCCTCGTGCAGGCGGCCGATGACCCGGACGCGGACGTCCTCGGCGATGAGCTCATCGGTGTACTGGCGGACGGCGCCGTCGATGAGGCCGAAGAGGCCGGTCACCTCGTCCTGCGGGCGACTCCAGTTCTCCGTGCTGAAGGTGTAGACCGAGAGGGTCTCCACGCCGGCATCGCGCGCCCGGCGCACCACGGGCCGTATGGCCTCGACGCCCTGGATGTGCCCGGCGAGCACGGGAAGGCCACGCTCGCGGGCCCAGCGCCGATTGCCGTCGGCGATGATGGCGACGTGCCGGGGTCGGACCTCGTCCGGCACCGGTCAGACCTCCAGGATCTCGGCTTCCTTGCGCTCCGAGCGCGCGTCGATGACCTCGACGTGGCGATCCGTGAGCTTCTGGAGCGCGTCGATCTCGCGATGCTCCTCGTCCTCGGACAGGTCGCCGTCGCGGAGCGCCTTCTTCAACGCATCGGCGGCCTCGCGCCGATGGTTGCGGACCTCGACGCGGGCCTCTTCCGCGCGCCGGCGTACCTGCTTCACCATCTCCTTGCGACGGTCCTCGGTCAGCGGCGGCACGTTGAGGCGCACCACCGTGCCGTCGACGTTCGGCATGAGGCCGATGTCGCTCTTGGTGATGGCCTTCTCGATCGCCGACAGGACCGAGCGGTCCCAGGGCTGGATGACGATGAGGTGCGCGTCGGGCGTGCTGATGCCGGCCACCTGGTTCAGCGGCGTCTGGGCACCGTAGTAGTCCACGGTGATGCGCTCGACCAGCGCCGTCGAGGCACGGCCCGTGCGAATCCCGGCGAAGTCCCGTTCCATCGCTTCGATCGCCCGCTGCATCTTGGGTTCGATCTCGATCAGCGCTTCGTGCGTCATCGGTTCACTCTCCTGAGATCAGCGTGCCGATTCTCTCGCCGGCGATCGCGCGGGTGATGTTGCCCGGGACCGTCATGTCGAAGACGACGATCGGCATCTGGTTGTCCATCGCCAGGCTGACGGCGGTCGCATCGAGTGCCTGGAGCCGATTGCTCAGCAGGTCGGTGTAGCCGATCTGGCTGTAGCGCTGGGCATCGGGATGCGTCTCGGGGTCGGCATCGTACACCCCGTCGACGCGCGTCGCCTTGAGGATGACCTGGGCATGAACCTCGACGGCGCGCAGCGTCGCGGCGGTATCGGTCGTGAAGTACGGGTTGCCGGTCCCTGCCACCATGACGACCACGCGACCCTTCTCGAGATGGCGTTCCGCGCGGCGGCGAATGTAGGGCTCGCAGATCTCGTTCATGGCGATCGCGCTCATCACCCGGGTAGGGCACTGCGCCTGTTCCAGGGCGTCCTGGATGGCCAGGCCGTTCATGACGGTGGCCAGCATCCCCATGTAGTCGCCGGTGGAGCGATCCATGCCGCGCGCGCTGGCCGCCAGACCTCGAAAGATGTTTCCCCCGCCGACCACCACCGCGATCTCGGTGCCATCGGACTTGGCGGCCGCGATCTGCCCCGCGATGCCGCGCACGACCTCGGGATCGATCCCGTACTCGTGCTCGCCCATCAGTGCCTCGCCGGACAGCTTCAGAAGCACCCGACGGGGCGACGGTCCCTTCGCGGCCTGCCCGGCGTCGGTCACCGTCAGGCGGCCTCCTCGGTCTCGGGACCGGTCATCTCGCCGACGCCCATGCGGGCGAAGCGAGCGACCCGGATGTTCTCGCCCAGCAGCGCGACCTTCTCGGTGATCAGGTCGGAGATGCGCCGGTCGGTGTCGCGGTAGGGCTGCTCGAGCAGGCAGACCGACTCGAGCCACTTGTTCAGCTTGCCCTCCACGATCATCGGGATGCGATCGGCCGGCCGGCCGTCGCGCTCGGCATCCACGGCGAAGAGCCGCTTCTGCTCCTCGAGGATCTCAGACGGGACGTCGTCGCGACTCACGTACTGCGGGGCCATTCCGGCGACCTGCATCGCGATCTCGCGGGCCAGCTGCTGGAAGTCCTCGGTGCGGGCCACGAAGTCAGTCTCGCAGTTCAGCTCCAGGAGCACGCCGAGACGCGAGCCATGGTGGATGTAGCTCGTGACGATCCCCTCGCGCGCATCTCGTCCGGCCTTCTTGGCCGCGGTGGAGAGACCCTTCTCGCGAAGGGCCAGCACGGCCTTCTCGTAGTCCCCGTCCGACTCGGTGAGGGCGCGCTTGCAGTCCATGATGCCGGCGCCGGTCTGCTCGCGCAGCCGCTTCACATCCTCGGGCTTGATCATCAGCGTGTTCGTCATGTCCCTTCCCCCGCCGGCTACGGGCGGGGCTCCTCTTTCTTGGTCAGCTCGTCGATCTGGCGCTCGTGCTCCCGATCCGGGTTGTGCTCGGGCTCGCCCTCTTCGAGATGAGCGGCTCGTCGGGCGCGTGCCTTGCGCTCCTCTTCCTCGTCGTCCTCGGGCTCAGGCTCGAAGACCAGGGCCTCACCGGTGGCGAGGGCTGCGGTGTAATCGGCCTCCGAGCCGAGCGCGGTGTCGTCGACCGGGGGCATGGCCTCGGCCTGCTCGAACTCCTCGTCGAGCTTCGCCTGGCGCTCCTGCTGGGCGACGCTCGCCGCATCGGAGACCAACGCGCAGATCAGCCGCACGGAGCGAATCGCGTCGTCATTGGCCGGGATGACCCAGTCGATCAGATCCGGGTCGCAATTCGTGTCGGTCATCGCCACGATCGGGATCTCGAGGCGCCGCGCCTCGGCGACCGCGATCTCCTCGCGATGGGGGTCGACGATGAAGACGGCCCCGGGCAATCGGCGCATCTTGCGGATTCCACCCAGCACCGCGTTGAGCTTGTTGATCTCTTCGGTGAGCTTCGAGGCTTCCTTCTTGGTCAGACGCTCGAACTCGCCGGCGTCGCGACGCGCCTCGAGTGCCTCGAGACGCTGGATGCGGCGCTTGATCGTGGTGAAGTTCGTGAGCATCCCGCCGAGCCAACGGGTGTTGACGTAGTGCTGACCGGAGCGGGTGGCGGCCTCCGCCAGCGCGTCCTGCGCCTGCTTCTTCGTCCCGACGAAGAGCACGCTGTCCCCGCGCCGCACGGTCTCGCGCACGAACTCGAGCGCGGCTTCGAGACGTGAGACGGTCTGGGCGAGGTCGATGATGTGGATCCCGTTCCGCTCCGCGAAGATGTACTCGCGCATCTTCGGGTTCCAGCGGCGGGTCTGATGCCCGAAGTGGACGCCCGCTTCGAGCAGCTGCTTCATGCTGGTGGCAGCCAAGTGATACCTCCGGTTCGTTCCTCCGCCCGACCTCGGCTCCCGAGGTCAACCTCTCTCCGGAGCGCGGGCTCCGTCCGAGGCACCGACGACCAGTCAGGATCAGCCGGGCGTGTGAGATGGGTTCCCGTGCGACTGCACGAGGGATCGAGTATAGCAGAGGCGGCCCGCGGTCCCCGAAGGCCCCCCGCAGGGCCGGGGTGCCCCAATCCGCACCACACGGTACCGAAGTACTCCCCCGCCACCCGCAGGTACCTTGACCCTCCCGAGATCGGTCCTAGCATCCGCCCGCATCGTGAGACGAGGAGTCGAGCAGGTCGCTCCGCGTCGCAGTGAACCGCAGGTGGAGGATCGACACATTGCACCGAGCCCGGCTCATCTCGCTCCTGGCGCTTCTTGGCCTCACCCTCGTCACCGGTCCGATTCTCGGCAGCGCGGCCCTGGCCGCGGACCCGATCGTGACCGTCCAGTCCGGTGACACACTGACGAGCATCGCGAGGCGCCATGACGTCGAGATCAGCACGCTGGTCGAGCTGAACGCGCTCGCCGACCCGAATCGCATCTACGCCGGCCAGCGGCTCCGCACGACTGCGGCCCCACCCACGACCAGCGCTCCATCGCCGGTGCCCGCAGTCGCCGCGCGGGTGCACACGGTGCAGTCGGGCGAGCATCTCACCGGGATCGCGCGCCGCTATGGCACCACGATCGCGCGGATCAGCCAGGCGAACGGCATCACCAACCCGAGCCGCATCTACGCCGGTCAGCGCCTGACGATTCCGGGCACGGCGCCCGCGGCCCCGGCCGCCCCGCCTGCGGCAGCTCCGCCCGCCCCGGCACCGCCCGCAGTCGCGGCGCGGGTGCACACGGTGCAGTCGGGCGAGCATCTCACCGGGATCGCGCGCCGCTATGGCACCACGATCGCGCGGATCAGCCAGGCGAACGGCATCACCAACCCGAGCCGCATCTATGCCGGTCAGCGCCTGACGATTCCGGGCACGGCGCCCGCGGCCCCGGCCGCCCCGGCTGCGACGACGCCCTCCATGCCCGGCTCGATGGCTGCGCTCGTGGCGAAGCGTGCCGGCGTCCGCGCCGTCATTCTCGAGGAGGCCGCCCGGTTCGGTGTCCCGGGACCATTCGCGCTCGCCGTGGCATGGCAAGAGTCCGGCTGGCAGCAGGGCGTGGTCAGCCACGCCGGTGCGGTGGGCGTCATGCAGCTCATGCCCGCAACGGCGGAGTGGGTCGGCGATGCCATGCTCGGTTCGGCGGTGAACATCAACGACACGAGGGCCAATGTCCGCGCTGGCGTGCGCCTCCTGGCGCACTATCTCGACCGGTACGACGGCGATCGAACGCGCGTGCTCGCGGCGTACTACCAGGGCCAGTGGGCGACCGATCACAACGGGATCTACGCGGTCACCCGGCCCTACATCGCGTCGATCCTCGAGCTCGAGCGCATGTTCGGCGGCTGAGCCTCAGACCGACCCGATGTCGGGAATGCGCCGGGCCCGCCATCGGCCCGACCAGAGGTCCCGGGGCGCAACGAGCACGAGGTCGACCCGCGTCCCGCGGTGCGCGATTCGCGTCGAAGACGCGTAGTCGACGACCGAGCGCCCGATGCGGGCCGTGCGTCGCGCGTCGATCGACTCGGAGCCGTCGCCGGCCCGGGAACTGCGGCGCGCCCGCACCTCGATGGCCACCAGCACGTCGTGCGGGTCGACGGCGATGAGATCGACCTCGCCGCCGCTCCGCCCGCGAAAGCGGCGAGCGACGACGCGCCAGCCGGTTGCCTCCAGCCACGTGGCAACGGCGTGTTCGGCCGCCAGCCCGAGCTGGTGGCGCGCATCACCCATCCGAACCGATCTCCTCGCGGGAGGCGAGCGACAGGGCCGAATCAGTCGAGTCCGAGCGCCTCCTCGTCCACGATCTCCCAATCGAAGTCGAGAGGGAGCTGCGTGCCGGCCAGGAGCAGCCGGATCGGCGCGAAGGAACGGCGATGCCACTCGCACGGCCCCTCGCTCACCAGTGCGTCGACGTGGCGGCGCGTGCCATATCCCTTGTGCCGTGAGAATCCGTACGCCGGGTAGCGTTCGTCGATCTCGTCGCAGATCCGATCCCTCGTCACCTTCGCCACGATGCTGGCAGCGGCGATTGAGGCGCTGATCGCATCGCCGTCGATGATCGGACGCTGCGGGAGGTCGACCTCACGCAGGCGCAGCGCATCGATGAGCAGGTGGTCGGGTGGCTCCGTCAGGCGGCCGAGGGCCTCGCGCATCGCGAGCTTCGTGGCCTGGAGAATGTTGATGCGATCGATCACCTCGACCTCGACGCATCCGACGCCGATGTCGAGCGCCCGGTCCAGGATCAGCTCGTAGAGTGCCTCGCGCCGTGCGCGCGGCACGACCTTGGAGTCGCGGATGCCCTTGATCCGGTGGCGCTCGGGGAGCACGACCGCGGCGGCGACCACGGGCCCGGCCAGGCACCCGCGCCCGACCTCGTCGATGCCGGCAATCCGCCGGAACCCAGCCAGATGGAGCTCACGCTCGTTGCGCATGTGCGCATCGCGGATCTTGCGGCGGCGGGGAGGTCGACGCGCAGTGACCGGTCTCGAGGCGAGCCGGTTCACCGTGTCAGTTGCTTCGGCGCTCGCGGAGCGTGGCCGACTTGCCGACCCGGTCGCGGAGGAAGTACAGCTGCGCGCGTCGCGCGACGCCATGTCGGACCACCTCGATGCGGTCGATGCGCGGGGCGTGCACCATGAAGGTGCGCTCCACGCCAACGCCACTCGCGATGCGTCGCACGGTGATGGCCCGGTTCAGGCCGCCGCCACGCATGCGCATCACGGTGCCCTCGAAGACCTGGATCCGCTCACGGCTGCCCTCGACCACCTTCACCGCCACGCGGACCGTGTCGCCGGGGGCGAGCTCCGGAACGTCGGTGCGGAGCTGCTCGCGCTCGAGCTCCTTGATGGCGTTCATCCTGGGGCGACCTCATGATCGCGGGCTTACCCGCGGCTTACGGAAATGACACACGAACGCGACCGCGCTGCGCGGCCGCGACGGCGAGGAGTATATCGCGCGCGGGATCGAGCGGCAAGGCGCCGCGACGGTCAGTCGGGCTCGTACCCGATGCTACGCAGGAACGCGCGGTCGTCATCGTCCAGGCTGACGGCCTGGAGGAGATCGGGTCGGCGCTCATGCGTCCGGCGCAGGGCTTCCCGGCGCCGCCAGCGGTCAACCTCGCCGTGGTGGCCGGATAGCAGGACGGGGGGGACGGTGAGGTCGCGAAACGACTCGGGTCGCGTGTACTGCGGGTACTCGAGCAGACCCGACGCAAACGAGTCGCCCCGGTGCGACTCCTCCTGGATGACTCCGGGGAGGAGGCGGACGACCGCATCGACGAGGACGAGGGCCGGGAGCTCCCCGCCGGTCAGGACGTAGTCGCCGATGCTCACCTCACGGTCCACGAGGGTCCGGACGCGCTCGTCGAAGCCCTCGTACCGCCCGCACACCAGCGCCAGGTGATCGTGCATGGCGAGGTCCCGCGCCGACGCGTCGTCGAGCCGCTCACCGGCTGGGTCCAACAGCACGACGTGGGCCCCCGCATCTCGGAGCGGCTCGATCGCAGCGAACAGCGGCTCGGGCCGCATCAGCATGCCCGCCCCTCCACCGTACGGCTCATCATCCACCGACCGGTGCCGTCCGAGGCCGTGGTCGCGAAGGTCGTGGACCGTGAATTCGACCAGGCCGGCTTCGGCGGCGCGCCCGATGATCGACGTTCCGAGCGGTCCGGCGACAAGGTCCGGGAAGATCGTGACGATGTCGATCTTCATCGGTCACCGACGACTTCGGCGTCATCCGGAGCGATCACGACCAGGCCGGCATCGAGATCGATCCGCAGCACGGTCGAGCGCAGTGCGGGAACCAGGCGCTCCCCTGCCGGGCCCGTCACCCGGTAGACCTCGTTCCCGCCCGAGCGGAAGATCTCGACCAGCTCGCCTATGTGGCGACCATCGGCCTCCTCGACGCGCAGGCCGACGAGGTCGTCCCAGTAGTACGCGTCGTCGGGAAGTGAATGCGCCGGAGCCTCGAGGTACCGTCCGTTGAGTGCCTCGGCACCATCCCGTGTCTCGATCCCCTCGAAGTGCAGCACGCTCCCCCGCCCACCCGTCTCGACGCGCGCGATCGTCATCGGAGCGGTTTCACCCTCGAGGAAGAGGGTCTCGCCGGCCGTGAGCCGCTCCGGCCAATCCGTCAGCACCTCGACCCGGACAGCGCCGGCAAGGCCCTTGGCGCCGAGGATCCTGGCCACGGCCAGGCGACGTTCAGTCGGCGTCGGAGACGATCTCGAGCTCGACGTGGCGTCCGTCCTTGGTGGCCATCACCTTCAGGAGGCTGCGAATCGCATTCGCGATCCGCCCATCCCGCCCGATGACGCGACCCATGTCCTCCTGGTCGACGCCCAGGGTGAGGACGGTCTCGTCCCCGTCCTCGTCTACCTCGACCCAGACGGCGTCCGGCTTGTCGACCAATCCGCGTGCGACGTACTCAAGAAAGGCCTTCACGCTTCGGCCTTGTCGCCGTCGACGGCGTCGGCGTCTGGTGCAGCCGAGTCATCGGTGGTGGGCTCGGGCTCCGGCGCTTCCGGATCGGCGGCGGGCGCCGCGTCGGCTTCCGCCTCGGCTGCAGGCGCAGCATCGGCCTCTGCCTCGGGTGCTGGGGCGGCCTCGGCCTCCGCCGCCGGGGCGGCATCGGCTTCGGCAGCCGCGGCGGCCTTGGCCTTGGCCTTCGCGCTCTGCTTCGGCTTGGTGGCCTTCGTCGCCCGCTTCGGCTTCTCCGTCGCGGGCTCGAGCGCGGCCTTCTCTGCCTGTCGCATGAGCTTGGCGACGGTCTCGGATGGCTGGGCGCCCTGTCCGATCCAGGCCTGGATCCTGTCGGTCTCGAGATGAACCGTGGCAGGCTCGGTGAGCGGGTCGTAATAGCCCAGGATCTCGAGTGCCCGCCCGTCGCGCGAGCGGCGCTTGTCGATGGCGATGACCCGGTACGAGGGACGCTTCGTGGCGCCAACCCGGGTCAATCGAATGCGAACTGCCAAGTGGTGGATACCTCTGTGTGGGTTGCTACTGATTCAAATCCGGTGACTCACGGCTCGTCGACCGTCAGCACCGCGTGGAACTCGATCTGGTCATTGCGGGACGGGGCGGTGAAGCCGAACGTCCCGATCCGGGACAGGATATCGCGCGCGTCGGCCGGGAGCTCGACGGCACCTCCCATGAGCTCGATCGCCGCCCCGACGTCGACGAACGCTTCGTTCCCCGCGCGGGTGCCCGCCACTTCGAACGCGCGGACGTATGGTTCGCTGCCGGCAAGCGACTCGCCGCTGGCGTGCGCATCGAGTGACGCGGTCACATCCTCGACCGAGGCCCCGATGATGATGATGCCGTCGCGGGCCGCGAACGCGAGGTCCACAACGTCGGGGATGCTGACGACCGTGATCTCGTCATCCGCGTGCTGCTCGGTGCTGGTGGAGGCGCCGATGGCCGCGAGCCGCTCAACGACTCGGCGCAGTGCCGCCTCCCCAGCCTCCGGGTCCTCCGGCCGCAGCAGGATCTGGCCGCGCGGCAGCTCCCCGTCCAGGCCGGCGAGCGCGACGCCGACCTCACGGTCGAGGAGCGGCAGCAGGTCCGCGTCGATGTCGATGCCCAGGCCGAACGCTGCCAGCGCGCGAATGGTGTCGAGGGCTCCGATGACCTCCTGGCCCTCCGGGATCTCGCCGGCCGCCACCTCTGCATCCTCGAGCGTCTGCCGCAGCCCGAACACGACGACCTCGGCCACGGTGTCGGAGGGCATCCAGTCGACGAGGCTCGACGGCTCACCGCCGAGTCCGAAGCCGGCCGTGGCCGATGAAGCGGCGTCGGTGACGTCGAACGGCGCGTTGCCGCTGAGTCGCAGGCCGTCGCGCTCGGCGACCAGTGCAGCGCCGGCAGTGCTCAGAGCGGCGAGCTGCTGGTCGGTGGCCGTCGCCTGCGCCGATGGCAGCGAGATCGACGAACATGCTGGCGAGATGGTCCGCCGGCAGGTCGGCCATCGTGGCGCGGAAGTCATCGCGCCCGGCGAGCGCTTCCGCGCCGGCGTTCACGTCCACGACGGCCTCGATCGGTGCGGTGGTTGCCCCGATCACCAGCAGCTCATCCACGAACGCGTAGGCGGAGTCAGCCGCGACACTGATCTCGACGCCGCGGTAGTCGGTGGTGTCGGCCGATGTGCCGGTGCGTTCCGACAGGTCGGCCAGGGCGGCCCGCGCCGCTTCCACGTCCTTCACATCGACGATGGCGACGATCACCGGATCGGGCTCGCCGGCCCAGCCCGCCAGCGCGACCTGGTTGCCGAGCCATGGCTTGACCTCGGCCTCGTAATCGACATCCAGTCCGGCGGAGGTCAGGAGGTTGGCGACGACCTGGTCGACCTTGTCATCCAGCGAGGCCTCGTCCGCGAATCCCGGGAGCCGGCCGATCAATCCGCCCAGGTTCATCTGCTGCCCCGCCGACGGCTGCAGATAGATGTTCGCGTAGAACGCAGTGTCGGCGGGTGCGAGCGCGGCCGCGCGATCGGTCGTCGCCGAGAAGAGGAGCAGGTAGGCGGCGAGGAACGTGGCGCCGGTCAGCCCGATGAGCGTGACGAGCGCGACGACGAGCCTGTGCACCCGGTTGCTCAGCGTCCGAGCAGGGCGCCGAGGCCCCCGCCCATGCGCGGCATCTTCCCGCCGCTGAACATCTTCATCATCTTCTGCATCTCGACGAACTGCTTGAGCAGCCGATTCACCTCGGCGGTGCTGGTGCCGCTGCCGACCGCGATCCGTCGCCGTCGGCTGGCCTTGATGATCTCGGGTCGTCGACGCTCGTCGGGGGTCATCGAGTCGATGATGGCTTCGATCCGCTTCATCTGCCCCGAGTCGACGGCCTCCTGCGCGGCGCCGGCCATCTCGCCCGCGCCGGGCACCATCTGAAGCAGCTGTCCGATCGGCCCCATCTTCTTGATCTGGGTCAGCTGGCTGCGGAAGTCCTCGAGGGTGAAGCGGTTCTCCATCATCCGCTTGGCGGCTGCTTCCGCCTCATCCTGGTCGACGTTCTCCTGCACCCGTTCGACGAAGCTCAGGATGTCGCCCATGCCGAGGATGCGCTGCGCCAGCCGGTCCGGATGGAATGCCTCGAGGCCATCGGTGCGCTCCCCCGTTCCGAGGAACGCGACGGGAAGGCCGGTGGCTGCCCGGATGCTCAGCGCCGCGCCGCCGCGCGCGTCCCCATCCATCTTCGTCAGGATCAGCCCGGTGATCGGCAGTCGCGCATGGAAGGCCTCGGCGACCTTCACCGACTCCTGCCCGGTCATGGCGTCGACCACGAGCAGAGTCTCCGACGGCGTCACGCTGCCGACGATGCGCACGAGCTCGTCCATCATCGCCTCGTCGACGTGGAGACGGCCCGCGGTGTCGAGGATCATGACGTCTGCGTTGCGCTGGCGGGCATCCTCGAGTCCCGAGCGCGCCACCTCGAGCGCGGGAGTTCCGACGGGGCGCGTGTGCACCTCGACCCCGATCTGGTCGCCCAGCTGGACGAGCTGGTCCACGGCCGCGGGACGGTAGACGTCCGCCGCGACGAGCAGCGGGCGCTTGCCCTCCTTGCGGAGGCGCACCGCGAGCTTCGCTGCCGACGTCGTCTTCCCGGAGCCCTGGAGTCCCACCATCATCAGCACGGCGGGCGTCGCGTCGAGCGCCAGGTGATGACGCGCTCCCCCCAGGATCTCGACCAGCTCCTCGTGGACGATCTTCACGATCTGCTGCCCGGGATTCAGACCCGTGAGAAGGTCGGCGCCGATCGCCCGCTCTCGGATGCGCGCCACGAAGTCCTTGACCACGCGGAAGTTCACATCGGCTTCGAGCAGGGCGAGCCGAATCTCGCGCAGCGCGACATCGAGATCAGCGTCGGTGATACGCGCCTTGCCCCGCAGGCGCTCGGTGATGCCCTGGAGGCGCGTGGAGAGAGACTCGAACATGAATCGACCGGTACGGGATCAGGCGCCGGCAGCAGGCGGCCGGCAAACGGCTGCCCATTCTACGGGCCACCGCTCACGGGGGCAACGGAGCCCTACTCGGCGAACAGCCACTCCACGAACGCCTCCGGATCGAAGGGAGCGAGCGCATCGATCTCCTCGCCGATGCCCGCGAACAGGATCGGCACTCCCAGCCGCTCGGCGACGGCCAGCGCCACGCCGCCCTTGGCTGTGCCGTCGAGCTTGGTGAGGACGATGCCGGTGACGCCGGCTTCGCGGCTGAAGGCCTCCGCCTGGAGCAGCCCGTTCTGACCGGTCGTGGCATCGAGCACGAGGAGGACGTGACGCGGCTGGCCGGGCAGGCGTCGCTCGATCACGCGACGGATCTTCGCCAGCTCGTCCATGAGCTGCTGCTTGTTCTGAAGGCGGCCGGCGGTGTCGACCAGGACGGCATCGAGCCCGCGCGAGACGGCGGCCTCAACCGCGTCGAACGCGACAGCCCCGGGATCGGCGCCGGGCCTCTGCGCGATCACCGCCACGCCGAGCTGCTCACCCCAGATCCGCAGCTGCTCGACCGCGGCCGCTCGAAAGGTATCGGCGGCGGCCAGGGCCACCGAATGACCCTGGGCCAGCAGCCGCGAGGCGAGTTTGGCGATTGACGTGGTCTTGCCCGTTCCGTTGACGCCGACGACCAGGATCACCGCCGGGGCCGCTCCGAGCTCGAAGTCTCCCGACCCGACGGCTGCCAGCCGGTCGCGAATGACCGTCGCCAGGGCGCGCCGGGCATCCTCACCGGTTCGTCCGCCGCTGGCCTCCATCTGGGCCCGCGCCGCGTCGACGAGCTCGAGCGTGGTCGGCGCGCCGACATCGGCGCCGATCAGCGCCTCCGTCACGTCGTCCCAGGTGGTCTCCGTCGCCGGCTCGCCTGCCCCGAGGATGGATCGCAGGCGTGCCCCGAAGCCCGATGGCCGGGCGCGCAGGCCCATGCCGTGTGGCTCTCGCTTCGGGCGGGCCACGGTGGTGGGAGGTGGGACGGGAGCATGATCCGCCGGCTCGACGGTCTCGGAATCATCCGCCGGCGTTTCTCGCCGACGCCAGAACATCAGACGCTGACCTCGGCGGGGACGTCGGCGAGGCGCAGCGACAGCACCCGGCTCACGGCAGCATCGGTCATCGTCACGCCATAGATCGTGTCCGCGACCTCGATCGTGGCCCGGTTGTGCGTGATGACGACGAAGTCGATGGACTCCGACAGCTTGCGGAGCGCCTGCGCGAAGCGTCCGATGTTCGCCTCGTCGAGCGCCGCATCGACCTCGTCGAGGATGCAGAACGGCACCGGGTTCACGGTGAGCATCGCAAACAGCAGCGCCACCCCGGTCAGGGCCCGTTCCCCGCCCGACAGCATGGCGAGCCGCTGGAGTCGCTTCCCCGGCGGTCGCACGACGATCTCGATCCCGCCGGGCGCATCCCCGTCGGCGTCGTCACCCATCTGGAGCGACCCAGATCCACCCGCGAAGAGCAGCTGGCAGTACTCGTCGAAGCGCGCGGCGATCGAGGTGAAGGCGGTGTCGAACTGCGCGCTGATCTCCTCGTCCAGCGTCGCGATGAGCTCCTCGGTCGAGGAGATCGCACCCCGGAGGTCCACGTCCTGGCTCGTCATCTCCTCGAGTCGTGCCGCCAGCTCGCGATGCTCCTCGACGGCGAATGGATTCACCGAGCCGATCTGGGACAGCGTCCGCCTCACGCGCCGCAGCTCCGTCTCGATGGCGGCGTCGTCGAGCGCGGCAACGTCGTCATCGCTCGGCGCGTCCGCCTCGTGGCCCTGAGGGAGCCCTTCGAGGGCGATCTCGCGCTCCCGCAGCAGTCCGGCAAGCGCCTCGTCCCTGCGCGATGCCTCGATCGCAGCGCTCTGCATCGCGCGCTCGAGGCGGCCGAGCTCGTCTCCCGAGCTGCCCTGCTTCCCTTCGAGCGTCACGAGCTCCGCTCGCATCGCCAGCCGCGCCTGCTCCGCGGCTGCGTGGTCGGCATCCGCCGCGGCTTGACGCGCACGCACTGCCTCGAGTGGCCCGGCGGCGGCCGCTCGCTCCTCGTCAAGCGCCGCGAGTCCCGCGCGCGTGTCGGGCAGGGCACTCCGCAGCTGCGCGACGCGTGCCTCGAGGTTCGCGCGCTCGCTTCGCATCCCCGCCGTCATCGACTCGATCTCTTCGGCGGCGCGCCGCGTCCGCGTCCAGGCGTCTCGGGCTTCGTCGCGTTGCGCCGCCAGTTGGTCGCGCCGGGTTCGGGCCGCATCGGCGGCCGCCTGGCGCTGGTCCAGGTCGGCCGAGTCGGTCGCGGCGAGGTCGTCCAGGTCCGCATCCCCGTTCGCGGTGGATGCCGCAAGGGCTTCGGAGCGGTGGCGTTCGAGACGCTCCCCCGCCCGCTCGAGCTGGGCGTCGGCCGCGGCACGTGACTCCCGGGCGATGCGCACCGTGCGCTCGGCCTCGTCGTGTGTCTCCCTGGCCGCCAGGTGGTCGCCTCGCGTGCTGCGAAGGCGCTCGGCGGCATCGTGCGCCGCCGCCTGGGCATCACGAAATGCACGTTCGAGATCGGCGACCGCATCGGTCAGCTCCCGGCGTCGAAGGTGAGCCCGAGCGGCCGCACCGCCGGGAGGATCACCACGGCCACGCAGGATCACGCCCCGCGCATCGCCCAGGTCGCCGGCTTCGGTGACTGCCGCCCACCCGATGGGCAGTTCGCGCCACCCGCCGAGAAGCGACTCGAGGTCCGGCGCGACGACGGTCCGTGCGAACGCGCGGGGTCCGTTCGTCAGGCCGATCCACTCCCCGAGCGTGCGATCGGCACCCACGGCGGCGAGGGCGGTGGACCGGCCGTCGCCGGCGTCGTTGCCGGCTGGGGCGAGCAGCCGTGCCGCACCGCGCGCATCGGCGATCTGGGCTCGCGGATCTCCGTCCGACCACAGCAGAGCGCTGTCCAGCTCGCCCCCGACCACGGCCTCGATGGCGGGCCACGATGCCTCGGGAGCGGAGAGCGCGTCGAGCAGTGTCGGCCATCCGGCAGATGCCAGCCGGCGGCCGAGGCGGCTTCCACTGTCATGCGGCGCAGCCAATGCGTCGAGCTCGGCGCGCATGGCCTGCAGGCGCTCCGTGAGCTCGATCACCGCAGCACGGGTGGTATCGGCGGTCTCCTGCGCGCCATCCCGTGCGGCTCCGCGCTCCTCGAGCACGCGCATCGCGTCGGCGGCGGCCGCCTCGGCCCGTTGCGCTGCGGCGACCGCCTGCTCGGCGGCAGACCGGCTGGTTGAGACCGCATCCTCGGCTGCGGCCAGTTCGCTCTCGAGGTGCTGGCGCCGCGCGGCATCGCGCGCTGCCTCTTCCGAAGCGCGTGCCCGACGCGCGATCAGGTCGCTGTGTCGCCCACGCAACTCGGACACGGCCTGCTCCGCGGCCAACAATTCGTCGTCGGCCCCTCCGAGCTCGGCCACGGCCTGCCGCCACGCCGTCTCCGCCGCGGCGGCGGCGGCGATTGCCGGCTCCACGGAACCTCCCGGGCCACGCTGATCGATCGATGCCAGACCTTCTTCGGCTGCGAGAAGCTCGCGTTCGTGCCGTTCGATCGCCAGCGTGAGCTCCCGGGCCCGCGCAACCAGGGTCTCCATGCGCCCCTCGAGGCGAATCGCCTCCTCCCGAGCCTCCTGTCGGCGCGCGGCGGCCTCCCGCGAGGCCTCCTCGGCGGCCCAGTAGCGCTCCTCGGCGGCGGCAACGGCGGCGCGGCCGGCGTCCTGCGCATCGCGGTACGTCGCCAGGGCAGCCTCGGCGGCTGCCTCCCGGCGTCGCGCGTCACCGAGGGCCGACCGCGCCGCCCCCTCGCGCCGCTGCATGCTCGCAACCACCAGCGAACGAGCTCGCGATCCCAGCGTGTCGTGCTGCTGCTGGTGCTCCGCCTGGAGCGCCAGCCGCCGAACCTGGGGCTTCAGCTCGGCAATGAGGTCGCTGACCCGAGTCAGGTTGTCGAGCGCGCGCGCAAGACGCCCGGACGCCTCGTTGCGCTTGACCTGCAGACCCTTGACTCCGGCCGCCTCTTCGAACAGCTGGCGCCGCTCCTCCGGCCGCAGAGAAAGCGCGGCGTCGACGGTTCCCTGTCCCACGACGACGAGCTCGTTGGCGCCAAGCCTCCCCTCCCCGAGGAGCGCAACGACGTCGCGCAGCCGTGCTCGGGCGCCGTTGATCAGGTATTCGCCTTCTCCCGACCGGTACGCTCGTCGCCCGATGGAGACTTCGGTGAACTCGATCGGCAGCCAGCCATCGGCGTTGTCGAGCGTCAAGCTGGCCTCGGCCATGCCCTGGGGCTTGCGCTGCTCGGACCCGCCGAAGATCACGTCGTCCGCGCGACGCGTTCGCAGCGATCGGTTCGACTGCTCGCCCAGCACCCAGCGAACGGCATCGGCCATGTTGCTCTTGCCGGATCCATTGGGGCCGATGACGGCGTTCACCCCGGGTTCGAACACGAAGCGCGTCTGATCGGCGAACGATTTGAATCCGTGCAGGCGGAGCTCCTTGAGGCGGCTCACGAGGTCGCCGGCCGGAGTGATGCTTCGGGCAGCTCGACAAGCTCGGCCATCGCCGCCTGGGCCGCGCTCTCCTCTGCCCGCTGGCGGCTGGTCCCGGTCCCGGTGCCCAAGGACGACGTCGCCAACGACGACCGCCACGCTGAACGTCTGGTCGTGCGGCGGCCCGCTGGTCTCGATGAGCTGATACGCGGGCTTCGTGCCCCGGTAGCGCTGGCTCCACTCCTGGAGCAGCGACTTCGCCGACTTCGGAGGCCCGGCGATGGCGGCAAGCGCCTCGACGCGCGGAGTGAACAGGCGGACCAGCGCCGCGTCCGTGAGTTGCATGCCCTGTGTGAGCGACAGCGCGCCGGCGAGTGCCTCGAAGCAGCCGGCGAGGACTGAGGGTCGGGATGCGCCGCCGGCGTCGGCTTCGCCGCGGCCGAGAAGCAGATGCCGATCGAGGCCGATGTCGAGCGCCATATCCGCCAACGCCTCGCGGTTCACCAGGGCCGCGCGCCGCGCGGTCAGGAATCCCTCGTCCTCGTCCGGATAGTGCGCGAAGAGCAGACGGCTGACCGTCAGCCCGATCACGGCGTCGCCGTAGAATTCGAGCCGCTCGTTGTGTCCGGGCGCGCCCTCAGGATTCTCGTTGAAGTACGAGCTGTGGACGAAGGCCTGGCGCAGGAGCTCGTGCTCCTCGAGGGCGATGCCGAGATGGGCGCTGAGCTCGTCCAGCGGCGGGGCAACCATGGGCGAACCCGTCTACTGCTGATGCTCCTCGATGAAGTCGACGGCGTCCTGGACCTTCTGGATCTTCTCGGCATCCTCGTCCGAGATCTCCGTGCCGAACTCCTCCTCGAGGCTCATGATGAGCTCGACCAGGTCGAGCGAATCGGCATTGAGGTCCTCGACGAACGAGGCCTGGGGCTGGACCTCCTCGTCGTCGACGCCGAGCTGCTCGACGATGATCTTCTTGAGGCGTTCGTATGTGGTGCCGTCTGTCACGAGTTCAGGCTCCTCCACCCGATGATCTGGAAACACTTCCTAACACGCCATTGACCAGGCGTCGCGCTGCATCGCCGGCGTAGATCCGGGCGAGGGATACGGCGTCGCGCATCGTCTCCCCGCTCGGGGTCGCGGCGGAGTATAGCACCTCGTAGATCGCGCTCCGGAGGATCGTCCGTTCGACGCGCCCGAGCTCGGCGACGGGGATGAGCGGCGCCTCGACGCCGATCCGGGCGTCGAGCTCAGCGAGGTGCGCGGCGACGCCTTCGACGATGCGGGCCGCGTGCGCGCGCACCTCGCTGGGCACCTCGCGCTCGGCCGACATCCTGTCCAGCGCATCGTTCGCGGAGCCGGGCCGGAACTCGCCTTCGAACAGGGCCAGCAGCGCGAGCCGCCGCGCCATCAGGCCGGCGGAGGACTGTCGCTTCGCCGTGCGCACCGCCATCGTCAGGCTCGCTCGCGGTGCAGGCGCGCCGCGATGCGCGAGCGGACACCGCGATGGACCAGTGCCGGGTGCTCCATGCGTCCACTGGGCGATGAGGTCCGGAACGCGCGCCTCGGCCGATTCCGACGCGACGCGCATGGCATGCTCGATCATCCGGGCCTTGGCGCGGCCGTGCGTCACGATGCTCACGCCCTTCACGCCGAGCAATGGGGCACCGCCGAAGCGCTCGTAGTCGAACCTGCCCTTGAGACGGTCGAAGCCCGGCCTCAGGGCGAGAAGCGCGAGCGGTGCCACGGGCCCCTGCTGAAGGTCCTCGCGCAGGGCACGGAAGATGAAGCTGGTGATGCCCTCGAAGAACTTGATCACGACGTTGCCGACGAACCCGTCACACACGACCACGTCGGCGCGGTGCGCGATCATGTCGTGCGCCTCGACGTTGCCGACGAAGTGCAGGTCGAGCGACGCGAGCTTGGCGTGGGCCTGCTTCGCGAGCTCGTCGCCCTTCTCCACCTCCTCGCCGATGTTCAGAAGACCGATCCGCGGGTTGGTGACATGGAGCACGTGCTCCGCGAAGATCGCTCCCATGGCCGCGAACTGCACGAGGTGCTCGGGGTCCGAGTCGACGTTGGCCCCGACGTCGAGGAGCATCACCGGTCCGGTCGCCGTCACCATGTGGGCGGGCAGCGCCGGCCGGTCGATGCCGTCGACCCGCCCGAGGCGGAGGATGGCGGCCGCCATCGTGGCACCGGTCGATCCGGCGCTGACGACGGCGTCGGCCTCGCCGTCACGCACGAGGTTCGTCGCCACAAGGATCGACGACCGGCGCTTGGAGCGCAGCGCGGTAGCCGGGTGGTCGTCCATCTCGATGACCTCGGGCGCGTCCACGTAGTGCACGTTGGCCAAATCGCCCTTGCCGTACGCGGCGACCTCGCGCTCGAGGCGCGGCAGATCACCGACGAGGCTGACCTCGTCGGTGGGCTGGGTGAGTGCGTAGTCGATGGCGCCGCGCACGATCTCGCGAGGGGCGTGGTCGCCTCCCATCGCGTCGACCGCGATGCGCATCGGGGTTAGCGCTGGCCTTCGACCGGGGCGACCGGCTCGATCGCGACTGCCTCGCGTCCGGCGTACCACCCGCACGTCGGACAGACGTGGTGGGCGCGCTTCAGCTCATGACAGTGGTCGCACTCGACGAGCGGCGGCGCGCTGATCGCGAGGTGCGCGCGGCGCTCGCCCTGGCGCGCCTTGGATACCTTTCGCTTGGGAACGCCCACGCGGAACTCCTACGACTGTGTGACGGGACGCCGCAGTATAGCGGCAGGGCGTCGCTCGTGGCGAATCGGCTCCTACTGCTCCCGTTCCTTCAGCAGCGCTGCCAGGCCCGCCAAGCGAGGGTCGATCTCGTCGGACTGGTGGGCATGGTCGCCCGCGTCCATGCGCAGGCCGCACTCCACGCACAGGCCGGGGCAGTCGTCGCGACACAGCGGGTGCATCGGCTCGGTCAGTGCCAACTCGTCGTGGATCACTGCACCCAGGCTGATCTCGTGGTGTTCGTCCACACGCAGGGTCGTGTCGGGCTCCGTCGGATCGGCCGTGAGCCTGGGCTCCGCTCTCGGGATCGATCGTCGGCAGGAACTCCTCGTCGATCGGGACGCGAACCTCCTCGACGTATGCATCGGTGCAGCGGGCGCACGTGCGCCGCAGCGGCGCGCTGACCGATCCCCGCGCCAGGATGCCGCGATTGGTGCGCTGAAGGCGGAAGTCCGCATCGAGTGGTCCGGCCAGCTCCACGTCGGGGCCGAGGGTGACGTAGTGGTCCCGCAGGCGGACGTCACGGATCGCGCCGGGGGGCTCATGCAGGAGCCCGGCGACGTTGAACGAGGTCATGGCCGGGAGGTGGCGCTCGGCTGCTCCTCGGGATCCACCACGATCTCGTCGCCGCCTGGGCCACGGCCGTCCGTCGCGGACGGCGGGCGGTGCCGCTCGTCGAGCATGTCGATCCCGCGCTTGATGCTGGTCAGCGCCTTGATGCACTCGCCCTCGAGCCGGATGAGGACGCCGGCGGCATACTCGTCCGCGCCGCGCCGCACCTCCGCGGCCTCTGCCTGGGCCTGAGCCAGCAGCTCGCCGGCGCGTTCCTGGGCGGCGCGCACGAGCTCGCGCTCTTCGAGCATCTGGGCAGCGCGCTCCTGGGCGCGGGCGATGATCGCATCCCCCTCGTCGCGCGCGCGCTCCGTGATGCGTCCTGACTCTTCGGTGATGCGCCGAGCCTGGCGCACCTCGTCGGGCACGGCGACGCGCAGCTGGTCGACCAGCTCGAGCACGGTGGCCTGATCGAGGACGACGTTGTTCGTCAGTGGCAGCTTCTTTCCGGCTGCCACCATCGACTCGAGCCGTTCGACCAGGAAGATGATGTCCGTGGCGCTAGCCCTCCTCGCGGGCGATTATACGCGTGGCCCCGCGCGCAGTCGCTCGACCAGCGCCTCGGCGACGGGCGCCGGCACCATCGGGCCGATGTCCCCGCCGAAGCGGGCGACCTCCTTCGTCAGCGACGAGCTCACGTATCCGTACTCGAGCGCGGTCATGAGGAAGGTGGTGTCGATCTCGGGCGCCAGCTTGCGATTGGTGAGCGCCATCTGCAGCTCGGCCTCGAAGTCGCTCACCGCGCGCAGCCCGCGCACGATGAAGCCGGCCGCGTGCCGCCTGGCGAAGTTCACGGTGAGCCCATCGAAGGCATCGACCGTGACGTGGGCGCCCAGGTCGGCCACGCTGCGGCTGATGAGCGCGACGCGCTCGTCGATGCCGAACATCGGGTCCTTCTTCGGGTTGTTCAGCACGCCGATGACAAGCCGATCGAAGAGGCCGGAGGCTCGACGCGCGACGTCGAGATGGGCATTCGTCATCGGGTCGAACGAACCGGGAAAGACCGCAACTCGCGTCATCGCTGATCCGCCTCCATGAACGTGAGCATGGTCTCGCCGAACCGGCGTTGCCGGGCCACTCCCAGTCCTGGGACAACCGGCAGGTCGGTCCTCCAGAAGTGCTTGACCACCACCATGCCACCTGGGGCCAGCGTCGGCTCGATCAACCGGAGCGGCGCCACGATATCACGCACCTCGTACGGCGGATCGAGGAAGACGAGGTCGCGCGCGCACATCGGTCGATCGGGCCAGGTAGCGAGCGACGTCCGATCCCACGACCTCGGCATCGCTCGGCGACGTCCGTCCGTTCCAGGTTGGTGCGCAGGGCCTTCAGCGGTGGCGCCGACTGTTCGACGAACGTGGCGTGCTCCGCACCGCGGGACAGGGCCTCGATGCCGATGGCGCCGCTGCCCGCGTAGAGGTCGAGCACCCGCGCGCCGGGCACACGATCACCGAGGATGGCGAAGAGGGTCTCTTTCACGCGGTCGGTGATCGGCCGCGTCGCCGTCCCGCGCGGCGCGACGAGCGGATGCCCCCGGGCGACGCCCGCGATCACCCGCATCAGGCCGCGTCACCCTCGTCCTCGAGCGGCGCGAAGTCGCGCTGCAGGCGGGCCAGCAGGGGGCGGCGCGACAGCGTTTGGGTCGCCATCCACGATGCCGTCGGCGAGGTCGCGGGCGCGCTGCGCCAGCTCGACATGCCGGGGCTCGAACAGCGACGCGACGCGCAGCGGCGGCAGCCCTGACTGTCGCGTCCCCAGCAGGTTGCCGGCCCCGCGCAGCGCGAGATCGGCCTCGGCAATGACGAAACCGTCGCTCGATCCCTGCACCACCTCGAGTCGACGCACGGCAACGTCGTCCGCGGCGTCGGAGAGCAGGATGCAGAACGAGCGATGCGGGCCTCGCCCGACCCGGCCGCGCAGCTGGTGCAGCTGGGCAAGGCCAAAACGCTCGGCGTCCTCGATCAGCATCACGCTCGCATTCGGGACGTCGATGCCGACCTCGACGACGGTCGTCGCCACGAGGACGTCCATCTCCCCGGCTGCGAACGCGGCCATCGTCTCGTCACGGAGCTCGGACTTCTGCTGGCCGTGAACGATGCCGATGCGAAGCGCGGGCAGCGTCTCGCGCAGCCGATCCGCCTCGGCCTCGGCGCTGGCGGCGGCAAGCGTCTGGGACTCGACCACGAGCGGCACGACCACGAACGCCTGTCGGCCGGCCTGCGCCTCCGACGCGATGAACGTCTCGATCTTCGGCAGGGCACGGCGATCCCGGATCTCCGTGCGGATGGGCTCGCGCCCGGGTGGCAGGTGCCGGATCGTGCTGATGGCGAGGTCGCCGTACACGGTCAGTCCGAGCGTGCGCGGGATCGGCGTGGCGGTCAGGGCCAGGACGTGGGGCTCGCCGCCGGCCCCCTTGGCCTGGAGCGCCGCCCGCTGGCCGACGCCGAAGCGGTGCTGCTCGTCCACGACCACGAGGCCCAGCCGGGGAAACTCGACGGCCTCGCTGATGACCGCGTGCGTCCCGATCACGACCTCCGCCGCCCCGCCCGCGATCGCATCGTGGATGGCGCGCTTGTGTGCCGCGGCAAGCGACCCGGAGAGGAAATCGGCTCGCACGCCAAGCTGCTCGAGAAGCGGGGCCAGGCCGGCGTGGTGCTGGCGGGCCAGGATCTCGGTGGGTGCCATCAGCGCGCCCTGCCAGCCCGCACGCACCGCGGACGCCAGGGCGATCGCGGCGACCGCCGTCTTGCCGCTGCCGACGTCGCCCTGCAGCAGCCTCCGCATCGGCCGCTCATCGGCGATGTCGCGGCGAATCTCGGCGGCCGCGGCTGCCTGGTCGTCCGTCAGGTCGAACGGGAGCGCGGCGACGATGGCCTCGAAGTCCCCATCGCCGATCTCGATACGGGGAGCGACGAGCTCGCTGCGCGCCGCGCGCGCCTGGGCAAGCGTGAGCTGCAGCGCCAGCAGCTCATCGAATGCCAGCCGGTCCAATGCAGCCTCCACGTCCGCCGCCTCCTCCGGAAAGTGTGCGGTGCGCAGCGCGTGATCGAGTGCCGGAAGCGTCCCGCGCTCGTCGGAGGTCAACGGGTCGGCGATCGCCGCCAGGCCGCGGTCGAGCACCCGCGCCAGGAGCTCGCGCAGACGCTTCTGGGTGACGCCGGAGGTGAGTCGGTACACCGGGACGACGCGTGCGGTGTGCACCGAATCGCGACCGGCCGGGCTGAACTCCGGCGAGGTGAACTGCGGCCGCCAGCCGCGTTGCGTGACCTTGCCCGAGACGATGACCTCGTCGCCGATCTGCAGCCGGCGCTCGACGTAGCGGCGACCGAACCAGATGGCCTCGGCGCTGCCGGTGTCATCGGTCAGCTGGGCGATGACGCGCTGCGGACGGCGGCCGAACCCCGGCTCGACGCGGATGGCGGCGACCGTGACCCGGGCCGATTGCTTCTCGTCGGGGACGAGCTCGCCGAGCGGCCGGACGTCGCTGAAGTCGTCGTAGCGGAATGGGAGGTACCACAGCGCATCGCGAACGGTGTCGATGCCGAGGCGGGCCAGCGTGGCGACGCCTCGCGCGAGCTCGGGCATCGCCCGCCGGATCGGCCCATCGAGGTCGGCAGAATCGAGAACGGTCACCATCCGGCAGTCCGGCTCGATTGCATGCCTCGATCGTAGCGTGCTACCATCCCGATCGCCCGGCGCGACGCGCCGGTCACGTTGTGAAATGGAGTCCTTCGACCATGGCCCGCGTCTGTGACATCTGCGGCAAGCGTCCCATCACCGGCTGGAATCCCCAGTCCGTGGGGATGAACCGCAAGCGCGCGCTGCGCCGATGGCTGCCGAACCTTCAGCCGATGACCCTGGTCACCGACGGCAAGGTCTCGAAGGTCAAGGCCTGCAGCCGCTGCCGCCGGACCGCCCAGAAGGCCTGACCCTCCCGCGCCACACGCCCGCGTCGGTTGACGCGGGCTTTTTCATGTCCCGCCGGCCTTCCCGCCGAGGTCACGATCGGAGTCGAGCACGAGCGTGAACGGGCCGTCGTTGACGAGCCCCACCTGCATCTCGGCGCCGAAGCGGCCGGTCCCGACTCGGAGACCGTGCGAGCGCAGACGCGCCACGAAGCGATCGACCAGCGGCTCCGCCACTTCGGGTGGCGCCGCCGGAGTGAAACCGGGGCGCCGGCCGCGCCGAACGTCCGCCTGGAGCGTGAACTGGCTCACCACGATCATCTCGCCGCCGGCGTCCGCGATGCTGTCGTTGGTTCGACCCTCGTCGTCCTCGAAATAGCGGAGCCCGATGACCTTGTCCGCCATGCGATCGATGACGTCGTCCGCATCGTCGGCAGCGATGCCGGCCAGGACAAGCGCACCGGGGCCGATCTCGGCCAGCACCTCGTCACCGCAGCGGACACGTGCCTCAGTGACGCGCTGGACCACCAGGCGCATCGGCTAGGGCGAGCTGGAAGGCTGAGGGCTGGAAGAGCTCGCGGGGCCTGCGGCCTCGTCATCGCGGGGCGCGCCGAGGGCTGCCTCGGTGAAGGTGGCCCGCGCGTTCCAGATCATCCATCCCTTCGCCCCGTTGTCGGCGGCAGCCTGGAACTCGGCGCGCACCTGGTCAGCGGTGTACGGCGGGAACGGGCCGTAGCCGAAGTCCTGGATCCATGGCCGGATGACGACGGGCAGTCCGTCCGCCTGCCGGCTCATGATCTTCAGCGTCTCGTCGATGACCTCGTACGGGTGGTTGTTCGGGACCTCGAAGCCGAAGACCCCCGGGCCGTAGTGCGAGGGGTAGACCATCGGGTTGAAGTAGTCGACGTACGGCATGATCACCTCGGGCCGCTGGCCGATCCCCTGGTCGTCGGGAACGATGAAGCTGATCGGGAAGACATCGGCCCCCAGGAAGGCTCGAGTCATGTCGAGCTCGTGGCTCACGACCCGCAGCACGCGCTGAATGGCGGGCAGCCGGAAGGACTGGGTGTTGGGAAGGTTCGTTTCCGCCACCGCGTACGGACCGTCGCTGAAGAAGCGGATGTAGTCGAGCTGGACCTCGTCGAACCCCTTCCGGGCCAGGTCACCGGCGATCGCGGCCACGTACTCCGCCACGCCGGGCGCCGACGGATCGAGCCATGCGCCTCCGATGTTGTCGCGCCATGGCTCACCCGTGGCGCTGTTGCGGACCGCCAGCTCGGGCCGGGCAACCGCGGTCGTGTTGTCCTTCATCACCACCATCCGCGCGATCGTGTAGATGCCCCGCTCCTTGAGCATCGGTAGCAGCTCCTCGAGGTCGAAGATCGGCGCGTCGCGCACCGCCCCGACCTCGGCGGCCTCGGGCAGATCGGTCGCGTAGAACAGCCGTCCGTCGGTCTCCTTGACGTCGATGACCAGGGCGTTGGCCTCGGTTCGATCGAGCAGGTCGAGCATCGCGTCCAGGCGACCCGGGGCCTCGAAGATCGCCGCGGGCGCGTAGAGCGCGCGTGCCTCGAAGGGTTCGAGAGCGACGTCGAGGTCCAGGGACGGACCGATCTCGATCTCCTGCAGCCGATATCCCGGCCGCTTGACGATCAGGACGCCGGACTCGGGCACCCCCGGCAGCTCGTACCGGCCGCGATCATCGGTCTCCGCCATGGCCTCCCCGCCTTCGACGAAGACGCGGACCCCGGCGACCGGGGCGCCCTCGGGGTCGGTCACGGTTCCCCGCGCGACATTGTTGCGCAGCTGGATCTGCACCGCGCCATCATCGGGGACCTCCGCGCTGGCCGGATCGTGCCCGGCGAGGGAGGCATCGACCGTCGTGCCACGCATCAGGCTCAGCGTGGCCGTTCCCTGCGCGTCGGTGACCGCGGTCTCGTCGGGCGTGGCCAGGGTCACGCCCGGGAGCGGCTCGCCATCAGGCGCAAGGGTCACTTCGACGAGCACCTCGCGTGGCTGCTCCGGGGTCGGATCGGGGGTCGGGACGAACGGGAGGTCGGGGCCACCCTCGCTGCACGCGACCACGAGCAGTGCGAGGCCCATGAGGGTGAGCAGCAGGCGCTGGGGACGGCGGGGCAGCAGGGTTCCGGTTCCTCTCAATCCTCGGGTTCAGGAGCGACAGCCGCGCGAAGCTTCGCGACGACCGGCTGCAGATCTCCGTCCGTACTGTACAGGGCGCTGCCGGTCACCAGCACGTCTCCCCCGGCCTCGTGCGCCGCGCGAATGGTCGACAGGTTGACGCCGCCGTCGACCCCGATCGAGGTGTCGAGCCCGCGACGGTCGATCTCGGCCCGCAGGTCGGCGATCTTGGGAAGCACGTCGGCGATGAAGGACTGGCCGCCCCACCCCGGGTGCACGGTCATGACCAGCACGAGATCCACGCGCTCCAGGTAGGGGTGGACGGCCGAGGCGGGCGTCTCGGGATTCAGTGCGATCCCCGGTCGGCGCCCCGCGTGCTCGATGGCCGAGATCACCGCGGCGGGGTCGTCGTCGGCCTCGACATGGAAGGCGATGAGGTCGCTCCCCGCCTCCGCGAAGCGGTCGGCGAAGGCCAGGGGATTGCTGATCATGAGGTGGCTGTGAATGGGGAGGTCGGTGGCACGGCGCGCGGCGTCGGCAACCACCGGACCCATCGTGAGATTGTCGACGAAGTGCCCGTCCATGACGTCGAGGTGGATCGAGTCGACACCGCCGTCCGCGGCGCGGCGGACCTCGGACGCCAGCGCACCGAAGTCGGCGTTGAGGATGCTGGCGCTGATCTGGGGGGGCTGGGTCACGCTCCAGGCACCCCGGATGCCGTCTCCCGGGCTTGCCGCGCGTCGCGCAGCGATGTTCCGGAGAGCTGGGCGTGGAGCTGCCCGCAGGCGGCGTCGATCTCCCGGCCGCGGGTATCGCGCACCGTGACCGAAACTCCACCGGCACGCAGGCGCTCGACGAACTGCGCGATGCGGGCCGCCGGCGTCCCGGACCAGCGGGACCCCGGCGTCGGGTTGAGCGGGATGAGGTTGAGGTGGGAGCGCCAGCCCCGCGCGATCGCGATGAGCCCGTCGGCCTGCTCGTCGGTGTCGTTCAGGCCGTCGATCATCACGTACTCGAGGCTCACCCGCCGGCCCGTGCGCGCCGCGAACCGCCGGCCGGCGGCGACGACCTCCGCCACGGGCCACTTGCGATTGATCGGCACCAGCTCGTCGCGCAGCTCATCGGTCGCGGCATGCAGGCTGATCGCGAGGTTGACCTGTGGCAGCTCGTCGACCATGCGGTCCATGCCCGGCACCACGCCCGATGTGCTGACGGTGATGTGCCGCGCCCCGATTCCGAGCCGCTCGGGGTCATTCAGCGCCCGCACCGATGCGAAGACGCGATCGGCGTTGTTCAGCGGCTCGCCCATGCCCATGAACACGATGTTGTAGTGCCCGCGCGAGCCATCCCCGAGCGCATTCCACGGCGGCCGATGCCAATGGAGCACCTGGTCGACGATCTCGCCGGGGGTGAGCTGACGGCCGAATCCGGCCTGCCCGGTCGCGCAGAACGGGCAGTTCACGGCGCAGCCGGCCTGCGAGCTGATGCAGATCGTCGTTCGCTCCGACATGGCGCCGCGCGCCGGGTAGCGCATGAGCACCGACTCGATCCGCTGGCCGTCGGCCAGCTCGTGGACGGCCTTGGCGGTCAGTCCACCGTCGGCATTGATGACATGGCTCTCGGCGATCGTGCTGAACCTGAACGCCTGTGACAGCGCGTCTCCGCAGGCCAGAGGGGAGATCGGTCAGGTCCGCGAAGTTCGACGCGTCGGCACGATGGATGCCGGCGAGGATCTGCGCCGTCCGATACGACGGCTCGCCGCGGGCGTCGAGCCACGCGGCGAGAGTCTCGGGGTCGGTGTCGCCGATGGCGGGCCGAGGCTCCCGCCATCGGAAGCTCAGTCACGCCGTCCGAAGATGAGCCACGCGTAGTACAGGAACGTCAGCAGCGCGGTCAGCGCCCCGGCGACGTACGTCCAGGCTGCGGCCTTGAGCACGGCGCGCGCTCCGTCCTGGCGCTCGCCGACCATCCCGAGGCCGTTGACGAACGCCAGTGCCTTGCCCGACGCGCCGATCTCCACGGGAAGCGTCGCGAAGGTGAACACGACCGCGGCGCCGAAGCCGATGAGGCCGACGATCGCCAGACCGGTGATCTGCAGGAAGCACTCCCGCGATCACCAGCCACGGGGCCACTCCCGAGCCGAACTGCGCCGCGGGCACGATCGCCTGGCGCAGCTTCATCGCGGGATCTCCGGCGTGGTCCTGGAGTGCGTGCCCGACCTCGTGCGCGATCACGGCCGCGGCCGCGACCGACAGCCGCGAGCTCTTCGTCACGACGCCGGCGGTCTCCAGCGCGGTCGCATCGGCGACCTGGGTGCTGACGCGCAGCACCTTGCCGCGCGGGTCGTAGTGGTCGGTGAGCTGACCGGGGGTCGGCTCGATCTTGACGTGCGACAGCCCCTGCCGATCGAGGAGCCGACGCGCGAAGTCGAAGGCGTCGAGGTTGATCCCCGAGTCGACCTTCGACCACTTGGAATACGTTGAACGGACACGCCACGCCGCCCAGCCGGTGATCCCCAGGGTGATCACCAGGATGACGATGTAGATCGGATCGAAAAGCATCGCTATGCCCACCTCCGTGAGGGCTGAATCGAGTATATCCAATCGGGCGGCGGCTGCCGAAACGCCCGGCTGAGCGACTAGCCGGCAGGCTCCGCCGGGCGGCCCGCGCCCAGCAGGACGTGCTCGCGGTCGAGCCCGTGGCGCCAGGCGTCGGCCGGCATCGCGGCACGACCCTCGGCCTGGACGATCTCGAGCGCCAGCGCCCCCACTCCGCACGCCACGCACGGCGGGTCTCCGGGAAGCAGCGCCCCGATCGGCACGTCGTCGACCCCGGTGACCGGTCGCGCGCGTCGGATGTGCAGGCGACGGTCGTCGATCGTGCTCCATGCACCGGGCCAGGGTTGGAGCGCGCGCACCTGGCGATCGATCTCGGATGCGCTGCGGTGCCAGTCGATCCAGCCATCCTCGCGCGTGAACTGGTGGACGTACGTGGCGCCGTCATGGTCCTGCTCGCGGGTCTCGATCGGGCCGGCGGCCCACTGCTCGAGGAAGGCCGGCACCACGTCGGCGGCGAGGTCGGCGAGGCGCGACTCGAGCTCGGGCGTCGTCTCCCGTCCCTGACAGGGTGACCGACCATTGCTCGACGATCGGCCCGGCGTCGAGCTCCGGCGTCATCACCATGAGCGTCACGCCCGCCGTCGGGATCACCGGACATGATCGTGCCGGCAACGGGAGCGGCGCCGCGATGCCGCGGCAGAAGCGAGGGATGGACGTTGAGCGGCGGTCGCTCCGCGAGGCCGAGCAGCTCACCCGGAACCATCTGCCCGTACGCGACGAGCAGCAGGCCATCCGGCGCAAAGTCGCGAATCGCGCGTGTCGCTTCATCGGATCGCAGCCTGCGCGGCGTGAGGACGGTGGCACCGGCACCGCGTGCGAACTCGGCGACCGGCGTCGCGCGCAGCTGGAGCCGGCGACCGGCCGGCCGATCGGGCTGGCTCACGACGAGGAGCTCATCGGCCAGGTCAGCGACGCGCGCGAGGAGGGGAACGCCGAATGCACCGGTGCCGAGGAAGGCGATGCGCCCGATGCCCGCCACTAGATGCCGGCGGCGGTCTGCTCCTCGACCTCCTCCGATTCGTGCACGCGCACGAGCTCGTCGAGCGACTCGAGGTGGTCGATGTACAGCGTTCCGTTGAGGTGGTCGATCTCGTGCTGAAGCGCTCGCCCGAACAGCTCGGTGCCGCGGGTCCGGAACTCCTTCCCGTGCCGGTCCCGCGCCTTGACGGTCACCTTCTCGTAGCGACCGACCTCGGCGACGTAGCCCGGGAGGGAGAGGCAGCCCTCCCAGTCGAGCTGCTCCCCCGCCGTCCTCACGATCTGCGGGTTGACGAGCTCGGTGATCTTGTCGTCGACCTCGATGATGGCGACCTGCAGCGGCACGCCGATCTGGTTGGCGGCCAGCCCGACTCCGGGCGCGTCGCGCATCGTCTCGAGCATGTCGTCGAGCAGCCGATGCAGGCTGGCGTCGAACCTCGAAACACGCTTCGTGCGCTCGCGCAGGATCGGTGCTTCGGCGGTCAGGATCGGGCGGATGGCCATGGCGGTGCGCATTGTACCGATCACAGCAGCGACTCGGGATCGACGTCGATCGCGATGCCCGGCGGGACGCAGCTCGAGCGCAGCCAGGCGCGTCTCGGCGTCGGGCGCGCGGAGCACGATCTGCAAGCGGTACCTGACCGGCACGTCGCGCGACGTAGGCCGGCTGCGGCCCAAGGACCTCGACCCCTGGCACCGCCACCGCCTCGGCGGCCGCACGCCCACGCTCGTCGGCCCGGCCGCGGTCGGCGTCCGAGATGAGCAGTCGCGCGAGCACGCCGAACGGCGGATATCCGAGGAGTCGCCGCCGAAGCAGCTCTTCGTCGGCGAAGCCGTCGACGTCGAGCGCCGCGGCGCTGCGCACCGCGTAGTGGCCGGGTGCGTACGTCTGGAAGATGACGCGCCCGCGAAGGGGTCCACGCCCGGCGCGGCCGGCCACCTGGGCGAGGAGCTGGAAGGTGCGCTCGGCCGCCCGAAAGTCCGGCAGGTTGAGGGTGACGTCGGCGGCGATCACCGCCGCCAGCGTGACGGTGGGCAGATCGAGGCCCTTGGCCGCCAGCTGCGTCCCGACCAGGACGTCGGTCCGTCCGTCCCGGAAGTCGTCGTAGATCGTCTCGAAGCCGCGTCGGACGTTGAGGGCGTCCGAATCCAGGCGCCCCACGCGCAGGCCGCGGGAAGCGGGTGCGCAGCTCGGACTCCACGCGTTGCGTCCCGGCGCCGAAGTAGCGGATGCGGGCGCTGCCGCAGGACGGGCAGCGCTCGGTGACCGCGGCGCGCCGGCCGCAGTGATGGCAGCGCAGGCTCCCCCCGTCGAGGTGAAAGACGAAGGGCAGGTCGCAGTCCGGGCAGCGCAGGCTCTCGCCGCAGTCGCGGCACAGGATGAAGGTGGCGGCCCCCCGCCGATTGATCAGCAGGACGGCCTGCTCGCGTCCCGGGGTGGAGCTGCCCGAGCGCATCGGCCAGCTCATCCGAGAAGATCGATCGATTGCCCCGGGCGAGCTCCGCGCGCAGATCGGCCAGCTCGACCGCCGGGAGCCTCACCCACCTGCCGCATCTGAAGCTCCACGCGCTCCGCGTGACCGCCGCGCACGCGCGCCAGCGTCACGAGGTCGGGGGTGGCACTGCCGAACACGGCGCGCGCGCCGCACGTCACGGCCCTGCGGCGTGCGACCCATCGGGCGTCGTAGCGCGGCGTCCGATCCGACTTGTAGCCGCCGTCGTGCTCCTCGTCGACGATCAGCAGGCCGAGGTCCGACAGCGGGGCGAACATCGCCGTCCGGGTGCCGACCACCACCCGCGACCTCGCCCCGCAGGATCCGCCACCACTCGTCGTGGCGCTCGCCCGGAGAGAGCCCGGAGTGCAGGACGGCCAGCCGCATCACCGAGCCGCGACGCGGAGCCGATCGGCGATCTGCGGGACCATGCTCAACTCGGGGACCGCGACGATCGCCGTACGTCCGGCATCGATCGTCTCCTCGACGGCTGCGAGGTACACATCGGTCTTGCCCGATGCCGCGATTCCCTGCAGCAGCAGCTCGCCCACCGGGATCGAGCCGCGCGATGGCATCGAGCGCGGCGCGCTGCTCCTCGGCGAGCATGTGACGCAGGGGTTCGATCGGGGTGCGGTGCGCCAGCGGGCTGCGCTCCACGACTCGCCAGTCGAGCTCCGCGTGCCCGAGGGCTACGAGCCGCCGGGCCGGTGCCAGCAGAGCGCCGGGCTCCATGTCCAGGGCGCCGGCAAGATCGGCGATCGTCTGCTCCTCGTCGCCGAGCGCGGCCAGCAGCGCCTCCTGCACCGGAGCGCGGCGCGGCAGCGGCGAGCCGCCCGGAACGGGACGGAGGATGCGCACGCGCTGCGGGGACACCTGCGCGGCACGCAGCGACCACCGCGAGCGAACCGCGCCCGACCTTCGAAGGCGCTCGAGCCACGCCTCCCGGCCGCGCTTCGGGGCATGGCGCAGCACGGTGGCATCGGGCAGCTCGGCTCCCGCGCCGGCGGTGGCCTGCAGGTCCGGTGGCAGCGCGCTGGCGTCAAGGACCTCCCAGGTTCGCACCACGCGCGACTCGAGGCCCGGGGGGAGCATCGCCGCCAGCGTGGTCCCGATCGGGGCGCGGTAGTAGTGCGCGATCTCCTCCGCCACCTCGAGAAGGTCGGGCGTGAGCATCGGCGCCGACACGACGGCCTCGATCGTCCTGAGCGTGCCTTCCACGGCCTCGGGCTCCCCGCCCAGGACGTAGCCGAGGGCCGTGCGGCGACCGTACGGCACAAGGACCAGCGAGCCGGGTGCCGGCGTCTCCACTCCGTCGGGAATGGCATAGCTGAACGTGCGCTCCGGCCGATCGGCCAGTGCATCGACCGCGACGCGCGCCACCCGTGGGGACGAGGTCATCGTCGCGTCTAGACGCGCGGTCGGCGTGGTGGCTCGCGGCGGGCTTCGGCCTGGATGATCTCCCAGATGAGCTCGGCGGCCTCGTCGGGGTGTCCCGTCTCGTTCACGACGACGTGGTCGTAGTCCGCGGTATCGGCCATCCACTGCTCGGCGTCGCGCCGCCGGCGCTCCAGCGACTCCTGCGATTCGCTTCCTCTGCCCACCAGGCGCTCGGTGAGGTCCTGCATGCTCGGCGGCTTCACGAACAGGAGCAGGGCATCGGGCACGGCCGTACGCACCTGGCGGGCTCCCTGGGGGTCGATGGTGAGGATGGCGTCGCGACCGGCCGCGAGGATGCCACGCACCTGGTCGACCGGCGTGCCGTACCACTCGCCGTGGACCTCGGCCCACTCCAGGAGGCCGCCGCGATCGCGCAGGCCCACGAACTCGTCGCGCGCCAGGAAGTGGTAGTGGACCCCGTGGATCTCGCCCTGTCGCTGCGCTCGGGTGGTGGCGGTCACGATCGGCACGACCTGCGGATGTCGGCGCGCCAGCTCTGCCACGATGGTGCTCTTGCCCACGCCCGACGGCCCCGATACCACGACGAGCAGCGGGTTCGGGAACGTCATCCGCTTCTGCTGGTCGACGACATCCTCCTCTTCGGTCATGGCTCGACTTCCGCCCCGACCCCGACGGGCAGCCGTCCCTCGGGGACGACGCACGCCGGAGGTCACCAGGCACGCCGCGAGCTCGGCCGGCAGCTCGCTCCACGCGTGGAGGCGCCGACCGTCCAGCGGCCGATCGAGGCGCAGTCGCGCCGCGTGCAGGAATTGGCGCCGAAGTCCTCCGGGGCCCTCTCCCCCGCCGTAGCGCAGGTCGCCGGCGATCGGGAGCCCCAGGTACGACAGATGGGCGCGCAGCTGGTGCGTCCGGCCGGTCAGCGGCCGGAGCGCCAGGAGCGAGTAGCCGCCCCCGCTGCCGATGAGGTCGTACTCGGTGCTCGAGTCGCGCCCGCCCGCGACCACGGCCATGCGCTGGCGATCTCGAGGGTCCCGCCCGATCGGAGCGTCCACGCGGCCACGCGGCGCAGGTGCGTCACCGCGGACCAGCGCGAGGTACCCCTTCTCGATCGTGCGGTCGCCGAACTGCTTCATGAGGCTCGCCTGGGCGAGGTCCGATTTCGCCACGACGATCAAGCCGCTCGTCTCCTTGTCGAGGCGATGGACGATACCGGGCCGGCCGACCCCGGCGATCGACCCGAGCGACTGCCCGCGATCAATTGCTCGCCCGAGCAGCGCGTTCACGAGGGTGCCGGTTCCATGGCCGGCCGAGGGATGGACCACCAGGCCGGCCGGCTTGTCGACGATGAGCATCGACTCGTCCTCGTACGCGACCTCGAGCGGAATGGATTCCGCCACGAGCGTCTCGTCGGGCGGCGCGGTGAGCTCGACCCGGATGGATTCTCCGCCGATCAGGCGGTCACTCGCCCGTCGCCGCGCCCCGTCGACCAGCGCGCGGCCGTCCCCGATGAGTCGCTGAGCATGCGCGCGACTGATGCCGCCGATGCTTGCCACCGCAAGGTCGACCCGCCCCGCCGGCGCGGCACCCACCACCGTCCGATCGGCGGCCATCATTCGGCCACCGCGGCCGACGACCGGCGGTCGGCGAAGGTCAGGTACGCCACCAGCGCGCCGATGCCCAGCACGACCGCCGAGTCCGCGACGTTGAAGGTCGGGAAGCGCGTATCGCCGAATCCCAGGCTCACGAAATCGACCACGTAGCCGAGCCGGATGCGATCGACGAGATTCCCGAGGGCGCCGGCGAGAATTGCGCCGAGGATGACCTGGATCCAGGGGCTGCGCCCGCGCAGCGTGCGATGGAAGTACACGACCATGCCGATGGCGACGAGGGTGACCGGGATGAAGACCCACGTCGCGCCGGGCAGGATGCTGAACGCGGCCCCGGTGTTCCGCACATGCCACAACTGCGCGAGGTCCCCCACCACGTCGACGCGCTCGCCGAAGGCCAGGTTGGCGACGACGACGGCCTTGGAGACCTGGTCGGCCACGAACAGCACGACGGCCGTGCCCGCCATGACGAGCACGGGACCCGGCGATGCGTCCTGTTCCGCGGCGGCCTCCACCGCCCCACTCTAGCCGACAGCGCGCCTCAGGCGCGCGCGACCGAGAGCCCGCAGCTCGACGCCATCGACCTCGGCCGTTTCGGTGGCGTCGGCCCCGGTGACCATGACGTCGGGGCCCAGCTCGAGCGACGTTGCCAGCAGCTCATCGGCAAGCCAGTCGCGATGCGGGACGAGGCGCGTGACGGTCGCCGCATCGGTGACGATCGCCACGCGCACGCGGTCGCTGATCTCGTATCCCGCCTTCTTGCGCAGCGCCTGCAGCCGGTGCGCCACTTCGCGCGCCAGGCCCTCGGCTGCCAGCTCGTCGTCGACCACGGTGTCGAGCGCCACGAGGACGTCACCCTCTTCAGCGACCTCGTGGCCCGTTCGCGCGCGCGCTGTCATCTGGAACTCGTCCGGCTGCAGGACGACATCGCCGACGGTCGCGGTGCCGTCGTCGTTGACGGTCCACGCCCCCGAGCGCGTCGCCGCCATGATCGCGCCGACCGCCTTCCCGTGGCGCGGCCCGATGACCGGCAGCAGCGGGTAGAGCGCGCGCTCGACCATCTCGGAGTCGTCGGGGATGAATTCGATCTCGCGAACGTTCAGCTCCTCTCGGATCTGCAGCCGCAGCTCTTCGTCGAGCGCGCGGTCGTCGGAGAATGCCGTGCGGCCCGCCGGCAGCTTGACGCGCGCCGATCGCAGGGGCTGCCGGGTGCGCAGCGACGTCGCCGCCCGGGCCGTGCGGCCGAGCGCCACGGTGCGCCGAGCCAGCTCGACCGATGCATCCAGCGCGGCGTCCGCCCGCCCACGCACCGAGGTCGGGTAGTCCTCGAGATGGACGCTGTCGCGCGAGTCGCCGGCGCTCGCTGCGAGGTTGTCCCACATCGCATCGGCGATGTGCGGTGCGATCGGCGCGATGAGCCGGCAGACGGTGGTCAGCACCTCGTACAGCGTCGTGTACGCCGCTCGCTTGTCGTCGTCGAGCTCGCCCTTCCAGAACCGGCGCCGATTGCGGCGGACGTACCAGTTGGAGAGATCCTCGACGAACGCCTCGATCGCCCGCGTGGCGCGCTGGGGATCGTATCGGGCCAGCGCGTCCCCTGACTCCTCGACCAGCCCATCGAGGCGGGAGAGGATCCACCGGTCGAGCATGGTGCGCGCCGAATCGACGCTCGCCTGGTCCGGTGTCCAGCCGTCGATCCGCGCGTATGTGACCAGGAAGCCATAGGTGTTCCACAGCGGCAGGAAGAAGCGTCGGACCACCTCGTGGCCCGGCCCGTAGCCGAAGTTGAGGTTCAGCGCCGGGTTGGCCGCAGCGAACATCCAGCGCATGACGTCGGCGCCGATGCGATCCGCGGCCTCGTCGAAGGGGATGCTGTTGCCCTTGCTCTTGTGCATCTCCTCGCCGTGCTCGTCGCGCATGAGCGCGTAGGCGAAGAGGGTCTTCATCGGCGCCTGGCCCGTCATCACGGTCGACTCGGTCAGGAGCGCGTAGAACCAGTTGCGGAACTGGCCGGGGAACGACTCGCTGATGAGATCGGCCGGATACCACTGCTGCCAGTACTCGCGGTCGGTGTTCCACTTCAGCGTGGAGAGCGCCACGATGCCGGCATCCAGCCACGGGTTCCCGACGTCGGTGGTTCGGCGCGCCACACCGCCACAGGACCCGCACGCGATCTCGACCGCATCGATCCACGGCCGATGCGGCGAGTGGCCCTCGAATTCGTCCCAGCCCGCCACGGCGCGCTCCTGCAGCTCCTCCTTCGAGCCGATGACCTCCCAGCCGTCACACGCGGTGCACTCCCAGATCGGGAGCGCCAGCCCGTAGTAGCGCTTCTTGCTGATCATCCAGTCGCCCATGTTCCGAAGCCAGTCGAGCTCGCGCTCCTCGAGGCCGATTCCCTCCGGCAGCCAGGTGGCGCTGCGCGTCGACTCGCCGATCGGCTGGCGGAGCGGGTCCATGGCGATGAACCACTCGTCGACCAGCCGGAAGATGAGCTGCGTCCCGCAGCGCCAGCAGTGCGGGTACGAGTGCGGGTAGCTCTCCTTCGCGACGAGGAGTCCCTTGCCGTCGAGGTCCTTCACCACGTCGCGGGCGAGGTCCTTTTCGGGATCGGCCGATGCGCCGGCGTACCGCCCGGTCTGCCAGCCGAAACCGTCGCCGAACACGCCGAACTGGTCGATCGGATCGATGACGGCCAGGTCGATACGCCTTCGACAGAGCGAAGTCCTCCTGGCCGCAGCCCGGCGCGATGTGGACGATGCCCGGTGCCCTTCCGCGTCCGACACGTCGGTCCACGGGATGACCCGATGCGCCACGCCGGCCGCCGCGGGAAACTCGTCGAAGGGGCCGTCGTAGGCGAGATCGACGAGCTCCGAGCCGGGCGCCTCGCGGATCACGGCCGCGTCGCCCGCGACGCGTGCCCTCGAGCCGGCGCTGACCCACCAGCGCCGCCCGTCGGTCGCCCTCGACGAGCTGGTAGGTCGAGACCGGGATGCACCGCGGCGGCGACGTTGCTCGACAGCGTCCACGGCGTGGTCGTCCAGACCAGCAGATCCTCGCCGTCGTGGCCGGGGCTCGTGATCGGCAGGCGCAGCGTGACCGAGAGATGCTTGACGTCCTTGTAGCCCTCGGCCGCCTCCATGTTGCTGATCCCGGTGCCGCAGCGCGGGCACCACGGCATGACGTCGTGGCCCCGGTACAGCAGCTCGCGGCGCCGGCACTCGGCCAGGAAGGCCCAGATCGTGTAGTTGTTCTCGTCGGAGTTCGTGTAGTAGCTGTTGTCCCAGTCCATCCAGTAGCCGAGCCGCTTGCTCTGCTCGGTCTGGATGCCCGCGAACTGGTCGACGCGAGCCTTGCACAGGTCGACGAAGCGATCGATCCCGTACTCCTCGATCTGCTGCTTGTTGTTGAAGCCCAGCTGGCGCTCGACCTCGACCTCGATCCACAGGCCCTGGCAGTCGAACCCGTTCTGGTAGCGCTGCTTCTCGCCAAGCATCGTGTGATATCGCTGGAAGAGGTCCTTGTAGGTTCGGCCCCAGGCGTGATGCACGCCCATCGGGTTGTTGGCGGTGATCGGGCCGTCGATGAAGCTGAATCGCCGCTCGGACTCGTCGTTGCGCGCCAGGTAGCGGCCCATCGTGTCGCGCTCACGCCAGCGCTCGATCACCTCCCGCTCGAGGGCGGGGACGTCAAGCTTGCTCGAGACCGGCCTGAACCCCACGCGCATCTCTCCTCGTCAACAACAAACCCGCCCCGGAACACCGGGACGGGATGACTCCCGCGGTACCACCCGCGATTGACCGACTCGCCCACGGGCGCTCGATCCACTCACCGCCGTTGCTATCGGGTGGCGACCCGGGGGGCGTTACGCGCGGCTCCCGCCGCTTGGCGCCCCCGGTTCGGGAGGGATGACCGCCGCTCCGACATGACCCGCTTCCACCATCCGGGCTCGCTTCGTCCATCGGGGTACGGCGACGGTCGTGGCTCCGTCCTGACCGCGGCTTCGATTGATCGCGATCGTCGCAGCCGCCCCCCGCGCTGTCAATCAGCCCAGCAGTGCCCGACCCACGAAGACCGCCGAAACGAGGCCGCCGGCGACGACGACCGCCACGAGGCGCGGCCACCAGACGCGGGCCGCGATGGCTCCGATCGTCGAACCCGGGCCGGCCAGCAGCAGCGCCATGGCCACGAGACGGCCGGTATCGCTTCCCACGGTCGGAATGCTGTCCCGCGCGACACCGACGGCGAACGCCACGCCAGCTCCGATCAACGGCAGCACGAGCAGCGCCGTGGAAGGCTTCGGGCGCCGCACCCAGCCGGGCCTCGAGACACGGAGCCCGCGGCGAATCGGCTCCGCCGGCTCCGCGTCAACGGGCTCCGCACCCTCAGCGACCTGCACGGCAGAGCGGAGAGCGTCGGCCTCTCCCTCGGCCTCGGCCCGCTGTGCCGCCGCCAGCCGCTGCTGGTCCGCGTCGGCCGCGGCCCGCTCCTCGGCGAGCCGTCGCTCGTGGATGGCGCGCTCGATGCCCGTCATCTCGGCCGGCGCCGATGGCTCGGGCACCTGTGGAGCATCGGGTTCGCGCTCGGGCGGCTGCGCGATCGCATCCAGGCGCTGCCGGGCCCTCGCGGCCCGCGACAGCGCATCGAGCAGCGCCGCCTCGTCCGCCGGCGCGACGGCGAACCGCCCGTGGTCCGTCGGGATGAGGATCACGCTCGAGGTCGGCGCCAGGCGGACGACCTCGATCTCCTCCTCGTCGCGAAGGCGCGCGCGCCCGAGGTCATACCCCAGCAGCCGTGTCCCAGATCGCATCCGCGACGCGTTCTCGCCGCGCAATCGGGCTCGGGTGACAGGTCCGGGCACCAGCGCAAACGAACGATCCGTCCCGATCGCCCTCAGGCGGACAGCGGACTCCTCGATATCGAGCCGGACGCTGAGCAGCATCCCGCCCCTCAAGGACGCCGACGAGCACGATCAGGACGCCCATCACCAGCGTCAGCACGGGCGACGAGCCACCGAACAGCACGGCGAGGGCGATGACCACCATCCCGACGAGGATCAGGCCGGCCGGAATGGCCAGCAGGCGCGGGAGCGAGCGAGCCAGGCGGATGCGAGCGATCGGCGGCACGCGGGCGGTCATCGCCTCAGACCTTCTCCGTGACCTTGTACTCGAGGTAGCGCCCGGTGAGGAGCCGGGTCTGGGCATCGAGCGCCGGCAGCATTGAGAAGATGATGCCGACGAACGGGAGCCCGATCCACTGCACGTAGCTCAGCGTGCGCTGCACCCATCCCCACTCGGAGGGACGGCTCGGGACGATGCGATGCTCGATGACGATGAGTACCGCCAGGCTGATCAGCGCGATCGTCAACATCGCGCTGGCGTACAGGGGCAGGTTCTGGCCCAGCGTCGTCTCGCCGAAGGCGGGGTTGATGAGGAGTGGCACGGTTGCTCCGAACGTCACCACGAACGGAGCGATGGCCCAGTTGATGTGCTCCCCGAACAGGTTCGCAACCCGCCAGAAGCGCGACGCGAGGGGGATGTGAGTGTGCCGCACGGCGTTGTCGATGACGTACGGGATGTCGGTCACTCCCCACGCCCAGCGGCGTGCCTGGAGGTATTGCTCGGCCATCGAGCGCCAGTAGCCGCGAGCTCGGACGGCATCGCCGTAGATCGGGATGAAGAGGGGGACGGCACGGAACCGGTCGCCGTAGCGGAAGTAGCTCTTCCAATAGAAGCGGCTGTCCTCCGGGATGGCATCTGTGGCCCAATAGCCCACATCGTGGACGAGGTGCAGGGTGGTCGAATACGACCCGAAGCTCTGCAGCTTCTCCGGCAGGACGCTGCGCCACATCTGGAGCTGCGTGAGCACCGCGGCGAAGAGTCGCTGGAGCATCGGCGCATGCCAGATGTTGTTGTGGAAATACGGGATCGGCTGATAGAGCTGCGTCTCACGATTCGCGTCGGTCAGGTGGACCCACGACAGGTACGCGAAGTACTGCGGATGGATGCGGTAGTCGGCGTCGAGGTCGGTGACGAGGATCCGCCGCGGGTCCATTCCGCGCTCACGGACGAGCAACCGGTACAGGTAGCGTCCGCCCCACGCCATGGCGCTGCTCTTGCCGACGACGATCCCCGGCTCGAGCGGGTCGAGAATGTGAATGAACTCCGCGAAGGCGTGACCGAACTCGGCCTGCAGGGCCTTGACGTTGGCGATGCCGCCCTCGTCCGTCTCGCGCGTGATGATGGCGCAGATCTTTCGCTCCGCCGGCCAGTCGGCCGCGGCCAACGCGCCGACCGTGTGGCGCAGCTTGTCGAGTGGCTCGGTGTAGGTCGGGATCAGGGCGAGGTGGATCAGTTCCTCCACCGCGGGCGCCGGCTCATCGAGGTGCTGCGCCGCCCGCAGGTCCGCGATCTCCTGGCGCAGCCGCCGACGCAGCCCGCGATCACCGCCGACCGGAGATGTGCCAACGATACCGACCGCCCCACCGGGGAGCGGCGCGCCGCCGTCCTCGAGCCGGGCCTCGAGCGCCGACAACGTCGCCGCGGGATCCGCGAGGCCCTCGAGCCGCGTCGTCCAATTCGTGGCCAGGACATCGCCGATCCGGCGGTGAGCCACGATGACCGCCCCGCTGAACCACAGTGCGCGGCACAGCCAGTAGAAGTCGAAGCTCAGAACGAAGTACGCGACCAGCCACGGGTAGCTGAAGCTCAGCCACAGCGGCAGGATGAGGATCGCCCACGAGATCGTGCCCGGCACCATCTCGAGCACGCGGCTGATCCACCGATAGCGGTCCTGGTTATCCGGCGTCGTCATGCGTATCGCTCGATCCAGCCGGGCGGCCGGTGGCGACGATGCCGGTCCGCCGCGCCGGCGTGCTAGTAGACCGGGGTGAGCCAGTCGCGGTATGCAGGCACCTTGCCACGCACCGCATCGAAGTAGATGCGGGACACGTCCCGCGTGATCTGGCCGGGCCGGCCGGTGCCGACCGGGCGCCGATCGACCTCGATCACCGGGCTGATCTGGGCGCCGGTGCCGCACAGGAAGACCTCGTCCGCGGCGTACAGCTCGGTCCGATCGATCGACCGCTCCTCGACCTCGACACCGACGTCGTTGCGCGCGATCTCGATCAGCCGCCGTCGCGTGATCCCCTCGAGGATGTTGTCGGTGACGGGCGGCGTGATGAGGGACGCCGCGCCGCACGATGAACAGGTTCTCGGCGCTCCCCTCGCTGACGTGGCCGTCGGAAGTGAGCACGATCGCCTCGTCGAAGCCGTTGAGCTGCGCCTCGCTCTTGGCAAGGGCACCGTTCACGTAGGCCCCGGTGATCTTGCCGCGCGCCGGGATGGCGTTGTCGTCCGTCCTGCGCCAGCTGCTGACCTGGGCCCGGATGCCGCCCTCGGTGTCGATGTACTGGCCGAAGGGGACGCCGAAGATCGTGATGTCGGCGTCGAGGTTGTGGAGCCGCACCCCGATCGTCTCGGAGCTCTTGTAGATGATCGGTCGGAGGTAGACGTCCTCGCGCAGGCCGTCGCGCCGCAGCAGCTCGAGCGTGATCTCGGCGAGCTCCTCGGGCGACTGCGGGATCTCCATCATGAGCATGCGGGCCGAGGCGCGGATCCGCTCGTAGTGCGGGATGAGCTCGAGCGCGAAGAGCTGCTCCTCGTCGGCGTTCCAGTAGGCCCGCACGCCTTCGAAGACGGCGGTGCCGTAGTTGAAGGCGTGGGTCATGACGTTGATGTTCGCGTCACGAAGCGGCACGAAGTCGCCGCGGAAGAACGCCCACAGCTCGGTGGTGGTCTCCACCGTCGCTCCGTGCGGACGGTTCTCCTGCTCCAACAAGTGCATGCCTCCCTGCTCTGCGATCGCGGATCCATCGGTTGAATCGGCGCGGGCCAGTATACCTGCGACTTCGGCTGGCGCCCTCGCGGCGAGCCTAGTGGATCGGCGCGGCGCTGGCCCCGAGGTCGGTGAACAGGGCGAGGTAGATGTAGACGAGGTAGAGCGGCCCACCGATCAGCAGCCACCATGCCGTCAGCCGGCCGCGCAGGATCATTCCCCCGAAGATGAGGAACGTCGCGCGCGAAGGCAACCGCGGCCGATGCGAAGTGGATCGCGCTGTCGGCGGTGAAGGTCCAGCTCGTGAAGAGGAGACCGAGCACGGTTGGCAGCGCGCTCTGGAAGACCATCGCGCCGGTGATGTTGCCCATGGCCAGGGTGTCCTTGCCGTTGCGCACCCACAGCACGCTGTTGAACTTCTCCGGGCAGCTCGGTGGCGATCGGCGCGATGATGAGCGCCAGGATCGTCGGGATCGAGGCCGATGACCTCGGACAGGTGCTCGACCGCCCCGACGAACACCTGCGCGCCGACGATGATGAGCCCCAGCGCGAACGACCACCTGGCCGATGACGATCCCGAGCCGAGGCTCGCCGCCGGTGACCGAATGGGCCCCGGGGAGCGCATCGATCTCGAGCATGCGCGCGGTGTTCAGCGGCGGAACGCGGGTGAGGTGCAGCCGGTTGAGCTCCTCCGGAGCGCTCTCCTCCGGCGTATCGGTGAAGTGCAGGCGCACGTAGACGGCGTACAGCACGAACAGCGACACGGCGGCCACCCACTTCAGCCAGCCGAGCTCGGACGGCAGGAATGCGGTGCCGATGGCGATGCCGTAGCCGACCACGAAGAAGGCGACGTCGCGCCCGAGGATCCGTCGTGTTCACGCGCATGTCGGTGGTGCGACGGCCGCGCCGGGCGAAGATGACGATGGCGATGCCGGTCACGAACATCGCGAGCGTCGAGAGCATGAACGGCGCTCCGAGGATGGCGCCGACGCCGACCGCCTGTGCGCTCTCCGATGCCGTCCCGCCCACGATCACCGGCCCCAGGATGGCGATCACGGGGATCAGGGTCTCCGGCATGGCCGTGGCGACGGCCGCCAGCACACTGCCCACGGCGCCTTCGGCCAGCTTGAGCTTGTGGCCGAGCCACTCGATGCCATTGGTGAACAGCTCGGCGGCAACGAGGATGATCGCGAGCGAGCCGATGAGCAGAACGATGTCCACGGGTCAGGGTGCCTCCCAGGGCCGAATCGAAGATGAGGCCGAAGGTCTCTCCCGACCACCACGCGGGTCGGTCGGCGCCACCGGGCTCACGTGCCGGCATGTCGATGGCGCCTGGGTGGGGTACTCCCCCTCGGGCCGGGCGAGTGTCGCCGACCCGGGGATGAGCGTCAACTCACCGCGGGTCGGCTCCATCGCTAGGGGCGCAGGTGCTGCGGTGCGTACGGCAGAAGTGCGACGTGACGGGCGCGCTTCAGCGCGGTCGTCAGCATTCGCTGGTGGCGGGCGCAGGTGCCCGTCTTGCGACGCGGCTCGATCTTCGCTCGCTCGCTCAGGTAGCGGCGGAGGCGGTTGACCTCCTTGTAGTCGATGCTCTCGGCCTTGTCGACGCAGAAGTTGCACACCTTGCGGCGTCGGCGGTCACGGTAGTAGTCCGCCGACTCGCGGCGGGATCGTGGGCTGGCCATGGATCGGTCCTCGTAGATCGGTAGCTAGAACGGAATGTCGTCGACGTCCATCTCGGCGCCGGGCGCGCTCGATCGGACCGGCTGGTCGGCACCGCGAGGCTTGACCTGCGGCGGCGCATCATCGAAGCCGCCACCGGCACCGTCTTCGCGGGCGCGGCGCTCGAGGTTGACAACGCGGGCGAATCGCAGCTCGAGGCTCGTGCGCTTCTGGCCGTCACTGCCGTCGTACTCCCGCGCGCGCAGCTCGCCTTCGGCGTAGACCTTGTTGCCCTTGCGGAATTGCTCGGCAGCCCGCTCCGCTGCCTGGTCCCAGACCTCGACGCGAAGCCACAGGGTCTCCTCGACCCATTCGCCGTCGGCGCCCGCGCCGGTTGCTGTTGACGGCGACGCGGAGATTCGTGACTGCCTTCCCGCTCGGCGTGTAGCGCAGCTCCGGATCGGCTCCGAGGTTGCCGATGATCATCATCTTGTTGAGTGACATGGCGGCGTTCTCCCTGCGCGAGGCGTCAGGCCTCGGCGCGAACCTCATCGGCCGACTCGGTGCCGGCCTCGTCTGCTGACGTCTCTTGGGCGTGGGCACGTCGGGCCCGGCGTCGGAGCTCGGCCGTCTCGGCCGCCTCGGGGGCTTGGCTTCGGCTGGCTCGTCGGGGCACCTCGTCGGCCGGGGCGCAGCGCCGTCGGGGGCCCGGCGGCGCGGCGGTGCTCGGCGGCTGGTTCGTCGGTCGCTCCCTCCACGTCGCGCGCGGCCGCGGCCGGCGCGAGCTCCTCCGCGGGGCCCCGGTCCTCGAGGACGGTGACGAGGTGGCGGAGGATCTCCTCGCTGATCAGCATCCCGCGTTCGATCTCGCGCACGGCCGAGGGCTCGATGTCGAAGTGGATGAGGAAGTAGCTCGCCTCGCGGTGGCGCTGGATGTCATAGGCGAGGCGGCGCTTGCCCCACGGCGAGACCTTGCTGAGGCTGCCACCGGCGTTGACGATGGCACGGGTGACCTTCTCGACCGCGGCCTGGAGCTTGTCGTCCTCCAGGTCGGGACGGAGCAGAAGCATGAGTTCGTAACGGCGCATGGGTGGCGTCGTCCTCCTCTCTATGGGATTGCGACATCGTCGACGGGCGTCGCCGATGCGGCAGGGAGGGGTCCAAGGATCGATATGAACCACGCCCCCCGAGCCGGGAGGCGTCGCCTGAGTATAGGCGTCGGGCCGCATTCATGCCAACGACCGCCTGAACCGTATACTCGGCGTTCATATCCGCTCCGCGAATGCGATGCCCTCGAACCCGATCCTCATCTGCGCGCGCGACTCGGCCCTGAGTGATGACCTCGAGGGAGCTCTTCAGAGCGCCGGATACCCGACCTCCACCGTCCGATCACCGGCCGATGCCGTTGCCGCCATGCGGTCGCGCCCATTCGACCTGATCGTGGCCGAGGGCCTCGCCGCCTCCGGCGCCATCTCGTCCCTGCGCACCTCGGGCTCGAACGGCGATCGTGCCGATCGTCGTCGTGGCGCCGGCCAACGACGTGGAGGCACGGATCGCCTTCCTCGAGGCGGGTGCCGATGATGTGATCGTCGGCGGCTTCGACCCGAACGAGCTCGAGGGCCGGGTGATGGCCCAGCTGATCCGCGCGGGGAGGGTCCAACCTGCCACGGGCTCCGCGACGGGCAGCGCCGAGATGGTCGCCTTCTTCAGTCCGAAGGGCGGTGTCGGCACGACGACGCTGGCGGTGAACACCGCCGTGCTCCTCGCCGGCGGAGGAACGCCGCCGCCGGCACCAAGGGCGCATCCGATCCTGGCTTCCCCGCATCGCGGGTCCTGTTGATCGATCTCGATCTCCAGTTCGGGCAGGTGGCGACCCACCTGAATCTCACGCCGCGCTACAGCATCGACGGCCTCGCGACGGACGAGCCCGCGCTCGCCGATCCCGAGCTGGCCAAGATGTACCTGACCGAGCACGGGTCCGGCCTCAAGGTCCTCGCCGCTCCCGCTCGTCCAGAGGCAGACTTCCGGGTCAGCGTCGACCATGTCGACCGCATCGTCGAGCTGTTCCGCGACAGCTTCGATCACATCATCTTCGACCTCGGCAACCGGCTCGACCCGCGGTCGGTGTGGGTCCTCGAGCAGTCCGATGCCCACGTCTTCGTGCTCTTCCCCGAGATCGCCGCGCTGCGTGCCATGAGCCTGTTCATGACGTTCCTGGCGGAGACCACGCCGCTCCAGGCACGTGCCGCGATCGTGGTCAACCACGTCTTCCCGAAGGAGCTGCTGAAGACGCGGGACGTCGAGAATCTGCTCCGCGCCAAGCCGGCGGCCGAGATTCCGTACACCGAGGTCGAGATGATCCGTTCCGTGAACGAGGGCATCCCGCTCGTCATCGGAAGGCCCGCTTCACCCACGACGGCCGCCATCCGCCGCATCGCGCTTGCCGTCATCGGCATCGAGCAGGCGCCGGCAGCCTCGGCAAAGAAGCAGGAGCGGCGCGGTCTCTTCGGTCGGCGGTGATCGACGGCGGCACGCCACGTGCGTGGCGCATCGGTCCATGAGCGACCACAGCGATCTCGAACGCAGGGCCGGGAAGAGCCCGGAGGACGAGCATCCGGCCATGTCGGGCGGACCCGACGATCCGGACCCGTCGGACTATGCCGACCCCCGGGTCGCGCAGCCGGGCGACGATCCACCCGACGAGGACGCGCTTCACCGACCGGCCGAGCTACCGCGCGACTGACGCCTCGAAGGGGCGTGGTGCCGGAGGAGGGATTCGAACCCCCATGCCTTGCGGCTGCCGGGTTTAAGCCGGCTGCGTCTGCCATTCCGCCACTCCGGCTGGCCGTGTCCGCCCCAAGCGTATCGCACCGCGGTGCGCAATCTGGACGGCGGGGGTTGCCGACCGCGGTATCCTGCCCGAGCCGCATCGGCCAGGGGAGGAACACGGACGATGGCCACGACCGCGACACGAGCGCATCCGGCTGCTCATCGTGCTCAGCGTCACCACGCTGGCGTGGGCGGCGGGTCCCCCACCGGCATCGGCCACGCCCTCGAGCGTCACCCGCCTCGCCGGTGCCGACCGATATGCCACCGCGGCCGCGATCAGCCGGGCGGTCTTCGCGCCCGACGCGCCGGTTGCCTTCATCGCGACCGGGCTTGACTTCCCCGATTCGCTCGCCGGCGGGCCCGCGGCGGCGCGACGGCGCGCTCCGATCCTGCTGACCGCTCCCGCCAGGCTGCCCCAGGCAACACGTGACGAGCTGATCCGCCTCAAGCCGAAGGAGATCATCGTGCTCGGCGGACGGAGCGTCGTGGCCGACGCCGTGGCGCAGGAGCTCGATGCCTTCACGGCCGGCCCCGTGACGCGTCTCGCCGGAGCGGATCGCTACGCAACCGCCGCGCTCATCAGCGCGCGCCACTTCCCGGCAGGCGTCCCGGCCGTGTACGTCGCCACGGGACGCAGCTTCCCCGATGCCCTGAGCGCCGGCGCCGCCGCCGCTGCCCTTGGTGGCCCCGTCCTCCTCGTGAACACCGATGCCGTGCCCGCGTCCGTCCGCTCCGAGCTGTCGCGTCTCAAGCCGAAGAAGATCGTGGTCGTCGGTGGCCGTGCCGTCGTCAGCGATGCGGTGATGGCCGTCCTCGACACCTTCACCACCGGGCCGATCACTCGGCAGGCGGGGGCCGATCGATTCGCCACGGCCGCTGCCGTGAGCGCCGGAGCGTTCTCCAAGGCATCGACCGTACACGTGGCGAACGGGTTCGGCTTTGCCGATGCGCTCACCGGAGTCCCGGCGGCCGCGATGGCCGGTGGGCCACTGCTCATCTCCGGCCGCAGCTCCCTGCCGACCGCGACCTTCAACGAGCTCCGGCGCCTTGATCCGGGGCGCGTCGTCCTGCTCGGTGGCCAGGCGGCGCTGTCCGATGCCATCCTCCCCGCGATTCGCGATGCAACCGCCATGGCCCGAGTCGGCCCGCATCTCTTCCGCGTCGACAACTTCACGTTGCAGACCGTTCCGGAGGACATGCTCGCCTACTACGGGTCCACGATCCTCGAGGTCTACGGCACACGCGACTCAACCGGCGCCTTCATCTACCGGCACACCGACGGGCGGTGGTACGACCACCCCGTCGGCCAGGCGCAGTACGTCGTCAACATGCTTCGGAACTATCGGCTCGATCCCCGGCAGCAGTACCTCGACCTCGCCGTCGCCAACGCCAACCGGCTCCTGCAGCGCGCGGTCCGCCACCAGGGCGCGCTGTTCTTCCCTTACGGGTTCGACTTCGAGCTCCACGGCCGCGGAACGATGAAGGCGCCGTGGTACTCGGGGATGGCGCAGGGCATCGCACTGTCCGGGTTCGTCCGCCTTTGGGAGGTAACCGGGGACGAGAAGTGGATGACCGCCGCCCGGGACACCTTCCTCTCGTTCCGGGTGCCGCGGCAGGCTGGAACGCCGTGGTTCGCCGTCGTCGAGAACGGGAACCTGTGGTTCGAGGAGTACCCGTGGACACCGTACGACCACACCTTCAACGGTCACAACTTCGCGACCTATGGCGTTTACGACTACTGGCGCGTGACGGGCAACGGGGAGGCGAAGCTGCTCACGCTCGGCGGAATCGCCACTGCGGCCCGCGTCGCCGGGACCGTGCGCGTTGCCGGCGGAATCAGCCACTACTGCATCGCGCAGAGCTGCCTGGATCGGCGGGTTCGGAACGTGAACTACCACCTGACCCACATCGGGCAGTTCGTGCAGCTGCATCGCTACACGGCCAGCGAGACCTTCGGTCGCCTGGCCGACACCTTCACGGCCGACAACCCCGACTTCCGGATCGCGGGGACCGTGGTCTTCCTGCCGGGCGAGCACGTCAGCTATCGCTTCGACAGCGCGGGCAGGGGCTCGACGGTGCGGTCCACCACGCTGGCGTCGTCGAGCAACGCGCCCTACTCCCAGCGCAACGTCCCGTACGGCTGGATCCGGCCCGGCAACGGCATCTGGTTCTACATGAGCGGCGGCTATTTCGAGGGCACCTGGATCCGCGAGTCGTCACGCGCCTACGCCCGCGGCTTCGTCGACCGGCTGACGTACTACTGGCCGCGCCCCGTCTCTGTTGGCTCGGGCACGCGCACCGGGTACCAGTTCGACGCGAATGGCGCGATCACCGGCTCGAAGGCGGTGTCGACCGGCGTGGCGACCTGGCACTTCACCGTGCGCGCCAAGATCAACGGCCAGCTGGCGGCCTATCTCAGCAGCGGCCCGCTGGCCGGATACTGGCTGCCGATCGGGACTTCCAATACCGCGAGCCTCGGCGCAGCCGGCATCGAGATGCGGGATGCCGATATCGGCGACCCCCAGCCGACCGTGGGGCAGGACGCGCCGGAGCTGCCGCCGATGCAACCCGACGATCCGGCCATACCTCCGCCGATGCCCGGACAGCAGGAGTCCGCGCCCGAGACCGGTCCCCCGCCCGAAGAGCGCGCCCAGAGCCCGTAGCAGAAGCCGCGGTCGGCGCCCTGGGTGAGGATGGGGTGAAATTGGAGGCGACGACGGGAATCGAACCCGTGTACGCGGTTTTGCAGACCGCTCCCTGAACCACTCGGGCACGTCGCCACCGAATCGGGCTGGCTGCCCCGCGAGGATTCGAACCTCGGTTCACGGATCCAAAGTCCGCTGTCCTACCACTAGACGACGGGGCAGTGCCTCGTCCTCACGCTAGCAGGTCAGCCGCGATCGCAACCAGCCGGACATGAAAATGGAGCGGAAGACGGGACTCGAACCCGCGACCCTCACCTTGGCAAGGTGATGCTCTACCAACTGAGCCACTTCCGCCCGCTTGTGCGCCCGATGATACCGCGTTGCTGGTGCCGAGGGTCAGATTCGAACTGACGACACCCGCCTCTTCAGGGCGGTGCTCTACCAACTGAGCTACCTCGGCGCCGATCCCGCTGAGGCCACCTCAACTCTCGTGCGCTGTCGCATCAGGCGGAGCGAAGGATACCGACGGGGCCGAACCGCCGCAACTCCGCGCCGCGCAATGTCCGACTTCGTCAGCGCGGCGTGGGACTCGTCGGCGTGGTCCCCATGCTGCCGCCGATCGCCTCCAGTGCGCGAATCCGCTCCCCGATCGGCGGATGCGTGTCCCACAGGGACTTCGAGCGCTCCTCGAAGCTCTTGATCGGGTTCACGATGTAGAGATGCTGCGTGGCGCGGTTTGCGACCTCGAGCACCTCGGGGTCGTCGCTGATGGCGCGCAGCGCTCGAGCGAGCCCGACCGGGTTGCGCGTGAATTCCACCGCGGTGGCATCGGCAAGCGACTCCCGGCTGCGGCTCACGGCCGCCTGCACCAAGCGCCCGATCAGTGGGGCGATGATCGCCAGCACGAGGGCCAGCACGAACAGGATCGCGCCCGCTCCCCCGCCACCGCCCCCGCGATCGCTGTTGCTGCGGCGGCCCCCGCCCCAGAACGTGAAGCGCAGGAAGAAATCGGCCAACAGCGCGATGCTCCCGACCAGGACGCCCACGAGCAGCGTGAATCGGATGTCGAGGTTGCCGATATGGCTCATCTCGTGGCCGATGACGCCCTGGAGCTGCTCCCGGTCCAGCTTCTCGAGCAGCCCGGTCGTTACCGCCACGCTCGCGTGCTTCGGATCGCGTCCGGTGGCGAACGCATTCGGCGCCGAGTCGTCGATGACCCAGATCCGCGGCGGTGGCAATCCGCCGGCCAGGCGCATCTCTTCGACCACGTTCGTGAGCTGCCGATACCGGTCCGGCGGATTGCCACGGTCGATCTCGTGCGCACTGCTGGTCGCCATCACCAGCGCATCACCGGCGAAGTAGGTGCCAATGCTCATCGCAGTCGCGAGGACGAGCGCGATGACCACCCCGCCCCATCCGAAGCCGGACGCCTGCCCGATGGCCGCTCCCAGCGCGGCAAGAACCACGGCCACGACAACGACGAGCACCCAGCTCCGGCGCCGGTTGCGATCGATCTCCCGGTAGAACGTGGTGCGCGTCGGTCGCGCCTCCACCGTCATCGGCCTAGGCCGACCGCAGATTCACCTCGGGCACCGCGGCGTCCGACTCGGCGATCTGGAAGTAGTCTCGCTCGCGGAATCCGAGGAGCCCGGCGATCAGGACGTTCGGGAAGACCTGGATCGTGGTGTTGAACTCGCGGACGGTGCTGTTGTAATGCTGCCGGCTGAAGCCGATCTGGTTCTCGGTCGTCGTGAGCTCCTCCTGGAGCTGCATGACGTTCTCGTTCGCCTTGAGGTCGGGGTAGTTCTCGACGAGGGCGAACAGCTGGCGCAGCGCGCCGGTCAGGAAGTTCTCGGCCTGCGCCGCCTGTCCTGCGTTGGCTGGACCGCCCTGCTGGGCGTTCACCGCGGCGGATCGGGCCTCGATGACCTTCGTCAGGGTCTCCTGCTCGAAGTCCATGTAGCCCTTGACCGCGTTGACGAGGTTCGGAATCAGGTCGTGCCGCCGCTTCAGCTGGACGCTGATCTGGTTCCAGGCCTCGTCGACCATGTTCCGCAGCCGGACCAGGCCGTTGTACGTGAAGATCAGGAAGAGGGCGATGATCGCGATGGCCGCGATGACGATCCATCCCCAGAGTGGCATGCGTGGTGTCCTCGGGCTCGGGAGGTTGACGGCTACGATGCTAGCAGGGGTGGTGGGCGGTGAGGGACTCGAACCCCCGACTTCCTCGGTGTAAACGAGGCGCTCTGACCAGCTGAGCTAACCGCCCTTGAACCGAGGGTAGCACGGCATCCGGACGCACAGACGCCGCTCGCGAGTGGCGAGCGGCGCATCGGCTTGGAAGTGGGAGTTGGTGCCCAGGCCGGGACTTGAACCCGGATGAGTTGCCTCATACGCCCCTCAAACGTACGCGTATACCAATTCCGCCACCTGGGCCCCGAGGTTTGGTACCGAGGGAGGGACTTGAACCCACACGACCTTGCGGTCACTAGGTCCTGAACCTAGCGCGTCTGCCTATTCCGCCACCTCGGCACAGCCGCATTCGGAGCGATCTCCGATTGCGAGGGCCGATGATAGCACGGCCTCCAGGTCAGTTCTGCGGCACCAGGTTGAGCAGGCTGAAGGCCACGAACAGCATCGCCAGCACCACCGTCAGGCGGAAGAGCGTGCGCTCGATCCCGCGCCGGCTGCGGTAGGCGGTGACCTCGCCGCCGAAGGCGCCACCGAGGCCGGTCCCGCGCTGCTGCAGCAGGATCGACGCGATGAGCGCGATGGCCAGGATCATCTGGGCGAGAAGAAGGGGGGTCTGCATTGCGCGCGAATTCTAGCAGAGGATCCCGGCGGCCTCGAACCGGGCGATCGGCGTCATGCTGCTCACGGCTCGATCAATGACCGCCCGGTCATCTCCGGTCCCGGCTCGATCCCGAGCAGCTCGCACAGCGTCGGCGCGACGTCGGCGAGCGTGCCGTCGCGCAGGTGCGTCCCGAGGCGCTCTGCGTCGACGAGGACGATCGGGACCGGGGCGGTGGTGTGCTTCGTCTGCGGCCGACCATCGGCGTCGCGCATCTCCTCGATGTTGCCGTGGTCGGCCGTGATCACGAGGGGACTCGCCGTCCGGATGGCGGTCTCGCGTCAGCCGTCCGAGGCAGCCGTCGATGACCTCGGCGGCCGCAACGGCCGCATCCCATACCCCGGTGTGCCCGACCATGTCCGGGTTTGCGTAGTTCGCCACGATGAAGTCGAATTCACCGTCCTCGAGACGCGGCCAGGACGGCATCCGTGATCGGCGCGGCGCTCATCTCCGGAGCAAGGTCGTAGGTGGCGACCTCGCGGTTGGACGGCACGAGGATGCGCTCCTCTCCGGCGAATGCGTCCTCGACGCCGCCGTTGAAGAAGTAGGTGACGTGCGCGTACTTCTCGGTCTCCGCCACGTGCAGCTGGCGCTTCCCCAGACGCGACAGGTGCGCCGCCAGATGAGTCGGCCACTGCCGGCGGGAAGGCGACACGAACCGGGAGCTCGTCCTGCGCCTGGTACTCGGTCAGGGTGGTGATCCCGAGCGCGGGGTGCCGACCCACGATCGAACGCGGCGAAGTCCGCGAGGGCCAGGGATTGCGTCAGCTGGCGGGCCCGGTCGGCGCGAAAGTTCAGGTGGACCACGGCGTCACCGTCGACCATCGGAGTCGGCTCGCCGATGACGGTCGGCATGATGAACTCGTCGCCCTCGTCCCGGTCGTACGCGGCAGCGACCGCCTCGACCGCGGTTCGAGGCCGCCAGCCCCTGGCCGCCGACGACGGCCCGATACGCCAGCTCGGTGCGTCTCCCAGCGCCGATCGCGGTCCATGGCGTAGTAGCGACCGCTGACGCTCGCCACGTTCGCCCGTCCTCGAAACGCTTCTCGAGGTCACCGAAGGTGGCGTCCGCCGATCGCGGCGGCGTGTCGCGGCCGTCGGTGAAGGCGTGAAAGGCCACGCGATCGGGATCCAGACCGGTCCGCGCGGCGAGGTCGACCATGGCGAGGAGATGCTCGTCGACGGCGTGGATGCCGCCGGGGCCGACAAGACCCATGAGGTGCAGCCGGCTCCCCCGCTCGAGCACCCCGCGACAGGTCGACGGCAGCACAGGATTGTCGAAGAACGATGCCGTCGTCGATGGCACTGCTGATCCGAGGCAGGTCCTGCAGCACGCGGAAGCCGGCGCCGAGGTTGAGGTGACCCACCTCACTGTTGCCCATCTGCCCCGCGGGCAGTCCGACGGCCTCGCCGGACGCGTCGAGACTGGCATGCGGGTACGTCTCCAGCAGCCGGTTCCAGTGCTCCATCGACGCGGAGAGGAGGGCGTTGCGGGCAGGGTCGCGACCGAGCCCGAAGCCGTCGAGGACGACGAGGACGACGGTCATGCCCGGGGGCTGAGTCGGCTGCGGCGCGCAGGATCGCGACGAAGGCATCGGGCTTGAGCGATGCGCCTCCGACCAGCGCGCCGTCGATGTCGGGCTGTGCGAACAGCTCCGCGGCGTTGTCGGCCGTCACGCTGCCGCCGTACTGGATCGGGATCTCGGGAGCCGCGGCAGGGTCGAGGTCGGCGAGGATGGCGCGAATCTGGGCGCAGACCTCCTGGGCATCGTCCGGCGGTTGCGGCGTCGCCGGTGCCGATGGCCCACACCGGCTCGTAGGCGATGACGAGACCCGTTCCAGCGAGGCGCTCGAGACCGCCGAGCGCGGCCCGGACCTGGCGGTCGATGACCGCCGCCGTCGTGCCGGAGGAACGCTCGTCGGCTCGCTCCCCGACGGCTGCGATCGGGCGAAGCCCGTGGGCGACGGCGCTGACGACCTTCCGTCCGACGCCGTCGTCCGTCTCGCCGTCGTACTGCCGCCGCTCGGAGTGGCCGAGGATCACGAATCCGGCCAGACCGCTGCAGCATGCTCGGGCTGGTCTCACCGGTGAAGGCGCCCGCATCGGCGAAGTGCATGGTCTGCGCACCGACTCTCGACGCGGCTGACGGCACGCTCGACCTCGGCCAGCCAGATCGTCGGCGGGCAGATCACGGTCGTCACGGTATCCGGGTCGGGAGCCGCCTCGTCGACGGTCCGCGCCAGCTCGACGGCTTCGCGAAGCCGAGGCGGGATTCATCTTCCAGTTGCCGGCGACGACGGGTCGACGCATCACGCTTCCTCCTGGCTGGCAAGCTCCACCAGGCGGCGAAGCCGATGATTCATGGCGGATCGACTCACGCCGAGGGCCGATGCCAGGGTATCGAGGTCGGCGTCCGGCATGCGGCGCCGGTGCGCTGCCGTCTCGCGCAGCGCGGGCGCCATCCGCGACAGCGAGCCGTCGCGCTCGAGCATCTCGATCGCCGCCAGCTGCCGATCAGCCGCGCGGACCGTCCGCCCAAGGTTCGCCTGCTCGGCATTGACCAGCCGGTTGAGCCGCGCGCGGACATCGCGACCGACCCGCTGCGTCTCGAGCTCGAGCACGCCGCGGTTGGCGCTCCGACCAGGCCCAAAAGCGTGGTGATCTCCTCGTGACCCTTGAGATAGACGACGTGATGACCGCGCCGCTCGGCGCGAAGCGCCCGCACGTCCATTGCCGCCATCAAGGCGGCGAGCGAGTCGGCGGCATCGGCGCTGCGATGGACGAACTCGACGTGCGGCCCGGACGACCCGAACGAGATGGACCCTGAGCCGAGGAGCGCGCCACGCAGGAAGGCGCGCCGGTCGCACGCTGGAGCGTCTCTCCCACGACCATCGTCCCGAGCGCGTCGGCGGAGACCTCGACCACGATGTGATGGCGGGACGGTCGGGCTCGTCCGCGTGCGTCTCCGACGAGCCATCGCGGCGCATCGGTCGGAATGTCCAGGGAAGCGGCCAGCAGCACCGCCGTGCGCGCGGTTGCATGATCGAGGGTGCGGACCTGGATCGCGCGCTGCCGTGCACCAGGCCGTGAAGCTCGGCCCGACGGCAGCAGTCGCGTGCCGGATGGATGCGAGCCAGCTCGCCCTTCACCTCGCCGGCGAGGAGCATCTGGGCGCTCAGGATGCGTGCGCGGTCGGACGCCGCACTCGACGCTGGCGCAGTGACTCCATGCCGTCTTCCTGCTGAAGCCTCATGATCGCCGCCGCAAGCTTGGCGGGATCGTGGCGGTGGGCGTTGTGCGCGTCGATGACGTCCTCCTCGATGATCACGACCGGCAGCTCCTCGAGCTTGCCGACGTCGATCTCGACCGGCTGCGCAACCCATCCCTCCGGTCGCCGGGCGTCGCGGTTGCGATTCAGGACCACGTAGTCGATGAGGTCATCGCCGACGTGGGCGAACAGCATGCGGAGATGCTCGCTGGCCGTGAGATTCACGGTCTCGCCGGGCTGCGTCGCGACGTTGCAGACGTAGACCTTGACGCCGGGCGCGGCCGCCAGCGCATCCCGCACGTCGGCTGATCAGGAGGTTCGGCAGCACGCTGCTGAACAGGCTGCCCGGGCCGATGACGATCATGTCCGCTTCGAGAATGCGTTCGAGTGCTTCGGGGTTGGCGCGCACGTCCGCGGGCTCGATGAAGACGCGCTCGATCGGCTCGTCCGCGCTGCCCATGCCGGCCTGGCCATGAAGGTAGCGGCCCGACGCCAGCTGCGCGGACAGGTTGAGCGGCACGCTGGTGGCCGGGAGGACCTGCCCGCGCACGGCGAGCACCCGGTTCGACTCGCGCACGGCCTCCTCGAAGTCGCCGGTCACCGCGGTCATGGCCGCGATGAACAGGTTGCCGAAGGCGTGATCGTCGAGCCCCGATCCCTGGGGGAAGCGGTACTGCATGAGCTGGGTCATCAGCGGCTCGGCGTCCGCAAGCGCGGCGATGCAGTTCCGGATGTCCCCCGGCGGCACGATCCCGAGCTGCTGGCGCAGCCGGCCGGAGCTGCCGCCGTCGTCCGCGACCGCGACCACCGCGGTGATGTTGGCGCTGTAGCCCTTCAGGCCGCGGAGCAGGGTCGAGAGCCCGGTGCCGCCGCCGAGCGCCACGATGCGCGGACCGCGCGCCAGGTAGCGCTTCGTGTACAGCACCTCCATCACGCTGTCGCCGCGGGCCACGAACGGGGAGACGACGGAGCGCATCAGCCCCCACATCCCGATCCCGGTCAGCACCAGGCCGAGGATGGCGACCGCGGCAGCGCGCACTTCGGGCTCGAGCCAGGCGCCGGTGAGCCAATAGACGATCGGGATCTCGTCGGCGCTGTTCGTGCGGTACAGGTCGCGGATGAAGATCGCCGCTCCCAGGCCGAGGATCGCGATGCCGCCGAGCAGCATGACGAGCCAGCGCTTGAGATGCATGCCCGGGGTACATCCAGCGCGGCAGACGGGGCCCCTTCATCGCTCGAGCTCCCGATGGAAGACCCCGACCGATGCCCCGCCGATCTCGCGCAGTCGTCCGGCGAGCTCCTCGGCCAGGGCGATGGAGCGGTGATAGCCGCCGGTGCAGCCGAGTGCCACGCGCAGCTGCTCCTTGCCCTCGGCGCGATAGGCGGGCACGGTCAGCTCGAGGAGCTCGGTGACGAGCTCCAGGAAGCGTCGCGCGGCTGGCTGGCCGAGCACGAAGTCTCGTACCGGCTCCTCGAGCCCCGAGAGCGGCTTGAGCTGTGGATTCCAGAACGGGTTGGTGAGGAACCGGACGTCGAAGACGAGATCGGCCTCGAGCGGGATCCCGTACTTGAAGCCGAAGGTGACGATGTCGATGCGCAGCTGATCGTCTGTCGTCGCCCTCGGGATGACGGCGAACAGCCGATCCTTGAGCTGCCCGATCGAGAGCCCGCTGGTGTCGATGACGTGGCTCGCGAGGTCGCGGGTGCGCGAGAGCAGGCGACGCTCTTCGGCGATGCTGGCCTGGACGCCGCTGCGTGTCGCCTGCAACGGGTGACGGTGGCGGGTCTCGCTGAATCGGCTGACGAGGCTCGCGTCGCTGGCCTCGAGGAAGATCAGCTCGAGCGTCGAACCGGTGGCGGCGAGCGCCGCGGTCGCGCGTCGAATGGCCGGCGCGGGATCACCCGCACGGATGTCGAGCACGAGCGCCGAGCGCCGATACTGCTCCGGATCGGCCTGTCGAAGCGCGAGGTAGTCGTCGAGCAGCGCCGGCGGCAGGTTGTCGACGCAGGAGTAGCCGAGGTCCTCGAAGAGCTTGCTCGCCTGGCTCTTCCCGGCGCCGGAGAGCCCGCTGATGATCAGCAGATGCTCGGTGGCGCTCGATGACTCGGCGGCGCGCTCATCGACGGCCCCCGCTGGCTCGTCATCGATCGGTGCCGTGTGCGCCACTATCCCCTCCGCCTGTGTGCCGGGTGCCGAGTATAGCCCGCGAGCACGCTCACGCCCCCGCCGCGTTTCGACCGGCGAGGATCCCGCGAACGGTCGCCGAGGCCGATGCCCGCAGAGCGTCCAGGTCGTATCCGCCCTCCAGCGTGAGCGCAACGCCGCCATGGCCCAGCCGTCCGCTCAGCGCACCGACCAGCCGCGCCACCGTCTCGAATCCGTGCTCGGTGACCGCGAGCCCGGCCAGCGGATCCGACATCGTGCGCGTCGTAGCCAGCCGAGATCAGGATGTGCGTCCGGGCGGAAGGATTCGATCACGTCGACGAGCTCGTGCCAGGCCGCGACGAAGCTCATCGTCGCCACTACTCGCCGCGAGCGGCCGATTGTGCATCGTGCCACCGCGTCTCCCCGTCCCCGACTCCTCCGCCCAGCCGGTGCCGGGATAGAACGGTGCCTGGTGGGTCGATGCGTAGCAGACGTCGACGTCGTCGTCGAAGATCGCCTGCGTGCCGTCACCGTGGTGCACGTCCCAGTCGACGATGGCGACACGCCGGCGCATCCCACGCGCACGCGGAGGCCCGCCACCGCCACGGCGATGTTGTTGACGAGGCAGAACCCACGCCCTCCGCGTCGCGCCGCGTGATGGCCGGGCGGCCGGACGGCCGCGAATGCGATCTCGGCTTGGCCGGCACTTGCCGCCAGCGCCGCCTGCAGCGTCGCACCCGCCGCGTCACGCGCCGCGCTGACCGACCCCGGAGGTGACGTAGGTATCGGCGATCGAGCCAGCCACCGCCGCGGGACTCGGCCTCGGCGAGGATGGCGAGATAGGCAGGGTCATGGATCCGCGCCAGGTCGCCGATCGTCGGCCGGCTCGACTGGCCGGTTCCCGCAGCGCGGCGCCCGCGCCCGCGCGGACGCCCTCGGCGACGGCGATCCGGCGCTCGGGACGTTCAGGGTGTCCCGGCGCGCGGTGGACGTCCGCCGATGGGTTGGTCAGGAGCCAGACGCTCACTTGCCGGTGGTGCGAATGATCTGGAGCGTCCCCTCGAACAGGGTGTACATGACGAGCGAAAGCACGCTCGAGCTCAGCGGGATCGCCGCCGGGGGTCACGATGATCGCGAACAGCACGATGATGAGCACGGCCCAGCGCCGTCGCGCCGAGAGGAAGCGATAGTTGAGGATGCCGACGCGGGCCAGGAGCAGGAGAAGGATCGGAAACTGGAACGCCAGGCCGAAGGCGAGGAGGACGGTCGACACGAAGCTCACGTACTCGCTCAACCGGAGCTGGGTCTCGACGCCGGGCAGCGCGAGTCCGAGGAGAAAGTCGAGCGCGAACGGCACGACGAAGTAGCCGAGACCCATCCCGACCAGGAAGAGCAGAATGGCCCCGATCAGCATCGGCCAGATCAGCCGCCGCTCCGATCGCGTCAGGCCGGGCGTGACGAAACGCCAGATCTCGTAGAGGATGACGGGCACGGCGATCGCGATTCCCACGTACACGGCGACGCGCAAGCCTGACGGCCAGCGACTCGCCGACGCTGATCTGGATGAGCGTGTCCTGGCCCTCGGGCAGTGCCGCGCGCAGGAGCGCGATGATCGGATCGGACAGGAAGAAGCCGATGATGGTGCCGAGAATGACGGCGAGCGGCAACGACGATGATTCGGCTGCGGAGCTCCTCGAGGTGCTCGATGAGGCTCATCGTGGCGTCCGAGTCGGAGCGCGCCACCTCGGTGCTCATCGGGCGTGCGGCGCGGGTCGCCGTCAGTGCTTGGTGCTCTCGCTCGATGCGCGCTCGTCGCTGGAGCTCGACTTCGACTCGCCGCGGACCGACTCCTCGAGCTCGGTGGACGCCTTGCGGAACTCGCGGATCCCCTTGCCCACTGCGTTGCCGATGTCGGGCAGCTTTCCGGGGCCGAAGATGATGAGGACGATCACCAGCAGCAGGATGAGCTCCATCGGGCCGGGAATCGGCATCTCGTCACGAACCTCCAAGGATGCGCTGCGAATCGGCGGCTGCCACTGATGGTAGCACCGCGTCGAGCATTCGTCGGCGCAGGGTCTCGGCTGCGGCCCCGGCGGCCTCGGCCCAGTCATCGGCCGCGCGACGCGCCGGCGATCGCGCGCGACACGGTCACCAGCCCGGGCGCCCGTCGTCCGTCGCAGGCGCGCGTGGCCGCGACGAGGTCACCACCCTGGGCACCAACCCCCGGAACGAGGAAGGCGGGCTCGGGCAGGTCGGCCCGAAGGGCCTCGAGCTCCGAGGTCGCCGTCGCGCCGACCACCAGCCCGACCCGTCCGTCCGTGAAGGTGTCGGAAAGCCAGCGACCCACGACGCGATACAACGGCTGTCCGGCGACCTCGAGGTCCTGGATGCGCGAGGCCGATGGGTTGCTGGTCCGAACCAGCACGTAGATCAGGCGATCGTCGAACGACAGGAACGGCGCGAGGGCATCCTCTCCCAGGTACGGTGAGAGCGTGACCGCATCCGCGTTCAGCTCACCGAGCAGGGCCGCCGCGTAGCGCTCGGCCGTGCTCCCGATGTCGCCGCGCTTCGCGTCGAGGATGCAGATGACATCGCGCGGCACATCGCCACGCACCCTGGCAAGCGCACTCGCCCCATCCGCACCGAACGCCTCGAAGAACGCGACGTTGATCTTCACCGCGCTGGCATGCTCCGCGGCAGCCTCGATGATCCCGCGCGCGAAGCGTTCGATCCCCGCCACGTCCGCCGTGATCCCGGCCGGGAGCTGATCCGGGTGCGGATCGATGCCCAGGCAGAGCGGCGAGCCAAGCTGCGCCCGTCGCGCGCGCAGCCGTTCGAGCGGGGTCATCCGATGGCGGGCGCCACCGGGCGGCGGCGGGCAAGCAGTGGGCTGGCTGCGGCATCGGCGTAGTCGAGCACGCGCACGCGAAGCCGCGCCTCGCCGTTGAACGTGTCGCGCTCCAGCGTTCCGACCAGGTCCACGGCCGCGCCCTCGTCCGGGATCGTTCGCGTGGCGTCGACGCCGAACGCGATGGCGTCGACGGTCTCGAAGTCGCGGAGCATGCGGAGCGCGAGGTGCTGCTCCGTGCTCCCGACGCGCCGGACACTGCCCACCCGAAGCCCCGTGATCGCGATGACCGGCTCGAGGTGGCCGGGGCCGTAAGGAGCCAGCCGAGCCAGCTGGTCCGCGAGGTCCCATCCCGCGAGGCGCGCGGGGATGACGAGGTCGACGACCTGGCGTCCGGGCCGCTCCGCCTCCAGCGCACCATCCGTCGGGAACGGCCGGCCCAGTGCCTCCCACGCCGTCGTGAAGCCCTCCCACGAGGCGGGAAGCAGGCTGAATCCACCCGCCGCCGCGTGCCCGCCACGCTTCGTGAGGTGCGCGGCACAGGCCTCGAGCGCCGATGCGACGTGGAAGTCGACCGGTGCGCGGACCGAGCCGCGGACCTCCTCCCCCACCAGCGTGGCCGCCGCGACGGGCCGGGCAAGCTCGTCCGCCAGGCGACCCGCAACCAGCCCGACGAGCCCTGGTGACCAGCTGTCGTCGCGCACGAGAAGGGGCGCGTCGCCGGGTGCCGCGGCCGCAAGCGCCCGGGCTGTCTCGACCGCGACCTTGGTGAGGTCGCGGCGTCGCTCGTGGACCTCCTCGAGGTCGTTCGCGAGGCGCTCGGCGCGCGCGGGGTCCTCCTCGAGCATGAGCTGCATGGCGAGCTCGGCATCGGCGATGCGCCCGGCGGCGTTGATGCGCGGGACCACCCCGAAGGCAAGGTCGCGGGCCGACGGCGCTGCGGGCGTGGAGCTCCCCCGCCGCAGCAGGGCCCGCAGGCCGGCATGCGGGGTCGAGGCCAGCTCCTCGAGCCCGAGGCGCACGATCGCCCGGCTCTCCCCGGTCATCGGCGCCATGTCGGCCACCGTCCCGATCGCGGCCACGGCAGCCAGGCCATCGGCAGGCCGTCCGCGGCGATCGAGGAGCGCGGCGGCCAGCTTGTAGGACAGCCCCGCCCCGGTCAGGTCGGGATCGGGATAGGTGGAGTCGAGGCGATGTGGGTCGACGACGGCCACCGCACGCGGCAGCTGTGCCGGCGGCAGGTGATGGTCCGTGATGACGACATCAAGCCCCAGGGTTCGGGCGTACTCGACCTCCGCGGCGTTGCTGACGCCACAGTCGCAGGTGATCACGAGGCCGACGCCTTCCGACGCCAGCTGGCGCAGGCCGCTCTCGGAGAGTCCGTAGCCTTCGGCGAGTCGCGAGGGGACGTAGCGGACCGGATCAACCCCGAGCCGTCGGAGCGCGCTGACCCAGACCACGATGGCCGTCATGCCGTCGGCGTCGTAGTCGCCCCAGATCGCAATCTTCTCCCCGTCCTCGATTGCCAGGTCGATGCGGTCGAGCGCCACGTCCGCATCGATCATGCGCGACAGGTCGTGCAGGGCGCCGGCGCCGGCCTGGAGGAAGCGCGTGAGCTGGGCGTCGTCGCGGAAGCCGCGGCGGGCCAGGAGCGTCGCGACTGCCGGCCCGAATGTCGCGAACGATGGCGGCTCCGCCACGGGTTCGGGCAGCAGCCACTCGAGGCTCGGGACGATCACGCGATCATGGTAGCCCCGCCGCGATTACCGCGGCCGTACCGTTCGGTTACCGGGTCAGACTCGCGCGGGACGCGCCTTGCGCTCGGGCGTCCCACTCGCTCCATGCCACCAGGATCTGGCTCGCGTTGAAGATCGACGAGTAGGTTCCGCTGACCACCCCGAGCAGGAGAGCAAGCGTGAAGGTGCGAATCGTCGGCGGGCCGAGCAGGAGCAGCGCTCCCAGGGTCACGACGACGGTCAGCGAGGTGATGATCGATCGGCTGACGGTCTGCAGGATCGAGTGGTTGACGATGGCACCGAACGACTCGCCGGCGTGCCGCACCCGGTTCTCGCGGATGCGGTCGAAGACCACGATCGTGTCGTGCACGCTGAAGCCGATGACGGTCAGCAGCGCGGTCACGAACAGTGCGTCGAACTCGACGTTGAAGAAGAACCCGAGGATCGCGAACGTGCCGACGACGAGGATGACGTCGTGGAGCAGCGCGAGGATCGCCGCCGTGCCGAATCGGAACCCGAATCGCATCCAGAGGTAGGCCAGGATGAACAGCTCGCCGATGACGATGAGAATCGCCGAGCTGCGGATGAGGTCGGCCCCGATGATCGGGCCCACCGTGCGCAGGCTGCGCGGCTCTCCCGCTCCGAATCGGTCGTCGAGCTGCGCCTCGAGATCGGCGAACTCGGTGCCCTCCGCGACCGGGACCGGGGTCGGTTCGGCGGAGGGGCTCGCGGACGCCGATGCGGAGGCTGAAGGCTCAGCGGACGCGCTGGTCGATGCCGATGGCGATGGCAATAGCGAAGCGGACGGCGATGCGGAGACGGATGGCACCGGCGTCGCGGCCGGGATCAGGTCGATCGGCTCGGTGCGGATGCGCAGGAAGCCGTCCGGCAGCTCGGTGACGATCGCCTCCGAGTATCCGAGCTCGTCGAGCGCAGCGAGCATCTCCGGCGCGCTCGGCGCATCGGCATAGCGGACCTCCCATTCGGTTCCGCCGGTGAAGTCGACGGACGGCTTGAGGCCGCCGAGGAAGATGAAGATGAGTCCCGGGATGGTCAGGATCGCGCTGATCGTGAACCACAGGTTGCGCTTGCCGACGATGTCGTACATGGCCTAGCGCTCCACGTGATAGAGCTCGAGCCGGCGGCCCCACGAGTGGCGGACCACGTAGCGGAGCAGGGTTCGGGTGACGGTGATCGCGCTGAACATGCTGACCAGGACGCCGATGATGAGGACGAGCGCGAAGCCGCGAACCACGGTCGTCCCCTGCCAGTAGAGCCACGCGGCGACGAGGATGCTGCTGACGTTCGAGTCGAGGATGCTCGACCAGGCGCGGTTGAAGCCGGCCTCGATCGCCGGCCCCAGGGTCTTGCCGGCCCGGATCTCCTCCTTCATGCGCTCGAAGATCAGGATGTTGGCGTCCACCGCCATGCCGATGCTCAGGATGAAGGCGGCAACGCCGGCCAGCGTCAGCGTGACACCGATGATCCGGAAGATCGCGTACACCACCAGCGTGTAGAAGATGAGTGCCAGCGCCGCCAGGACGCCGGGGAGCCGGTAGTACGCGACCATGAACAGCAGCACGAGCACCAGTCCGACCGCGCCGCCCAGGAGCGCCTGCGTCAGGAAGTCACGACCCAGGGTCGGGGCGACCTGGTCCACGCCGGCCTCGGTCAGCGAGACCGGCAGCGCGCCGAAGCGCAGGGTGTTGTAGAGGGCCGTGCGCTCGGCCTCGCCCTCGGCTCCGGCCGTCCCCACCGTGATGATCGTCTGGCCGCCGCAGATCGCGCTCTGGATGGTCGGCACGGTGTAGATCCGTCCGTCGAGGGCAATCGGGCCCGGCCGGCCGACGTTGGCCGTGGTGAAGTCGCACCAGATCTCGCGACCCTGGTCGCGCAGCGTGAAGGACACGCCGATGCCTCCGCCGCTGGTGCCACCACTGACGTCGGGAGCGACGCTGCTCGGGTCGATCTGGCCGCCGTCGAACAGCTCGGCCACCGTCCCGTCGGCAAGCATGGCGCGGATGTCCTGGTTGTCCGTGAGCTGCTGTCCGCGGGGGTCGATGAACTGCAGCTGGCCGGTCGACCCGACCAGGCTGCGGATCTGCTGCTCATCGGAGACACCGGGCACCTCGACCACGATGCGACGCGAGCCGTCACCGGCGACCTCGGTATAGACCTGCGGCTCGCTGACGCCGATGCCGGCAACGCGCCGCTCGATGATGTCGCGGGCAAGCCCGACCTGCTCGTCGGTGATCGGCTCGTCACCCTGCGGGTCGGCCTCGAGCGTGACGCGCAGCCCACCCTGCAGATCGAGGCCGAGGACCGTCCGGAACTGGGCGCCCGCCACCTCGTCGGGCAGCCACGACAGGCCGAGCGACGTGCGCGGGAGGTCGATGAAGATCGCCAGCACGGCGATGACCCCGATGAGCCACGGGGCGATACGACGCCAGGTCATGGGTGGTTCGTGCAGTCCTCGGTTGTGTGGAGTCACGCGCCGGTGCGGGGCGTCCCGGACACGAAACACGCCGCTTCACCAGCGGCGGGCGGCGCCAGTATACCGAACTCGTGGTTCATGCCCCGTCGGTCGCGGCGGAGGGCTAGGCAAGCATGCCCTCGCGGGCCAGGTGGCCCTTGAGCCGCTCGGCGATCTCGCGGCTGATGCCCGGCGTCTCGGCGACCTCGTCGACCGAGGCCTCCCGGATCTTTCGGACGGAGCCGAAACGCTTGAGCAGCGCCTTCTTGCGCCCGGGGCCGATGCCCGCGATGTCGTCGAGCTCGCTGCGCAGTGCGCGCTTGCCGCGCACGTCCCGGTGATAGGTGATGGCGAAGCGATGTGCCTCGTCCCGGATCCGCTGCACGAGGTAGAGAGCCTGCGACCGACGGGGCAGCACCACCGGCGCCGCCTGGCCGGGAAGGTGGAGCTCCTCGAACCTCTTTGCCAGGCCGGTGAGCGGGACGTCGGTGATCCCGAGCTCGTCCATCACGCCGACGGCTGCCGAGAGCTGTCCCTTGCCGCCGTCCACGATCACGAGATCCGGGACCGCCCACCCATCGGGAGTGCGCCGCTCGGCTCCCTCCCCCGCCTCGGTCTCCTGCGTCTCCTCGGGCGCCTCGTCCGCACCGACCGCGGCGAGCGACAGTGCGCCCGTCTCGCGGCGCAATCGCGCCACGCGGCTGAATCGGCGGCGCAGGACCTCGGCCATCATGCGGAAGTCGTCCGGCGTGTCGCCCGATCGAATGCGGAAGCGTCGATACTCGCGAGGCTCCGGCTTGCCGTCGATGAAGACGACCATCGACCCCACCGCGCTGGTTCCCTGGATATTGCTCATGTCGTAGCACTCGATGCGCTCGGGTGGTCGCGTCAGCCGCAGCGCCCCCGCCAGCTCGTCGAGCGCCTCGTCGCGCCGAGCCGTGTCCGCCAGCCATTCGGCACGCTCGCGGGCCAGCGCCTCCACGGCGTTTCCCGGTGGCCATGGCCACGAGCCGCCGCTTCTCTCCGCGCTCCGGGACGGAGATCGAGACCCGGACGCCGCGGCGGTCGGCGAGGTACGCGGCGAGCTCATCGGCCTCGGCCGGGAGCAGCGGCGCCAGGATGGCGCGCGGGACGGCGTCGGTGCTGGCGTAGTACTGCGGCAGGAACGCGCCGAGGACCTCCGCATCGGGGACTTCGCGCGCGCCCTCGACGATGAAGTGCTCGCGGCCGATGAGCTTGCCGTTGCGGACCTGCATGACCTGGATGCAGGCTTCGTCCTCCTCGCGGGCGAAGCCGATGACGTCGTGCTCGGCCCGGCTGAACGCCGCCATCTTCTGCTGTTCCATGGTCCGCTCGACGGCGCGAAGCTTGTCCCGGCTGACGGCTGCCTGCTCGTAGCGCAGCGCGGCCGAGTGGGCGGTCATCTCGCGCTTCAGGTCGGCCGCGATCGGCTCCTGCCGGCCGTCCAGGAAGTCCACGATCTGGCCGATCGTCTCGCGGTACTCGGCCTTCGGGACGGCCTCGATGCACGGCCCCTGGCAGCGGTTGATGTAGTAGAGCAGGCAGGGCCGCTCGAGGACCCGCTTCCCCTCCGGGATGTCGAGGTTGCAGGTGCGGAACGGGAAGATCTTGCGCAGCAGCTTCAGCGTCTCGTCCACGCTGGATGCCGATGCGTACGGGCCGAAGTAGCGACTCCCGTCGCGCTTGAGGGCGCGCGTGCGCACGATGCGGGGGAAGTCCTCGCCCAGCGTGATCTTCACGAACGGATAGCTCTTGTCGTCCCGCAGCCGGATGTTGAAGCGCGGTCGGTGCTCCTTGATGAGGTTCGACTCGAGCAGGTACGCCTCCGACACCGTGTCGGTGACGATGTACTGGACGTCGGCGACCTCGGTCACCATCCGGCTTATCCGAGCATCCTCCGGTCCGCGCGCACCGAAGTACGAACGCACCCGGCTGCGGAGCACATCGGCCTTGCCGACGTACAGCACGCGCCCGTCGGCGTTCTTCATGAGGTAGACACCCGGACTTGCCGGGAGGCGGCGCAGGACCGCGCGCAGCGAGTCGGGAAGCGGACGCTGCGGGCTCATGCCTCGATTCTAGGCCCGAGGCAGGCCAAGGTACGTGACGCCACCATCGGCGTCGTCGATCAGCCCGAGCAGCCGATGCAGGTGCGGGGATGACTCCTCGATCTCCCGGCGCGTCAGCCAGCCGACCTCGGCGATCTCGCCGAACTGCGGCTCCATGGTTCCCCCATCGACGCGGCCGACGTACACGAAGCTGACGTCGCGGGAGCGACGGGCGTCGACCAGGGCCAGGCGCTCAACGTGCACCTCCATCCCGGTCTCCTCCAGGGTCTCGCGTGCCGCGGCCCCATGCGGAGTCTCGCCGCGCTCGACGCGCCCGCCCGGCAGCATCCAACCCGGACCGAGGTACGTGGTGCGCACGACGAGCACCCGGCCAGCCTCGTCCGTGGCGAGGACGTGGGCACCCTCCGTGCGCCGATAACGGCCTCCGAACATCTCGGCGTACTGCACCAGGCCGCCGATGAGGAGCCGGGGCAGATCGACGAGGCGCAGCCGCCGCCTACGGCGCATTCGAGAGCCCGGACTCATCGGTCCGGGCAAGCTCTGCCTCGAGGTACGCTCGCAGGCCTCCGTAATCGCCCGGCCCGGTCCATCCGATGGGGATCAGGATGTACTGCCCGATCGTGTTCGTGGTGGCGATCAGCGCGATGTCCTCGGTCAGCTCCACCCGCCGATCGCTCGAGAGATGGCCCGACAGCAGGAAGAGATCGATGGCCGAAAGGTCGGTCCGAATGCGCTGCTCCATGGCATCCATCAGGCCGAGGCCGGGAAGGATCGACCCGAGCCCGCCCGCGCCGAGATTGGCGCGCATGGCGCTCAGGATCCTGGCCTGCCGCACCGAACGGGCGTAGTCGGTCGACTCGCTGACAACGCTCGTGTAGCGAGCGCGGGCGTAGGCCAGGGCCTCGTCGCCGTCCAGCGTGATCTCGCCGGACGCGAAGCCGCCCATCTCCCAGCGACCGGCCCGATGGAACTCCTCGATCGTCGTGTAGTCGAACGCCACGGGGTTGTCGATCGTCACGCCGCCGACCGCGTCCACCATCTCGCGAAAGCCGGCGAAGTCGATCGCCAGCCAGTGGTCGATCCGCAGGCCCGTCACGTCGGTCAGGACCTCCGCCATCAGCGAACCGGCCGCGTCGAGCCGATCGGCTTCCTCGCCGTCGACCGATCCGTGGCCGACGGCGTACACCTCGTTCACCTTCCCGTTCTGGCGGAAGGCGTCGACGCCCTCGATCCACAGGTCGCGCGGGATCGGGATCGTCGTCGTCGTGTCCGTGCCAGGGTCGATTGACAGGATCTGGATCGAGTCGGCGAGGTAGGCGCCGGAGTGGTCACCGCCGCCGTAGCCGACCATCAGGACGTTCACGCGCTCGCTGCCATTGAGGTCCCACAGCAGCGCCGTCGACGGGTAGGGAGCGCTCGAGACGGCGGCATTGAACGTCGCGCCGCGCAGGAACAGGAGGACGGTACCCACGATGGCGACGAGCAACATCAACAGGATGACCGTTCGCAGGGTGCGCAGAAACGATCCCCGGCGGCGGCGACGCGGGCGCCGAGCCGGCTGGCGCGATGGGTCGGGCCGCGCTCCGCGTCGCTGCCGATCGCCGCGCTGCGACGCTCCACCCGACCGGATGAGCTCGCGGTCGTAGGGAATCGTGTCATCGCCGTACGCGCTCGTGGTGCGCGGTCTCACGCGGGAAGCATCGGGTTCGCTCGGTCCTCCTGGGCCGCCGATCGGGCGGTCGCGGTGCACAGGATACGGGCTCGGAGGCGCGAGTGCCGGCGGGTGGCTGCGCTTGATAAGCCGGGGGTCACGGCGCGGTAATCGGCTCGCCTGATGCTCCATGGATGGCCATCAGCGCATCAGCCACAGACCCGATCGCTCCGATCCTGGCGGCTCTCGACGACCAGCAGCGCGCCGCGGCCACGCTCCCCGACGGGCCGGCGCAGATCATCGCGCCGGCCGGCAGTGGAAAGACGACGACGATGGTGGCTCGGATCGCCGTCCTCATCGCCCGAGGGATCGCCCCGGACCGGATCTGCGTGGTGACCTTCAACCGCGACGCGGCGGAAGATCTCGGACAGCGTCTCCGGCGCCGCCTGGCCCACGCGATCCCGGAAGCCGCAGCGGTTGACGTCAGGACGCTCCATGCGCTGGCCCGCCAGGTCCTGCTCGATGCGGGCGAGGGCGGGGCGGTCGTCGCGGACCGGCTGCCGCTGCTCCGGGCGGCCCGTCGCCGCGTGCTGGCCGCGGCCCCGGAGTCCGCGGTCTCCGACCCGGCCAGCCTCGACACGGCCCTATCGCGCTGGAAGATCGAGGGCCACGACCCGATCGAAGCGGACCGGCTGGCGCTCGATGCCTACACCGACCTTCTGAAGCTCCGTGGAGCAGTCGACTTCGACGATCTCGTCGTGCGCGCGTGTAGCCTGCTCGAGACCGACCCGGCGATCCGCATGCGGTGGCAGGCTCGCTTCAGCCACGTCTGTGTCGACGAGTTCCAGGACGTTGACGCCGCCCAGCTGCGCCTCGTCCGGCTCCTGGCCGCGCCCGAGGACAACCTGTTTGCCGTCGGGGATGACGACCAGACGATCTACGCCTGGCGCCTGGCCGACGTCCGCCGAATTCTTCGCTTCTCGCAGGACTACCCGAAGGCGCGACGCGTGACCCTTGCCACGAACTATCGGTGCCCGGTGACGGTGGTCGAGGCGTCCGCCCGCATGGTGGCAACGAACCAGGAACGGTTCGCCAAGCCGATTCGTCCGCCCGATGCGACCGAGCGCACTCCGGCGATCACCGTGTCGGACTCGTCGCGCGCCGACTGGGCGGACGCCATGGCTCGCCTGGCGGGACTGCACGACGCAAACGGCCGCAGTCTGTGCTTCCTGTCGCGCACCAGGAGCGAGCTCGTGCCCGTCCTGCTCGGGCTCGTCCGCGCGGGCGTTCGGCATACGTCCGCCGTGCCGCTCGTGGCCCAGGGCGGATCGGTCCGAGCGCTCGTCGAAGATGCCCGTGCGACATCCGCAGACGACCACCCCTACCACCTTCTCCGTCGGCTGCGAGCCGGGCGGGGCTGGGGTCGCGGGTCCCCGTCGGGCGACCTGCTGGCGGACGACGAGCATGCCGGCCTCGACGCCCTCCTCGGCTGGACGGTGGGCTTCCGGACCACGCCCGCCTTTCTCGCCGCGTTCGATACGGCGACCGAGCGATTGGAAGCACTCCGTGTTCCCGACGCGCCGGTCGAGCTGGCCACGGTTCATGGCTCCAAGGGCCGTGAGTGGACAACCGTGGTGGTCGTCGGGTTCGAAGATGGTCGCATGCCGAATGCACGCAGCATCTCCGACCACGCGGACCCGCATCGGGCGCTCGAGGAGGAGCGCCGGCTGGCGTACGTTGCCCTGACGCGGGCCACCGAGCGCCTGATCCTCGCCTTCGACCCGCGGCGGCCGTCGCCGTTTCTCGCGGAGATGGGCGTGCGGCTCGCCGGTTGATCCGGTGCTGCGCTAGGACGCGGCGGTCGCGGGCTCCCGACGCCGACGCCGCGGCTTCGATACCGGCGCGGACTCGCCGCTGATGCCGAGGGCGGCGCGCAGGTAGCGCCCGGTGTGGGATCCGTCGCTCACGGCGATCTGCTCGGGCGTTCCGGCTGCCACGAGCTCGCCTCCCTTGTCGCCGCCCTCCGGACCGAGGTCGATGACCCAGTCGGCGGTCTTGATGACGTCGAGGTTGTGCTCGATGACGACCACCGTGTTGCCGCTCTCGACCAACCGCGACAGCACCTGGAGCAACCGCGCCACGTCGTCGAAGTGGAGGCCGGTGGTCGGCTCGTCGAGGATGTAGAAGGTCTTGCCGGTCGCGCGCTTCGACAGCTCGGTGGCGAGCTTGACGCGCTGTGCCTCGCCCCCGGACAACGTCGTGGCCGGCTGCCCGAGGTGCACGTAGCCCATCCCGACGTCGAACAGGGTCTGCAGCTTGTTGCGAATGCTCGGGACCGCGTCGAAGAACTTCAGCGACTCCTCGACGGTCATCTCGAGGATCTCCGCCACGTTCTTGCCCTTGTAGTGGATCTCGAGCGTCTCGCGGTTGTAGCGCTTCCCCTTGCACACCTCGCACGGGACGTAGACATCGGGCAGGAAGTGCATCTCGATCTGCACGATGCCGGCGCCCTGGCACGCCTCGCAGCGGCCGCCCTTGACGTTGAAGCTGAACCGGCCCGGCTTGTACCCGCGCAGCCGCGACTCCGGGACGGCGGCGAGCAGCTCGCGCAACGGCGCCCACAGCCCCGTGTAGGTCGCGGGGTTCGAGCGCGGGGTGCGCCCGATCGGCGACTGGTCGATCTGGATCACCTTGTCGATGAGCTCGACGCCCTCGATCCGATCGTGCTTTCCGGCGGGTTCCCGCGATCCCCAGATGCGCTGGGCGAGGGCCGGATGCAGGATCTGCGTCACCAGGCTCGACTTGCCGGAGCCGCTGACGCCGGTGACGGCGACGAACTTCCCGAGCGGGAAGGCCACGTCGATGCCCTTCAGGTTGTTCTCGCGCGCGCCGCGAACCACGAGCGCCTCGCGCTTCCCGTTCCGGCGACGGCTGGGAACCGGCACGGCCTTCTCGCCGCGGAGGTAGGCGCCGGTGATCGAGCGCCGGTTCTCGAGCAGCCCGGCCAGCGGTCCGGAGTGGATCAGTCGGCCGCCGTGCTCCCCGGCGGCGGGGCCGATGTCGACGACCCAGTCGGCCGACCGGATGGTGTCCTCGTCGTGCTCGACGACGAGGAGCGTGTTGCCGAGGTCGCGGAGGCGCACCAGCGTCGCGATGAGCCGGTCGTTGTCGCGCTGATGAAGGCCGATCGACGGCTCGTCGAGGATGTACAGCACGCCCATCAGGCTCGATCCGATCTGGGTGGCGAGGCGGATGCGCTGTGCCTCTCCCCCGCTCAGGGTTCCCGATGCGCGGTCCAGCGTGAGGTAGTCGAGCCCGACGTCGATGAGGAAGCCGAGCCGAGCGCGGATCTCCTTGAGCACCTGACGCGCGATCTGGTTCTCTCGGTCGCTCAGGCGCGCGGACAGCGCGTCGTACCAGGCGAGCGCATCGGTCACGGAGCGGCGTGTCGTCTCGATGATGTTGCGGCCGGCGATCGTGACCGACAGTGACTCGGGCTTGAGGCGCATGCCGTTGCAGGTCGGGCACGGCTTGTTCGTCATGTAGCGCTCGAACTCGGCGCGCATCGCGTCCGAGCCGGTCTCCCGATGGCGGCGCGTGAGGTTCGGGATGATGCCCTCGAACGTCGTCTTGAACGTGTGGGTGTTGCCGTTCCGCGCCCGATAGCGGACGTCGACGCGCTGGCCCCGGTTGCCGTGCAGGATGATGCGGCGCGCCTCGTCCGACAGGTCCCGGACCGGGATGTCGGTCCGGAAGTCGTAGTGCTCAGCCACCGCCTCGAGGATCTTGCTGAACCAGCTCTCGGTTGCGGCCATCCGCCGCCACGGCAGGACGGCGCCCTCGTCGATCGACAGCTCGTCGTTGGGCAGCACGAGGTCCGGATCGATCTCGAGGCGCGAACCCAGACCGGTGCAGTCCGGGCATGCCCCGTGGGGCGAGTTGAAGCTGAAATTGCGCGGCGCAAGCTCCTCGAACGATCCACCGTGTTCGGGACACGCGTACTTCTCGCTGAACAGGCGATCCGCCTCCTTCGCCGGCGCATCGGGCAGGTTCAGCAGGAGCAGGCCCTCCGACAGGCGCAGCGCGGTCTCGATCGAGTCCGCCATCCGGCTCGCGTCGGGTCGCGGGGCGCCGTCGTCATCGGCCTGGCGCACGACCAGGCGATCGACCACGACCTCGATCGAATGCTTGAACTTCTTGTCGAGCTTGATCTCCTCGTCGAGGTCGCGCAGCTCGCCGTCCACCCGCACGCGAACGAACCCGGCCTGCTTGGCGCCGGCCAGCAGCTTCTCGTGCTCGCCCTTGCGGTCCCGCACCAACGGTGCCATGAGCATGACCCGCGTGCCCTCGGGGAGCTGGTAGAGCTGGTCGACCATCTGCTCGACCGTCTGGCGGCTGATCTCGCGCCCGCAGATCGGGCAATGCATCCGTCCGATGCGCGCAAAGAGCAGGCGGAGGTAGTCGTAGATCTCGGTGACCGTCCCGACCGTCGATCGCGGGTTCCGGGACGCACCCTTCTGGTCGATGCTGATGGCCGGCGACAGGCCGTCGATCTGGTCGACGTCCGGCTTCTCCATCTGGCCCAGGAATTGGCGCGCATAGGCGGACAGCGACTCGACGTAGCGTCGCTGGCCCTCGGCGTAGATCGTGTCGAAGGCGAGGCTCGACTTCCCGGATCCGGAGAGGCCGGTGATCACGATCAGCCGATCGCGGGGCATCTCCACGTCGACGTTCTTGAGGTTGTGCTCGCGTGCACCGCGAACCACGATCTTGTCGGAGGGCATTCCGGGCCCATCGTAGCAGGATTCGGGCCGATGCGAACGCCTGTTCGGTTTGTGGCGATTTGCGGCTTCGACGCACCCGACCGCTGGGTCCCAGGACCAATCGGGCAAAAATTGGGCAGTTGTCAGCGGATAGGTGCGGATCAGCGGGCTTGTCGGGCCCGGCAGACCGGCGCAGGGTACTGGGACATCGGTACGGGGGATGCCGATGGGGGGAGATCAGAGGGGAGCCGGGCCGATCGTCGAGGGGAGCGGTCGACCCGGCATCACGTCAGGAGCGACACGGCATGTTCTCGGTAGCGGTCAAGGGCTACGGCATCGTGATCTGGGATGACGATGGCGAGTGGCGTACCTTCGCCCCGACCGACGCGCTGGCAGCCACCCTTGCCGACCGCGTGACCTACGCGCTCGAGATGGTGCCGTGCCCCAGCCAGGAACGCGACGTGCGCGAGGCGCTGCTCGCCATCCGCGGCGCCGGCCTGCTGTCGGCCGACTGCGACCACGGTCCCGGCGAGTGCGAGGGCGAGTCCAGACCCGGCTGATCCGCGCTAGGGCCCGCTACGTCGGATGACCGATTCCCGGCGATCGTTAGCAGTGCTACCATCCCGCTCCCGTCCGCTCCCCCACCAGCCGGTGCTGCCTCTCGATGTCCGACGAACCCGCCATTCACGCGCGCGGCGTCACCCGCGTCTACAAGGCGAAGCCATCCCCGGTGACCGCGCTGGGGGGCGTCGACCTTGACGTCCAGCCGGGCGAGTACTTCGGCCTGCTGGGCCCGAACGGCGCCGGCAAGACGACGCTCATCAAGATCCTCACCACCCTGCTGCTGCCGACCAGTGGCACCGCCAGGATCGCCGGGTTCGACGTCGTCAACGAGACCGCGAAGATCCGACGGGTCATCAACATGGTCGCCGGCGGTGAGCAGTCGGGCTATGGCCTGCTGACGCTGCGCGAGCAGCTGTGGATGTTCAGCCAGTTCTACGGCCTGCCGAACCGCGATGGCTGGCGCCGCGTCGACGAGCTGATCGAGATCACCGGCCTCACCGAGCAGCGCGACCAGAAGGTGCGGACGTTGTCGACCGGCCAGCGCCAGAAGCTGAACTTCGCGCGCGGCCTTCTCAACGACCCGTGGGTTCTGTTCCTCGATGAGCCGACCCTCGGCCTCGACGTTGCAGCGGCGCGCGACCTGCGCGAGCACACGCTCGCCTGGAAGGCGGCCGCCCCGGGCCGCACGCTGCTGCTGACCACGCACTACATGGTCGAGGCGGAACAGCTCTGCGATCGCATCGCCATCGTCGACCGCGGCAAGATCCTGGCGCTCGGCACCCCCGAAGAGCTTCGACGGCGTGTGCAGGCGGAGTCGATCTTCCGGCTCGAGCTCGACCGGCTCCCGCTCAACGGCGGCATCGCCGCGATCAGCGACCTGCCAGGCGTTCTGTCCGCGGTACCGGCCGACGACGACACCTCCGACGGAGCCGCCTCGGACCGGGTCGCGCTGAAGGTCGCCCTGGCCGATGACTCGGCGCTGACGAGCGTGGTCACCGCGGTCGCCGAGCGGGGCTCGCAGCTCATCGGCCTGGCGAAGTCCGAGCCGAGCCTCGAGGACGTCTTCGTCGAGCTCGTCGGGCGCGGCTTCGGGGACGAGGAAGAGGAAGCCGGCCCGTGAGCGCGTACGGGTCGGCGCCGGCGAGCGGTCCGCGCGAGGCGGCCGAGTGGTCGAATCGGCGAATCGTGGCGGCGAACCTGCGCGCGGTGGTGGGCCGAGCCTATCCCCGCGTCATCGGCCTGACCCGGGAGCCGTCCTGGCTCTTCTTCGAGATCTTCCTCCCCTTCCTCGCGGTCAGCGCGTTCGTGTTCGTGTATCGGGCGCTCGGGGCGCCGGAGGCATTCGTCGGCTTCGTCGTGCTCGGCGGAGCCATGACGGCCTTCTGGCTCAACGTGGTATGGATGATGGCGGCGCAGTTCTACTGGGAGAAGGACCAGGGCAACCTCGAGCTGTACTTCACCGCGCCGATGCACCTGATGTCCGTCCTGGCCGGCATGGCGATCGGCGGGCTGGTCATGACGAGCTCGCGCGCGCTTGCCGTCATCGGCATCGGATCGCTCCTGTACGGCGTCTCGTACGACGTCCGTGATCCGCTCGCCCTGGGCGCGGTGTTCCTTCTGACCATGATTCCCCTGTATGGCATGGGGATGCTGTTCGCGAGCCTCTTCCTGCTCTGGGGCCGCGAGGCGTTTCACCTGGCGCAGCTCCTCCAGGAGCCGATCTACTTCCTGGGCGGCGTGAACTTCCCGCTGCGGGCGCTGGGCCCCGCGGTCGGCCTGGTCATGGCGACCCTGCCGCTCGGGGTCGGCCTGGACGCGATGCGCCAGCTGGCCTTCGCGAGCAGCGACACCAACGGCGTGCTGCCGGTCGGGACCGAGATCGCCATCCTCGTGGTGATGGGGATCGTGTTCCTCGTGGCAGCGCGTCTCGCGCTCGGCTATCTCGAGACCCTGGCGCGCCGCGAGGGACGGCTGACCCTGCGGTGGCAGTGAACGAGGGCGCGACGCACGTCTCCGGCATCACGCTGGCCGACTCCTGGCGGAGCTTCCGCACCGCGATCGGGCTGGGCTGGGCCATCGAGGCCAACTGGTCCGACCCGTTTCTCTTCGCCATCTACACGATGGCCAAGCCGTTGGCGGCGGCGATGATCCTCGTGGTCATGTTCCAGGTCATCACCGGCGGGCAGGGCACCGAGTTCCTCCAGTTCCTCATCGTCGGCAGCGCCCTGTGGAACGTGGTGTTCGGCGTCATGGGTGGCCTGGTGCAGTCGATCCTCGAGGACCGCGAGCGCTACCGAATGATGAAGTACGTCGTCGTCACCCCGTCCTCGCTGTTCCCGTTCCTCCTCGGCCGCTCGGTCGCCCGCGTCCTGACCTCCTTCGTCGCGGTCCTCCTCACGCTCGCCGTCGGTGTGGTGTTCCTGGGCGTCGACCTGCAGCTGAACCTCCTGCTGCTGGTCCCCGCCACGCTGATCGGCGTGACGGCGGTCGTGGCGCTCGGGGTCTTCATGGCCGGCTGGTGCCTCCAGCTGCGCCAGGAGGCGTGGTCCTATCCCGAGGCGATCGCCGGCGCCCTCTATCTCATCTCGGGCGCGATCTTCCCGATCGACGTCCTCCCGGCGTTCCTCCATCCGGTGGCCCTGGCCTCCCCAACCACGTGGTGGCTCGAAGCCTCGCGGCGTGCGCTGGTCGGCCATGGGGCACCGGGGATCGACGGCCAGCCCGGGATGCTCGCGGCATTCAGCGACGCGCAGGTCATGCTCTTCCTGGTGGTCTCGACGGCGATCGCCATCCCGCTCGCGCTGGCAGCGTTCCGCTGGTTCATGCGTCGGGCGCGCGAGGCCGGTCTCCTCGACATGACGACCGGCAGCTAGCGCACCAGCTCGTCGTAGTCGCTCACGACCAGCGTTGCGCGGCACTGCTCGACACGATCGGGCACGCACGAAGAGGCACGATCGTCCGCGAACTGCCCGACGAACACGAGCTGCTGTCCGCGAAGGTTCGGCCCGCCATCCTCGGCCCGCGAGGGAAAGGCGCGTCCCTGCGGCGCCGCCAGGCGCAGCCCATCTCGGATGAGCTCCGCCTGGGTCGCGTCCACGTCCGGCTGATACGGCAGCAGGAGGCGAAGCGGGCATTCCCGCTGGAGCCAGGCAACCGACTCGTCCGCCCCGCCGTCGTCACCCTCGCAATCGGCCTCGAGCTCCGCGTACCAGCCGGCAACGTACAGCTCGCGGCTGCCCCAGCGGCCCGCCGGGTCTCCACCGGCCAGTGCCTCGTCCACCGACAGCGGATCGACCTCCGGCCGCGTTCCGCCCGAGGAGCCGACGACCAGCAGGAAGAAGACGAACGCACCCAGCGCGGCAACCACGGCCATGCCGATGCGAACCTCGCGCGTCATCCGCTGCAGCTCGCTCCAGCGCGCCCGCAGGAGCTCGATTCCGCGCCGCCAGAGCTCGACGTGCGCCGGATCGTTCAGCCACGTCGACGCTCCGGAGGGGTGCGGCAGGCACAGGACCGATGCTCCGGGCGCGGCATCCCAGCTCAGCTCGCGGCCCACCAGCTCGTCGAGCTTCCTGCCGGCGCCGAAGGCGTAGCGATGGGCGATGCCGCCCACGAGGAGAACCAGGCCGGGACCCACGAGCTCGATCTCGCGCAGCAGGAACGGCGTCCAGCGCGCGATCTCGTCCCGCGACGGTGGCCGATCGACCGACGAGCCGGGAGCGCGGCCCGGGTAGCACTTCCCGATGCTCGTGACGTACCAGTCATTCCGGAAGTCGTCGACGCCGATGCCGGCGGCGGACAGCCAGCCGCATAGCCGCTTGCCGGCATCCCACGCGAACGGGAGGCCGGTCTCGATCTCTCGCCAGCCGGGCGCTTGCCCGATGAGCATCGCGCGCTCGGCCCCATTCCCCGAAAGGACGGGCGCCGCGCCGCCGTCGCAGACGGGCATCGAGTCCTGTAGGTCACGCAGCGCGGAGCCGATCGGGGCACGCCGTGGGACCGGGACCGGCCACTCGCCGGCATGGCGCAGCCGCCGGGGTGCCAGGCCTGCGAGGTCGATCACGTCGGCGGTCGGAGCGCCTCGCTCGCCCGCAGGTCGTCCGCGATCGCCAGCCGCAGCATCCGACGCACCCCATCGTGGAACGGGCCGGCCGCGGTCAGCGCGTCGGTCAGCGCGTCCCGGGCGGCGTACAGGTTGTCGATCGGATCGGTGGTCAGCTCGGGCGCACCGCCACCCAGGTCGCGGACGAACGAAACGTCCTGTCGCTCGATGCGGTCGAGGAGATCCGATGCGGCGGCGGGGTCACCGGCGTCGAGCGCGTCCGCCAGCTCCTCCCGCGCCAGCTCGAGCCATCGCATCCAGGTGGCGAACTCGTCGTCGCTGGGCGGCAGCTCGTCGAGGGTGAACGACGCGCGTCGTGCTCCACCCTCGGCCGCGGGCGCGCGCTCGACCTCGTACCAGTTGTCGCCGACGAAGTCCGGCTGCGACTCACCGTTCGCGCGCAGCCACGCGGTGAAGCGGCTCACCCGGCGCGGCATGGCGCCGGCCGCCTCATCGTCCGTCGTGGCGAAGACGGCGCATCCCGGCAGCTCGGCCGCGTAGGCACCGACCAGGCCGTTCCCATCGACGTCCGTCTCGATGAAGATCGCGTGCGGCATCGTCCCGGCCATCAGGGCCTCCTTCGTCGCGGCGGGCGTCGCCGAGACCCGGCCGCGATGACGTTCGGCGTGGTGGCGGTGCTGAAGACGCGGCCGCCTCGGTCCCCCGCCGCCCGTGGTCCCCGTCCTCCGCGGCCGCGGCGGCGTAGACCTCGGCCGGGATGCTTCCCGGGGCGGCCGCCAGCTCGTCCCGCAGGCGCCGCAGCTGGAGGATCTCGTCGCGAAGGGCGGCGGCACGCTCGAACTCGAGGTTGCGGGCCGCCTCCTTCATCTGCGCCTCGAGCCTGACCGGACATCGCGGCCAGCTCCTCGGGCTCCTTACCGGCGACCTGGAGCTCGGCGCGCTCCTCGGCAACGCGTCGCAGGCTCTCGTGGATGCTGCGGATCTCCTTGATGATCGTCTCGGGCGTGATGCCATGCTCCGCGTTGTATGCGGCCTGCTTCTCGCGTCGCCGATCGGTCTCGTCGATGGCGGCCTGCATCGAGTCGGTCACGCGATCGGCGTACATGATCACCCGCCCACCGACGTTGCGCGCCGCCCGCCCGATGACCTGGATCAGCGATCCCCCCGAGCGCAGGAAGCCCTCCTTGTCGGCATCCAGGATGGCCACCAGCGTGACCTCCGGCAGGTCGAGACCCTCGCGCAGCAGGTTGATCCCGACCAGCACGTCGTACACGCCGAGCCGCAGGTCGCGCAGGATCTCGATGCGCTCGAGCGTGTCGACCTCGGAGTGCAGCCACTGGACCTTGATCCCCAGCTCCGCCAGGTAGTCGGCGAGGTCCTCGGCCATCTTCTTGGTCAGGGTCGTGACGAGCGCCCGCTCCCCGCGCTCCACCGTGGCGCGGATCTCGGCCAGGAGGTCGTCGATCTGCCCGGTCGTCGGCCGCACGGTGATCGTCGGGTCGATCACGCCGGTGGGCCGGATGAACTGCTCGGCCACGCGGTCGGCGCGCTCTCTCTCGTACGGTCCGGGAGTCGCGGACATGTAGACCACCTGGCTGAAGTGGTCCTCGAACTCCTCGAAGGTGAGCGGCCGGTTGTCGAGCGCCGACGGGAGTCGGAACCCGAAGTCGACGAGGATCTCCTTGCGCGTCCGATCGTTCTTGTACATGCCGTGGACCTGGGGGATCGAGATGTGGCTCTCGTCCATGATCAGCAGGAAGTCGGTCGGGAAGTAGTCGATGAGGGTCCACGGCCGGCTTCCCTCCTCTCGGCCCGCCAGGTGGCGCGAGTAGTTCTCGATTCCGGAGCAGAAGCCGACCTCGCGCATCATCTCGAGGTCGAACTGCGGTCCGCTGCCGCAGGCGGGCGGCCTCGAGCTCGCGGCCCTGGTCCGCGAGCCAGCGGACCCGCTCGTTCATCTCCGAGTCGATCTTCTCGATGGCGGCCATCATCTTGTCGCGCGGCGTCACGTAGTGCGAGGCCGGATAGAGGTTCACCTCGTTGCGCTCGGCAAGCACCTCGCCGGTGAGGTCGTCGATCTCGACGATCCGCTCGACCTGGTCGCCGAAGAAGTCGACGCGTACGACGTACTCGCCGTGCGGCGGCTGGACCTCGAGCACGTCACCCCGCACGCGGAACTTGGCGCGGCCGAGGGCCGCGTCGTTGCGCTGGTACTGGAGATCGACGAGGTGGCGCAGGATCCCGTCTCGCCGATACGACCCACCGACCTTGAGGCTGATGACCGTCGCGCCGTAGTCGACCGGCGCGCCGAGACCGTAGATCGCAGACACGGACGCGACGATGACGACGTCCCGTCGCTCGAACAGCGCGCGCGTCGCGTTGTGCCGCAGCCGATCGATCTCGTCGTTGCGTGACGAGTCCTTCTCGATGTAGGTGTCGGTTCGCGGCAGGTAGGCCTCGGGCTGGAAGTAGTCGTAGTAGCTGACGAAGTACTCGACGGCGTTGTCGGGGAAGAACTCCTTGAACTCCTGGTAGAGCTGGGCGGCAAGGGTCTTGTTGTGGGCCATGACCAGCGTCGGCTTCTGGACCGCCTCGATCAGCTTCGCCGCGGTGAAGGTCTTCCCGGTCCCGGTCGCCCCGAGCAGCACCTGGTGCTTCAGGCCCGCCTCGATGCCGTCGACCAGCGAGGCGATCGCGGTCGGCTGATCACCCGTCGGCTCGTAGGGGGCGTGGACCTTCAGGTCGGGCATGGGGAGACGATTCTAGCGGTCCTCCATCGGTCCCATGCGCGGCCGACCCATCGGCCTATATCGGCGCACGGCCCTCGTTCATACGATCGAGCAGGCTGCCCAGCCAAACACCGAACCGAGCCACGTCCTCCTTCATGTTGCCGACCCCGCGTCCCCAGCGCCGATGGCGAAGATCGCCGCGATCCGCCCGGGGCCAGGCCATGGTCGAGTTCGCCGCGGTCCTGCTGCCGCTGCTCTTCGTCGTGGTCGGCATCATCCAGTTCGGGCTCTTGCTCGGCGCCAACGTGTCGATCACGAATGCCGCCCGCGAGGCAGCGCGCGAGGCGACGATCTACCGCTACGACACGGCCCAGACGAACGCGCAGCACGGTGTCGCCCGCTGCACCGCCGCGGTCGATGCGGCGATTCAGGCGTTCGGGTTCCTCAACCCCGGCAGCCCGAACTTCTCGGCCAGCCAGCCGTGCCCGACCGGCGTCGATCTCAACGGCGACGGGAAGCACGACCTGTGGCAGAACGGCGACGTCGAGATCTCGTTCTGTGCGGCGGGCACCGAGTCCCGGCACACCGTGCCCGAACACCTCCGATTCGGCGACGTACTGCACCCAGGACAGCGGCGAGGGCTGCCTGGTCCGTGTTCAGCTCGAGTACAACCAGGCGATCATCGTCCCGCTCCTGGGAGCGATCCTCGACGGCGACGGAAACGGGCTCTTCCAGCTCCGGGCCACTGCCTCGATGGTGATGAACTGATGTCCCGGTCGCCACCCCGAAGCCTCGAGTGCGGGGCGCGGCCAGGTGCTCGTCATCGTGGCGCTCGGGCTCATCGTGCTTCTCGCGGCAGCAGGGATCGCCGTCGACATTGGACGCCAGGTGGCCGAGCGGCGTCACGTCCAGGTCGCCGCCGATGCCGGTGTCCTGGCCGCCTGCCGGGAGCTCGTGGCCGGCGCGACGGACGCCGTGGCCGCCCAGGTCGGGCGGAGCGTCGCGCTCGTCAACCTCGACGGCTCCCCCGCCGGCGCGACGGCCACGATCGCCCCCGACGACGCCCGCGTCTACGCCGACGGGCATGCCGGCGACCCGGCCTACCTGGTCAGCGGCATCATCGTGGCCGGCTCGACGGTTCGCCTGGCGATCTCGTCCACCGTGGATACCGTGCTGGCGCGCGTCGTCGGCATCGGCGAGCTCGAGACCGGTGGACGGGCTCGCTGCAGCCTCCAGGGCTCGCCGGCCGTCCCGATCGTGGCGCGCCGCTACTCGAGTCCGCCAGGACCAGGCGGCGGCTTCACGGACTTCATGGCCACCGCGGCGACCAGCTCGAGCGGCCAGGTCGACGACGTCAACCCACTCGGGTACGGCGGGCGCGTCCCGGCCAGCGAGGCCAACCCGGGCCCGGCGTTCGAGCTCTACGGCCCCGGAGCCAAGGCGAACAACGACGCGAGCTTCCGCGGCTTCATCGCCCTCGACGTCCGGAACTTCGAGTCCACCGGGTCACGCGATCTACTACAACGACGTCACGGCGGGGACGAACGTCAACACGCTGAAGACAATGCAGGGCGACTACATCCTGGCCGGTTACCCGGGCCCGGCCTTCCCGGCCGTCAGCGTGCCGCCCAACGGCGCGAACCAGGTCGGCGTGATGTCCGGCAACGACACGTCGATGGTGGTCGGCAACTTCGACGACGCCTATGCCACCGGTGACCGGATCATGCTCGCCGTCTACAACGGCACGGTGATGGAGATTCCCGACTTCACGATCACGCCGCCGCCGTACATCACGCTGCCGGCGACGACGGCGGCGGGGGTGGCGGGCCCATCCTTCTCCGTCTCGCGCAACGCCGCGTTCAACAGCACGGTGACACTCCACCTCCACGGCGACACGGATGCGGCGACGGCCGGTTACCCGGCCCATGACATCGTTCCCGACCCGGCGGTCACACCTCCGGCGCCTGGGAAGATGAACGAGCCGACCTTCACCCCGAACGTCTTCATCCCGAACAAGAACGGGACGACGGTGACGACCGCCAACTTCCAGACGAACACGATCCCGGCGGGCATCTACACGGTCTGGCTGGAGGGTCACTCCGGCAATCCGTACTTCCAGACCCGGCGCACGCCCGTCGCTGTACGCATCGGCGGCGCGGTTCGGGACTTCTCGCTCTCGAACTCCAACGTCTCCGGCTCGACGTCCACGTACGGCGGGATCGTGAACATGACGGCCTACGTGTCGACGACGAGTGCCAGCAGCACGCGATGGGGCGCCACGGGCACGGCCGTCGGCCTGTCGTGGGATCCCGCGTCCTTCAGCACCTGCAACCTCGCACCGGCCACGCTCCCGGCGAACCAGATCACCTTCTCCGCGTCCAGCGTGACGCCGACCTCCAGCGGCAGCGGCGCGGCCTCCACGGTCTCCGTGAACACCGCCGGCCTGGCCCAGGGCTGCTACCGCTTCAACGTGCGCGCCACCGGGCTCGAATGGCGACGGCCAGCCAGTCACCCACCTCCAGCCGATGACGTTCACCGTGGCCACCACCGACGCCGGCGGCCAGTACGTCGACATCATCGGCTTCGGGGTGTTCCAGATCACCGGCGTCGATGCCAACAGCATCAGCGCCAAGGCGGTGACCGGCGTCTTCGGCGACCCGAATGACCTCGCCCTGCGGCGCGCGCAGCGACCGCGGTTGGTCCCTTGGTCCTAGTGACCTCCCACGCCAGCTAGGAGAGCATCCATCCCGTGGAACTCGAATACTCCGACCGCAACACGCGGCGCTCCAAGGTCTACATCGCCGTCGGCGTCATCGTGGCGCTGCTCGTGGCGGCCACGGTGTTCATCGCGCTGCAGGCCAGCGGTCTGACCCGCACCGAGGACGTGGCCATGCGCGACGTCGTCGTGGCGGCTCGCGAGATCGCGAGTCGAAAGCCGATCGAGGAAGGTGACGTCGTGACGCGGCAGGTTCCGGTGGACGCGACGAACGAGACAGCATTCGCGACGATCGACGAAGTCATCGGGCGCGTCACCGGCGTCCCGGTGGCAACCGGCCAGCTGGTGACCCGCAACGTTCTGGCATCGACCACCTCCGGCCAGGCATTCAGCATCCTGGAGCCCGGGGCCGAGTTCGATCCCGACGGCCCAGACCTGCGGGCCGTGTCGGTCAGCGTCCCCGACGATCGTGCAGTCGGGGGCACGCTGCAGCCCGGGCCAGATCGTCGACCTCATCGTCACCATGGCCGTGAATCCCGAGGTCGGCCAGACGCCCGAGGAGGCCGAGGCCACGACTCAGCAGTTCCTTCCCGGCCCCTCGACCAAGGTCACCCTGCAGCGCATGACGATCCTGGCGCGCACCGGCGCGGTGTACATCCTGCGCACCGACCTCGCGACCGCCGAGAAGGTGACGGAGCTCACGGCGGCGGGCGGACAGTTCAGCATGGCGCTGCGCCTCGACGAAGACGACCGCACCGCCGAGACCGAGGGATCGACCATCGATCGCCTCATCGACGAGTTCGGCTTCCCGATCCCGCTGCCGATCGCGATCCCCGAGGCTTCAGCGACGCGCTGACGGGCGTCAGGACGCGCGGAGCCTCTCGAGGGCCGACTCGACCTGCCGTCGCGTTTCGTCCATCGGCGCAGAGCCGTCGATCACGACGTCCGCCACGGCGAGCTTCTCATCCTGCGATGACTGGCTGGCCATCCGGCCTCGTGCCGTCTCCTCGTCCATGCCGCGCGATTCGGCCAGGCGCTGCAGCGCATCGACCTCGTCACAGCGCACGACCCAGATCTCGTCGCATGCGTCGGCCAGCGGCGACTCGATGAGCTTGATGACCTCGACCGCGGCGACCTCGACGCCCCCCTCTCCGAGCTCGGCCAACCGGCTGCGCACCGCGCCCCGGATCCGCGGGTGGAGGATGTGCTCGAGATCGCGGAGGGCGCGCGCGTCACTGAACACGATGCGAGACAGCGCGTCTGCCTGGTACGTGCCGAAGCGCTCGAGGATCTCGGCCCGCGCATCCGCGTCGTTGTGCCGAACCTCGCGGGCCACCACGTCGGCATCCACGGTGGCGACGCCATTCTGGCGCAGCATGCGCGCCACGGTGCTCTTGCCGCAGCCGATGTTGCCGGTCAGGCCGATGACCTTCATGCCGAGTCCGATCCTACCGGCTCGGGTTGGCACCGAGGGCAGAAATGGGTGCTGCGCTGGCCGACGACGACGCGCCGGATGGGCCGCCCACAGCGCAGGCACGGTTCGTCGGTGCGCCGATAGACCGCCAGCCGCTCGGCGTTTGCGCCCGGTTCGCCATCGGCACCCACGTAGTCACTGAAGCTCGCACCCCGGTTCGCGATCCCCTGGCGCAGGACCTGGCGCACGGTTCGGTGCAGGGCCCGGATCTCGGTCGGCTCGAGCGTATCGGCGCGGCGCAGTGGGTGGATGCGCGCGCGCCACAGCGCCTCATCCGCGTAGATGTTGCCGACGCCGGCGATGAAGCTCTGGTCGAGCAGCAGCGTCTTGATCCGGGCAGACCTGCCCTGCAGACGCTCGGCGAAGCGTGCCGCCGTGAATCCTCCGCTCAGCGGCTCGGGACCGTGTCCGCTGAACACCTCCCCGATACGGAAGCGTGGCGCACCCTCCGCGACCCGCCGCGAGCGCTGGCCCCGACCACCCCCGACGCTTCGCAGTCCGCCGCCCGGCCACAGCCCGATCCGCCCGAACTTCCGCACGTCGCGATAGCGCAGCTCCCGCCCGTCGGCCAGGCGGAACACCACGCGGGCATACGGATCGTCCGGCGTGCCGGGCGGTGCCACGATGAGCGCCCCGGTCATGCGCAGGGCCACGGTCATCACTCGGCCGTCGTCGAGGTGAACGAGCACGGTCTTGGCCCGGCGGCCCACGCGTCGAATCGTGGCCCCGATGATCTCGGCCACGAAGTGCGCCGCTGGCTGCGGATGACGGATCGTCCGCTCCCAGTGCACCTCCGCACCGCTGATCGTGGCCCCCGCCACCCAGCGCTGGAGGTCACGGGCGACGGTTTCAACCTCGGGCAGCTCCGGCATGGCGTCCGCTAGCCGACCAGCTCCGCCGCGACCTCTTCCTCGGCCTCCTCACGGGCGACGTCGCTGGCCGTCTTGGCGATGCGCTGCCAGCCTCCGTCCTCGGCGCGGACGTAGCGGTCCATCTGCTCCCAGTTCAGCCCGACCTTGAGGTCGACCTCGAGCGGCACGTCGAGCGGCAACGCCGCCTTCATGAGCTCTTCCGCCAGCTCGGCCAGGATCGGAAGCTCCTCCTCGTCGGTCTCGAACACGAGCTCGTCGTGAACCTGGAGCAGCATCCGGGACCGGAGGCCGCGGTCGCGCAGGGCGGCGTCGACGCGGACCATGGCGATCTTCATCCCGTCGGCGGCCGTGCCCTGGATCGGCATGTTGATCGCCATCCGCTCGCCGGCCGAGCGCAGCGCCGAGTTCCGCGCCGCCAGCTCGGGCAGGTAGCGGCGACGGCCCAGCAGGGTGGTGACGAACCCCTGGTCGCGGGCGAGGATCTTCATCTCGGTGGTGTAGCGTCGGATGCCGGGATATGCGGCGTAGTAATCCTCGATGAAGCCATGTGCTTCCTCGCGCGGGATGCTGAGCCGCTGTGCCAGCCCGAAGTCGGAGAGCCCGTACGCGATCCCGTAGTTGATCATCTTCGCCACGCTGCGCTCCTTCGGCCCCACCGCGTCCGGCTGGAGCCCGAGCACGCGCGCCGCCGCCGCCAGGTGAATGTCGGCATGCGCGGCGAAGTCGGCCTTCAGGCCCTCGTCCTGCGAGACATGAGCCAGGATGCGCAGCTCCTGCTGCGAGTAGTCCGCGCCGAGCAGCAGCTTGCCCTGCGGGGCGACGAAGGCGCGGCGGATGCGGCGACCGAGCGCGGTCCGGATCGGAATGTTCTGGAGATTCGGATCCGTGCTCGACAGTCGGCCGGTGGCCGCCACCGCCTGCTGGTAGGTGGTGTGAAGCCGCGCATCGTCATCGACCAGGGTGGGCAGCGCGTCGACGTAGGTGGACTTCAGCTTCGACACCTGCCGATGCTCGAGGATGAGCGGGATGACCTCGTGCTTGTCGCGAAGCTCCTCGAGCACGGACGCGTCCGTCGAGCGGCTGGTCCGCGTCCGCTTCGTGGACGGCAGCTCGAGCTCGTCGAACAGGATCGTCTCGAGCTGGCGCGGTGAGCCGATGTTGAACTCGTGGCCCACCAGCTCGTAGATGCGCGCCTCCAGGCCGGCCAGGGTGGCGCCGAACTCGTCGCTCATGGCCGCCAGGGTCTCCAGGTCGATCGCGACGCCGGCGATCTCCATGCGCGCCAGCACCGGCAGCAGCGGCATCTCGACCTCGTCGTACAGGCGGGCCAGGCCGCCGTCGTCGAGCTGGGCGCGAAGGATCGGATGCGCGAGGAGAGCGGTGAGGGCCTCGGCGGCGGCCCGGCGGGCCATCGGCAGCTCCTCGGCACCCGTCTCGGAGTTCACCGCTCTCGGGGGCAGCTCTGCCCCGAAGTGCTGCGCCGCGAGGTCCTCGATCGTCTGCGATCGCAGCGCCTGGTTGACCATGTAGCCGGCGACCAGGGTGTCGGCGAACACGCCGCCCAGCTCCACCTGGCGGTCCGACCAGAGCGTCGTCACCAGCTGCTTGAGATCGTGGCCGATCCGAATCCGATCGTCGCGAACCAGCTCCGGCGGCAGCCGATCGAGCGCCACGCTGCCCGGGTCGCAGGGCACGTACCACGCGCCCCCGTCTGATGACGCCAGTGCCAGGCCGAACAGCCGCCGTCCGAGCGCGCGCCCGGTCCCGACCGCCCAGCCCAGCCCCACCATCTCGTGCGCCTCGAGCCACGCCGCGAGCTCGTCGAGGTCGGACGGCGACCGGGCGATCCGCGGGTCGACATGCTCGATCGAGCCACCCGGGTCGGCGAGCGCATCGGGCCGATCGCGAGGCGACGTGGTCGCGTCAGGATCGGCTGGTGGCCTTGCACCGAGGAGGTCGAGGCTGAGCTGGAGTCCGCCCCGGGTCTCCTGTTCCGGGCTGTCGTAGCCGGTCGGCGCGATGCTCGACGCCGGCAGCCGGTCGATGAGCGAGCGGAACTCGAGCTCGCGCAGTCGCTGGGCGACGGCCCGACGGTCGTACCGGCCGGTGCGCGCCTCGTCGAGGCCGAGCTCGACCGGGAGGTCGACCACGATGCGGCCGATCTCGCGCGACATGAAAGCCGACTCGCGGTGCTCGGCCAAACGCTCCCGCATCTTGCCTTTCACCTCGTCGAGGTGCTCGTAGATGCCGTCGAGCGTGCCGAACTGCTGCAGCAGGCTGATGGCGGTCTTCTCCCCGACCCCGGGGACGCCGGGGATGTTGTCGGACGTATCGCCCTTGAGAGCCTTGTAGTCGAGCATCTGGTCCGGTCGCAGGCTGTAGCGCTCCATCACCTTCGCGTCGTCGTAGATGACCGTCGAGGCCACGCCCATCCGCGTCGTGAGGAGGCGGACGTGGTCGTCGACGAGCTGGAGGCCGTCGAGATCACCCGACACGATCATGGTGTCGACGCCCTGGGCCGTCGCCTTCTTGGCCAGCGTGCCGATCACGTCATCGGCCTCGTAGCCCTGGAGCTCGCGCGTCGGCATGCCGAGCATCGCCGCGATCTCGCGCACGATCGGAAACTGGCCTCGCAGGTCGTCGGGCATGCTCGGCCGTCCGGCCTTGTACTCGGGGTACGCGTCGAAGCGAAACTGCGGCTTGCCGAGGTCGAAGCTGACGATCGCGAAGTCCGGCTTCACGTCCTGCATGCCGCGCAGCACGATCTGGAGGAAGCCGAAGACGGCGTTGACGAGCGTCCCGTCCGAGAGGGTGAGGGGCGGCAGCGCGAAGTAGCCGCGGTAGACGAGGCTCGGCCCGTCGATGAGCATGAGGAGTGGACGGCGATCGGGCATCGGTACCCCTGAGTCTAGCCCGATGGCGGCCTTCCGGCCGCCGTAGAATCGTCGCCATGACCGGGCGTCGAACCCTCGATCCATATGCCGTCCTGGGCGTCCCGCGCGATGCGTCGCCGCTCCAGGTTGCCCGTGCGCATCGGCGCCTGGCGAAGCGCCACCATCCCGACCTCCACGAGGGCGCGACCGAGGCCGCCGAGCGCATGCGGGTCATCAACGAGGCCTGGTTCATCCTGTCGAGCCCCGCTCGCCGATTCGACTACGACCGCGCTCATCCCTCGTCCGGCACGCCATCGTCCGGTCATTGGGGCGCGTCGCGCGCGCCGATCACCCCGGCTTCTCCATCCTCGACCCGAACCTGGGCGACGTGGCGCGCCACCGCCGCCGAGACGCGCGCCGCTCCCCGCACGGTGCGTCGGCCCGGCGAGGTTCCGATTCCGCGCACCCGGCGCCCACCCCGCCCCGAGACGGCGCCGGCCACGTTTCGGGACTCGGGTTGGGCTGCGATCCTGGCGGGTGCGGTGATCCTGGTCCTGCTGCTCGGGGCGATCGCCGCGGGCCGCCTCGCCATCTGACCGAGGTCGGCGGGGGGCTGGGTCGGCGCGTCGGTGCGTCGCCGATAGATCGGCAGAATCGCGCCGAATCGGCTTGTCGGGCGCCGGACCACCGATCTATCGGCTGGAGAGTGTCCCGGGAGACCGCGTTGGCCGCACTCCGGCCACCTGACAACCGATACATCGTCGGAACATCGCCAACGCGGGCTCCCAGGCGCGAATTCGCCGATAGATCGTCATCCGGCGCGAGGCTCCAGGATCCAGCGGAGCAACAGCGCGCCGAGTCCTCTCCCCGGCAGTCCGCCGTCGATAGATCGGCAGATTCGCGCCGCACCGACTGTTCAGGCGCCGAACGACCGACATATCGGCTCAGGAGTGTCCCGGGAGACCGCTTTGGGCGCCTTCGGGCCACCTGAGAACCGATAGATCGTCGGAACAGCACCACCCTGGGCTCTCGGGCGCGAATTCGCCGATAGATCGTCAGCCGGCGCGGGGCTCCAGGATCCAGCGGAGCAGCAGCGCGCCGATCATGAGTGCGACGCCCGAGAAGAGGACCATCGGCCAGGGCGATCGTTCCGTCCCCGTGCCAAGCCCAAGGTCGGAGGCGCCCGTCGGCGTCCCCGACCGCGTCTCGTCGTCGCCCTCGCCGGCGACCAGCGGATTCGCATCACCCGAGGCCGCGATGTCTCGCGCGGTCGAGGCCCCGGGCTCGAACTCGGCCTGTCCGCCTGCCTCGGTGCCCGCGGATGCCGCGGCCGCCGGGGCGTCGGGATCGCGCATTGACTCGATGAACTGCTGCTCGCCGGCGGCGGAGTCCGCTCCCCCGGCCATCCCGTCGAGGAGTGGCGTGGTCGTGCCCACCGCGCCGACGAGCGCGATGGCCGCACCCGCCGCGAGGGCCGGCGCAAAGAGCCGTCGCACCCAACCGCCCGCGCTGTTACCCGCCGGGGAGGGATCTGCCACGCCGGGAACCAGCTGCAACGGTCGGTGGGGGGCGATGTCCGGCAGCTCGGCCAGGACGATGCGCAGAGTGGACAGATCATCGACGACCGCGGAGCAGCGGACGCACGACGAAACATGCTCCGCGAGTGCGGGCTCCGGGGCTTCGAGGTCATCGGCCGCGAACGCCGCGAGGCGCTCATCGGCAGGATGGTTGGGAATCAGCATGCCATCGGCCCAGACGCACTCATCGCGTGAAGAGTTCCCGATGCTCCGCCATGAGCTCGCGCAGGCGCAGCCGACCGCGGTGGATCCGCGACTTCACGGTCCCGAGCGCCGACTTCGTCATCGCCGCCACCTCGTTGTAGTCCATGCCATAGACGTCGCACAGCACGATCGCGGTTCGCTGGTCCTCGGGAAGCCGGCGCAGGGCGACCTCGAGATGCCGGTACAGCTCGCTCTTGGCCGCCTCGACAACGGGATTGACCGCGCCCGGGTCGGGCAGCTCGGGAGCGCCCTCGTCGGGATCGGGCAGCGTGGTGGTCGGGCGTCGCTGCTGGCGTCGAAGGATGTCGTAGCTGGCGTTCGCCGTGATGCGCAGGAGCCACGACCGAAAGATGCCGCCCCGATACGACCGCATGGCGCGATACGCGTGGATGAAGGCGTCCTGGGTGGCATCGGCCGCCTGGTCCGGGTCGCCGAGCAGTCGCATCGCCAATCCGTAGCAGGCGCCCTGGTAGTGCTCCATCAGCTGCGCGAAGGCGGTCCGATCACCATCGGCGGCGCGCGCGATCACCGCCGACTCGTCCGGGAGCGGCGGCGTTCGGTGCGCGGGTGTCTTCTCCGGGGAGTCGGCCATCGGCTTCCTATAATGACGGCTCCCCGCGCCGGAGTGGCGGAATCGGCAGACGCGTCGGTCTCAAACACCGATGAGTGCAAGCTCGTGTGGGTTCAAGTCCCACCTCCGGCACCACCTCGAGCCCCAAACGCGGCGGTGGCTCAGCCGGACACCTGGCGCTCAGCGATCGAAGCGCAGAACCGCGTACCGCCCCGCTTCGTAGTCTCCCGGCCCGTTGCAGACGATCACGCGCTCCTCCAGCTCCGGCATGCCGGTGAGCGCGAGCTGCACGCGGGCGGTCTGGCCTGGTTCCACGACTGCGTGTCGTCCCGCCCGCAGGGGGTCCGCACCGCCGGCGGGCTGCCCATCGATCTCGACGTACGCGTCCATCGGAGACGCTTCACCCTCGGGGGCGCCACTCATGCTGAGGATGACCCGCTCGCCGTCCGTGGGGAGAGCGTCGGAACGGAGCTCCGTGCGGATCACGAGGAGGTCGCACGGCTCGGCCCCGAGGTTCGCGAGCTCGAGCCACACGCTCTGGGGCCCCGAGTCCTGGGCGAGGACGATGGACTCATCGCGGATCTCGCCGGCGATCGTCGCCTCCGTGCCCGTGCAGGCGGACAGCGTCGCCAGCGCGACCATGGCCCATGGGATCCAACGACGCTGCGCTCCCGTCATCGGCGCATCGTACAACCCGCCGGCACCGGGTCCGCCCGCCGCTGAAGGTACCGATCCGGAGTGGCCCATACGGTACCTATCGGCCGTGACCCGGGCCGATCAGACTTCAATGCACGATGACCCAGATCGACCTCGAGCTCGAGCTCGCCGCCCTCCGCACGCGCCGCTCTCCCGGACCCATGAGCTGGCTCCGCGGGATGCGTCCGTTCGACCGGCGCGCCATCCGGGAGCCCGGCGAACGGGACGAGTACTGGACCCGGGTCCAGCGGCGCCTGGCCGAGAGCGACTACGAGTCTCTGACACGGTTCCGCTCCACTCATCCGGTGCCGCGACCAGGGGAATAGACCCCGGGGCGACACCGCGACCACGCCATCCGCTCGGTGCGGATCCCACCCCTTGCACGCCTTGCTATCGTGTCGCGGCGGCACGCCCACGCCCACGTGTCCACGGGCCGGGGTCCGCATGCATGGAGGAGTCGGATGTTTCGACGCATCATCGCTGCCGCCTTGCTCGCTTCCGTCCTGGCGGTGGCGAGTGTCGGCTCAGTGTTCGCGCACGAGTGCGTGATCTCCAGCCGATCCAATCAAGGCAATGAAGGCGCCACCCACTCCAAGGTTTGGGGCAAGCTCACGCTGAGCTTCATCCTCGTGGAGTTCTTCGGGCTCACCGACGCGCAGGCGGCATGGGCCGTCGACAACCGCGGAAGCCTGCCCGAGTACTGGGTGACCCGCTTCGACAAGACCATCGGCGCCGGGTCGTCGAATCCCAACCTGGCCAATGGCAAGGGGCTCGACCACCTCGAGGGTCTCGTCGGTTTCGAGGTCTTCCAGCTGGCAGAAGCCGCCCGCCAAGCCGTCCCCGGCTGACGCGAGCCGCCAACCGGGAGAGGCGCCCGTCGGCATCGTGCCGGCGGGCGTTTCCACCTAGCCCGATCGCTGGCTGCGAATTCGCTCCAGGATGACCGGCAGCTCGACAACCGAAAAGACCTGCGAGTGCGTCCGGCCCGTGAGCCCGGACCCCTGGATCACCTGGTCGACGACGTGGGCATTCGGCGCCTCCACGAGATAGAAGCCGGTGTGCCCCGCACCGTTCACCCACGCGCCCGCCACGCTCGCGCCCATCGACTCCGCCGTCTCGGCCAACTGTTCCAGCGCGGGCGCCAGAGCATCGGCATGCTCCTGACCGCGGAACGGGCAGCTCTCGGCGTGATGCGTGTTGACGATCATGTGGAGCACCGGGGTACCTCGTGGCGTCGGCAAATCCGCGCCAGTGTAGGACGCCTGAGATCCTCGGTAGACTCTGCTTCGGTCATCCCGTTGCGGGGATGGCCGACCGGCCGTCGGCGTTCTCACCGCCGGCGGCCACCTGCATGCTAGGCTTCGGGCCGCCACCGGCCGACGCGCCAGACCGGCCGATGCCCCAGGAGGACCGCCCGATCCGATGACCGAGGAGACCGTCGACTGCTTCAACTGCGGCCGCGCGAACCCGGAGTGGGCGCAGGTCTGCCGATCGTGCGGCGTGTCACTGCGACATGGCGAGGCGCGAGTGGTTCCCATCGGCCGATACCCCACGGACCGTGATTCCCTGCTGTCGATGGGGGCGGTGATCGCGACGATCGTCGGAGCGCTGGTCATCGGCCTCTTCATCTCGAGCCTGAACCCGACCGATCCCCTGGTGGCGGCATCCCCCACGCCGTCCGCGACCGCGACGCCGACGGAGGCGCCGAGCGTCGGCCCCGTCGGCGTCGGAATCGGTGGCGCCGACACCGGAGCCCACGCCGACTCTGCCGGGCACCGTCGTCTTCGGGACGCGAGCTCGACGGCAACCGCCAGGTGGTCAGCGCCGTGGAGACGTTCACGCCGGGCATGGTCTTCGCCCACTCGATCTCGAGCACGGAGCCGTTCGGAGCGGGGACGATCGGCGAGCAGGTCGTCCGGCTCAACGAGGACGGGTCCGACGGCGAGGAGATCGTCGCGGCCGCCGGGAACCAGCTGGGCGTGGATCCCGCCGGCACGACGGCGGGATTCGTGGCGGGTGACGCGGCCAGCTTCGTGCGCGACTGGGGTCCCGGGGTCTACGAGATGCGGATCTTCGTGGGCGACACGCTGATCGCTCGCGGGCAGTTCCGCCTCGCCGAGGGATAGGGCCGGCGCGCTAGCCGTCGGCTCCGGCGACCTCGCGCCAGCCCCGGGCGTAGACCTTCGCCCGCACCGGCAGGTACCCCGGATATCCGCGACGCGCCTCTGCGAACGGCATCGACGTCAAGCGTCACGATGGCCATGCGGTCTGTCGTCTCCGCGAGCACCTCGCCGCGCGGGCCCGATCGCGACGCTCGGCCCGCCGATCTGGATCCCGTTCTCCGGATGCGGCCGATTGACGCTCAGGACGTAGCAGCAGCTGGTCATGGCATTGGCGACGAATACCGTCTTCCACCGCTGGTACGTCGCCTCCTCGGTGGCCCTCGGATTGATGGTCGGCGACAGCTCCCTGCGCGCCCGAGGAGATGCGTGCCCTCCGGACGGTTGACATCCGAGCAGAGCTGGATGCCGATCGGAACGCCGAACGCGTCGATCGGCCGCGGTGGCTCGTCGCCGCGGCTCGTAGTGGCTCGTCTCCCAGAAGCCCTCCTCCTCGGGGAGGTGGAGCTTCTCGTAGCTTCCGACCATGGCCCGCCGAAGCGTCGAAGATCAGCGCGCGGCTCGTCCGGCGGCCGTTCTCGGCCCGATGGATGATGCCGCCGATGAGGCCGATCCCGCGCCTCGGCGGCCGCCTCGGCCTGCGCGGTCGATCGCGGCGCCTCCGATCGACTCGGCGTCGTCGTCCCGGGCGTTCTTCGTTGCGGGGCTCCACGGATTGAGCGGGATCTCGGGCAGCACGGCGACGTCCGCACCTCGATCGACAGCCTCGGCCAGCCGTTCCTCCAGGCGCGGATCGGCCCATCGGGCTCCCAGAAGACCTCGGAGATGAGGGCGACGGCGAGCTTGCCGTCGGCGCGCTCGGATGGCCGGTCGTTCACTGATCCTCCCGTGCGGCCAGGATGAGGCCGATGAAGTACGACGCATTGCGCGAGACGTCGGCATAGTCGCCCGGTCGCAGGCTGCCGATCTCGTTGTAGCGGGCGATGAATCGCTCCGCTGCCTTCCGCCCGTCGCTCTGGCCGTAGCCGCTCGACGCCGGAGTGAAGTAGACCTCGCCTGTGCTCGAGACGCCGGCGCTGAACACCTTCCCGGTCACCGTCTCGAGTGGCTCACGACCATGCCGATGGGCGAGGTCCACGAGGTCGTCGTATGTCAGTGTCCTGCGCGTCACGCGGCGCATCGTAGCGCGCCGCGTCGTCGTTCACGGCTCGATCCGGAGCACCTCGCCGCGCTCCCTCGTGACCCAGACCGAGCCGAAGGCGACCGTCACCGCGCCGGGCCCGCTCACCGTGTCGAACCTGTCGATGATCTCGTTCGTCGCGGGGTCGATCCGGATGAGCCACGGGTCCGGTGCTCGAACCCAGATCGCGTCGGCCGTGGCAGCGATCTCTCCCTCGTCCCCGAGCACGCCGCCGGTCACGATGGAATCCGTCACCTCGCCCGTCAGCGGGTCGATCCGGACCAACGTCACGTCCTCGGCGTGGCCCTGCGCCCCATGCTCGAAGATCAACGAGACCCAGATCGCGTCCGCTCCCACGGCCACCGAACCGGCTCCCTCGATCCCGGTCGACCACTCCTCGACTGAGTTCGTCATAGGATCGATGCGCAGGAGGAGATCGTCGAGGGGACTGCTGACCCAGAGGGCGTCGAGGCCGAATGCCATCGTGCCCGCCACATGGCCGAGGTCGATGGTCGCGGTGACGGCGTTGGTCGCCGGGTCGATGCGGACCACCTGGTCGGGCCCGACGGTCGAGGTCGCGAAGCTCCAGACCGAGCCGGCGCCATACGGGATCCGGCTGTTCACGAGGGCTGCCCTGAAGCCAACGGTCGCGACAGCCTCGTTCGCTGCGGGGTCAATCCGCACCAGCCCGTCGGGGCCGCATGCCCAGACGGCCTCGGGGCTCGCGCCCACGCCGGAGCACAGCCGGCCGGGCAGCGGGATCGAGGCGATCACCTCGTTGCTCTCGGGGTCGATGCGGTGGATGGCCGGGGTCGTGCCGTCGTTCATGATCGGCCCGTCCACGGCGTTGACCCAGATCGAGCCGAAGGCCTCGGTCGGGAAGTCCGGTCCACCTCCAAGGTCGATGGATGCAATGGTGCGCTCGGCGAGAGGGTCCCCCGAGGCTGCCGCGGACGCAGGCGCCTCGCTGGCCGGGAGCGGGCTGGAGGCGGCCGGCGCGGCTGTGGGCGGCGTTCCGCTGACAGTGGACGCCGGCGCGGCGCCCCCGCAGGCGGGAACCGCCATCCAGACGAGCAGCAGGACCACATTGGTTCGGATCGACGACGGCGACATGGCGCAACCTCACGAGCTGGATGGTCATGTCATCGTCCGGGGACGGCGCGCCGGTGCGCATCGGGGGAAGCACCGCTTGTTCCGAGGGTTTCCCCGGTAGTCGCGGCCGGCGTGCTGTGCCACGATCGCCCACATGACGCTCGGGCAGGTCAATCGACGCGGTCCGTGGCCCTGGATCGCTGCCGCCACCGCGTTCGTGGTCGTCACCCACTACGTCAGCATCGCGGCGGATGCGCCGCTGCTGTTCCTCATCTTGGATACGGGCATTGGCCTGCTGTTCGTCGGCGCCGGCGCCGTCGCGTGGGCGCGACGACCGATGTCCCGCACCGGACCACTGCTCGCGCTGAGCGGCGTGCTGTGGTCGCTCGGGAGCTACGGACCGACCGGCATCGTTCCGCTGTGGGTCATCGGATTCGCGTTCGAGGGCTACTACGACATCGCCTTCGCCCTCCTCGCCCTGACGTTCCCTCGAGAACGCCTGTCGGGAGTGAGCCGCATGGCGGTCTGGGGCCTGGGCGCGGCGTTCGCGGTCCGCAGCATCGGGCGCCTGCTCCTCCAGGATCCACCGCGAACGTATCCCGACGACTTTCCGGCTGGCGTGCTCACCAACCCGTTCGCCATTCTCGAGAATCGGGCGGCGTTCGAGACCATCGAAGTGACGTTGAGCGCAGCGATTGCCGCCCTGACCATCACAGTCGGCGGCCTCGCGCTGCGGCGGCTCCTGCGAACCCGCTCCCTCACCCGATCGGTGATCGGTCCTGTCCTGGTCGGGTCGCTGGTCGCCATGCTGTTCGCCACCTTCCGAGCCAGCGAGACGGCGTGGTCGACCGCGACTGGACTTCCACTCCTCGACGTGCCAGAGAGCCTCAGGGGGTTCGTGGATTGGCTGATTCCCGCCGCCCGCGCGGCCGTGCCGATCGCGTTCCTCGTCGGCACATTGCGCCTGCGATCCGCTGGTGGTCCGCTGGCCACCATGGCCGCCCGCCTGGAGCGCGATGCATCGCCTGATGACGTCGACGAGGCTCTCGAGGCGTACATCGAGAACGATCAGCTCGCGGCACTCCTCCGCGCCCAGCTTGCCGAGCTGCGTGCCTCCCGTGCGCGGATCGTGGCCGCAGCGGACGCGGAGCGTCGCCGCATCGAGCGTGCGCTGCACGACGGAGCCCAGCAGCATCTCACCGGGGTCGCCATTCGGCTGGACGAGGCGCGTCGCCTGGCCGGCAGCGACCCTTCGGCGGTAACGGCCCAGCTTGCCGCGATCGCGGCCGAGCTGCGTGACGCGATGAGCGAGATGCGCGAGCTGGCACGCGGCATCCACCCGGCGATCCTGACTGAAGCGGGACTCGAGCCGGCACTGTCCACGCTGGCGCGGCGATCCACGGTCCCGGTCGACCTCCAGGTTCATCTCGACGGACGGATGCCGATGCCGACCGAGGTCACCGCGTACTACGTCGTTGCCGAGGCACTGACCAACGTGGCGCGCAGCTCGCGGGCAGGTCGGGCGGAGGTCACCGTCGCGCGCGATGACTCCGCCCTCCGAATCCGTGTCGCCGACGACGGCGTGGGCGGCGCCGACCCCGCGAACGGCACCGGCATCCTGGGACTGGGAGACCGCGTGCGGGCACTGAATGGGCGGTTCTCGTTCGACAGCCCGCCCGGAAGAGGCACGATCCTCGAGGTGTGGCTGCCATGCGAGTGATCGTCGCCGATGACTCGGCGGTCATTCGCGAAGGGGTCGTGCGCATTCTCACCGATGGCGGCGCGACGATCGTGGGCCAGGCCCGCACGGCGGACGAGCTCCTGGGCCTCGTCGACGAGCTCCTGCCCGACCTCGCCGTCATCGACATCCGGATGCCGCCATCCGACACCGCGGGGCTCAACGCTGCGGTGCGGATCCGCGAGGTTCATCGCGGAAAGGTCGGAGTTCTCGTGCTCTCCCAGTTCCTCGAGCCCGACTATGCCCTGCGGCTGCTCGCCGGCGGATCGGGTGGCGTCGGCTATCTCCTCAAAGATCGGGTGGCGGACTCCGGTGAGCTGCTCGCGTCCGCGCGCCGCGTCGCGGAAGGAGGTTCCGCGATCGACCCGCTGGTGGTGGACGAGATCGTGCGCGGTCGCACGACCGAGGAGCGACTGTCGGTCCTGACCCCTCGCGAGCGCGAGGTCCTTGCCCTCGTGGCGCAGGGACGCTCGAACCGATCGGTTGCGGAGCACCTGTCGCTGGCCGTGAAGACGGTCGAGGCACAGGTCGCGACGATCTTCTCCAAGCTCGGCCTGGAGGAGCACCGAGACGACAACCGTCGAGTGCTCGCGGTGCTCGCCTACCTCGACGGTCGCGCCCGATGACGGTAAGCCCGTCCTAACGGTCCAGTAATCCGCTTCGCGCATCATCGGCAAGCCATGCGGACGAACGTGCCCCGGGGCGTGCGGGTGCTGCGCGGTCGGCTGGGATGGCGTCAGGTTGACCTGGCCGAGCGAGCGGGTCTATCGCGTGATGCCGTATCGCGCGTCGAGCGCGGGATGCTCGAGACGGCAACGCTGGCGACCCTGGACCGGCTGACGGTTGCACTCGGCGCGCAGCTGCTCGTCGAGGTGCGTTGGCGCGGCGCCGATCTCGATCGGCTGGTGGATCGACTCCATGCGGCGATCCAGGATCAGACGGCGTCCAAGCTGGGAAGACTCGGATGGATGGTTCAGGCGGAGGTCAGCTTCAACCACTACGGCGACCGCGGAAGCTGCGATCTCGTCGCTCTTCATCCAGGGGCGCAGGCACTGCTCGTCGTCGAGGTCAAGAGCCGCCTGGGGGATGTGCAGGACACGCTGCGGCGGCTGGACACCAAGGCGCGGCTCGGGCCGATGCTGGCCGAGCAGCTCGGATGGCCCCGCCCGCAAACTCGTCGGTCGTGCGCTCGTGTCGGGGAGCACAGGACGACGCGTCGCCTCGTGGCCCGGCACGGCGCGCTGTTTGGGTCGTTCTCATTGCGTGGAGCCTCGGCCCGCCGATGGCTGAGGGCGCCGGATGGGCCGGCTCCGCGGCTGCTGTGGTTCGAGTCGCCG
>CAVYGE010000007.1:0-35364 GCA_963767985.1 uncultured Chloroflexia bacterium
AGGGCGAGACGCTCGGCCTGGTGGGGGAGTCGGGCTGCGGCAAGACGACGCTCGGCAAGGTCATCCTGCGCCTGCTGCCTCCGACCGCCGGCTCGGTGAACTTCGAGGGCAAGCCCCTGTTCGACCTCTCCTCACGCGAGCTCAAGGCGGCGCGGCGCGACATCCAGGTCGTGTTCCAGGATCCGTATGCCAGCCTCAACCCGCGCATGAGCGTGGGCGAGATCGTGGGTGAGGGCCTGTACGTCCACGGCATGACGAACAAGCGCGAGCGCGAGTCGGCGGTCCGGGACCTCCTGAAGCGGGTGGGTCTCGATCAGCAGCACATTCACCGCTACCCGCACGAGTTCTCCGGCGGCCAACGCCAGCGCATCGGGATCGCGCGCGCCCTGGCCCTGCGACCGCGCTTCATCGTGTGCGATGAGCCGGTCAGTGCGCTCGACGTGTCGATCCAGTCCCAGGTGCTCAACCTGCTGAGCGACCTCCAGGACGAGTTTCAGCTCACCTACCTGTTCATTGCCCACAACCTGGCGGTCGTCAAGCACCTTTCGACGCGCGTCGGGGTCATGTACCTCGGAAAGCTGGTTGAGCTGTCGGATGCCGACGAGCTGTACCAGGCGCCGGCGCATCCGTACACCAAGGCCCTCCTGTCGGCCATCCCGGTGCCGGACCCGACCGTGCGCCGCGAGCGGATCGTGCTCAAGGGCGATCTGCCCTCGCCGGCCAACCCGCCCTCGGGTTGCCGATTCCACACCCGCTGCCCGATGGCACAGGAGATCTGCTCGGTCGAGGAGCCGCCGTTGCGCGATGTGGGCGGCGGACACATGAGCGCCTGCCACTTCGCCGAAGAGGTCACGCCCCTCGCCAGCGAGCAGCCGGCAGCCGGACGGGCCTAGCCCTCGGCTCCGCTCGGGGCGGGGCCTTCTTCGCGGTCGGGCTCCTCCATGCGCAGCTCCACCTGCTCGCTGCCGTCCGGTCGTCGCGTTCGCGTCACGTGGATGTGGGGATGCGTCTCGTCGCCGACCTGCTCCTTCTCGACGCGAACCATGACGTGCTCGTCCACGTCGTTGAGTCGCTCCGCTTCGGAGAGGGCGGCGTTGGGAACGGTGCGGAACACCGCGTAGCTCGACGAAGACCCACAGCACGGCGATGACGGGGATCCCGAACAGGGCGCCCCACACGCCGGCGACCTGCGCGCCGATGAGCAGGCCGACGAGCACCAGGATGGGATGCAGGCCGAGTGCGCCGCGCAGGAGCCGCGGCTGCAGCCAGTTCACGATGACGGTCTGGACCGCGAACAGGATGATCAGGACCGGGATGAGCGATTCGCCGGCGAACAGCGCGGTCCCGATGACCGGAGGATGAGGGCCAGCGGCGGGCCGAAGAACGGGATGAGCATGGCCAGCGCGCTCAGCGTTCCCCACAGGAAGAGGTAGGGGACCCCGAAGATGCTTCCGACCACGCCGACCGTCGCCGCCTGCAGCACGGCGAGGATCAGCTGAGCTCGCAGGAACCCGCCGAAGGCACGCACGATCGAGCGCTCCAGGAGGTCGGCCTCGTCTCGGTAGCGGCGCGGAACGACGCTCCGCAGGCGCGCCAGGATCCGCTGGGAGTCCATGACCATGTACAGCGAGATCACGATGATGAGGAGGAGCGCACCAAGTGCGGCGATCGTGATCCCCGCGATGTTCTGCGCCTGCTCGACGACGTCGCTGCCGATCTGGGCCAGGCCGGCCAGCGCGCCACCGTACAGATCGGTGAGGTCGAGGCGCAGCCGTCCGAACTGCAGGCCGCGCTCCCAGTCGGCGAGGACCGCGAGGATGTCCCGCTCGGCGGCCGGGTAGTTGCGCGCCAGCTCCGCCACCTGCTGCGTCATGGCCGCGCCGGTATAGAAGACGGCGAAGCCGAACACGACCAGGGCCAGCAGGTACGCCCCGACCACGATCGTCGGTCGCGGGAGGTCGAGCCGCTCGGCGATGCCGGCGACGAGAGCCGACATCACGAACGCCAGCAGCCACGCCAGGAACAGGATCAACAGGATCGTGCCGAAGCCGCCGAGCAGTGCCAGGCTCCGTTCGATGACGAGGAACGCGAAATAGGCGCTCCCCAGGGCGAGAAACAGGACGAGCCACCAGCGTTCGCGCGGACCGATGCCGCCACCGGTGCCGGTCATGCTCAGGTCGTCCGTGGCGAGCCGATGCCCACCGCGGCGCGCACCTCGGCCATCGTGGCATCGATGATCGGCCGAACCGCATCGGCGCCGGCCGCCAGAGTGTCCTCGACGACGGCGCCGTCGGCAGCGAGCGCGGCGCGACGCTCCCGCATCGGCCGGAAGTACTCGATGATGCGCTCGGCGAGCAGCTGCTTGGTCTCGACGCAGCCCGTGCGGGCCGTCCGCTCACCGTCCTGGATCTGAAGGTAGTCGGCGCCGAAGAAGCGGTGGAGCTGGCACACGTTGCAGACCTCGGGGCGACCGGGATCGGTGCGCTTGATCCGCTGCGGGTCGGTGACCATGCTCATCACGAGCCGATGGATCTCGTCGGGCTCCGCGAAGATCGGGATCGTATTGCCGGCGCTCTTGCTCATCTTGGCCTGGCCGTCGATTCCGAGAACGGTCGGCGCCTCCGTGAAGATCGGCTCCGGCTCGGGGAAGATCTCGCCGAAGCGCCGGTTGAACGCCCGGACCACCTCGCGCGACAGCTCGAGGTGCGCCGCCTGGTCCTTGCCCACCGGGACGCGCGTCGCCTTGTAGAGAACGATGTCGGCCGCCTGCAGGATCGGGTAGTCGAGCAGCCCCATGCTGTTCTCGATGCCCTGCTGCTTCTTCTCCTTGTAGGTGGGCGTCCGCTCCACCCAGCTCACCGGGGTGACGGTGTTGAAGATCCAGGTCAGCTCGGCGTGTTCCGCCAGGTCGGATTGGCGGATGAGGGCGCAGCGCTTCGGATCGAGGCCGACAGCCAGCAGATCCAGCACCATGTCATGGCTGAGGCGGCGCAGCGTCTCGCCATCGTGCACCGTGGTCAGCGCGTGGAGGTCGACGATCGCGTAGATGGCGTCGAACTCCTCCTGGAGCGCCACGTAGTTCGCCTGGGCGCCGAGGTAGTTGCCGAGGTGCGATGCCCCCGACGGCTGGATCCCGCTGAACACGCGCTCGCGGGTCTCGCGGGGCGTGGCGTCGCGAGCGTCGAGGGTCTGGGCCATGGGACGGCGAGTGTACCGCACTGCAGGGCGCCCTCCCGTGCCCGAGGCGGTATCGTGGGGGCATGACGCCATGGCAGTCGGCCGACCGGCCACGTGAGCGCATCGGGCGCGGGATCGAGGTGCACGACAGCATCCCGTCGACGAACGACCGCGCGCGGGAGCTGCTCGCCGATGGCATCTTCGGACGCGCGATCGTGGCGGAGGTCCAGACCGCCGGCCGGGGTCGCCGAGGCAGGACGTGGACATCGCCATCGGGCGTCAATCTGACGCTCAGCGTCGGCGTCGACGCGCGCGTTCCGGCCGATGACGCATGGCAGCTGGCCGCCGCCGCGGGACTTGCCATCCGCGATGCAAGCCTGGTCATTACGCCGCTGGGCCTGAAGTGGCCGAACGACGTCGTTTCGGAAGACGGACGCAAGGTCGGTGGCGTGCTGATCGAGACGCTGCTCGATGGCGACGCGGTCACCGCTGCCGTGATCGGCATCGGGCTGAACGTGAACTGGACGCGGAGCGAGATGCCGGCCGACCTGCGCGACCATGCGACGAGCCTGGCCGAGCTCGCCGGACGCCCCGTGGCGCGAGAGACCGTTCTCGGCGACCTCCTCGACGCGCTCGATCGCGAGATCGTGGCCGTTGAGGGCGGGCGCTCGCCGCTCGACCGCTATCGGGCGGCGTGCACGACCCTCGGGTCGGAGATCGAGGTCGACACGGGTGCCGGGCGCGTCATCGGGCGGGCGGTCGACCTCGACGCGAGTGGGGCACTCGTCATCGAGTCCCAGGGCGGGATCGAGCGCGTCGCGAGCGGGGAGATCGTGCGATTGCGGGCAGTGACGGCCGCATGAGCCGACTGCCCGCGCCGTCATCGGATCGCCGAGGCGATCCCGACCTGGCCGACGTGCGCGCGGCACAGGCCGATCGCGCGGCGTTCGCCACCCTCTATCGGCGCTACCTCGATCCGATCTACGGCTACTGCTTCTACCTCCTTGGCGATCACCATGACGCCGAGGACGCGACCGAGCGGACGTTCCTGGCGGCGATGTCGGCCCTCGACCGCTTCCGGGACACCGGGGGGACCTTCCGCTCCTGGCTGTTCCGGATTGCCCACAACCAGCTGGCCAACGCCCTCCGATCGCGCCGGCGCCATCGCTCGGCGTCACTGGACCTGGTGCCCGAGCGAGTCGCCGCAGAGGATCCCGCGCGGCTGGCCGGCGAGGCCGAGGATGCACGCCGCCTGCAGCGAGCCGTCAGCCGGCTCAGCGGCGACCGTCGCCAGGTCGTCGTGCTGCGCTTCGTCGAGGGGCTCACGACGCAGGAGATCGCCGATGTGCTCGATCGCAGCGAAGGCGCCGTCCGCGTCCTCCAGCACCGCGCCTTGCGCGATCTTGCCCAGCTGCTGGCCGAGGACCCGCGGCGCGCCTGACGGTGGCCCGATCCGGGATGCCCGTGTAACGTATCGGGCTCCGCGGTGTTAGCAGGAGTGTCATGACTCGCCACCCTTCTGCCGCCGAGCGTCTCGACCGCGCCGTCGACGGCGTGCTCGACGGCCAGTCCGTCCCGGTCGCCGCCGCCGCGGCCGGGCTCGAGCCGTCGATGCGCGTCCTGCTCGGCATGGCCGCCGACCTGCGCGCGTCGCTCCACGTTCCGCTGGCATCGCCGCACTTCGAGGCCCGCCTCGGTACCCGATTGGCGCCGACCGCGTCGCGCGATGCCGTGGGGTGGGCGCTCCGACATCCGGGACGGTTGATCGTGACCGGTGCCGTGGGATCGGCCGTCGGGGTCGGCGTCACCGCCTATGCCGTCTGGCGCAGCACCCGCCGAGCGCCGAGCGCGCATCGGCTCCTCCATCGATAGCGCAACGAGGAGGAATCGATTGCCGATCAAGTTCCCATTCAGCCGGCGGACCGCGCCGTCGGACACCTGGACGAAGTGTCCCAGCTGCGATGCCCAGGTCTTCAACAAGCAGCTCGAGCGCAATCAGCGGCTGTGCCCGTCGTGCGGCCATCACTTCCGGATGTCGATCGGCGAGCGCATCGACCTTTTGCTCGATCCGGGCTCCTTCACCGAGCGCGACGCGGGTCTCGAGGCGGTCGATCGGCTCGGATTCCACGACGACAAGCCCTACGCGGATCGCCTCGAGGCCTCGCGCATCAAGACCGGCCTGCGCGATGCGGTGGTGTGGGGCACCGGAACAATCGAGGGACAGCGCGTCGCCATCGGGATCTTCGACTTCCGGTTCATGGGCGGCAGCATGGGGAGCGTGGTGGGCGAGAAGCTGGCCCGTTGCTTCGAGGCGGCGCTGGCCGAGCGCATCCCGGCCATCGTGGTCAGCGCATCGGGCGGCGCGCGCATGCAGGAGGGAACCCTGGCCCTCATGCAGCTGGCCCGCACGACCGCGCCGCTCGTGCGCCTCGACGCCGCCGGGATCCCGTTCATCACCGTCCTGACCGATCCGACGACCGGCGGGGTCCTCGCCAGCTTCGCCAGCCTGGGGGACGTCGTGCTGGCCGAGCCGCGGGCCCTCATCGGCTTTGCCGGTGCGCGCGTGGCCTCCGACACGGTGGGCGAGGAGATGCCCGAGGGATTCCAGACGGCGGAGTTCCTGCTCGAGCACGGATTCGTCGACGCCGTGGTGCCCCGGCCCGAGCTGCGCGCAAGTCTGGGGCGGCTGGTCAAGCTGCTTCCCGTCGCGGCGGTGGACGACGGTCAACCGGCGCCGGTCGAACGACCCTGGGGCCCGATCGGAGCGCTGTCCGGCCTTGCCGAGCGCTTCGGCGGTGCGGTGAGCGAGACCATCGGCATCGACGTCGAACAGCCACCGGCCGGTGGCAATGGACGCGAGCCGGCCGGTGATCGCGAGACGAGCCGATGAGTGACGCCCCGATGGTCGAGCAGCAGGCCACCCGTTCCCCGGAGGACATCGAGGAGGCGTGGCGTCGCGTCCAGCTCGCGCGTCACCCGCAGCGTCCGCGCACCCTCGATCTCGTGGCGGAGGTCTTCGACTCCTTCTTCGAGCTTCACGGCGACCGCGCCTTCGGCGACGATCCCGCCATCGTCGGCGGACCCGCGACGCTCGATGGCGTGCCGGTCATGGTCATCGGCCACCAGAAGGGCACCGACACCGAGTCGAACATCCTGCGCAACTTCGGGTCGCCGCACCCGGAGGGATTCCGCAAGGCCCAGCGCCTGATGCGCCTGGCCGACAAGCTTGGCATGCCGATCGTCACCTTCCTCGACACCGCGGGTGCCTTCCCGGGACCGGCCGCCGAGGAGCGCGGCCAGGCCGAGGCAATCGCGTCGAGCATCAAGCTCATGACGGGCCTCCAGGTTCCGATCGTCGTCGTCGTGCTCGGCGAGGGCGGATCCGGTGGCGCGCTGGCGCTCGGCGTCGGCGACGTGGTGCTGGCCCTCGAGAACGCGGTCTACTCGGTGATCAGCCCTGAGGGCTGCGCGTCGATCCTGTGGCGCTCGCGGGACGAGGCGCGAACCGCCGCCGCCGCGATGCGCATGACCGCGGACGACCAGGTCGACCTCGGCGTGGTCGACGCCATCGTGGCGGAGCCGGGGGACGGGGCGCACAACGATCACGCCGAGACCGGTCGCGCCGTCAAGGCCGCGATCGTCTCGGCCATGCGCCGGCTATCCGGCCGCGAAACGACCGAGCTGCTCGCGACCCGCTATGCTCGACTGCGCGGCCTCGGAGCGTACGTCGAGACCGGCGAGGACAGCCCCGGCCGTCCGGAGGTACCGTCCCTCCGACGTCGGATCGGCCGCATTCTCCATCTGCCCGGCGTCCCGCGCCGGCCTCGATGGAGCGAGATCTGGCCCAGCACCGACGCGGACGACGAGAACGAGAGAGGCGCATGACCGACGAGCAGCACGCCCTCGAGGCGATCGCCCGAGCGGCGACCGACCTTGTTCCGGCGCTGACCGAGCGGCTGACCCGGCACGGCCTCGGCGAGATCGAGGTCGAATCCGACGACATCCGGCTGCGCGTCGTGCGTGCCGCCGTCCCCACCCCCGCTCCCGCGGCAACGCGACCCGGCTCCGCGGTCGACCGCAGCCCGGTGCCGGCGGGCCCCTCGGGCGTGGCCGTGGCGTCGCCTGCCGTCGGCTTCTTCGTCTACGCCGAGGGCCTGGGCCCCGGTCTCGACGTCGCGAAGGGGGATCCGCTCGGCCAGGTTGAGATGCTGGGTATCCGGCACGACGTGCGTGCGCCGCGATCCGGCACGGTCCGAAACCTCGTGGCAGAGAGCGGGGAGGCGGTCGAGTACGGACAGGTCGTGGTCGAACTCGAAGCAGGGGAGGCCGGCGCGTGAGCCTCGCGCTCCTCTTCAGCCCCCAGGGGTCCCAGGTGGTCGGGATGGGTCGTGACCTTGCCGCGGCCGGTGGTGCGGCCGGTGCGACCTTTGCCGAAGCCGACGCCGTGCTCGGATGGTCGATCAGCGACGTCTGCTGGGACGGCCCGGTCGAGCGTCTCAACGACACGCGGCAGACGCAGCCATGCCTGCTCACCACTTCGGTGGCCTCCCATCGGGCACTGGGCGAGATGACGGAGCTGCAACCGACCGTCGTCGCCGGCCATTCGGTCGGTGAGTACGCCGCCCTTGTCGCGGCCGGCGTTCTCGAGTTCGCAGCCGCCCTGCGCCTCGTGCAACGTCGCGCGAGCCTGATGGCCGATGCGGGTGGTGCCGGCGGGATGGCGGCTGTCATCGGCCTGGCGCGCGCCGATGTCGACCGCGTGGTGGCAGCCATCGGTCGTCCGACCGAGCTCGTCGTTGCCAACGACAACGCGCCGGGCCAGGTCGTCATCTCCGGTCTCGTCGACGCGCTCGAGGCTGTCGACGAGCCGATGCGCGCCGCAGGAGCGAAGCGCGTCGTCCGGCTGCCCGTGTCGGGCGCGTTCCACTCCCCGCTGATGGCCTCCGTCGCCGAAGGCCTGGCCGAGGCGTTCGAGGGCGAGACCTGGACCGACGCTCGGATTCCGATCGTCAGCAACGTCACCGCGGAGGCCGTGACCGACGCGTCCCGCATCCGCGAACTGCTCGCCGACCAGGTGCGCTCACCGGTCGAGTGGGTGCGCTGCGTCGAGCGCATGTCGGCCATGGGGGTCGATGCCGCGGTGGAGTGCGGGCCGGGAGCGGCCCTGGTCGGGATGCTCAAGCGCATCGCGCCCGACATCCGTGCGGTGGCCGCCGGTGACCCCGCCAGCCTGGCATCCGCGGCCGATGTCGTGCGTTCGAGCGCATCGGCGCACGCCGCGGCGACGGCCTAATCGTGGTCAGCAAGATCCTCATCGCGAATCGTGGCGAGATCGCCGTGCGCATCCTGCGTGCCTGCCGCGATCTCGGCCTGCCCGCCGTCGTGGCCTACAGCGAGGCGGACCGCGACACGTTGGCCGTGCGATTGGCCGACGAGGCGATCTGCATCGGACCGGCGGAGGCCCGCCGCAGCTACCTCAACCAGCCCGCGGTCATCAGCGCCGCCATGATCACCGGCTGTGACGCGGTCCATCCGGGCTACGGATTCCTGTCGGAGGACGCGACGTTCGCCGAGGCATGCGTGGCCCACGATCTGACGTTCATCGGACCGCGTCCGGAGGTCCTCGAGCGCTTCGCCTCGAAGTACGCGGTGCGCCGCATGCTGGGTGCCAACGGCCTGCCGACGGTTCCCGGGAGCCGCGGCATCGTGACCGACCTGCCCGATGCGCTCGACCAGGCGGCGGAGGCCGGCTACCCGGTCCTCCTCAAGCCGTCCGCCGGCGGCGGCGGGCGGGGCATGCGACTGGTGCGTTCACCGCGGGAGATGGAGCAGGCCCTGCCGCTCGCCCGCTCCGAGGCTCAGGCCGCGTTCGGGGACGACTCCGTCTACTTCGAGAAATGGATCGAGGAGTCGCGTCACGTCGAGGTGCAGGTCATGGTCGACCAGCACGGCAACGGCGTGCACGTGGGGGAGCGCGACTGCAGCATCCAACGGCGGCACCAGAAGATCATCGAGGAGGGTCCGTCGCCGGCCATGGACGACGGAGCCCGCGAGCGCCTGCGTGACCTCGCGATCCGCAGCGTGGTCGCGGCGGGCTACGAGGGCGCCGGCACGCTGGAGTTCCTGCTCGACGCGCAGGGAAACTTCTACTTCATCGAGATCAACTGCCGGATCCAGGTCGAGCACCCGGTGACGGAGCTCCTGACCGGGGTCGATCTGGTCGCCGAGCAGATCCGGATTGCCGGGGGCGAGCGTCTCAGCCTGCAGCAGGACCAGATCCGCTTTCGCGGGCACGCCATCGAGTTCCGCATCAACGCCGAGGATCCCAGCGACAACTTCTCGCCCCAGACCGGCGAGATCGAGGGCCTGCACCTCCCCGGCGGACCGGGCGTTCGGGTCGATACGCACCTCTATCCCGGCTACGAGGTGCCGCCGTTCTACGACAGCCTGCTGGCCAAGCTCATCGTGTGGGGCGAGACGCGGGAGATCGCGCTGGCCCGCTCGCGGCGCGCGCTGGCCGAGATCCAGGTCGACGGCGTGAAGACGAACATCCCGTTCCATCGTGGGATCATCGACAACGACGCATTCCTTGACGCACGCGTGAGCACGAATCTGCTCGACCGGGTCGGCCCGGGCGCGTTCGTCGCCAGCTGAGGAGCCACCGAACCGGACCGATGACCACCGAAACAGCGGCGACCACGACCCCGACGCTTCCCATCGAAGCGGCCGACATCATGCGGATCATCCCGCACCGCTATCCCTTCCTGCTCGTCGATCGCATCGTCGAGCTGGAGCCGGGCAAACGTGCGGTCGGGTTGAAGGCCGTGACCGCCAACGAGCCGCAGTTCACCGGCCACTTCCCCGAGCGGCCGATCATGCCCGGCGTGCTGATGGTCGAGGCCTTGGCGCAGACCGCCGGCGTGGCGGTGATGACGCTCGACGAGTACCGCGGGAAGCTCGGCCTGTTCGCCGGCATCGACGACTGCCGCTTCCGACGCATGGTGCTGCCGGGCGACACCCTGCGGCTCGAGGTGACGGTCGAGAAGCTGCGCGGCATGTTCGGGCGGGTGCGCGCCGTTGCCAGCGTCGACGGCGAGGTGGCCGTCGAGGCGACGCTCTCGATCATCATCCCGCGCGACCAGGAGATGGGCGGAGGGCAGCCCGATGCGTGACGGCGAGCGCCGCGTGGTCATCACCGGCATGGGCGCGCTGACCCCGATCGGCAACGACGTCCCCGCCTTCTGGGACGGGCTCGTCAACGGGCGGAGCGGGATCGGCCCGATCACGACGTTCGATCCGGTCAAGACCGCGAGCAAGGTCGCCGGCGAGATCAAGGGCTTCGACGCCGATAGCGTGATGCCGAAGAAGGAGGTCCGCCGCAACGATCGCTATGTCCACTACGCGTGGGCGGCGGTGGCCGAGGCGATGCGCCATGCGGGTCTCGAGAATCCGATCAGCGACGAGGATCTCGCGTGGCGGACCGGCTGCATCATCGGCTCGGGCATCGGCGGGATCAACACCATGATCCGCGACGTGACCGAGGCGGCTCTGCACGGCGTGGAGCGCATCGGCCCATTCCTGGTGACGGCGCTGATCCCGGACATGGCCGCGGGATACGTGGCCATCTACGCCAACGCGCGCGGGCCGAACTACGCGACGGTCAGCGCCTGCTCGAGCGCGAACCATGCCATCGGCGACTCGATGAACATCATCCGGCGCGGCGAGGCCGACGTCATGATCGCCGGCGGTGCGGAGGCGGGGATCGGCGAGATCCCGATCGCGGCCTTCAGTGCCATGCGCGCCCTCTCGACGAAGCGCAACGACGAGCCGGAGAAGGCGTCACGCCCCTTCGACGCGGAGCGTGACGGCTTCGTGATGGGCGACGGGGCCGGCATCCTGGTCCTCGAGGCGCTCGACCATGCGAAGGCCCGTGGCGCGACGATCCACGCCGAGGTCGTCGGCTACGGAGCGACCGACGACGCCTCGCACATCACGCTCCCGGCGCCGGGCGGGCGCGGTGCCGTCGAGAGCATGCGGGTGGCCATCGCGGATGCGGGCCTCGAGACGGCGGACGTCGATTACATCAACGCGCACGGCACGAGCACGCCGCCCAACGACCGCTCGGAGACGGAGGCCATCAAGACCCTGTTCGGCGACGGCGCCTACAAGGTGCCGATCAGCAGCACGAAGTCGATGACGGGTCACCTGATGGGCGCGGGCGGCGGCATCGAGGCCATCGCCACCATCCAGGCCATCAGGACGGGTGTCGTACCGCCCACGATCAACCTCGACCATCCCGACCCCGACTGCGACCTCGACTACGTGCCCCACGAGGCCCGCGAGGTCGAGGTGGCCGTCGGCATCAGCAACAGCTTCGGATTCGGCGGGCACAACGCCACGCTCGTCTTCCGCCGGTACGACGACTGATGGCCGAGCGCGACCCGATCCTGCGCGCCGTCGACCTCCTCGCGCCCGCGTTCGAGGGTGCGGGGCTCGACGAGCTGGAGATCGAGGTCGGCGATCTGCGCGTCCGCCTGGCGGCACCGCGCGCACCGGCCCCTGGCGCGGTGAGCATCGTGCCGGCGACCGCCCCGCCGCCCGCGGCCCCGGAGGCCGTTCCGGATCGACTGACGCCGTTCGGCGAACCGTCACCCGGCATGCGGTTCGTGAACGCCCCGCTGACCGGCGTCTGGTACGCGGCGCCGTCGCCGGGTGCCAGCCCCTACGTCGCCGAGGGGATGGAGATCCACGACGGGCAGGTGGTCGGCATGATCGAGGCGATGAAGCTGTTCAACGAGATCAAGTCCGATGCCGCCGGCAAGGTCCATCGCATCCTTGTCGAGAGCGGAACGCTCGTGAAGCGCAAGCAGCCACTGCTCGAGATCGACCCACGATGACCCGACTCACCGCCATCCAAGGAGCACCACGATGACGACGAATGCCCTGATCGGCGGCTGGGGGATGTACGCGCCGTCGAGGATCATGACCAATGACGAGCTGTCGACCATCGTCGACACCTCGGACGAGTGGATCACCACGCGCACCGGCATCCGCGAGCGTCGGATCGCCGCCGATGACGAGACGGCCACGACCCTGGCGGTCCACGCCGCGCGTGACGCGCTGGCGGTCGCCGGCCTGGATGCGGGTGACCTCGACCTCGTCATCGTGGGCACCTGCACGCCAGACTATCCGCTCCCCGCGACGGCGGTGCTCGTCGCGACCGAGCTGGGGGCCACACGCGCGTCCGGCTTCGATCTCCAGGCCGCGTGCTCCGGCTTCCTGTACGCGCTCGCCTCCGGCCACAGCTTCATCCGCAGCGGCATGTACCGCAACGTCATGGTCATCGGGGTCGAGGTGCTGAGCAGATTCCTGGACTGGACCGACCGCAGCACCTGCGTCCTGTTCGGCGACGGCGCCGGAGCGGTGCTCCTCCAGGCGTCCGACGAGCCGGGAGGACTGCTCGGCTTCGACCTGTTCAGCGACGGCACCGGCTGCGAGGGGATCATCATGCCGGCCGGAGGATCGGCGCGCCCGGCGTCGCACGCCACGGTGGACGCGCACCAGCATGCCATCCGCATGCTCGGCAGCGAGGTCTACAAGTACGCGACGCGCCAGATGGGCGAGTCGGCCCTCGCCGCGCTGCGCAATGCCGGGCTGACCGTGGACGACGTGGACCAGTTCGTATTCCACCAGGCCAACCTGCGGATCATCAACAGCGTGCAGAAGCAGCTGAACATCCCGGCCGAGAAGACCTACGTGAACATCGAGAAGTACGGCAACACGAGCGCGGCCTCGGTGCCGATGGCGCTGGTGGAGGCCGTCGCCGCGGGGCGCATCCACCCGGGGGACAAGGTGCTCATGGTCGCCTTCGGCGCCGGCTACACGGCCGGCGCGGCGCTGATGGAGTGGACCGCCGACCCGACTCGCGCGTTCCTGGCGCCCGGCGAGCAGACACGTTCGGGCCAGCCGCGTCGCACGCTCGAGGGGGCGACCGCCTGATGTTCGACCTGAGCGGCAAGACGGCGCTGGTGACCGGCGGCAGCCGTGGGCTGGGGCGCGCCATCGCCGTCGCGTTCGCGCGCCAGGGTGCCGACGTCGCGGTGAACTATCGCGGCAACGTCCAGGCCGCCGACGAGGTGGTCGCCGAGATCGCCGCTCTCGGGCGGAAGGCGGTGGCCGTCCAGGGCGACACGAGCGCGGGTCGCGAGGCGTGCGAGGCGATCGTCAAGGCGGGGATCGACGGCCTCGGCTCCGTCGACATCCTCGTCAACAACGCCGGGATCACGCGCGACAACCTGCTGGTGAGGATGGGCGTCGAGGAATGGGACGAAGTCATCGGCACCAATCTCGGCGGTCCGTTCTGGATGACCCGGGCCATCGCTCGGCCGATGATGAAGGCACGTGGCGGCAGGATCATCAACATGTCGAGCGCCGCCGGTCGAATGGGCAATCCCGGCCAGGCGAACTACGCCGCGGCAAAGGCCGGTCTCATCGGCCTGACGAAGACCACGGCTCGGGAGCTCGCCAGCCGGGGCATCACCTGCAATGCCATCGCGCCGGGCCTGATCGAGACGGATCTCACCGCCGACTTGCCCGCGGCCGCCACCGATGCGCTGACGGGCATGACGCCGCTGGGCTATGTCGGCTCGGTCGACGACGTCGCGGCCGCCGCGGTGTACTTCGCGTCGGACGAGGCGCGCTACGTCACGGGCCAGGTCCTGGGCGTGGACGGCGGCATCGTGATGGGGAGCTGAGCGGCCCCGGATCACCCGCGGGCCAGCTTCCCGGCAGGCGGCTTGCAACGGCCTAAGATGGCACCACGAAAGCAAGCAAGCCCCACCCTGAGAGGAGACCGATGCTGACCCTCCGATCGATCCTGCGGCCGACTCGCGTGGTCGACGCGCACTGCGACATCCCGTGCGGCGTCTACGACCCGGAACAGGCCCGCATCGAAGCCGAATCCTGCCTGCGCATCATCGAGAAGCACGATGCCAGCGACGACGCCCTGTTCCGCTCCCGCTGCATCAACGTCAAGGAGGAGCGCGCCGAGCTGGTGAAGCACCATCTCGATGTCCTCTGGCACGATTATTTCAAGCCCGAGCATCTCGAGAAGTACCCCGACCTGCACGAGACGTTCTGGAAGGCCACGAAGCAGGCCTCGAAGGTCAAGCAGAGCCTGGACGCGGGCGCCGCGAAGGAGCTGCTGTCGATGATCGACACCATCGATGAGATGTGGAAGGCGACCGGAGGCCTCGAGAAGACCCGCGTGAACGGCCGTCCGTCCTAGGCCGGGCCCCGTCGAGATGGGTGCGTGGCCGCGCCGCTGGGCTCTCGTCATCCTGCTGATCCTTCTGGCGCGGCGCCTCGTCGACGTCGTCGAGGTGCGTGGCGCGTCGATGCAGCCGACCCTCCTGCCGGGCGACCGGCTGCTGCTCGTCCGGCTGCGAGGTGGACCGGGCGTCGGTCAGGTCGTCGTCGCACCCGACCCGCGCGATGCGTCGCGTGAGCTCGTGAAGCGGGTGGCGTCGGTCGACGCGAGAGGCATCGAGCTGCGGGGTGACAATCCGTCGCGCAGCACGGACGGACGGACGTTCGGCCGCGTGCCCGCGGCGGCCGTGCGCTGGCGGGCGGTCATCCGCTTCTGGCCGCGCCAGCGGTTCGGGCGTCTCGTCCTTCCACCGCGAAACGATTCCGAAGGCGGCGAGGCCGCGTGTGCGTTTCCCACCGCGCTGATTGGCGGAGCCGACTGAGGCTCAGGGGCACCCGCACGCATCGGCCACGGCGTCGATGCACGGGCCGATTGCGGCCGGCAGGAGAAACACCGAGGTCCCGGCCTCGGCCTGGAGCAGGTGCTCCGCCCCGACTGTCGGGCGAATCGAGAGCCGGGCTCCCGGTGCCCGATGCCGAAGGAAGTCGATCACCGGGCCCAACCCGGCATCGCCGAACTCGGCCCGGATGGCGCCGGTATCGACCACGACGTGGTCGGGCGGTCGCAGCATGACCGCCTGGTGCAGCCGCGCCGCGTCGTTGAAGAAGAACGCGATCGCACCCGCCAGCCGCTCGTCGAGGCGCGTCGCGAGGTCATGGTCACGGGTCAGGCAGTAGAGGATCGGTTCGGATGGCATGGGTGCGCGAAGGGTAGCAGGGCGGTCGGGCGCTACAATGCACGGTCCATGAGCACGACCACGCCGGCCCGCGTCACGCCACGCCGCGATCTGACCACGGGGCGCCACCAGCACCTGGGCTCCCTGCTCGGGCGGGTCTGGGCGGTCGACGCCGTCGGCGTCGAGGAGCGCGCCGCATCGCTCGCCAAGCGCTCCATCAAGAAGGACGCGAAGCTCTGGGCGCTCGACCTCGCGATTCGGATGATGGATCTCACAACGCTCGAGGGAAAGGACACGCCCGGCAAGGTCCGCGCCCTGGCAGGCAAGGCGCGCCGACCGGATCCCACCGACCCCAGCATCCCCTCGGTCGCCGCCCTGTGCGTGTACCCGAACATGATCCCGACCGCCGTCGAGGCGCTGAAGGGGTCCGGCGTGAAGGTTGCCTCCGTCGCGACGTACTTCCCGTCGGGCCAGGCGCCGCTGGACATCAAGCTCGCCGACGTGCGCAGCGCCGTCGAGCTGGGAGCCGACGAGATCGACATGGTGATCGACCGCGGGGCGTTCCTGGCCGGAGACTACGGCTCGGTCTATGACGAGATCACCGCCGTCAAGGACGCGTGCGGCGATGCGCATCTCAAGGTCATCCTCGAGACCGGTGAGCTCGAGACCTACGACAACGTGCGCCGCGCGTCGGTCCTGGCCATGGCCGCCGGTGCCGACTTCATCAAGACCTCGACCGGCAAGGTCCAGCCGGCAGCCACGCTGCCCGTCACCCTGGTGATGCTCGAGGCCATCCGCGACTTCCACGCCCAGACGGGACGCGTCGTCGGCATGAAGCCGGCCGGTGGCATCAGGACGGCCAAGGAGGCCATCTCGTACCTCACCACGCTGTACGAGACGCTCGGTCCGCAGTGGATGACGCCCGACCTGTTCCGGTTCGGGGCGTCGAGCCTGTTGAACGACGTGCTCATGCAGATCCGCAAGGAGCGCACGGGCCGGTACAGCGGTCCGGACTACTTCACCCTCGACTAGCGCTCATCGGCCGCCGCACGCCGAAGCGTCCCTTCCAGGTGGTGCGTGATCTGCGTGACGCGCTCGGTCGCCATCGCGATCCGGTAGCGGATCTCGTCACCGTCGATGTCGTATGAGCGCTCGACGGCCACCAGCCCGGCGCCCCCGGCCGCGCGCTGCACCGCCGTCGTGGTCAGGCGGATCGCCCCGCCCTTGATGCGCCCCTCGGACAGCTCCGTCACGCGGGGCAGCGCCACGCTGACCGCGAGCGTGCCGTCCGGGCTCGACCGCCAGATGCCGCTCTCGACATGGAGCAGCTCGTCATCCTCGGTCGACCACGCCCGCTGCTGATACACGAGGGACGGAGCGCCGTGGTCGATGAAGCGAACCTCCTCGTGGTAGGTGAACGCCTCCATGGTCGGAAACTCTCCGGCACCCGATCCACGCCAGACGCCCGCCAGGAAGGCGATCGGCGAGCCCATCTCCCGATGCTAGCAAGGGGTTCAAGCGCCGCGGATCGGTAGAATCGGCCGATGGTCGAGGTCGCGCCGGGAACGCTCATGGTCTGGTCCGACCTCGGCTGCCCCTGGTCCCATGCCGTGATCTGGCGCCTGCACGACGCGCGACGCCGGCTCGGTCTCGAGGGTCGTGTCGCGTTCGATCTCCACGCCTTCCCGCTCGAGCTGTTCAACAGCGAGCCGACGCCGCGTCCGCGCATCGAGGCGGAGTGGCCCGTGGCACGCGAGCTCGCGCCGCGCGCCGGCTGGCAGCCCTGGTCCGCCCCGGACCACGCCTGGCCGGCGACGATGCTGCCGCCGATGGAGGCGGTGCATGCCGCGAAACGCCAGTCGCTCGCGGCCTCCGAGCAGCTCGACCGCGGCCTGCGCCGCGCGTTCTTCGGCGAGAGTCGGTGCATCAGCCTCCGCCACGTCATCCTCGAGGTCGCGAACGAGTGCGACGACGTCGACGTCGGACAGCTCGGCGATGTGCTCGACGCCGGCGCTGCCCGCCGCGACCTGGTCGCCGATTGGGCCGTTGCTCGTGGAGACGAGGTCCGGGGCGCAGCGCACGTCTTCTGCCCCGATGGCACCAACGCACAGAATCCCGGCATCGAGATCGGCTGGCGCGCCGATGGCGCCGAAGGGGCGTACCTGGTGGAGCGGGACGATCCAACGGCCATCGACGAGCTCGTCCGTCGTGCGGCGGATCGATCTCACGCGGGCGACCGGTGAGCCGTTCCATCCGTGTGCACCTGCCGCCGTTCGAGCTCCTGATCGAGGCCCATGCCCACGAGCTCCATCGGTTCCTCGTCGGGCTCGTCGGCCCGATCGAGGCGGAGGATTGCCTCCAGGAGACCTACATGTCCGCGCTGCGCGCCTATCCGAAGCTCCGAAACGCCGACAACCTGCGGGCCTGGCTGTACACGATCGCCCAGCGCAAGGCGACCGACGTGGTGCGGCGACGGGTTCGCCGGCCCCAGAGCGAGCTCGACGGCCACGACCCCGCGGCGCCGGCCCCTCCCGAGCCGCTCGATGACGCGATCTGGGCGCAGGTGCGGTCGCTGCCCCCGAAGCAGCGCGTGGCGATCGTCCATCGGTTCGTGCTGGACCTGCCATACGACGAGATCGGGGAGCGCATGGGAACGAGCGAAGTGGCCGCACGCCAGAACGTGAGCACCGCCCTTCGGCGCCTCCGGCGGGAGGTGGCACCATGACCGACGACCTCGAGCGCACGCTCGCGCGGCCTGTGGCGGCGGAGCCCCTCGACCTGGATCGGCTGCGCCAGCGGCTGGTCGTCGACGCGACGCGCGCCGGCCTGCTGGACGTCGCCTACGCGTCGTACGATTCGCCGCTCGGCCCGCTGACCCTGTTCGTGACGGGGCGCGGACTCGTTCGGGTGGCCTATCCCGGCGAGCCGACCGAGGCGCAGCTCGACGAGCTCGCCGATGCGATCTCGCCGCGGGTGCTGCGGGCTCCCGAACGGACCGACGCGGTCCGGAGGCAGCTCGAGGAGTACTTCGCCGGCTCGCGTCGCGAATTCGACGTCGAGGTCGACTGGCGGCTGATCCGTGGCTTCGCGGAGAACGTCCTGCGCGCCACCGCGCGGATCCCGTTCGGCTCGGTGAGCACGTACCGCGACGTGGCTGCCGCGGCCGGCTCTCCGAGGGCGTACCGGGCCGCGGGCAATGCGCTCGGGTCGAACCCGATCCCCATCGTCGTCCCCTGTCACCGCGTCCTGCACGCGTCGGGTGGCCTCGGGGGATACGCGGGCGGGCTCGACCGCAAGCGCTTCCTCCTGCAGCTCGAAGGGGCCACTTCGGGCTGAGTGGAACCAGGTGACGCTGCGGCGCGTCTGATGCGGCGATCCCCATCCCTCATCGGAGACCGACGCCCGTGTCCATTCGATCCGCCCTGGTGCTCGGCGGCGCGCTGCTGATCGCGGGCTGCGCCGCCACGGGGAGCGCCACGCCACCCGCAGGCGACGGAGGCTCGTCAGGCCTGCCCGTGCTCACCATCGTCGATGCGATCCCGGAGGGCCCGGCGATCCAGGTCGGCCAGGCACTCGCCGTCAGCGCGGACCTGCCGCTCCGGGTCACGGGCGCCCTGTTCGTCGGGCCGGACGGGACCGTGTTCCTGTGCAGTGCCATCGCCGAGTCCTTCCCGCCCCAATGTGGCGGCGACCGGATCCGCGTCGTCGGGCTCGACCTGACGACGATCGAGCTGCAGTCGGCAAACGACGTGAGCTGGGCCGAGTCCGTCGAGATCGTGGGCAGGGTCGGCGCATGAGGACCACGTTGATCGGCCTCCTGGCGCTCGGCGTCGTGGGCTGCCAGTCCGGCACGGCACCCTCGGCCTCACCGGAGACCGGTCGGCTCGAGATCCGCGCGACGTTCGAGCCTCCGACCGGAGACGAGCCGATCTCGATCGGTGGCTATGCCTACTTCGCTACCGTCGGCGAGCTGGTCGAGGAGGCGATCCCGGTCGACGGGACGCTCAGCGTCCTCCTCCCGGCCGGTTCGCATCCGGTCACCATCGTGACGCGACCGCAGAGCGACACCGTCTCGATCGTCGACGGCGAGGAGCAGCGCGACGTGTACGACATCAGTGCCGAGTGCGAGACGGAGGTCGAGGTCCCGGCCGGCGGCTCGGTGCAGCTGACGTACCGGGGGATCGGCGGCAACAACTGCGAGATCATCGTCGAGGAGGGCTGAGCCGCCTGAGCGTGCCGGCGAGGCATCGCGTCGGCCGTCGCCGTCAGCGCTGGCCGCCACCCACCAGGGTGGCAAAGGTCGCCTCGACCACGAGGAGCACGCCGAGGCCGGCCGATGCCATGGCTGGTACCGCGACGAACGTCGGCAGCCACCGTTCTCGCTCGAGGAGGGCGACCGGGAGCCCGACGGCGACGATGGCGTTGGCCAGGGCGAGCTGCGCGTAGGTCCGACCAAGGTCGATTCCGTCCCAGGCCTCGAGCAGGATCAGGCGGTGCGCGGCCTCCGCGAGGAGGGCGGCCGCCAGAAGGCTCACGGAGAGCGTCCTCCATCGATCGGTGCGTGCCGCCCATGACCACCCGACGGTGCCCATGAGCGGTCCGGCAACGGCCACGATGAACGACCAGGCCACGATCAGCGCCACCGGCGCGGCGACGCCGTCGACGACGAAGCGGCCGTAGTACCACGCGAGCGCGACGAGCAGGGCGAGCAGCCCCGCGACCGCCGCTCGACCCATGGTCCGTTGAAGCGCCCCCGCTCCGAAGGCCGTGAGGAGCCACGGGCTCGCGGCATTGGCCAGCGCGTTGACGATGACGATCCCCGACCCGTCACCGAACGAGCTGAGTGCGGCGAGCAGCGCGCCGAGAAGGAGCGCCGCGAGGAGGCCGCGTCGCGTGTCGAACGGGGGCATGGCCGCGGAGTCTACCCCAGGTGCCGCCCACGGCCGGAAGTCGTCGCGGGGGTGCGTGCGATAATCAGCGGCAATGACGCTCACCAAGAAGCCCGAGACGCGTCCCGCGCCGAACTCGTGGGGCCTCTCCGCCGGCGACAGCCCGTGGGAGTACGCGCCGGCGCCTGAGGCAACGGACCACATCCGGATCGAGCCGGAGTACGGGCTCTTCATCGGCAACCAGTCGGTCCGATCAAAGCCGCGCAAGACCTTCACCGTCATCAATCCGGCGACCGAGGAGCCGTTGGCCAAGGTCGCCCATGCCTCGAAGGCGGACGTCAACCGCGCGGTGGCTGCGGCCCATGAGGCGCATCGGTCGAGCTGGTCGAGGCTGCCGGGTCGCGAGCGTGCGAAGTACCTGTACCGGATCGCCCGCATCATGCAGGAGCGCAGCCGCGAGTTTGCCGTCGTCGAGAGCATGAACTCCGGCAAGCCGATCAAGGAGTCGCGCGACGTCGACGTGCCGCTCGCCGCCGCTCATTTCTTCTACTACGCCGGCTGGGCCGACAAGCTCGAGTACGCCTTCCCGAATCGCGACCCGCGCTCGCTCGGCGTGGCGGCGCAGGTCATCCCGTGGAACTTCCCGCTCCTCATGCTGGCCTGGAAGATCGCACCGGCGCTGGCCGCCGGGAATACCGTCGTCCTCAAGCCGGCCTCCACGACTCCGCTGACCGCCTACCTGTTCGCCGATGTCGTGCGCCAGGCCGACCTGCCGCCCGGGGTCGTGAACATCATCACCGGGCCTGGCGAGATCGGCATGGAGCTCGTCACCCACCGCGACGTGAGCAAGGTCGCCTTCACCGGCTCGACGGCCGTGGGCAAGATGATCGCGCGGCGGCTGGCCGGATCGGGCAAGAAGGTCACGCTCGAGCTCGGCGGCAAGGCAGCGAACATCGTCTTCGACGACGCGCCGCTCGACCAGGCGATCGAGGGCATCGTCAACGGCATCTACTTCAACCAGGGTGAAGTCTGCTGCGCCGGGTCCCGGCTGTTCGTGCAGGAGAGTGTCTACGAGCCGCTGATCGACAAGCTCAAGGCGCGGCTCGGAACCCTGCGGGTGGGCGACCCGCTCGACAAGAACACCGATGTCGGTGCCATCAACTCCGCCGGGCAGCTGGCCAAGGTCCAGGAGCTCGTGGACTCGGGAATCGCCGAGGGCGCCGAGATCTTCCAGCCCGACTGCGAGCTTCCGACCCGCGGGTTCTTCTTCCGGCCGACGCTGTTCACCGGGGTCAGCCAGAGCCATCGCATCGCGCAGGAGGAGATCTTCGGCCCGGTCCTGTCCGTGCTCACCTTCCGGACGCCGGACGAGGCGATCGAGAAGGCGAACAACACGCCGTACGGACTCTCGGCCGGCGTCTGGACGGAGAAGGGCAGCCGCATCTTCAAGATGGTCAATGCCATGCGCGCCGGCGTCGTGTGGGCGAACACCTTCAACCGTTTCGACCCGACTTCGCCATTCGGTGGCTACAAGGAGTCCGGCTATGGTCGCGAGGGCGGCGTGCACGGCCTTGGTGCGTACCTCGACCTGTCCGGAAACGGGTCGAACGGCCGATGACCAGCCGTGCCATGCCGGGTGAGGTGGCGCTCGACGTCATCGCCGATGCACTGACCGAGCCCTGGAAGCCCGTCGACCTCGCCACCGTCAACGAGACGTCGGTGCGCATGGCGCGACTCGAAGGCGAGTTCCCGTGGCATCACCATGCCGAGGACGAGCTGTTCCTGTGCTGGCGCGGGACGTTCCGGGTCGAGATCGACGGGCGATCGCCGGTGCATCTCTCACCGGGTGAGCTGTTCGTGGTTCCCCGCGGCGAGCGGCACCGTCCGGTCGCCGATGCCGGACCGGCGTACGGCCTCCTCATCGAGCGATCCGAGACGAAGCAGTACGGCGAGAGGGCCAGCTGATGGCAACCCGACGAGGAACGGCGACGAAGCGACGCGCCGCGGGCCGCCCTTCGGTGCTGGAGCAGCGTGCCGCGCAGCCGCTGGCGACGACGAGCGGGTCCGTCACGCGCGGCGACCGCATCGGCGTGCGCAAGACATACAAGCTGTACATCGGTGGGGCATTCCCCCGCACGGAGTCGGGACGCGCCTACGAGATCTTCGGCGCGAAGGGCGAGCTGCTGGCCAACGCGTGTCGTGGGACGCGCAAGGACATTCGGGAGGCGGTTCGTGCCGCCCGCAAGGCCCAGGCCGGATGGGCCTCGAAGACCGCGTTCAACCGCAGCCAGATCCTGTACCGCATCGCCGAGCTCATGGAGGGGCGCCGCGACCAGTTCGTGGCCGAGGTGATGGTGTCCGAGGGCGTGGGTCGGGCACGCGCGACGCGCCTCGTCGACGCGGCGATCGACCGCTGGGTCTGGTACGCCGGCTGGGCGGACAAGTACACGCAGTCGATCGGCACGGTCAATCCGGTGGCCGGGAGCTACTTCAACTTCAGCATTCCCGAGCCCACGGGGGTGGTCGGCGTCATCGCGCCGGAAGCCTCGAGCCTGCTCGGCCTGGTGAGCCGGCTGGCGCCGGTGATCGTGAGCGGCAACGCGGCCGTCGTGCTCGCGTCCGAGTCGCGCCCGCTGCCCGCGGTCACATTGACCGAGGTCCTCGCCACGTCCGATGTGCCGGGAGGCGTCGTCAACCTCATCACCGGTCTGCGGCGAGAGCTCGTCGGACACCTGGCGGGCCACATGGACGTCAACGCCCTGGATGCATTCGGTGCCGTCTCGGAGGAGGCAGCGACACTCCAGGAGGTGGCGGTCGAGAACGTGAAGCGCTTCGTGCCGCCGCCGGTCAGCGGGCTCGACCGCTACGACTGGCTGGCCGACGGAGCGCAGTCGCCGTACCTCATCGGCGAATACGTGGAGATCAAGACCGTCTGGCACCCCATCGGCGCCTGACGACCGCCTCGGCGGGGCCCGGGGACCGGTGCCGAACTGACCCACCGGGTGCACGGCCCTAGAATGGCCCGCGATGCCTCGACCCCGGAGCGTGTCGCGCAGCGACGACGCCATCATCAGCAATGCGGAGCTGGCCCGGATCTTCAACGAGATCGGCGACATGCTCGAGATCCTTGGCGAGGTCGTGTACAAGGCCGTCGCCTACCGCCGCGTGGCGGACGCGGTCGAACGCTATCCGGACGATGTGGCGTCGCTCTTCCGGCGGGGTCAGCCGCCGAAGCTGCCCGGTGCGGGTGAGGCCCTGACGGCGAAGCTCGCGGAGCTGTCCGCGAGCGGACGTCTCGAGTACCACGAGCGCCTCCGCGCCCAGGTGCCGGACGGCGTGCTGGAGATCCTGCGCATTCCGGGCGTCGGCCCGAAGACCGTGCGGCTGGTCAGCACCGAGCTTGGCATCCACTCGGTCGAAGCGCTGCGCGCCGCGGCCGAAGAGGGACGCCTGCGCCACGTCAAGGGTCTGTCCGAGCGCACCGAGAAGAACATCCTCGACGGGATCACGCGGCTCGACCAACGGTCGACGCGCATGCTGATCCACGACGCCGATGACCTGGTGGCGGGACTGCTCGAGCGGCTACGGGAGACTCGAGGCGTGCGGCGCATCGAGGTCGCCGGTTCGCTCCGCCGACGCCGGCCGACGATCGGCGACCTCGACCTCCTCGCCGCCGTGGACGACCCGGGGGCGGTGATCGCGGCACTCGACGGGTTGCGCGAGGTGGACAAGGTCGTTGCAGCCGGCACCGACAAGTCGAGCATTCTGCTGGCCGACGGGCCGCGCGTTGACCTCATGGTGTGCGAGCCCGGGGCCTGGGGAACGCACCTCGTGCACTTCACCGGCAGCAAGGACCACAACATCGCCCTGCGTGGCATGGCCCTGGACCGAGGCTGGTCGTTGTCGGAGAAGGGCTGGAAGGTCATCGAGACCGGCGAGCTGCTGCTCGACGACGAGGAGGCCGATGTCTACGAGCGCCTGGGCATGCCATGGATCCCGCCCGAGATCCGCGGTGGAGACGGCGAGATCGAGGCCGCCCTGGCCGATGCGCTGCCCGACCTGATCACCCATGCCGACGTGCGCGGCGACACGCACACCCACTCGGACTGGACCGATGGCGTCGACACCATCGAGGCGATGGCTCGCGCGGCCCGGGACCGCGGCCACGACTACATGGTGCTCACCGACCACTCGCCCTCGCTGGGCGTGGCCCGCGGGCTGTCGCCCGATCGCGTGGAGGAGCAGGCGACCGAGATCGCCCGGCTCAACGCCGAGCTCGGGCCGTTCCGGATCCTGCATGGCACCGAGCTCGAGATTCGCGCCGATGCGACCCTGGACTACCCCGACGAGCTGCTCGCCCGATTCGACGTGGTGATCGCGAGCATCCATACCGGTCGCGGGCAGTCGAGCGAGCAGCTCACCGCGCGGGCGCTGGCCGCCATCGAGAGCCCGCACGTCGACGTCCTGGCGCACCCGTCGGGTCGCATCGTGAATCGGCGTGATCCGCTTCCGCTCGACTGGCCTCGTGTCTTCGAAGCCGCGGCGCGCCACCGAACGGCACTCGAGATCAACGGCAGCCCGCGGCTGGACCTCGACGACTCGCTGGCCCGCGCCGCCGGCCGCGCGGGAGCGCGCCTGACCGTCGCGTCCGATGCGCACCGGACGGAGGAGCTGGGGCAGCAGGCGTACGCCGTCGACCTCGCACGCCGCGCGTGGCTTCGCGCCGATCAGGTGCTGGCAACGTCGGGTGCGGACGACCTCATCGAGGCGCTTCGATGATCGCCCGCGTGTTCGGCGATCGGCGACGTCTGGCGATCCTGCGCCGGGTGGACCGACCGGCAGCCGCGCTGCTGGCGATGGCCCAGGCCCTGGTGGCGGCGGCCGGCTGGTTCGTCGAGCCGGTGTGGCTGGCCGTCGCCATCGCGGGCCAGCTGGTGCTGGGCGGGGTGGTGGCGGTGCGGGTCATCGGGCCGGCGCGGCCCGACCTGGGCCTCGCCCGCTACGCGATTCCCGCCACCGCCGGGATCGCCGCGACGCTCTTCGGCCGCCTGATCCCCGGTGGGCTGAGCCTCCTTCTCGTTCCGATCCTGGCCGTCCTCCTGTGGTCGGTCACGTACCTGGAGCTGCGCCTCGAACGTGGCGCCGGCGGCCACACGATCGGGTCGGTCCTGCTGACCGGGATCCTGTTCGGGGCCGCGGCAGGCGTTCTCGTGCTGTTCGGGGTCCAGAGCTGGCCGACGCCGATCCTGCTCGTCGCGGTGGTCGCCCTGCCGCTGGCACTGCGGGCCGCTGACGCGCGCGAGACGATGGGCGTCCAGGGCGTCGGACAGGCGCTGCTCCACGTCCTGGTGGTGGTCCAGGTGGGTGTCGCGACGGTGCTGCTCGACCTCCCGATCAGTATCGTGGCGGCGCTCATTGCCCTTGCCTTCTACACCTGGTCTGGGGCCGTCGACGCCCTGCGAGGGCCGGCGTCGGGACGCAGCGTGGCGATCGAGTACGGCGCCCTGCTCGTCCTCGGCGTGGTGGTTGCACTGTTCATGCATCGGCCCTGAACGGCGGCCGCGGGGCCCCGCGTTGACACCCTCCGGGGCCGGTGGTACAAGAGGGCGCTTTCGGCCGGCCTCGGCCGCAGACTTCACGATTCGGAGATGCTCACAACGCTCATGGCGCTTGGAGAAGCTGACGCGACGACCCGACAACGCAGACAGCTGGCCGATGCCGCGATCGCGCACGCGACGCGCGGCGAATGGGAGGCGGCGGTCACGGCGAACCGCCAGCTCCTCGAGCTCGGACCGGATATCGACGCCTGCAACCGGCTGGGCAAGGCGCTGGCCGAGCTCGGCAAGCACGCCGAGGCGCTCGAGGCCTACCAACAGGCCCTGGAGCGTGACGCGACGAACCGCATTGCGCAACGGAACATCGAACGGCTTCGCGTCCTCATGGCCGCCAAGAAGCCCGCGACGAACGGCAAGGGCCGCCCGGAGAAGGCCCCGGTGACTCTGTTCATCGAGGAGATGGGCAAGACGGGACGTGCCCGCCTGATCAACCTGGCGGCGCCGCGCGTCCTGGCTCCGCTCTCGGCCGGCGACGCGATCTCTCTGAAGACGCGCGGCGAGGAGCTCGTGGCGAGCGTCGGCTCGACCGACATCGGCAGCGTCGAGCCGCGCATCGCGGCGCGGCTGAACAAGCTGATCGCCGCGGGAAATCGCTACGACGCGGCCATCACCACCATCCACGAGGGCGGTGGTGAGGTCATGATCATGATCCGAGAGGTGTTCACGCACCCGAACAACTTCGGGAAGGTGTCGTTCCCGACCCAGGGCCAGGCCGCAACGAGCGTCAGACCGTACATCAAGGGCTCCGCTCTTCGGTACGATGACGATGAAGAGGTCGAGGAGACCGACGAGGACGCCGAAGAGGTCGAGGAGCTCGACACGAGCCTCCCCGAGTACTCCGGCGAGCCCGAGGACGAAGAGGAGCTGGCAGAAGAGCCATAGGATGAGCGAGGCGGAGCGGACAGGACTCGACCACGTCATCCTGCCGCGACGCCTCCCCGGGCTGTCGATCTTCGATCGCTCGCCTGCCCCGCCCGCAGACAACCAGCTCGACGCCGTGCTCGCGGCGTTTGCGCAGCCCGGCGACACGGTCCTCGACCCATGGAGCGGCTCGGGATGGACGGCGCGCCGCGCGATTGCGGCCGGCATGCGGGTCGTGGCCGCCGATGCCAGTCCGCTGGCCCAGCTCGGAGCGATCGCACAGCTCACAGCGCCCGACACCGCAGCCCTTGACGCCGCGTTCGCCCAGCTGGCCACATCGCGGCGCGTCGACGTGCCGCTCAGGCAGCACATCGAGGAGCTGTACGCCACGCGCTGCAGCGCCTGCCGCAGCCCCGTCGTCGCCGACCAGTTCATCTGGCCGCGCGACGGCGAGTTGCCCGGACGCAAGCTGTACCGCTGTGCAGCATGCGACCTGAGCCGCGGCGGCCCCGAGGAGCGCTCAGGTCCGATCGACGACGTCGATCTCGCGAAGCTCGGGATCGACGCACCGAACGGTGAGAGCGTGGCGGACGACCCGCCCGAGGATGGGCCGGTCGCCAACCTGGGGGTGGAAGAAGGTGAGCTCGAGATCGGCGAGGGCGGGGGCCCGCCTGCCGTGCCGCTCCCCGTGGACCCGCCGACGTCGCTCGAGGAGCGTCCCCGCTTCGCATCCACCGTCCGCCCGGATCCGTTGCGCGTCGCGGCCGCCGATGGCGTCCGGCACAGCCCGGCCTACCAGGAGCTCCACGCCCGCTTTCCGGTCCTCGACGGGCGCGAGGACCTCGTCGACGAGCTTCTCCAGCTGTTCACGCCTCGCAACCTGTATGCGATCCACGCCATCCTGGCGAAGATCGACTCCGAGCTGCGGGATTCCCCCGGGGCCGCGGTCATGAAGCTCGCCCTCGCCTCCTGCCTGCTTCCTGCCAGTCGCCTCAACGGCTATCCGGGGCGCGTCGCCTCGCTCCGCATCGTGGGGGGCCACGTCCGGCAGCCCGCCAGCCGGCACCAGCGTGAGATCAACGTGTGGCAGGCGTTCGAGGAGGCGTACCGCCAGGTGCGCGACGTTATCGGCCCGCGGACCGACCGCCACGACGCTCGCTTCGCGGCGGACTTCGGTGAGCTGGGCGGCGTGACCGCGGCGAACGTGCTGTGGCTTCGGGCCCGGGCCGCGGTGGTCGGGCAGTACCTCCCCGCCGACGGGGTCGACCTCGTGCTCTCGGCGCCCGGTCCCAGCCCCTCCCTGGATGAGCTCGCATTGGAGTACCTGTCCACGGCCGTCGCCCTGGGCCGCGAGGCCGCCGAGACCCTGCGGCTCGAGCCGATCTTCGGAGGCGGGGGACACCCCGAGGGCGCCGAGGCCACGACCCTGCGCCATGGGCTCGTCTCTGCAGCGGCGGCCCTCAAGCCCGGCGGCTGGTGCGTCCTGCTGCTCGAGGAGGCCGAGCCAGAGCGCCTCCTGTCGGTGGCCCTGGCCGGCGTGGCCGCCGGCCTCGACCTCGTCCGGGTCATTCACCGCGAGTCCCAGCGGTCCGGGGACGCGATCGCCGTCCACTTCCGTCGTCGATCCGCGGAGGATCGACTTCGAAACGCCGTCGCGGCCGGCGGTCCGCTCCGCCTGGGCGCGAAATCGGGCCACCTGACCTACCCGGACCTGGCCTCGGCCATCGATCGTGCGATCACGCGGCTGCTCAAGAGTCGAGGCGAACCTGCCGGCCTGATGCGGGTCGTGGCAGCCGTGGTCGAGGAGCTCGGTGCGTCGGGGATTCTCGAGCGCCTCGTCAGCGCTCGCAACGACGCGAACTCGGACGCCCCCGATCGGCTCGAGTCGGGTGGCCCGCAGATGGTCGCGACGCTCGTCCGCGAGGAGCTGTGGCGCGATGACCATCCCACGCTGGTCCGTACAGGCGACGAGACGCAGCCGCAATGGTGGCTCCGCGAGCCCGAGCTCGCCGAGCGCCCGCTCGCCGACCGCGTCGAGCGAGCCACGTGGTCGATTCTCTCGACCGCCGGCCGCATCGACGAGGACGGATTCTTCGATCGGGTCTACCGGCTCTTCCCCGGGCTGGAGGCGCCGGACGAGGAGCTGGTCCGGGCCTGCCTGAGCGCGTATGCCGGGCCGGGGGAGCGTGGATCACTCGGCACTGAAGACGACCTGACGCGGCGGACCGGGGACCATGCGCGGGTGCTGGCAGGGCTGATCGACTACGGTCATCGCCTTGGTCTTCGCGTCTGGATCGCGCCGCGAGAGCACACCCGGGAGGTCGACGGCCGCCCGCTGGTGGATCGGCTCGCCGACGACGAGCGCCGCGTCTACCTGCCGCTCGTGGTGCGCGCTCCCGCTGAGGTTCTCGGACAGGTCGACGCCCTGTGGTACGTGCGAGGCAAGCTGGCGTTCCTGTTCGAGGTCGACTGGACCGCGATGGTCGGGGAACCTGTCCTGCGTCGGGGGCGCGACATCCCGGTCAGCGGCGACCAGGCACGCTTTCTCGTCATTCCCGCCGAACGGGCGGAGCTCCTGCGCCTGAAGATCCAGCGCTCGCCGTGGTTGCGCGACGAGCTCGAGCGGCAGAACTGGCACATCCTGAAATGGCAGCATCTGCAGACCCTGATCGACCGCCAGGGAGCCCGCATGGAGTGGCTGGAGCCGGTCCTCGGCCTCGATCCGCTCATCGAGCGCGGCGGCGACCAGCTCACCATGTTCGGAGAGTGAGCACGGGCTTGTTCGCCGGGTGAGCGATGGCTAGACTCGGCACCGGGAGTGCCGTGGTTCCCCCCTGCGGCACTCCCTTCTTCGGCGTCGGACCGCCTCAGCTGGCCGAGTCGGCTCTGCGCGGCCCGCGCCGGCCCATGGTGCGACGCACCACGGACATCACCTCGTCGACATACGGCTGGCCCTGCCCCGACTCGACGGCGTGGGTCAGGCAGCCATCGATGTGGTCCTCGAGCAGGAGGAGCGCCACCTGGTCGGCGGCCGCGGTCATGGCCTCCACCTGTTGCAGGATGTCGAGGCAATACGCCTCCTCATCGACCAGGCGCTGGATGCCCCGCGCCTGCCCCTCGATGCGTCGCAGACGGGTGACGAGCGCTCGCTTGTCCTTGGTGTAGCTGTGGCGAAAGTGGTCGGGAGCCGGGTTTGTCATACTGGTAGGTAGTATGGTGCGGCAGCGGGAGTCGGTCAATCCGATATGCGCGCGAATCGGGGTAGCATGAGGCCATGACTCCCCCCGATCGGCATGAGCTGATCACCCCACTCGAGCGTGTGCTCGTGATCGTCAGCCATCCCGACGACGCCGAGTTCGGGGCCGCAGCCACGATCGCGACGCTGACGGCCCGAGGGATCAGCGTTGACTACGTCGTGACCACCGACGGCAGCAAGGGAACCGAGGACTCCGCGATGAAGCCCGATCAGCTGTCGGCGACCAGGGTCGCCGAGCAGCGCGCCGCGGCCGACATCCTGGGGGTCGGGGAGATCGTGCATCTCGGCTACCCGGATGGCTATCTCGTGCCGTCCCTCGACCTGCGGCGTGACATCGTGCGCCAGATTCGCCGTTTCCGACCCGACCTCGTCATCACCCAGAATCCGCAGCGCAGGCTCGACTTCAACCCGTACATCGGCCACCCGGACCACCTGGCGACCGGTGAGGCCACCCTGGCGGCGGTCTACCCCGCGGCTCGCGACCACCTCAACTTCCCGGAGCTGTGGCGCGACGAGAAGCTGGAGCCATGGAAAGTGCGCCAGGTGCTGCTCACCGGGGTCGAGGAGCCGAACCTGTGGATCGACATCGCAGACACCTTCGAGATCGGAATCCGCGCGATCCTGGCCCACGTCAGCCAGGTCGATCCCGAGACCGTGGGTGAGCGCATGCGCGAGCGGGCGCGGCTCATCGGCGAGCCGCAGGGCATCGGCCTGGCGCAGGCGTTCGCCTCGATCGTCCTCGAATGACGCGGCGCGGAGGAGGAGCCCGCGGCGGCTGGGCCGGCGCCTTCGGGGGCTCGGATCCGGACCTCAGCCGTCGTCCCGGCACCGGTCGCAAGACCCTGCGCCTGATCGGTGGCTTCTTCGCGCCGTACCGGATGCGCCTGGGACTGATCGCGGTCCTGATTCTCGTGTCGGTCAGCATCGGGGTCGTCAACCCGATCCTCCTCAAGCTCATCATCGACAACCTGCTTCCCGGCGGGGCCCAGGATCTCGGCCTTCTCTACCTTCAGGCGGGGCTCATGATCGTGCTGCCGATCGTGACCAGCGCCATCGGGGTATGGCAGGCCTACCTGTCGAACGTCGTCGGCCAACGGGTCATGAACGACCTGCGGCTGGCCCTGTACCGGCACCTGCAGTGGATGCCGTTGCGCTTCTTCACCGAGACGCGGACCGGGGAGATCCAGAGCCGGATCACCAACGACGTTGGCGGCGTGCAGTCGGTGGTGACCGACACGGCGTCGTCGCTTCTCTCGAACTTCGCCACCGTGGCCACCACGGTGATCGCCATGTGGATCCTCGATTGGCGGCTGACGCTGTTGAGCCTCGGCCTCCTGCCGTTCTTTGCCTACATCACGTACCGCGTCGGAAAGGTGCGGCGCGAGGTCAGCACGCTGACCCAGCGATCGATGGCAGAGATGACCGCCATCACCGAGGAGTCGCTGTCGGTCTCGGGGATCCTGCTGTCGAAGACGTTCGGGCAGCAGGAGGCGAGCATCGAGCGCTTCCGGACGGAGTCGGTGCGCCTGGGAGACCTCCAGGTTCGCGGCCAGATGATCGGACGGTGGTTCTTCGCGCTCATCGGCACCTTCTTCAGCATCATGCCGGCGTTCGTGTACCTGCTGGCTGGGATTCTGATCGTCGGCGGCGACCAGACCGTGAGCATCGGCACGATCGTGGCCTTCACGACGCTCCAGAGCCGGCTCTTCTTCCCGATGGGCCAGCTGTTGAACGTCCAGGTCGAGATCCAGGGCGCGCTCGCGCTGTTCGATCGCATCTTCGAGTACCTCGAGATGGATGCCGAGATCACGGATGCGCCCGATGCGGTCGACATGACGCCGACCGGCGTGCGCGGCCAGGTCCGCTTCGACCGCGTCTCCTTCCGCTACCCGGTCGCCGCGGCGCAGGTCGAGGCCGCCACCGAGACGGCCGCAGCCGAGGCGGAGGGCCGGGCGGTGCCCACGACGGTGCAGCCCTTCGCCCTGACCGACATCAGCTTCACTGCCGAGCCGGGTCAGCTGGTGGCCCTGGTCGGTCCGTCGGGCAGCGGCAAGACGACGTCCACCTACCTGATCCCTCGCCTCTACGACGTGGATGCCGGCTCGGTGAGCATCGATGGCGTCGATGTTCGTGGCGTGAAGATGAGCGCGTTGGGCCAGGTCATCGGCTTCGTGACGCAGGAGACGTACCTCCTTCACGACACGGTGCTCGCCAACCTCCAGTACGCGCGGCCGGATGCGACGCAGGATCAGATCGAGGCCGCAGCGCGGGCGGCGGCCATCCACGATCGGATCGGGGAGCTGCCCGATGGCTACGAGACGGTGGTCGGGGAGCGCGGTTACAAGCTGTCAGGCGGCGAGAAGCAGCGTGTGGCAATCGCGCGCGTGCTGCTCAAGGACCCGCGCATCCTCATTCTGGATGAGGCGACCTCGGCGCTCGACACGGTGAGCGAGCGGCTCATCCAATCGGCCCTCCAGCGCCTGATGGAGGGCCGCACCACGATCGCCATCGCACACCGCCTGTCGACGATCCTGCGCGCCGACCAGATCCTGGTCATGTCGCGCGGCCGGATCGTCGAGCGCGGTACCCACGCGGAGCTCATCCGCCAGGAGGGGCTGTACGCGAAGCTCTCCGCCGAGCAGTTCGGCGTCGAGCGGGGATAGTCAGCCTCCGAACATGCCCCCGAGCGCCGACCCGGCGTCGACGTTCTCACCCTTGGCGGCCTTGTCCAGCTGACCCGCGATGGGATCGGGCAGCTTGTCCTTGAGGAAGCCGAGCACGGTATCCACGGCGGTCCTGGCCGAGCCTTCATCGATACCGGCGCGGTCGCTCACCATCTTCACGAGCTGGTCCATCGGTGTACTCCTCCTGTGTCCGACCATGGTAGCGGGCGGCCGGGGCCGACCTCGCCGACCCACCGTGGGACGGTGGAGGCATGCCGACCGCATGGTCGGGTCAGACTTCCGCCAGGTGGGCGATACGAGCCGCCGGATCGCGTGTAGGACTAGCAGAGCCCATCAGCCGCGCGCGAGGCCGCCATGCGGGCCGTCCCGCCGCACGTCGGCTGCCTACGGGTTCTCAAGCGCAAGTGGGTCTGGTATGGAGAGCGGAAGGACCCGAAAGAGCCGCCATTCGTCGGTGAGACCCTTCAGCCGATGAGGTCCACGGTCCTCAAAGGCAAGACCGGAGCCAGCGACGAGGTCGCGGACGGTCTGCGACACCAGTACCTCGCCGGGGCCCGCCGCGCCGGCGACGCGAGCACCGATGTTGACGGCGATGCCGCCGATCTTCGCGTCGATGATGTCGCACTCCCCGGTGTGGAGGCCGGCCCGAACTGTCACCCCCTGGCCGGCGACCGACGTGAGGATCGACTGCGCACATCGAATTGCCCGAGCCGGTCCATCGAATGCCGCCAGGAAACCGTCACCCGCTGTGTCGATCTCCGTGCCGCGGTATCGCTTCAGCAACGTGCGCACTGTCGCGTGGTGGCGTTCAACGAGGTGGCGCCAAGCTCGATCGCCGAGCGTTGCCGCAGTCTCCGTAGAGTCAACCATGTCGGTCACGAGAATCGTCATGACCACGCGATCGAAGTCATCAAGTTCGGCAGACGCGGTGGCAAGGAAGTCATCGATTGCAGCGAGTGTCGCCGCCTGTTCGCCGAGCCAGATCCGAGCATCGGGCCCTGGCAGAGAAACCAGGCGCGAACCCGGCACCAGGCTCGCCATGTGAGCCGAGGACGCCGGCCATGAGCCATCTGGATGCTGGGGGCGGCTGAGCACGAGGAGCGGAACCTGAATCGCGGTGAGCAGGGGCCGGATGTCGGTCTCCATATAGACGTCGGCCGACGCCGCCCAGTACCCAGGCGCCGCACTGAGCAGCACATAGCGGTACCACCAGTCGAGATACGCAGCGTCCCCTACCATGCTCGGGGCCTCCCGGCGAATGTTCTCTGCCGCTTCGGCTCGGGACCATGCCTGAATGGAACTGGCCATCTCGCGCCACTGTGCGGCCGTCCACTCCCATGGCGTGTCCGGCGACCAGAACCAGTTCGCCGCCGCTTCATAGAGGATGAGGGCACTGACCCGCTGCGGGTGTGCGGCGGCGAACATGCATGCCGCGAATGCGCATTCCTGCGTCGCCATGATGATGGCGCGTTCTGATCCGACCGCGTCCATGACCCTGCCGACGTCGTCCACCAGGAGCTCCAGCGGCCAGACTTCGCGGGGAGACGCTCGCTCGGAGCAGCCCATCCCCCGAACGTCGGTGACGATGAGGCGCCGCGATCGGGCGAGCCCCTCGAGGAAGGCCCGCATGCTCGCGTGATCCCAGTTCAACTCGACGTTTGAGGCGAACCCCTGAACGTATAGAAGGTCCTCGTCGCCGGTGCCCAGAACCTGGAACGCGATCGCGTCGTCGCCATTCCAAGCGAACTGTGTCTCCGGCCTGCGGCTACCGCTCATTGCCGGAGTCTCCGTCCGACGGGTTGTGAAGGCAATAGGGGCGCCTTGTTGGGTTCGCATGCCGGGCCGTGGGCAACGGCGGGTTCCGTGCGAGACTGGACCAGATGGCGAACCGTCTCGCGGACCAAACGAGCCCGTACCTGCTCCAGCATGCCCACAACCCGGTCGACTGGCACCCCTGGGGCCCTGAGGCGCTGGAGAAGGCCCGCGTCGAAGGGAAGCCGATCTTCCTGTCCATTGGCTATTCGGCGTGCCACTGGTGCCACGTCATGGAACGCGAGAGCTTCGAGAATGCGGAGATCGCCGCGCTCATGAACGAGCACTTCGTGAGCATCAAGGTCGACCGTGAGGAGCGGCCCGACCTCGACGACGTCTACATGGCGGCCGTCCAGGCCATGACCGGATCGGGCGGGTGGCCGATGAGCGTCTTTCTCACCCCGGACCTGCGTCCGTTCTTCGGCGGCACCTACTTTCCCCCCGAGGACCGACACGGAATGGCTGGCTTCCCGAAGGTGCTCGCCGCCGTGGCCGATGCGTACGCCACACGCCGCTCGGAGGTCGAGCAGCAGGCGGGGATGCTGGCGAGCCACCTCCAGGCGCAGCTCGCCATCGCGGGCGGGGACCGTGACCCCGAGCGGCGGCAGCTCGATGCCGCCGCGAGGAGCATCGCCGCCACGTTCGACGAGGTGCATGCCGGGTTCGGCGCTGCGCCGAAGTTCCCGGCCCCGATGACGCTCGAGTTCCTGCTGCGCGCCTGGCGACGCACCGGCGACGGCGAGCTCCTGCGGATCGTGACCCGGACCCTGGATGCCATGGCGGACGGTGGCATCAACGACCAGGTCGGCGGGGGGTTCGCTCGCTACAGCACCGATGCCCGCTGGCTGGCGCCGCACTTCGAGAAGATGCTGTACGACAACGCCCTGCTGGCGCACGCGTACCTCGAGGGCTACCGCGCCACCGCGAACGAGCGCTACGGCGAGGTGGCGCGCGCCACCCTCGACT